>NZ_BMQY01000004.1:581570-770393 GCF_014648355.1 Couchioplanes azureus
GGACCCGCAGCCGGCCACGACCACCAGCAGGACCGCCGCGGCGGTCCGGCGCCACCTCACATCCGTTCCCACAGGGCGGGGACGCTCGGCGGCTCCCACCCGGTCAGCGCGGTGTGCGCCTGCCGGCACCGGTACGCCGACCCGCCGTAGGTCACGGTGGTCCCGGGCGCGTACGCCGTCCCCGCGCGCCAGGTGCCACCGTCCGGCGGGGTGGTGGGCGGCTCACCGCCGCCACCGCCACCGCCACCGCCACCGCCACCGCCACCGCCACCGCCACCGCCACCGCCGATGTTCACGTCGACGCAGGCGTAGAACGCCATCGGGGTGTCGTTGACGTTCCAGCGGGCGAGCACCGTCTGCCGGCCGCTGAAGGCACCCATGCCGACCGAGTGGGACTTGGTGGCGCCGGGCTGCGCGCCGCCGTCGTAGAACACGGCCAGCCGGGTGCCGCCGATGAAGTACTCCCAGGAGTGGGTGGCGTGCCGCGCGGTGAACGTCCAGGTGAAGGTCACCGTCTTGCCGACGGAGGCGGCCGGCCAGCCCTTGCCGGCGTCGTTGAGGACGGCGAAGCGGCTGCCACCGCCGTTGCACTGCATCGAACCCTTGGGGGCCTCCACGCTCTGCGGCTCGTAGATGATGTCGCCGCAGTTCGCGACGGCACCGCTGGCACAGTTCGCCTGGCGGCTGGGCGGCGAGGAGACGTAGCCGTGCGCCGAGGCGGGGGCCACGGCGACGAAGAGCGACGCGCCGACGGCCGCGGTGCTGAGGATGGGTAGGGCGACTCTGCGTCTCATGAAGGGCTCCTCTTCACGGGGAACGGCAGGCCGGGGACGAGGGGGAACCCCGGCCCACCGCGGGGACGGGACGGCAGGCGTGGGGGCGCCTTCCGGCCGTGGGGCCAACATAAGTTAAAGATTGTTAACAGTAAATACATTTAGAGAAATATTTCGATACGTGAGAGCAACCTCGTGGACGTTTCCCGGTGCTTCGATGGGGTATTCGGCCGGCCCCGGAGCCGAGGACGCCCCCGGGGGAAAGGCGTGGTCTCATGCATCGCGACGACCTGGTGTCTCACGTACGAGCTCGTGGTCGCTTGCACGGACGCAACGAGGCACGGCGCGTCATCCGCACCGTGCTGCAGGCGTGCCGGCAGTTGGTTCCGGATCGGACACTCCAGCAGGTCATCGTCCAGCTCCCCGCCGAGCTCGCCCCGCCCCGGGTGGCACCCGCCGACGACGGCGCCGGGCGGCAGCACATCGCCGGCGACGCGTGCCGCACCCTGATCCGGTCCGTCGCGCAGGGACTGCACATCGACGAGCCGAACGCGGCGTTCCTGTCGCGGGTGGTCTTCGAACAGCTCAACAGCTACTGCCGGGGGGTCACACCCGCGTCGCTCGCCCCGTGGGCGCCGGCCGAGGTACGCCCCCTGCTGTCGGCCCGCCCGGACGACCCGGCCCGGCGGTACCGGCTCCTGCTCCCCACCCTGGGCTCGGCCGGCGCGGTGCTGGGTCGTCGTCCCGCTGCGCCGGCAATCACTCCCGCACCCGCGCTGCCGCCCCGGCGCCCCGGCCGGATCCGGTCGACGAGCGACGAGAAGGGCCTGCGGAGCGGCCCGCTTCAGCCGGGTACGCAGCCACTGCACCTGGATGGCGGCCGCACCCTCGCACCGGCCGACGACCGGGACCAGCTCCTCGTCGGGCGCGTCCCGGGCGGCCTGCCCCACGACGGTCCAGGCGATGTCGCACTCGGCGGCCACGAGGTTGAGATCCTGCAGGTCGCGGAGCAGCCCGATCCCCCCGGTACGGGTGCCGCCGAACAGCTCTGAGCGCAGGCGCTCGGGTTCCCCGGGCGCCTGCTCGTCGCCCGGGTGGATCTCCGCCCACGTCCGGGGCCGCCGGCCGGGCTAGGCGGCCAGGTCCTCCAGCGTCGCCCGGGCGCCCTTGCCGTGCAGGGAGGCGAGGACCGACCGGTACGTCGCGACGAAGCGCTCGTCGTCCACGAGGTCGCCGAAGAGCTCGCGGTGTGCGACGAAGGCCAGCGGCTCCTCGCGCTGGCGCCGGGCCCGGGGCACCAGGCTGTCGCGCAGCCGGTCGACCACCTCGATCGGCTGCCCCTGCTCGTCGACGCCCTCGGCATAGCGGGCCCAGGAGGCCACCACCGCGGTCGAGCGCAGAATCTCGCCGCCGGTGCGCAGATTGTGGCGGATCACCGGCAGCAGCCACTTGGGGATCCGGTCGGAGCTCTCCGCGCACAGCCGCGCCACGGTGTCCCGCACCTGGGCGTTGGAGAAACGCTCGATGAGCTGGTGCCGGTAGGTGTCCAGGTCGATGCCGGGCACGGGGGCCAGGGTCGGCGTCGCCTCGCGGTCCATGTAGGCGAGCAGGAACCGGGCGAACAGCGGGTCCTGGGCGACCTCGTGCACCAGCCGGTAGCCGCAGAGGTAGCCGAAGTAGCACAGCGCCTGGTGGCTCGCGTTGAGCAGGCGCAGCTTCATCAGCTCGTACGGCTCCACGTCGGCCACCATCTGCACCCCCGCCTCCTCGAACGGCGGGCGTCCCAGCGGGAACACATCCTCCAGGGCCCACTGGGCGAACGGCTCGCAGACCACCGGCCAGGCGTCGTCCACCCCGAAGCGCCGGCGGACCTCCTCGCGGTCCTCGGCGGTGGTCACGGGCGTGATGCGGTCCACCATGCTGTTGGGGAACGCCACCTGCTCGCGGACGTAGGCGCCCAGCTCGGGATCGCGCAGCGTGGCGAAGGCGGCGAAGCTGCGGCGGGCGGCGTGGCCGTTGCCCTGGATGTTGTCGCAGCTCATGATGGTGAACGGGGGGACACCGCGCGCGCGGCGCCGGGACAGCGCCTCGGTGACCAGCCCGAAGGTCGTCCGGGGCCGGACGCCGGGGACCAGGTCGTGCTGCACGCCGGGATCGTCCGCCAGGAACTCCCCGGTGACGGCGTCGATGTGGTAGCCGCCCTCGGTGACGGTCAGCGAGACGATGCGCACGCCCGGGTCGGCCATCTTCTCGACGACGGCCTCGGGGTCGTCCGGCGCGTACAGGTATTCCGTGATGGAGCCGATGACCCGGGCCTCGAGGGTGCCGTCCGGCGCCTTGACGACCAGCGTGTAGAGGCCGTCCTGCGCGACGAGCGCGTCGCGCATCCGCTCGTCGGAGGGCATCACGCCCACGCCGCAGATCGCCCAGTCCCGCGCCGCGCCGCGCGCCATCAGACGGTCGAGGTACATCGCCTCGTGGGCCCGGTGGAAACCGCCGACTCCGAAGTGCACGATCCCGGTCCGCAGCGCGGCGCGGTCGTAGGACGGTACGGGCAGGCCGGCCGGCAGGGATGACAGGTTCTCGGCAGTGAGCGGCACCATGGTGGGTCCTCCCAGCGCTGCTAGAAGCCTCGTGAGGACCTCAGCATCGCATCCGGGAGAGAGCCGCGCCGGGGCCGGGACCCGGCGCCTTTCCCACCGGGCGCCAACACGGGCACGGCCCGGCGGCAGATCGCCGCCGGGCCGTACTCTTCCCGCAGGTCAGACACTCATCGCCGGAGCCGGCGTGGGCTTGTCCCCGGTCATGTGCCGCAGGTACGCGGGCAGGGTGAGGAACTCCGGACAGGTCCGCTCCGTGAGCAACACGGTGAGCAGGGTGCGGGCCTGCCCGAAGCGCCGGGCGGCGTCCTCGTCGAGAGCGCCCGTCTCCGCGAGGACGTCCAGTTCCTCGCGCAGCATCCGGGTCACCAGTCCGGCCGTGACCGGCACGCCGTAGTCGGTCGGGGTGCCGTGGGAGATCCACTGCCAGAGCTGGGCCCGGCAGATCTCCGCGGTCGCCGCGTCCTCCATCAGCCCGCCGAGGGCCACCGCGCCCCGCCCGCCGAGCCAGGCGGCCGTGTAGCGCAGGGCGACGCTGACGTTGTTGCGCAACGCCACCTCGGTCACCGTGACGGCGGTCGCCCGCACGTCGAGCAGCTCCTTGGCGGTGACCCGCACGTCGTCGCGGCGGCGCACGAGCTGGTTCGGCTCGAAGCCGAGCCACTGGTCGAAGACCTCCTTGCAGGTCTCGACCAGGCCGGGGTGCGCCACCCACGAGCCGTCGAAGCCGTCGCCGACCTCGCGCCGCTTGTCCTGCCGCACCTGGTTGAGCGCCCGCTTGGCCGCGACCGGGTCACGGCTGGGCACGACGGCGGCCATGCCGCCGATCGCGTGGGCGCCGCGCTTGTGGCACGTCTGGACCAGCAGCTCCGTGTACGCCCGCATGAACGGCGCGGTCATCGTGACCTGCGAGCGCTCCGGCAGCACCACGTCCGGCCGGTTCTTGATCATGCTGAAGAGGTAGTCCCACCGGCCCGCGTTCAGGCCGGCCGAGTGCTCGCGCAGCTCGTACAGGATCTCTTCCATCTCGAAGGCCGCGGTGATGGTCTCGATCAGCACCGTGGCACGGATCGTGCCCCGGGGGATGCCGAGCAGCTGCTGCGCGAAGACGAACACGTCGTTCCACAGCCGGGCCTCGAGGTGGCTCTCGAGCTTCGGCAGGTAGAAGTACGGCCCGCTGTCGCGCTCGAGCTGACGCCGTCCGCAGTGGAACAGGTACATGCCGAAGTCGAACAGCGACGCCGACACCGCCCGCCCGCCGATCCGCAGGTGGCACTCGGGCAGGTGCCAGCCACGCGGACGGACCATGATGGTCGGCATGGTGTCGCCGACCTTGTACTCCTTGCCGTCCGGCGCGGTGTAGTCCAGCTTGCCGTCCAGCGCGTCCCGCAGGTTGAGCTGGCCCAGGATGATGTTCTCCCAGGTCGGTGCGGTGGCGTCCTCGAAGTCCGCCATCCACACCTTGGCGCCGGAGTTGAGCGCGTTGATGGTCATCTTGCGCTCCGGCGGACCGGTGATCTCCACCCGCCGGTCGGTCAGGTCCTCCGCCGGAGGCGCGACCGTCCAGGAGTCGTCCTTGCGGATGTGCTCGGTCGACGGCAGGAAGTCCAGCTCGGTGGTGCGGGTGGCCCGCCGGCGCCGGCGGCGCTCGAGCAGCTGCACCCGGCGGGCGCCGAACTCACGGTCCAGCGCCACGACGAAGTCGATCGCCTCGGGCGTCAGGATCTCGGCGTACCGACCCCCGCTTTCGCCGCAGATGGTGACCTCTTCGGTGCCCATGTCAGAACTGCTCTTCCTCGGTCGAGCCGGACAGCGCGGTGGTGGAGCTCTCCGGGTTCAGCGCGGTCGAGACCGCGTCGAAGTAGCCGGTGCCGACCTCGGCCTGGTGCTTGGTCGCGGTGTAGCCGTCGGCCTCGGCCGCGAACTCGGCCTCCTGCAGCTTCACGTACGCGCTCATGCCGGTGGTCGAGTAGCCCTTGGCCAGCTCGAACATCGAGTGGTTGAGGGCGTGGAAGCCGGCCAGCGTGACGAACTGGAACTTGTAGCCCATCGCGCCGAGCTCCTTCTGGAACCGGGCGATCGTGTCGTCGTCCAGGTTGCGCTTCCAGTTGAACGACGGCGAGCAGTTGTACGCCAGCATCTTGCCCGGGTGCTTGGCGTGCACGGCCTCGGCGAACTTCTTGGCGAACTCCAGGTCCGGCTTGCCGGTCTCGACCCAGAGCAGGTCGGCGTAGTCGGCGTACGCGATGCCGCGGGCGATCGCGGCGTCGTCGCCCGGGCGGACCCGGAAGAAGCCCTCCGCGGTGCGCTCGCCGGTCAGGAACGGCTTGTCGCGCTCGTCCACGTCGGTGGTCAGCAGGTCCGCCGCCAGGGCGTCGGTGCGGGCGATGACCAGGGTCGGGACGCCGGCCACGTCGGCCGCCAGGCGGGCCGCGTTCAGCGTGCGGATGTGCTGCTGGGTCGGGATGAGCACCTTGCCGCCCAGGTGGCCGCACTTCTTCTCGGAGGCGAGCTGGTCCTCCCAGTGCACGCCCGCGGCGCCGGCGGCGATCATGCCCTTCATCAGCTCGAACGCGTTGAGCGGGCCACCGAAGCCGGCCTCCGCGTCGGCGACGATCGGCGCGAACCAGTCCTTGTCCGTGCGGCCGGCGGCGACCTCGATCTGGTCGGTGCGCAGCAGCGCGTTGTTGATCCGGCGCACCACGGCCGGCACCGAGTTGGCCGGGTAGAGGCTCTGGTCCGGGTAGGTGTGGCCGGAGAGGTTCGCGTCGGCCGCAACCTGCCAGCCGGAGAGGTAGATGGCCTTCAGGCCGGCCCGGACCATCTGCACGGCCTGGCCGCCGGTGAGGGCGCCGAGGGCGTTGATGTAGTCCTCGGAGTGCAGCAGGTCCCAGAGCTTCTGGGCGCCGCGCTCGGCGAGAGTGTGCCGTTCCTGGAGGCTGCCACGAAGACGCACGACGTCCTGCGCGGTGTAGTCGCGCTTGATGCCGAGCCATCGGGGATCGCCGGCCCAAGCCCGAGTGAGGTCCGCGGCGGTACCGCCCCTGACGTCGGTCAGCTGATCAGTCATCTCAAGTTTCCTTTCCAGCCCTGCTCCGTGCGGGAAGAACTCGACTCTCGCGCACCGCGCAACCCCTCTGGCAGGCATATGTGAGGAGAAGAATTGAGAATCTTCTGCTAACGTAAAAACCCGTGACGGCTTCATCTTCTGACGGCTCGGTCGACCTGGTGACCCTCGGCCAGCGGCTGCGGCATCTGCGACGGTCGAAGAACATGACCCTCGACCAGCTCAGCGCGGCGGTCGGGCGGGCACCCTCGCAGCTCTCCCTCATCGAGAACGGCAAACGCGAGCCGAAGCTCAGCGTCCTGCAGGCGATCGCGGCGGCGCTGGGCGTACCGATGCAGGATCTGCTGCGCCCCGAGGCGCCGAGCCGGCGCGCCGGGCTGGAGATCGAGCTGGCCCACTTCCAGCGCGAGCCGGCCTACCAGGCGCTCGGCCTGCCGGTGGTGCGCGGCGGGCGGCGGCTGCCGGCCGACGCCCTGGAGTCGCTGATCGGCCTGCACCGCGAGCTGACCCGCCTGCTGACCGAGCAGAGCGCCACCCCCGAGGTGGCCCGCCGGGCCAACCAGCACCTCCGCGAGCAGATGCGCGAACGCGACAACTACTTCCCGGAGATCGAGGAGGCGGCGGCGAAGATCCTGCAGTCGGTCCGGCACACCACCGGCCCGCTGTCGCAGCGCGGCATCCTGGACATCGCGGTCCAGCTCGGCTTCACCCTGCACTACGTGCCCGACCTGCCCGACTCCACCCGGTCGGTCACCGACCTGCGCAACCGCCGCATCTACCTGCCGCAGGTCGCGAGCAACAAGGGTCACGACCCGCGCGCGGTGGTCCTGCAGACGCTGGGCCACTTCGTGCTCGGCCACGAGGACCCGTCGGACTACGGCGACTTCCTGCGCCAGCGGGTGGAGGCCAACTACTTCGCGGCGGCGCTGCTGATGCCGGAGAAGTTCGCCGTCGACTTCCTGCGCGAGGCGAAGGCGGACCGCGCCCTGGCGATCGACGACTTCCGGGACGCCTTCGGCGTCTCGTACGAGACGGCGGCGCACCGCTTCACCAACCTGGCGACCCACCACTTCGGCATCCCGGTCCACTTCTGCCGGGTCCACGAGAGCGGCACGGTCTACAAGGCCTACGAGAACGACGGCGTCCGCTTCCCGGCCGACGTCACCGGCGCGATCGAGGGCCAGCCGGTCTGCCGCAACTGGGCGTCGCGCACGGTCTTCCAGGCCGACGACCCGTACTCGTCCTTCTACCAGTTCACCGACACCGTGGGCGGCACGTACTGGTGCACCGTGCACGTCGAGTCGACCCGCTCCGGGGAGTTCTCGGTCACGGTGGGCACGCCGTACGAGCACGCCCGCTGGTTCCGCGGCGGCGACACCACCCGCCGCACGGTGTCCCGCTGCCCCGACCCGGACTGCTGCCGCCGCCCGCCGGCCGACCTGGTGAAGCAGTGGGCCGGGCACGCGTGGCCGAGCGCCCGGGTCCACTCCCACCTGCTCGCCGCGCTCCCCCCGGGCACCTTCCCGGGGGTCGACGCCCAGGACGTCTACGAGTTCCTGGAGCGCCGCGCCCAGGACTGACTCGGACCAGCTCCACGGTGTCGATGTGGACGGCCGAGCCGCCGTGCGCTCCGGTCTCCGCAGGCTCGAAGCGCACCCCGAGCTGGCGCACGTCGTTCACACCGGCCACCGTGGACACGTCGGGAGAAGACGGTGTCTTCCGGACCGGGTGGTCACCCCACGGGTCGGTGCGTACCGCCGCCGACAACGTGGCCGGGAGGTCAGGTCCAGAACCGTCACGGTCGCCTCAACCGCCGGACGGCCGCTCCGCCGCGGACGGGCGCGCGCCGAGCAGCATCCGCAGACCCGGCTTGGCGCGGCGGAGCATGTCCGGGTCGTCGTACGCCCGGGCCATCAGGGCGTGGCCCTGCAGGTGGGCGAGCAGCCGCGTCGCGGCCTCGCCGGGGTCGGTCGACGCCTCGATCTCCCCCCGGTCCCTGGCCTCGCCGATGGCCGAGGTGAAGTACCGCGTCCAGCCGGTGAGGATCCGGCCGACCTGGGCCCGGGCCTCGGCGCCGAGGCCGGCCATCTCCGCGGCGAGACCGCCCAGCGGGCACCCGGGCGTCGCACCCATCCGCTGCCGCATCAGCGCGAGCATCCCGGCGAAGCCGTCGACGAACCGGTCGATGCGCTCCAGGGGCCCCACGTCGGTGGCGAAGGACTCCTCCAGCACCGTGCTCATCATGTCCCAGTTGCGTTCCAGCACCGCGGCGGCGAGCGCGTTCTTGGACGGGAAGAAGTGGTAGAGGCTGCCCTTGTGCACGCCCGCGGCCTTGCAGACGTCCTCGGTGCTGACCTGCGCGAGCGAGGCGCCGTGCACCAGGTCACGAGCCACCGTGACGATGCGTTCGCGGGTGTCGTTCGCCATCTCGGCGCCTCCTTCACAGCCGCGGCGAACTCTACGCGTCCCGCTCGGCCGCCCGCCGGGTCAGCCGCCCCCGGCGCGCCAGCCGGTCCAGGCGCCGCTGCTCCCGGGCGGCCCAGCCGGCGGCGCGGCCGGGGTCGAGGGGGCCGCCGTGCCCGACGTACAGCGTGCGCGGCCGCAGCGCGAGCATCGCCCGCAGGCTGGCCAGGTTGCCCGCCCGATCGTCGTGGAACGGCGGATTGGCCGGCCGGCGGGGCACGAGCCCGAAGAAGGAACCGGCGATCAGGTCGCCCGCGACCAGGTCGCCGGCGTCCGTCAGCACGGAGACCGACCCGGCGGTGTGCCCGGGGGTGGGCATGATCCGGCCGTCCACGCCGAACTCGCCGAGCGGCGCCGGCCCGTCCAGCAGGATGTCCGGCTCGAGCGGCTCGGCCCGCACGTGCAGGGCCCGGGCCCGCGCCATCAGCCGGCCCATCGGCCCGGTGGGCAGGTACGGCTCCCGGACCCGCCCGCTGCGGTACTGCGCGGCGTCGGCGGCATGCCCGGCCACGGGAGCGCCGGTCAGCCGCCGCAGCTCGGCCGCCGCGCCGAAGTGGTCGAGGTGGGCGTGGGTGAGCACGATCAGCGCCAGGTCCGCCGGGTCGACGCCGTGCCGGGCGATGCCGTCGTGGATCCGCCGGGCGCTGCCGGGTATGCCCGCATCGACGAGAATCGGCCGCCGCCCGATCACCAGATAGGTGTTGATGTGGTGACTGCCCGCAACCGGCACGGCGAGCACCTTGGTCTTGCGCACCGCAGCTCCGTCTCCCATGGGTTTCCCTCTCCTCAATCAGTTGACTGATCGGTCAACTGCGCGCTCACCCTAGGGGTCTCTTGACTGATCGGTCAACTGGCTCGGCGCTACCCCGGTCCGCGGGAGATGGGCGACAGATGCTGATCCATTCCGAATGGCCCTACCGCAGGCGGCGAGAAATCAGATCACGCGTCTTCTCGGAAAGCTGCGTCGCCACGAAGTTGTTGAGCCGCTCCGGATCCGGTTCGATCCGGCGGGCCTCTTCGCGGTCTTCCCAGGTGTCGTAGTCGTCGGGGTCCGCCGCCGTGATGACACCGATCCCGTGTGTCCGGGCGGCCTCCGCCACGTCGGCGACATCCTCTTCGAGCTGCTCGGCCTGGTCGGCGGGTACATGAAGGAGGACGTAGGAATGGGTGGCCGAGCGCCGGTGCGCCAGCGCTTCGTACACCGCCTGGACGTTGATGGCGTTCGCGGCCTTGACCTCGAACGAGGCGACTTCGAGGTACTTGCCGGGCACAAAGGCAAAAGTGCGCACTTCGACGCTCACGATATCCGGGCGCGACCACGTACCGCCGGTCGCACGGCGGCCCTGCAACGCGGTGATTTCCACCGCGAGAGGATCCCGCCGGTGGTCCCTGGCCCAGTCGTTCGCGATGACATGGCGCATCGGTTCGTAGAGGGCGATCTCGTTCTTGATGACAGCCTCGACGGCGGCCACAGTGGTCGCCGGGTCGGAGGTCGTCTCGACGACCACGGCGACCGTCGTCTCCTCCGCCGACGTGTCCGCCGGCACGCGCCGCACCACGCCGCCCCGGCCTCTACCCCGTACGATCAGCGCCGCATCCACCAGGGCATCGCGGGCTCGGAAGTAGCGGTCGGTATCCCATCCCAGCTTCTTCTGGACAGTCGGGTTGCTGGCGGCCGTTCCATCCGGCGCAAGCGCCAGGAAGAGCGTCTGCTCGTCGCCGTGAAGCGTTGCGGAGTCCGCCGTCATGGCGGGAATGCTAGGGGCGTCCCGGGGAGCCCGCGGCATGATCGCGGATATTCGCGCGTAGTCATCGAGGCGCCGCGGGCGCTCAGTCGACGCCGGCCTCGATGGCGGGACTCGGTGGACCGGGGACCGGCGTGCGGGGGCAGTAGCTGCGGGCCAGCCGGCCGAGCTCATCGGCCGGGGGTTCGAGCTGGCCGCAGGTCACGCCGCCGTAGGAGAAGGTGGTCCACGCGGTGAGGGCGCCTTGCACCGGCGGCGCGCAGTGCACGGTGAAGGCGGCGGACACGGCTTGCACGCCCTCGTAGTGCAGGGTTTCCTCGATGCTGGGGTCGTCCAGGACGCCGCTGCTGCCCCAGCGGACGCCGTCCTCCAGGACCGCCGGCTCGGTGTGGATCTCGTCGCCGGTCTCGGCGGCGAGGGACGTGGCCAGCCGCGCCAGCCAGTCCGCCGGAGCGGTCGGTCCGGTGATCGCGGAGACGTACGGTTCCTCGAGGACCGGCGTACCCGGGTCGGCGGTGACGGCCGCTCCGCGGTAGAGACGGACGCTGGTCAGCTTCGGCTGCTTGGTGTAGCCCGACCACTCGACGCGGCTGGCCGCAGCGTCGCAGCCGGGCGGAACGGTCCGGGCGGGTGCGGGGGCGTCCGGTCCGGCGCAGCCGGCCAGTGCCAGGGTGACCAGGGCCGCGCGTGCCATCATCGGTTCATCATCGCGTGCCGGGTACGGGCCGCGCGGTGATACGGGCGGTCGCGAGGACCATCGATACGGTCTAGATTCGGCGCGTGAGCGCTTCCACGCACGAGGTCGTCAACCAACCCCCGCCGCTCGTCGGCTACGACGTCGCCGCCGATGCGGCGTTGCTCGACGCGGTCGAGCGGGAGGGTGCCGGGTGGGCCGCCGGTGACCTGCACCGGCTCGGCAAGCTGGCCGGGGAGGCCGAGCCGCAGCGGTGGGCCGAGGAGGCCAACCGGCACGAGCCGCGCCTCGCGACCCACGACCGCTACGGTCACCGCCTCGACGAGGTGGAGTTCCACCCGTCCTGGCACCGGCTGATGGACGTCGCCGTGGGCGAGGGGCTGGCCGGGGCGCCGTGGGCCGATCCGCGGCCGGGTGCGCACGTGGCGCGGGCCGCCGGGATGTTCGTCTGGAGCCAGGTCGAGGCCGGTCATTCGTGCCCGGTGTCGATGACGTACGCGGTGGTTCCCGCCCTGCGCCACGCCCCGGAGCTGGCGGCCGCGTACGAGCCGCTGCTCACCAGCCGGGCGTACGATCCGGGGCTGCGGGCGCCGCTGACCAAGCGTGGCCTGCTCGCCGGCATGGGCATGACGGAGAAGCAGGGCGGCTCGGACGTACGGGCCAACTCGACCACCGCCACCCCCGCCGCCGACGGCACCTACCGGCTGCGCGGCCACAAGTGGTTCACCAGCGCGCCGATGTGCGACCTGTTCCTCGTGCTCGCCCAGGCACCGGCCGGGCTGACGTGCTTCCTCGTGCCGCGGGTGCTGCCCGGCGGCGAGCGCAACACCTTCCGGATCCAGCGGCTCAAGGACAAGCTCGGCAACCGCAGCAACGCCAGCAGCGAGCCCGAGTTCGACGACACCGTGGCGTGGCGGGTCGGCGACGAGGGCCAGGGCGTGCGCACGATCATCGAGATGGTCGCCATGACCCGGCTCGACTGCGTGACCGGCTCGGCGTCCGGGATGCGGGCCGCGCTGGTCCAGGCGCTGCACCACGTGCGGCACCGGTCCGCCTTCGGCGGCCGGTTGATCGACAAGCCGCTGATGCGCAACGTCTGCGCCGACCTGGCGGTGGAGACCGAGGCCGCGACGGCGCTGGCGCTGCGGCTGGCCGGGGCCGTCGACCGGGGCGTACGCGGGGACGACGGTGAGCGTGCCTTCGGCCGGCTGGCGGTGGCGGTCGGCAAGTACTGGGTGTGCAAGCGCCAGCCGGCCGTGGTCGGCGAGGCCCTCGAATGCCTCGGCGGCAACGGCTACGTGGAGGAGTCCGGCCTTCCCCGGCTGTACCGCGACGCCCCGCTGAACTCGATCTGGGAGGGCTCGGGCAACGTGCAGGCCCTGGACGTGCTCCGGGCGCTGCGCCGCGACCCGGGCAGCCTGGAGGCGTTCCGGGCCGAGATCGCGGCGGCCGCGGGGGCCGACCGGCGCCTCGACGAGGCCGCGGCGGGCCTGACCGCCCTGCTCGGCGGCGACGACCTGGAGTTCCAGGCCCGCCGCGCGGTCGAGCGCATGGCGGTGGTGCTGCAGGGCTCGCTGCTGGTGCGCCACGCCCCCGCCGAGGTCGCCGACGCCTTCTGCGCGACCCGCCTCGCCGGGGACTGGGGCCGCACGTTCGGCACCTTGCCGTCCGGTTCGGGCACCGCCGTCCTGTTGGCGCGCGCCATGCCCGCATGAGCCGAACGCTCAGGTGCCGCGGGCGGCCGCCGATGACCTGGCGTGCGGAGCGTACGGGTGGACCGGACGGTCGCGGCGTGGATGTCCGCGGGACTGCTGGCGTACGTCGCGTACCCGCTGCTGGGCGGCGGCGGGACCGTCGCCGGCGCCGCGCTCTGGGACGTGCTCGCGGCCGCCACCCTGGTGGCGGTCCTCGCCGGCATCCGGCGCAACCGGCCGGAGCCCCGGCTGGCCTGGTACCTCTTCGCCGCGTCGGTGCTGTTCCGGATGGCCGGCGACATCAGCTACGACATCGACCTGCACGTCCTGCACCGCGATCCGTTCCCGTCGCTGGCGGACGTGTTCTACCTCGTCTCGTGCCCGCCCCTGATCATCGGCAGCATCATGCTGGCGCGCGGCCGGCTGCTGCGCGACCTGGCCGGGCGGCTCGACGCCGCGATCATCGCCACCGGGCTGGGGCTGGTGTGGTGGGTGTTCGTCATCGGCCCGGTCGCCGCCGACGAGTCCATCGCGCCGCTGGAACGCCTCGTCGGGGCCGCCTACCCGGCGTTCGACCTGGTGCTGCTCGCGATCGTGGCGCGGCTGCTGACCCGCTCCGGCCGGGCCTCGGCCAGCCTCCTGCTGATCACCGCAGGCACCGGCGCCATGCTCATCTCCGACGTGGCGTTCCAGCTGGTCTCCGTGTACGCCCCCGCGCTGGACGGCTCCGTCTCGGCCGGCTGGATGGTGGGCAACGTGCTCTACGGCGCCGCCGCCCTGCACCGCTCGGCCGGCGCGGCGGCCCCGCCGGCCCGCCCGGTGGACCCGCGCCTGGGACGGGGCCGGCTGGTCCTGCTGGCCGCCTGCACGCTGCTGGTCCCGGCGCTGCTGTTCATCGAGGGCGCGACCGGCTCGGGCGAGATCAGCTGGCCGGCCATCGGCACCGGCGCGGTGCTGCTGTTCCTGCTGGTCCTCGCCCGCATGTCCGGCTTCGTGACGCAGATCCAGCGCCAGGCGGGTCAGCTGGAGGATCTCGCGTTGCGGGACGCGCTGACCGGACTGCCCAACCGCCGGGTCTTCGAGGAGCGCCTCGGCGCGGCCGTCGCCGCCGGCTCGCCGCAGGTGGCGGTGCTCGACCTCAACGGCTTCAAGGACGTCAACGACCGGCTCGGGCACGGCGTCGGCGACCGGCTGCTCGAGGTGGTCGCCGGCCGCCTGCTCGGGGCGCTGCGCGACGGCGACGTGGTCGCACGCATGGGCGGCGACGAGTTCGCGGTGCTCGTGCCCGGCGGGTCGGCGGCCGTCATGGACCGCATCGTCCGCCGGATCGGCACGGCACTGCGCGAGCCGATCACGCTCGACGGGCAGGACCTGCTGGTGGGCGCCAGCATCGGCACCGCGGACGGCGCCGGGACCACCGACGGCTTCGAGGTGCTGCGCCGCGCGGACGTCGCGATGTACGCCGCGAAGCAGGCCGGCGAGCGGCACCGGCGCTACCTGCCCGACCTGGACGTGCAGGCCGCCGAGGAGGCCAGGATCGGGGCGGAGCTGCGCGCCGCCCTGGACGAGGGCCGGTTCCGCCTGGTCTACCAGCCCGTCGTCTCGCTGCCCGACCACCGGATGGTGGCCGTCGAGGCGCTGGTGCGCTGGGAGCATCCGGTCCGCGGCACGCTGGCGCCGGCCGAGTTCCTGCCGGTCGCCGAGCGCAGCGGGCTCATCGTGGAGCTCGGCGACTGGATCCTGCGCACCGCGTGTGCGGAGGCCGCCGGCTGGCTGCGCACGCTCGGCGCGGGCGCGCCCGGGCGCCTGCACGTCAACGTCTCCGACCGCCAGCTCGCCGATCCCGGCTTCCCGGCGCTGGTCGCCGCCACCCTGGCCGAGACCCGGCTGCCGGCGGACCACCTGACCCTCGAGGTGACCGAGACCGCCCTGATCCACGGCGGCGAGGCGGTCCGGGCGCTCGACGACCTGCGCGCCCTGGGCGTGCCGGTCGCCCTCGACGACTTCGGCACCGGCCACTCCTCGCTCGGGCTGCTGCAGAGCGTGCCCGTCGACGTGATCAAGGTCGACCGGTCCTTCGTCGCCTCGATCACCCGGGCCGGCCGGCACGCGGTCATCGCCACCGCACTGCTGCAGGTCAGCGACGGCCTCGGGATGGCCGCCGTGGCCGAGGGCGTGGAGACCGCCGAGCAGGCCGCGGAGCTGCACCGGATCGGCTATCGCTTCGCCCAGGGCAACCTCTTCGGCGAGCCGGTGGCGCAACCCCGCTTCGACGGCGCCGGTGTGACCACGGGCACCGGCGCGGCGACGGTCTCGTGACCCATGGACACCTCATCTGAAACCCGGCGCGGCCGATGGCAGGGTGTGCGGCGCGAACGGTTGTGGTGGATCTGGCTGGTGACGGGGTCACTGGCCACGGCGGGCTATTTCCTGCTGCCGCCCGACGGGCTCCCCTCGAACCTCACGTACGACGCCATCGGCCTGGTCTCCACCGCGCTGATCATCACCGGCGTCCGGTTGCACCGGCCGCACCGCCCGGCGATGTGGTACTGGTTCGCCGCCGGGCAGTTCACCTGGGTCATCGGCGACCTGGTGTGGGAGTACTACCTGTACGTCCTGGAGCAGGATCCGTACCCGTCGCCGGCGGACTACGTCTATCTCAGCGCGTACCCGATGCTGGTGGCCGGCATGCTGATGCTGATCCGCGACCGGCAGCGGGGCGTCCGCGACCTCTCGGCCCTGGTGGACGCCGCCATCGTGGCGGTCGGTCTGGGGCTGGTGTTCTGGGTGTTCGTGATGCACCCGATCGCCACCGACGCGACCGCGTCGACCATGGAACGGGTGGTCGGCGTCGCCTACCCGGCCGCCGACACGCTGCTGCTGGCCATGCTGGCCCGCTTCTACACCGGGGTCGGCCGGCTCTCCCCGAGCGTCCGGCTGCTCGGCCTGGCCGCGCTGCTGCTGCTCGTCAGCGATGTGACCTACTCGCTCGTCGCGCTGTACGTGCAGGTCGAGATCTCGGCCCTGGACGTCGGCTGGCTGCTGTCCTACATCTGCTGGGGCGCCGCCGCCCTGCACCCGTCGATGCGCGGCGCCGGCACGGCCGACGAGCAGGCCGGCGGGGCCCGCGTCGGCCGGGCCCGGCTGGTGCTGCTGGCCGTGTGCTCGCTGCTCGCGCCCGGCCTGCTGTTCATCCCGGGCATCGGCGCCGACGAGGTCGACCGGCTCACCATCGCCGCCGGCGCGGTGCTGCTCTTCCTGCTCGTCGTGGTGCGCATGTCCGGCTTCGTCGGCGAGGTCCAGCGCCAGGCGAGCCAGCTGGAGGATCTGGCCATGGCCGACGAGCTCACCGGGCTGGCGAACCGGCGCCGCTTCGAGCACGCGCTCGGCGCGGCCCTCGCGGCCGGACGGCTCCAGGTGGCGCTGCTCGACCTCGACGACTTCAAGGGCGTCAACGACCGGCTCGGCCACGGTGTCGGCGACCGCCTGCTCACCGTGGTCGCGCAGCGGCTGCGCGCCGCCCTGCCCCCCGACGTCCTGGTCGCGCGGATGGGCGGCGACGAGTTCGCCGTGCTGATGCCGGAGGCGACCGACGCCCGGGCCGACGAGCTGGTGGCCCGGCTCGCGCAGGCGCTGACCGTCCCGGTCACCGCCGGCGAGCACGACCTGCTCGTCGGGGCGAGCATCGGCGTCACCTGCGGGGACGGCACGAGCGACCCGTACGAGGTGATGCGCCGCGCCGACGTCGCCATGTACGCCGCCAAGGCCACCCACGACCGTCCGCGCCGCTACACCCCGGAGCTCGACGAGACGGCCGACGAGCAGGCCCGCCTCGGGGCCGAGCTGCGCACCGCCCTGGACGCCGGGCAGTTCCGGGTGGTCTACCAGCCGATCGTGTCGCTCCCGGCGGGCGAGACCGTCGCCGTCGAGGCGCTGGTGCGCTGGGACCACCCGGAGCGCGGCGTGATCCCGCCGAACCGCTTCATCCCCGCGGCCGAGCGCAACGGCCTGATCGTCGAGCTCGGCGAATGGATCATGCGGACGGCCTGCCTGCAGGCGGTCGTGTGGCGCGCGGAGCAGGGCGCCGCGTCCCCGGTGCGGATGAGCGTCAACGTGTCCGCCCGCCAGCTCGCCGAGCCCGGCTTCGCCGCGATGGTGGCGGCCGTGCTGCGGGAGACGGGGCTGCCCGCGGGGGCGCTCGCGGTCGAGGTCACGGAGACCGCGGTGTTCGGCGGCGGTCAGGCCGTGCAGTCGCTGCAGGAGGTGCACGACCTGGGCGTGGCCATCGCGCTCGACGACTTCGGCACCGGCCACTCGTCGCTGGGGCTGTTGCAGACCGTGCCCGTCGACGTGATCAAGGTGGACAAGTCCTTCGTCGACACCATCACGATGGCCGGCCGGCACGCGGTCATCGCCACGGCGCTCATCCAGGTCAGCGCCGGGCTCGGCCTGACCGCGGTGGCCGAGGGCGTGGAGACCCCGGAGCAGGCCGCGGAGCTGCACCGGCTCGGCTACGAGCTGGCGCAGGGCTACCACTTCGGCCGGCCGGCCGCCGAGCCGTCGTTCGGCGTCCCGGACACCGTCACCGGGGCGGTCTAGGGTCGCGGGTCAGTCCGCGGGCACCAGGCGGAAGATCCGGATCTCCCGGCCGTCGGCCCGCCGCGCGTAGGCGGCGTAGCCCGGCCAGATCTCCTGCACCATCCGCCAGAGGCGGTCGCGCTCGGCGCCGGTGGTCAGCGTCGCCCGCACGCCGAACTCCCGGTCCCCGACGGTCACCCGGGCGGCGGGGTCCGCGATCAGGTTCGCCGACCAGGCCGGGTGGTGCGCCTGGCCCCAGTTGGAGCCGACCACCACGTACGCGTCGCCGTCGGTGGCGTACAGCAGCGGATGTGTCCGGGGCAGGCCCGACCTGCGCCCGGTCGTGGTGATCAGCAGCGAGGGCAGCTCGTGGCGGCCGATCACGGACCAGCGGCCGCCGGTGAGCCGGTAGAGCCGGCCGTCCAGCGGGGCCAGCCGCCGGCCGAGGGAGGCGAACCAGCGCCGGCTGCCGAGGCGCCGCAGGAGGGCGGTGTAACGCGACATCCGCTCAGTATCGTCCCCGGCCGCCACGGGACCGACGTTGACGTTAGGGTCGTGCCCATGGCCGAATTCGTCGGTGACGATCTCCGAGGTTCCCGGTTCGACGGTGTCGACCTGGCCGGCTCGCGCTTCCGGCGTATCACCCTCAACGGCGCCGAGTTCCGCGCCACGGATCTGATCGACGCACGCTTCCACGGCGTGGATCTCAGCGGCGCCGTGTTGCGCGGGGCGCGCCTGGAGGGTGTCGACATCTACGGCGAGCTCGGCACCCTCACCATCAACGGCGTCGAGGTCAGCGGATACGTCAACGCCGAGCTCGACCGGCGTTATCCCGACCGGGCCGCGATGCGCCCGGTCGACGCGGACGGCTTCCGCCGGGCCTGGGACGTCGTCGAGCGCCTGTGGGCGGGCACGGTCGAGCGGGCCCGCCGCCTGGACCCGGCCCTGCTGCACGAGTCGGTCGACGGCGAGTGGTCCTTCATCGAGACCCTGCGGCACCTGGTGTTCGCCACCGACTCCTGGATCCGCCGGGTGATCCTCGGCGACCCGTCCCCCTGGGACCCGCTGGACCTGCCCTGGGACGAGATGCCCGACACCCCCGGGATACCCCGCGACCGCACCGTCCGGCCCGACCTGGAGGTGGTGCTCGCGCTGCGCCGCGACCGGATGGCCACCGTGCGCCGGGTCATGGAGGGTCTCAGCGACGAGACGCTCGACGGCCACACCGAACCGGTCGAGGCGCCGGGTTGGCCGGCGTCCTTCAGCTTCCCGGTGCGCGAATGCCTGCTCTGCATCCTCACCGAGGAATGGGAGCACCGCCTCTACGCCGAGCGCGACCTACAGATCCTGGAGGCCGGCTGACGCCCGGATCAGCGTTTACGCCGGTGGGCATGCGTCTCTTTTGCGTAGTATGGGGGAGATCTGTTGATCTTCATGAGGCGGCAGCGTGGGCGAGAGCCAGCCTGACATCGACTACCGGGCGCTGTTTCGCGGCTCGCCGGCGGGAATGGTCGCGCTGAGCCCGGAGCTGGTGATCATGGACGTCAGCGACGCGTACCTGGCGGCCACCATGCGGACCCGGGAGGAGCTGGTGGGGCGGCCGCTGTTCGAGGCGTTCCCGGACAATCCCGCCGACCCCGCGGCGGGCGGGGTGGCCGCCCTCGACGACTCCCTGCAGCGGGTGCTGCGCGACGGCGTCACCGACATGATGGCGATCCAGAAGTACGACATCCCGCGACCGGGCGGGGGGTTCGAGACGCGCTACTGGGCGCCGGTCAGCGCGCCCGTCTTCGGCCCGGACGCCCGGCTGGCGTATGTCGTGCACCGCGTGGAGGACGTCACCGCCTACGTGCAGGGGCGGCAGGAGGAAGCCGGGCCGGGTGAGCGCGCCGACCAGCTGGAGACCGAGGCCTTCGACCGCAGCCGCCTGCAGGAACAGCACCGCACCCTGCAGGCGCTGGCCGACAGCCTGGACACCGCGGTGATCGGGTGCGACACCACCGGCCGGCCCGTGCTCTCCAACGAGGCCGCCCGCACGCTCACCGGGGACCGCCTCCGGGGCGCACCCGCCGAGCAGTGGCCGCGGCGACTGCACCTGCACGAGCCGGACGGGCGGCCCCTGTCCGCCACGGACCACCCGCTGGTGCGTGCCCTGCACGGCGAGCACGTCCGCGACGCCGAGGTCGTCATGCGGCCGCCCGGGGCGCCGCCGCGGATCTTCCGCATGCACGGCCGGCCGGTCACCGGCCGGCCCGGGCTCGCCGCGGTCGTGACGATGCACGACGTGACCGTGCACCGCCGCACCGCGCGGCTGAAGGAGTGCGAGCTCCAGGTGGGGAAGATCATCTCAGCGGCGGCGCCGACCGACGACGTCATGACCCACGTCGTCCGGGTGATCGGCGCCATGACCGGCTGGGAGGCGACGGAGTTCTGGACCGTCGACGAGGTCGCCCAGGTCCTGCGCCGCACCACCTGCTGGGCCGCCCCCGGCAGGGACCTCCCCTGCCGGCTGCCCGACCCGTTGCCGGCCTACCGGGGCCTGCCCGGCCGCGCCTGGCGCACCCAGCAGCCGGCGTGGACCACGGACCTGTCCGCCGACGCCGGCCAGGCCGCCGACTGGGGGCCGCTGCGCGCCGCCCTGGCCGTCCCCGTGCCCAGCGGGTCCGACATGCTCGGCGTGCTGGTCTGCTACAGCGACACCCCCGAGGTCCCCGACGACACCCGCACCGCCCTGCTGACCGGCATCGGCGCCCAGGTCGGCGGATTCCTCGAACGCCGCCGCGCGCAGAGCCTCGCCGCCGAGCTGGACCGCACCCGCGACGAGTTCATCGCCCTGGTCGGCCACGAGCTTCGCACGCCGCTGACCAACGTGCAGTCCTACGCCGACTTCCTGCTGGACGATCCGGGCGTCGCCGGCGACCACCGGCAGATGCTGGAGGTGATCCACCGCAACGCGGCGAGCCTGCAGACCGTCGTGGCCAAGCTGCTCGATGTGGCCGGGCTGCGCTCCGGCCACATCGACCTGCATCTGGACCGGACCGACCTGGCCGAGATCGTGCGCGCCGCCGCCCGGAACGCCCGCACCGGCGACGGCATCACCGTCGACGTCAACGCGCCCGCCGCCGTGCCCGTCGACGGCGACCCGCACCGGCTGCGCCAGGTCGTCGACGAGCTGCTGCACAACGCCCTCACCTGGGCCACGGACGGCTCCACCGTCGGCATCACCGTGCACACCGACGAGCATGCGACCACGCTGGCCGTGTCCAACACCGGCAACCGGATCCCCGCCCAGGAACGCGCCCACCTGTTCGACCTCTTCTTCCGCGGCGACGCCGCCCGCCACTGCGGTGTACCCGGCGCCGGTCTCGGCCTGACCCTGGCCCGGGCCATCGTCGAGCAGCACGGCGGCAGCATCAGCGTCAACGACCCCGCCGAGTCGGCCACGGTGTTCACCGTCCGGCTGCCCACCCGCCTACCGCGGACCGCGGACGGCCGCTGACCGCCCGGGCACGGCCGGCGTCGCCGCGTGCCTCACGGCAGCCGGCGGCGGCCGGCGAAGCCGAGGTCGGCGCGGTGGTACCAGGAGAGCTCCGCCTCGCCCTCCAGCCAGCACAGCAGCACCGGTACGCCGTCGAGGTCGGCGGGGAAGTCGACCAGCAGCGGGGCCACGCCCTTGAGCTCCGCCCCGGTCTGCTGGACCTGCGTCATCAGCTCGTTGAGCCGGGCCTCCGCGGCCTTGCGCTCCGGCAGGCCGCCGAGCGGCGTCGGCTCGCCTCCCACGGTCAGGGCGGCGGTGAGTTCCACCATGTCCGCCCGGACCACGACGATCTCGTCGAGCACCGGCCGCAGCCGGGCCAGCTCCTCACGTGCCTCCGCCGGCGTGAACAGACCCATGGTGAGAGTCTGTCACCCCCGCCGGGCGGGTCAGCGCTGGCCGAGCAGGTCCCGGATGCTCGACGTCAGGTCGCGCTGGCCGATCGGGTCGACCACGCCGCCGGTGCGGGCGTCCTGCATCGCCTTCGCCAGCTGGACCCGGCGCAGCGCCTCCTTGATGTCCGCGCCCGTCATGCCGTGGCTGAGCCGGCCGAGCTCGCCCAGGTCGAGGTCGCCGGCGAACATCGTGAAGCCCGGCTCCTCGTGGGCCGCCGCCAGCTGGGCGATCATCTTGCGGAAGATCTCCGCCCGGCCGGTCTCGTCGGGCTTCGGTACGGAGATCTTGACGTCGAACCGTCCGGAGCGGATCAGGGAGTCGTCGACGCGGTGCGGGAAGTTGGTCGTCGCGACCACGATGACGGCGGGGTTGGCCTCGATGAGGTCGTTCATCTCCTGCTTGAAGATGCCCGCCACCGCGTTGATCGCCTGGCTGGCCGCGTCGCCGCCCGCGCCGGCGTAGCTGATGATCGAGTCGAACTCGTCGAAGAGCAGCAGCGTCGGCACACGGTAGCGGCGGGCGTCGCGGAAGATCTGCTTGATGTTGCGTTCCGAGCCGCCCAGCCACTTGTCGAGGATCTCGGGCGTGCGGATCTCGCGGAAGTCGGCGCCGATCTCGTTCGCCAGGGCCCGTGACAGCATGGTCTTGCCGGTGCCGGGCGGCCCGTACATGAGGATGCCCTGCGGGCGGCGCGCGCCCCAGCGGGCCATCGCCTCGGGATGGCGGAACGAGACCGCGATCTGCCGCAGCTGCGCGACCACGTCGGCGAGCCCGCCCACCTGGTCCAGGGTGACCTCCCGGGTGGTGGTCGCGACCGTCGGCAGGTTCTCCCGGGTCACCACGTAGCGGCGCCCGGCCAGCGGCTCGGCGGACGGCGGCAGCAGCTCGGCGACGGCCTGCAGGAGCAGCCGGACCATGGCGGTGAGGTGCTCGGGGCGGACCTCGTCGCGGGGCACCTCGGCGCGCAGGCGCACCAGGCCGCCGCCGGACTCGTGGGTCACGGCCGCCTGCAGCCCGGCGGCCGCGTCGGCCAGCACCGCCGTCTGCGGCTCGGCGGCCGGGTCGCCCGGGCGGTCGAGACCGAGTTTCCGGTACGCCGCGACGGCCACCGTACCGACCCCGTCCACGATGCGGGTGGCGATGGGGTCCCCGGCGGCGATGCGCCTGGCGAGCAGGGTGCCGACCGGGTCGTTGCCGAGCACCACGGCCCGGATGCGTTCCTTGTGCGGCAGGTCGGCGGCCGTGGTGCCGATCTCGGCGGCGAACACGTGCACCGGACCGGCCGGCGTGTCCGCGCTGGACACGGTGAGCTCGACCCGGCGGACCGGCGGCGGGAACGTGGCCCGGCGCAGCAGCTCCACGGGGTTGACCCGGGCGGCGGCGAGGATGGTGCCGGCCTCGACGATCTCCACGGTGGCGCCGGCGTACTCGAAGGACACGGTCATGGCGGCCCCCTCCCGCATCCCAGGATGACACAGGCGCGGGCCTAGGGCAGGGCGTCACCCTGGCGGACCAGCCCGCTCTGGTACGCGAGCACGACCAGCTGCGCCCGGTCGCGGGCGTCGAGCTTGGTCATGGCCCGGTTCACGTGCGTCTTCGCGGTCAGCGGGGACAGGTGCAGCCGCTCGGCGATGTCGTCGTTGGACAGTCCGTGGGCGACCAGCACCAGGATCTCCCGCTCCCGCTCGGTGAGCAGGTTCAGCGCCGCCGGCCGGGGCGCACCCTCGGGCCGCAGGCTGGTCAGGAAGCGGCTCACCAGGCCGCGCGTGGCCTTCGGCGACAGCAGCGCCTCGCCGCCGGCCACCACCCGGATGGCGTGCAGCAGCTCCTCGGGCGGCACGCCCTTGCCGAGGAAGCCGCCGGCGCCCGCCTGCAGGGCCAGCACGACGTTGTCGTCGTTCTCGAAGGTGGTCAGCACCAGGACCCGTACGCCGGCGAGGCTGTCGTCGGCCGCGATGCGGCGGGTCGCCTCCAGCCCGTCCATCCGGGGCATGCGGATGTCCATGAGCACCACGTCGGCCCGCGCCGTGCGGGCCAGCTCGACCGCCTCCCGGCCGTCGCCCGCCTCGGCCACGACCTCGAGGCCCGGTTCGGAGTCGATGATCATCCGGAAGCCCGCGCGGATCAGCGCCTGGTCGTCGGCGAGCAGGACCCGGATCGTCACGCGGGCTCCTCGCCGGGCAGGCGGGCACGCAGACCGGACACGACCCGGGAACCCGGCCCGCCGGCCGGCCGGGCCGCGGGCCGCGAGGCCGCTGCGGCAGCCGGCCCGGCGGCCGCTGCGGCGGCGGGCCCGGCGGGCGCCGCGGCCTCGGTGGGCAGGACGGCGTGGACCCGGAACCGGCCGTCGTCCGTCGGCCCCGCGGTGACCTGCCCGCCCGCCGACGCCGCCCGTTCCCGCATGCCGAGCAGGCCGTAGCCCGAGCCCGCCGGGGCCGGGACCAGCCGCAGGCCGTTGCCGATCTCGAGGATGACGCCGCTGGGCGCGTACTCGACGAGCAGGTCGGCCGAGCCGTCGCCGTACCGGTGGGCGTTGGTCAGCGCCTCCTGCACGATCCGGTACGCGGCCAGGTCCACCATCGCGGGCAGCTCCCGGGGTTCGCCGCGGCGCCGCAGGCGTACCGTGAAGGCGGCCGTCTCCAGGCCCGCGAGCAGCTCCGGCAGCCGGGCCAGGCCCGGCGCGGGTTCGGTGCTCTCCCCCTCGTCGCTGCCACGCAGCACGCCCACCACGGACTGGATCTCCTGCAGCACGGCGTCGGAGGCCTCGCGGATGTGCGCCAGCACCGGAGCGACCTGCTCCGGGCGGCGTTCCAGCACGTGCGCCGCGGCACCGGCCTGCACGCTGATCACCGCGATGTGGTGGGCCACCACGTCGTGCAGCTCCCGGGCGATGCGCACCCGCTCGTCCATGACCCGCCGGCGCGCCTCCTCCTCGCGGTTCTGCTCCGCCCGGCGGGCGCGCTCCTCCACCTCACGCACGTACGCGCGGTGCGTGCGCGCCGCGTCCCCGGCCGCCGCGGCCAGGAAGATCCAGGCGAACAGGCCGAGCGTCTCCACCCGCCACCAGTCGCCGGCGGAGACGACCAGCCCGGTCCCGTAGATCAGCGAGGAGGAGACCAGCGCGCAGATCCAGCCCTGGCGGCGGCCGGTGTGCGCGGCGATGGAGTACGTGATGACGCCCAGCGCCGCGATCAGGCCGGGGTTGCGCACCTCCCGCAGCACCGCGCCGACGGAGGCGGCGGTGCACACGCCGAGCGCGAGGTACGGCCGGATCCGGCGCATCAGCACCGCCACGAAGGCCACCCCGGCCACGACCACGTCGTTGGGCGACACGAGGTCGTCGACCGTGGCCTTGAACACCGCGGCGGCGAGCACCAGCGCGAGCAGGACGTCGAGCAGCAGCGGCTGGTCCGCCACGTCCTTGACCGCGCGGAGCCGCGCGATGTGTCTGGTCTGCATCACCTGAGGACCCTACGCGGACGGCGGCGCCCGCACGTCCTCTCCTCGTGGTAGCCGGAGCAGGCGGAGATACCGCCACCATGGTACGGCGGTGCCTGCGTCCGGACGACGCTTTGCGGCCCCTCCGGCGGCACGGTGAAGCGATGGCTACCTACCTCTATCGCCTCGGCCGGTTCGCCTTCCGCCGCCGGGCGCTGGTCCTCACGATGTGGCTCGCCCTGCTCGCGGTCCTGGGGGTGGGCGCGGCCACGCTGTCCGGGCCGACCGCCGAGAGCTTCAGCATCCCGGGCACCGAGGCGCAGCAGGCGCAGGATCTGCTCGCCGAACGGTTCCCGCAGGCCGGCGCCGGCGGCGCGGAGGCCCGGGTCGTCTTCGCGGCACCGGCCGGGGAGAAGCTCACCGACCCGGAGAACCGCGCCGCGATCGAGGCCACCGTCGCCCGGCTGCGTACCGGCGCCCGGGTCGGTGCGGTCACCGATCCGCTGCCCACCGGGATCAACCCGGCCGGGACGGTCGCGTACGCGCAGGTCACGTACAAGGTGCGGGCGGATGCCCTGACCGGGCAGGACCGGGAGGTGCTGAGCGGCGCCGCCGCGGCCGGCCGGGCCGCGGGGCTGACCGTCGAGACCGGTGGCGACGCCCTGCGGGAACCGGCCGGTCAGGGCGTCGGCGAGGTGGTCGGCTTCCTGGTCGCCGCCGTGGTGCTGCTGGTCACCTTCGGCTCGCTGGTCGCGGCGGGCCTGCCGCTGGTGACCGCGGTCATCGGGGTGGGCGCCGCGATGGCCGGCATCCAGATCGTCTCCGGCTTCGTCGATCTGAGCAGCAACACGCCGACGCTGGCGCTGATGCTCGGCACGGCGGTCGCCATCGACTACGCGCTGTTCATCGTCTCGCGCTACCGCCACGAGGTGGCGGCGGGGCGGGCGGGCATCGAGGCGGCCGGCCGGGCGGTCGGCACCGCCGGGTCCGCGGTGACGTTCGCCGGCCTGACGGTGATCATCGCCCTGGCCGCCCTGGCCGTGGTGAACGTGCCGGTGCTGACCCAGATGGGCCTCGCCGCCGCGGCCGCCGTCGCCGTCGCCGTCCTGATCGCCCTCACCCTGCTCCCGGCGCTGCTGGGCTTCGCCGGCGGCCGGGTCACGGGCCGGCACGGCCGCGCGCGCGATCCGGAGGGCGACGACGCCCGGCCCACGGCGGGACGGCGCTGGGCCCGGCTGGTCACCCGCCGGCCGGTGCCGGCCCTGCTCGGCGCGACGCTGGCCCTGCTGGTCGTCGCCATCCCGGCGCTGGACCTGCGGCTGGGACTGCCGGGCGACAACATGTCCGGGCCACAGACCACCCAGCGGCGGGCGTACGACATGCTCACCGCGGGGTTCGGCCCGGGCTTCAACGGACCGCTGCTGGTCGTGGTGGACGCGGGCCCGGGCGCCGACGCGAAGGCGGTGGCCACCGAGGTGGGCACCGCGGTCTCGGGCCTGCCGGACGTCGCCAAGGTCGGCCCGGCCGCCGTCAACCCGGCCGGCGACACGGCGATCCTCCAGGTCGTCCCGCGCAGCGCGCCGGACAGCCGGGAGACCACCGACCTCGTGCACGCCATCCGGGACACCGACGAGGCCCTGCCGGGCGAGATCCTGGTGACGGGGACGACCGCGTTGAACATCGACATGTCCGCGAAGCTGGGTGCGGCGCTGGGTCCGTACCTGGCGGTGATCGTGATTCTGGCGTTCCTCCTGCTGACCGTGCTGTTCCGGGCGCTGCTGGTGCCGCTCAAGGCGATCGCGGGCTTCCTGCTCAGCGTGGCCGCCACCTTCGGCGCGGTCGTGGCCGTCTTCCAGTGGGGCTGGCTGGCGGGTCCGCTCGGCGTGGAGCAGACCGGCCCGGTGGTGAGCCTGATGCCGGTCGTCCTCATCGGCATCGTGTTCGGCCTGGCGATGGACTACGAGGTCTTCCTCGTCAGCCGCATGCGCGAGGAACACGTGCACGGCGCCGCGCCGGGGCGTGCGGTGGTGAACGGCTTCGGCCACGGCGCCCGGGTCGTCACGGCCGCGGCCGTCATCATGATCAGCGTCTTCGCGGGCTTCGTCCTCTCCGACGACTCGATGATCAAGTCGATCGGCTTCGCGCTCGCGGCGGCCATCCTCCTCGACGCGTTCGTGGTGCGGATGACCATCGTGCCGGCGGCGATGGCGCTGCTGGGGCGGCGGGCCTGGGCGCTGCCCCGGTGGCTCGACCGGATCCTGCCGGACGTGGACGTCGAGGGCGACCGGCTGCGCGCCGGGCCGCACGCCCCGCGGCCCGAGCCGGAGCTCGTCGCCGCGGACCGCTGACCGGGCCCCGGGCCGCCGGCAGGCGGCCCCGGGGCGGCCGGGGTCCTACGGCGGCGGCCCGGCGGCGAGCGCCTCGGCGACCGCCTCCTCCGGCGTGCCGGCGTACCGGATGCCCGGCACGGCCTGGCCGTCCTCCTGCACGACCCGCCAGCCGCCGAGCGCGACCACCGGGATGCCGCCCCGGCGCATGGCGAGGGCGATCTCGCTGAGGGTGCCCCACGAGCCGCCCACGCTGATCACCGCGTCCGCGCTCCACACGATGATCGCGTTCCGGGCCTCGCCCATGTTGGTCACGACGGTGGCCGACAGGTCGCCCGGCACGCCCGCGCGGCCGTCGTCCGGCCGGACGCCGACGACCAGCCCGCCCCGCGACCGGGCACCGGCCGCCACGGCCGCCATGACGCCCTCTCCCCCGCCGCAGACGACCACCACGCCCCGCTCGGCGAGCAGCTCACCCACCCGCCGGGCGTTCTCGGCCTCGGCGCCCGTGCAGGCCCGGGGCCCGCACACGGCCACTTGCCGGGCCACGCCGTCCTCCTCCCGCGCCGGTCAGAGGTGCCGGCCGTGGTCCCGCAGCGCCTTCTCGACCCGGGTGCGGTGCGCGGCCTCCCAGTCGTCGAGCGACTCGCCCTCCTCCTTGGCGAGCCGGGTGCGGGCGGCGGCGAGCACCTCGTCCCGGCGGCGGTGCGGCACCACCACGACGCCCTCCTCGTCGGCGACCACCACGTCACCGGCCGCGACACCGACGCCACCGCAGCGCACCGTGCCGCCGTGCTCGCCGAGCGCCGTCTTGGTCCCCGGGATGGGAACGACCCCGCGGGCGAAGACCGGGAAACCGGCCTCCCGCACCTCGCCCAGGTCCCGGATCAGCCCGTCGAGCACGAACGCGGCGATGCCCCGGCGCTGTGCCACCGCGCACACGTTGCCGCCGGCGAGGGCGTAGTCGAGATCGCCGGACTCCACGACGACGACGGCACCCGGCTCCGCCTGGTAGATCGCCGCGTGCAGCATGAGGTTGTCGCCGCGCGGGCACCGCACCGTGAACGCCGGCCCGGCGACCCGCGGTACCGGCGCCCAGAGCGGCCGGATGCCGATGTCCATGACCTGCTCCCGGCCGAGCACGTCGGCCAGCGTCGTCGGCGGGATCTTCCGGAAGTCGTCGCTACCCACGTCGTCCCCTTCTTCGCGGTCGGGACCGCTGCCCGCCCGGTCGGGCCGGCGAGGCGCGGCCGGGCTGCCCGGGCACGGCGCACCTGCGCCGGGGCGGTCGCGAAGTGACCCTACTAGCCTGGTCGGGTGATGTCGGTGCGGGAGACGGTCGCCGAGGTGCTGGCCGGCCGGGTCGGGTACGAGGACGGCCTGGATCTGCTGACCGTCGCGCCCGCGGGTGCGGTCGACCCCGTGCTGACCCGGGCGCTGTTCGAGGCCGTGGCGCGCCTCGCCGGGCAGGGCTGGCAGCCGGCCGAGTTGCAGCGGGTCGTGGCGCGCCGGGGCGACGCGGTCCAGGCGCAGCTGGTGGTGGACGCGATCGCCGCGCACCTGCGGGGGTTCCCCGCCCGGGCGGTGGATCCGCGGTGGCGGGCCCAGGCCGAGGAGCTCGGGGCGCGGGTGTGGTGGGGCGACGACGACGGCTTCCCCGCCCAGGTGGTGCGGCGGCGGCGCACCGACCGGATCGCGCTGATCGACGCCTTCCTCGGGGTGCTGCGGGTGCTGGGCGGCCTGCCGCGGCTGGACGTGCTCATCCCGCCGCCGGGGCGGGTCGTGCGCGACGCGCCCGGTGCCCGCAACGAGGCGCTGCTCAACCGGGTCCGGGCCCTGCTCGCGAAGGCGGAGGCGACGACGTTCCCGGCCGAGGCGGAGGCGTTCAGCGCCAAGGCGCAGGAACTAATCTCGCGGCACAGCCTGGACGAGGCGCTGGTCGGGGCCGGGGACACCGAGGTCACGCCGTTCGCGCGCCGGATCGGGGTCGACCATCCGTACGAGAGCGAGAAGGCGTCCCTGCTGGACGCGGTGGCCCGGGCCAACCGCTGCCAGGTCGTGTGGTCGCCGGAGTTCGGTTTCGCCACCGTGTTCGGCTTCGACGCCGACATCGACGCGGTGGATCTGCTGCACGCCTCACTGCTGGTACAGGCGCACCGGGCGATGGCGCGGGCCGAGCCGCCCGGCGGCAAGGCCGGGCGGGCCCGGCTCAGATCGTTCCGGCAGTCGTTCCTGATCGGGTACGCCGTCCGCATCGGCGAGCGCCTCGCGGAGGCCGACCGGGCGGCACTGGCGCACTCCACGGACGCCGCCGCGCTGCTGCCCGTCCTGGCGTCGCGGGAGACCCAGGTGCGCGAGGCCCGGGAGCGGGCGTTTCCGCGTACGGTGCGCGGCCGGGGTTTCCGGGTCGCCAGCGAGGAGGGGTGGGAGTCCGGGCGCACCGCCGCGGACCGCGCGACCCTGCACTGAAGATCACGGACAGTCGGATCTTGACTCCACTGTGTATGGTGCACAGCGTGGAGACGACATCCGTGGCGCGCATCACAGTGGTGGCCGGCGACCCGGCCGCCTCCGACGAGGCCGCCCAGCGGCTGATGAAGGAGCTGCACGGCCTGAGCGAGGTCGTCGCGGTCGAACCGGCGGCGATCCCCGGCGCCGACGGCGGGCGGTCCGTGGACGCCCTCGCCGTGGGCGCCCTGCTGCTCACCATGGCCGCCACCCCCGAGGTGCTCGGCACGGTGCTGACCTACCTCGTCGAGTGGCTGCAGCGGCAGGGCAACGACCGCGGCATGCTCAAGTTCCGGCTGGGTGACAAGGAGCTGGAGATCACCAACGCCACCCCCGCCGAGCGCAAGCGGCTCATCGACGCGTTCCTCAGGGAGTTGAGGCGACGCTGACCCACCGACACGCGCTCATCCTGGCCTCGGAGCACTACCGCGACCCCGCCTACTCCGAGCTGCCCGGCACCACCGCCGACGCCGAGGGCCTGCGGGAGGTCCTCGGCGATCCGCGCGTCGGCGACTTCGAGGTCACCGTCCTGCGCGATCCGGGCGTCCTCACCGCGGGCCACCAGATCAAGCGGTTCTTCTCCCGCGCCGCCCCGGACGACATCCTGCTGCTCTACATCGCCGGGCACGGCGTCCGCAACGACGAGGGCAACCTCTACTTCGCGGTCAGCGACACCGTGCCCGACCTGCTGTGGGTGACGGCGCTCGCGGCCAAGGACATCACCCACGAGATGGAGACCAGCCCGGCCCGCCGGATCGTGGTCCTGCTCGACTGCTGCTATGCGGGCGCCTTCGACGACCGCAAGGACCTGGACCACGCCGGCCCCCGCCCCGCCCCGGCCGCGCCGCCGGTCGGGTCCGCCGAGACCGCCGGCCCGGGTGCCTTCACCGCACCGCCCGCCGACGACGCGCACGTCCGCGGGCAGGTGGTCATCGCCGCGGCGACCAGCATCCAGCAGGCGATCGAGGGCAAGACCGGCGGCCTGTTCACCCGGTGCGTGGTGCACGGGCTGCGGACCGGCGAGGCGGACCTCAACCGCGACGGCGAGGTGGACGCCCACGAGCTGCACCTGTACGTGGACGCGCGGATGCGCACGCTCGGCGCCGGGGTGGAGCAGCATCCGACGTACTCGGTGCACCGGCTGCAGGGCATGCTGCGGGTCGCGCACCGGGCGACCAGCCCGCCGCCGGTCCCGCTCCTGCGGCAGCCCCCCGCCGAGGCGGAGCCCGCCAGTTCGCCCGGCTCATCCGAACCCGACCCTGCCGACGCCGAATCCTGCGATCCGGGGGCGCCCGAGGGCGGGCCTCCCGGGCCGCATCCCGGCGGCGGGGCGGGTCGCGCTCGCGCGGGAAGCCGGCGGTGGACGCGGATGCCGCTGTTCGTCGCGGCCCTGCTGCTGTCCGGCTGCGGGGTCCAGGCCGACAGCCCGCTCGCCCGCGACGGCTGCCCGCTGCCGACGCACCTGCGGGTCGCCGCCGCGCCGGCCGGGCTGAGCGCGTACCGGGAGCTGGCCGCGGCGTTCGAGGACTGGGTGGCCGGGCAGCGCCACGGCTGCCGGTCGGTCGACCTGTACGTCTACCCGGTCACCGCCCAGGAGATGGTCGACGGGCTCGAACACGGCTGGGGGCAGGACCGCGACGGGCGGGCGTTCCTGCGCGACGTCGGCCCGCACCCGGACGTCTGGCTGCCCGGCGCCGCGACCGACGTGCCGGCGTTCAGCCCGCCGGCCTCCGAGATCGTGACCGCCGTCGCCGAGGTGGCGCGCACCCCGATCGTGCTCGGCGTCCCGCTGCGGTCGGCGGTCCCGGAGGACGCGCGGCGTGCCACCCGGACCTGGCCGCAGCTGTTCGACCTCGCCGACCGCGCGAGCGGCGGCGACCCGGAGGGCGGCGGGGCGGGCATCGTCCGGGGCGACTTCGCGCTGTCGCCGGTGGCCCGGATGGCCACCGCCAAGCTCTACGCCGACGGCACCATCGATGCCGCGACCGCGCGCACCCGTTACGAGCACCGCCTCGAACAGGCGCTGGACAGCGGCGGCTATCCGGTCGGCGACGAGGCGCGCCTGCTCTGCCGCTCGCTGGCGCGCGGCAGCACCGCGACGATCCTCACCGAGCAGCAGCTCGTGCGCTTCAACCGCGGCGATCCGGCCGGCGACGCGTGCCCGCGGGCCACGGTGCCGCAGGGCGGCGACCGGCTGCGCGCCTACTACCCCTCGGACACCCCGGCGGTCCGGCAGGCCGTCGTGACCCTGGACTGGCCGCGGCAGGTGCAGGCGGGCACGACGCGGGCGTACGCCGGATGGTTCCACCGCTGGCTGCGCACCGATCCCGGCCGGGCGGCGCTGCTGCGGATCGGGCTGCGGCCGTACGCGTACGACGTCGGCGAGCCGCTCGGCACCGGCAACGGCGTGCTGGCCGACTGGCCGTTCGCGCGCGTGGTGCAGCCCGAGCCGGACGCGTTCGTGCGCCGCGCGGTCGCCGAGCGGTACGCCCGGGCCCGCCGGCCGGGGCACTTCCTGGTGGCGCTGGATTCCTCCGGCTCGATGAACACCGTCACCGCCGATCCGACCCGGACCCGGTGGGAGGTCGCCGTCGCCGCCGTGGAGCAGGCCGTCAGCCGGCTGGGCGGGCGGGACCGGCTCGGGCTGATCACCTTCGCCGGCAGCGGCAGCGGCAAGACCGGCGGCAAGACCGGCGCCGGCGGGAGCACAGGCGGCACGCGCGAGCTGCTGCCGCTCGCCGCGCCCGGCGACGACCCGGTCGGCGCCGTGCGCCGGGCGACCGCCGGAGTGCGGCCCGGCGGCGGGACCCCGCTGCACGAGGCCATCCGGCGCGGCGCGGCGACGCTGCGGGCCGGTCCGGGCGGCGCCGACCCGCGCCGCACGCTGGTGGTGCTCACCGACGGCAAGGACACCGGCGCTCAGCCGCGGCCGACGCCCGCGCAGACCGCCGGGGTTCGCATCGTGGTCATCGCGGTGGGCGACGTGGCCTGCGCCGACGAGGGTCTGCGCCGGCTCACCGAGGACACCGCGGGGCGCTGCTACGACGCCGGGCTGGGCTCGCCCGCGCCGGTGCTGACCCGCATGTTCCGCGAGATCTGGGAGTGAGGAGGAACCGCAGGTGCGCTTCCGGGGCAGACCGTGGTGGCTCTTCGCCGCCGGCAACCTGACCGGCGCCGCCCTGGCCGCGTCGGTGTTCCTGGTCGGGCCGCTGGCCGGGCCGGCCGAGCTCGAGCCCGGCGAGCTGGTCATCCTCAGCGGCCAGGACGACAGCACGGGCGGGCAGCGGCAGCAGCTCGTCAACCTGTGGAACGACAGCCATCCGCGCAACCCGGCCCGGATCGTCACCGTGCCGCAGGCCGCCGACGGGCAGTGGTTCGAGATGGCCAACCGGGCCGAGGACGCCGGGACCGACATCTTCAACCTCGACGTGGCCTGGACGGCGTACTTCGCCCGGCCGCCCCAGGGGCGCCGGCTGATCCGGCCGATCGACGAGTCGCTGCTGGCCGAGAAGCCGGACACGGCGTTCATGGCCAAGCCGCTGCAGACCTGCCGCTACGACGGCGAGCTGTGGGCGCTGCCCTTCAACACCGACGCGGGCCTGCTCTACTACCGCACCGACCAGGGGCTGAAGCCGCCGTTCACCTGGGCGTCGATCGAGCAGGCGGCCGGGCGCGACGGGTTCGCCGCCGCCTACACCGGCCAGCTCGCCGGGTACGAGGGGCTGACGGTCAACGTGCTGGAGGCGGTCTGGGCCGCCGGTGGCCGCCTGGACGTCGCGGCCGACGGACGGGTCGGCCTGGACCTCGCGGCGTGGGACGAGGCCGTGCGCCGGCTGACCCCGCGGCGGCAGGGACCGCCCGTGGTGCTGCCGGAGTCGACGACGTTCGACGAGACCGGCAGCCGCGGCGCCTTCCAGGACGGCCGGGTGCTGTTCATGCGCAACTGGCCGGTCGCGTACCGGGCGATGCGCGCCGGCGACCAGCCGCAGTCCGGCGCGCGGGTGCCGTTCGACGTCGCGAAGCTGCCCGGTCAGAGCGTGCTGGGCGGGCAGAACCTGGCGATCTCGGAGCGCAGCCGCAAGCCGCGTGCCGCCCAGGCGCTCATCGAGTTCCTGACCAGCCAACGCAGCCAGCAGATCCTCTTCGACCCGGGCGGGTTCGCCGCGACCCGGGCCGCCGTCTACGACGACGAGACGATCAAGCAGAAGTATCCGTACGCGCCGCTGTTGCGCGAGGCGGTCGAGACCGCGCGGCTGCGCCCGGTGTCGCCGCACTACGTCGCGTTCAGCCAGCGGCTGCACCAGCTGGTCTCGGAGGTCCTGAGCGGACGGCAGCCGCAGCTGCCGCGGGATCTGGCCGACCAGCTGACGCTGGCCCTGCGGGGCAGGTGATCCCCGCAGGGCCGCGGGACGTCGGTGCCGGCGGACGTCGGTGCCGGCGGACGTCGGTGCCGGCGGACGTCGGTGCCGGCGGACGTCAGTGCCGGTGCAGCAGCTCGTGGGTCCGCTGAATCTTGGCCCAGGACTTCGGCGCCGCGGGCGCCTTCGCCGCCGTCGCCGCCTTCGCCGCCGAGGCACCGGGCGCCTGCGCGGACGGGGCGGCCAGGGCCGGCTTGGACGGGGTGTAGAGCCAGGCCTGGAACAGGTCGTCGAGCTGCAGCCCGGAGACCTTCTCCGCGAGCGCGACGAACTCGGCGGTGGTGGCGTCGCCGTGCCGGTGGTCGGCCACCCAGGTGCGCAGGATCTCGAAGAAGGCGTCGTCGCCGACCGTGCGGCGCAGCTGGTGCAGGGTCATCGCGCCCCGGTCGTAGACCGCGCCGTCGAAGATCCGGTCCGGGCCGGGGTCGCCGGGCCGCACGGTCCAGAACTCGTCGGGCTGGGTGGCGTACAGGAAGTCGAAGATCTCGTCGGCCGTGCCCTCGCCCTGGTCCTGCGACCACAGCCACTCGGCGTAGCTGGCGAAGCCCTCGTTGAGCCAGATCTCCTTCCACTGGGCCACCGACACGGAGTCACCGAAGTACTGGTGCGCGTTCTCGTGCACCACCACCGAGGTGTTGGAACCGCCCCGGAAGAAGCCGGACCCGTAGGTGGGCCGGGTCTGGTTCTCGAGCGCGAAGGTCAGCGTGCCGGGCGGCGCCACCACGCCGCCGCGCGCGGTGAACGGCCAGGGGCCGAACTTGCCGGCGAGCCAGTCGGTGATCTCGGCGGTGCGCTCCACGCTGGACCGCGCGGCCGCGTCGAAGTCGTCCGGCAGCAGCTCGGAGTACGCGTTGATCACCGGCTCGCCGTCGGGCATGACGTCCCGGGTGATGTCGTACTGCCCGATCGCGATGAAGGCGAGGTAGGTGGCCTGCGGCTGGGCGGAGCGCCAGTACCAGCGGGTCCAGCCGAGCGTCTCCCGCGTGGGGTTGCGCGGCTGCACGCCGTTGCTGATCACCTCGACGCCGTCCGGCACCGCGACGGAGACGTCGAAGCTGGCCTTGTCCGACGGGTGGTCGTTGCTGGGGAACCACCACCACGCCTCCTCCGGCTCACCGACGGCCAGCGCGCCGTCGGGCGTACGGATCCAGGCGGTGAACCCGGCGGCGACCTTGTTCGACGGCACCCCGGAGTACTGCACGACGACGGTCATGGCCTGCCCCGCGGCGACCGACCGCGCCGGCGTGACGACCAGCTCGTGATCGCCCTGCCGGGCGAAGGCGGCGGGCCGGTTGTTCACCTTGATGGAGGCGACGTCCAGCACGAAGTCGAGGTTGAAGGAGCTCAGGTCCTGCCCGGCCGTCGCGAGGATGGTCGTCGTGCCGGTGAGCTGGTCGGTGTCCGGGTAGTAGCGCAGCCGGACGTCGTAGTGGGAGACGTCGTAGCCGCCGTTGCCGTAGTCGGGGAAGTACTCGTCCCCCAGGCCCGGGCCCCCGGGAGCGGGCGCGGCAACAGCGGGGGTGGCGGTGCCGGCGAGGGTCAACACCGTGGCAAGCGTCGCCACCAGTAGTCGTCGCACGGTCGGGATTCCTTCCGTCGGCGGACCGGATCACGGTCCGACGTGGATCAGTCAGCCCCGAACCTATCGAAAGACATCGACGAATGGGTGACGGCCGGCCTCCGCCCGGCGGTCCCCGGGCGGCCTGGACGGCGCAGTCCGGCCGCGGTGTCACGGCGGGACCTTGCCGTGCCGGTACGTGTCGACGAGCGGCCGGCCGATCGACGGGGCGCCCTTGCCGAGGGACGCGGGAGAACGCGCTATTGTTTCGACGCTTGTCGATATTCGCTGTGCTCGCAGGACACCGCCGGCGGGGAGGGGCGGCGGCTCCGGCCGCCTCCCGCCGCGCTCTTGTGGGCGTACAGGTCGGCGTCGGCGTGCGTGTACAGCGCGTCGAAGTCCTCGCCGTGCTCGCCCAGGACGGCGGTGCCGATGCTCGCGCCGATCCGCGGCGAGATCGCCGACCGCAGCGCGGCCGCGGCCTGCGCCACGTCCGGCGCGTCGTGCGAGGTGAGCAGGACGACGAACTCGTCGCCGCCGAGGCGCCCGACGACGTCGTGCGAGTGCAGGTTGTCCTTCAGGACGGTGGCCACCCACACCAGCAGCTCGTCCCCCGCGGCGTGCCCGCGCGAGTCGTTGACCTGCTTGAAACCGTCGAGGTCGATCAGCAGCAGCGCCAGCGCCCGGTGGTGGCGCTGGGCGTGCGACAGCTCGGCGGTGAAGCGCTCGGTGAACCCCCGCCGGTTGAGGGCCGAGGTCAGCGCGTCGGTCTGGGACAGCTCGCTCAGCCGGCGGCGCTGCCGTGCGGCCTCCTCGGCCTTGGTCGCGCACACCGCCGTGACCGCCAGCGCGCCGGTCAGGTGGGTCAGGGCGAACCAGATGCCCGGCGAGCCGACGAAGACCGCGATGCCGAGGTATCCGACCGCGATCGCGGCGATCAGCGGGCGCCCCAGGCGCGGCGTCGTCATGACGACGAACGGCATCGGCGCGAACAGGCCGAAGGCGAGGGGGCTGCCCACCCCGCCGTCCAGGGCCACCACCGCCAGGGCGATGGCGAACTCGAGTGCCGTGGCCGCCATCACGATGGGCCCCGCGGCGGCGAGCCGGCTCAGGGGGGTCGCCAGCCCCCGAACCACCGCGCCGACGGCGATCGCGATCACCAGCAGCACACCCAGGGCCAGCCGGTGCGGATGACCGGCGGCGAACACCAGGACCCACACCAGGCCGACGAACGGGTCGGCCATGCCCAGCAGGCCGCCGGCGGCGATGGCCCGGCGGCGGCGCTCCAGCGGTGAGACGGTCGCCCGCACCGGCGCGGACGGCACACCGAGCACGCGGGAGACCGCCTCGGCGGCCGGCACCTCCCGGTGGCGCCGGGCCTTGTCCTGGTAGACCCGCTCGTCGGCGAGGTGCTTGAGCTCCTCGACGGTCGTCGCCTCGGCCGGGTAGCAGGCGTAGCCGATGCTGGCCGACGCGGTCCCGTCGAGGGCCGCGTACAGCCGGGACACCACGACCTCGGCGCCCGCGGCGTCGATCCCGCTGAGCACCGCGGCGAACTCGTCGCCGCCCACCCGGCCGACCGCGTCGTGGGCCCGCAGCTGGTCGGTCAGCGTCCGGCCGGTGAAGGCCAGCAGGTCGTCGCCGGCGCGGTGGCCGTAGGTGTCGTTGATCGCCTTGAAGGAGTCCAGGTCGATCAGCAGCAGCACGGCCGGCTCGCCCGTGCGCTCGGCCTCCGCGAGCTCCCCGGCGAGGCGCTCGTCGAACCCGCGCCGGTTGAGGCACTGGGTGAGCGGGTCGATCCGGGACTGCTCGGCCAGCCGGCGCCGCAGCGACGCCATGGCGCCGGCGTAGCGCAGGCAGGCGAAGGCCACCCAGGCGATGCCGGCGGTGTAGATGGCCGCGTACCCCGGCGGCGCCGGTCCCCCGGTCAGCACCACCACCCAGTAGGCGACGGCGCTGAACGCCCCGGTGACCACGAACGCGCGCGGCGGCATCGTGACGGCGAAGAGCATGACGGCGAACGGCAGCAGCCCGCCCATGGTGCTGAACACGCCGCCGTCGAGCCAGGCCAGGGCGGCGTACGCCTCCACGGTCGCGACCAGGGTGGTGAGCTGCACCACCCGGCGCAGGCGGGACCGGGCGATCAGCCGCGCGGCGGCCGCGGTGAGCACGGAGACGCCCAGCAGCACGGCGACCACGACCGCCATCGCCGGGTGGTGCTCGCCCGGCCAGGTGCTCACCAGGTACGGCACGCAGAGCAGGGGTACCACACCGGCGCGCAGCGCGCTGTTCCGCACCGCCCGGACGCGGGCGTGCGGAAGCGGGCTCGGCATGGCGACGATCCCTTCGGCACGGCGGTCGGACGGCGGCATCTCCTCCCATCGGCAGCCCGGGGCCCGAGGTGAGGAGGCGCCGGAGCAACCCGAGGTTTACGTTCCGCAGGTCGGCATGCTGGGATCGACATCGACGTCACGCCCCATCTGTCGAGGAGACCACGCATGCTCAACCTCTCCGTCCTCCTGGAGGACAGCGCACGGCACTATCCGGAGCGCGCGGCGGTCGTCCTGGGCGACCAGCGGCTGTCGTACGCGCAGGTGAACGCCGCCGCCAACCAGGTCGCCGACCTGCTCGTCAGCCGGGGCATCCGGCCGGGCGACAAGGTGGCGCTGTCCTGCCCGAACCTGCCCTACTTCCCGATCGTGTACTACGGGATCCTCAAGGCCGGCGCGGTCGTGGTGCCCCTGAACGTCCTGCTCAAGGGCCGGGAGGTCGCCTACCACCTGGCCGACTCGCAGGCGCGCGCGTACTTCTGCTTCGAGGGCACGGCCGAGCTGCCGATGGGCGCCGAGGGCCACGCGGGCTTCGCCGGGACGCCCGGCTGTGAGCACTTCTTCCTGATCACCGCCGACCCGGCCGCGCCGTCGCCGATCGAGGGCGCCGAGACGCTGGGACGGGCCCTCGCCGGCCGGTCGCCGGTCTTCGAGACGGTTCTGGCCGCCGAGACGGACCCGGCCGTGATCCTCTACACCAGCGGCACGACCGGGCAGGCCAAGGGCGCCGAACTCAGTCACTCCAACCTCGTGCTCAACGCGCTCACCTGCAACCGGCTGTTCGGCACCCAGCCCGGCACCGACACCCACCTGCTGGTGCTGCCGCTGTTCCACTCGTTCGGCTCGACGGTGAACATGAACGCCGGCTTCGCCTCGGCGTCGACGCTGGTGCTCATGCCGCGCTTCGACGCCGCCGGGGCGGTCCAGCTCCTGCAGAAGGAGGACGTCACGTTCTTCGCGGGCGTCCCGACGATGTACTGGGGGCTGTTGAACGCCCTGACCGAGGACGTGGACGTCGAGCGCATCGCCCGCACCATGCGCGTCGCGGTCAGCGGCGGCTCCAGCCTGCCGGTGGAGATCATCAAGGAGGTCAAGGCCCGCTTCGGGGTGCAGATCCTGGAGGGGTACGGCCTCAGCGAGACCTCGCCGGTGGCCACCTTCAGCGACCCGGACAGCGAGCCGCGCCCCGGCTCGATCGGCATCCCGATCTGGGGCGTCGAGGTCCGGCTCGTGGACGAGTCCTGGAACACCGTCGAGGGCGCCGACGAGATCGGCGAGATCGCCATCCGGGGCCACAACATCATGCGCGGCTACTACAACCGCCCGGAGGCCACCGCGGAGGTCATGAACAACGGCTGGTTCCGCACCGGCGACCTGGCCCGCCGCGACAAGGACGGCTTCTACTACATCGTCGACCGCGCCAAGGACATGATCATCCGGGGCGGTTTCAACGTCTACCCGCGCGAGATCGAGGAGGTTCTCATGACCCACGAGGCCGTCTCGCTCGCCGCGGTCATCGGCGTGCCGCACCCGAGTCACGGCGAGGAGATCAAGGCGTACGTCATCCGCAAGGAGGGCGCCACCGTGACCGAGGAGGAGCTCGTGGCCTGGTCGAAGGAGCAGATGGCCAGCTACAAGTACCCGCGCGTCGTCGCCTTCGTCGACTCGCTGCCGATGACGGCCACGGGCAAGCTGCTCAAGCGGGCTCTGAGCTGAGCCCGGCCGGACGCGCCCGCGGCGGCAACCCGCGGGCGCGTCCGGGCCGGCGCGGGCGCGGCGAGAGCTGGCCGGCGACGATCGCGGCCAGCCCGAGGGCGAAACCGGCCAGCTGGACGGGGCCGAGCAGCTGGCCGAGCAGCACCGCGCCGAGCAGCGCGGCCACCATCGGCGACAGCAGGCCGAGCACGGCGACCGAGGTGACCGGCAGCGTGGTGATGCCGCGGAACCACAGGACGTAGGCGATCAGCCCACCGGGCAGGCCGAGCCACAGGTAGCCGAGCGCGGCGGGCGCGCCGACGGCCGGCGGGGCGCCCTCCACCAGCCAGGTCACCGGCACCAGGAACAGCCCGCCCGCGGCGAGCTGCCAGCCGGCGTACGCCGTCGGGCCGGCCCCGGCCGGGCGCCCCCACCGCTTGGTCAGCGTCACGCCCAGCGCCATCGCGCCGGTCCCGGCGAGACCGGCCGCGACCCCGGCCGGGTCGAAGCCCGCGCCGGGCCCGATCACCACCAGGCCGACGCCGGCCACGCCCGCGATCCCCCAGGCCAGGCTCCAGGCCGACGGACGCTGGTGCAGCACCGCCACGGCCAGGACGGCCACGAGCAGCGGCTGCGCCGCGCCCAGGGTGGCGGCCACGCCGCCGGGCAGGCGTCCGGCGCTGACGAACAGCAGCGGCAGGAACACGCCGATGTTGAGCACCCCGAGCGCGGAGGCCTTCAGCCACCAGGTTCCCCGGGGCAGCGTACGGGTGAGCGCGATGGCGACCAGGCCGGCCGGCAGCGCCCGCATGAGCCCCGCGAACAGCGGATGTCCCGGCGGCAGCAGCTCGGTGGTCACCACGTACGTCGTGCCCCACACCAGGGGTGCCAGGGCGGTGAGCAACGTCGTCCGGATTCTCATGCGTGCCAGCCTGGTCGTGCGGCATCAATGAGTCCAACACATCGTTGTCAGGCCAGCGATCGTGATTCACGATGAATCGATGGAACTCCAGCAGATGCGGTACGTCGTCGCGGTGGCGGAGACGAACAGCTTCACGCGGGCGGCCGAACGCTGCCTCGTCGTGCAGTCCGCCCTCAGCCACCAGATCGCCCGCCTGGAACGCGAGCTCGGCGCCCGGCTCTTCGCGCGTACCAGCCGGCGGGTGCGGCTGACGCCGGCGGGCGCGGCGTTCCTGCCGGTGGCGCGGCAGTGCCTGGACGCCGCCGAGCGCGCCACCGCCGCGGTCGCCGCCGCCGTCGGGGAGGTCCGCGGGCGGCTCACCGTGGGCGTGATCCCCACCGTCGCGGCGGTCGACATCCCGCCCGCCCTGCACGCCTTCCACCGGCGCTACCCGCAGGTCCGGATCGGGCTGCGCGTCGGCGGCAGCGAGCAGCTCGTCGAGCAGGTCAAGGAGGGCGCGGTCGACGTGGCCTTCCTCGGTCTGCCGGTGACGGCGCGGCCGGACGGGGTCGGCAGCCGGCTGCTGGCCCACGACCGGCTGGTGGCCGTGGTCGCCCCGGAACATCCGCTGGCCGGGGAGGGCGAGGTGGATCTGGCCCGGCTGGCCACCGAGGCGTTCGTGGACCTGCCGGCGGGCACGGCCGGGCGCGCCCAGTCCGACCTCGCCTTCGCCGCCGCCGGCCTGCGCCGCGAGGTCGCCTTCGAGGTGACCACCGTGGACATCCTCATGCTCCGGCTGATCCGGGACAGCCTCGCCGTCGCCCTGCTCCCGTCGATGTACACCCCGCACCTGACCGGCGTGGTCACCGTCGGAGTCCGGGACGCGCCCACCCGCAACGAGTACCTGGTCTGGAACCGCTCCTCGCTCACCCCGGCGGCGTCGGCCTTCCTTGCCGAGCTGAACCTCGCCGTGGCGCAGACCCCGTCCTAGCCGGGCCCGAACGCGGTGGTGATCATCAGCAGGTGTCCCGCCGCCGACAGCGGGACCGCGCAGGCCGATGCGATCACGCGGTCCCGCCACGTCTTCGCGACCACCACGGTGACCACGACGGCGAGGACGGCGAGGACGACCGCGTAGCTCCAGATCTCGCCCGTCCGGTAGTTCGGGTCGCCGAACCGGCCCAGATCGACGGCCATCTCGGCGAGCAGGACGGCGGCGGGCAGCGCGAGGGCCGCAAGCCGCAGCCGTCCGGGGGTCCGCGCCACCACCCCGCCGGCGCCGAAGAGGACGCCGGCGACCACCGCGAGCCCCATCCACGCGAACGCGACCGTGCTCACCGCGTTCGACCAGGCGTCGTCCTGGATCAGCGCCGCCGCCACGTAGTAGCTCGGAACGGCCACCACCAGCATCACCACCGCGGCGACGATGCCGCGCAGCAGGGTCCACCGGGTGCCGTAGGCGAACAGGAAGGCGGCCACCGCCCAGGCGGCGACGGAGTTGCCGAGCCCGCCCACCGGGAACGGCAGGTACTTGATCCAGACGAAGTCGAGGAATCCCCACAGGCAGCCCGCGACGGGGGCCGCCACGGCGACTTCGCGCATGATCTTCATGGCGGCCGATCGTACGGTCGCCACGCTCTGCCGGCATGGGCCTGCGGACGGACTCCGGCCCGGCCCCACCCGGCCGAAAGGCGGACCGCGGCCGCTGCGGCGAACCGGAGGAAGCGCCGAGCTCGTCGATTTGCGCCCGGGCCGGGCGGGGCGCGCGATACGGTCAGCGCGCGATGAAGGACGAGCGCATCGGTACCGTGCACCGCACCCAGGTGATCGACCTGCTGAACCAGGCGCTCGCCGAGGGTCACCTGGCCGAGCCGGCCTACGACTCCCGGATCGTGGCGGTGAGCACGGCGACGTACGCCTCCGACCTCCTCGCCCAGGTGCAGGACCTGCCGCCGCGCCTGCAGTGGGACCCGCGCAACGCGGCGCCGCCGACTCCTCCCGACGCCAGCGCCGGGCGGGGCGCACTGGCGCTCGGGCTCATCTCCGTGCCCTTCTCCTTCTGCCTGATCGGCGGGATCCTCGGGATCGTCGCCATCGTGCTGAGCACCCGCGGGCGCGGGGCGCACGGGGTGGGACCGGCGCTGATCGGGCGGGTGCTGGGCATCACGAGCGTCGTGCTGTCACTGGGCGCGCTGGCCGCGCTGATCTTCGCCGCCCGCTCCTGAGTCTCTCCACAGGGCGCGGTGCGCCTGCCTCCACAGCTGCGGGCTGCGGGCGAACAGCGACGTGCCCGCGCGGGGTCCCCGGATGCCGTCGGCGCCGCCGTAGGCACCGCCCGCCTCGGTGACGATCAGCGACGTCACGGCGAAGTCCCACAGCTCGCCGCGGGTCTGCACCGCGAGGTCGAGGCCGCCGCTCGCGACCAGCAGCGGGGCGTGCACGTCCCACTCGGCGGTCGTCGCGCGCTCGGCCAGCGGGGCGGCGATCCGCCGGTCGGTGTCGAGGTAGTTGGGCGGTGCCGGGACCACGCCCAGGCGGGCGCCGTCGAGCACGTCCGGGCGGCCGGCGGCCACGGTGACGCGCTGCCGGGCCGTACCGTCGAGGGCGGAGCGGAAGGCGCCGCCGCCGCGGCTCGCCCACCAGAGCGTGCCCTGCGCCGGGACCGCGGCGGCCCCGACCGCGATCTCGCCGTCCACCTCAAGGGCGACCAGCACCAGCCAGCGGTCGTCGCCCGAGACGAACTGGGCGGTGCCGTCGATCGGATCGACGATCCAGCGCCGGCGGCCGCCCGCCCCGACCTCTCCGCCCTCCTCGCCCAGCACCGCGTCGGCGGGACGGGCGGCGCGCAGGACCTCGCGGATCGCGGCCTCGGTGTCCCGGTCGGCGGCGGTGACCACGCTGCCGTCCGGCTTGCGCTCACGGGGCAGATCCGCCAGCGCGTCGAAGTGCCGCAGGGCGACGGACGCACCCGTCAGCGCGGCCCGCCGCGCCAGGTCGAGATCACTCAGCACGCCCCCATACTGCCCTGCCCCGCCGGGTCCCCGGCGAAGACCTCGGCGGTGGGCGGCGGTGCGACCGCGCCGGGGGACCCCTGCCGGCGCCGCGGCACGACCAGCGGCGTGCCGGTCTCCGGATCCGGGATGACCCGGCACGGCAGTCCGAAGACCTCCTCGACGAGCGCCGCCGTGACGATCCGGCCGGGGTCGCCCTGGGCGGCGATCGTCCCACCCGGCCGCATGATGATCAGGTGGCTGGCGTAGCGGCACGCCTGGTTGAGGTCGTGCAGCACGGCGACGAGCGTGTGCCCGCCCGTCTCGTGGAGGTCCGCGCAGAGGTCGAGGACCTCCACCTGGTGGGCGATGTCGAGGAAGGTGGTCGGCTCGTCCAGCAGCAGGACGGGGGTCTGCTGGGCGAGCACCATGGCGAGCCAGACCCGCTGCCGTTGACCGCCGGAGAGCTCGTCGAGCAGCCGGTCCGCCAGCGGGAGCACGCCGGTGCGCCGCATGGCCTCGGCGACGACGGACTCGTCGTCGCGGGACCACTGCCGCAGCAGGCGCTGGTGCGGGTAGCGGCCGCGGGCCACCAGGTCTCCCACGGTGATGCCGCCGGGGGCGACCGAGGTCTGCGGCAGCAGTCCCAGCCGGCGCGCGACCTCCTTGTTGCGGTAGGAAGAGATCAGCTTGCCGTCGAGGTACACCGCCCCGGTCGCCGGCTTGAGCATCCGGGCGAGCGCCTTGAGCAAGGTGGACTTGCCGCAGGCGTTGGGTCCGACGATGACGGTGAACGAGTCGTCCGGAATGCTGACGCCGAGCCCGGTCGCCACGGTGCGCCGCTCGTACGCGAGCGTCATGTTCTCCGCGCGCAGCCGGGTCATGACCGCACCCTGGTGTCGCACATGTCGTGGTCCCTTCTGCCGTGCGGGGTCGTCGAGGTCACCGGGGGCCACGCCGCCACTGATGGGCCAGCAGCCAGGCGAGGTAGGACCCGCCGATGCCCGCCGTGGCGATGCCGACGGGCAGCTGGGCCGGGGCGAACAGACGCTGGACGGCGAGGTCGCTCGCCGTGAGCAGCAGGGCGCCCATCAGCCCCGCCGCGAGCAGCCCGGGCCCGGCGGACCTGGTCAGCCGGTGCGCCAGCTGCGGCGCCACGAGGGCGAGGAAGGCGATCGGGCCGGCCGCCGCGGTGGCCACCCCGGCCAGCAGGACGCTCACCCCGAGCAGCAGTAGCCGGCTGCGCTCGACGGGTACGCCGAGAGCGGTCGCCGCGGCGTCGCCCATCTCCAGCAGGGACAACCGGCGGGCCTGCAGGAGGGCGACCGGGAGCAACAGCGCCGTGGCGACGAGTACGGGCTCGGCATGCTCCCACCCACGGCCGTTGAGTCCGCCGACCAGCCACGCTTGTGCGGCGATCGCGTCCTGCCAGGCGGCGCGGGCGATGAGGTAGGAGTTGACCGACAGGATCATCGCGCTGACGCCGATACCCACCAGGATCAGCCGGAAGCCCTGCACCCCGTTCTTGAAGGCGAGCAGGTACACCAGGACGGAGGTGCCGACGGCACCGGCGACGGCGCCGAGGGCGGTATCGATCATGCTGCCGTGCAGGACCACCACGACCAGGATCGCGCCGGTGGCCGCGCCGCTGGTGAGGCCGATGATGTCCGGGCTGGCCAGCGGGTTGCGCGACAAGCTCTGGGTGATCGCGCCGCTGACCCCCAGGGCGATGCCGACGACCAGGCCGGTGACCAGCCGGGGCAGCCGCAGCGTCGTCACGATGAACTCGGACGCCGGATCACCCGCGCCCCACAGGGCCCGGACCGCGTCGAGCGCCGAGATCGGATAGTCGCCCGTGGTGATGGTCGCCACCGTGACGCCGGCCAGCGCGGCGATCAGGGCCGCGGCGACGATCGCGGGACGCGGCCGTACCCGCACCGACAGCCGGTCGCGCCGGTCGCGCAGCACGTGACCGCGCACGACGCGGACCGGCCGGGCGTCGTCGGCGGGGGCGGTCACCGCGGGCGGGTTCACAGTTCGGCCAGCTTCCGGCGGCGGCACAGGGCGATGAAGACGGGGGCACCGGCGAAGGCGGTGACGATGCCGACCTGCAGCTCCGCCGGGGCGATCAGGACCCGGCCGGCGACGTCGGAGCCGAGCAGCAGGATCGGCGCCAGCACCGCGGAGTACGCCAGCACCCAGCGCTGGTCCGGGCCGACCAGCAGCCGGGCCAGGTGGGGTACGGCGAGGCCGACGAAGCCGATGGGGCCGGCCGCGGCGGTGGCGGCACCGCAGAGCAGCGCCACGGCGAGCGCGCCGAGGGCTCTCGTCCGGCCGATGTGGGCGCCGAGGGCGTGGCCGGCCTGCTCGCCGAGGGCGAGCAGGTTCAGCGGCCGGGCGAGGGCCAGCGCGAGCGCGATCCCCGCCGCGATGAACGGCGCGATCTGCGCGACCACGTCGAGCTTGCGTCCGGCCAGTGACCCGATGTTCCAGAACCGGAACTCGTTGAAGGCGTTCGGGTCCAGCAGCAGCACGGCCGAGGTGAAGGCGATCAGCACGGCGCTGACCGCCGCCCCGGCGAGGACGAGCCGGTCCGGGGTGGCCGCGGCCCGGCCGGCGGAACCGAGCAGGTACACCACGACGCTGGCCACTGCGGCCCCGCCGAAGGCGAACCAGACGTAGCCGGTGATCGCCGAGACGCCCAGGTAGGAGATGGCCACCACGACCGCGGCCGAGGCGCCCATGTTGACGCCGAGCAGGCCGGGGTCCGCCAGCGGGTTGCGGGCGAGCGCCTGCATCAGCGCGCCGGCGAGCCCGAGGGCCGCCCCGGCCAGCAGTCCGAGCAGCGCGCGGGGCAGCCGGAACTCGCGGATGACGAGCGCCTCCGTGGAGTTGTCGTCGTGCCACAGCGCGGCCCAGGTGGCGGCGGCGGAGACGTCCTTCGCCCCGATTCCCAGGCTGGCGACGACGACGACGGCGAGCACCACCACCGCGAGCACCAGCCCACCGGTCCGGCGGCGCAGGTGGCCACCGGGGCGCCGGACGACCCCGGCCGTCGCCAGATCAACCGCGCTCACGAGGCTCCTTCCGGCCGTCGTACGGGGCTTCGCCGTGGTCCGGACAGGACCGGCCCGGGGCGTACGTCGCGCATCCGTGTCCCTCCGTTGCCGGCCGCCGAGGCGAGGTGTGCACCGCCGCCCGAGCGTACCTTAGGCTAGCCTTACCTTCCGCCTCCGGGACGCGCGGTGTGACCCGCGGTGGCTGAACTCACCCGATCCGGCGCATCTGTCGGAGGAAACCACGATGGACCGGAGGTGGTCGGTGCGCGCCACGACACGATCGGGGCCGAGCCTGCTGCGCCGCACGATCGCCGGACACGGGCGGCTGGTCGCCGGTGGCGCCGTGCTCGCCGCCGCCCATCAGGCGGGCGAGGCGGGCGTACCGATCCTCGTCGGCGTCGTCATCGACGAAGCGATCTCGAGCGGACGCCCGGCCGAGCTGATCCGGGGGCTGCTCCTGCTCGCCGCGGTCATCGCCGCCCTGTCCCTGTGTTTCCGGTACAGCCTGCGGATGGAGGAGCGCGCCGCGTTCGAGGGGGCGCACCGGTTGCGGATCGCGCTCGCCGCCCGGGTGCTGGACCCGGCCGGCGGCGCCGAGCGCGGCCGGCTGGCCGGCGAGCTGACGAGCACCGCCACCAGCGACGCCCAGCGCGCCGGCGACGTGAACCTCGCCCTGCCCCGGGCGGCGGCGGCCGTCTTCGGCCTGCTCGTCGCCGCGGTGGCCCTGCTGCGCATCTCGGTCCCGCTCGGGCTGCTCGTCCTGCTCGGCTCGCCCGTCCTGCTGCTCCTGGCACATCTGCTGGGCCGGCCGCTGGAGCGTCGCAGCCACGTCGAACAGGAGCGCGCCGCCCAGGCCTCCGGGATCGCCGCGGACCTGATCGCCGGCGTGCGCTCGCTCAAGGGAATCGGGGCCGAGGCCACGGCGGCCGACCGGTACCGGCGTACGAGCCGGGAGTCGATGGCGGCGGCGGTACGGGCGGCCGGCGCGCAGGCCTGGCTGGACGGTGCCATGCTCGCCGTCAACGGCCTGTTCCTGGCCGCGATCGCCCTCGTCGGCGGCCGGCTCGCCGCGCGCGGTGAGCTGAGCGTCGGTGAGCTGGTCACCGCCGTCGGTCTGGCCCAGTTCCTGGTCTGGCCACTGTCTCTCTTCTCCTGGGTGAACGGGCAGCTCGCCCAGGCCCGCGCCTCGGCCACCCGGATAGCGGCCGTGCTGTCCGCTCCCCCGGCGGTGCCCCCGGGCGGCGCCGCCGTGCCGCGACCGGTGCGCGGGCGGCTGCGGCTGCGCGGTGTCTCGCACGCCGGCCTGCGCGATCTCGACCTGGACGTGGCTCCCGGCGAGCTGGTCGGTGTCGTGACGACCGAGCCCGCCGAGGCGACCGCCCTGGTGCGGTGCCTCGCGCGCGAGACGGATCCGGCCGACGGCAGCATCGCGCTCGACGGCAGCTCACTGTCCGGACTGGACCCGGACGACATCCGCGCGACGCTGCTGGTCGCCGCGCACGACGCGGAACTCTTCGCCGACAGCCTGCTCGACAACGTCGCCGCCGCGGCCCGTTCGCCGGAGGCCCTGGAGCAGGCGCTGGCCGCGGCGGGAGTGCACGAGCTGGCCGGCGCGCTGCCGGACGGCCTCGACACCGCGGTGAGCGAACGCGGCCGGTCGCTCTCCGGCGGCCAGCGCCAGCGGGCGGCCCTGGCCAGGGCGCTCGCCGCGGACCCGCCGGTCCTGGTGCTCCACGACCCCACCACGGCCGTCGACGCCGTCACCGAGGCCGCCCTCGCGCGCGGGATCCGGCGGACCCGCCAGGGCCGTACCACCCTGCTGGTGACCACCAGCCCCGCGCTCCTGACGATCACCGACCGGGTGGTCTTCGTCGACGGCGGCTCGGTCGCCGCCGCCGGCCACCACGGCGACCTGCTCCGTGCCCACCCGCGCTACCGCGCCGCCGTCCTCACCTGAGCCGGCCGAGCCGCCCCATCGATCAGGAGATGTCGATGACCGTTCCGCACGACGCCACGCCGGGAGCCGTCCGGCAGCTGCTGCCCACCGCGACCGGTGCCGACACCCGCGCCGCGGTGCGCCGGCTGCTGCGACCGCACCGGTCGCTGGCCGCGGCCGGTCTGGTCGTCCTGGTCGCCGGTACGGCGATCGGACTGCTCACGGCGCCGCTGCTCGGCCACCTCATCGACCTCGTCGCCGCCGGCCGCCCGGCCGCCGCGCTCACCCCGCCGGTCGTCGCGCTCGCGGTGGTCGCGATCGCGCAGGGGGTCTGCACCGCCTCCGGGGTCTCCCTCGTCGCCCGTCTCGGCGAGGCGATGCTCGCCCGGCTGCGGGAACGCTTCGTCGAGCGGGCCCTGCAGCTCTCCCTGGAGCGGCTGGAGGAGGCCGGCGCGGGCGATCTCACCGCGCGGGTCACCCGCGACGTGACCGCCATCACCGAAGCGGTCCGCCACGCCCTGCCGGTCCTGGTCCGGTCGGGCCTGACCGTGGCCCTCACCCTGGCCGGACTCGCGGTGCTCGACTGGCGGTTCCTGCTCGCCGCGCTGCTCGCCGTGCCGATCCAGCTGCACACCGTCCGCTGGTACAGCGGCCATGCCCGCAAGATCTACGCCGCGCACCGGGTCGCCGACGGCGCTCAGCAGCAACAGCTCCTCGACAGCATCGCGGGCGCGGCGACCGTCCGGGCGTTCCGGCTCGGCGACCGGCACGTCGGGCAGGTGGCGCAGCGCTCGCGCGCCGTGGTGGACCTGGCGATGCGCGGCATCCGGCTGCTCACCGGCTTCTACGGCCGGCTCAACGCCGCCGAGTTCGTGGCGTTGGCGGGTGTGCTCGTCGCCGGGTTCCTGCTGGTGCGCACCGGATCCGCGACCATCGGCACGGCGACCGCCGCGGCGCTGTACGTGCACAACCTGTTCAACCCGATCAATGCGGCGCTGGCCCTGGCCGACACCGCGCAGGCGGCCACCGCGAGCCTCGCCCGGCTCGTCGGGGTCGCCGACCAGCCGGCCGCGCCGCCGCGCGCCGCCACGGCACCCCCCGTCGACACGTCCGTCAAGGCGGCCGGCGTCGAGTACGCCTACCGCAGCGGCCACGAGGTGCTGCACGGCGTGGACCTCGAGCTGGCTCCGGGAGAGCGGGTGGCGCTGGTGGGCGCGAGCGGCGCCGGGAAGACCACCCTCGCCAAGCTCGTCGCCGGGGTGCACCGGCCGGCCGACGGCTCGATCAGGCTCGGCGGCGTGGAGCTGACCGAGCTCGATCCCGCCCTCGTCCGACGCACCATCGCCCTGGTCACCCAGGAGGTCCACGTCTTCGCCGGTCCCCTGGCGGAGGATCTGCGGCTCGCGCGCCCCGGCGCGGGCGACGCGCAGCTGCGCGCGGCGCTCGACCGGGTGGGCGCGCTCGGCTGGGCCGACGCGCTGCCCGACGGGCTGGGCACCGTGGTCGGCGAGGGCGGGCACCGGCTCACCGCGGCCCAGGCCCAGCAGGTCGCCCTGGCCCGGCTGGTCCTCGCCGACCCGCCGGTCGCGATCCTGGACGAGGCCACCGCGGACGCCGGCAGCGCCAGCGCCCGGGACCTGGAGCACGCGGCCGCCCGGGCGCTCGACGGCCGCAGCGCGCTCGTCGTGGCGCACCGGCTCACCCAGGCCGCGGCCGCGGACCGGGTGGTGTTGCTCGCCGACGGGCGGGTGGTGGAGAGCGGCACCCATGCGGACCTGATCGCGGCCGGCGGGCGGTACGCCGAGCTGTGGCGCGCCTGGTCGGGCAGCCGCGAGACCGGGTCTGCCCACTGACGACGTCGCCGAGGGCACCCCTGGACGGGGTGCCCTCGGCGATTCGTGAGGGGGTGACGGCTACCGCGCGGCGGCGTCCGCCATCTGCTCGCGCAGGCTCCGCGGCCGCAGGTCCGTCCAGTTCTCCTCGACGTAGGCGAGGCAGGCGGCCCGCGAGTCCTCGCCGAACACCACGGTCCAGCCGGCGGGCACCTCGACGAACGACGGCCACAGCGAGTGCTGCTGCTCGTCGTTGACGAGGACCAGGTAGCGGCCGTCGGCGTTCTCGAACGGGTTGGTCATGACTCGCTCCTCATGCTGGAAAGGTGGGACAAGGTCCGGTCGGGGTCGGCGGCGGCCGCCGCGAGCAGGTCGAGCAGGTCGCCGGCAAGCCGCTGCACCGTCGCGCGGTCGAACAGGTCGGTGGCGTACTCGAGGTAGCACTGGACCGCCCCGTCGCCCCGCGGCTCGTAGAAGCTGAGCGTCAGCTCGGCCGCCGTGGCCCGGATCGGCACCGGCTGCAGCGATCCGTGGCCGCCCTCCAGGACCGCCAGGTCCGCCTGTTCGTGGTGCACGATCATCACCTGGGGTGCCCGGACGCCGCCGAGCTCGCTCAGCACGTCGGCGAAGGGCACGTCCTGCCGGTCGAGCGCGCTGAGGTTGGTCCGGCGGATCCGGGTCAGCAGCTCGCCGAAGGTCGGGTCGCCGGTGGTGTCGGTACGCAGCACGACGGTGTTGAAGAAGCAGCCGACCAGGTCGACCAGGGTCTCCTCGGTACGGCCGGCGACGAGGGTACCGATCGGCAGGTCGGTACCGGCGCCCCGGCCGGTGAGCAGCGCGGCCAACGCCGCCTGCAACACCATGAACATGCTCGTCCCGGTCGCCCGGGCGAGCCGGTCGACGGCGCGGTGCAGGTCCGCGTCGAGCGGCGCCTCCACATAGTCGCCACCGTGGCCCGGCCGGCCCGTGCGGCGCCGGTCGGCCGGCAGGGCGAGCTCGGCCGGCAAGCCCCGCAACGCCTGACGCCAGTAGGTCAGCTGACGCGCGTGCCGGCTGCCCGGGTCGGCGGGGTCGCCGAGCAGCTCGTACTGCCAGCGGGTGTAGTCGGCGTAGCCGACCGGCAGCGGGGTCCAGTCCGGCGCCCTCCCGGCCAGCCGGGCGGCGTACGCGGTGCTCAGGTCGCGGAAGAGCGGCACCACCGACCACTCGTCCACCCCGGTGTAGCCCATGGTGAACAGCAGTGCCTGCTCGCCCGCCTCGCCGGTGAGCAGCCGGGCGCGCAGCGGCGGCGCCGTGGCCAGGTCGACCGGCTCGTGGGCCAGCTCGGCGAGGCGCCGGTCCAGCCCCCCGCCCGCGACCCGCTCGGTCTCCACGGCCGGCGCGTCCACGAGCTGCTGGTACACCGTGCCGTCGCGCTCGACGAGGAGTGTGCGCAGCGGCTCGTGCCGCAGCACCACGTCGCGGATCGCCGCCGCGAGCGCCGCGGCGTCCAGGCCCCCGGCCGACCGCAGCGCGAGGGCGTGGTCGTACCCGGGACGGTCGCGGCGCAGGTCCCGGCGCCACCGCTGCACCGGGGCGATCGGCAGCAGCGCCGGCCGCTCCCGCGCCGTCAGCGGCGGCCGGGCCGACGTGGCACCGGCGAGCTGTCCGGCCAGACCGGCGACCGTCGGGGTGTCGAAGACCTCGCGGATGGTCAGTTCCGCGCCGAACGCCGACCGGATCCGGCCGATCAGTCGCATCGCCGCCATGGAGTGGCCGCCGAGCGCGAAGAAGTTGTCCTGGATCCCGACCGCGGGCAGCCCGAGGACCTCGGCGAACAGCTCGGCGAGGGCGTGCTGTTCGGCGGTGACCGGGCGCTCGTCGCCGGTCATCGCCGACCAGTCCGGCCGGGGCAGCGCCCGGCGGTCGAGCTTGCCGTTCGGGGTCAGCGGCAGCGGATCGGCCAGCGTCACCACGGCCGCGGGCACCATGTAGTCCGGCAGCAGTCCGGCCAGGTGGGCACGGAGCTCCGCCGGGGTGACCGGGTCGTCCCCGGTCACCGCGTAGCCGATCAACCGGGTGTGCTCGCCACCGGAGTCCGCGACGACCGCGGCCTGCCGCACCCGCGGATGACCGGAGAGCGCCCCGGAGATCTCGCCCAGCTCGATCCGGAAGCCCCGGATCTTCACCTGCTCGTCGACCCGGCCGAGGAAGTCCAGGTTGCCGTCGGCGCGCCACCGGGCCCGGTCCCCCGTCCGGTACATCCGGGAGCCGGGCGGACCGAACGGGCAGGCGACGAAGCGCTCCGAGGTGAGGGCGGACCGGCCGAGGTAACCGCGCGCCAGTCCCCGGCCGGAGACGTACAGCTCCCCCACCACCCCGGGCGGGACCGGACGCAGCCGGGCGTCGAGGACGTACACGGTCGTGTTGGGGTCCGGCACGCCGATCGGCACCGCCGCGTTCCAGCCGGGCGACGCCTGCCACAGGGTGGAGTTCACGGTCGCCTCGGTCAGCCCGTACGCCGCGAGCAGGTTGAGCCGGCTCGCCCAGCGGCCGATCAGATCCGGCGGCACGGTCTCGGTCCCGACCAGGACGGTGGCACCGGCCGGCAGTTCGCAGTCGGCCGGCAGCGCAGCCACCAGCGACGGGGGCAGGATCATGTGGGTGATCCGCCGCTCGTGCAGGAACTCGGTGAGCGCCGGCCCGGCGACCCGCACCTCCTCCGGGGCGAGCACGAGCTGCCCGCCGACGCAGAGCGCCATGGTGAGCTCGAAGACCGCCACGTCGAAGCCGACCGACGCGAACTGCAGGACCCGGCTGTCGGCGGTGAGGCTCATCCGGTCCACCGCGGTGGCGGCCAGGCTGGCGATGCCGTCGTGGCCGACGGCGACGCCCTTGGGCCGGCCGGTGGAGCCGGAGGTGTAGATGACGTACGCGGCCTGGTCGAGGCCGACCGGCCCGGTGGGCAGCGGCGACGGATCCAGCGCGGCCAGTTCGCCGGCGACGGCGGGACCGTCGAGCAGCAGCCGGTCCACGCCGTCGACCTCGGGCACCCGCGGCGCCTCGGACGTCGTGGCGACCACGACGCCCGCGGCCGAGTCGCCGAGCATGTACGCGATGCGCTCGGCCGGGTGCGACAGGTCGAGCGGCAGGTAGGCGGCGCCGAGCTTCAGCACGCCGAGCACGGTGGCGACCATCTCCACCGACCGGGGAACCGCGATGGCGACGACGCTCTCGCGACCGACGCCGCGGGCGGCCAGCAGCCGGGCGATCCGGTTGGCCTGCGCGTCGAGCTGCGCATACGACGCGGACCGGGACCGGTCGACCACCGCGACGGCGTCGGGCCGCGCGGCGACGCACCGGGCGAACAGCTGCGGCAGCGTCTCCTCCGGCACCTCGCGGCCGGTGTCGTTGTAGCCCTGCACCACCAGGTGGCGCTCGTCGGCGGCCAGCAGGTCGATGCTGCTCAGCGGCGCCTGCGGGTCCGCGGTGACGCCGGCGAGGAGCCGGTGCAGCCGGTCGCCGAGCCGCGCCGCGGTGCCGGGGTCGAACAGGTCGGTGGCGTACTCGAGCCGGCAGCCGATCCGGCCCGAGTGCTCGGAGAAGCTGAACACCAGGTCGAACTTCGCCGTGGGCAGCTCCACCGGCACCCACTGGACGTCGAGGCCCGGCAGCCGCAGGGCGTCGTCGCCGCGGTTGTGGTAGCCGACCATCACCTGGAACAGCGGGTTGCGGGCCAGCGACCGGGTCGGGTTCAGGCGCTCCACGACCGCCTCGAACGGCACGTCGGCGTGGGAGAACGCCGCCAGGTCCGCTTCCCGGGCGCGCGCCACCAGCTCGGCGAAGCTCGGATCGCCGGACAGGTCGGTCCGCAGGACCAGCGTGTTGACGAAGAATCCGACCAGCTCGTCGAGCCCGGCATCGGTCCGGCCGGCGATCGGGGCGCCGAGCGGGACGTCGTCGCCCGCACCCAGCCGGTGCAGCAGCGCCGCGGTGGCCGCGTGCAGCACCATGAACATGCTCGCCCCGGTCCGCTGGGTCAGCTGTCGCAGCCGCTCGCACACCTCCGGCGCCAGCTCCAGCTCCAGTTCACCGCCGCGGAACGTCGGTCGCGCCGGACGGGGCCGGTCGAACGGCAGCTCCAGCTCCTCCGGCAGGCCGTCGAGCACCCGCTGCCAGTAGCCGAGCTGTCCGTTGGCGAGGCTGTCCGGGTCGTCACGCTCGCCGAGGAGCCGCTGCTGCCACAGTGCGTAGTCGGCGTACTGCACGGTCAGCGGCGGGAACTCCGGCGCCGTGCCACCGCGGCGGGCGGCGTACGCGGTGGCGAGGTCACGCAGGAACGGGCGGTCGGACCACTCGTCCGTGGTGATGTGGTGCAGCAGGATCACCACGACGTGCTCGGCCTCGCCGACCCGCACCAGGGTGGCCCGCAGCGGCAGCTCGGTGGCCAGGTCGAACGGGCGGTCGACCGCGGTGCGGACGGCCGCGGTCACCTCCTCGGGAGCGGCGGCGACCAGCTCCACCGGCGGCCGTGCCGCGTCGGCGGGCAGGACCCGCTGGAACGGGACGCCCTCGCGTTCGCCGAACAGGGTCCGCAGTGCCTCGTGCCGGGCGACCACGTCGCCGAGCGCCGCGGCGAACGCGTCCACGTCGAGAGCGCCGCGCAGCCGCATCACCAGCGGGAAGTTGTACGCCGCCGACGCACCCTCCAGCTGCTGGATCACCCAGAGCCGCTGTTGGGCGAAGGAGAGCGGCAGCTCGTCGGGGCGCTCACCGGCCACCAGCGCGGGCCGGAGCGCACCTCGCGCACCGGCGGCCCGCAGGGCGAGCTCCGCGACGGTCGGTGCCTCGAACAGGTCCCTGATCGCCAGCTCCGTGCCGAGCGCGGCGCGGGCCCGGCTGACCAGCCGGGTGGCCAGCAGGGAGTGGCCGCCGAGGTCGAAGAAGCTGTCGTCGACCCCCACCTGCGGCACGCCGAGGAGCTCGGCGAACAGCGCGCAGAGCAGCTCCTCCTCGGCCGAGGCGGGCGGGCGGCTGTCGCCGCCGCGCACCTGCGGGACGGGCAGCGCCCGCACGTCCAGCTTGCCGTTGACCGTCAGCGGCAGCCGGTCCACCGCGGTCAGCGCCACCGGCACCATGTAGTCCGGCAGGCGGTTTTTGAGGTACTCGCGCAGCTCGGACGGGAGCGCCTCGGACGGGTCATCGGCGGCGACGACGTAGCCGAGCAGCCGCTTGGCCCCGCCGGGACCGGCGCCGTCCGCCACCACCGCCGCCTGGGAGACCGCGGGATGCGACTCCAGCACCGCGGCGATCTCGCCCAGCTCCACCCGGTAGCCGCGGATCTTGACCTGGTCGTCGGTGCGGCCGAGGAAGTCCAGGATGCCGTCCGGCCGCGACCGCACCAGGTCGCCGGTGCGGTACATCCGTCCGCCGGGCGGGCCGTACGGGTCGGCGACGAACCGCTCGGCGGTCAGCCCGAAGCGCCGGTGGTAGCCGCGGGCCAGGCCGATCCCGGCGATGTACAGCTCACCCGGGGTGCCCGGCGGGACCGGCCGCAGGTGCGCGTCGAGGACGTAGGCGCGGGTGTTCCAGATGGCCCGCCCGACGGTCGGGACGGCGCTGTCCTCGGTGGAGGCGCCCAGGGTGTTGATGGTGTACTCGGTCGGCCCGTACAGGTTGTAGCCGTACGTCCCCTCGGTGTCGCGCAGCCGCGTCCACACGGCGTCGGAGACCGCCTCACCGCCCAGCAGGACCAGCGGCGGGACGTGGCCGGACAGCAGCCCCTCCTCGATGAGCAGGTGGGCGTAGGTCGGCGTCACGTTGACCACGTCGATGCGGTGCGCCTCGCAGTAGGCCACCAGGGCCGTGGCGTCGCGGCGCAGTTCCTCGTCGCAGACGTGCACCTCGTGGCCCTCGACGAGCCAGAGCAGCTCCTCCCAGGACATGTCGAAGGCGAAGGAGACCGTGTGGGCGATGCGCAGCCGCCGCCCGCCGGCCGCCGCGATCGCCGGCCCGAAGATGGCTTCCTGGTGGTTGAGCTGCATGTTCGTCAGGCCCCGGTACGGGGTGACGACGCCCTTGGGCCGGCCGGTGGAGCCCGACGTGTAGATGATGTACGCCGGGTGCTCCAGCCGGTCGGGGCGGCTGCGCGCGAAGTGCGGCCGTTCCTCGTCGTCGATCGGGGTGGCCGGCAGCGCGGCCAGCTCGGCCCGGACGGCCGGGTCGTCGACGCAGACGGCCGGGCCGGTGAGCGAGCGGGCCACCGCGGCGGTGGAGAGCACGCACATCGGGCCGGTGTCCTCGATCATCATCTCCAGCCGGTCCACCGGGTGGTCGAGGTCCAGCGGCAGGTACGCCGCGCCGGTCCGCAGCACGGCGAACAGCGCCACGACCATCTCGACGGAACGCGGCAGGGCGAGCGCCACCACCCGCTCCGGCGCCGCGCCGCGGGCCAGCAGCAGCCGGGCGAGCCGGTTGATCCGGCCGTCCAGTTCGGCGTAGCTGAGCCGCTGGTCGCCGCAGACCAGCGCGAGGGCGTCCGGGGTCCGCGCCGCCTGGGCGGCCAGCAGGTCGGCGACCGTGTCGCTCAGCATCGGACGGCGGGTGGCGTCCCACTCCGCGGCGAGCCGGGCCCGCTCGTCCTCGGTGAGCAGGTCGAGGGTGCCGACCCGGGCCGACAGGTCCGCGACCAGCCGCGACAGCAGCAAGGTGAACCGTTCGAGCAGGTTCTCCGCCACTGCCGGTTCGACGACGTCCGGCCGGTAGTTCAGCGCCACCCGCACGTCGCGCGCGGGGGTGACGACCAGGGTCATCGGGTAGTGGGTGGCGTCGGCGCTGCCGATGCCGGTGATGCCGTGCCGCTCCCGCAGGGCGGTGAGGGTGTCGGCGTCGCCGAAGTTCTGCAGCACGTAGAGCGTGTCGAACAGCTGCTGGTGCCCGCTGGCCCGCTGGATCTCACCGAGCCCGACGTACTCGTGGTTCATCAGCGCGGTGCGTTCGGACTGCAGGCGGCGCAGCAGTTGCAGCACCGACTCCTGCGGGTCCATCGCGATCCGTACCGGGACGGTGTTGAGGAACATGCCGATGGCGCTCTCCGCGCCCGGCACGTCGGCGGGACGTCCGGCGACCGTGCTGCCGAAGACCACGTCGTACCGGCCGACCAGGCTCGCCAGGCACAGTCCCCAGGCGGCGTTGAGCAGCGTGTTGAGCGTCAGGCCGTGCCGGCGGCTCTCGGCGCGCAGCCGGTCGCTCAGCGCGGCCGGAAGCTCGGTGGCGCAGCGGCGGGGGATCACCGGCTCGCGGCTGCGGTCGGCGGGACTGACCAGGGTCGGCTCGGCGAGCCCGGCGAGGGCGGCCCGCCAGGCCTCGACGGTGCGGCCGGCATCCTGCCCGGCCAGCCAGGCGAGGTAGTCGCGGTAGGTGCCGGGGGTGGCCAGGGCGGTGTCGTCGCCGCCGGTCGCGTACAGCTCCAGCAGCTCCTCCAGGAAGAGCCCCTGCGACCAGCCGTCCCAGGCGACGAGGTGGTGGCTGAGCACCAGCCGGTCGCGGCCGGGGCCGAGCCGGACGACGGTCAGGCGGCACAGCGGCGGCCGGGCGAGGTCGAACCGGCGGCCCCGGTCGGCGGCGAGCAGCTCCGCCATCCGGCGGTCCTGCTCGTCGGGGGACAGCTGGGAGAGGTCCACCTCGTCCAGTGGCACTTCGACGTCGGTGGCGATGAACTGCACGGGTTGCCGCAGGCCGTCGCTCGTGAGGCCGGCGCGCAGACTGGGGTGGCGGGCCAGCAGGGTGGCGCAGGCCGCGCGCAGCCGGTCGAGGTCGAGCCGGTGGTCGAAGTCGTAGGTGTCCTGGGCGGTGTAGACGTCCAGGGCGGCCTGGTCGTAGCTGGAGTGGAAGAAGATCCCCTCCTGCAGCGGCGACAGCGGCCAGATGTCGGCGACCGGGGACGGGCTGAGCCGCTCGACCCGGTCGATGTCGGCCTGGTCGAGCCGGATCGTGGTGAGATCCGACGGCGTCAGCCCGGTCGCGGCCCGCGCCCCGGCCACGGCGGCGGTGAGCTCGCGCAGCGCGGCCAGCCACCCTTCGCTCAGCTCGTCGACGTCCGGCTCGGACAGTCCGGCGTCGCGCCAGGTCCACACGGCGCTCAGCTCGGGCCCGGCCGGCGTGTCGGCGCAGACCGCGTCGATCTGCAGCAGGTACGGCAGCCCCATCCCGGGGTCGGGCGCCAGGGCCAGCGCGTCGGACTCCGGCGCCGGCGTCCAGTCGGTGCCGTGGTCGGCGGCGAAGCGGCCGAAGTAGTGGAACAGCACCTGCGCCGACGCCGCCTGGGCGAGCACCGGGGCGACCTGGGCGTTGAGGTGGCGCAGCATGCCGTAGCCGAGGCCGCCGTCCGGGGCGGCGCGCAGCCGTTCCTTGACCCCCTTGAGCGTCTCGACCGGCTGCGGGTCCGCCGCCAGGCGCACGGGCTGGACGCTGGTGAACCAGCCGACCGTGCGCGACAGATCCAGCCCCTCGGCGATCTCCTCGCGCCCGTGCCGCTCCACGTCCACGAGCAGCTCGGCCGCGCCGTCCTCGCCGCGCCGGTCCCGCCAGCGGCTCACCGCCAACCGCAGCGCGGTCAGCAGCACGTCGGTGACGTCGCCGTGGACGGCCGCCGGCACGGAGGTCAGCAGCGGCAGGGTGTCGGCGATCGGCAGCCGTACCTGCCGGGTGCGTGACTCGCCGACGGTGCCGGGACCGGGCGCCCCGGCCACCAGCTCCGCCCCGGGGGCGAGGGTGCCCAGCCAGTGCGGCAGCTCGGCCAGGCGCTGCGGCGTCTGGGCCTGCTCGCTGACCAGTCGCGCGAACCGGCGCAGGGAGGTCGGGACCGGTTCCAGCGTCGGCGTCCGTCCGGCGTGCACCGCGTCCCACGCCGCGGCGAGGTCGCCGAGCAGGATCCGCCACGAGACGCCGTCGACCACCAGGTGGTGGGTGGCGAGCAGCAGCCGGCCGGGCCGGCCGGGGCCGGCGTCGAACCAGACCGCCTGCAGCATCGTTGCGGAGTCGGGGTCGAGCCGGTCGGCGGCGGCGTCGGACTCGGCCGCCAGGACCGCGCGGAGCCGGTCGGCGTCCAGGCCGGCCACGTCCACGCGGCGCAGCAGCTCGGCCGCGGTCACCGCGCCGGGGGCCAGCGCCTCCAGCGACCACAGCACGCCGGCGACCCGGGTCAGCCGCTGCCGCAGCCCGTCGTGGTGGTCGAGGACGGCCTGCAGCACCGCCGCCAGCCGCGCCGCGTCGGCGCCGGGTGGGGTCTGCACGAGCACCGAGAGGTTGAACCGGCCGACCGGCCCGCCGTCGCAGCGCAGCTGGTGGGCGATCGGCAGCAGCGGCACGTCGCCGACGCCGTCGGCCGCGGGCGCCACGGTCCCGGGGCGCGGCCGCTCGGCCGCGGCGGCCGCCAGGGCCGCCGGCGTGCGGTGCAGGAACACCTCGCGCGGGCTGAGGTCGAGGCCGGCCGCGCGGGCCCGGCTGGACACCGAGATGGACAGGATGCTGTCGCCACCCAGCACGAAGAAGTCCTCGTCGGCGCCGACCCCGGTCAGGCCGAGCACCTCCGCGAAGATGTCGCAGAGCATCCGCTCCCGCTCGTCGGCGGGACGCTGTGCCACGGCACGCACGACCGTCGGCGCAGGCAGGGCCGCGCGGTCGACCTTGCCGCCGGGGGTGAGCGGAAGGGAGTCGAGAACGACGAACACGGTGGGCACCATCGGCTCCGGCAGGAGGCCGGCCAGCTCGGCCCGCAGTGCCTCGCCGTCGGGCCGGGCGCCGGCCGCCGGCACGACGTACGCGACGAGCTGGGCGCCGCCGCGCTCGTCGGCCCGCGCGGCCACGACCGCCGTCGCGACCTGCGGTAGCGCACCGAGCCGCTGCTCGATCTCGCCGAGCTCCACCCGGTTGCCGCGGATCTTGACCTGGTGGTCCGTGCGGCCCAGGTACTCCACCGCGCCGTCGGTCCGCCACCGGACCAGGTCGCCGGTGCGGTACATCCGCTCCCCCGGCGCGCCGAACGGGTCGGCGACGAACCGCTCGGCGGTCAGCGCGGACCTGCCGTGATAGCCGCGGGCCAGCTGCGCGCCGGCGATGTACAGCTCGCCGGAGGCGCCGGCCTGCACGGGACGCAGGCAGGCATCGAGGACGTACAGGCCGGTGTTCCACGCCGGCAGCCCGATCGGCACGCCCGCGTCGGGGGCGCCGTCGTACTCCCAGGCGGTCACCTGGACGGTGGCCTCGGTCGGCCCGTACACGTTGAAGATCGGTACGCCGGTCCGGTCCCGCCAGCGGCGGGCGAGCGCGCCGCCGAGCGCCTCTCCACCGCTGAAGGCCCGGCGCAGGCTGGCGGCCCAGCCGTCCGTCCCGCTGCCCTCGCTCGCCTGCAGCAGCGCACCGTACATCGACGGGACCAGGTCCAGAGTGGTCACCTGTTCCCGGCGGATCAGCTCGGTCAGGTAGGCCGGGTCGCGGTGGCCGTCCGGCTTGGCGACCACCACCGCGGCACCGGCCAGCAGCGGTGCGAAGATCTCCAGTACCGAGGGGTCGAAGGTGGCGGAGTACTGGTGCAGCACCCGGTCGTCGGCGCGGTAGCCGAACCGCTCGCACGCCCACGTGAGCTGGCTGAGCACGGCGCGGTGGGGCACGAGGACACCCTTGGGGCGCCCGGTCGAGCCGGAGGTGTAGAGCAGGTACGCCGGGTGTTCCGGGCCGGCCTCGAAGAGGGGCGCGCCCGGCCCGCCGTCCGGCTCCGCCGCGCCCAGGACCAGCGTTTCCACGCCGTCCACCCGCGGCAGCAGCGCGGCCGCCTCCGGTGTCGTCACCACCGTGCGCGCGCCGGAGTCGGCCAGCATGAACGTGATCCGGTCGGCGGGGTGGTCGAGGTCGAGCGGCAGATAGGCGGCGCCGGTCTTCAGCACGCCCAGCAGGGCGACGGGCAGCTGCGCCGACCGCGGCACCGCGACCGCGACGATCCGCTCGGGGGCGGCCCCGCGGGCGCACAGCCGCCGGGCCAGGGTGTCCGCCGCGGCGTCGAGCTCGGCGTACGACAGCCGCTGCCGTTCGGAGATGACCGCGACGGCGTCCGGAGTCCGGCGCGCCCGGGCCGTGACGGCGGCCGCGAGGGTGATCGCCGGCACCTCGCGCTCGGCGCCCGTCAGCTCCTTCGCCATCGCGGCACGGTCGGCGTCACCGGCCAGGTCGACGCGGCCCACGGGCCGGTCGGGGTCGTCGGCGACCGTCTCCAGCAGGCGTACGAGCCCGGCGGCGAGGCGACCGGCCGCCGCGGCGTCGATGCGGCGAGGGTCGTGGTCGAGGCGCAGCTCCATCCGCTCCCCCGGCAGCACCGTGAGGGCGACCGGATAGTGGGTGGCGTCGCGCACCTCGACGTCGGCGAGCTCGACCCCGGTGTCGTCGCGCAGCTCGCCGGCGCCGGGCAGGTTCTCGACGACGACCAGCGTGTCGAAGAGCTCGCCCCACCCGGCCGTGCGCTGGATCTGCGCCAGGCCCAGGTGCTGGTGCTCCAGCAGGGCGGACTGCTCGTCCTGGAAGCGGGCCAGCACCTGCGCCAGGGACTCCTCCGAGCGCCACCGCAGGCGCACCGGCAGGGTGTTGATGAGCAGGCCGACCAGGGCCTGCACGCCGGCGACCTCGGCGTGCCGGCCGGAGACGGTGCTGCCGAAGACGACGTCCTCGCGGCCGAGGAGGCGGCCCAGCAGCAGCCCCCACGCGCCGTGCACGACGGTGCTGGCGGTCAGGCCGCGTTCCCGGGCCCGGGCGGCGAGGCCGGCGGTCAGCGCCGCGGGCAGCTCGATGCGCAGCTGTTCCGGCTTCGGCGGGGCGGCCCCGGCCTCGGCCGGCACCAGCCGGGTCGGCCCGTCCAGCCCGGCGAGCGCCGCGCGCCAGGCGTCCTGGGCGGCGCCGGCGTCGCGGCTGCCGAGCCAGCCGAAGTAGTCGCGGTACAGGGCGTCGCGGCCGGCGGGCAGCTCGCCGCGGACTCCGTCGAGCAGCTCCCGCATCATGATGGACACCGACCAGCCGTCGACCACGATGTGGTGCACGGTGAGCACGAGCCGGTGCCGGTCGGCCCCGAGGCGGACGAGCGCCGCCCGCAGCAGCGGCGGACGAGCCAGGTCGAAGCCGTTCGCGCGCTCCTGGGCGGCGACCTGCGCCGCCTTCACCGGCCGCTCGGCCGGGGCGGCGCCGGTCAGGTCGACGGCGCGCCACGGCACGTCGACGTGGCCCGCGATGACCTGGACGACCTGACCACCGGCGCGCTGGCGGAAGCCGGCGCGCAGCAGCGGGTGCCGGTCGAGCAGCCCCTGTACCGAACGGTGCACCGCATCGGCGTCGACGTCGCCGAGCAGGTCGACGGTCTGCTGGACGGCGTAGACGTCGGCCGCCGCGTCGTCGTAGGAGGCGTGGAAGAAGAACCCCTCCTGCAGCGGGGTGGCGGGGAGCACGTCACACAGGCCGGGCACCGCGGCCGTGAACTCGGCGCGCTCGGCCGGGTCGAGGGTGACCAGGGAGAACGCGGCGGGGCTGGCCGCCGCCCCGGGCCGCACCGAGCCGGCCACCGCGGCCAGCGCGGCGACGGTGCGGTGCCGGAACACGTCGCGCGGGGTGATCGCCAGGCCGGCCTCGCGAGCGCTGTTGACCAGCGCGATCGCGACGATGCTGTCGCCGCCGAGGGAGAAGAAGCTGTCGTGCACGCCGACCGCGGGCAGGTGGAGCACCTCGGCGAAGAGGGCGGCCAGCGTGTGCTCGGCGGGGGTGCTCGGCGCGGCATCGCCGGCGAGCGCCGTCCAGTCCGGGGCCGGCAGCGCGGCGGTGTCGAGCTTGCCGTTGGGGGTGAGCGGCAGCGGCCCGTCCACCGCGACGATCACCGACGGCACCATGTACTCCGGCAGGACGGCCGCGGCGTGGGCCCGCAGCGGCCCGGGGTCGAGGTCGCCGCCGGCCGGCGTGACGTAGGCGACGAGGCGCTTGACCCGGCGGTGGTCCTCGGCCGCCACGACCGCGGCCTGGGCGACCGCCGGGTGTCGCATGAGGACGCTGGCCACCTCGCCCGGCTCGATCCGGAATCCGCGGATCTTGATCTGGTGGTCGGCCCGGCCGAGGAAGTCGAGGTTGCCGTCGGCACGCCAGCGGGCCCGGTCGCCGGTACGGTACATCCGGCTGCCCGGAGCACCGTACGGGTCCGCGACGAAGCGCTCCGCGGTCAGCCCGGGCCGTCCGCGGTAGCCGCGGGCCAGGCCGCGCCCGCCCACGTACAGTTCGCCCTCCACACCGACGCCGACCGGGCGCAGCGCCGAGTCGAGGACGTAGCAGCGGGTGTTCGGGTCGGGCACCCCGATCGGCACGGGCCCGCTCCAGCCGGGCTGCGCGGTCCACAGCGTCGAGTTGACCGTCGCCTCGGTGAGCCCGTAGGCCGCCACCACCCGCAGCCGCTGCGCCCAGCGGGCGATCAGCTCGGTCGGAACGGTCTCCGTGCCCACGACGAGCACCGCCCCGTCGGGCAGGGCGCAGTCCGCGGGCAGCGCCGCCACCAGCGACGGCGGCAGGATCATGTGGGTGGCGCCGTGCTCGGTGACGTAGTCGGTGAGCGCCGCACCGGCCACCCGGCGCTCGGTGGGGACGACGATCACCCGGCCGCCGACGCACAGCGACATGCACAGGTCCCAGACCGCCACGTCGAAGCCGACCGAGGCGAACTGCACCACCCGGCTGGCGGCATCGACGCCGAGACGGTCCACGGCGGTCGCGATGAGGCTGCCGATGCCCTCGTGGGAGACGACGACGCCCTTGGGCCGGCCGGTGGAGCCGGAGGTGTAGATGACGTAGGCCGCGTGGTGCAGTCCGATCGGAAGGTCCAGGTCGCGGTCGCCGGCCGCGGCCAGCTCGGCACCGGCCTCGTCCAGCAGCAGCCGGTCTCCGGGCAGGTCGGCGAGCGGGGCCGCCAGCTCCGCGGTCGAGACGACGAGCCGGGCGCCGGAGTCGGCGAGCATGAAGCCGATCCGGTCGGCCGGGTGGTCGGCGTCGAGCGGCAGGTACGCCGCTCCCGCCTTCATCACCGCGAGCAGCGCCACCACCAGGTCGGCCGAGCGGGGCAGCGCCACGGCCACCACGTCCTCGGGGCCGACACCGCGGCCGCGCAGCACCCGGGCCAGGCGGTTCGCCGCCGCGTCGAGTTCGGCGTACGAGAGCTGCTCGGCTTCGCACACCACGGCGACGGCATGCGGGGTGCGGGCCGCCTGCGCCTCGACCGCGGCCGGCCACGTCACCTCGGCGACCTCCCGCTCGGCCGTGCCGAAGCGCTCGAGCACGAGCCGCCGCTGCTCGCCGTCGAGGAGGTCGATGGTGCCGACCGGGCGATCCGGGTGGGTCGCGATCGCGTCGAGGACGGCGAGGAACCGGCGCTCGTGCTCGGTGAGCTCCTCCGGGCCGCACACCGAGGCGTCGGCGTCGAGGTACACCCGCAGGCTCCGCCCGTCGGCGGAGGCCTCGACCGAGATGGACAGGTCGGTCACCGGCCCCTGCCACAGGATGTGCCCGCTGACCTCGTGGTCGCCGAGCCGCAGGTCCTGGTCGAACGAGATGATGTTGATGCTGGGACCGGCGAGCTCGGCGATGCCGTCGGCGAGGCCCAGGTCGCGGGCCAGGTCCTCGCCCCGGTAACGGGAGTGCGCGGTGAGTCCCGCCACCTCGCTCGCCACCGAGGCCAGCAGCTCGGCCGGGGTGGTGCCGGGGCGTACGGTCACCCGCAGCGGCAGCACGTTGGACACCATGCCGGGCACGTCGCGCAGCTGGGCGTCCACCCGGCCCGTGACGGGCAACGCGAGGACGACGTCCTGCGCTCCGGTGGCGCGGTGCAGGTAGACGGCGACGGCCGCGATGGCCACCCGGGACACCCGGGTGCCGGCGTGGGCCGCCGCCTTGTGCAGCCGGGCGGTCTCGTCCGGGCCGAGCTGCACGACGCGGCGCTCGATCCGGCTGACCGGCTCCGCCGCGCGGGTGAGCAGCCGGGCCGGCTCCGGCCGGTCCGCGAACCGGCGGTGCCAGTAGTCCCGGTCGGCCCGGTAGCGCTCCGAGGTCCGGTACGCGGCGTCGCTGTCGGCCAGGCGCTCCAAGGACCACGCCTCGCGCAGGGAACCGGCGACGCCGGTGGTGTAGGCCTCGGCGACCCGCCGGCTGATCAGCGCTCCGCCGTAGCCGTCCATGACGAGGTGGTGATAGCGCTGGTACCAGAGCACACGGTCGGCGGCCAGTCGGAGAATCGCGTGGCCGAACAGCGGGCCCCGGCCGAGGTCGGTGACCTGCTCGCGGTCCGCACGCATCCACGCCGCGGCGGCCGCGTCGGGCTCCGGCTCGGCCGCGAGGTCGACGACGGGCAGCGGCCAGTCCCCCGGCGCCCCGGCGATCTGGCGGGGCTTGCCGTCCGGCCCGGCGGCGAACCGCACGTGCAGGCATGCCGCCTGGTCGACCACCTGGCGCACGGCGGCGGCCAGGCGGTCGACGTCGACGTCGCCACGGAGCTCCAGGAAGCGGGCGATGTTGTAGACAGGGTTCTCCGGGTCGATCTGCTGCGCCAGCCAGATACCCGCCTGTGCATCGGTCAGGGGCGCGCCGGCCCCGGTACCACCGAACATCGTCGAGATGCCTTTCCTTGCCACTGTCACTGGAGCCCGGTCGGAGTGCTGGTGCTACTTCTTGGCGGTCAGCATCGGCACCACCTGGTCGACGGCGTACGGGATGCTCAGCACGGTGTTGAACGCCATGGCGGCGCCGACCGGCGGGGTCTCGTAAGGCAGGTAGACGTCCCGGCCCTCCTGGGCGACCTTCAGCTTGCTGTAGAGCTTGTCGGCCTTGATCTGCTGCGCGGCCGCGTCGTCGGGGACCAGCCACATGAGCCGGTCGACGTCGACGATGTCCAGCCGTTCGAAGCTGAAGTCCGCCACGTTCTTGGTGCCGACGGCCTCGCGGAACTTCGGCGAGACGGTGAAGCCCAGCTCGGAGAGGAACATCATCTTCGGGTCGTTCGGGGAGAAGACCGAGTACGTGCCGGCCTGGTACACCTCGGCCACCGCGGCGGTCTTCCCGGCGAACTCGGGGTGCGCCTTGCGGGCCTCGGCGAAGCGCTTGCCGACCGCGTCGATCAGCTCGTTGGCCTTGGCCTCCTTGCCGAGGGCCTTACCGATCACCCTGGTCATGTCCTGCCACGGGGCCTGGTAGTCCTCGAACTTCTTCGGCTGGCCCACGACGGGGGCGAGCTTCGACAGCTTGTCGTGCTGTTCCTTCTTCATGCCGGAGTACTGGGCGATGATCAGGTCCGGCTTGAGCGCGGCGATCTTCTCGAGGTTGTACTCGTCGCGCTCACCGACGATCTCCGGCTTGGTGTCGCCCCACAGCGGCTGCGCCCAGGGCCACTTGCCGTACGGCTTCTCCTTGAACCAGTCCACCACCCCGACCGGCTTCACGCCCAGCGCCAGGACCGCGTCCTGGTCGCTGAGGCCGAGCGTGACGACGCGCTGGGGCTCCGCCTTGATCTCGGCGGTGCCGTGCTTGTGCTCGATGCTCACCGGGAACGCACCGCTCGCGCCGGTCGCGCCGGTCGCACCGCCGCTCTTGGACTCGGCGTTCGCTCCGCCGCAGGCGGTGAGCGCCAGAGCGGAGACCAGGGCGACGGCCGGCAGAGCCGCGCGCAAGCGTCTGGCCGGACGCAGGAAACCGGGCAATATGGACATGGGTATGCCTTTCACGGAGTTTGAAGGAAAGGTGGAACGGCTCGTGCCCCTACCGGGCGGCGCTGACCTCTTCGACGGCGGCGTGCGCCGCGACGTCGGGACGGCCCTTGTCGATGACCGACTGGAGGATCTCGCCGACCCGCAGGGCGGTGTTCGACAGCAGCGAGGAGGTGATGCCGTGCGTGTGCTCGGTGGCGCCCTGCAGGTACACGCCGCAGCGCAGCTCGGGTGAGGTGGTGACCCGGTAGTCGCGGCCGATCCGGGGACGCCCCTGCGCGTCGCGGTGGCAGTAGGGCTCGACGCCGGGCAGCAACCGCAGCGGGTCGGCGGCGCGGTAACCGGTCGCGAAGACCACGGCGTCCGCGTCGAGTTCCGTCTGCTCGCCGGTGACCAGGGACTCGACGACGGTCCGCACGCCGGTCGGCGTCTCGGAGAGCTGCGCGAGGCGGGCGGTGTTGAAGATCCGCAGCCGCTCGGCCCCGAGCACCTTCTCCCGGTAGAGCCGGGCGTAGAGGTCCTCGATGAGGTCCATGTCCACCACGGCATAGTTGGTGTTGCCGTGGTAGGCCATCAACCGCTGCTTGATCTCGCTCGGCGCCGCGAAGTAGTCGTCGACCGCCGCCGGGTCGAAGATGCGGTTGGCGAACGGGCTGTCGTCGGCGGGGCTGTAGCCGTACCGGGCGAAGACCGCGCAGACCTCGGCCTGGGGGAAGCGGTCGTGCAGGTGCGCGACGGTCTCCGCGGCGCTCTGACCGGCGCCTACCACGACGAACCGCGCCGGGGCGTCGACGGGCAGCTCGGCGGCCCGGAAGAGCAGGTCACGGTTGTGCCAGACCCGCGCGGACGCGCTGACCCCCTCCGGCAGGTGCGGCAGCAGGCCCGTGGCGACCAGCACGTTGCGCGCCCGGTACGACACGGTCTCGCCCGAGCCGGTCTGGCGGGCGGTGACGTCAAGGTAGACGATCGCGCCGTCGCGGACGACGGGCCGCACCTCGACGACCTCGTGCCCGTACGTGACCAGGTCGTCGACCTTCGCGGCCGCCCACTCGAAGTAGTCGTGGAACTCGACCCGCAGCGGGAAGAGGCTCTTGTGGTTGATGAAGTCGACGAGCCGGTCCTTGCTCTGCAGGTAGCAGAGGAAGCTGAACTCGCTGGCCGGATTCCGCAGCGTCACCAGGTCCTTGAGGAAGGACACCTGCATCGTCGCGTCCTCGATGAGCATGCCACGGTGCCAGCCGAACCGCGGCTGCCGCTCGAGGAAGTGGGCCGTCACCGCCCGCTCCATGCCGGCCGTCGCGTTGTACTCGGTGAGCGCGATCGCCATCGCCAGGTTCGAGGGACCGAACCCGATGCCGACGAGGTCGAATACGGGAAGATCATCGCCTGCAAGATCGTGTGACATGTCCGTCCCATCGCGCGGGCTGGCCGCTGGTCAAGCCGGTCGGGGAACCCGCCGTCACGGCGGGGAAGCATAGGTCAGCGGGTGTCCGGCGGACGCCGGTACACCACTGTGGAGACCCTTCGAAGGTGGCCTTAGGCTAACCTAACCTAACTTGTAACACCAATGACAGGGGGGTGACCCACGACTCGACCACCCGCGAGGGGGGTCGCGTTGCGGGTGTTAGGTAAGGCTTGCTTTACTACAGCGCAACCAGCACCGCCACAAGGAGGAACGTCATGCGGGTCATCATGTTCGGCTACCAGACCTGGGGGCACCGGACGTTGCAGGCGCTCCTCGACTCGGAGCACGAGGTTCCGCTCGTCGTCACGCACCCGAAGAGCGACCACGCCTACGAGAAGATCTGGAACGACTCCGTCGCCGACCTGGCGCAGGAGCACGGCGTGCCGGTGCTGATCCGCAACCGCCCCGACGACGAGGAGCTGATGAGCGCCCTCAAGGAGGCGGCACCGGACGTCATCGTGGCGACCAACTGGCGGACCTGGATCCCCCCGCAGATCTTCAACCTGCCGACCCGGGGCACGCTCAACGTCCACGACTCACTGCTGCCCGCCTACGCCGGTTTCTCGCCCCTGATCTGGGCGCTCATCAACGGCGAGAAGGAGGTCGGCGTCACCGCCCACATGATGAACGACGAGCTGGACGCCGGTGACATCGTCCTGCAGCGCGCGGTACCCGTCGGCCCGGCCGACACCGCGACGGACCTGTTCCACAAGACCCTGGAACTGTTCGGCCCCATCACCGTCGACGGCCTGGCACTGATCGCCTCCGGCCGTACCGACTGGGTCAAGCAGGACCGGTCCAAGGCCAGCTTCTTCCACAAGCGCTCCACCGAGGACATCCGCATCGACTGGAACTGGCCGGCGGAGGACCTGGAGCGTCTGGTCCGCGCCCAGTCCGCCCCGTACCCGAGCGCCTTCACCTACCACCGCGGCCAGCAGCTGGACATCCTCGCCGCCGCGGTGTCGCAGGGACGCTACGGCGGAACCCCCGGGCGCATCTTCTACCGGGAGGGCGACGCGGTCGTCGTCGTCGCCGGGGCCGACGCACGGACCGGCCGCAACCACGGGCTGGCCATCAAGCGGGTACGCACCCACGACGGCCGGGAGCTCCCCGCGGCGGAGTACTTCACCGCGATGGGCGGCTACCTCACCAACCAGCCGTAACGCGCCCGACCCGCCGGGCGCACCGGACGGGGTGGCGGCAGGCCGCCGCCCCACCGGAGCGTCACCGTGCTGGCACCTCGGTTGCACCCGGCGGAACCAGTCGGTCCGGCCGTCGCCGCCGATAGTGGAGAAGACAACGGCGTGATTCACGCCATACGGATCTCCACAGGTAAGGGGTCGAGCATGCTGGCAATGGTCGTCGACGATTCCCGCGCGATGCGGGCCATCCTGCGCCGTCTCCTCGCCGCCACCGGCTGCGAGGTCGTCGAGGCCGACAACGGCCGTAGCGCTTTGGACGCCCTCAACACCATGGAGACCATCCCCGACTTGGCCCTGGTCGACTGGAACATGCCCGAGGTGAACGGCCTGGAGTTCATCGGCGCCGTACGGGCCCAGCCGCAGCTGCGCGACATCACCCTGATGATGGTCACCACCGAGAGCGACCCCCGGCAGATCGTCAAGGCGATGGCCGCCGGCGCCCACGAATACATCATCAAGCCGTTCACCGCCGACGTGATCACCGACAAGCTGTCGTTCCTGGGGCTGCTGAACCGCGCCGCGGCCTAGCTAGCTCCGGCCGCCCACGAGGACGCCCGCGGTCCGGAGTCCGCGCCGATCGTTGCGACGCGAACGCCAGGCCGCCGGCCGTCGACCCGCTCGGCGCAGCGCGGGCCGGCGGCGCTCCTCAATGTGCGGCCCCGCGACCGCAGGCCGGCAAGCCGCGGGCTTGTCGCCCCGCGACCGCGGGCTTGTCGCCCCGCGACCGCGGGCTTGTCGCCCCGCGACGGCGGGCTTGCGGCCGCGCGACCGCGCCGGGCGGGCCGGGGAGGGCCGGCGGTCACAGCGCCGTCTGGTAGGCCAGCACCCCCCGGTTGATCGCCGCCATCGCCTTGCGGGCCGTCTCGCGGACGACCGGCGAGGCGGCGGACGCGTCCTTGAGCTGGGCGAGCAGGTCGAGGACCTGGCGGGCCCAGCGCACGAAGTCGCCTGCCGGCATGTCGGAGTCGTAGTTGTGGCCGCTGGCCAGCACCCGCGCCAGCGGCTCGCCGCGGGCCCAGCGGTACATCGGCCAGACGAAGCCCGCGTCCGGCTCGCGGGTCAGCGACAGGCCGTGCTCCGCCTCCTGCGACTCGATCTCCGCCCAGAGCTTGTGGCACGCGTCGACCGCGGCCGTCGTCTCGCCCTTGGGCACCGAGGCGCGCTCGTCGCCCTCGCGGCGGGATTCGTACAGGACCATGGACACCGCGGCGGCCAGCTCCGCGGGCTCCAGGCCCTCCCAGACGCCGCGGCGCAGGCACTCGGCGACCAGCAGGTCGGCCTCCGTCCAGATGCGGCCGAGCATCCGGCCCGCCTCGGTGACCTCGCCGTCCGGCGAGAGGTAGCCGCGCGCGGTGAGCACCGCGCAGACCTGGTCGAACGTGCGCGCCAGCGAGCCGGTGCGGCCGGCCACCTTGTCGCGCAGGGCGTCGGTGTCGCGTTGCAGCCGGTGCCGGCGCTCGGCCCAGCGGGCGTGCTCCTCGCGCTCCGGGCAGGCGTGGCACGGGTGCTGGCGCAGCTCCACCTTGAGCAGCGCGATCTCCGGATCCTCCCCGGGCGTGCCGCGGTTGCGGCCGCGGCGCCCGCCCGCCCCCGCGTGGCGGTCGAGGCCGGTGGCGCTCACCTGGGCGGCGAGGTCGCGCCGGGCGGCGGGTGACCGCGGGTTGAAGTGCTTGGGCACGCGGATGCGGTCCAGCACGTCGACGGCACCGGGGAAGTCGGCCGGGCTGACCCGCCCGGCCCAGCGGTCCTGGGTCAGCACCAGCGGCCGGGGCTCGCCGAAACCGCCGCCCGGCGGCTCCAGCACTACCGCGAGGCCCGCACGGCGCCCCTGCGGCACCCGGATCACGTCGCCGACGCGCAGCTTCTCCAGCGAGGACACCGCCGCGGCGCGGCGCTGCGAGGCGCCCTGGCGGGCGATGGCCCGCTCCCGGTCGGCGATGGCGACGCGGATGGCGAAGTACTCGTCGAAGTCGCCGTGGTGGCAGGTGGCGTCCTTGCCGTAGGTCGCCATGGTGTCGACGTTGCGCTGCACCTGCCGGGCCAGGCCCACCACCGAGCGATCCGCCTGGAACTGCGCGAAGGAGGACTCCAGCAGGTCGCGGGACTTCTCCGCGCCGACCGAGCCGACCAGGTTGACCGCCATGTTGTACGACGGCCGGAAGCTCGACCGCAGCGGATAGGTCCGCGTGGAGGCGAGCCCGGCGACGTGGCGCGGGTCCACCTCGGGGCTCCACAGCACCACCGCGTGCCCCTCGACATCGATGCCGCGGCGCCCGGCCCGGCCGGTGAGCTGCGTGTACTCCCCCGGGGTCAGGTCGACGTGCGCCTCGCCGTTGAACTTCACCAGGCGTTCGAGCACGACGCAGCGGGCCGGCATGTTGATGCCCAGCGCCAGCGTCTCCGTGGCGAAGACGGCCTTGACCAGGCCGCGCACGAAGCACTCCTCGACGGCCTCCTTGAACGCGGGCAGCATGCCGGCGTGGTGCGCGGCAACGCCCCGCTCCAGCCCGTCGAGCCACTCCCAGTAGCCCAGGACCGACAGGTCCTCGGCCGGGATGGCCGCCACCTTGGCCTGCGCGATCTCGCGGATCTCGGCGCGCTCCTCCGGATCGGTCAGGCGCAGCCCGCCGGCCAGGCACTGCTGCACGGCGGCGTCGCAGCCCGCCCGGCTGAAGATGAACAGGATGGCGGGCAGCAGCCCGGCCCGGTCGAGGCGGTCGACGACCTCGGTGCGCGGCGGCGGCTGCCACCGGCGCGGGCGCCCGCCCCGGTGCTGCCAGCCCGGGCCGGCCGCCCGGTCGGTGAGCTCCAGCCGGCGCAGCATCTCCCGCGTGTAGCGCAGCAGCTCGGGGTGCACGTCGTGCTTGCGGGCCGCGTCGGCGTCGTGGAACAGGTCGAACATCCGCTTGCCGACCAGCATGTGCTGCCACAGCGGCACCGGCCGGTGCTCGCTGACCACGACCTCGGTCTCACCGCGGACGGTGACGAGCCAGTCGGCGAACTCCTCGTAGTTGCTGACCGTGGCCGACAGCGAGACCAGGGTCACGGAGGCCGGCAGGTGGATGATCACCTCCTCCCAGACCGCGCCGCGGAACCGGTCGGCGAGGTAGTGCACCTCGTCCATCACCACGTAGGCCAGGCCCTGCAGGCTCGCCGAGCCCGAGTAGAGCATGTTGCGCAGCACCTCGGTGGTCATCACCACCACCGGCGCGTCGCCGTTGATCGCGTTGTCACCGGTCAGCAGGCCCACGTGCGCGGCGCCGTAGCGCTCGACGAGGTCGTGGTACTTCTGGTTGGAGAGCGCCTTGATCGGGGTCGTGTAGAAGCACTTGCGCCGCCTGCCGGAGCCGTCGGCGCGCAGCGCGAGGTGCACGGCGAACTCGCCGACCACCGTCTTGCCGGCGCCGGTGGGCGCGCAGACCAGGACGCCGCTGCCGCGCTCCAGGGCCTCGCAGGCCTGTCGTTGGAAATCGTCCAGGTCGAAGCCGACGTCCAGCATGAAGTCGTCCAGCGCGGGGAACTCGGCCGCGCGGGCCGCCCGCCTTCTCGACTCCGCATAGCGTTCGGCGGGGCTCGTCATGACCACAAGGCTAATGCGTCGGTGTGACACAACGACGGTCATGGCTCGCCGGGCGGTTGATGACGGGCCGGTCCGAGCGTCTCGGTATGGTGCACGGCGTGCCGGATGCCGCCGAATCGACCGCCTTCCCGTCGCGCCGTCAGGTCGACGCCGTGCTCTTCGACTTCCACGGCACGCTCGCCCAGGTCGAGGAGCCGGTCGCGTGGGTGCTCGCCGCCGCGGCGGCCTGCGGCACGGAGCTGGACCGCGGCCGGGCCACGATCCTGGCCGACCGGCTGGTCACCGCCGGGCGCGCCGGCGGCCCGCTGCCGCACCGGGTGCCCATCCACCTCGCCGAGCACTGGGCCGACCGCGACCTGTACGAACACAGCCACCGCGCGGCGTACACCGGCCTGGCCGAGACGGTGAGCTGCGACGTGGAGGGCCTCGCCGACGCCCTGTACGAGCGGCTGCTGGACCCGCAGGGCTGGCTGCCGTACGCGGACACCCTGCCGACCCTGCGCACGCTGCACGGGGCCGGGGTGAAGGTGGCGGTGGTGAGCAACATCGGCTTCGACATCCGCCCGCACCTCGCCGCCTGGGGCATGGCCGGGCTGGTGGACGCGTTCGCGCTCTCCTACGAGGTGGGCCGGGTCAAGCCCGACCCGGCGATCTTCCTGCGCGCGTGCGGCATGCTGGGGGTCGACCCCGAGCGCACACTGATGGTCGGCGACAGCCCGGCGGACGCGGGCGCGGTGCAGGCCGGCTGCGCGGCCCTCGTGCTCCCGGCGGCCGAGCCGGGCCGCTCGAACGGCCTGGGCGCGACCCTGGCCCTGGCCGGCTGCGAGGTCTGAGCTCTTCCATCCGCCGGGCCCATGCCGAGCATGGCGGTGGCGTGGGCACCGTCAGAGGTAGGTGTCGACCAGCGTGCCCAGAGTGGCGGACGCGCTGCGGATGGGCTGCTGCTCGTCCTGGGCCGCGACGTGGTCCGCGATCGTCGGCTCGCCGCCCTGCTCCGGGGCCTTCTTCGCCGCGGCGGTGTCGGCCGACGCCAGGTACGCGGTGGAGACCGTGCTGGAGCTGAGCGAACCGACCGACATGCTGCCTCCTGAAGGGAAGATCTGCGGCTTCACGTTTCCGTTCGGCCCGGCCTGCGGGCCGCTGACCCCGTGGTTACCGCAGCAACCGGACGGCACCCGGCCGGCAGCCGATCGCGAGCGGCAGCGCGGCGACGCGTTCGCCGTCGGCGTACCCGACGATCCCGGGCGTGTCGATGCGCACCTCGCGGGCCCGGTAGCTGGTGATCAGCGGATCCTCGACGTGGGTGCCGCGCCGCAGGCGGGGCTGGAGCCGCGCGAGCGCGACCCGCCCGAGAGGTGCGGCGACGACGACGTCCAGCAGCCCGTCGGTGGGGTCGGCGTCGGGGCAGATCCGCAGCCCGCCGCCGTAGCTGGGGCAGTTGCCGACCGCGACCAGCACGCCGGCGAAGCTGTGGTCGACGCCGTCGAGCTCCAGGGCGTAGCGGCGCGGGCGCAGCCGGGCCGCCTCGAGCATGATCGCCAGGTCGTAACGGCGCGGCCCGCGGGGCCACCGCATCCGGTTGGCGCGCTCGTTGACGACCGCGTCGAACCCGGCGGCGAGCACGGCGCCGAACCACCGGGCGTCCCGCTGCCCGGTGTCGATGCGGGCCAGGTCGACCGGGTGGTGCCGGCCGTCGCGGTGCGCCGCGGCGATCGCCTCGGCGGCCCGCAGCGGATCCTCCGGTATGCCGGCACCGGTCGCGAAGTCGTTGCCGGTGCCGGCGGGGACCACGCCGAAGCCGACGCCGGTGTCCGCCACGGCCTGCAGCGCCCGGTGCACGGTGCCGTCCCCACCGACCGCGACGAGGGCGCCGATCCCCTCGGCCACGGCCCGATGGCAGGCCTTCTCGGCGTCCTCCGCGCTGCCGGCCTCCAGGAGCCGGACGGCCCGGCCGCCGGAGCCGAGCCGGTCGAGCACCGCCGGAAGCAGACCGCGGTGCCGGCCGCGTCCCGCTCCGGGATTGGCCAGCACCGCGATGTCGTCATTGCTGTTCACAGCCGGAATGTACCGGCTGCGGGGCTCAGGTCATGTCGTCGAACCGGCTGTCCAACGGCAACGGCCGGGCCACGGGAGCGGCCGACTCGACCGGTGCCGGCGCGTCGATACGGTCCGACACCGCGACCGGCGTGCGCTCCTCCTCCAGCGGGGAGACCTCGTCGTCGTCCAGGCCGGCATACATCTCCTTGCCGCGGCCCTTGCGCCGGTCGTTGATCGTGGCCACGCCGACCGCGATGAAGTAGAGCAGCGTCATGCAGGCGGCGAGCAGCGTCATGCCGAACGGCCCGGGGTCGGGCGTGGCGATCGCCGCGAAGACGAAGGACAGGAACACCACGACCCGCCACCAGCTCAGCAGCCGCTTGGCGCTGACCACGCCGGTGAAGTTGAGCATCAGCAGGATCAAGGGGAACTCGAACGCCGCCCCGAAGATCAGCATCATGTTCATCACGAAGCCGACGTAGGAGACGACCTCGAGCTTGGTCGGCTCGCCGAGCACGCCGGCCTGCATGATGAACGCCAGGCTGTGCCCGACGACCGCGTACGCCAGCGTGACGCCGCCGACGAACAGCGGCGCCGAGATGGCGACGAAGACGTACGCCCACTTGCGCTCGTGCCGGTGCAGCCCGGGGGCGATGAACGCCCACAGCTGGTAGAGCCAGACCGGCGCGCCGACGATCAGGCCGACCCACAGGGCGATCTTCAGCCGGAGGATCAGCTGGTCGGCGACGCCCAGGGTGATGAACTCGCAGCCGCCGGCCAGGTTCTTCGAACTGTCCAGCGCGCAGTAGGGCGCCTTGAGGATGCCGAAGACCCACTGCGAGATGATGAAACCGACGATCAGGCCGGCCAGGATGCCGAGCGACGCCCAGAAGAGGCGGTTACGCAGCTCCCGGACGTGCTCGATCAGGGTCATCGAGCCGTCGGCGGCCTGCTCGAACTTGCTGGGCCCCCGGCGGCGCAGGGAGATGGCCACGGTGGGTCAGCGGTCGTTGGTGCGCTGCACCGGGTCCACGTACGGCGGCTGCTGGGGCTGCTGGTAGCCCGGCTGCGGCTGCTGGTAGCCCGGCTGCGGCTGCTGGTAGCCCGGCTGCGGGGGCTGCTGACCCGGCTGGTGGATCTCGTTCGGGTGCAGCGGCTGGCGCGAATACTGCGGCTCGGCCTTCTCCGCGACGTTGTCGTCGTCCACCAGGCCCTTGGTCTCGGCCTTGATGATCCGCAGCGACCGCCCGAGCGACCGGGCGGCGTCCGGGAGGCGCTTCGCACCGAACAGCAGCACGAGCACGACAAGGACAACAATGATGTGCCATGGCTTGATGGCGTTCATGGAAGACTCCGTCGGATCAGGGTGGATCGTCGATGGTGCGGGGTCCATCGTACGTGTGCACCCTGGAAGTCACCCGTGCCGGATCCGCATGTTCGGCCGCCGATCCGAGGAATTTTCGGACAACGGGGCGGAAACCCGCGCCCTAGGAGCCGCCGAACCCGGCCTTGATCACCGCGACCTTCTCCTGGGCCGCCTCGGCGCGCCGCTGCAGACCGGCGACGGATTCCTGCAGCACCTCCGCCTTGCGCTGCAGCACAGCGGCCTCCTCCTGCCGGCGCAACAGCCGGCGCAGCGCCCGGTCGAGACCGGACAGCCGCCCGGCGACGGACATCACGGCCGCCACCAGGACGACGAGGGCGACGACGACCACCGCGACCACGATCCACCACACCATGGCCGACAGCTTAGGCGGTGGCGGGTCCGGGGGCCGCGTACTGGTCGAGTGCCGTGGTCGCCTGGGCCCGGATCCGCTCGACCAGCTCCGCCGGACCGGCCACGGTCACGTCCGGCCCGACCCCGAGCAGGAACCGCTGTGCCCAGCCGAGATCGGTGACGCGCATCGTCACCACCCACTCGTCGCCGTCGCGGCGGACCTCCTCGCACGGGTAGTACTCGGTGATCCAGCGGCTGCCGCGGCCCACCCGCAGCGTGACCAGGGGCAGGCCGGGGCCCGGGTGGAAGACGCCGTCGCGCAGGTCGTGCGGCACCGCCGTCGCCGGGGGCGCGGCCGGCTCGTCCAGCTCGGCGAAGGCGTCGATGCGGTCCAGGCGGAACAGGCGGGTGCCCTCGGCGCGCCGGCACCACGCCTCCAGGTACGCGCGGTTGCCCACCATCAGCACCCGCATGGGGTCGACGACGCGGTCCGTGGTCTCGTCGCGGGCCGCCGTGTAGTAGGTGATGCGCATGGCGCGGCGGCGCTCCACGATGTCCCGGACGGCGTCGAGACGCTCGGTGGCGGCGGGCAGCGCCACGGCCACCGGGGCGTCGCCCAGGTCACCGGCCGCGTTCTCGATCTTGGCCAGGGCCCGCTCGATCGCGTCCCGGGAGCCGATGCCGGGCGTCTCGGCGAGCATCCGCAGCGCCACCACCAGCGCCAGGGCCTCGTCCGGGTTGAGCCGCAGCGGCCGGTCGATGCCCGCGTCGTAGGTGATGGTCACCCGGTCGCCGTCGAGCGCCATGTCGATGAGGTCGCCGGGGCCGTAGCCGGGCAGGCCGCAGACCCAGAGCAGCTCCAGGTCCTCGCGCAGCTGACGCTCGGTGATCCGGAAGGCGGCGGCGGCCTCCGCCACGGCGATCCCGGGACGGGCCAGCAGGTACGGCACCAGGTTGAGCAGCCGGCCGAGGCGATCCGCCGAGGCCCGCGCCGGGCCGCGCTGCTGCGGCGTCACGACGGCACCCCGGTGCGGGCCGGCTCGTGCCGGGCCACGACCTCCTTGAGCTGCTGGATCACGGCCTCCCGCAGCTCCGGCGGACCGTCGGCGCGCACGTCCGCGCCGTAGCCGACGAGCCGCGACGCGAGCCACTCGGCGTCGGCGTACGGAATGGTCAGCCGGTCGCCGCCCGGGCCGGGCACCGTCTCCACCGCCAGCCGGCGCAGCCCGGCGGCCCGGCCCGGCCGGACCACCACGGTGGCGCGGCCGGTGCGCTCGACCGGGCCGGACCAGCGGGCGACGTGGCTGATCAGGTCGACGTCCTCCGGCGGGGTGAACGCGCCCTCGGGGCCGACGACGCGGACCTGGCCGACGATGCGCGACAGCCGGAAGCAGCGGGTGGCCTCGCGGTCGCGGTCGTGGCCGACCACGTACCAGCGGCCCTGCCAGCAGACCACGCCCCACGGCTGCAGCCGGCGGGTGGACGGCTCGTCGACCTCGGGCACGCGGTACGAGAAGGTCACCGCGCGGCGTGCCCGCGCCGCCCCGGTCAGCGGCGCGAACGCCGGGTCGACGGTCACCACCGGCTCGACGCCGAGGGTGGCCTGGGGGTCGACCTCGACGCCGGCCGCCCGCAGCTTGGCCAGGCCGGACGACGCCGCGGCGGCGAGCCCCGCGTGCTGCCACAGCCGCGCGGCGATGCCCACGGCGGCAGCCTCGTCGGGTTCGAGCGGAATGTCGGGCAGCGCGTACTCGCGGTGGGCGATCCGGTAGCCCTGCTCGGTGTCGAAGGCGCTCGCCAACCCGGTCTCCAGCGGCACGCCCAGCTCGCGCAGCTCGGCCTTGTCCCGCTCGAACTTGCGCTGGAACGCCTCGTGGTCGCGCGGATCCTCCGGGTCGTGCTCGTATCCCGGCACGGTCGCGGCGATCTGCGCGGCGGTCAGGAACCGTCGCGTGGACAGCAGACAGATCACCAGGTTCACCAGGCGTTCGGTACGGGTCCGCGACACGAGAAGAAACGCTAGCAGCCCCGCAGGCCCCGGCGGCACGCGCCGACCTGCCGGGCCTGCCGCAGCCGGGCGGGTGGCGGAGATAGGGTCGCCGCCATGGTGCGCTGGCGATCGGGAATCGTTTCTTCGGTACGGCGGGAATGGCACGGCGCCGTCGAGCTGGAGGTCGGCACCGGCGACGGCCCGGTCACGGCGCTCGCGTACCCGGAGCTGACCGGCGCCCCGCGCCCCGGCGACCGGGTCCTGCTGAACGTCGGCGCGCTGGTGATGGGCCTCGGCACCGGCGGGTACGCCCTGGTCGTGGCGCTGCCCGACCGGCTGCCGGCGGACCCGGCCGCCGACGGCACCACCCGCGACGGCGGCCACCTGGTCAAGGCGCGGTACACCCCCCTGCAGCCCATCCTGCTGGGGGTGGACGAGGAGGCGTCGCCGCACCGCGCGGCGATGGAGGCGGCGAGCGGCCTCGACGACATGCCGGTGGTCACCGCCGACCTGCACTCCGCGCTGCCCGCGATCCTCGCCGGCATCCACGCCGACCGGCCCGACGCACGGGTGGCGTACGTGATGACCGACGGCGGCGCGCTGCCCGCCTGGTTCTCCCGCACCCTCGACGGCCTGCGCGGCGTGCTGGCGGGCACGGTCACCACGGGTCAGGCCTTCGGCGGCGACCTCGAGGCGGGCACGGTCCACGCCGGCCTGCTCGCCGCCCGGCACGTGCTGCACGCGGACGTCGCGGTCGTCGCCCAGGGCCCGGGCAACCTGGGCACGGGCACGGCGTGGGGCTTCTCCGGCGTCGCGGTGGGCGAGGCGGTCAACGCGGCGGTGGCGCTCGGCGGCCGGCCCGTCGGCTCGCTGCGCATCTCTGACGCCGACGGCCGGGCCCGGCACCGCGGGGTCTCGCACCACAGCCTCACCGCGTACGGACGGGTGGCGCTCGTCCCCGCCGACCTGCCGGTGCCCGCCGACCTGCCCGCGGACCTGGCCAAGGAGGTCTCCGACGCCCTGGCGCCGCTGAGCACGCTGCACCGGGTCGTGGAGGTGCCCACCGACGGGCTGGACGCGGCGTTGCAGGCCAGCCCGGTGCGGCTCGCGACGATGGGCCGCGGCCTGGCCGAGGACCACGCCTACTTCGTGGCGGCGGCGGCCGCGGGCCGGCACGCCGCCGCGCTGCTCCCGGTCTAGCGGCGGCGGATCAGGGTCACGCCGTCGCGGACCGGCAGCATCACCGACTCGACCCGCTCGTCGGCCACCACCCGGTCGTTGACCTGGCGGATTGCGACGACGGAGTCGGACTGTGCGCCGCCGGCCACGACCCGGCCCTGCTGGAGCACGTTGTCGAGCACGATCAGCCCGCCGGGGCGCAGCCGCGGCACGAGCTCCTCGTAGTACCCGAGGTAGCCGGTCTTGTCGGCGTCGATGAAGGCGAAGTCGACGACCGGATCGGCGCTCAGCGCGCGCAGCGTCTCGATCGCCGGGGCGATGCGCAGGTCGATGCGGTCCGCCACCCCCGCCCGCTTCCAGTACTCGCGGGCCACGCCGGTCCACTCCTCGGAGACGTCGCAGGCGAGCAGGCTCCCGCCCTCGGTCAGCCCCCGGGCGATGCAGATGGCCGAATAGCCGGTGAAGACGCCGACCTCGACGGCGACACGCGCCCCGGTCAGGCGGGTGAGCAGCGTGAGCAGCTCGCCCTCGTCCTGGGTGATCTGCATGCCGGCGGCGTCCGGGAAGGCCGCGCGGGTCTCGGCGGCCAGCTCGCGCAGGACGTCGTCGGCGGGCGTGCAGTGGGCCAGGAGGTAGTCGCTGATCGCGGGATCGATGATGTCAGGCATACCGCCAGCATTCCGGAAAGAACGGCGCCTGTCGTCAGTCGAAGACGATCAGGTAGAGCCAGCCGAGCAGGAGCGCGCCGAGGACCGCGGCCAGCACCCAGGTGGGGACCTTGTGGCCGCCCTCGCGGTTGCGCCGGATCTCGTTGCGGATGCGCTCGCGGCGGCGCTCGACGCGCTGCCACATGACGTCCTCGACCGTCCGCTCGGGCTTTTCCCCGGGCGGATGCTGGTCGGGCTCGTGCGACGGCTGTGTCATGGCCCGACCAGCCTAGCGGTCGCCGGTCACATGCTCGCGATCAGGCGCTCCACCCGCTCGTCGTACGCCCGGAACGGGTCCTTGCACAGCACGGTGCGCTGCGCCTGGTCGTTCAGCTTGAGGTGCACCCAGTCGACGGTGAAGTCGCGCCGCTTCTCCTGGGCGTGCCGGATGAACTCGCCGCGCAGCCGCGCCCGGGTGGTCTGCGGCGGCGTCTCCTTGGCCTCGAAGATCTCCAGGTCGTTGGAGATCCGGTCGACCTGCTTGCGCTTCTCCATCAGCGCGTACAGGCCGCGGCCGCGGCGCACGTCGTGGTACGCGAGGTCGAGCTGCGCGATCCGCGGGTGCGACATCGGGATCTCGTGCTTGGCCTGGTAGCGCTCGATCAGCTTCAGCTTCGACACCCAGTCGATCTCCCGCGCGACCGGGTCCAGGTCGCCGCTCTCGATCGCGGTGAGCACCCGCCCCCAGAGCTCCACGACGCGCTTGGCGGTCTGGTCGCCGCCCCGGCGCTCGACGAACTCGGTCGCCTTGGCGAGGTACTCCTGCTGGATCTCGAGGGCGCTGACCTCCTTGTTGTTCGCCAGCCGGATCTTGCGACGCCCGGTGACGTCGTGGCTGACCTCGCGGATCGCCCGGATCGGGTTCTCCAGGGTGAGGTCGCGCATGACCACGCCGGCCTCGATCATCCGCAGCACGATGTCGGCGCTGCCGACCTTGAGCAGCGTGGTGACCTCGTTCATGTTGGAGTCGCCGACGATGACGTGCAGGCGGCGGTAGCGCTCCGCGTCGGCGTGCGGCTCGTCCCGGGTGTTGATGATCGGCCGGCTGCGGGTGGTGGCGCTGGAGACGCCCTCCCAGATGTGCTCGGCGCGCTGCGACAGGCAGAACACCGCACCGCGCGGCGTCTGCAGGACCTTGCCGGCGCCGCAGATCAGCTGCCGGGTGACGAGGAACGGGATCAGGACGTCGGCGAGGCGGCCGAACTCGCCGTGGCGCGACACGAGGTAGTTCTCGTGGCAGCCGTACGAGTTGCCAGCGGAATCGGTGTTGTTCTTGAAGAGGTAGATCTCCCCCGCGATGCCCTCGTCGTGCAGCCGCTTCTCGGCGTCGACCAGCAAACCCTCGAGGATGCGCTCGCCGGCACGGTCGTGGGCCACCAGGTCGGTGACCGAGTCGCACTCGGGGGTCGCGTACTCGGGGTGGGAACCGACGTCGAGGTAGAGGCGGGCACCGTTGCGGAGGAAGACGTTGCTGCTGCGTCCCCAGGACACCACTCGGCGGAACAGATAGCGGGCCACCTCGTCGGGAGACAGCCGCCGCTGCCCCCGGTAGGTGCACGTGACTCCGTATTCGGTTTCGAGGCCGAAAATTCGCCGTTCCATGGAGAAACACTAGCCTCAACCGGGCGGCAGTGGCAGTCACCGGGCGCTTCGATGACGTTGCGCCGCGGAATCACCGTGGCGGACCAACCGGGCGGAAGCGCTCATCGAGCCGCCCCGAGCCGAGGAGCCGGAGCAGCCACTCCTTGCGGTCGGTCGGGCCCCAGCCGGCGTCCGGCGCCGGGTCCAGCTGCGGCAGCCGGCCGCCGGCCAGCGCGGCCGCCACCTCGGCCACGCCGTCGGCCGGCGTGAACCGCGGCTTCCATTTCGGAAAGGCCTCCGCGAAGCGCCGGAAGCTGACGCTGTACGACCGGGCGTCGTCCGCGCCGGCCTGCTCGACGGCCGCGGCGGGAAACGCCGCGGAGACGAGGCCGGCGATGTCGGCCACGCGGAAGTTCTCGTGTGCGCGGCCGACGTTGAACAGCCGTCCGCCGGACGTCCCGGCACCGTCCTCGGCCACCGCGCACACCGCCGTCGCCGCGTCGCGCACGTGCAGCATCGGCCGCAGCGCCGCCCCGGTGCCGCTCATGACGATCCGCCCGGACCGCCAGGCGGTGGCCACCATCCGGTTGACCATGAGATCGCTGCGGAAGGAGGGCGAGTATCCGTAGAGGGTGGCGAACCGCAGGGTGGCGGTGCTGAAGCCGGCACCGGCGAGCCCCAGCACGTCCCGCTCCGCCGCCAGCTTGCTCGCACCGTAGGCGGTCAGTGGGACCGGCGCGAAGGTCTCGTCCGCCTCGACGTCGCCGGCGGCACCGTAGACGCTGCACGAGGACGCGAAGACGAACGAACGGACACCCGCCTCGCGGGAAATGCCTGCGAACCGCACCGTCGCGGCATGGTTCACCTCCTCCGTGGCGGTGGCGGAAATGTCGCCGCAGGCGTCGTTGCACACCGCGGCGAGATGTACGACGACATCGACTCCGCGCAGATCCTCCTCCGTGAGGTCGCGGAAATCGCGGCCGCCGGCCGGTCCCGGCAGGTCGAACCAGCCGAGATCGCAGCCGTACGTCCGATGTCCCGCTTCGCCGAGGGCGCTTTTCACCACGGCGCCCAGATATCCGCGGTCACCGGTCACCAAAACACGCACCTGTTGATCATACGCCAGCGTCGCCTACCGAGTTATTGACAGTCACGAGCGGCACTCACTACATTGGACGCCTGCCACGGCCACCTGAAGCCCGGGAATGCGATGATGCGCACGGACGAGAACGACGACCACTCCGTTTTCTTCGGCGACATGAATCTGCACGTTCCGGCCGCCTATTCGCAACCGGATGATCTGCGGGCCCGCATCGTGCTGCACATCGTCCTTTCCGAGCCCCTGGTCATCGGCGATTCCCATTCGCTGAACAGCCCCATGTTCCGCTCGCTGGTCGCCGGCGCGCAGGGCGGCCGGACCGGCGACGGCGACCTCGCCCCGTTTCTGCGCCACGGCCACCTCCGGGTCGCCCGCCGCGACAGCATGAGCTCCTTCCTGGACATCCGCAATGCGCACGCGGAGAAGAACATCGACGACGTGCCGCCCCCGGAATACGCGGCCTGGCTCGACGAGGTCACCGACGGCCACATCGTCGAATATTCGGCCCCGGCCGTCTCGGTCAACTTCAAGACGAGTTTCGTGGAAAGGCTCGACCGCCGATTGCGCGACACCCCCGCCGGCACCCCGCCGTTGTACGTACAGACGCTGGAAATGATGCGCGATTGGGCGCTCGCCGAGGAAACCCTGCTCTACAAGCGGATCCGTGAGACCTACGACCGCTGGCGCACCGACGACAAGAATTCCGCCAAGGAGACCGAGGAAGCGGTGTCCTTCATCGAACGGTCGGCGAGCAGCTCCTATCATCTGGCGGTGCCGCAGGCCATCGCCGTCGCGGTGACCGGGCCCCGCAACGACGAACTGATCGAGCTGCCGTCGTCCCTGCGGCCCACCGAGAGCGTGGACCTGCCCTACAGCCTCGTCAACCACACGGTGTGGCAGCGCGTCGGCGCGGACGCGCTGACCGAGATCCTGACGCTGGACTCCCGGCGGCGCATGCTCGCCGAGCTCGCGACGAGCCGCGCCGGCGGCGCGCGCCCCGGCGGCGCGACCGGCGGTATGGCGGCCTTCGCCGACGAGGTGGACGGCATCCTGCAGCGCGCCTTCGACCGGGAGCGCGACGCGGAGGTCTTCGCGGCCATGCGGCACGCCCGGCTGCGGGCCCGGCTCACCGGGCTGCACGACGACACCACCGGCGCCGCGGGCCTGCGGCTGCACGCCGTCGGTCGGGATTGCGCCGGTCCCGGCGAGGAGGACGACTTCGACATCGTGAGCATGCCGGTCGCCGTCACGGACACCGAGCCGTGGATCGAGCCCGACCACGACGCGCGCAAGCCCAACGCGCGCGTCGTGGCCGGAACCGGCATCACTCCCGGTCCGGCTCCGTCGACGAGAGCAGCATGAGGGCCGCCAGGGTCAGACCACATCGGATCTCGCCACCGGCGATCGCCCTCCTCAGATCCGCGGTGGTGAACCACTGCGGCGGGCCGACCGACTCCATCGCCTCGGGCGCCGGGACCGGCCGCGCCGGCGCGGACCGCACCTCCAGCCGCACCACCTCGCAGTGCGACTCCACCAGCCCGGTCTCGGGATAGACCGTGCCCAGCGTCCGCGGGGAGACGCCGAGCAGGCCGGACTCCTCCCTCAGCTCGCGGATCGCGGCGCGTTCCGCCGTCTCACCCGCGTCCACGGCGCCGCGGGGCAGCTCCAGGAACGCGCCGCCGGCCGGATATCGGTACGCCGGCACCAGCGCGATGCCCGCCCGGGACACCGGTACGGCCACGACACCGGGCGAGGACCAGCGCCATCGCAGGTAGCGACCCTGCGCACCGGACGGCGACAGCACCTCGTCGTCGAACAGCTCGCCGTAGCCGTTGCGGAACACGCTGACCGCGCGCTGCCGGGTGATGGACCCGGGCGGACCACCGGTCATCGGCACGGTTCCACCAGCTCCCCTCGGACGATCTCCCGCAGATTCTGCACCATGCGCAGCAGGCCGGGCTCGGCGGCGGGCAGGAAGCGATGCACCTGCACGGCCGTGTCCGCGGCGTCGAGGGCATGCCGCAGCGAGTCCCGCCGATCCGGGTCCGGCTGGGTCTCCCCGACGCCGTACCAGGCCACGCCGAGCTGGAGCAGGGCGCGCAGGTAGTCGCCGGCGTACCGGGCCGCGGCCTCCTCGTACTGGTTCTCGATGAGCGCGCGGCCGGTACGCGCGGCCTCCAGCGCGTCGCCCGGGCGGCCGAGCTCGCTGAGATATCTGCTGAGCTGCACGTACGCCGCCGCTCTCGACCGGCGGGGCGCGCGGTTGCCGTACAGCTCGATCGCCTGCGTCGCGGCCTCGAGGGCCTGCTTCAACCGCCCACGCTCGCGGTACAGGATGCCCTGGTTGTGCAGCACGTCGGCGAGGGCCTGCGCGTACGCCCCGCCCAGGCCGCGATACTCGTGGATCGCGATCTCGCCGTTCGCCAGCGCGTCGTCGACGGCGCGGCGGCGCAGCAGCATCACCGCCCGGTCACCGTGCAGGCGGGCGAACAGCTCCGGCCACCGGCCGCCGCGCGCCATGATCACCCGGCACTCGTTGACGGCGTCCTCGTTGCTCCGCAGCGCCTCCTCGTGACGACGCAGATGGTCCTCGTGCAGGCTCAGCGACCGGCCCCACCGCACCCGCCGCGCGATGCTGTCGTCGTCCATGCCGGGCGTCGCCGCCAGCTGCCGGCGGAACACCGTCACGGCCAGGAGGGACAGCCCCCGCCCGTCGTCCGGAAGGTACGCCTGCACCGCGGGCAGCAGGTCCAGCGCGCAGTTCTCCGCCGCGACGGTCAGCAACCGCACCAGGGCGGCGGCGTTCGGCAGCTCGCCGCAGAGCCGGGTGAGCTCCGGCAGCAGGGCGCCGGGATGGGCCCGCAGCAGCGCCAGCAGGGCCTCGTCGAGCGTGCGGTGGGCGCCGTCCGCGTCGACGGCCGTGAACTCGCTCGCACCGCGGGCGCGGGCGATCAGCCGCAGCGCCGGATGCCCTCGCACCGGCTCCCCGCCCGGCCCGCTCCCGGCGGCCCGCCGTACCGGCCCGTCGCCGCCCGCCCCGCGCTCCGCGCCGCCCGACGGCCCCTGACTGCCCGCCCCGCCGCCCGACGGCCCGTCGCGACCCGCCCCGCGCGCCGTGCGGGACGCCGGCCCTTCGCTGCCCGCCCGCCGTTCGGTGCCGTCGGCCAGCCAGAGCACCGCCGCCAGATACCGCCGGAGGCGGACGGGTCCGAGCGACTCGCAGACCTCCCGGAAGATCAGCTCGGCGAGCCGGTCCGGACTGAGCGACGCCGGTCTCGGCGGCGTGCCCTCCCGGGGATAGAGCGCGTACAGGTTCTCCAGCTCGGCCACGCCCGGGGCGTCGAGGGCCTCGGTCAGCGCCCCCATCACGCGGCGCAGATGCTCCTCGTCGTGCGCCGCGGCCAGCGTGGGCGCCAGCAGCCAGGCCTCCGCCACCCGCAGCGGGACGACCACCGGCGCGGCGACCGCGCGCCGCAGCCGTCGCGCGGGCGGTGCCGGCCGCGCCCGGAGCGCGTAGCCCGCCTCGCGCAGCCGGCGGGTCCAGAACCGCAGCTGATGGTCGCGGACGGCCCGCAGGGGATCCGCGCCCGCCTCGATCTCCCAGGCCCCGTCGAAGCGATGGCTGAGCGCGGCGTCCGCGGCCAGGGCGTAGAGGTCGAGCGTCGTGCCGATGCGCCGCGACGTCCCCCACTGCGGCTTGATCTCCGGCGGCAGCCCGAGACGCCCGGCGAACGAGCGGAACGCGCGGTCGAGGGCGCCCGCGCCGTCGTCGAGGGGCAGCGGGCGCAGCCGGACGGACGTCTCCAGCACGGACCGGATCCACCCCGCGACCCGGTCCTCGCGGATCTCCGTGATGAGGAACTCCTCGTCGAACCAGTCCGGTTCCGTGCGGGTGAGCAGCAGGATCCGGATCCGGACGGCATCGGGGCCGTCGGGCGAGCGGGCCAGCAGCGAGCGCAGGTCGGTGAGGAGGACCGCGATGTCCTCCTGCCGGTGCTCCGCGTCGTCGATCACCACGCAGAGGCTCACCCCGTGCTCCGCCGCCTCGTGCAGCCGGTCGTGCCAGCTCTCCTGGATCGTCCGGGGGAAGCCCGCCGCCCACCCCGCCCGGCGCAGCGACCGGCACACCTCCACCGCGGTGCGGGTCTTGCCCGAACCGGAGGCGCCGTGGACGAGGCGGACGACGGTGCCGCCGGGATTCAGGCACCAGTCGAGGACCGCCCGGTACTCGTCGGTCGCCTCGAACGGCGCGAAGCCGTGGTCCGGGTCGAGCAGGTTCGCCGGGGTGATCTCCGCCGGCGGCTCGTCCGGCTGGAACAGCAGTGCCTGGAAGCGGTCGATCTGCTCCAGGGCCCGGCGCCATTCGCTGTCGTACGCGTGGGCCCGCCCGTTCTCCTCGAACCAGGCCGGGGGCGCCTGCGCCGACAGCGGGATCATCCAGCCGCCGGTGGGCACGTCGGGACCGCCGGGCGCGCGGGCCCAGGCGGCCGCCTTCACCATGCCGCACACCTTGCCGCTGCGGTTGTCGATCACCGGGCTGCCGCTCATGCCCGGCACGACGACGTTGTCCTGGATCTTCCAGAGCTCGCCGACGCCGCCCAGCCGGAAGTACTGCACCAGCCCGCGGGCCTCACCGGAGGGCCTGGCGAAGCAGCCGGGATGGAACGTCACGATCGAGAACTCGGCGAAGGCCCGGGCCTGCGAGACGCCGAGCAGCACCGCGGGCAGGTCGAGCCCGGGGACGGTCAGCTCGGCGAGGTCCGGCAGCGGCCAGCCCTCGGCCGGCGACGCCTCCGGCGGGTGGAGCGTCACCACGTCGTACGGGTAGCGGCCGTCCCCCGCCCACACCGCGTCCGCCGCCACCGCGACATGGGCGTTGGTGACGACCCGTCCGGGAGCGATGACGAAGCCGGTGCCCACGAACTCCCCGGCCTTGCCCCGCAGCTGGACCAGGGACCGGGCAGCCAGGACGGTCGGGTCCGCCGCCACGGATCAGTCCGCTCTCGCCGCGGGGACCCCGCCGTCCTCGTCCTCGTCCTCGTCGTCCTCCTTGACGGCCGGTGCCGCCCCGGCGGGCCGACCGCCCCGGACGTCCCACTCGAGGCGGACCAGCAGCGTCGTCTCGCCGCCGAGCTGGCCGATGACGGGCGCGACGATCTCGGAGGACTTGGCGACGAACTTGACGCCCATGTCCACGCCGACCCGGTCCGGCGCCCGCACACCCAGAGCGGCCACCTGGTCGTGGACCCACCGGGCCATGGCGCCGATCGACGGCGCCGCCTGGTCGAGCACGGCCCGGCGGGCCACGCGCAGCCCGCCGAGGACGCTGGCGTCCGACTGACCGAAACCGCCGTCGTCGTGGTGCCCGGACGGCACCCGGGCGGCGTCGTCGAGGAACACCTCGACCTCGACGTCGATCCCGTCGCCGACGCTGACGTCCATCGTGGTCCGCGCCGGTTGCCCGGAGCTGCTGGTGCCTGTCACGCGACCTCCCGCGCCGCCCCGCAAGGCCGACGTCGTCGTCTCCACTACCGACACTTCAGCAGGGCGCTGCCCGGTTGGCAAGGCGGCGACGGCGGATGTCAGGCCTTTGTGGACCGAGGTCGGAAAAATGCGCCGGTCCGCCTGGGGCGGACCGGCGCGGACGGTGCGGGGGAAGCCCCGAGGCTCAGGACTTGTCGTCGCCGGTCTCGTCCGGGTTGCCCTCCAGGTCGACCGAGGCGGCCGAGACCGTGGGCTTGTCGTCGCCCTGGGCCGGCGGTGCGGTGTCGCCCGCCTCGCCCACCTCCGGTTCCGGCTGGTCCTTGCCGCCGCCGAGCAGCGTCTCCAGCGCCGCGCCGGCGATCCGCCGGAAGGCGCGGCCCTTGCGGCGCCGGTCCAGCACCGCGACCTCGAGCTGGGAGGCGCCCAGCTCGCGGGCGGCGCCGTTCTCGCCGCCGACGCTGCCCAGGCCCTTGACCGCCAGCGCCAGCGCCGTGGGCAGGTCCGCCGTGACGTCGTGGCGCTCCTTGAGGACGGTGGAGATGGCCTCCGCCGAGCCGCCCATCGCCATGAAGCCCGGCTCGTCCATGACCGAACCGTCGTAGGTGATGCGGTACAGCTCGTCGGCCTCCGGCGAGGCGCCGACCTGTGCCACGCAGATCTCCACCTCGTACGGCTTCTGCGTCTCGGAGAAGATCGCGCCCAGGGTCTGGGTGTAGGCGTTCGCCAGCGCACGGCCGGTCACGTCGCGCCGGTCGTACGCGAGGCCGTTGAGGTCGGCCATCCGCACGCCGGCCCGGCGCAGGCTCTCGAACTCGTTGTAGCGGCCCACGGCCGCGAAACCGATCTTGTCGTACAGCTCGCTGATCTTGCGCAGCGAGGTGAGGTTCTCGGCGACCAGCAGGATGCCGCCCTCGTACGTGAGCACGACGGCGGAACGACCGCGGGCGATGCCCTTGCGGGCGTACTCCGAGCGGTCCCGCTGGACCTGCTCGGGCGAGGCGTAGAACTGCATGGCCACGGGTGGTTACTCCTTCGATGACCTTCGCTGGTGGTTGCGTCGTCGGATCCGGCGTGGGCTCAGCCGCCCGGGTTCTCCATCCGGCCGGCGACCACTGCCTCGGCCACCGCGTTGATCTCGGCCTCGGTGAGCCGGTGGGTGCTGTCGGCGGTCGCGGTCATCACCACCGGGTAGATCTTGCGGGTGAGGTCGGGCCCGCCGGTCGCCGTGTCGTCGTCGGCGGCGTCGTAGAGCGCCTCGACGGCGAGCCGGATGGCCTCCTGGGTGCCGATGCCCGGCCGGTAGCGCTTCTTCAGCGCGGCCTTGGCGAACAGCGAGCCGGAGCCGATCGCGTCGAAGCCGGTCTCCTCGTAGAGCCCGCCCGCGACGTCGAAGCTGAAGATGCGCCCGACCCGGGACGGGTCGGCCGGCGACAGGTCGAAGCCCGCGAACAGCGGCACCACGGCCAGGCCCTGCATGGCCGCGCCCAGGTTGCCGCGCACCATCGCGGCCAGCCGGTTTGCCTTGCCGTCGAGGGACAGCATGGCGCCCTCGATCTTCTCGTAGTGCTCGAGCTCCACCTGGAACAGGCGCATGAGCTCGATGCCGATCCCCGCGGTGCCCGCGATGCCGATCAGCGAATAGGCGTCCGCGGGGTGCACCTTCTCGATGTCCCGGCTGGCGATGATGTTGCCCATGGTGGCCCGCCGGTCACCGGCCATCACGACGCCCTCGGTGGTGGCGATGGCGATGATCGTGGTCCCGTGCGGTGCGATGTCGGCCGCCATCCCGGGCGGCAGCGGCCGCCGGCCGGGCAGCAGCTCGGGGGCGGCCTGGCTCAGGAACTGCGTGAAGGATGACGTCCCCGCGTTGGTGAACACATCGGGAAGACGCCCGGATGGATCGAAGCCCGCTGCCACGTGGTTCCTCTCGAACGTGATCGCGGCGGCGAGGGGTTCCGGGCCGTCCCGCAACCACCCGATGCCGCCGTCGCAGTTGAAGCACAATATCCCGCCGGCGGGGCCGACGCGATGATCGTGATCAACGTGTCGGCCCAACGCCGCGAAAGTCCGTTTCGGACCCTAGGTGCTATTCTCCGCCTTTTTGTACGTATCCGCGGACGAACTCCTCGGCGTTCTCCTCGAGGACGGAGTCGATCTCGTCGAGCAGGTCGTCGACGTCCTCGGTGATCTCGGCGTGGCGCTCGGCAACCTCCGGGTTGGCCTCGGTGGTGACGTCCTCGATCTCCTCGTCGCGCTTGCCCTTGCCGGACTGCGACTGACCGCCGGTGTCTCGCGTTGCCATCGGTGTCCCCCTTCAAGACCCAACCGGTTCGGGTTGGGAAAAACCTACCTTGCGGGTACGACGAAAACGCCTGCCCGTCCGCGTGTTTCTCGCGCAGCGAAGCGGGTCACCGGCTGGTGATCACCTCGAGCAGGTCCTTGGCCGTGTCGCACCGGTCGAACAGCGCGCCCACGTGCTTCTTGGTGCCCCGCTCGGGCTCCATCATCGGGACCCGGACCAGCGACTCGCGGCCGACGTCGAAGATCACCGAGTCCCAGCTGGCCGCGACCACTTCGGACGCGTAGCGGGCCAGGCACTGGCCGCGGAAGTACGCCCGGGTGTCCTCGGGCGGCTCCACCATGGCGCGCGTGGCCTCCTCGGGGTCGAGGAGCGTCTGCATCGAGCCCCGGGCCACCAGCCGGTGGTAGAGACCCTTCTCCGGCCGGACGTCGGAATACTGCAGGTCGACCAGCTGGAGCTTGGGCGAGGACCACGCCAGGTTCTCCCGCTCGCGGTAGCCCTCGAGCAGCCGCAGCTTGGCGACCCAGTCGAGCTGGTCGGAACAGGTCATCGGGTCCCGGCCGAGCTTGTCGAGCACGTCCTCCCAGCGGCGCAGCACGTCCTCGGTCTGCTCGTCGGCGTCGGTGCCGTACCGCTGCTCCACGAAGGCCTTGGCGCGCTCGTAGTACGCCCACTGCAGGTCCAGCGCGGTGAGGCGGCGGCCGTCGCGCAGCCGCATGAGGTGCTTGAGCGAGGGGTCGTGGCTGACCGCCTTGAGCTCCGAGACGGGGTCGGCGACGCCCAGCTCGCCGGTGAAGACCTTCTCCTCGATCATGTTGAGGATCAGCGCGGTCGTGCCCATCTTCAGGTACGTGGCGATCTCGGAGAGGTTCGCGTCCCCGATGATGACGTGCAGCCGGCGGTACTTGTCGGCGTCGGAGTGCGGCTCGTCGCGGGTGTTGATGATCGGGCGCTTGAGGGTGGTCTCGAGGCCCACCTCGACCTCGAAGAAGTCCGCGCGCGAGGAGATCTGGAAGCCGGATCCGGAGCCGTCCTGGCCGATGCCGACGCGGCCCGCGCCGCAGTAGATCTGCCGGGTGACGAAGAACGGCGTGAGGTGGGCGACGATGTCGGCGAACGGGGTCTGGCGGCGCATGAGGTAGTTCTCGTGCGAGCCGTACGAGGCGCCCTTGTTGTCGGTGTTGTTCTTGTAGAGCTGGATGCGGTGCGTGCCGGGGATCGTGGCGGCGCGGCGGGCGGCCTCGGCCATGACGCGCTCGCCGGCCTTGTCCCAGCGCACGATGTCCATCGGGTTGGTGCACTCGGGGGTGCTGTACTCCGGGTGGGCGTGGTCGACGTAGAGCCGGGCGCCGTTGGTGAGTATCACGTTGGCCAGGCCGAGGTCCTCGTCGGCGAGCGCGTCCGCCGGGTCGTACGCCGCGCCCGAGTAGGTGAACCCGCGGGCGTCGCGCAGCGGCGACTCCTCCTCGTAGTCCCACCGCGCACGGCCGCCGCGATTGAGCTCGGGGCGGGCGCCGTAGGCGTTGACGACCTGGGAGGAGGTGACCATCGGGTTGGCGCCGGGCTGCCCGGGCACGGAAATCCCGTACTCCACCTCGGTGCCCATAATCCGCCGAACGCTCATGCGACCACTCCGCCCGCCACTGTGCTGCCGTTGCCCATGTATCGAGCCTAGACGCTTCCGTATCGCTTCTCGCCTCGGGCCGTACGCGTCACGCCACGCTCAGTGGCGATCTTTGGTGACATTCGGGGGTTATCGGGCCGCCGAACAGGCGGGAAACCGTCGGCCGTCACCACGCAGAGCAACGAAGACGGATGAAATGAGATGAGAAGACGCGGGCGGAGGAGACCTCCGCCCGCGTCCGGATACGCCTGCTACAGATATTGACCGGTGTTGCTGGCCGTCTCGATCGAGCGGCCGGCCTCGGCGCCCTTGCCGCCGGAGACGAGCGTACGGATGTAGACGATCCGCTCGCCCTTCTTGCCGGAGATCCGGGCCCAGTCGTCGGGGTTGGTGGTGTTGGGCAGGTCCTCGTTCTCGCGGAACTCGTCGACGCAGCTGTCGAGCAGGTGCTGCAGCCGCAGCCCCTTCTTGCCGGAGGTGAGGAACTCCTTGATCGCCATCTTCTTGCCGCGGTCGACGATGTTCTGGATCATCGCGCCGGAGTTGAAGTCCTTGAAGTACAGGACCTCCTTGTCACCGTTGGCGTAGGTGACCTCCAGGAAGCGGTTCTCCTCGGACTCCGTGTACATCCGGAGCACGACCGCCTCGATCATGGCCGCGACCGTCACGTCGGCGTCGCCGCCGTGCTCGGCGAGGTCCTCCTCGCTCAGCGGCAGGCCCGGGAGGATGTACTTGGCGAAGATGTCCTTCGCCGCCTCCGCGTCCGGACGCTCGATCTTGATCTTCACGTCCAGCCGGCCGGGCCGCAGGATCGCCGGGTCGATCATGTCTTCCCGGTTGGAGGCGCCGATGACGATGACGTTCTCCAGGCCCTCGACACCGTCGATCTCGCTGAGCAGCTGCGGGACGATGGTGTTCTCGACGTCGGAGGAGACGCCGGAGCCACGGGTCCGGAAGATCGAGTCCATCTCGTCGAAGAACACGATGACCGGGGTGCCCTCGCCGGCCTTCTCCCGCGCCCGCTGGAAGACCAGGCGGATGTGCCGCTCGGTCTCGCCCACGTACTTGTTGAGCAGCTCGGGACCCTTGATGTTGAGGAAGTAGCTGGTGTGCTTCTCCTCGCCGCGCCGCTCGGCGATCTTCTTCGCCAGCGAGTTGGCGACCGCCTTGGCGATCAGGGTCTTGCCGCAGCCGGGCGGGCCGTAGAGCAGGATGCCCTTCGGCGGGCGCAGCTGGTGCTCCCGGAAGAGGTCGGCGTGCAGGAACGGCAGCTCCACCGCGTCGCGGATCTGCTCGATCTGCGAGTGCAGGCCGCCGATGTCGGTGTAGTCGACGTCGGGCACCTCCTCGAGAACGAGCTCCTCGACCTCGCTCTTCGGGATGCGCTCGTACGCGTACGCCGAGCGCGGCTCGATCATCAGCGAGTCGCCCGCCCGCAGCGCCGAGACCTGGAGCGACTCGGCCAGGTGGACGATCCGCTCCTCGTCGGCGTGCGAGACGACCAGGGCGCGGTCGCCCGGGGCGCCACCGGGACCGGCCAGGACCTCCTTGAGCAGGACGACCTCGCCGACCCGCTCGTAGCCGAACGCGTCGACGACGTTGAGCGCGTCGTTGAGCAGGACTTCCTGCCCCCGCTTGAGCTCATCGGCATCGAGGCTCGGTGACACGGCGACGCGCAGCTTGCGGCCGCCGGTGAAGACGTCGACGGAGCCGTCCTCGTGAGCGGCCAGGAAAACGCCGTAGCCGCTGGGCGGCTGGGCGAGCCGGTCAATCTCTTCCTTGAGAGTGACGATCTGAGCCCGGGCTTCCTTGAGGGTCGCCACGAGCCGGTCGTTGTTCTCGGTCAGCCGGGCCAGCTGCGCCTGCGTCGCCGCGAGCCGTTCCTCGAGCTGCCGGACGTGTCGGGGGCTTTCGGTCAACTTGCGCCGTACCAGAGCGAGTTCCTCCTGCAGGAACGCAACCTGGCTGGAGAGATCGTTGGCCTCTTTCTCCCAACGTGCGGCGCGTGAATCCGCCTCGTCGCTACGTGCCACGTCCCACCTCCCCGGGGGCTCGAACGTCTTGAGACAACACTAACCGCTGCGGCGGAGATTTCGACCCATGCAACACCCTCGTCACTGAACCTTGATCGATTGGGTCGGGTGGGCCCGCCGGGCGGTCAGACCTGTCGGGTACGGTCGGAGCGGTCGAAACGTGGGAGGTGTTCGGTGTCTGCACAGACCGGAACCGACGAACTCGAGGTCTGGGTGGATCAGGACCTGTGCACCGGCGACGGGCTGTGCGTGCAGTACGCCCCGGAGGTCTTCGAGTTCGACATCGACGGCCTCGCGTACGTCAAGGACAGCGCCGGTGAGCTGCTGCAGAGTCCCGGCGTGCGCACCGGCGTGCCGGAGCGGCTGCGGCTCGAGGTGATCGACGCGGCGAAGGAGTGCCCGGGCGACTGCATCCACGTCGTGCGCGCCCGCGACGACGTCGAGGTCGCCGGGCCCGAGGCGGACTGACCGCCGGTTCGGCCCCCGTTCGAGACCCGTTTTCCCCGGCGTCACCCGGAGGAAAATGTCACAGTGTCGGACGGCCGACCAAAGATGCGACAATCCGGGAAAACTCCTCCAAGCGGGCAATCTGCCCAGGACCGCCGTCGTCGAGGGTCTTGCCGAAGCGCAACGCGTCGTGCCGCAGCGCCGCCCGGCCCTCCTCCTCCATGCCCGGCGGCGGCACCGCGTCGTCCACCGAACTGAGCAGCAGGTAGACGTCGATGCTGTCGACCCGCGCCTGCCCGCTCGACGTCCGGGTCAGCCGCCGCCGGCAGCCGACCTCGGTCACGGTCGACAGCGGCACCACGCGCAGCGACGAGGTCATCGACCCGACCGGCCCGTCGCCGGGCGCCACGTCCTCGCCGTGCCAGAGCACCAGCCGGCTGCCGTCGCAGATCACGACCTCCTGCCAGACGCCGTTGACCTCGTTGACGAAGCGCTCCAGCGTGAAACAGAGCACCGACGCGCCGCGCAGCACGCCGAAGAGGGCGTCCAGCGCCACCTCGGGGTCGCGCAGGTAGGCGCGGGCCGCCGAGTCCAGATCCTCGTACGGCGACCAGTCAGGGAAGACCGCCGGCATCTCGTTGCTGCCACCGAACGGCGGAGAACTCATCGCGCCCACCCGTTCCCTCCCCATGCCCCATCGAACCCGCGACGGAAACTACCGGATGCCCGGCCCGGTCGTCACATCCGAAGGATCGTCCGCCGTCTCCGTACGCTCGGCCGCCAGCGCGGCCTGGGCGGCCCGGCGCAGCGCGTACGCCTCGGCGCCCTTGCTCGGCTTGCGCCGCCGCGGCGGCGCGGTGACACCCGGCGCGAGCCGGCGCGCCGACACCAGGAACGCGGTGTGCGCGATCATCCGGTGGTCCGGGCGCACCGCCAGGCCCTCCGCGTGCCAGTCACGCACCAGCGACTCCCACGCCCGGGGCTCGGTCCAGCCGCCGCGCTCGCGCAGCGCCTCGACGAGCTCGGAGAGCTGTGGCGTCGTGGCCACGTACCCGATGAAGACGCCGCCGGGGACGAGCGAGCGCTCGACCATGTCCAAGGCCTCCCACGGGGTCAGCATGTCCAGGACGATCCGGTCGAAACCCGTCTCGGTGTTGCTCGCGACGTCGCCGTGGTGCAGGTGCCAGGCCGGGTGCGGGCCGCCGAAGAACGACTCCACGTTCCGGCGGGCGATCGCGGCGAAGTCCTCGCGCAGCTCGTACGAGTGCAGCTCGCCGCCGTCACCCACGGCCCGCAGCAGCGAACAGGTCAGCGCGCCCGACCCGACGCCCGCCTCCAGCACCTTGGCGCCGGGGAAGACGTCGCCCATCGCGACGATCTGTGCGGCGTCCTTCGGGTAGATGACCTGCGCGCCCCGCGGCATGGACAGCACGTAGTCGGCCAGCAGCGGGCGCAGCGCCAGGTAGGGCGTACCGCCGCTGGACGTGACGACGCTGCCGTCGCTGAGCCCGATGAGGGCGTCGTGCTCCAGCGCGCCCCGGTGGGTGTGGAACGCCTTGCCGGGCTCCAGGACGATGGTGTGCATGCGGTTCTTGGGATCGGTGAGCTGCACCCGGTCACCCGCTCGGAACGGTCCCCGGTGGGCGGGCGCGGCGTCTTGCTGAACGGTCACGGATCCCTCTCTCGACTACCTGGCGGTGGCACGGCGGGCCGCGCGGCGCGGCTCCAGCAGCTCGGCCAGGTCCGCGACGTGCAGCACGCCGACGACATCCTCGCCTGAGGTCACCACGTACTGCGCACCCGGGTGGGCCTGCACGGCCCGGACCACCTGCTCGCCGGTGAGCCCGACGCGCATCGCCGGCACCCGCGACACGTCCCGGGAGACGGCGTCGACGGTGACCCACGGCCGCCGCTCGGCCGGCACGGCGGCCACGGCGGCACCGTCGACCAGCGCGACGACCCGGCCGCTGGAGTCGGCCACCGCCAGGCCCGAGCGCCGCGGCCCGGCCTCCCCGGCCCGGCGCTGCGCCTCCGCGATCGACGTTCCCGACGGTACGGCGAGCAGCGGGCGCGCGAGCACGGCGAGATCGACCAGCGGGAACCGCCGGGTCATCCGCGCGAGCCGGATCGACTGACCGGCGCCGTGCCACAGCGTCAGCGCGACGAGCAGGACGAAGACCAGGCCGAACAGGGTCAGCACCTGGAGCCGGTAGAGCGCGACGACGGCGCAGCCCGTGGCCAGGGCGATGCCGCGCCCGGCCCACGCGGCCAGCTCGGTCGCCCGGTTCCGGTCCCGGATCAGCGCCCACAGCCCGGCCCGCAGCGCCCGCCCGCCGTCGAGCGGCAGACCCGGCAGCAGGTTGAAGATCGCCACGATGACGTTGCTGGCGGCGAGCTGGAACGCGATCTCCCCCGCGACCGTCCGGCCGGGAAGCACCACGGCCGCGCCGGTGGCCAGGCCGCCCAGCACCAGGGACACGGCCGGCCCGGCCAGCGACACCAGCGCGTCGACCCGCGGCACCGGGGCGTCGCGGTCCATCTCCGTGTAGCCGCCGAGCAGCTCCAGGGTGATGCCGCGCACACCGATCCCGTACCGCCGGGCGGTCAGGGCGTGCCCGAGCTCGTGCAGCAGCACGGAACCGAGCAGACACCCCACGAAACCGAGGCCGATCGCGTACGCGGCCGGGCCTGCGAAGCCGAGCTGGCGCTGGGCGTACCCGCCGTACACGACGGTGACCAGCAGCGCGAGCAGCAGCATCGAGGCATTGACGAAGACCGGGATGCCGAGCACCCGGCCGACCATCCGTCCACCGGCCCGGGAGCGCCGCTTCGTGTCGTCCACGGCCTCGATGCTACGGAGCGCGCCTGAGAGCCCCGCCTCGCCGGTTTCGTCGTACCCCTCCCCTAGCCTTGTCCCCATGACGGCAGAAACGGTCCTGTCCCCCTCGGAGCCCGGCCGGTCCCTCCCGGAGCCCGGCCGGTCCCCCTCGGAGCCCGACCGCTCCCCCTCCGACCCGGGTCCGTCCTCTCCCTCTCCCTCCGCCTGCACCTCTGAGCCCTCTGCGTCCGCGTCCACCTCTCCGCCCTCTTCCGTCGCTCCCGGGCCCGGCCTGGAGCGGCCCACCGGGCCGTCGCTGTCGCCGTCACGGGCGGCGGACTTCAAGACCTGCCCGCTGCTGTTCCGCTTCCGCACGATCGACCGCCTGCCCGAGCAGCCCACCCGCGACCAGGTGCGCGGCACGCTGGTGCACGCGGTCCTCGAGCGCCTCTTCGACCTGCCGGCCCCGGACCGCACACCAGAGGCCGCGGCGGCGCTGGTGTCCCCCGAGTGGGAGCGCCTGGTGGCGGACGACCCGGGGCTGTCGGTGCTGTTCGGCGACGACGGCGACGCGCGCGCGCCGGTTCCGGTGGTCGACCGGCCGGCCGGCGCCGCACCCCCGCCCGCCCCTCCCGGCGCCGCGAAAGCCGCCGGCGAGGCGCTGCCTCACGGGTCGGCAGCCGCCGGCGAGGCGCTGCCCAGCGGCGCCCGAGCCGGCGACCAGGCGCTGGTCGGCGACGGCCAAACCCTCGCGCAGGCGCTGGTCGGCGACGGCGGCGCCCTCGCGCAGGCGCTGCCCGGCATGCCCGAGCCGGACGAGGCCGCCCGGTTGAAGGCGTTCCTGGCGAGCACGGGCGACCTTCTCGACGGCTACTTCGCGGTCGAGGACCCCCGGCGCCTGGAGCCGGCCGAGCGCGAGAGCCTCGTCTCCACGCTGGTCGACGACGAGCTGCTGATCCGCGGCTACATCGACCGCCTGGACGTCTCCCCCGCGGGCGACCTGCGGGTGGTCGACTACAAGACCGGCGGCGCCCCCCGGGAGGCCTTCGAGGGCCGGGCGCTGTTCCAGCTGAAGTTCTACGCTCTCGTGCTGTGGCGCACCCGCGGCGTCGTCCCCCGCGTGCTGCGCCTGCTCTATCTCAAGGACGCCGAGGTCTGCGACTACAGCCCGGACGCGGACGAGCTCGAACGCTTCGAACGGACTCTGGTGGCACTCTCGCACGCCATCGAACGCGCCAAGCAGGACCGCGACTTCCGGCCCAAGCCGAGCCGCCTCTGCGGCTGGTGCAGCCACCAGCAGTTCTGCCCGGAGTTCGGCGGCACCCCGCCGCCCTACCCCGAGCCCGCCGCCACCCCCTCACCCGACCAGCCCACGGTCCCCGAGCAGCCCACCGCCACCGACCAGCCCGTCGCCCCCGACGAGCCCAGCGCCACCGAGCAGCCCATCGCCCCCGACCAGCCCACCGCCACCGCCACCGCCGCCGAGCGCTCCATCTCCCCCTCAGCCGACCAACCCGTCGCCATCGCCCCGGGCCAACCGGGCACCACCGATCCCGACCAGCCCACCGCCGCCTACGGCCAACCCGTCCCCGCCTCCGGCCGCCCGCCGGCCAGCCCACCACCGCCGTTCCCGGCCGACCGAGCGAGGTAGTGGCGGGCGGATCGACTGTTGCCGCGCAGGACCCGCCTATCGGCGCCGCGGCGGAACGCTCGCCAGCCGGCGAAGCTTCCCTGCCCGGTCCCCGCCAACCCTGACGGCGTCAGCACTAAGCGCCGCTTGGTCAGCACGACGCGCCCCCGGCGTCAGCACGACGCGCCCCCGGCGTGAGCACCTACGCGCCCCCGGCGGGAGCACGACGCGCCCCCGGCGTCAGCACCTCGCGCCCCCGGCGTCAGCACGACGCGCCCGCGGCGTCAGCACCTCGCGCCCCCGGCGTCAGCACGACGCGCCCCCGGCGTGAGCACGACGCGCCCGCGGCGGCCGGGTGGGGGTCGCCGATCGCCTAGGGTGAGCTGCGGGATCGCGTGGGGGAGGCTGGTGGTGTCGGCGGGTGACGGGATGAGTGCGGGCGCCGGTGTGGCCGCCGGGCGTACCGTCCGGGTGCTGCTCGCTGACGATCAGCCCATGCTGCGGTCCGGGTTGCGTTCGGTGCTGGCGGGCTCGGGCGGGCTCGCGGTCGTCGGGGAGGCCGGTGACGGGGCCGAGGCGGTCGACCTGGCACGCCGGTTGCTTCCCGACGTGGTCGTCATGGATCTGCGGCTGCCGCGGCTCGACGGGCTGACCGTCACGCGCCGTATCGCCGGCTCGGGGCTGGCGGTGCGGGTGCTGATCCTGACCGCCGACGACACCGACGAGCAGGTTCTCGGTGCCGTCGCCGCCGGGGCCAGTGGCTACCTGTGCAAGGACGTGCCGCCCGGTGAGCTGGTGGCTGCCATCCGTACGGTGGCGGCCGGCGGCGCGGTCGTCGCACCGGCGATCCTCGGCCGGCTGCTGACCCGGATGGCCGACATCCTCCCGGCCGCCGAGACGACCGCCGCCGCTCCCGTGCTGGACACCCTCACCGAGCGCGAGCGCGAGGTGCTCGTCCACGTGGCCAAGGGCCACTCCAACGCCGAGATCGCCCGGGCGTTGCTGGTCAGCGAGACCACGGTCAAGACGCACGTCGGCCACATGCTCACCAAGCTGCGCCTGCGCGACCGCGTCCAGGCCGTCGTGCTGGCCTACGAGACCGGCCTGGTCCGCCCGGGCGGCTGACCGCCCCCCGCGACCGAAGACGGCGGGCAACCGGACACCGCGAGCGGCCGAAGACGGCGGGCAACCGGGAACAACGAGCGACCGAAGCCGGCGGACGGGTTACCGACGCCGGCAGAAGGAGCCGAGGTCGGACAGGGAGACCGAAAGAAGCTACCTGCTGCTGGCCGCCTGGTCGGCGTGATCGCGGCGGTACTGCCGGCGATCCGGGCGGCCCGCCTCGACGTCCTGGGCGCCATCGCCCACGACTGAGCGCCGTCCGGCGCCCGCTCCGCCGCGCCGGCGGTGGAGCGGGCGGCCAGGTCCCGCGCGGCGCCCCCGCCGGTCGCGAGGTCGCCGGGCGTCAGGTGGTGACGCGGCTGAAGAGGGTCGCCAGGTACTGCGGGTCGACGCCGACGAGGGTGTCGCGCAGGTGGACGCCGTCGGTCGGCGGCAGCTCCAGCTCGGCGGGCACGGCGAGGACGGCCGCGCCGGCGGCGACCGCGCTGGCCGTTCCGGCGGGCGAGTCCTCGATCGCCACGCACGCGGCGATGGGGACGCCGAGCAGCTCGGCCGCGGTCAGGTACGGCGCCGGATCGGGCTTCGGGGCCGACACCTCGTCGCCGCAGACGACCGCGTCGAAGTTCTCCCGTCCCAGGGTGTCCAGGGCGACCTCGACGAGGCGCCGCCCGGTGGAGGTCACCAGCGCCGCCGGCAGCCCGGCCGCGCGGACGGCGCGCAGCAGCTCCATCGCCCCGGGCCGCCAGACCAGGCCGTCCGCGAAGAGCTCCGCGACCCGGCGCTCCAGCCACGCCACGTCGGCGGCCTCGTCGCGGTGCGGCTGGCCGAGGTCCTCGCGCAGGATCCGCATCGACACGGCCATGCTGGTGCCGATCATGGCGAGCCGGGCCGGATCGGACAGCGTGCCGCCCGCGTGCGCGGCCAGCTCGCGCAGGGCGACGTCCCAGACCTTCTCGCTGTCGACCAGGGTGCCGTCCATGTCGAAGAGCACCGCTGCCGGTTGTCGTGATGTCAGGGGAGGCCTCCCACGCCGCTGAGCCGTCGGTCGCCGCCATTGTCGCCCGCCCACCGCCCTGCCACCGGCCCAGCGCTACCCGGTGTGACCGCTACGACAGGTTGCACGGCTCCAGCGAGCGGCTGTAACCGTTGCTGAACGCGCGGGTGCGCTGCTTCGCCGTGCCGTGCGCGCCCTCGGCGAACCACGGCTGGCCCGGCTCGTCGCCCACCGCTTCCAGCCCGAGGGCCAGCTCCTCCAGGTCGCCGTCGGCCAGGCGGAGCCGCTTCGCCTTGACCAGGTCGCCGAGGTACGCCCCGGCCATGCAGTCGGCCTGCAGCTCCTGCTCGATGGTGAACTGCTGCTGGATGCGCAGCCGGCGCTGGATGGCGTGGGCGTACTCGTGGCCGAGCAGGTAGAAGATGAACGCGTCGCCGATCTGCCGGAATGCCGAGAACGCCCAGCGGACGTCGTAGGCGATGAAGTCCCCCGCCGAGCAGTACGCCGCGTTGTTGCGCGTGAGGGGCTGGCCACCGCACCCGACCTCGCCGTCCCGCTCGTACGGGATCAGCTCGGCGACCGGCTGGAACGTCAGCCCGGACGCCTCGAACTCCGTCTTCCAGTACTCCTCGGCGAGGGCCCGGGCGTCCTCCAGGTCGGCCTGGAACTCCTCGACGGTGTCCGTACCGTCGAGGTCGGTGTCCGGGCGCTCCGCGGCCGGCGTGGCCGGTGTCCCCGCGGGCCGCTGGGGCTGCCCGGACGGGGTCTGCGGCGCGGCCACGCAGCCGAGAGCGACGAGCGCGGCCAGGCACAGGGCCGGGATGACGAGGCGATGGCGCGGCACCGGCATGCGGGTCCTCCGAGGGGGCGAGAGACCGGGAGCACCTCCACCATACGGAGGGTGCCTGGACGCCACCCGGAATGATGGGTGGGTGCGGATCGAGGACGTCACTGCGGAGACCACGCGGCCGGTGCGCCGGCCGTGGCTGGTGCAGCGCTGGCAGGACCTGGCGTTCCTGCACTGGGCGGTGCCGCCGGCGACGGTCGCGCCGTTGCTGCCCCGCGGGACCGTGCCGGACACCCTCGACGGAGTCACCTACGTGGGTCTCATCGGCTTCCGCATGGTCGGGCTCGGCCCGCTGCGCGGCCCGGGCATCCCCTACCTCGGCACGTTCCTCGAGACCAACGTGCGCCTCTACAGCGTCGACGACCGGGGCCGGCGGGCGGTGGTGTTCCTGTCGCTGGACGCCGAGCGGCTGCTGCCGGTGGTGACCGCGCAGGCGCTGCTGCGGCTGCCGTACAAGTGGTCGCGGATGTCGCTGCGCAAGGACGCCGGGGTGCTCCGGTACGCCAGCACGCGCCGCTGGCCCGGGCCGCGGGGCGCGGCCACGTCCTTCTCCGTGCGCGTGGGCGCGCCGCTCGACGAGCCGTCGCCGCTGGAGCACTTCCTGACCGCGCGCTGGGGGCTGCACACGCGGGCCTGGGGCCGTACGGTGCATCTGCCGAACGAGCACCCGCGCTGGCCGCTGTTCCGCGCCGAGGCGCTGGAGGTCGGCGACGGCCTGGTCCGGGCGGCCGGCCTGCCGGCGATGGCCGGCCCGCCGGTCAGCGTGCTCTACTCGCCCGGCGTGCCGGTCACCTTCGGCGCCCCGGGCGTCGCGTCCCGCTGAGGCGCGGGCCGCGGCGCGGTGTTGGCGTCCCAGAACCGCCGGTAGCCCTCCATCCAGGCCGTGGCCTCCCGCAACGGCTCCGCCCGCAGGCTGCTGGAACGCCACTGGGCCGAGCGGCTGCGGGAGATCAGGCCGGCGCTCTCGAGCACCTTGAGGTGCCGGGAGATCGCCGGCAGGCTGACGGCGAACGGCTCGGCGAGCTGCGAGACGGTCGCGTCACCCTCGGCGAGGCGGGCCAGGATCGCCCGGCGTGTCGGGTCCGCGAGCGCGGCGAAGATGGTGCTGAGCCGGTCCGGGGCCACGTGACTTAACACCTCCGTTAATTAACGGACGGGTTAAACCTAGCTTCCACGGCGGACCGGGGTCAAGCCGGGGGCGGTCGCTCAGACCCGGCTGGGGATGCGGCGGTGCAGCTCCGCCAGCAGCGTCTGCGGCCCCGGCGACATCAGCCCCACGTCCACCACGAACGCCGGGCCCCCGTCGCGGCGCAGCATCCGGGGACGCCGTCCCGGGCCGGGCAGCTCGGTGACGTCGCGCAGCGAGGTCGGCGTGATGACGAGCTCGGTGAACGGCCCCCAGCGGCGCAACCCCACCGATGCCACCGCCCGCCAGGGCAGATGGACGCCGCGCCGGCCGGTGGCCCCGAACTCCAGTCCGCGCACCGAGCTCTTGAGCCAGCCGAGTCGCCGCCAGGCCAGCAGCAGGATCGTGCCGGCCACGACCGGCGGCCCGATCAGCACGCTCTCCAGCGCCAGGACGAGATCGCCGACGGCCGGGCGCGCGCCCAGCGCGTAGGCACCCAGCAGCACCAGCACGCCGCAGGCGAGCCAGCCCAGGGCGATCACCCAGAGCATCGTCACGAAGACCATGGCCCGGGGCTGGAAGAAGGTGGTCGCGTCCTCACCGACCTCCAGTGGATGATCCCGCACGGGGAGATTATGGCTGCCCGGCCACCGGCGTACGGCCGGTCAGCAGATCCGCCACCCGGTAGAGCGAACCCAGCAGGTACGGGATCGACTCCGGATCCTTCAGCCGGCCCGGCGTGCAGGTCATCAGGTCGGTGCCGGACAGCGTCCAGGCCGGCGCGGCGCCCTGCACGTGGGCGGCGAGCAGGGCCGGGCTCAGCGCGTACGGGGAGGAGGCCGGCTCGCCCACCACCCGGAAGTCCTTGTCGAACTGCTCGTTGCCCAGCGTCGAGCCCGCGCCGAACAGCGCCCGGCCCCACTTGGCGAGCGTCCCCCGGGGCTGGACCCCCAGGTACGGCGACGGCCGGTCGAGATGCACCACGAGCACCGTGTAGTGATGCGTGGTCGAGTGCGTGCCGTGCGTCGTGCCGCCCTGGCCGTCCGAGGTGCTGGTCGTGGTGGTCTCGGTGTACGAGTAGTCGGCGACGCTGGCCCGGCGCCCCCACAACGGCCCGGTCAGCGCGAGCGTCACGCCCCGCCGGTTGCGGCCCGGCAGCCGCGCGCTCCAGTCGACCGCGGGACGGTCCACCAGCGTCCAGCCGTGGGCGGAGGCCCAGCCGTGCAACGCCTCCCGGCGTTCGCGCTCGCGGCGCCGGCCGGCGGCCACGCCGAGGACCACCAGGGCGACCACGGCGACCACGCACAGGCCCATCACACCGGAGATCGCGACTGCGTCCATGGCCGGACAGCTTGCCACGCCGGTGCCGGTCCGGACACGGCACGACCGGTCAGAGTGCAGGCGGTCCGCCCCGGCAGGGGATCAGACCCGGCGGGGCTCAGGAGCGGGCGGGGCTCAGGAGCGGGCGGTGATCGTGGGCAGCCCGACGGTGTCGGCGTCGAGCTGCTCGCCGTCGACCACCTGCTCGACCGGCTCCACGCCCGCCGCGGCGGCGACCGCCTCCGCCTGGGCCTCCGAGATGACGCCCAGCTTCGCCAGCTGCCGGGTGTAGCTGCGGGTCGCCGTCCAGAGCTTGTAGATCAGCAGCAGCTCGAACGCCGTCAGCAGCACCGCGGACACGATCGTCACCGGGATGATCTGGCCGGCCAGCGGGCCGACGATGAAGACGAACATCTGGAACTCGATGCCGCTGAACAGGTGCGCGCGGATCCGCTGGCGGACCAGCATGTTGCGCAGGCGTACGAAGGCGCTGAACTTCGCGCGGAAGTCGCCGTACACGTCGACCACGGGCCGCTCGGCACCCCTGCCGTCGGTGGCCGTGGAGACCGCGCTCACCGCGCCCACCGGGTGCTCGACGCCGGCCTCCTCGACGAACATCGGCCGGGCCGCGTTCTCACCCTGCGCCGCCTCCAGGCGCCGCCGCATGTCGTTCTTGACCTTGCCCATCTGCAGGGCGTTGAGGTAGCGGAAGCCGTCCAGGAAGATGACCACGCCGGCCATCCACAGGTAGCGGATGTCGTCCGTCTGCGCGTACTGGCCGGCCATGAGGGCGACCCCGCAGACGACCACGCGCAGCCGGTCGAAGACGTAGTCGAGCCACGAGCCGAAGACCGAGCCGTTGCCCTTGAGCCGGGCGATCTTGCCGTCCATGCAGTCGAGCACGAAGCTGAGGTGGAAGACCAGCGCGCCGGCCACCAGCCACGGGTAGTCACCGGCGGCGAAGCACGCGGCGGCGACGAGGCCGAGCACGAAGGCACCCATGGTCAACAGGTTGGGCGTGATCCACCGCACCGGCGCGACGAGCCAGACGAGCCGCGAGGCCAGCGGGTCCACCAGCCAGACGGTCCACCACGCGTCGCGATCCTTGTACGTGCGGGTCCGGATCTCCCCGAGCGTGAACCGTTGTGCCATGCAACAACTCCACCGTGCCGACGAACAAATGAATACTGAGACGCGCGGACATTACCGGAGACCGGTTCGCAGCAAAAAGGGCCGGCCAAAAACCTGGACATACGACGTGAAGGTCGGCCTTACGGTCGGCACCGGGATGAACGCCCGGCCGACGGTGCCGGCCCCGGGGCGGAACTGCGGCTTCGTGATCTCCCCCGGCCGCACGTCCGGGCCCGCACCGGCGGTGGGCCCGTGACCAGGATCACCGCGACCGGCCCGGCACCGACACGTCAGCCGTCCGGGCGACAGCGCTGTTGGCCGGGCCGTCCGCGCGTGTCAGGATTCCCGCAGGACTGGCCGGCAGCGTTCTGCGGGGGGATGAGTGGACGCCGAGCACGTGGCGGGCGACCTGGAGTCGGTGCTGTTCACCGAGGAACAGATCCTGCTCCGCGTCGGCGAGCTCGCCGCCGCGATCGGCAAGGACTACGCCGGGCGCGAGCTCGTCCTCGTCGGCGTGCTGGGCGGAGCCGCGACGTTCACCGTGGACCTGGCCCGGGCCCTGCCGAGCCGGGTCGAGGTCGGCTGGATGGCGATGCGCTCGTACACGACGAGCAAGCGCAGCTCGGGCGCCGTACGCCTGCTCAAGGACCTCGATCTGGACATCGAGGGGCGCGACGTGATCATCGTGGAGACGGTGGTCGACACGGGCCTGACCATGTCCTGGCTGATCGCCAGCCTCCAGCAGCGCCGGCCCGCCTCGCTCGCCGTCTGCGCGCTGCTGCGCCGGCCGCACAGCCCCGCGTTCGACGTGCCGACGTACGTCGGATTCGACGTGGATCCCGGCCTCGTCGTGGGCTACGGCCTGGACTACCGCGGTCAGTACCGCAATCTGCGCTGCGCCGCCGTCCTGGCCCCGCACGCCGTCCGCTGAGGCCGCCCGCCGCCGCCGTGGGCCGGCGCGGCCCGCCCGGCACGCTCCCCCGCTCGCGCCGTGCCGCGCACGCCGCCGTGCCGCGCACGCCGCCGTGCCGCGCACGCTGCCGCGCCGCGGGCCGGCGCACGGCGCGGCCGCCGAGTGGGATTCCGTGACGGCACGTAGGCTCTGGGTACTGAGGTACGAAAGGTTGGCATCGTGACAGAGTTCGACGGCCTCCCCCTGCTGCGCTCCCCCGTGGCGATCGCCGCCTTCGAGGGGTGGAACGACGCCGCCGACGCGTCGACGGCCGCGGTGGAGCACCTCGAGCAGGTGTGGCAGGCCCGGGAGATCACCACCATCGACCCGGAGGAGTTCTACGACTTCCAGGTCAGCCGCCCGACCATCACCATGGCGGAGGGTGAGACCCGCAAGATCGAATGGCCCACGACCCGGTTCAGCGTGGCCAGCCCGCCCGGCACCGAGCGTGACGTGGTGCTCATCCGCGGCATCGAGCCGAGCATGAAGTGGCGCACCTTCTGCGAGCAGATCCTCGAGGTCTGCCACAGCCTGGAGGTGGACCGGATCGTGCTGCTGGGCGCGCTGCTGGCGGACGTACCGTACACGCGGCCCCTGCCGATCAGCGGCACCGCCTCGGAGAAGGCCGTCGCCGAGAAGTACAAGGTCGTGCCCACCCGCTACGACGGCCCCACCGGCATCGTCGGCGTCCTGCAGGAGGCGGCCGGGCGCGCCCAGCTCGACGCCCTCTCCTTCTGGGTGCACGTCCCCCACTACGCCAACAACCCGCCCTGCCCGAAGGCGACGCTGGCGCTGCTCAGCCGCCTCGAGGACGTGCTCGACCTGCCGGTGCCGCTCGCGGACCTCGCCGAGGAGGCCGACGAGTGGGAGAAGCGCGTCCGGGCCGCCGCGGAGCAGGACGCCGAGCTCGGCGAGTACGTCCGCGAACTGGAGGAACGCGTCGGCGACGAGGGCATCAAGCCGCTGACCGGCGACGAGATCGCCAGCGAGTTCGAGAAGTACCTGCGCCGGCGCGGCGGCTCGGCCGGTCCGACCGCCGGATCCTGGTGAGCCGCACCGCTTCCTCGACTCGTCCACCCGGGACGGTCGGGGTCGGCCCCTCCCGACGGGCATGGCCCCGCGCGGACGCGGAGCCATGCCGGGGGAAACGGGCCGGCTAGCGCCAGAAGGTCGCGACGGCGGCGTTGACGAGGGTCATGGCGATGATGCCGATGAAGTGACCCCGGTTGACGTCCTCGCGCTTGCGCCGCCACGGGACGAACACCATCACGAGGATCAGGATCGCGACGACCAGCTTGACGGCGAGCCTGGCCGGGTCGGGCTGTGCGTCGCCGTCACGGGGAAGCGGCGCGGAGAGGGCCAGGCCGGTCAGCACCTGGATGATCGCGCCCCACAGCATGGCCGGGTTGATCCGCAGCTTGCCCGAGACGAACTGGACGATCGCACCGCCGAGCAGCAGCGCGAAGCCGACGAGATGCGCGTAGCGCAGGACCAACCGCAGAGCCTCCATGGCGAGACAGCCTAATGGTCACCCGGAACGCCGCCGGCCGGCAGGTGCCCGTGTGCGCCGTCGCGGCTCCGGCGTGTCGGTGCGGCACGGCGCACCACCCGTACGGCATCCTAGGAACCTAGGGTCTGGAGGTCGGAGCATGACGATCAATCCTGGCGCCGCCGAGTTCCCGCATCGGCAGATCGCCGCCCAGCTGAAGGAGCGCATCCGGCGCGGCGACTGGCAGCCCGGCGAGCGGCTGCCGTCGATCCCGGCCATGGCCGAGATGTTCGGCGTGGCCAAGCAGACGGTGCAACGGACGGTCGACCAGCTGCGGGTCGAGGGCGTGCTGATCACCAAGCCCGGCTCCGGCACGTACGTCCGCGGCACCCGGCGCCGCCTCAACCGACTCTCCCGGGGCCGCTACGGCGTGCACCGCGGCTACCACGCCGACCTCGCCGCGCGGTACCGCCAGCAGCTCACCCGCGTCGGCCGCGAGGCCGCCCCGCCGGAGGTGGCCGACGCGTTCGGCGTCCGCGACGGCACCGAGATGCTGGTACGGCGCCACGTCGTGCGCACCGACGACGCCACGGTCGAGGTCGGCGCCTCCTGGTTCCGGGTCACCGACACCACCGGCACCTCCCTGGAACGCCTGGAGGCCTTCGGGCGCCCGCTCTACCAGGAGGCCGAGGAGGCGATCGGACGCCGGTACGCCTCGGCGACGGACACGATCAGCGCGCGCCAGCCGAGCCGGGAGGAGGCGGAGATCCTGCAGATCCGGCCGGACACGCCGGTGCTGCACCTGCTGCACGTGGCCTTCGACGAGACGCGCAAGCCGATCGAGGTGGCGCAGGCGACGTGGCCCGGCCCGATGACGACGCTCACCGAGGAGTACCGGATCCCGGCGCCGGCGCCCGAGCCGGATCCCGACCCCGGCCTCAGCCTCGCGTGACGGGCAGGGTCGCGCACGGCCCCAGCGCGGGGAAACCCGGCACCGCCACCCCGCGCCGCAGCTCGGCGTCCGGCCTGGCGACCTCGCCCGCGGAGCCGCAGGCCCCTAGAGCCGGACGCCGAGCAGCGCGTCGACCGTCGCGGCCATGAGGGCCGGTGCGGCCGGGTCGTCGCCGGCCCCCGACAGCGCCGCCTCCGCCCAGGCGTCGACCAGCGCGAGCGCCGCCGGGGTGTCCAGATCCCGGTGCAGCGCCTCGCGGACCGACGCGAGCAGGCCCTCGCCCGACGGGCCGGACGGCGCGGCCGCCGCCTCACGCCACCGGGACAGGCGCAGCTGGCCCGCCTTGAGGACGTCGTCGGTCCACTGGCGGTCGCTGCGGTAGTGGTCGGCCATCAGGCCGAGGCGGATCGCCATCGGGTCGACGCCGTCGCCGCGCAGGCGGGACACGAAGACGAGGTTGCCCTTGGACTTGGACATCTTCTCGCCGTCGAGGCCGATCATGCCCGCGTGCACGTAGTGGGCGGCGAACGGCGCCGCGCCGGTGAGGCGCTCGGCGTGGGCCGCGGAGCACTCGTGGTGGGGGTAGAGCAGGTCGTTGCCGCCGCCCTGGACGTCGATCGTGGTGCCGAGCAGGCCCAGGGCGATGGTCGCGCACTCGATGTGCCAGCCGGGGCGGCCCGGGCCCAGGTCGCCGCCGTCCCAGGCGGGCTCGCCCTCGCGGGCGCCGCGCCACAGCAGCGGGTCGAGCGGGTCGCGCTTGCCGGGACGCTCCGGGTCGCCGCCGCGCTCGGCGGAAAGCTTGCGCATCTCGTCGCGCGACAGGTGGGACTCGTAGCCGAACCTGGGCGCCGCCGCCACGGAGAAGTAGACGTCGCCGGTGCCGTCGTCGAGCGGGTACGCCGCGCCGTCGGCGACCAGCTCCCGCACGTGGGCGGCGATGGCCGGGATGGACTCCACCGCGCCGACGTAGTGCGCGGGCGGGATGATCCGCAACGCCTCCATGTCCTCGCGGAACAGGGCGGTCTCGCGCATCGCCAGCACGATCCAGTCCTCGCCGTCGCGGGCGGCGCGCTCCAGCAGCGGATCGTCGATGTCGGTCACGTTCTGCACGTAGCGCACGTCGAGGCCGGCGTCGCGCCAGGCGCGTTGGACCAGGTCGAACGTGATCATCGTGGCGGCGTGGCCCAGGTGCGTGGCGTCGTAGGGGGTGATCCCGCAGACGTACATCGTCGCGATGCCCCCCGGCGTGGTGGGGGCGATCGTGCGGCGGGCCGAGTCGAACAGGGCCGGCGGAGCGGCGTCTCCCGGCAGCGTCGGCACGTCGTGCCCGGTCCAAGCGTCCATGGTCAAAAGCCTATCGAGAGCCGCCGACACTTCCGCACGGGCGTGAGTAAAGACTCAGGGCGCTCAGATCGGGGGCCAGGGCACGGCCGGCCAGTCCTGCGGGGGCGCCGGGAACGTCCCGGCCCGCACCAGCCTGCGCACCCGCAGGGACGCGTGCTGCACCTCGGACACCGTGAGGTGCTCCTCGAGCCGCTGTCCCAGCCCCGCGTCGAGCAGCTCCCCGAGCCGGCGCAGCACCTCGATCGACTCCGGCGGGATCGGCTTGCCGGTCCAGCCCCACAGCACCGTGCGCAGCTTGTTCTCCACGTGGAAGGAGACCCCGTGGTCGACGCCGTGGACGCCGCCGCCGGCGGCGTACAGCACGTGGCCGCCCTTGCGGTCGGCGTTGTTGATGACCGCGTCCAGCAGGGCCAGACGGGCCAGGCGGGGGTCGTCGGCGTGGGCCAGCGCGTACGCGTCGCCGGCTTCGTCGCGGGCCGCGGCGACCGGGAACCAGCCCTGCGGCACCTCGTACGCCGGGACGAAGCCGATCAGTGCCTCGGCGCCGGGCGGCTCGTCGATCCAGAGCTGGCAGGCGCCCGGCCCGAGCGGCCCGTCGCGCAGGATCGTGGGCGGCACCAGGCCCCAGCCCGTCGCCTGGGAGACCAGGAACGCCGCCACCTCGCGGCCGGCCAGGGTGCCGTCCGGGAAGTCCCACAGCGGGCGCTCACCCTGCACCGGCTTGTAGACGCAGCGGCGGGTGAGCCCGTCGAGGGTGATCTCGGCGCGCAGGGTGGTGTTGGAGGCGTCGACCAGCCGGCCCTCGAGCTCCAGGGTCCCCCGGGTGAGCAGCTCGAGGGCGTCCTCCTCGGCGAGCACGGATGAGGACTCCGTCGTCACCGGTGATAGCCGTTGTGCCGGGGACAGAGGTGGCCCGCCGGGTCGAGCGGCTGGCCGCAGAGCGGGCACGGCGGCCGGCCGGCCGCGACCACCCGCCGGGCGCGGTCGATGAACGCGCGGGTCGCCTCGGGGGTGAGGCGTACGCGCAGGCGGTCGAGGTCGTCGTCGGGCTCGTCGTCCTCGTCGTCGTCGAGCGGTTCCTCGTCGTCCTCGTCGCCGGCGAGATCGGCCTCCGCGTCGCCCTCCCCCGCCTCGATCGCCTCGATGACGACCGTGGTGGTGTCGACGTCGAAGGCGAGGCCGAGCGTGCCGACGCGGAACTCCTCGTCGACCGGAGTGTCGAGGGGCTCGTTGTCGCTGGCCGCCGCCGGCGACGTCTCGGGCAGCTCGACGCCGAAGCGCCGGCTGGCCTCGGTGAGCAGCTCTTCCAGCTTCTCGGCGAGCAGCGACACCTGGACCTTCTCCAGCGCCACGCTGACCACCCGCCCGCCGCCGCGGGCCTGGAGGAAGAATGTCCGGTCGCCCGGCTCGCCCACCGTCCCGGCGACGAACCGCTCCGGCGGCTCGAAGGCATGCACCTGGTGGGTCATGACAACGACCCTATCCGCCCGCGTACCCGAGCGCGCAGCGCACCGGGCCGGTTCGCCGAGGGCGCAACGCGAGCGGCCCCGGCGGTGACAAGCTGCCTACAACGGCGTCACGCAGGGTGTTCAGACGCCCGCTCCGGCACCGCCCCCGACGGCGGCGTCGGACTGCGCGGCCGGGTCCACCGCCTGACCGTCCGTCCGCGGCGGAGGCACCAGACCGGCCAGGTCGGCGGTGTCGTTGAGCCGGACCAGGAAGGGCCGGGTCGGCGTGTAGCGGATCACGCTGAGCGATGCCGGGTCGGCCACGATGCGCTGGAACTCGTCCAGGTGCAGCCCCATCGCGTCGGCCACGATCGCCTTGATCACGTCGCCGTGGCTGCAGGCCAGCCAGAGCGCCTCGGGACCGTGCTCGGCGGTCACCTGGGCGTCGCGGCGCCGGATCGCGGCCACCGCCCGCGCCGACATCGCCGCCATCGCCTCCCCGCCGGGGAAGACGACGGCGCTCGGGTGCTGCTGCACGACCGGCCAGAGCGGGTCCTGGGCCAGTTCCTTGAGCGGCCGGCCCTCCCAGGCGCCGTACCCGCACTCGACGAGCCCCTCGTCGACCACCGGGGTCACGTCGGGCAGGGCCAGCTCCAGCGTCTGCCGGCAGCGGCTCAGCGGGCTGGTCACCACCGCGGCGAGCGGCAGCTTGCGCAGCCGCTCGCCGACGCGTACGGCCTGCTCACGGCCGATGTCGTCGAGCTCGACCGGCAGCCGTCCGGCAAGCCCGCCGCTGGCGTTGGCGGTGGTACGACCGTGGCGCAGGAGCAGGACGGTGGCCATGGTTACCCGGCCACGCCGGACGCCTCGTAGGCCTCGGCGAGCGTCCGCAGGGTCTCGATGCCGCTGTCCCGGTCGGGCACGAACGGGCTCACCGAGAGCGTGGTGACGCCGGCCGCGGCGTACTCGCGGATGCGCTCGGTGATCCGCTCCTTCGGGCCGATCAGGGACGTCCGCTCGATGAACTCCTGCGGCACGGCCTCGGCCGCGTCGCGGTGGTTGCCGGCCAGGTAGAGGTCCTGCACCTTGCGGGCCTCGTCCGCGTAGCCCATCCGCACCGCGAGCTGGTTGTAGAAGTTCTGCTCGCGGCTGCCCATGCCGCCGACGTAGAGCGCGGCGTAGAAGCGGATCACGTCGGCGCAGGCGGCCACGTCGTCGCCGATCATGACGGGCACGCTGGGGCAGACGTCGAAGCCGTCGAGCCCGGCCCCGATCTTCTCCCGCCCGCGCCGGATGTGCTGCAGACTCTCCTGCGCGGCGTCCGGCGCGAAGAAGACGGCCAGCCAGCCGTCGGAGATCTCGCCGGCCAGCTCCAGGTTCTTCGGCCCCACGGCCGCGAGATAGACGGGTACGGCCTTACGCGGCGGATGGAAGCCCAGCCGCAGCGCCTTCCCGGCCCCGTCCGGCAGCGGGAGCCGGTAGTGCTCGCCCTCGTACGTGACCGGCTTGCGCGCGATGGCCAGCTTGACGATGTCGACGTACTCGCGGGTGCGGGCCAGCGGCTTGGCGAACCGGACGCCGTGCCAGCCCTCGGAGACCTGCGGGCCGGACACGCCGAGGCCGAGGCGGAACCGGCCGCCGGAGAGGGTGTCGATGGTCGCGGCGGTCATCGCGGTCATCGCCGGGGTGCGCGCCGGGATCTGCATGACCGCGGAGCCGAGGTCGATGCGTTCCGTCTGCCCGGCGATCCACGCCAGCATGCTGGGCGAGTCCGAGCCGTAGGCCTCCGCCGTCCACACCACGGAGTAGCCGAGCCGGTCGGCCTCCCGGGCCATCGCCAGGTGGTCGGCGGGTGTGGTCCACGAGGTCTGGTAACCGAGGTTGAGTCCGAGCCGCACGGATCCTCCCGTTCCTGCCGCCGGAGCACCGATACTCCGCAGTACGCAGCCTAGGCGAACACGCTGTGTGATCTTCGTCGAGTTGGTCGCGTACCCGACGCCGGATCGGCCCGGCACAGGCGTTCCGCAGGTGGTCGCGCCTGAATAAGGTTCACCCATGCAACAGCGACCGCTCGGCCGAAGCGGGCTGGCGGTCTCCCGGCTCGCCCTCGGCACCATGACCTGGGGACGCGACACCGACGCCGACGACGCGGCCGCCCAGCTCAAGCTCTTCCTGGACGCCGGCGGCACGCTGGTCGACACCGCCGACGTGTACGGCGACGGCGACGCGGAGGCGGTGATCGGCTCGCTGCTGGGCCCGCTGGTGCCCCGCGACGAGGTGCTGATCGCCACCAAGGCCGGCCTGGGCCACACGCCGCACCGGCGCCGCGACAGCTCCCGGGGGCATCTGCTGCGCACCCTCGACGCGTCTCTGCGCCGGCTCGGCACCGACTACGTGGACCTGTGGCAGCTGCACGGCTACGACCCGCACACCCCGCTGGAGGAGACCCTCGCCGCGCTGGACCACGCCGTGCACACCGGCCGGGTCCGCTACGTGGGCGTGTCCAACCTCGCCGGCTGGCAGACCGCCCAGGTCGCCACCTGGCAGCGGGCGTTCCCGGGCCGGACGCCCATCGTGGCGACCCAGGTCGAATACTCGCTGCTCGAACGCGGCATCGAACGCGAGGTCCTGCCGGCCGCCGCCGCCCTCGGCATCGGCGTGCTGCCCTGGTCACCCCTGGGCCGGGGTGTCCTGACGGGCAAGTACCGCAACGGCCGCCCGCTGGACTCCCGCGCCGCGACGGACCATCTGGCCCCGTTCGTCCGGACCTACCTCGAGCCCCGCAGCTCCAGCATCGTCGAGGCGGTGGTGACGGCCGCCGCCGGCCTCGGCGTGGAACCGCTGGAGGTGGCCCTGGCCTGGATCCGTGACCGCCCGGGCGTGGCGGCGCCCATCCTCGGCGCCCGCACCGCCGGCCAGCTCCAGGGCGCCCTGCTCAGCGAGCAGCTCACCCTGCCGGCCGAGATCGCCCGAGCCCTCGACGACGTCTCGGCGGTGCCGATCGGCTACCCGGAACGCGAGGGCCTGACCGGCCCGGGGGCTGGTGGCACACCCGCCGCTGACGCATATTAGGACCCATGGACTACGAATACGCGCCGCTGCGGTTGCCATCGAATGTCGATCGTCTGACCGCCGCGGCGCAGCTAGCCATCCAAGCGGAGTTCTCCGGATGGGAGCTGGCCCGAGTCCAGCTCTTCCGCGACGGAACCCGGCAGGTGATGCTCCGCCGCAAGGCGGGAAGCACTCTCCAGCCGGGCCTCTCTCTGTAAGGCCCACCCTCCCGGCGCCCCCACAGGGTCACTCCCCTGCCAACGGCCCCGACCCCGCCTGGTCTGCCCGCAACCAAGGTCGCACTGCGCCCGTCGGTGTCGAAGGCGCCAAAACAGACCAGGCGCTCTTTGCCGTGGTCTGTTTTGGTGTCCTCGACACCGACCTGCCCCGGGGCGCAGTGCCGCCGCAGCGCAGCGCAGGCCAGCAGCTCAGTGCTGGTGACCCGCGTGCTCGTCCTCCTCGTCGGGCAGGAACGGGTGCTCGTCGAGCCGTCCCACCAGCTGATCGTCGGCCCCGGGGGTGAACGGACCCGCGCCGTCCTCGTCCGGGAACGCCTCCAGGTCGAGCGGCTCCTTCACCTCGGACACCGTCAGCAGCCCGTCGAGCGGCTCCAGCTCGGGCACGTCGAGCGACGCCAGTGACCCGTCGCCGGCCTGCAGCAGCTCGAGGACGGCCTCGCCGACCGACTCGACCGCGCCGGGCTCCTCGTCCTCGGGGACCAGGTTGCGGCGGGCGGCGTCCGCGACCCGCAGCAGCGCCGACACGCTCGGCACCCGGTAGTCGCGGCGCTGGCGTACCGAGATGACCTGGCCGTACGGGTCGGCGGGGGTGCCGCCGTCGGGGCCGGCGGCCGCGCCGAAGCGGGCGTCCGCCTCGTCGGGGTCGATGGATTCGACGTCCCAGGGCGTGACCTCGCCGAACGCGTCGAGCAGCTGCTCGTCGTAGGCGAAGGAGGTGTTGTTCAGGGCGACGTAGGCCTGCCACACGTCGTCGTCGTCGACCCGGCCCTGGGCGGCCTTGACCGCCGCCAGGTGCGCCCTGGCGGCCTCCACGACACGGTCGAGGGCGGCGTCGAGCTCCGCGTACTGGTCGGTCATGGTCAGTAAAGTCCTCTCATCAGCTCGCCTGCAGCAGGCGGTCGGCTCAGCTCGCCTGGAGCAGGCGGTCGAGCACACGCACGCCGAACTGTAGTCCTTCGACCGGGACGCGCTCGTCGACGCCATGGAACAAAGCGGAGAAGTTCAGGTCGGCGGGGAGTTTGAGGGGCGCGAAGCCGAAGCAGCGGATGCCCAGGGTGGTGAATGCCTTGGCGTCGGTGCCGCCGGAGAGCATGTACGGCACGGCGCGCGCCCCCGGGTCCTCCGCGCGCAGCGCGGCGCCCATGGCGTCGACGAGGGCGCCGTCGAAGCCGGTCTCCAGGGCGGCCTGCCGCTGCAGGTGCTCGATCTCGATGTCCGGGCCGATCACGTCGCGCAGCTGTTCGAGGAAGAGCTCGGCCTGGCCGGGCAGGGTACGGCAGTCGATGGTGGCCGACGCCCGGCCGGGGATGACGTTGTCCTTGTAGCCGGCCTCGAGCCGGGTGGGGTTGGCCGTGTTGCGCACGGTGGCGCCGATGAGGTTGGCGATCGGGCCGAGCTTGGCGATGGCGAGCTCGGGCTCGTCGGGGTCGAGCTCGATGCCGAGGGCCTCGGAGACCTGTTCCAGGAAGGACCGGACGGTCGGCGTGACGACCATCGGAAACTTGTGCCGGCCCACGGCGGCCACGGCCTCGGCGAGGGCGGTGACGGCGTTGTCGTCGTGCACGAACGAGCCGTGCCCAGGGCGGCCCTTGGCGTGCAGGCGCAGCCAGTCGATGCCCTTCTCGGCGGTCTCGACCAGGTAGAGGCGCAGGTCGTCGTTGACCGTGTACGAGAACCCGCCCACCTCGCCGATCGCCTCGGTGCAGCCGTCGAAGAGGCCGGCGTGCTCGCGGACGAGGTACTGGGAGCCGTACTCCATGCCCGCCTCCTCGTCCGCGGTGAAGGCGAGGACGATGTCGCGGGGCGGGACGACGCCCCGGCGCTTCCAGTCGCGGACGACGGCGAGCATCATCGCGTCGAAGTCCTTCATGTCGATCGCGCCGCGGCCCCAGAGGTAGCCGTCCTTCTCCTCGCCGGAGAACGGGTGCACCGACCATTCGCTCGCGTCGGCGGGGACGACGTCGAGGTGGCCGTGCACGAGCAGGGCGCCGCGCGACGGGTCGCGGCCGGGGATCCGGGCGACGAGGTTGGCCCGCCGGGGAGCCGACTCGTGCAGGGCGACGTCGATGCCGGCCTCGGTGAGCTGCTCGGCGACGTATTCGGCGGCGGCTCGCTCGCCGGCGGTGGTCCGCGGGTCGCCCGTGTTGCTGGTGTCTATCCGGAGCAGGTCGCGGCAGATGCGCACGACCTCGTCGGCGGCGCTGACTGGTTCCATCCGCTCTTCTTACCAGCTCGCCGCGAGCCGCGTTTGGCCGGAGATCGGGTACGGGTACCAGGCGGGGCGTGTCCGTACATCTGCCTCCGCTGCCGCCGGTCGGCGGCGAGTCCACCGGCCCGAGCGTGGCCGACGTCGTGTCCCGTGCGCATCGGGAGCTGCTGGCGCTCTGCGCCGAGCTGACCGCCGACGGCACCGGCGCGGGCCGGCGACGCCCGCTGGCCCAGGTGGTGAGCGCCGCGCTGTCGCGGCACCTGTCCGCCGAGGAGCAGTACCTCTATCCGGCCGTACGCGCCGTCGTGCCGGACGGTGAGCAACTCGTCACCCGGGAGCTCGCCGAGGACCGGGCGCTGCTGGAGTCGCTGCGGCTGCTGGAGGCGGCCGGGGACGCCGACCGGCGCGAGCGGGCCCGGGACGTGCACCGGCGGCTGCGCCGGCACGCGGACGCCGCGGACGGCGAGCTGCTGCCGCTGCTGGGGCGGATGGCGTCGGCCGAGGAGCTGGTCCGGCTCGGCAACCGGGTGGAGCTGGCGGAGGAGGCGGCGCCGACCCGGCCGCATCCGGGCACCCCGGCGACGCCGCCGTGGAACAAGATCGTGGATCCCGCGGTGGCCATCGTGGACAAGATCCGGGACCTGGCCGGCCGGCGGACCACGTACCCCCAAGATCTTTAACTTTACTGATAGTGATAAATGGCGTACATAATGTTTCCGTACGAACGTACCGGTTAGCTGCTTCTGTCCTTTTGGTTAACCCGTTTGTCACAAGTGGAGGATCTTCGATCGGCTGAAGGTCTAGCCGTTATCCCGCGGACGTCCTACCGTCACGCTATGAACCTGGAGCTGCGGCATCTCAAGGTGGTCTGTGCCATCGCCGAGACGGGCAGCGTGACGAAGGCGGCGTCGCTGCTCGGGCTCGCCCAGCCGGCCCTGACCGCGCAGCTGCAACGCATCGAGCGAACGCTGGGCGGACCGCTGTTCGAACGCGACCGGCGGGGCGCGAGGCCCACCGCGCTGGGCGAGCTCGTGCTCTCCCGCGCCCGGGTCCTGCTGCCCGCCATGAAGGGCCTGCAGGACGAGGCGGCCCGGCTGGCCGGGGCCGGCTCGGACAACGCCATGAGCCGCTACCGGATCGGCTCGATCGGCGGCCCGGTCATCGGCGGCATGGTGCACCGGCTGTCCGAGGCCCAGCCCGAGGCGCAGATCTCCACCCACGCGTCGTACTACGTGGACGAACTGGCCACCATGGTGCTGGCCGGCAAGCTGGACTACGCCCAGGTCGGGGTCTGCGGCGACGCCATCCCCTCGGCCGACTACGGGCTGGTCTGGCAGACCATCGCGGTGGACGGCGTCTGCGTGCTGATGCAGGAGGACCACCCGCAGGCCAAGGGCGTCGAGGTCGACCTCGCCGAGCTCGCCGAGGAGCAGTGGGCGGGTGGACCCGGCGGCGGCTGCTTCGGCGACTGCTTCGCCGCGGCCTGCGCCCGGGCCGGCTTCACCCCCCGGCGGATCCTGGAGACCGACATCCGCGGCTGCGTCGACATGGCCGAGTCCGGCGTGGCGCTGGCGCTGTGCCAGCCCACCTTCCGCCCGCCGGCCGGGCTGGTGCACCTGCCGATCAAGGGTGCGCCGCTGCGCTGGCGGCAGGTGCTGGGCTGGCACCCGGACAGCCCGGCGGCGCAGGCCGCCCCGCGCCTGATGGTCATGGCCCGCGACGCGTACCTGGAGGCCTCGGCCCGCAACCCCGGCTATCTCGCCTGGCTCGCCGACCACCCCCACCTCGGCGCCCAGCACCTCACCGCCGCCTGAGACCCTCCACCCGGGAACCGCCCCGCAAGACCCGGCACCGAGGCGCGGCGCGAGAGCCGGCCGCGACGCGCGGCGTGACAGCAGGCCGCGACGCCCGGCGTGACAGCCGGACCGCGACGCCCGGCGTGACAGCCGGACCGCGACGCCCGGTCACGACGCGCGGCGGGCGGACGGCGCCCGGGGTGGGTGTGAGACGCTGCTGACATGTCGGTGCCGCTGCTGGTCGTGGACGCCGCCAACGTCGTCGGCTCGAAACCGGACGGCTGGTGGAGAGACCGCGCCGGGGCCACCGCCCGGCTGCGCGACGCACTGCGGCCGCTGCACGCCGCGGGGCTGCCGGACCTTCCCGGCCCGGTCGAGCTCGTCCTGGTCGTGGAGGGCCGGGCCCGCGACGTCGCCGCCGCCCCGGGCGTCCGCGTGGAGCGCGCCGGCGGCTCCGGAGACGACGCGATCGTGGCGCTCGTGGCCGCCGAGGGTGCCGGCCGGCGGGTCGTCGTGGTCACCGCCGACCGCGGTCTACGCGAACGGGTGACAGCCCTCGGCGCCGAGGTACGCGGCCCCACCAGCGTTCCGCGCGGAAACTCCGCACGGGGGCACGACCCACCCATCCGGGACGACTAAGCTGGGGCGCGTAACACCGTGACGATTTCACCGGGAGGCTGCACGAGTGGCCAGCGTCGCCGAGGTCAGAGCGGCCGTGGACGCCGCCCTCCACCAGGTCACCGAGGGACAGGCGGCCATCCAGGCGGCCCGGGAGAAGCTCGGCGAGGCCCAGCAGAGCCTGGCCGCCGCGCTCGACGGCTCGGCCAACGACCACGTCGGCGCCGCGCACGCCTCCCTCGCCCAGGCGGACCAGCAGCTCGAGGAGTGCCTCGGCGCGACGCTGCTCGCGGTGGAACAGGCACAGACCTACACGGCGACCCTCTGACCCGATGTCACTCCTGCAGGAACTCGGCGCCCAGCTCCGGTCCACCTCGGACGAGCTACCGACCGGCCTCGTGTCGGTGGCCATGGAACGGTTGCGCAGCGCCTCCGAGCTGCTGAACTGGGTGCGTCAGACGTCCGTCGACCCGATGGGCGTGCCGCAGCTGGGCAACGCCACCGAGCACGCCGAGCACGCCGCCGCCGCGTTGCGCGTCACCCAGGACGCGATCGCGTCCTATCTGGCCGTGCTCGGTCTGTCCGGCACCGCACCGGCGCCGGGCGACGACTACCGGGCGGGGCTGAAGGAGGACGCGCCGGCCCCGTACCGCCCCGAGCAGCACGAGCCGCCGGCCGAGCGGCTCGGGCCATGGTGGCAGGAGCGGGTCGCCGCGCTCACCGGCGAGGCGCCGCCCCCACCCCAGAACGCCGGCGCTTCGGGCGGAGAGAACGCCGGCGCCGCGGGAGGCCAGGTGGCCGGCGGCGCGGGCGGGCAGAGCACCGGCGGCGCGGGCGGGCAGAGCACCGGCGGCGCGCGCGGGCAGAGCACCGGCGGCGCGGGCGGGCGGGCCGCCAGCACCGCCGAGCTGCTGCGCCGGGTCGCCGCCGGGGTCCGCTCCGGCGACCGCGCCCGGCTCGGCCGGGACCTGCACCGGGTCGACGCCGCCACCGGCCTGGGTCTCTCCGCGGCCAGCAGCCCGGTGCTGCACCGCCTCGCCGGCGACCTGCTCGGCCACGAGCCGCGCCCGGAGGACCTGCCGCGGCTGCGGACGGCCGCCGGGGGCCGGGTCAGGTCCCTGCTGCCGGGCACCCCACCGGCCGTCCTCGACACGCTGCTCGCCCGCATCTGCCGGGCGCCGGCCACCGCGGACGCGCCCGCCCACCCCGCCGACTCGGCGGTCACCGCGGGCGTGCTGACCGGCGTCCTGCTGGCCCGCCTGGGCCGCGATCCGGCCACTCTGGACCCGGACGCGCCCGAGCCGCTGCGGACCCGTGGCGCCGATGCCTGACTCGGCCGCCCAGCAGGTCGTCGAGGTCCGTGCCGCGCTGTCGCACGCGCTGGGTGTCGCCGAGGCGGCGTGGGAGGCGGCGCGCAAGGAGCACGACGCGGCGGTCACCCGGCGGGCCCGGATCGCCGACGCGGCCCGCGAGCGCCGCAAGCGCCTCGCCCACGAGCGGGACAAGCGGCTGCGGGAGATCGACGAGCAGCGCGAGCGCGAGCTGGCCGAGCTGGCCGGCGCGGCCGCCGAGACCGCGCGGCTCGCCGCGCCCGGCGCGGCGGGGCTGCCGTGGCCGCGCTGGCGGGCCACCCCGGCCGGCTCGCCCGCGCCCGCACCGCAGCTGCGGGTGGGGCGCCTGCTGCTGCCGTACGACGACGAGGTGCCCGCCCTGGTGCCGCTGCTGGACCACGGCCACGTCGTGGTCCGCGGCCACGACGCCACCGGCGACGACGTGGTGGCCGGGCTGCTGCTGCGCGCGCTCGGTGGCGCCGAGCCGGGCCGGATCACCCTCACCGGGTACGACCCCGAGCAGCTCGGCGGCGGGCTGGCCGGCTTCGCCCCGCTGGCCCCGGCCGGCGTGCTGCGCTTCGTCGGGCCCGGCGGGCTCGGCGCGCTGCTCGACGAGCTGGTCGACCACGTACGCCGGATCAACGAGACGGTGCTGGCCGGCGAGCACTCCTCGCTGCGCGAACTGGCGGCCGCGACGGGTCGCCGGCCCGAGCCGTGGCGGGTCGCCATCCTGCTCGGCGGCGGCCGGCCGGACGAGCTGTCCCGGCACGAGCGCGGCCAGCTGGACCGGATCCTGCGCACCGGCGCGGCGTGCGGCGTCCACCTGATCGTGCGCGACCTGCCCGTCACCGACGGCCCGGGCATCGAGACCATCGACGCGGTGCCCGGCGACGAGGCGCGCCTGAGCGGCACCGGGGACCTGAGCGTCCGGCTCGACCCCGGGCCGCCCCCGGCGGTGGTCACCCGCACCTGCCGGCAGATCGCCGACGCGGTCGCGGCCGGACCCGCGCCGGTCGCCCTGGACAGCCTGCTGCCCGAGCGCGAGTGGCAGGAGAGCTCGGCGCGGGCGCTGACCGCGCCGCTCGGCGACAGTCCCCAGGGCGCCCCGGTGCACGTGACGCTCTCCGACTATCCGCCGCACGCGCTGATCGCCGGACCCTCGGGCACCGGCAAGACCAACCTGATCTACGCGTGGATGGGTGCTCTCGCGGCCCGCTACTCCCCCGCCGAGCTGGCGTTCTATCTGCTGGACTTCAAGGAGGGCGTGTCCTTCGCCCGGTTCGCGCCGGGCCGGCGCGACCCGAGCTGGCTGCCGCACGTCCGCCTGGTCGGCGTCAACGTCAACACCGACCGCGAGTTCGGCCTGGCCCTGCTGCGCTTTCTCGGCGCCGAGCTGCGCAGCCGGGCCGACGCCGCCAAGCGCCACGAGGTCACCAACCTGGCGGAGCTGCGCGCCGAGGACCCCGCGGGGGCGTGGCCACGCATCGTGGCGGTCGTCGACGAGTTCCAGGTGCTGCTGGCCGGCCGGGACGCGGTCGCCGCCGAGGCCGTGGAGCTGCTCGAGGACCTCGCGCGCCGGGGCCGTTCCCAGGGCATCCACCTGGTGCTGGCCAGCCAGGACGTGTCGGGCATCGAGGCGCTGTGGGGCCGCCCCGCGCTGGTGGCGCAGTTCTCCCTGCGGATCGCCCTGCCCCGGGCGCGCCGGGTGCTGGCCGAACAGAACACCGCCGCGGACGTCCTGCCGCGCTACCACGCGGTGGTGAACGCCGACTCCGGCGCGACGGAGGCCAACCGGGTGGTCCGGGTGCCGGACGCCGGCGACCGGGAGCGCTGGAGCGACCTGCAGCACCGGTTGTGGCGGCGGCGCCCGCAGGAGCTGCCCCCGCCCCGGCTCTTCGACGGCGACGCGATCCCGCGCCTCGACGACAGCCCGGACTTCCGCGCCTTCGCGGCGGGGCCGCACGCCGCGCCGGTGGTGCTGCTCGGCGAGACCATCGACGTCGAGGCGCGTTCCGCGCGGACGGTGCTGCGCCGCGCGCCGGGCCGCAACATCGCGATCATGGGTACCCGGGTGGACGAGGCCTGCGCGATCCTGCACACCGCGGCACGCTCGCTGGCCGCGCAGTTCGCGCCGGGAGCGGCCCAGTTCGCGGTGGCCTGCCTGGACGCCGACGCGCACGCCGCGGTCGAGGCGCTGCGCGGCGTCCTGCCGGCCGACACCGGCTACTACGACGGCGACACGGTGGGATTCCTGCTCGAGGACGCGGCGTCGCGCGCCGCCGAGGGCACCGCCGGCGACCGCCCGCTGCACCTGCTGCTCTACGCGGTCGACGCCGCGCCGCCGGCCGCCCAGGAGCTGCTGCGCCGGATCCTGCGCCAGGGGCCGGAGCGGCGCGTGCACGTGCTCGGCTGGTGGCGCGGGGCGTCGCTGCTGCGTGACACGCTGGGCGGGCAGGCATCCCGTACGGACGTGATCGGCACCTGGGTGGCGCTGGACGTGCACGGCAGCGAACTGGCGCCGTACTACCCCGGGCACGGCTCGCCGGTCTGGTACCCGAGACCGTGGCGGGCGCTGCACTTCGACCGCTCGGTGCACCGTGGCGCCGAGGTCATCATCCCCTATGGACCCTCATGACCGCTCCCGACCACGACGGCGTGCTCGAGCGCCGCACGCCCGACTATCGCAGCGTGATCCGCAAGCTGACCAACCTCGACGAGGAGGCGGCGGCGCACCGCGCCGAGGCGCGGACCTGGCACGACACCCGCGCGCAGGAGGCCGACGAGGCGGTGCGCCAGGCCGACCGGCGGGTCCTTCAGGCACAGGCGGCCGTCCGGGCGGCGCAGCGCGGCCTCGAGGAGGTGGACGCCCGGGCCGCCGTCCTGTGGGCCGAGTTCTCGCACCGGGCCGGCCGCGTGGCGGAGCGCTTCGCCCGGGCGCCGCAGCCGGCGATCCCCCGGCAGCGGGACCGCGACGCCGAGGACTACCTGCGGGAGGCGGCGACGGCCGCGGCGTGGACACCGCCGGCCAAGCCGCTGAAGGGCGCCACCTTCCTGTACGCGGGGCTCGGCGCCCTGGGCGGGGCGGTCGGGCTCGCGGCGTGGTCGCTGCTGCGCTGGGCGGGCCGCGAGGGCGGCGGCGACCTGGCCGTGGGGCTGCCGGTGGTGGCGTTGATCGTGGCGCTGCTCGGCCCGATCCTGGCGGTCGTCGCGGCCAAGCGGGTCGCGGACCGCGGCGCCACCCCGCTCGACGCCTCGGCCGTGACGACGGTCCTGATCGCCGCCCTGGTCACGGCCGGCGTCATCCTCGCGGCCGTGCGCGCCAACGCGGGCGGCGGCTGACCGCCGCCCGCGATCAGGCCGGGACCAGGACGGCCTCGCGCAGCAGGCGGCGGGCCAGGACCAGGCGGTCGGCGTCGTCGTCGAGGCCGGGCAGGTCACCCACCCGGTGGGTCCGGCCGTCGAGCGCCGTCCGTACGGCCGGGGCACAGTACGCCGGAAGGCGCAGCGTCCGCCCGGCCAGCCGCAGCACCACATGTTCCGGGCCGTCCTCGCCCAGGTCCCAGCGCAGCCCCTCGCGGGCCGTGACCCGGTCGCCGGGGCCGAGGCCCTCGGCGTAGGCCAGCTGGGCCAGCGGTCGCACCGGCGCCGGGCGCTTCGCGGGCCACGCCCGCCGGCGCAGCCGCTCGGCGATCTCGGCCGGGTCGGCGGTGAGCAGCCACTCCCGCAGCACGGCGACCGTCTCGGTGAGCTCGGGGGCGAGCTCGCCGGGGTCCGCCACGTCCATCCTGTACGGCAGCGTCGCGCGCAGCCGCTGGTCCTGGGCCGCGAGGCCGAGCAGTTCCTCGACGATCGCGTAGCGGGTGAGCGCCCGGACGCCGAAGGTCAGGTGCAGCGACCGCTCCCCCTGGGCCTGCGCCGAGTGCAGCCAGCCGCGTGGCAGGTAGAGCGCGTCGCCCGGGGCCAGGACGACGTCCAGCGCGGCGGGCCCCTCGGCGACGGCACCGACCTCGTCGGCCCGGCCGCCCCAGGCCTGGCGTTCCAGCGGCTCCGGCAGCACCGGCTCGTGGATGCGCCAGCGCTTGGCCCCGTCGACCTGCAGGACGAAGACGTCGTGGGTGTCGTAGTGGGTCGCGAAGCCCTTGTTGCCGGCCGGCGTCAGGTAGGCGTTGACCTGCAGCGGCTGGCGCAGTTCCTCGCCGAGGCGGCCGGCGAAGCGGATCAGCGGCGGCCACAGGCGGTGCAGGCCCTGCAGCACGAGCGTGGCGCCGTCGGCGTACAGGCGCATGACCTTGTCGTCGGCGACCTGGTCGGCGATCTCGGCGCCGGCGCCGCCGGAGCCGGTGAAGGCCGAGCTGGGCAGCACCGTGCCGCGGTCGGCCACCCGCAGGAACGGGGTACGCAGCCCGCGCTCGCTGAGTAGTTCGTCGACCGCCTCCGGGGAGAGCAGGTCACGGAAGCCCTCCGGCCCGGCGAGCTCGTCGGCGCGGGTGAGCAGCGGCTGGCGCCCCCAGTGGGCCTCGGCGAACTTGTCCGGGTCGACGGCGACGACCCGGCCGAGGGCCGGACGATCCTCGGTGCCGTCCGGCGACGGGTTGGTCATCGCCGCGGCTCCTAGACGGCGCCGCCGTCGGCGCCACCGTCGACGCCACCGGGGTTCGCGCCGCCGTCGGCCGGGCCCTCGCCCGCGGCGCCGCCGTCCGCGCCGCCGTCGACGCCACCCGGGTTCGCGCCGCCGTCGGCCGGGCCCTCGAGCGACGCCGCGCCGTCGGCACCGCCGTCGTGACCGGCGGGGTGCGCGCCGCCGTCCGCCGGGCCCTCGCCCGCGCCGCCGTCCGCGCCGCCGTCCTGGCCGTTCGCGTTGGCGCCGCCGTCGGCCACGCCCTCGCCCGAGACGTCGCTGCCGCCGGTGATGTCGTCGTCGCTGAGCCGCATGATCGTTCCCTTCGTCCGTGGAGACCCCGGCGATACCCGGTTTCGATCACCACTAATCGGGGACACCAGGACGGTGCTGGTGATGGGCACCTCAGGGTGGCAGTACAAGGACTGGCGTCCCCCGAAGGGCGGCGACGACACCCGGCCGTACCTCTATCCGGAGGGCCTGCCGCAGCGGCTCTGGCTGGAGACGTTCACGGAGTCCTTCGCCACGGTCGAGATCAACAACGCCTTCTACCGGCTGCCCGAGCGCGACACGTTCGCCCAGTGGCGCGCGCGGACGCCGGACGACTTCTGCTTCGCGGTGAAGATGAGCCGCTACCTCACCCACATCAAGCGGCTGAAGGAGCCGGCCGAACCGGTCGCCCGCTTCCTGAGCCGTGCCGACGCCCTCGGCGACAAGCTCGGGCCGGTGCTGATCCAGCTGCCCCCGACGCTGAAGGCCGACGTGGCGGCACTGGACGAGACCCTCGGGCTGTTCCCCCGCGGCGTGCGGGTCGCGGTCGAGCCGCGGCACGACAGCTGGTGGACCGACGCGGTGCGGGAGGTGCTGACCCGCCACAACGCCGCGCTGTCCTGGGCGGACCGCAAGGGGCGCCCGACGACCCCGCTGTGGCTCACCGCCGACTTCGCCTATCTGCGGATGCACGAGGGGCGGGCGCAGCCGTGGCCGCGCTACGGGCGGGCGTCTCTGTCGGCCTGGCTGGACCGGCTGCCGGACATGACGACGTACGTCTACTTCAACAACGATCCCGGCGGCGCGGCGGTCGTCGACGCGGCCGCGATGGCCGCGCTGGCCCGCCGCCGCGGCCTGCAGGTGACCCGTACGCCCGGCTAGGGTCTGTCTCGCAGATCATGGTGGTGTGACCACGTGCCGGCGGTCACTTCGGGTGAAGCGGACCGGGTCACCGATCTCCGCGTCGGTCACCGTCGCGCGGAGGCACCCGGTGCGCCCGGCGAAGGTGCGTTGTCGCCATCGGACGGGCGGTGGGCCTCGAGTCCGTCGAGGATCAGGGCCAGGGTGAACTCGAACTCCGCCCGGGTGTCGCAGATGCTCAGCGCGCCCTCGGAGTCATGGGTGGCGATGTCCGCGAGCCGCGAGAGATGGGGCAGGGCCGCTGCCATCGCCGCCATTTCCTCCGCGGAGGTGCCCTCGTCGTCGGCCGCGGGTTCGAAGAGCTCCTGGGTGAAGCCCAGCACGAGCGAGCCCAGGGAATGAATGGCTCGGTGTGCCAGCTGGTAACCGAGTCCGGCATCCACCATCGTGGCGACGAGGGCTTCGAAGATCCCGTAGACGTTGGGTGGGACCTGCGATTGTGATGCCAGCAGGCTCGGCGCCCAGGGATGGCGCAGCATGACCTCGCGTGCGCCGAGGCAGCGAGCGCGGATGACGTCGCGCCAGTCCTGCGCTCCTTCGCCGACTGCCGATGTCAGGGTGACCGCGATGACCTCGTCGACCACCCTCTCCGCCAGTCCTGCCAGCAGCGCCTTCTTGTCCGCCACGTAGTAGTAGAGCGACATCGCCTCGCAGTCGAGCGCCTCCGCAACCCGGCGCATCGTGAGGCGGGCGAGACCGTCGGCGTCGGCGACCGCGAGCGCCGCGGCCAGCACGTTCTGCCGGCTCAAGGGCGCCTTGTCCTCGGGACGAGCGGGCATCGTCACCTCCACGCTTCTTGCGGTTGATCTTACGCTGTAAGATGCTTCTTACGTTGTAAGACACACTCCCGCTCGTTGCTCCAGGAGGACAGACATGACCTCACCGTCGACGTACGAGATCGCCGATCCCATGCCCGGCCCGCCAGCGCGCCGTATCGGCCCGCGGACCGTCGTATCGTCGCTGTGGCTGTTCGCCATCCTCAACTACGCGTACTGCGACATTCTCGGCCTGTACTGGTCGGAAGACCTCGCCGCCCTGCTCACCGGAGAGATCCACGGAATCCGCTTCACCCAGGGATTCCTGCTCGGCGCGGCCATCCTCATGACCATTCCGATCGGAGCGGTACTGGTCAGCAGGATCGCGCCACACCGTGTCGCCCGCTGGTCCTCGCTCGCCGCCGGAATCGTCATGACCCTGGTGCAGGCAGCCTCGCTCACGGTCGGCTCAGAGCCCACGCTGCACTACATCTACTTCTCGATCATCGAGATCACGACCACCGCCACCATCGCCTGGTACGCCGCCACCCGCTGGCGCCGCGACACCTGACCGACCCAGGCGGAAGGACGGACCACCCATGATCTGCGAGACGGAACCTAGCCGAGCAGCTCGATCAGGGTCGCGGCGTTGCGCTGCGCGAAATCCCGGCAGCAGTTGTTCATGAAGACCTGGGTCGTGGCGGCCTCGTCGGCCAGGGCGCGCAGCTTCGGCACCCACTCCTGCAGCTCCGCGCGCGGATAGTCGTAGCCGAACTTCTCGTGGATGTCCTTGCTGGTCCACTTGTCGCTGTGGCCGTGAAAACGGACCACGGCCAGGTCCGCCGTGGCCGCCACCAGAGGTGGCACCGACGACTTGTGGCCCTGCGGCATGTCGACGCAGACCAGGGGCAGCTCGTGCTCGCGCAGGAACGCCAGGGTCTCCGCGGCGTTGTCGCCGGCGAACCACGACGCGTTGCGGAACTCGAAGACCGGCCGCAGCGGCTTGCACCGGGCCGCGACCTCACGCAGGTAGTCCTTGTGCGAGCGCCGGATGCCCCACCACGGCGGGAACTGGAACAGCAGCGCGCCGAGCTTGCCGGCCGACACCAGCGGGTCCAATGCGGACAGGAAGCGCGTCCAGACCTCCTCGTACGCCTGCGGCGGCAGGTCGTCCGGATAGACCGTCTTCTTGTCCGTGTCGGGCCGCAGGTCCTTGTAGATCGCCGAGACCTTGGTCGGATGGCCGGTCAGCAGGCTGAAGGCCTTGATGTTGAAGGTGAACCCGTCCGGCGTGCGCTCGGCCCACAGCCGGGTGGTCTGCTCGGCCGGCGGGCCGTAGTACGTCGCGTCCACCTCGACCACGGGGAACTGCCTCGCGTAGTAGGCGAGGCGCTTCTCCGCGGTGTCCGCCGACGGCGGATACCAGCCCGACTCGAGCAACGTCTTGTCGGTCCACGACGCCGTGCCGACCTGGATCTCACCCATGCGCCCCAAGTTAGTCCCGATGCGACCGGTCCGCCGTCCGAGCGGGCGGCGGACCGGTGCGAGTCGGAAGGATCAGCCCGCGCGACGCTCGCGGTTGGCCTTGCAGTGCACGCACGTGGTGGCCGACGGGAACACCTCGAGCCGCTCGACCGGGATCGGGTTGGCGCAGCTCTCGCAGTTGCCGTAGGTGCCCTCGTCGAGGCGCTGCATGGCGATCTCCGCCTGCGTGCGCCGGTCGAGCAGAGTGCGCAGCAGCGACGTGGCCGCGTCGCGCTCGGCGGTCTTGGAGCCGCTGTCGGCCTGGTCGTCGCCGGCGGCGTCGCCGATCTCGACCAGCCGCAGGCGCTGGTTCTCGGCCACGGCCTCCTCGTACTCGGCGTTCAGATCGTCGAACCGGGACTGCAGCAATGCCCGGATCTGCTCGATCTCGTCCGTCGAGCGCCCCTTGGCGGTGTCGGCACCTTTACCCGTGATGACCGCGCTGTTGACGAGCATGTGCTCCCCCTGCCCTTCCCTCTGCCCCTGCCGGTGGACTCCCCGTGCCGGCCCGTCGGTGTCGCACCGTGGGGTCCGCTCATACCCACCGCCGAAGATCGGAAACTCGATCCCCGCAAAAAAGTAACCGCAGCATAACTGTCAGTGCTCGTTACCGCCACGGACTGCGCGAACCTGCTTTCGCGTCGCAGGTCACAGGGGGTGTCACCGGTGATTCACTCACGCGTCAGCACCACGGCGGGCCTCCGGGGATCGTCCACGCGGACCACGACATCGGCGAATCCGGCGGGTTCCACCTCGGCGGCGTAGCGCGCGAAGGCGGGCAGCGTCCAGTGCTCCGCGGGGTCGGTACGGCGGGCCAGGGCCGCCGGCGAGAGTGCGAGATGGACCGTCACGTCGAACGGCAGTCCGGCGCCGAGCAGCAGCGGGCCGCTGACGAGCACCACGGCCTCCGGCGCGAGCTCCGCGTACGGCTCCCGGGCGGCCCGGTCGGTGGCCGCGTTCCACAGCCGGGTCAGGATCCGGCCGCTGCCCTGCGGGCCGGCCGGGTCGAGCACCTCGCGGCGCAGCCCCGCCTCGTCGGTCCAGCCGGCGTAGAAGGAGTCGGGGTTGGTCCGCCCGAACTCCAGCCGCAGCGAGGCCGGGCGCAGGAAGTCGGCCGTGGAGACGTGCACCGCCGGGCGGCCCCGCACCCGCAGCGGGGCGATGAGGGCGCCGGCCAGCGCGCCGGGATCGGCCGCGGCCGGGCCGTCGACGGCCACCCGCAACCGCTCTCCCGGCTGCCACGCGGCGAGCCGGTCGGCCAGTTCCTCGACGAGGACCTCGGTCGACACGGGACGCACACGCACCGCGCAAGCTTAGGACAGGCCCGGCCGCGCGGCCCGGCCACGAACCGGTTTCCGGCGCGACACCCGCCCCCGTGCGACGCCCGGCCTCAAGCCGCTCGCCCGTGCGACGCCCGGCCCTGAGCCGCTCGCCCGTGCGACGCCCGGCCCTGAGCCGCTCGTCTGTGCCGTGCCCGGCGAGAAGCCGCTCCCCCGTGCGGTATCCGGCGAGAGGCCGCCCCCCGTGCGGCATCCAGCGAGAAACCGCTCCCCCGTGCGGCATCCAGCCATGGGCCGGTCCCCCGTGCGGCACACCGGTCGCAGACCGGTCCCCCGTGCGGCACGCCGGCCCGTGGACCGGTCACTCGTGCGGTAGCACCACGATCCTGGCCTCGTCGGAGAGGCGGTAGCCCACCCCGTAGACGGTCGTGATCAGCGGCAGGTGCGAGCCCATCTTGACGCGCAGCCGGCGCACGTGGACGTCGACCGTACGCTCGCCGGTGTGCTCGTATCCCCAGACGGCGTTGAGCAGCTGGGTCCGGCTGAACACCCGGCGTGGATGCTCGGCCAGGAACAGCAGCAGGTCGAACTCGAGCCGGGTGAGCGGCAGCAGTACGCCGTCGAGCAGTACCTGCCGCGAAGCGGTGAGGAGGCGGACCTCGACACCACCGTCGCGGACGGGCTCGGGGACCGTGGGCGGTGGCGGCTGCTCGGGGCGGGGCTGCTCGAGCGCGACCGAGCCCTGGCCGGCCTCGACCAGCTCCCGGACCGCCTCGATCAGCCGGTGGGCCTGCGGTGGCAGCGTGTCGCCGGAGAGCGGGATGTTGAGCGTCACGGTCAGGGCGGCGGCGGCCGGCGGCGGAGTGACCGCGGCGCGCCGGATCGTGGCCAGGCGGCCGGGCCCCATCGCGTGTCGTCCCGTGCGCCCCGGCAGGGCGGTGACCGGCATGAAGCCTCCTGCGTCGAAAGAATGAGTGCGGCGCCGTTCACAACGACGATCCAATTAATGCACGCTTAAACCGCGGTCGATATTTCCGGGGCCGCGGCCGAGCGGTCAAGGAGGCAACCACACTGTGGGAAACTCGTTCCATAACCAACGGATGCATCGAGATTTGCCGCACCGACAATGCGATTACCGTCACGCCGGTTAACGGTGGGCATCCGTTTCCTGCAGTTATGAATAAACGCTGGTTTCCCGAGGCCGGGCGGGGGGTAAGCGCCAGCCGGGCACCGAGGGCCAGCGCACGGTCAGCACCACCGTCTCCTCGTCGCCGGCCTGCCAGGAATGATCGTGACCGGGACCCCAGACCACGTAGTCCCCCGGCTCGCGCAGCACCACCGTCCGGTCCCGCAACTCGATGTTGAAGGCGCCGCGGATCAGCACGAGCAAAGCCGTCCGCGTCTCCCGCGTGGCCCAGGCCGCGCGGCGCTCGCCCGGCTGGTGCACCCCCCACTTCACCTCGACGTCGTCGCTGTGCCGCAGCTCCCCGGCCGGCATGAAATGGCCGAGCAGCCAGCCCTGGTTGCGCGCGCCGTCCTCGCCGGCGCGGCCGACGTACACCCCGTCGCTCACCCTGCCCCCCTCGCGGAATGCAGGGGAGATTAACATCGTAGGCTGCCGGCATGGCCCAGGAAATGGATGCCGAAACGATCGCGTACGCGCACCGGATGTTCGACCTCGCCCGCTCCGGCGGCACCGAGGAACTCGCCGGTCACCTCGCGCAGGGCCTGCCCGCGAACCTGACCAATGATCAAGGCGACACGCTGCTGATCCTCGCCGCGTACCACAACCATCCGCCGACGGTCGCGGCACTGCTGGCGCACGGCGCCGACCCGGGCCGGGTCAACGACCGCGGGCAGACCGCGCTCGCCGCCGCGGTCTTCCGCAAGAACGCCGCGACGGTCCGGACGCTGCTCGGAGCGGGAGCGGATCCCGACGCCGGCACCCCCAGCGCGCGGGAGACCGCCGCCTTCTACGGCCTGTCCGAGATGAGCGACCTGCTGCGTGGCGAGTGACATGACCCTCGTGGACCCGGCCGCCGCACAGCGGGGTGAGTGAGATGACGCTGGCGGGCGACATGGCCGCCGCCGCGGCCGCCCTGCTGCGGGCCCGTCCCGAGGCGGGCGCCGCCTTCGGCGACCCGCAGCGGCGCTGGATCGAGTACCGTCCCGAGCCCCGGCCCGGCCTTGCGCTGGCCGACCTCGCCCCCGGACCGCGCAAGGACGCCCACCGGCTCCTCGCCACCGGCCTCAGCCCTGCCGCGTTCGCGCAGGCCATGGCCGTGTGCGCGCTCGAGGAGGTGCTCGACCGCCGGGAGGGCGGCCGGCGCAGGCGGCACAGCGAGGACTACCGGGTCGCCGTCTACGGCACGCCCGGGGACGACGAGTGGGCGTGGCGTTTCGAGGGCCATCACCTGTCGGTCAGCATGACCGTCTCCGGCGGCCGGGTCTCGCCCGCACCGGTGTTCCTGGGCGCCAACCCGGCCCGGGTGGACGCGCTGGGACGGCCCGTGCTGCGGCCGCTGGGCGCCGAGGAGGATCTCGGGCGCGAGCTGCTGCTCTCGCTGTCGGCGCGGGCGCGCCGTGCTGCGGTGGTGGCGGACGTGGCGCCGTACGACATCAGGACGGGGACCCGACCGCACAGCGCGCCCATCGCACCGCCCGGGGTCGCCCGGGCGGACCTGCGGCCCGGGGAGCGTGCGCTGCTCGACCAGCTCGTGGCCCTCTACCTGGGCCGGCTGCCGGACGAGCTGGCCGCCGCGCTGGACCCGGCCGGCGGCGAGATCCACTTCGCCTGGGAGGGCCCTCCGCAGCCCGGGACCCGGCACTATTACCGGATTCAGGCCGACGATCTACTCATCGAGTACGACAACACCACCGACGACGGCAACCATGCGCACACGGTGCTGCGGCGCCCGCGCGGCGAGTTCGGCGGCGACATCCTCGCCGCCCACCACGCGGGCGAGCCGCACCCGCGCTGACTAGCTGCCGCCCGAGGTGAGGCGGCGGCCGACCGCCGCGATGAGCCGGTCGAGCTCCGAGCCGAACGGGTTGTCGTGCACGAGGTAGGTCCACGTCGCGCTCGGCCGCACCAGCTCGGCCCGGTCCGGCTGCCAGCCCTCGGAGAAGTCGGTCTCCTCGAACGTCTCGATGGTGCGGCGCTCGATCTCGGTGAAGAGCTTCTGGAACGCGGGCACCGCCGCGCGGTGGAACTCGTCCAGCGGGTCGAGCTTGCCCAGCGCGCGCAGGTGCACGCCCTCGCGCACCTCGGAGAGCTCGGCCAGGTGCTCGGCCCAGAGGCGGTCCAGGTGGTACAGCGCGATGGCGCGGGCCGCCTCGGAGAGCACGTCCTCGTCGAGCTCCTTCGCCTTGTCCGGCGACTTCTCCAGCAGCATGATCGCGGCGACCTCGGAGGTCAGCAGCCGCTCCCGGCGCTCGGCGAGGGCCAGGCGCTGCTGCTCGATCACCACGCTGTAACGCCAGGTGTTGCGGTGGATCTCGTGGTTGACGCCCTCGGCCACGCGCTGGGCGTGCTCGACGGCGTACTCGACCTGGTCGTCGTGCACCACGCCGTCCATGTCCATCCGCGGCGAGGACGGCAGGATGTCACCGGCGTGCCGGGTGACCAGGTCGTCCTCGAGGCTGACGAAGAAGACCGAGCCGCCCGGGTCGCCCTGGCGGCCGGCGCGGCCGCGGAGCTGGTCGTCGACGCGCCGGCTGTCGTGCCGGCCGCTGCCGATCACGTAGAGCCCGCCCAGCTCGACGACCTTGTCCCGGTCCTTCTCGTCGCTGCCGCCGAGGCGGATGTCGACGCCGCGCCCGGCCATCTGGGTGGAGACGGTGACGGCGCCGAGCGCGCCCGCCTCCGCGATGATCGCGGCCTCCTCGTCGTCGTTCTTGGCGTTCAGCACCACCGACGGGACGCCCGCCGCGGCGAGCTGCTTGGCCAGCAGCTCCGAGGCCTTCACGTCGAGGGTGCCGATCAGCACCGGCCGGCCCTTCTCGTGGGCGAGCTTGATCTCCTCGACGAGCGCCTCGTCGCGCATGTCGTGCGCCGAGTAGATCCGGTCGGGCTCGTCCTCGCGGATGTTCGGGGTGTTCGGCGGGACCACCGCGACCTCGAGCTTGAAATACTCCCGCAGCTGCTCGCCGACGTGCACCGCGGTCGCCGTCATGCCGCAGACCGTCCGGTAGAGGGCGATGTAGGCCTGCACGGTGATCGTGTCGAGGACCTCGCCCTCGGCGGTGGCGTGCAGCCCCTCCTTCGCCTCCACGGCCGCCTGCAGGCCGTCGGGCCACCGGCGGCGCTGGGCGACCCGGCCGCGCATCTCGTCGATCAGCTCCACCGTGCCGTCGCGCACGATGTAGTCGACGTCGCGGCGCAGCAGGGCCCGGGCGTGCAGGGCCACGTTCACCGCGGAGAGCTGGGCGACGTTCTCGTCGGCGTACAGGTCGAGGCCCATCTTCTCCTCGAGGGCCCTGAGGCCCGCGTCGGTGAAGGCGACGCTGCGCCCGTCCTCGGCCACCTCGTAGTGCTTGCCCGCGCGCAGCTCGCGGACCAGCTCGGCGGCGTCGTGCACCGGGTCGCTCTCGCCGGCGACGCTGCCGGCCAGCACCATGGGGACGCGGGCCTCGTCGATCAGGATGGAGTCGGCCTCGTCGACGATCGCGGTGGCCCGCTCGCGCTGCACCCGGTCCTCGACCGAGGTGACGAGCTGGTCGCGCAGGTAGTCGAAGCCGCCCTCGCTCACCGACACGTACGTGACGTCCGCGGCGTACGCCTCCCGGCGCTCCTCGGGCGTGGACGCCTCGGTGACCCAGCCGACGGTCAGGCCCAGGAGCCGGTAGACGGGCTCCATCCAGGTGGCGTCGCGGCGGGCCAGGTAGTCGTTGACCGTGAGCACGTGCACCGGGCCGTTGCCGAGACGCACGTGGCCGTAGGCGGCGATGGTGGCGGTGAGCGTCTTGCCCTCACCGGTGGCCATCTCGGCGACCTTGCCGGACAGCAGCGCCATCGCGCCGACGAGCTGGACGTCGTACGGGCGCTGGTCCAGGGCGCGCCGGGCGGCCTCGCGCCCGATCGCGCAGATCTCCTCGTAGGTGGTGGCCTCGCCCGCCGCGGCGGTCAGCGCGTCGTCGCCGAGCTCCCGCAGGGCCGGTTCGCGGGCCTCGATCGCCGGCAGCCGCCGCTCCAACGGCGCGAGATCGACCGTGGTGCCCGGACGCTGCAGAAACTTGCGGAACCGGCTCTTCAGCCGCTGAGACACACCCATGGCGCGTTACGGTACTTCACTTTCGCCCGCGCGGGTTGCCGACTCCCGCGCGCTTTCCTTCCGCGAGGCGTTTGCCGCCGCCCGGCGCCGGGCACAGGGAGCGGACGAGGTGACGGGTGCGGCGCGACGGCGGAAGGGGGCCGATGTCGAGTCAGCTTGTCTGCCGGCCTGAACAGGACCTTCCGGTGGCGGTTCTGCGGGTCAGCGGAGTGCTGGACTCGATCACCGGCGACGCCCTGGAACGGGCCGTCGCCCGGTGCCTGTCGGCCCAGCCGCAGTCTCTGCTCGTCGACGTCAGCGCCCTGGAGGTCGCCGAACCCTCCGCCTTGGACGTGCTGAGCTCCGTCGTCTGCCGCACCGCCGAGTGGCCCGCCGTACCGGTCGTGCTGTGCGGGGCGGAGACCGACACCGCCCAGGCCCTGCGCGACTGGCCCGGATGCCACACCGTGGCCACGGAGGAGAGCTGCGAGAAGGCGCTCGCGGAGCAGCTGCACGAGCCGGCACCGCCGCGGATCCGGGTACGGCTGCGGCCGGTCCCCGACGCCTGCCGCCAGGTCCGCCAGCTCGTCACCCAGGCCTGCGCGGCGTGGCAGGTGCGCGAGCTCGCCGCCACGATCAGCCTCGTCGCGACCGAGCTCGTGGCGAACGTCGTCCGGCACGCGCACACCACGATGGAGTTCACCCTCGGGCTGCGCGACGGGCGCGTCTGCCTGACCGTGCGCGACGGCAGCCGGCTGCTGCCGCGGCCCAAGGACCCCGGCGTCTCCGAGGCGGGCGGACGCGGCCTGCACCTCGTTCGGGAACTCACCGACGCGTGGGGTGTGCTTCCCGTCTCCGACGGTAAGGTGGTCTGGACGAAACTGACGGCGGGAGTGGCGTGACGCGCGAACACCGCGACGTGGTCGTCGTCGGCGCCTCCGCCGGCGGCGTCGAGGCACTGCGCGCCTTCGTCGGCGGCCTTCCCGCGAACTTTCCGGGTACCGTCCTGGTGGTCCTCCACGTGCCCCGGGACTCGCCCAGCGCGCTGCCGGCGATCCTGTCGCGCAGCGGCCCCCTTCCCGTCACGGCGGCCGTCGACGGCGAGGAGCTGGGGCACGGCCACGTCTACGTCGCGCCCAACGACCACCACCTGCTGATCCTGGACGGCCGGATCCGGCTCACCCGGGGGCCGGCGGAGAACGGGCACCGCCCCGCGGTGGACCCGCTGTTCCGCTCCGCGGCGCGGGCGTACGCCGATCGCGTGATCGGGGTCGTCCTCTCCGGCTCCCGCGACGACGGCGCCGCCGGACTCGCCAGCATCGCCGCCCGGGGCGGGACGACGATCGTGCAGGATCCCCAGGACGCGCTGCATCCGTCCATGCCCCGCGCCGCGATGTCGCACGTCACACCGGACCACGTCGTGCCCGCCGCCAAGATGGGCGGCCTGATCGCCGGGATCACCGCCATGGACCTGCCCGAGCGCCGCCCGCGCCGCCCCGACGATCTGCTCGAGACCGAGGTCGCCTTCTCCGAGCTGAGCCAGGTGACCTCCGACGAGCTCGACGCCGCACCGGCCGGCTTCGGCTGTCCCTCCTGTGGCGGCAGCCTCTTCGAGATCGGGGACAAGCCGCTGCCCCGCTACCGATGCCGGGTCGGTCATGCCTGGTCACCGGAGAGCCTGCTGGACGAGCAGGCGATCGCCCTGGAAGGAGCGCTGTGGATGGCCCTGCGCGCGCTGGAGGAGAAGTCCGCGCTGAGCCGGCGCATGGCGGGCTCCGGCTCGCGCCGGCACCCGATGATGACCGCCCGGTTCCACGACATGGCGCACGACGCCGAGGCCGCCGGCGAGGCGATCCGCCGGCTGATCGCCCAGCTCGGCTCGAACGGGTCGGTGGACGATCCGGCGCCGTCGTCCTGACCTGACCCGCGCTTAGGATACGGTCTGCCCGTGAACGCGACCGACCCCGACTTCGAAGCCCTCCTGGTCTATCTCAAGGAGTCGCGAGGCTTCGACTTCACCGGCTACAAGCGATCCAGCCTGATGCGCCGGGTCGGCCGCCGCATGGCCCAGGTCGACATCCACGCCTACCTGGAGTACCTGGACTTCCTCCAGGTCCACCCGGACGAGTTCACCACGCTGTTCAACACCATTCTGATCAACGTCACGGGGTTCTTCCGGGACAGCGATTCGTGGGACTACCTGCGCGCCGAGGTGCTCGAGCCGCTGGTCTCCACCAAGCCCGCCGACTCGCCGATCCGGATCTGGTCCGCGGGATGCGCCTCCGGCGAGGAGGCGTACACGCTGGCCATGGCGCTCGCCGAGACGCTCGGCGTGGACGCCTTCCGGGAACGGGTGAAGATATACGCCACCGACGTGGACGAGGAACAGCTTGCCGAGGCCCGGCAGGCGAGCTACGGCGAGCGCGAGATGCAGGCCGTGCCGCCCAAGCTCGCGGCCGAGTACTTCGAGCCGGTCGGCAACCGCTTCACGTTCCGCAAGGACCTGCGGCGCTCGATCATCTTCGGCCGCAACGACCTGGTGCAGGACGCGCCCATCTCCCGCATCGACCTGCTGACCTGCCGCAACACGCTGATGTACTTCAACGCGGAGACGCAGGCGAAGATCCTCTCCCGGTTCCACTTCGCCCTCGCCGACGGCGGCGTGCTCTTCCTCGGCAAGGCCGAGATGCTGCTCAGCCACGGCAACCTGTTCACACCCATCGACCTCAAGCGCCGGGTGTTCCGCCGGGTCCCCCGCGTCATGCCGATGACCGGCGCCGTCTTCGTCGAGCCGCTGCCGGGCGGCGACGGCGCGGTGGTCGGCCTGGACGAGCTGCGCAACGAGGCCTTCGCCGCCAGCCCGGTCGCACAGCTCGGGCTCACCTCCGACGGGCTGGTGGCGCTCACCAACCGGCGGCTCGAAAAGATGTTCGGGGTGTCGTCGCGTGACATCGGACGGCCCTTCCGCGACCTGGAGGTGTCGTACCGCCCGGTCGAGCTGCGCCGCTACATCGAGCAGGCCCAGCTGGAGCGGCGGACCCTGCGCGTCTCCGACGTGGAGTACGGCCGCAACGGCGAGACCACCCACCTCGAGGTGCAGGTCAGCCCGCTCACCGGCAACGACGGCAGCCTGCTCGGGGTCAACCTGATCTTCCACGACGTCACCGCCGCGCGGCGGCTGCAGGAGGACCTGGAGCACGCCAACCAGCAGCTCGAAGCCGCGTACGAGGAACTGCAGTCCACCAACGAGGAGCTCGAGACGACCAACGAGGAGCTCCAGTCGACCGTCGAGGAGCTGGAGACCACCAACGAGGAACTGCAGTCCACCAACGAGGAACTGGAGACGATGAACGAGGAGCTCCAGTCCACCAACGACGAGCTCCAGAGCATCAACGACCAGCTCAGGATCAGCAGCACCCAGCTCGACGAGGCCAACTCCTTCCTGGAGACCGTGCTGACCAGCCTGCGCGCCGGCGTCGCCGTGGTCACCCTCGACCTGAGCATCCGCATGTGGAACCGGCGCGCCGAGGACCTGTGGGGGCTGCGCTCCACCGAGGTGGTCGGTCAGCACTTCCTCAACCTGGACATCGGCCTGCCGTTCGAGCAGATCAGGCCCGTCCTGCGCGGCGCGCTCGGCGAGGCGGGCACGTCCGGCGAGGTGACCGTCGACGCGATCAACCGGCGCGGGCGCGCGGTCGTCGTCCGGGTGGCGTGCGCCCCGCTGCGGGGGCTCGACGTCACCCGTGACACCGAGGGAGCCATCATCGTCATGGAAGCCGACGACGCCTGACGTTTCGCCGGCGGGGCGGTGGGTACCCCGGGGGCTCCAGTGGGCAGGAGGGACCAGCCGTGAGCATCGAGACGGTGGTACGTCCGGAGGAAGGGCGGCTGGTCGTCGTGTTCTCCGGCCACCTCGAGCTGCTCGACGTCGCCCGCGTGCGCACGCAGCTGATGAAGTGCCTGGCCGAGCAGCCCGATGCGCTCCTGCTCGACCTCTGCGCACTCGACGTCCCCGAGCCGCTGGCCCTCGCGGTGTTCGCCACCGTCGCCCGGCAGGCCGAGCGCTGGCCCGGCATCCCGGTGCTGCTCTGCGGCCCCCGCCCCGGCGCGCGCCGGGCCCTGCGGCTCGCGGCGTACCGGGGGCTGCTCGTCTTCCCCTCGCTGGGGGCGGCGCGCGCCGCGCTCGACGACGACCGCCGGGTGCAGCCCCGGCTGAGCGACGAGCTGCTGCCGGTCCCGGGCGCCGCCCGGCAGGCCCGCAACGTGGCCACCGACGCCTGCCTACGGTGGGACCTGCCGCACCTGGTGGCGCCGGCGAGCCTGATCGCCAGCGAGCTGGTCAGCAACGTGGTCGACCACGCGCACACGATGATGACCTTGCGCCTGACGCTGCGCGAGCGGTACCTGCACATCGCCGTCCGCGACGGCTCGGCCGAACCACCGCGGGCGACGATGGAACTGTCGCCGGAGCGCCCGGGCGGGCGCGGGCTGATGCTGGTGAACGCGACCGCGCACGCCTGGGACTGGCTGCCCTGCTCCGGAGGCAAGGTCGTCTGGGCCTCGCTGAGCACCTGATCAGGACCGGGTGTCCATCACCCGCTGCAGGCCGGAGACCCCGAGGATGCGCGCGACGTACGGCTGCGTGCCGGTCAGGCTCAGCTCCACCTCCGCGACGGCGGCGGCCGACGCGGTGTCGAGCAGCACCGCGACCCCGGCGGCGTCCACCAGCGGCACGGCGGCCAGGTCGATCACCATCCGCTCACCGGCGGCGGCGGCCGCGACGGCGTGTCGCAGCGCCATCCGCAGGCGCTCGGCGGTGTCCCGGTCGACCTCGCCGTGCACCCGGACGGTGACGACGCCGGGCGCGCGGTCCACCGTGATCCGCATGCCGTGCGACTCCGCGGGACCGTTGGCACCCTCCCAGCGCGGCGGCCCGTCGCTGAGCATCGCCTCCCGCAGCCACGCCAGGGAGCGGCTGAGCAGGCGGGACACATGCATCTGCGAGATGCCGAGCTCGGTGGCGATCTCGGCCTGAGTGCGGTTGCCGTAGAACCGCATCGCCAGCATCCGCCGCTCCCGCGGCGGCAGTCGCAGCAGCAGCCCGGCGACGGTGAGCCGGTCGTCGACCAGCTCCAGGTCGCTGTCCGTGCCGCCGATCAGATCGCCGAACTCGGCGGTGCCCTCCCCGCCGGCCGGGGCGTTCAGCGACGACGGCGAGTAGCCGGCCGCCGACTCCAGCGCCTCCCGCACGGCCGGCTCGCTCACCCCGAGCCGCTCGGCGAGCTCCGCCGAGGTCGGCGTCCGCGACAACTCCGTGGTCAGCACCATGGAGGCGTGCCCGACCTCCAGGCTGAGATCCTGGATCCGCCGCGGCACGTGCACCCCCCAGGTCCGGTCCCGGAAGTGCCGCTTGATCTCGCCGGAGATCGTGATGACCGCGTACGCCGTGAAGGACCCGCGCTCGGGGTCGTACCGGTCGATCGCCTTGATCAGCCCGAGGCGCGCGACCTGCTCGAGGTCCTCCAGCGCCTCGCCGCGGCCCCGGTAGCGGCGGGCCATCCGGCCGGCGAAGGGCAGGCAGACGCGCGTGAGCTGGTCACGCAGAACGGCGCGTTCGGCGGCCGAGGCCGTCGCCACCCGCGTGGCATAGTCGACCGCCGCGGCGTCCAGGTCCTCGAGGACGCGAGAGGACGAGTCCTCCTGTGTGGGCATGCTCGCTTCCCCTCGACCGGCACGGTGTGCCCGTGCGCCGAAACGCCATCGGCCGTACCGGGCCACATCCCGATGCGGCAATCCGGCGGAGGCCGGCCCGGGGCCGGCTCCGACGACGCTGTTGCCCCGTCCGGCCGGCACCGAAACACATCGACCGCGATGGTAACGTTCAGTGTACGACTCGCTACTGATCTCGCTGGCTGGTTGCCACCAGGGAGCGACATCGTGTCGCGCCGCCGGGTGACTACTGCTGCGGGCGCCGGGGCAGCCCGCTCGGTGCCTCGTCCTCCCCGCCCGCCGCGGACCACGGCGCCGCGGCCGGCTCGCTCGTCGCGGCCGGTGCCCTGCCGGGCAGCCCCGACGGGGCCCCACGCCCGGTTTGGTCCGGTTCCGCACCCTGCACGCCCGGCCCACCCTGCGCTCCGGGGACACCCAGGCCCGACGGCGCAGCCTGCGCCCCGCGGGCGCCCAGACCGGACGGCGCGCCTTGCGCCCCCGGGGTGCCCAGGCCCGATAGCGCGCCTTGCGCTCCCGGCGTGCCTAGGCCCGACGGCGTGCCTTGCGCCGCCGCGGCGCTCAGGCCCGACGGCGCGCCTTGGCCGCCCAGGCCGGAGGGTGCCGGCTGCGGCGCGCTCGCCGACGGGGCGGCGTCCTCCCCGCCCGGGTGCAGGGGGCGGTTGAGCTGGCCCATCTGGGGCGGTTCGAGCGGCGGGCGGTGGGGGCGCGCAGCGGCGGGCTGAGACCGGTTCAGCCCGGACGATGCTCCGGACCGGCCAGGGGTCTCGCGCCCCGGACCCTGCGCGGCCTGGCCCGATGCCGCGCGCTTCAGGCCGGACGGGGAATCGCTGCGGGCCGGAGGTCGCTGGAAGGCGGACGACAGGTCCAGGCCGGAGACCGGCCGGTCCGTCGCGGCCGGGGGCGGGGTCGCGCCGGGCCCGGAAGCAGCCTGCCCGGGAGCGCTCTGTCCCGGGGTCTGCCCGGTGGCCTGTCCGGCGCTCTGCCCAAGCCCCGACTGACCCGACCCTGAGTGGCCCACCTCTGACTGGCCCAGCCCCGACTGACCCGACCCTGAGTGGCCCACCTCTGACTGGCCCAGCCCTGACTGGCCCAGCCCTGACTGGCCTACCCCCGACTGAGCCAGCCCTGACTGAGCCAGCCCTGACTGGCTCGTCCCTGACTGACCAGTGCCCGGCTGGTCGAGGCCGGACCGGGCGGATGCCAGCCGGGCGGCCGGATCCGCGTTGCGGAACGCGCTGTCCGCGCTCGACGGCGAGGGCGTTCCGGTTCCCTGCGCCGGCTCCTGCGGCGGCCTGAGTCCCGACGGGGCAGGGCCGGCCGCGGTCGGCGGCGTGGCGGCTCCGGCTGCGGCCAGGCCGGAGGCCGGCGCGGCCCCAGGCAGGCCGGAAGCCGGCGCCGCCCCGGCCAGGCCGGAAGCCGATGCGGCCCCAGGCAAGCCGGAAGCCGATGCGGCCCCAGGCGGACCGGAGGCCGGTGCGACCCCAGACGGACCCGAACCAGGCAGACCCGAAGCCGGCGCGGCCGCAGGCAGGCCGGAAGCCGGCGCGGCTCCAGGCAGGCCGGAAGCCGGCGCGGCGCCCGCCAGACCGGGCGGGGAACCAGCCCCCGCCAGACCGGACGGGGAACCGGGCCCGGTCAGACCGGACGGGGAACCGGGCCCGGTCAGACCGGATGGCGAATCGGCGGCGGCCGGGGCGGGGTGCGAGTCGGTTCCGGCGAGGGGTGAGTTCGGGGCCGACGCGGCCGGATGGGAGGCCGCTTCGGCGGCCGGCGGCGTGGCGACGGTCGCCGCGGGCGGCCTCGCGGGGCCGGGCCGGGCCGGCGGAGCGGGCTCTTCCGGCGGCCGGGCCGACGGGGTGAAGCGGGGCGCGTCCAGGGGACGGTTCTGCCGGGTGAACACCGGCGGTCCGAGCAGCAGCGGGTCCACGTCCTGCGCCGGCGCGGACGGCATCTGTCCCAGGCCGGGCGACGGCCGTGCGCCGGGCACCGCGGGTTGCGCTCCCGGCAGGGGCGGCTGGGCGGGACCCGGCGGTGCGGTAGGCGCCATCGCACCTGCCGGCTGGGCCGGGCCCGCGAGCACGGCGCCCGGCTGGGCGGCTGGCGAACCCGCGCCCCGCGGCGGTGCGGTGGGCGGGACCGCGGCCGACTGCGCGGTGGGCGGGATGGCACCCGGCTGAGCCATGCCGGGGTGCGCCGGACCCGGCCGGGCCGCGGACGGGACCGCGGTCGACTGCGCCGGACCCGGACGGGCGGCAGGCGGGACCGCGGCCGGCTGCGCCGGACCCGGACGGGCGGCAGGCGGAACCGCGGCCGGCTGCGCCGGACCCGGACGGGCGGCAGGCGGAACCGCGGCCGACTGCGCCGGACCCGGACGGGCGGCAGGCGGAACCGTGGTCGGCTGGGCGGAACCGGGATGTGCCGGTGCCGGTGGCGTGGTGGATGGGATGGGGGTGGCCGGGTGCGGCGGCGCGGCCTGCGGGCCACGCCACGACGCGGTGGCCGGCGCGGCGCCCGGCGGCGGGCCGGGCGGGGTGGCTGGGAGGCCGGAGGGGGCAGGCCGGAGCCCCGAAGGAGCGGTGCCGATAGCCGAAGGCTCACCGGCCGGCATCGCCGGCGGCCGGGTCGTCGGTGGGAGCGACGGTGGCTCGAGCGGCGAGGGCTGGCGCGGCGAGGGCTGGAGCGTGGGTGGCTGGAGCGGCGGTGGCTGGACCGACGGCGGCCGGTTCGGCGGCACGGGCGGCGGACCCGACGACGCGGGCGGGAAGGCCGTCGGCGCGGACGCCCGGGCGGACGGCATGGCGCTCGGTGCGGGGAGGTCGGGCGGTGGCGGGCGCAGGCCTGAGGGCGGGGTCTTCTGCGGGTCGGGGACCGGTCCCTGAGCCGGCGGCGAGGACACCGGCGCCGAGAAGGACAGGCCGGTCGGCGCCGGCCCGGGCTCCGCCGGGTACGGGCCGCGGTCGTAGGTAGGCGGCGTCAGCGGTTCGGCCGGGGCGGAGGCGCTCAGCGGATCACGCGCGGTCAGCGGATCACGCGCGGTCAGCGGATCACGCGCGGTCAGCGGGTCTCTTGCGGCAAGCGGGTCTGGCGCGGTGAGCGGGCCGCGGGTTGTCAGCGGGTCCGGCGCTGCCGCGGCCGGCGACGGAGTCGGGTGGGTGGTTGTCGCGCGGGGGTAGATGGCCGGTTCGAACGGGGGCGGGGTGGGTTCGGCGGCAGGCGCGTACGCCGGGGCCGGCAGCGCCTCCGACGGGGGCGGGAACGACGGCGCGTCGCCGGCCCGGGCGTCGGCCGGCGGGAAGGCGGGCGCCGACGCGTACGGGGAGAACGACGAGGCGGGCGGGGGCGCGGCCGGCGTGGCCGTGGGCAGCGGCGGCAGGGTGGTCGAAGCGGAGGCCGAGGCCGGCGGGGCAGGGTTCGGGGGCATGGCGACCGTGGCCTGCTGGACCGCCGTCGCCGGCAGGCCGAGGGGTGACGCGCCGGGGCCGCCTCGGGTGGCCGCGATCAGGCCGGAGCTCTCGGCGAGGCCTGCCGCGGCGACGACCTCGGCCGCGGCGCGGCCCGCGGTGCACGGCAGGGGCTCTCCGCAGACCGGGCAGATGGTGATGCCGTCGTGCGGGCCCAGGCCACCCGCGTGCGCCTGGACCATCTCCCACGCCGTACGCGCGAGCACGCTGTCCGGATTAACGTACTTCGTGCCGACCAAGGCCATGCCGTTCCCACCCCCGTAGCTCGCCTGCGACAGGCGTTCAGGCTCAAGTTCACCGTGAACGGGGCAGCTCCGGGCCGCTTTCGCCCAATCGGTAGACGGACGGGGTCGGCCGCACCGCCCCGGGGGAGCCTCCGGTGGCTTTCCGGGCCGCGTTGCGGGCAACCGGTGCGGTCCGAGCGTGACCGGCACGGCGGCGGTTTCCCCGGGCCGGGTTGCGGGCAACCGCTGCGGCATGAGCGTTGCCCGCGAGGCGGATGAGGAGCACGGTGCGGTCGTCGTCCCGTACGAGGACGGTCCGTTGCTGATCCGCGGCACCTTCACTCTGCGGACCCCGGACGGGCAGGTCATCGACCCGGGACGGGCCACGGTGGCGCTCTGCCGGTGCGGCAGGTCGGCCATCAAGCCCTTCTGCGACGGTACGCACAAGGCCGTCGGCTTCCGCGCCGGAACCGGCCGCGAGGAGCCCGCGCCCCGCGACCGGTAGCGCAGGGCCGGCACCGCGCCACCCGAGGGCCGAGGCCGGGAAAGCCGGGACCCCGCAGCGCCCCGGGCCGGTCAGTCGCGCAATGACGACTCCCCCGCCTCCCAGCGGGACAGGACGTACTCGGCCCAGCGGTCCTCGAGCGTGAGTACGCACCGGGCGCCGAAGAGGACGTCGCCGGCCAGGGCGGGCTCGGCCCGGCAGAAGGAGCCGCACATGTCGAAGGCGGCGATCTGCTCGTGGACCGCGTCCGCCTCGACGTGCTCGTCGTAGAAGCGGGTCGCCTTCTCGTCGCCGCCGAGGCGGCGCAGGCCGTTGGCGTACGCACGGTTCGGGCCGGTCGAGGTCATCTCGTACGCGGCCAGGTGCCCGAGCAGCGCCCCGCGCCAGCGGCGGTGCAGACCGAACAGCGACATCAGGTTGTTGTTCGCCAGCGTCTGCCAGGGCACCACGTCCACGTACGCCCCGTAGGTGGTGTCGAGGCCGAGCGCGCTCATGGTGTCCTTGAACATCTCCTGGTGCATGCGGCGGGTGACGCCTCCGCCGTACTCGTCGATCTGGACCTCGATGAGGGCGGCCTTGGCCGCGCCGCCGAGCCGGGGTATCGCGAAGGTGTGCGGGTCCGCCTCGCGCAGGTGGTAGACCGACCGGTGGGTGGCGAACTCGCGGAACTGCTCGTAGGTGGCGCGGCCGCGCACGTAGCCGGAGAGCGACGGCCCGCCGGTCTCGCTCGCCATGGCGACCAGGGTGTGCGGCACGTCGCCGACGGTCTCGGGTACGGGCAGGCGGCGCAGCTCCGCCTCGAAGGAGGCCTCGAGGCGGGCGCGCAGGGCGAGCAGGTCCGGGTGCCATTCCCAGGTGTCGTCGACGCCGTCCCAGCCGCGGTAGTGCAGTTCGTAGAGGACGAACAGGCTCAGGTGCAGATCGTCGTCCGAGGCGGCGTCGCCGGCGCTGAAGGGGTGCGGCGCCTGGGCGAGCGCGCTGATGACGGCGTCCGATACGGGGCCTCTGGGCGAGGGAAGCTTCATGCGCCACTTCCTGATCAAAGGGGGGGTACGGACCGCAGGGTTTCCCGGTCCGCAGGCCGCCAAACGATCGGGCACCATGCGTGAACGTGAGGGGACACTTCACTCACTGTGGTCGAATCATCGCTCTTCGTACCATGAGGACATCCCCCAGGAGGTGGTCCCCGTGGATGACTCCGACCTGTTCCGCGAGCGCGTCCTGCGGCACGCCGGGCCCGTGATCACCGGACGGTTCCTCGGTTTCCAGGCCTCGTACACCCGCGAGGTCAAGGTCGGCAAGCCACTCGTGATCACCGTCTTCCTGACCGCGTCCGTCGCCCGGGCCCTCGGCTCGCCGCTGGTGGCCGCCCTGCGCGGCGGGGGTCGCGGCGCCGCCCGCCGGACCTTCAAGGACCTGAAGAAGGGCCCCGAGTACCTCGTCACCCCGGTACGGCTGCGCGACGACCTCGGACAGACCTACGAGGTGGAGATGCACGGCCAGCTGCCCCAGTCGGCGCTGCACCGCGGCGATCTCGTCCAGGTGCGCACGGTGGCGCAGAAGGACCCCGACCTGCCCGCGCGGCTGCAGCAGGTGCTCAACCTGGAGACGCTGCAGCCGTACACGCCGCGGATCCCCACGCTGTGGTCGCACCTCGGCCCCGGGCTGCTGCTCCAGGCCGCGCTCGGCCTGATCGCGACCGCCGTCCTGGCCGCCGCCTGGATGAGCTGAGGCCCGCGCCGGCCGCGGTCGCGCCCGCCTGGCCTCCTGCTGGAGCGATCAGTGTCGATGCTGGGTGACTTTCTGTAAAGTACCGGTTACGGGATCCGCCTCCGCCGTCCGGACCAGGCCCTTCGCGCGCGCCCAGCGCTCGAAGACCACGGTCGCGAACGGCGGTACGGAGCTCGCCAGCGCGACCAGCGTCACCCACCATCGCCAGCCACCGGCCCGGGCCTGCACCACCGTCACGCCGAGGTACGCCATGAACAGGGCACCGTGGACCGGACCGGCGATCTTCACCCCGATCTCGTCGTGCACGACCACGTACTTGAAGAACATTCCGGTGAGCAGCAGCGCCCAGCTCACCGCCTCGGCGATTGCGACGGTCGCGAAGAGGGCAGGTATGCGGCGCACGCAGAAACCTCCTGGTGACGGGTCGGCGCGTGCCGGCGGGCGCCGAGGGGCGAACTGGCAGATCATAGTCGTGGGCTCGCGAAAGGGCGGTGCGCGGTGGGCGAAGAGGTCGAGCGTCGGGAGTTCTCCCGCGAGGACCGGACCAGGTACCGGCACAAGATCCGCCGCAGTCTCGACGTGTTCGCCTCGATGCTGCGCGAGTCGCGCTTCGAGTTCGAGCGGCCGCTGACCGGCATGGAGATCGAGCTCAACCTGGTCGACGACAACGCCGATCCGGCGATGCGCAACGCGCAGGTGCTGGCCGCGCTCGCCGACCCCGACTTCCAGACCGAGCTCGGCCAGTTCAACATCGAGATCAACGTGGCGCCGCGGCGGCTCTCCGGCGACGAGAACACCGATCTCGAGCGGGAGCTGCGGGCCAGCCTCAACAACGCCGAGCAGCACGCCCGCGGCGTCGGCGCGCACATGGTGATGATCGGCATCCTGCCCACCCTGCGCCGCGAGCACCTGACCGGCGACACGCTGTCGGCCAACCCCCGCTATGCGCTGCTCAACGAGCAGATCTTCGCCGCCCGCGGCGAGGACCTCGACATCCGCATCGACGGCATCGACCGGCTCGCCGTCACCACCGACAGCATCGCGCCCGAGGCGGCGTGCACCAGCACCCAGTTCCACCTGCAGGTGAGTCCGCACCAGTTCGCCTCGTACTGGAACGCGGCCCAGGTCATCGCGGGGGTGCAGGTCGCCCTCGGCGCGAACTCGCCGCTGCTGTTCGGGCGGGAGCTGTGGCGCGAGACCCGCATCCCGCTGTTCGAGCAGGCGACCGACACCCGCTCGGAGGAGATCCGCGCCCAGGGCGTACGCCCCCGGGTGTGGTTCGGCGAGCGCTGGATCACCTCGGTCTTCGACCTGTTCGAGGAGAACGTGCGCTACTTCCCGGCGCTGCTGCCGATCTGCGACGAGGAGGACCCGGAGCAGGTCCTGGAGAGCGGCGACATCCCGCAGCTCAGCGAGCTGCGGCTGCACAACGGCACGGTCTACCGCTGGAACCGGCCGATCTACGCGGTGGTGAAGGACCGGCCGCACCTGCGCGTGGAGAACCGGGTGCTACCGGCCGGGCCGACCGTCGTGGACACCGTCGCCAACGGCGCCTTCTACTACGGCCTGGTACGGATGCTGGCCGAGGCGGATCGTCCCGTCTGGACCCAGATGTCGTTCAGCGCGGCGGAGGAGAACTTCCACTCGTGCGCCCGGCACGGCATCGCCGCCTCGGTCTTCTGGCCCGGGCTGGGCTACGTGCCGGTGTCGGAGCTGGTGCTGCGCCGGTTGCTGCCACTCGCCCACGAGGGCCTGGAGAAATGGGGAGTGTCCGGGCCGGAGCGCGAGCGGCTGCTGGGCATCATCGAGCAGCGCTGCCTCACCGGCCGCAACGGCGCCACCTGGCAGGTCGAAACACTGCACGCGCTGGAGGGCGACGGCCTCGACCGGCAGGGCGCCCTGCACGAGATGCTGCGCCGCTACCTGCCCCCGATGCACGAGAACGTGCCGGTGCACGAGTGGCCGCTGCCCTAGGGGCATCGCGCGATGGCGACGGTGACGGGCCCGCACAGCTGCTTGGGCAGCACCAGCACGGCACCCGGTCCGGCCCCCGCGAGAGCGGCCGCCTCGGCGACGCCGGGCACGCCGGCGAGTGCGGCGACCCGGGCCGACGGATGCGGCACCACCACCTCCGCGAGCACCTCCGGCGGAAACGCCATCAGCGGCCACCCGCGGCGCGCGGCCACGGGGCCGAGCACCGCAGTCCGGCGATCGAGGGTGGCGAGCGCGGCGACGGCGGCCGTGGTCAGCCCCGCCCGTGCCAGTGCGCCGTCGACCGCCTCGTCCACCACGGCCGCCGGGACGTCGCAGCGGGCTCCCACACCGACCACCACCGCCGTCACGCCGGCGCCGGGACGGCGGCCGCGGCCGTGACCAGCCGGTGGGCGAGCGCCTTGTCGGCGGCCCAGTGCAGGTGCAGGTAGGAGGCGTGCAGGGCGGGGGCGGCGAAGCCCTCCGGGTCCGCGTCCCGCCAGGCCCACGCCGCTCCCCCGGCCGGCTCCAGCAGCAGGCCCGAGCGCGGGTGGACGGTGGTGCGGTGGAACTCGTGGCCGGTGATCCGGGCGCCCGCCGCCAGCAGCGGGCTGTCGGTGAGGGCCACCGCGTCCCGGTAGCCCAGCGTCAGGGTCCGGGTCATCGCGGCCTCGGCGGCCAGGACGCCGCACATCGGGGCGCCGTCCAGGCTGCGGCACAGCCACAGCAGGCCGGCGCACTCGGCGACGATCGGCCGGCCGCCCGCCGCGAGCGCCGCGACCTCCCGGCGCAGCGGCTCGTTGGCGGAGAGCTCCGCGGCGTACACCTCGGGGAAGCCGCCGCCGACGACCAGCGCGCGGGTGCCCGCCGGCAGGGCCTCGTCGCGCAGCGGGTCCACCACCACGACCTCGGCGCCCGCGCCGGCGAGCAGTTCGGCCGTCTCGGCGTACGCGAAGGTGAATGCCGGGCCACCGGCGAGGGCGACCACCGGGCGGCCGGGCACCGGGGCCGCGGCCGCGGGGGTCCACGCGGCGGCGGGCAGCGGCGGCGCCGAGCGTGCGAGCGCCAGCACCGCTTCCACGTCCACCGACGACTCCACGAGCGAGGCCAGGGCGTCCACCGAGGCGAGCGCCTCGGCGCGGCGTTCGGCGGCGGGCACCAGGCCGAGGTGCCGCGACGGGGCCTCGACGGCGGCGGCCCGGCGCAGGGCGCCCAGCACCGGGGTGCCGACCTCCTCGCAGGCCTCGCGCAGCAGCGCCTCGTGCCGGTCCGAGCCGACCTGGTTGAGGATCACGCCGCCCAGGCGCACGGTGCCGAAGCTGCGGAAGCCGTGCACCAGCGCGGCCACCGACCGGCCCTGCGCGGCGGCGTTGACGACCAGCACGACCGGGGCGTCGAGCAGGCCCGCCACGTGCGCGGTGGACCCGGTGTCGCCGGCGCCGGTGCGCCCGTCGTAGAGCCCCATGACGCCCTCGACCACGGCCAGTTCCGTGCCGGCCGAGCCGTGCGCGAAGAGCGGCCCGATCAGCTCCTCGCCCACCATGACCGGGTCGAGGTTGCGTCCCGGCCGCCCGGCGGCGAGCGCGTGGTAGCCCGGATCGATGTAGTCCGGCCCCACCTTGAAGGGCGACACCGCCAGACCCCGGCGCGCGTACGCCGCCAGCAGGCCGGTGGCCACCGTCGTCTTGCCGTGGCCGGAGGCGGGCGCGGCGACGACGATCCGGGGGACGGTCACCACTCGATGCCCCGCTGGCCCTTGCGGCCCGCGTCCATCGGATGCTTGACCTTGGTCATCTCGGTGACCAGGTCGGCGGCCGCGAGCAGGTCCGGGTGTGCGTCGCGGCCGGTGATGACGACGTGCTGGGTGCCGGGGCGGCTCCGCAGCGTCTCCACCACGTCGGCGACGTCGACCCAGCCCCACTTCATCGGGTAGGTGAACTCGTCGAGCACGTAGAAGGTGTGCGTTTCGGCGGCGAGGTCCCGCTTGATCTGGGCCCAGCCCTCGGCCGCCTCGGCGGCGTGATCGCGCTCGGTGCCGGCCCGCTGGATCCAGGACCAGCCCTCGCCCATCTTGTGCCAGGCCACCGGCGCGCCGCCGCTCACCTGGCCGAGGGCCTTGAGCGCGGCCTCCTCGCCGACCCGCCACTTCTCGCTCTTGACGAACTGGAAGACGCCGACCGGCCATCCGGCGCTCCAGGCCCGCAGCGCCATCCCGAACGCGGCGGTGGACTTGCCCTTGCCGTGTCCGGTGTGGACGGCGAGCACGGCCTGGCGGCGGCGCTGGCGGGTGGTGAGCCCGTCGTTCGGAACCGTGGTGACCTGTCCCTGCGGCATCAGGCGGCGCTCCTCGAGAATCCGCTCGCGGCCAGGGCCTCGAGCGGCATGACGTCGGCGTTCAGGGCGGCGGCCAGCCGGCGGGCCAGGCCGAGACGGACGGGTCCGGACTCGCAGTCGACCACGACGGTCGCCACGCCGGCCAGTGCCGGCGCAAGCCGTACGGGGTCGCCCCCGCTGGTGGCCCGCCCGTCGGTGACCACGACGAGCAGCGGCCGGCGGCGGGGGTCGCGGCGGCGCTCGGTGGCGATGGTCGCCGCGGCGGTCCGCAGGCCCGCGGCCAGCGGGGTGCGTCCCCCGGTCCGCAGGCTCGCCAGGCGCAGCACCCCCACCTCGTGGCTGGAGGTGGGCGGCAGCACCTGCTCCGCCCCGGAGCCCCGGAAAGTGATCATCCCGATCCGGTCGCGCCGGTGGTACGCGTCGCGCAGCAGCGACAGGACGGCGGTCTTGACCACGGTCATCCGCTTGCGGGCCGCCATCGATCCGGAGGCGTCGACGACGAACAGCACGAGGTTGGCCTCGCGTCCCACGTGCACGGACTCGCGCAGGTCACACGGGCGCACCCCGGCGGCGGCGCGGTGCGGCCCGAGCCCGCGGACGCCGCCCGGCTGCCGGGTGGCCGCGGCGAAACCGCCGCGGTGCAGCGCGGCACGCAGGGTGGCCGGCAGGTGCGGGGCGCCCGCGAGCTTGCCCTGCGGCACGCGGGAACCGACCACCCGGCCGCGGCGGGCGAAGGCGGGCGACCGGCGACCGGCGTGGCCGCCCTCCCCGCGCGCGCCGATCCGCAGCGTCCGCGGCCGGTACGCCGCGCCCGCCTGCGCCAGGCTGCCGGACTCGGGCGCGCGGCGCGGCTCGGTGCCACCGTCCGGCGCAGCCCCGTCGTCCGCATTGTCCACTATGTGCTCCAGGTCGGCGTCCGGGCCACCGCCGGGGCCGCCGCCTTCCGGGCCACGACCGGGGCCGCCGTTGTCCGGCCCGCCGCCGTCGGGGCCGCCGCCCTCCGAGCCGCCGTTGTCCGGGCCGCCGTTGTCCGGGCCGCCGTCCGGTTCGGGCGGGGGTGGCGGGTCGCCGGGGTCGTCGTCCGCGCCGGCCTGTTCGAGGGCCTCCTCGAGGCGCTGCTCGTCGGTGCCGGGCGGGTCGAGGGGGTCCTTGCGGCGGCGATGCGGCAGCGCGAGGCGGGCGGCGTCGCGGACGTCGCCGGCCGTGACGCGGTTCCGGCCGTGCCACGCCGCCAGGGCCACCGCGCAGCGGGCCACCACGATGTCGGCGCGCATGCCGTCCACCCCGTAGGCCAGGCACACCCGGGCGATGCGGTCCAGCTCGGCGTCCGGCAGCGCCACCGAGGGCACGGCCGTCCGCGCCGCCACGATGCGGGCCGCGAGGGCGCTCTCGTCGGCGGTGAAGCGGGCGGCGAACCCGTCCGGGTCCGCCTCGTAGGCGAGGCGCCGCCGGACCACCTCGGCGCGCTGCCCCGCGTCCCGGGGCGCGGCCACGGTGACGACCAGGCCGAACCGGTCGACGAGCTGGGGGCGCGGCTCGCCCTCCTCGGGGTTCATGGTGCCGACCAGCAGGAAGCGGGCCGCGTGCTTGACGGACACGCCGTCGCGCTCGACGTGGGCGCGGCCCATCGCCGCCGCGTCCAGCAGCAGGTCCACCAGGTGGTCGGGCAGGAGGTTGACCTCGTCGACGTAGAGGGCGCCCCGGTGCGCCGCGGCGAGCAGGCCCGGCTCGTACGCCTTCACGCCGTCGGCCAGCGCGCGCTGGATGTCGAGGGTGCCCACCACGCGGTCCTCGGTCGCGCCCACGGGGAGCTCGACCAACGTGGCGGGCCGGTGCCCGCGCGGCGCGCCGGCCTCGTGCGGACCGTCGGGGCAGCCGGGGTCGGGCGCGGCCGGGTCGCAGGCGAAGCGGCAGCCGCGCACCACGTCGACCTCGGGCAGCAACGCGGCGAGCGCGCGCACGACGGTGCTCTTGGCGGTGCCCTTCTCGCCGCGGACGAGCACCCCGCCGACGGCCGGTGACACCGCCGTGAGCAGCAGGGCGAGGCGCAGATCGTCGAGGCCGACGACGGCGGAGAACGGGTACGGCGTCACGCCAGGGTCCTTTCCGCGGGTGTCCACGCCCGCGTGGGCAAGGGTGAGAGCGGCCGGAGTCTCCTGACTCCCGGGCACACCGCGGCGGCCCGGTCACAGTGGCGGGACCGTCCCGGACTCGCACCGGGTTCCTCCGCTACCGCTCGCCGGTCACTCTGTCGCACCGCCGCCCGCCCCGTCAAACGCGCGCCGTCGTGGCCAAGCTCACCTTCACCGGGAGGTGCCGGTCCCCGGCGCGCCGACCGCCTTCTCGGTGTCCGGCAGCGGGCTGGGAGCCAGGCTGTCCAGCTCGGTCAGCACGTCGGCGACCGCGAGCGCGGACCGCTCCACCAGCGGTCGCAGCCGCCGGTAGAGCGCGGCCTGCGCCGGATCCGGCCGGGTGCGCCCGGCGATGTCCACGAGGGAGGCGGCCCGGTCGAGGTCCGGCAGGCCGCCGATCGCGTGCAGGCCCAGCAGGCATGCGCCCAGGGCGGTGCCCTCCGGGGTGTCGGCGATCGCCACGGGCAGGTCCAGCGCCGCCGCCAGCACGCCGACCCACAGGTCGGAGGCGACCGCGCCGCCGGTCGCCCGGACCTCGCGCACGGCGACGCCCTCGGCGGCGAAGGTGTCACGGACCAGGGCCAGCTGCTGGCAGACCCCCTCGACGGCGGCGCGGACCAGATGGGCGCGACCGTGCTCGCGGCGCAGCCCGAGGTACGCCCCGCGCATCCCGCCGCGCCACCACGGCGCGCGCTCGCCGAGCAGGTACGGCAGGCAGAGCAGCCCGTCGCTGCCCGGCGGCACCGCGGCCGCCTCGACCAGCAGCGCGGCGTCGCGGACGTCGGCGTCCTCCCCCTCGGCCGCCGCCCGGTCGAGGCCGTCGGCCATCGTCTGGCCGGCCCAGCGCACGACCGACCCGGCGTTGTTGACCGCGCCGCCGAGCACCCACCGGTCCTCGGTGAGCGCGTAGCAGAACAGCCGCCCCGCCGCGTCGGCCGCGGGCGCGCCCACCACGGTGCGCAGCGCCCCGCTGGTGCCCAGCGAGACCGCGGCCACCCCGGCCGGGGTGGCGCCGACGCCGAGGTTCGCCAGGGGCCCGTCGGCGGCGCCGATGATCAGCGGGGTGTCCGGCGGCAGCCCGGCGGCGGCGGCGACCTCGGGGCGCAGGGTGAGCGCGGTGGTGGTCGGCACCACCTCGGCCAGCCGGCCGGCCTCGATGCCGGCGATGTCCAGGGCCTCGGGGTCCCAGCGGCGCTCGTGGATGTCGTACAGGCCGGTGCCGGAGGCGACGGAGAGGTCGACGAGGAAGCCCTCGCGGGCGAGGCCGCCGAGCACGATCTCCTTGCCGCCGCCCCAGCGCGGGGTGTTTCGCAGCGTCGCCGGGTCGTGGGCGCGCCACCAGGCCAGTTTCGCGAGCGGGGCCATCGGGTGCACGGGCGTACCGGTGCGGGCCTGCAACGCCCGGGCGCGCCCGGACGCGACGATCTCCTCGCTCTGCCGCGACGACCGGTTGTCCGCCCAGGTGATCAGCGGTCCGGTCGGCTCACCGCCGGCGTCCAGCGGCGCGAGCCCGTGCAGGAAGGTGCTGAGGCTCACCGCGAGCACCCGGTCGCCGCGCTCCCGGCACGACGCCGCCACGGCCACCAGGGCCTGGACCGCGGCGTCGCGCAGCCGGCCGGGGTCCAGCTCGGCGCGTCCGGGGCCCGGCACCGACAGCGGATAGTGCACGCTCGTCACGGCGTGCGCCTCGCCGTCGAGGCCGGCCGCGATCGCCTTGGTGGCGGTGGTCCCGGTGTCGATCCCGATGACGACGTCCATGCATCCTCCCCTGGGTCGCCCAGCGGGAGGAACATGCCCGGTCGCGCGCCGGCTCATGCCCGGGCCGCAGCCGTCCACAATGGCAGGTCGGCGCTCGGCCCGGGAACGCACTCGGCCGCCCCGGCGGAACCGGGACGGCCGAGGAGCAGGCGGGAGCTCAGCGCTCGGTGATCGGCACGAACTGCCGCTCCGCCTCGCCGGTGTAGAGCTGGCGCGGGCGGCCGATCTTCGTGCTCGGGTCGGCCATCATCTCGCCCCACTGCGCGATCCAGCCGGGGAGCCGGCCGAGCGCGAACAGCACGGTGAACATCTTCGTGGGGAAGCCCAGGGCCTTGTAGATCAGGCCGGTGTAGAAGTCCACGTTGGGGTAGAGCTTGCGCGAGACGAAGTAGTCGTCGGCGAGCGCGATCTCCTCGAGCTGGAACGCGATCTCCAGCAGCGGGTCCGGCCGGTCCAGCGTGGCGAGCACGTCCTGCGCCGCCTTCTTGACGATCGCGGCCCGCGGGTCGTAGTTCTTGTAGACCCGGTGGCCGAAGCCCATCAGCTTGACGCCCTTCTCCTTCGCCTTGACCCGGCGGACGAAGGACTGGACGTCGCCACCGTCGTTGCGGATCTGCTCGAGCATCTCCAGCACCGCCGAGTTGGCGCCGCCGTGCAGCGGGCCGGACAGCGCGTTGATGCCCGCGGCGACCGAGGCGAAGAGGTTGGCCTGCGCGGAACCGACCAGGCGCACCGTGGAGGTGGAGCAGTTCTGCTCGTGGTCGGCGTGCAGCACGAAGAGCATGTCGAGGATCTTGGCGATCTTCGGGTCGACCGGGTACTCGACCGTGGGCAGCCCGAAGGTCATCCGCAGGAAGTTCTCGACGTAGTCGAGCGAGTTGTCCGGGTACGGCAGCGGGTGGCCGATCGACTTCTTGTAGGCGTACGCCGCGATGGTCGGCAGTTTCGCCATGAGCCGGATCGCGGAGATCTCGACCTGCTCGGGGTCGGTCGGGTCCAGCGCGTCCTGGTAGAAGGTCGACAGCGCGGTCACCGCCGACGAGAGCACCGCCATCGGGTGGGCGTCGCGGGGGAAGCCCGAGAAGAAGGCGCGCATCTCCTCCTGCAGCAGCGTGTGCACGCGGATCTTGTCCGCGAACTCCGCGAGCTGCGCCGGCGTCGGCAGCGCGTCGTGGATCAGCAGGTAGGAGACCTCGAGGAAGGAGGCCTTGCCCGCCAGCTGCTCGATCGGGAAGCCCCGGTAGCGCAGGATGCCGGCGTCACCGTCGATGTAGGTGATCGCCGACGCGCACGATGCCGTGTTGACGAAGCCCTGGTCCAGGGTGACGTAACCGGTCTCCTTGAGGAGGGCGCTGATCTCGATACCGCCCGGGCCCTCGACCGCCGGGCGCACCGGCAGGGACAACTGGCCACCGGGGTGGTCGAGCTTGACATCCGTCATGTATTTCCCTCACTTCACCGGCAGATGTCGCCAATAACCTGCCGTTCACCGTAGACCCTCGAGCTGAACGAATCATCAGACGGTCGACCGCTGAGGTATTGATCACGACCGGCCTTCCCGGTGAACCATAGATAATGGTCGGTGGACCGCGTCGGGGTGGTGCTCGGAAGGTGGTGAACGATGCAGATTCCGGGCCCTGCTCCTGTCGTCGTGGGCGTGAACGGGACGGCCGCGGGGCTGGCCGCGGCGCGGCTGGGCGCCCGGGAGGCGGTGACGCGCGGGCAACCGCTGCGGATCCTGCACGTGTTCGCCTGGCCGGGCATGCGATACACCGATGATCCCTCGGATTACGCCTCGGCGCGACACGAAGCCGGGCGAATAGTGGAAGAAGCTGTGACGACGGCCGCCCGCAGCGTGCCGGGTGTCCGGATCGAGGGCCTGGTCGCCGACGGCCGGCCGGTGCCCGAGCTGCTGCGCCGCAGCCGCACGGCGGGCCTGCTGGTGCTCGGCGCCGACAGTCCGGCGGCGGGACCCCGGCTGCCGCTCGACCCGGTCCTGGTGCAGGTGGTGTCCCGGGCCCGCTGCCCGGTGGTGGTGGCCCGCGGCCTGCGCCCGCTGGCCGGCCCGCTGCTCGCGGCGGTCGACGGCTCCCCCAGCTCGGGGCCGGCGCTGCGGCTGGCCGCCGCCGAGGCCCGGCGGCGCGGCGTGGCCCTGGAGATCGCGCACGTGGTCGCGTCGGACGCCGGCGCACCGGCCGGCCGGCGGCTGCTGGAGCGCGCCGCCGCCGCGTGTCCCGGCGGGCTCACCGGGGTCCGGACCACCCTTCTCGTCGGAGATCCTGCGCCAACTCTCGTACGCGCGTCGCGCCGAGCCCGCATGATGATCGTGGGCCCGCGCGGCACCGGCGGCGGTCTGCTCGGCGCCGTGGCGGGCGAGCTCCTGCGTCACTGCGCGTGCCCGACGCTGTTCGTCCACGGCGACCCCGCCGGCGACGGCCCGGCGGACGGCGCGCTGCCGGCGGGGGCGCTGATGAGCTGACCGGTGCCAGGGGGCGATGCCGCGTGCGAACCGCTGCAGCGTCGCGTGCCGGGCGCCGGTGGTGGATGTTCGGCCTGGTCGGCCTGGTGGCGACCGGCTGCTACGTGCTCGACCTGTCCCCCGCCGTCAACGGCGCCGCCTTCGTCCTCGTCGGCCTCGGCACCGCGCTGGCGTGCGCCACGGTCCCGCTGCGCAGCCCGGTACGGCCGCGCGCCGCCTGGCCGCTCATGGGCGCGGCCGCGCTGTGCTTCCTGGTCGGCGTCCTCCTGCGCCCCCTGGTCACCGACCGGCCGCTGCTGGCCGACGCGGCGACCGTGCCCGGGTACGCGCTGCTCGCCGCCTTCCTGGGGCTGCTGCTGCGGGCCCGGGGCGGCGGCACGCGCCACGCCGTGCTCGACGGGCTCATCGTGTGCCTCGCCGGCGGGCTGGCCAGCGCCCTGCTGCTCGCCGCGCCGGCCGCGGAGATCCCGGACCGGCCGGCGCTCGTGTCCTTCCTCGCCGGCCTCTATCCGCTCTTCGACGTGGTCCTGCTCGCGCTGGGCATCAACCTGACGTTCACCGCGCGGACCTGGCCGCCGTCGCTGGTCGCCCTGGTGTGCGGCATCGCGCTGATGGTCGCCGGCGACCTCGCGTACGCGATCATCGGGGTCTCCGGGCGCACGTACGCGTCCCCGCTGCTCGACGCGCCGTTCCTGCTCTCGTACACCCTGATGGCGATCAGCGCGCTGCACCCCTCGGTGGTGGAGCTGGTCCGCGCCGACCGGCAACCGGTCCAGGCCTGGTCCTGGCGGCGCATGTCGCTGCTGATGCCCGCGCTCGCCACCCCGTTCGTGCTGCTGGTGGCGGTGGGCGGCCGCTCGGGCGGGTCCCGGGTGCTGCTCGCCACCGGCGGCCTGGCGATCGTCGCGCTGCTCATGCTGCGGGCGGTGTCCGCCGTGCAGGCACAGGTCGCGGCCCAGCTGCACTCGGAGTACCAGTCGATGCACGACCCGCTCACCGGGCTGCCCAACCGGCGGATGGCCACCGCCGAGGTCGAGCGGCTGGTCGCGGCGCTGAGCGCCGACGCGCACGAGCGGGTCTGGGTCTGCGTGCTCGACCTCGACGGCTTCAAGTGGGTCAACGACTCCTGGGGCCACGACACCGGCGACCAGCTCGTCATCGAGGTGGCCACCCGGCTGCGCGCGGCGCTGCCGGCCGGCACCACGCTGGCCCGGGTCGGCGGCGACGAGTTCGTGGTCGCGCACGTCGGCGAGGAGATCGGGGCGCTGCGGCTGGTGGACCGGATCCAGAGTTGCTTCGCCACGCCGCTGCCGCTGCACGACACGGAGGTGGTCATCAGCGCCTCGCTCGGGCTGGCCCACGCGCCGGGCGGTGGGGACCCGGCGCTGACCGCGGAGGCGCTGCTGCGCGACGCGGACACGGCGATGTACCGCTCCAAGGCCGAGGGCCCCGGCCACGCGACCATCTTCGACGTCTCCATGCACGACCGGGTCCGCGAGCGCATCGAGCTCGAGGGCGCGCTGCGCGCGGCGCTGGCCGAGGGCGGGCTCACCGTGGTCTACCAGCCCATCGTGCGCCTCGACACCGGGCGCCCCACCGGCGCCGAGGCGCTGGTGCGCTGGAACCATCCCGAGCGCGGCCCGATCCCGCCGATGACCTTCATCCCGGTGGCGGAGGAGGCGGGCCTGATCGACGCGCTGGGCACCTGGGTGCGCAACGAGGCGCTGGGCCAGCTCGCGCGGTGGCGCGCGGACGGCACCGTCACCGGGGACTTCTACCTCTCGATCAACGTCTCGCCCCGCCAGCTGGAGGATCCGCAGCTGCCCGCGGTCCTCGCGCGGGAACTGCGGCACTACGGGGTGCCCGCGTCGGCGGTGGCGCTGGAGATGACCGAGTCGGTGATGGCCGACGGCGGGGGCGTCGCGGCCCGGGTGCTGTTCGAGCTGCGCCAGCTGGGCCTGCGCCTGCTCGTCGACGACTTCGGCACCGGCTTCTCGGCGCTGGGCTACCTGCGCAGGTTCCCGGTCACCGGGGTGAAGATCGACCGGTCGTTCGTCTCCGGCCTGGGCGAGAGCGGCGAGGACGAGGAGATCGTCCGGGCCGTCGTGGCGATGAGCCGGGCACTCGGGCTCAGCATCGTCGCGGAGGGCGTGGAGACCCGTGCGCAGCGCGACGCGCTCGCCGCGGTGGGGGTCACCCAGGGCCAGGGCTGGCTGTGGGGGCCGGGCGTCGGCGCCGGCGACTTCGCCCTGCACTGGGCCGCGGACCGGCACGTGCCGGGACCGGCGCCGCTGGGTGCCGGCAATTCCTGACCGTTCCCCGCCAGGCGACAATCGTCTCGTGCGCCCCTGGCGCACGTCCGGCAAGTCCGGCATTATTCCCTCGGCCCGGGTCCTTGCCTGGGCACCCGCGCTGCCGATCACATGGGGACGAGGGGGCGACGCATGGCGACTTTGATCGGATCCGACGGCTCGGTGGTCTGGCTCGTGACCGTGCTCGTGCTCCTGGCGTCGGGGCTGACCGGCGCCCTGCTCGCGGCCACCCGCGGCGGCACCGCCCCGATCCGCGCGCCGCGCCGCTCGCCGGAGCGCTGAGCGCACCCACCGGGGGCGCATGGGGCAGGCTGGAGGCATGCGCTTCGCCACCTGGAACGTGAATTCGGTCAAGGCCCGTCTTCCCCGCCTGCTCGAGTGGCTGGCGGCGGCGCGGCCTGACGTCCTGTGCCTGCAGGAGACCAAGGTGGGCGCGGACGCGTTCCCCACCGCCGAGGTCGCCGAGCTGGGCTACGAGAGCGCCGCGCACGGGCAGGGCCGCTGGAACGGCGTCGCCCTGCTGTCCCGGATCGGGCTCTCGGACGTGCGGCGCGGCTTCGACGGCGAGCCCGGCTTCCCCGACCCCGAGGCCCGCGCGATCTCCGCCACCTGCGGCGGCATCCGGTTCACCTCGATCTACGTCCCGAACGGCAGGACCCCCGAGGACCCGCACTACGCCTACAAGCTGGCCTGGCTCGCGGCCCTGCGCTCCGCGCTGGCGCAGATCCCCGGCCCGGCGGTGGTGGCGGGCGACTTCAACGTGGCGCCGACCGACGACGACGTGTGGGACCCGCGGGTCTTCGCCGGCGCGACCCACGTGACCCCGCCGGAGCGCGACGCCCTGGCCGCGCTGCGTGACCTGGGGCTCACCGACGTCGTACCGCGTCCCATGAAGGGCGACCGGCCGTTCACCTACTGGGACTACCGGGCCGGGATGTTCCACCAGGACAAAGGGATGCGCATCGACCTGGTGTACGCGAGCGCCGACGTGGCGGCCGCGGTCCGCGACGCGGTGGTGGACCGGGAGGCCCGCAAGGGCAAGGGGCCGTCGGACCACGCGCCCGTCGTGGTCGACACCGATCCGGGTTACGCCTTCTGAGCCGCGCCGCCCGGCCGGGCGGCGCGTAGGGTGGGTGCGGTGCCATATCGGACAGGCGACAGAGAGGAGGACCGTGGTGACCGCTCAGCTCCCGCTGCAGGCGGAGGGGCACCGCAGTGACGGTCACGCGACCGGTCCGCCGGCCGCCTCCGCCACTGCGGCGCCCGCGCTGGTGCGGGCGGCGCTCGACGCCTCGACCGAGGCGATCATCCTGTGCACCGCCGAGAACGACACGATTCTGCTGGTCAACGCGGCCGCGGCCGAGCTTCTGCCGGATCTGCAACCGGGCGCCACCGCCGCCGCCGGGCCCCCGTCGGGCCTCGCCCGCGCCATCGCCGAAGGCGCCGAGACCTTCACCGACGAGTACGCCGGCCGCCAGGTCCACGGCCGACGCCGGCCGCTCGACGACGATCACTACGCCTGGTATCTGCGCGACTGCACCGACGAGATGCGCCGGGCCGAGGAGCACCGCGCCGAACGGGCCCGCACCCTGTTCCTCGCCGAGGCGGGTCGCCGGCTCTCCGCGTCGCTGCACCACCGGCGCTGCCTGCGGACGACGGTCGAGCTGGCCTCCTCGCACCTGGCGGACGCCGCGGTGGTGGTGCTGCCGCCACGCCGCCGGCAGAGCGAGTGGATGCGCCTGGTGACCGGCGGTTCCGTGGCCGAGGGGATGCTGCGCGAGCGGCTGCTCGCCGAGGTCCCCGGGCTGGAGGAGGCGCTCGCCGGCTTCCCGCCCATCCCCAGCCGGTGGCTGGACGCGTCGCAGATGCCGCTCTGGCTGCTGCCCGAGGACTTCGGCACGGTCGGCGCGCTGCTCGTGACCCCGCTGCCCGGCAACGCGGAGCCGGCCGGCGCGCTCATCCTGGCCCGGCGCGGCGCCGCCGCCGCGTTCTCGCCCGAGGACGAGATGCTCGCGCGGATCTTCGCCGCCCGCGCGGGTGCCGCGATCTCCGCCGCCGCGCTCTACCGCGACCAGGTCGACACGACCGCCATCCTCCAGGCCGACCTGCTGCCGCCCGAGCTGCCCCGCCCGGACGGGGTCGAGCTCATCGGCTCATACCAGGCCGCCCGCGACTCGCTGCGGATCGGCGGGGACTTCTACGACGTCTTCGAGCCGGACGAGCCGGGCGGCGACACGGTGGTGGTGCTCGGCGACGTCTGCGGCAAGGGGCCCGAGGCCGCGGTGCTCACCGGCAAGATCCGGCAGACGCTGCGCGCGCTGTGCCTGGTGGAGGAGGACCCGGCCGCCATGCTGAAGGTGCTCAACCAGGCGCTGCTGGGCAGCAACCGTCAGCACCGGTTCGTGACCCTGGTCGTCGGCGCGATCGGCCGCGCCGACCACGGCCGGGTGCGGCTCAGCCTGGCCACCGGCGGTCATCCGGTGCCGCTCGTGCTGCGCGCCGACGGCACCGTCGAGGCGGCGCCGGTGCGGGGCACGCTGATCGGGGTCGTTCCGACGATCACCGTACGGCCGGGCACGGTCGACCTCGCGCCGGGCGAGATGTGCCTGCTCTACAGCGACGGCCTCACCGAGGCCCGCGGCGGCGCGACCGGCCAGGAGCAGTACGGCGAGGCCCGGCTGCGCGACGCGCTGGCGAGCTGCCACGGCATGCCCGGCGACGCCGCCGTGGAGCGCATCCGCCAGCTCGTCTCCGACTGGGTGCACGGCGGCGTCCGCGACGACATCGCCATGCTGGCCGTGCGCGCCCCCACGCGCACCCCGCTCAGCCTCATGGGTGCCGGCGCCCCGGCCGGGTCACCCTTCGCCATCGACGCCCGCCGAGGTGATCGGAGGAACCGCACCCGCTGATGACCACGTCCCCCGGAACAAGCGCCCGCTCGCTCGACGACCCCGCACTCCACGAGCACTATCTCCGCATGGTCGGCGACGGCGACGAGTACGGCGCCGTCGAGGTCGTCACCGGTCTCCTGGACGACGGCGTCGCGCCGCAACGGATCATGCTGGACCTGATCGCGCCGGCGCAGGGCCGCGTCGGCGACCTGTGGGCGGCCAACGAGTGGTCCATCGCCCGCGAGCACGCGGCGACGGCGATCAGCGAGCGTGCCCTCGCCGCGGTCGCGGCCCGCTCCCCGGCCCGGCCCTCCCGCGGCCGGATCACCATGGCCTGCGTCGACGGCGAGTGGCATGCGCTGCCCGTACGCATCCTCGGCGAGATGCTGCGCCTCGACGGCTGGCGGGTCGACTTCCTCGGCGCGAACGTGCCCGGGCCGCACCTGGTCACCCATCTGCACCAGACCGGTCCGGACGCCGTCGCGCTGAGCTGCATGATCGCGACCCGGCTGCCCCGGGCGCACGCCGCGATCACGGCGTGCCGCTCGGCCGGCGTGCCGGTGATCGCCGGCGGCCGTGGCTTCGGCCCGGACGGGCGCTGGGCCCAGCGGCTCGGCGCCGACGCGTGGGCGGCGGGTGCCCCGGAGGCCGTGACGCGGCTCGCCCGGAACTGGCCGCCGGTGGTGGGCGACCCGTACGAGACCGCGTTCCTGGGCGACGAGGAGTACACCTACGTGGTGCGCCGCCGCGGCGATCTCGTGCGTACGGCCCTGGACCGGCTGGCCGCCACCTATCCGCCGATGGCCGCGTACGACCAGCGCCAGCACGACGCCACGGTGGAGGATCTGGGCCACATCGTGGACTTCCTGGCCGCGGCGCTCTACGTCGACGACGCGCAGGTCTTCACCGACTTCGTGGAGTGGACGGCCGTGGTCCTCGCGGCCCGGCAGGTGCCGCCGGCGGCGCTGGACGTGGGCCTGCGCCTGGTCGGCGAGCAGCTGCGCGACTTCCCGGCCGCTACGGCGATGCTGGGCACGGGCCGCTCCCTGCTCGCCCGGTAAACCGTTTGGCGCACCCGCGCGGCCGGGACTACGGTGAAGGGCATGATCTCCTGAGACGCTGCCTTTCTGCCGCATCCTCGCCCAGCGGGTAGTGCCGGCGGCGCGTCCGCCGTGGGTCCGCCGCATCCGGTGCCCGGGGCTCATCACGATCGTTTCTTCGCCACGGCTTCCCCCTCGACTCCGAGGAGGCCCCCATGCCTGCAGATTTCTCCGTACCCGTCGATCCGGACGATCTCGCGCGCCAGGATCTCGCGGCGGCACTGGACGTGCCGAGCGTGAACCCGGGCGAGCACCGGACGCAGAGCCCGGCTCACCACGGCGCCAAAGACGAGCGCCAGGCCGCGCGGGAACGCTCCGGCCGGGCTCGCTCCGGCCGCGCGGCCACGGCCGGCGGCACCCGGTCGTACGCGTTCCGCCGCAGCTGAGCAACGTCCGCGCACGGCGGAAGGCCGGGACCCTTGCCGGGGTCCCGGCCTTCCTTCGGTCCGGACCCGCCGTGCCGGGCCGGTGGTGCAGGCGGCGGGTCCGGGTCCTGGTGCCGGTGCGCCGGCGTCAGCCGAGGCGCGCCCACACGTCGTCGAGCAGGCCGTGGTACATGTCGGTGCGGGTGTGGAAGTTCGGGCCGCCGATGCGCAGCGGCAGGTCGTTGCGGATGGACAGCGACGCCGGGATGGTGACGTGGCCGCGGTCGCGCCCGTCGACGTAGACGGTCAGCCGGCTGCCGGAGCGCTGGCACATGATGTCGTGCCAGCGGTTGTCGGCGACGCCGACGCTGGAGCGGACGAGGTGGATCCTCGGCTGGGCCCCCTGGCCGACCACGACGCAGTGTGCCTTCGCCTGACGGGCGCCGATCTGCAGCTTCCACTGGCTGTCGGTGTCGGCGACACCCTTCTGCATGACGTTCGAGGAGTCGGTGACCTGGGCGGCCGTCACGCGGACGCTGGCACCCCAGCGGAACAGCCGGGCGCCGGGGTCGAGGTCGGGATCGTCGGTGCCCTCCAGCAGGGCGCGGGGGCAGACGGCGGCCTTCACGGCGCAGGGCGCGGGGAAGGCGGCGTACTTGTCGGTGGTCGTGCCGTTGAAGTGGACGCGTCCCCGATCGGCGCTGCGCACCACGAGGGGGGCGCCCCGGCCGGAGCGGTCGGCGACCCGGCCGGCGGCGACGGCGCCCGAGTCGAAGGTGTACCGCGCGACCGTGACGGCGGCGGCGGGGGCCGCGGAGCTCGCGGCCGGAAGAACAAGTGCGGGAAGAACGAGAACGGTCAGGACTGCGCTGAGGATTCTGCCGGAGCGGTGCATCCGGAAACGGTACGTTCACCGCCAAAGCTCGCGAAGCTCATAGGCTCGGCGATTCGGGCATAAACTACAGCAGATCGGCCGACTCGGCGATCATGCAGACGGCCACCAGGCGCATCAGGTGCCACTCGGCGCGGAGCCAGGCGGTGCCGGAGACGTACGCCTGGCCGGGCTGCGGCACGGGCCGGCCCATCCGCTCGGCGGCCGCGGCGATCGACTTCGCGTACGCGGCCAGCCCCTCGGCGTCGACCTCCCGGCCGGCCTGGTGCAGCGCGTCGCGGACGGCGGCGGCGTGCTGGTCGACCTGGGCGAGCAGGCCGGCGTCACCGAGCGCGGCGGCGAGGCCGTCCACGCCCACCCGCGCCATCATCTCGTCCAGCAGCGCGCGGGCCGGGTCGGCGGCGGGAGCGGCGGAAACCGGGGCGAAGGCGAGGAATTCGTTCGTCATGGCAAGGACGCTAGGGCCTCGCGGCGCCCCGCGACAGGCGGGTAACCGAACGGCACCCGACCGCTCCCCACAGCGCACCCGCCGGGCCCGCGATCAGGCCGGAAGCTGGTCCATCGCGCGGTAGATCCGCTTGTCGGAGACCGGGTACGCCGTCCCCAGGGACTGGGCGAACAGGTTGATCCGCAGCTCCTCGATCATCCACCGGATCTCCCGCAGGCCCTCGTCGGCCGGCCCGCCGCCGAGCTCCTGGCGCAGCTCGCGGTACTCCCCCTCCACCTGGTGGAGCTGGGCCATCAACTGCCGGTCGCGGGCCAGGTTGCCGCCCAGCCGGTCCAGCCGGTACGCGACGCCCTTGAGGTAGCGGGGCAGATGGTGCAGCTGCCGCCAGCCCGTGTCGGTCACGAAACCCGGATGGACCAGCCCCTCGAGCTGCGAGCGGATGTCGGTGAGGGCGGGCACCAGCGCCGGGTCGCGGGTGGCGCCCAGGCGCTGGCCGATCTCGTACGAGGTGGCCAGCACCGCGCGGACCTGGGTGACGACCGTGGCGGTGGCCTCCACGAGCTCGGCCCGGACCTCGTCGCGCAGCCCGGTGAACTCCTCCGACGACCAGGCCGGGCCCCCGGCGTCCTGCACGAGCCGGTCGACCGCCGCGCCCGCGCAGTCGTCGAGCAGGTCGGCGATCGAGCGGTACGGGTTGCCGCGGGACAGCTCCAGCTTCGCGCGGTTGTCCAGGCGGCCCTGCAGGTAGCGGGCGGCCGGCGGCAGGGTCAGCAGGAGCAGGCGGCGGGTGCCGGCCCGCATCGCCTCCCGCTGCTCGGCCTCGGTCTCGAACACCCGGACGGCCACGCTGTCCCGCTCGTCGGCGAGGGCCGGGTACACCGTGACCTGGTAGCCGCCGCGGACCTGCTGGACCGAGCGGGGCAGCGTACCGAAGTCGTTGGTGGTGATGCCGCGCCGCTCGATGTCGCCGGCGGCCGCGGAGATCGTGGCCTGCACCTTCGGGGCCAGGCCGGCGCGCAGCACGTCGAGGTCCCGGCCCTCCCCCACCACGGCGCCGTCCTCGGCGACCACCTGGAAGTTCATCCGCAGATGGTCCGGGACCGCATCGGGCCGCCAGGCGTCGCGCGGCACGACGGTGCCGGTGAGCCGGCGCAGCTCGTCGCCGACGGCGTCGCTGAGCGCGCCACGGCGGGCCGGGATGCGCGCGAGCACCGCGTCGGCCCAGTCCGGCACCGGGACGAAGCTGGTCCGCAGGTGCTTCGGCAGGGCGCGGATCAGCGCCACGACGATGTCCCGGCGCAGGCCCGGCACGTTCCAGCCGAAGTCGTCGGCGTCGAGCTTGTTGAGCAGCGGCAGCGGCACGCGGACGGTCACCCCGTCGGCGGCGGCGCCGGGCTCGAACTGGTAGCTCAGCGGCAGGCGTACCTCGCCGGCGAGCCAGGCGTCCGGGTAGGCGGCCGGGTCCACCGCGTCCCGCCCGGCGTTGACGAGCAGCTCGCGGGTGAAGGTGAGCAGCTGGGGGTTCTCCCGCCGGGCCTTCTTCCACCAGGCGTCGAAGTGCCGGGCGGAGACCACGTCGGCGGGAATCCGCGCGTCGTAGAGGGCGAAGACGGTCTCGTCGTCCACCTTGATGTCGCGGCGCCGGGCGCGGTTCTCGATCTCCTCGATCCGCGCGAGCAGGGCCGCGTTCTCCGCGAAGAACGCGTGGTGGGTGTCCCAGTCGCCCTCGACGAGCGCGTGGCGGATGAACAGCTCCCGGCACAGCGCCGGGTCCACCCGGGCGTAACCGACCTTGCGCCGGGGCACGATCGGCAGACCGTAGAGCGTCACCTTCTCGTACGCCATGACGGCGCCCTGCTTCTTCTCCCAGTGCGGCTCGCTGTAGCTGCGTTTCACCAGGTGCGGCGCGAGGGCCTCGGCCCACTCCGGCTCGATGCGGGCGTTGACCCGGCCCCACAGCCGCGACGTCTCGACCAGCTCGGCCGCCATGACCCACCGGGGCTGCTTCTTGAACAGCGCCGAGCCGGGGAAGACGGCGAACTTGGCGCCGCGGGCACCGAGGTACTCGCGCTTGTCGACGTCCTTGAGCCCGATGTGGCTCAGCAGGCCGGCGAGCAGCGCGGTGTGGAAGCGACGGCCGTCGGGAACCCGCTCGTCGTCCTCGACGATCGTCAGGCCGAGGCTCCGGGCCACCTGCTTGAGCTGCGAGTAGATGTCCTGCCACTCCCGCACGCGCAGGTAGTTGAGGAACTCGGTGCGGCACAGGCGCCGGAACTGGTTGCCGGACAGCTCGCGCTGCCTCTCCCGCAGGTAACGCCAGAGGTTGAGGTAGGTGAAGAAGTCCGATTCCTTGTCGGTGAACCGGGCGTGCTTCTCGTCCGCCTGCTGCTGGCGGTCGGCGGGCCGCTCGCGCGGGTCCTGGATGGACAGCGCCGCCGCGACCACCATCACCTCGGCGACACAGTCCTGCTCGCCGGCCTCGACGACCATGCGGGCCAGCCGCGGGTCGACCGGCAGCTGGGCCAGCTTGCGGCCGAGCGGGGTGAGCTTGCGGGCGTCGAGCGCGCCGAGCTCCTCCAGGAGCTTCACGCCGTCGGTGACGTTACGCCGGTCCGGCGGGTCGATGAACGGGAAGGCGGCCAGGTCGCCGAGGCCGAGGTTGGTCATCTGGAGGATGACCGAGGCCAGGTTGGTGCGCAGGATCTCCGGCTCGGTGAACTCCGGCCGCGCCGCGAAGTCCTCCTCGGAGTAGAGCCGGATGCAGATGCCGTCGCTGGTCCGGCCGCAGCGGCCCTTGCGCTGGTTGGCGCTGGCCTGCGACACCGGCTCGATCGGCAGCCGCTGGACCTTGAGCCGGTTGCTGTACCGGGAGATGCGCGCGGTGCCCGGGTCGACGACGTAGCGGATGCCCGGCACGGTCAGCGAGGTCTCCGCGACGTTGGTCGCCAGTACGACGCGCCGGCCGGTGTGGCGTTCGAAGACGCGGTGCTGCTCGGCGGCGGACAGCCGGCCGTACAGCGGGACGATCTCGGTGTCGCGCAGGTTCCGCCGGTTCAGGGCGTCGGCGGTGTCGCGGATCTCCCGCTCGCCGCTGAGGAAGACCAGGATGTCGCCGTTGCCCTCGCGCCCCAGCTCGTCGACCGCGGCGGCGATCCCGTCGACCTGGTCGAGCGGCTCCTCCCGGCTCTCCTCGGTCTCCTCGACCAGCGGCCGGTACCGCACCTCGACCGGATAGGTGCGCCCCGACACCTCGATCACCGGCGCCGGGCCCTGAGGACCGGCGAAGTGCTCGGCGAAGCGGCCGGTCTCGATCGTCGCCGAGGTGATGATCAGCTTGAGGTCAGGCCGCTGGGGCAGCAGTTGCTTGAGGTAACCGAGGATGAAGTCGATGTTGAGACTGCGCTCGTGCGCCTCGTCGATGATCAGGGTGTCGTAGCGGCGCAGCAGGCGGTCGTTCTGGATCTCGGCCAGCAGGATGCCGTCCGTCATCACCTTGATCATGGTCTCGTCGGACACCTGGTCGGTGAAGCGGACCTTGTAGCCGACCGTCGCGCCCAGCGGCGTGCCCAGCTCCTCGGCGATGCGCTCGGCCACCGTGCGGGCGGCGATGCGCCGCGGCTGGGTGTGCCCGATCTGCCCCCGCACGCCCCGGCCGAGCTCGACGCAGATCTTGGGGATCTGGGTGGTCTTGCCCGAGCCGGTCTCGCCGGCCACCACCACGACCTGGTGGTCGCGGATCGCGGTGAGGATGTCGTCCTTGCGCTGGCTGACCGGCAGCTCGTCCGGGTACGACACGGCGGGGACGTTCGCCAGGCGGGCCTCGCGCCGCGACTCCGCCCGGGACACCTCGCCGGAGATGTCGGCGAGCACGGCCGCGCGGGCTTCCTCGTCACGCACCTTGCGGATGCCGTCGAGCCGGCGCCGGAGCCGGCGCTCGTCGCGGGGAAGGAGATCGGAGACTCTGCGGCGGAGCTCGGCGAGGTCCTCGCTCAGGGGTGTGACAGACATGGCGGGTCAACAATAGGCATTCCGTGCGCGGAATGCCCGGTGATTAATCCGGCAACGATTCGGCCGCCGCCCGTGTCCGCCCCGCCGCGTCGCTCTTTGTGCCTGCGACAGGCGGAGCACGGGAGAGGCAGGGAGTCATGATCGTCGTCGCAGAGGACGAGGAGGACATCCTGCTCGTGCTCCGCCGGGCACTGGAGCGGGCCGGCCACGAGGTCGTCGCGGCCACCGACGGCGCGGAGGCCCTCGAGGCCGTCCGCCGCCATAAACCGGACGTCGTGATCACCGACGTGGACATGCCCCGGATGAGCGGGCTCGAGCTCTGCCGGGCGATCCGCGCCGACCCGGGCCTCGAGCACATCCCGGTGGTGCTGGCCAGCGGCTCGCTGCTGCCCGGCGACGCCCGGGCCGGCGAGGTCGGTGCCAGCGCGACGCTGCTCAAGCCCTTCCTGCCGGCCCAGCTTCTGGCGTGCGTGGCCGATCTGATGCCGTCCCGGCCGGCCTGAGCCCGGGTTCCGCGCCGTCCTCCGCCGGCCGGGGCAGGGCCGCCTGCGCGATCGTGGCCCGCTCGGCGAGAGCCCGGTCGAGGGCGGCCTGCGCGTCCGGCGCCGCCGCGGCCAGCGGGAGGGTGAAGAAGAAGCGGGTACCGCCGCCGGGGTTGTCCGCCACGCCGATGGTGCCGCCGTGGCGTTCCACGATCCGCCGGCAGATCGCCAGGCCGAGGCCCGTGCCGGCGTACCCGGCGGCGCTGCGGGCGCGGTGGAAGGCCTCGAAGATGTCCGGCTGGTCCTCCGCGGGGATCCCGATGCCCCGGTCGGCGATCTCGATGCGGGTCCAGCCCGCCTCCGCGGGAGCCGCCGAGACGTCGATGCGGGCCGGGCGGCCCGGCGGGACGTACTTGAGGGCGTTGCCGACCAGGTTGTCGAGCACGTGCCGCAGCATCGCGGGGTCGGCCTCGACCACCGGCAGCGGCCCCACGTAGATCTCCGGCGGCGGCGTACCGGCGGGCCGCGGCTGCTCGGCGCGCTGCTCGACCACGTCGGCCACCAGCGGGCCGAGCGGCACGGCCCGCCGGGCGAGCGGCGCGTCCCGCGCGGTCGTGTAGGCCAGCAGCGTGTCGATCATCGCGGCCATCCGGTCCACGGCCCGCATGATGCGGTCCAGGGAGGCCCGGGCCGCCGTGACCTCCGGCACCGGCGGGCCGTCGGCGAGCTCGTCGGCGGCGTTCTCACAGTGCCCGCGGATCACCGACAGGGGCGCCTTGAGGTCGTGCGCCACCACCCCCGCAAAGACGGCGAGGTCCGTCTCGTAGCGGCGCAGCTCGGTGATGTCGTGGAAGACCGCCACCGCGCCGCGCAGCCCGGCGCTCGGATCGAGCGGGCGGCCGTCGACGCTGACCAGGATGCCGTCCGGCCGGCCCTCGTTGCGGATCAGCATCTCGACGCCGTTGGAGGTCTCCCCGTGCAGCGCGCGGACCAGCGGCATCTCCTCTACCGGGAACGGCGTGCGGCCGTCGGCGCGGAACAGCCCGTAGTGCTCCTGCCAGCCCTCCGGCCCGTCGACGTCGTCGGCGACGCCGAGCAGCGCCCTGGCCGCCGGGTTGTGCAGCAGGAACCTCCCGTGCTCGTCGACCACCCCGACGCCGTCGCCGAGGCTCGCCATGATGGCGCTCAGCAGCCCGGCCTGGCGGCGGCTCTCCGCCTCGGCGCCCCGCAGGTCGGCGGTCGCCACGAGGACCTGGGCGCGGGCCCGGGAGCGGCCGGTGGCCAGGACCCAGACGATGCACCGCCAGCACGACGCTGACGGCGATGCCGCCGTGCAGCACGGCTGCCGGGGTGCTGCTGCGCGCCCCCGGCAGATAGCGCGCGTCGGCGGCGGTCATCAGCGCCCACTGCCGGTCGGCGACCGGGAAGCCGGCTCGCCGGACCAGATCCCGGCGGCCCCGGGCGTCGTACGCGGCCACCAGGACGCGGCGCCCGCCGGCGTCGGTGGCGTACAGCTCGCCGTCGAGCAGCCCCTGGCTCGCCGTGCTCAGCACGCCGCCCAGGAAGTCCCGCCCGCGCAGCCCCAGCGCCAGCCACCCGCGGAACACCGGCACCGCACCGGCACCGAAGACCGGCGCCGCGAACAGGAACGAGAGTTGCTGCCGCGGCGCCGGCAGGCTCCGGTCGCGCAGCAGCACGTAGGCGTCGGACACCGAGGGCTGCCCGGTCCGCCGGGACTCGGCGAGCGCCCCGGCCGCCTCGGGGGCGGACGCGATGTCGACGCCCAGGGGGCCGGGGCCGCCGTTGTTCAGGTCCCGGCGCAGCACCGTGAACAGGTGCTCCCGCGGCGTTCCCCGGGGCCGCAGGACGAGGTCCGTGGCGCCGCGCGAGCGCCAGAGCCGCTGCGCGGCGGCGACCTGACCGGGCGGGGTGGCGACCACGAAGCCGACCGAGGTGGCGCCGACCAGGCCGGCCCGGTCCAGCGGCGCGGTGGCGGCGGCGAAGTCGGCCGCGGTGAGCCGGTCGTCGGTGCCCAGGCCGGCGGCGACGACCTGGATGAGGTCGCGGTAGCGCCCGGTCTCGCCGATGACGGCGGCACGGGCGACCGCGGTGCGCTGGTCCATGACCCGGTCCGCCTGCGCGCGCTGGTTGTCGCGCAGCGCTCCGGCGGCGACGGCGGTGACGGCGAGGCCGGGCACGAGGACCAGCGCGGCGAGGGCGGTACCGACGAAGCGGGCACGCCGCGTTCCGGTGTCGTCCTGCGCTGCCGTATCCCTGCTTCCCACCGAAAGGAGCATAAAACGCGAATCACCCCCGTCGGCGCGGGTTCCGCCGACGGGGGTGAGGACGAGCGAGCTACTTCCAGGTGTCGTACTGGTACAGGTTCCAGGACGCCATGATGCCGGTGACCTTGGTGTAGTAGTTGGGGTCCGTGGCGTAGCCGGCCTTCCAGACCTTCCAGATGAACTTGTTGGCGTTCTTGGTGTAGGCGAACGCCGGCTTGTAGCGCGAGTTCACCCGCAGGAAGCTGCCGTGGTCGCGGAACGAGTGCGACTGCGTGGCGTACGTGCGGAAGACGGCCGAGGTGGAGAAGCAGTTGCCCGCCTTGGTGCACTCCTGGGTCCGGTACGTGTGGCAGCCGTTCGCCAGCTTGCCGTAGAAGCCGTTCTGGCACTTGATGCCGAAGTAGTTCTTGTCGACCGAGGCGAGGCCGCTGCGGCCCCAGCCGGACTCGAGGATCGCCTGGGCGATCGTCACCGAGGCGGGGACGCCGTACTCACGCCAGCCGCGCTGCGCGCCCGGCACGGAGTTCTTGATGAACTGCTCCGGGGTGAGCGACACCGACGGCGCGGGGACCGACGAGCCGGTGCAGGCCTTGAGCGGGCCCGAGTACATGTAGCCGTGGGAGATGTAGCGGCCGGTCGAGGTGCGGTCCCACTGGGTCGTCGTGCGGACCGAGCCGTCGACGTTCTGCCCGGCCACGGCGCAGACCAGGTCGACCTTCTCGCCGTTGGCGACCGTGCCGAGGATCGACGACGAGGTCGACGGGCCGGAGCGCAGGTTGACCCGGCCCTCGAGGCTGCGGACCGTGCCGACCACGTACTTCCTGGCGGCGGAGCTGCTGACCGGCTTCGCCTTCGGGGGCACCGCGGTCGGCGAGGCGGCGCAGCGCGACAGCGTCCGCGAGGTCTTCACGTACGCGTGGGAGATGTACCCGCCGGTGCTCAGCCGGTCCCAGGCGGTGGTGGTGCGGACCGAGCCGCGGACGTTCTGGCCGGTCACGGCGCAGGAGACGGTCACCTTGGCGCCGTTGCGCAGCGTGCCGATCGCCTTGGCGGCGAGCGACGGCGCGGACCGTACCTTCAGCGAGGTGCTCACCTGCACGGTAGCGGAGACTCCAGCGGCCACGGCGGCCTCCGGCGCCACGGCCACGCCGGCGCCGAGAGCGGCGACCAGCAGCGGACCGGTGAGCAGTCGGCGGGCGGTGTGCAGCATGTACGTCCCCTCGATCGGCGTCCTTGCTTCGGGCTCCGTACGAAGATCTCGGGGAGCCGTTGCGGGCCGAGAGCGCGCGCGGTTGCAGTCGAGTTGCGCCGGGCTTCGTGGCAACCCCCACTCGCGCGCTTGAGAACCGCGCCGGGTGGGCATTGCGGAACCGCCCAGTCGTGACGTTCAGGAGGACACCCACCGATGACGGCCTTGGCTTCACGCCCGGCGCGGACGGCCGGCACCGGCACCGGCCGCGGGGTGACGCCGGTGATCGCCCGCGCGGGCGTCGCCGTGCTGGCCGCCGCGGCCGCGGCGTTCGTCTACTACGTGTGCGTGCGCACCGCGCCCGGGCAGAGCGCCGACACGCTCGTCATGCGCGGCGCGGAGGTGCACCACGAGCGGATCGAGCAGCTCCTGCGGCGCGCGCTCGACGCCACGACCCTGGTCAGCCTGGTGGCCGTCTGCCTCGCGGCGGCGGCGATCGGCATGGTCCGCCGCCGCGCCGACCTGGCCGTCGCCGCGGCGGTCCTGGTCCTCGGCGCCAACGTCACCACCCAGCTGCTCAAGACCCGCCTCGACCGCCCGGACCTCGACGGCTTCCCGGCGCCGAACTCGTTCCCGAGCGGCCACACGACGGCCGCCGCCGCGGTGGCGTTCGCGCTGGTGCTGGTCCTGCCGTTCGCGGTCCGCGGCACGGTCGCGCTGGCCGGGGCGGGATACGTGACCACCATCGCGGTCGCCACGGTGTGGGCGGAATGGCACCGCCCGAGCGACACCGTCGCCGCCCTGCTGATCGTCCTGGCCTGGGGCGCGCTGGCGTCGGCCCTGGTCCGGGCCCGGCGCACCGGCGTCGCGGGCGCCACCACCCGCCCCAACCGCACGGCGACGGTGCTGTTCGCCGTCGTGGGCGCGCTCGGCGCCGCCGGCGCGCTGCTCGGCCTGGGCGCCGTCCTGGTCGCCCGCTGGGCCGCCCCGGACCTCGTCCCCGGAAGCCTCGCCTTCGCCGCCGGCGTGGCGGCGATCACCGCCGCGGTGGCGGGGGTCTTCGCGATCTGGATACGACTCGCCGCCGGCGATCGCCGCGGCTGACCCCCCGTAGGAGGAACCGATGTCCACCCCCACCGACCCCACCATGCCGGGCGCGTCCGGCACCGTCCCGCCCGGCCCGGCCGGCGTGCCGGCCACACCCGCCGTCGACCCGGCCGCGCAGGGCGGGTATCCCGCTCCGACCGTCTCGGTGGCGACGTACCCGAACTATCTGCAGGCGCAGCAGGCCGTCGACTACCTGTCCGACAACAAGTTCCCGGTCGAGCGGACCAGCATCGTCGGCACCGACCTGCGGCTGGTGGAGAACGTCCTCGGCCGGGTGACCGTCGGTCGCGCCGCCCTCGCCGGCGCCGCCAGCGGCGCCTGGTTCGGCCTGTTCATCGGCCTCTTCTTCGGTCTCTTCAGCGACACCGGCTGGGTCAGCGTGATCCTGCTCGGCCTGATCGTCGGCGCGCTCTGGGGCGCCGTCTTCGGCGCCATCGCGCAGGCCATGAGCGGCGGCCGGCGCGACTTCTCGTCGCGCAGCTCGCTGCAGGCCGCCCAGTACGCGGTGATCGTCGACGCGGACGTCGCCGACGGCGCCCGGCAGCTGCTCACCCGCCTCAACTGGCAGACCAGCGGCGCCCGCTGAGCGGCCGGCGCTGTCACCGTTCTTCCGGCTCGGGGACGGCAGCCCACCGCCGGGAAGCCCTCACCGCCGGCTAGCTCGAACAGCAGCAGGACCGCCAGGCGCAGCATCGCCTGGCGGTCCTGCGCCACGCCGAGGAAGTCACCGGCAACGTCGCCTGAATCCGCCGCTACCACGGCATCGGCCGGCGGGCCTTCTCATGCCTCAGCGGACGACTGTCCATGCCTGTTTGAAGACACCGCCTAGGCTGCCGATCGTGACCGAGGAGCGCGCAGGTGGCCGGATGCGGCGCGCCTATACGGCGCTCGCTTCCTGGTACGCGGTGGTCTGGTTGCTGCCGGGCGTCCTGGTGATGATCGTCAACATGTCGGCGGCCGGCAGGACACCCGGCTTCACCGAGGTCCAGGGCCGCGTGACGCCGTGCGCCGGCGACTTCGGATGTCCCACCGAGCCGATGGACGCCGGTGCCGTCGTGCTCGGCATGGCCCCGGGCCTGGCGGCGAGCCTGCTCGTGGCGGTGCCGCTCTGCCGGCACCTCACCCGCACGTGGCAGATGCCGGTCCTGGCGGGATCCGTCGCCGCCGTCACCAGCTGGATGATCCTGTGCCTGGGACTCTGGGTCGCCGGGGTCGCCTGGGCGGGCTGACGGCTGCCGCGGTGGGAGGGATGCGGCAGGTCGCCGACCGGCGGCGGCCGCATCGGGTCCGCCGCCGTCCGTGGTGGGGTCAGCCCTCGTGGCGGAGCCAGACCGCGCCCAGCGGGGGCACGCGCAGCGACGCCGAGGCGTGCAGGCCGTGCCAGGGCACGGCCTCGGCGTGCACCTCGCCCAGGTTGCCCACGCCGGAGCCGCCGTAGAGGGAGCTGTCGGTGTTGATGATCTCGCGCCACACGCCCGCGCGGGGCAGGCCGATGCGGTAGCCCTCGTGCGGGATGGCCGCGAAGTTGACCACGCAGGCCAGGGTGTCGCCGTTGGGGGCGAAGCGCAGGAACGAGAACGTGTTGTGCTGCGAGTCCTCGGAGGTGATCCAGCGGAAGCCGCTCGGGGTGGTGTCCTGCGTCCACAGGGCCGGGGTCTCGCGGTAGGCGCGGTTCAGGTCCTTGATCAGGCGGTGGATGCCGCCGCCGCGGCTCTCGTCGGCGAGCAGGTCCCAGTCGAGGCCCCGCTCCTCGCTCCACTCCCGCTCGTCGCCCATCTCGGCGCCCATGAACAGCAGCTGCTTGCCGGTGAAGGCCCACATGAAGCCGAGCAGGGCCCGGTTGTTGGCCAGCTTCTGCCAGAGGTCGCCGGGCATCTTGCCGGTGAGCGAGCCCTTGCCGTGCACGACCTCGTCGTGGCTGATCGGCAGGATGTAGTTCTCGCTCCAGGCGTACACCGTGGCGAAGGTCATCTGGTGGTGGTGCCACTGCCGGTAGATCGGCTCCTTCTCCATGTAGGACAAGGTGTCGTTCATCCAGCCCATGTTCCACTTGAAGCCGAAGCCCAGGCCGCCGAGGTGGGTCGGGCGGGTCACGCCGGGCCATGCCGTGGACTCCTCGGCGATGGTGACCACGCCGGGGTTGTGCTTGTAGACCGTCGCGTTCATCTCCTGCAGGAAGCTGATCGCGTCGAGGTTCTCGCGGCCGCCGTACTGGTTCGGCGTCCACTCGCCGTCCTTGCGCGAGTAGTCCAGGTAGAGCATCGAGGCGACCGCGTCGACGCGCAGGCCGTCGGCGTGGAACTCCTCGCACCAGTAGAGCGCGTTGGCCACCAGGAAGTTGCGGACCTCGCGGCGGCCGAAGTCGAAGACGTACGTGCCCCAGTCCGGGTGCTCGCCGCGCCGCCAGTCCTCGTGCTCGTAGAGCGGGGTGCCGTCGAAGCGGGCCAGGGCCCACTCGTCCTTGGGGAAGTGCGCCGGCACCCAGTCCAGGATCACGCCGATGCCCGCCTGGTGCAGCTTGTCGACCAGGTACCGGAACTCGTCGGGGTTGCCGAAGCGCGACGTCGGCGCGTAGTAGCCGGTGACCTGGTAGCCCCACGAGCCGCCGAACGGGTGCTCCATCACCGGCATCAGCTCGACGTGCGTGAAGCCCGTCTCCACCACGTAGTCGACCAGCTGGGTGGCCAGCTCGACGTAGGACAGGCCCGGGCGCCACGAGCCGAGGTGCACCTCGTAGATGCTCGTGGGTTCCTGGTGCCAGTGCTTGGTGGCGCGCTCGGCCATCCACCGGCCGTCCTGCCACTCGTACGCGGACTCGAAGACCACCGACGCCGTGGCCGGCGGCACCTCGGTGTGCTGGGCCAGCGGGTCGGCCTTCTCCCGCCAGACGCCGTCGCGGCCGAGGATCTTGAACTTGTACTTGGCGCCGGCCGCCGTGCCGGGCACGTAGAGCTCCCAGACGCCGCTGCTGCCCAGCGAGCGCATCGGCCAGCCGTCGTACGGGCCCCAGCCGGTGAAGTCGCCGACGACCTGCACGCCGCGCGCGGACGGCGCCCACACGGCGAACGCGACGCCGTCACCGCGCGGGTGGGCGCCGAGCACCGTCCACAGCTTCTCGTGCCGGCCCTCGCCGATCAGGTGCAGATCGAGCTCGCCCAGCGTCGGCAGATGCCGGTACGGGTCGTCGCAGACGGTGCCGTCCACGTCGAGCCGGTAGTCGAGCACGGAGCCGGGCAGCTCGGCGGCGAAGATGCCGTCGGGATGCACCTGGGTCATCTCCGTACGCTCGTCGCCGGCGACCACCGTGACGTTCTTCGCGCCCTTGCGCATGGTCCGGATCACCGTGCGTCCGCCGGCGGGATGCGCGCCCAGCAGCGAGTGCGGGTCGTGCGTGTCGCCCGAGACGACGGCGTGCAGCATGCGCTGGTCGGCGCCGCCCGGCATGGGCGGCGACGAGGGCGGGGGCGTGGTCTGCCCGATCATCGGTTTCTTCCTCCGGGGTGTCAGCCGACGAGCCGGGAGATGGACCGCAGCGGGATCCGCAGCCATCCCGGCCGGTGCCGGGCTTCGTACGCGGCCTCGTAAACCGCCTTGTCCAGCTCGTACGCCGCGAGCAGCGCGCCCTGCTCGCGCGGGTCCGCGCCGGCCGAGGCGGCGTACCCGTCGCAGAAGGATGCCCGGTTACGGTCGACCCATTCGCGCGCCCGCGCGGCAAGATGTTCTTCGTCGTCCTGGTCCACCAGCAGCTGGTACGCGGCGTACTCGTAGCTGCGCAGCACGCCGGCGACGTCGCGCAGCGGCGAGTCCGGCATCCGGCGCTCCTCCAGCGGCTGGCCCGGCTCGCCCTCGAAGTCGATGAGCAGCCACGCCTGCGGGGTGCGCAGCACCTGGCCCAGGTGCAGGTCGCCGTGCACCCGCTGGACGGTGACCTGCTCGCCGGTCAGCTTGCGGAACCGTTCCTCGATGACCGGGACGTACTCCCGCAGCTCGGGCACGGTGCCGGCGGCGGCGTTCAGCCGGGCCACGACGGCGTCGACCGGGAACGGCGACGGGCCGGTGCCCAGCTCCTCGGCGAGCGTGCGGTGCACCGAGGCGACCGCCTCGCCCAGCCGGTACGACTCCCCGGCGAAGTCGCCGCCGGTCTCGTCGGCGCGCAGCTCGGCGTCGGCGAACAGGTCGCGGGCGCTGGCCGTGGCCATGGCCCAGCCCTCGGCCGAGTTGGCCGCGTACGCGGTGACCATGGCCAGCGGGCAGGGCGCGGTCTCGGAGCCCATCTCGACGGAACCGAGCAGCCGGGCCACGTGCGGGTTGCCCGCCCGGCCGAGCACCCGGTTGAGCTCGATGTCGGGGTTGATCCCGCAGTCGACCCGCCGGAAGATCTTGAGGATCGCCTCCTGCTCGAAGATCACGCTGGTGTTGCTCTGCTCGGCGTCGAAGACCCGGGGTGCCGCGTCCAGCGGCAGCGTGGTGCCGGGCTCCTTGCTGAAGACCACGTCGCCGACGATCGACGAGGAGTCGATGAGCGACAGCAGGTGCTTGGCCGCCTCGGTGTCGTACAGGGCGTCGTAGCCGGTCCGGTCGTTGTCGGTGCCGATCGTGGCGACCGTGCTGTACTCGGAGATCGGGCCGTTGTCCCAGGCCACGAGCACCTGGTACCGCTCCGAGCTGCCGTCGGTGTAGGTGGCGTCGACCAGCATCAGGTCGAGGTCGTCGCGCAGGGCCGTCACCGAGCCGGGCTCGGCGGACGCGAGGGTCCGGCTGCGCCCGGCGTACCAGCGTTGCTGGGGCAGCCATTCGGCGAAGGGCAGCGTCATTGCTTCTCCTCGGAACCGCAGAGCTGGAACCAGTAGAACCCGTGTCCCGGCAGGGTCAGCAGGTACGGCAGCTGGCCGATGCGCGGGAAGTTCACGTGCCCGGTCAGCTCGACCGGGGTGTACCCGTTCCAGTGCTGCAGGTTCAACTCGATGGGCTGGGGGAACCGCGAGAGGTTGTTGACGCACAGCACCACGTCGTCGCCCGCTTCGCGCAGGTACGCCAGCACCGACGGGTTGGAGCCGCCGAGCTCGCGGAACGTGCCGATGGCGAACGCGTCGTGGCGGCGCCGGACGGCCAGCATGGTACGGGTCCAGTTGAGCAGCGACGTCGAGCTGTCGCGCTGGGCCTCCACGTTCACCGACTGGTAGCCGTAGATCGGATCCTGGTTGGCGGGCAGGTAGAGCCGGCCGGGGTTGGCGGTCGAGAAGCCGGCGTTGCGGTCGGGCGTCCACTGCATCGGCGTACGGACGCCGTCGCGGTCACCCAGCCAGATGTTGTCACCCATGCCGATCTCGTCGCCGTAGTACAGCACCGGCGAGCCGGGCAGCGACAGCAGCAGGGCGGTGAACAGCTCGATCTGATTGCGGTCGTTCTCCAGCAGCGGGGCGAGGCGCCGGCGGATGCCGACGTTCGCCTTCATCCGCGGGTCCTTGGCGTACTCGGCGTACATGTAGTCGCGCTCTTCGTCGGTGACCATCTCGAGCGTGAGCTCGTCGTGGTTGCGCAGGAAGATGCCCCACTGTGCCATGTCCGGGATGCCGGGCGTCTGGGCCAGGATCTCGGAGATCGGGAAGCGCGACTCGCGGCGCACCGCCATGAAGATCCGCGGCATCAGCGGGAAGTGGAACGCCATGTGGCACTCGTCGCCGCCGGTCTCCGGGTCGCCGAAGTACTCGACCACGTCGGCCGGCCACTGATTCGCCTCGGCCAGCAACACCCGACCCGGGAACTCGTCGTCGATGACCTTGCGGCAGTGCTTGAGGAACGCGTGCGTCTCGGGCAGGTTCTCGCAGTTGGTGCCCTCGCGCTCGAACAGGTAGGGCACCGCGTCCAGCCGGAAGCCGTCGATGCCCAGGTCCAGCCAGAAGCGCAGGACGTCGAGCATCGCCTCCTGCACCTTCGGGTTGTCGTAGTTCAGGTCCGGCTGGTGGCTGAAGAAGCGGTGCCAGTAGAACTGGCGGCGCACCGGGTCGAACGTCCAGTTCGACTCCTCGGTGTCCACGAAGATGATCCGCGCCTCGGAGTACGGCTCGCTGGTGTCGCTCCAGACGTAGTAGTCGCCGTACGGGCCGTCGGGGTCGCGGCGCGACTCCTGGAACCAGGCGTGCGAGTCGGAGGTGTGGTTCATGACCAGGTCGGTGATGACCCGGATCCCGCGCTTGTGCGCCGCGTCGAGCAGCGCGACGAAGTCCTCGACGGTGCCGAAGTCGGGCAGGACCTTGTAGAAGTCGCGGATGTCGTAGCCGCCGTCGCGCAGGGGCGAGTCGTAGAACGGCGGCAGCCAGAGGCAGTCGACGCCCAGCCACTGCAGGTAGTCCAGGCGCTCGATGAGCCCGCGCAGGTCGCCGGAGCCGTCCGCGCTGGAGTCGTAGAAGGCGCGCACGAGCACCTCGTAGAACACCGCGCGCTTGAACCAGGTGCGGTCCGCCGGCAACGTGCGGGCGTGCCCGAAGTCGTCCGCGGTGGGGTGCTCGACCACACCGTCCTCGACGTGGCTGCCCTCCGCGGGATCGTGCTCGACGGTATCGCCGAGGTCGTTCGTCACATCCATCAGACGTTTCACCTACCCCACCCCGCAGGAACTTCGTTTCGCGTGCGCCTCAGCGGCGCGGGTGCACCACGAACACGTGCGCCGGCTCGACGTACGGATCGATCCGGACGGCGTTGTGCTGGCTCCACTCGTACGAGGCCCCGGTGATCTGGTCGACCACGTCGAAGCGCTCGTGCCAGTCCATGCCCAGCGCCGGCATGTCGAGCGTGGTGTTGCCCCACTGCACGTTCGCGGAGTCGAACGAGCAGATCACCAGAACGGTGTTGCCGGACTCCGGATCGCGCTTGGACCAGCACAGCAGCTCGGCGTTGTCGATCTCGTGGAACTCCGTGTTGCGCAGCCAGTGCAGCGCCGGGTTCTCCCGCCGGATGGTGTTCAGGCGGGTGATGTACGGCGCCAGCGAGCGCCCGGCCCGCTCGGCGCCGGCCCAGTCGCGCGGCTTCAGCTCGAACTTCTCGTTGTCGATGTACTCCTCGGCCCCCGGCCGGGCCACGTGCTCGAACAGCTCCAGTCCCGAGTACATGCCCCAGGACGGCGAGAGCATGCTCGCCAGCACCGTCCGGATCTTGAACATCGGCGGGCCGCCGTGCTGCAGCGTCTCGTGCAGGATGTCCGGGGTGTTGGGCCAGAAGTTCGGGCGCATCCAGTCGATCGAGGACTTCAGCTGCTCCACGTACTCCCGCATCTCCCAGGCCGTGGTGCGCCAGGTGAAGTACGTGTACGACTGGGTGAAGCCGATCTTGCCGAGCCCGTTCATCATCGCGGGCCGGGTGAACGCCTCGGCGAGGAACAGCACGTCGGGGTCGACGGCCTTGACCTTGGCGATGCACCACTGCCAGAAGTTCAGGGCCTTGGTGTGCGGGTTGTCGACGCGGAAGATCTTGACGCCCTGCGCGACCCAGTGCAGCACCACGCGCAGCACTTCCTCGCGCAGGCCGTGGTAGTCGTTGTCCCAGTTCAGCGGGTAGATGTCCTGGTACTTCTTGGGCGGGTTCTCGGCGTAGGCGATGGTGCCGTCGGCGCGGGTGGTGAACCACTCCGGGTGCTCGCGGACCCAGGGGTGGTCCGGCGCGGCCTGCAGGGCGAGGTCCATGGCGATCTCGAGGCCGTGCTCGTTCGCCGTACGGACGAAGGCCCGGAAGTCCTCCAGGGTGCCGAGCTTGGGCTCGATCGCGTCGTGGCCACCCTCGTCGGAGCCGATCGCCCAGGGCGAGCCGACGTCCTCCGGGCGGGCCACCAGGGTGTTGTTGCGCCCCTTGCGGTTGATCTTGCCGATCGGGTGGATCGGCGGCAGGTACAGCACGTCGAAGCCCATCGCCGCCACCGCCGGGATCCGCCGGGCGGCGGTCGCGAAGGTGCCGTGCTTGATCGGCGTCGCGTCGGGACCGATCTCGGCGCCCTCCGAGCGCGGGAAGAACTCGTACCAGGACGAGAAGAGCGCGCGCTTGCGATCCACCCAGATGGCGTACGACCGGGTGGTGGTGACGAGCTGGCGCACCGGGTTGTCCCAGAGCAGCTCCTCCAGCTCGAGCGCGGGAGAGACCCGGGAGAACAGCGAGCGCTGGTCGTCGCGCAGCGCCGCCGCGGCGTCGCGCACCCGCTCCTCGTGCTCCTGCGGCACGATCTTGGTGGCCAGGTCCAGCACCTCGGCGCCCTCGGCCAGGTCGTTGGCGAGGTCCTCCACGCCCTGCCCGGCGCCGATCTTCTTGGTGACCGCGTTGCGCCAGGTCTGGTAGGGGTCGTCGAACGCCTCGACGGTGAACGTCCACCGGCCCACCCGGTCCGGCCGGATCACCCCGTGCCAGCGGTCCAGGCCGGGCTCGCCCGGCCGCATCCGGGTGAACGGCCGGGCCTCGCCGTCCGGGCCGGTCCATACCACGTTCACGCCCAGCGCGTGGTGGCCTTCCCGATAGGACACCGCCGAAACGGGGACGAGCTCGCCCACCACAGCCTTCGCGGGATAGCGGCCGCAGGACACGGACGGCGTCACGTCTTCGATGGGAAAGCGTCCGGTCATGATCTCCACCGTAGTCAGAATGCGCGGGAGGGTGCTTGGAGACGGGCGAAATGCAGCCGCCGTCGTCGCTAGTTTCTCCGCAGTGGAGCAAGCGCAAACGGCCGTGCGTCCGGTGCTGTTCAACCTACCGGAGGTAGCTCACGCGTACCCGTCGAGGCGCGCCTTTGCCCCACCCAGAAACTCGGTCAGGGCGGTGCCGTGCCACACCCGGGCCGGCCGCGGGTCGCGGGCGCCCGCAGCGGCGAGCGCGGCGACGGGCAGCGAGCCGGGCCGCGCCGCCGCGGCGAGCACCACGTTGCCGGCCCGGCGCCCCCGCAGCAGCCCCGGCGCGGCGATCAGGGCCACGTCGCCGAACGCCGCGCGCAGCGTCGCCGTCTGGATGCGCGAGTGCGACAGCGGCGGGACGTCGGTCAGGTTCATCGCGAGCAGGCCGCCGGGTGCCAGCAGCCGCGCCGCCGCGGCCGCGAACCCCACGGTGGCCACGCTCGCCGGCAGCGCCGCACCCTGGAACACGTCCGTGACGATCACGTCGTAACCGCCCGGCGCGGCGCCCGCCACGAACTCCCGGGCCTCACCCGGGCACACGGTGACCTCCGGCGGCCAGGGCAGCGTGCGGGACACGAGCGCGAGCAGCGCCGCATCCTGCTCCACCACGGTCTGCACGGCCCCGGGCCGCGTCGCTGCGATCCAGCGGGGCAGCGTCAGGGCGCCGCCACCGAGATGCAGGACCCGCAACGGTACGGCCGCAGGCGCACCCACCCGCAGCACCGTGGCGAGCCGGCGCACGTACTCGAAGGCCAGATGCGTGGGATCGCCCAGATCGACGTACGACTGCGGGACCCCGTCCACGCACAGGGTCCAGCCCCGGGCGCGCTCCGGGTCCGGCTCCAGGGTCGCGGTCCCGGAGTCCACCCGCGCGACGATCGTTGCGCGCCGGTTGCCGTGCGTTGCCATCGGGGCGAGGGTACTCATGGCCCGGGACGGCCCGCCGAGCTGTAGCGGTGAGGCACCCCGCCGACGGGGCGCACCGAAGCCCTGGGGGAGACACATGGCGGGTCCGTCGACCGCGCTGTCGCCGGTCATCGCGGCCAGCACGCACTGGCTGGTCCGGGCGTACCCGGCGACCGGCGGCGACCGCGTCGCCCCCACCCTCAACGAGCTCCAGGCCCGCCAGGCGATCACCGTGGCGGCGTGGCTGCGCTACCCCACCCCGGTCGACGCCGAGCTGGTCGCCATGGCCGGCCCGGGCGGCTCGGCGGTGCTCGACTGGCGCACCGGCAGCGAGCCCGACGACGACATGGCCGAGGACGAGGGCTGGCGCACCTGGGTCGACGAGGTCGTGGTGAGCTGGGCCGCCTGCCTGCTCGCCGACCCGCTGCTGGCCGCCCGCGCGGTCGACGCGGTGGCCGCCGCCGTCCCGCCGAGCCGCGACCCGGCCGGCGCCCGCCCCCGCCCGCGCCGCTCCGTGGGAGACCTCCCCGCCGAGTTCCGCCGCCTAACCGCCCCGGACGAGCGCGAGAGCGCCGCCGCGCGCCTGCTGCGCCACCCCGACCTGCTCGAACCGGTGGCCGAGATGCACCGCGACGACCTGTGCTACCTCCTGGCCGTGCCCGACGGCCGGGAGTCCGGCGCGGCCGGCGTCGCCGCCTAGGCCACGCCCGCTCGGCTAGGCTCGGCGGATATCGCGACGCATCGATATCCGCGAGGAGCGACGTGCCCGAGGCCGACCCGAACGCGCCCAGCCCCGAGGCGGCGGCGACACCTGCCGAGTACGTGACGGCCCTGCGTGCCCTGCGCGCCTGGTCCGGGCTGACCTACCGGCAGCTCGCCGCCAAGGCCGAGGCCTCCGGAGACGTCCTGCCGTCGAGCACCATCGCCTCCGCCCTGGGCCGCTCCACCCTGCCGCGGCAGCAGGTGGTGACCGCTTTCGCCCGGGCGTGCGGGCTGAGCGACGCCGCGGTGGCGCAATGGGTCTCGACGCGGGACGCCCTCGCCGCCGGCCGGACCCCCGCCCCGGCGCCCGGTGCCACGATCCCTCCTCGGCCCCCGATGGTCTCCTCCCGGCCGTCCGGCGCCGCAGACGAGGCGACGCCGGAGTCCATGCCGGCGCCGGCGGCCCCCGCGGAGAATCCGCCGGCAGGGGCACCCGCCGGCCGTCGCCTCCGGGCGGTGGTGGCGGTGGCCGCGCTGCTCGCGGCGACCGGCGTGGTCGCTGTGATCGCCGGCGACGGCCTGCACAGCGGGGACGGCAAGGGTGCCGCACCGAGCGGCGCCGAAGGTCCGCGCCGAGGCGGCGCCGGCGCGGCGCCGGCATCGTCGCCCCTCGCCGACGGCTGGTATCTGCTGCGTCCGGCTCATGTCGACGGGCACGGGCTGTGCCTCGGCGAGGGGCGGGAACGCAACGGCCGCACCGACCGGCCGCTGGCGGTGCAGCGGCCCTGCGACCGGGTCTCCCCCGACACCTACCTGCGGGCGGCCGGCCCCGGCGTCGTCGAGATCCAATGGCGTCACCCGAGACAGAGCCTGGGGTGCCTGACCGTGGACGAGGCGTACCCGGGCGACGGGGCCCTGCTCGCCCCGGCGGACTGCACCGGCGCCGCACACCAGCGGTACCTGCTGGAAGCGGTCGACGCCCCGGTGCCGGGCGGCTACCGGCTCCGGCCGGTGCACAGCGGCCTGTGCGTCGGCATACTCGGCGGGCCCGCGGAGACGAGCGCCGGCGCCGAGGCGGTGCAGACCCATTGCACCGGCGCCGCCGACCAGGAGCTCGTCCTCACCCCCACCGAGCAGCACTCCCGCCCCTGAGGCGCGGCGCCGCTCAGCCCTCGTGGGCGCCGGCGGCGACGTCCTCGGCGGCCGGGCGGTCGGCCTCGACGCGGACGGCGCCCGGGCGGCCACCCGCCTGTCCGGCGGTGACCGCGGCGCCGATGATGCCGGCGTTGTTCAGCAGCGCGGCCGGGACGATCGGGGTGCGGATCTCGATCAGCGGCAGCCACTTGTCCGCCTTCTTGCTCACCCCGCCGCCGATGACGAACAGCCGCGGGGACAGCAGCATCTCCACGTGCCGCAGGTAGTCCTGGACCCGCGGGGCCCACTGCTCCCAGCTCAGGTCCTCTTGCTCGCGGGCGCGGTCGGAGGCGCGCAGCTCGGCGTCGCGGCCGTCGAGCTCGAGGTGGCCGAGCTCGGTGTTCGGGATCAGGGTGCCGTCGAGGAACAGGGCGCTGCCGATGCCCGTACCGAAGGTCAGCATCATCACCAGGCCGCGCTCGTCGCGCCCGGCGCCGAAGGCGACCTCGGCGACGCCCGCGGCGTCCGCGTCGTTGAGCACCGACACCGGCCGGCCGAGCCGCTCGGTGAACAGCCGCGCCGCCGGGGCGTCGACCCACGACTTGTCGACGTTGGCCGCGGTCCGGATGACGCCGTCGACCACCACGCCGGGGAAGGTGACCCCGACCCGGTCGTACCCGTCGAACCGGCCGGCGACCTCCGCGACCGCCTCGACCACCCGCGTCACGTCGGCCGGCTGCGGCGTCGGTACGCGGAACCGCTCCGCGATCAACGTGCCCTGCCCGGTGTCGACCGGCGCACCCTTCACGCCGGAACCGCCGATGTCGATGCCCAGGATGGCCATGTCCCGTTCTCCGTCCCCGGTGCGTTGCGGATCTGCGTCCCCGGCGCGTCGCGGTGTGTGTACCCACGCGCACCCGGGATCGAATCGTGCCATCCTCCGCGGGGCACCGCCGAGGCAGGTGGTGCTGGTGTCACCTAACGTGACTCATACTTTCGGCTAGTCAACGCTCCCCCGAGCGGCTAGCGTGGGAGGGAGTGAACGGTCGCCGCGTGCGGGCACGGCTCTCTGCCCGCTGATGGAGGACCACCGTTATGACCGTTACCGCCCCGAAGGCCGGCACGGTGAGTGACACCGCGCCGGAGAGCGCCGCGGATCTGCTGGACGCCATGGCCGCCACGCCCGCCGGGGACCGCCGGCGCGCGGCGCTGCGGGACCGGGCGATCGAGGCCTGGCTGCCCCTGGCCCGCCACCTCGCCCACCGC
>NZ_BMQY01000005.1 GCF_014648355.1 Couchioplanes azureus
GAACATCTGGTTGTACTGCTCGGGCGACAGGACCTGCATGCCGGGGCGGGCCAGCTCGGTGCGCATGAGCAGGGCCATGAAGCCGCCCAGGATGTAGAACACGAAGGCGGTGATCATGTACATGATCCCGATCTGCTTCGCGTCCGTCGTCCGCAGGATCCGCGCGAGGGCCGAGCCCTTGACCTGCTGCCTCACCGGCCATGGCCGGGTCACGATCGGCTTAGGCGCAACGGTCGTCACGGATGTCCTCCGGTTCTCGTTTCGTCCCACTGCGTACGCCCGAGATCAAGGGCGTACTCCGCAGGCAGAATAGTCCCCCGCCGAGCTTCGGCGGGCGCGGGGTGACCACAGGCGGCCCAGGCCTCAGAACGGCTCCACCAGCGGCCGGTAGTGATCGGTGAAGATCTGCTGGCCCCGCCTGCGCAGCATAGGGTCGCGCTCGGCCGGGGTCACGTCCCGGGTCCGGTCCCGCTCGTGGGTCTGCTCGCGCACCAGGTCACAGCGTTGGCGCCGGCGTTGTTCATAGGTACGCAGGGCCGCGGGGACATCGCCGCCGGCGGCCCGGAGCACGTCGCCCAGCACGACGGCGTCCTCCAGCGCCATCGCCGCGCCCTGGGCGAGGCTCGGCGCGGTGGCGTGAGCGGCGTCACCGACGAGCAGCACCGGCCCGGCGGTCCAGGCGCCGATCGCCACCTCGTCGGTGCGGGCGACCTGCACCTTCTCCACCGCGTCGAGGACGGCAGGCAGGCAGCCGCCGAAGTCGCCGAAGAGCTCGCGCAGCCGCACGCGCGGATCCGGCGGGTCGGGCATCCCCGGCTCGGCCGTCTCGTCGGCGTAGCAGTACAGCCGCCGGCCGCCCATCGGCATGGCCACGAACTGGCGGCGGTCGCCGAGGAATGCGGTCCAGTCGCTGAGCACCGGCCCGCCGCTGACCACGCTGCGGTAGACGACCTGACCGGTCGGCACCGCGGCGCCGCCGAGCCCGGCCTTCTCGCGGATCGTGGAGCGCCGCCCGTCGGCGCCGACCACCAGGTCGTACTCCGCGACGCTGCCGTCGCCGAACTCGACCTTGGCGGCGCCGTCGATGATGGCCAGGTCACGCACCGCCGTGTCGTAGCGCACCGCACCGCCGACGCCGGTGAGCAGCACCTGCTGCAGGTCGGCGCGGGACAGCGCGCGCGACTCCCCCACCCCGGCCCAGAGCGCGGCGACGTCCAGCTCGAAGAGCTCGGCGCCCTCGCTGTCCAGGAAGACCTGGCGGAAGATCAGGTCGCCGAGGGGCCGCAGCGGCGCGTCGAGGCCCAGCAGGCGCATGGCGCGCGACGCGTTGCCGGGCAGGAAGATGCCGGCGCCGGGGCTCATCGTCGCGGGAAGCTCCTCCACGACGTCGGGACGGAAGCCGGCGATCCGCAGCCCCCTGGCGGCGGCGAGACCACTCACACCAGCGCCCACGACCAGGATGCGCAAGGTCATCGCAGCAACGCCTCCGAGGGGTGGTCGATACGCGTCGGAGCCAAGACACTACCCGGCGCCACCGGAGCTTGAAACCCACGATCATCGCGGCGTCCGATTTGTTCAAGACGAACACTCCAGAGTGCTCGTAGCGTGTCGCCCATGGCACCTACCTTTGCTGCGATCGGCCTCGCGGTGGCCGACCTGGAAAAGTCGCTCGCGTTCTATCGGCGGCTCGGGCTCGACATCCCGGCCGGCGCCGAGAACGCGCCGCACGTGGAAGCCACCCTGCCCGGTGGCGTCAAGCTGATGTGGGACACCCACGAGACCATCCGGTCGTTCGATCCGGGCTTCTCCCCCGCCACCGGCGCCGGCCGGGTCGGTCTCGCCTTCGCCTGCGCCGGTCCGGCCGAGGTGGACCGTACGCACGCCGCACTCGTCGAGGCCGGCCACGCATCCCACCTGGAGCCCTGGGACGCACCCTGGGGTCAGCGCTACGCCGTCGTGCTCGATCCCGACGGCAACGGTGTGGACCTCTTCGCGCCCCTCACCTGACCAGCTCGCTCAGCGGCACCCCGGCCAGGGCCTTCACGTCGCGCGCGAGGTGCGCCTGGTCGGCGTAGCCCGCCGTCGCCGACACGTCGGCGAACGGGCGGCCGCGCCGGGCCAGCCGCACGGCCGTCTGCAGCCGCAGGATCCGCTCGAGCGTCTTGGGCCCGTACCCGAAGGCGGCCCGGCAGCGTCGTTGCAGGTGTCGCGGGCTGAGGCCGCAGGAGTCGGCGATCGCGCCGACCGGGGCCCCGGCGCGCGCCCCCGCCGCGACCGCGACCATCGTCGGATCCGGGCCTCGCCAGCGGCGCCGGGCGAAGTCCTCCAGCGCCGCGAGGGGGTCGTCGGCCTCGGCGAGCGGACGCACCCGCGCCGGCGTCAGGAGGTCGGCCAGGGGCACCCGGCGGTCGGTGAGCTCGTCGGCGGGCACGCCCAGCACGGGCGCGCCCACGCCGTCGCCGAACCGCAGCGCGACCAGCCTGCTGCCGGGTCGCGCCGCGGCGAGCTGGGCGGTCGTGTCGGGACCCGCCACGAAGACGTCGCCGTCCTGCCAGATGACGTCGAGGCAGCCGTCCGGCAGGATCCGCTTCACCGTGCTGCCCGGCGGCACGGTGCTGCGCCAGGCGACGACGTGCGGCAGGCTCGATGCCCATTCGGCGTACATGAGGCGAGCCTGGCACGCAGGTACGACAGTCCGGCCGTCCGCTCGGAATGACAACGGTGTAGTCCGGGCGGACAATCGGCACATGGCCGACCGTCTGGACGAGTACCGGCGCAAGCGGGACGCCCGCCGCACGCCGGAGCCGGTGCCCCGGGTGCGGCCCCGCCCGACCAGGGGGAACAGGTTCGTCATCCAGCAGCACCATGCCCGCAGCCTGCACTGGGACGTGCGCCTGGAGCGCGACGGCGTGCTGGTGTCGTTCGCCGTGCCGCGCGGGTTGCCGCGCGACCGGGCCCGCAACCACCTGGCCAAGCACACCGAGGACCACCCGCTGGAGTACCTCCGCTTCCACGGCGAGATCCCGGCCGGCGAGTACGGCGGCGGCCGGATGACCATCCACGACCACGGCACCTACGAGACCGACAAGTGGCGCGACGACGAGATCGGCGTCACCTTCCACGGCGACCGCACCCACGGCCGGTACGTCTTCTTCCAGACCGGCGGCCGGGACTGGATGGTCCGGCGGATGGACCCGCCGGAACCGGGCTGGGAGAGCATGCCCGACGCGGTGGCTCCCATGCTCGCGACCGCGGCCGCCGGCCTGCCGCCGGACGACCAGGACTGGGGGTACGAGCTGAGCTGGGCCGGCCGCCGCACGATCGCGTACGTCTCCGGCGGCCGGGTGCGGCTCACCGACGCCGACGGCGCCGAGGTGACCACCTGGTATCCGGAGCTGCGCCCGCTCGGGGAGGCACTGGCCCCGCTGGAGGCGGTCCTCGACGGCGAGATCGTGGCGTTCGACGGCCCGGCCGTCTCGCCGGAGCTGCTCGCACGGCGCAAGGCGCCGCGCGACTCGGCGGCCGCACGCCGGGCCGCCGAGCGCACGCCGGTGCACTTCCTGGCGTACGACCTGCTGTGGCTGGAGGGCCACTCCACGGTGGAGCTCGTGCGCTACGGCGAGCGGCGGGAGCTCCTGGATGGACTCGACCTCGCCGGCGACCACTGGCAGACCCCGCCCTACTTCAGCGGCGGCGGTGAGTTCGCGCGGGACGCGGCCCGGGCCCAGGGGCTGGCCGGAATCGTCGCGAAGCGCCTGGACTCGCCCTATCTGCCGGGCCGCCGCAGCCGCATGTGGCTGACGATCGCGGCGTGATTTTCCTTCAGTGAGACCCCCGCGACCCGATCATGGGGGTTCCTCGGCGGAAGGGCGGGTCACGATGGGTCACTCGCTGCCGGGGTCCGCCGATCTCTGGAACTCCGCCGTCGCCGTCCTGGGCCGGCGCCTTCCCGTGCGGCAGGACAGCTGGGACGTCGCGGTCACCGCGGTCGGGCTCGCGTACGTGGACCCCGGCCGGGCGTGGCGTGACCTGCGTCACCTGTTCGAGGCGCAGTGGCCCGACGGCCGGGTCCCGGACGGCGGCGCCGGGGTCGTCGCCGGGCTCGTCCGGCCGCCGCTGCACGCGGTCGCCGCCTGGGAGGTCTACCGCCGGGCCGCCTCGCACGGGGCGGTGTGTGCGTACGAGGCCGGCGCGCAGCTCTCCTGGCTCTACCCCCGGCTCGTCGCGCAGCAGGAGTATCTGACCCGCGGGCGCGACCCGGGCGGCGCCGGACTGGCGAGCATCGTGCACCCCTCGGAGTCGGCGTTCGGCGACAGCCCGGCCTGGGACGTGGGTCCGGCGCACCGGCCCGAGGTCGAGTGCCCGGCCTTCAACGCGATCCTGGCCGCCGCGGAGCTGGCCCTCGTGCACCTCGCCGCGGTGGTCGGCGCGGACCCGGAGGCGCACCTGCGGCGCGCCCGGCGGATCACCGAGGCGATCGCCACGCGCCTGTACGACCACCGCGCCCGCGTCTTCCGCCTCCGGGACGCGACGACCGGCGCGCTGAGCCCGGCCCCGCACGTCAACGGGCTGATGCCGCTCCTGCTCCCGGACCTGCCCCGCGAGCAGGTCGAGGCGATCATGGCGAAGGCCGGCCCGCCCGCGGGCGGGCGGGCGATCCGGATCGACGTCAACTGGCTGCTGCGGCGCGGCATGCTGGTGCACGGCTACCGCGATGCGGCGGAGGAGCTGCGCACGGCGTCGATCCGGCTGGTGCATCAAGCCGGGCTGCACGACTCCTTCCACCCGGGCACCGGGGAAGGCCTCGGCGCCCCGGCGTCCGGCCGGACCGCCGCCCTCTCCCTCGACCTGCTCGCGGACCGTTCCGTGCCCGCGTACGCGCGGGCGGCCTAGAACCGCTCCGCCTCGATCGTCGTGTCCGGGCCGTGGCCGGTGTGCACGACGGTCTCCGGCGGCAGGGTCAGCAGCCGGTCGCGGATCGACCGCTCGATCGTGGGCCGGTCGCTGTAGGAGCGCCCGGTCGCCCCCGGACCGCCCTGGAACAGGGTGTCGCCGGTGAAGACACAGCCCAGCTCCGGCGCGTACAGGCAGACGGCGCCCGGGCTGTGCCCCGGCGTGTGCAGCACCCGCAGGGTCGTCCCGGCCACCTCGATCTCCTGGCCGTCGCTCAGCGGTGCCGGCATCGGCAGGCCCGGATGGGTGAGCTTCCACAGCACCTCCTCCGCGGGGTGCAGCAGCAGCGGCGCACCCGAGGCGGCGGCCAGCTCCGGAGCGACCCGGACGTGATCGTCGTGCGCGTGGGTGAGGACGACGGCGGCGACCTCCCGGCCGCCCACCACCCCCAGGATCGCGGGTACGGAGTGGGGCGCGTCGACGACCACGCAGGTGGCGTCGTCGCCGATCACCCACACGTTGTTGTCCACGTCGAACGTCTCCCCGTCGAGGGAGAACGTGCCGCTGGTCACCGTGTGATCGACGCGGGCACCCATCAGAACACCACCACCGAGCGCAGGACCCCGCCGGCGTGCATCTTGGCGAACGCGTCCTCGACCTGGTCGAGCCGGATCTCCTCGGTCACGAACGCGTCGAGGTCGAGCCGGCCCTGCCGGTAGAGCTCGGTCAGCATGGGGAAGTCGCGGGTGGGCAGGCAGTCGCCGTACCAGCTGCTCTTCAGTGCCCCGCCCCGGCCGAAGACGTCGAGCAGCGGCAGCTCGATGGTCATCTCCGGGGTCGGCACCCCGACCAGCACCACGGTGCCGGCCAGGTCGCGCGCGTAGAACGCCTGCCGGTACGTCTCCGGGCGGCCGACCGCCTCGACGACGACGTCGGCGCCGTGGCCGCCGGTGAGCTCCCGTACGGCCTCGACGACGTCCGCGTCCCGCGCGTCGACGGTGTGGGTCGCGCCGAAGGTGCGGGCCCATTCGAGCTTCCGGTCGTCGGTGTCCACCGCGATGATCGTGGTGGCGCCGGCCAGGGCCGCCCCGGCGATCGCGCCGTCACCGACGCCGCCGCAGCCGATGACCGCCACGGAGTCGCCGCGGGTGACGCCCCCGGTGTTGATGGCGGCGCCGATGCCCGCCATGACCCCGCAGCCGAGCAGGCCGACGGCCGCAGGCCGGGCGGCCGGGTCCACCTTGGTGCACTGCCCGGCATGGACCAACGTCTTCTCGGCGAAGGCGCCGATGCCCAGGGCGGGAGACAGCTCGGTGCCGTCCTCCAGGGTCATCTTGCGGGCCGCGTTGTGCGTCGCGAAGCAGTACCACGGCTTGCCCCTGCGGCAGGCCCGGCAGTCACCGCAGACCGCTCGCCAGTTCAGCACGACGAAGTCCCCCGGGGCGACGTCGGTGACCCCGGCGCCGACCGCCTCCACCGTGCCCGCGGCCTCGTGGCCGAGCAGGAAGGGGAAGTCGTCGTTGATGCCGCCCTCGCGGTAGTGCAGGTCGGTGTGGCACACCCCGCAGGCCTGGATCCGCACGACCGCCTCGCCGGGGCCGGGATCGGGCACGACGACGGTGGTGACCTCGACGGGTGCGCCCTTGGCCCGGGCGATGACTCCGTTGACTCGCTGGCTCATGCCGACCACCTTGCCATCGCGCGGGCGCCGCGCGAAGCAAGGGTTCAGCCGGCGGGGCTTCGCAACAGGGCCCGGCAGAGCTCGGCGAGCTGCCCGGCCTGGTCGGCGGTCAGCCGGTCGAAGACGAGCTGCTGGACGGCTTCCACGTGCCCCGGTGCGGTCTGCTCGACCTTGCGGAAGCCCTCGGCGGTCAGCACGGCGATCTGGACGCGGCCGTCCTCCGGGTCGCGTTCGCGGCGGATCCAGCCCCGCGCCTCCAGGCGGGCCGCCACGTGGGAGAGCCGCGACAGCGAGGCGCTCGCCTTGCGGGCCAGGTGGCTCATCGGCAGGCGGCGATCCGGCTGTTCCGACAACGTCGCCAGGACCAGGTATCCCATGTGGGTCAGGCCCGCCTCCCGCTGGAGCTGGCCCTCGAGCGCGGCCGGAACCTTGACGAGCACCTCGACGAACGCGCGCCAGGCCCGCTGCTGCTCGTCGGTCAACCACCGCGGCTCATCCATGGCTGCAGGTTAGTGGACCCTCCGGTACGCGAACGCCGGGTGTCTCAGCAGCCAGAACGGTGGATCGGGGCCCTTGATCGGCCAGGGTATCGTTCCGGCGCGGCGCCGGGACCGGGCTGGCTGGGGGGCCTCACCCGGTTCCGGCGCCGTCTCGCGCAGCGCGGTGTCAGGACTGCGGCGGCTCGTCCTTGCCGGCCTCTTCCATCGCGTCCGCCTCTTGCTTGGTCTTGTGCACCGCGCCGTCGGCGTGCTCCGGCGGCCCGTAGACCGTGTAGAGCACCAAGGGGTTCGGGCCCTCGTTGACGAAGTTGTGGGTGTGACCGGCCGGCACCACGACCAGGTCCCCCTGGTTGACCTTGCGGGTCTTGCCGCTCACCCGGGCCTCGCCGGTGCCGCTCACGAACGTCAGAATCTGGTCCACCTCGTGGACCTCCTCGCCGATCTCGCCGCCGGGCGGGATCGTCATGATGACGAGCTGGGTGTGCTTGCCCGTCCAGAGCACGCGGCGGAAATCCGGGCTCTTCTCGGCAACCGTGGCGATCGTGTAGTGCTCCATGCCAGGGGCGATACCCGCAACCGGCCCGTCGCAATCGTGGCGGGCCCGCCCGGCGCGGGGTCAGGAGCGGCGCAGGCGGGGTGTGGGACCCAGCGCCGACAGCGGCTCGGGCCGCCCGATGAGATAACCCTGCACGAAATCCACCCCGAAATCGGCCAGCATTCGCATCGTCGCCTCGTCCTGCACGAACTCCGCCACCGTGTGGATGCCGTACGCCTGGCAGACCTGCACCAGCGCCCGCACCAGCACCTGGTCCTGCGGGTTGCGCACCAGGTTGCGCACGTACTCGCCGTCGATCTTCACCAGGTCGATGGGGAACAGGCGCAGGTAGCGGAACGACGCGTATCCCGAGCCGAAGTCGTCGAGCGCGAGCTGGCAGCCCAGGTCACGGATCCGGTCGGCGAAGTGCCGGGCCTCGCTCAGGTTGCCGATCAGCGCCGTCTCGGTGATCTCGAAGGTCAGCTGTTCCGGGTTCACCCCGTACCGGTCGATCAACGTCTCGACCTCGGTGGTCAGGCGCGGGTCGCCGACCGTACGCCCGGACAGGTTGATCTGGAAGGAGTGCGCGGGCAGGGAGGCCGCGACCTCCATCGCACGCTCGACCACCCAGAGGTCGATGTCGTAGACCGCGTCGAGGCGCTCGGCGGTGTCGAGCACGTGGATGGGCGACTGCGGCTCGCCGTGCTCGTCCAGCACCCGCAGCAGCAGCTCGTGGCGCAGCACCAGGTTGGTCTGCAGCTCGAGGATGGGCTGGGCGAAGAGGGTGAACCGGTCGGTGCCGAGCGCGTCGGCCACCCGGTTGCGGTAGGAGCCCTGGCGGTCCTTCACCGGCACCGGTTCGGGGACCAGCGTCAGCGGGCGGTCCGCCTCGCGCGCCTGCCGCCAGGCGTGCTCGGCGTCGATCAGCAGCTCGTGGCTGCCCGCGTCGCCGCCGGGCCGGAACCGGACGAGACCGGCCCACGCGCGGGCGTGCACCCAGGCGTCGGGCAGCACGAACGGCTGCGTCCGCAGCGCCTCGACGAAGAGGTCGGCCTGCCGCCGGGCCATGACCCAGGACGCCCCCGGCAGCAGGACGCCGATCTCGTTCGGCCCGACGCGGCCCAGCAGGTCGTCCGGCCGGACGAGCCCTTCCAGGACCCGCGCGGCCCGGTGCAGCAGGTCGGCGTTGAGGTCGAACCGCACGCCGTCCGCCCGGTCCGGCTCGACCCGGACGATGAGCAGCGCTCCGCCGCCGCTGCGCTGCGCCCGGTCGATCTCGTCGGCGAAGCGGGCCCGGGTGAGCAGACCGGTGGCGGGATCCGGGTCGACGATGGACGCCTGCACGGTCTCCCCGCGGCGGGACAGGCGAGCGACCTCCCGGCGGGCGCGCTCGCGCGCGGAGACGTCACGCAGTGCGCCTCTGATGCCACTGACCGTGCCATCAGGGCCCGAGACCGCCTCCAGGCGGCAGTCGACGTCGAACCAGCCGCCGGCGGCGTGCATCAGCCGCAGGGTGATCCGCACCGGCTCGCACGCCGTCCAGGCGCGGGTGATCGCGGCCAGCGCCCTGGCCCGGTCGTCGCGGTGCACGTGGCGGGCGAGGAGCTGGCGGCTGACCTCGTTGTCCTGCGGCGGGCGGCCGAGCAGCGCGGCGAGGGCGGCCGACCAGACGATGCGGTCGCCGTCCGCCAGATAGGTGAAGCTGGCCTCGTCCTCGGCGGAGCTGCGCGACTCCGGCAGGTGCGCCTGCCGGGGTGCGGCGTTGGGGCTGAGCCGGGGACGGCGGGAGAGGCGGTCGCGCAGCGCACGGGGACGCGGGAAGCGCTCTTCGGGTGCCGTCATGCGCCGCCGCCTCCCCTCACGCTGATTAGATGCCCCTGACCTATTACGACCCGTCACCGCTCGATGTAACAGGGGACGACCGCACCAATGTTTTCGTAGCTCGGCCAACAAAACAATGAACAGGCGTTTCTCGACCGATCAGACGGTGAATCCGACCGATCGGCTGACGCATGAGCCGCGCCCCGGGACGACCCGGAACGCGCGAAATCCATGACGGACAGTTACTGCCAGTGCTGATTGTGGAACCATGTGCGACCCCTACCCGCCGGTCACCCACGTCATGCACGCACAGCGTCCACAGCGGTGCACCCCGTAACGAGATCGCGAGCCGGTGGATATGGTGGCCCTTCGGACACGTGAGCGAGGACGACGACGCATGGGCATCATTCGGGACATGCAGCGGGCGCACGCGACGCAGGCGGCCGCGGAACTACGGGCCGGCACGGCCGCGGCCCGGCAGCGCCAGCTGATCCGGCGCAACGCGGACCTGGCGATAGCCGCGGCCCAGCAGGCCGCCGCCGACGCGGAACGGCAGCGCGAGCACCGCCGCCTGTACGCCGAGGCGCGCACGGCCGACGCCGCCGCCGCCAACGCCGACCTCCGGGCCCGCCTCAGCGACCTCGACTCCCTCCTGCTGTCCACTCTGGACGTCGACGATCACATCGACCTCGACCGGTTCAAGAAGCCGATCGCCGCGCCGCCGTTCGACCCGGGGCCGCTGGGCCGGGCGGCGCCCGAACCGTCCTGGCAGAGTTTCGCCCCGCCCGCGCCGCGCGGCGTCGGGAAGATCCTCGGCGGTGAGCGGATCCATCAGCAGCAGCTCCACCAGGCGAAGCGCGCCTTCGAGCAGGCACGGGCGCAGTGGGCGGAGGGCGAGCGGCGCCGCGAGCGCCAACTGGCGGCACGCCGCGCGCAGTACGAGGAGAACCGCCGCCGCTACGAGGCGCGGCTGCTCGCGTACAACGCCGAGGTGGACCGGTTCGCGGCGGCGGTGGCGAACGCGGACCCGGCCTCGGTGGTGGAGTACTTCGCCATGGTGCTCGGCAACTCCGTGTACCCGGACGACTTCCCTCAGCACTTCCGGCTGGCGTACCTGCCGAAGCAGCAGCACCTGCTCGTCGAGTACCACCTGCCTCCGGTCGAGGTCATCCCGGTGGTGAAGGAGTACCGCTACGACCGGGTCCGCGACGATCTCATCGCCGTGCCGCGGGACGAGTCCGAGATCCGCCGCCGCTACACGGAGATCATCTCGATGGTCGCGCTGCGTACGGTGCACGAGATCATCGAGGCGGACCGCGGCGGCCTGGTCGCGAAGGTACTGTTCAACGGCATCGTGGACACGATCGACCGGCGTACCGGCCGGTTCGTGCGGCCCTGCCTGGTCTCGCTGCACACCGACCGGGACACCTTCGCCGCCATCAAGCTGCGCCGCGTCGACCCGGTCGCCTGCCTCAAGCACCTGCAGGCCGGCCTCTCGGGCGCGCCCGACCAGCTCGACGGCGTGACCCCGGTCATCGACTTCGACCGCGAGGCGGACAAGGACTTCACCGAGGAGTTCAACGTCCTGGCCGACATCGACCACCGCCCCAACCTCGCCACGATGCCCACGGCGGAATGGGAGCAGACGCTCGCCGACCTGTTCAGCAACATGGGTCTGGCGATGGGCGCCGCCTCGGACGGCCGGTGGCAGGCGGTCGATCCGCGGCCCGTCTTCGGCGGCCAGGTGGTGATTCACGCCGTCCGCGGCCGGGTGGTCCCGGCCGGCACGGCGGTCGCCCTGGCCGCCGCCGTCGCCGACAGCGGCGCCACCAAGGGCATCCTGGTGGCGACGGAAGGCTACGAACCCGACGCGTACGAGGCGGTGGCGGGCCGTCCGCTGGAGCTGCTCGACGGTCCGGCCCTGCTCAACCTGCTGGCCGAGCATTCCGGCATCAAGGCTCGCATCGAGAAGGAGGAATCCGTCTAGGCGGTGATGCCCAGCTCCTCGATCCGCTGCCAGAGCGGGCGCAGCGCCGCGTCCGGCTCCCGCGCGAAGATGCTCCCGCGGATCCGCACGAACACGCAGTTGCCCACCCGCTCCAGCACCGCCTGGCGCCGCATGTCGCTCGCCCACTGCGCGGGACCCTGGTACGCCTCCCCGTCGCACTCGATCGCCAGCCGGCGTCCGTCCGGCGCGTTCAGGACGAAGTCGATGCGGTAACCGCCGATGCGGAACTGGGGCGTGGGCCGGTAGCCCCGGGCCACCAGGTGGCGCAGCACCGCGCGTTCCAGGTCGCTCTCGCAGAGCAGCTCCGCGTCCGCCTGCGCGCCGGAGGCGGTCAGGTTCAACGCATAGTTCAGCAGCAGCGCGCGGGCGTCGTCCGGGAGCAGGGACGACGGGCGTACGGAATGGAAGATCCAGAGCTGGTCGCGGGCGCGGGAGGCGGCGACGTTGATCCGGCGGTGGTAGTCGCGCTTGGTGAAGGCGGCCGGCCGGCCGTCGTTGTCGGAGACCACCATGGACACCAGCACCACGTCGCGCTCGTCGCCCTGGAAGGTGTACGCGTCGCCGACCCGCAGCCGGCGCGCCTCCATCTCGTCCTCGCCGATGGTCTCCCGCAGCCGGGACAGCAGATAGGACGCCTGCCCGCTGCTGCTCAGCAGGCTGATCACCCCGAGCGACCTGCCCCGGTACGCCGGGTCCGCCACGATCCGCGCGACCCGGTCGACCAGCGCCTCCGCCTCGGCCAGGTTGACGTCGCCGAAGGACTCCCGCGGCCGGCGTACGCCGTCGGCCACGAACACGGCCGCGACCGGGTCGAGGGCCGAGCGGTCCGCACGCAGCGGCTGGATCTTGCCGTCGTAGTAGTGCCGCGACGAGAACTCGATGATCTGCGGTACGCACCGGAAGTGCTCGGTGAGCAGGATCCGCTCGGGCGAGCGCCGCACGGCGTGGTCGTAGAGCGACGACTCGGGGTCGAAGTGCTCCGCCGACGGCACGTCGCCCAGGTGGGTGTGGATGAGTCCCGCGACCGGTCCGACGAAGCCCAGCTGCGGCCCGATCTGCTGGTCGTCGCCGACCACCACGGCCCGCTCGGCGAGCGACAGCACCGGCAGGGCGAACAGGTCCGCCTGCGACGCCTCGTCGACGATCACGACGTCGAAGCGGGCGCCACCGGCGAACTGCTCGATCGCGCGGTCCACCGACATGACCCAGACCGGCACCGCCTCCACCGCGGAGGCCATGGCCCGCTGGGCGTGCGCCTGCCAGGCGGCGGCGCTGCGCCCGGTGCCCTTGCCGATCTTGCGCAGCGCGGTCGTCCAGTCCGCGAGGGCGGCCCGCCGCCGGTCGTCGAGGGCCCGGGCCACCTCGAGCCATGCCGAGGCGACCACCAGCTCGCCGGTGAGCCTGCGGATCCGCTCCCGGCCCTGCTCCACCCGGCGGTTCAGCACCGCCGGATCGACGCTGCCGACCACCTGGTCGAACCACGTCTGCGCCTGCCGCCACCGCCACGCCCGGGCGCACGCGGTCGCCGAGACGGCCGGCACGGCACCGTCGTCGATCTGCGCGGCCCACTCGGGCGCCGCCGCCGCGAGCCGGTCCCGCAGCGCGACGTAGCGGGACACGTGCGGCCGCAAACTCCGCAGCCGCTCGACCTCCGCCACCTGCTCGTCCCAGCCGTCGAGGGTGCGCCATGCCTCGGCCAGCCGGGGCCACCGCGCCAGGCCCTCGGCCACCGCCCGGTCCCCGGCGTCCCACCGGTCGAGCTCGAAGACCACCGGCCCGTCGTCCAGCAGGGCCGAGATCTCCGCCAGCCGGGCCGCGTCGAGCTCCAGCTCCTCCTGGGGTACGAGCGCAGCCAGCCGCGCGGAGATCTCCGGCCAGTGCCGGGCGTCCCAGGCCAGCGACTGCATCGCCTCGGCCAGCAATCCGCCCGTCCAGACCTCCGGATCGCCCTCGGGCCGCGGCACGTCCAGGCGCCGGATCCACTCCGCCCAGTGCTCGCCCAGCCGACGCCGCGCCTGCGAGCGCCGCATCCACGCCATGGCGAGGTCCACGTCGTCGACCGTCCGCAGGGGCTCGCCGTCGACGCGTACCTCGTCCGCGACCTTCCAGAGCGAGGCCTGCAGCAGGCGGTGGAGACCCTTGCCGGCCGCGAACCGGCCCCGCACCTCGGCGAGCGTGGCGAGCAGGCGCTTCGGCTCGGCGGCCAGCGCGGGCGGCACGGCGATCCGGTGGCCCGCGAGCCGGCGGGTCAGGTCCGCCAGCGATCGCTGGAGCTCCTCGGTGGCGGCCACGTGATCGGCCCACACGCTGGCCCAGTGCGGGTCGGAGAGCAGCCGGCCCAGCCGGTCCGTCCAGGTGCCCTCGCGCCGGCGCAGCCACGCCACCGCGTCCCGGAGCCCGTCGCGCAGGTCAGCCAGGGCTTTCGAGCCGTGTGCCCGTACCGGATCGGGGTCGACACCGGCGGCCGCCAAGCGCGACACCCGCTCGGCGGCCGCCGCCCGGTCGGCCCGGTCCTGTTTCGCCCGGGCCGCATCGGGCAGATCCGCGACCTCGGGCAGGTCCCGCAGCGCCGCGGCCCGGTCGGCCGGCGGCAGCGTGGCGGCCAGCTCCAGCAGCACGGCGCACTCGTCCGCGGTCAGCGGCGGCGGCGCGTACGGATCGACGGCGTCCGGGATGCCGCCGTGTGCCGCGGCCCGTTCCCGCAGCCAGGCACCCACTTCCGCGGGTGACAGGTCGGCGTCGTCGATCCGGTAGGTGGCCGCCTCGCCCTCCGCGATCGCCCGCAGCCCGCCCAGCGCCCGGTCGAGCTCCCGCTCCGCCTCCTCCAGCCGGCCGGTGAGCCGCTCGACCCGCGCAGCCTCGGCGTCCTTGTCCAGTGTGGCGGCCCGGTCGGACAGCTCCCGGGCGGCGAGCTGCAACTGCACGAGCTGGTCGGTCGTACGCCCCAGCACGGCCAGGCACAGCGCCCGCACCTCCTCGGGCAGCCCGTCGCGGAGCACCCGCAGCGGGTCCTCCTTCTGCGCGACCACCAGCACCCGCTTGCCGTTGGCCATGAGATGGCAGATCAGGTTGCGGATGGTGTGGGTCTTGCCGGTGCCGGGCGGACCCTGCACCGCGACGTTGCGGTGCAGGGCGAGCCGCCGGGCGATCGACTCCTGCGCCTCGTTCGTCGGCAGCGGCATGAGCAGTCGCTCACCCACCCGCCGCCATTGCTCCGGACGGTCGCCGGGCATCTGCAGACGGCTCGGCTCGTGCGCGACGATCGCGGCGAGCGCGCCGACGCCGGCCGTGTCGCCGGCGAGCAGGCGGTCGCGCAGGTTCTCCAGGAAACCCCGCAGCAGCCGCTGTCTCGGCCGCGCGAACAGCACGCCGGTGTCCACGATGCGCGGTCCCGGAGGCACCGTCCCGGGGCCGGTGTCGGTGTGGCCCGGCGGCACGACGATCCGGTCGTAGCCGAGCCGGCCCAGCGCCCGCTCGAACAGCTCCCGCCGCTCGAGGTCGTCCCAGAGGTCGGCCTCGATGGTGCCGGCGGGCCCGGCCAGGGCGACCAGCTGGGCGAGGTAACGCTCGTCCAGGCCGGCCAGGGCATCGGTCTGCAGCCGGGACGGCCCCTGCGGGGACACGGTGATCAGCGACCGGTCCGGCGCGTACTCGACCACGACCGGCGTCGCGACCAGCGGATAGCGAACCCGCTGGCCGTCGACGACCGTTTCGAGGATGCCGTGTCCCCAGACCAGCTCGGTGCTGGCCGCGGCCATGTCGACCTGGTGCATGAGGTCGAAGAGGCGGCGGTGCAGGGTACGGGTCTGTTCCGCGCCGCGGCTCAGCAGCGACCACGGCCGCCACACCTCGTCACGCCAGGCCGCGAACCCACCGTCGTCGACGGGCCCCTGCCCGTCGGTCGCCGGGCCTTGGGGCTTCGGGACTTCGGGCGTCGCTCCTTGGGAGGCCGGGCCTTGGGGCGCTGAGCCATGGGGCGCTGAGCCATGGGGCGCTGAGCCATGGGGCGCTGAGCCTTGCGGCGTCGGGGCTTGGGGAGCCGGTTCGGGGGTGAGCATCGGCTCGGCGGCCGGGGTGACCTCGGTGAGCCGGCGGCGCAGCTCCGCCGGGACCGGCGGCGGCCCGGGCAGGTCGGGCAGGCCCACGCGCAACCACGTCGTACCGTCCTCGGCCGGGCCGGCGCCGCATGCGGGATGCGCCGGCAGCGCCTCGAGCCACCAGGCGTCCGCGGGCACGGTTCGCGCCGGACGCTCCATGTGCGCCCGCACGCCGAGCAGGTAGTCGGCGACGGAGACGGCCCGGTCCCGGATGACGGTGGGCGACTCTGGCTCGGGCATTCTTCGCAGACTATCCGACGTGCGCCGCCGTCCCTGCGCAACGACAAGCGCCCGTCAGGACCTCGGTCCGGCGGGCGCCTGAGCGGTGGCGACGTCGATGATCAGGGGAACTGCATGCGGCGGGGACGGGGGATCACCGGCGGCGGGAGCGGCAGGTCGTCGACGTGGCTCCAGTGCAGCGCGCCGTTGTCGGTGGACTTGAGCTCGCCGAGGCAGGCACGCAGAAGACCCAGATTCGGCGCGCCGGCGAAGCCGGCGATCACCACCTCCGGGGTAGGCACGATCCGGGCGATCGCGGCGCAGATCTTGGCCACCTCCCGCTCGTCGACGGCGTCGAGCGGCAACGGGGCCTCGGCCTGCGAACGGCGCCACGGCGGGCCGAACCGGCGCAGCAACTCGCGGGCGAGCCGGCCGAAGGAGCGGCCGACCGGGGCGTCGCGCATGGAGTCACGGGCGGACTGGCCGTAACACCAGGGCACGACGACGTGACCGTTGATGACCACGAGCTGATAGACCGACTTGGGGACGCTGATGATCTCAGCGCCGGGCAGGGTGCCGAGGAAGAGGACAAGCTCCTCGTACGGCAGGGGCCAACGCGGGTTGGCGAGAACTCGTTCTGTGGTCTGCGTCGTCGAGGGGTGCGCGTTGACCTCGCGGTCGATCGCCGTGCTGAAGGCTTCGGGCACCCGGGTCCAGAGCTCGGCGGCGACCTTGTCACCGAACTGCTCGACCACCCACTCGCTCGGACCGACAAGAACGTCTGGACGCATCCGGTACCACCACCGTCCGTGTCGCTGGCGCTACGTCTCGCTAGAAGAGTTCCACCTCCAAAGATCGAGAGGAAGGCCCTTCCACCGAGATCTCAAAAACGTTCGTGAATGAAGCATTACAGGACGGTCAATCTGTTGCGGCGACGTTGGAGCAGCAGGTCCGCGACCCGCGAACATGCAACTTGCACGGCGAACCGCTCGTGCAAGTTGCATGTCAGCTCGCGGATCAGTCCTCGATTTGACAGTTAACCCGGCCCATATTTCGAGCGCATTGCGCCGATGCGAACATCAACGGACGGTGATCATTCACGACCCTGAAACGAGGTTCACCACTGTCCGGGAACCGGGGTCCGGCACCGCCCAAAAAGGCCCGGCACCGCCCGGAAGCGAGGCCCGGCACCGCCCGGAAGCGAGGCCCGACACCGCCCGGAAGCGAGGCCCGACACCGCCCGGAAGCGAGGCCCGGCACCGCCCGGAAGCGAGGCCCGGCACCGCCCGGAAGCGAGGCGGGCACCGGCCCGGTCCGCCGCCGAACGCGCGGCGTCGTCGTATCCCGTGGGCCGGCGGCTGGTCAGGATCTCACCGGCAGCGCGCCAGATGGGCGAGCATCGCCTGGTTCGCCTCCCAGCCGTCCGGGAACTTCACCGGGACTCCGAGATGCACCGGCTCGGTGGACGGGTGCGCGTCCAGCAGCTCGGCGATGCCGGCCCGCGCCACCACTACGCAGGCGTGCCGGTGCCGGGAGGTGAGCACACACAACCGCCCCGACTCCAGGTGGAAGGCGGTCGCGTCCTGGCGGCCGGAGAGCGGGTGGAGCACGACGGTCAGGTCGTACTCGCGGCCCTGGAGCCTGTTCGCCGTGTCCACGGTGATGCCGGCCGCCTCCGGCGGGAGAAAGGAACGGATGGCGGCGACCTGATCGCGGTGCGCCGCCCCGATGGCGATGCGCTCCGCGGTGAGCGGGCTCGTCCCCGCCTCGGAGACGGTGACCCCGCCGCGCGAGAGGGCGCGCGCGGCCAGCGCGGCGCAGGCCGCGGCCGCCTCGGCATCCGTGCGGACGGTGAAGCGCGCCGGAAGCTCGTGCAAACCCCATCCCGTCGCCGCCGCCGTGTCCAGCACCTCGTCGATCGCCGACGCCGAGCCACCCGCTGCCGCGAACACCGAGCCACCCAACCCCGCGAGCCCCGAGCCACCCACCGTTGCCAACCCCGAACCACCCACCGCCGGCCCCGAGCCACCCGCTGGCGCGAGCCCCGAACCACCCACCGCCGGCCCCGAGCCACCCGCCGGCGCGAGCCCCGAACCACTCAGCGATCCCCTCGCCGCCGAGCCTGGTCTTGCGCGCCCGGGGTCGGTGAAGGTGAGGACCCGGTCGGTCGCTTCTGTGCCGGCGCGGAAGCCGGTGAAGGGATAGAAGGCCTCGGCGACCACGGGCGCCGCGGACGCCGGGAGGCGCCACGACACGGGCAGACGATGCACCGGCAGCTCGGGGTTGTGCCGCAGCAGGACGGCCACGGCGCTCTGCATCGGGTCCCAGGACAGGCCGGTCCAGCGGTCGACCTCCACCGTGGAGAAGGGGTCGAGCTGACCCGGGTCCCCCACGAACAGCGCGCGTTCGAAGCGGGACGCCACGCGGAGCAGCGCGTCGGACCGCATCTGGTAGGCCTCGTCCACGATGGCCCACGGCCACGTGCCGTCGGTGACCGTCGCCCACTTCGCGGCGGTGCCGATGACCACCGGCGGCGCGCCGAGATCGGCGACCTTGGGGGCGACCCGGCACGACGGATGCGCACGGACCCGCTCGGTCGCGACGTAGTCGACCGCCGACAGCCGCCCCACGGTCAGCTCCGGCGACGCGGCCCCGAGCCGGGCGATGAGGTCGTCCACCTGCTCGTTCGTCTGCGCCACGATCATCAGCGGCGCGCCCGTCGCGGCGAGCACGCCGGCGGCCTTGACCACCAGGGTGCTCTTGCCCGCGCCGGGTGGGGAGTCGACGACGACACCGCGATGCGGCGAGGTGGCGAGGTCGTGCAGCACGGCGTCGACGACCCGGGCCGCCTCGGCGGCGGGGCTCTCCGGCGGCGAGGCCGGGACCGCCCGTGCGGCCACGGTCGATGGTGAGCTCAGGATCGACGGCGAACTCACGGCCGGCGGTGAGCTCACGGCCGGCGGTGAGCTCACGGCCGGCGGCGAGCTCGCGGCCGGCGGCGGGGTCAGGGTCGACGGTGAGTTCACGGTCGGCGGCGAGGTCAGGGTCGACGGTGAGCCCAGGGTGGGCGTCGACGTCGAGGCCGGCGGTGGTGTCGCGGTCACGGCGACCACCGTATCGCCGGGGTCCGACACAATCCGCCAGGCGCAAACTTCACCTGAAGTGAGGAACCGATCGTGCATCGGCCCGGCCGGGCGAGATGCCGCTACTTTGAGTGAATGACCGTATTCACGGGGCCCGAGGCCGCGGAGGACGGTGTGTACCGCCCGATCCTGCGTCCCCGCCGCGGCGAGCTCGCCGCCCTGCACCACCTCGACGCGGCTGCCGCCCGCCGGGTCACCCCCATCATCGAGGCCGCGCCCTCCGAGAGGCTGCTCCCGCTGGTCCGCCAGCTTCCGCCACGCACCGGCGCGATCGCCGTGGACCTCGGCGCCGTGCCGGACCCGGAGGACCCGCTCGTCTCCCCGCCACTCGACCTCGCCGAGGACCTGGTGGCGCTCGGGGTGGCGATGCTTCCGGTGCTCCGGGCGTACGACAGCCGTCGCCGCCTGGTGGAGAACGGCCTGGCCGCTCGGATGCACCTGATGCGGGCGGTCCTGCGGCTTCAGCCGCATGTCGACGTGCGCAACGCGGCCGAGGCGACCGCGACCACCGACCGGCTGCTGGCCGGGGCGGGGCTGGAGGCCGAGCGGGTGGATCTGCTCATCGATCTCGCCGAGACGGCCTGCACCGCGCACGCCGAGCGCTTCGAGGAACGCGCCCGCCACGTCCTGCGCTGGGCCCGGGCGACGCCGTGGCGGTCGGTCACCGTCGCGGCCGGCGCCATGCCGCCCAACCTGGACGACCTGCCCACCGACGAACCGGTCACGGTCGGCCGCCTCGACGCCCGGATGTGGGCCCGGCTCTGCGAGCCGGGCGTCGGCTATGCGGACTACGGAGTGACGTCTCCGGTACGCCGCAACGGCATCAACCACCGCCAGCTCCCCACGCTGCGCTACACAGCGGAGCGTGACTGGTGGATCTACCGCTGGGCCCGGCGCGGCGGCCGCAGTGACGACCGCTGCCACGACCTGTGCCGCACCCTGGTCCAATCGCCGCACTGGCCGGCGTCGGGAGCCCGCTTCTCGTGGGGCGACGCGGAGATCGCCCGCCGAGCCCGTAGCGCCCGCGGCGGCGGAAGCCCGGCAAGCTGGATGGCGTGGAGCACGTCCCATCACATCGCCCACGTCCTCGCCTCGCTGTCCCGCCTTTAGCGCCCCACCGCGTCCCGGCCCCGCTGTTCGACCTTGAACGGCACATTCAGAGCAGTGCAGTAGTACATTTGTTCGAGTGATGCTCGATGCCGCACTCGCGTACGCCCGGCACGGGATTCCGGTCCTGCCGGTCCACTCGCCCGCGCCCGACGGTTCCTGCTCGTGCGGCCGCGCCCGATGCGACCGGCCGGGGAAGCACCCCCGGCTCCGGCACGGGCTGACCGAGGCCAGCGTCGACCCCCACCGGATCGCGCAGTGGTGGTCCCGCTGGCCGGACGCGAACGTCGGGCTCCACACGGGAATCGTCATGGACGTCGCCGACGTCGACTCGGCGGAGGGCTGGCATGCCCTGCGCCACCTGCTCGGCGGCGAACTGCCGGCGGGCCCGCAGGTGCGCACCGGCGGTGGTGGGTGGCACTTCTGGTTCCGGCCGGCCGATTTCGGCAACCGGGTCCATCTGCTGCCGGGCGTCGACTGGCGCGGGCGCGGCGGTTACGTGATAGCTCCCCCGTCCCGGCACGCCAGAGGCACCTTCTACTACTGGGTGGTGCGCCCGGGACCCGAGCCGCCGGCGGCGCCCGACGCCCTGCGCGAGCTCATCGCCGGACCGGATCCGCCGGCCGGGGCGGATGCACCCCTCGCCGACCTGACGATGATCACCCATCCGGGCCGGTATGCGGCGGCGGCCCTGGAGGCGGAGACCCATCGGGTCGCGTACGCCGCGGTCGGCACCCGCAACGACACGCTGAACAGGGCTGCCTTCGCACTCGGCCGCCTCGTCGGCGCCGGGATGCTGGACGTGGCGACGGTGACGCGCGAGCTCCGGGCGGCCGGGGCCTGGGCGGGACTCGGCCGCGACGAGACCGTCCGCACCATCCGGTCCGGACTGGACGCCGGCCGGCGTTCCCCACGAACACCGGCTGGCACACCCCTACGAACACCACCGGGCACTCCCCCACGAACACCACCCGGCGCTCCCCCACGAACACCACCCGGCGCTCCCCCACGGACGGCAGTCGACGATCCCCCGGGCACCGGTCGGTGGCCCCCGTGAGCCTCGCCCGACGCCCATTGACCGGCATCGCTTGGCGTGATCCTGGGGTGACGGCCAGGATAGTGAGCGTGACCGATGAACTGGCACCGAAGCCGTACGCCGTGGAGATCGCCGTTGCCGCCGCCCGGGACAGAGTGTGGGAAGCCGTCACCCAGCCGGCCGTGCTGCGCCGGTGGTTCGGGTGGGACTACGACGGGCTCGATGCCGAGATCCGCCACATCTTCGTGGACGAGGCGACGCTGCGCGCGCCCGAGCGGATGGGCTGGGCTGACGGGTCCTATCTGGAGGTCACCGGCGACGACGATCACGCCGTGGTGCGCGCGGTGCGGGAGGGCAGGCCGGCCGGAGATCCCGACCGGTACGACGCGATCGAGGAGGGCTGGAGTTCCTTCCTGATCCAGTTGCGCCACCTGCTGGAGGAGAAGCCGCAGGGCGCACGTCGCACGATCTACTTGACCGGTACGGCGACCGGCCGGCAGGTGCTCACGCTGATCGACGGTCCCGCGACCCGGGCGGGCCGCCGGGTCGCCTGGCGCGTCGACGGCGACGGCCACCTCGTCGTGATCGCCGGTCGCCAGGATCTCGGCTGCTCGGAGGCCGGGCACATGGAGATCGTCATCTCGACCTACGGACTGGACGACGCGGCGTTCGACGTGGTGCTCAAGCGCTGGACCGACAGGTGGACGCCGCTCGCCGGTGAGGCACGGGTCACGACCGCGGCCGACCCGGCCCCCTGACCACCACGACACCGCGCTCCACGCGGCCACCGCCGTCCCACGCGGCCACTGCCCTCCCGCGCGGCCACTGCGCCCCACGGTGCCACGGCGCCGTGGACCCCGAGCGTCGGGGGCCCTCGCGCCCTACTGATCCGGCAGCCGCGACGGCTCTCCGAACTCCTCGTCCGCAGGATCGCGCGGCGCCGGCGGCCCGCCATGCGTCCACGGCGTCTGGTCCGGTTCGGGAAAGGCACCGCCCGGACGGTAGGCCTCGCTGAGCGTGGTGAGCAGCAGCCGCTCCCCCACCTCCGGCACGCTGCCCGGCTCGGCGACCAGCTTGCGCCCCATCCCGCCGGACAACTCCAGCACCACCTCGGTCAGCTCCCCCTCGCCGCCGGAGGCACCCCCCGCGGCAGGGTTCACCGAGATGACCGTCGCCTTCTGCGCGGGCCGTGCCGGCGAGGTCAGCACCGCGCCGGGCACCACCCGTACCGGCTCGGACGTGACCACCATGATGCGCGGGCGCAGCACCGGCCGCTTGCCGCTGTCGTCGACGCGGTCGGCCTTGGCCAGCGTGACCTCCCCGGCGAACGCCGCACCGGTGAGCCGGTGCTCCGCCATCACCAGCGGGTCGTCGAAGGCGCGCTGGACGGCGTACCGGGCGGCCGCGTTCTCCAGGCGAGCCAAACGGGCGGCCGCGGCCACCGCGCCGTCGCGACGGGGCTGCGGCGGGCCTCCCTCGGCGAGATGCTGCACGAAGGACGAGTACGAGTCACGGTCGGCGTCCCAGCGGCCGGCGACCCGGGAGCCCGGCGGCAGCGTCCGCAGCAGGCGCAGCGCGCGCCACATGAGCGTCCAGGTCGGCAGCAGCTGGGCGCGCAGCACCTCGGACAGTTCCGCGACGTCCGGCTGGGCCGCCGACAGCAGCGGCGCCAGCACGTGGTTGTCGAAGGCCGGATCGGTCGCGGGGCCGGGGGGTGGCGTCACCGCCGGATCCTCGGCCGCCGCCGCGGCCTCGAAGACGGTCCGTCCCGGCGGCGGGTCCAGCCAGGCCATCAGGGCGGCGAGCTGGGCGTCCTCGGCACTGCTCTGCCCGGTCACCCAGTGCGACGACAGCGCCTGTACGCCGTTCAGCAGCAGCGACGAGCCCGGCACCTCGGCGGCGCCGGCGAAGAAGGTCAGCCACCGTCCCAGCAGGGGCACCGAGGCGGGCACCGCATACTCCCCCTCGACGCTGCGGAAACGGGTGGAACGCCCGAACAGCCGCAGGAAGTCGACGCCGCCGGGGTTGGGTACCCACAGCTGGGGCGCGTCGGTGAAGCGGTAGCGCACGTCCCGGCCGCGGTCCACCGGTACGGCCTCGGCGACGGCGGCGAAGGAGTCCACGTACGGCACGAGCACACCGGCGAGCCGCGCCGCGAAGCCGAACCGGTCGTCGGGGTTGCGCGGCTGGGCCACCACCAGCAGCTCGGGCTCGCCCTCCGCGGTGCCGACCATGGCGGCGAGGGGTGCGTTGGCCTCGCCCGCCATCGCGTACGGCACAAGCACCAGCGGGCGCTCGTGCAGGTGGAGATGGCGCACGGTGGCGATCGGCTGAGCCCGCCCGGCCGCGAATGCCTGCGCCCGGGCCAGGGCGGTCAGCGTGCTCACGAGTGCGCGTCCGGCCGGAGAGCCTCGGCGCGGAGCCGGGCGGCCGCCCGAAGCAGCGCCGCCGCCTCGCTCTGCTCCTCGGTCGGCGTGCGGGTGCCGGCCGCCAGCGCCAGCGCCTCCTCGACCGTGTCGACGCCGCCGAGCGCGTCCCGGACCGGCCGGCCCAGCGCGGCCGTGCTTCCCGAGGCCTCGTGCCGGCAGTAGAACGCCAGCTCGCACGCCGACAGGCACTCGGGCGCGTATCTCGCCTCGACCCGGCTCAGCGCGGCGGTCAGCTCCTCGACCGGCAGGGACGTGTCGAAGGTGACGTTCGCCGGCAGGGAGGCGGCCAGGTCGGCCGCCGAGGTGAGCCGGGTCAGCTGGCGGGTGAGCGTGGACAGCTGCTTGCGCACGTCGACCAGCGCGGCGGTGGGCCGCAGCGAGAAGTCGCGGGGACAGACCAGTACCGCCTCGTGGCTGACCAGTGCGGGGTCGTGGCCGAGGTCGGCGAGCAGGCGGCGCAGGGCGAGCACGTACACGGCGGCCTGTACGGCGGCGGCCGACACCTTGGCGCTGTCCGCCTGGCCGTCGACGATGGCGAAGGACTTGATCTCGACGACGTGCAGGCGGCCGCCGGCCTGGAAGGCGATGAGGTCCGGCTCCAGGAAGACCTGCCGGCCGGCCACCTCGAGGGTCAGCAGCGGGTGGTCGATCAGCGCGGCACCGGCGGCGGCAGCGAGCAGTTCCCGGGTACGCCCGTGCCGGGCTCCCAGCGTAGCGTCGTCGTCCTCGCCGAGATCCTCGTAGGAAACGGCCGGGGAGCCGGCGGAGACGATGTCGTCCGGCGACGCCGCTGCCTCCGGGAGGTGGAGCACCTCTCGCAACACCGACAACAGCAGCGCGCAGTCGTCCTTCTTGAGCATCGCCTCGAAGCCGTTGCCGCGGGCGAGCGCGAACCGGGACTGTCCGAAGTTGCCCGGGAAACCGATGCGCTCGGCCAGCCGCGGCTTGTCGACGCCGGCGGCGTCGAGGACGGCGCGCCGCGAGCACCCCGGGTTGGCGGTGAGCGCGGCGATCGTCCGGGCGTTGTGCCGCTTGGCGGGCACGCCGCCGCGCAGCCGGTCAAGCGCGGCCGCGTCCCCGCGCGGCCGGTCGACCGCCTTGGTCACCCGCGCCCTCGCTGGTGGGGCAGGCTCATGACGCCGAACAGCCGCTGCCGTTCGTCGAGCCGTTCCCACCGCCGTTCGAGCGCCTCGGGCACCTCGTGGCCGGCCGTCCCGGCCAGGGCGGCGCGGGCGGCGTCGGCGAGCGCTCTCGGGTCGTGCACCAGGAAGGCCTCGGGCCCGCCGGGCACCGCGTCGGCGAGGCGGCGCAGCAGGTCGATCGCGGCGGCGCTCGCCTGCGCGCGGATGGCGACGAACTCGGCGACGCGGATCACCGCGGCCAGGGCGTTGGCCTGGGTGGCCGCCGGGGACACCAGGCGCCGCGCGGGCGGCCAGCCGGAGAGCGTGACCTGCCCGCGGGCCGCCGTCAGGTCGTGGTGCAGGGCCGGGCAGATCCGGTACGCGGCGAGCGCATGCGGATCGTAGTGCCGTTCCTCGTCGCGCAGCACGGCGGCGAGACCGGACATGGACAGGTCGCCGTCGAACAGGGCGGTGTGCACGTCCACGACGAGGCGGGCGGGCGCCGGGACCCCGAGGAGCAGCAGCGCGTGCCGGGCCTGCTCGCGAACGCCCGGCAGCGTGGTCGAACTGATCATGGCGGGGGCTCCGTCAGTCGGGTCCTGGGCGGATCGACCTTAGATCTTCGTACGGTGGGCGGGCAATGTCCGGATGTCCGACGGCGTTTCACCCCGGGGAGGCGAATAAACCCCGCATATCAGACGGAGAGCGACCGGCGCGCTACGTTCGAAGCATGCCGAAGGCCATCTGGAATGACGAGATCATCGCCGAGAGCGACGACATCGTGGTAGTCGAGGGCAACACCTACTTCCCGCGCGCCTCCGTGCGCGAGGACGTGTTGCGCCCCTCCGACACGCACACCGTCTGCCCGTGGAAGGGCAAGGCCTCCTATTACACGCTGGAGTCCGGCGACCACGTCACCCAGGACGCCGTGTGGTACTACCCGGACCCCAAGCCGGACGCCAAGGCGGTCCGGGACCGGGTGGCGTTCTGGAAGGGCGTCAAGGTCGAAGCCTGAGAAAGCGGCCGGCGCGGACCTGAGCCCGCGCCGGCCACCGGCCCTATCCGATCCTGGGGTGCGCCTCCTCGATGGCGGGCACCTCGAGGTAGTCCAGCAGGTCCCGCTGCTCGGCGGGGTCGAGCGTGGCGAACGCCTCGTACGCCGAGGCCCGGGCGTGCGGCGTCTCCGCCGCCAGCAGCGCGATGATCGCCGACCAGGCCAGCGAGACCCGGTCGAAGAGCCGCGCCTGGCGCAGCGACGTCAGCCGGCTCAGCATCGCGACCTTGGTCGCGGCGTCGTCGTCGTGCGGTACCCGGTCGCAGAGCTCGAAGAGCGCCTTCCCCCGGTACGGATGCTCCGCCTCGACCATGCGCGCCAGCTCGGCGTTGTCCATGCGCTCGACGGCGGGCGCCGGCCCGCGCCGCGGCAGGTGCGGCCGCGAATCGTCAGCGTGCACGGCTGTCCCGCCCGCTCTCGAACCCGACCCCGGGTGTCTGGTGCGGCAGCGTCGGCCGGCTCTGGAAGGTGGGGAACGGCGGCGCCGGCATCACCGGCGACTCGGGCGCGTCATCGGCGCCGCCCTCGTCGGTCACTTCGTCCTCGGCGGGCTCCTGCACCCGCTCTCCCGTCTCCCCGGCGTTACGCCCCAGCACTGTTTGTCCTCCGTTGCCGACTTTCGCGGTGTTGGCGTCCTATGAGATCACGCCGCGGCAACCTGGGCGACCCCGCTCGCGGACACGCCCGGACATCACCCGACCCGACGACCGCCGTAATGTGGCGGCAATACATCGATCGGTGCAGGGAAACACGAAGGTAGGCGAGACGTGAACGGGCGCGCGAGCACCACCGGTGCGACACCGGAGTGGCGGTCGGCGATGATCGACGTCTCGGACCTGTCGCTGGCCGACCTCGCGGCGACCACCGAATCGGACTTGCCGGACGAAAGCCCCCTGGCGTACTGCCTGCGGCGACTCGCCGACGACCTCGCCCGTCCGGGTGAGCCGATCGCCGGGTTCAACTCGGCCCTGTAGGCACGTCTGGTGACAGGCTTCACCGCGCTGTCGGCCGCGCTGCCACACCGGCTCAGCGACACCGCGCTCACCGCCCTCGGCGCCGGGCGGCCGGACCGGGCGGCCCTCGACGAGCTGCGCCGCGCCCAGCTGAGCCGCCATCTGCTGCTGCTCCGCGAGATCGCCGCGACGGCGCGTACGGATGACTTCGCCGCCCTGGCCGCCGCCGAGCGCGCGGCCCCCGGCCGGGTCCGCGACCTGCTGGCCCGGCCGCTCTTCGGGGTGTGGGCGGCCGGCTGCCTGGGCGCCCTGCGCGCCGGCGCCGCACCGGAGCGGGCCGGCGTCGGCCACCTCAGCGACCTCGCGGCCGGCGCGCTGACGCCGCATCCCCGGCGCGATCCGGGCCGGCAGCTCACCGCCGAGCACGACGGGCTGGGCATCTCGGTACGGCTGGAGGACCGCGACCCGCTGCGGGAAGGGCTCGGCCTGCCGCCCACGCCGCCGCTCGCCCCGGACGAGCTCGCCCGCTGGCAGGAGTCGTTCGCCGCCGCGTGGCGGCTGCTCGTCGAACGGGTACGCCCGGACGCCGAGGCGCTCACCGCGGTCCTCGACACCGTGATCCCGGTACGCGCCGACCCGGCCGCCCGGGGCATCAGCGCGACCTCGGCCGACGCGTTCGGGGCGGTCGCCATCTCGGAGCCGGCCGACCCGGCCGCCTTCGCCGTCGGGCTGCTGCACGAGGCCCAGCACAGCATCCTCAACGCGGTGCTGTACCTCTTCGACCTGCTCGAGGCCCCGGACGCCCTGGGCTACTCGCCGTGGCGCGACGATCCCCGGCCCGCCTCCGGCATCCTGCACGGCGCGTACGCGTACCTGGCGGTCACCCGCTTCTGGCGCACCCTGCCGGACGACCCGCTGGCCCGGTTCGAGTTCGCCCGCTGGCGCGCCGCCGTGGCAGCGGCGGCGGACGGGCTGCCGGACCTGACCCCGGCGGGCGAGCGGTTCGTCGGCGCCCTGCGCGCCGAGGTCCGGCCCTGGCTCGACGAGCCGGTGCCGCCGCGGATCCGGCGCCTCGCCGAGGGTGCCAACCGGGACCACCACCTGCGCTGGCGCCTGCGCAACCTGCACGTCGAGCCGGCGGACCGGACCTACCTGGCCACCGCGTGGCGGCGCGGCGAGCGGCCGCCCGCGGTCACGCCGGTGCTGCGCCGGGCGCCGCGGCGGGCCCTGGAGATCAGTCCGCGCCTCGACCTGACCCACCGCCTGCTGCGCGGGCTGCCGCTGGAGGGCTCGGCGGGAGACGTCGCGTACGTGCGCGGGGACGAGGCGACGGCGCTCAGCGCGTACCGGAGGAATCCGGGTGACCGGGCCGCCTGGGCCGGGATGCTGCTGACCAGCGGCCTGCCGGCCGCGCCGGAGCTCGCGGCCGCGGCCTACGACGAGTTGCGGGGTGAGGATTCCGACCCGCTGGCGATCATCCGCTGGCTTTCCTAAAGTCCCCCGGCGCCGGGCCGATCAAGCTGCCCGTGGGAGGTGAGTCATGAGTCGGAGCGGCAAGACCATGGATCGCGCGCGTCGTTGCGTGGACGGCGCCATGATCTACGCAGCCTTGCTGCTGCTCGCCTGGCCCCCGTTGCTCGAGGACGCGGGTGTCGCCGGCCGTGCCGCCGGGGTGGCCGCGGTGGCGGCCGCCGGCACCGCGGTGCTGCTGCTGACCCGCCGCGTGCCGCTGGTGCGCTACGTCCCGGTGGCCGTCGCGGTGCTCATGACCGGCTTCTGGTTCGGCCGGCACGGTGCGATCAGCCAGGGGCTGACCTGGCTCACCGTCGCGGTCGCCACGATCATCCTGGTCCGGCAGTTCCTCGGCGCGCGCTCCACCGAGAGCATCGTCCGCGACCTCACCCGGCAGCGTGCCCAGCTCGCCCGGCAGGCGTCCTGCGACCCGCTGACCGAGCTCGGCAACCGCAAGCTCTTCCTGGACCACGCCACCGACGCGCTGGCCGACGCCGACGACACGATGACCGCCGTGATCCTGTTCGACCTGGACGGGTTCAAGGAGGTCAACGACACGTACGGGCACGCCACCGGCGACGAGCTGCTGCGTACGGCCGCCTCCCGGCTGCTCGCCAACGTCCGTACCAACGACACCGTCTCGCGTCTCGGCGGCGACGAGTTCGTGGTGCTGCTGCCCCGCCTGACCGACGACCAGATCGCCGACACGGTGGCCAACCGCATCCTGATGGACCTGGCTCAGCCGCTGCTCATCGGCGACTACGTGCTGACCATCCCGGCGAGCGCGGGCATCGCGATCACCCGGGGCAGCGGCCGGGCCGTCGACGAGGTCCTGCGCGAGGCGGACCTGGCGCTCTACCAGGCCAAGCAAGAGGGCAAGAACGTCGCCCGGCGCTTCGACCCGGCGCAGTTCGCCGCGGCCGAGGCCCGGCGCCGGGAGGAGGCGGACCTGCGCCGCGCCCTGGACGCCGGCGAGTTCGAGGTGCACTACCAGCCCATCGTCGACCTCGAAGGCGAGCGTACGGTCGGCGTCGAGGCGCTGATCCGCTGGAACCACCCGGAGCGCGGCATGATCCCGCCCGTCGCCTTCCTGGACATCGCCGAGTCGCTCGGCCTGCTTCCCCGCCTCGGCGGCTGGGTGCTGGAGGAGGCGTGCCGGCAGGCCGCCATCTGGCAGCAGCAGAACCCCGGCTTCGAGCTCAACGTGAACCTGTCGGCGAGCCAGCTCGGCAACCCGAACCTGGTCGAAGAGGTACGCAGCGTGCTCGAGCGCACCGGCCTCCCGCCGTCGCTGCTCGTGCTGGAGCTGACCGAGTCCGTCGCGCTGGTCGACCTGGTCGAGTCGGCCCGGGTGCTGGGCGCGCTGAAGACCCTCGGGGTCCGGATCGCGCTGGACGACTTCGGCACCGGCTTCTCGTCGCTGAGCCACCTCGGCACCCTGCCCGTCGACGTCGTGAAGATCGACAAGTCGTTCGTGCAGGCGATGCAGGAGAACTCCTCCGGCGCGTCGGTGGCCGAGGCCGTGCTCCAGATCGCCCGTACCTTCAAGCTGGCGCCGGTCGCCGAGGGCGTCGAGGACGCCACCCAGGCGTCCCGGCTGCGCGAGCTGGAGTGTGCGCAGGCGCAGGGCTACCACTTCGCCCGGCCGATGCCGGCCGGCGACCTGACCGAGCTGCTGGCCCGCCAGTCCGCGATCGCCGGCTGAGCGGTTCCTACAGCGGCGGAGGCTCGATCTCCGTCTCCAGCCGGACGCCGGACAGCGCCCGGGTGAGCGTCGGGTGGCCCTCGCCGTACGCCTTCTGCAGCTCCTCGACGGCGGCGTGGGCCGACTCGTCGTCGCCGGCGTCCAGCGCGACGTTGAACGCGCACGCCAGGGTGTCCGGGTGGTCGGCGCCGCGCACGCCGCGGGACCGGCTGAGGGTGTCCAGGGCGATCTCCCGGGCCCGCTGCCCCTCGCCCGTGGCGAACAGGTCGGCCGCCAGGCCGTTGGCGCAGCTCAAGGTGAACGGATGGTCGGGGCCGACGCTGCGCCGCAGGCCGCCGAGCGCCTCCTGGGCGATGGTGCGCGCCTCGGCGTGCCGCCCGGTGGCCCGGATCACGCCGGTCAGGTTGGCACCGGCGGCCAGGGTGAACGGGTGCTCGTCGCCGAGCACCGCGTGGTAGCGGGCGACGACCCGCTCCAGCAGCCGATGCGCCTCGTCGAGATCTCCGGCGTCGTGGGCGCAGTTGGCCAGCGACACCATCGCCCCGAGCGTCTCGACGCTCAGGTCGCCGAACTTCTGCCGGTAGAGCTCCACGTTGGTGGCGGCCAGCGCCCAGGCTTCGGTACGCCCCGAGCGCCGCGCCGCCATCGCCGCGAAGCGCCCGGCCCACAGGGCCATCGGATGGTCGGCGCCCAGCGTGTCGAAGTGCCCGGCGACGGCGAGCAGCTCGCTCGCGCCCGCGTAGTCGCCGAGGCCGAAGAGGTCGAACGCCAGGGCCGCCCGCGACGACAGCGTCTCCGGATGGCCGTCCACGAAGATCGTCTGCCGGTGCCGCAGCACCTGCTCGTCCAGCGCCCGGGCCCCCCGGAAGTCGCCGAGCAGGCGCAGGTCGGCCGCAAGGTTGTTGGCGCAGCGCAGCGCGGTCGGGAAACTCTCGCCGAACAGCCGCCGGTAGCGGACCAGGTTGTCCGCGTCGAGCTGCCGGGCCTGGCCGAAGTGCCCCTGCATGCGCAGGTCGGCGCCGACGCTGTTGGCGGTCGCCAGGGTGGTCTCGTCGTCCTCGCCGAGCGCCTCGCGCTGCGAACGGAGGGTCTGGGCGTTCAGGGCCCGGGCGTCGGCCGTACGCCCCACCGCCCGCAGCGCGTTCGCCAGGTGGAAGCTGGCGAGCAGCGTCTGCTCGTCGGTCTCGCCGAGGCTGTCCCGCCACCGGGTCACCGCCTGGGTGGCGAGGTCGCGGCTCGAGTCGTAGTCGCCGCGGGCGTACAGGAAGCGGACGCAGTTGACGACCAGCTGGCGGATCTCCTCCGACTCCCCGCCCAGGACGTCGGAGTGGACCAGGTGCGGGACGAGCGCGGCGTACCGCGGCCAGTGCGTCGGGTCGTCGGGATCGCCCGGGTCGGCGGCGGCCAGCATCGCGCGCACCGAGCGCAGCTGGGCGGCGTGCCGCTCGGAGCTGAGCTGCTGGCCCAACATGCCGCGGACCATCGGGTGCACGATCAGGCTCTCGCCGGGCGGATCGAGATCGGCCAGGCCGTAGCGGCCGATCAGCCGGATCGCGGCCTTGAGCCGCCGCTCGATGCGCACCGTACGGGCCAGCTCCGTCGAGACCAGACCGCGCGCCGCCCAGAGCAGCTCCCAGGAGACCGGCGCGCTGGCGAGGAAGGCGCTGAGCTCCAGCAGCTCGAACGCCGCCGGCGAGGCCTCGGCGAGCCCGTCGGCGGCCAGGCCCCAGGCGACCCGGATCGGCGTCGGGAACGCCAGCTCCGCCGCGCGGGCGTCGTAGCGGCGCAGGTATTCGCCGACGCCCCAGCCCGTCGCGGTGCGGACCGCGGCGGCCTGGTCGAGGGCCATCGGCACGTCGCCGAGGCGGGCGGCCAGCCGCTCGGCGTGCGCCGCGGTCAGCTCGGGGTTGCGGCGGCGCAGGAAGTCCACGCTGTCCGTACGGTCGAACACCGGGACCGGCACGGCCTGCGCCACCTCCGAGGCCCATCGGGGATTGCGCGAGGTGACGAGCACGTGTCCGGCGCCGCTGGGCAGGTAGGGCTTGATGTCCTCGGGCCGGTTGGCGTTCTCGAAGACGACGAGCCAGTTGCGGTACGGCTCCCCCCGGCTCAGCGCGTCCCGCACCGCCCCGAGCGTGCGGTTGATGTCGCGGGCCTCGGGCAGCTTGAGCTCGCTCGCCAGCCCGACCAGCGCGGCCCGCATCCCGGCGGTCTGCTCCGCGGGGATCCACCAGACGAGCTCGTACGTGTCGGCGTAGCGGTAGGCGTATTCCACGGCGAGCTGGGTACGTCCCGTTCCACCGAGTTGGTGATCGGCGGAAGGCAACAGCACGACCGGTCCGTTGCCGAGGAGTCCACGGATGTCGGTGAGGAGTTCCTCGCGCCCGACGAAACGCGGATTGCGCGGCGGCAGACCGCCCCGGATCGGCACGCCGCCCCTCCCCCACTGGTGACCTAGGACTCTACTGTGATGCTGCCGATTACCGTACGTGGAATCATCGCCACTGCGGAAGCTGCACCGATGGAAGGCCCCCTGTGACCGACGAACCCGTGACCAGCCTCGACCGCGACACCGACGTGGTCACCGTCGCCCTGCGCGGCGAGGTGGACGTGCTCAACGTGGACCAGGTCCGGGTGGCCCTCGTGGAGGCGCTCGAGGCACGGCCCAGGGCGCTGGTGGTGGACCTGGCGGAGCTGTCCTTCATCGACTCCACGGGCCTGGGCGCGATCATCTTCGGCTTCCAGCGGGCCCGCGACGAGGGCGTCGACTTCCTGCTGGCCCGCCCGACCCGGGGCGTGCACCAGATCCTGGTCCTCAGCGGCCTCCTCGAGGTCGTCGGGCTCCAGCAGTAGGGGCCGCCCGGCATCCGGACGGCCCCCTGCCCTGCTCGCCGGCGGGGTCACCGCACCCAGACGAACTCCCGGGCGGGCACCGCCACCGAGGCGCGGAAGTTGCTGTCGACCGTGGCGGCCTCGGTCGCGTTGGGGTAGGCGTTGGTGCACGACACCGGGGCGCTGCTGCCCGACATCAGGTCGCTGCAGAGGCCGGTCCGGCGGTCCGGCAGGCCGAGCAGATGCCCGAACTCGTGAGCGGCGATCCGCGGCGGGTGGTAGCCGTCGTTCACCGCCTCCCGGCCCATGTACCAGCGCCCGTTGCCGAGCGAGGTGGGATAGGCGCGCGGCCAGCCGTTGTCGGCGTACACCCGGATGTCGGGGGTGCGCCCGGCCGGGACGGGCTCGAGCCGGACGTTCGTGACCCGGCTGTTCCAGATCTGCGCGCCCTGGTGGACGACGGAGACGAACTCCCGCGCCTGACTGGCGTCGTAGTAGAGCACTCGCACGCGAGGCGCCGCGGTGGCGGGATCGGCGGCGGCGACCTGCACGCCGACCGCCGCCAGCACCGCTAGCAGCGTGGCGGCCAGTCTCTTGACCAGCATCGGTGACCTCCCGGGGGGACGGGGAACGGGGATGTTCTCACCGTATCGACAGATAGAAGTCGGCCGATGCGCGAAGGTCATACCGGTTGCCGCCTCATGGTCACGTGATGTCCGCCGGCACCGGACGGCCCGGGAACGCCAGGCCGATGCCCGGGCCGGCCGGGCCGCCGTCGCGCGTGCGCTTGCCGGCCAGCAGCATCAGCGAGAGCAACGACGCGGCGAGGGCGAGCGCGCCCGCGCCGTACCAGGCCAGGTCGTAGTCGCCGAGGCGGTCGCGGACCAGCCCGGCCGAGGTGGCCGCGATCGCCGCGCCGAACTGGTGCGCGGCGAAGACCCAGCCGAAGACCACCGCCCCGCTCGCGCCGAAGTACTCGCGGCACAACGCGACCGTCGGCGGCACGGTGGCCACCCAGTCCAGGCCGTAGAACAGGATGAAGACGATCATGCCCGGGTGCGCCGCCGCCGCGAACAGCGAGGGCAGCACCAGCAGCGACAGGCCCCGCAGGGCGTAGTACCCGCCGAGCAGCAGCCGGCTGTCGACCCGGTCGGTGAGCCAGCCCGAGGCGACCGTTCCCGCGATGTCGAAGAGGCCGACCAGCGCCAGCAGGCCCGCCGCGGTCGTCTCGGCCATGCCGTGGTCGTGGGCGGCCGGAATGAAGTGGGTGCCCACCAGCCCGTTGGTGGTGGCGCCGCAGATGGCGAAGCCGCCGGCCAGCAGCCAGAAGGGCCGGGTCCGCGCCGCCACGGCCAGCGACCGCAGGGCGTTGCGCGCCGCGCTGCCCGGCACGGCGACCACCGGAGCGGCATCACCGCCGTAGGGCGTGACGCCCACATCCTGCGGCCGGTCGCGCAGCTTCCACCAGACCAGCGGCACGACGAGCAGGGCGGCGCCCGCGACGGTCAGCGCCGCCGTCCGCCAGCCGTGCGCGTCGGTGAGCCGGGCCAGCAAGGGCAGGAAGACGAGCTGCCCGGTCGCGCCGCCGGCGGTCAGCACGCCGGTGACCAGGCCGCGCCGGCGTACGAACCACCGGTTGGTCACGATCGCCACGAAACCGAGGGCCATCGAGCCGGTGCCGAGCCCGACGAGCACGCCCCAGCAGAGCAGGAGCTGCCAGCTCGCGCGCATGAACACGGTCAGGCCACTGCCGGCGGAGACCAGCAGCAGCGCGCCGGCCACCACCCGGCGCATCCCGAGCTTCTCCATCAGCGCGGCGGCGAAGGGCGCGGTCAGGCCGAACAGCAGCAGGTTGATCGAGACCGCCGCCGAGATGGTCCCGAGCGACCAGCCGAACTCCTCGTGCAGCGGCCGCAGCATGACGGACGGCGTGGCGCGGAACCCGGCCGCGCCGACCAGGGCGACGAAGGCGACGGCGGCGACGAGCCAGGCGGGGTGCAGTCGGCGAGAGATCACCCGATCCATTCTGCGGAGGCCGGGCGGAACGAACGAGTGGCCCGGAGGCCATGATGCGCAAGAATCAGGCCATGACGCATTCCGTGGCGATGATCGCGTTGGCCGGAGTGGTGGGCTTCGACCTCGGCGTACCCCCGCAGGTCTTCGGCACCGCCCGCGGCCCCGGCGACGAGCCCCTCTACACCGTCACCACCTGCGGCGTCGGCGGCCTGCCGGTACGCCCCGAGCGCGGCGGCTTCGCCGTGCTGCCGGACCACGACCTCGGGCCGGTCGCGGAGGCGGACACCGTCCTCGTGCCCGGCATCCACAGCGGGCCCAGCGTCGGCGACGGCACGGTGGCCCCCGAGGTCGCCGCCGCCCTGCGCTGCGCGCACGCCCGTGGCGCCCGGATCATCTCGATCTGCACGGGTGCCTCCGTGCTGGCCGCGGCGGGTCTGCTCGACGGCCGGAAAGCGGCCAGCCACTGGGCCTACGGCGAGCGGCTGCGCCGGCTGTACCCGCGGGTCGCCTGGGACTTCGACGTCCTGTTCGTCGACGACGGCGACCTGCTCACCTCGGCCGGGGTCGCCGCGGGCGTGGACCTCTGCCTGCACGTCATCCGCCAGGACCACGGCAGCGCGGTCGCCAACCGCGCGGCCCGCAGCTGCGTGGTGCCGGCGTGGCGCGACGGCGGCCAGGCGCAGTACATCGAGCGCCCGGTGCCGGCGGCACACGGCAGCGGCACCGAGGCCACCCGGGCCTGGGCGCTGGGCCGGCTCGCCGATCCGGTGAGCCTGGAGGAGCTGGCCGGGCACGCCCGGATGAGCGTCCGCACGTTCACCCGCCGCTTCCGCGACGAGACCGGGACGAGCCCGCGGCAGTGGCTGCTGCAGCAGCGGGTCGCGCACGCCCGGCTGCTGCTCGAATCGACGGACCTGAGCGTCGACGTGGTCGCGCGCCGCTGCGGGTTGGGCAGCGCCACGGCCCTGCGGCAGCACTTCCAGCAGTCCGTCGGCGTGGCGCCCAGCGCGTACCGACGTACGTTCCGTCACTCCTGAGACCCGCGCTCAGTTCGCGGCGGAAGTGTCCGATGGGACTGACATAACCCCCGGCACTGGCGTTTTCGTGAGGATGTCATGGACCAGACCTTCCGCCCGTTGATCGATGCCCTCAAGCAGATGGGCATCGACGAGGACGCGGTGGACGCGGCGGCCGAAACCGCCGAGCGCACCGGCAAGTCCGTGCGGGCGGTCCTGATCAGCGAGAAGATCGTCACCGAGGAGCAGCTGACCGAGGCGGCCGCGTACGCCTTCGGCCTGAACACCGTCGACCTGGTCGGCTACCCCCTGGAACCGGCCGCCCTCAAGCGCATCCCGCTGTCCGTCGTCCTGCGGCACCGGGTCCTGGGCCTGAACATCGTCGACGACGAGCTGGTCGTCGGCGTGACGGACCCGGGCGACGTGGTGGCGCTCGACGACGTCCGGGCGGCCACCGGCATGACCGTGCGCCCGGTGGTGGTGGCCCGCAGCGAGGTCCGCCGGATCATCGAGCGCCTGCAGCGCGAGGCCAGCGACCTCGCCGACATCGCCGACACCTCGGACGACGACCAGGCCGGCATGGCCGCGCAGGCCACCAGCGCCGACGACGCGCCGATCGTGCGCTACGTCAACAGCCTGATCGAGCAGGCCGTCCAGAACCGCGCCTCCGACCTGCACCTGGAGCCGACCGAGGACGAGATGCGGGTGCGCTACCGCATCGACGGCGTGCTGCACGAGCTGGACACCGTGCCGCGCGGCGTCATGTCCGCCCTCACCTCGCGCCTGAAGATCATGTCGGGCGTCGACATCACCGAGAAGCGGGTGCCGCAGAACGGCCGCATCACCGTGATGATCCGCGACCGCAAGGTCGACCTGCGTACCGCGACCCTGCCGACGGTGTGGGGCGAGAAGATCGTGCTCCGGGTGCTCGACACCGGCGGTATCGACCTCGACATGAACAAGCTGGGCTTCACCCAGCACAACCTCAACCGCTTCGCGGAGTCGTTCAGCAAGCCGCACGGCATGGTCCTGGTCACCGGTCCGACCGGTTCCGGCAAGTCCACCACCCTGTACGCGACTCTGGGCCGGATCAGCAAGCCGGAGATCAATGTGATCACGGTAGAAGATCCGGTCGAGTTCCGCCTGCGCGGTATCAACCAGGTGCAGGTGAACGCCAAGGCCGGCCTGACCTTCGCCGCGGTGCTCCCGGCCATCCTGCGCTCCGACCCCGACGTGGTGCTCATCGGTGAGATCCGGGACGGCAACACCGCCCAGATCGCGGTCGAGGCGTCCCTGACCGGCCACCTCGTGCTCTCCACGCTGCACACCAACGACGCGCCGGGCGCGGTCACCCGCCTCACCGAGATGGGCATCGAGCCCTTCCTCGTCGGCTCGTCGCTGGACTGCGTCCTGGCCCAGCGGCTCGCCCGGCGGCTCTGCGACTGGTGCAAGGAGGCGTACGCGCCGACCGAGGAGGAGCTGGAGAACGCCCGCTGGCCGGTCCAGGACCTCAAGATCCCGGAGCAGCTGTGGAAGCCGGTCGGCTGCCGCGACTGCGCCAACACCGGATACCGCGGCCGCATCGCGCTGCACGAGGTGATGCCGATCTCCCCCGAGATCGAGACGCTCACCATCCGCCGCGCCGCCGCCGGCGAGATCCGTGAGGTGGCGATCGAGCAGGGCATGTACGACCTGCGCTCGGACGGCCTGGCGAAGGCGGCCGGCGGCCTCACGTCGGTGACCGAGGTGTCCCGTGTCGCAGTCTGAGCAGGGTACCTCGCCGCGGCCGACGGGACGCATTTCTGGCGAAAAACGTCCTTAACCGGGTCGTCACGATGCCGAATGAGGAGGGTCCAGAGACCATCGGGAGATTGTCGGTGCAGCAGATGTACACGCTCGACCACTCAGTGCCGCAGCAGGCCGCGCCGTCCGAGCCCGCCGCGGACGACCTGGCCGTGCTCGACCAGATGCTCATCACCCTCGTCGAGTCGCGCGGCTCCGACCTGCACCTGACGGTCGGCTCTCCGCCGATGATCCGGGTCGACGGCGGGCTGCGCCCGCTCCCCGGGTACGGCAAGCTGAACTCGGCCGACACCGCCCTGCTGTGCCGCGCGGGCGTCACCCCGGCGCAGTGGCAGACCTTCCAGCAGGAACACGAGCTGGACTTCGCGCACAGCATCGTCGGCGTCTCCCGCTTCCGCGGCAACCTCTACATCCAGCGCAACTCGTGCGGCGCCGTCTTCCGCGCCATCCCGCACAAGATCAAGCCGCTGGACGAGCTCGGCATGCCGGAGTCGGTGTCCCGCTTCGCCCACCTCCCCCGCGGCCTGGTGCTGGTCACCGGCCCGACCGGTTCCGGCAAGACCACCACCCTCGCCTCGGTGCTGGACCTGGCCAACCGCAGCCGGGCGGCGCACATCATCACCATCGAGGACCCGATCGAGTTCCTCCACCCGCACAAGCGCAGCGTGGTCAACCAGCGCGAGGTCGGCGCGGACACCCACACCTTCGCCCAGGCGCTCAAGCACGCCCTGCGCCAGGACCCCGACATCATCCTGGTCGGCGAGCTCCGCGACCTCGAGACGACCGCCACGGCCCTCACCGCCGCGGAGACCGGCCACCTGGTCCTGGCGACGCTGCACACCCAGAGCGCCACCCAGACCATCGACCGCGTCATCGACATCTTCCCCCCGCACCAGCAGCTCCAGATCCGAGCCCAGCTCGCCGCCAGCCTCCAGGGCGTCGTCACCCAGGCCCTGGCCCCCCGCGCCGACGGCAAGGGCCGCGCGGTGGTCTGCGAGATCCTCACGGCCACCCCGGCGATCCGCAGCCTCATCCGCGAGGGCAAGTCCCACCAGATCCCCTCGTTCATGCAGGCCGGCGGCAACGACGGAATGCTGGCGTTCGACCAGCACCTGGCCGAACGCGTCCGCGAGGGCATCGTGTCGGTCGACGCCGCGCTCGAGATCTGCCACTCCGCCGAGGAACTGAAGCGCCTGATCGGAAGGGTGTGAGATGCCGGCGACCAAGACCTTCCACTACAACAGCATCGACTCGACCGGCCGCAAGACGAAGGGCACGGTGGAGGCGGCCAACGAGGCCGCCGCCACCCAGATGCTGAGGCAGCGCGGCGAGACGCCGCTGGACGTGACCGAGGCCGGCCAGGGCCTCAACAAGGACATCAAGATCCCCGGCCTCGGGGGCCGGACCAAGCTGAAGGACCTGGCGGTCTTCGCGCGCCAGTTCGCCACGATGACCGCGTCCGGCATGTCGCTGCTGCGCTCGCTGGCGATCCTGGAGGAGCAGACCTCGGCGCCGTCACTCAAGAAGGCGGTCGGCGAGGTCCGCGCCGACGTCTCCGGCGGTGTCTCGCTGTCGACGGCGATGGCCAAGCACGACCGGGTGTTCCCGCGGCTGATGATCGCCATGGTCCGCGCCGGCGAGGCCGGCGGTATGATCGACCAGGCTCTCGAGCAGATCGCGGAGAGCATGGAGAAGGACTCGGCGCTCCGCGGCAAGATCAAGGCGGCGCTGACCTACCCCGTGATCGTGCTGTGCTTCACCTTCGTCATGATCGGCGCGGTCCTCTATTTCATCGTCCCGATCTTCGAGCAGATGTTCAAGAACCTCGGCGGCGAGCTCCCGGCCATCACCCAGTTCCTGGTCGACGTGAGCCACAACATGTTCTGGATCGCCCCGACGTTCCTGGCCGTGACGATCGGCAGCGCGGCACTCTACAAGCGCCAGATCCGCGAGAGCGCCGATTTCCGGCTCAAGGTCGACACGATCAAGCTGCGGATGCCGGTCTTCGGCTCGCTGCTCGGCAAGCTTGCGATGAGCCGGTTCTCGCGCAACCTGGGCCTGCTGCTCAACGTGGGCGTACCGGTGATGCAGGCGCTTGCCGTCGTGGGCGAGACCACCGGCAACGAGGTCGTCAACCGGGCCATGGCCGACGTCCAGTCGGCCGTCCGCGACGGCCAGCCGATGTCGTCCGCCATGCGCCACCACAAGGTCTTCCCCGCCATGGTCACCCAGATGGTCGAAGTCGGCGAAGAAAGCGGTCAAATCAGTCAGATGCTCGACAAGGTTGCCGATTTCTATGACAGGGAAGTCGACAGCGCCGCCGAGTCCCTCGCCGCCTCGATCGAACCGATCATGGTCCTCGTCATGGGCTCCGTGGTCGGCGGAATGGTGATCTGTCTGTACCTACCGATGTTCACCATCTACCAGAACATCCAGGGCTGACGGCTCTGGAAGCAGTACCCGGCCGGTCTCCGGTCGACGTCGGGCGCCCGAGCCCGGACAACGAAATCCCCGCCCCACCCTGACGCCAACGGAGGCACCTCCAATGCAGGACATCATCAGCCGGCTGCGCGCCAAGAAGGACGACGAGGGCTTCACCCTCATCGAGCTTCTGGTCGTCGTCGTCATCATCGGCGTGCTGGTCGCCATCGCCGTGCCGGTCTACCTGAACTACCGCGAGGGCGCGGCCGACAAGTCGGCCCAGTCCGACGTCCGCGGCGCGATCAGCGCGATCGAGCAGTTCTACTCGAAGAACGGGAACAAGTACCCGGACAAGGTCGAGGGCGCCAACGACGGTTCTAACACCGGGAAGGAAGCTCTCGACCTCAAGGAGGGCACCAACCCGCCCGACGGCTCGATCACCCTGTCGGAGAACACGGCGCTCGGCTACGTGCCGACCAACAACGGCAACAGCTACCTGATCTGCGCGCACAACGAAGGTGGCGGCGACGACGTCTGGTACCTCTACGACAGCAACGCGGGTGGCTCCGTCAAGGAGGTCAAGAGCACGACCATGGACACGAACGACTGCACCTGATCACCGACCTGCGGGACGGCGACCCCGCCCGCCCATCAGCGACCGCGACACCGAGGAGGATCGACCATGCCGCAGCTCCTGCTGCTCAGCATCGCCGGCCTGCTCGGTGTCGCGGTCGGGTCGTTCCTGAATGTGGTCATCCACCGAGTTCCCCGGGGCGAGTCCCTCGTGCGACCGGCTTCGCACTGCCCGCGCTGCGGGAACGGGGTGAGGGCGCGGCACAACGTCCCGGTCTTCGGCTGGCTGATGCTGCGCGGCCGCTGCGCCGACTGCAAGGAGCCGATCAGCGCCCGGTATCCCTTCGTCGAGGCGGCGACCGGAGCGTTGTTCGTCGCGGTCACGGCGAAGTTCGGGTGGTCGTGGGAACTGCCGGCGTACCTCTATCTGGCCGCGATCGCGATCGCCCTGACCGCGATCGACCTCGACGTGCTCCGGTTGCCCGACGCGATCGTCCTGCCGTCCTACGCGGTGGCCCCACTGCTGCTGACGCCGGCGGTGATCGCCGGCGAGAGTTGGAGCACCGTGGTCCGCGGCCTGCTCGCCGCGGCCCTCCTCTACGCGTTGTACCGGGCACTCGCGCTGGTCCCCCGTGGGATGGGCGGCGGGGATGTGAAGCTCGCACCTCTGCTCGGCTTCTACCTCGGCTGGCTCGGCTGGAGCTCTGTCGCCGTGGGGGCTTTCGCCGCGTTCCTGCTCGGTGGGCTCGTCGCGACCGTGCTGATGCTGCTGAAGGTGGCCGGCCGCAAGACCCGGATACCCTTCGGCCCCTACATGCTCGCCGGCGCCCTCCTGGCGGTGTTCGCTGCGGCGCCGATCGCCGACTGGTACCTGTCTCTCTTCGTCCCCACCGTCTGACCACCGAGGAAGGAACCGATGGCTGGCGTCTCTCCGATCGGGCTGGACATCGGCTCGTCGTCCATCCGCGCCGTGGAGGTCCGCCGCGCGAAGGACGAGTTCGATCTGATCAACTTCGGCCAGGTCCCCTTGCCGCCCGGCACGATGCAGGCCGGCGTCCCGGTCGAGCCGGTCGCCGTGACATCCGCCCTCAAGCAGCTCTGGGCCGCCTGTAAGTTCCGCACCAAGCGGGTCGTTCTCGGCGTCACGAACCCACAGCTCGTGGTTCGCGAGACGTCGGTGTCCAACCTGCCCGCCAAGGAGATGCGGGGCGCGCTGCCGTTCCAGGTCCGCGACATGCTCCCCCTCGCGGTGGAACGCTCGCTGCTGGACTTCCGGCCGCTCGAAGAGCCCGGCCAGAATCCCACCGTCCGGGGACTGCTCATCGCCATGCCCAAGGACGCGGTGATGGACCTCGTGCTGGCCGTCGAGCGCGCCGGGCTGCACGTCGTCGACGTCGACCTCGCCTCCTTCGCCATGCTGCGCGCGGGTTCCCGGCTGGACGCGCAAGTCGAGGCGCTCGTCGACATCGGCGCGCAGATCACCAGCGTGATCGTGCACGCCGACGGTGAGCCGTTGATCGTGCGCACGGTCCCGCGCGGCGGCGACGAGATCACCGAGAGCATCGCCACCCGGCTGGGCATTCCGGCTCCGGAGGCCGAGGCGCTCAAGTGCCGCTACGGGCTGCACGGTGACGAACGTCCCGACGCCGCGACCGCGGTCACCGATGCGGTCCGGCCCCTGATCAGCGAGTTGCGCAGTTCCTTCACCTACCTCGCCTCGGGCGAGCGGCAGAAGCAGGTCACCCGGGTCTCGCTGTGCGGCGGCAGCGCGCTGATGCCGGGGCTGGCCGAACACATCCAGAAGCAGCTCGGCGTCACCGTCGTCTACGCCGACAACGCGAGCCGGCTGCGCGACACCCGCAAGGCACGGCAGCGTGGGTTCGACAGTTTCCTGCCCGCCGCGGCGGTGTCGATCGGTCTCACCCTGGGAGCGACAGCCTGATGGCCACCACCCTGATGCCCGTCGATCCGGCGGTGTCCGCCCAGCGGGTCAACCGGCTCCTGACGATCTCGGCCCGTCTGCTGCCCGACGAGATCGTCGCCCGTCGCCGTACCCGGCGGATCCGGATCTTGATGATCGCCGTCGTGATCCTCGTGGCCATGGGTTGCGCCGCGTGGATCGTCCACGCGAAACGCCTGGAGCAGGAGGCCGACCGGGAGCTGACCGCCGCTACGAGCAAGGTGGCGGCCCTGCAACGCCAGAAGGGAGAATTCGCCCCCGTCGTGAAGTTGCGTAACGAGGGTGACGAGCTCAAGGAGCAGCTCGAGACGGCGATGGCCAACGACCTCGACTGGGCCGCGCTGCTGCACCTGCTGCGTACCACCGGACCGGACACCGTCAAGGTTTCGAGCATCAGCGGCCAGATCGCCGAGCAGACGAAGGCCGACGCGAGCAAGTCGCCAGGGGCCCTGCCGGGCGCCGCCAAGTCCGCGTCCATCGGCACGGTGACGGTCACCGGCACCGCTCCGGACAAGAAGACCGTCGCCGCCTATGTGGACGCGCTCGCCGCGGAGGCCACGGTCGGCAACCCGTACGTCACGAGCGTCTCCACCAGCAAGCAAGAGGGAGAGGAGCACGTCAGTTTCAGTATCGACGTGCAGATCACCAAGAAGGCCCTGTGCGGCCGGTTCGGCGCGCCCTGCAAGTCCGGAGGTAAGTGATGCGAACCGGACATGCTGACCGGCTCTGGCTGATTCTCGGCTTCCTGGCCGCCGGGTTGCTGGTCGCCGTGACGTACTTCGTGGTCGTGAGTACGACCTCCGCCGACACCCAGGAGCTGGCGGACCAGACGGCGACCGCCGAAACACAGAGGATCAAACTGCTCAAGGAGATCACCGAGCTCGAGAAGACGAAGAAGATCGAGAAGAAGCTCAAGGCCACTCGGGACGCGTATCGCAAGGCCCTGCCGTCCACCTCCGGAATACCGGCATTCCTGCGTCAGCTCCAGACTCAGGGCGGCGACGTCGGCGTGGACGTCAACGGCCTCACCGTCGGTGCGCCGGAAGAGATCGAGGGCGCCGAGGGCGTCTGGTCCATCAAGATCCAGCTAGCTGCGGAGGGTTCCGCGGAGGAACTCGGCGACTTCCTGAACCAGTTGCAGGGCAGCAGTCAGAAGCGCGCGGTGTTGATCGAGTCGGCGACCTACAGCGCCGCGAGCGACTCGGAGGGAGAAGGCGGCACCGCCGCGAAGAGCCAGCTCGACCTGTCGGTGCAGGCCTTCGTGGCCCCGCCGGTCGGCTCCGGAGCCCCCTCGGTCACCACGGACTGAGACAAGGGGCGGCGCCCGGGTCCTCCGCCAGGCCGGACGGCTTGATTTCCGACGGAATCCTCAATCCGGAATCTCGGCGTTCGATAAGAGCGGTGTCAGCTCCATGTCAGTGAGGAACGCATGCCAACCCACAGCGCCACCACCGCGCCGCCACCTGGCGACGCGGGGTTGTCGCTGCTCGAGGTCCTGACGGCCCTCTTCGTGATCAGCACCGTGATGGCCGGGGCGGCCCCGTTCCTGGTCACCTCCGTAGCCATGAGTTCCCGGCAGCGCACCGATCAGGTGGCGATCCAGGTCGCCAACGACGGGCTCGAACGAGCCCGGGCCATCCGACCGCGCGAGTTGCCGGAAGGCCGGGGCGAGGCCGCCGCGGAAGAGCAGTGGAAGGCCGCCCCGGCCGAGGTCGAAACGCTGCTGGAGCACATGGAGCGGGTCTGGGACGAGGATCTGCCGGGCTCCCTGGAGGGTGAGCAGGCTCCGCTGCCGACCACATCCGTGCCGGTCGAGATCAACAAGACCACCTACGAGGTGGACTTCTACGTCGGCCGCTGCTGGCAGAGCAAAGCTGTCGCATCGGGCTCCGGCGGGACGCCGACCGAGAGCAACTGCGACAAGGCCGTGAGCGGCGTACCGTTCTACCGCGTCGTCGTGGGCGTCCGCTGGAAGCACGCCGCGTGCGCCGACAAGTGCGTCTACACCGCATCCACCCTGATCAGCGATGCCGAGGACCCCGTCTTCGACACCGTGCAGCCGCCGCCCAAGGTGATCGACGAACCCAACACCCTGGTCGTGTACGTGGACACCGACCCCCAATACCGACCCGAGTACCAGGTCAAGTCGCAAGGTGGCCGGCTGCCGTTGACGTGGTCGTACACCGGGACGCTGCCGCCGGGACTCGCCATGGACCCCGACTCGGGCCTGGTCAGCGGCAAACCCACGGCGAAGGGTTCGGTCAACTACGACGTGGTCATCAAGGTCACGGACAAGGACGGCCGGAGCGACGACGCCCTCTTCAAGTGGCTCGTGGTGGACGACCTCGTCCTGACCGCGCCGACCGACCAGTCGACCCGGAACGACACCGCCGTCGACCTCCCCGTGACGGCGGCCGGGGGGCGAACTCCGCTGAAGTGGACCGCGACCGAGCTCCCACCCGGCCTGGCGATCGACCCGTCGACCGGTCGCATCACCGGTCGCACCGCGACCACGGGCGCACAGACGTACTACCCCACGATCACCGTGACCGACTCCGGCGCGCCGCGCACCAGGTCCGCCAAGTTCGCCTGGTACGTCGGGCCGTTGACGACACCTCTGACGCTGGCCGACTACACCCCGGCTCCGGCGACGAAGGGCACGTTCGTCAGCTACGACCTGGGTAAGGAGAACCTGGCCAGCGGCGGCGAGCCGGGTTACACCTGGTCGGCCACGGACCTGCCGGAAGACATGTTCATCGACGCCAGCACCGGCATCATCTACGGAACCATCAAGTACGCCTCCCAGTACGTCGCGACCGTGACCGTCACCGACAAAGTCGGCCAGCGAGCGAGCATCTATGTGACCTTCGAGGTGAGCGCGGGCGGAAGTGACATGAGGGTCATCGCGCCTTCCGGAGATCCGGTCGTCACTCGCGCCGGCGTGTCCATGACGCCGATCGACGCCGATGCGCTCGGCCCCCAGAAGGCGTTCTGGACCTGGTCTGCGCGAGGCCTGCCACCTGGTGTGAGCATCACCAAGGGCGGCCGCCTGTCCGGGACACCGACGAAGCCGGGCACCTATCGCGTCACGCTCACGGTGAACAACAAGAAGGACCTCGCCCACCTGGTGTTCCTGTGGACCGTGACATGACCCGCCGGGATGGACGGCCGCGCCCGGACGACGAGGGCTTCTCGCTCACCGAGATCATGGTGACAATGGGGATCATGAGCGCGGTGATGCTGGTGTTCACCGGCGCCATCCTGCAGGTGTACCGCACCGTTCAGGCGACGGACACCCTGACGGACGCACAGGCGCAGCTCTCCATCGCGTTCCAGCGCTTCGATCGCTACCTCCGCTACGCCACGTGGGTCAGCAAGCCAGGCGTGCGCGCTGAATCAGGCGGACACACCTGGTACGTGGAGTTCGCCGGCGTGGCGGGCGAGAAGTGCCGGCAGCTGCGACTCGAGCTGGGCCCGGATCCCGGCTCGAACAGTCCCACCGGCCAGGGACTGCTGCAACTCCTGGAGTGGACCCCCGGCAGCCCGCCCGCCGAGGGCAGCCGCGGTATGACCATCGCCTCACACATCGACACCACGAAGATCTCGCGCCAGCCGGCCGCCGCCCCGGGCAAGTACCTGCCGTTCGAGCTGCAGGAGATCGACAGCAAGCCCTACGCCAACGCCAAGTACGGCAAGCAGTTCACCACCGAGTTCGATCGGCTCCGCGTCCACCTGAGCACCAAGGTGGCGGCCGGAGCCTCGGAGATCGACATCTCGTTCACCGCCCTGAACACCGAGCGCGAGACGCCGGCCACCAACCAGTGCAGCGAAGGGAGGCCATCATGAAGATCAGGCAACGGCTCCGGCGGCGGCGCGGACGCACCGCCGACCCGTTCCGCGACAGCGGATCGATGCCGATGGCCATGCTGGTCGGCCTGGTCACCATGAGCCTGACCGCGTCGATCGTGCCGGTCGTCGTCGAGAATGTCACCACCACCCGCACCATCGATCAGCGCACGGAGTCGATCGACGCCGCCAACGCCGGCCTCGACGCGGCCATCGCCCAGCTCCGTGCGGCCTCGACCGGTTCCGGCGACACGCTGGCCGGCAACCTGGCGGACCTGCCTCCCTGCGAGATCACCGGTGTCGAGGCCGCCGACGGTCTGCGGTACCAAGTGAAGATCACCTACTACGGTCTGCCGGAGAACAGCGAGGAAGGGTCGTCTCCGGTGGAGCTGCCCTGCCCGCCGACCGAGGTGCCGACGAAGGCCGTGCTCACGGTCGTCGGCACCGGCTCGGAGAGCGCGACTCTGACCGAGGGCGCCTCGGACACCCGCACCGTCGAGACCACGTACACCTTCAGAAGGAGTTCCGCGAACACCGCCGGCGGCCTGATCCGGCTTGCCACCAGCTCGTCCACGGACCCTCAGATGTGCATGGACGGCAGTGCCGCACTCAAGCTGACGTTGACGATGAAGGCGTGCAAGAGTGGCGGTGCCGACGAGCAGCGCTTCGCCTACACCCCTGAGCTCGCGCTCAAACTGATGGGCTCGGAATCCACCGACTACCCGACCGGCCTGTGCCTGGAAGCGGCCTCGGTGAAGAACGGCGCCGTTGTCGGCTTCCAGAAGTGCGCCGGCCGGGTGGCCGCCCAGCAGTGGAGCCTGGACGACAGCTCCCGATTCCGCGGCACCACGTTCGGCTCCACCACCACCAACAACTTCTGCCTCAGCGCCTCGGGCACGAACGTCGTGCTCAACCCGTGCACCGCTGAATACGCCAACGTGTGGCGGCCGGACCCCGAGGCGGGGGCCGGCGGTGCCGGCCTGGCCACCGGGCAGCTCGTCAACTTCAAGCAGTTCAGCCGCTGCCTGGACGTCACCGACTTCAACGTCTACTCGACGTACATGATCGTCTGGTTCTGCAAGCAGGCGCCCGACGGCAACGTCCGCTGGAACCAGCGGTGGGAGCATCCGCCGGTGTCCCTCGGCAAGACCGAACGGCAGAAGGGACGGTTCCGCACCGCCGGCACCGGCAATCCCGGCTTCTGCCTTCGTGAGCCGGAAGAACCCTACGGACTGGTCACTCTGGTCGCGTGTCCTGCCAGGGTGAACGGGCAGGAACCGGCCGACACGCCCGCCTACCTCATGTGGACCATGTACGGCGACACCAAGGACCCGGTGACGAGCTACAGCATCGTCAGCAACCGAGGCGAATGCCTCACGGCGACCGACCTGACCGTGAAGAACCCCGAGACCCACCGAGACGGCACGGCCAAGGTGAGGACGGCTCGTTGCTCCAACTCTCCGCTGCAGAAGTGGAACGCCCCACCCTCCTACAACGGCGACAAGACGCGGAGCGGCACCACGGAGAAGTAGGCGACAGCCGGAAACACAGCGTTGTGTGACGGTCGGTAGGCTCTGCGTATGTCCTACACGGTCCCGCCGACCCGTACGGCCGCCGTGGTGCGTCAGCTTCGCAACGAGATCGTCACGGGGGAGCTTCCGCCCGGCACGCTGGTCAAGGACGCGGAGCTCGCCGCCCGCCTCGGGGTCAGCATCACGCCGGTGCGGGAAGCGATCGCCCAGCTCTCGGTCGAGGGTCTGATCGACATCGCGCCGAACCGTACGCGCCACGTCACCAAGGTGACGCAGAAGAACGCCCTCGAACTGATCGACGTGATGAGCGTCCTGGCCTGCGCGGGGTTCGAGTGGGGGGTGGAGAACCTCACCGCGACCCATCTCGATCTCATGCGGCAGCGCCAGCGTGAGTTCGTCGAGGGTCTGCGGGCCGGCAACGTGCTGGCGGCGGGTGCGGCCGGCGCGGATTTCAGCACCATCGTGATCCTGGCCAGCGGCAACCGTGAGCTGCAGTCCATGGTGGATCTCGTGGTCGCCCGTACACTGCGGATATTGGCCATGGGCGCGGACAGCGACCTGTGGCAGACCTGGATCACGGGTCACGAGGAGGTCCTCGCGCTGCTGGAGCGCGGCGACAACCAGGCCGCGGTCGCCCGCTACAAGCAGATCTACGCGGACTTCCGGGTGAAGGTCGAGCGCGAGCTGCTGGCGGAGTGAGCCGCTAGACCGCGGCCAGCGCCGGCAGCAACGGGGCCAGGACGTCCAGCGCGTTGCGGCGTACGGCGTAACGCGCGATCCCCCACCGTTCGCGGTTGCGGTGCACCGCCGCGGCGATCTCCTGCTCGGTGCCGACCAGCATGAACGGCACCTCGCGGAGCTCGCCGACGCTCATGCCCAGCCGGGCGGCGTGCTCGCCGAGCACGGCCGGCGCGTCGTCGGTGATCTCGACGTGCTGGACCAGCGCTTCGAGCACCGCGTCGCCGCCCTCGCGGGCCAGCGCGACCTGCGCGTCGATGTCGGCCAGCCGCCAGCGGGCCTCGTGCTGGTGACCGTCGGACCTGGTCCGCCCGAAGCCGGTCAGCCCGACGATGTCGGCGCGAGCGCCCGCCCAGCGCAGCAGGCGCGAGTTGGCCGTGCCGACCAGCAGGGGGATCCGCTCCTGGACCGGCCGGGGTTTGTCGAGGAAGGCGTCCAGCATCGTCAGGCCGGGCTCGGCGACGGTGACCTTCTCGCCGGCGAGCAGCCGTACCGTGGCTTCCGCGACGGCGATGCAGCGGTCCGCCCGGCCGCGCACGCCGGGCCGTACCCGCCCCACCGCGTCCCATTCGGAGGGTGTGTGGCCGGCGCCGATCCCGAGCACGGCCCGGCCGCCGGAGATCACGTCCAGGGTGGCGACGTCCGCGGCGAGCAGCATGGGCTCGCGCACCCCGGCGTTCGCGACGTACGAGCCGAGCTTGATCTCGTGGGTGACCGCGGCCGCCGCGGCGAGGGCGACGAACGGCGAGGCGCAGGACCCCGGATGGTCGGCGGCGAGCAGTGTGTCGAAGCCGGCCGCCTCGGCCCGGCGGGCGGTTTCGAGCCACTCCCGCGCGTCGAGCGGCTGGACCTGGAGTGCGAAGTCGGCCATCCCCGCATTGTGCCCTTCCCACTTTCGGCAACGATCTTTGCCGGTCCGCCGGCCGGCCGACGAGCCTGGCAGCCATGACCTCCTCCCCTCGATGGGCAGTTGCCGGCCTGGCGTTGTCGATGCTGCTGTCCTCCCTCGGCACGAGCATCGCGAACGTCGCCCTCCCGACGCTGGCGGAGGCCTTCGACGCCTCCTTCCCGGCGGTCCAGTGGGTGGTCCTGACCTATCTTCTGGCCATCACCGTCGCGATCGTCGGTGCCGGCCGCCTCGGTGACACGCTGGGCCGGCGCCGGGTGCTCTCCGCCGGGACGGTGCTGTTCACCGCGGCCTCGGTCCTGTGTGGCATCGCACCCACGCTCGGCACGCTCATCGCCGCCCGGGCCCTGCAGGGTCTGGGGGCTGCCGTCCTGATGGCCCTCACGGTGGCCCTGGTCCGCGACACGGTGCCGCGGGAGCGGACGGGCCGGGCCATGGGCCTGCTCGGCACCATGTCGGCGGTCGGCACCGCCCTCGGCCCGTCGCTGGGCGGTCTGCTGCTCGCCGGTCCCGGCTGGCGGTCCGTCTTCGGCGTCCTCGCGCCGCTGGGTGTGCTGAACCTCGTCCTCGCCCACCGCCATCTTCCGGCCGGCCATCGGCAGACCGAGGACCACGATTCCGGCGTACGGAAGACGCTTCTGCTCGCTCTCGCGCTCGCCGCCTACTCCGTGGCCGTCACCATCGGCGCCGGCGGGCTCACGCTGGTGCTGCTGGCGGCCGTCGCCGTCGGTGTGATCGCCACACCGGCGCTGCGGTCGCGGATCGTGCGCGCTGGCGCGCTGAGCGCCGGGCTGCTCACGAACACGCTGGTCTCGACGGTGATGATGACGACGCTGGTGGTCGGGCCGTTCTACCTGTCCCGCGCGCTCGGGCTCGGCGCGGTGCTCACCGGGCTGGTGATGTCGGCCGGCCCGGTCGTCTCCGCCCTCACCGGGGTCCCGGCGGGCCGCATGGTCGACCGGCGAGGCGCGCCGTTCACCGTCCTCACCGGACTCGGCACGCTGGTTGCCGGCACCCTCGCCCTGACCATCCTGCCGGCGATGTGGGGCCTGGCGGGCTATCTCGCGGCGATGGTCGTGCTGACGCCGGGCTACCAGCTCTTCCAGGCCGCCAACAACACCGCCGTCATGCTGGACGTCCGGCCCGACCGGCGGGGATCGGTCTCGGGAATGCTCACCCTGTCCCGCAACCTCGGCCTCATCACCGGCGCGTCCGCCATGGGTACGGTGTTCGCCCTGGCCTCCGCTGCCACGGACCCGGCGACGGCGAGTCCCCCGGCGGTCGCCGCCGGCATGCGCGTGACGTTCATGATCGCGACAGCTCTGCTGGCCCTGGCGATCCTGCTGTCCGCCGGTGGCCGCCTGCCCGCTTCGCCGCTCAGGCGTTGCCGAACACCAGGTTGATCGTCCAGAGGACGGTCGGCACGAACGCGAGCCAGGCGAGGGCGTTGCCCGCGATCGCCAGGCCGCGGCCGCTCATCCGGCCGTCCCTGGTCTCCTTGAGCGCGACGTGCCCGACCGCCCAGGTCACCGGGACGGGAAGGATCAGCAGGAACCCGCCGAAGAGGCTCACCAGGCCCAGGATCAAGGTGGCGACGCCGGCCGTCGACGTCGGACGGGTCGGCGCCGGCATCTGCGCAACGAATGGGCGGGTATGAGCGGTCCAGGCGTATCCGTCCCACCAGCGCTGGGCAGGCAGGCCGCTCGGGTCGTGGTACCACCCGGCCACGGCGGTGCCTGCCACCGTGTATCCCTCGTACATTGCCTGCCCGTTCTGTCGCACCGCGAGCCGTCGTGACGCGGCCTATCGGCACGGCGCGCCGATTCCTGAGCCGGCGAAGCTCAAGGGTGCCTCAAGCTCAGCTTCGGGGGCCACCCGCCGATGTCTTGCTCCGGAGCCCCCGCACCACGCGGGCTCCGGCGACGTGAGATGGGGCGGGACGATGAGCGGCGGGTGGGACACGGCCGGGCGGGCCGGCGCCGACGTACCCGAACTGACCGGCCTGGTGGTCGAGGAGGTGCTCGGCCGCGGCGCCGCGACCACGGTGTTCCGGGTCCACGACGGCACCTCCCGGTACGCGCTCAAGCACGCCCGTCACGCCGCCGACGAGAAATCCCTGGTCGCGTTCCGCCGGGAGGCGGCGCTACTGGCCGGCGTCGACCACCCCGGCGTCCTGAAGCCCCGCGCGGTCGGCCTCTACGAGGGCCACGCCGCCATCGTCACCGAGCTGATCGACGGCCCGACCCTGGCCGACGCGCTGGCCGACGGGCCGCTGCCGCAGGACCGGGTGCTGAGCCTGGCCGTCGAGCTGGCCGGCGCGCTCGCCGCCGCGCACCGCACCGGCCTGGTGCACCGCGACCTGAAGCCGCAGAACATCATGCTGCCGCCCGGCGGACCGGCCACCCTGATCGACTTCGGGCTGGCCGCGGCGGACGGCGGGGACTTCGCCGACCAGGCGGTCGGCACCTTCCGGTACACCGCGCCGGAGCAGGCCGGGATGCTGCGGCGGCCGGTCGACGGCCGCTCCGACCTGTACTCCCTCGGCGTGGTGCTGTTCGAGTGCCTGGCCGGCCGGCCGCCGTTCGACGCCGCCGACATCGGCGAGCTGCTCCGGTTGCACGCGGTCTGCCCCCCGCCGGACCTGCGGGAACTGTGCCCGGACGGCTCCCCGGAGCTGGCCGCGGTGATCGACCGGCTGCTGGCCAAGGACCCGGACGACCGGTTCCCCGACGCCCGCGAGCTGCTGCTCGCCCTGCGTCGCTGCACGGACGCCGCCGGCCGGGCCGAGGTGCCCGCCGCGGACCTGCCGCTGGTGGGCCGGGACGCCGAGCTCGCCGCGCTGACCGCCCGCTGGGCCGCCGCCACGGAGGGCGAGGGCGGCATGGTGCTGGTGCACGGCCCGTCCGGCGCCGGCCGTACCCGGTTGGCCGCGGCCCTCGCCGAGATCGTCACCGGCTCGGGAGCGGTCGCGCTGCGCGCCCGCAACGCGCCCGAGCCGGACGCGCCGCTGGCGGCCCTGCGCGCCGCGCTGGAACGCTACGCCGACGGCGTACGCCGGCTGTCCGGGCCGCAGGGCGACGCTGCCCGGGACCGGCTGCGGGCCGCCGCCACGCTCGCCGGCACCGCCCTGGTCCGCACCGCCTCGCCGGCCCTCGCCGACCTGCTCGGCGGCGGCACCGACACGGCCGGCCAGGGCCGCGACGAGCAGTTCGCCGCCGCCCTGGCCACCTTCCTGGCCGAGCTCGCCCGCGGCTGCGGCGGCCTGCTGCTGGAACTGGACGATGCGCACCACCTCGACCCGGCCACGCTGCGGGTGCTGACCGCGGTCGCCGACGGCGTCCCGGGCGTGCCGCTGCTCGTCGTGCTGACCGCGCCGGACGGCGCCGACCTCGCCGCCGTCCGGGCCGCCTGCGGCGCCGCGCTGGACGCCACGGTTCCCGTGGCGCCCCTCGCCGAGTCCGCCGTCGCGGCCCTGGTGGCCTCGCGGCTGCCGGGCGCCACCGCGCCGGCGGAGCTCACCTCGCACGTCGCCGCGCGCAGCGGCGGCCTGCCGCTCGCCGCCGTCGAGTACCTGCGGGACCTGGTGGAGGGCGGCCTGCTGGTGCCGCACTGGGGCACGTGGCGGCTGGCGAGCCAGGGGCTGGAGGCGCTCCCCGCCGGCGGCGGCCGCGAGCTGATCGTCTCTCGGCTGGACGGGCTCTCCGCGGCGCAGCGGGCGGTGCTCGCCGTGGCCGCCGTGCTCGGCAACCGGTTCCGGCTGGACCTGGTGGCCGCCACCGGCCAGCTGCCTAACGACGAGGTGGCGGCCGCGGTCGGCACGGCGGCGGCGCGGCGCCTCGTGGACGGCGGCACGGCCGGTCACTACACCTTCGTCCACCCGGGCGTACGGGACGCGCTCCTCGCCGAGCTGCCCGCGGACCGGGAGCGACGGCTGCACCAGCGGGCCGGCGAGGCGCTCGAGGCGCTCGCCGTGGCGGACCGCGAGCTGGGCCACGCCTACGCGGTCGCCCGGCACCACGCGGCGGCCGGGGCGGCGAGCGGCGCCGAGGCCCGCTACCGCAGCGCCGTGGCCGCCGGTACCCAGGCGCTCGCCGACCAGGCCCCGGCCGAGGCCGCCGGCTATCTGGAGGCGGCCACCGCGGCCGCCGCCGAGCTGGGCCGGCCGGTACCCACGGCCGTGGCACACGCGCTCGGCCGGGCCTACCTGCGTACGGGCCGGTTCGCCGAGGCTCGCGACGGGCTGCACCGGGCCATCGCCGCCGAGCCCGACCCCCGCGCCCGGGCCGAGCTGTGGGCCACCCTGGCCGAGCTGGAGCACACCTCCTGGGCGGACGCGCCCTCCGTCGACGCGGCCACCCGGGCGCTGGCCGAGCTGGGTCACCCGGTGCCGCGCCGGACGCTCCCCCTGGTGCTGTCGGCGCTCGGCGCGGCGGTCGCGGGAGCCCTCGTCCGCCGCACCGGCATCGGTGCCGGCACGGCGACCGGGCAGCGCCGGGACGACTTCGGCCGGCGCGCCGAACTCCTCGACGCCGCCGCCTACGGGTCGACGATCGGGCTCCGCATGATCCGGGCCGCGCTCTACGCGCTGCGCTCGCTGTACCTGGTGAACCGGCTCGGACCCGGCGCGCCGTACGCCCGGGCGTACGCGATGCTCGGCTTCTTCTGTGCCCTGGCCGGGCTGCGCCCGATCTCCCGGCGCTGCTTCGCCCGGGCCGGCGACGCCGCCACGACGGTCGGCGACCCGGCGCTGAAGGCGTACGTCGCCTGGCTGCTCGGCACCTCCACGCACCTCTCCGGGGTCGACGACGGCAGCTCGTGGGAGCGGTCGATCCACCGCGACGCCCGCTGGCTGGCCCCGGCGCAGTTCCTCACCGGCTACGGCTGGATGGGCATCCGGCAGCTGCTGCGCGGCTACGCCACCACGGCCGGCACCACCCACGAGCGCGGCCTGGCGCTGCTGCCGCCGGGCACCTCGCACCTGACGGCGGACTTCTTCTCGCTGCTCGGGGCGATGACGCCGGCGTTGCAGGGCCGGCACGGCGACGCCGCCGAGGCCCTGGCCGCCGTGCGGGAAGCCGTCGCGCACGGCGCGTCGGTGTCGCAGCGCGCCAACATCGCCGTGGCCAACCTGTTCCTCTCGCTGGAGCAGGGTGAGTTCGGCGAACCGTTCGACACGGCGGTGGCCGAGTTCGAGCGGATGCGCCTGACCCGCGGCGAGATGTTCGTGTTCCACCACTGGTTCTTCGTGTTCCGCGCCGCCGGCCGGCTGGCGCAGCTGCGACTCGCCGACGAGGCGGACCGGCCGGCCCGGCTCGCCGCCGCCCGCAAGGCCGTGCGCGAGCTGCGGCGCATCGCCCGTACCCCGCTGATCAAGGCCTACCACGACGTGGCGCGGGCCGCTCTCCTGGAGCAGTCCGGCCGCGCCGAGGCGGCGATCGCCGCCGCCTATCGGGCGGAGGCCCGGTGGTGGTCGCTGGACGCGCCGCTGCTCGGCTTCGACCTGGCCCGGATCCGGGCCCGGGCGATGCGCCGGCTGGGCCGGGTCGCGGAGTCGGAGCGGCAGGCCGAGCTGGCCGCGGCCATGGCCGAGACGCACGGCTGGGAACACCGCATCCGCCAGGTACGCGCCGAGTTCGGCGTCGACCGGAGCCGCTCGGCCGAACGGTACGGCCACGCCGGCACCCGGCTCGCCGACCCGCAACGCAACCGCCGGCTGGAGGCGCTGCAGCAGGTGAGCGTCGCCGCCGCCACCGTCCTCGACCCCGACCAGCTGGCTCGGGTGGCCCTCGACGAGACGCTGCGCATCCTCGGCGGCGAACGCGCCCTGCTGTTCATGCGCGACGAGGGCACCGGCCGGCTGCGCCGCTTCGCCGGCCGCGACGCGGGCGGGGCGGACCTCGACACGGTCACCGACTACGGCTCCACCCTGATCCACCGGGTGCACGAGAGCGGCGAGGCGGTCGTCGTCACCGGCACGGACCAGGGCGCGGCCCTCGGCTCGCACAGCGTGGTCGCGCACGGCCTGCGCAGCATCATCGTCGCCCCCGTCCTGCTCAAGGGCCGCCCCACCGGCGTGGTCTACCTGGACAGCCGGCTCGCCCGCGGCGTCTTCACCTCCGACGACGTCGACGTGCTGACCGCCGTCGTCAGCCACGTCGCGGTCGCCCTGGAGACCGCGCGCGCCGCCCAGCTCGACGTCGCCGTGCGCACCGCCCGCCACCAGCAGGAGCTGGCCGAGCTGCTGCGTACCAGCCTGGCCGAGCTGAACTCGCTGCACCAGCCGCGGCAGGTCCTCGACCGCCTGTTCGCCACCCTGGCCGAGAACGCCGCCGCCACCGGCGGCGCCCTGCTGCTGCCGGACCCGCTGGACGGCGCCCTCACCGTGGCCGACGTCTACGGCGAGACCGATCCCGGTCATCTGGGCGCTCGCCACGAGGGGCTCGACGTCGCCGGCGCGCCCGAGGCGGGCCCGGTACCGGCCGTACTGCACGGCGTGCTCGACCCGTCCGGCGCCGCCCTCGTCGTCCCGCTCGTCGCCCGCGACCGCCTGGCCGGCGTCGTGGTCCTCACCGCGGCCGCCTTCGACGACAGCCGGCGCGACATCTGCGCCGCCCTCGCCAGCCAGGGCGTCAGCGCGTACGACAACGCGCAGCTCTTCAGCCAGGTGCAGGAACTCGCCACCGTCGACGGCCTCACCGGGGTCGCCAACCGCCGGCACTTCCACGACCTCGCCGGCAGCCTCGTCGAGGTGGCCCGCCGCAACCGCCGGCAGATCGCCGCGGTGATGCTCGACATCGACCACTTCAAGCGGGTCAACGACGCGTACGGGCACGGCGCCGGCGACGACGTCATCACCGAGGTGGCCCGGCGGGTCGCGGCCGGCATCCGCTCGTCCGACGTCCTGGGCCGTTACGGCGGCGAGGAGTTCGCGGTGGTCCTGCCCGATCACGCGGGCGCCGACCTGGAGGTGGTCGAGCGGATGCGCGCCACCATCGAGGCCACCCCGGTGGAGACGCGGGTCGGCCCCGTCCCGGTGACGATCAGCGTCGGCCTGGCCCGGCTGACCCCGTCCGACGACGGCCTGGACGCCCTCCTGGCCCGCGCCGACCATGCGCTCTACCGGGCCAAGCAGGCCGGCCGCAACCAGGTCGCCCTCGACTGACGGCCTCAGCTCGCCGGCGGGTGTGCCTTCAACCAGGCGTCCGCCCGGCGCGCGGAGGCCCGGGACAGCCACGCGTCCTGGATCAGCTCGGCCAGCTCCCGGCGCGTCAGCTCGCCGATCCGGCCGGCCCGCAGCAGCACCGACGGATGGCCGTCGAAGTGGGCCGTCGTGAAGAAGGGCGACGACTCGTCCTGGATCAGCGCCTGCTTGTCCGCGTCCGACTCGACCCAGAAGACGATCACGTCCGCATAGCGCTCGCCGGTGGCGGGGTCGACCGCGTCCGGCCGGGGGTTACGGAAGAAGATGAAGGACTTCCTGCCCACCTGGTAGACCGGGTTGTCGCCGGTGCCGTACTCGACGGTCACGTGGGGCATGCTCAACGCCAGTTCGTGCACGTCCTCCACACGAGCCGGCCGGTCATCGTCGTACGACACGTACCACCGTAGCCGAGGTCCCGGGTTTCCGTGCGGCCGCCGAGGGCATGGTGCACGGGTGCCGGGATGGGTCGAAGCGGGTGGCTGGGGACTGGTGGGCGGGTCGGCGCTGCTGATCGGCGCGGCCGCGGGCTATCTGGTACGCATCCCGCAGAAGCTGATCGCGTCGATCATGGCCTTCGGCGCGGGCGTGCTGCTGTCCGCCGTCTCGTTCGAGTTGGTCGCCGAGGCCCACGAGCGCGCCGGGCTGGCGCCCACGGCCGCCGGGACGGCCACCGGGGCGCTGGTCTACACCGGTTGCAACATGCTGCTGGCCCGCCGCGGGGCGCGGCATCGCAAGCGCTCCGGGGACCTGCAGCCGTCCGAGGACGAGCAGGGCGGCTCCGGGACGGCCCTGGCGCTCGGCGCGCTGCTCGACGGGGTGCCGGAGTCGATCGTCATCGGGACGAGCCTGCTCGGCGGCGGGGCCGTCTCGGCCGTGACCGTGACCGCCGTGTTCATCAGCAACGTGCCCGAGGGGCTGGCCAGCGCCGCCGGCATGCGCCGGGCCGGCCGCTCCCGGGGATACGTCTTCGGCCTGTGGGGCGGCATCGCCGTACTCAGCGGTGTCGCGGCGGTCGCCGGTCACCTGCTGCTGGGTGGCGCCGCGCCCGCCGTCCTCGCGTTCATCACCGCGCTGGCCGCCGGCGCCATCATCACCATGATCGCCGACACGATGATCCCCGAGGCGTTCGAGCGTACGCACCTGGCGATGGGCCTGATCCTGGTGCTGGGCTTCCTCTGCGCTTTCGCACTGTCCACGAGCGACGGCTGACCCACGAGCCCGCGCCGCTGTCCTAAGATGTGTGGCGTGGAACGTGATGAAGATCGCGAAACGGCCCTCGCCCACCGTGAGCAACGGATCGGCGAGCGGGAGAAGCTCATGGCCGAACGCGAGTCCACCGCGGACGAGCGCGACGCCGTGGCCGACCAGCGAGACGTCGAGCTGGAGCAACGGTCGACCGTGGCCGACCTGCGCGACGAGGCGGCCGGAGCACGCGACACCCGGGCGAGGGACCGGGAACGTTCCCTCGAGGCGCGCCGGCAGGAGGCCGACGCCCGGGATCGGCACGCCGATCGCCGGGAAGCCGCCGCCGACGAGCGCGACGCCACCGCCGACGAGCGAGAGCGACTCGCGGACCTCCGCGAGAAGTCCGCCGACGCCCGTGACCGCACCGCCGACCAGCGGGAGATCGAGGCGGACCTGCGCGATTGGGACAACCCTGGCGGTTGAGATCCCGGGCCGGCCTCGGGTTCCGGTCACCCGTTGGTGGCCAGGACCGGGTCACTTCGTCGGGATTGGGGGCGACTGCCGGCTTCAGCCGTTGCTGAGCGAGCCGGCCGGGCGCAGAATCCACTGACATCCCGCCCTAGCATTCTGGGGAGGCTGCATGTCAGCACCGCAGACGCAATCCGGTCTGGTGCGGCGGTCGTCGTTCTCATCCCACGACGACGCCGAGATCACCGAGTTCATCCGGCAGGTGTACGCCGGCAACAAGTCACGGTTCGCGCCGGTCCGGAACGGCGCACAGTTCTCGGCGCTGACCCACGACACCGCCTTGATCGGCGCGGACCGGGTGCGCACGTCCATCGACTACCGTGGCACCACCACCGCCGAGGGCTTTCGGGACTACGTGTTCTTCCTCGTGCACGCCGGCAGCGTGCAGGTGAAAGCTCGCGGCGCGGACACCATCGCGTCCAGGGGGGACATCGCGTTCTATCCCCTCGGGGTCCCGGTCGATTTCGTCATGCACCACTTCGACGTGACCACCCTGCGGCTGCCGAGCGACCGGATCGACCGGGTTGCCGAGGACACGACAGGCGTGCCCGCCGCGGAGCTGAAGTTCCACGGCGTCACGCCGATCTCGGCACCGATGCGTCGCTACTGGCGGTCCTTGCTCGGCCTGGTCAGCGGAGCCCTGATGGATCCGGTCTCGCCGCTGAGCTCACCGCTGCTCGCCGAAGACCTCGCCCGCACGGTCGCCACCGCCGCCCTGCAGGTCTTCCCGAACACGACGATGAACCGTCAGCACGTGCCGGGCCCCGGCACCGTCGCGCCGGCGGCGGTCCGCCGCGCTGTCGCCCACATCGACGCCCACGCCCACCTGCCACTCCAGCTGAGCGAGATCGCCGCGGCGGCCGGCACCAGCGCCCGCGCCCTGCAGTACGGTTTCCGCCGGCACCTCGGTACGACGCCCCTGGGATACCTGCGCCAGGTACGGCTGGAACTCGCGCGACGAGAACTGCAACGCGCCGACCCGGCTCGCGGCGACACCGTCGCGGCCATCGCGACCCGATGGGGCTTCACCCACACCGGCCGCTTCGCCGCGGCCTACCGCGCGGCCCACGGCGTGCTACCGGGCGAGACGCTGCGAACCTGAACTTGTTGAAAGGCCTACGGACGAGCGGGTTTCCGGGTCCTCCGCTCGTTGATCCTCTTCATCGCTTCCTTGGCGAACCGTTGGGCACCCTCCGCTCGATCCTGGAGCACCTCCGCGGTGAGCGCGATCTCCTCCGCCCGGGTACGCGCGCGTTCCGCGAAATCGAGATGCTCCCCGACTTTCTCGGCGCTCGTCGTGCTGCCATCGTCTTCCGGGCTCACCACTCCATGCAGCCCCGCCGGACCCGTTGCGTCAATGCCGGCCGCGCCGGCGCTTCGTTTCCGGGCCTTCCTGTTCGCTCCCCGGATTCCCGCCGCGTCGGAGCCTGGTCGTCACCCGGCACTGCCGTCAGGTCGCCGCCACCGGCGATGGCATCCGCCCGAGTTTTGCGCTCCCGCTCCCGCTCGGCCGCCTCGGCCCGCTCGAATGCCTGCTGCGCCGCGACGGCGTGCGACAGGGCCTTGTCGGCGGCGAGGAGGACGCTGTCGGCGTGCTTCCGGGCGCTCTCCGCGGATTCTGTGCGGCGGCCGCCCCGGTGGCAGCCTTCCGCGTGGCGGCACCCTCGATGGCGGCCTGGACGGCGGCCGTCTAGGCCTGGGCGGCAGCCGCCTGGGCCTGCTCGGCTGCGGTCCAGGCCCGTGCGAGGCGAATCTCTCACCGAGTTTCCGGCATGGAGGCGTGATCCGGCACAAAAATGGCCCGGACCGAAGTCCGGGCCAATTTCTCCTGGTGGAGCTGAGGGGACTCGAACCCCTGACCCCCACACTGCCAGTGTGGTGCGCTACCAGCTGCGCCACAGCCCCTTGCCATGTCCGGTCGCCCGGGCACAGAGGGAATAGTACACACCCGTCGGGCCCCCGTTCGCGGGAGGGGCTCAGTTCAGCGAGACGTCGGGCGGGAAGTGCGCGACCGCCGCCAGGATGTCGCCCTGGCGGCGAAGGACCATGGCCCAGAGGTCGTCCGGGCGGTTCACGAAGGGGTCGCCCGGGAGGGCGTCGAAGACGAACCAGGAGCCGGCCGCGATCTCGTCCTCGAGCTGGCCCGCGGACCAGCCCGAGTATCCGGCGAAGACCCTGATGCCCGCCACGCTCTCGCGCATGCGGTCCGGGTCGGCGGAGAGGTCGACCGTGCCCAGGCTGCCCGCGACCTGGTGGAAGCCGGAGACCCGCTTCTTGATCTCGGGGCGTGTGCGGGCCAGGCAGATCGCCGACTCGGGCTGGACCGGGCCGCCCTCGAAGAGGACCGCCGGGTCGCCCGCGAGGGCGCCCCAGTCGCCCAGGACGTCGGCGACCGGGACCTCGGTGGCCCGGTTCAGCACCACACCGAGGGCGCCGCCGGTCTCGTGGGCGACGAGCAGCACGACCGTACGGTCGAAGTTGGGGTCCTTCAGCGTCGGGGTCGCGACCAGCAGTTGACCGGTCATCGATTCCACCGACCGACCTCCGACACGCTGCTCTTCACTGAACACGACAGCCTCGCTCTCCCGCCATGCTTGGACATTAGCTTGCGGTTCGGGCCACCGATAAGGTCTGCGCATGAACGAGCGACACCCGGAGGCGGAGATCGGCGTCATCGGCGGATCCGGTCTCTACGCCCTGCTGGACGGCGCGACGGAGCACGACGTGTCCACGCCCTACGGTGCGCCGTCGGATCGGATCACGATCGCCGAGGTCGGCGGCCGGCGGGTGGCCTTCCTGCCGCGGCACGGCCGCGACCACCGCTTCCCGCCGCACAAGATTCCCTACCGGGCCAATCTGTGGGCGTTGCGCTCCTTGGGTGTACGCCAGATCGTCGCGCCCTGCGCCGTCGGCGGTCTGCGCCCTGAGCTGGGCCCCGGCACCTTCGTCGTGCCCGACCAGCTGATCGACCGGACCAGCGGCCGACCCCAGACGTACTACGACAGCGGCGCGGTGCACGTGTCGTTCGCGGACCCCTACTGCCCGGTCGGCCGCCGCGCGGTGCTCGCCGCCGGGGAACGGGTCCGCCCCGTCGACGGCGGCACGATGGTGGTGGTCGAGGGGCCGCGGTTCTCGACCCGGGCGGAGTCGCGCTGGTTCGCCGAGATCGGCGGGTCGATCGTCAACATGACGGGTCACCCGGAAGCGGTACTCGCCCGGGAGCTGGCGCTCTGCTATACGGCCATCGCGCTGGTGACGGACCTGGATGCCGGCGTCGAGGGCGAGCACGGGGTCACCATGAGCGAGGTCTTCCGGGTCTTCACGGAGAACACCGCGAAGCTGCGCGGGATTCTGCTGGACGCCGTGACGCGGCTGCCGGCCGAGCGGGAGTGCGCCTGCGCCTCGACGCTGGACGGCATCAAGCTTCCGATCGAGCTTCCCTAGCCGTCGCCACATCACCCCCACGAGTTACCCTGCGCAACCGTTTCAGCGAGTACGGTGAAGTCTTACAGCCGCGAAACGGGTAGGGAAGATTCGTGTCCGGGACAGCGCTCCTCGGTCAGATCACCCGTGGTGATCATGTCTGCTGGATCGTCGACGACGAAACCGTTCGCCTGCGGACGCTGGCCGACGTCGTCGGCGCCGGACTGGGCCAACGCGACAGGACCGTCTACTGCGGTGATGATCCCGAGGCGGTCCTCGCCGCGATCGAGCGGCACGGTGTGCGCACCACCGAGGCGCTGGCGTCCGGAAGCCTCCGGACGGCGACGGCGGAGTCGTCCTGGCTGACCGCCGCCGGGGCCTTCGACCCGGACGTGGCCATGGGTTTCCTGCGGGAGGAGCGGGACAGGGCACGCCGCGACGGGTTCCCGGGCCTGCGGCTCATCGCCGACATGTCGTGGGCGAGCCGGTCGGTGCCGGGCGCCGAGCGGCTGCCCGCCTTCGAAGCGGGGCTGAACGTGTTCTTCGCCGAGGGCTATCTGCTGGGGGTGTGCGCGTACGACCGCCGGCTCTTCGATCCGCTGAGCCTGCGCCGGCACACCGGGACGCATCCCGGGGCCGCCGGCACCGACATGCCGTTCGACCCGGCGTCCGCGCTGCGCATGCGGCTCACCCGGGATCCGTACGGGCTGCGCCTGGCGGGCGAGGCGGACATCTTCAACCGGCAGGCGCTCGCGTCGGTGATCGAGCACCTGGTCGACCGCCAGCCGGACGACGGCTCCGTGGCGGAGATCGACGTGTCCGGGCTGCGGTTCGCCGACACGGCGGCCGGACGCATCCTCTCGCGAGCCGTGGACCGATCCGCGGGCCGTCTACGCCTCGTGGGCAGCTCGCCGACCTTGTCCCGGCTGCTCGACTTCCACGGCGGCCGGGGGACATTCGCCCGGCGCAGTGGCCGGGACGTCCTCGACCTCCGCGGCGACCGACTCGATTTTTCCGGAGACCGACTGGACTTCCGCAGTGAACGACCCGATTTCCACAGTGACCGACTCGGCTTCCCCGCAGCGCACGCGCCCGACCCGGACGCCGAGGCAGACTCCGCATGACCGACTGCACCCGAGCGTGCGAAGAGGGATTCTCGAATGACCGGCCCCAGGTCCGTTCCACGCTTCGACCATCCGGCGCTGTTGTACCGCAACGAGCACGAGTACGTGGCGGGCACCACCGCATTCGTCCGCTCCGCCGTAGCCGACGGCGAACCCGTCCTGGTGGCGGTCCCAGGGACGAACCTCGACCTGGTGCGGGAGGCACTGGCCGACGTCGCCGACCGGGTCGTCTTCGCCGACATGGCGGTGGCCGGCCGTAACCCGGGCCGGATCATCCCGCGCGTGCTGCTCACCTTCGCCGCCGACCACCCGGGCCGCCGGGTGTCCATCATCGGCGAGCCGATCTGGCAGGGCCGCACGGCGCTGGAATATCCCGCCTGCGTCGCACACGAGGCGCTGATCAACGCGGCCTTCGCCGACCACGACGCCGCCATCCTCTGCCCGTACGACATCGAGCGGCTACCCCCGCCGATGGTCGAGGACGCCTGGCGCACCCACCCCACGATGATCGACGCCGGCGCCCTGTACATCAGCGACCGGTACGCCGACCCGTTCGAGACGGCATCGAGCTTCAACCACGAGCTCCCCCCGCCGCCCCCGGACGCGGAGACCCTGGCCTACGGCGAGTACTCGACGCTGGCGGCGGTCCGCTGTTTCGTACGCCGCCACGCCGCCGCATCCCTCTCCCCGGAGGCGACCGAGGACCTGGTCCTGGCCGCCAACGAACTGGCCGCCAACACCTTCGAACACACCCGGGGCCGGGGCCGCATCACCATCTGGACCGAACCCGGCGTCCTCATCTGCCAGGTCGACGACACCGGCCACCTGGCCAACCCCCTCGCCGGCCGCCTCCTGCCCCCACCGGACCACCCCCGCGGCTACGGCCTGATCCTCACCAACGACCTCTGCGACCTGGTCCGCACCCACACAACCCCGACCACCACCACAATCCGCCTCCACAAGTACCTAGGAACCCGAGCCCTCCACCACCCAAAAGCCCACCAATAAAGCAAAAAGGAACCGCACCCAACACGACCGGCACACGGCGGCGTACGACACGAGGCGGAGCTCGGTGTCGTGGCGGCGGCGGGCCGCGGGCAGCAGCGGGCAGCGGGCAGCGGGTAGCAGGCAGCAGCGGGCAGCAGCGGGCAGCGGGCAGCAGCGGACGGCAGCGGGCAGCGGCGGACGGCAGCGGGCAGCGGCGGACGGCAGCGGGCCGCGGGCGGCGGCCCGCGGGCGTCACGCCGTGGAACAGGCCTCACTCGGCACACGGCGGCGGACGGGACACGGCGGCGGGCGGCGGCCCGCACGCAGCAGGAAAGGTGAAGAAAGGCGCCAAGACCAAGCGAAGCGTCAGGCGAAGCCGCCCAACGCCGCAGGCGCCCGCCGCAGGCGCCCGCCGCAGGCGCCACCAACCGCAACAAACGCCCAAACCCCGCCACCGCACCGCGGGGTCTCCGGGGGCTCGGCCCCCGGAGCAGACAAGACGAGGCCCCCGGTCCGCGCTTTCCGCGGACAGGGGGCCCCAGGGACTCGTGGAGGTGCCGGGAATCGAACCCGGGTCCTTCGTTGTTTCGTCAGGGCTTCTCCGAGCGCAGCTCACTGTGCCTCTACTCGGCCCCACCGATCACGTGAGCGAGTCGGTGTGACGGGCCCAGTCGCTGATTGATCTCGCCGCACGGTCCCCGCGACCGGGACCGATTGGCCAACCTCCTAGCTGATGCCGGAGATCTGAGCCGGAGGTGTGCTCAGTCCGACAGACTTGCTACTTACCTCAGGCGGCAAGAGCGAAGTCAGCGCGGGAGTTATCCTTGGCGCTTATTGTTTTCCGACGACCGATTCTCGAGACGACGTCGGCTTCCTCGGCTCGCTTCCCCTGTCTCCACGTACGAAGTCGAAACCAGTCACCCCCTCGTAGCGCCACCGCTACTGCGGTAGCCGTACAAGACTAACGTGTCCGCGCCCGGAGTTCATTCCGGTATCGGCCCGTGCGGTGGGTGTGCCGTTCACCACGGCGGCCGGCGCCGCGGTCGATCCGGCGGGCGCTGGCCGGCCATGGGGGGAACGCGGTGAGCGCGGCTGGGGGCTAGCGGGCCGTGGAGGGCTAGCGGGCCGCGGAGGGCTAGCCCGGCCGTGGAGGGCTAGCGGGCCGCGGAGGGCTAGCGGGCCGCGGAGGGCTAGCCCGGCCGTGGAGGGCTAGCGGGCCGCGGAGGGCTAGCGGGCCACGGAGGGCTAGCGGGCCACGGAGGGCTAGCGGGCCACGGAGGGCTAGCGGGCCACGGAGGGCTAGCGGGCCACGGAGGGCTAGCGGGCCCCGGAGGGCTAGCGGGCCACGGAGGGCTGGCCGGCCGTGGGGGGACGCGGCCAGCGCGGCAGTGGCCGGCCGCGGGCGGACCCGGACGGTACGGCGGCCGGCGTCGCGGTCAGCCCGGCGGCGGCTGGCCGGCCGGGGCCGTGGGCGACGTGGACGGCACGACCAGGATCGGTGTCCTGCGCTCGTCCGGGCCGACCATGCGGACGGCGACCCAGGCGACCAGGATGACGAGCAGCGTGGCGGCGGCGACGACGAACGAGTACCGGGGCAGGCCGATCTGTCTCTCGGCGTGTTTGCCGGGCATTGGTGGTCCCTTCGCGCGCGGTGGAACGGGCCGCGGCGAGGATATCCGTCAATCCATGCCCTTGCTCCGGCGCCCCAGCGCTCGGTTGATTTCCTTGTTGGCGTCGCGGGCGGCGAGGTCCTGGCGCTTGTCGTACGCCTTCTTGCCCTTGGCCAGGCCGAGCTCGACCTTCGCGTACCCGTTGTGGAAGTAGACCTGGAGTGGCACGAGGGTGACGCCGTCGTCGCGGAGCTTGCCCATCAGCTTGCTGATCTCCTCGCGCTTGAGGAGCAGCTTGCGGGTGCGGCGGGGCTCGTGGTTGGTCCAGGTGCCCTGGGTGTACTCCGGGATGTGCATGCCGTGCAGGAAGATCTCGCCCTGGTTCTCGTGGCCGAAGGCGTCGACCAGGGACGCCCGTCCGGCGCGCAGCGACTTGACCTCGGTGCCGGTCAGCACCATGCCGGCCTCGTAGGTGGCGAGGATCGCGTAGTCGTGGCGGGCCTTGCGGTTCGAGGCCACGACCTTGCGCCCCTGTTCGCGCGGCATGTTCGGCTCCCCACCCGGATGACACTGCAGAAAAAAGGCCCGGCCGTTCGGCCGGACCTTTCCATCTTAGCGCCGGGTCAGCACAGACAGCGCGGCAGATAATGCGCCGGATTCCTCGGTACGCCGCCGAAGCGCGTCTCGAAGTGCAGGTGGAATCCGGTGGACGCGCCGGTGGTGCCGACGCGGCCGATGACCTCGCCGCGGCGGACGTGTTCGCCGTACCGGACCAGGATCTTGGATTGGTGGCCGTAGCAGGTGGTGAAGCTCGTGCCCTTCTGCCGGCCGTGGTTGATGCAGGTGTAGTTGCCGTACCCGCCGTTCCAGCTGGCCTGGACGACCCGGCCGCTCGCCGCCGCGTGGATGGGGGTCCCGCCGCCGGCGGCGATGTCCATGCCCGCGTGCAGTTGCCACACCCGGTAGTAGGGGTCGTACCGGTTGCCGAAGTCGCTGGTCTTCCAGCCGTGGACGGGCATCCGGAGCACGCCGCCGGTGTAGGGGCCGCCGCCGTTCTTCTCGTCCCAGCCGCGCAGTGCGGCCTGGATCCGCTCCTCCTCGGCCTTGGCCTGCTCGTACTTGGCGAGCACCGCGGCGCGCTGGGAGCGGGCGAGGCGCAGGGCCGCCTTGCGGCTCTCCGCGAGCTTGATCATGGTGGCCCGGGCGCGCTGGGCGGCCGCCTGGGCGCTGCGTGCCGCGGCGAGCTTGTCGGCGGCGTCGCGCTCGGCGTCCTCGGCGGCGCGCTTGGCGAGCCCAGCACGGTCCTGATGGGTACGGGCCGTGCGCCGCGCCCCGACGAATTCGTCGACGCCCTCCTGCTGCTTGCGCATGACCTGCTCGATGAGGCCGATCCGGTCGATCGCGTCCTGTGGTCCGCGGGCCCCGACGAGGACGTTGACCGTGGCGATGGTGCCGCCCATGTACGACACGGCCGCGATGTCGTCGACGCGTTCGCGGGCCTGGTCCACCCGGCTCTGGGCCTTCTCGAAGGCGGTGGCGCTGCGGTCGTACGCCGCCCGGGCGGTGTCGGCCTTGCGCCGGGCGGTCGCGGCCTGCACCGAGGCGGCGGCGACGACGCCACGCGAGGCGGCGACCTTCTTCTGCGCCGCGGGCAGGGCTGCCGTCGCGATCTCCAGCCGGCGGGCGGCGTTGCGGGCGGTCGCGGTGGCGTCCTCGAGGATCGCCTCGGCCCGGTCGACGGCCCGGCTCGCCCGGCGGGCGTCGTCGGCCGACGGGTCGGCGTGCACCGCGCCGGGCACGGTGACCAGGAGGCCTGCGGTGCAGAGCGCGCTCAGGCACACGGTCAGCGCGGCACGGAAGCGGCGATGTCGGCGACTCTTGGGCTCCACGAAGAGTCACCGTACTCTGACTTTCCGGAGCTTTTCGGTGAAATCGTGCAGAACGGCGATCGCCGCGCATCTCATCCGAGATACGCGGCGATCGGTGCTTGTCGCCCGAGAGGGCGCTCCGGCCTCAGACCTTCAGGTAGAAGCGCAGAGTGACCCAGGCGGTGATCGCGCTGACGCCCGCGCCCACCGCCGCCAGCAGCGGCAGCATCAGCCAGACGTCACCGTTGGACATCGGCGTCAGGACGTTGGCGAGGGCCTGCAGCCGGCCGTCGAGCAGGACGATCTTGAGGGTGAAGATGATGCCGAAGCCGAGGATCGCGCCGATCAGGCCGGCGACGACCGCCTCGAGTACGAACGGCGCCTGGATGAACCAGTTGGACGCGCCGACCAGCTTCATGACGGCGACCTCGCGGCGCTTGCTGTACGCGGCCACCTGGATGGTGTTCCCGACCAGCAACAGCGCCGCCAGGGCCATGAAGGCCGCCACCCCCAGCGCCATCACCTGGACCGTGTTGAAGATCTTGAAGATCTTGTCCAGCAGCTCGCGCTGGTCGACGATGTCCTGGATGCCCGGCGTCTTCGCGATCTGCTGGTTGAAGGCCTCGTACTGCTCCGGGTCCTTGAGCTTGACCCGGTACGACTCGGGCAGGCTGTCCGCGCGCACGGAGTTCACGAAGTCGGGCGAGTTGCGCCAGAGGACCTTGAACTTCTCGTACGCCGCCTCGCGGCTCTCGTACTCCTTGGACTGCACGAGCGGGCTCGCGTCGATCGCCTGACCGATGGCGGCGCGCTCGGCCTCGCTCACGTTGTCGTTCAGGAAGACGGATACCTCGACCTTGCCGAAGTAGAAGTCCTTCATCTGGTCGACCTGCATGTACATCAGCACGCTGGCGCCGAGCATGGTCAGCGACACCGACATGGTGATGATCATGGCGATGGTCATGGTGACGTTACGCCACAGACCGACCAGCACCTCGTTGAGGACGTACTTGAAACGCATCGGGGGTTCCTTCCGGGACTCCGCGTTCGAAAATCAGAGCAGTCGAAGGGGCGCGGGGCCCGGGAGCGTCAGCCGTAGACGCCGCGCGCCTGGTCGCGGACGATCCGGCCGCTCTCGATCTCGATGACCCGGCGGCGCATCTGGTTGACGATGTTGGAGTCGTGGGTGACCATCACGACCGTGGTGCCGGTCCGGTTGATCCGGTCGAGCAGGCGCATGATCTCGATCGACGTGTCGGGGTCCAGGTTGCCCGTCGGCTCGTCCGCCAGCAGGATCAGCGGCCGGTTGACGAACGCCCGGGCGACCGCGACACGCTGCTGCTCACCGCCGGAGAGCTCGTGCGGGTAACGGTGTTCCTTGCCGCCGAGGCCGACCAGCTCGAGCACCTCGGGCACGACCCGGCGCGCCACGGCCTTGGTCTTGCCGATGACCTCGAGGGCGAAGGCCACGTTCTCGTACGCCGTGCGATTGGGCAGGAGCCGGAAGTCCTGGAAGACGCAGCCGATCGAGCGGCGGAAGTGCGGGATCTTCCAGGACCGCATCGCCGTGACGTCCTTGGAGTTCACCACCACCTTGCCGCGCGAGGGGGACACCTCGTGCAGCAGCAGCTTGATGATCGTCGACTTGCCGGAACCGGAGGGGCCGATGAAGAAGACGAACTCACCCTTCTCGATACCGACGCTGACATCGTCCAACGACGGCCGAGACGCCTTCGGATACGTCTTCGTCACGTTCTCGAGCTGAATCACGGGTGGAGAGTCTACGCGGTGTAACGGAAACGCCAAGCCCGCCGGTGGACGGTTTTCGCGTCCTTCGGGGCAGATCTTCCCCGCCGCGCGCGCGAGGTACACCGAACGTGAACGCCGCCTGACTCATCGTTCAGGCGGCGTGTCGCGGCCGGCTCAGCCGGCCATCTGGTTCTGCTTGCGCCAGCGGATGCCGGCCTCGATGAAGTCGTCGAGCTCGCCGTCGAAGACCGAGGACGGGTTGCCCGTCTCCTGCTCGGTGCGCAGGTCCTTGACCATCTGGTACGGGTGCAGCACGTACGAGCGCATCTGGTCGCCCCAGGAACCCGTGGTGTCCTGCTTGAGGCCGGCGAGCTTCGCCTCCTCCTCCTGGCGCTTGCGCTCGAGCAGCCGCGCCTGCAGCACCCGCATGGCGGAGGCCTTGTTCTGCAGCTGCGACTTCTCGTTCTGACACGTCACGACGATGCCCGTGGGGATGTGCGTGAGGCGCACGGCGGAGTCGGTGGTGTTGACGCTCTGTCCACCGGGACCCGACGAACGGTAGACGTCCACCCGGATCTCGTTCTCGGGGATCTCGATGTGGTCGGTCTGCTCGACGACCGGCATCACCTCGACGCCGGCGAAGCTCGTCTGGCGCCGGCCCTGGTTGTCGAACGGGCTGATCCGGACCAGGCGGTGCGTGCCCGACTCGACGCTGAGCGTGCCGTACGCGTACGGCACCTTGACCGCGAAGGTCGCCGACTTCAGGCCCGCCTCCTCCGCGTACGACGTCTCGTACACCTCGGTGGGGTAGCCGTGGCGCTCCGCCCAGCGCAGGTACATCCGCAGCAGCATCTCGGCGAAGTCGGCGGCGTCCACGCCGCCGGCGCCGGCCCGGATGGCCACGACGGCCTCGCGGGAGTCGTACTCGCCGGAGAGGAGGGTGCGGACCTCCATCTCCTCGATGGCCTTCTGGAGCTTGACCAGCTCGTCGCCGACCTCGGTGACCGAGTCGGCGTCGCCCTCGGCCTGCGCCATCTCGAGCAGCAGGCCGGCGTCGTCGAGGCGCGAGCGCAGCTTCTCCATCTTCGAGATCTCGCCGGCGACGTACGACAGCCGGGAGTTGACGTCCTGGGCCCGGGCCTGGTCGTCCCACAGGTCGGGGGCGGAGGCCTGCTCCTCGAGCTCCGCACGGTCCCGGCGCAGCTTGTCGAGGTCGAGCACGTTCTCGATGTTGCGCAGGGTGGCGTCGAGGGCCTTGAGCTGTTCAGGAAAGTCGGCTGCACTCACGACGGTCAAGAATACGCCGCCCGGCCCGTGTCGTGGCCGGGCGGCCCGTGGTGCGTAGTTCCGCCATCACTCCGCGGGGGCGGCCTTGAGCCAAGTCAGGGCCGCCTTGTGGTACGCGACGGCGAACTCCAGCGCGGCGGCGCCGTACTGGTCTCCCGCCTTCTTGGCCTCCTTGGCCTGCTCGCGGGCCATGGCCAGGGCCTCCGAGTGATACTCGTTGGCGCCGGTGTAGAGCGTCTTGAGCTGGCCACCGGCGTGCTGCTGGCCGAAGGCGACGCGCAGGGCGACCGGGTTGCGAATCGCATCGCGGCCGGGCGCCTCGGCGAGCCACCGGCTGAAGGCACGCTTGCCGGCGGCGGTGATGGCATAGGGCTGGCTGGACCGTGGTCCGGGCTTGCCGAGGCGGACGAAGCCCATCTCGGCGAGGACCGGCAGTTCGCGGTAGACCTGGCTCCGCGTCATCGACCAGTAGGGCCCGAGGCGGCGTTCGGCAGCCGCCATGAGCTGTCCGCCGGTCATCGGCCCATCGTGCAGCAGGCCGAGCAGTGCGGCAGCCGTGGGATTGATCTGAGAGTCGGGCATGCCTTCTAAGCTGCCACTTTGTCGCTCCGGCGTCCAGGATTTCGCCCGATCCGTCCAATTTGCGTCTCCACAAGCGACTGTCCCGCACAGACAGTCCGACCACGAGGGTCGTGACCGGGCGTTTCGCCCTTGAGGACGGGTGTCACGCGGTAGAATGGAGCACGAAATCGGTCAGACGGCGCTCGAAGTCGGGAAGCGCCACAAAGGCCGCGGGCCGCCGCCCTCCCTTTCGTGAAGAAAGGACGACGACCCACTAACCAGGACAATCACCCCATGTGCGGGTACTCCCAGGCCGTCGGCGGCTCGAACGTCTCCTTGATCGTCCGCGGCGAGACCCACCGGAGCAGGTTCAGCATCGAGCCGGCCTTGTCGTTGGTGCCGCTGCCCCGGGCGCCGCCGAAGGGCTGCTGACCGACGACCGCTCCGGTCGGCTTGTCGTTGATGTAGAAGTTGCCCGCCGCGTTGCGCAGGGCCGCCGACGCCCAGTCGACGACCGTACGGTCGGTGGCGAAGATCGAGCCGGTCAGCGCGTACGGGGAGACCGCCTCGGCCTGGGCCACCGCGCCCTCGAAGTCGCCGTCGTCGTAGACGTGCACGCCGAGGATCGGGCCGAAGTACTCGGTGGTGAAGACCTCGTGCGCCGGGTCCGTCGACTCCACCAGCGTCGGGGCGACGAACCAGCCCTCGCTGTCGTCGGCCGTGCCGCCGGCGAGCACCGTGCACGAGGCGCTGTTCTTGATCCGGTCCAGGGCCTCGGCGTGCTTGGCGAACGCCCGGCCGTCGATCACCGCGCCGCCGAAGGTCGACAGGTCGGTGACGTCGCCGTACTTGATCGAGGCCACCGTGGCCGCGAGCCGGTCCCGCAGGCCGCCGTCCCAGATGCTGCGCGGCACGTACGCCCGCGACGCCGCCGAGCACTTCTGGCCCTGGTACTCGTACGCGCCCCGCACGAGCGCGGTGTGCAGCGCGTCCACGTCGGCGCTGGCGTGCGCGAAGACGAAGTCCTTGCCGCCGGTCTCACCGACCAGCCGCGGGTACGACCGGTAGCGGTCGATGTGCGAGCCGACCTCGCGCCACAGGTGCCGGAACGTGGCCGTCGAGCCGGTGAAGTGGATGCCGGCCAGGTCCGGGTCGGCGAGCACCACGTCGGAGACCGCGAGGCCGTCGCCGGCGACCATGTTGATGACGCCCGGGGGCAGCCCGGCCGCCTCGAACAGCCGCATGGTGAAGTGCGCCGAGAACTGCTGGGTCGGCGACGGCTTCCAGACCACGGTGTTGCCCATCAGCGCGGGCGCCGCCGGCAGGTTGGCCGCGATGGCGGTGAAGTTGAACGGGGTGATCGCGTAGACGAAGCCCTCGAGCGGACGGTGGTCGAAGCGGTTCCAGATGCCGGGCGCCGACTGCGGCTGCTCGCTGAGGATCTGCTCGCCGAAGGCGACGTTGAAGCGCAGGAAGTCGATCAGCTCGCAGGCGGCGTCGATCTCGGCCTGGTACGCGGACTTCGACTGGCCCAGGATCGTGGCCGCGTTCAGGGTGTCCCGCCAGCCGCCCGCCAGCATCTCCGCCGCGCGCAGGAAGACGGCGGCGCGCTCGCTGTAGGGCAGCGCACGCCAGCCCGGGGCGGCGCGCTTGGCGGCGGCCACGGCGGCCGCGGCGTCCTCGTGGGTCGAGTTGCCGGTCACGCCGAGCACGTGGTGCCGGTTGTGCGGCTGCACGACGTCGATCCGCTCGCCGCCGCCCATCCGCTGCACGCCGTCGATGGTGTTCGTCAGCTCGAGGCGCTCGGCCGCGAGGGCCTCGACCCGCGCTTGCAGGGAGAGGCGCTCGGGGCTGCCGGGCGCATAACCACGTACGGGCTCATTCCGTGGCACGGGCACGGAAAAGTGGGCGTCCATCACGTACTCCTCGACCTTGTGGGTTCAGCTGAGCCGACATCGTGTGTCGCGCGGCTCCATCCTCGCACGCGCGGGGCGGCCTCCCGGGGCGTCGGAGGTGCCGGTGCGGCCGCGTACCCTGAGGCCCATGAGTGAGGCGGACAGCGAGGTCACGAAGGGCAAAGCAGCCCAGGAGGGACCGGAACGGGCATCCTCCCCCGGCATCGTCCTGGCGGTCGCCGGCCTGCTGTGGACGGCCGCGATGATCTGGTCGGCGCGGGCCTCCATCACCCGCCACACCAACGCCGAGATGGAGGTCACCTCCACCGCCTACGCGATGCCCGGAGCCGTCTCCGCCAGCCTCGTCGCGGGCGCGGCCGTCGCCCTGGCGGTCCGGGCCTTCCTCGCCCGCAACGGCCGCGAGCCCGGCGTCACCGTACGCTTCGTCCTCGCCACCGGAGCCGGCCTCGCGGTCGGCCTCCTCGGCGCCCTGGCGTTCTTCACGATCAACACCGAGGGCTGGATCTACGCGGTCGTCGCCGGCACCGTCGCGGCCGCGGCGACGATCGGCGGCACCCTGGCCGGCTTCCGCTACCCCCGCGTGACCGCGGCCGCGTGCGCCGGCGCGATCGCCGTGTTCCTGGTCCGGATGCTGCTCAGCTTCGGGCAGGACACGCTGCTGCCGGCGCTCGGCGCGGGCGACACCGCGGCCTCGCAGGCGAGCGCCGCGGGATACTTCGGCTTCGTGCAGGGCGCGATCGCCGGCCTGGCCGCCGGGCTCGTCGCGTACCGGCTGATGCGCCACGCCCACCGTCGCAGCGGCGCCGACGTGCAGTGGCCGCTCTACGCCCTCGCGGGCGCGGGACCGGGTCTGCTGCTGGTCGTCGCCGAGCTTCTGACGCGTACGGCGGGAGCCCGGGTGCTGGAGCTCGCCGGCAAGATCAGCGAGCTGGAGCTGACGGTGCAGCAGGTGCTCAGCGGGACCCGGCTGAACATCGCGCTGGTCGTGCTCTTCGTGGGGGCGTTCACCGCGATGGTGGCGGTGGGGCGGACGCTCGGCTCCCCCACCGACCCGGCCACAGACGCCTCGCCGGCTTCTGCCACACCTTCGACGGCCACCGCGGCTTCGACCGCCACGCCGGCTTCTTCTGCCGCCCCCGCTTCCGCTGACGCGCCAGCTTCCTCGGCGACGCCGGCCTCTCCAGCCACGCCGGCCTCTCCAGCCACGCCGGCCTCTCCAGCCACGCCGGCCTCTCCAGCCACGCCGGCCTCTGCAGCCACGCCGGCCTCTGCAGCCACGCCGGCCTCTGCAGCCACGCCGGCCTCCTCGGCCACGCCGGCCTCCCCCGGCTCGCCGGCCCGCAAAGAAGACTGACCGGGCCAGGCCGGAGCTTTCAGACCAGCTCGTCGATCTCGCTGACCGCGTACCACTCCAGCTCGTGGTCCTCGGCCCCGTCGACGGTGAACTGGGCGTCCGGGTCGCCGGCCAGCGCCTCGTCGACCACCTCCGCGGCCGCGGCGACCGCCTCGGCGGCGTCGGTACCGTCCACGTGGATGGATGCGACCTCCTTGAAGGAGACGGGCTGCGGCAGGCGCACGGTGCTCGACCCCAGCTCGACGTCCTCGCGGACCAGCCCGGTCGAGGCCACGTCGGCCGACACGACCACCCTCCGGCGCGGCGCCGCGGGATCGTGGCGCAGCAGCTGCAGCGCGGCCTGTGCGGCGCGGGTGAAGGCGACGTACTCCAGCTCTTCCTCGTCGCCTTCCGCGTACCACTCCCGCAGGGCGGGGGTGACGGCATGCGCGACCACCGGGCCGTCGCCGAGCCGGCCGGAATCCCGGAGAGCGGCCAGCATCGGCACGGTGGCGGGCACATACACCCGGACCAGATCGGTGATCGGCACTCTCATCCCCCTGGGCGACTCGACCGTCCCTCTAGTACACCGCCGCGCACGCTACCGGACGACGCGTTCCCGCTGTGCACTCTGGGGATCTCTTGCACCAGCCGCAAGCAAACGGTGGCAAACTGAGGACACGTGCGCCACACCGACGACCGGAGGACCCGTGGAGGCCAGGTTCATGCTGCTGTCCGACGTGGCAGCCGAGCTGAACGTCTCCGACTCGCAGGTCTACCACATGGTCCGCAGCGGGGAGCTGCCCGCGATCAAGATCGGTGGGCGCGGTCAGTGGCGCGTGGAACGGGCCAGGCTCGAGGAATACATCGAGCGCAAGTACGCGGAGACGGCGGCGTGGGTGCAGGAGAACCCGCTGACCGAGCGCGACGCGGACTGAACCTCCCCGGTTTTCCACAGCATCCGAAGCTGGCATTGACGCTTCTCCACACCCTCGGGACACTCGTTGTCGTAGGCAAACGAAGGCAAACGCAAGGATCGGGGTGAAAGATGGCAACGGCCACCTGGGAGAGGCAGCGGACCGCACCGGCGATCCGCCTCCGCAAAGCACCGCGCGGCGAGCCCGGCTTCGACGACGAACGCGAGCCGGACCCGTGGCAGTCACCGCATCAGCTGGCCCTGGACTGGTCCCGCCTCGCCGCGGCAGGCCCCGCCCGGACGTCCCCGCCGTCCCGCCAGTCCTGGCCACCGCAGCGACCCTCGCTACCCCATCAGTCCTCGCCGGCCCGGCGGTCCTCACCCACCGAGCACTCCTCGCCCACCGAGCACTCCTCCCCCAAGCAGCACTCCTCCCCCATGCAGCACTCCTCTCCCACACAGCATTGCTCGCCCACCGAGCACTCCTCGCCAGCCCCGCCGTCCTGGGTATCCCAGCCGTACCCGCCATTCCTGCCAGCCCGCCGGACGGTGGTGTCCGGGGCTTCGGCCGACGCCAAGCTGGCGGTCCGCAGGTTCGTGCACTCCTGCGTCGAGGTCCTCAACGGCTACCGCCCGGCGACGCACCTTCGCAGGCTCGCCCAACCCCGCGAGGCCGCCGCGGTAGTGGCACAGGGCGTCGCGGCGGCCCACAAGGTGGCACAAACCCGCGTCAGACGGCACGATGCCGGCCCGCAGGGCCGTTTCCGGGCCCGCCGTCCCGCACCGGTGGCGGTGCTGAGGTCCAGCCTCTGCGAGCCCCGCCCCGGCGCGGTCGAGGCCGCCGCGGTGCTGATCGTCGGCGACCGCACCCTGGCGATGGCCTTCCGCCTGGAGCAACACGACCAAGCCTGGCTGGCGACCGTCCTCCACCTGCTCTGACCGCGGCCCTGCCCCACTCTGACCGCGGCCCTGCCCCACTCTGACCGCGGCCCTGCCCCGGGCCCTGCGCCCCTCTGAACCCGGCTCTGCGCCGGCTCCGACCGCGGTTTCCCAGGCGAACCGACCCCGCTCGCCCACCCGAGCCGGACCACGGTGCTGCGCCCGAGCCCACCACGGCTTCTGGCATCTGAGCCGACCACGCAGCCCCCCGGGGCGTCCGCTGAGCGGTGCAGGCGGCGGCCGTCCTGGGCCTCACGCGCCCGGACGAGAAACACCCGGCCTCGGCGAGCGAACTCGCGCGAGGCCGGGTGCGGAAAGCTCCGACGGATCAGGCGTTGCCGGGCGCGCCGTGGCAGCGCTTGTACTTCTTGCCCGAGCCGCAGTAGCACGGCGCGTTGCGGGACGGGCCGCTGCTCGCCTCCGCCTCGCCGGAGCCGCGGCCCGACGGGGCCCGGTGCGCGCCGGTGTGGGCCGGGCTGGCCGGCACCACCGGGGCGGGGCCGATGCCCAGTGCGGGCGCCTGCTGTGCCTCCTGGATCTGCGGGGACCCGGCGCCGGCCTCGCCGTCGATGGCGGGGGCGGTGTACTGCAGGTTCTGCGGGCGGCGGCCGCCGCCGAGGCCCTTCGCGCGGACCTCGACGTGCTGCTCCGGCTCCTCGGCCGCGGTGGGCATGGCGCGGGCCTGGGACGGGTCGACCGTGACCGTGGGCGCCTCCTCGACCTGGACCTCCAGGTTGAAGAGGAAGCCGACCGCCTCCTCCTTGATGCCCTCCATCATCTGGTTGAACATGTCGAAGCCCTCGCGCTGGTACTCGACCACCGGGTCGCGCTGGGCGTACGCCCGCAGGCTGATGCCTTCCTGCAGGTAGTCCATCTCGTAGAGGTGCTCGCGCCACTTGCGGTCGATGACCGCGAGCAGGACCTGGCGCTCCAGCTCGCGGACCGCCTCTTCGCCCAGCTCCTCCTCGCGGGCCTGGTACGCCCGCTGGGCGTCCTCCTTGATCCGGGCGATGAGGAAGTCCTGGTCGAGGCCGCCGCGCTCGCCGCCGGCCTCCTCGACGACGTCGTCGATCGTCAGGCTCAGCGGGAACAGCCGCTTGAGGTTGGTCCAGAGCTGCTCGAGGTCCCAGTCCTCCGCGTACCCCTCGGAGGTGGCGGCCCGGACGTAGTCGGCGACGACGTCGTCGACCATGTGCTGCGCCTGGTCGTGCATGTCCTCGCCGTCGAGCACGCGCTTGCGCTCGGCGTAGATGACCATGCGCTGCTTGTTGAGCACCTCGTCGTACTTGAGGACGTTCTTGCGGATCTCGGCGTTCTGCGCCTCGATCTGGGTCTGGGCGCTGCGGATCTGGCGGGTCACCATCTTCGACTCGATGGGGACGTCCTCCGGGATGTTGAAGCGGTCCATGACCGCCTCGACCGCGCCGGCGCGGAACCGCTTCATCAGGTCGTCCTGCAGCGACAGGTAGAACCGCGACTCGCCCGGGTCGCCCTGGCGGCCGGAGCGGCCGCGCAGCTGGTTGTCGATGCGGCGCGAGTCGTGGCGCTCGGTGCCGAGCACGTAGAGGCCGCCGGCGGCGATGACCTCGGCCGCCTCCTGCTCGCAGGCCTCCTTCACGGAAGGCATGACCTCCTCGAGCGCCTTCGCGTACTCCTCCGGGCTCTCCACCGGGTCGAGGCCGCGGTGGTGCAGCTCGGACGCGGCCAGGAACTCGGGGTTGCCGCCGAGCAGGATGTCGGTGCCGCGGCCGGCCATGTTGGTGGCGACCGTGACCGCACCCTTGCGGCCGGCCTGCGCGATGATCTGCGCCTCCTGGGCGTGGAACTTCGCGTTCAGCACGCTGTGCGGGATGCCGCGGCGGCGCAGCAGCTGCGAGAGGATCTCGGAGTTCTCGACCGACACCGTGCCAACCAGCACGGGCTGACCCGTGGCGTGCCGCTCGGCGATGTCCTCGATGACCGCGTTGAACTTGGCCTTCTCGGTCTTGTAGATGACGTCCGGGTGGTCGATGCGGATCATCGGCCGGTGCGTCGGGATGCTCACGACGCCGACCTTGTAGACCTGGTTGAACTCGCCGGCCTCGGTCTGCGCCGTACCGGTCATGCCGCCGAGCTTCTTGTAGAGGCGGAAGTAGTTCTGCAGGGTGATGGTCGCCAGGGTCTGGTTCTCCTGCTTGACCTCCACGCCCTCCTTGGCCTCGATGGCCTGGTGCATGCCCTCGTTGTAGCGGCGGCCGTGCAGGATGCGGCCGGTGAACTCGTCGACGATCAGGACCTCGCCGTTCTCGTCGACGATGTAGTCCTTGTCCCGCTTGTAGAGCTCCTTGGCCTTGATGGCGTTGTTCAGGTAGCCCACGAGCGGGGTGTTCACCGACTCGTACAGGTTGTCGATGCCGAGGCGGTCCTCCACCCGGGCGACGCCACGCTCGGTGATGGCGACCGTACGCTTGGCCTCGTCGACCTCGTAGTCGCCCTCGCCGTCCTTGCCGCGCTGGAGGCGGCCGACCAGGGCGGCGAACTCGCCGTACCAGCGGGCGGAGTGCTCGCCCGGGCCGGAGATGATCAGCGGGGTGCGCGCCTCGTCGATGAGGATGGAGTCGACCTCGTCCACGATGGCGAAGTTGTGCCCGCGCTGCACCAGCTCGCTGGCCGACCACGCCATGTTGTCGCGAAGGTAGTCGAAGCCGAACTCGTTGTTCGTGCCGTACGTGATGTCGCACTGGTACGCGGCGCGGTGCTCGGCGGCGGGCCGGTTGGGCAGGATCACGCCGACGGTCAGGCCGAGGAACGTGTGCACCCGGCCGACCCACTCGGCGTCGCGCTGGGCGAGGTAGTCGTTCACGGTGATGATGTGCACGCCCTCGCCGCCGAGCGCGTTGAGGTATGCCGGGAAGACGCCGGTCAGCGTCTTGCCCTCACCGGTCTTCATCTCCGGGATGTTGCCGAAGTGCAGCGCGGCGCCGCCCATGAGCTGGACGTCGTACGCCCGCTGGCCCAGCACCCGGCGCGCGCCCTCGCGCGCGACCGCGAAGGCCTCGACCAGCAGGTCGTCCAGCGACGCCCCGTCGGCGATGCGCTGTTTGAACTGCTCGGTCTGCTCCCGCAACTCGTCGTCGGTGAGGTCGGTGTACTCGTCCTCGATCGAGTTGACCGCATTGGCGATCGCCTTGAGGCGGCGCACCATGCGGCCTTCGCCGGCACGAAGGACTTTTTCCAAAATCGACACGGGTCAACGCTCCCCTAGACGGTCTGCGGAACCATCGTAGGCGTCTTCCCTCGCGTGCCGTGACCCGAGCCTCCCAGTAAGCTCGCAAAGAGGACGAAATAGGGCCTGGAGTTCGCTGACAGCGCATCTTTCCGCCAGGCTGCAACCCGGCGGCACGCTCGGGCGTCGTGCCGGGCGCGCCGCGCCGTGAGGCCTGGTCACGCCGTCCCCCGGGCCGGCTCGTCCCCTTCTGCTGGCGCGGCGTCGTCACCTGCCGGCGGCAGGGTCATCGTTGGCGGAGGCGGACGGGCAGGCGGCGCCGGTACGGACGCTTCCGGGCGACGAGGCGGGCGGACCCGCCCGTGGCGGCCGGGAACGCCGAGGTAGGGGTCCGGGCGTGTCAGAATCCGGCCCGATGGACGGCCTGTCGTGGCAGGCCGTGACGACGTGACTCCCGGGTGGCTGGCGTCTCCCCACCCCCTCGTCGAGGCGGGCGGCACGGCCGCCGGGCGACATGGCTGCGAAAGGTGACTCTACGTGATCGTTCCCGCGATCCCGGGCGACGGCGTGCGGCTGCGCGGCCTGCGCCCGGAGGACCTGGACGACCTGCTGGCCGGCTACAACGACCCGGACATGCGCCGCTTCGCGACGGTGCTGCCCGTGCCGTTCACTCGCGCGCACGCCGAGGAGTACATCGCCGAGCTCGCACCGCGCATGTTCGCCGCCGGCGGCGGCCTCTACGCGGTGGCCGACCCGGTCACCGATCGGCTGCTCGGCGGCGTCGGCATCGACCGGGTGCAGCCGGGCCGGGCGCAGGCCGAGATCGGCTACTGGACCGGGACGTGGGCGCGCCGCCGCGGCGTGGCCACCGCGGCGGTCCGGGCGCTGGCCGGGCACGCGTTCGACACCGGGCTGGCCCGGCTGGAGCTGCTCACGCACCGGGAGAACGCGGCGAGCCAGCGCGTCGCCCTGGCGGCCGGCTTCCGGCCCGAGGGCGTACGCCGGGCGGCCCTGCCCGGCCCCGGCGAAGACCCGGCTCGCGTCGGCCAGGACGGGTCCCTGGGGCAGGCCCGCGAGGACGCGCTGGCGTACGCCCGGCTGGCCGACGACCCGCCGGGACCGGTCGAGCGGCTCCTGCCCGACCTGCCCGGCGGCGAGCTCACCGACGGCGTGGTGACCCTGCGCCCGCTCGCCGCCTCGGACCTCGCCTTCTATGCGGAGCTCCACTCACAGGAGGACGTCGTGGCGACCACCGTGCCGCCCGTGCCGCCCAGCCCCGAGGAGATGCGGCGCCGCTGCGCCTGGTCCGCCTCGCACTGGCTGGCCGGCGACCGCGCGGACCTGGTCATCGTCGACACCGCCACGGGCACGCCGACCGGCGAGATCGGCCTCTACTACCAGGAGCCGCGCACCGGCCAGGCGATGATCGGATACAGCATGATGCCCGCCTGGCGGGGCCGCGGCTATCCGACGCGCGCGGCCCAGCTGCTGTCGCTGTGGGCGTTCGCCGAGACGGGGGTCGCCCGCCTCATCGCGGGGGCCCTGCCGACGAATCTGGGGTCGCAGCGGGTGCTCGAGAAGGCGGGGTTCAAGCGGGAGGCGTACCTGCGCTCGCGCCTGCCCGGAGCCGGAGGGCGCCGCAGCGACGACGTCCAGTTCGCCCTCCTGGCGGAGGATCTTCTCACCGAAGGCCCCCGCCTCGACGGCTGACCTGGTCACGCCCCGGCCGGTGACCATCGCGCGGCCCCGGCCGGCCGAGGCCGCCGAGCCGGCCGGTCGCGCCCGTGCCCGGTGCCCGACCCGCACCGCTACCGTCGGCGGCCCGCATCCGCGCGCCCGCGACCCGCATCCGTGCAGCGCCGACCACCCGTGCGGCGCTGCCTGCTTGCGTGCGCGCTTTTGTGGAACGCCGACGTGCGTCCCTTCATGGACGCCGATCTGCGTGCGGCCCGGCCCGCTTCCGTGCGGCACCGACCTCCGGGGGCGGGATCCCCGCCGACCGGAGGAAAGCCATCACGAACGGCCGTGGTGTCGCCGGCACCCGCCCTCCGGCGCGGGATCCCCGCCGGTCGAAGGAAGGCCGTCAGGCACAGTGGTCAGGCGCTCGCTTCCAGGCTGAGGATGCCGTAGTCGTAGCCCCGCCGCCGGTAGACGACGCTGGGCCGGCCGCTCTCCTTGTCATGGAAGAGATAGAAGTCGTGGCCGACGAGCTCCATCTGAAAGAGGGCGTCGTCGACGGTCATCGGGTCCGCGGGGTGCTCCTTCTCGCGGACGATGCGCCACGGCTGGTTGTCGTCGTGCTCGGCCAGCTCGAGGGCGGCGGCGGTGTCCTCGACCTGCGGCGTGACGCTCGGCAGGTCGGTCGGCAGGCCGGCGGTGGCGGCGGCCACGGAGACCGGCGCGTGGCGTCCGCGGTGCACACGCCGGCGATCAGCGGCGCGGCGCAGACGGCCGTCGAGCTTGTTGATGGCGCCGTCCAAGGCGCCGTAGAAATCCTTGGCTGTGGCTTCGGCCCGGATGACGGGCCCACGGGTCACGACCGTGATCTCGACGCGCTGGCAGTTGTCGGACTGCCTCGGGTTGCGCTCGTGGAAGAGCTCCACGTCGACCCTGATCAGCTTCTGGTCGTAGCGCTCGACCTTTGCCAGCTTGTCGGCGACATGTTCCCGGTAGTGATCGGGAACCTCTACGTTGCGGCCCTTGACGACAATGTCCACTCGTGACCTCCCCCAACGTTGGCACTTCGACGCGGTGGTGCTGGTACCGGTGACGCCGGGGATCACGGAGCGATCCCGCGCACATGACCGATACGGCTTACGAGGACACTCCTTTCCGGTGCGGCGGGTCAGAATCTGGTCGACTTCGCTCCGGTGGCGGGTGGGCGAGCTCGCTCACCCTCGTCACCATGACGCTAACCTGCCGACGGCCGCCCGTCACCCCTCGTTCGGGGAACGGATCCAGGGACTTTCGTCCCCGACGCCGCCCGGACGCGGACCTCGTCCCGCGCCGTCCCGCGAACCTTGCGCAGCCGCGTCGCCGCCAGCACTGCAGCACCCGCGACCTGCATGTCTGCCTCCCGGAGCCGTACCGTCACCGCGGCCAGAGTGGCCCCCGTCGTGACGATGTCGTCAACCACTATCAGGGTGCCTCCGATCGTCGGCCGCCGCCGCGGAATGCGGATCCGAGCACCCTTGATTCGCAGGGAATTCTCAGCGGCCGCCGCCCGTTCGGCTACCGTCAGTGACGCGGAGTCAGGGCGCGGGAGCGCGCGAAGCACCCGCCCGACATCAGCCTGCCAACCGGCCACCCGCAACCGGCGCACTGCGTGTGCGGCCAGTCGCGCCATGTGATCGCCCCCGCGCTGCCGCGCCGCGCTCGCGGTGGAGGGCACCGGCACCACCAGCATCGGTACGCCACGGCCGCCGCCCGCACGGCTCGCCGCCTCCACGACCGCGCCGGCGAGCAAGGCGCCGAGGGGACGGGCGAGCCGGTGCCGCTGCCGTTCCTTGTACGCCAGCAGCACCCCGCGCAGCGCCCCGGCGTAGCCGCCCACGGCCACACAGCCCGGCATCCCGGGCGGCGGTGGTTCCGGTGTCGTCGCGTACGGCCGCAGCGCCTCCAGGAACGAGACACACGGGCCGCAAGTGCCATACCGCAACGGCACTCGCTCGGCGCCACAGCCGGCACAGGCGCTCGGCATCACCAGGTCGGCGAGGTCGGCACCGAGCCGGCTGATCACGCCCGCCACCTCGGCTCGGGGGCCCGGGCTCGGGAACGGGCCCGGCCGGCAGCAGCTCGGCCGCGCCCAGCCCCGCCGCCCGGACCCGGCCTGCGCCCACCGGAGTCCCGGACCGGGATCCCCGCACCCCGGCCTCCGCAAGCCCGAACCGCCATGCCGAAAATCCGCCTGTCGCAGTCTCTTGCGCCGTGCGGTGAAGGGGCGAAGCCCGGCGAACGAGCGCCCCGCAACACTTGCCTGTGCCGTTCAGCGCAGGAAGAACGGCGAGACGGGCGCCATTCCGGGGACCGGGTCGGGTACCGGATCCGCCAGGTCCGACACCTTGATGTTCTCCGGCAGCCCCGACAGCGCGTCGAACGCCGCGCCGTTCGCCATGTACTGCACGACGTCCGGCGACGTCTTGCCGCTGACCGGGCTCACCGGGTACGCCGCCAGGTAGGTCACGGTGTCGGTGCCGATGTCCGGCTGCAGCTCGCTGTGCTGAATCCCGTCGATCGTCGTGTCGATGATGGCGACGCGGTCCTTGTCGGCGCGCTTGCCGGCCACGATCAGGGAGGACTCGGTCCCCCAGTCGACGGCGGACACCGACTCCAGCGCCGGCACCTGGACCTGCGACGGGGTGGAGAGCTGGGGCCCGTCGGCGCCGGTGTTCAGCACCGCCAGATAGAGCACGCCACCCACCGCCAGCGCGATCCGCCGCCCGTCGGGTGCGACCGCCACGGCCGAGATCCAGCCGTCCGCGCCCGGCACCGCCACCCGGCGAATCTGCGAGCCGTCCGCCGAGAAGCTGTGCAGCTTCCCGCCGACGGTGATCAGGCCGATGGCGCCGGTCTTCGGCTCGTCGGACGAGATGGCCCAGACGGGCTGGCCGGTCGAGCCGCCGGGCAACTGCACCGGGCGCAGATCGGTCTGCTCACCCATCGGCGCGCCGCCCACCCGGAGCACCTGGCGCTTCTTGTCGGCGGTGACCAGGGCCGCATATCGCCAGTTTCCCGGGCCGGGCGTGACGCCGTGCGCGATCGCCGCCGCCTTGACGTTGCGATTGGCCCCCGGCCGGATGACCGGGATCGCATCCGTGGCACCCGGCGATCGCGACATCCGCCGGATCTGGCCGTTGAAGATGACGAACCGCTCGGGCGGGTCCGGGAGCCGATAGGTCGGGTTGCTGGTCAGGTAGTCGTTGCCGTCGTAGTCGTTCTGCTCCTGATTGCCGATCTTCAGCTCCAGGACGCCGGGCAGATTGGGCCTGAGCGACCACATGAGCTGGCGCCGCAGCTGGTCCAGGGCCTTCGGCTGGTCCGGCGGCACGGACTGCGCGCTGAGGGTGATCTGCAGCTTGTCGTTGCTGACAGCGGGCACGTTGCCGAGCAGCGCGGTGCCGTCGGGCAGCGGCTCCACGGCGTCGGAAAGCCAGCGCGCCGGCCCCTCGATGAGCCACTTGATGATCTGCTGCGGCTCCTGCTCGGACGGCATGTCCTTGGGCAGGTACCGCACGTCCGGCACCAGGGAGGTGCGGTCCTGGTTCCAGAAGTAGATCGGCCGGCGCTCGAAGTAGTTGTTGAGCGCCGTGTCGCTGAGCAGCAGCACCTGCGGCGCCTCGGTGACGAAGAAGCCGGCCTGGTCGGCGATCGACTTGACGGTGAGCGGGTACGGCGTGACGCCCTTGTCCGGCACGGGGTCCAGCACACCGTTGTGCCCGAGCACCCCGACCGTCCGTGCGTTCACGGTGACCTTGTCACTGCCGGGGTTGACCAGAGGATTGTCGATCAGGCGCACCACCCTGATCTCGCTGGACGCCTTGAACGTCGCCGCGGCGGAGGGCGAGAGGAAACTCTTCACCCGCGCGAGCGCGCCGTCGGGATCCCCGGCGGCGGCCTCGAGGTAGTACTTCACCAACTCGGCCGTGTCTCTGGCGGACGTGCGGTCGTGGCGTGCCGGCGCGCTGTCGTCGCCGGAAGCGAAGCCCCGGGACGGGCCGGACCCGATATGCACGACATCGGTGTTGTCGGGAATGCCGCAGCCGCCGAGCACCAGGGCACCGGCCAGCGCGGCGGCCACCAACGCGCCGGACCGGCGCCGGACTCGCGCCCCGACACGCGACAGGCTCTGCCTCACCGTCCCACCTCCGCAGGCTCGTCGACGCCCTCACCGTCGGCATCCCGGTCCCCGGGCACCGACACCCCGCCACCCGCGCGGGAACCGCCACCGCCAGCAGAGGTGCCGCCGGAGACCGAAAGGTCACCCGGCGAAGCCCCGCCCGACGGACAAGCGCCGTCCGGGCGCGTGTCGCTGCCCGCGTCATCCGACGACGCCGCTTCTCCGGCATCGGCCACAGCGAGAGTCGGATCCGCCCCGGCGGACGCGACAGCGGAGACGGCCGAGACAGAGCCGGACGACCCGGCGACGACAGCTGCCGGCTCCGAGTCGGAGGCCTTGGCGGCCGGCCCGCCGGCGGACGCCCCGGCGGCAGAGGCTCCCGGACCGGCGGCCGACGGCCGGGTGACAGGGGCTTGCGGGCCGGGGATGGGTGATGGCGGAAGTGGCGAGGCGGGGGCTTCGTCCGTGGTGCGGTCGGCGGGAGTGGGGGGCGGGGGGAGCTCGTCGACGGCGCGGTCGCGGGGGATCAGCGGGAGGGGGGCCGCGACCAGGCGGTCGCCCGAGCGCACCGGCAGGGTGAGACGGAACTGGGCGCCGCCGCCCGGTTCGCCCCAGGCTTCGAGCCAGCCGCCGTGCAGGCGGGCGTCCTCGACCGAGATGGACAGGCCGAGGCCGGTGCCGCCCGTCTGGCGTGCCCGGGACGGGTCGGCGCGCCAGAAGCGGTTGAAGACCAGGCGCTCCTCCCCCGGCTTGAGGCCGACGCCGTGGTCGCGCACGGTGATGGCGACCGCCGCCTCGTCGGTGGCCAGGGTGACCTCGACCGGCTTGCGCTCGCCGTGCTCGACGGCGTTGCCGATCAGGTTGCGCAGGATGCGCTCGACGCGGCGAGGATCGACCTCCGCGATGACCGGCGTCTCCGGCAGGCGCAGGTCGATCGTCACGCCCACCCGCTCGGCGAGGCCGGCGAGGCGCTCGGCGACCCGCTCGACGATGGGCACCAGGTCGGTGTGCTCGGCGTCGAGCGCGGCGAAGCCGGCGTCGAAGCGGCTGATCTCGAGCAGGTCGGTCAGCAGGCTCTCGAAGCGGTCCAGCTCGGCCTGGAGCAGCTCGGCGCTGCGCGCCACGGCCGGGTCGAACCCGTCGCGCTCGGCGAAGATCAGGTCGGCGGCCATGCGCACGGTGGTGAGCGGCGTCCGCAGCTCGTGCGACACGTCGGAGGTGAACCGCCGCTGCAGCCGGGACATCTCCTCCAGGCGCACGATCTGGCGCTGGAGGTTGGCCGCCATCTGGTTGAAGGAGGCGGCGAGCAGGGCCAGGTCGTCCTCGCCGGCGACCTTCATGCGCTGGTCGAGCAGGCCCGCGGAGAGCCGCTGGGCGGTGCGGGCGGCGACCCGGACCGGCGTCACCACCATGCGGGTGACCAGGCCGGCGACGACGCCGAGCAGGATCACCAGCGCGAGGCCGGTGACCAGCACCGTCGTGCGGATCTGGTTGGCGGCGCGATCCTCGGTGGTCAGCGGCACGAGGTAGTAGAGCTCGACGTGGCCGAAACTGGTCGGCACGGGCGAGCCGTACACCAGATACTTGGTCTGGACGCCGCTCACCTGGGCGGTGCGGATCTGCTGCACCACCAGGCTCTTGCCGGAGACGTCGCGGATCATCTCCGGGGTGATCAGCGACGCGGTGTCGACCTTGGTGGAGGTGACCGGCTCGAGGTCGGCCGGGAAGGTGTCGGCGCGCAGCGAGACGATCGCGCCGCCGCTCTCGGCGGGGTCGCCGTCGGCGAGCCGGGTCACCGTGTCGTTCATGGTGGTCGACAGCTTCGGGTCGCGCACCTGCCGGTGCACGGTGAGCTGCCGGTAGGCATAGTCGACCTTGCGCTGCAGCTGCGAGTAGACCTCGTCCTCGGCGCGGTCGAGCAGGATCTTGGTGCTGCGGTCGGCGATGAACCAGCCGAAGCCGCCGACCAGCAGGCTGGACGCCACGAGGGTGAGGGTGACGACCCGCAGATGCAGGGAGCGCCGCCACGCCCGGCGGGCGGGGGCCGAGACCCTCATCCACCGGCGCACGGCGGCACGCCAATAGCGCCGCACCACCCTGAGGGTGCGGCGGATCGGCATCGGGAGCCAGGCAGGAGCACGCATCGGGGGCAAGGTTAGTCCCTCCGGGGCCTCCAGCCCGCCCCACGCTGCTTACCGGTCTCTGACGATTCCGGCCGAGCCGAAAGGCTCGGAAGAACGACGGCCGGGAAACCCGGCCAGACCGCGGAAACGCCGCCGGGCCCGGAAACATCGCCGGCCGCGGGAAACACCCCAGGCCCAGGAAGCGACGATCAGCCGGTGCCGGCCTTGTACCCAACCCCCCGTACGGTCAAGATGATCTCCGGCCGCTCCGGATCCGGTTCGATCTTGGCGCGCAACCGCTGGACGTGCACGTTGACCAGCCGCGTGTCGGCCGCGTGCCGATATCCCCAGACCTGTTCGAGCAGCACTTCCCGGGTGAAGACCTGGCGCGGCTTGCGGGCGAGCGCGACCAGCAGATCGAACTCGAGCGGCGTCAGCTTCACCTCCTCGCCGTCGCGGGTGACGGTGTGCGCGGGCACGTCGATGGTGATCTGGTTTCCGGGCGGTCCGATGGTCAGCAGCTCCGGGGCGGCGTCCTCACCGCGGCGCAGCCGGGCGCGCATCCGCGCCACCAGTTCCTTGGGCTTGAACGGCTTGACCACGTAGTCGTCGGCGCCGGACTCCAGCCCCAGCACCACGTCGACCGTGTCGCTCTTGGCGGTCAGCATGACGATCGGGATGCCGGACTCGGTGCGGATGGCCCGGGCGACGTCGATGCCGCTCATGCCGGGCAGCATCAGATCGAGCAGGACGATGTCGGGTCTGTTCTCCCGGAACGCGGCGAGGGCCCGCTCACCGTCGGCCACGAAGGAGGGCAGGAAACCTTCGCTGCGCAGGACGATGCCGAGCATCTCCGCCAGCGCGGGGTCGTCGTCGACGACGAGTACGCGGGCTCTCATGCGATCCAATATTGCACTGTCCCCTTCCGGCCCGTGTGACCGCCCGTCGATCAAGCGCGGGTGGCGCAGCCGATAATGGCCCGGCGGACGCCCGAAATCCAGACCCGGCCCGGTCCTCCGACCGCGGGGAACACGCCGGAGTCACCCGCGAGGGCAGACGATCCGAGCCCGCGGGGAAACCGCGGGCCCGGATGATGACGTCAGGCGAACAGCGTCTTTCCCCAGTAGTCGTCCGTTCCGGAGACGCCGGGCGGACAAGCGAACAACCCCTGCGACACCGGCTTGAGGTACTCGTTCATCTCGTCGTGCCGGGACAGGTTGAGCTGCACCGGCACGAACTGCTTGCGCGGATCCCGCTGGTACGCCATGAAGAACAACCCGGCGTCCAGCCGCCCGAGACCGTCGGAGCCGTCGACGTAGTTGTATCCGCGGCGCAGCAACCGTGCCCCGTTGTTCGACTTCGGGTGGGCGAGCCGTACGTGGGCGGTGTCGGGCAGCGACGGCAGGTCGGGCTCCTCGAACTCGTCCGCCTTGCCCAGCGGCGCGCCGGTGCCCTTGTGCCGGCCCACGATCGCCTCCTGCTCGGACAGCGGCGAGCGGTCCCAGGTCTCGATGATCATGCGGATCTTGCGGGTGACCAGGTAGGAGCCGCCGGTCATCCACTCCGGGCCGTCGCCGGGCCGGGCCCAGACGTGCTCCTCGACGAGGTCGGTCTCCTCCGACTTCACGTTGGCCGTGCCGTCCTTGAAGCCGAAGAGGTTGCGCGGGGTGGCCTGGGTGCGCGATGTGGACGACGTACGCCCGAAGCCCAGCTGCGACCACCGCACGCTGACCACGCCCATGCCGATCCGCGCGAGGTTGCGGATGGCGTGCACCGCGACCTGCGGGTCGTTGGCGCAGGCCTGCACGCACAGGTCGCCGCCGGAGAGCGCGGGGTCGAGGACGTCGCCGGGGAAGTGCGGCAGGTCGGCGAGGGCCGGCGGGCGCTTCGCGGCGATACCGAAGCGGTCCCTGCCCGCGCCGTCGCGGAACAGCGTCGGGCCGAAGCCCACGGTCAGGGTGAGCCCGGACGGGGGCAGCCCGAGCGCCTCGCCGGTGTCGTCCGGCGGCGCCTCCGGGATGCCGTTGACGGCCCCGATCTCCCCGGCGTCCCGGCCGGCCGTCATGCGCGCGGCGGCCGCCGTCCAGTCCTTCAGCATCCGGACGAGGCGCTCGCGATCCTTGGTGATCACGTCGAAGGCGACGAAGTGCAGGCGGTCCTGGGCGGGCGTGAGGATGCCCGCCTGGTGCGCGCCGGTGAAGGCGATCGCACCCTCGGCGGCATTGCCCGCCTCGTCCTGGGTCGCGCCCCGGGCGAGAGCACCACCCACCGCGGCGGCGCCGGCGATTCCGGCCACGCCGACGCCGGCGAGCGCGATGGCTCGCCGGCGGGACACGGAGCTGTCGGTCATGGGAGCCCCTACTTCTTGGAGACGACCGCGGCGACCTTGGAGATCGGCTCGGCCAGCGCGTTGATCGCGTCCGACAGAGCCTTGAGGTCGGCCTTGCTGAGCTGGTTGTGCAGCTTCCAGCCGTCGCCGGCGCGGTGCGCGGACAGCGCGGCGTCGACGTTGGCGAACTCGGTGTCGAGCGTCTTGACGAGGGCGGGGTCGCGCTCCTCCAGCACCGGGCGCAGCGCGGCGATCGCGGCCTTGGAGCCCTCGACGTTGGCGTTGAAGTCCCACAGGTCGGTGTGCGAGTAGCGGTCCTCCTCGCCGGTGATCTTGCCGGAGGCCACCTCGTCGAGCAGTTCCTTGGCGCCGTTGGCGAGCTGCAGCGGGGACAGCTTCTCGGCGTTGGCCTTGGCGACGATCTCCTTCACGTCGGCCAGCAGCTGGTCGGCGATCGGGCCGTCCTTGGAGACGTCGGGCTTCGCCGCCCAGAGGTCCTTCTCGAGGCGGTGGAAGCCGGTGAACGCCATGCCCTCCTCGATGACCTCCTCGCGCCCGTCGATCTTCGGGTCGAGGTCGCCGAAGATCTCCGCGACCGGCTCGATGCGCTCCCAGTACGTACGGGCGATCGGGAACAGCGCCTTGGCCTTGTCGACGTCGCCGGCCTTGACCGCGGCCACGAACTCCTCGGTCTTGGGCAGCAGCGCGGCGGTCTGGCTCTTCACGTAGCGCGAGTAGCTGGCGGTGGCGTCGGCCAGCTTGGCGTCGGCGGTCAGCGGGGTGGCCGAGCCGGAGACGGTGAACGCCGCCCGGATGCCCTTGCCGATCATGCCGGGCTTGCAGGCGGTCTCGTACGACCCGGCCGGCAGCTCGACGTGCAGCTCGCGGGAGAGCCCGGGCGCGATGTTCTCGACCTCGCCCATGACCCGGTCGCCGGCGGCGTACACGTAGAACTCGGTGACCTTGTTGCCGCCGTTGGTGACGGAGAAGACGCTGGTGCCGGCGGCGGTGGTGTTCCGGGCGACCTCGCAGGTCGTGTCGGAGGCCTTGACGGCGATCGGGCCACCGGCGGCCGCGGTCGAGCCGGAGCCGCTGGTCCCGGAGTCGCCGCTGCAGGCGGCCAGGCTGCCGCCGAGCAGTCCGGCGGCGGCCAGCGCGAGCAAGGGGGTGGTACGCATGGAACGGTTCTCCTACTGCTGAGGCGCGGACGCCGGGGCGGGGGTTTCGGTGACGGGCGCCGGCGCCTTCCCGCGCGCGGGCCAGAGGAAGATCGCGAGGACGGGGATCCCGTACGCGGCCCAGGCGGCGGTCTCCAGCACCGACGCCGTGGGGGTGATGTTGAACATTCCGGTGAGCAGGGCGGTGTACCAGGCGCTCGGGTCGAGCACGCCGCTCACGTCGTACGCCAGGGTGTTGAGCCCGGGCAGGACGTTTGCCTCCTGGAAGTCGTGCACGCCGTATTTGAGGATGCCGGCCGCGACGAGGATCAGCAGCCCGCCGGTCCAGGTGAAGAAGAGCGTGAGGTTGATCCGTACGGCGGTCGCGTACATCAGCCAGCCGATGACGACGGACGACGCGATGCCGGCGCACAGACTGACCAGCGGCCCGGAGCCGGACGACGCGCCCTGCACGGCGGAGTAGAAGATCAACGAGGTCTCGAGGCCCTCGCGGATCACGGCGAGGAAGGCCATCACGGCGACCGCGAGCGAGCCGACCGCGAGCGCGTCCTGAAGCTTGCCGCGCAGCTCGCCGGCGATGGAGCGGGCGGCCCGGCGCATCCAGAAGATCATCCAGGTGACGAAGCCGACGGCGAGGATCGAGGTGACCGCCTCGAACAGCTCCCGGTGCTCGTACTTCTGCAGCAGCGTGGTCGAGGTGTAGCTGAGCAGCCAGCCGAAGAAGACCGAGAGGGCGACGGCGAGCCCCACGCCGGACCAGACCTGCACGAGGCGGTCCTTGCGACCGGACTTCACCAGGAAGGCGACGAGGATGCTCACCACCAGCGTGGCTTCCAACCCCTCGCGCAGGCCGATGAGGTAGGTGGCGAGCATGGCACTCCGTTTGCTAAGGCATCCCTAACTTAGGTTCGGCACACCTTAGCCACGGCGCAGGCTCATCCGTCAAGCCCCGCTTGCGTCGCTCCCGTCACAGAAGTGTCGTGGCGGGCGGCTCGAAGGGAACCACCCGCCACGACGGCTGGTCAGCGGTCGAACTCACCGTCGCGGACGCCGGCGAGGAAGTCGGCCCAGCGCTCGGCCGCGAACTCCAGCACCGGCCCGGAGGCGTTCTTGGAGTCCCGGACGAAGACCACCGCGGTCGCGGGGGCCACCTCCACGCAGTGTCCTGCGGCGGCACTGCGGCTGCTCTTGTGCCAGGTCAGGGTGCGCTGCTGCAATGTCATGCCCTTTCACGAATGAAAACTCATCCGCTTCAACGATGATCAAATCAGCGGAGGTGGTCGCCTGTTCGAGCGATGAGCTCGCGGGAGGGCCCCACCGGGAGCGCCCGGCTCCGCAGGTCGGCGAAGGCGTCGCGGTACACCTGCACGTCGGCGTCCTTCGTCCGCAGCTGCCCGCCGACCAGATCCTCGCTGTGCACCACCGGGGCGCGGCCGTCCGCGAACTCGAAGATGAGGAACGTCTCGCCCAGGGCGGCGTGCGCCCCGGCCGAGAGCGGCAGCACCCGCAGCTCGATGCCCGGGCGGTGGCTCGCCTCGTACAGCCGCTCCAACTGGCGCCGCAGCACGGCCCGGCCGCCTACCTCGCGGCGCAGCGCCGACTCGTCGAGCACGATGCAGAGCCGGGGCGGGGGTTCGCGGGTCAGCACGGTCTGCCGGGCCATCCGCAGGGCGGTACGCCGGTGCAGCGTCTCGGGGTCCTGGACGTCGGCACCGACCTCGATGACCGCGTACGCGTACTCGTCGGTCTGGAGCAGGCCCGGCACCACCTGGGCCTCCCACTCGCAGATGGTGGCGGCCTCGGCCTCGAAGGCGACGTACTCGTCGTAGCGGTCGGCGACCGACGACCGGTACGGGGCCCACCAGACCCGGGCCCGGCCGCGGCCGGCCAGCTCCCGCAGCCGCGACCGCTGGTCGCCCGACGCCTCGAGCACCCGCAGCAACCGTTCCAGGTCGGGGTCGCTGATCCCGGTACGGGCCGTCTCGATGCGGCTCAACTTGGACTCGGACCAGCCCAGCGCGGCCGCGACCTCGGCACCTCGGCGCTCACCGCGCAGCCGGCGGAGCTCGTCGCCGAGCTCGCGGCGCGCGGCCATCGATGTCGGTCTTGCCACGCGCCCACCGTACCGGTAACGCAGCGCGACGCGCATGGCACTTTATGCACTTGCAGATCGGCGGACGGCATGTGCTAATGGGAGAAGAGGTACGAACTTGGGTGCGGGCCGCCGGGCGGGGGGCTTCGCGCCCTGCGCATCGCCTGCGGGGGCGGCGCGCGGACAAGGAAGGCGAACCGGCGGCGGCAACCACCGGTTCGCCTTTCGTCGTCTACAGAGGATCAGTACCGGTAGTGGTCCGGCTTGTACGGCCCCTCGACCGCGACGCCCAGGTAGGCGGCCTGCTCCTTGGTCAGCTCGGTGAGCCTGACCCCGAGCGCGTCCAGGTGCAGGCGGGCGACCTTCTCGTCCAGGTGCTTCGGCAGCACGTAGACGCCGATCGGGTATTCATCCGTACGGGTGAACAGCTCGATCTGCGCGATCGTCTGGTTCGAGAAGCTGTTGCTCATCACGAACGACGGGTGGCCGGTGGCGTTGCCGAGGTTCAGCAGGCGCCCCTCGGAGAGCACGATCACCGAGTGGCCGTCGGCGAACCTCCACTCGTCCACCTGCGGTTTCACGGTCACCCGCGTGACGTCCTTGCGCCTCGCCAGCCCGGCCATGTCGATCTCGTTGTCGAAGTGGCCGATGTTGCCCACGATCGCCTGGTGCTTCATCCGCGCCATGTGCTCGTGGGTGATCACGTCGAAGCAGCCGGTCGCGGTGATGAAGATGTCGGCGGTCTCGACCACGTCCTCCATCGTGGCCACCTGGTAACCGTCCATCGCGGCCTGCAGCGCGCAGATCGGGTCCACCTCGGTGACGATGACCCGGGCACCCTGGCCCCGCAGCGACTCGGCGCACCCCTTGCCGACGTCGCCGTACCCGAAGACGACCGCGACCTTGCCGCCGATGAGCACGTCGGTGGCGCGGTTGATGCCGTCGATCAGAGAGTGGCGGCAGCCGTACTTGTTGTCGAACTTGCTCTTGGTCACCGAGTCGTTGACGTTGATCGCCGGGAAGAGCAGCGTGCCGTTCTGCTGCATCTCGTAGAGCCGGTGGACACCCGTCGTGGTCTCCTCGGTGACGCCCTTGATCCCGGCCGCGACGCGGGTCCAGCGGCGGTCGTCCTCCTTCAGGGAGCGGGCCAGCAGCTCGAGGATGACCGCGTACTCCTCGGAATCGGCGGTGTCGGCCGACGGCACGGCGCCCAGCTTCTCGAACTCGGCACCCTTGTGCACGAGCAGCGTGGCGTCACCGCCGTCGTCGAGGATCATGTTGGGACCCTCGCCGTCGGGCCAGAGCAGCACCTGCTCGGTGCACCACCAGTACTCCTCCAGCGTCTCGCCCTTCCAGGCGTACACCGGAACACCCTTCGGGGACTCGGGCGTGCCGTCCGGGCCGACGACGATCGCGGCGGCGGCGTGGTCCTGCGTCGAGAAGATGTTGCAGCTCGCCCAGCGCACCTCCGCACCGAGGGCGACGAGCGTCTCGATCAGCACGGCGGTCTGGATGGTCATGTGCAGGGAGCCGGTCACCCGCGCGCCACGCAGCGGCCGGCTCGGGCCGTACTCCTTGCGCAGCGACATCAGGCCGGGCATCTCATGCTCGGCGAGCTGGATCTCCTTGCGGCCGAACGTGGCGAGCGACAGGTCGGCGACCTTGTAGTCACCCTCGGCCACGGATGTGGGGCGCTTGCTGCTCATCATGCTCCCGGTGCTTGGCGAGATGGGGATACGCAGCATGCCACTCTACGCGCGGCATTTGTCCGAGACGTGGGTGGTTGGGCGGTAACAAACCAGACCCTTTCAGGTACGGGCACAAACTCCCCAACCGCAAAAACCCCCGAAACTTGCCGACGTCCCCTACCCGCCGCCCCACCGCACCATCAGCGCCGCCACCTTCGCCATAGGGCAACCACCGCCCACAGCGCCGCGGACTTTGCCACCGTCCCGGCCCCCCGGCCCCGGCGAAGCCGGCAAAGCGGCGCCTCGCCCCGTCGGGGCAGCGGCGGACCCCAGCCCGGCTGCGGCGCGCTCGACTTCCACCCTCGGCCTGGCGCCGCGGTCTCCACGTGGCGCCGCGCGATCTCCACGTGGTGCCGGGCCGTCTCCGCGTGGTGCCGCGCGGCTTCTCGGCACGGTGCGGTTCCTCTGCCAAACTCGGGCCGGACAGCGAACGGGGCGACAGGTCAAGACCTGCCGCCCCGTTCATCCCCCCGGTTTGGTACCGCGCGCGTCGTGGGACCCCCCGATCACCAATGACGCTGCGTGGTTATAGATTCACACTCCGCACACACCCATGTCAAGCAAATCCGGAAATTTCCGGTTTGTCTTCGCCGCGGGCCGCGTCGCGACCCGTCCCCAGAGCGAGCATCCCGCTCCGAGCGAGCTCGTCGAGAGGCAACGCGGACCGAGCCAGGTGGAAGGCAACGCCGAGCGAACCGGTCAGGAACCGACGCCGGGCGGAACGGTCAGGAACCGACGCCGGGCGGAACGGTCAGGAGGCGACGGCGGCTACGAAGGCCTGGCCGACGCCGGCCAGGGTCGCCGGGCCGGTGCTCGCCGGGATGAAGGCCGCCGTTCCCGCGGTGATCTCGACGGGGGTGCCGTCCACCGCCTCGGCCACGTGCACGTCCCCCCGGGTTCCCAGGACGATGCGGGGGCCCTCGGCCGGCAGGCGCACCGGCGGCGAGGTCGGGTCCAGGTCGATCCGGTAGAGGGCGAACTCGCGGACCGGGACCTTCCAGGTCACCACGCCGGGCGCGAGCTCGGTCGCGGGCAGGATCGGGTCCTGGAGTACCTCGAAGCGCAGCACTCGCAGCAGCTCGTCCACGTCCACCCGCTTCGGCGTCAGGCCGCCGCGCAGGACGTTGTCGCTCGCCGCCATGATTTCCACGCCGGTGCCGTCGAGGTAGGCGTGCAGGTTGCCCGCCGGCATCCAGATGGCCTCGCCGGGCTCCAGCCGCACGTGGTGGAGCAGCAGCGCCACCAGCACGCCCGGGTCCCCCGGATAGTGGCTCGCGAGGCCGCTGGCCAGGGGCGACGTCCCGGCGGCGACCACCTCGTCGATCAGCGCCGCGCGGTCGGCGGCCGGCCAGGTCAGCAGGGTGCGGACCGCCTCGCCGAGCCCGGACGGGCCCGTACGCAGCGACTCGACCACCGGGGCCAGCCGCTCGATGCCCAGCGCCTCGAGGGCGGCGGCCGACTCGGCGGGCTCGCGGAAACCGCACAGTGCCTCGAACGGCGTCAGGGCGACCAGCATCTCGGGCTTGTGGTACGCGTCCGTGTAGTTCTTCGGGGCCTGCGGGTCGGCCTCCTGCGCGGCGAACGCCCGGCGGGCGTAGTCGGCGTCCGGGTGCGCCTGCAGCGACAGCGGGGCGGCCGCGGCGAGGACCTTCATCAGGTACGGCAGGCGTACCCCGAACTCGCCGGCGACCTCGGCGCCGAGCTGGCCCTCGGGGTCGTCGGCGATGAGTGTCGCGAGGCTGACCGGCCCGTCGGCCCCGGCGACCGTGGACGGGTCGCCGGGGTGGGCGCCGAGCCAGAGCTCGGCCTCCGGGGTGGCGCTGGGCGCGGGCCGGCCCTGCAGCTCGGCGATCGACGTGCGCGACCCCCAGGCGTACGGCCGGATCACACCGGCCAGCGGAAGAACGGCACCCACAGCAACCCCCGTTGGTGTGAAGGACCGGCGGCCGTCAGGCCGGGGCCGGTTCGGCGGTGGCGTCCGGGGCGGACTTCGGCGCGTTCGGGCGGTAGATGTCCGGCTCCAGGTAGATCACTCGGGCGATCGGCAGGGCCTGGCGGACGCGGGTCTCCGCCTCGTCGATGTGCGCCGCCACCTCCGCGGCGTGCTCGGAGCGCGGTACGGCGATCTTCGCCGCCACCAGGAGCTCCTCCGGGCCCAGGTAGAGCGTCTTCATGTGGATGATGCGCTCGACGCCCTTGCCGGCCAGGAGGGCGTTCTCGATGGTCCGGACGTCCTCGGGGGTCGCGCCCTCGCCCAGCAGCAGGCTCTTGGTCTCGATGGCCAGGATGATCGCGATGGCGACCAGGAGCAGGCCGATCGCGATGGTTCCGGCGGCGTCCCAGCGGCCCTCGCCGGTGATCAGGGTCATGCCCACACCGATCAGCGCCAGGACCAGGCCGACCAGCGCGCCCAGGTCCTCCAGCAGCACGACGGGCAGCTCGGGGGCCTTGGCCCGGCGGACGAACTGGACCCAGGACGTGTTGCCGCGGACCTGGTTCGACTCCTTGATCGCGGTGCGGAACGAGAAGCTCTCCAGTGCGATCGCGATGACCAGGACCGTCACCGGCACCCACTGCCACTCGTGGATGCCCTCCGGGTGGCTCCACTTGTGGTAGCCCTCGTAGAGCGCGAACAGGCCGCCGACGCTGAACAGCACGATCGCGACGATGAACGCGTAGATGTAGCGGTCGCGGCCGTACCCGAAGGGGTGCTGGGGTGTGGCCTTGCGCTGCGCCCGCTTGCCGCCCAGCAGCAGCAGTCCCTGGTTGCCGGAGTCGGCGACCGAGTGGATCGACTCGGCGAGCATCGAGGACGAGCCCGTCAGAACCCACGCGACGAACTTGGTCAGCGCGATTCCGAGGTTCGCGACCAGGGCCGCGACGATCGCCTTGGTTCCGCCCTCAGCACTCACTGCATTCCCTCCGGCATGGGGTTGCTCAATTCCTTCATCTCGTTGATGGCCGGCACCGCCATCGGGTCCAGGCCGTGGGCCAGCGCCAGGTAGATCGAGGCGAAGTCCGGCACCGCCACCAGCGAGGCGAGCCGTTCCAGCGCGGAGCCGCCCTCGGCGGTCACCACGTCGCAGCGCACGCCGCGGCGCTCGGCGAGGACCTGGACGGCGTCCGCCCGGCGCTCCTCGACCGCGACCGGCTCGTCCGCGTCGTCCTGCGGGTTGAGGCCGCCGTCGCGCATGACGACGAGGCGCAGGCGGGTGGTCGAGTCCTCCTCGTCGGCGGGGTCGGCGAAGATGTCGCGCGACGACTCGGCGAGGCCCCCGAACGGGCCGTCGAGCAGGCCGACCCGGCCCCGGCCGGCCTCGCCCAGCGCGCCGGCCATCACCGGGTAGCGGGCGTTCGCCGCGAGCGTGTCGGCGAAGCGGCGGGCGGCGACCGTCGCCAGCGGGGACGAGCCCCACACGATCGGCACCGAGCCGGCCAGGTCGAGGGCGAGGGACTTGGCCGGGTTGACGAAGGACTCGGCGCCCGGGCGGCAGCGCTCGGCGTCGGCGTCGAGGCGGGCCGCGGTCTCGGCGAGGTCGGCCTCGTTGACCTTGACCAGGCCGAGGCTGCGGGCGGCGAGCAGTACGGGCACGGCGAGGCCCCACAGGCTGGCCCGGGCGGGCGCGCGCCGCGGCACCGGGATGAACGGGGCCCGGGCCCGCTCGGCGACCGCCTGCAGCTCCGAGTCGGGGTTGCCGATCGCCACGAGCCGGGCGCCGCGGCGGGCGGCGGCGTCGGCGGCGGCCAGCGCCTCGGGGCTGCGGCCGGAGGCGGAGACGGCGATGACCACGTCGGCCGCGCCGACCCAGCCGGGCACGCCCGCGCTGCGGTGCCCGATCACGGGTACGGGACAGCGCGGACCCGCGACCGTGGCCAGGATGTTGCCGGTCAGGCCGGCCGTGCCGATGCCGGCGACGACGACCGCGCGCGGACGGCCCTCGTCGGCGAGCACGCTCAGGTTGGCCTCGGCGGCCAGGGCCGCCGACTCCCGCACCTGGGCTCCCGCGGACGCGGTGGCGCGCAGCATGCCTCCCGGGTCGTTGCCGAGCATCGCCTTCTCGTCCTCGAGCAGCGACTCGTCGGCCACGCGACACCCGGTGAGCCCGGCCGTGCCGTCTTCGGGGCTTGCCATCAGGCCACCTCTCCACCCTGCTCGGCGGCGCCCGCCGCCAGCGGCCATGCGGGCCGCCGGGCACGGGCATCTCGTTTCGGACCAGGTGATCCTAACCGTGTGCGGCGGTCGCCACCGCACAGGCGCTACGCCCCGCGGACATACCCCGGACGCGCGCCGACATACCCGGACGACGGGCCCCGGGCGCGGTCCCCGAGGGGCGCAAGCGCCGGCGGATACGACAGGCGACCCGGGAACAGCGTTCCCTCCAGTCGCGTGCGCGAAACCGGGGCCCGGCGGGTGGCTGTCCTCAGGAGGACGCGGGGTCCGCGGAGGTCGCGGGCCCGGTGCCGGGCCGGGACTCGTCCAGCAGGAGCACCGGGATGTCGTCCCGCACCTCGAAGACGCGGCCGCACTCGGTGCAGGTCAGCGTCTGCGCGGCCGGGTCGTGGGTCAGCGGCGCGTGGTGCGTGTCCGGGCAGGCCAGGATTTCCAGCAGGTGCGGATCGAGGGCCACCGGACGGCTCCTTGGGGGGTGCGGGCTGTTTCGCGGACCCGGTGATCCTAACCGCGGACGATGGCGAGCACCTCGTCGCGCAGGGCGGCCATCCGGTCCGGCTTGGGCGCTTCGACGTTGAGGCGCAGCAGGGGTTCGGTGTTGGAGGCGCGCAGGTTGAACCAGGCGCCGTCGCCGAGGTGGGCGGTCATGCCGTCGAGGTCGTCGAAGGTGGCGTCCGGGAACGCCGCGCGCACCTCGGCGATCTTGGCGGCCGCGTCGGCCACGGTGGAGTTGATCTCACCGGAGGCGCTGTAGCGCTCGAACTCGGCCGCGAACTGCGACAGCGGCTGCTCCTGCCCGCCCAGGGCCGCGAGCACGTGCATCGCAGCGAGCATGCCGGTGTCGGCGAACCAGAACTCGCGGAAGTAGTAGTGCGCGGAGTGCTCACCGCCGAAGACGGCGTCGGTGCGGGCCATCTCGGCCTTGATGAACGAGTGGCCGACCCGGCTGCGGACCGGCTCGCCGCCGCACTCCTTGATGATCTCGGGCACGGCGGCGGAGGTGATCAGGTTGTGGATCACCGTGGCGCCCGGGAACCGCGCCAGCTCCCGCTTGGCCACCAGGGCGGTGATGGCGGAGGGCGAGACCGGGTCGCCGTGCTCGTCCACGACGAAGCAGCGGTCGGCGTCGCCGTCGAACGCCAGCCCGATGTCGGCGCCCTGCTCGCGGATCGCTTGCTGCAGGTCGACGAGGTTGGCCGGATCCAGCGGGTTGGCCTCGTGGTGGGGGAACGAGCCGTCCAGCTCGAAGTACATCGGCACGATCTCCAGCGGCAGCGACGGCAGGAGCTGGTTGCCCAGCACCGCCGGCACCGTGAAGCCGCCCATGCCGTTGCCCGCGTCCACGATCACCTTCAGCGGGCGGATGCCGCTCAGGTCGACCAGCGAGCGCAGGTACTTGGCGTAGCCCTCGAGCAGGCTGATGTGCTCGATCCGCGGCGGCATCTCGGCGACCGCGTCGAGGTCGCCGAGCAGCTCCTCGGCCCGCATCCGGACGATGGCCAGGCCGCTGTCCTGCCCGACCGGCTTCGCACCCGCGCGGCACAGCTTGATGCCGTTGTACTGCGCGGGGTTGTGGCTGGCGGTGAACATGGCGCCGGGCAGGCCGAGCGACCCGGAGGCGTAGTAGAGCTGGTCGGTGGAGGCCAGGCCGATGTGGACGCCGGCCGCGCCGGCAGAGTTGGCGCCGTAGGCGAACGCCCGCGCCAGCCCCGGGCCGGTCTCGCGCATGTCGTGGGCGATGACGATCTTGTCGGCGTCGTCGCCGGACTCCCGCAGCATCTCCACGAAGGCGGTGCCCAGAGCGCGGGCCACGGTCTCGTTGAGCTGGTCGGGCACGACGCCGCGGACATCGTACGCCTTCACGAGCTGGGACAGGTCAGTCAACGCACACCCCTCAGCGAGTTCCGTCCCGCAGAGAGTAACGGAGCCCGGGCAACCGTCACGGCTCATTCGCCCTGCGTCACCGTCCGGCGTGTGCCGGCAGGGTGCTCAGAGCTCGACGCCGGTGAGGACCATGACACGTGGCTCGGTGTAGTCCTCCATGGCGCTCGCGACGCCCTCCCGGCCCACGCCGCTGCCCTTCACGCCGCCGTAGGGCATCTGGTCCGCCCGGTAGGAGGGCACGTCGCCCACGACCACGCCGCCGACCTGGAGCCGGCGGTGTGCCGCGAAGGCCGTCCGGATGTCGTGGGTGAAGACGCCGGCCTGCAGCCCGTACGCGGAGTCGTTGATCGCGGCGAAGCCGGCCTCGTCGGACGGCACCTCCGAGACCACCACCACCGGGCCGAACACCTCCTCGGCGACCACCTTGGCGCCGGCCGGGACGCCGGTCAGCAGCGTCGGCGGGTACGTGGCGCCGTCGCGCTCGCCGCCGGTCACCACCATGGCGCCGGCCGCCACCGCCTCGTCGACCCAGGACTCGACGCGCCGGGCCGCCTCCTCGCTGATCATCGGTCCCACCTCGACCGCCGGGTCCGCCGGGTCGCCGGTGCGCAGCGCTTCCATCGCGCTGGTGAGCCGGGGCAGCAGGTCCAGGCCCTGGTGTACGTACACGCGCTGGACGGCGATGCAGCTCTGGCCGGCCTGATAGGTGCCGAAGGTGGCGATGCGCCCGGCGGCCCGGTCGAGGTCGTCGTCGGCGCCGTAGTCGCCGCAGACCAGCACCGCCGCGTTGCCGCCGAGCTCCAGGGTGACGTGCTTCTCCGGGGCGGCGCGCCGGATCTGCGCGCCGACCGGGCCCGAACCGGTGAACGACACGACGGGCAGCCGGGGGTCGGCGACCAGGCCAGCGGCGCGGTCGTTGGGCACCGGCAGCACGGAGAACAGGCCGGCCGGCAGGTCGGTCTCCGCGAGGATCGAGCCCAGCAGCAGGGCGGTCAGCGGGGTGGCCGGCGCGGGCTTGACCACGATCGGCGCGCCCACCGCCAGCGCCGGCGCGACCTTGTGGGCGACCAGGTTCAGCGGGAAGTTGAAGGGCGAGATGCCCAGCACCGGGCCGCGCGGGACGCGCCTGACCACCGCGATCCGGCCGGTACCGCCCGGATCGGTGTCGAGCCGCTGCAGGTCACCGGCGAACCGGCGGGCCTCCTCGGCGGCCCAGCGGAACACCGACACCGCCCGGTCGGCCTCGACCAGCGCCCACTTCACCGGCTTGCCGTTCTCGGCGGTGATCAGCTCGGCGATCTCCCGGCGGCGCTCGGCGAGCCGGCGCGACACGTGGTCGAGGGCGGCGGCGCGCACGTGGGCGGGCAGGGCCGCGGCCTCCTCGGCGACGGCGGCCGCCGCGGCGACCGCGGCCCCGATCTGGTCGTCCCCGGCCCACGTGGTGCGCCCGACCGTGCGGCCGTCCCAGGGCGAGGTCACCGTCACCTCGCCGGAGCCGTGCGCCTCGGCGCCTGCCACATAAAAGGCTGTCGCATCCACACCGTCAGCCTATGCCCGGTACGCGCCCGGGAATCGCGCCCGGCAGGACGCCACCGCATGCCGCACACCCTGTTGTCCGCAGCCGTGCTGGGGGCCACGATGGTGGGGTCTGGGAGGTGCCCGCATGTCCAACCCCTGGCTCGCCCTCGACCTCGGCGCCGATCCGGCGGAGCGGATCACCGAGGTCGGCCGCGCCCACGAGCGGTTCGTGACCGGGGAACGGCTCGGGGAACGCCCCTTCGGCCGGGTACGCCCGGTGGTCGCCGACTCGTGGCGGCGCACGGCCGCCGCCCGGCTCAGTCCGGACGCCACCGCGCCCATCGAGCTGAGCGACGGGGAGCTGGAGGCCTACCGGGCCGCGCATCCGCTGTCCCGGGTGCTGCCCCTCTTCCGCGACCTGCTCGGCGGGCTCGCCGACGACGGCGACCACCTCATGGCGGTCTGCGACGCGCACGGCCGCTTGCTCTACGTCGAGGGCCACGGCAGTGCGCTGCGCGGGGCCGAGTCGATGAACTTCGTGCCCGGCGCCCGCTGGGACGAGGCACATGCCGGCACCAATGCGCCGGGCACCGCGCTCGCCGTCGACCACCCGCTGCAGATCTTCGCCACCGAGCACTTCAGCCGCGGCGTGCAGCGCTGGACGTGCGCGGCGGCGCCGATCCACGACCCCGCGACCGGCGCGCTGCTCGGCGCGATCGACGTGACCGGCGGCGATCACCTGGCCAACCCGCACAGCCTCGCGCTGGTCCGGGCCACCGCGCTCGCCGCCGAGGCCTTTCTCGGCAGCGGTGCGCGGCCGGCCGGCGCCGCCACCACCACGGTGTCCGTGCTCGGGCGCGAAGACGCCGTGGTGGCGGTCGGGGGGCGTCAGCTGCGGCTCGGCCGCCGGCATTCGGAACTGATCTGCCTGCTTCTGGTCCACCCCGACGGGCGTACGGGAGATCAATTGGGTTTCGATCTCTACGCCGACGACCTCAATCCGGTGACGGTACGCGCGGAGCTGTCCCGCCTGCGCCGCATCCTCGGGCCGCAGGTGCTGGACTCGCGCCCCTACCGGTTGCGCGGCGAGACGTCGGCGGACTTCCTCGACGTGACCCGGCTGCTGGAGCGGGGCCGCGTCGGGGAGGCGCTGGCGGCCTATCCGGGGCCGCTGCTGCCGTCGTCGGACGCGCCCGGCGTGGTGCGGCTGCGCCACCTGCTCGACTCCCGGCTGCGGACCGCGGTCCTCGCCGCCGGGGACCACCGGCTCATCCAGCGCTGGGTGGCCACGGCCTGGGGTGCCGACGACCTCGAGATGTGGGAGGCCTACGCGGCCGCGCTCCCCCACGGCTCGCCGGCACGCCTGCTGGCCGACCACCAGACGGCCCGGCTCGCCGCCGAGTACGGCATTGCAACGTCCGTGCAACGTCTCCGTCGTTAGCGTCCGCCGTGTCCACCACGGATACGGAGGTCGTGCGCCATGACTGTCTACTCCCCGCCCGGTTCCGACGGCGCGACCGTCGCCTACGAGTCCCGGTACGACCACTGGATCGGCGGCGAGTTCGTGCCGCCCGTCAAGGGCCAGTACTTCCCGAATCCCTCCCCGGTGACCGGGCAGACCTTCTGCGAGATCGCCCGGGGCACCGCCGAGGACGTCGAACGCGCGCTCGACGCCGCGCACGCCGCGGCCGGCGCCTGGGGCCGCACGCCGGCCGCCGAACGCGCGAACGTCCTCAACCGGATCGCCGACCGGATGGAGGCGAACCTGGAGCGGCTGGCCGTCGCCGAGACCTGGGAGAACGGCAAGCCGGTCCGCGAGACCATGGCCGCCGACATCCCGCTGGCGATCGACCACTTCCGGTATTTCGCCGGGGCGCTGCGCGCGCAGGAGGGCACGCTCGGCGAGATCGACGACGACACCGTCGCCTACCACTTCCACGAGCCGCTCGGCGTGGTCGCTCAGATCATCCCGTGGAACTTCCCGATTTTGATGGCGGTCTGGAAGCTCGCCCCCGCGCTCGCCGCCGGGAACGCCGTCGTGCTCAAGCCCGCCGAGCAGACCCCGGCCTCGATCCACCTTCTGATGTCGCTGATCGCCGACCTGCTGCCGCCCGGCGTGGTGAACATCGTCAACGGCTTCGGGGCGGAGGCCGGCAAGCCGCTGGCGTCGTCCCCGCGGGTCGCCAAGGTGGCGTTCACCGGCGAGACCACCACCGGGCGCCTGATCATGCAGTACGCCTCCGAGAACATCATCCCGGTGACGCTGGAGCTCGGCGGCAAGAGCCCGAACATCTTCTTCGACGACGTCAGCCGCGCCGACGACGACTTCCTGGACAAGGCGCTCGAGGGCTTCGCGATGTTCGCGCTCAACCAGGGCGAGGTCTGCACGTGCCCGTCGCGGGCGCTGATCCAGCAGGGCCACTACTCGGACTTCCTGGCCGCCGGGGTCAAGCGCGTCGAGAACCTGCGGCAGGGCAACCCGCTGGACACCGACACCCAGGTCGGCGCCCAGGCCTCGAACGACCAGCTGGAGAAGATCCTGTCCTATCTGGACATCGGCCGCCAGGAGGGCGCGAAGGTGCTCGTCGGCGGCGCCCGGGCGGACCTGGGCGGTGAGCTGTCCGGCGGCTACTACGTGCAGCCGACGATCTTCGAGGGTACGAACACGATGCGCATCTTCCAGGAGGAGATCTTCGGCCCGGTCGTCTCGGTGACGTCCTTCTCGGACTACGACGACGCAATCAAGATCGCCAACGAGACCCTCTACGGCCTCGGCGCCGGCGTCTGGACCCGCGACATCAACATGGCCTACCGGGCGGGCCGAGAAATCCAGGCCGGTCGGGTGTGGACGAACTGCTACCACCTGTACCCGGCGCACGCCGCGTTCGGCGGGTACAAGCAGTCGGGCATCGGCCGGGAGAACCACAAGATGATGCTCGACCACTACCAGCAGACCAAGAACCTGCTGGTCAGCTACTCCCCCAAGGCCATGGGCTTCTTCTGATGGGTGCCCGGGTGGACGTGACTCCCGCGGCGGCCGAGCTCATCCGGTCGCTGCGGGAGCGGCACGGGCCGTTGATGTTCCACCAGTCCGGCGGCTGCTGCGACGGAAGCGCCCCGATGTGCTATCTCGACGGCGAGTTCCGTACGGGTGCCAGCGACGTCCTGCTGGAGGAGCTGCGCATCGACGGCGTGGCGGAGCCGGTGCGGTTCTGGATGAGCGCGGCGCAGTTCGAGGCGTGGAAGCACACCCATCTCACCGTGGACGTGGTGCCGGGTCGCGGCAGCGGCTTCAGCCTGGAAGCGCCGGAGGGGGTGCGGTTCCTCATCCGCAGCCGCCTGCTCTCCTCCCCGCCGCATACCGGAAGTGATTGACGAGCCGGTAACTTCCATCGGCCCTTCGGTACGGGCGAGCCGCCGCGAGCACCGCGCCGGCTCGTCCCGCGTCTTCGCCCAGGAGGACGCCGCGGACGAGGGCGTCGTCGTCCGGGACCTCCCAGGGCACCTCGGCGAGCGCCTCCCGCACGTCGACGAGGCCGCCGTCGGTCAGCAGTTCCGCCAGCCCGCCGGGCAGGCGCAGGTCGCCGTCGGGCCGTGGCGGCCCGTCGTCCAGGGCGCGTTCGACGGCGTCGAGCTCGTTGCGGGCCGCTTCGGCCCAGTTCGCCACGGCGACGTGCCCGCCGGGCCCGGTCACCCGGATCATCTCGGCCAGCGCGTCGTCGGTGTCCTCCGCGAACTGCAGCGCGTTGAACGACGTCACGAGGTCGAAGGTGGCGTCTCCCCAGGGCAGTTCCTCCGCCCCGCCCAGCCGGACGTCCGCGCTCTTCCGCCGGGCCAGGCCGACCATGCCCGGCGCGGGATCGATGCCGGCGGTCACCATGCCGAGGCGGGCGCAGTAGGCAAGGAAGTCACCACTGCCACAGCCGACGTCGAGTACGCGCACGGCACGAGTGTGGCGACGGCGGCCGGCGCGGGTGGCGTCGAGGATCGCGCGCCATGCGGGCTCGGCGAAGGTGCCCCAGAGGTCGGCCCAGCCCTCGGCGACGGCGGACCAGCGGCTCGGATCTGCGCCGTTCACGTGCTCACCTCTCGTCCTCGCTCCTCAGTGGAGTCGTCAGGCAGCGGATTGTCACCCATGAGGTGCGACATCTCCCGGAAGCGTGCCAGCCCTTCCCGCCGGCTGGCCGCTCGTCGTGCCGCCGCACCATAGTTGCTGTCCACGGCGGATTTCCCGCACATGGACGGAGTGTGACGATGCGTACCCCCAAGGTGTTGGTGATCGCTCTGGTGCTGAGCGGACTGGCCGGTTGCGGCACAGCCGGCAACGCCGGCCGGGAACCCGCCGGGAACGCCGCCGGGGCGCAGCCAGCGTCCTCCGTCTCGGCGTCGCCCGATCCGGAGGCCCCCTCCTCCGCGTCGGCGCCCGACGCCGATCCGACGCCACCCTCCCCGCCCGGCACGCCGTCGAAGCCGGCCACGCCGGGCACCGGCGGGAAGCACACCCCGGAGGCCGGCGAGGCCCGCCACGGCGGCCCGGCGAACAGCCACATCGCGACGGGTCAGGCCGGAGTGGCACTGACCTTCGACGACGGCCCGGACCCGGTGCAGACGCCCAGGCTGCTCGACCTGCTGGGCAAGAACGACGTCAAGGCGACCTTCTGCCTGGTCGGGATGCGCGCCGCCGAACATCCCGAGCTCGTACGGCGGATCGTCCGCGAGGGGCACACGCTGTGCAATCACACCTGGCGGCACAACCTGACGCTGGGCCAGGAGAAGCCGGCGAAGATCCGCGCCGACCTCCAGAAGACCAACGACGCGATCCGCGCGGCCGTGCCCGATGCGCAGATCAAGTACATGCGGGCACCGGGCGGCAACTTCACCCGCCGGTTCGTGCAGGAGGCCGCCCAGCTGGGCATGACCTCGATCTACTGGCAGGTGGACCCGCGCGACTGGGAACACCACGGCGAGTCGTCCGGCGCACACCAGGAGAAGATCATCCGGGAGGTGCAACAGCACGTCGGCAAGGGCGCGATCGTGCTCTCGCACGACAACGCGCAGCCGGACACCATCGCCGCCTACCAGACGCTCCTTCCGTGGCTGAAGAAGCGTTACAAACTGATTGCCCTGCCGTGACGACGGTCAGTGTGACGGCGGGATGACGCGCAGGTGGCCGCGGCGGCCGGTCTGGTGGCCGGGGAGGTTGTCGTGCTCCTCCGGGCGCGGCGGCGGGGCCGGGCGGGCCGCCTCGCGCACGGCGTCCGCCAGCGCGACGAGGTCGTCCGTCGTGGGCGGCGGGGGCGCGAAGTCGCCGTCGTGGCGGACCAGCTCCCAGCCGCGCGGCGCGGTGAGGCTGCGGGCGTGCGGTTCGCAGAGGTCGTACGTGTGCGGCTCGGCGAAGGCGGCCAGCGGGCCCACCACGGCCGTGGAGTCGCTGTAGACGTAGGTCAGGGTGGCGACCGCCTGTCGGGGACAGCCGTTCCGGGAGCAGCGCCGTGGGGACCTCACGGCGGCACGTTATCTCTAAGCGCGCTCGCGCGGGGCCGATGGTGCCGCGACACGCCGACCCACAATGCATCACGATTTCGACATGGCGCTCCGACACGCCGTCCCTATGGGGCGAATTCCCGGTGACGAAACGCGGCCGACACAGCCTGACCACGTGCCACGCATTTCGCGGGCTAGGCTGGTCGCGTGACCACCAGCCCCGACCGCCGCCGGGCCGGATCCGATCCCGGCCGGTCCACGCGCACACCCGGACCCGGCCGCCCCGCCCGTCGCGACCGGCACGGGCGCGGCCTGCGCGGTCGGCTCGTCCCGGCCACCGTGCCGCTGGCCCGGACCAAGGCGGAGATCTTCGACGATCTCGTGCTCGACACGGTCGAGAGCCTGGAGCGCCGGTACGCCAAGGAGCTGGCCGGCGTGGAGTTCGCGGTCGAGGACGTCCCGCCGGACCTCAACGTCTACGACTCCGACGTGCTCGAGGACGGCGAGGTGCCGCTGGCCCGCCTGCTGCCGGGCCGGCCCGGTCGCCAGGAGCTGCCGCCGCGGATCGTGCTCTACCGGCGGCCGCTGGAGTTCCGCGCGATGGATCGCGAGGACCTCGCCGACCTCGTCCACGATGTGATCATCGAACAGGTCGCCAACCTGCTCGGCGTCGATCCCGACGAGCTCTCGTAGGACGGCCCCCCGGCGTCCGCGCGAGAGCCGGCGGTCACGCCACCCGGCGCTTGAGCTTGCGGCGTTCCCGCTCGGAGAGTCCGCCCCAGATGCCGAAGCGCTCGTCGTGACCGAGGGCGTATTCGAGGCATTCCGCTTTGACGTCGCAGCGGCCGCAGATGCGCTTCGCCTCGCGCGTCGAGCCGCCCTTCTCCGGGAAGAATGCCTCCGGATCGGTCTGCGAGCACAGCGCCCGTTCCTGCCACTCGGGCGCGTCCCCGAGCAGGTCTACCCCTTCTACCTGCGCTTCCATCGGCGTGCCTCCTTTTCCGCGCCGACAGTGATGCCGGCGCTGACCCCCCACGCACGCGGCGTGTTTCTTGCGGAAAACAAGCGATTCGCGGCGCTTCTTTCCCACAACCCCACCGAAATTACACGCGTGTAAGACGTGCGTCGTCAAGCCGAACCTGATAAATAGGCCCGTTTCCCCGAGGCGCCGTCGCCGCCTCACGGTCCCGTTCCTGCCCTATCTCTCAGAGCCGCCGGAAGGTAACGCTCAGTCGGCGCGTCGCGTCCAAATTACCCCAATTTGTAACCTTGGGTCGGTCGGAGGAGGGCGTGCGCGGCCGCACACCGCGGGGGCAGGGCGAGAGCGAGGCCACATCGACCGAATGCCGACACCGGTCCGGACTAGTACCGGCCATAGACGGTCGTGCGCTGCACCGCGGGGCGTCCGGCCGCCGCCGCCAGCTCCTTGAGCTCCGCGACCGTGCGCGCCGACCCGTGCTCCGACCCCGCCATCCGGGAGATGGTCTCCTCCATCAGCGTCCCGCCCAGGTCGTTGCACCCGCCGTTGAGCATCGCGATCGTGCCCTCGTCGCCGAGCTTCACCCAGGAGCACTGGATGTTGTCGATGCGGCCGTGCAGCAAAATGCGGGCCATCGCGTGCACGACCCTGTTCTCCCGCGGGGTCGGGCCCGGGCGGGCGATACCCGCCAGGTAGATGGGCGCGTTCGTGTGGATGAACGGCAGCGCCACGAACTCGGTGAAGCCGCCGGTGACGTCCTGCACCCCGGCGAGCACCCGGAAGTGGCCCAGCCACTGGCGGGGATGGTCGACGTGGCCGTACATCATGGTGGAGCTCGAGCGGATGCCCAGCTGGTGTGCCGTGGTCACCACGTCGACCCAGGTGGCGGCCGGGAGCTTGCCCTTGGTCAGCACCCAGCGCACGTCGTCGTCGAGGATCTCCGCGGCGGTGCCCGGGATCGTGTCGAGGCCGGCGTCGCGCAGCTCGGTCAGCCACTCCCGCACCGGCACGCCCGCCTTGGCCGCCCCGGTGACGATCTCCATCGGAGAGAAGGCATGGACGTGCATGCCGGGTACCCGCCGCTTCACCGCGCGCACCAGGTCCGCGTACGCGGTGATCGGCATCTTGGGATCGATGCCGCCCTGCATGCAGACCTCGGTGGCACCGTCGCGCCACGCCTGCTCGGCCCGGTCGGCGACCTGCTCGACCGACAGCCGGTACGCGTCCGCGTCGCGCTCGCGCTGGGCGAAGGCGCAGAACCGGCACCCGACGTAGCAGACGTTGGAGAAGTTGATGTTGCGGTTCACGACGTACGTGACGTCCTCGCCGTTGACCTCTTTGCGCAGGTCGTCGGCGATGCGGGCCAGCTCGTCCAGGGCCGAGCCCTCGGCCTGGAACAGGGCCATGGCCTTGTCCTCGTGCTCCGGCGACAGCAGCCGGGCGGGGTCCTCCGCGGCCAGCTTGAGTCCGGCGAGCACTTCGGAATCCGTGCGACCGGCGACATCGGTGGTGACGTGCGCGGCCACCTCGGCCCAGTCGCCGTAGACGGAGTCGAAGTCGCCGCGGCGGTCGCTCGTGCGGCCCTCGGTGTCGATCGTGGCGAACAGGTCGGTGCGGCCCGAGGCGTACGCGTCGTCCGGCTCCTGCCACGGGCGGCCGGACGGCATCGCGTCCTCCCGGGCGAGGCCGTCCGCGTCGGCGAGCGCGGCGACGTGGGCGGCGAGCCGCGGGTCGAGCCAGCCCTCGGCGCCCCGGCGCAGATACTCGGGGTAGATGGTCAGCCGCTCGCGCAGGGTGAAGCCGGACGCGGCCGACATGCTGCGGAGCAGCTCGATCTGCGGCCACGGGCTTTCCGGGTTGACGTGGTCGGGGGTGACCGGGGAGACGCCACCCCAGTCGTCGATACCCGCGCGCAGCAGCAGGTCGTACTCGCCGGCGATGAGGTTGGGCGGCGCCTGCAGGCGGGCACGCGGGCCCATGACGACCCGGGCCACCGCCACCGTCGCGGCGAGCTCGCGCAGCTCCGCATCCGGCATGCCGCGCATCGCCGTGTCCGGCTTGGCGCGGAAGTTCTGGATGATGACTTCCTGGATGTGGCCGTACTCGCGGGCGGTGCGGCGCATCGCGAAGATGGCGTCGGCACGCTCGGCCCGCGTCTCGCCGATGCCGATCAGGATGCCGGTGGTGAACGGCACGCCGACCCGGCCGGCGTCGTCGAGCACGCGCAGGCGCACCGCCGGCTCCTTGTCCGGCGAGCCGTAGTGCGGGCCGCCGGGCTCGGACCAGAGCCGCGTCGCCGTCGTCTCCAGCATCATCCCCATGCTGGGCGCGACCGGCTTGAGCCGCTGCAGCTCGGCCCAGCCGAGCACGCCCGGGTTGAGGTGCGGGAGCAGGCCGGTCTCCTCGAGCACGGCGATGGCGCAGGCGCGTACGTAGTCCAGGGTCGAGTCGTAGCCGCGCTCGTCGAGCCACCTGCGGGCCGCGGGCCAGCGGTCCTCGGGCCGGTCCCCCAGCGTGAAGAGCGCCTCCTTGCAGCCCTGCGCGGCGCCCTCGCGGGCGATCGCGAGCACCTCGTCACGCTCGAGGAACGCCGCGGGCAGCCGGTGCGGCACGGTCGCGAAGGTGCAGTAGTGGCAGCGGTCGCGGCACAGCCGGGTCAGCGGGACGAAGACCTTCTTCGAGTACGTGACCACGCCGGGGCGCCCGGCCTCCCGCAGCCCCGCGTCCCGCACGCCACCCGCGATGCTCAGCAGGTCGTCGAGCAGGGAACCCTCCGCCGCGAGCAGGGCGGTCGCCTCGTCGGCGTCGATCGTCTTGCCGTCGGCGGCACGCCTGAGCGCGCGGCGGATGCTGGCTTCGGTTGGCGGGATGTCCACTGCTGCCACCCGTGCAGCCTAGGCCGGAACGAGGCCGACTGTCCCAGAGGGGACAGTGGTCTCCAACACGCCGCTCATGGGGTGTGCTTCGGGTCCTCGCCGAGGACCTCCGTGCGGTCGTCACCGGTGTCGCGCGCCGCAACGGTCTGCGTCGGATCGGAAGCGCCATGGCCCGCCTGCGCCGGCGGTGCCGGCGCGGGCGCCGCGGAGGCGGGCGGTGCCGAGGCGGGCGGCGCGGGCGGGGGCGCCGACGGCTCGGTCGGGGTGCCGGGCACCGGCGGGGCGGGCGGCGGTGCGGCGGTCGGCTGCGCGGCGGTCGGCTGGCCCCACGCCGGCGGCTGGCCCCACGTCTGCTGCGGCCCCGGGTAGGGCTGACCCGGGTGCGGCTGGCCGGGGTAGGGCTGACCCGGGTGCGGCTGGGCCGGGTGCGGGTGGCCGGGCGCGGCGAAGCCGGGATGCGGGTGCTGGCCCCACTGCGGCGCCGGCTGGCCGTACATTCCGGGCTGCGGTGCGGGCTTCGGCGTCTGGAAGAGCGCCCGCCAGATCGAGAAGACCGCGTACGCCGCCACCGCGAAGACGGCGAGCCACGCCACCCGGACCAGCAGCTCCTCGAAGGCCACCCGGACGCTGAAGCCGGCGAGCTTGACGATGGCGATCAGGAAGCCGAAGAGCACCGCGAAGAAGGCGGCCACCGCGTACTCGACCAGCGCCACGACCGTGATCAGCCGCGCGTTGCGGTGCCGCGGGCCGACGAGGGTCGCCAGCAGCACCGCCGCCAGCGGCAGCAGGATCGTCTCGACGTTGACGTAGCTGTAGAAGCTGTTCTGGGCCCGGGTGAGGAAGTCCTGACCGACCTCCGACGGGATCAACCGGATGATCGCCACGAAGAGCCACACGGCGGGCGCGGCGACGAGTGCGTACGCGGCGAGGTCACGCAACGGCCGGAGCACCGGGACGACCGGGCGTTCCGGCTCGGGCTGTGGCGTCGGGGTGCTGGTCACAGCGGCTCTCCTCCACGGGGATCGGGGGGACGGTCCGCCCGGCGCAGGACGCCGGATGCGGGCGGCCGGCTCAGCCTAGACCCGAAACGCACATCACACCCGCGACCCGGGAGCCGCGGACCGGTGCACCGTGCGCGAGGATGGTCGGATGCGGATCGTGGTCCTGACCGGGGGGATCGGCGGCGCCCGGTTCCTGATGGGCGTGCGCGCACACGCGCAGGCCATCGGCGCCGACGTCACGGCGGTGGTGAACGTGGGCGACGACGTGCGCCTGCACGGCCTGCAGATCTGTCCCGACCTGGACAGCGTCATGTACACGCTGGGCGGCGCGGCCGACCCCGGGCGCGGCTGGGGGCGGGTCGGCGAGAGCTGGGTCGTCAAGCAGGAGCTGGCGAGGTACGGCGCCGAGCCCGGCTGGTTCGGCCTCGGCGACAAGGACGTCGCCACGCACCTCGTGCGGACCACCATGCTCAACGCCGGCTATCCGCTCTCCCAGGTGACCGCGGCGCTCTGCGACCGCTGGCAGCCGGGGATCACGCTGCTGCCCGCGACCGACGACCGACTGGAGACCCATGTGGTCGCCGACGTCGACGGCGAGCGCAAGGCCATCCACTTCCAGGAGTGGTGGGTCCGCCACCGCGGAAAGGTGCCGACGCACCGGTTCGTCTTCGTCGGCGCGGAGGCCGCGAAGCCCGCCGCCGGGGTGCTGGAGGCCGTCGCGGGCGCCGATGTGGTGCTCGTGGCGCCGTCCAACCCGGTGGTGTCGATCGCGCCGGTTCTCGCCGTACCGGCGCTGAAGCAGGCCGTGCTGGACGGCCCGGCGCCGGTCGTCGGGGTGTCGCCGATCATCGGTGGCGCGCCGGTCCGGGGCATGGCCGACCGCTGCCTCGCCACGCTCGGCGTCGAGGTCAGCGCGGCGGGGGTGGGCGGCCTCTACGGCGCCCGGACGGCAGCGGGCCTGCTCGACGGCTGGCTGGTGGACACCGCGGACGCGGGCGCCGAGGTACCCGGGGTCCGCACGCGGGCGGTGCCGCTGTGGATGACGGACGAGGAGGCGACCTCGGCGATGGTCGCGTCCGCGCTGGAGCTGGCGGGGGTCTCTTGATGGATGGGCTGGAGATTCTGCCGGTGCGGGGCATCGGCGACGTGACCGCCGGGGACGACCTGGCGGAGCTGATCACCCGCGCCGCGCCGTGGCTGCGCGACGGCGACGTGCTCGTGGTGACCAGCAAGATCGTGTCCAAGGCGGAGGGCCGGCTGGTCGAGGTGCCCGCCGACGGGCCGGAACGCGAGGCCGCCCGGGCCGAGGTGCTGGCCTCGCAGACCCGGCGCGTGGTGGCCCGGCGCGGTCCGACCGCGATCGTGCAGACCCACCACGGCTTCGTGATGGCGGCGGCCGGGATCGACGCCTCCAACGTCGACAAGACCCACCTGGTGCTGCTGCCGGAATCGCCGGACGAGTCGGCCCGGCGGCTGCGCGCGGCGTGCGCGGCACGGGGCCTGCAGGTGGGCGTCATCGTCTCGGACACCATGGGCCGGGCCTGGCGCAACGGGCTCACCGACGTCGCGCTCGGCGCCGCGGGAATCGCGCCGTTGCGCGACCACCGCGGCGAGATCGATCCGTACGGCAACGAGCTGGAGCTCACCGAGATGGCGGTGATCGACGAGCTCGCGGCCGCGGGCGAGCTGGTGAAGGGCAAGTGCGACCAGGTGCCGGTCGCCGTGGTGCGCGGCTACCCGGGCGCCGGGGTGGCGGAGACGCCGGGCGCGGACGTCCTGCTGCGCGACGCGGCCAGCGACATGTTCTCTCTGGGTACGGCCGAGGCACGCGCCGAAGGGCTCCGCGCGGCCGCCGCCCTGCCGCAGGCCGCGACGGACGCCCCGGCGGACGCCGACGCCGTACGGCGGGCGATCGGCACGGCCGGCCTCGACGGCTCGGTCGCCGTGCCGTCGCCGCAGACCCTGCGCTGCACCGCCACGGACACCACGCCGGCCGGGTTGATGCGCTTCGGCGCGGACGTGCACCGGCTGCGCGCGGCGCTGGCGGCCGAGGGGCTCGCGTCCGCGGTGGCCTACGACGAGGGCGGCGCCACCGTCGCCGTCTCCGCGGCGGCGCCATGAGCCTCTACGCCGACACGCTCGGCATCCTCACCGGCTGGCGGGCCACCTCGGCGGCCGCCGATGCCGCCCGCGCCCGCACGCTCGGCCTGCTCGGCGCCGGTCCGGTCGCGATGACCCGGGCGCATCGGCCGGGGCACGTCACGGCCAGCACGCTCATCGTCGACGAGCGCCGCCGCGTGCTGCTCTGCCTGCACGGCCGGCTCGGCCTGTGGATGCAGGTGGGCGGGCACTGCGAGCCGGGCGACGCCTCGCTGGCCGCGGCCGCGCTGCGCGAGGCGACCGAGGAGTCCGGGATCGCGGGCCTGCGTCTCGACCCGGAGCCGATCGATGTGGAGGTGCACGCCGTGCGCTGCGCCCCGGCCGACGCCCAGCCGGCGGAGGCGTCCTGGCACTACGACGTCCGGTTCCTCGCGGTCTGCCCGCCGGGCGCCGTCGAGCAGGTCAGCGAGGAGTCGGCGGAGCTGGGCTGGTTCGCGGCGGACGAGCTGCCGTCCCCGCTGGCGGACGGGGTCGTGCAGCAGCTCGCCCCCGCCTTCGCCAGGCTCGCGGCCGCCCGTCAGATGTAGCCGACCTCGCCCTTCTCCTTGAGGTCGTCGACGATCGACTTGACCTCCTGGGCGCGGTCGCGCGGGCAGACCAGGACCGCGTCCGGGGTGTCGACCACGATCAGGTCGCGGACCCCGAGCGCCGCCACCAGGCGGCCGGAGTTGGGGACCACGACGAGGTTCTCGGCCTCGCGCAGGATCACGCCCGGCTTCGCCTGGGCGTCCTGGCCGACGACGACGTTGCCCGCGTGGTCCGAGGCGAGCACCTCGCCGAGGGTGTGGAAGTCGCCGACGTCGTTCCAGCCGAAGTCGCCGGGGACCGTGCCGACCCGGCCCACCGCCGACGCGCCCTCCATCACCGCGTAGTCGACCGAGATGCGTGGCAGGGTGGGCCACACCTCGCCGAGGACCTCCTCCCGCGAGGGCGAGTCCCAGGCCTGGGCGATGCGGGAGATGCCGGCGTGCAACTGCGGCTGCTGCCTGGCCAGTTCCGTGAGGAACACGTCGACCCGCCAGACGAACATGCCCGCGTTCCACAGGTAGTTGCCGGAGTTGACGTAGCTCTCGGCCACCTCGTACGACGGCTTCTCCTTGAACTCCTCGACCGCGAGGACGGCGCCGTCGCCGACCGGGCCGCCGCACTGGACGTAGCCGTAGCCGGTCTCGGGCCGCGTCGGGGTGATGCCGAGCGTCATCAGCAGGCCCTGCCGGGCGCCGCTCATCGCCTTCTCGATCACGGCGATGAAACGCTCGCCGTCGGCGATGAGGTGGTCGGCCGCGAAGGAGCCCATCACGGCCTCCGGCTCGCGGCGGGCGATCACCGCCGCGGCCAGGGCGATGGCCGCGCACGAGTCGCGCGGCGAGGGCTCGACGAGGATGTTCTCCTCCGGTACGTCGGTGAGCTGGCGCGACACGGCCGCCGCGTGCGCCACGCCGGTCACCACGTACACCCGGGAGCAGTCCGTCAGGGGCATCAGGCGCTCGACGGTCGCCTGCAGCAGGGACGCCTCGGTGCCGGTCAGCGGGTGCAGGAACTTCGGGTGGCCGGCACGCGACAACGGCCAGAGGCGTGTTCCACTGCCACCTGCGGGGATGACGGCGTACAGCCCGCCCGAATTCTCACTCATGCGCACGGATTGTAACGAATGGTCACGCCGCCACGCGGTTCCACGTCGCGACGTGCACCTCGGCGCTGGACGCCCAGCTGAACTCCTTGGCCCGGTCGAAGCCCGCCTTGGCGAGGGTGAGCCGCCGGGGCTCGTCGTGCAGCAGGTCGGCGAGGTCGGCGGCGATCCGGTCCGGGTCCTCGGTCGTGTACGCCACCGCGTCGCCCCCGACCTCCGGAAGGGACAGCCGCGGCGTGGTCAGCACCGGCGTGGCGCAGGCCATCGCCTCGAGGATCGGCAGGCCGAAGCCCTCGCCGAAGGACGGGTAGCAGGCCACGAGCGCACCGCCGAGGAAGCCGGGCAGGTCCGCGTAGCGCAGATATCCGGGGCGCAGCAGCCGCAGGTGCGACGGCACCTCCGCCACCGCGCGGTCGATGTCGTCGTCGTGGCCCTGACCGCCGGCGATGACGAGCGCCGGCGGATGCGGCCAGTCGGCGACCGCCCGGGCCCAGCCGCGGATCAGGTTGGGCACGTTCTTGCGCGGCTCCTTGGCGCCGAGGAAGGCGACATAGCCGGCGTCGCCGAGGCCGAGCCGGGCGCGGACCCGGGCCTTCTCCTCGTCGGTCGGCGCGTGGAAGGCGGACTGGTCCACCCCGTGGTAGGCCACGTCGATGTGCGTCGGGTCGGCGTCGAGCAGCCGGATCAGCTCGTCGCGGGTCGCCTTGCTGGGCACGATCACCCGCGCCGCGCGGCGCAGGGACGTCTTGATGGCGCTGCGGAAGAAGGTCCGCTTGGTGTTGTCGTAGTGCTCCGGCTCGGTGAAGAACGTCGCGTCGTGCACGGTCACCGTCACCGGGCAACCCGCTCGCAGCGGGCAGGTGTAGAAGGGCGAGTGCAGCACCTTGGCGCCCACCTGCTGAGCGAGCAGCGGCAGCCCGGTCTGCTCCCAGGCGAGGCGCGCGGGGCGGTGCGCGACCGCGGACGGGCCGGCGATGACCTCGGCGCCGGGGAGCATCCGGGAGTAACGCTCCGCATCCGAACGCTGGGCCACGACCGCCAGATCGACGCGCTCCGATCCCATCGCACCGAGGGCGCCGAGCAGTCCGTCGACGTATCTGCCCACCCCGCCTCGATCGGCGGGGACGCTCGTGGCGTCGACGAGGACTCGGGGCGGGCGACCGGCGGTCACGTGGCAACTCCTCACATCTGTGGGCCAGACCACTGGCAAGGGTACGCCGCTCGATGCTTGATGTGGGGACCGCGGCACCCCCCGACATCTCTTAGTTATGAGCTCTTTCCCAGCTCGATCCGCGCCGACACCACCCAATCACTGTCAGTAATACGACTATCGTCGGGAGCGATGAACGAGACGATTCCGGCGGCCTTCGCGGCGGCGGTGCACGCGGACCCGACCACGCCCCTGCTCACCTGGTACGACGACACCACCGGCGACCGCACCGAGCTGTCCGGCGCCACGATGGACAACTGGGTGGCGAAGACGGCGAACCTGCTGGTCGACGGCGCCGGGCTCGGGCCGGGCGACGCGGCCGCGGTGCTGCTGCCCCCGCACTGGCAGACCGCGGCGATCCTGCTCGGCACCTGGACGGCGGGGCCGGCCGTGCACCTGGGCCCCGGCCCGCGACCGGTGGACGTCGTGTTCGCCGGCCCGGCGACCGCCGAGGCGGCCGGCGCCTGGCCGGCCGGGGACCGCTACGCGACCGGCCTGCTGCCGCTCGCCATGCCGATGCGCCCGCTCCCGGCCGGGTTCGCGGACTACACGATCGAGGTACGCGGGCACGGCGACCGCTTCACCGCCTACCAGCCGGTGACGCCCGACGACCCGGCGCTCGGCGCGACGAGCCACCGGGAGATCTCCGCGGCGGCCACGGCCCGCGCCCGCGAGCTCGGCATCACGCCGGGCGCCCGGGTCCTGATCGACGCCGCCGCCCGTCCCGATCCGCTGGACTGGCTGCTGGCGCCGCTCTACGCGGGAGCGAGCATCGTTCTGTGCGCGAGCCTGGACCCGGCGGTCGCCGAGCGGCGGGCCGCGGCGGAACACGTCACCCTGACCCTCTGATCAGGCGTTGCGGCCCTTCGCGTAGTCCTCGAAGGCGGTGAGCGACTCCGGGTTGGCCAGGGCGCCCTTGGCCGCCGCCCGGTCCGCCGGGGTGCCGGTGAGGATGCGCTTGACGGGCACCTCGAGCTTCTTGGCCGACAGCGTGCGGGGCACCGCCCGTACCTGATGGATCTCGTCGGGGACGTGCCGCGGCGACAGCGCGGCACGCAGCTCCCGCCGGATCCGGTCGCGCAGCGCGTCGTCCAGCTCCAGACCCTCGGCGAGCACCACGAACAGCAGCAGTTCGTCCTGCTCGTCCAGGTGCACGACGACCGAGTCGGCGATCTCGTCGATGCCCTCCACCACCGAGTAGAACTCGGCCGTGCCCAGCCGCACGCCGCCCCGGTTCAGGGTGGCGTCGGACCGGCCGGTGATCACGCAGCTGCCGTCCTCGCCGATGGTGATCCAGTCGCCGTGCCGCCAGACCCCCGGGAAGACGTCGAAGTACGCCTCGAAGTAACGGCGGCCGTCCGCGTCGTTCCAGAAGCCCACCGGCATGCTCGGCATCGGCGCCGTGATGACCAGCTCGCCCAGCTGGCCGATGACCGGCTTGCCCTCCGGGTCGTACGCCTCCACCCGCGCGCCCAGGGCACGGCAGGAGATGACGCCCTCGACCACGGGCAGCAGCGGCGTCCCGCCGACGAAGCCGGTGCAGACGTCGGTGCCGCCGGAGAGCGACTGCAGTTGCGGTCGGTCGCCGAGCACCTCGTAGATCCAGCGGTAGCCCTCGGGAGGCAGCGGCGCGCCGGTCGAGCCCACCCCGCGGACGACGTTCGCCGGGGGCCGTACCCCGGCCTTGCGGCAGGCGAGGATGAACGGTGCGGACGTACCGAAGAAGGTGACCCCGGCGTCGGCGGCGAGCCGCCAGAGCGCCCCCAGGTCGGGGTGGCCCGGGTTGCCGTCGAAGAGCACGATGGCCGCGCCGACCGCGGGGCCGGAGACCAGGAAGTTCCACATCATCCAGCCGGTGGTGGTGAACCACAGGAAGCGGTCGCCGGGGCCGAGGTCGTGGTGCAGCGCGAGCATCTTCAGGTGCTCCAGCAGGATGCCGCCGTGGCCGTGCACGATCGGCTTCGGCAGGCCGGTGGTCCCCGAGGAGTAGAGCACGTAGAGCGGGTGGTCGAACGGCACCGCGGCGAAGGTGAGCGGGTCGTCGCCGTCCAGGGTGTCCCAGTCGCCCTCGGCGCCCAGGTACGGGATCGTGATCAGGTGCTCGACGCTGGGCAGCGCGGCGTGGATCGCGGCGACCTCGGCGCGCCGGTCGATCGCCTTGTCGCCGTAGCGGTAGCCGTCGACGGCGACCAGGACCCGCGGCTCGATCTGCGTCCACCGGTCGATCACGCTGCGCGAGCCGAACTCCGGCGCGCAGGAGGAGAAGATCGCGCCGAGGCTCGCCGTCGCCAGCATGAGCACGTACGTCTCGGGGATGTTGGGGGCGTAGGCCGCGACCCGGTCGCCGGCCCCGACGCCGAGCCGGCGCAGCCCGGCGGCGACCTTGCGGACCTGCTCGCGCAGCTGCGCGGCGGTCAGCGTGACCGGCTCGCGGGTCTGCGAGTACGCGAGGACGACCGGCTCGTCGTCGCCGAGCCCCGGCATCCGCAGCACGTGCTCGGCGTAGTTGAGCGTGGCGCCGGGGAACCAGCGGGCTCCCGGCATGGCCGCGTCGCCGAGCGTCGCGGTCGGCTCGCTGTGGGCGATGATCTCGAAGTAGTCCCAGACCGCCCGCCAGAAGCCGGAGAGGTCGGTGACCGACCACTCCCACAGTCCGGCGTAGTCGGCCACCTCGACGCCGCGCTCGGCGCGCAGCCAGGTCAGGAACCGCCCCATCCGGGAGGTTTCGAGAACGTCCGCCGGAGGCTCCCACAGCACTGTCATGTCGACACCTTAACGTTCACTCAGCGGGTGTCTCACTCTGCTGGTGTCGAGCGGGCGTCCTGGATCGCCTTGCGGCGGGCGAGGCGGTGCTCGCGCCGGATGATCGCCTCGCGGAAGCGGCGCTCGTCGTCGGGCGACTCGGGCAGGACCGGCGGGGTCGGCCGCGGCTGGCCGGAGACGTCGACGCCGACGAACACCAGGTAGGCGGTCGCCACGGTGATCGGTTCGCCGCCGGCGGTGTCCCACCGCTCCGCGGTCAGCCGTACGCCGACCTCCATCGAGGTGCTGCCGGTCCAGTTCACCTGCGCGTACGCGTGCACGAGATCGCCGACCCGCACCGGCTCGGCGAAGACGATCTCGTCGATCGCCGCCGTGACCGCGGTGCCGCCGCTGTGCCGGGCCGCCGCCGCCCCGGCCACGTCGTCGACGAACTTCATCAGCACGCCGCCGTGCACGGTGCCGTACAGGTTGACGTCGACCGCGGTCATGATCCGGCTGAGCGTGACGCGCGAGTGCGAGGTGGGCAGGCCCACCGGCTGATCACTCATGCCCGTTACGTTAGTTCCTCCCGCCCGCCGGACCTCGGCGCCCGCCCTCCGGCGCCGGTCCAGCGCAGGGGGACTCGACCGAAAGTACGTATCATTCCGCCGAAAGGCCCAAAAGCGAGCGTAATGCCCACCGGGTGGCCGGCCGGGCAGCGAAGCTGATCCGTCAAGGGGGAACGGGCTGCGCCTCGAGAAAGGGCCCGGTCATGACCACGCTCCTCATCGCCGAGGACACCGACGACGTCCGCATGGTCCTGCAGCGCCTGTTCACCCGCGCCGGATTCACCGTCCTGGCGGCGGAGGACGGGCGCGCCGCACTGGAACTGGCGCGCCGGCAGCCCCCGGACGTCGTGCTCACCGACCTCGACATGCCCCACCTCGACGGCCTGGAGCTGTGCCAGGCCATCCGCCGGGACCCCGAGCTGAGCGACATCCCGGTGGCCATCCTCAGCGGCGGCATCCAGCCCGGCGACCCGCGCTTCGCCGACGGGCAGGTGTGCGGGGTCCTGCTCAAGCCCTTCTCCAACACCGATCTGGTGGAGGCCGTGCTCCACCTTGCCGAGACCGGCCATCACCAGCACCACAACGAGTCGTCGGCCTGCCCGTACCGTCTCGCGTCCTGACCGCCGTCCATCGACCAGGTCCCCTCGGCGCCCGGGTGCGGCGTCCGCCAGGTGCGCCTGCCCGCCCCGAGCAGCTAGGTTGGTCACCGACCGAGTGACGACGACGGGGACGGGCAGCGGTGAGTTACGGGGACAACCGCGTGGGAGACGCGCGCAGATTCCTGGGCGACGTGGAGGACCTGGTGTCCCGCGCCGCCCCGGGCCGGCCGGTGCGCGGCCTGGAGCAGATCGACGGGACGGACGGCTCCGGCACCGTCTACGGCGTCGTCGACGTGACCGGCGCGCTGCTGCGGATCGGCCTGGACGACTCCTGGTGGGAGCAGGTCGGGCCGCGCGCCGTCGGGAGCGCGATCCTGCAGGCCGTGCGCTCCGCCAAGGACAAGGCGGCCGCCGCGCGGATGATGCTCCAGCAGCACGGTCACGAGGTGCCCGCTCCCGCCTACGATCCGGCGTCGGCGTTCACCGACATGCCGCCCGTCCCGCTGCCCGGGTACGACAGCGAGCGGTTCGAGGATGCGCTGGCGCGCAACCTGCGCCGCGCCGAGCAGATCATGACCAACGCCGAGCGGGTCAGCCGGCTGCGCGACTCCGGCGCCGAGCGCACCGTCAGCGGCCCCCGCGGGCTGTTTCATGTCGTGCTCAGGGGGTCACAGATCGTCGAGGCCCGGGTGGACACCTTCATGGTCGGCCCGGACAGCGGGACGGAGCTGGCGCTGGACGCGCTGGACGCCCTGCGGGCGGTGCAGTCGCCCGCGGTCCTCACGGGGGAGGCGTAGATGCCCGACTACAACTGGTTCTCCGACGAGAACATCCAGGTCGCCGCCGACGGCATCCGTGCCGAGGCGAAGAAGTGGTACGAGTTCTCCGACCGGATGACCACAGTGTCCCACGCGGCCAAGGACCAGACGCTCAGCGTCGCCGCGTTCGTCGTCACGGACATCACGGGCGTGGTCACCGCCGCCGACCTCAGCTCGGCGTACAACCAGATGTACGAATGGCTGAACGGGCTCTTCACGCAGGCGACCGACGAGTTCGACAAGTTCGGCAAGGCACTGATGCAGATCGCCGACTGGTACGAGCAGAGCGACGAGAACACGGCCCAGAACTTCGACGAGATCGCCTCGTCGTGACGGGGACCGACGGACGGGGGAAGGACCGATGACCAACCCGGCACCTGGCGGCTCGACCGGCGCCGCGCCCGACGGCAACCAGTTCGCCCAGGGCACGCTGGGCTCGTTCCGCGCGGCCAAGGATCTGCTCTCGCAGCTGGTCGACAAGATCCGCAAGGAATGGGACGCGATGGTGGCGCGGATCAACGCGCTGCTGGAGCGCCTCGAGCACGAGCTCAACAACGACAGCATCTGGGCCACCATCTCCGAGTGGTGGACCGAGAAGATCAAGAACGCGGTCGAGAAGATCCACAGCCTGGTCAAGCAGATCGGCCAGCAGGTCTCCGAGGTGCTCGCCTCGCTGGACAAGGTGGTGGCCGGCTCGGTGCCGGTGCTGTCGCTGTTCGAGGTGGGCCTGGACTGGGCGGTGAAGGTGAACACGCCACTGTCCGACCTGGGTCCGGACATGACCGGCTCCGGCGCTGTGGACGCCTGGCGCGGCCCGGCGAAGGAAACCTACGAGAAGCGGGTACGCGACCAGATCGACGCCGTGGAGGCGACCACCGGCAAGGTGAAGACGGTGGGCAACTGGCTGGCCGAGGTGGCCGCCGCCAACACCGCCTACATGGTGAGCATGGCGGAGCGCGGCGCCGAGGTGGTCGGCGCCCTGGTCGCGATGGTCATCGACGCCACCGAGACGGCGGCCGGCGCGGTCACCCAGGTCGTCATCACTCTCCAGCACACCTCCGAGCTGATCGGCGAGATCGTCAAGCAGACCCTGCAGTACCTGGCGAACCTGGCCAACCGGATGGCCGAGGTGATCAAGCAGATCACCGCGGTGGCCGGCGAGTACGGCGACCACACCGGCCTCCCCGGCGGTAAGTGGCCCACCCCGGTGAACGCATGAGGCCCGGTGAACGCGCATGAGGCCCGGTGAACGCATGCCGCCCGGTGACCGCATCAGGCCCGGTGTCCGCGGCGTCCTCGCCGCGGCGGCGCTCGTGCTGAGCGCGGCCGGCTGCGGCACCGGCGTCGACACCAGCCCGGTGGAGAACCCGGTCACCGGCTCGGCCCCGGCGCCCGCCGCAACGGCCGGCCTGCCGTCCGCCCCCACCGCCGGCCTGCCGCCGCCGACCGGCAAGTGGGCCGGGCTGACCGCGAAGTGCCCGGCGCTCACCGGTCCGGTGGCCACCCGGCTCGGCGTCGCCGGCGCCGGCCGCCCCACCGACGAGTACGGCGACTTCGGCGACATCGTCCGCGCCGACTGCGCCTGGGGCTCGACCGACGGCAAGGGCACCGCGGCCACCGCACGGATCAGCATCTACCAGCGGCAGGAGGGCGCCGACGCGGAGTGGTCGGCGCTGCGCACCGGCCAGACCGACCCGGTCGCGGGGCTGGGCCGCGAGGCGTTCGCGTCCCGCGAGCCCGACGGCATGACGGTCCGCGTGCTGTCCAACAACGCCGTGGCGATCGTCCGGCTCCGGCCCCCGGCCCCGCCGGCCTCCGCGGACAGCCTCGCCGAGCTGCGCGACCCGGCCGTCGCCCTCACCAAGGACGTCCTCGATGATCTTCGCTGAGCTCGCATGACGGCGCCGCGGCCGCCGCGCTGGTTCTCGGCCGAGGACATCGTCCACGGCCGGGTCAGCCTCGCCGGCTACCCGTTCCGCTACATCTGGATCAACGCGACCCCGTCGAGCGGCTTCCGGGTCACCGTGGCCAGCGGCTCCACGGTCGCCGCCATGGTCGACATGGTCTTCACCGCGGCCGAGATGCTGGAGGCCGAGGGTTGGCAGGTCGTCAACTTCGAGCAGGAGGGCAAGGTCGCCTACCTGCGCCGGCCGGACTAGCCGCGGCCCACCGGCCGGGTCGGCCGCGTCGCGACGGGAGGCGGGGTTCTGCGGTCGCCGCCACCCGCGACGCCCCACACGGCGGCGGCGAGGACGAGCACGCCGCCCACGATCTGCAGAGCCGACAGGCCCTTGTGCAGCAGCAGCGCCGTCGCGGCGACGCTGACCACGGGCTCCACCACGCTGAGGATGGCGGCCTGGGCCGGCCCGACCGCCGCCATCCCGGCGAAGAAGCAGCCGATCGCCACGATGGTCGAGATCACGGCCACCCCGGCCACCGCCGCCCAGCCGCGGGGGCTGATCGTCAGGTCGACGGCCCCGCGGGCGACGCCGGTCACCGCGAACGACACGGCGGCGAAGGCGATCACGTACGCGGCGGTGGTGAACGGCGGCAAGGTGCTGGAGAAGCGGTCTCCCGCGACGATGTAGACCGCGTACGTGAGGGCCGCGCCGAGTGCCAGCAGCACGCCGGCCAGCCGGACCTCACCGGTCGGTGCGCCCAGCACGATGACCACGCCGACCAGTGACAGACCGATCGACGCGAGCCGGGTCAGCGATGGCGGCGTCCGCTCGACGACGGCGGTGAGCAGCACGACGAGCGCGGGATACAGATAGAGCAGGAGGACCGCCAGGGTCGGCGAGATGTAGCGGACCGCCGAGAAGTACAGAGTGGACTGCGCCGCGTACAGCACCCCGCCGAGCACGGCGAGCCGGGCCAGCGCCCGCCGGCCCGGCCACACCAGCCTCCGGGTGAGGGCCAGGTAGCCGAGCAGCGCCGCCGCGGCGATGGTGAACCGCAGCAACAGCAGGGTCTGTACGCCCATGCCCTCGGCGTACGCGTACTGGGCGAAGATCGGCATGAGGCCGAAACCCGCGGCGGCGACGACGACGAGCAACCGCCCGCGCAGATCAGTCCACGACACGGCGACCATCATCTACTTGTGGCCCTTCGCCGTCAGCGGCAGGACCTCGCATCGCTTCGGCCGTTCCGCCGGCAGCAGCTGCCGGAGCAGGTCGCGGCGCAGTGCCGCACCGGTATCGGTCCGGTCGGTGAACAGGCGTACCCGGATCTGCGGCTCGCCGTGCTCGTCCGGCGCGCAGGTGACCTCGGCGGACGCGACGCCGGGAAGCGCCTCGGCGACCCGGCGGACCGAGCGCAGCGACACCTTGCTGCCGTGCACCACCACGGAGTCGGAGCGCCGCGCCTGGAAGTGGAGATATCCGTCCGGATCGATCCGGAAGATGTCGCCGGTGGCGATGCGGCCGTCGGGCAGGATGCGGCTGCCGGCCACCGCGTCCGTGCGGCCGACCTTGCGCACCATCCGGGTGTCGGTGCTCACCAGCAGTTCCCCGGCGCCGTCGGCGCCGTCGCCCAGCGCCACGCCGACCCCGTCCAGCGGCAGGCCGACGGAGGACCAGCGGTGCGGCGGCTCGCGGTGCGCGGCCAGCGTGCTGACCCGCGGCCCCGCCTCGGTCAGGCCGTAGGTCAGGTAGACCTCGACGCCGGGGCAGTGGTCGAGCAGCCGGGCGACGTCGGCGGCCGCGAGCGCGTCCCCGCCCACGGTGAGCATCCGCAGCGGCGCCGGAGGCTTCCACTCGGCGGCCAGCAGCGTCCGGACCATGTACGGCGTCAGCGATGCGCTGCTCGCCTCGCTCGCCTCGATGGCGGCCGTGAACCCGGTGGGGGTGAAGGGTGGACCGGTGACCGCCAGCCGGGCACCCGTCACCAGGGCGGCGAGCGCCTGGGCGACGAGTGCGTAGGAGAAGTGCAGGGGCAGGTTGGCCAGCACGGTGTCGCCCTCGCGCAGCCCGACCGCGGCGGCGTGCCGGGACGCGTTGCGCACCAGCGACCGGGTCTCGTGCAGGCATCCACTGAGGATTCCGGAGGTGCCCGAGGTCAGGATGATGACGTGGTCCGGGGCGTACGTGGTCGCCGTCGCGCCGAGCAGCCGCAGCTCGACGCCGCCCCAGCGGTGCCGGGCCACGGCCTCGGGCAGCAGCGGCGCGGGGGCCGGCACGACGACGGCCCGGGCGCCCAGCGCCTCCGCGTTGCTCCGCAGCCGCTCCGAGGTGATCGCCGGCGACATGAGGACGGGCACGGCGCCGGCGAGCAGGGTGCCGAGGAACAGGTGCAGGAGGCCGGCCCCGTTGGGGGCCACGATGAGTACCGGCTCTCCGGGGGCGATTCCGGCGGCGTGCAGGCCCCGGGTGACGTCGTCGAGCCCGGTGACTGCCGCGCCGGAGGGGTCGCCGAGGTCGTGCACCGCGCTGAGGAATCGCGCCGCCGCGGCGTACGTGACGGATGCGCTCACGACCCGCTCCCCCCGTGCACGACCGCCTCGGCGACCTCCGGGCCCTCCGGGCCGCCGCGGTGGGTGACGGTGACGACGTAGCGGCACGGGCCGTCCAGCCAGTCCTGCCGGATGACCGGCACCGGCCACGCCTGCTCCGGTGGCATCGACAGGGTGAGGCTGGGACCGCGGAAGCCGTACTCGATGCAGACGAGTCCGGCCAGCGAGCCGGGATTGGCCCCGGCGAAGCGCAGCGGCGACACCCGGCCGGCCGCCGCCGTCCGGCGGATGGCGCGCATGGTGCGGGTGGTCGCCGTCGCGCTGATCGCCAGCACGCCGACGTCCTCCCCCGCCTGGGCCACCGCCGCGCCGGCCTCGCCGAGCGCGGCGGCGACCGCCTCGACGGCGAGCCACGCCGCCGGGTCGGCGTAGAACGAAGGCCGGCTGTGCCGGGCGGCGATGTCGTCGGTGAGCGCCACTTCTCCGCGGCCGAGCAGCGGGGGTCCGATCAGGACGGTCATCGCGCATCCCCGAATACCAGGCAGGTGTTGAAACCGCCGAAGCCGAGCGTGAGGCTGAGCGCCAGGCCGGGACGGATGGCGGCGGGCGCGCCGGCGGCGACCGGCAGACGCAGGCCGGGCCGGGGCCGTTCGAGGCCGGCGACGGGCGGCACCCGCCGGGCCCGCAACGCCAGCACCGAGGCGATCGCCTCCAGCGCCCCGGTGGCACCGAGACTGTGTCCGAGGGCCGCCTTGGTGGCGAACACCGTCGGCGGAGCGGGGAGCGCGCCGAACAGCTCGTCGAGACCGGCGGCCTCGGCCTCGTCGTTCGCCGGCGTGCCGGAGCCGTGCGCGTTGATCACGCTGACGTCCCCGGCGTCGCGGCGGCAGGCGGCCAGGGCCCGCCGCACGGCCAGGACGAGGCCGCGCCCGCTGGCGTCGGGGGCGGTCAGCCCGGCCGCGTCGTTGGAGGCGCCCGAGCCGAGCACCAGCGCGTGGGTTCCCGGCTGGTCCGCCGCACCGGACCGCAGGACGAGGGCCCCCGCCCCCTCGCCGAGCAGCATCCCGTCGCTGCGCGCGTCGAACGGCCGGGTCACCGTGGGCGACATGGTGCCCAGGGTCGTGTGGCCGTACCGCTTCGCGGGGGTCAGCACGTCGGCACCGACGCAGACGGCGGTGCCCGTCTCGCCGGCCGCGACGAGCCGCGCGCCGAGGGCCACCGCGTCGGAGCCCGACGAGCACGCCGTGGTGAGGGAGATCGGTGGCCGGCGGACGCCCACGGCGGTGGCCACCTCCGCCGCCCACCGGTCCAGCTCACCGGTGGACTCGTCGTCGAGGTGCGCGCCGTAGCTCGTACCGAGCACCAGCAGGACGTCCTCGGCCCGGCCGCTCAGCCCGGCTTGCGCGAGGGCGGCCTCGATCGCGCGCACGGCGAGCGCCGTCTGCCGTGCGGCGGCCGGCACGGTCAGCGGCGGCTCGGGCACCACGGCCACCAGCGGATTGCGTACGGAATGAGCCGCCGGCCACACCCCCAGGCCGGTCTCGCCGTCGAGCAGGCGCCGCCACACGCCGGTCAGACTGTCGCCCAGCGGGGTGGTCCAGCCCATGCCGGTGACCCGGACGGGCTCTACCACAGCTGCCGTCCCAGCTCGGCCACCTTCGTGCGCACCAGGGAACCGCGGAACGCGCCGACTGCGGCACCGTCCACGGTGGCCCGGCAGGAGAAGTGGCACGACGGACCGTACAGCCGGTCCACCTTGAGATCGAAGATCACTTGGTCGCCCGGGACCACGACCTTCATGAAGCGGCTGCGCACGGAGCCGATCAGGGTCAGCTCGTCGTCCGCCAGCTTGGAGGTGCTCAGCTGGTACAGGATGATCGCGGACTGGGCGAAGGCCTGCATGAGGTGGCTGCCCGGGAAGATGGCCCGCTCGGGGAAGTGCCCGGCGATGGCGTCCATGGTTCCGGAGACGGACATCAGGCTGCGCATGGATTCGCCCGGCACGTAGTCGACGACCCGGTCGATGTAGATCATCGGATGCCGGTGGCGGAGCCAGTCCTTGAGCTCGGAGAAGCCGATCGTGCGGGTGGAGGGGTCTGCGAGGGTGTCGGTCACCGTGGGTCGTCCTTTGCGTCGCGGAGGATGGTGCGCATCCAGCCGGGTAGCGGGGCGGGTTTCTGGTCGGTACGGCGTACGGCGCAGAGCCGTAACGTGCCGTGGGCGAGCGGCGTGGCCGGGCCGGGTGCGACGCGGGCGATCTCGCCCGCCAGCCGGCAGGACGCGCCGCCCACCTGGTCCACCGAGACCTGGATCGCCAGGTCGTCGAGGAAGCGGGCGGGCGCCAGGTAGGTCATCCGCAGGTCGGTGACGGCCAGGTCCAGGCCCTCGCCGAGCAGTCGGTGGACGCCCGCGCCGAGGGTCTCGAGGGTCTCCAGGATCGCGGTCTCCAGCAGCGACGCGTAGCGGCTGAAGTGCACCACCCCGGCGGCGTCGGTGTCGACGTGCTCGACCCGCCGGGTCACCGCGGGCACGCCCGTCGTCACGGTCATCCGAGCGTCTCCCGGAACCGGCGCGAGCCCTCGGCCAGCCGTTGCAGCAACTCGGACGCCTCGATCTCGGTGATGATCAGCGGCGGCGCGATGCGCATCGTGGGGAAGACGTACCGCAGGCCGCGGGTACGGCGGCCCGCGCCCGCCATGAACTCGACGTAGACCCCGCTGCGGATGACGGCCTCCCGCAGGTCGGTGAGGCGCCGGGCGGCCGGCTCGGTGAGCTCCAGCCCCTGCATCACCGCGAGGCCGCGGGCCTCCCGGTACAGCTCCGGGAACTCGGCGACCAGGCCGTGCAGGCCGTCGGCGAGACGGCGGCCGATGCCGGCCGAGTGGGCCAGGAGCTTGTCGTCGTTCATGACCGCCAGGCCCTCGCGCATCACCGCGCACGTCAGGGGCCGCAGGTCCGAGGTCGCCACGGCCCCCGAGCTGCGTACGGCGAGCGCGCGCCGGGCGATCACCAGGGACGCCGAGACCGCGCCCATGCCGATGCTCTTGCCGATCACGGTGATGTCGGTCGGCACGGGGCCGAGCGAGTCGGTCATGGCGAAGTAGTCGCCGCTCTTGGCGAAGGTCAGGATCTCGTCGGCGGTCAGCAGCGCGCCGTGCTCGGTGCAGAGCCGGGCGAGCTCCCGCAGGTAGCCGTCGGCCGGCACCAGGATGCCCGCGTCGCCCTGCACCGGCTCGACGACCACGCCGAGAACGCGGTGACCGTGCTCGGCGAAGTAGTCGCGCAGAACCTCGGCGTCGCCGAACGGGAGGTGCTCGACGCGGACGCCGTAGGGCTTGGCGACGTCCGGGACGGGCAGGCCGACCCGGTAGTGCCGCCGGTTGAGCAGCGGCACCAGGCCGGAGGTCCAGCCGTGCCAGGCACCCTCGAAGGCGAGGATGACGTCCCGCTCCGCACGGCCGGCGGCCGGGCGCAGGGTACGCGAGTCGAACCGCGCCTCCAGCATGAGCCGCAGCGCCAGCTCCATGCCCTCGGAACCGGAGTTGCGGCTGCTGACGTGGTATTCGCCGCCGGGGAACCGGGCGGACCAGCGGCCGTCGTCGCCGAAGAGCTCGGTCAGCAGCCGGGCGCGTTCCAGCGACCCGACCTCGTCCGTGGCGTATCCGGCCTCCTCGACACCGCGGCGCAGCGCCTCGCCGATCCTCGGGTGGCCGGCGCCGAGGCAGGCGCTGGCGTATCCGCCGCTGGCGTCCATCACGTCCAGGACCCGGCCGGCGTCGGGGCCGTCGACCACGGCGAGCCGCTGGTGCACTCCCCGGCCGGAGAGGACGGCGTACGGCAGGCGCCGGCCGCCGTAGTGGTTCATGTGCAGGTCGCTTCCGGCCCGCAGCAGGCCGAGCTCGCCGGCGGTGAGGCTGCCGCTCACGCCGGGACGCCCTGCAGCTTGCGCACGAGGTTCGCGACGGAGCGCACCGTGCTGAAGTTCTCCGGGGTGAAGTCGTCGTCGCCGATCTGCACGGCGAACAGGTCCTCGCACTGGACCCGCAGCTCGACGAAGCCCAGCGAGTCGAGCCCGTACCCGTCACGCAGGCTCTCGTCGAGGTCGATCCGGTCCGCCGGGGTCTCCACGAACAGTTCGGTGTTCATGATTTTACAAATGGTCTGCTCGACGTTGTCGGACATGCGTCACACTCCTTTGTCAGCGTTTTGTAAGCGTTGCGTAAATGCGCAATCAGGCCCACGAGGATTCCGCTCGATTTGCGCCGATTAACGGACAAAAGCGCTGGCTACGACGCCCTGACCAGGCAAAACACCCTGCCGTCGGCTTGGATCGCTCGCGGCGAACGCGAACCGATCCTCACGCGGTGCGTCGACCGGCCACAAGGGACTGTGACGCGGATCATGTCCTATTGCCCAGGGCGCGACGGCAACCGATATTGCATTCATGGATGCCGAAGAAAAATCGATCATGAATCGCCGCCGCCGCCATTCACCGCGACATTTTGCCCAGGGCACTACGGTGGGCTGGTGAATACCGGTGCGGCCGAGGTGGTGGTGGTCGGCGGCGGGGTGGTCGGAGTCAGCGTGCTCTACCACCTGGCGCTGGCCGGTTGCCGCTCGGCCGTCCTGCTCGAGCGTGCGGAGCTCGGCAGCGGCTCGACCGGCGCCGCCGCCGGAGGCTTCCGGGCCCAGTTCTCGGACCCGCTGAACATCGCCGTCGCGCTCGACAGCAACGCCGTCTTCCGGCGGTTCCGGGACACCTTCGGCGTCGACATCGGACTCCGCGAGGTGGGCTACCTGTTCCTGCTGAGGGAGTCCGACGTCGCCGCGTTCCGGTCGTCCACGGCGGTGCAGCGCGCCGCGGGCGTACCCGTGCAATGGCTGGAGCCGCGCGAGGCCGCGCGGCTGGTGCCGGGGCTGGCCACCGACGACCTCGCCGCCGCCACCTACTGCCCGACGGACGGCCTGGCCACCCCGCAAGCGGTGGTGGCCGGCTACGCCGCGGCGGCGCGCGGTCTCGGCGCGACCATCGAGCAGGGACGTACGGTCCGGGCGATCCTCACCGGCGCCGGCCGCGTCACCGGCGTCCGGACGGACTCCGGCGATCTGCACGCCCCCACGGTGATCCTGACGGCCGGAGTCTGGTCACCCGCGCTCGCCGCCACGGCCGGGCTGGCCCTGCCGGTGACGCCGCAGCGGCGCTACGTCTACTTCGCCGACGCCCCGCCGGCGATCGGCCCGGACTGCCCGCTGACCATCGACTTCGCGACCAGCCTGTACTTCCACGGCGAGCGCACCGGCCTCATCATGGGCGGCCCGTGGCCCACCGCCGAGGAACTGGCCGAGCCCGCCGTCCGGCGTCTGCCGGCCCTCGCCGACGTCGGGATCCGCAGCCAGTGGTCCGGCCTGTACGAGATGAGCCCCGACCACAACGCCGTCGTGGGCGCCTGCAGCACGCCGGCGGGACTCCTCTACGCCACCGGCTTCTCCGGCCACGGATTCCAGCAGGCGCCCACCGTCGGCCGCTGTCTCGCCGCGCTCGCGCTCGGCCTGGCGCCACCGCTCGACCTGTCCGCGCTGAGCGTGCAGCGATTCGGCGCCGCGGCCGCCCGCCCCGAACTCAACCTGGTGTAGAGACGGGCGCATGCTCTACCCCACGACCGCACCGACCGACCAGGTGAACCGGAGTGACCATGCTTGAGTTGTGGATCCGACACGAGACGCGCGTATCCGAGCGGCGCTGCGCGCTCAGCCCCGCGGACGCGGGGACGCTGATCCGCCGCGGGGCCCGGATCACCGTCGAGGAGTCGCCGCAGCGGATCTATCCGCTCGCCGACTACGTCGCGCAGGGCTGCGCCACCGCCCCGGCGGGCAGCTGGGTGCACGCGCCGTCGCAGGCCGTCGTCCTCGGCCTGAAGGAACTGCCCGACGAACCGGCCGAGCTGCGGCACCGGCATGTGTTCTTCGGGCACGCGTACAAGGGCCAGCCCGGTGCGCGCCGCCTGCTGGAGCGATTCCGCGCGGGTGGCGGCATGCTGCTCGACCTGGAACAGCTCGCCGACGACGCGGGACGCCGCCACGCGGCCTTCGGCTACTGGGCCGGCTTCGTGGGGGCGGCGCTGGGGGTGCTCCAGCGGCACGGCGACCTGAGTGCGCCCCTCCAGCCGACCACCAGCGCGGAACTGGTGGAGAGACTGCGGCAGTACCGCACGCGGCCGAACGGCGCCGCACTGGTGATCGGCGCGCTCGGCCGCAGCGGCCGGGGCGCCGCCGACGCCCTCGCCGAAGCCGGAGTCCCCACCACCCGGTGGGACCTCGCGGAGACCCGCCACCTGGACCGTGCCGCTCTGCTGCGGCACGACCTGCTGGTCAACGCCGTCCTGACCGGCCCCGGCACCGAGCCCTTCCTCCGGCGTGCGGACCTGGCGGACCCCGGTTGCCGCCTGCGCTGCGTCGTCGACGTCAGCTGCGACCCGGGTTCGCCGTACAACGCGCTTCCGATCTACGACACCGTCACGACCTGGGAGGCACCGGCGACCACCGCCGGGCCGGTCGCCGTCATCGCGATCGACAACCTGCCGTCCCTGCTGCCGAAGGACGCCACCGACAGCTTCTCCGCGGACCTGTGGCCGCACCTGATGGACCTCGACGGGCTCGGCGGCTCGTGGCGACGCTGTGCGGCGGCCTACCGGGCCGCCGTCGAAACCTTGACGACAAGCGAGGTGCCCTGACATGACGGATCCACTCCCCGCCCGCGGGGTGGTGCACTGGGTCGGCGCGGGACGTTCCAGCGGAGCCGGGATCGTCACCCTCACCGAGCACGCGGCCGTGACCCTCTGGGCCCGCAAGCCGGAACGCGCGCACGATCTGGCCGACCGCCTGGCGCTGACCGGCCGGGTCGGCGTCCGGCCGCTCGACGAGCTCGCCGGCACCGTACGCGCGGGCGACGTGGTGGTGTCGATGCTGCCCGCGACCGAGCACGGCAGCCTCCTCCGCCTCTGCCTCGACCGGGGCGCGCACTTCGCGAACACCAGCTACCTGTCCGACGACATCGCCGCCGCGGCCGGGTCGCTGGCCGCGGCCGGGCTGGTAGCCGTCGTCGAGGCGGGCCTCGACCCGGGGATCGACCATCTCATGGCGCACCGCCTGGTGGCCGACGGCCGGCGGGCGATCGGCGACGACGCCGTCGCCGAGTTCACCTCGTACTGTGGCGGGCTGCCCGCGGTCCCGAACGAGTTCCGGTACCGGTTCTCGTGGGCCCCGCGTGGAGTGCTCCGGGCCCTGCTGAACGAGGCCCGGTTCATCGACGGCGGCGATGTGCGCACGGTCGCCCGTCCCTGGCAGGCCATCACGCCGGTCACCCTCGACGGTGAGCGCTTCGAGGGCTACCCCAACCGCGACAGCACGACGGCGATCGCGCAGTACGCGCTCCCCGCGGGGTGGCGTCTCGACCGCTTCGTCCGCGGCACCCTGCGGCTGGACGGCTGGTCCACGGCGTGGGCCGAGGTCTTCCGGCAGCTGGAAGAGGGCGACGGCGCACGAGTGGACGCGCTGGCGGACGAGCTCGCCGCGCGCTATCCGGCCACCGCCCAGGATCACGACCGGGTGGTGCTCCACACCAGACTGTCGCTGCGCACTCCGGAGGGCCGGAGGTGGGCCGAGGCCTACAGTCTCGACGTCCAGGGCGACGCCACCGGCTCGGCCATGGCCAGGTGCGTGTCGCTCACGCTGGCCGCCGCCGTCCGCGAGATCCTCGACGGCCGGGTCGCGCCCGGCCTGCACCAGGCGGCATCCGAACCGGACCGGGTCGACCGCTGGTGGCGCCACCTCGCCGAGGCCGGCCTGACCATCCACCACACCTCGGTGCGGGCGTGACCCCTCAGGCCACCTCGGCGGGCGTGCCCGCGGTGACCCGGACCAGCTCGTCGTACGTGGTCCGGAAGATCGCGCGGGGCACGCCGCCGGCCGCCCAGACCTCTGGATACCGCCCCAGCGCGGTGTCGATCAGCGTGCGTACCGGCCGCGGGTGACCCAGCGGCGCGACCCCGCCGATCGGCTGGCCCGTGTGCTCGCGGACGAACTCCGGCGACGCCCGGCGCAGTTTGGCGACGCCCAGGGCGGCCGCCACCTTCGCGGTGTCCACCCGGTGCGCCCCGGACGTCAGCACGAGCAGCGGCTCCCCGTCGGCGTCGAAGACCAGCGAGTTCGCGATCTGGCCGACGCTCACCCCGAGCGCGGCGGCCGCGGCGGCCGCGGTGTGCACCGCCTCGTCCAGAATGATCACTCGCGGCGCCGAGCCGTCGGCCGTCCGCGCGCCCGCCGCGTCCAGGGTGGCCTGCACGGCGATCACGCTGGCGTGGTTCTCCATGCCGGCAGTCTAGAGACGAATCACCGGCCGGGAACGTCCGGCAGCCGGGTCGGGGTCTGCCCGGACCTGCAAGGTTGCAGGATGTGCGGCCGGGTCGGTGGCCCTAGAGTTCCCCGCGTCGCAGGTTCGGTCATGCGCGCAGTAATGACGGGGGCGCGGACATGACCGGTCCTGCCGCGGGGAAGCGACTGCGTCTGTCCTGACGGTCGCTTCCCGCCCGGACGGCGGTCGACGCGGCCGGCCGCCGATCGAAGACCCCCCACAGAAAAGGGCCGAACCCGATCCCGGGTCCGGCCCTTTCTGTCACGCGCGCCGGCGCGCTACAGGCGAAGAGCGTCGTCCGTGGTGGTGACGCCGCGTGTGTCGAAGAAGCGCTTCGCCGTCGCGGCGAGCTTGTCCGGGTCGTAGTCGCGGTGGTTCTGGACGAGGATGACCAGGTCCGCGGCGGCGACCGCGCCCTCCAGGTCGTCCACCTTCATGGCGTCCACGCCCGGCCGCCACTCCGCCACGTACGGGTCGTGGTAGCTGATCTTCGCACCGAGGTTGCCCAGGTCCCGGGCGAGCGGGACGGCCGGGGACTCGCGCTCGTCGGCGATGTTCGCCTTGTACGTGATGCCCAGCAGCAGGATGTTCGCGCCGGTCGTCGCCAGGCCCGCCTCGTTGAGGATGTTCTGCGCGCGCCGTGCCACGTAGGCCGGCATCGTGGCGTTGATCTCCTGCGCCAGCTCGACGAACCGGAACGGGTAGCCCAGGCGTACGCGCACGTTGTGGCTCAGGTAGTTCGGGTCGATCGGGATGCAGTGACCGCCCACGCCCGGCCCGGGGTAGAAGGCCTGGAACCCGAACGGCTTGCTGGACGCCGCCCGGATGACGTCCCACAGGTCGATGTCGAGCCGGTGGCAGAACTTGGCCATCTCGTTGACGAGCGCGATGTTGACGTGCCGGTAGGTGTTCTCGAGCAGCTTGGCCGTCTCGGCCTCCCGGGTGCCCTTGGTCCGCACCACCGTGTCGACGAACCGGCCGTACAGGGCGGCCGCGGCCTCGGTGCAGGCCGGCGTGTGGCCGCCGACGACCTTGGGCGTGTTGCGCGGGCCGAACTTCTCGTTGCCCGGGTCGATGCGCTCCGGCGAGAACGCCAGGTGGAAGTCCTGGCCGGCGACGAGGCCGCCGGCCTCGAGGATGGGACGCACCAGTTCGTCGGTGGTGCCCGGATAGGTCGTCGACTCGAGGATGACGAGCATCCCGGGCTGCAGGTTGCGCGCGACGGCGTCCGTGGCCGACTGGACGGCGCCGAGGTCGGGGCCGCCCTCTTCGAGCAGCGGCGTCGGGACGCAGATGACGGCCGCCTTCGCCGTGGCGATCTCGCGTTCGTCGACCGTGGCGCGGAAGCCGCTCTTCCTCATCTCCGCGATGTCGTCGTCGGAGAGATCGTCGACATGGGACCGGCCGGCGTTGAGCGACTCCACCAACCCCTGGTTGACGTCGAAGCCGATCACGGACATACCGGCCCGGGTCGCCTCACGAGCCAGCGGAAGGCCCACGTATCCGAGCCCGAGAATTACTATGTCGACAGCCACGGTGACTCCTTTGTAACTGGGTGGATGGGCACCGTCCGCCCAGCCAGGTAAGCCGGTTCGGGCGGTCGGCGCCCGAACCGAGGTTGTGTCAGAGATTCGTCCGGAATCCGGCTCAATCGCCGGGAAGGCACCCCAGGTACGGGACGAGCGACTTCTTGAAGGCCTTCAAGTTGCCGGGGGTGTCGTCGAACCGCCAGTCCGCACTGGAATGCGGCGGCGGCGCCTGGGTCCAGATCATTCCGATGACGTTCGGGTGCTCGCGCAACCAGGGCCCCAGACTGGCGATCCAGTCGGCCTTGTGGGCCCCGGCCACGCCGGTCTCGGCGAGGATGACCGGCTTCTTCTTGTACGGGGCGAGAAGCTTCATGGTGGGATCGAACGTCTCGCTCGCCGACGGCTCGAAACCGAACACGGAGCTTCCGACCCCGTAACCGGTGAAGCCGACCAGGTCGACGTAGTCGTCACCCGGCCAGAACTGCGAGATGCCCTTGACCGTCGCGCCCCGGGCGATGTTCGGCGCCCAGAGCCAGAGGACGTTGGTCGCACCCGCCTTACGGAACAGGTCCACCACGTGCCGCCATGCCTTGACGTACTGCCCCGGGGTGTTGCCGTTGACGCCCGCCGCCCACGGCGACCAGTTGCCGTTCATCTCCGGCGCATACCGGATGACCACCAGGTCGCCGTACTCCACGACGGTGTCGGCGACGGCACGGAACTGCGCATCGCGCTTGCCCGCGGCGACCGCCGCCAGGGACCAGGACTTCTGCTCCACCTCCGAGCCGAGTTCCTTCGGCTGCACGGTGAGGAACGGAGTGCCCGCCGCCTCGGTCAGCCGGGACAACTCGAACGGAGCACCGATGGAGGCGTAGACACCGCGCCAGACCGGCCGGCATCCCGCCTCCTTCGCAATCTCGTCGGAGTCCTTCGCGGCTTCCTTCTCGGAGGTGACGCCGAAGGCCGGCTTCTCGGTCTTCAGCATCGCGACCGTGGCGCGGATCGCGCTAGGTCGCAGAGCCGGATCGGTCGCGCTCACCGCGGACTGACTGCCCTGGAAAGAAGATGGTGGTTTCGTCTCGCATCCAGCCAATAGCAGCAGCGGAAGCACTAGCAAGAACCGTTTCATGATCACCTCCGATGGCTACCTCGATCTGCTGGCGGGTGCCCCACTTGAAGCGCATGCAGGAAGCGATGGCCCAGAGCCGCCACACCCGCAGGACCGACCACTGCCACAGAGTCGCGACCGGGGCCAGCACCAGGAACCAGAACAGCTGCGCCGGCCGGCTCTGGTCGGACCGCCGGACCGTGAAGATACGCAACAGCTGGACGTAGCCGAAGACGATCAGCATCGCCAGCGTGATCCCCAGCATCTTGGCATCCGCCAGCAAGGCCTCCGTCCCGCCGCCGCGCGCCCAGGCGACGGCGTCGACCACCGGCTTGATGGCGATCAGCCAGCCCACGATGATGGTGGAGGCGATGGTCTGCACCCACTTCAGCGCGTGCAGCCAGTAGGCGATCCGGTCCAGGGGCAGGTACTTGAAACGCCAGAAGGACCGGATGAACGATCCGCGCAACCAGCGCAGGAACTGCCGGCGGTGGTTGCCGAGGCGTTCCGGCATGACGCAGAACGCGAAGGCGTTCGCCTGCTGGACCGTCTTGCCGCGCAGCAGCGCCTGGATCGTCAGGTAGGAGTCGTCGGAGAACTCGACGCGACGGCCGAAGAACTCCTCGTTCGCGTAGCCGTGCCGGCACTCGTCGATCACCCGGGCGCGGTAGAGCGAGATGCCGCCCGAGTTGACGAGCACCGAGCCCAGGGCCGACGTGGCGGACCTGTCGGTCAGCTGCGAGGCCGTGCAGATCAGGTCGACGGCCCGGGCGATCACGCCCTTGAGGTTGTAGGTGAGGAAGACCCCGGCGACCGACATGACCTCGGGATCGGCGAGCGGCTTGATCAGGTTTTCGAGCGCGTCCGGCGCGAGGCACGAGTCGGAGTCGATCGTGAGGTACGCGTCGGCCCAGCCGCCGAAGCGCAGGGACGCGGCGACGTGGGTCGCCCGCTTGCCCCGGTTGCGGTCGCGCACCCACACGAGCGGGACGCCCGCCTCGTTCGCGGCCTCGATCGCCCACAGCTCAGTGGGCAGATAGTCCACTTTGTTCGAGCCGTCGTCGCGTACGAAGATCGCGTCCGGAAGCCGCGACTGCCCGAGCAGGCCGCGAATGGTCGCGATGACCGCGTCCACGTCCTCGTTGTAGAGGGGGACGACTGCCACCACCTTCAGCTTGGCCAGCGCGGCGACCTGCCGGGGGGTGACCCGCTTGGGCCGGTCGAAGGTCGCGAGCAGGAGCTGAAGAAAGAACATGAGGAACGCGAACGCATAAACGACCTCGAACGCGGACACCTCGGTTTCGAAGTTCTGGAACCGGGTCGCGTGGTGGTACAGCCAGAGGGACGTGGCGCCCAGCATGAGGATCACTGCGGGCAGCGCCCGGCCCGGGGTCCACCGCGCGGTCTTGGCCGCCTTGGTCACGGCTTCATCCCACGTCTCCAGAAGAGACGCACACTCACCGCAAAAATCGTCACCACGCCGACCGCGGCAAGCAGTATCTCGAACAATCCGAGGTGGTTGGGCACGTAATCCCCGCTTTCGTCGAACAGCGATCTCCCGAGGAGCGGGGGCACATGTTACTCACGAGAAGGTTTTTTCGCCTCCCCCAGGAACCGGTATCTGCGCAATCTCCAGTACTGTGGATTTGCGAGGCCGTTGTCCGGTTAGGGGCTTACTTTACGGCTGATCCCGAAATGAGCGTCCGGCTCACCCACAAATTTCATGACAGATCCCCAATGCATGGAATGTCCTGAATTTGGATGATTCCGCCCAGGACGTGACGAGGTTCATGCTGATCGAAGCTGACCTCTTCCCATTCTTCGACTACCGTCATGCGCCATGACCTATGACTACGGCGCGGGCGCGACTCCACGTGGTCAGGGCCAGCCCAGGGGCCAGCAGAATCCCGCCGGCCCCGACACACCCGGATACGGCGACGGCCGGCCGCAGAGGCCGCCGCACGATCCGCGTCCGCACCAGGCGGGCACCCAGTATGGCGGCCACCCCCAGGACCCCCGTGGCCAGCAGCCCGGCGCCCAGTACGGCAGCCGCCCCCAGGACCCGCGCGGGCAGCAGACCGGCACCCCGTACGGCGGCCACCCCCAGAACCCCCGTGGCCAGCAGCCCGGCACCCAGTACGGCAGCCGCCCCCAGGACCCCCGCGGGCAGCAGACCGGCACCCCGTACGGCGGCCACCCCCAAGACCCGCGGGCGCACCAGCCGGGCGGCCACCCGTTCGGCGGGGGCCAGGCCGGGCCGCAGCCGCCGCGGGGCCACGACGCACAGCCGCCGGCCGGCTTCCAGCCGCCCCGTCAGCGCTCGCCGATGCCGGGCGGCGACACGGCGCCGCGGCCGCGGCCGAATCCGGAGCCCGGGACCGCCGGCGTCTACGGAAGCGGCGGCACACCCGGCATCCCGGCGCAGTACGCGAGCGACCCGAGCCGGAGTGGCACCGCCACCGGCTCCGCCCGCGGGTCGCAGTCGACCCTGCAGCAGCCGGCCCTTCCCGACCTCGGGGACGCCGAGCCGGCGCCGGAGACCGGGCGGCGCTCCCGCAAGCCGCTCGTCGTCGCGCTCGTCCTCCTGCTGCTGGGGGCCGGCGGCGGAGCCGGTTGGTACTACCTGCGGGGATCCGCCGACAAGGCGCCCACCGCACAGGAGCTCAAGGTCGCGGACCGGCAGGCCGACCCCGAGCCGCTGACCGCGGACGAGGTCTTCGGCGCCGACACCGTCGCCGGCACCCAGGGCGAGTACAAGGTCCTCAAGACGCAGGCCGCCTCCGACTGCGGCACGGCCGCCGGCGGTGCCGTCGCGAAGGAGCTGGCCTCGGCCGGGTGCAACCAGGTGGTGCGGGCGACGCTGACGTCGCCCGACGGCAAGCTCGTCATCACCGCGGGGATCTTCAACCTCGAGAACCGGACCAGGGCCCAGGAGGCGGCGGCCGCGATCGACACCGCCGTCAAGAAGGGGCAGGGCCGCTTCGGCGGCCTGGTCGCGGGGAAGGCGTCGAACATCATCAGCCGGGCCGCGGCGAACCTCGCGTGGGACGTGCACGGCCACTACCTGGTGTACTGCCTGGTCGCGAACGCGGACGGCAGCGCGATCGCGGCGGACGACCCGCGCGCGCAGACGGTCCGGAAGGACCTGGCCGAGAAACACCTCGGCGACGCCGTCATCGACAAGCGCGCGAACGGCGGCGCCCCCAAGAAGGCCGCCTCGTGACCGCGTCCCGACGAGATTCCACTCCGTTCATCCCGAAAGCCCGAACTGGGGGTCAAGCGATGGCCAGCCGAAGCGTTTTACCTGGTGACACGACACGTGAGAGACTTTCGTCCGTGCCCGTGCCCGTGAGCAAGACGCAACTGATCGCCGTGCTCGGCAACGAGCTGTGGTGCTCGAGCCTCGTCCCCAACGCGTCGTGGGTGACCGCCGAGCTCCGCGAGCGGATGAAGCGACCGCGGGTCGGCGACCTGGTCGTCGAGTTCTCCGCGGGTCAGCGCGGCGACGCGGACGGCGTCGGATGGCTGCGCTCCATCGAGTTCGCCGACGGCGCGGGGGGCGACAGCGTGAACATCGACGGCCGGCGCATCGTCGACGCCTGGGTGGTCGAGCCGATCGACAAGCCCGGCCAGACGATCCGCTGGAGCAACGCGACGTTCTTCGCGATCCCGCTGCAGGCCGCCCGCCAGTGGCTGGCCGCCGGCTGATCGCCGTCGCTCGACGGGCCGCCGCTGTTCAGCGGCGGCCCTCTTTTTCGTGCGGGGCCGGCCCGTCCAACGCCAAGGACCACGACCCATCGCGGGTCGTGGTCCTTGCCGGGGAAACGTCCGGAATCAGTCCTTCAGGAGCTGCCGCGCCATGACGATCCGCTGGACCTGGTTGGTGCCCTCGTAGATCTGGGTGATCTTGGCGTCGCGCATCATGCGCTCCACCGGGTAGTCGCGGGTGTAGCCGTAGCCGCCGAGGATCTGGACCGCGTCGGTGGTGATCTCCATCGCCGCGTCCGAGGCGAAGCACTTCGCCGCCGCGCCGAAGTAGGTCAGGTCCGCGTCGCCGCGCTCGCTCTTGCCCGCCGCCACGTACGTCAGCTGGCGGGCCGCCTCGAGCTTCATGCCCATGTCGGCGAGCATGAACTGCAGGCCCTGGAAGTCGGCGATCGGCTTGCCGAACTGGCGGCGCTCCTTGGCGTAGCCGAGGGCGAAGTCGAGCGCGCCCTGGGCGATGCCGACGGCCTGGGCCGCGATCGTCACCCGGGTGTGGTCGAGGGTCTTCATCGCGGTCGCGAAGCCGGTCCCCTCCGCGCCGATCATGCGGTCCAGCGGGATGCGGACGTTGTCGAAGTAGACCTCGCGGGTCGGGCTGCCCTTGATGCCCAGCTTCTTCTCCGGCGCGCCGAAGCTGACGCCCTCGTCCGACTTCTCCACGACGAACGCCGAGATGCCGCGCGAGCGGGCCGCCGGGTCGGTGACGGCGAAGACCGTGTAGTACTCCGACACGCCGGCGTTGGTGATCCAGCGCTTGACGCCGTTGAGGACCCAGTAGTCGCCCTCACGGACCGCGCGGGTGGTCATCGACGCGGCGTCGCTGCCCGCCTCCGGCTCCGAGAGGCAGTACGAGAACATCGCCTCGCCGGCCGCCACGGGGGTCAGGTACTTGCGCTTGAGCTCCTCGGACGCCGACAGGATCAGCGGCATCGTGCCGAGCTTGTTGACCGCCGGGATCAGCGACGAGCTGGCGCAGGCGCGGGCCACCTCCTCGATGACGATGGCCGTGGCCAGGGCGTCCGCGCCGGCGCCGCCGTACTCGACGGGGATGTGCGGGGCGTGGAAGTCCGAGGAGCGCAGCGCGTCGTACGACGCCTTCGGGAACTCCCCGCTCTCGTCCGCCTCGGCGGCGTTGGGCGCCACGCGCGCGTCACAGACGTCGCGTACGGCCGCGCGGATGGTCTCGTGGTCCTCCGGCAGCTGATAGACGTCGAAATCAGACATGTGCTGTGGCTCCTTCTCTGCGGCTCCCGGCCTCATGTTACCGACGCGTAGGTTACGCGCACTATTCTCGCTCGGAACCTCTGTCGGGTGGAAATTCTGCGCCGGCATGAGAAGGTGTGTGCCACGAACGGCGTCAGCCCCCCACCCCCGGCGCCCCGTGTGAGGAGTCCGCAGCGTGACCATCCCGTACCCGAGCAACCCCACCGTGCCCGCGTTCTCCGAGGTCGAGATGCCTTCCGGCGCCTCCCGGCCGCGGCTCGCCTTCCTCGGCACGGGCTACCTGGGTGCCACCTACGCGATCTGTTTCGCCGAGCTGGGCTACGAGGTCCTGGGCTTCGACGTCGACGAGGCGAAGATCGCCAAGCTGGCCGCCGGCCAGGTACCGTTCCACGAGCCCGGCCTCGACGAGCTGCTGCGCACCAACCTGGCCTCGGGACGGCTGCGGTTCACGACCTCCTACGAGAAGGTCGCCGACTTCGCCGACGTGCACTTCATCTGCGTGGGCACGCCGCAGCGCGCCGACGGCATGGGCGCCGACCTCTCGTACGTCGAGGCGTCGGTGACCAACCTGGCCCGCCACCTGAAGCGCCGCGCCCTGATCGTGGGCAAGTCGACGGTCCCGGTCGGCACGGCCGAGTGGGTCGAGCAGCTGGTCGCCAAGCACACCGACCCCGAGCTGGGCGTCGAGGTGGCCTGGTCGCCGGAGTTCCTGCAGGAGGGCTTCGCGGTCGAGGACGTGCTGCGCCCCAACCGCATCGTGGTCGGCGTACGGTCCGAATGGTCGAACGGCATGCTGTACGCCGCACACAAGGGCGTCTTCGACCTCGCCGCCACCGAGGACCGCGAGGTGCCGGTGGTGGTGACCGACTTCGCCACCGCCGAGCTGGTGAAGGTGGCCGCGAACGCGTTCCTCGCCACCAAGATCAGCTTCATCAACGCGATGGCCGAGGTGTGCGAGGTCGCCGGCGGCGACGTCACCCAGCTGGCCAAGTCGATCGGCTACGACCCGCGCATCGGCAACCGCTTCCTGCAGGCCGGCGTCGGCTTCGGCGGCGGCTGCCTGCCCAAGGACATCCGCGCGTTCCAGGCCCGGGCCCAGGAGCTCGGCGCGGGCGAGGCGCTGCGCTTCCTGCACGAGGTCGACCTGATCAACCAGCGGCGCCGCACCCGGGTGCTCACCCTGGCGGCCGAGCTGCTCGGCCGCCGCTCCGGCCCGGCCGGCCCGGACCTGTCCGGGACCCGGATCGCCGTGCTCGGCGCCGCCTTCAAGCCCAATTCCGACGACGTCCGCGACGCGCCCGCGCTCGCCGTCGCGGCGGCCCTGGCCAAGGCCGGCGCGGACGTACGGGTGTACGACCCGCAGGGCATGGAGAACGCGCGGGTGGTGCAGCCCGCTCTGGCGTACGAGACCTCCATGGCCGAGGCGGTGACCGGCGCGGAGCTGGTGTGCGTGCTCACCGAGTGGGCGGAGTTCCGCAACGCGGACCCGTCCGCGCTCGGCGAGCTGGTCGCCGGCAAGCGGGTCATCGACGGCCGCAACTGCCTGGACCCGGCGCGGTGGGCGCGGGCCGGCTGGCTCTACCGCGGCATGGGCCGTCCCGCACCGACACTCTGAGGTATGACCGTTTCACCTCCGCGGCCGCGAACCTGCCTGGTTCGCGGCCGTTTCCATTGATCTCGACCCGCTTGGGCCTGTTCTAATGAGGTGTCGGAAGGGCATGCTTCGGGTGGGGCCGGTCTAGGAGGGTGCCGTGGCGCAGGCGGATGAACCGGACAGCTACGACGAGGAGCTGGCCCGGATCGACGCGTCGATCGCGGAGCTGAAGATCCGCGACATGGCCGCGGCCAAGGAACGCACCACCATCGCCAGCAAGATCCAGGCCGCGCAGTTCCAGCGGGACATCCTCGCCCACGCCAACCAGCAGCGGAAGCGGGCGGCGGCCGCCAAGACCACCCGCCGGGTGCGGCGGCGCCCCGCCGAGCCGCCCCCGCCGGCCGACAGCCGCCCGTCCTGGTCGCCGCCCGGCACGCCGCACACCGGGCCGCCCGGACAGGCCACCGACGGCGTGACCGTCCTCGTGGACGACCCGCCGCCGACCGAGGAGCCCGCGCCCCCGCCGCCGCGCCGCCGGGTCGCGCCACCGCCGGAGCACCCGCCGGGGCACCCGCCGGAGACCTCGTCGCAGTCGGTGCAGAACATCCTGCTCGGCCTCAGCGCCCTGGTCCTCGGCGTCGCGGCGGTGGTCTTCGCCGGCGCCGCCAGCAACGCGATCGGGCGCGCCTTCATCCTCGCGATCGCCACCGGCGTCGCCCTCGTCGCCGCGCCGGCGATCGCCCGCCGGGGACTGACCTCGACCGGTGAGACGCTGGCCGCGGTCGGCCTGGTCCTGCTGCCCATGACGCTGTACGCCCTGCACGGCAGCCCCGCGCTCGGCGGCACCGCGGTCCCGTCCCCGGTCTTCCTCGGCGTCACGCTGCTGATCACCGCCGCGGCCTCCTTCATGTACGCCGGCGTCACCCGGCTCGCCGCGCCGCGGTACGCCACCGTGGTGGCCGTGCAGCCGGTGCCGCCGCTGCTCGCGTACCCGGTGATCGAGAGCCCGGCCGGCTGGGCGGTGGCGCTGACCGCGGTGGCCGTCATCGACCTGCTGCTGCTGACCACCGTGATCCGCACCGGGCGGCTGGTGCCGCGCTGGCCGGCAGGCCGCCCGGTGGCCGGTGACCGGGAGTCGCTGGCCGAGGCGGACGCCCGCGACATCGGCGCCCGCGACTTCGCGACCCGGCTCGACCCCGCCGATCCCGGCTCCTACGACCCGGCCGTGCGCGACGCCGGCGCCGACCCGGCCGGGGCCGACGCCGGCTACGGAACCCCGGACCGCCCCGAGTCGCGGCCCGAGGAACCCGACCTGATCATCGACGGGCTCACCGGCAACCGGCGGCGGCGCTGGCTGCCGACCCGCATCTTCCCCGGCGCGCGGCCCGAGGGCGCCCCGCCGGCCGGCTCCGTGCCGCTGGCACCGCCCGCCACCCCGCCGTCCGCGGGGTGGCTGCGGCAGATGACGTTCGGCCTGCTGTGCCTCGCCGCGGCCGGGGCCCTGGTGTACGCGAGCGCCGGCCTGGTCGGCGCGGATGCGGTGGCTGACGCCGTACGCTCCGGACTGATCTTGATCTTGGCAGCGGTCACCGCGGCGGCGGCGGCCCGGCTGGTCGACCAGATCCAGGCCAGCAACATCGCCGGGGCGGTGCTGACCCTCGCGGTCATCGCGGCCAGCGCGCGCATCGCCGACGTGGCGTCGCCGGCCTGGACCCTCGCGGTCGCGGCCGCCGCCGTCGCGGCCACCGGGGCGGCCGTGCGCATGCTTCCCGACGAGGTACGCCGCGGCCCGCAGTACGCCTCGGCCGGGGCGCTCACCCTGATCGGCCTGTTCGTGGCCGTCGACGCCCTCCGCGCCGCCCTGGCGCCGGTCCAGGCCGCGCGGCCGGTCTGGGACGCCGACACCGCCGCGTACGCGGGCCGCATCGCCGAGGCCGCCGGCGACTCGGGCTGGCTGCTCGCGCTCAGCGCCCTGCTGGCGACCGTCGCGGCCGCGCTCGCCCTGCCGGCGGAATACCGGCGCGAGGGCGCGGTCACCGGCGTCGCCCTGACCGCCCTGGCCGTGCCCGCCTCGCTCGGCCTGCCCTGGTCGGAGGCGCCCTGGCCGCTGGTGATCGCCGCGATCGGCATCGGCGCCGCCGGGCTGCTCGCGCCGACCCGCCGGGTCGCGGTCGCCCACATCGCCGCCGCCGGGGTGGTGGGCGGGTTCGGCGCCGGCGCCGCGCTGAGCGCGTCGTGGCTCACCGCCGCCGTCCTGACCGCGCTGGCCGGCGCCGGCGTCATGGTCGCGGTCGCGGCCCGGCAGATGCCCGTACGCCTCTACGCCTGGCTGGTCGGCGACTGGGCCTCCGGAGCGGCCGCCCTGGCGATCCCGGGCGCCGTGGTGACCGCGGTCCTCGCCGTCGACGACCCCGGCGGAGGCCCGCCACCCACCGAGGCCGTCACGGTGCCGGCGCTCGCACTCGGCTTCCTCGCCGTCGCCGGCACGCTCACCTACGCGGCGGTGTTCCAGGTCGCGCGCCGCGAGATCAGCCTCCCGATGACCGCCGGAACCGGCCTCGGCGCGGTGGCCCTCGCCCTGGCCGCGCTGCTCTCGCCCGGCGCCACCGCGGCGGACATCTGGGTCGGTGCGCTCCTGCTCGTCGCCGCCGCCCTGCTCTTCTTCGCCAACTCGCTGGACCACGGCCGCCGCGCCGACCGGCTGCTCGACGGCCCCGACATCGCCGCGGCCGCCGCGACCGTGGCGGTCTGCGGCGCGCTCGCCCGGGTCGCGGCCCTCGCCTTCCCGGACGCGCCGCTGGCCGTCGGCGCGGTCGTGATCCTGATCGTCGCCTCCGGCGTCCACTCGCTGCCGGAGGACTGGCGCCGCGGCCCGGCCCGCGGCGTCGGCCTGGCCGGCCTGGTCGTCGCGGCGATCGCCGGCTGGCAGGCGCTGGCGGACGGCCTGCGGATCATGGCCGCTCCGGGACCGATCTGGGCCTCCGACGTCAGCGGCTACCCGACGGCCGCCGAGCCCGGCGCCTGGCAGGCGCCGATCGCCCTGGTGGTCCTCGCGATCGCGGCGACCACCGCCCTGCCCCGCCCGGCCCGGTACGACGTCAGCGCCGTCTGCGTCGCGCTGGCCACGATCGGCGCCCCCGCGGCCTTCGGCCTGCCCTGGTGGTCACCGCTGCTGATCGGCGGCGCCGTCGCCGTCGGGTACGGGATCGCCTCGGTGGCCGCCCCGGAGCCCCGGGCGGCGCTCAGCCGCGCCGGGGTCGCCGCCGTGGTCGCGCTGCACGCGGCCGGCGCCGGGCTGATCCGGCCCTGGTCCACCGCGGTGGCGCTGAGCCTCATCGTGCTGACCGGCACGCTGGTGGCCTGGCTGGCCCGGGCCGACCTGACCCCCGCCGCCCGGCGCGGCTGGGCGGAGCGTGCCGAGCTCGACCAGGTCGTGGCATACACGCTCGACGACACCGGCATGCCCCGGCACCGCGCCCAGATCGGCGGCGCGGCCACCATGGGCGCGCTGCTCGCCGCCCCCGGCGTGCTGGCCGCGATCGCCGCCGACCAGCACCGCACGGCACAGGTCGTGCTGACCGCCGCCCTCGCCGGGTCCAGCCTCATGCTGTCCCTGCTGGCGGTCGCCGGCCGCTGGGTGCCGCAATACCTGCCGTGGGCCACCTTCGGCCTGGTCGGCGGCGCCACCATCACCGCCGTCGCGTCCGTACCCAGCGACTACCCCACGGCCCTGTACGCGGCCGCCGCCGCGCTGCTCGGCGTCGTCGCGGAGCTGCTGCGCGGCACGGTGCCGGCGCCGGGGCTGACCCTCGCACCGCCGCACACCTGGCGGGAGCGGCGCATCACCCGGCCGCGCCGCCCCGGGCGGCGCCCGAGCGGCCTCCGCGGACGCTGGCTCGTCGGCCCGGCCACCGGCGCGGTCATCGTCGCGGCCCTGCCCACGGTCCTCGCCCTGTTCTCCATCGCACCGGCGCTGCGCGCCGCGCTGCTCGACCCGCTGCGGCAGGTGAACGCGATCTGGGACGGCCCGGTGGCCGCCCTCACCGACCCCGCGTCCGGCAGCGTCGACGGCACCAGCGTGCTCGCCACCGTGCTGCTCACCGTGGCCGCCGCGCTGGCCGCCCTCGGTTTCGGCGGCAAGCCGGCCGAGGCCGTACCCGTCATCCTGCCGGGTCTGGCGATCACCCTGCTGATCGCGCCCATCGCGCTGGACGCCCGCTGGCCGGCGTCGACGGCGGCGGCCCTGGTGGTGTTCACCATCGCCATGCTCGGCCTGGCCCTGACCCCGCCGCCGGTCGCAACCCACGCCACCCTGCTGCACACGACCCGCACCATTGTCTTCGTCATCGGCCTGCTCGGCGGCGGCGCCGGCCTCGCCGGCAGCCTGGCGACCCGGCAGCTGACGCTGTTCACCCTGGGCTGCGCCGTCGGCGTCGGCCTGGTCGCCGCGATCGCCGGCCGCAGCCGCCACGCCCGGGTGCTGGGCTGGCTGTTCACCGCGGCGATGGGCCAGTTCTTCGTCCTCGCCGTGGCGCTCGTCGCGGGGCTCACCCGCGAATGGGCGGCCTTCGGCGTCCTGGCGGTCGGCGCGGCGCTGCTCATCCTCGAGGCCGCCCTGCCGCGCCTCGGCCTGCCGGAGTACCGCCTCGAAGCGGCCACGGTGGAGTGGAGCGGCTACACCTCGGCGGTGCTCGCGGGAGCCCTGGCCTACAACTCCCCCTCCCACCTCGCGGCTCTGCTGGCGGCCTGGGGCGCGATCCTCGGCCTCGCCGCGACCCGGCCCGGCCGCACACCCCAGCAGCGCCGCAACCTGTTCTGGCTGGCGGTGGGCTTCGAGATCATCGGCATCTGGCTGTTCGTGGCGCTGGCGGACGTCGCGCTGCCGGAGGCGTACACGCTGCCCTTCGCGGCGCTGGCGCTGCTGGTCGGCATCCTGGAGGCCCGTCAGCGGCCGGAGCTGAGCAGCTGGGCGGCGTACGGCCCGGCCCTGCTGGCGGCCTTCGTCCCGACCACCGGCCTGGTGATCGCCACGGACGCGGGCGACCTGCGCGAGATGCTTCTCCTGCTGGGCGCGGTCGTCACGCTGATCATCGGCTCGCGCCTCCAGCAACAGGCCCCGGTGGTCATCGGCGCAGTGGCCACGGCGGTGGCCACCCTGCACTTCGCCACGACCCTGGTGGGGCCGTGGCTGGTGCTGGTGCCGGTGGGAGTGGTCCTGCTCTTCCTCGGCGCGACCAACGAGAACCGGCGAAGGACCCAGGAACGACTGCGAGGGGCCCTGGTCCGGATGCGCTGACGCGCCGCTTCCACCTCACGTCCCACCGGGGACCGCGCCCCGCCGCCAGGACCGCGCAGCCTTGCGGTTCCGGCCCGGGCCGGGGTGGGATCAGCCCAGAAGCTTGGTCCGCAGCGCTTCGTCCTTCTCCGCCACGACCTGCTCCAGATTCTCCTGGAAGGCCCGCATCTTCGCCAGAAGCCCCGGATCCGAGGCGGCGAGGATCCGCACCGCCAGCAGGCCCGCATTCCGGGCACCGCCGATGGAGACCGTGGCGACCGGCACCCCGGCCGGCATCTGCACGATCGACAGCAGCGAATCCATGCCGTCCAGGTACTTGAGAGGAACCGGCACACCGATCACCGGCAACGGCGTCAGGGCAGCGACCATGCCGGGCAGGTGCGCGGCACCACCGGCACCGGTGATGATGACCTTCAACCCGCGATCGGCGGCCGACGTCGCATAGTCGACCATCTTCTGCACGGTACGGTGCGCGGAAACCACGCCGACCTCGAACGGCACCTCGAACTCGGCGAGCGCCAGCGCCGCCGCCTCCATCGTGGACCAGTCGGAGTCGCTGCCCATGATCACGCCGACGCTGGGTGCCATCACTTGCCTTCCTGCAGCCACCGGGCGGCCCGAGCGGCCCGGGCGCGTACCGATGTCATGTCGTCGCCGAGCACGGTGACATGCCCGATCTTGCGTCCGGGACGCACCTGCTTGCCGTACAGATGGACGCGAACCCCGGGATCCGCGGCGAAAAGATGATGCAACCGCTCGTCCAGCGTCATCCCACCGGGCGCCCCGCCGAGCACATTCGCCATGACGACGGCGGGAGCGGTGAGCGAGGTCTCCCCCATGGGATAGTCGAGCACGGCCCGCAGATGCTGCTCGAACTGCGAGGTCCGGGCCCCCTCGATGGTCCAGTGCCCCGAGTTGTGCGGCCGCATGGCCAGCTCGTTGACGACGATCCCGTCCGCCGTCTCGAACAGCTCGACGGCCAGCAGCCCGACAACTCCGAGCGCATGGGCAAGGTCGATCGCAAGCTGCTGAGCCTCGACGGCCAGCTCCTCGGGAAGCCCCGGAGCGGGCGCGAGCACCTCGACACAGATCCCGTCCCGCTGCACGGTCTCCACCACCGGATAGGCGGCAACCTGCCCGAACGGCGACCGAGCGACCAGAGCCGCAATCTCCCGCCGCAGCGGCACCCGCTCCTCGACGATCAGCTCGACCCCGGTGGCAACAAGCTCCTCCGCGGCCGCGAGATCGGCGAGCATCCACACCCCACGCCCGTCGTAGCCACCCCGGACAGCCTTGGCCACAACCGGCCAACCGGACCCTTCCCCCGGCCGAGCCCCGACCTCGGCAGCGAAGTCGGCGATCTCCGCGGCGGTCGACACCGGCCGCCATCGCGGCACGGGCGCACCCAGCTCCGACAGCCGCTCGCGCATCCGCCGCTTGTCCTGCGCGAAGACGATCGCCTCCGCACCCGGATAGATCTTCACACCCTCGGCGGCCAAGGCGGCGATATGCCCGGTCGGCACATGCTCATGATCAAAAGTGACGGCATCGCACCCCTTGGCGAACTCCCGCAGCGCCGAAAGATCCGTATGCGTCCCAATCCGCACATCCGCGGCAACGAGAGCGGCACTGTCGTCGGGCGCCTGGGAAAGCACACGCAACGACTGCCCAAGAGCGATCGCGGCCTGGTGGGTCATCCGGGCCAACTGCCCGCCGCCCACCATGCCGACAACGGGAAGACCGGTTCGAGTATCCATCGCTGACCAAGCCTAACGACTGGACCTCGGCGCCGAAGAGGCGGCCGCACGAGGTGACCAGCGGCAGAGGGAGTTGAGGCGGTGTGAGGGAGTTGAGGCTAGGGGATGAGGGAGTTGAGGCCAGGGCTGAGGCGAGACGAGGCCCGTTATGACGAAGAACCGGTCCTTAGGTACGCCCACGGTGGCCGACAGAAGCAGCACCGACCGACCCCGCCTCCGGCGGCTACCGCACTCGGCACCGTCGGACTCCAGGCCGCCCACGCCCGCCGGACGCCGCGCCAGACACCGTCGGGCTCCAAGCCGCCCACGCCCGCCAGCCCGCCGCGCCAGACACCGTCGGGCTCCAAGCCGCCCACGCCCGCCGGACGCCGCGCCAGACACCGTCGGATCGCAGACCGTCCGGTGCCGCCGCCGGCGGTGGGATGCGGCCGGCAAGCCGGTCCGCCGCCGGTAGTCGGCGGTCCAAGGCGGCCGGCGATCCAGTGCCGCCACCAGCGGCCGACACTCCGGCGCCATCGGCGACCCCATGCCGCCACCAACCGCCGCTCGGGCACGACCAGCGACCCAATGCCACCACCAACCGCCGGCACTCCGGCGCCACCAGCGGTCCAGTCCCCCGCCGACCGCCCGGCAGTCCGACGCAGCCGGCGCCGCAGTGCCCCCGCCCACGCCCGGCAGCCCGACGCACCCGGCGCCGCAGTGCCCCCGCCCACGCCCGGCAGCCCGACACAGCCGGCGCCGCAGTGCCCCCGCCCACGCCCGGCAGCCCGACACAGCCGGCGCCGCAGTGCCCCCGCCCACGCCCGGCAGCCCGACACGACCGGCGCTCCAGTGCCCCCGCCCACGCCCGGCAGCCCGCCACGACCGGCGCTCCAGTGCCCCCGCCCACGCCCGGCAGCCCGACACAGCCGGCGCTCCAGTGCCCCCGCCCACGCCCGGCAGCCCGACACAGCCGGCGCCGCAGTGCCCCCGCCCACGCCCGGCAGCCCGACACAGCCGGCGCCGCAGTGCCCCCGCCCACGCCCGGCAGCCCGCCACAGCCGGCGCTCCAGTGCCCCCGCCCACGCCCGGCAGCCCGCCACGACCGGCGCTGCAGTGCCGCCGCCGGCGCCCGGGCAGTCCGGTGCGGCCGGCGGTCCGGTGCCGGTGCCGGCGACGGGGGCCTACGGTTCGGTGCGGCCGGCCGTTCGTTTCAGGTTGTCAGGCGGGCCTCCAGTTCTGATGGGGTTGTTGCCGGTTGGTCGCAGACGAAGCCTCGGCATACGTAGGCCGTCGGGTGGCCGTCGATGAGGGGGCGGTTGGCGAGCAGGGGGACGCCCGGCTTGTCCGGTGGGCCGGCGACGATCACGGTTCCTGGTGGGGCGTGGCGGTGGGCTGTGGTCAGGAGGGGGTCGTCCGGGTTGTCGGTGGCGATGGCGATCTCGTACGGGCCCGCGAGCGCCGCCTCGGCCACCGTTGCCGAGTAGCCGGCGAAGCGCGGGTGGCCGCCGATCAGCGACCCGACCGTCTCCAGCGCCGCGTCCGCCGCCTCGCGGTAGCGCGCGTCACCGGTCAGCGCCGCATACGCCACGAGGCCGGCGCAGATGGCCGCCAGGCCCGACGGGGTGGCGTTGTCGGTGGGGTCGGCCGGTCGGGTCACCAGCCGCTCCGCGTCGTCCGCCGTGTCGTAGAAGCCGCCCTGGCCGGTGCCGAAGTGGGCCAGTGCCACGTCCAGGAGCCGGCCGGCCGACGTGAGCCAGCGGCCGTCGCCGGTGAGCTGGTGCACCGCGCAGAACGCCTCCGCCACGGCGCCGTAGTCCTCGAGCACGCCGGCCGGTTCCCCGACGACGCCGTCCCGGGAGACGCGGCGCAGGCGGCCGTCGACGATGTGCCGGTCGGCCAGCACCTCGGCGAGGGCCACGGCCGCCGCGCGGGACGTGGGCGAGCCGACGAGCGCGGCGTGCTCGACCAGCGCCGTGATGGCGAGCCCGTTCCACGACGCCACGACCTTGTCGTCCCGGGCCGGCTGGGGTCGCTGCGCGCGGGCGGCGAGGAGCCTGCCGCGCACGTCCCTCCACCGAGCCACGACCGCCGCGGTGGCACCGTCAGGGCGGTCACCTCGCTCGGGACCCCCGTTTCTCTCCTCACCGGGGCTGCCCGCGCCGGCGTCACCACCGAGCGCCCCGCCGACGCCGTCGGCGTCCGGGTCGAGCGGCTCTTGGAGGCCGTCGATGTCGCGGGCCAGGACGAGCACGCTGCTGCCGTGCTCGAACGTGCCCTCGGCGGTGACCCGGAAGAGGTCGGCCGCCCACCGCCCGTCCTCCTCGCCCAGCGCCTCGGTCAGCTGCGCCGGCGTCCACGCGTAGGTGAGACCCTCGACGCCGTCGGTGTCCGCGTCCAGCGCCGAGGCCAGGCCCCCGGCGGGTGTGGCGAGGTCACGCAGGAGGAACTCGGCGGTCTCGTCCGCGATGCGGCGGGCGAGCGGGTCGCCCGTCAGCCGCCACAGCTGGGTGTAGACGCGCAGCAGCAGGGCGTTGTCGTAGAGCATCTTCTCGAAGTGCGGCACCGTCCAGGTGGTGTCGACGGCATAGCGGGCGAAGCCACCGGCCAGCTGGTCGTAGATGCCGCCGCGGGCCATCCGCTCGGCCGTGTGGCGGACGATCTCCAGATCCTCGGCCGCGCCGGTGCGCTGGTGGCGGCGCAGCAGGAACAGCATGTTCATGTGCGGCGGGAACTTGGGTGCGCCGCCGAAGCCGCCGTATTCCTGGTCGTGGTCCTTGGCGAGCCGGGTCGCCGCGGCGTCGAGCAGCGACGCCGAGATCGGCGTCGCGGGACCGCCGACCAGCTGGGCGCCGCCGATGGCCTGGACCACCGCCGAGCCCTGCTTGACGACGTCGTCGCGCTGGTCGCGCCACGCGGTGGCCACGGAGTCGAGCAGACGGGCGAAGGTGGCTCGGGGGTAGTAGGTCCCGCAGAAGAACGGCTCACCCTCCGCGGTGGCGAAGACCGTCATCGGCCAGCCGCCCTGGCCGGTCATGGCCTGTGTCGCGGTCATGTAGACGGCGTCGACGTCGGGGCGCTCCTCGCGGTCCACCTTGATCGCCACGAAGGCGGCGTTGACCTGACGGGCGATGCCCTCGTCCTCGAAGGACTCGTGCGCCATCACGTGACACCAGTGGCAGGCGGCGTAGCCGACGGAGATGAGCACGGGGACGTCGCGCCGCCGGGCTTCCTCGAACGCCTCCGGCGACCACGGCCACCAGTCGACGGGGTTGCCGGCGTGCTGGAGCAGGTAGGGCGAGGTCGCGGTCGCCAGACGGTTGGCCATGTCCCCAACCTAGCCCCGGCGTACGCCGGAGAACCTTACGAAGCGCCGTCGGCTCGCAGCGGCACGATCGTGGCGGGCGCGGCGTCGGCCAGGTGCACCAGCGCCGGAATGATCTTGTCGACGGGCAGCGGACGGCTGAAGTGGTAGCCCTGTGCCGCCGTACATCCGAGGGCCAGCAGGGCCGCACGCTGCTCGGCGGTCTCCACTCCCTCGGCGACGACCCGGGCGCCCAGCCGGGCGCCGAGCTCCACCGCGCCGCGGACGACGGCGGCCGCGGCGGGCGAGTCCGTCATGTCGGTGACGAAGGAACGGTCCACTTTGAGCTCGTCGACCCGGACCCGGGTCACGAAGGCGAGCGAGGAGAATCCGGTGCCGAAGTCGTCTACCGAGATCTGCACCTGCATCTCTCGCAGCGCCGCCAGCACCTCGTCCACGACACCCTGGTCGCTCACCGCCACCGACTCGGTGATCTCGAGGACCAGCCGCCCCGGTGCCATGCGGTGCCGGCGCAGGGCGTCGGCCACCTGCGCCGGGAAGGTCGCGTCGAGCAGGCTGCGGGCCGAGACGTTGACCGAGACGGGTACGTCGACACCTGCCGCCGCCCACGCCGCGGCCGCCTCGAGGGCACGGTCCAGGACATAGCGGGTGAACGGGGCGAGCAGCTCGCCGACCTCCGCGGTCTCCACGAAGACGGCCGGCGTCAGCAGGCCGCGGCGCGGGTGGTTCCAGCGGATCAGCGCCTCCACCCCGGTCGGCGCGCCGGTGTCGAGGTCGACCTCGGGCTGCAGCATGAGGATGAGCTGGTCCTTCGCGGTGAGCGCGTCGTGCAGCTCGGCGGGGAGAGCAAGGTGGTCGGTGCTGCTGGCGTCGCGGGCGCTGTCATAGGCGGCGACGCCCACGTGCAGTTCCTTCGCCTGCTCCAGGGCGATGCCGGCCCGGCGGATCAGCTCGCTGAGGTCGGCGTGGCCGGCGCGCTCCACCACGACACCGACGGCGACCTCGAGAACCAGCCGCACTCCCCCGATCTCGGTCGGCCGCCCGAGGCTGTCGGCGATCTCCCGGGCCCGCCGTACGGCCTGCGGCAGCGGGCTGGGCGCCTCCCGCAGGGCCGTCGCGGAGTCGGCAAGGGTCGCCACGGCGGGTAGCAGCAGGGCGAATTCGTCGTCACCGAGACGCGCCACGAGTTCTCCCTCGCAGGCGAGCTCGGTCAAGCGTGCGGCCACCGTACGCAAGACGTCGTCGCCGGCCCCGTGACCGAGCGTGCCGTTGATCTCCCGGAAGTTGTTGAGATCCAGCAGCAGAACCGCGACGGCCCGGTCGCGGTGCAGCGAGCGCAGCAGCGCCTCGCCCTCGGCGAGCAGCGCGCGGCGGTTGGCGAGACCGGTCAGGTGATCGTGGACACCGTCGTGCGCGACCCGGGCGTCCAGCAGGGCGAGCCGCTCGTGCGCCGCCGCATCATGCAGCGCGCCGGCCAGCACGTCTGCGTATGCGGAAACAGCCAGCTCATCACGCGCGGCGGGCATGGTCGGCTCGGCGAGCCAGACGGTCAGCCTGCCGACCGTCGCGCCGCCGACGGCCATGCTCCGCGTGATGACGGACCCCGGGGCGGCACCGGGCACCGCATCGGGAGACGCCTCGCCAGAATAGCGCCGGTTGCCGGAGGCGGGCTCACTGTCCACAGACGCGGACGGCAGCGAGACCTCGATCTCGACACGCCGCGCCCCGAAGACGTCCAGGGCACCCCGCAGTCCGGCCTCGGCCACCGCGACCTCGGTCGGGCCGCCGAGGGTACGCGTGGCCCGCGCGAACGCCTCCCACACCCGGCGCTCCTCCTCGGCGCGCAGATGATACCGATAGGTCCGCTGCAGCAGCCACAGCACGGGCACCAGGGCGACGAGCCACAGCGGCTCGTTGACCAGGGCATACAGCGCGGACAGTCCGACCAGGACGTTGCCGACGAACATCGGGAGCTTGGCATGCAGCGCCCGCGCGGCGATCTGGGCGGGCGGGGCGTCACGATGCACCGACAGCGTCAGCAGGACAAGACCGAGGGTGACGGCAAGGTAGGTCGCGGCGCCGGCTATCAAGCCGACGTACGTACGCGTGCCGCTCATGGACGCGCCCGGACCGATGATCGCGTACGCGACGGGAACCGCCCCGCACGCCCCCAGGCTCAGGCAGGCCGCGAGATGAAGCACGTCGGCGACCGCCCGCCGGCCGTTGAGCCAGGTGACAAGAGACCAGGCGGCGGCCGCACCGACGAGGGTGGCGGCGGGCAGCCACCCGGGCGGCGCCAGCGCGAAGCCGAGCACGAACGCGGTCTCGCCCCAGGAGACGCTGACGGTCCCCCGCCCGACCCTCACCCGCAGCTGAGCGAGTTGCGCCAGGCCGGCGAGCACCAAGGCGGCCGCCACGCCGACGGCCGGCGGATGCGCGAGCGCCCGGGGTCGCTCCCACGGAAGCAGCACGGCGAGGACCGCGAGGACCACCGCGACGCCGACCACACCACCGGTCATCATCCGTACGCCGGCACTGCGCCGGACAACCGCAGAGAGACGACCACCGGCGTCACGGCGAACGGAGGCGGAGAAGGCCGAGGACGACGTCATGCCACCACCCGGCCGATCCGGTGCGGAAGCAACCGGCCATGCTCGGTGCCGCACGTTCTCGTGGCCCGACAGGATCTCGTGGGCCGGCTCGTTCTCGTGGGCCGGCTCGTTCTGGTGGGCCGGCTCGTTCTGGTGGGCCCGCTCGTTCTGGTGGGCCCGCTCGTTCTGGTGGGCCCGCTCGTTCTGGTGGGCCCGCTCGTTCTGGTGGGCCTGCTCGTTCTGGTGGGCCCGCTCGTTCTGGTAGGCCCGCTCGTTCTCGTGGGCCAGCCCGATGGCGGGGCAGCTGTGCCCGGCGGCTGCGGCGCGCTGAGCAGTGGCACAGGAGGATGCACGTGCATCTGCAGTGGAGGAAGCGGGGGGCTGATGATGGTCACCGGTTGCCCCCCTTTCCGCGCAGGGTCGAGGGACATCAAAGCCCCCCGGCGGAAGGCTAAGCCAATCCGGCGGAACGCAACAGGGGTAGGCGGCGAAGCATTGTCGATGGCCGGATCGCCGCAGGTCTCCGACGTCGCAGGTCAGGACCCCTCGACACAGTGGACCGCAGCCGTGAGTAACTAGGCGCGCTCGCCGCGGTCAAGGTCATCCGACCGGGTCCGCCCGGACGCCGGGCGCTTGACCTCGCCGTCCGCAACATCGCCCTCCACAGTGGAGTTCTCCGCGCCGCCGGAGGACGACCCGGGCGTCACCTCACTGCGAGCGAGATCGGCATCCAGCCGGGCGATCTCCGCCTGCCGCGCGACATCCTGCTCGTCGGGAAAACTGTCGGGAAGCCGACGCAACCGCTTGTTCATGTTGCGAATCAGCAAAACGGTCGCTACCGACAACAACACGATGATGAAGAGGCCCATCGGCCCGGCCAGGCCGCCGGACCGGGTGTCTCCGAAGTTGTTGACCGCCACGACAAAGTTCACCCCCCAACGGTACGCCCCTCGCCGCCTCCCGTGACCCCGGGCTCCCGCAGGCGGCAAAGGGCCGCCGTCCGCCCCGACAAGTCCGGACACCGCGCCCATCTCTCCGCCACCGCATGAGCCCGTCCACGAACCGCGTAAGCAGGTCCCTGACACGGCGTGAGCGCCCGCGGCGCCACTTCAGCCCGTCCAGAACGCCGCTTCCAGCCCGTCCACGACGCCGCACGACCGACCGCAGCACCGCGTAAGCGTCTACGGCACCGCGTAAGCGCGTGCGGCATCCGGGCGAACGTCCACGGCACCGCCCCAGCGCCCGTGGCATTCCGTGAGCGCCTACAAACACCGCACAAGCGCCTGCAGCACCGACTGAGCCATCCATGCCCAGACGATGACAAATCCCGACAAGCCGCCAATTGACGCAGAGACGCGAAACGCTGACCAGGCGGGCCGGCGCCGAGCTTCACCCGGCCAGGCAGCGCACGACGACGAGGATTCCCTCCGATCCCGGGCACCGCACGGGAACCAGGATCCGCCCCCGCTCGGAGGCAGCGCACGCAGACCTACATCTCTGCCCCAGCCCGCGAGCAACGCGCGGGACGGGGGCGACGGCTCGGTGTCAGCCGACCTCGACGGACTCGCGGATGCCCGCGAACAGGTCGGACTCCGGCGCCGGGCTGTCGACCAGCGAGCGCGCCAGCTCGAAGTCCTCCGTCGGCCACACCTTCTGCTGCAGCTCCAGCGGCACGTGGAACCAGAACCCGTCCGGGTCCACCTGCGTGGCGTGGGCGCGCAGCGCGTTGTCACGGATCTCGAAATACTCTCCGCACTCGATCCGCGTCGTGATCTTGTCGCCGCGGTCGGGCCGGTCCTGCGCCTTCTCCAGCCACTCCGCGTAGGGCGACTCCAGGCCGGCGGCCAGCATGCCCTCGTGCAGCGCGAGCATCCGCGCCCGGCTCCAGCCGGCGTTGTAGTAGAGCTTCAGCGGCTGCCAGGGCTCGCCCAGCTCGGGGTACTTCTCCGGATCGCCGGCGGCCTCGAACGCGACCACCGAGATCTTGTGGCACATGATGTGGTCCGGGTGCGGGTATCCGCCGTTCTCGTCATACGTGGTCATCACGTGCGGCTTGAACTCACGGATCAGCTTGATCAGCGGAATCGCGCCCTCGGCCGGGTCGACCAGGCCGAAGCAGCCCTCGGGCAGCGGCGGAAGCGGATCGCCCTCGGGCAGTCCCGAATCCACGAAGCCCAGCCAGGCCTGCTTGACGCCGAGGATCTCGCGGGCGCGGTCCATCTCCCGGCGGCGGATGTTCGTGATGTCGGCCAGCACCTCGGGCCGGTCCATCTTCGGGTTGAGCACGCTGCCGCGCTCCCCGCCCGTGCACGTGGCGACCAGCACCTCGACGCCTTCGGCGACGTAGCGGGCCATGGTGGCCGCGCCCTTGCTGGACTCGTCGTCGGGGTGCGCGTGCACCGTCATCAGACGCAACTGCTCAGCCACTGATCTCTCCCTCGACCGGGCCTGTTGTCGCAGGCCCGGCTCCGGCTGCGAAGATGGACACGGCCATTCTGGCCGATGGCACCGACACTTTTCGCAGGAGAGGCCCCCTGGTGAGCGAGACGCGCGCCACAGCGCCGGTATTCCCGCCGGGTCGTTACGGCCGGCGCCGCGACGGTCGCCGACGTCTGCTCGTACCCGTGATCTTCGCCGTGGTGGTCGCGGTCGTCGCGGTGACCCTCGCCGTCCGCCTCTACCAGCAATACGGCAGCCCGCACTACGACGCCCAGATCATCCGATGGACCGGGGCGACAGAAACCCAGATAACCATCGATTTCACCGTACGGGTGCCCGCCGGCGCCGCGGCGACCTGCGACCTGCGGGCGCGTGACTATGCGGGCAATCAGGTCGGCATCCGGACAGTGACCGTACGGGCGGCCGCCGGCGGCAGCACGATCGAGGCATCGGAGGTCGTGCCCACCACCGCCAAGGCCTTCGTCGGCGAGGTCCTCCGCTGCCGCCCAGCCGCCTGACGCCGCCCGCCCACCGGGACGAAACGGCTGTTCGGCGAGCAGGGAAGCCTCGGCCGCGGCGCGCAGGCCTCCGTCGCATCGTCCGGCTCAGCGGCCGCCACCGGGCGGAAACTGTCGGACCCGCACGCTACAAAAGATAGGAACGCACCGGCGCCCGCCGGCGAGTTCCGGCGCCGCAAAGGATCCGCCCGCGGATCAACCGTTCACCGTGCGTTATCGAGCGAACCAGCCGCAGGCACACCGCTGGTAAGCTAGGTGATTCGCTCCGTACGCCTGTCCCGCCCCAAGGAGAAGAGTCTGTGACCAGTTCAGAAGCGTCGAAGACCTGGCTCTCCCAGGACGCTTACGACCGGCTGCAGGCCGAGCTCGACGAGTTGATCGCAGCCCGGCCGGCCATCGCCGCCGAGATCAACGCCCGCCGCGAGGAGGGCGACCTGCGGGAGAACGGCGGCTACCACGCCGCCCGTGAGGAGCAAGGCAAGCAGGAAGGCCGGATCCTCTACTTGAAGGAGTTCTTGCGCAACGCCGAGGTCGGCGAGGCCCCGACGGCCGACAAGGTCGCTCCGGGCATGGTCGTGACGATCTACTTCGACGAGGACAAGACCGACACGGAGAAGTTCCTCCTCGGCTCCCGGGAGATCGCCTCGACGACCGACCTCACGGTGTACAGCCCGGAGTCGGCCCTCGGCGTGGCAATCCTCGGCGCGGCCAAGGGCCAGACCGTGACCTACACCGCCCCCAGCGGCGCGGACATCAAGGTCACCGTCGTCGACTTCTCACCGTTCGGCGCCTGATCCGCCCACCGGACCCCGCTGCATCCGCCCACCGGAGCACACCGCGGACGGGGGCGCGCGCAACACCGACGCGCCCCCACGGCGTCTCCCTCGGGCGAGAAGCAGTGCGGCCCTGACCAGAAAGAGCGACGCCGGCTCGTCTCGAAGGGAGCGCGGCCGGAATCGAGCACGCCTCGAAACCGGCCGGCCAGCTAGCCGCGCCGCCCCGAAAGCCTGCCGGCCAACCCAAGCGCGGCCACGAGACCAGACGGCCCGACCCCGTGCGCGCAAGACCGGCCGGCCGAACCGCGGTGCGGCCAGTAGGTGCCGGCCACGCTGTGCCGCTTGTGGGCGCCCGCCAGGCTGTGCGGCTTACTGGGCACCAGGCTGTGCGACTCGTAGGCGCCCGCCAGGCTCTGCGACTCATAAGCTGTGCGACTCATAAGCGCCGACCAAGCTGTGCGACTCATGGGCGCTCGCCAGGCTGTGCGGCTAGTGGGCGGCGGCCAGGTCGCGGCGGGCCTGTTCCATCGGCCCGGCGATCTCCTCGTCGATGCGGGCCGACTGCGACTCGGTCAGCGTGACCTCCGCCGGCAGGTGCGGACGGCACTGCAGCATCGCGGCGCGCAGTCCCGTCGGCGGATGCGACGCGAACAGCGAAGCCTCCTCCCGCCGGCTCAGCTGGCGCAGCAGGGGCAGCGACCCGGCCAGATTCCGGCGTACGGTGTCCGCCGCCTCCCGCCAGGCGGCACCCGCTCGCCGGGCTCGGGCCTCGCGGCAGATCACCGTCTCCAGCGCGTCGGTGACGAGGAACATGTCCATCATGCGCACCGCCGCCGGGGTGCCTGCCGCCCGCGCGGCAAGGGCGTCCGCGAGATACTCGGCGCGCTGGGAGTCTCGCTGGCTCAGCGACACCACGAGCAGGTGCAGTGCCCGCACCACGCGGAACAACACCCACTGGGCGGCGCCGACGATCAGGTCGTACAGGCCGCTTCCCCGGGGCAGGTACGGCCGGGTCAGGCTGGCGAGCTCGCCGAGCGTCGTGAGCGCCATGGTCTGCAGCGGGAGCCGGCGGACGTCACCGTTGACGAAGTGGCCGAGTTCGTGGCCGAGCAGGGCCACCCGCTCCTGCGGGTCGAGGGCCGCCCACAGCGGTACGCCCAGCACCAGCACGCGGCGCCGGCGGATGCCCACCGCGGTGGCGTACGCGTTGATCGACGAGTCGACGCCGACGATGTGCGGCACCGGCGCTCCGGTGGCCGCCGCCACCCGCTCGATCAGGGCGAAGAGCTCCGGCGCCTCCTCCGGCGACAGCACCTGAGCCTCGCCCGGGCCGGGAAAGCGGGGACGCAATGCCACGGCCAGGCCCAGCAGCGCGACGCCGGGCAGGATCGTCAAGCGCGGGAAGTCGTACGTGATCAGCCAGATCCCCGCGGCGGCGGCTGCGGCGACGCACAGCAGCATCACCACGGCGAGCGCCATGATCGCTGCCCGGGCCATGGTGAACGTGCGGGGTGCGAGCGGGCCGTGCGCCAGCGCGCGGAACTGGCTTTCGTTCAGGCGCCAGGCGATCCGGTGGGTGGCCCGGTCCGCCCAGCGCCAGCCGATCTCCGGGTGGCGCCGGTCCGGCTCGAACGCGGCCAGGCCCCATTCGCATCGGGGGCACCAGGGCTCGGCGCCGCGGGCGGTCGACAGGGCGGTCGCGCAGCGGGGACAGGACGTGATCACGGCTCGAGAGTTTGCCGCATCCTGCCCCTTCGCCGCTGTCCCACAACCGGACAGGGGGAGGTCAGGGGGTTCCCGACAAAAGGGTGATGGCGTAGCCGGAGCTGCGCAGGGCCCCGATCAGCGTCGCCGAGTGGTCCGGCCCCCGGGTTTCCACCGAGAGCTGCACCTCCACCTGGCCGAAGCTCAGCCGGGGGTTGTGGCGCGAGTGCAGCACGTCGACGATGTTCGCGCGGTGCTCGGCGATCTGGGTGAGCAGCCGCGCGAGCTCTCCCGGCTGGTCGCCCGTCTGCACCGACAGGCGCAGGAAACGTCCCGCCGACGCCAGGCCGTGCTCGATGACGCGCATCAGCAGCATCGGGTCGATGTTGCCGCCGGAGAGGATCGCGACCACCGGCGGTTCCAGGTCGACCTTGCCGGCGAGCAGGGCCGCCACCGCCGCGCCGCCGGCCGGTTCCACCACCATCTTGTGGCGTTCCAGCATGAGCAGCAGCGCCGCGGAGAGGTCCTCGTCGGTCACCGTGACGACGTCGTCGACCAGGTCGTGCACGTGGGCGAAGGTGAGGTCGCCGGGGCGCATCACCGCGATGCCGTCCGCGATCGTCGCCAGCGACGTGAGGGTCACCGGGGCGCCCGCCGCCAGCGACGGCGGGTACGCGGCCGCGCCGGTCGCCTGGACGCCGACGATCCGTACGTCCGGCTTCATCGCCTTGGCCGCGACCGCCACACCCGAGATGAGCCCGCCGCCGCCGACCGCCGTGACGATCGTGCCGACGTCCGGGCACTGGTCGAGGATCTCCAGGCCCACCGTGCCCTGACCGGCGATGACGTCGGGGTGGTCGAAGGGGTGGATGAAAACCGCGCCGGTCTCCTCGGCGAAGGCGCGGGCCGCGCGCAGCGCGTCGTCGACGGTGGTGCCCGCGTACTCGATCGAGGCGCCGTACCCCTTCGTCGCCGCGACCTTGGGCAGCGGGGCGTTCTGGGGCATGAAGACCGTCGACTTGGCGCCGAGCAGGCCGGCCGCCAGCGCCACGCCCTGGGCATGGTTGCCGGCGCTCGCGGCGACCACGCCGCGGGCGCGCTCGGCCTCCGACAACCGGGCGATGCGGGTGTACGCCCCGCGCACCTTGTACGAGCCTGCCCGCTGCTGGTTCTCACACTTGAGCCAGGCTCCCAGGTGCGTCGAGTGCTCCAGCGGTGTGGTCCGGACGACGCCGGTGAGCAGTGCCCGCGCGGCTTCGACGTCGGCAAGCGATAGCAGGTCAGCCATGGCAGAGATCGTGCCACAGCGGCGCGGGCGGACAGTTCACACGAAGGCGTGCCGGGGCCACGGGTTGGCGACCTCCAGCAGACCGGCGATCGACAGCAGCAGCAGTTCGGAATCGGGCGGCCCGACGATCTGCACGCCCACCGGCAGCCCGTCCGGTCGCATGCCGACCGGCACCACGATCGCGGGCAGCCCGGCCATGTTCCACGGCGCGGCGTACGGCGCGTACCGGATGTTGTCGACGATGTTGCGCCGCCACCGGCCGGTCGCGTGACCGACGGCGGGCGGCGGCGTCGCCGCCAGGGCCGGAGTGAGCAGCACGTCGATGCGGCGGTCCGCGAAGAAGTCGATGCTCTGGGCGCGCCAGGCGTCGCGCTGCTCCTGCCGTACCCAGCCGCGCTTCCAGGCGAGCCCGCCGAGCCGGACGTGGCGCCGGGTGCGCGGCTGCAGCGCCGCCGGGTCGATGCCCGCGGCCTCCACCTCCCGGTACGCCGCCGCGAACCAGGTCAGGAGTCCGGTCACGCCGAGCACCGTGGAATAGCCCGGCTCGGCGGTGACGGTGTCGTGCCCGGCCTGGACGAGGAGCTTCGCCGCGGTCGCCACGGCCGCCCGGTTCGGCTCGTCCGGGCGTACCCCCTGGACCGGGGAGCGCAACGCGACGCCGACCCGCAGCCTGCCCGGCGGGGTGAGCTTGGCCGGGGTGCGCCCGGCGAGCACGTGGAAGCCGAGGGCGGCGTCCCCGACCGTGGTGGCGAGGACGCCGTTCTCGACCAGGCCCATCCAGCCGTCGCGGCCGACGTCGCGCGGGATGACGTCGCGGCCCGGCTTGAGGCCGACCAGGCCGCAGCACGCCGCCGGGATGCGCAGCGAGCCGAGGCCGTCGTTGCCGTGCGCGATCGGCACCAGTCCGGCGGCCACGGCCGCGGCCGAACCACCGGACGAGCCGCCCGCCGTACGGTCCAGCGACCAGGGGTTGCGGGTGGCGCCTTCCGCGTCGTCGGTGGTGCCCCACAGCCCCAGCTCGGGCATGCGGGTGACGCCCACGACGACCGCGCCGGCGCCGCGCAGCCGGCGGACCACCTCGTGGTCCTCCTCGGCCACCGGCGTCCGCGCGGCCGCGGAGCCGTGCCAGGTCGGCAGGCCCGCGACCGGGGTGTTCTCCTTCACCGCGACGGGTACGCCCGCGAGCGGCAGGTTGGCCAGGTCCTCCTGGTCGTCGACCTTCTCCGCCTCGACGATCGCCTCGCCGCCGCGCACCACGCGGAACGCGCCGAGCGCGGGCTCGGAGATCGCGATCTGCTCGAGATGGTCGGCGACGACCTGGGTGGCGGTCGTGTCGCCACGGCGCACCGCACGGGAGATCTGCTTCGCCGTGGCACCCACCCATGTGGTCGCCAGGTTGTCCATGGCCCTCTCCGCTTGTCTGTGGAACCTCAGCCGAGCGCCTGCTCCAGATCGGCGAGCAGATCGTCAACGGTTTCGATGCCGACAGACAGTCGCACGAGATCGGCGGGTACTTCAAGCGGGGAGCCCGCCGCGCTGAGGTGTGTCATCTGCCCCGGGTGCTCGATGAGCGACTCGACGCCGCCGAGGGACTCGGCGAGGACGAACAGTTTCGTCCGGTTGCATACCTCGATGGCCTGCTCGGCGCCGCCCTTGGCGCGGAACGAGATCATGCCGCCGAAGCGCGTCATCTGCTTGGCCGCGATCTCGTGTCCGGGATGCGACTCCAGCCCGGGGTAGAGGATCTGACCGACCTTGGCGTGGCCGTCCAGGTACGCGACGATCCGCTCGGCGTTGTCGCAGTGCCGGTCCATCCGTACGCCGAGGGTCTTGATCCCCCGCAGCGTCAGCCACGCGTCGAACGGCCCGTTGACCGCGCCCATCGCGTTCTGGTGGAAGGCGAGCCGCTCGCCCAGCTCGTCGTCGGCCGTCACCAGCGCGCCACCCACCACGTCGGAGTGCCCGCCCAGGTACTTGGTCGTGGAGTGGATCACCACGTCGGCGCCGTGGGCGATCGGCTGCTGCAGGTACGGCGACGCGAACGTGTTGTCGACGGCCAGCATCGCGTCGTACTCGTGGGCGAGCCCGGCCAGCGCGGCGATGTCGGCGACGTTGAGCAGCGGGTTGGTGGGCGTCTCGGCCCAGATCATCCGGGTGTGGCCGGGGCGGAACGCCGCCCGGACCGCGTCGAGGTCGTGCAGCGCCACCGCGGTCCAGGCGAGGCCCCAGTTCTCGGCGACCTTGCTGAAGAGCCGGAAGGTGCCGCCGTACGCGTCGTCCGGGATCACCACGTGGTCGCCGGGACGGCACACCGTGCGCAGCAGCGTGTCCTCCGCGGCCAGCCCGCTGGCGAACGCCAGGCCGCGCCGGCCGCCCTCGATCGCGGCGAGGCATTCCTGCAGGGCGTCACGGGTCGGGTTGCCCGAGCGGCTGTACTCGTAGCCCAGCCGGGGCGCGCCGACGGCGTCCTGGGCATAGGTGCTGGTCTGGTAGATCGGCGGCACCACGGCACCCGTGCGGGGGTCCGGGTCCTGCCCGGCGTGGATGGCCAGTGTGTCGAAGCCGTACTCGTTACCCGTCATGAGGGGCAAGGCTAGTCTGCGCCCATGCCCGGCTGCCTGTTCTGTGCGATCGTGGCGGGCTCGGTTCCCGCGTTCAAGGTGGTGGATTCGCCGGAGGGCGTCGGCTTCCTCGACATCCGGCCCGTCTTCAAGGGGCACGTGCTGGTGGTGCCGCGCCCGCACGTACCCGAGTTGGCGGCCCTCGGACAGGATCTCCTGCCCGGCTTCTTCGCCCTCGTCCAGCGGGTGGCCGCCGCGGTCCCGGAGGCGACGGGCGCCCGGGGCACGTTCGTCGCGATGAACAACATCGTGTCGCAGTCGGTGCCGCATCTGCACGCCCACGTCGTGCCGCGGACGAAGGGGGACGGACTTCGCGGGTTCTTCTGGCCGCGGCACAAATACGACTCGGACGAGGAGGCGGCCTCCTACGCTTCCCGGATAGCCGGCGTGCTCGGGTAAGGATCCCCGCCCGGACGGCGTTGCACCCAGGCGGATGAAGGGAGACACCGTGTTCCTGCGACACAAGAAACTCGAGCTGCCCACCCCCGACCAGGCCCTGCCGGGCCGCCTGATCGAGATGCCGGTGGCCGACACGCACACGGTGCTCGGTACGCCGCTGAAGGGTCCGTGGCCGGCCGGCTTCGAGACCGCCGTGTTCGGCATGGGCTGTTTCTGGGGCGCCGAACGCATCTTCTGGCGCCTGCCGGGCGTGCACTCGACGTCGGTCGGGTACGCGGGCGGCACCACCAGGAACCCGACGTACGAGGAGACCTGCTCGGGCGGGACCGGGCACGCCGAGGTCGTCCAGGTCGTCTACGACCCGTCGAAGATCAGCTATGCGGACCTGCTGAAGGCGTTCTGGGAGAACCACGACCCGACCCAGGGCATGCGCCAGGGCAACGACGTGGGCACCCAGTACCGCTCGGCGATCTACACGACCACGCCGGAGCAGGCGCGGATCGCGCGGGAGTCGCTGGAGGCCTTCCAGCCGGTGGTGACGGCGGCGGGCCACGGCACGATCACGACCGAGATCAAGCCGCTGGACGCGTACTACTACGCCGAGGACTACCACCAGCAGTACCTGTCCGACAGCAAGAATCCGGGCGGCTACTGCAACCACGGCCCGAACGGCATGACCTGCCCGGTCGGCGTGGCGCGCTCCTCCTGATCCGCATCTGAGCAGGCAATGTACGGCCGCCGTCGGCGTTTGGGACGGCGGCCGTAACCCGTGCGGGTGGAAAAGATCGACAGCCGCCGAAGGCATCTCACACACTGAATGGACCGACAATTCGGGAGGTAGCCCTCGGGAGGTGTCCGATGTTCAACAACGAGGAGGAACGCGCCGCCTGGGTTCTCGCCGAATCCCTCATCGAGAAGGCGCGGGCCATGATGCGGCAGGCGGAGACCGCCCTGGAGACGTGGCGGATCGGCAAGGAGATGACCCGGCTGCGGTGCGCGCGACGCGGGATCAGCGAGTCCGACGCGGAGATCCGTTGGTCGGAGACGGCGAACGCGAAGAATGCGTTGACCGACAACAGCTTCCACGTGTCGCTGGCCACCATGTACTACAACGCCGCCGCGGCGCACTACTCCCGGGCCCACTACCTGCGCAGCCGCGGTGAGGCCCGGGTCTGAGCGCCATCGGCCCTGGAGAGCCCGACACCCGCACGGGGGGACGGGGGCCGAGCCCTCCAGGAGCCTGCGGCAAGGGTGCGTCGCTTTCCTGAGAGGTCGCTGAGTCGCCGGGGATCCGCCAGACTTGGCCGATGCAGAGCGCGACGGAGTCAGAACGCAAGTACGACGTGCCCGCCGGCTTCACCCTGCCCCCGCTGACCGGCGCGGGCGGCGTGAGCTGCAGCGGCGAGCCCCAGACGCACGAGCTCGACGCCACGTACTTCGACACCGAAGACCTGCGGCTGGCCCGCAACAAACGCACCCTGCGGCGGCGCACCGGCGGCACGGACGCCGGGTGGCATCTCAAGACCCCCGGCGAGGGCTCCGACCGCACCGAACACCGGCTTCCCCTCACCGACGGCGACGACGTCCCGGCCGAGCTGGCCGCCGAGGTGCGCACCATCGTGCGGACCCGTCCGCTGCGGCCGGTGGCCACGCTGCGGACCCGGCGGGTGGAGACGTCGCTGTGCGACGCCGAGGGCCGTACGCTCGCCCTGGTCGCGCAGGACGAGGTCGAGGCGGAGGCCGGCGGCGACCCGCAGCGCTGGCAGGAGATCGAGGTCGAGCTGGTCGACGGCGGGCCCGAGCTGCTCGACGCGGTGGAGGGACTGCTGCGGGCGGCCGGCGCCACTCCCGCCGCCGGGCCGTCCAAGCTGGCCCGGGCGCTCGGCGACCGCCTCCGCACGCCGCGGCCCGGCAAGGCCCGCAAGAGCGACCCCGTCCTCGGGTACGCGCGCGAGCAGCGCGACGCCATCGAGGCCCACGACGCGGCGGTCCGGGCCGGCGACCCCGACGCCGTGCACAAGATGCGCGTGGCGACCCGGCGCCTGCGCAGCACGCTCAAGACCTTCCGGCCCTCCTTCGATCCGGAGCGGGCGGAGTCCCTCAAGGGCGAGCTGAAATGGCTCGCGCACCGCCTCGGCGACGTCCGCGACGGCCAGGTCCTGCGGCAGAAGCTCGCCGCCGCGGCCGACAGCTTTCCCGAGGTGGCCGCCCGGGTCCGCGAGAAGCTGGAGGACGACGTCGCACGCGGGCGGCAGGCGCTGACCGAGGCCCTGGACAGCGACCGCTACCTGGCCCTGCTCGACGCGACGGACGCCCTGCTCGACGAGGCCCGCCCCGGGGCCGCAAGCGCCCGCCGCCGCGCCCGCAAGGTGCTGCACCGGGCCGACGCGCTGCTCGACACGGCCGTCAGCGACGGCGTCGACGCGGAGCTGCACGAGGCCCGCAAGAAGTACAAGCAGGCGCGGTACGCCGTCGAGGTCATCGCGCCCGCCGCCGGCAAGCCGGGCAGGAAACTGGTCTCGGCGCTCACCTCGCTGCAGGACGTCCTCGGCGCGCACCAGGACTCCGTCGTGGCCCGCGAGGTGCTGCGCGACGTGGCGCGGACGGCGCCGGACGCGTTCGCCTACGGCATCCTCTACGCCCGCCAGGAGCGGATCGGGGAGGAGACGTTCCACGAGCTGCCCGGGGTGATCAGGAGCTCGCGGAAGGGCAAGCTGCGGCGCTGGCTCGGCTGAGCGAGTTGGCACCGCCCCGGACGGGGTATGAAGCCTGTTCATGGAGGCCGAGGAACAGCAGTCCCAGAACGACCCGCAGCCCCACGATGATCAAAAGGCCCGGGAAGGGGCCCGGGACGACGTGCGGACCGCTCCGTACCAGGGGCCGATCAGCGAGCTGGAGGGTTACCGGGTCGCCGACGACGATGACGACGACCCGGTGCTGCTGACGGCCGACGGCAAGCCGGTGGACACCTGGCGCGAGGACTACCCGTACGACTCCCGCCTGGCCCGCACGGACTACGAGCACGACAAGCGCCTGCTGCAGATCGAGCTGCTCAAGCTCCAGAACTGGTGCAAGGCCACCGGCGAGCGCCTGGTGATCCTCTTCGAGGGACGCGACGCCGCGGGCAAGGGCGGCACGATCAAACGCTTCATGGAACACCTGAACCCGCGCGGCGCGTCCGTGGTGGCGCTGGAGAAGCCGAACGAGCGCGAGAGCACCCAGTGGTACTTCCAGCGCTACATCAAGCACCTGCCGGCGGCCGGCGAGATCGTGCTCTTCGACCGCTCCTGGTACAACCGAGCCGGCGTCGAGCGGGTCATGGGCTTCTGCACCCGCGCCGAGTACCTCGAGTTCATGCGCCAGGCCCCGGACCTGGAGCGGATGCTCGTCCGCTCGGGCATCCACCTGGTCAAGTTCTGGTTCTCCGTGTCCCGCGGCGAGCAGCGCACCCGCTTCGCCATCCGCCAGGTGGACCCGGTACGCCAGTGGAAGCTCTCGAAGATGGATCTCGAATCGCTGGACAAGTGGGACGACTACACCGAGGCGAAGGAGGCGATGTTCTTCTACACGGACACCGCCGACGCCCCGTGGACCGTCGTGAAGAGCAACGACAAGAAGCGGGCCCGGCTCGAGGCCATGCGGCACGTCCTGCACCGCTTCAAGTACGACGACAAGGACCCGGACATCGTCGGCACCCCCGATCCCCACATCGTCGGCCCGGCCTCCCTGGCGGTCGAGGGCACCGAGCTCTCCCCGCGGGTGTTCCCACGGCTCTGAGGGCTCAGCGCCGCGCGGGCTCCCAGACGTGCTCGTGCACGAACCCGTGGAGGTCACGCTCCCGGTCGCGGTCCTCGCGCTGCCACTGCTCGTACCCGCCGGAGGTCGACAGGCGGATGCCGGGCACCCAGCTCGGGTCGCAGAACAGCCGGTTCTGCAGGCCCAGCTGGAACTCGGCGCAGCGGACGATGCCGCGGTCCGGGTCCGATTCGGCGTTCGTCGCGTACCGGATGCGGGTGATGAGCGGTGCGCTCCCGCCGTTGTCGAAGAACAGTTCTCCGATCGAGGCGAGGAGGAAATCGTCGTCCTCATCCCAGCAGTCCGGGCGGACGGCCTCGGACGCCACCGCCAGTTGCAGACCGCCGCCGCTGCCGACCCACGTGAGCCGCAGGAAGCCCTCGTCCAGTTCGAAGTAGAGGGTGTAGGAGGTGGTCACGGCCCGCGCGACCGGCGTCTTCCCGTCGAGGTAAGCGGGGACATGGAGGCCATGCACCCGCGCTCCGGAGAGCCGGGCCAGCGTCTTCGTCAAGGCGTCCATGTCTTCCCCTTCGATCGGCCGGTCAAGAATTGCATGATCGTCGATCCGGCACCGGCACCCGGCGGCACGAGCCCGGAATGACCGGTTTGCCCGGCGGATTATTCCCGCTCCGCAGGTGACCGATAAGACGTTGTCGACGGCCTCACGGATCGCTACCGTGGCCTTACACGTGAAGGGAGGTGGTCCGAAGTTGTATAGCAACGGGACTCGTGAGGTGGCTGTCCGCTAGCCGCTGTCCTCGACAGCTTCGTAGAAATTTTCTTGCAGGACGTCGAGACCGTGTGGCAGCGGTACGGCGAATACCAGACAGCCACCCGACCCCCGGGGATCCGGCCTTGTCCGACCGGACCACGCTCCGCCACGGCGCGTGGAAGTCCCCGGGGGTCGCTTCATTTCCGGGGAGACTCCCCGGGCGCTTCACTGGCGGGGGAACGCAGGCGATGCGTGAGCTGACCGTCCTCGGGACGGCGAGCCAGGTGCCCACGCGGCACCGCAACCACAACGGTTACCTGCTCCGCTGGGACGACGAGGTCATCCTCTTCGACCCGGGCGAGGGCACCCAGCGGCAGATGCTCATGGCCGGGCTGGCCGTCACGCCGCTGCGGCGCATCTGCATCACGCACTTCCACGGCGACCACGCGCTGGGCCTGCCCGGCATCATCCAGCGCATCTCGCTCGACCGGGTGCCGCATCCGGTGCACGTGCACTACCCCGCCGGCGGCCGGGACTATTTCACCCGGCTGCGGCACGCGACCAGCTTCTACGACGTCGCGCAGCTCGTCGAGGAGCCGGTCGGCGACGGATACCGCACAGAGACGGCCGCGGGCACGCTCACCGCGCTGCCGCTGCGGCACTCGATCGAGACGTACGGCTACCGCCTGGCCGAACCGGACGGCCGCCGCATGATCCCCGCGTTGCTCGCCGCGCACGGCATCGCCGGACCCGCCATCGGCGAGCTGCAGCGGACCGGCCGGTCGGGCCGGATCACCCTGGACGACGTCAGCGCGCCGCGGCCGGGCCAGCGGTTCGCCTTCGTCATGGACACCGGCCTGTGCGACAACGTCTTCGCGCTCGCGGAAGGCGCCGATCTGCTCGTCATCGAGTCGACGTTCCTCGCGGAAGACGCCGCGATGGCCGCGCAGGTCGGCCATCTGACCGCGGGCCAGGCCGCGTCGGTGGCCCGCCAGTCGGGGGTACGCACGCTCCTGCTCACCCACTTCTCCCAACGGTACGGGGACAGCACCCGCTTCCTCGACGAGGCCCGAGCGGAGTTCGACGGCGACATCGTGCTCGCCGAGGACCTGATGCGGGTACCGGTGCCGCCCCGCCGCGAAGCAGCCGAACCGCACCGGCCGGAACCAGCGCCGGCACACCAGGAAGCAGCCGAACCGCGCCGGCCGGAGCCGGCGCCGGCACACCAGGAAGCAGCCGAACCGCACCGGCCGGAGCCGGCGCCGGCACACCAGGAAGCAGCCGAACCGCACCGGCCGGAGCCGGCGTTCGCACGCCACGAGGCAGGCGATCCCGGTCATGCCGCCGGTGAGACGCCCGCACTTCCCACCCGGACCGGTCCATGAGCGTGCTGCTGCGGCCCGCGGCCGACACGGATCTCGCCGGCATCGGTGAGCTGCACCACCGGTCGCGGGCCACCGCCTACGCCGGCCTGCTCTCCCCCGCCGCGCTCTCCTTCGGCAGCCCGGCGGCCATGGGCGAGTGGTGGACGGAACGCTGGAAGTGGGAACGGGACACGCACCGGCTCACCGTCGCCACCGTCGACGGCGAGCTGGCCGGCTTCTCCTATCTCGGGCCGAGCGCCGAGGACGGCCTCGCCGAGCTCTCGGTGATCCACGCGGCGCCGGAGTTCGTCGGCACCGGAGTCGGCAGGGCGCTGATGCGCGACGCGCTGCCCGCGCTCGCCCGCATCGCCGACCGGGCCGTGCTGTGGGTGCTGGAGGGCAACGCCCGGGCCCGGCTCTTCTACGAGCGTGGCGGCTGGACGGCCGACGGCGTCTCCCGCACCGACTCGATGGGCTGCGACACCGTCCGCATGCTGCGCTACTCGCGCCCGCTCCGAGCTCCTCACGTGCCGCGCTGACGGGGTCACGTGCGCTGAGCGCGCCGCGTGCTGCGTGCCGTGTGCTGCGAGCGCGCCGCGTGCTTTGACCGCGCCGGGGTGCTCTGAGGCGCCGCGTGCTCAGACGGCACGCCGTGGCTCAGAGGGCACGCCCTGGCTCAGAGGGCGCACCGCATGCGCTGAGCGGATGGCATTCCATTGTGCGGCGCTGGGCAGGACCGGGGACTGTCCGAGTGCCACGCCACGTTGGCCGTGCGAGCGGAGGGAGGGCGGGAGCGCGTGACCGAGTGAATGCGGGGGAACCTGTGGTCACGCACTCCCGCCTACCGCGCCCGCCCCTACCGGGTTGTGCGCCTGGCCGGAGGCGCCGACCGGCGGAGGCGTGCCGGTCGATCGGCGGGGCGGGTCCGGGGTGCGGGACACCGCGTGCTGGCGGGGCTACGGCGGTGTCACCGCGGTGAGGCGTCGCGGGAGCGGGTCTGCCGGGGGACGGTCACGCTTCCGCTCGACGCCTTGTCGATCAGTCGAAACGGCCTCGGTTGAGCTCGTCGGTCTTGCGGATCTCCCGGCGGACCCGGTTGTCGTCGAAGACACCGGGGACGTCCCGCAGGCTGTTGAGGTCGTGGCGCAGCGTCCACGCCTCGCGCCACGGGCGCCGGGAGGCGGCATCGGCTCGTTCGGCGATGCGCCGGGGTGCGCACGGCCACCGCCACCCGCACCAGACGCAGTTGCCGTCGTGACTGGCCTCGGCGTGACGGCCGAGCATCCGCTGGGCATCCTGCCAGAGCAACCGGTCCACGATGCCGGCCGACGCGGCCTGGTCGACGATGACCATGTTCTACGAACCTCCGTCCGGATGCGTAGCTCTGTCGTACCCCATACAACCCCGGGCACCGAACCGCCGGTCGGACTGAGTGTGCGACCCCCGCAACTATCCGTGACTGTTCCATGGCTTCGCTTCGCTCAGCGGGCACTGCGCCCCTGGGAGCCGATGAGGAGGGCGCAGTGCGACTCTGGTCGCGCTCGAGCCATGTAGTGCATCGGCCTGGTGGCGAAGGAGAATTACGGGGGGCTGTTCGCCAGGGGCGGACGGGGGACGGACATCGATGCGGCCGCCGCCGATGTTGGTAGTGCCATGGATACCGAACACACGGATGTCGAAGGCCGGGCACTTGATGCCTACAGCCGTGTCGTGACCGGAGTAGCCGCCGCACTTCTGCCGTCCGTCGCCGCCCTCAGCGTTCGCACCGCCCGGGGTTCCGGCGCCGGCTCGGCGGTGACCTTCACCGACGACGGGTTCCTGATCACCAACGCCCACGTGGTGGCCGGCGCCACGGGTGGCACCGCCACGTTCGCCGACGGCACCGAGACCCGGTTCGACGTGGCCGGCGCGGACCCGCTCTCGGATCTCGCCGTCGTCCGCGTCCACCGGGCGGGCGCCCCGGCCGCACCGCTCGGCGACGCCGACGGCCTGCGCATCGGCCAACTGGTCGTGGCGGTCGGCAACCCGATGGGCCTCGCCGGCTCGGTCACCGCCGGGGTGGTCTCCGGCCTCGGCCGCTCCCTGCCCGCCCGCGACGGCCGCCGGGTCCGCGTCATCGACGACGTCATCCAGACCGACGCGGCCCTCAACCCGGGCAACTCGGGCGGCGCCCTCGCCGACGCCACCGGCACCGTGGTCGGCGTCAACACGGCCGTGGCCGGCTACGGCCTCGGCCTCGCCGTCCCCGTCAACAGAACGACGCGCCACATCATCGGCGAACTGGTCACCTCGGGCCGGGTGCGCCGAGCCTGGCTCGGCGTCGCCGGCCTCCCGGTGCCCCTACCCCCACCCCTGGCCGACCGCCTGGGCCAGAAACTCGGCCTCCGCGTCGTCGAGGTGGTGCCGAACAGCCCCGCCGGCCTCGCCGGCATCTACCTGGGCGACATCCTTCTCACGGCGGGCGGCACCCCGATCCAGACCGTCCAGGCCCTCCAGCGCCTCATGCTCGGCCCCGCCATCGGCAAGAACCTCCCGATGACTCTGCTCCGCAGAAACGCTCTGGTGGACGTCGTCACAGTCCCCACAGAACTCGACTGAACCGGCGTCCGCGATGCGAGGGGGTTTCGGGGCCGGACCACTCACGCAGGTCGTCGGGGCGGGCCGAGCGTTCTGGGCGCCCCGCGCCCTGCTCGGCCCGCCCCGGCCCTCGGCGGGAGCAGCGGTCTGTACCCACCACCCCGCTACGACATCCCGCTCTTGACCTTGATCTTGCTCTTGACCCTCAGCTCAGGTGCGCAAGAAGATCCTGGCGCGTCAGAACCCCCGCCGGCTTGCCGTCGATGAGGACCATCGCCGCGTCCGACTTCTCGAGCAGGGCGACCGCCTCGCTCACCGGCTGGCCGCCGCCGATCATCGGCAGCGGGTGGCCCATGTGGCGCTCGATCGTGTCGTGCAGATGCGCCTGGCCCGTGAAGAGGGCGTCCAGCAGCGCCTTCTCCGAGATGGAGCCCGCCACCTCGCCGGTCACGACCGGCGGTTCCGCCTTGAGCACCGGCAGCTGGCTGACCCCGTACTCGCGCATGTAGTCGATGGCGTCACGGACGGTCTCGGTCGGGTGGACGTGGACCAGCGGCGGCATCGTCCCGCCCTTGGCCTCGAGCGCCGTGGCCACGGTCGGTGCACCGTCGCCCGTGGAGAGGAAGCCGTAGCGGGCCATCCAGTTGTCGTTGAAGATCTTGGACAGGTAGCCGCGGCCGCCGTCCGGGAGCAGGACCACGACGACGTCGTCCGGGCCGGCCTTGCGGGCGACCTCGAGGGCGGCCACCACGGCCATGCCGCAGCTGCCGCCGACGAGCAGGCCCTCCTCGCGGGCGAGGCGGCGGGTCATCTCGAACGAGTCCGAGTCGGAGACCTCGATGATCTCGTCGCAGACCTCGCGGTCGTACGTCGTCGGCCAGAAGTCCTCGCCGACGCCCTCCACGAGGTAGGGCCGGCCGGTGCCGCCGGAGTAGACCGAGCCCTCGGGGTCGGCCCCGATGACCTTGACGCTGCCCTGCTCCTTGAGGTAGCGCCCGACGCCGCTGATCGTGCCGCCGGTGCCGACGCCCGCCACGAAGTGGGTGATCCGGCCCTCGGTCTGCTTCCAGAGCTCGGGGCCGGTCTCCTCGTAGTGCGAGCGCGGGTTCGCCGGGTTGCTGTACTGGTTCGGCTTCCAGGCGCCCGGGATCTCGCGGGCGAGCCGGTCCGAGACGTTGTAGTAGGAGCGCGGGTCCTCGGGGGCCACGGCGGTCGGGCAGACGACCACCTCGGCACCGTACGCCCGCAGCACGTTCTGCTTGTCCTCGCTGACCTTGTCGGGACAGACGAAGATGCACCGGTATCCGCGCAGCTGGGCGACGAGGGCCAGCCCCACGCCGGTGTTGCCGCTGGTCGGCTCGACGATCGTGCCGCCCTCTTTCAGGATGCCCGCCTTCTCGGCGTCCTCGACCATCCGCAGCGCGATCCGGTCCTTGACCGATCCGCCGGGGTTGAAGTACTCCACCTTGGCGAGAACGGTCGCCGCGATGCCGTCGGTGACGCTACGCAGCCGGACGAGGGGGGTGTCCCCGATGATCTCGACGACGTTGTCGTAGTACCGCACGTCTTTGTGCCCTTCTCGGTGCTGACCTGTGACTGATCAGGTCAGCCTACGGCTCAGGGCACGATCTTCCCGAGCAGGACCGAGTCGCGTTGCTTCTCCCACGCGAGGAACCGCTCGGTCTCGCTGAGCACGCTGCCGGCGAGCCACGCGATCATCGCGGCGTCGTCGACCAGCCCGAAGATCAGCAGAGCCGCCTCCGGGATCACGTCGATGGGCGAGATCACGTACGCGGTCGCGGCGGCCATCATCGCCACCCGCACGCCGCCGTCGTACTCGCCGCGGGCGGTCGCCTTCATCATCCGAGGCAGCGCCGCCAGGCGCTGGCCGATCGAGGGGCCGCCGCGGGCCCCTGCCATCAGCGCCTTCGCGAGCGCGGTGAACGCGGCGGTCCGTCGCAACGCCTTGGCCATGGTCGTCCCCTTTCGCCGATTCCAGCATGACGTCCATCCGCCAGTTGTGCCCGCTCGGCGGGGGGGTTCAGCCGTCCGTCGCACGACCGCGTTAGCCTCGAAGACCCCACCCATCGCCGGAAACCGGTCCCCACCGACGGTCGACGGGCCATCCCCACCCGGGCGAGAGCGAGGGAGAGCATGCGACAGCTGCGAAATCTGACAGCGGCGGATCGCCGGCGGATCAGGATCGCCGGCCAGGTCGCGGGTGGTGTCACGGGAGCCGCGGCCGGGATCGGCCTGCTGTCGGCGGGGGTGCTGCTGCACCAGGCGGCGGACGCCCGCCGGGTCATCCCGCTGGCCGAGGCGCCACCGCCTCGCGGCGACGGACTGTACGGCCCCAAGTTCCCGGGCCGGCCGCTGAGCATGGTGATCCTGGGCGACTCGTCGGCGGCCGGATACGGCGTGCACCGCCCGCGCGAGACGCCCGGCGCCCTGCTGGCCATGGGCGTGTCCCGCCGGCTGCACCGGCCGGTCCGCCTGCACCGGGTGGCCGTGGTCGGCGCCACCTCGGCGGGCCTGCCCTACCAGGTGGACGCGGCGCTGGAGTACGACCCCGAGGTCGCGGTGATCATCATCGGCGGCAACGACGTCACCCACGTGTCGGCCCGTACGGCGGCCGTGCGCCACCTCGCCGACGCGGTCCGGCGCCTGCGGGCCGTCGGCTGCAAGGTCGTCGTGGGTACGTGTCCCGACATCGGCGCCATCCAGCCGATCAAGCCGCCGCTGCGCTGGCTGGCCCGGCGCTGGAGCCGCCAGCTCGCGGCCCAGCAGACGGTGGCGGTGGTCGAGGCGGGCGGCCGTACGGTCTCGCTCGGCGATCTGCTCGGTCCGGCGTTCGTGGCGGATCCCGTGCGCATGTTCGGCTCGGACCACTTCCACCCCTCGGTCGAGGGGTACGCCCGCGCGGCCGCGGTGATCATGCCGACGCTGATGGCGGTGCTGGGCGAGGAGGAGGACCGCATGCCGGCCAACGGCCTGGACGGCGTCCGCAGCCTGCCGCAGGCGGCCCACGAGGCGGTCCGCGCCGCGGGCACCGAGGTGAGCGGGACGCGGGTGAACGGCCGCGAGCGTGGGCCGGCGGGGCGGTGGGCGCAGTTGCGCCGGCACCCGTGGTTCGGCGAGCCGCGGAGCTGGCTCGGGCACCGCGCCCTGGCGTTTCTGCCGTCGGGCACGGTGGGTGCGGGGGCCGGGCCGGCCGACCGCGAGCCTGCGACCGGCGGATCGGCGTCCGGCGGCACCGCGACCGGCGAGGCGACTGCCGACGGGTCGACGCCCGAGGCTGCGACACCCGGCGAGGCGACACCCGGGGCAGCGACACCCGGCGAGGCGACGTCCGACGGGGCGACGCCCGGCGGGAAGGCCGACGGCGGGACCGCGGGAGGCGGGTCGATCGGGGGGTTCTCGTTCGGCGGCCAGTCGATCGGGGGGTTCTCGCTGGGCGGCAGCTCGCTGGGGGGATTCTCGCTCGGCGGCAGCTCGGCGAGCCGGTTCCTGCTCGGCGGCAGCGCGCTCGGGGGGCTCTCGGGCAGCGGTGCGGTTGCCGGGGTCAAGCGGGCGGGAGCGCACGTGGCAAGCCGGATGAGCGCTCGCGTTGCCCGTGGGTCGGGCCGGACGGCCGCGAGCGCCGTAGGCTGGAGACCGGAGGATCATCAAGCGACCGTCGACTGACGGCCGCGGCAGGGCTCAGCACGCGGCAGGGAGGCGACATGACGGGCCTGACGGGACGGATCGGCAGGGCGGCGGCCACGACGCTGTTCGCCTCGGCCGTGGGCGGTGTCGCCCTGCTCGCGGGTGAGGCCCTGGCCGCCAAGAGCCGGCGGTACGCGAAGCCGACCATGGGCCTGGCGCTGCGTACGTCGATGGGCCCGTCCGCCGCGCCGCCGCTGCGGCTGGTGCTGCTCGGCGACTCGGCCGCGATCGGCGTCGGCGTCGAGTGGCTGTCCGAGACGGTCGGCGGCCAGCTCGCCCGGCTGCTGGCCGACGGCACCCCGGAGACCGGCCGGCGGCACGTGCTGCTCTCCAGCGTCGGCGTGGCGGGCTCACGCTCCACCGACCTGGCCACCCAGGTGGCTCGCGCGCTGCTCGGCGACCGCCCCGACGTGGCGGTGGTGCTGATCGGCGCGCACGACACCACCGCTCTGCGCGGTCCCGAGGAGTCGGCCCGCTACCTCGGCGAGGCCGTACGCCGGCTGCGCGACGCCGGCGTCCAGGTCGTCGTCGGCACCTGCCCCGACCTCGGCGCCGTACGCTCGATCGCCCAGCCGTTGCGTCAGGTGACGGCCTGGCTGGGACGCCGGATGAGCCGCGCCCAGGCGGCGGCGGTGACCGAGGCGGGCGGCGTGGTCGTGGACCTCGCCGGCGAGACCGGGGCGGTGTTCCGGGCGGACGCGGGGACGCTCTGCTACGACGGCTTCCACCCGTCCGCGGACGGCTACCGGGTGTGGGCGCATGCGCTCTACCCCGCGGTGTTCGAGGCCGCCCAGGCGGCGGGCCGGCGCTCCATCCAGGAGTAGGACCCCCCTCCATAGATCGGACATTTGGGTGTGACGAAGTGGCGCTTCCGCGATAAGTTACCGGCGCGTTAACGTGTGGTCATGCCGGAAGCTGTCATCGTCGCCACCGCCCGCTCCCCCATCGGCCGCGCCGTCAAGGGGTCGCTGAAGGACCTGCGCCCCGACGATCTCGCCGCCACCATCGTCGACGCCGCGCTCAGCAAGGTGCCCCAGCTCGACCGGGCGCTCATCGAGGATCTCTACCTCGGTTGCGGCCTGCCCGGCGGCGAGCAGGGCTTCAACATGGCGCGCGTGGTCGCCACGCTGCTCGGCCTCGACGGGCTTCCGGGCGCGACCCTCACCCGCTACTGCGCCAGCTCGCTGCAGACCACCCGGATGGCGTTCCACGCGATCAAGGCCGGCGAGGGCGACGTCTTCATCTCCGCCGGCGTCGAGACCGTGTCGCGCTACGCCCGCGGCAACTCCGACGCCCTCCCGCCGGAGGCCCAGGAGCTCGTCGGCGGGGGCTGGGAGAACCCCAAGTTCGCCGAGGCCCGGGTACGCACCACCGAGGCCGCCAAGAACGGCGGCGTCTGGCACGACCCCCGCGAGGACGGCCAGCTCCCCGACATCTACCTCGGCATGGGCTACACGGCGGAGAACCTCGCCCAGGCGTACGACGTCAGCCGCGAGGAGATGGACGAGTTCGGCGTCCGCAGCCAGAACCTCGCCGAGAAGGCCATCGCCAACGGGTTCTGGCAGCGGGAGATCACCCCGGTGACCACCCCGGACGGCACGGTGGTCTCCACCGACGACGGCCCCCGGCCGGGCGTGACCATGGAGGGCGTGGCCGGCCTCAAGCCGGTGTTCCGCCCCGACGGCCGGATCACCGCCGGCAACTGCTGCCCGCTCAACGACGGCGCGGCGGCCGTAGTGATCATGAGCGACACCAAGGCCCGCGAGCTCGGCATCACCCCGCTCGCCCGGATCGTGTCGACCGGCGTCACCGCCCTCTCCCCCGAGATCATGGGGCTGGGCCCGGTGGAGGCGTCCCGCCAGGCGCTCGAGCGCGCCGGGATGACCATCGACGACGTCGACCTGGTGGAGATCAACGAGGCCTTCGCGGCGCAGGTGATCCCCTCGTACCGGGAGCTGAACATCCCGCTGGAGAAGCTCAACGTCAACGGCGGCGCGATCGCCGTCGGCCACCCGTTCGGCATGACCGGCGCCCGCATCACCGGCACCCTGCTGAACTCCCTGGAGTGGCACGACAAGTCCATCGGCCTCGAGACGATGTGCGTCGGCGGCGGCCAGGGCATGGCGATGGTGCTCGAGCGCCTGAGCTGACCCACCGCACCGCAATCTTCCGCCGGGTCCGGCTGCCGCAGAGGGCGCCGGGCTCGGCGGACCTCATTTCACCGGCCGTTAGCGCCGTCCGATCACCGGCCGTCAAGGCCGCCGTCTCGCCGTCTCGCCGTCGGGGCCGTGGGGCCGTGGGGCCGTGAGGCCGTGGGGCCGTGGGGGCCGTCCGGGCGGTCCGGGCCGTCCGGCCCTGGCCGGTCGTCGGCTCGCCGGTCGCGGTCGCTGCGCTCAGAGGGCCTCGCGCGTGGCGCGCACGGCCTCGGCGGCCCGACTCAGAAGGTCGTCCGGTGCCGGGGCCGCGAGCAGGTCGTCGGTCATGACGCGGAGCTGGTCGGGCAGCGTCGTGTCGGCCTCGCGGGGCACCTCGCGCGGTGGCCGGCGCTCCGCCTCGGCGCCGAGGTCGGCGAGGCGCTGCACCAGCCCGTGGACGAGGTCGCCCCGGGTGAGTACACCCGCGGAGGCGGACCAGCGGCCGGTTTCCCAGTGGCCCACCTGGGCGAGCAGGCGCTGGACCAGGGTCCGGAGTTCTTCGGCAGCCACGGGCACGACCCTACCGACAGCGAAACGCCCGGCCCGCACGAGGCGGACCGGGCGTTTCGGTGTCGTCGGGCGCGACGTCGGTCGTCGCCCTGGAGCGCGATGGTCAGTCGTCGCCCTGCAGGAAGCTCAGCAGGCGCAGGATCTCGATGTAGAGCCAGACCAGGCTGACCAGGATGCCGAAGGCGGCGGTCCAGGAGTAGCGCTGCGGGAGGCCCATCCGGACCCCCTCCTCGACCTCGTTGAAGCTCAGGATGAAGCTCAGCGACGCCACGACGATGCACACCAGGCTGAAGACGATGCCGAGCGGGCCGTTGTCGCGCAGGCCGGTGTTGACGTCGAAGAGCGCCAGCACGAAGTTGATCATCATGACGCCGAACAGGCCGGCCATGACCGCGATCATGCCGCGGGCGAACTTCGGCGTCGCCCGGATGACCCGGGCCCGGTAGAGGGCCGCCATCAGGAAGAAGACGCCGAAGGTGGCGACCACCGCCTGCAGGACGACGCCCTGGTAGCCGGCGATCACCTGGAAGAACTTGCTGACCAGGCCGACGAAGGTGCCCTCGACGACCGCGTAGGTGACGACCAGGGCCGGGTTGGCCATCCGGCTGAACGAGATGACGAAGCCGAGCACCAGGCCGACGATCGCGGCGCCGATCCAGGCGGGGCCGATCAGGCTGTCCGGGATCAGGTTCCAGGCCGCGACGGCGGAGATGCCGGTGATGCCGAGCAGCGTCACGGTCTTGACGACGACGTCGTCGATCGTCATGGGCTGCACGGCCGGCGGCGAGGCCGGGTAGCCCGTGGCCGTCGGGTACGGCTGACCGTAACCCGGCTGACCGGCGGGCGGTCCGTACGGTCCGTATCCGGCCGCGCGCTCCCGCTCGGCCGCCTGGCCGAGGCGCGAAAGCACCGGGTTCGAAGTCTTCACTGTGTCCAGTCTCCCTTTGAGGTTGAGGGGTCGTGCCCTATAAGAGTAAGCGCTTTACCAGCGGTAAGCCGTCCTGCGAGGCTGTGAACGAGCTGAAAACCCCGCACGTCCGGGATATCTTGCCTGGTTGAGCCGGCGGTGCCCGGTTTCCGGCCGATCCGGCGTCGTGCCGGATGGGTCCGACCCGATACGGTGAGGGCCAGCGCCCCGGCCCGGGTGGTGGAACGGCAGACACGGCCGCCTTAAAAGCGGCTGCCCAAAAGGCGTGCGGGTTCGAGACCCGCCCCGGGCACCATCCGACCGTCCGGCACACGAGCCGGCCGCCTCGGAGTCGCCCCCGGCGCCCGTCCGGCCCGAGGCCACACCAAGACGCGAGGCCGGACCACGGCGCAGGGCCAGGCCACGGCGCAGGGCCAGGCCACGGCGCAGGGCCAGGCCGCGGGGCGAGGCGGGACCACCGCGCGGCGCCAGGCCAGGCGCGGGTGGTGCCGGGCCTGGCCTGGTCGCGGTGGTCAGCGGGTGGCGGCTGCCACCGGCTCCGGGCTGCGCTCGTCGCCCACCGGCGGCGTGACGTGGGTGAACTCCTCACGGGGCGCGTGCAGCTGGCCCAGCGAGATCACCTCGCGCTTGAGCACGAAGGCGAGCGTCCAGTCGGCCAGCACGCGGACCTTGCGGTTGAACGACGGGATGCGGCTCATGTGGTACGTGCGGTGCATGAACCACGCCGGGAGCCCCTTGAGCTTCACGCCGTAGATCTTCGCCACGCCCTTGTAGAGGCCGAGGCTGGCGACGCTGCCGGCGTACTTGTGGCGGTAGTCCTTGGGGGTGCCGCCGTAGATCACCTGGCGGATGTTGTCGGCGAGCACCGCGGCCTGGCGGACGGCGTGCTGGGCGCTCGGCGAGCACCACGCGCCCGGGCTGGTCAGGTCGGGGACCTGGGCGCAGTCGCCGGCCGCCCAGGCGCCGTCGAGGACCCGGTCGCCGTCGACGACCTGCAGGGTGGGCAGGCAGGTGACGTGGCCGCGAGGGCCGCGGGGCAGGTCGGTCTGGTCGAGCATCGGCGACGGCTTGACGCCGGCCGTCCAGACGATCGTCTCGGCGCGGAAGACGTCGCCGTCGGAGAGGTGGACCTCGCCGTCGACGCAGGACTCCATGCGGGTCTCGAGGCGGATGTCGATGCCGCGCTTGCGGAGCTGGCGGGCGGCGTACGCGCCCATCTCCGGGCCGACCTCGGGCAGGATCCGGTTGGACGCCTCCACGAGGACGAACTTGACCTCTTCCTTCTTCAGCTCCGGGTAGTACTTCAGGCCGTCGCGGACGACGTCCTCCATCTCGGCGAGCGCCTCGACGCCCGCGTAGCCGCCGCCGACGAAGACGAACGACAGCGAGGCCCGGCGCACCTCGGGGTCGGGGGTGACGGCCGCGACGTCGAGCCGGTCGAGGATGTGGTTGCGCAGGTAGATGGCCTCACCGATGGTCTTGAAGCCGATCCCGCGCTCGCGCAGGCCGGGGATGGGCAGCACGCGGGAGACCGAGCCCGGCGCCACGATGATGTGGTCGTAGGCGATTTCCTTGATCGGCCCCTCGATCGGCTGCACGGTGACCGTCTTGCGGGCGTGCTCGATCCGGGTCACCTCACCCGAGACGATGTGGCAGCGCTTGAGCTCCCGGCGCAGCGGCACCACCGAGTGACGCGGCGAGATGTTGCCGGCCGCGGCCTCGGGCAGGAACGGCTGATACGTCATGTGCGGCTGGGGGTCGATGACGACCACCTCGGCCCGGCGGGCGTTGACCTTCTTCGACAGGCGCAGGGCCGCGTACAGCCCCACGTGACCTGCGCCGACTACCACGATGCGTTGCGGTTTCACGTAGTCATTGTTCCGCCCCGGCCCGATCGACGCCTCGTTCTGTGACCAATCCCAAACGGCGAAGTCAAGAGCGGCCACGGCGATATTTCGGTTTCATTTCGCTGAGAACTTAGGGTGGGCTTCCCGTCACGCTCGGCGCAGTAACCGGGCCAGCAGCACGGTGAGGCCGACCGCCGCCGCGAGCCCCACCAGCGTCGCCAGGACGAAGGCCGGACCGGCCAGCTCGGCGGTGAGGCCGAGGGCGATCACGGTCAGCACGGCCGAGCCGAGGACCACCGCGCCGGCCCGCAGCAGCCAGCCGGTGACCACGTCCGCGGTGACCACCGCGTCGTACGGCAGCACGGCCGCCAGCGCCGACAGGGTGTGCCCGGCGTACAGCAGGGTCGCGACCGCGAGCACCCGCCAGAGCGCGATCCGGGCGTCGTACCAGGTGGTGTCGAGGATCCAGCCGGCGACGACCGCGAGCGCGGCGACGGTCGGGCCGCGTCCCCGGGGCGCGATCGCCGGGTACCCGGCCACGACCACCAGCAGGACCACGGAACGGCTCAGGACCAGCGACACCGGCCAGGCGACGAGCAGCGCCGCGAGGAAGGCGAGGCCGATGCCGCCGCGGACGAGCAGGGGCAGCACGCTGGCCCGGGCCACCGCCGTACGCGCCCGCTCGATGCGGCCCGTGATGCCGGCGCGCACGTCAGCGCCCCCTCGGCGCGGAGGCGAGCCGCGCCACGTCGCGCAGCACCAGGTCGAGGCTGCCCGCGCCGGCCCAGCTCACCACCGGTACGCCGTGCTCGCGCAGCCGGCCCAGCACGTTCTCGCGCTCCAGCCGCCACAGCCGGGTCGCGAGCGGCGTCCACGGGTTGCGCTGCGGCGGCGCGGCGCCGGCCGGCAGCGTGTCGACGGCCACGGTGTAGCGGCCGGACTGCACCAGGCCCGCCAGCATGTCCGCGGCCCGCGGGTCGACCAGCGGGGTCAGCACCATCACCAGGGCGTCGGAGGAGACGTTGTGCGCGCCGAAGACGTGCTGCTCCTGGTCGCCGTCGTCCGCCCGGACGTCCAGCAGCCACTCGAGCACGGTCAGATACTGCCGGCGGCCGGTCGCGGGGCGCAGGCGGCGGGCCGAGGCGCCGTACTCGGCCAGCGAGACCCGGTCGCCGCGCTGCAGGTAGTGCTCGGCGATCGCGGCGGCCGCCCGCACGGTCGTGTCCAGCACGGACGCCTCGCCCTGCACGCCGCCCGAGGCACCGGCCTCCCCCAGCACGTCGAGCAGGATGAGCACCTCGGCGTCGCGGTCGGACAGTGTCGAGGCCACGTGCAGGTCCCGGGTGCGCAGCGACACCCGCCAGTCGATCCGGCGCAGCCGGTCGCCGGGCGCGAACGGGCGTACCCCGGCGAGCTCGCCGCCCTCGCCGGGACGGCGCGACCGGTGGTTGCCGACCAGCCCGGCGGCCGCGGGCATCGCCTCGGTGGCCGCGAACGGCTCGGTCTCCGGGTAGACCCGCACGCCCCGGGGCGGGACCACGACCGGGCGGCAGGCCAGCAGCCCGCCGCACGCGGCCACCCGGGCCGCGGCCGGGCCCACGTCGTGCCGGCCCCAGCGCCGCGCCGTGCCGGGCAGGTCGACGGCGGTCCAGGCGTCCGGCGCGACGCTGACCGCGAAGGGCCGGTCGGCGTCCCGCAGCCGCAGCCACGGCGAGGTACGGGTCCGCAGCACCACCAGGTCGTACGCGATCACGTCGGGGTTGGCGACGGTGACCGACGCCGCGACCGCGCCCCCCTCGACGATGTGCTCCTCGTCGGCGTCGATCCGCAGCTCCGGCGCGGACCGCGGCATGCGGCGCAGGCCCACCGCCGCGCCGATCGCGAACGGCGCGGCGAGCAGCACCAGGTCGACCCGGCCGAGCGCGACGCCGAGGACCAGCAGCAGGCCGGTGAGCAGCACCGCACGCCCCAGCGCCCGGGTCGGCACCCAGACCGGCGGGGGCGCCCAGACCGCGCCGGCCGCGTCCTCGCTCGGAGGCACCGCGGCCCGCAGCGGCGGCGGGTCGGTGGTGGTCACTGCTCGGCGTACCCGCCGGCGTACGTGGGCAGCGCGCCGCTGGCCGGCGCCGGGACGTTGCGCAGCACCTCCTGGACCACGAACGACGGGTCCACCCGGCGCAGCCACATCTCCGGCCGCAGCGTGATCCGGTGGGCGAGGGCCGGCACGGCGACGTCCTTGACGTCCTCGGGCACCACGTAGTCGCGCCCGGCCATGACCGCGCGGGCCCGGGCGAGCAGCAGCAGGGCGAGCGAGCCGCGCGGCGACGAGCCGACCAGCGCGGAGGCGTGCTCGCGGGTCGCGGCGGTCAGCGCGACGATGTAGCGGCCGATCGAGTCCTCCACCGCGACCGACTCCAGCGCGGCCTGCATCGCGCGCAGGGTCCGCGCGTTCACCACGGGGGCGAGCTGGGCCTCCTCCTGGCGGCGCGACATGCGCCGGCGCAGGACGTCCCACTCCTCGTCCTGGGTCGGGTATCCGAACGACACCCGCAGCAGGAAGCGGTCGAGCTGCGCCTCGGGCAGCGGGTACGTGCCCTCGTACTCGATCGGGTTGGCGGTGGCCAGCACGTGGAACGGCGGGTCGAGCCGGTAGGTGACGCCCTCGACCGAGACCTGCTTCTCCTGCATCGCCTCCAGCAGCGCCGCCTGGGTCTTCGGCGGCGTCCGGTTGATCTCGTCGGCGAGCAGCATGTTGGTGAACACCGGGCCGGCCCGGAAGGCGAAGTCGCCCTTGCTCTGGTCGTACAGGAAGGAGCCGGTCACGTCGGCGGGCAGCAGGTCCGGGGTGAACTGCAGCCGGCGGAAGTCCAGGCCGAGCACCTGCGCGAAGGACCGGGCGGTCAGCGTCTTGCCCAGCCCGGGCAGGTCCTCGAGCAGCACGTGGCCGCCGGCCAGGATGCCGGCGAGCACGAGCTCGAGGGCGTCCCGCTTGCCGACCACCACGCTGCCGACCGAGTCGAGGACCGCGCCGGCCAGCCGGCCCACCTCGTAGGGCGGCATGGCCTCCACGCTCGCGTCCGTCACCGAACCACCCTTCTCAGATCTTCTCCAGCGCGTCGACGCACGCCGACAGCTCCCGGGACTTCGGCGGCCGGCGCCCGGGCTCCTCCAGCATCCGCCACAGCGGCTCGCCCAGCAGTTCCCGTGCCCGTCGCGGATCCGACGAACGGGTGATGCCGTGCCGCAGCCGCAGCCGCTCGTCGGCGAGTTCCGCCAGTGCGGGCTGCACGATACGCGAGAACCGGTCGGCGTCGTGCTGCGCCGAGTCCAGGTGCCGCTCCCACCGGCGTACGGCCGCCCGCAACGAGTCGTCGCCGGCCCCCTGGCCGGCGCCGAGGTCCGAGGCCCGGCGGCCCCGGGGCGCCGGCGGCGGCGCCACTTCGGACACCGCGCCCATCAGCAGGCGCAACGCCGTGAAAGCGGCCACGACGAGCGGGATCGAGACCTTGATGCCCTGCGACCGCAGGACGGCCACGGCGACCGTGGTGGCCAGGGCGACCAGCAGCACGTTGCCGGCGATCCGGGCGGTCCGCGAGCGGGGCCGCGCGCCGGCCCCGGCCGGCTCCTCGGCGGCGACGGCGGGTTCGGCCCGGCCGCCGAAGAGGTCGTCGAGGCCGCCGTCGGGGTGGCGGCTCACGTCGGTACCCCGGCGCCGAGGTCGGCGCGCAGCCGCTCCAGCGCGGACACGGCCTGCTGGCGCATCTGGTCGTCGACGGTGTGGGTGGCATACCGGGCCTGGCGGTAGACGTCCGCGAACGGGGTCAGCACGGCGGCCTCGACGCGCTGCTCGGCGAGCAGCCGGGCGACCAGGTCGGTGGGGCTGTCGCCGGCGTGCCGCGGGGTGCCCGCCGCCGCCGCGGCCTGCTCCAGGCGCACCCAGCAGGCGATCACCGCCCGGCGCGGGTCACGGTCGGTGTCGGAGAGCTCCTGCAGGCCGGCGTCGAGGGCGGCCACCAGGTCCTCCGCCGTACGCGTCTCGGACCGGGCCGTGGCCCGGCGGCCGCCGCGGCGCGCCCGCCTGCGGCTCCGGTCGCGCAGCAGGGCCCACACCACCAGGAGGAGCACCACCACCGCGGCCAGGCCGAGCACGAACCAGGCCGCGGTGCCCACCCACTCCGGCAGCTCGCGGGCGGCCTCCACCGGCTCTCGCGTCGCCGACTCGGCCGCTTCGGGGGTCGGCGGCAGCAGCGGCGCGGGGGTCTCCGCGAGTTCGATCCCGGCGTTCGGGTCGAAGCGCTCCAGCTGCGGCGCGGACCGGGTGGCGGCGAGCGAGGCGAGGAAGAGCAGGGCGAGGACGGCGGCCAGGGGCCACCAGCGACGCAGCGCGGCGAGATCCAATGCTCAGGCTCTGATCCGTGATCGGCGGGATGTCGGCAGGACACGCATCATGCCAGGCCCGCGATCCGTTTCGCACTGGCGAACACGTCGTCCAGCATCGTGGGGGTGAGCCGGCCGGTGAAGGTGTTCTGCTGCGACACGTGGTAGCAGCCGAGCAGGTCCGGCACGCCCGGGAGGACGACGTGGGCGCCGTGGCCGAACGCGGGCCGGGGTACGGGGGGTCTCCGGCCGTACACCTCGCGCAGGACCGGCCACCATGCCGCCCACGCGAACGCACCGAGCGCGACCACGACCCGCAGGCTCGGCCGGATGAGGGAGACCTCCCGGTGCAGCCACGGCGCGCAGGTGTCGCGCTCGGCGGGCAGCGGCTTGTTGTCCGGCGGCGCGCACCGGACCGCGGAGAAGATGCGCAGGTGCCGCAGCGCGAGGCCGTCGTCGGCGGAGACGCTCGTCGGCTGGTTGGCGAGGCCGGCCCGGTGCAGGGCGGCGAAGAGGACGTCCCCGGAGCGGTCGCCGGTGAAGATCCGCCCGGTGCGGTTGCCGCCGTGCGCGGCGGGGGCCAGACCCAGGATCGCGATCGGCGCGTCGGCGGCCCCGAAGCCCGGGACGGGCCGTCCCCAGTAGGTCTGGTCCCGGAAGGACGCACGCTTCGTGGCCGCCACGTCCTCACGCCACGTGACCAGCCGCGGGCAGGCGAAGCAGTCCGCGACGCCGGCGTCCAGCACGGCCAGGTCCGGCGCGGCGGCCGCGTGGGCGGCGACGTCTTCAGGGGTACGGCTGCGCACCCGTCCAGCAGAGCATCCGGGCGTACGGCCCCGGGAGCCGGGGTGGCGTCAACCGGCCCGCCGCAGGCAGAGCAGGTAGCCGCCGCCCGCGGTGCTGGTGTAGAGGAAGTACTCCTCGTCGGCCTCGAAGAACCGCTCGCAGGACCGGCTCGCCGAGTCGCTCTCGCCGTCGACGCGGCCCACCACGGTGAAGGCGGCGGTGGCCTCGGCACAGCGGACGACCCTCGCGCCGGGCCGGGCCACCGAGGCGGCCAGGCAGTCGCCGACGGCGGCGTCCTCGGCGGCGTCGCCGGTCGTCAGCAGCGACACCACGATGCCCAGCGTCGCCAGGGCCACCACGACCGCCGCGACGCGCCGTACGAGCAGGTTCCTCACGTCGGGTCCTCCCTCCCGGGGGACCTAACGACTCGGCGGCGCTCCGGCTTCTCCCTAGCGGCTCGGCGTGGGGGACGGCTTCGCGGGGCCCTTCGACGACGGGACGGGCGAGGAGGAGGCGCCCGGCATGTGGAACGGAGCGCCGCCCGGACAGTACGGATACACGCCGGCCTGCTTCTCCTCGCCGATCTCGGCGCTCTCGTCGTAGCAGTACGGGTCGCCGAGGTGGACCGGCTCGCCGTTCTGGTCGAAGAGGCGGGCGTTCGTCACCAGCCGGCCCTGCTGGTCGTAGACGAACACGTCCTGCACGCCGCTGTACGGGTTGTCGTAGTTGACGTCCGAGTAGTACGACTGGCGGGCGCTGCTGTCGACGTCGAAGAAGCCGGCCACCGCGACCATGGCGAGTACGGCGGTGGCTCCGTACAGGGACAGGCGCGACCACTGGCGCAGGCGCGGCGCCCGCCGGCCGAACCAGATCGAGCCGAGCACGGCCACGGTGAGCAGGATCAGCGCGACGAGGACACTGTCGCCGATGCGCGGCAGCAGGCCCAGCGGCTGCCCGCTGTTGTCGAGGATCCCGGCGACGACCATCGCGAGGAGATAGCCGCGCAGCACCCACCAGGCCGGGCGCAGGAGGCGGAGGAAGTCGCTGAGCCGCTCGTAACCGACGGCCTTGCCGAAGCGCACATCGGCCTTGCGCAGCGGCGGCAGGACGTAGTCACGCAGCGCGGGCGTGATCTGGTCGCGCAGCTCGCCGATGACTCGCGGCCGGCTGCTCGGCGGGTCGGGGAAGCCACCCACGAAGGGAGCCGCGCCGCGCAGGTCGGCGGCGTACGCCTCGGGGCTGCCCAGCCGGTCGGTGAGCGAACCCTCACCGTCGGCCATGACCTCCGTCAGGTGCTCGGTCAGGTCCTCGAGCAGCTCGTCACGCTGCGCCTCGGGCAGGTCGCCGAGAGCCGCGCGGACCGCGTAGACGTACGCGGTGATCTCGTCCTGGGCCGTGGGTTTCACGCCGTCCCCCGCTCGCGAAGCAGATCGTTCATCGTGGAAGCGAACTCGTGCCAGATCTTGCCCGACCGCTCCAGCTCGGCCTGGCCGGCTCTGTTCAGCGAGTAGTACTTCCGGTGCGGCCCCTCGATGCTGGGCACGACATAGGTGGTGAGCAGCCCGGCGTTGAACAGCCGGCGCAGCGTGCCGTAGACGCTGGCGTCCCCGACCTCGGCCAGCCCGGCGGTCCGCAGGCGGCGCAGGATGTCGTACCCGTAACCGTCGTCCTCGCGCAGGGCGGCGAGCACGGCCAGGTCCAGGACACCCTTGAGGAGCTGGGTGGTATCCACGCGCAGCACAGTACTTCGCGATACGAAGTAGTGTCAAAGATCGACCCCGGGCACTGGCGCGCTCCGCCGGAGCTCGGGCTCAGGCCAGCGAGAAGGCGATCCCGTCGAGGATGTCGTGCTCGCTGGCGATGACCGACGCCTTGTTGGCCCGCTCCATGACGATGCGCAGGATCAGCGCGCCCGCGCCGATCACGTCGGCGCGGCCCGGATGCATCACCGGCAGGTCGAGCCGGTCCGCGACCGTCGACCCGAGGATGTCGGCGGTCACCTTCGTCACGTCGTCGCGGTGGATCCGGGCATGGTGGATCCGCCCGGGATCGTACTCGGGAAGTCTCAGGGCCAGCGCCGCGACGGTGGTGACCGAGCCGGCCAGGCCGATCAGGGTCGCCGCGCCGTGGCCCGAGACCGCACGGAGCGCGTTGTCGACGGTCTTGGTGATGTCGCGCTCGGCGGCCCGGATCTCCGCCGGGGTGGGCGGGTCGCCGTGCAGGTGCCGCTCGGTCATCCGGACGCAGCCGATGTCCACGGAGACGGCGTGCTTCACCTCGCGGAAGCCGACCACGAACTCGGTCGACCCGCCGCCGATGTCGACGACCAGGTACGGCGGCTCGGCGTCCAGGCCGTGCAGGGCGCCGGTGAAGGAGAGCCGGGCCTCCTCGGTGCCGGTGATCACCTCGGGCTCCACGCCGAGCACCGAGCGGACCATGGTGCGGAACTCCTCCGCGTTGGAGGCGTCCCGCGAGGCCGAGGTGGCGCACATGCGGACGCGGTCGACGCCCAGCTCGGCGATCTCCGCCGCGTACCCGACCAGAGCCTTGCGGGTGCGGTCGATCGCCTCGGGCGCGAGCCGTCCCGTGCTGTCGACGCCCTCGCCGAGCCGGACGATCTCCATCCGGCGCGCGACGTCCGTCAGCTTTCCTCCCGCCACGTCGGCGATGAGCAGGCGGATCGAGTTGGTGCCACAGTCGATGGCGGCGACTCTCACGCAGGGCTCCTATAGATGCAGCAACATCCTCTTGTTGCCGAGGGTATTCGGCTTCACCCGTTCGAGGTCGAGGAACTCGGCAACGCCCTCGTCGTACGAGCGCAGCAGCTGCTCGTAGACGGCGTGCGGCACCGGGGCGCCGTCGATCTCGGTAAAACCGAACGAGCCGAAGAAGCGGGTCTCGAAGGTCAGGCAGAAGACCCGGGCCACGCCCAGCTCCCGGGCCGCGCCGAGCAGCTCCTCGACCAGGCGGTGGCCGATCTTCATGCCGCGGTGGGCGGGGTCGACGGCGACCGTACGGATCTCCGCCAGGTCCTCCCACATGACGTGCAGGGCGCCGCACCCGACGACCCGGTCCCGCTCGGCGTCCACGGCGACCCAGAACTCCTGGACGCTCTCGTACAGCGTGACGGTGGCCTTGCTGAGCAGCCTGCGGTCCTCGGTGTACGTGTCCACGAGCGCCCGGATGGCCTTCACGTCGGCGGTTCGGGCCCGGCGGATCTCGATCCGCACCGGCTCACCCGCCCCCGGGGGCGACGCACGGGCCACCGGACCACCACGCGCCGACGGCCGCACGGACCTCGTCGCCGAACGGGTTGACGCCGGGGCCGGCCGCCAGCGCGTGGCCCAGGTGGACGTGCAGGCACTTGACCCGGTCGGGCATGCCTCCGGCCGAGACCTTCGCGATCTCGGGCACGTGCCGCGCCGCCTCGCGCCGGGCCAGATAGTCCTCGTGTGCGGCCTGGTAACGCTTCGCCAGCTCCGGGTCCGCGGCGAGCCGGTCCTGCATCTCGCGCATCACGCCGGCCGACTCCAGGCGGCTGCACGCCGCCGTCGCGCGCGGGCAGGTCAGATAGAACATCGTCGGGAACGGTGTGCCGTCGTCCAGCCGCGGCTCGGTCTCCACGACGTCGGGGTTGCCGCACGGGCAACGGTGCGCGACGGCGCGGGTGCCGCGGGGGCGGCGGCCGAGCTGCTCGGCGACGATCTCGAGATCGGTCTCGGAAGGAGTCGTCATCTACTCTCGGGATTCTGCATTGGCGGCGGCGACGCTTCCCCACAGTGTGTCGTACCACCGGTCGGGGCCGGGCGCCGCGGTGCCGGCCGCGTCGCGGGCGGCACCGGCCGGGTCGTTCAGCACCAGCAGCGGCACCTCACCGGGCTTGACGTAGAACAGCCGGTCCCGCGCCTGGATGCGGATGTACTCGCGGTCCTTCCACTTGTCGACCTCCTCCTCCAGCCCCTTGATCTTGGCCTGCTGCGCGGCCTGGTCGGCGCGCATCTGGGCGATCTGGGACTCCTGGGCGAGGTAGACGCGGACCGGGTAGGTGTAGGCGAGGGCCAGCGCGACCAGCACGACGATGAGGACGGTGGCGCGCCCGGTGAAGGCCTTGGGGCGGGTCGCTACCGTACGCTTCGTGGCCCCGGCCGCCGCGGCGCGCCGCGCGGCCGCCGGCCTGCTGCCCGAGCGGTTGATGCTGCCGGTGGTGCGCGCGGTGGGAATGCGGCGCGGCTCGATGCGGGTCGCCCCGGTGTCGCGGACACGGCCGGATCGGGCGCCACCGCGGACCCCCGGACGCCCCGCCTGGCCGGTGGGCCGGCGGGTCGGACCCTGCCCACTCGGTGTGCGGCGCTGCGTCATCCCTGCCCTCCCCCGGCACTCGCCAAAGACCATGGAGTTGCGGCACCTGCCCGCCAGGCTATGCCCCCGCGGCGCGGCGCCACAACTCCATGATCCGTCGACGCAGCGTTACGCGGTGCGGTAACGCGGGAACGCGCCCGCCCCGGCGTACCGCGCGGCCTCGCCCAGCTCCTCCTCGATGCGCAGGAGCTGGTTGTACTTCGCGACCCGGTCCGAACGGGCCGGGGCGCCGGTCTTGATCTGTCCGCTGCCGACGGCCACGGCCAGGTCGGCGATGGTGGTGTCCTCGGTCTCGCCGGAGCGGTGGCTCATCATCGTCTTGAAGCCGGCCCGGTGCGCCAGGTCCACCGCGTCCAGGGTCTCGGTCAGCGAGCCGATCTGGTTGACCTTGACGAGGACCGCGTTGGCGGCACCCTCGGCGATGCCCCGGCCGATGCGGGTCGGGTTGGTCACGAACAGGTCGTCGCCGACGATCTGGAGCTTGCCGCCGAGCTGGGAGGTCATCGCGGTCCAGCCGGCCCAGTCGTCCTCCGACAGCGGGTCCTCGATGGAGACGATCGGGTACGTCTCGGCGAGCTTGGCGTAGTAGTTGATCATCTCCTCGGTCGACTTCGGCGTGCCCTCGAAGACGTACGCGCCGTCGGAGTAGAACTCGGTCGCGGCGACGTCCATGGCGAGCACGATGTCGGTGCCCAGGGAGAACCCGGCGGCCTGCACCGCCTCGGCGATCAGGTCCAGCGCGGAGGCGTTCGACGGCAGGCTGGGGGCGAAGCCGCCCTCGTCGCCCAGGCCGGTCGACAGGCTCTTCTTCTTCAGGACCGACTTCAGCGCGTGGTAGACCTCCGCACCGCAGCGCAGCGCCTCACGGAACGACGGCGCGCCGATCGGAGCGATCATGAACTCCTGCACGTCGACGTTCGAGTCGGCGTGCGCCCCGCCGTTGAGGATGTTCATCATCGGCACCGGCAGCACGTGCGCGTTGGGGCCGCCGACGTAGCGGAACAGTGAGAGCTCGGCGCTGGCCGCGGCGGCCCGGGCCACCGCGAGGGAGACGCCGAGGATCGCGTTCGCGCCCAGCTCGGACTTGTCCGAGGTGCCGTCGAGGTCGAGCATCTTCTCGTCGATGAGGCGCTGCTCGCTGGCCTCGTAGCCGACGAGCTCGTCGGCGATCTTGTCCTCGACGTTGCTGACCGCCTTCTCGACGCCCTTGCCGAGGTAACGGCCCTTGTCGCCGTCGCGCAGCTCGATCGCCTCGAACGCGCCGGTGGAGGCGCCGGACGGGACGGCCGCGCGGCCGGTGTTGCCGTCGTCCAGACCGACCTCGACCTCGACGGTCGGGTTGCCCCGCGAGTCGAGGATCTCCCGGGCGACGATCGCTTCAATGGTGGCCATCTGCCGTGGCTCCCTCATGTTCGTTCGGATGGATTCCTCAGACCGCGCCCCTGCGGCCGACCACGACCCTGAGGGTATCGAGCCGCGCTGACGGCCGTGGCGGCGGCTGGTGAACTTCGCCGGCCACATGCCTCAGGCCGGGGACCGGACTGCCGATCACCCCGGTTGCCATGACTACTCCCGCGCACCTCCCCGAGGCCGGCTCGTACGTCGAGATGACCGACGCCGACGAGCAGGCCGCCCGCGTCCGCGTGGTCTCCGCGGACAGCGCGGTGCTGACCCTGTCCTCGCCGCTGGCCGCCGTGCCGCCGGTCGGGGCCACCGTGACCCTGCGCTGGTCGGCGGCCCCCCGGGGCAGGTACGCCCTGCCCTGCGCGGTGGTCGAGGCCGACGAGAACCGGCTGGAGGTGCGCACGGCCGGCGAGGCCCAGGTCGAGCAGCACCGCGAGTTCGTCCGCGGCGGAGGCGGCGAGCGGATCATCATGCGCCGGCCGGGCTGGAACGACGCCCACGGCTGGATCCGCGACATCAGCGAGCACAGCCTGCGGGCCCACTTCGAGGGCGCGAACGTCACCGAGGGCGAGGAGCTCCAGCTCTGGATCCAGCTCGGCGGTGAGATCATCGACATCCCCGCGGTGGCGTTGCGCGTGGCCATGCTCCCCCAGCAGGTGCCGCCGGGGCCGATGTCGGTGGAGATCGTCGCCCTCTTCGACGTCGACGAGTCCCTGGCCCGGATCATCCGGCGCTATGTGATGCGCCAGCAGCTGCTGAGCCGTACGCGCGCCTGAGCCGGTTTGCGTGTGTTGCGGGCATCGGCCAAGGTGGGCGGGTGCTTCGAACCACCCTGCGCCGGACGGCCGCCGCACTCGCCGTGCTCATCCTGGTCCCGGGCTGCTCGGATCCCGGCGAGGCGTCGGCGGCGCAGGGCCTGAGCCACACCGACCTCGTGGCGGACCTCGCGGCCCAGCTCTCCGGGGCGGCCGAGCGCACCTACGAGGCGACGTACCAGCTCGCCGGCGGTGGCAGCGCGACGATCGCCCAGAGTCAGCGGCCCGTGCGGGCGGCGTACGTGTACCCCGGCGGCAAGGTGCTGGTCACGGCGGACGCGACCACCGAGTGCCGCACCGGCGCCAAGCCGGCCACCTGCACGATGACCGCCCCGGCGACGCCCACGAGCCCGCCGCCGCCCACGGTCTTCCGCGGCGCCGACACCAGCGGCATGGTGACCCCCGTCACGGTCCTCGGTCTGCTGAACAAGGCGGCCATGGACGCCGACGCGGAGGTCGCCCAGCACGACACGACGATCGCCGGGCGGCACGCGACCTGCGTGAAGCTGACCGGCGTGGACGACGCGGCCGCCCGGGACTTCGACACCTGCATCACCAACGAAGGGGTGCTCGGAAGCTTCAGCGGGGTGCTCGGCCAGGGGCGGGTCGAGGTCGCCATGACGCACTACACCGACCGCCCGTCCGAGGCCGTCTTCGACCTGCCCAAGGCGGCGAAGATGATCGACCGCCGCCGCGGCTGACCGGACCCCGCCCCGGCCATCCGGCCCCACCCGCGAACCCGGCCCGGCACAGCCCCGGACCCGCACCCCCGGCCCGTGCCCGGCCCGGCGGGTCAGACGCCGAGGAGGAAGGCCAGGTGGCGGGGCGGCGGTGAGCCGTGGGCGAGCATCGCGTCGTGCCAGGCCTTCGGGGTGGCGCCGAAGGGGCGGGCCGCCGCGATCGCCGCGACCTCCGTGTAGCCCACGAAGTAGGTGGAGAGCTGCGTGGAGGTGAGCAGCGCCCGTTTCCACTTGCCCGCGGCCTCTCCCTCCTCCTGGAAGCCGCGCGTCGTCATCAGGTCCATGGCCTCCGCCTCGGGCAGGCCGTCGCAGTGCACGAGCTGGTCGATGATCGCGTTGAGGCTCATCCGCAGCTGCATCTTGAGCTGCTGGAGCCGCACCGGCAGGCCGCCGAAGCCCAGGCCGGCCATCAGCTCCTCGGCATAGACCGCCCAGCCCTCCACGAACGGCCCGGAGAAGCCCAGCGCCCGCACCCGGGTGGCGGCACGGAAGCGGCGGGAGTGGGCGAGCTGCAGGAAGTGCCCCGGCATGGCCTCGTGGACGGTCAGGTTGCGCAGCATGTGGTCGTTGTATTCGCGGTAGAACGACTCGACCCGCTCGGGTGGCCAGTCGGCCGGCGCCGGGGCGATGCAGTAGAACGTCGGGACGTCCGCCGTCTCGAGCGGGCCGGGCGGGTCGCAGTAGGCCACCGCCACGCCGCGGGCGAACTCCGGCATCTCCTCGATGACGCAGGGGTCGTCGACCAGCGTCATCAGGCCGTGCTCGCGGACGAACTCGCTGGCCTCCGCCATCGTCACCTTGGCCAGGTCGACGATCGTGGCGTCGTCGGGGTGCTGCGCCGCGAGCTCGCCGAGGGCCCGGCGCACGGTGTCGTCGGTGGCGGGCCCGCCGACCAGCTCGGCGGCCGCCTCGCGGAGCCGGGCGCCGGCGTCGTCGAGGTTGCGGCGGGCGCGGGCGAGGACCTCGGCGGCGGGCAGCTCGGTGTCGAGGGTGTGCCACAGCCGGGCCTCCCACAGCGGCCGGCCCAGGCGCGGGTCACGGCCCGGCTCGCCGCTCTCCAGCCGGGCCCGCAGCCAGCCGTCGAACTCGCCGAACGCGTCCAGCGCGGCGGCCGCCGCCGGCTCGACGGCCGGGCGCAGGCCGGGCGCCTCGGCGAGCAGCCCGGGGAGCTCGTCGCGCACCAGCGCGGCCGCGCCGGCGAACTGAGCGACGGCGACCTCGGCGTGCAGCCGGGGCACGTCGCGCAGGACCGCCCGGGCGGTGGCCAGCGCGTCCGGTATCGCGGCGAGCCGGCCGCCGAGACCGGCGAGCCGCTCCTCCAGCGGGGCGAAGGGGCGGGACATCAGGGCGTGCAGCAGCGGGCCCGGGTTGTGGGACAGCGGGTTCCACTCGTGCTGGCGCACATCGGTCAGCTCGAAGACGCCGCGCTCCACGACGGCGGAGAGGATGGCGTGGTCGACCTGGTCCTGCGGGCCGAGGGCCTCCGGGTCGACGCCGGCGAGGGCGTCGGCCGCGTCCTTGAGCATGGTGACCCGTGCGGCGACCGCGCCGCTCGAGTGGTCGGGCAACCGGTCGTCGTAGCGGTGGTCGCCCGCGGACGAGGCGAGGGCGGGGTCACTGTCGAGGATGGCGTCGACGATGCGCTCGGCGAGCGGCACGAACTCCGGCATGAAGCGAAATCTACTCGCCGGGTGCGACATCCTCCCGAATCCGTACGGCGTCGGCGTACCGCAGGGCCGCCTGGCGCAGCAGCGCCTCGGCGTCGAGACCGTCCGCGCGGGCCTGCGCCACCGTGCGCAGCAGCGAGGAGCCGAGGTCGGCGCCGGCGGGCAGCGGCACGTCCAGACCGGCCCGGTCCGCACGCTGCAGGATCTTGGCGGCGAGCGACAGCGCGGGCTGGCTCAGCGCGATGCCCTCCAGGACGGAGTCGCGCGCCTTCTCCTGCTTCTTGATCCGCTCCCAGTTGGCGATGATCTCCTCGACGTCCGCGACGTCCTCGCCCGCGAAGACGTGAGGGTTGCGGCGGACCATCTTGTCCACCAGGCCGCCGGCCACGTCGTCGACCGTCCAGCGCTCGTCCTCGGGCAGCTCCTCGGCCAGCCTCGCGTGCAGCACCACCTGGAGCAGCACGTCGCCCAGCTCCTCGCGGAGCGCGGCGAGATCGTGCGAGACGATCGCGTCGTACGCCTCGTAGCTCTCCTCGAGCAGGTACGGCGCGAGGGTCTCGTGGGTCTGCTGCCGCTTCCACGGGTCGCCGCCGGGCGAGTAGAGCCGGTCCATGACGGCGACGGCGTCGAGCAGCCGGGCTCCCGGCGGATCCCAGGACCCGTAGCAGAGCTCGAGCTCGGCGAGGGACGGCTCGCGGGCCAGCCGCAGCCCGAGCCGGCGGGCGAAGTCCTCGTCGCCGGTGGCCCCGGCGAGCCAGACCACCGTGCCGTGCGTCCCGAGGAGCCCGATCAGCCGCTCGGGGTCGGGCTCGGCGACGGTGACGGTGACGCCGGCGGCGCGCAGGGCGGCGGCCTGGTCGCCGTCCGCCGCGGTCAGCACGGGCCCGGCGCGGACGAGGTCCCACGCGGCCGCCGTCAGAATCCCGGCCGGCAGCCGCGGAGAGGTGACCAGCAGGACGATCCGGCCGGGCCCGGGGGCCCGGGAAGGGGCGTCCGGCTCGGGGATCGGGGAAGCGTCGTCCGCCTCGGCGCCGGGCCGGGGCCGCATCAGGCCACGGTCGTCACGGCGGAGACGTCCGTGACGTACGCGTCCACGGCGTCGTCACCGGCGAGGGAGAGCACCACCAGCGGGACGTCCTTGCCGTCGGCGCCCTGCGCGGACAGGAGCGTGACCTGCTGGGCGCCGTACCGAGGATTGATCTTGACCTGCTGGTCGGCGACGATCTGCTCGAGCTCGCGGCGCATCGCCACGTACGTCTCCAGCAGCGACTTGTTCTCGGGCGAGAGCGTCCTCTGGAACTCCTCGAACGTCGAGTTCGGGTCGGTGGCGCCGCCCTTCGCCAGCCGCTGGAAGACGTCGCGCAGGTCGCCCTCGGTGAGCTGCGCGGGCTTGACGGCGGTCTGCAGCGCGGTCCGCAGCCGGTAGGTCTCTGCGTAGAGCCGGGTGAACTCCCACTCGGGCGAGTAGTTGCGGGCCTGGGCGACCTGCTCGACGGTCGGGGCGGCGGCCGGCTGCACGCCGTGCGCCTGCGCCGACTTGCGCAGGATGTCCACGCTGAGCAGCGTGTTGAGCACGTCCTGCTGCTTGATCGGCATGACCGGCGGCGGCAGCTCCTCGGTGGCGCCGGCGGCCTCACCCTGCCGCTGCGCCTGCTCACGCGCCTCGGTGAGCTGGTCGCGCACCTCGTCGTAGAGCACCTGGATCCGGTCCTCGGTGATCGTGCCGCCCGCGGTGTACGCGGCGACGTCCGGCGACTGCTGGCAGGCGGTCAGGCCGGTGACGGCGAGGACGGCGACGACGGCGGTGGATGCGAGTCGGCGGGCACGCTGCATGGTCATGACTCTCTCACGCTCCGGATGTGACGGCCGACACCGGGGCCGGGATGTCACCCAATACGTCCTTGAGCAGCTGCGTGCACCACTGCAGCAGCGCCTGGTCGCGCAGCGGCTCGCCGCCGATCCGGCGGGTGCTCGGCCGCGGCACGCTGACCTGGTCGTTGGCCTGCTTGTAGACGGCCTCCGGGTGGTAGCGCTTGAGCCGCATCTGCTTCGAGTCCGGCAGGGGCAGCGGCGAGAAGCGCAGGTGCTTGCCCTGGACCGAGACGTCGGTGAGGCCGTACGCCCGCGCGACGAGCCGGAACCGGGCGACCGCGATGAGGTTGGCCACCGGTTCCGTCGGGTCGCCGTAGCGGTCGGTCATCTCGGCGACCACCTCGTCCAGGCGGGCGTCGTCGCGGGCCTCGGCGAGCTTGCGGTACATCTCGAGGCGCAGCCGCTCCACCGCGATGTACTCGGTCGGCAGGTGGGCGTCGATCGGCAGGTCGACCTTGACCTCCGGCTCCTCCTCGGGCCGCTCGCCCTTGAACGCCTGCACGGCCTCCCCCACCATGCGGACGTACAGGTCGAAGCCGACGCCCTCGATGTGGCCGGACTGCTCGCCGCCGAGCAGGTTGCCGGCGCCGCGGATCTCGAGGTCCTTCATGGCCACGTACATGCCCGCGCCGAGCTCGGTGTGCTGGGCGATGGTGGCGAGCCGCTCGTGCGCCTGCTCGGTGAGCGGCTTCTCGCGCGGGTAGAGGAAGTACGCGTACGCGCGCTCGCGCCCCCGGCCGACCCGGCCGCGGATCTGGTGCAGCTGGGCCAGGCCGAGCAGGTCGGCGCGCTCGACGATGAGGGTGTTGGCGTTCGGGATGTCGATGCCGGACTCGACGATGGTGGTGCAGACCAGGACGTCGAACTCCTTCTCCCAGAAGCCGACCATCACCTTCTCGAGCTGCTCCTCGCTCATCTGCCCGTGCGCGACCGCCACCCGCGCCTCGGGCACCAGCTCGCGGAGCTTGCGGGCCGCCCGGTCGATCGACTCGACGCGGTTGTGCAGGTAGAAGACCTGGCCGTCGCGCAGCAGCTCCCGGTGGACGGCCGCGGCGACCTGCTTGTCGTCGTGCGCGCCCACGAACGTCAGGACGGGATGGCGCTCCTCCGGCGGCGTGGCGATGGTGGACATCTCCCGGATGCCGGTGATCGCCATCTCCAGCGTCCGCGGGATCGGCGTGGCGGACATGGTGAGCACGTCCACCGCGGCCCGCAGGGCCTTGAGCTGCTCCTTGTGCTCGACGCCGAAGCGCTGCTCCTCGTCCACGATGATCAGGCCGAGGTTCTTGAACCGGGTCGAGTTGGCCAGCAGCCGGTGCGTGCCGATGACGATGTCGGCGGTGCCGTCGGCGGCCTGCTCCAGCACCAGCGACGCCTCCTTGGGCGTCTGGAAGCGGGAGAGCTGCTTGATGCTCACCGGGAACTGGCTCATCCGCTCGGCGAACGTGTTGTAGTGCTGCTGGGCCAGCAGCGTGGTGGGCACCAGGATCGCCACCTGCTTGCCGTCCTGCACCGCCTTGAAGGCCGCCCGTACGGCGATCTCGGTCTTGCCGTAGCCGACGTCGCCGCAGATCAGGCGGTCCATCGGGACGGCCAGCTCCATGTCGTGCTTGACCTCGCTGATCGCCGCGAGCTGGTCGGGGGTCTCCGTGTACGGGAAGGCGTCCTCCAGCTCGCGCTGCCACGGCGTGTCCGGCCCGAACGCGTGTCCCTTCGAAGCCTGGCGCGCCGCGTACAGCTGGATCAGCTGGGCGGCGATCTCGCGGACCGCCTTGCGGGCCCGGGCCTTGCTCTTCTGCCAGTCGGCGCCGCCCATCTTGTGCAGCGCGGGCGACTCGCCGCCCACGTAGCGGGAGAGCTGGTCGAGCTGGTCGGTCGGGACGAAGAGCCGGTCGCCGGGCTGGCCGCGCTTGCTGGGTGCGTACTCGATGACCAGGTACTCGCGGTCGGCGCCGTTGACCGTGCGCTGCACGAGCTCGATGTAGCGGCCGATGCCGTGCTGCTCGTGCACGACGAAGTCGCCGGTCTTGAGCTCCAGCGGGTCGATCGTGTTGCGCCGGCGGCTCGGCATCTTGCGCATGTCCTTGGTGGACGCGCCGCGGCCGCCGCTGATGTCGTTGCCGGTGATGACGGCGAGCCGGGAGCCCTCGTCGACGAAGCCGTGGTTGAGCCCGCCGCAGGTGACCAGGAGCTGGCCCGGCTCCACGGCGCCGGAGATGGAGTCGACCGGGGTGACGCCGAGACCGGAGTCGCGCAGCAGCTCGGTGGCGCGCTGCGCGGTGCCGTGGCCCTCGAAGACGAGCGCGATCGCCCAGCCGGCGCCGGCCCACTGCTGCAGGTCGGCGGCGAGGCGCGCGGTGTCGCCGTGGTAGAGCGGCACCGGCTGGGCCTTCAGCGCGACGGCGTCCCCGGTGTCGGGGCTGACCTCCACCTCAGGCGTCTCCAGCCAGGGCAGGTCGGCGGCGGGGCGCTCGTCGGCGTCGGCCAGGCCGAAGGGCGAGACGGTCCACCAGGGCTGGTGCAGGGTGGCGGCGTGGGCGCGGACGTCCGCCAGGGTGCGGAAGGCGGCGGCGCCGACGTCGATCGGGGCCTGCCCGCCCACGGCGGCCGCGGCCCAGCTCGCCTCGAGGAACTCGTCGGAGGTGCGGGTCAGGTCGTGGGCCCGGGTGCGGATCCGCTCCGGGTCGCAGAGCAGCACATGGGTGCCGGCGGGCATGCAGTCGATCAGCAGCTCCATGCTGTCGGTGCCCTGCAGCAGCGCCGGGGCCAGCGATTCCATGCCCTCGACCGGGATGCCCTCGGCCAGCTTGTCCAGGATCTCCGCCAGCTCGGGGTGCTCCCGGGCCAGCTCGGCGGCGCGCGCCCGGACCGGCGGGGTGAGCAGCAGCTCGCGGCAGGGCGGCGCCCAGAGCCGCTCGGCCGGGTCGATGGTGCGCTGGTCGGCGACGGCGAAGGTGCGGATCTCCTCCACCTCGTCGCCCCAGAACTCGACGCGCGACGGGTGCTCGTCGGTGGGCGGGAAGACGTCCAGGATGCCGCCGCGTACGGCGAACTCGCCCCGCTTGGTCACCAGGTCGACCCGGGCGTACGCCATGTCGGACAGCCGGCGCGCGACGTCCTCGAGCTCGGCCTCGCCGCCGGGGCGCAGCTCGACCGGCTCGAGGTCGCCGAGGCCCTTGAGCTGCGGCTGCAGCAGGGAGCGTACGGGCGCGACGACCACCTGCAGCGGCTGCACGCCGGCCTCGCCGGGATGCGCGAGCCGGCGCAGGACGGCGAGCCGGCGCCCGACGGTGTCCGAGCGGGGCGAGAGGCGTTCGTGCGGCAGCGTCTCCCAGGAGGGGTAGACGGCGACGCCGTCGGACGAGATCAGACAGCCGAGGGCGTCGGCGAGGTCGTCGGCCTCGCGGCTGGTGGCGGTCACGGCGAGGACGGGCCGGGCGGCGCCGCCGATCGTGGCCGGCCCGGCGACGGCGGCCACGACGAAGGGGCGCAGCGCGGCCGGCGCCGTGAGGTCGAGCGCGTCCGAGTCGACGCCGCCCTTGCGGGCCAGGTCGCGGGCCCGCGCCAGCCCGCGGTCACGCAGGGCGGCCGGGACGAGGCCACTGAGTTGCATCAAAAAGACTCTCTCGAAGGCACATCGAAAAACCCCGACGCCAGTTGGACGGGGGGTATGGCGCCAAGCTTAGTCCGCCGACCGGCACCCCCGGAGCGACGGACCGCTATCGGACAGCATGTCCGACAAAGCGGCAAACGGGTACCTAAGACTGCCCGTTTGTTGTGGCATTTGTCTGGGGAGGCAATGTGCGGGTTCTTCTGCTCGTGACCGCGTTCAACGGCCTGAGCCAGCGGGTGTGGTGCGCGCTGCGCGAGGCCGGCCACGACGTCGGAGTGCTGCACGCGACCAGTCCGCAGGTCATGATCGACGGGGTGCGCGCCGCACAGCCCGACCTGATCCTGTGCCCGTACCTGAAGGATCGCGTCCCGGCCGAGGTCTGGCGGCACTGGCGGACGGTGATCCTGCACCCCGGGCCGGTCGGCGACCGGGGTCCGTCCTCGCTCGACTGGGCCATCACCGAGGCCGCCCCCGCGTGGGGGGTCACCGCGCTGCAGGCCGTCGAGGAGATGGACGCCGGCCCCATCTGGGCCACCCGCACCTTCCCCATGCCGGCCGCGCCCCGCAAGTCCTCCCTCTACAACGGCCCGGTCGCCGACGCCGCCCTGGAGTGCGCCTTCGAGGTCGTCGCCAAGGCCGCCGACCCGGCGTTCCGGCCCACCGCCGCCACCGAGATGACCGTCGAGGTGAAGGGCGCCCGGCCGCGGCCCGCGATGACCCAGGCGGACCGGGCCTTCGACTGGTCCGCGCCGACCGAGCACATCATCCGGCGGATCCGGGCGGCGGACGGCTTTCCCGGCGTGCGCACCGAACTCGCGGGCATGCCGGTCTTCGCCTACGACGCGCACGCGGGCCTGGCCCGCGGCGTGCGCCCCGGCACGCTCGTCGCCCGCCGGCAGGGCGCGGTGCTGGTCGGCACCGGCGACGGCAGTGTCTGGCTCGGACACCTGCGCGACGCGTCCCGGCCCGGCGGTTTCAAGCTGCCCGCCACCACGCTGCTCGGCCGGCGGCTGCGCACCGTGCCGCAGTCGCCACTGCCGGCCGGCATCGAGCCGGAGGCGCCGTCGTACCGGCAGATCCGCTACCGGCGCACCGGCGCGGTCGGCTGGCTCGCGTTCGACTTCTACAACGGCGCGATGTCCACCGGGCACTGCCGGCGGCTGCTCGCCGCGTTCCGGCACGCCGCCGAGCAGGACACCCGGGTCCTGGTGCTGCGCGGGGGCACCGACGCCTTCAGCAACGGGATCCACCTCAACGTCATCGAGGCCGCCACCGACCCGGCCGCGTCGGCGTGGGCGAACATCAAGGCGATCAACGCGGTGTGCACCGCCCTGATCCGCTGCACCCGGCAGGTCGTGGTGGCCGCGTACGCGGGCAGCGCCGGTGCCGGCGGCGCGATGCTGGGCCTGGGCGCGGACGTCGTGGCCGCGCGCGAGGGCGTGGTGCTGAACCCGTACTACGACATGGGCCTGTACGGCTCCGAGCTGCACACCTACACGCTGCCCCGGCGCGTCGGCCCGGAGACCGCCCAGCGGCTCATCGACGCGAAGCTGCCGGTCAGCGCGCAGGAGGCCGCGTCGCTGGGGCTCGTGGACGAGGTCGGCCCCCGCCACCCCGAGGCGTACGCCGAGTGGCTGACCGCGCTCGCCCTGCGGCACGCCGACCCGCGGACGGCCGGGCGGCGCCGGGCGGCCAAGACCAAGCGGCTCGCCGGCGAGCGGGTGCCGCTGGACGTGTACGAGTCCCGCGAGCTCGCCGAGATGAGCAGCGACATGTTCGGCGACCGGTCGGGATTCGCGGCCGCCCGGCGCACCTTCGTCGGCAAGGCGAGGACGGCGACGCCCGAGCGTCTGCTGCTGGCCGCCCCGGCCCCGCAGAACGCGGCCCGCCCGCGGCAGCTCGGCCGGCCGCGCAATCCCGTGCCGGCCGTGGAGCAGCCGCCGCGGCTGCGGTCCGCCACCCCCATGTCGGCCTAAGGACTATTGCCGCGATCCGGACATCGACGGATGGCGAATGTCGAGGAGAGTGGTCGCTCTCCGTAGACATCGAACCGCGATGCCCGTGAGAGTGATCACCATACCCATCCGTAATGCGGCGCGATCCGTGTGGACGTGCAACCGTCTGTCACCGACGTCGGTGGCATCGTTGCTGCTTAATCCACGATGGATCCCCGTGAGGCTACTTAGCGTTATGAAGGCGAATCACGCCGCGGGTGCGCGCAATACATCACACGCAGTTACTTTCCGAATCTTTGCGAGAGGACGTCGATGAGCGAGCCGCGACCCCCGGTGGACCCGGCTCTCGCGCGAGCGCTCAACTCGCCGACCGTCGCCCTGCCGGGCCGCTACGAGTACGCCGGCTACAGCGTGCTGGCCGGGCCCGCGGAGACCGTCGCCGACGAGCCCCAGCAGGTGCGGATGCGGCCGCTGGCCCGGCGCCGCCCGTTCACCACGCTGCTCATCACCCTGTTCGCGTTCGCGTTCGAGGGCACGTTCTTCGCCTGGCTGATCACCTCGATCGAGCTTCCCGACCGCGGGATGCACACGTGGCTCTACGCGGCCACCGTCTTCATGATCGCGGCGACCGCGCTCATCGAGCTGTTCCGGCTCGTCAACGTCGTGACCCTGTGCCTGGCCACGCTGTGGGCCCGCGACCCGGTGCCGATGGTCCCGGACGCTCGCCTGCGCGTCGCGTTCCTCACCACGATCGTGCCTGGCAAGGAGCCGATCGCCATGGTGGAACGCACCCTGCGCGCCGCCCGGGCCATCCGGCACTCCGGCCCGTTCGACGTCTGGCTGCTCGACGAGGGCGACGACGACGAGGTCCGGCGGATGTGCGCGCGGATCGGCGTGAAGCACTTCTCGCGCAAGGGCAAGGCGGAGTACAACACCCCGGCGGGCGCCTTCAAGGCGAAGACCAAGCACGGCAACTACAACGCCTGGGTCGACGCGCAGGGTGACGACTACGACGTCTTCGTCTCGGTCGACCCGGACCACGTGCCGCTGCCCAACTTCTGCGAGCGGCTGCTCGGCTACTTCCGCGACCCGGACGTCGCCTTCGTGGTCGGCCCGCAGATCTACGGCAACTACGACAACGTGGTGACCCGCTGGGCCGAGTCGCAGCAGTACCTGTTCCACTCGCTGCTCCAGCGCGCCGGCAACCGGCTCGGCATCTCGATGCTGGTCGGCACCAACAACGCCGTACGGATCGCGGCCCTGCGCAGCATCGGCGGCCTGCAGGACTCGATCACCGAGGACATGGCCACGAGCCTGGTGGTGCACAGCGCCAAGAACCCGGAGTCCGGCCGGCGGTGGCGCTCGGTCTACACGCCGGACGTGCTCGCGGTCGGCGAGGGCCCCTCCTCGTGGACCGACTACTTCAGCCAGCAGGACCGCTGGTCGCGCGGCACCGACGAGGTCGCCGTGACGTCCTTCGGGAAGCTCGCCTGGAAGCTCGGGTTCCGCCGGGGCCTGCACTACATGCTGCTGATGTCGTACTACCCGCTCACCGCGCTCGCCTGGATCCTCGGCGCCGTCAACGCCGCCTGCTACATGGTGCTCGGCGCCAAGGGCGTCATGGTGCCGCAGGAGGTGTGGCTGATGCTCTACGTCGACGCGGCCATCTTCCAGGTGGGCCTCTACATCTGGAACCGCCGGCACAACGTCAGCCCGCACGAGGAGGCCGGTTCGTCCGGGCTGGCGGGCATGCTGGTGTCCACATTGTCCACGCCGATCTACGTCTCCTCGTTCATCGGTGCGGTCCTGCGCCGGCGCACCGGTTTCGTGGTGACGCCCAAGGGCGACTCGGCCAGCCCCGACCGGCTGCTCACCTTCCGGCAGAGCCTGCGCTGGGCCGCGTTCTACGTCGCCCTGCTCGTCTCCGCGCCGATCGGCGGCCACGTCAACGGCGCGATGTGGGTGTGGCCGAGCCTCAACCTGGTCATCTGCCTCACCCCGCCGGCCATCTGGGCCGCACAGGAATGGCAGCGCCGCCGGGCCGTGGTTCCGTCGGCGCCGCCGCCCGCACCCGTACCCGTCTTCGCGCCCGTAGCGGACAGCGAGATCGAAGCACCCGTGGAGTCCTACGCATGAAGCCCCGCCCCCGCCCCTCGACGGCCCGCCGCCTGCTCAGCGCCGGGATCGCCCTGGTGGTCCTGAGCGTGCTCGTGTTCGTGAACCGGCCGATGGTCGCGTTCGGCGCCGACGCCTATCACGACTTCACCATCAACCGGCAGTCCTACAAGGAGAAGTACGGCCACTGGTCGCGCCTGCCCGTGCCGCAGGGCTTCCGGGTCAACGCCATCCACGCGGCGCTGCTGCACACCGGCAAGGTGCTGATCATCGCGGGCAGCGGCAACAACCGGGAGAACTTCGAGGCCGGCACCTTCCGTACGGTGCTGTACGACCCCGCGAAGGACTCCTTCTCCGAGGTGCCCACCCCCACCGACGTCTTCTGCGCCGGGCACACCTTCCTGCCCAACGGCAACCTGCTGATCGCCGGCGGCACCAAGTCGTACGAGGTGCTGGAGAAGGACATGACCCACGCCGCCGGGGTCATGAAGATCAAGAACGAGTCGGCGACCGGCGGGCCGCGCACCTTCCCGAAGGGCACGTTGCTGCTCGCCAAGGACGGCACCACCTACCGCACCCGGGACGACCTGACCGTGCCGGCCGCGACGGCGATGAAGCACGGCGACAAGGTCATGACCCACGCCGGGGAGGCGGAGGTGTGGGTGGACGCCGTGCAGCCCGGCGACAGTTCCGTGGTGGACCACCCGGCGCAGTACACGGTCGCCGGGCTCACCGGCGACGACCAGCGGAACATCTACGGCCTCTCGGACAAGATCACCCGGGAGAAGCAGGAGTACGGCGGCGACAAGACCTCGTACGAGTTCGACCCGCGCACCGAACGCTACGTCCGCACCGGCGACATGGTGAAGAGTCGCTGGTACCCGACGCTGGCGGAGCTGCCCAACGGCGACGTGCTCGCGGTCTCCGGCCTGGACGAGTTCGGCCGGATGCTGCCCGGGCACAACGAGCGCTACGTCAAGGACCAGCGCCGCTGGGTGGACGCGCCGGAGCTCAAGCGGGTCTTCCCGACGTACCCGGCCCTGCACCTCATGGCGGACGGCAAGCTGTTCTTCTCCGGCTCCAACGCGGGCTACGGCTCGGACACCGAGGGGCGTACGCCCGGCCTGTGGAACCTGACGAACAACACCTTCCGGGTCGTCCCGGGTCTCGAGGACGCACGCATGACGGAGACCAGCTCGTCGGTGCTGCTACCGCCGGCCCAGGACCAGCGAGTGATGATCTTCGGCGGCGGCGAGGTCGGCGAGTCCCCGGTGTCGACGGCACGGACCGCCATCGCGGACCTCGACGCGCCGAAGCCGGCCTACGAGACCGGCCCGGACCTGCCGAAGCCGGCGCGCTACCTGAGCACCGTGCTGCTGCCCGACGACACCGTGTTCACCACCGGCGGCTCCTCCGGATACCGCGGCGGCCGGTACGGCGACCAGACCCGCAGCGACCTGTTCAACGCCCAGATCTACCGTCCGGCCAGCGGACGGTTCGAGACCGCGGCGGACTCCACCATCGGCCGCAACTACCACTCGGAGGCGCTCCTGCTGCCCGACGGGCGGGTCATCACGATGGGCTCCGACCCGCTCTACGACCCGAGCGGGCGCAACCCCGGCACGTTCGAGCAGCGCATCGAGGTCTACTCCCCGCCGTACCTGTTCAAGGGCGAGCGGCCCACGATCGGCCGGAACCCGGACGCGGTGCAGCGCGGCACCACCTTCGGCGTGGCGACCCCGGACGCCGCCCGCATCCGCGCCGCCCGGCTGGTGCGGCCCAGTGCGGTCACCCACGTCACCGACGTGGACCAGCGCTCGGTGGCGCTCGACATCACGCCGGCCGCGGGCGGCCTGGCCCTGTCGGTACCGAAGGCCAAGGGCTTGGTACCCTCCGGCTGGTACATGCTCTTCCTCATCGACGACCGGGGGTTGCCGTCCGTGGGCCGCTGGATGCTGGTGCGTTGATGTCGCGGCATGCCAGGCCGCGCGGCCTGTTGGCGCGCGGCTTGTTGTCGCGCGGCCTGTGGCCGCTGGCCGCGGCCGGGCTGTCGCTGGTCCTCGTCATCACCGCCATCGTGGTGCTGTCGTCGCGCGACGAGGACTCCCCCGTCGTCAGCGGTCCCACCGCCGAGAGCGCGCCGGCACCGTCGGGGGCCGGTGGTGACGGCAGCCGCCTCGCCGGTCAGCCGCTCTACGTCGACCCGAACGGCGCGGCCGCCGAACAGGTCCGGGCCTGGGAGGGCGCGGGACGCCAGGCCGACGCCGCCCGCATCCGGCGGATCGCCGACCAGCCGGTCGCCACCTGGTTCGCCGACGACCGGGCCGGCTACGCCGACCGGGCCCGGCAGCTGGTGACCGCGGCGACCGCGGCCGGCCGGCTCCCGGTCCTGACGCTCTACCACATCCCGGACCGCGACTGCTCCGGCCAGTCCGCGGGCGGCGCCGCCGACGCGACGGCCTACCGGACGTGGGTACGCGCGATAGCAACCGCCCTGCAGGGGCACCGGGCGCTGATCGTGCTGGAACCGGACGCGATCCCCCAGGCCGTCGAGGGCTGCCTCGGCGCCCGGGCGGCCCAGGAACGCTACGCCCTGCTCGCCGAGGCGGTCGGCGCGCTCCGCGCCAACCCGGGAGTCCTCGTCTACCTGGACGCGGGCAACCCCACCTGGATCACCGACCCGTCCCGGATGCTCGCCGCGCTGCGCAGCTCCGGAATCGCCAAGGCCTCGGGCTTCTCGCTGAACGTCGCAAACTTCGAGACCACGGCCGACAACGTCGCGTACGGCAACCGGCTGTCCGCCCTCCTCGGCGGCGCACACTACATCGTGGACACCAGCCGCAACGGCAACGGCCCGGCCCGCAAGGGCGCCGGCAACCAGCACTGGTGCAACCCACCCGGCCGGGCACTCGGCGACCCGCCGACCACCCGCACCGGTGTGCCGCTCGCGGACGCGTACCTGTGGATCAAACGACCGGGAGAGTCCGACGGCGCCTGCGGCAACGGCGCACCGCCGGCGGGTCAGTGGTGGCCCGAGTACGCCCTCGGCCTCACCCGCTGACCGCGGCGAGGCGGCTTACGCCGGCTCGCTCGGCCGGAACGCCTCGTACTGCTCGCGGAGGTCGCGCGCCTCGGCGACGCCCGCCTGCTGGACGCCGGCGACGACCTCCGATGCCCTCCACCAGTTCGACGGCACGATGCGGCCGGAGCCGATCGCGGCGGCGGCCACGGCGGCCGCCTCGTCCGGTTTCCCGGGGGCGAGCAACGCCAGGCCGAGGTCGAGCCTGGCGGATGCCACCCGCCGTGGCCGGGCGCCTTCGCGCTCCAGCTCGGCGACGACCTCCCGGGCGACCGCCTCGGCGGCCGGGTCGCCCGCCCAGGCCAGCGTCGTCGCCGTGTACGCGCGAGCCTTGGCGGGGTCGTACTGGTAGTGGTGCTCGGATGCTCCGGTCGGCGTCGATGGCCGGCGAGCCGCTCGACCCGGTCGAGGATCCGCCGGGTCACGGCCCGGTCACCGAGGCGCGCCCATGCCCTTCCCTCCTGCGCCGCCGCCTGCACGAAGGCCGAGCCGTCCCGAGGAGCGACTTGCTGCGCGTGCGGGGACAGAACGACGGCTTGCCGGTGGTCACCTGCCGTCAGGACCGCCCACGCCTTCGTCTCCAGACACCAGGCGGCGATCTCGCGATGCTCGGCCTGGTCGGCGAGCTCCGCGGCGATGGACAGGTACGCATCGGCGGCGGCCACCTGTCGCAGATCGATGTGCAATGTGGCGCGCAAGAGCGCAAGCCAGCCGGTGGCGACCAGCAGCCGCCGATGCTGGACGAGAGTCTTGCGGGCGTCGACGAGGCGGGACGCGTATGCGAGGTGCCGCTGTCACGCTCCCGCTGACGGTCGGAGCGAAGGGCGGCCGGCCGGTGGCCGGCCGCGTCTTCGGTCCGAGGCTACCGCCGGGGTTTCAGTCCAGGCCGTGGACCGAGGGCACCTTGAGGGTGCGCTTGGTGGGCGTGCCGCCCAGCCTGATCTCTCGCAGTGCGGTGTTGTTCTTCGGGTTCAGCTCGGCCAGCTTGCCGTCCGGGTTGGCCTTGACCTCGATGTAGTACGTGCCGTTGGGCAGGTCGGTGATCTCGAAGGACTGGCCCGGCCGGTCCTGTGTGTACGTGTCACCGCTGCCGACGTCGAGCACCTCGCGCACCGCGACGGCCGTGTTCTGGCCGCAGGAGCTGGAGAGGTCGGTGTTCTCCGGGCGCCACTTGGCGTTCGGGATGGTGTAGTCGATGGCGTCCGTGTTGGCCAGGCAGAAGGCTTCCTTGCCGCTGCGGACGGCCAGCTTCTTGTCCGCCCGGAGCAGGTTGTACTGCGCGAAGTCGGTGAAGTGCCAGTGCCGGTGCCCCTCGCGCGGGTCCCATTCCATCGTGCCGGCCGCGACCGAGCCGACTTCCTTGCCCTTGGCGTCGAAGAAGTACTGGTACGCGTCCATCAGCTCGGTGCCGGTGCGCCGGAAGCCGTCGACCAGCAGGGGTGACGTGCCGGCGTTCCAGACCGTGGCGCCGAAGTTGACGAACCACTTCCTGCCCTCCTGCGACAGGGAGATGCCCCAGGCGGGCAGCGAGCGCAGGTCGGGACGCGGGCCCGGGGCGATGCGCGACGCCTTGACCGCCTTCGGCGCCTTCGCCGGGGGCCGGAAGCCCGGCTTGTACGCCGAGATCTGCAGGTTCGGGTCGCCCTCGCCGGCGTGCTCGCCGTGCTCCGCGAGGGCGGCCTGCGGCGAGGTGTCCTCGCCGGCCTTCGCGGCCTTGAGCTTCGCCCGGGTGAGCTGGGCGGCGCCCTCGCCGCCCCGGATCGTGCGTACGGTCAGCTTGATCTTCTGCGTGGCGGTCTTCGGATCGATCTTGAACTGGTCGCGGTACCGGGGGTTCAGCGTGACGGTCGCCGTGTACTTGCCGTCGGCCAGGTCCAGGGGCTCGCCCTGCGGGTTGCTGCCCACCTCGGCGTTCCAGCCGGCCTGGATTCCCCAGACCGCACCCAGGTTGAACGGGTTGCCGCCGGAGCAGCCGCGCGGATAGGGGCTCTCCGCCGGGGCGTCGCGCCGGGTCCGCGCCGAGCTGGCGGAGTTCGGGCAGAAGTCGGTCCGGTATGTCGCCACCTGGGCGCCGGCGGCGTTCTTGATGGTGACCGTGGTGAAGTCCTTGAGCCCGTTCCAGTCGGTGACCATCCCGGCCGGCAGGCTCACCGCCGTCCGCTTGCCGTTCTTGACGACGTACTGCTGGGCCTTGATCGGGTCGGCGTACGACTTGCGGGTCGCCCGGATCTCGAACGGGTCTTTGCCCGCGATGAGGTTGACGCCCAGGTCCAGATAGAGAGAGGCCTCCCCGTCCCAGACGTAGCGCTCCACCGTGACGTCCGGCGTCGCGAGGGTGAACGCCAGCGGCGGCGGGTCGGCCGCCGCCCTGGCGACGCCCACGCCCGCGCCGGCGAGGGCGACGGCTGCCGTCACGGCCCCCACCGTCAGCAACCGAGTCCTTCTTGTCATGCTTTTCCTCCCCAGAGGCTCATGTGCCGCTCAGGAAAGTCCCAACGACGTGAAGCCGGCGTAAGGCGGTATGAGACTTGCCCCAAACCACACAGCCGGAGCAGGGCCCGGATACGATCGCGGATATCGGGACAGCGCTGTCCGCCGCACGCCATGCCCAAGGAGCGCCCCGGTGACAGACCAGCACGGCCAGATCGACCCCGACGGCCCCGACGCCGCCCTGCGCGCCGACATCCGCCGCATCGGCCGGCTTCTCGGCCAGACCCTGGCCCGGCAGGAGGGCAAGCCGCTGCTCGACCTCGTCGAGGAGGTCCGGGCCCTGGTGCGCACGGACGCACCGGCCGCGGCCGAGCGCCTCGCCGCGATGGACGTCATGACCGGCACCAAGCTGGCCCGGGCGTTCTCCACCTACTTCCACCTGGCGAACATCACCGAGCAGGTGCACCGGGCGCGCGACCTGCAGCGCCGCCGCGCCCGCGACGGCGGCTGGCTGGACCAGGCCGCGAAGCGGATCGCCGAGAAGGGCGTGCCCGCCGACGAGATCGCCGCGGCCGCCCGCCGGCTCGCCGTACGCCCGGTCTTCACCGCCCACCCGACCGAGGCGGCCCGGCGCTCGATCCTGTCGAAGCTGCGCCAGCTCGCCGACTCCCTGGACGCCGAGGCCGCGGCCGCCATCCTCTACGGCGCCACCGACACGACCGGGTCGACGCGCCGTTTCGCCGAGCTCATCGACCTGCTGTGGCAGACGGACGAGCTGCGCCTGGACCGGCCGGACCCGACGGACGAGGCCCGTAACGCCGTCTACTACCTCAAGGACCTCTACGCCGAGGCCGCGCCGCAGGTCCTCGACGACCTCGCCGAGACGCTGCGCCAGCTCGGTGTCGAGACCGCGCCCACGGCGCGGCCGCTGACCTTCGGCTCGTGGATCGGCGGCGATCGCGACGGCAACCCGTTCGTCACGCCCGCGGTCACCCGCGAGGTGCTGATCATCCAGCACGAGCACGGCATCCAGGCCACCGAGGCGGCGATGGACGCGCTCATCGACGAGATCTCGGTGTCCCGGCGGCTGCGCGGGGTCTCCCTGGACCTGTCGGCGAGCCTGGCGGCCGACCTGGACGCGCTGCCCGAGGTGGCGCCGCGCTTCCGGCGGGTGAACGCCGAGGAGCCGTACCGTCTCAAGGTCCGGTGTGTGAAGGCGAAGCTGGCCAACACCCGCCGGCGGCTGCAGCACGGCACCGCCCACGTGCCGGGCCGCGACTACCTGGGCAGCGACGAGCTCATCGCCGACCTGGAGCTGATCCGGGCGTCCCTGGCCCGCAACTCCGGGCAGCTCACCGCGATCGGCACGGTCGCGTCGGCCATCCGGACGGCCTCCGCGTTCGGCCTCCAGCTCGCCACCCTCGACGTCCGTGAGCACGCGGAGCGCCACCACGAGGTGCTGGCCCAGATGTACGCGCGGGTCGGCGAGGTGGACGACTACCACGCGCTGAGCCGCGAGGAGCGCACCAAGCTGCTCAGCACCGAGCTGACCGGGCGGCGCCCGCTGGCGGCGGGGGACATCCCGCTCACCGACTCCGCCCGCAAGACCTTCGACGTCTTCACCACCATCCGCGAGTCGCAGGACCGCTTCGGCGCCGACGTGATCGAGTCGTACATCATCTCGATGACCCTCGGCGTCGACGACGTGCTCGCCGCGGCGGTCCTGGCCCGCGAGGCCGGCCTGATCGACATCCACACCTCGCGGGCGCGGATCGGCATCGTGCCGCTGCTGGAGACCCCGGCGGAGCTGGACGCGGGCGGTGACCTGCTCGACGAGATGCTGTCCCTGCCGGCCTACCGGGAGATCGTCCGGGCGCGCGGCGACCTGCAGGAGGTCATGCTCGGCTACTCCGACAGCAACAAGGAGGCCGGCATCACCACCAGCCAGTGGTCGATCCACAAGGCGCAGCGGGCGCTGCGCGACGTGGCGGCCCGGCACGGGGTACGCCTGCGCCTCTTCCACGGCCGCGGCGGCACGGTCGGGCGGGGCGGCGGTCCCACCCACGAGGCGATCCTGGCCCAGCCGTACGGCACCCTCGACGGCGCCATCAAGGTGACCGAGCAGGGCGAGGTCATCTCGGACAAGTACACGCTGCCCGCGCTGGCCCGGGAGAACCTGGAGCTGACCGTGGCCGCGGTGCTCCAGGCGACCCTGCTGCACACGGAGCCGTCGGTGGACCCGCAGTCGCTGTCCCGGTGGGACGCGGCCATGGACACCGCCTCGGAGGCGGCATTCCGGCGGTACCGGTCGCTGGTGGAGAATCCCGACCTGCCGGCGTACTTCTGGGCGGCGACCCCGACCGAGCTGCTCGGCGCGCTCAACATCGGTTCGCGCCCGGCGAAGCGCCCGAACGCGGACGCCGGGCTGGGCGGCCTGCGGGCGATCCCGTGGGTCTTCGGCTGGACCCAGACCCGGCAGATCGTCCCCGGCTGGTTCGGCGTCGGCACCGGCCTGGCCGCGGTCCGCGAGGCCGGCGGCGCCGACGTCCTGCGGGAGATGTACGCCGACTGGCAGTTCTTCCGCACCTTCGTCTCGAACGTGGAGATGATGCTGACCAAGACCGACCTCACCATCGCCCGGCGCTACGTCGAGACGCTGGTGCCGGAGGGTCTTCAGCCCATCTTCGCCACCATCGAGCAGGAGTACGACAAGACGGTGCGCGAGGTCCTGGCCGTCACCGGGCGGGAGCGACTGCTCGCCGCGCAGCCGGAGCTGTCGCGCACGCTGGGGGTCCGCGACACGTATCTGGAGCCGCTGCACCACCTCCAGGTGGCCCTGCTGCGGCAGTACCGCGACCTCGGCGACGCCGGCCGTCAGCCCGCCACCGCACCGGGCACGCGCCGGGTGCCGTCGGACTCGACGGCGCTGGAGCGGGCGCTGCTCACCACGGTGAACGGCATCGCCGCCGGCATGCGCAACACCGGCTGAGGAGGGCCTGGTCAGGGCGGTGTTCACCCTGGGACATAGGCCCGTCTCAGGGGTGACTCGGGGTGAACACCTGATCCGCGGAGATGACAGGTCTCCCTAGGCTGTCAGCCGTGAGTCTCATCGAAACCCAAGGGTTGACCAAGACGTACGGCGGGCGGGTGACGGCCCTGCACGAGCTGAGCGTCTCCGTCGAGCCGGGGATCATCGGCCTGGTCGGCGCCAACGGCGCCGGCAAGTCGACCTTCATCAAGATTCTGCTCGGCCTGATCCCGCCCTCCGCCGGGCAGGTGCGGGTGTTCGGCATCGACCCGACGGTCGACCCGGACCGGGTCCGGGCGAAGGTCGGCTACATGCCGGAGCACGAGGCGCTGCCGCCGGACGTCTCCGCCGCCGAGTTCGTCACCCACCTGGGCCGGATCAGCGGCCTGCCGCGGACGGCCGCGCGCGAGCGCGCCTCCGAGGCCCTGCGGCACGTCGGCCTCTACGAGGAGCGCTACCGCCAGATCGGTGGCTACTCGACCGGCATGAAGCAGCGGGTCAAGCTGGCGCAGGCGCTGGTGCACGACCCCGACCTGCTGCTGCTCGACGAGCCCACCAACGGCCTCGACCCGGCCGGGCGGGACGCCATGCTCGCGCTGGTGCACCGGATCGGCACCGAGTTCGGCATCTCGGTCGTGGTCTGCTCGCACCTGCTCGGCGAGGTCGAGCGGATCTGCGACTCGCTGGTCGCGATCGAGGGCGGCCGACTGCTGCGGGCCGACCGCATCTCGGCCATGACCGAGGCCAGCGACGTGCTCGCGGTCGAGGTCGCCGAGGGCATGGAGGAGCTCGCCGCCGCGCTGACCGGCCTCGGCATGACGCCCCGGGTGGACGGGCGCATGCTGCTCGTGCCGCTGGACCACGAGGACACGTACGACCGCATCCTGCGCGCCGTGGCGGACCTCGACCTGCCGTTGCACCGTCTCGACCAGCGACGCCACCGGGTGGCCGAGCTCTTCGCACCCAGGGAGACCGCAGATGTCTGAGGCCAGCGTCATCCATGACATCGGCTACCAGCGCTACACCGGCCCGAGGCTGGGCCGCGGCGCGGTGCTCGGTGCCATCTACGTGCACGGGCTGCGGGCCGCGTACGGGCTCGGCCGCTCGGCCAAGGCGAAGATCTTCCCGTGGCTGGTGGTCGCCATCGTCACCCTGGTCGCGGTGATCCTCGCCGCCGTCCGGGCCCAGACCGGGCTGCTGCCGCTCAACTACATCCAGTTCGCCGACTCGATGAGCTGGCTGATCATCTTCTTCGTCGCCATCGTCGCGCCGGAGCTGGTCTCGCGGGACATGCGCTCCGGGGTGCTGCCGCTCTATTTCAGCCGCCCGTTGCGTGCCGCGGACTACGTGGGCGCCAAGGTCGCCGCGATGGTGACCGCGGTCTGGGCGCTGTTGGCCGTACCGCAGTTCATCATCTTCCTGGGTGCCGCCCTCACCGCCAAGAACGGGATGTCGGACGTCTGGAAGGAGCTCGGCGACCTGCTTCCCGGCTGGGGCTACAGCCTGCTGTGGGCGCTGGTGTTCACCGGCATCGGCCTGCTCATCGCGTCGCTGACCGGCAAGCGGGCGTTCGCGGCCGGCGGCATCGTCGCGGTGTTCCTGATGACCACGCCGATCGTCGGCGTGATGATGATCCTGCCGTCGCGGGCCGCGCAGGAGATGGCCGGCCTGGTCAGCCCGATGTCGCTGGTGAGCGGCGTCGGCCAGTGGCTCGTGCCGGCCGCCAACACGGGCCTCAACATCGGCAGCTACGGCCCGGTGTACGCCATCGAGGCGGTCACGCTGATCGCGACGTGCCTGCTGCTCCTGCTCGCCCGCTACCGGAGGGTGGCCGCGCTGTGACCACAGTGGACCTGAAGAACGTGTCACGCTGGTACGGCAACGTCGTGGCCGTCAACGACATCAGCATGACCCTGGAGCCGGGCGTGACCGGCCTGCTCGGCCCGAACGGCGCCGGCAAGACGACCGTGCTGCACATGATGGCGGGCTTCCTCGCCCCCTCGAAGGGGACGCTGACCCTCGACGGCGAGTCGACCTGGCGCAACCCGTCGGTCTACCGCAAGCTCGGCCTGGTGGCGGAGCGCGAGGCCGTGCACGGCTTCCTGACCGCCCGCGAGTTCGTGCTCGCGTCGGCGAAGATGCAGAAGCTGCCCGACCCGGCGGCGGCGACCGAGTGGGCGCTGAACATGGTCGAGATGGCGCCGGCCGCGGACCGCCGCATCGAGACCTACTCCAAGGGCATGCGCCAGCGCACCCGGGTGGCGGCGGCGCTGGTGCACGAGCCGCGGGTGCTGCTGCTGGACGAGCCGTTCAACGGCATGGACCCGAGGCAGCGCATGCACATGATGACGCTGCTGCACCAGCTGGGCGACCGCGGCCACACCATCCTGTTCAGCTCGCACATCCTCGAGGAGGTCGAGCAGGTCTCCGGCACGGTCCAGGTGATCGTGGCGGGCCGGCTGGCGGCCTCCGGCGACTACCGCAAGATCCGCCGCCTGATGACGAACCGCCCGCACGTCTTCGCGGTGCAGTCGTCGGACGACCGCCGCCTGGCGGTCGCCCTCATCGCGGAGAAGTCGGTCACCGGCGTGGAGATCGATGCGACCGGGATGACGGTCCGGGCCGGCGACTACGGCAGCTTCACCCGCGCCCTGCCGCGCATCGCCCTGGACTCGGGCATCCGGCTGCGCAAACTGATCCCGTCCGACGAATCCCTGGAGAGCGTCTTCTCCTACCTGCTGGAGGCCTGACATGTCGACGGTCGCGTGGATCACCGCCCGGGGCCTCTTCGGCCGCCGGCGGGTCCTGCTTCTCCTGCCGCTGCCGCTGCTGCTGGTCGGCCTGGCCTGGATCTGCCGCACGTACGGCGTCGAGCCGCGGGAGTGGGGCATGCCGGTGCTCGTCGGGCTCGGCCTGGCGGTGCTGCTGCCGGTCGTGTCGCTGATCGTGGGCACGGGCGTGCTCGGCTCCGAGGTGGACGACGGCACGATCGTGCACATCCTGACCAAGCCGCTGCCCCGGCGGGACATCATCGTGGCGAAGCTCGGCGTGGCGGTCGTGGTGGCCGCGGCGACGGCCGCGATCCCGCTGTTCGTCGCCGGCTGGCTGGCCGACTCCCCGGCGCTGGGTGGCGCGCTCGCCGCGGCCGCGGCGGTGGGCGCCTTCGCGTACTCGTCGGTGTTCGTGCTGATGAGCCTGCTGACCCGGCGCCCGGTCCTGCTGGGCCTGGTCTACATCCTGGTGTGGGAGGGGCTGCTGGGCCGCTTCGTGAGCGGCAGCCGGGTCCTGTCCATCCAGCAGTACGTCATCACGATCGCCGACAAGATCACCCCGACCGAGCTGCTCACCGGCAAGGTGTCGCTGCCGGTGGCGGTGGTCATGGGTGCGATCTTCGTGCTGGGCTGCGCGGTCGCCTCGGTGGACCGCCTCCGGTCGTTCTCGGTGGCCGGCGAGACGAGCTAACCGGCGCTCTGTCCCGCACCGTCCGCCCGGCCCCGGACTCCGGCCTCACCGGCCCGCGCGCCGGCCGTGTCGCCGATCGGCTTGGGGGCGCGCCGGGCGCAGAGGTAGTGCAGGCAGAACTGGGTCAGGCGGGCCCGGGCCTCGGCGCGCTGGCCGGGCTGCTCGCTGCTGAGCGCCGCCATGGCCTCCGTGATCGCCTTGAGCGTCGTCTGTTTCGTCTTGCCCGGCACGGCGACGGGAGAGGCGTCGCCGATCCCGTAGACGAGGTCGAGCGTGACCTCCAGCAGTTGCCCGTCGGAGAGCTTCTTCGCCCAGTTCTCGATGCTCCGGCGGGCCACCTGGTCGAGCATCGCGGCGGTCCAGTCGATGCCCTTGCCGATCAGTGAGGCGGCCCGGCGGCTCTCCGCCGGGCCGCCCCCGCTCCGGCCGCCGAAGTCGGCGCGGACGGCGAGCGATCCGGCGACTCCGAAGATCACGCCATTGATCAGATCGTTCTGGGTGGGCGTGAGGATGCCCAGCTGCGCGGGGAGCCAGCCGACGAAGCCACCGCCGGCGCCCGCGAGGACCAGGTAGCACGCGAATCCGGCGAAGAAGCCCTTGCGGCTCCAGCTGTGCCAGAACTGGTAGGAGCTGAAGGGAAACCCGAACACCGCGAAGACCGCCGCCGTCACCATTGCCAGGACAAGGGACATGACCTGCTCCGCGGTTTACATGATCTCAGGTTCAGACCCTACAACTCACCGTAGACTCGGCGCTTGCCTATGAATAACTAGAAGCCGGGCTTAAGCGAGATAACGGGTCGAGGTGGACTCGCGATGGTGGATCAACGACACGCGTCGGGCCGCCACGCCGGGCAGCCACCGGGTCCGGCCTGGAAATCCCTCAGCTCCGAGGCCGCGGAGCGTCTCCTCCGGGAGATCTGCGCCCACGTGCGCGACCGCTTCCCGGACCGGATCGACGACGCGTCCATCGAGGCGCTGGTGACCGACGTCCTCGACCGGTGGCACAGCGGCCCGTTGCGCGACGCCGCCGGCGAACCGGTCCGGGGCCTGCGGGCCGACGCCAACCGGGCCGCGCTCGCCTGGCTCAAGGAGGCCGGCACGATCCCGGCCGGCAGCCACGAGTACGACGACCTGTTCGCCGAGACGGTCTTCCACGGCCAGTTCGACGCGGCGGAGATCCGTGCGGGAATGCGGGACCTCGTGACGGCCGGCCGGGAGCTCGAGTTCCGCATCGTCACGTACTACCTCGACGTGGCCGAGCTCGACGGCAGACCACCGCTGCCGGCGGCGATCGCCCTCAGGCTGCGGACGCCGGCCCGCCCGCTCACCAAGGAGTCCGTCGAGGACGCCCTGACGGACTTCTACAGCCTGCTGGAGTCGCGCCGGGCGCGAGGACCACGGTGACGGCGCCGGACGATCCGCTCCTGCGCCTGGTACGCGCCTTGCTGGACGAGAGTGGCGAGGTCCCGGCGGAAAGCTTCCAGGAGGGCTTCGCCGCGCTGCGCGACTACCTGGCGCGCCGGTTCTCGGCACAGCTGGGGCCCGGCGACATCGAGGATCTCGCCTCGGACGCGATCACCAGGTTCCTCGACGCGGCCCGCCGCGGCCTGCTGAGCACGGACGGCAATCCCACCGGGTACCTGCTGCGGATCGCCATGCACAACGGCTTCGCCCTGGTCAGAAAGGTAGGGGGCACCGCGGAGCTGGACGGCACCGCGGCCGCGCTGTCGGACGCCGAGGCGGCGGCCCGCCTGGACCGCCTGGCCACGGTCGACGTGCTGCGCCGGGCCATGCGGCGGGCCCGCCTCGACGGGGACGTCACCGCCGTCAAGGTGGCGACCTACCTGCTCGACCACATCCAGCGAACCGGGGAGGCGCCCAGCAACCGGACCACCGGCGACGCTCTCGGGCTCAGCCATGCCGGGGTGGGCAAGGCGCTGCGCCGGCTGCGGGCCTATCTGGCCGCGGCGTTGGCCGCCTGACTCAGCGGCAGGAGTTGTGCTCGGCGACGATCGACTCCGCCAGCGAGGTGAGGCGGTCGACCTCCTCGGGCTCGGCCGGCATCGCCGCCTCGGCGATCACCTCGAGCCCCAGGGTGGTCAGCCGCAGCCCGGTCTCCCCGGCGGGCCCGCTGCCGCTGCCGTCCGCGGTCGCCAGGCCCGTCGACAACAGGGCCGAGCGCGAGCCGAAGGGGAGCAACTGCACCGCGGCCTGGGCGATCGACACCGGCGCACCGTAGAGGTCGGCGAGGAAGTCACGCAGGTCCGGAGTCAGGAACCGGAGCGCGTCGGCCGCGGACATGTCGCCCGGGTCGTCCTGCTCAGCCATGTCGGCGTGCCTCATTGCCGGGCTCCCTTCGCGCATCTTCATCACCTCGGTACTAGGCCGCCGGACCCCGCCGTGGAAACCGCGCCGCCGACTTTCCGTGGCCGCCGGAGCGGCCCCGGCGCGAACAGCGGGTGGATGAGCACCATTGTCGGCCCGCCCGCAGGCGCGCGGCAGGACTTTCCCGACCCGGACAAACCGCCCTTCAGGAGAGGTTGGTGACGACGTCCACCTGGAAGATCGGCAACTTGCCCAGCTTGCGGTACGCCGCCAGCGACTCCGGCGTCGCATCCACCGACGACTCCCGCCCCTCCTGGTTGTGCGGCGTGTCGAAGTGCACCATCGCGCGGATCCTCGGGAAGCGCCGGATCTGCCGGCCGACCTCGGTGTAGAACGCCGCCTTGTGGCCCGGGTTCTTCTTCGACGACCACACGCCCCACTCTGCCACCATCAGCGGCTTGCCCGGATGCCGCCCGACCGCCCAGTTGTAGAAGCCGGGCCAGGTGGGCCGGGCCGAGGACTGGCGGTTGAGCAGCTCCGCGAAGTCGCCGTGGCCGTAGCCCGGGTCGCTGTAGGCGTACGTGTCGAAGCCGATCCAGTCCACCACGTCGTCGCCCGGGTACATGTCGTCGAACCACTTCTGGCTGGTGTGTGGCACGTACGCCATGTGCACCAGCACCGTCACGAGGTTGTCGACCCCGTCCGCGCGCAGCCGTTCCACGACGTAGCGGAACATGCGCGAGTAGTCGGCCGCCGTGTAGCCGGAGCCCGCCTTCTCCTTGACGTTGTCCTCGGCCTCGTGGTGGACGGTGAAGAAGAACTCCTCCGGGAACTCCTTCTTGATGTGGGCGGCGAGCTTGTCCAGGAACTTGTCCGTCGCCTTGTCGCCCTTGGCGATCTTGGCCCAGGACGCGCCGCGCGGCTTCCAGTTGAGGAAGAGGATCCGCTCGCGACCCGGCTCGCGGGCGATCGCCATCTCCTCCTTGGTCGGGAAGAGCTGGTTGTTGCCCCGGTGGTACGCGTGGAAGACGTCCTGGTGCCGCTCGGTCTTCTCCTCGAAACGCGCCAGCGCCTGCTCGCCACGCATGTCCGTGAAGGCTCCGGGCGCCACACCCCAGAGCACCCCGCAGGTGGGGACGAGCTTCTTGCCCGTACGGCAGGATCCGGCCGGCGCCGGCGCCGCGGGAGCGCCGCGCGCGGCCCCGGCGGCCGAGGGCGACGCCGACGGCGGCAGCGACGGCGCCCCGGACGCGGGCGGCGCCCCGGGCAGCATCGGCACTCCCGGCTCGGCGGGCGACGGCACCCCCCGCGACGCGCCCGGCGCCGAGGTCGCGGCCGGCCCGGGAAGCACCACCGGGTCGGGGCCGTAGGGCAGGCCGAGCTGGTCGACGCCCCCGGTCCACGCCCAGGAGAGGGTGGCCACGACCGAGATGCTGAAGACGGTCGTGATGGCGGCGAGGTGCAGGAAGCGGCTGCGGCGCGGTCCACGTCTCACGATCGCCCAGTATCGGCATTAAAATCCCTTTTGTCGACTACCCGACGGCGCCGACCCGCGCCGACCGTCGAGAACGGACGGACCCCGAGCCCCGCTCGACCCCGGGGAGTCCGGCTGCGAAACTGTCCTCAAGTCACGGCAGGGGGAGTTTTAGGTGAACGACGGTTCTGTGCTGCCCGAGGACGTCATGCGTGACGCGCCGACGTACACGCCGCGCGCGCACGAACTCGCCGACCTCGAGCTGCTGCTGGCCGGGGCGTACACGCCGCTGACCGGCTTCCTCGGCCGCGCCGACCTGCAGTCCGTGCGCCGGCAGGGCCGCCTCACCGACGGCTCCTCGTGGCCGGTCGCCGTCACGCTGGAGATTCCCGCCGAGCTTGCCGCCGGCCTGGACCTCGACGACCCGTCGCGGCGCACGGTCGTGCTCACCGACCCGGAGGGCGCGCCGGTCGCCGCCATCGAGATCGCCGACGCCTGGCCCACGACCGAGGGACGGTACGCGGTCGGCGGCGCCGTACGCCGGATGGGCGACGGCGGGCACGGCCCGTTCCAGCGACTGCGCCGCACCCCCGAGGAGGTCAAGGCGCTGCTGCCGCCCGGGCGCGTCCTCGGCGTCATCGCGGACCGCCCGCTGCACCGGCCCCAGCTCGCGCAGATCGCGCACGCCGCCCGCACCCTCGCCGCGCACCTGCTGATCTTCATCCCGGTCACCGGCCCGGGCCCCGACGGGCTGCCGCCGGAGGCACTGGTCCGCGCCGTCTTCGCGGCCCGCGACCGGATGCCGCCCGCGACCATCGTCGCGGTCCCGCTGATGACCCGCGGCGACGAGATGCGCGACGCGTTGCTGCGCGCGCGGGTCGCCGCCGCGTACGGCGTCACCCATGTGCTGTCCACCGGCGAGATGCTCTCCGGCGGCGGGCTGCGGGTGCTGGTGCCCCGCGAGCTGGCGTACGACAACCGCGACGGCCAGTGGCGCTGGCGCGAGGACATCCCGCCGCGCAACCGCCGGCTGGCGATGTCCGCCGCGGAGATCGAGGACCTGCTGGACCGGGGCTTCCCGCTGCCCGAGTGGCACACCCCGCCCGCCGTCGCCAAGGAGCTGGCCCGGGTCCGCCCGCCGCGCCGGCACCGGGGCCTGGTCGTCTTCTTCACCGGCTTCTCGGGCTCCGGCAAGTCCACGATCGCCCGCGGGCTGGCCGACACCCTGCGGGAGAGCGGCGAGCGGACCATCACGTTCCTCGACGGCGACGTGGTGCGCCGCGAGCTCTCGGCCGGGCTGGGGTTCAGCCGGGCCGACCGGGACCGCAACGTGCGACGCATCGGCTGGGTGGCGGCCGAGGTGGCGCGCCACCGCGGGATGGCGGTCGCGTGCCCGATCGCCCCGTACGCGGACGCCCGTGCGGCCGTGCGGCAGATGGCCGCCGACGCCGGGGCCGGCTTCGTGCTCGTACACGTGGCCACGCCGCTGGAGGTGTGCGAGCAGCGCGACCGCAAGGGCCTCTACGCCCGCGCCCGGGCCGGTCAGCTGCGCGGCATGACCGGCGTCGACGACCCGTACGAGGTACCCACCGACGCCGAGCTGGTCGTCGACACCACGGACATGACCGTGCCGGAGGCCGTCGACCTCGTGCTGGCCTATCTGGTCGAGAGTGGCTGGGTGGAGCCCGAGATGAAGTAACCGGTCCCGGCGGAGTAGTTACGCATCGGCGTACGGGCCGTTTACCCCTCGGGGGCGAAACGCCCGATTGCCGACAACTCCGCCTGCGAAAGGGCCGCCGTACCGATGGAAGCGACTCGCCCGGTGTCCGCCGACCTCTCCCACTACCTGGGGGTGTTCCGCCGGCACTGGTGGGTCGTGGTGGCTGCCACCGGCGCCGGCCTCGGGATCGGCGCGGCCGTCACCCAGGCCCTGCCGAGGGTCTACGAGTCCTCCACATCGGTGCTGGTGCAGGCCGTCGACCAGGACACCAACGCCGCCGGCGGCCGCACCAAGGGCACCATCAACCTCGACACCGAGGCCCAGCTCGTCGGCTCCGGCGCGGTCGCGGCGAAGGCGGCGGCGCTGCTGCGCTCCCCCGTCTCGCCCATCGAGCTGGCCAAGAGCGTCTCGGTCGAGGTACCGGCCAACACCACGGTGCTGGTGATCCGCTTCGAGGCCGACAACCCGAAGGACGCGCAGGCCGGCTCGCACGCGTTCGCGGAGGCGTACCTGCGCAACCGCGAGGAGAGCGCCCGCTCCGTGCTGGACCAGCGGATCAAGACGCTCAACCTCAAGGTCAAGCAGCTCACCACCACCCTGACGAGCCTCAACAACCGGCTGGCGAAGGCGGCGAGCGGCAGCTCCGAGCGCAGCAACCTGGAGAGCCTGCGGAACAACTCGCAGAACCAGTTCAACAACCTGACCGGCAAGCTCAACGAGCTGACCACGGCCACCGTCGGCGCGGGCAGCATCATCAGCGACGCCCGCGAGCCGGAGGAGCCCACCAGCCCGAACGCGATGCTCAACATCGCCGCGGGCGCGATGATCGGCCTGCTCGCCGGGCTCGGCCTGGCGTTCGTCCGGGAGCGCTTCGACCGCCGGCTGCGGACCGCCGCCGACGTCCGCGACCGCGGCCGCATCCCGGTGCTGGCCGCGCTGGACGAGCGCACCACACCGCACTTCGACGACGTGCTGCAGCCGTACGGGCCCGGGGGACGGGTCTTCAACCGCCTCCGCAACGAGATCCTGGCCAGCCTGAACGCGGGCGACCAGATCATCGTCGTCACCGGCGCCAGCCGCGGTTCGGCCACCACGCTCGTCGCCGCCAACCTGGCCGCCGCGCTGGCCCGTACCGGCAGCGACGTGGTCCTCGTCGGGGCGCACCTGCCGGACAGCGTCGTCGACGCCGCGCCGCTGGCCCGCATGCTCGGGGTCTCCGCCATGCCCGGCCTGTCCGACCTGCTCGCCGGCCGCATCGGGCTCGCCCAGGCGCTGCAGCGCACCCCGCGGATCCCGTCGCTGCGGGTCATCACGACCGGCGGCGCCGCGACCGCGGCGGGCCTGATGCAGTCGCAGCGGCTGCGGGACACGCTGGAGGCCCTGCGCCGGCAGACCGGCTACGTCGTCGTCGAGGCCCCGTCGACCAGCAGCAGCGCCGACGCGCAGAGCCTGGCCAGCCTCGCCGACGCCGCCATCCTCGCGGTCGAGCTGCGCCGGGCCAAGCGGCCCGCCCTGCTCGACGCGGCCGAACAGCTCAGCCGGGTCGGCACGCCGCTGCTCGGTGCCGTGGTGCTGCCCCAGCTCACCACCGTGAAGCGGTCGGCCGCCGAGGAGAACCTGCCGGTGGTGGCGCTGAGCGCGCAGAAGCCGGCCGAGGACGCGGTCGTCGACGGGGACCGCACCCAGCCGTTGCGCCTGGCACAGGGTGGCCCCGTCCGGCCGCCGCGGCAGGGTGAGGGCACCGACGACGTCACCGCGGTGATCGACCTGACCCCCAAGCCCTCCCCCACCCCGGCCCGGACCACCGAGAAGCCGGACGACAAGTGACCCTGGTCGTCCCGGGCGCGAGGCAGCGGGCGGCACACGGCACGGCACCGCAGCGGCCCATCTGGCTACCGGCGTGGCCGGTCGCCGGCGTGCTCGCGCTCTATCCCCTGTGGTGGGCGCTGGGCCTCGGCGTACTGATCTTCCCGATCATGGCCGTGCCGATGCTGGTGCTGCTGGTGCGCCGCCGGGCCGCCGGGCGCCCGCTGCGGCTGCCACCCGGGTTCGGCTGGTGGGCGCTGTTCCTGGCGGCGGTGCTCATCAGCATCGCCGCGCTCGGCGCCGACCCGGCCGGGACGGTGGTCGAGCACGCGAGCGACCGCCTGGTCGCGGTCGTCTACCGGCTCTGTATGTACGCGTCGCTCACCGTCCTGCTCGTCTACACCGGCAACCTGACCGAGGAGGAGCTGCCCCGCCGGCGCCTGGTGAAGCTGCTCGGCTGGCTGTTCGTGGTGACGGTGGCCGGCGGGCTGCTGGGCATCGTCGCGGGACGGTTCGAGTTCACCTCGCCCGTGGAGTGGCTGCTGCCGAGCGGCGTACGCGGCAAGGGCTTCGTGCAGTCGCTGGTGCACCCGTACGCGGCGCAGATCATGGACCTGGTCGGCGGCGAGAAGCCCCGCCCGGCGGCGCCCTGGGGCTACACCAACACCTGGGGCAACAACTTCTGCCTGCTGATGGGCTGGCTCGTGGTGGCCGCCTGGGCGACCCGCCGTACCCGCCACAAGGTGTTCGCGGTGCTCTGCCTCGCGGTCGCCATCGTGCCCGCGGTCGTCTCCCTCAACCGGGGACTCTGGATCGGCATCGGGGTCGTCGTCTGCTACGTGGCGGCTCGCTACGTCCTCATGGGTCGCTTGTGGATCATCGGCGCGGTCGTGCTGGCCGCCGCCGGGCTCGTCCTCGCCCTGCTCGCCACCCCACTGGGCGACGTGGTCGACGCCCGGCTGGACAACGGCAAGTCCAACGGCGTGCGCTCGTTCCTCGTCGAGCGGGCCATGGACGGGTTCGCGGACTCGCCGATCGTGGGCTACGGCTCGACGCGCAACACGCTGGGCGGCCGCAACTCGATCGCCGTGGGCGAGAGCTCCGAGTGCGAGCGCTGCGGCAACTTCACCGTCGGCGGCAACGGCCAGCTCTGGCAGCTCATGTACGCCCACGGCGCCGCGGGCACCGTCGCCTACCTGGCCTTCTTCGGGTTCGGCCTGTGGCGCTTCCGGCGCGACCGCAGCCCGATCGGCATCGCCGGCAGCGCCGCGATCGTCAGCTCCTTCGCGGCGATGCTCTGGTACAACGCGATCCCCACCCCGCTGGCGTTCATGTTCCTGGCCTACGCGCTGCTGTGGCGCAACCAACTCGAGGGGGACGCACATGCCCGTTAAGACCGCGCCGGCGGAGCTGACCGCCGGTGACTCGGCACTGCGCGCGCAGTACCTGGCCGAGGTGCTCGCCCTCCTCTATCCCGAGCCCTGTACGACCGACGACCGGCGCGGTGAACCGATCGCCGAGTACCTCGTGGTCCCGGACGCCCGGCGGCCCCGGCTGCTGGTGCCGACCACGTCCCGCCGGGTCGCCGCCGCCGCCGTCCGCCGGTATGCCGAGCCGCAGTCGCGCGCCGCCCGGCTCAAGCGGGACGCGGTGGTGGCCGCCGTGCGGACCGGCGCCTCCAGCGTGCTGCTGCGCGACCGGGTGCGGGTCACCGGGCCGGCGCGGGAGAGCATCGACGGCTACCTGCGCGAGGCGCTGGGCCGGGACCTGTCGCTGAGCATCCACATCGGACCGGCGCGGGCCAACCGCAAGCCGGTGCTCCAGCTCATCGGCCCCGACGGCGAGACCTTCGGCTTCGGCAAACTCGGCACCGGACCGCTGACCCAGCGCCTGGTGCGGGCCGAGACCGCGGCACTGACCGCGCTCGACACGGTCCGGCTGAAGAAGCTCATCGCGCCCCGGGTGCTGCATGCCGGGAAGTGGCGCGGTTCCCAGGTGTTGATCCAGTCGGCGCTGCCGGTCTGGCTGCCGCGGGCCCCGCTGACCCCGCGCCGGCTCGCCTCGGCGATGCTCGAGATCGCCGGATGCTGCGGGTACACCAACGGCACCCTGATCGGCAGCGCGTACTGGGCCGAGCTGCGCGGGCGCCTCGCGGCGGTGGCCGACCGCACCGAGGGAGCCGAGCTGGCGGCGGCCGCGGAGCTGCTCACGGCGCACGCCGGGAACACCGTGCTGCGGTACGGGTCCTGGCACGGCGACTGGGCGCCGTGGAACATGGCGAACCTCGCCGACGCGCTGCTGGTCTGGGACTGGGAGCGGTTCACCAAGGGCGTGCCGGCCGGCTTCGACGCCGTCCATCACGAGCTGCAGCGGCGCATCCAGTCCAGCGGAGACGCGGCGGGCGCGGTGGAGGCCACCGTACGCCGCGCCGATGAGCTGCTCCAGCCGTTCGGGGTCGCCCCGGAGGCCCGGGAGCTGACCGCCCTGCTCTACCTCGTCGACCTGGCCGCCCGCTACCTGACCGACCGGCAGGCCGAGGCCGGCGCCCGCCTCGGTGTGCTGGGGACGTGGCTGCTGCCCGTACTGATTCGAAGGGTGGAGAAGCTCTGATGGATGTCCGCAAGGTTCCGTCGCCCGTCAAGCGGGTCGTGCACCTGGGATCGCGCTCGTACGGCCGGCTGACCGCGCCCAGCCGGATGACGCCGTCGTTCCTCATCTGCGGCGGGCAGCGCTGCGGCACCACGTCGCTCTACCGGGCGCTCGCCGCGCATCCGGCGGTGCTCAAGGCGGTGCTGCACAAGGGCGTGCACTACTTCGACGTGTCGTACGAGCGCGGCATGTCCTGGTACAAGGGGCACTTCCCGACCCAGCGGCAGGCCGACAAGGTCTACGAGAAGTACGGCGTCCCGGCACAGACGTTCGAGTCGAGCCCGTACTACATGTACCACCCGCAGGCCGCCGCGCGGATCGCCGCCGACCTGCCCGGTACCAAGCTCGTGGTGCTGGTCCGCGATCCGGTGGAACGGGCGTACTCGCAGCACCACCACGAGGTGGCGCGGGGCTTCGAGAGCGAGCGCAACTTCGGCAACGCCCTGGCCCTGGAGCCCGCCCGGCTGCACCGGCAGGAGGAGAAGCTCGCGGCGGACCCGGCGTACTACTCGTTCGCGCACCAGCACCAGGCCTACCGCGCCCGCGGGGAGTACGCCCGCTACCTGAGCGTGATGGCGCAGCACGTCGGCCGGGAACGCATCCACGTGGTGGAGAGCGAGCGGTTCTTCCGCGAGCCCGAACAGGTCTACGACGAGGTGTGCGCGTTCCTCGGCCTGCCGATCAACCTCGGCCATCCGGCCTTCGAGCGGCACAACGCCCGGCCGCGCAAGTCCGACATGGACCCCGGCATCCGCCGGGAGCTGTCCAGCCACTACGCCTCGCACGACGAGGCTCTGATGACGTGGCTGGGTCGCGTGCCCATCTGGCGTACCACATGACCGTCGTCGCCCCGGAGGCCGCGCCGAGCCGGGGGACCCGGGGGGTCGCCCGCGGCGGCCTGGCGAACATGGCGGGCTCGGCGCTGGCCGGCGGCACCGGGGTCGTGGTCACCTGGATCGTGGCGCGGGGCCTGGGCGCCGAGCAGGCGGGCGCCTTCTTCGCGGCCACCGCGGCGTTCGTCCTCGTCGGCGGGTGCGCCAAGCTCGGCACGCAGACCGGACTGGTGTACTGGCCCGCGCGGCTGCGGGCCACCGGACGCGACCACCTGCTCGGTGCCTGCCTGCGGGCCGGCCTGGTGCCGGTGCTGGTGCTGGCGACCCTGCTGGGCGCCGCGATGTGGACGGCGGCGCCCGCCATCGCGCACCTGACCGCGGACGAGTCGCCGCACGTGGTCACCGAGCACGTCGCCGGACTGCGGATCCTCGCGCTGTTCCTGCCGCTGCAGGCGCTGACCGACACGCTGCTGACGGCCACCCGCGGCTACAAGGCCATGCGTCCGACCGTGACCCTCGACCGCGTCCTGCGCAGCACGCTGCAGTTGCTGTGCGTCGGCGCGGCCGGGGTGGCCACGCTCCGGGCCGGCGTCTCGCTGCCCGCGTTCGCATGCGCCTGGGCGGCGCCGTACCTGCCGGTGACGATCCTGGCCGCCGTGGCGTTGCGCCGGATCTACCTGGCCGGCAAGCCCGCGCGCTTTCGCAGCCGGCGCAGCGAGCGCCTCGACCTGCGCCGGGACTTCTGGCGCTTCACCGGGCCGCGTGCCCTGGCCAGCGTCGCGCAGCTGGCCCTGCAACGCGTCGACGTGCTGCTGGTGGCGGCGCTCGCCGGGCTGGCGCCGGCCGCGGTCTACGCCGTCGCCGGGCGCTTCGTCGTCCTGATCCAGTTCGCCAACCAGGGCATCTCCCAGTCGGTGCAGCCCCGGCTCGCGGAGGCGCTGGCGGTCGGCGACCGGGAGACCGCGAGCCACCTCTACCAGACGGCCACCGGCTGGCTCGTGCTGGTCACCTGGCCGATCAACCTGATGGTGATCCTCCTGGCGCCGGTCTACCTCGGACTGTTCGGCGCGGGTTACCGCTCGGGCACCCCGGTGGTGGTGGTGCTGGCCTGCGCGATGCTCGTCGCCACCGGCTGCGGCATGGTCGACATGGTGCTCGCCATGGCCGGGCGCACCTCGTGGAACCTCGCCAACGTGCTGGTCGCCCTGGTCGTGACGGTCGGGCTCGACCTGCTCCTGATTCCCCGGTACGGCGCGCTGGGCGCCGCGATCGGGCTGGCCTGCGCGCTGGTGGTGAACAACCTGCTGCCGCTCGTCCAGGTCGGCCGGGCCGCGCGGCTGCACCCGTTCGGCCGCGGCACGCTCGCCGCCGCCGCCCTGTCGGTCGCGTGCTTCGGCGTGCTCCCGAGGGCGGTGGTCGCGGTCACCGGTGCCGGGCCGGCCGCCCTGGCGCTCGCGTCCGGCCTCGCCGTGGCCGCGTTCGGCGCCGGCGCGTGGCTGCTGCGCGACCGGCTCGCCCTCGAGGCCTTCAAGCCCCGCAAACTCATCCCGAGGAGGACCGATTGACCACCGACTACACCAAGGTGTTCCAGGACCCGGAGGCCGTCGACAAGTACGAGCACGTGACGTATGCCCCGGACAGCTACGCCTCGCAGATCAACGAGCGGCAGCAGGCGTACCTGCGCAAGCTCGTGCAGCGGGAGTTCGGCGCGAGGCTGCCCGTGCAGCACGACTTCGCCTGCGGGACCGGCCGCGCGATCCGGACCCTGCACGGCCTGGTCCGCGAGGCGCACGGCTACGACACCTCGGCCGAGATGATGGCCAAGGCGGAGGAGGTCGGCTCGCGGGCGCAGTGGCACCAGATCCCGCCGGACGGCCCGGTGCCCAACCCGGTGCCGGCCGGCCACCCGGCGATCGTCACGATGTTCCGGCTGCTGCTCAACGTGGACGAGGCGGTCCGCGACCGGGCCGTCGCCTTCGCCGCGAAGGCGCTGCCGACGCCGGACGCCGGCCTGCTCGTGGTGGAGAACCACGGCAACGCCGGTTCGCTGCGGCACCTGCGGGCCCGCCGGCACTCCGGTGAGCGCTGGTTCGCCGAGCTCTCCCACGGCGAGGTCGAGCGGCTGCTGGACCGGCACGGCTTCGAGATCACCGAGCGGCGCGGCTTCTCCATGCTCACCGAGTCGCTGAACGGCAACCCGCTGGCCCGGGTCGCGGACGCGGCAGCGCGCGCACTGCCCGGCACCGACGGGTTCGCGGTCAACGTGCTCTACACGGCGCGCCGGAAGAAGTAATGGCCGCACGCCGCGCAGCCGCCCTGCTGGGGCCGATCGTGCTCGTGCTCGCCGGCTGCACCTCGCACCGGCGGGCCGAGCCCGAGCCGACGCCGTCGCCCGACCTGACGAGCCCGCCGGCCGCGGTCGCGGTGAACCCGGGACCGTTCGAGGCGGGACCGTTCGAGGCGCCGCCGTCCGGCGCGTACCTGGGCGCGTGGATCAAGCCGGACGCGCTGACCCACGCGGGCCGGGTGGAGGCCGTGGACGACCTCGAACGCGACCTCGGCCGGCGGCTGGACATCGTCAACACGTACCGCCGCTTCGAGCAGCTCGTCGGCACCGAGTCGGACGCGGAGTTCCTGGCCCAGGACGCCACGCTGATGGTCAGCTGGGCGACCGGGGACAACCGCTCGATCGTCGCCGGCGAGCACGACCGGCTGATCCGGGCGCAGGCGCGCGCCATCCGCAAGGTGCGCAAGCCGCTGCTGCTGCGGATCCGCTGGGAGATGGACCGGCCCAACCTGCGGGCGACGATGTGGTCCGGCGAGGACTACATCGCCGCGTACCGGCACATCCGCCAGATCTTCGCGCAGGAGCGGGCGAAGAACGTCTCGTGGGTGTGGTGCCCGACCGCGGAGGGCTTCATCCGCGGTGACGCGCCGGCCTTCTACCCGGGCGACGACCACGTCGACTGGACCTGCGTGGACGTGTACGCCGGTAACCTCTTCCAGCCGATCGGCCGGCTCATGGGACCGTTCCTGCAGTGGGCCGCGCAGCGCCCCAAGCCGATCGTCGTCGGCGAGTTCGGCGTGGCGAAGGCCTGGGGGCCGGACGGGCGGGCGGCGTGGTTGCGCGACGCCCAGCGCACCTTCAAGGCCAACCCGCAGATCAAGGCGGTCGTGTACTTCGAGAGCGATCCCGAGGGCAACGGGCCGAAGCAGCAGTTCCAGCTCACCGGGGACCGGCCCGCCTTCCAGGCCTTCGCCCGGCTGACGAGGGACCCCTACTTCAATCCACGGTGACCCGGGGGCGCCGGCGGGCCTGGGCGAGCAGCCGGAGCGCGTAGGGCGCGTCGTGCTTGAGGTAACGCCCGGCCAGCCGGCGCGGCTCGGTGCCCAGCCGGTGCGCCCACTCCAGGCCGGTGCGCTGCATCCAGCGCGGCGCCCGTTCCACGTCGCCGGCCACGAAGTTGACCGCCGCGCCGCAGCCCACGAACCAGGCCCGGGGCATGGTCCCGCGCAGCCGGGTGACGACCTCCTCCTGCTTCGGGAAGCCCAGGCCGACGAAGACGACGTCGGGTACGGCCCCGGCGACCTTGGCGCAGACGTCCGCGTACGCCCGCTCGTCGGACTCGAAGCCGAAGGGCGGGCAGAGCGTGCCCGCGATGCGCAGGCCCGCGCATTCGGCGGCGAGGCGGTCCGCGGCCCGCGTGGCGCCGTCCGGGACGCCCTCGTTCGCCGGCCGGCCGCCGACCACGAAGATGGACCGGCCGTCGTGCCCGAGGCCGCGCGACAGCGACCAGATGAGGCTGCTGCCGGCGACCCGCTCGGGCAACGGCGTGCCGCTCAGCTTGCTGGCCCAGACGAGCGGCATGCCGTCGGCGACGACGAGATCGGCGTCGTCGAGGTAACCGCGGACCCGGCCGTCCACCCTCGACTGCCGCAGGATGTCGATGTTGGGAGTGAGGATCCGTCCGCCGCGGCCGGCCGCGATCGCCTCACGGACCACGGCGACCACCTCGCCCTCGGTGATCGGGTCGAACCCGGTCCCGTCAAGCTGGACGCGGGCGAAAGCCTCGATTGACAACTCAACGCCTCCTTCAGGCTTGTTCGCTCGTTATAGGAGCGAAACGAGCGAAGGCGGTCAGAAGTGGCACATGTCGTCTATCTGGGCGGATTAGGGCGAAGCGGCACAACGCTCGTGGAGCGCCTCCTCGGTGAGCTGCCCTCGGTGTGCACGCTGGGCGAGATCGTGCACCTCTGGCAGCGCGACATCCGGGACAACGAGCGGTGCGGCTGCGGCGCGCGGTTCGCGGCCTGCGCCTTCTGGCGGCGGGTCGGCGAGCGTGCGTACGGCGGATGGCACAACGTGGACGTCGACCGCGTGCACGCGCTGCGCGACGCCGTCGAGCGCACCCGCTTCATCCCCCGCCTCGCCGCCGCCCACCTGCCCCCGGCCCAACTCGCCGACGTCCGCGAGTACGCCGCCTTCTACACCCGCGTGTACGCGGCCGCCGCCGAGGTCTCCGGCGCCTCGGTGGTCGTCGACTCGTCCAAGCACAGCGCGCTGGCCCACGTCCTGCGCTGGGCGGACGACGTGGACCTGCGGGTCGTGCACGTGGTGCGGGACGCCCGCGGGGTCGCGTACTCCTGGACCAAGACCGTCGCCCGGCCCGAGGCCGACGGCGGCGAGGAGATGACCCGGTACTCCCCCGGACGCTCCGCCATGCTCTGGAACGCGCACAACGCGGCCTTCGGGCTGCTCGCCCGTCGCGGGGTGCCGGTCCGGCGGATCCGCTACGAACAGTTCCTCACCGATCCGAGGGCGGCCCTGCGCGAGCTCGCCGCGTACGCCGGCGTCCCGGTCACCGAGGCCGACCTCGGCTTCCTCGGCGACGGGTACGCGGATTTGGGCGTCAGCCACAGCGCCGCGGGCAACCCGATGCGCTTCACGGTCGGCCGGCTGCCGCTGCGCCGCGACGACGCGTGGGTACGCGCCCTGCCCGGCAACCAGCGCCGCCTGGTCGGCGCCGTGTGCGCGCCGATGCTCCGCGCGTACGGCTACCCGCTCAACCCCGCAGAAGTCCCCCAGGAGGCGTGATGAACTGGCCGTCCGTCGGCGTCGTGATCCCCACCCGCAACCGCCCCGAGCTGGTCCGCAAGGCGATCGCGGCGGTCCGCGACCAGCACTACCCGGGCGAGATCAAGGTGGTCGTGGTCTACGACCAGACCGAGCCCGACTACCTGCTCGCCTCGACCGAGGGCACCCAGGTGCTGGTGCTGACCAACTGGCGCACCTCGGGCCTGGCCGGCGCCCGCAACACCGGGATCCTGGCGCTCGACACCGAGCTCGTGGCGTTCTGCGACGACGACGACCGCTGGGCGCCGGACAAGCTGCGCCGCCAGGTCGCCGCGCTGGTGGCCGAGCCGGACGCCGAGTTCGCCACCTGCGCGATCGAGGTGGAGTACGAGGGCAAGTGCACGCCCCGCCTGGCCGGGCGCAGCCGGGTCACCATCGACGAGCTGGCCCGCTCCCGGATGGCGATGCTGCACTCGTCGTCGTTCCTCGTCCGGCGCGAGGCGCTCGGGCCGGACGCCGTGGGGCTGGTGGCCGAGGACGCCCCGGGCAGCCAGAACGAGGACTGGGACCTGCTGCTGCGCGCGTCCCGGCGCCGGCCGATCGTGCACCTCGACGAGCCGCTGGTCCGGGTGCTGTGGGGCCGGACCTCGCACTATGCGTACGAGTACGCGACGAAGATCTCCTCGCTGCGCTGGATGATGCAGCGCCACCCGGAGATCAGCGGCTGCCGCCCCGGCGCGGCCCGCGTCTACGGCCAGCTCGCCTGCTGGTCCGCGGCGACCGGCAACCGCTCGCAGGCCTGGCAGTTCAGCAAGGAGGCGGTGCGGGCGAACTGGAAGGAGCCCCGGACGGCGATCGCCCTGGCGGCCATGACCGGCGCCGTCAAGGTGGAGAACGTCCTCTCCGCGCTCCACAAACGCGGCCGAGGGATCTAACACACTCTTTCGCGCACACCCGATCGCCGGGTAGTGTTCGCACGTGTTCGAAATAGTGCGGATGAACCGGGCGGCCCGCTGATGCTCGCCCAGCAGCGCCAAGCGGCGATCCTCGACCGGGTCCGGGCGGCCGGCGGCGTCCGGGTCAGCGAGCTGGCCGCCGAATACGGCGTGTCCGACATGACCATCCGGCGCGACCTCGAGTCGCTCGCCGACCGGGGCCTTCTCGCGAAGGTACACGGTGGCGCGACCACCGTGAGCCCCGGTTCGACGCACGAGCCGGGCTTCGCGGCCAAGTCGGTGCGCCAGCGCGCCGAGAAGGCCGCCATGGCGACGCGCGCCGCCGCCCTGGTCTCGCCCGGCGACGCGATCGCGCTCTCGGCCGGCACCACCACCGCGGGCCTCGCCCAGCGGCTGGTCGACGTGCCGGACCTCACCGTGGTCACGAACTCCATCCCGGTCGCGGACGTCTTCTACCGCGCCGGGCGCCCCGACCAGACCGTCATCCTGACCGGCGGCACGCGCACGCCGTCGGACGCCCTGGTCGGCCCGGTGGCGGTCGCGGCCATCGCCAGCCTGCACCTCGACATGCTCTTCCTGGGCGTGCACGGCATGAGCGAGCGGGCCGGCTACACGACGCCCAACCTCATGGAGGCCGACGTCAACCGCGCGCTGGTGGACGCGGCGGAACGGCTCGTGGTGCTGGCCGACCACACCAAGTGGGGCACGGTCGGCATCTCCTCGATCGTCCCCCTGCACCGCGCCGACGTGGTGATCACCGACGACGAGCTCGACGAGTCCGCCCGCGCGATCCTGTCCGAACAGGTGCGCGAGCTGGTCGTGGTGAGCGGATCGTGATCGGCAGCCGGACGTCGATCAGGCTGTCGGACGGCCGGGAACTGATCTACTTCGACGAGGACCCGGCGGCGGACCGCACCGGCCTGCCGGACACCCGCGACCTGCCACCCCCGCCGCCGACCTCACAGCTGCGCTACGACCCGCTCGTCGACGAGTGGGTGGCGGTGGCGGCCCACCGCCAGACCCGCACCTTCCTGCCGCCGACCGACAAGTGTCCGCTGTGCCCGTCCACCGCGGACTTCGCCAGCGAGATCCCCGCGCAGGACTACGACGTGGTGGTGTTCGAGAACCAGTTCCCGTCGTTCAGCGACCGGGTCGTGGCGGACGAGGTCACCGCCCTGACCGACGAGGTCCCGGTCCGGCCGGGGGTCGGCCGGTGCGAGGTGGTCTGCTTCACCAGCGACCACCACAGCTCCTTCGGGGCGCTCCCGCCCGAACGCGTCCGCACGGTGCTGGACGCGCTGGCGGACCGTACCGCACAGATGTCGGCGCTGCCGGACGTGGCGCAGGTGTTCCCGTTCGAGAACCGGGGCGTCGAGATCGGCGTGACCCTGAGCCACCCGCACGGCCAGATCTACGCGTACCCGATGGTCCCGCCGCGCACCGCGGCCATGCTGACCGCGGCCCGCCGCCACGCCGAACGCACCGGAGGCCGCAACCTCTACGCCGACGTCCTGGCCGCCGAGCGCCGGGCCGGTTGCCGAATCGTCGCCACCAACGACCACTGGACCGCCTACGTCCCGGCGGCCTCCCGCTGGCCCTACGAAGTCCAGCTCGCCCCGCACCGCCACGTCCCCGACATCCCGGCCCTGACCCCGGCGGAACGAGACGCCTTCGCCCCGCTCTACCTGGACGTCCTCCGCCGCTTCGACGCCCTCTTCGACCGCCCGATGCCCTACATCGCCGCCTGGCACCAGGCCGTAACCGGCGAAGGCCGCGACCTCGGCTACCTCCACCTGCAGCTCTTCAGCATCCGCCGCGCCCCCGACAAGCTGAAATACCTGGCCGGCTCCGAATCAGCCATGGGCGCCTTCGTCAACGACGTCGAACCCGAACGCGCCGCCCACCTACTCCGCGAAGCGCTCTGATTCCACAGCAACCACCCCGCACTGCGCCCCGTCGCTAGGGGGCGCAGTGCCCGCCGAGCGAAGCGAGGCCATGTAACAGTAGGGGGCGGGGGGCCCGGGACAAGGCCCCCCGCAGGGAAGGGACGGCAGGCACTCGCCTACTGGTCACCACTTCACGGGGAAACCGGTCGGCGCCCGGGACAAGGCAGCCGGACCGGCGGGCGACTCCTCGTGCGTGGTGACCGTCATCCGTTCTGTTTGGTGAAACGACGGCCGCGTTCCCCTAGTTACGGATCCTAAACATCACGTTCCGATGACGGAGCCGGTTCCGCGAATTCGCCCGGTGAACGCACGAAGGCCCTCCGGCCGTACGCCGGAAGGCCTCTGTGCGGGTACGCCGGTCAGGAAGCCAGCTTGCGAGCCAGGTTCTCGTCCAGGGCGTTCATGAACTCGTCGGTGGTCAGCCAGGGGGCGTCCCGGCCGATGAGCAGCGCGAGGTCCTTGGTCATCTGACCACCCTCGACCGTGGAGACGCAGACCTTCTCCAGGGTCTCGGCGAACTCGGTGACCGCGGGGGTGCCGTCGAGCTTGCCGCGGTGCTTGAGGCCGCCGGTCCAGGCGAAGATCGAGGCGATCGGGTTGGTGGAGGTCTTCTCGCCCTTCTGCCACTGGCGGTAGTGCCGGGTGACCGTGCCGTGGGCGGCCTCCGCCTCGACGGTCTTGCCGTCCGGGGTCATCAGGACCGAGGTCATCAGGCCGAGCGAGCCGAAGCCCTGCGCCACCGTGTCCGACTGCACGTCGCCGTCGTAGTTCTTGCAGGCCCAGACGTAGCCGCCCTCCCACTTCATGGCGGCGGCGACCATGTCGTCGATCAGGCGGTGCTCGTAGGTGAGGCCGGCCTTCTTGAAGTCCTCGGCGAACTCGGTCTCGAAGATCTCCGCGAACAGGTCCTTGAAGCGCCCGTCGTACGCCTTCAGGATCGTGTTCTTGGTCGAGAGGTAGACCGGGTAGTTGCGGGCCAGGCCGTAGCGGAACGAGGCGCGCGCGAAGTCGCGGATCGACTCGTCGTAGTTGTACATGCCCATGGCGACGCCACCGGCCGGGAAGTCGCTGACCAGGAACTCCATCGGCTGCGAGCCGTCGGCCGGGGTGAAGGTCATGGTCAGCTTGCCCGCGCCGGGGGCCACGAAGTCGGTCGCCTTGTACTGGTCGCCGTGCGCGTGCCGGCCGATGACGATCGGCTTGGTCCAGCCGGGTACCAGCCGGGGTACGTTCGACATGATGATCGGCTCGCGGAAGACGACGCCGCCGAGGATGTTGCGGATGGTGCCGTTCGGCGAGCGCCACATCTTCTTCAGCCCGAACTCGTCGACACGGGCCTCGTCCGGGGTGATGGTCGCGCACTTGACGCCGACGCCGTGCCGCTTGATGGCGTTGGCCGAGTCGATGGTGACCTGGTCGTCGGTCTCGTCGCGGTGCTGGATCGAGAGGTCGTAGTACTCGAGGTCGACGTCGAGGTAGGGCAGGATCAGCTGCTCACGGATCTGCTTCCAGATGATCCGGGTCATCTCGTCGCCGTCGAGCTCCACGACCGGGTTGTTCACCTTGATTTTCGCCATCGACCGGCGCTCCTCTCCCGGGACACATGTTTAGCAGTACGAGCGTACTGCCTTTCGGTTGGCGGTCGCCGCGGGGTCCGGGCTGGCGAGGGGGTTCTACGCTTGTCCCCGATGACCGACACCGAGCTCCGTGACGAACGTCCCAAGGTGTCCGTGACCAGGATCATCCTCGTCACGGCAGCCATGGCCGCGCTGCTGCTCGCCGTCACCGTGAACAGCATGCTCCTCGTCGCCGCCGCCGTCGTGCCGGTCGCCGCCTGCGTGCTGCGCGAGCAGTCGCCGGAGCGTGCCGCCGCCTCGACGGCCACGATCCTGGCCGCCGGTCTCAGTCTCATCCTGCTCGGACTCGGCGTCGCCCACTCCTGAGATAAACCCGCGCGCCCCGGTTCGATCGCGGTTCATGCGGGGAGGGGTGGTGCTTCTGGCGGCGGTGGAGAGCCGTACGGAAGCAGGAAAGGCCGAGCCACCACGGCCCGGCCTTTCCGCAGAGGTCTTGCTCAGAGGTCGGCGACGTCCGCCTGCTTGGCGCGGACCGCCTCGGCGGCCTCCTTGAGGCCGGCCAGCTCCGACTCGGTGAGGTCGGTCTCCACGACGCGGCGCACGCCGGTCGCGCCGATCTCGGCCTCGACGCCCAGGTAGACGCCGGAGATGCCGTACTCGCCGTCGACCCAGGCGCAGACCGGCATGACCGCGCCGGAGTCCTCGGCGACGGCCTTGGCCATGCGGGCCGCGGCGGCCGACGGGGCGTAGTACGCGGAGCCGGTCTTGAGCAGGGCCACGACCTCGGCGCCGCCGTTGCGGGTGCGGGTGACCAGCTCCTCGACCTTGTCGGCGGGCAGCAGCTCGGTGAGCGGCTTGCCGTTGACCGAGGACTTCGAGGGCACCGGCACCATGGTGTCGCCGTGCGAGCCCAGCGTGAGGGTCTTCACGCTGGCGACCGGGACCTTGAGCTCCTCGGCCACGAAGTTGGTGAAGCGCGCCGAGTCGAGCATGCCGGCCTGGCCGAGGACCCGGTTCTTCGGGAACTGGGTGGCGATCTGGGCGAGGGCGGTCATCTCGTCGAGCGGGTTGGAGACGACGATGACGACGGCGTTCGGCGCGTACTTGGCGACGTTCTCGGAGACCTGGCGAACGATCTTGGCGTTGACGCCCAGCAGGTCCATGCGGCTCATGCCCGGCTTGCGCGGCAGACCGGCGGTGATCACGACCACGTCGGAGCCCTCGATGGCCTCGTAGCCCTCGCCGTTCGGGCCGGTGGTGGCGCCGATGACCTTGGTCTCGAAGCCTTCGACCGGGCGCGACTGGTTGAGGTCGAGCGCGAGACCCTCGGGCTTGCCCTCGATGATGTCGGTGAGCACCACGGTCTCGAAGATGTCGTACTCGGCCAGACGCTGTGCGGTCGTGGACCCGTAGAAGCCGGCGCCTACGACGGTGACCTTCTTGCCCATGCTCTCACTCCCAGTGCCCGCGGGACGGTTTTTCCGGACCGTATCAGCCGGGTGACGCCCAACTCCCAGGTAGGGCCTTATCGGGGGAGGTAAGCCACTCCGGGCTCAGCCGACGACCGCGCCGTACGCCCTGGCGAACAGCCCGGCCTGGGCAATGTCGATCTTCGCCCCGGTCAGGTCGACCCCGCGCAGGGCCACCCCGTCGAGATCCGCCCCGCGCAGGTCGGCGCCCTTGAGCACCACGTCCTTGAGCCGGGCCGAGGACAGGTCCGCGCCGCGCAGGTCGGCGCGGCTCAGGTCGGCGCCCTCGAGGTCGGCCTCGTGCAGCCGCAGGCCGGCCAGTCCGGCGGCGGTCAGGTTCGCCCCGCGCAGCGACACGAACGACCAGTCGCCGCCGTCGACGGTCAGCGGGCGCAGCTCGCAGTCGGCGAACTGCGTACCGGTGAGCTTGCAGTCGGTCAGCGTCGCGCCGAAGAGGTTGCACCGGCGCAGCGTCGACTGCAGGATCGCGCAGGTGCTCAGCTCGGCCGCGTTGAAACGGACGTTGCCGAACTCGCAGCGCAGGAAGGTGCAGCCGATGAGCCGCGCCTCCGACCAGTCGACGTCGTGGAACGCGCAGTCGGTGTAGACCGCGCGTTCCGTCTCGGCGAGCGCCCAGTCCTCCCCGGAGAAGATCTGGCCACTGACGGGCGGCTCCACGTCAGTGGTAGAAGTGCCGGGTGCCGGTCAGGTAGACGGTGATCCCGGCCCGCTCGGCCGCCTCGATGACCAAGTTGTCCCGGATCGAGCCGCCCGGCTGGACCACGGCCTTCACCCCGGCGGCGATCAGCACCTCGAGCCCGTCCGGAAAGGGGAAGAACGCATCGGACGCGGCCACGCTGCCGCTGGCCCGCTCGGCCCCGGCCCGGTTGACCGCGAGATGCGCGGAGTCCACCCGGTTGACCTGGCCCATCCCGACGCCGACGGTGGCACCGTCGCGGGCGAGCAGGATCGCGTTGCTCTTCACCGACCGGACGGCGCGCCACGCGAACGCGAGGTCGCGCAGGTCCTCGGGCCCGGCCGCCGGGCCGGTCGCCAGGGTCCAGCCGGCCGGGTCGTCGCCCTCGGCGTCGATGCGGTCGGCCAGCTGCACCAGGACGCCGCCGCCGATCTGCTTGATCTCCGCGGGCGGCGGCTGCCACGCCGGCGCGGCGAGCACGCGCAGGTTCTTCTTCTCCCGGAAGACCGCCAGCGCCTCCGGGTCGTACGACGGCGCGACGATGACCTCGGTGAAGATGCCGTCGAGCTGCTTGGCCAGCTCCGGCGTCACCTCCCGGTTGACCGCGACGACGCCGCCGAACGCCGACACCGGGTCGCAGGCGTGCGCCTTGCGGTGCGCCTCGGCCACGTCCGCGCCGATCGCGATGCCGCACGGGTTGGCGTGCTTGATGATCGCGACGCACGGCTCGGTGAAGTCGTTCGCGCTGCGCCAGGCCGCGTCGGCGTCGACGTAGTTGTTGTACGACATCTCCTTGCCGTGCAACTGCTCCGCCTGTGCGAGCCCGGCGGGCGCGTTCGGGTCGGTGTAGAGAGCCGCCTGCTGGTGCGGGTTCTCGCCGTAGCGCAGCGGACTCTGCCGCCGCAGGGCCAGCCCGGCGAACTCGGGCCACTCCGCCGGCGCAAGGGTCGTGGCGCACCAGCTCGCGACCGCCACGTCGTACTCCGCGATGTCGGCGAAGGCGCGAGCGGCGAGCATCTTGCGCTGCGTCAGCGTGAAGCCGCCGTCCCGCAGGGCGTCCAGGATCAGCGGGTACGCCGCCACGGCCGTCACCACCGCCACCGACGGGTGGTTCTTCGCCGCCGCCCGTACCATCGCCGGACCGCCGATGTCGATCTGCTCGACGCACTCGTCCACGCTCGCGCCCGACGCCACCGTCCGGGTGAACGGGTACAGGTTGCTCACCAGCAGGTCGAAGGGGGCGATGTCGAGCTCGGAGAGCTGCCGCTCGTGGTCGGCCAGGCGCAGGTCGGCGAGAAGACCCGCGTGCACCCGGGGGTGCAGGGTCTTGACCCGCCCGTCGAGGCACTCCGGGAACCCGGTCAGCTCCTCCACCCGGGTGACCGGCACGCCGGCGCCCTCGACCATCGACGCGGTCGAGCCGGTCGAGACGATCTGCACCCCGGCGGCGTGCAGCGCCTGCGCGAGCTCCACGAGGCCGGTCTTGTCGTACACGCTGAGCAGGGCCCGCTTGATCGGGCGGCGACCGTCGGCCGTCATGGAATGGTGACCTTCCTGTCCGTGATGGTCCAGCCTTCGCGAACCAGCCGGCCGACGTACTCGACGAGCTGCCGGCGCTCGGCTTCCTTGATCCGCTCGGTCAGCGTCTGCTCCGTGTCGTCGTCGAGCACGGGCACGCTGACCTGGGCGATGATGGGTCCGGTGTCGACACCGGCGTCGACGAAGAACAGGGTGGCGCCGGCGATCTTCACGCCGTAGGCCAGCGCGTCGCGGGGTCCGTGGATGCCCGGGAACGCGGGAAGCAGCGCGTTGTGGGTGTTCACGTAGCGGTCACCGAACGCGTCGAGGAACTGCTTGCCGACGAGCTTGAGGAAGCCCGCCGAGATCACCAGGTCCGGTTCGTACGCCGCGACGTGCGCGGTGAGGGCGGCGTCCCAGTCGTCCCGGGTCGGATGGGCCTGCACGGAGTCCACGAACGTGGGAACTCCGGCGGCCGAGGCACGGTCGAGGCCGGCGATACCGTCCCGATCGGCACCGACGGCGACGACCCGCGCACCGTACGCGGGATCCGCGGATGCGTCGAGCAGGGCCTGCAGGTTGCTGCCGGAGCCGGAGACGAGGACGACCAGCCGGGCGGGCGCGGGGTCTGTCACGCCGAGCACCCTACCGTCGGACCCGCCCGTCCCCGCAGACGGGTCGAAAAGGGGTACAGCGAAACCCCTGATCATCGGTTAGGCTGCGGGCCGCCCGCGTCGTGGCACGTAGGCGCAATGATCTGCACATCACCGCCTGAGGGCGGAGCTAACTGGAGGATTCGCCCATGACCCCGCCGCCCTACTACGGACAGCAGCCGCCGGCCGCTCCGGGCAACGACAAGACCACGCTCTGGGGTGTCCTGGGCATCGTCTTCGCCTTCTGCTGCATGCCGCTGGCCGTCGTCTTCTCGGTCCTCAGCCTGATGGAGGCGAAGAAGTACGGCAAGGAGCCCACCCTGGCGTACGTGGGCTTCGGCCTCGCGGCTCTGCTCCTGGTCGTGAACATCATCGGTTTCGCCCTGGGCTGGTTCGACTTCACCACGACCACCACCCGGTAGTCGCGGCTGAGCGAAGAGGCGTCCCGGCTCCGGCCGGGGCGCCTCTTTTCGTGCCCTCGCCCTCTTCGTGCCCTCGCCCTCTTCGTGCCCTCGCCTTTTTCGTGCCCTCGCCTTTTTCGTGCCCTCGCCGCGCTACTTGTGGACCGGGGCGCGGAAGGCGCGTCCGGCCGCCGCGCCGATGCAGGCGGAGACGCCGACCACCGTGGTCGCGATCAGGGCGACGTGCCACGGCACCGGGCCGATCTCCGCCATCCGGCCGTCGCCGAGCGGGCCCCCGGACAGCCAGGCCAGGACGCCCAGCACCAGGCCGGCCACCGGGCCGGCGAGCAGCGCCGAACCCAGCACCAGCGACCACGCCGGCTCGGCGGGCAGGACGTCGCCCGGGCGTACGGTGTGGCGGTTGTCCCGCAGGTGCCCGCCGACGACGTGGTGCACGCCCATCAGACGGCGGGTCAGCAGCCAGCCCGCGGCCATCGCGGCCAGGACCGGCACCGCCAGCAGGGCAGCTCCGGTCGCGCCCATCGGTCCGTCGGGGAGACCGGCGAGCAGCGGCAGGGTGGGCAGCGGCCCCACGCTCAGCTCGGTCAGGCGTACGGCCGAGTCGGTGCCCAGCAGGAAGCCGGGGCCGAGCAGATAGGCCGCGGCCCACACCGCGCCGTTGGCGCCGTACCCGAGGCTGACCAGGGTGATGCCCGCCTGGCCGGCGACCCCGGTGCGGTAGGCACCGATCATGTCGGCGGCCTGCCCGCCGCCGACCGCGACGGAGAGCCCGGCGAAGGCCGCGCCGGCGGCGAGGATCAGCAGCGCCGCGACCACGCCGGTGCGCAGGGCGTGCCGCACCGGGGGCGGCAGCCGGCGGGCGATCACGACCAGGGCATCCGTGCCGCGCAGCGACCCGATGAGCGAGCACACGAGGCCGGCCAGGAAGAGATGGAACGCGGCGCGCCCGGGCGGGACGTCCGTGCCGCGGCCGTCGACGACCAGGGCGGCCAGCAGGCCGAGGATCCCGTACGCGGCCCCGATCGCGGCTGCCACCAGCATCGCGGCCCGCGGTGAGCCGCTGCGCCGGGCCCCGATGGCGCGGGTGACGTGCAGGCCCGCCCGGTTGAGCCGCCAGCCGGCCAGCAGCGTGAGCAGCAGGGGTGCGAGACCCAGCGGGCCGATCGACGTCCCGATGGGCACGCCGTGCCCGAGCAGCCAGCCCGCGAGCCCGGCGTGCGCGGCGCCGCCCACCCCGCCCTGGCCCTCGAGGGCCCTGGCCAGAGCGATGACGGCGGCGACCGGGACGTACGAGAGCAGCGCGGCCCACAGGGTGGCGAACGCGGCGGCGACCGGCAGAGGCGCGCGGCCCCGCGCATCGGCGGGACGGCGCTGACCGGGCACGGCGACGGTCGGATGGCTGCCCCGATCGACCGTGACGGTCGGGTGGTTGCGCGGGTCCACCGCGACGGTGGGCCGGTCCTGCTCGCGGGCGGCGCGGGGCGCGGATGGTCCCGGACGGACCGTGGCGTGGTCCGGTGCGGCCGGGCGCGCGCCCGCCCCCACCGTGTCCCGCACGATCTCGAAGTCGTCGTCCAGCTCGGGCTCACGGGAACGCTCGGGCTCACGAGAGCGCTCGGGCTCACGAGAGCGCTCGGGCTTTCGGGAACGGTCGGGCTTTCGGGAACGCTCGGGCGCGGCCGGGACGGCACGGCCCGCCTCGACGGCGTCGTCGAGCGCCTCGGCGGCCTCGATCGGATCCCCCGAGCCGGCGGGTCGACCGTGGGGGCGGTCGGGTGTGGTCGGCATCGCCGCCTACTTTTCCACGCCGGACGGCCCGCGGCGACGCAGAAACGGCGACGCGCCGCAGCCGTCCGCCGCCGCGGACGCCCGGACCAGGCCGAATGCGGCAAGCCAGACGAACGTTCGCGGCCGGACCCGGGCGCCGGACCTCCGGCGCAACGACCCGGCCGCGCCCCGACGGAGGCCGCAAAAGGTCAGGTGCCCGGTCGCGCCCCGACCCGGGCCGGGAAGGGGCGGATACACGGGCGCGCCGCGACACGGGCCGGGAAGGTCCGTGCGGCGGCGCGCCTGTGGCCGTACCAAAATCAGCTCATGACCTCGCGCATGAGCCGGGCGGTCTCGCTCGGGGTCTTTCCGACCTTGACCCCCGCGGCCTCGAGGGCCTCCTTCTTGGCGTCGGCGGTGCCCGCCGAGCCGGAGATGATCGCGCCCGCGTGGCCCATGGTCTTGCCGGGCGGCGCGGTGAAGCCCGCGATGTAGCCGACCACCGGCTTGGTGACGTTGGCCTTGATGAACTCGGCGGCCCGCTCCTCGGCGTCGCCGCCGATCTCGCCGATCATCACGATCGCGTCGGTGTCCGGATCGTCCTGGAACGCCTTGAGGGCGTCGATGTGGGTGGTGCCGATGACCGGGTCACCGCCGATGCCCACACAGGTGGAGAAGCCGAAGTCCCGCAGCTCGTACATGAGCTGGTAGGTCAGCGTGCCGCTCTTGGAGACCAGGCCGATGCGCCCGGCCGGGGTGATGTCGGCCGGGATGATGCCCGCGTTCGACGCGCCCGGGGACGCGATGCCGGGGCAGTTCGGGCCGATGATGCGGGTCTTCTCGCCCTGGGCCACGTTGTACGCCCAGAAGGCGGCCGAGTCCTGCACCGGCACGCCCTCGGTGATGACGACCGCGAGCGGGATCTCCGCGTCGATGGCCTCGAGCACGGCGGCCTTGGTGAAGGCCGGCGGTACGAAGATGACCGACACGTCGGCGCCGGTCTCCTTCATGGCCTCCGCCACGGTCGCGAAGACCGGCAGCGCGGTGCCGTCGAAGTCCACGGTCGTGCCCGCCTTGCGCGGGTTCACGCCGCCGACCACGTTGGTGCCGGCGGCCAGCATGCGGCGGGTGTGCTTGGAACCCTCCGAGCCGGTCATGCCCTGGACGATGACCTTGGAGTCCTTGGTGAGCCAGATAGCCATGTCGTCACTTCCCCGCAGCCGCGAGCTCGGCGGCACGCTCGGCCGCACCGTCCATCGTGTCCACCCGCTGCACCAGCGGGTTGTTGGCCGAGTCCAGGATCGCCCGGCCGGCCTCGGCGTTGTTGCCGTCGAGGCGGACCACGAGCGGCTTGGTGACGGCCTCGCCGCGCTCGCCGAGCAGGGCGAGTGCCTGGATGATGCCGTTGGCGACCTCGTCACACGCCGTGATGCCGCCGAAGACGTTCACGAAGACCGACTTGACCGCCGGGTCGCCCAGCACGATCTCGAGGCCGTTCGCCATCACCTGGGCGCTGGCGCCGCCGCCGATGTCGAGGAAGTTCGCCGGCTTGACGCCGCCGTGGCCCTCGCCCGCGTAGGCGACCACGTCGAGCGTCGACATGACCAGGCCCGCGCCGTTGCCGATGATGCCGACCTCGCCGTCGAGCTTGACGTAGTTGAGGTTCTTCGCCTTGGCGGCCTGCTCCAGCGGGTCGACCGCGGACTGGTCCACCAGCGCCTCGTGGTCGGGGTGGCGGAACCCGGCGTTCTCGTCGAGCGTCACCTTGGCGTCGAGCGCGAGCACCCGGCCGTCGCCGACCTTGGCGAGCGGGTTGACCTCGACCAGCGTGGCGTCCTCGGCCACGAACGTCTGCCACAGCTTCACGGCGATGTCGGCCACCTGGTCGGCGACCTCGGCCGGGAACTGCGCCGCGGCGACGATCTCCCGGGCCTTGGCCTCGGTGACGCCCTCGCTGGCGTCGATCGCGATCTTGGCGACCTTGTCCGGCTGCTCCTCGGCGACCTGCTCGATCTCCATGCCGCCGGCGACGCTGGCGATGCAGAGGAAGGTGCGGTTCGCACGGTCCAGCAGGTAGGAGAAGTAGTACTCCTCCTTGATGTCCGCCGTCTCGGCCAGCATCACCTTCTGCACGGTGTGGCCCTTGATGTCCATCCCGAGGATGTCGGTCGCGCGAGCCTCGGCCTCGTCGGCCCCGTCGGCCAGCTTGACGCCGCCCGCCTTGCCCCGGCCACCGACCTTGACCTGGGCCTTCACGACGACCTTGCCACCGAGGCGCTCGGCGATCGCCCGCGCCTCCTGCGGGGTCTCGGCGACGCCGCCGCCCAGCACGGGCAGCCCGTGCCGTTCGAACAGGTCGCGCCCCTGATACTCGAACAGGTCCACGTGTCTCCTTTCGCTCGCGACGCTTGCCCCGGCAAGCCGCGTACCTGCGTCCCGACCTTGTGCGCGGCGCGTCGTTGCGTCGCCGCCAGCGTGAGGAAATGTCGGCCCCGGTGATGCTCGGGGCCTCGATTCGCAGCCTAGCCAGTGAGAGGGGGGCGAGGGGTTCGCGGGGGGTTGCTGTGCAAGACCACACAAGTTCACCCGGGGCTGAGCTTTGGAAGCCCGACAACCGTTCTTCACGTACGCGGCCACGGGCGACCAAGCGCAGCACCGGGGCTGGACCGCCTCCGGCGGCTACCGCCCTCGGACCGTAGCCACTCCAGGCCGTCCGCCGACTCCGGCCCGCCGCCTTCCCGGCCCGCCGCTTTCCCGGCCCGCCGCCCTTCCCGGCCCGCCACTTTCCCGGCCCGCCGCCCTTCCCGGCCCGCCACTTTCCCGGCCCGCCACCCTTCCCGGCCCGCCACCCTTCCCGGCCCGCCACCCTTCCCGGCCCGCCACCTTCCCGGCCCGCCACCTTCCCGGCCCGCCACCCTTGCCGGCCGGCGGCCGGGGACGGCCGGGACCCGGGACGGCCCGGGCGCGGTAGCCGCCGGAGGCGGTCCAGCCCCGGTGGTGCGGTTGGCCGGCCGCCGAACGCGTACCAAAGAAAGATCTTGATCAAATCCACCACACCGCGTAACCCCACCCCTGAGGCGTCGTTGAGTGTGGTGTCGGAGCGCTGAGCGACGACGAAGGCGGCCGATGCCCTGTCGGTCGAGGGGTGGCGGCGGGGCATCGTGCATGAGAGGCCGGACGTGTGAGGGGTGCGTCCGGCCTCTCCCCTTAACCCTTCGCAGTTATTTGGTGATTATCCGTCAAGAAACGGGTGTCGCCACATTGGCGCGCACCCATTCGATGATGGATGCCGTGGTCGCGCCCGGGGTGAAAATGTGGGCGACGCCGATCTTTTCCAACTCGGTGATGTCGTCGGCGGGAATGATGCCGCCGCCGAAAACGACGATGTCGGATGCATCCCGTTCGGCGAGCAGTTCCAGGACGCGGCGGAAGAGCGTCATGTGGGCGCCGGAGAGCACCGAGAGACCGATCGCGTCCGCGTCTTCCTGGACGGCGGTCTCGACGATCTGTTCGGGCGTCTGGTGCAGCCCGGTGTAGATCACCTCCATGCCGGCGTCACGCAGGGCCCGGGCCACCACCTTGGCCCCCCTGTCGTGCCCGTCGAGTCCCGGCTTGGCGACCACGACCCTGATCCGTGCTTGCATGTTGCGACCCCTTCGGCGCGCGTCCAGTCAGACCTTAACGAACGGTAACCCGGGCGCCTTGAACCTTGGTAGCCGCCGCTCCGTACTACCGCGCGGCACCGGAGCGGCTCGGCGCTCGGATGCAAGCACCGTCCATCGTATTCCCCGTCACATTACGTTGTGTTAGTAACTCAGTTACGGAGAGACAGTCCTGCGGCTCCTCAGAAAAGCTGACCAACTCGGACAATCACCATCGAATGCTTCCAGAGAACTGTCAGGGAATTGGCGCTGCGACTTGTGACCGGCGTTGCGTTTCGTTACCGTGGCTCCCGGCTGTCAACCGGTTAACCCCGGACCTGCGGCTCGGCAAACCACCGTTCAGCACTTGTTCTCCCTCGGTGGACGCCGCTTATCGTCACCGACGGAGGGTTGTTCGTGCGTCAGCGCTTGTCGTCTGAGCCCGACCGCTATCGCGGCCGCCGCCGCGTCCCGACCCCTCCGCGCAGCCGCTACGCCGCGGTCGTCACCTCCGCCTTCGTCGGCGCGGGGGTCGTCGCCCTCGGATCGGCGTCGCAGCTTCCCGACGCCAAGGCCGTCAACCCGACGGTCCTGCAGAACCTCGAAGAGGCCGCCACCGCCCAGGAGGCCCTGGACGAGCGCGCGGCAGGCTCCGGCGACCGCGCCTCCCGCGGCGAGGAGCGCACCGTCGCCGCCTCGGGCACCCAGCAGGAGGCCCCGGCCACCCCGGAGGAAGCCGCCGCACAGGCCTGGCTCCTGCCGCTCGAGGACTACGAGTTCACCGCGCCCTACGGCGTCCGCTTCGGCAAGCTCCACGCCGGCATCGACCTGGCCGCCCCGGAGGGAACCCCCTACAAGGCGGTCCACGGCGGCACGGTCACCTCGGCCGGCTACAACGGCGGCTACGGCTACTCGATCACCGTCAAGCACGACGACGGCACCGAGATGATCTACGCCCACTCCCGCCGCCTGCTCGTGCAGGCCGGCGACCAGGTGCAGGCGGGCCAGGTCATCGGCGAGGTCGGCAACACCGGATACTCGTACGGGACCCACCTGCACCTCGAGGTGCACGTCGACGGCTCCCCCACCGACCCGATCGTCTTCCTGAGGTCCCGCGGCGTCGACATCAAGCTCAAGATCGAATCCGTCCTCGGAGCCCTCGCGGCCTCCTGAGCCGCCCCTTCCTCCGCCTCCTGAGCCGCTCTGCCGCGGCCACTCTGCCCTCGCGACATCTTCCCCTTCCGTGTCAGCTCATCGTCCGCGGGCACTTCTTCCCTTCCGCTGCCCTTGTCCCGCGGCGGTCCACCGCCGTGTCCGCCGAGGCCAGACCGGGCGCGTCTCGGCGTCCCTCTCCCCTGCCGCCGCTCTCTTCCGGGCCGCCGCTGCGGTGTTCCGCCGACGGCTGCGGGAAGCCCCATCCGGCAGCTCCCGCGGCCTCCGGACGGCCGTCTTCGACCGGAATCGGCGGCTTCGCAACCGGCCGGCAACCGGGGCGGTAGCACGTCGCCGGGCCCACTCAGGCTCCCCAGGGCCCATGCCGACAGGCAGGTGTCGGACCGACGTCGGAGCCTGGAGGAACAGCCCACCGTGCAGCATCGAGCCCCACGGAACGCGCCTGGCCGGCACCGCAGGACCATCCCGCTGCACAGCCACCGTGCCCCACGCGAGCCGATCACCGAGAAGAGTCGCTACGCCGTCGCCGCGGCCCTCGTGGCCGGCGTGGGCGTCACCGGGGTCGCCGCCGCGACCGACGGCACCGCGCCGGCCAGTGCGGTGGCGAGGGCGAACAGCCAGGCGAGCGCCGCGCCCTCCCCCGGCGTCACCTCGTCCCCGTCCGCGCCGACCAGCGCGGCCCCGACGACGGCGACCACCGTGGCCGCGTCCGCGGCAGGTGCCGTCCGGCCGGCGATGTCCGGCGTGACCGAGGCGGCAGCGGCCGCCGTGGCCTCGTCGGTGGCGCCTGGTGCCGAGGCGGCTGGTCAGCCGTTCGTCGCGCAGCGTCGCAAGGTCAAGCCGCTCCCCCAGTGGGTGCATCCGATGCCGGAGGGCGCGGTCACCTCGTGCTTCGGTCAGCGCTGGGGCCGCCTGCACGCGGGCGTCGACCTCGCGGCACCCACCGGCACCCCGATCCGCGCCGTGGGCAAGGGCGTCGTCGTCTCCGCGGGTCCGGCCGAGGGCTACGGCAACGCGGTGCTGATCGACCACGGCAACGGCTACCTCACCCACTACGGCCACATGTCGGTGATCACGGCGACGGTCGGCCAGCGGGTCGAGGCGGGTGACCACATCGGCGCGGAGGGCTCCACGGGCCACTCGACCGGTCCGCACCTGCACTTCGAGGTGCACGCGGGCAGCTACCAGAACCCGATCGAGCCCACCCGGTGGATGCACGAGCACGGCGTCGACATCACCAGCTGCGCGTCCTTCGAGGACTGACCCGCACGGCGGCCACCGCGACCGATCCGGACAACCACCCGTCGCCGGGCGAACCCGGGCGAACGCGGGAAACCGACGGAGCCGTCGTGTGCGACCGTGCCGGATCCGCGACCGGCTTGCCGGCGGCTACAGCTTCTCGATGGGCGCGTGCCGCAGGACCAGCCACATGACCTGGTCGCCGAAGTCGATCTGGGCGCGGGCTCCCGGGCCCTGCCCCTCCACGGTCACCACCCGGCCCAGCCCGTACCGCTGGTGGTTGACGCGGTCGCCGGCGGCCACCTTCGGGGGCTGCTTCATCTCGCTGGCCGTGGTCAGCTTGCTGGCGTCCACCCCGAGCCGCTCGGCGAGGCGTTGCGCCTTGGGCGTTCCCCCGGCGAAGCCGCCGCCCCGGCCGAAGCCACGGCCCGGGTCGCGCCCGTAGTCGCCGCCGCGGCCCCCCACGCCGCCGCCCGTTCCCGACCAGGACGTGTACGAGCCCGCCGTACGCTCCCAGCGCACCAGCTCCGGCGGAAGCTCGTCGGTGAACCGGGACGGCGGGTTGTACTGCGGCTGTCCCCACGCCGAGCGGGTCACCGCGCGGGACAGGTAGAGCCGCTGGCGGGCGCGGGTGATGCCGACGTAGGCGAGGCGCCGCTCCTCTTCCAGCTCGGTGTTGTCGCCGAGGGCGCGCATGTGCGGGAAGACGCCGTCCTCGAGCCCGGTGAGGAAGACCACCGGGAACTCGAGGCCCTTGGCGGTGTGCAGCGTCATGAGGGTGACGACGCCCTGGTGGTCCGGGTCGTCGCTGGGGATCTGGTCGGCGTCGGCGACCAGGGCGACCTGCTCGAGGAAGCCGGCCAGGGTGGCGGCCTGCGTGTCGTCCTCCTCCGCCTGCGCCTCGACGCGTTCGGTGTACTCGCGGGCGACGCTGACCAGCTCCTGGAGGTTCTCCACGCGGCCCTGGTCCTGCGGGTCGAGGCTCTCCTCCAGCTCGGACAGCAGGCCGGAGCGCTGGAGGACGGCCTCCAGCACCTCCTCCGGGGGAGCCGTGCGGGACAGCTCCCGCAGATCGTCGAGAAGCTGGACGAAGTCCGCGATGCTGTTGGCGGCGCGGGTGGAGATGCCCGGCGCGTTCCGGGCGTGGCGCAGGGCCTGGCCGAACGAGATGCGGTCGCGAGTGGACAGTGCCTCGACGCACGCCTCCGCGCGGTCCCCGATGCCCCGCTTCGGGGTGTTGAGGACCCGGCGGATGCTCACCGTGTCGTCGTCGTTGACCACCGCGCGCAGGTAGGCGAGCGCGTCGCGCACCTCCTTGCGCTCGTAGAAGCGCACGCCGCCGACGACCTTGTAGGGCAGGCCGACGCGGATGAAGACCTCTTCGAAGACCCGGGACTGGGCATTCGTACGGTAGAAGACCGCCACGTCCCCCGGCCGCACCCCGTGGTTGTCGCCCAGCCGGTCGATCTCCCGGGCGACCCAGTCGGCCTCGGCGTGCTCGGTGTCGGCCACGTAGCCGACGATCTGCTCGCCGGCGCCCTGGTCGCTCCACAGGCGCTTGGGTTTGCGGCTGGTGTTGCGGTCGATGACCGCGTTCGCCGCGGACAGGATCGTCTGGGTGGAACGGTAGTTCTGCTCCAGCAGGATCGTGCGGGCGTCGGGATAGTCGCGCTCGAACTCGAGGATGTTGCGGATCGTCGCGCCGCGGAACGCGTAGATCGACTGGTCCGCGTCGCCGACCACGCACAGCTCGGCCGGGGGGATCTCGCCGCCCTGGGTGCCGACGAGCTCCTTGACCAGCATGTACTGCGCGTGGTTGGTGTCCTGGTATTCGTCGACGAGCACGTGCCGGAAGCGCCGGCGGTAGGCCTCCGCGACGTGCGGGTGCGACTGGAACAGGTGCACGGTGGCCATGATGATGTCGTCGAAGTCGAGCGCGTGCGCCTCGAGCAGGCGGCGCTGATAGAGCTCGTACGCCTCGGCGACGGCCCGCTCGTTGGGCCCCTTGGCCTTCTCCTTGAACTCGGCCGGGTCGACCAGCTCGTTCTTCAGGTTGGACACCTGGGCGGCGAGCCCGCGGGCGGTGTAGCGCTTCGGGTCGAGGTCGAGCTCGCGGGCGACGAGCTGCATCAGGCGCCGCGAGTCGTCGGCGTCGTAGATCGAGAAGGTGCTCTTGAGCCCGGCGTGCTCGTGCTCGGCCCGCAGGATACGCACGCATGCCGAGTGGAAGGTCGAGACCCACATCAGCCGGGCGCGCGGGCCGACGATCGCCGCGACCCGCTCCTTCATCTCCCCGGCGGCCTTGTTGGTGAAGGTGATCGCGATGATCTGGCCGGGATGCACGTCCCGCTCGGCGAGCAGGTGGGCGATCCGGTGGGTCAGCACCCGGGTCTTGCCCGACCCCGCGCCCGCGACGATGAGCAGCGGCGAGCCGGCGTGGGTGACCGCGTCGCGCTGCGGCCCGTTGAGGCCGGCCAGCAACGCCTCCGGGTCGAGGCGCCGGGACGCCGCCCTGCGCGGCTGGTCCGGCGAGGCCGGCGAGTCGGCCGAGGCCGGGGACTGGCTCGGCGGCCTGACCGCGGGCATCGCGAACAAGGGCTGCGTATTTTCGGGAAGGGCTCGCATCGCGCGGACAAGTCTATGCCCGGGGTCCGACAGTCTTCGGGGCGCCCGGGGGCGCAGGAGGGCCGAAACGGCGCGAAAAGGTAACGCGACCGCCGCTCGCAATCAACCTGTCATCCGGAAGTGGTAGCGCTGACCTGCGTCGATGATCCAGGCTGTCGAGGTTGACTGATCTGACTCCGACCGGGAGACCGAATACTATGAACCACCCCCGCCGTCGCGGCTGGGCTGTGCTGCGCAATCTCGCCGTACCGGCCCTCGCACTGGCCGTCGTCGCCACGCTGCCGATGACCCGTTCCGAGGACGCCCCCGCGGCTCCCGAGCACCTGGCCGGCCTCGCGCCGATCAGCGTCAACTACGGGCTTCCGTACGGGCCGACCGTCAAGGGCCAGTTCCTCAGCTACAACGACTTCCACGGCGCCATCGACCCGCCCGGCGGGTCCGGGGCGGTCGTCAACGGCGTCCCCGCGGGCGGCGTCGAATACCTGGCCACGTACCTGAAGAAGCTGCGGGCCGAGGCGGCGAACGACGGCCGGCAGACGCTCACCGTCGGCGCCGGCGACCTCATCGGCGGCTCTCCGCTGGTCAGCGCCGCGTTCCACGACGAGCCGACGATCGAGCTCATGAACGAGGTCGGCCTGCAGGTCTCGTCGGTCGGCAACCACGAGTTCGACGAGGGCGTGAACGAGCTCATCCGCATCCAGCGCGGCGGCTGCCACCCGGTCGACGGGTGCCAGGACGGCGACGGATACCGCGGCGCGAAGTTCACCTACCTCGCCGCCAACACCATCAACAAGAAGACCGGCCTGCCGATCCTGCCGCCGATCGACATCAAGTTCGTCCAGGGCCAGCCGGTCGGCTTCGTCGGCCTGACCCTCGAGGGCACCGCCGGCATCGTCAACCCGGCCGGCATCAAGGACGTACGGTTCGCCAACGAGATCGAGACCGCCAACAAGTGGGGCAGCCTGCTGAAGCTGTTCGGCATCAAGGCGCAGGTGCTGCTGCTGCACCAGGGCGGCACGCAGAAGGGCTCCGAGGACAACCCGGTGCCGGGCGTCTCCGACTGCAACGACTTCAGCGGCCCGGTCGTCGACATCGTCAAGGGCCTCAACCCCGAGTTCAGCCTGGTCGTCTCCGGGCACACGCACAAGTTCTACTCGTGCGAGCTGCCCAACGCCAAGGGCACCTCGGTGGTGACCAGCGCGGGCAACAACGGGCAGGTCGTCACCGACATCGACTACACCATCGACCGGCGCACCGGCCGGTTCGCCGAGGTCACGGCGAAGAACGTGGTGGTCGAGAACGGCGTGCCGGACGGCAACGGCGGCTGGAAGAAGGACCCCGTCACCGGCGCCTTCCTGAAGAACCCCGACACGGTCGACCCCAAGGCCAAGAAGGTCGCGGACAAGTACCGTACGGCGGTCGCGCCGATCGCCAACCGCGTGGTCGGCACGATCACCGGCGACATCGTGCGTACGGTCGGCGCCAACGGCGAGTCGCCACTCGGTGACGTCATCGCGGACGCACAGCTCGCGTGGACCAAGAACGACGGCGCCCAGCTCGCGCTGATGAACCCGGGCGGCATCCGCGCCGACTTCGACGCCGAGGCGTCCGCGGGCGGCGAGCCCGACGGCAAGGTCACCTTCGGCGAGGCGTTCACCGTCCAGCCGTTCAACAACCTCGTGGTGACCCAGACCCTGACCGGCGCGCAGCTCAAGGACGTGCTGGAGCAGCAGTTCGTCGGCTTCGGCGGCCAGACCACCCAGCGCATCCTGCAGGTGTCGGCCGGCGTGACGTACACCTGGAACAGCACCGCGGCGCCCGGCTCGAAGGTGACCGAGCTGAAGCTGAACGGCACGGCGATCGACCCGGCCGCGACGTACCGGGTGACGACGAACGACTTCCTGGCCAACGGCGGTGACGGGTTCACCAACCTGGCGCTCGGCACCAACCGGACCACGGCGCCGGGCTTCGACATCGACGCCCTGATCGGCTACCTGAGCACCGGCGAGCCGATCGCGCCGGGCCCGGCCAACCGCATCACCAAGGCGGGCTGAGCGGGTTCCGCAGAGCGTCATCCCACGGTTCGGGCCGTTTCCTTGCGGTGCGGCCCGGACCGGGGGCATACTCGCTTCGTGATTCAGCGCGCTTCGTATTTTTACTACGGCACCGGAGGTCCGGCGACCGTAGGACGCGTCTGAACGACATGCCTACATCAAGCCCCGGGCTTCCCAGCCCGGGGCTTGATGCTGTCCGGACCGGGAAGACCGCGGCGTCATCACCCGAGGAGCAGGACATGACCGCCGACCTGATCGACCAGCCCGCCGGCACCGACGTCACGGGGGCCCCCGCCGGCCAGCCGACCGGCACCAGCGACCAGCTCGCGGCCGACGAGATCCACGCGATCCGCGAGCGCATCGACGAGATCGACCAGGCGCTGATCGACCTGTGGCTGGAACGATCACGCCTGTCCCAGCAGGTCGGCCGCACCCGCATGGCCTCCGGCGGCACCCGCCTGGTGCTCTCCCGCGAGCGCGAGATCGTCGAGCGCTTCCGCGAGGCCCTCGGCCCCGACGGCACCCAGGTGGCTCTCCTGCTCCTCCGGGCCGGCCGCGGCCCGCTCTGACCCGCCTTCGATCTTCGGGTGGAACAACGAAAAGGGGCCCGGCAAGCCGGGCCCCTTTCCTCGACAACCCCTCACACCGCGTGAACCACGTCCCGCGGCTCTGCGAAGTGGCAGGCGCTCGGGTGCGGCGACCGCTGGCGGATCTGCAGCAGCGGCTCCTGCTCGGCGCAGACCGCCTCGGCCTTCCAGCACCGCGTGCGGAACCGGCACCCCGACGGGGGGTTCGCCGGCGACGGCACGTCGCCCTCCAGCACGATCTGGTCGCGCTGGCCGCGCAGCCTCGGGTCCGGCACCGGCACGGCGGACAGCAGAGCCTGCGTGTACGGGTGCGTCGGGTTCTCGTAGATCTGCTCGTCGCCGCCGATCTCGACGACCTTGCCGAGGTACATGACCGCGACCCGGTCCGAGATGTGGCGGACCACGGACAGGTCGTGGGCGATGAAGATGTACGAGAGACCGAAGTCGCGCTGCAGCCCTTCCAGCAGGTTGATCACCTGTGCCTGGATCGACACGTCGAGCGCGGAGACCGGCTCGTCGCAGACGATGATCTCGGGCTTGAGCGCGAGCGCCCGGGCGATGCCGATGCGCTGGCGCTGGCCGCCGGAGAACTGGTGCGGGTAGCGGTTGATGTGGTCGGGGTTGAGGCCGACCGTGTCCAGCAGGTCCTGCACCGCCTTCTCGCGACCCTTGCGCGGGGTCACCTCGGGGTGGATCTCGAACGGCTCGCCGATGATGTCGCCGACCGTCATGCGCGGGTTGAGCGACGTGTACGGGTCCTGCAGCACCATCTGGATGTTGCGGCGGGCCCGGCGGAGCGCGCCGCCCTTGAGCTTGACCATGTCCTCGCCGCGGACGGTGATCGAGCCGGCGGTCGGCTTCTCCAGCCCGACGAGCAGCTTGGCCAGCGTCGACTTGCCGCAGCCGGACTCGCCCACCACGCCGAGCGTCTCACCGCGGCGCAGCTGGAGGTCCACGCCGTCGACCGCCCGCACGGCGCCGACCTTCGACTTGAAGACGATGCCCTGGGTGATCGGGAAGTGCTTGACGAGACCGCGGGTCTCGAGCACCACGTCGTTGCGGTCGCTCATGCCTTCCCCTCCGCCTGGCTCTCTGTTTCGTTCACAAGCTCGCTCATTCCCCGATCACGTCCCGCCAGAAGTGGCACCGGGAGGTACGCCCGGGCGCGACGACGTACGGCGGGGGCGGCGGGTCCTGCCGGCACACGTCCTGGGCGTACGCGCACCGCGGGTTGAACGCGCAGCCCCGCGGGATCGCGGTGAGCGCCGGCGGGAGGCCCTTGATGACGCTGAGCTGCTGGCCCTTCATGTCGAGCCGGGGAATCGACTCCAGCAGGGCCTTGGTGTACGGGTGCGCCGGGCGGGCGTAGATGTCGTAGATCGGGGCCTCTTCGACGACCTTGCCCGCGTACATGACGGAGATGCGGTCGGCGACGTCCGCCACCACGCCCATGTCGTGCGTGATGAGGATGAGGCCCATGTTGCGTTGCTGCTGCAACTCGGCGAGCAGGCCCATGACCTGCGCCTGCACGGTCACGTCGAGCGCCGTGGTGGGCTCGTCGGCGATCAGCACCTCGGGGTCCAGGGCCAGCGCCATCGCGATCATCACGCGCTGGCGCATACCGCCGGAGAACTGGTGCGGGTAGTCGCTGACCCGGGTCCGGGCGGCCGGGATCTTGACCTGGTCGAGCAGCTCGATCGCGCGCTTCTTGGAGTCGGCCCGCGACATGCCGCGGTGCTTCCGGAAGAGCTCGCTGAGCTGGTATCCGACCGTGAACACCGGGTTCAGGGCCGACAGCGCGTCCTGGAAGATCATCGCGATCTGGTTGGCGCGCACCTTGCGGCGCTGGTTCTCCGGCAGCTTCAGCAGGTCGAGGCCGCGGTACTTGACCTCGCCCTTGGTGATGAAGCCGGGAGGGGTGTCCAGGATGCCCATGATCGCCTGAGCGGTCACGGACTTGCCGCAGCCGGACTCGCCGAGGATGGCGAGGGTCTCGCCCGGGGCCAGCGTGAAGTTCGCGCCGTTGACGGCGTGGGCGACGCCGTACTGGGTGCGGAACTCCACGTGCAGGTCGTTGACTTCCAGGAGTGGCGCGCGGGGGTCGAGCCCCGGCAGAACGTCGATCTCCGCCTTGATGTCGGTCATATCTGCGGTCACCGCAACTTCGGGTCGAAGGCGTCGCGGACCGCGTCGCCGAGCATGATGAAGGCCAGCACCGTGGCCGCGAGGAAGGCGGACGGCCAGACCAGCGGCCAGGGCGCGACCCGGGCGACCGGGGTCGCCTCGGCGATCGAGATGCCCCACGAGATGGCGTCGTTCTTCAGGCCGATGCCGAGGAACGACAGGGTCGCCTCGCTGGCGATGTTGGCACCCAGCAGGAGCGTCAGCACCACGATGAACGACGCGGTCGAGTTCGGCAGGATGTGCCGCATCATCAGCCGCGCCGGCCCCGAGCCGAGCATCCGGGCCGCCGCCACGTAGTCCTGGTTCTTGGACGCGATGACCGAGGACCGCATGATGCGGGCCGCGGTCGTCCAGCCCAGCACGCCCAGCGTCACGGTCACCGCGAGGACACCGTTGCTGTTCGGGTCGGCCGAGAGGCGCTTGGCCAGCACGATCGCGGCCAGCAGGAACGGGATGCCGAGCACGACGTCGATGAAGCGCGACAGGACGGCGTCCACCCAGCCGCCGAAGTATCCGGCGGAGAGGCCGAAGATCAGGCCGATGATCCCGGAGAGCAGGGTCGCCACGATGCTCACCTGCAGCGAGTTGCGGGCGCCGTAGATGGTCTTCGCGTAGACGTCGCAGCCCTGGTAGTCGAACCCGAAGAACGCGCTGCCGCTCGGGCCGGCGTGCTGGCGGGAGAGGGCGCAGGCACGCGGGTCTCCGGCGCCGAACAATCCGGGCCACACGGCCATCAGCGTGATGATGACGACCAGCACCGCCGCGAACCAGAAGACCTTGCTCTTGCGCAGGTCGAGCCAGGCGTCGGCGGCGAGGCTGCGCGGCTTGTCCTTCTTGCCTCCGGCGTGCCGGGGTTCGGTCGGCGCCTCGCCGCTGGGGCCCGCGGCGGAGACTACGGCGTCGATGTCACTCATAACGAATCCTTGGGTCGAGGGCGGCGTACATCAGGTCGACCAGCAGGTTCACGACCAGGAAGACGATCACGAGGACGCTGACGAACCCGACCACGAGCGGACCGTCCTCGGTCCGGATGCCGCGGAAGAGGTTGAAGCCGACCCCCGGGATGTTGAACACGCCTTCGGTCACGATCGCGCCGGACATGAGGCCACCGATGTCGACGCCGATGAGCGTCACGACCGGGATGAGCGAGTTTCGCAGCACGTGCACGCCGATCACCCGCTGGCGGGACAGACCCTTGGCGCGAGCCGTGCGAACGTAGTCGGAGCGCAGGTTCTCGGCCACGGAGGCACGGGTCACCCGCAGCTCGGTCGCCAGGACCAGGCTGCCCAGGACGACGGCGGGCATCAGCAGCGCATAGAGGGAGGCGTTCGCGCCGGCCGTCGGCGGGAACCACCCGAGCTTGATGCCGAAGAAGAGCTGGGTCAGCGGAGCGAGCACGATGATCGGCAGCGACAGGATGATCAGGGTGATGATCAGGGTCACGTTGTCGAACAGACCACCGCGGCGGATGCCGGAGATGACACCGGCGGTGATGGCGACCACGGCGACGATGATGATCGCCATGAGCGCGAGCTTGATGGTCACCGGCCAGGCCGTCGCCATCATGTCGCTGATCTGGCGACCGGTCAGCGACTGGCCGAAGTTACCGGTGAGCAGGCCCTTCATGTAGTACCAGTACTGCATGAGGAAGGGCTCGTTGAGGTGGTAGCGCTCGGTCAGGGCCTGACGGACGCTCTCGGTGATGGGTCGTTCGCCCGCCAACGCCTGGAGGGGGTCGTCCTGGTTGGCGAACATCAGCGCGTACACGATGAAGGTGGCCCCGAAGAACGTCAGGACCATCTGTAGTAGGCGCCGCACGATGTAGCGGAACATACGGATTTAGCCTCTTCCGCGGAAGATGCGCCACCCGGCCTCGTGGGCCGCGCGGCAAATATAGGAGGGGAGACACAGCGGTGGCGTCACGGTTTCACAAAAACCGTGACGCCACCACTGCACGAACGGCTTAGATCACTTCTTAACTTCGATCTTGTAGAGGTCGACCTTCGTGAAGATGTCCACCTCCACGTTGGTGACCTTCTCCGAGTGGCCGAACGAGTTCTGGCCGAAGCGGAGCGGGATGACCGGCATGTCCTTGGCGAGGATGTCCTCGGCCTGCTGCCACTTGGCGACGGCCTCGTCCGTGGTCTTCGCCGCGGAGCCCTCCTTCACCAGGTTGTCGAACGCCGGGTTGCTGTAGCCGTAGTAGTTCGAGGAACCACCGGTGGCGTACAGCGGGCCGAGGTAGTTCTCCATGAGCGGGTAGTCCATGACCCAGCCGAGGCGGATCAGGCCGACCGGCTGCTTCTTCTCGACCTTGGTCAGCAGGTCGGCGAACTTCGGCTCGCCCACACCGACGCAGTCGATGCCCAGCGAGGCCTTGACCTGGTTGCACATGGCGTCGACCCAGGCCTTGTGGCCACCGTCGGCGTTGTAAGTGATCTGGACCTTAGCCGGGCCGTTGTTCTCCGTCCAGAGCTTCTTGGCCTCGGTGGGGTTGTACTCGCAGTTGGCGCCACAGGTGTTCTCACGGAAGCCGGCGACAGCGGGCGACACGAAGCTGGTGGCGGGGGTCTGCGACCCGAGGAAGATCTGCTCGGTCATCTCCTTGCGGTTGACCGCCATGGAGAGGGCCCTGCGGACGTTGACGTTCGAGAACTCCTTCTGGAACGTCGGGAAGCCGACGAACTGGAAGGACGAGCTCGGGCTCTTCTTGAAGCGCTCGCCCAGGTCGCCCGGCGCGGCGGCCAGGCTCTCGATCGGAATCTGGGTCTGCACGTCGTCGTTGCCGGCGACGAGGTCGGCGTACTCGGCCTTCTCATCCTGGTAGATCTTGAAGGTCACGCCGTCGATCTTCGGCACCGTGCCCTTGAAGCCCTGGACCTTCTCGACCTCGATCTTCGAGTCGTGCTGCCAGGTGCCCTTCATCTTGAAGGGGCCGTTACCGATGATCGCGTCCTCGAAGCCGTCGGCGATCTTTCCGGGGGCGGAGAAGGCGGCCTTGGGCAGCGGGTGGAACGCCGTGTAGCCCATGACGGACTTCCAGCCGGCGAACGGCGTGGAGAGCGTCACGGTGAAGGTCGAGTCGTCGATCTTCTTGAGGCCGGTCATGGTCTTGGCCTTGGGCTCGGGGGCCTTCTGCGGGCCCTCCTCGCCGTCCGGGTCCTTGGACTGCAGGTCCGCGTAACCCTCGATGCGCTCGTAGAAGTAGGAGGCACCCTGGGCGTTGGGGCCGTAGGCGCCGTAGTTCCAGGCGTCGATGTAGTTGTCGGCGACGACCTGCTCGCCGTTGTGGAACGTGAAGCCCGGCTTCAGCTTCACGGTCCAGACCTTGTTATCGTCCGAGGTGATCGACTCGGCGGCAAGCTCGACCGGCTTGCTCTCCTTGTCGAAGTCCACGAGCGGGTAGAAAAGTGCGGCAAGGACCTGCGCACCACTGGTCTCCGTCGTGTTCGACGGGATCAAGTGCTGCGGTTCAGCGATTCCGATGACGATGCTGTTGGACGCGGAGTCAGCTTCCTCCGACCCGCCTCCGCAGCCTGCGGCCAACAAGGCGATGGCGGTCGCGCCGACCGCCATCTTCCATGGGCGATTCCCAAACATGGGAGTGCCTCCTTCAGGGGCGCTCACGAGGGGTTGTGTGAGTAGGTGCCACCCTTACACAGCGCCCCTAGTCCTTGAGGCCGCCGTTATCAACCCGATATTCGCCCGTTGCGCCTCAGCCGCCTCCACAGGCTCGTACTTTCGGTCAACGACAAGCCTCTGACCAGCGGTTACTCGTCAGTCGTAATGGTCTGACAACGATCCGTAAGCGCAATGTCGGGTTTCGCCCGGGCCGCGCCGAAACGTCCCCGCCAGACGGTTGAGGCCCGCTAGACCAGTCGACGATCCGCCGCCCATCTCGACAGTTCATAGCGGTTGGACATCTGCAGTTTCCGCAACACGTTCGACACATGCGTCTCCACCGTCTTGATGGAGATGAACAGCTCCTTGGCGATCTCCTTGTACGCGTACCCCCGCGCCAGCAACCGCAGCACCTCCCGCTCGCGGTTGGTGAGCTGATCGAGCTCCGGATCGGCCACCGGGACGTCCGGACGCGCGGCGAAGGCGTCCAGCACGAAGCCGGCCAGCCGGGGGCTGAACACCGCGTCGCCGTCGGCCACCCGCCGGACCGCCGCGGCCAGCTCGTCGGGCGAGATGGTCTTCGTGACGTAGCCGCGGGCGCCGGCCCGGATCAGCCCGATCACGTCCTCCGCGGCGTCGGACACCGACAGCGCCAGGAACTTGACCTGCGGGTGCGTACGCCGCATCGCGTCCAGCACGGCCCGGCCCCCGCCGTCGGGCATGTGCACGTCGAGCAGCACCACGTCGGGCTCGGTCGCGGCGATGCGGGCGACCGCCTCGGCCACGGAGCTCGCCTCCCCCACCACGTCGACGTGCACGCCCAGCTCGGCACGGACGCCGGCCCGGAACATCGCGTGGTCGTCCACGAGGAAGACGCGCAGGCGGCGGCCCTCCTCGGCGGTGGTCTCGGTCATCGTGCGTTCTCCTTTCCGGCGGCGACGCTGTCGCGCGAGGCGGGCAGTGTCAGGCGGACCTCCGTGCCGTCCCCCGGTTCGCTGCGGATCACGGCCTTGCCGCCGTGCCGCTGCATGCGTCCGATGATCGAGCCGCGTACGCCATGGCGGGTATCTTCCACCGCGTTCAGATCGAAGCCGGCGCCGCGGTCGCGGACGAAGACGCTCAGCTCGGCGTCCTCGACCTCCGCGTACAGCGAGACGGTCCGTACGCCCGCGTGCCGGGCCGCGTTGACCAGGGCCTCACGCGCGGCCGCCACCAGGGCAGCGACCCGCTCGTCACACTGCGTGTCGCCCACGACGACGGTCTCGACCGAGATCGCGTACGTGTCCTCGACCTCCGCGGCGGCCTGCTCGAGGGCCGCCGAGAACCGCTCGGTCGGCGACGCGGCCGGTTTGTAGAGCCAGTTGCGCAGCGAGCGTTCCTGTCCCCGGGCGAGCCGCTGCACCTCTTTGATGTCGGTGGAGTTGCGCTGGATGAGGGCGAGCGTGTGCAGCACCTGGTCGTGGATCATGGCGGCCACCTCGGCCCGCTCCTGCTCCCGGATGCGTCCCTCGCGCTCGGCCCGGAGCTGGCTGAACGTGCGCCACAGCAGCGGCGCCACCACCACGCCGACCCCGAGCAGCCCGACCAGCGCGAAGATCACGCCGTTGAAGACCGTGGTGAGGTTGCCCTTGGGTAGGAACACCGCCAGCACGCCGATGACGCCGACCGCGACCAGTACGCCCCCGCCGATGAAGCGGAACACGAACGAGCGGCGGTCACTCTCGGCGACCACGGCGGCGAGCCAGGGGGTCTGCGAGGCGCCCTCGGTCCACTGGCTGCGCCGGGCCGGGTCGGACTGGTGCCAGATCACGCCGGCGCCGACCGCGATGACGGCGACCAGCCAGCCGACCGTCCCGGCCACGCCGTTGTCGCTGGAGACCAGCGCCTGCAGCAGCACCACGCCCAGGCCGATGGCGCCGAACGGCAACAGCAGCACGAGGTCGCGGCGGGGGGTCACCCCGGTCGGCGCCTGCAGCGGCAGCACCGCCCAGAAGACGGCGTACAGCAGCAGGCCGAGGCCGTTGAAGCCGAGCAGCACGACCAGGGCGATGCGGACCGCCGTGACCGGGATGCCCAGGTGGCGCGCGATGCCGGCCGCGACACCGGCGATGACACGGTGCTCGCGCGGCCGGTACAGGCGGCGCGTCGGCGGCGGTACGGCGGTGGCGGTGATCGCTGCGCTCCTCACGGGCGGTGCGGAAGGGTGACGGTTCGATCGTCACACGTCCGCCCACGCCGGGCCACGGGGAACTTCCCCCATGACGGGTACCCCCGGATCTCAGGGTGGTGTCAGGGTCGCCGCCTGAGGCGGGCCGGGCCGCCCGGAGGCCAGTATCGAAGCCATGACCGACGAAGCTGCCCAGTCCCGCGATGCTGCCGGGTCGTCGCAGGACGCTCCGGCACCTTCCGCCGCTCCTCCCGCCGGGAACGCGCCACCGTGGTTCACCGCGCCGGACGGCCCGACCTTCTCGCGGGAGCAGCTCATCCGTCCCGCCCGCGGCCGCTACATCGCCGGTGTCTGCGCCGCGATCGCCCGCGCCACCAACACCGACCCGGTGCTCTGGCGGGTGCTCCTCGCCGTGCTGGGCTTCTTCGGCGGCGTCGGCGTGCTCGTCTACCTGCTCGGCTGGCTGCTGATCCCGGCCGAGGGCGACACCGCCTCCCCGGTCGAGTCGCTGCTCGGCCGCGGCCGCTCGGCGATGGCCCCGCTCTCGGTGGTGCTGCTCGGCGCCACGGCGGTGCTGACCTTCGCCTTCATCGTGCGCGACGGCTTCCGCGCCACGTTGCTCGCGACCGCCGTGCTGCTGTGCGGCGCCCTGGTCCTCAGGAAGTCCGCCAGGCCGGCGGGCTCCGGGGCGGCCGCGGGGGCGGCGGCGAGCGATCCGTGGGCCGCGACCGCCACGTTTCCCGCGGCGCCGCCCGCCGCATCCGGCGCCGGCGCGGCGCCGGCTTCCGGGCCGGGTGACAAGGCTTCCCGGCCGGACGACGGGCCTTCCGCGCCGGATGACGAGCCGACGACCGCGTTCGCGCCCGCCGGCGGTCCGGCGCCCGCCTCGGCACCGGCCGGCGAGCCGGTGACCGCGCCGCTGCCCCCGATGCCGCCGCTGACGCCCGCGGCCGGAGCCGCCGACGCCGGAACCACCGCGGCCGGAGCCGCCACAGGCGGGGCTGCCACCGTGGGAGCGGCCGCCGCCGGAGCCGCCGCGGCCGGGGTCACCGCGGGGGTCACCGCGGGCACGGCGGCGGGGCCGCACGAGCCGCCGCAGCCCCCGAGGTTCGGGCCGCCGTCCGGAGGCTTCCGGCCGCCGTTCGCGCCGCACGGGCCGTGGGCGCAGGGCCCGGGGCAGCAGCCGCACGGTCCCTGGGCGCACGGGCCGGGGCACCCGCCGCAGCCGCCGCAGCCGGCGAAGCCGCCCAAGCCCCCGAAGCCGCCGCGCGAACGCTCCAAGCTGGGCCGGATCACCTTCTTCGGCGTCGTGGTCGTGATGGGCGTGCTGGCGCTGTTCGACCTGTCCGGGGCCCCGATCCCGGTGTCCGGATACTTCGCGGCCGCCCTGGCCACCATCGCCCTGGGACTCATCGTCGGCGCCTGGTTCGGCCGGGCCCGCGGCCTGATCTTCCTCGCCGTCCTCGCCACTCTCGGCCTGTCCATCTCCTCCGGCGCGGAGGAGTTCGGCGGGCAGTTCGCCAACAACTCGTACCGGCCGCAGAGCCTCGCGGCCGTCGCCGACCGGTACGACTTCACGGTGGGTACCGCCACCCTCGACCTGCGCGCGCTGGACTTCACGGGCCACGACCAGGCGGTCACGGTGGCCATGAAGTTCGGCCAGGTCAGGGTGCTGCTGCCGGACAAGGTCGACGCGAGCACGAGCGTCTCGATGAACGACGGCCGGGCGGTGGTCTACGGCAAGGAGACGACCGGCCACCTCAACCTGCAGGGCGCCACCGACCTCGGCCCCGACGGTGCGGGCGGCGGCAACCTGAGGCTGACGATCCAGATGGAAGCGGGCAACGTGGAGGTGACCCGGTGAAGCCGCACCGTACCGACGGCATCTCGCTCAGTTTCGGCTTGATCTTCCTGCTGGCAGCGCTCTGGTGGGCGATCGCGAAGATCGTCACCGTACGGCTGCCCCAGCCGGGCTGGCTGGTCGCCGGCGTCCTGATCCTCTTCGGCACGGTCGGACTGCTCGGCGCGATCCGCAGCGGCCGCCGGGCCGAGGTGCCGGCGCCGGTGGCGGCGGAGGCCGAGGTCGAGACGCCCGGCGACCTGCCGCCCGAGATGCACGCCGACATCGTGCGGGAGCTGCTGAGCGACCCGGCACACCGGATCGACCTGCCGGCGGTGCCCGACGCGGGCGCGAAGGAGAGCACGGACGGGGACACCCGGCCGGACCTCTTCCGCCGGCCGGAGTGAGCGGAGCGGCCGGGTCGCGGGTCACACCAACGGGTGGGAACCGCGACCCGCGCAATATGCTCTTGCCCATGACGCCGTTTCCCCCCGTCTCCGCCGCCCCCGTGACCGGCGTCGGCCCCCGTGCCGCACGCAGTCTCACCGCCGAGTTCGCCCGCCAGAACGCGGCCACGACGGCGCTCGTGATCGGCGCCGACCACACGTCCGCCGTGCTGGCCGCGGCGCTCGAGGCGCTGCTGCCCGGCGACACGCTCATCCTCGTCGCGAGCGAGCGGAGCACCGCCGGCCCGCTCCGCGACCACATCGCCGGGCTGGGCAGCTGGATCGCCGACCGGGTGCGGATCGTCGAGTCGCTCACCGACGCGGAGCCCGCCGACGTGGTCGTCGTCGCCGAGCCGCTGACCGGCACGGCCGAGGAGACCCGCGCCGTCCTCGACGGCCTGAGCAAATACCTCACCGACGGCGCGGTGGTCTCGGTCGCGACGCCGGCGGTCCCGGGGCGTACGGAAGGAGCGGCCGCCGAGCTGTTCCGGCAGAGCGCCCTCTTCGGCGTCGGCTCGGACCTCGTGCTCCGCAACCAGCCGCCGCTGCGCGTCCACAAGCTGCGCTTCACCCCGGCGGACACCGCGAAGGCGGCGACCCTGGCACCGGCGTACCGGCCGTCCAGCGTGCCGGTGACGCGGTCCATGCACCTGGACTCCAACGGCGTGGCCGCGGCGGGCATCGCCCTGGGCCTGGCGGCCCTGGCCCGGCGGGCGCGCCCCTCGTCCAAGCTGTGGCTGCTCCCGGCGCTGGCGGCGGCACCCGTGGCGGCCTTCTTCCGCGACCCGGAGCGCGACGTGCCGGGCGATCCCGCCGCCGTGGTGGCGGCCAGCGACGGCAAGGTCCTGTCGGTGGAGCGGCTGACCGACGAGCGCCTCGGCGACGGCGAGTTCCTGCGCATCGCGGTCTTCCTGTCGGTGCTGGACGTCCACGTCAACCGCGTGCCGGTGGCCGGCCGGGTGACCGACTACTTCGTGATCGACGGCGGCTACGCCAACGCCATGACGGCCGCGGCGGAGCACAACGTGGCGGCGTACACGGTGCTGGACACCGACCGCGGGACCGTGGTGGTGGCCCAGCGGACGGGTCTGATCGCCCGCCGCATCGTCCAGCGCACCCCGGTGGGCACCCTGGTGGCCCGGGGCGAGCGCATGGGCCTGATCCGCTTCGGCTCCCGCACCGACGTCTACCTCCCGGCGGACCGCGCCGAGGCGACGGTCGCGGTGGGCGACAAGGTCCGCGGCGGCACCTCGGTGATCGCCCGCTGGATCTAGCTCCCCGGGCAGGCAAAAGGCCCACCCGCCAGGCGGGTGGGCCTTTTCGTGGTCTCGTCAGGCGCGGCGGGCCCGCACCCACATGACCGGGCCGCTGAGCAGGTAGGCGGCGACCACCATCACGAACGTCAGCCGGGCGTCCACCAGCGCGCCCACGACGGGCAGCAGCCAGAGCCACGGCGGCAGCTTCACGATCCGGGCGAGCTTCGCGTACGGGAAGCTGGAGACCATCGCGAACGCCAGCAGGGCCACCCCGCCGAGCACCACGATCCCCGGCAGCGGCAGACCGATGAGCACCGTCAGGGCCAGCACCGCCGCGGCCATGGTCGTCGGCACGCCGGAGAAGAACTTCCCGTCCTTGGGCGACACGTTGAACCGGGCCAGCCGGATCGCCGCACAGCCCGCGACCAGCACGCACGCCACCCCGGCCGCGGCCGTCGGCACCGTGTGCGCGAGCGAGGCGTAGACCACCACCGGCGCCGCGAGCCCGAACGAGCACATGTCGGCCAGCGAGTCCATCTGCGCGCCGAACGGGCTGGAGACGCCGAGCCGCCGGGCCAGGGCGCCGTCGAGCCCGTCGAAGGCCACGCAGGCCACCAGGCAGGCGGCGGCGAAGCGGGTCTCGCCCTGCATGGCGAGGAAGATGGCGAGCAGGCCCAGGCCGAGGCTCGCCAGGGTGCACGCGTTGACCAGCGCAAAGCTGATGCGGCGGCGGACCGTGGGCTCGCCCGGGAGCAGCGCCCCCGAGTCGGCCTCGATCGTGACCGGCTGGGCCATGGCGACCGGCCCGTGGCTGCCCGACGTGGCCACCGTGCGGCCACGGCCGGCGACCGACACGAGCTCCGTGCCGGTGTAGATCACTTCTGCCCGGGTGGCGGTGGCGGCGCGGCCCGCTTCCGCGGATCGGCCTCCCACCCGCACCAGCAGGGCCTGCCGGGCGAGACTTCCGCCGCGGCGCAGCCGGCCTGCCCAACGACGCCCGGCGGGACGGGGACTATCCGTCGTTCGACGCCGGCGCCACGGGGTTCTCGGCACGTGCTCCTCCATCTGGGGTCGGTATGCCCGCCGGCTGCGCCGTCGCGGGGTGCTGCCCATCGCCCGTACGTCTACGGACCGTCACTAAAGCGGGTTACACAATCGCACAGCCGGGCCCTCTTGGCGAGGGACGAATCGACCGTGGTGTGCAACGACGTTCTCTGGAGTTTTGATTCCCCTCCGGTGGGCGAAGAGGCATGCATACTGCCCGGCCCTGTGACGAGTCTAACCGAGTGCCCGCAACCCTCTTCACCGATGAGCGCTTTCCTCAGCGAGCCGACGCAGTGCCGACGCGGCGACTTCGGTCAGCGGAAGATCACGCGCCGTAACCTGATCGAACCAGGCCGCCGCCGCCGTGGATCCGCCCGCATCCTCCATCACCACTGGTTCTGTCGGCCGGTCGACGGAAACGCTGAACAGGACACGGACGACATGCCAGTCCACGGGTACGCCTTCCGGGCCGAGCGCCGCGGGATCGTGCCGGTGCGAGGTGCCCACGAGGCCGGTCACCCGCCCGTGCTGCCCGGTCTCCTCGATCAGCTCCCGGGTCAGCGCGGCCTCCGGCAGCTCGCCGTGGTCGGTCCCGCCGCCGGGCAGGTGCCAGAGCCCGGCGCCCGGGTATCCGGGCGCGATCCGGGTGAGCAGGACCCGGCCGCCGGGGTCGGTGACGATCCCGTACGCGCCGAACCGCTGGTTGGTGCGTACCTGCGGCTCCGCGGGGTCCGGCGGCCGCTCGGAGGGCGGGACGGGCAGCCCGAGCGCGCCGGCCGTGAACGGCATCAGCGGCAGCTCGCCCGGGGTCACCCAGGCGACACGATCGGTCGTACCGGAGGTCTCGTCGCGGAGGCCTCCGCCCACGATCTCGACGTCGTAGATGATCCGATCGGTGTGTTCCCACGTATCCGTGTCCGGTAGCCGGAAAACGTCGGAGGTCACCGAGTGAAGTCCCACGATGCGCACCCGAAGGCCGGTCTCCTCGGCGAACTCCCGGACGACGGTGTCGTCGGGATCTTCGCCCTGCTCGACCCCGCCCCCGGGCAGGGTCCAGAGCCCGGGGAAGGCGGACAGCCCCGAGTTGTGCGCGAGCAGCGCACGTCCGGCGGCGTCGCGGCAGAGACCGTACGCTCCGATTCGTCTGATCTTCACCCGGCCAGGCTATCCGGGCGTAGCGTCGCGGCCCCCTCCCCGCTGCGTCCCCGGGGTGGCTTCCGCCCGCCGCTTCGCACCATCCGGCCCCGCTGCGTCATCAGAGGAGGCCGGCGGCCCGGAGCGCCTCGGCGGTAACCTCGGTGAGCTGATCGGCGGGCAGGGCGGCGACCTCCGCGAGCGCCATCCAGCGCGCCTCGGACGTGGAGCCGCCGACGTCCCCGACCGTCACCTCGGTGGGCGCGTCGACGGCGACCCGGTAGAAGGCCCGGACGCCGTGCCAGTCGATCGGATAGCCCTCGGGGCCCAGCGAGGCCGCGTCGCGGTGGCTGGCGACGCCGAGCAGCTCGACCAGGCGCCCCTGCTGCCCGGTTTCCTCGACGAGCTCGCGGATCAGGGCGGTGCCGGGTTGTTCGCCGTAGTCGGTTCCGCCGCCGGGCAGGTGCCAGCAGCCCTCGCCCGGGTAGCCCGGGGCCACGCGGGTCAGCAGCAGCCGGTCGTGGGGGTCGGTCGCGATGGCGTACGCGGCGAAGCGCTGCGCGCGGTGCAGCCCGTCCGGCCCCGGATAGGCGTAGAAGGACGGGAAGTCGGGGACCTCCTCGGGCCGCAGGTCGGCGCTGGCGGCGGGCAGCCCCAGCGCGGCGGCGGTGAACGGGCGCAGCCGCAGCTCCTGCGCCTCCTCGAGGGTGTGCCAGCGGGCCATGTCGGTCGGCTGGCCCACCCGGTCGATCAGGTTGCCGCCGCGCACGGACACCTCGTAGACGAGGCGATCGGTGTGGATCGTGACGCCGCGGTGCGGCAGGGACCGCATGTCGGCCAGCACGTCGCGCAACCCGGTGACGGCGACCGACAGCCCGGTCTCCGCGGCGGTCTCCCGGACGACGGTGTGGTTCGGGTCCTCGCCGTGGTCGACGGCGCCGCCGGGCAGGGACCAGACGCCGGGCGTGCCGGAGCGGGCCGAGGCCCGGACGAGTAGGACGCGGCCGTGGGGATCGGTCGCGACGGCGTATGCCGCAATCCTGCGGAGCGGCTCCAGTGCGGGGGTCACGGGCGGCATCTTGCCCGGTTTATGTTAACTCTGGGAAACGTCTGTCGGATTCCTGACAGGGCGATAGCCCTCAGTAATCGCAGTTCAGGGCGGTTCTGCGCACCGAGCGCAACAGGTGCGTAACAGACAGCAATACCCCCATACCGGTTCGTCCCCGGGCGACCCCGGCAGGGGAATCAGGGTCGGACTCCGGGCGTTCACCGAGGCCGCCGGGCGCGCCACGGCCGACTCTGGAGACATGACTGATCCGACCGTCGCCCCGTACAAGCAACTTCGCCGCCCCCTCGACGACCGCATCGTCGCCGGCGTGTGCAGCGGCCTCGGCCGCTACCTGTCCGTCGACCCCGTCCTCATCCGCGTCGGCTTCGCCGCGCTGGCCGTGCTGACCTGGGGAACCGCGGTGCTCGCCTATCCGATCGCCTGGTTCCTGATGCCGGAGGAGCCGGCTCCGGCCGCCCCGGACCGGCTCGACCCCGCGCACCCCTCCTGGGGCCGCCCCCCGGCCTATCCCGCCGCACCCGCGCCGAGCGCCCCTTCGGCGAGCGCCGCCCCGGTGAGCACCCCACCGGCGAGCGCCGCGCCGACGAGCACCCCGCCGGCCGCGTGACCCCGCTGCGGCGCCCGCTCCGGCGGGCGCGGAAGCACCCCGCCGGTCACATGACCGCCGCTGCGGCGCCACGCTGCAGGGGGTCCCGGCGCTCGCCGCGGCCATGGCCGGGCACCGAACCACCGCGAGGGCCGTTGCCGATGGCGGCAGCGGCCCTCGCGGGTTCGATCAGGCGGGCGGCTCAGGCGCCGCGGGGGATCACTCCCACTCGATGGTGCCCGGCGGCTTGCTGGTGACGTCGAGGACGACCCGGTTCACCTCGGGGACCTCGTTCGTGATCCGCGTGGAGATCTTGGCGATGACCTCGTACGGCAGGCGCGACCAGTCCGCCGTCATCGCGTCCTCGCTGGAGACCGGCCGCAGGACCACCGGGTGCCCGTAGGTGCGGCCGTCGCCCTGGACACCGACACTGCGGACGTCGGCGAGCAGCACCACCGGGAACTGCCACACGTCGCGGTCCAGGCCCGCCGCCGTGAGCTCCTCGCGGGCGATCAGGTCGGCCGCGCGCAGGATGTCGAGGCGGTGGCGGTCGACCGCGCCGATGATGCGGATGGCCAGGCCCGGGCCCGGGAACGGGTGCCGGTGGACCATCTCCTCGGGCAGGCCCAGCTCCGCGCCGAGCGCGCGTACCTCGTCCTTGAAGAGGGTGCGCAGCGGCTCGACCAGGGCGAACTGGAGGTCCTCCGGGAGACCGCCCACGTTGTGGTGCGACTTGATGTTGGCGGTGCCGGTGCCGCCGCCGGACTCCACGACGTCCGGGTAGAGGGTGCCCTGCACCAGGAACTCGATGTGGCGCTCGGCGTCGAGCTCGCGGGCGGCCTGCTCGAACGTACGGATGAACTCGCGTCCGATGATCTTGCGCTTCTGCTCCGGGTCCGTGACCCCGGCGAGGTGGCCGAGGAAGACGTCCGAGGCCTCGACCACCTTGAGGCGGATGCCCGTGGCCGCGACGTAGTCCTTCTCGACCTGCTCGGCCTCGCCGGCGCGCAGCAGGCCGTGGTCGACGAAGACGCAGGTGAGCTGGTCGCCGACCGCCTTGTGCACGAGCGCCGCCGCGACCGCCGAGTCGACGCCGCCGGACAGCCCGCAGATGACCTGCTTGTCGCCGACCTGAGCGCGGATCGCGGCGACCTGGTCCTCGATGATGTTCGTCGGGGTCCAGGTGGGCTCCAGACCGGCGATGTCGTAGAGGAAGCGCTGGAGCATCTCCTGCCCCTGCTCGGTGTGCGCCACCTCGGGGTGGAACTGCACGCCCGCGCGCCGGGTGGCGAGATCCTCGAACGCCGCCACCGGCGCGCCGGGCGTCGAGGCGGTGACCGCGAAGCCCGCGGGAGCCTCGGTGACCGAGTCGCCGTGCGACATCCAGACCGGCAGGCCGGCCGGCAGGTCCCGGAGCAGCGTGCCCACCCGGTCGGTCGCGGTGAGCATCGTGCGCCCGTACTCGCGCGAACCGGTGTGCGCGACGGTGCCGCCGAGCGCCTGCGCCATGGCCTGGAAGCCGTAGCAGATGCCGAAGACGGGAACGTCGCCGGCGAACAGCGCGGGATCGAGCACCGGGGCGCCCGGCTCGTACACACTGGACGGTCCGCCGGACAGGATGATCGCGGCCGGGTCCTTCGCGAGCATCTCGGCGACCGGCATCGAGTGCGGCACGATCTCCGAGTAGACCCGCGCCTCGCGGACCCGGCGGGCGATCAGCTGGGCGTACTGGGCGCCGAAGTCGACGACGAGAACCGGACGCGGTGTGCTCATGACCCGCGAGTTTACCGGCGCGAGGGGCACACCCCCCGGGCCGGGGCACCCGCTGAGGCCGGAGTCACCGGGGCCGATACGCCGGCGTCAGCGGTACCAGGTGCGGGTGCCGGTGTACGAGACGTTGCCGGCGCGGTCGATCGCCCGTACCCGGACCTTGAGGGTGCTGCCGAACTTCCACGTCTGCACCGCGAACGTGCGGCGCGTCGCGGTGGTGCGCTGGACCACCTTGCCGTTGACCAGCAGTTCGAGGCTTCGGATGCCGTTGCGGTCGGCGGCCTCCGCGGTCACGTACTTCGTCTTGCGGACGTTGCGGGTCCCGCTCGCCGGCCCGGAGGTGATCCGCACGGCCGGGCCCCAGTTGTCCACCACGACGCGGCGGGCGGAGGTGGTCACATTGCCGCCGCGGTCGTACGCCCGCAGCCCGAGCGTCACGGTCCCGCCCCGGACGGCCGTCCGCCAGGGCAGCGAGTACGGGGCGTAGCGGTCGACGTTCACCACGACCCCGTTGGCGAGCAGCTCCACCTTGGCGATGCCGATGTCGTCGGTGGCGGCGGCGGACACCCGTACCGTGCCGCGCACCAGCGCCCCGCCGCCCGGCGACAGGAACGACGTGGCCGGCGGGACGTGGTCGTCCGCGACCGTGTTCTCCCCGGCCGGCAGCGACGCCAGCGCGGCGGCCGCGTCGACCCGGCCCCCGGACGAGGCGACCCAGGAGCCGGAGAGCTTGTCGGCGGACGAGGTCAGCGTCGAGCGGATGGTGGCGGCGGTGGGCGTCGGGCTGGTCGAGGCGAGCAGCGCCGCGACGCCCGCGGCGAACGGCGTGGCCGACGAGGTGCCGCAGAACTGGCTCACGATGCCGTTCAGGCCCTCGGCCAGGTTGCAGCCCGGCGCCGCGAGGTCCACCCAGCTGCTGCCGTAGTTGGACCAGGAGTAGCGCAGGTCGCCGGGGGTCGAGCCGCCGACCGCGACGGCCGCCGGGATCGCGGCCGGGTAGTGCGGCGCGGAGCTGCCCGAGTTGCCCGCCGCGGCGAGCACCAGGACGCCCTTGCCGCTGGCGTACGCGACGGCGTCCCGCAGCAGCTGGCTGTCGTCGGCCCCGCCCAGCGACAGGTTGACGATGTCGGCGCCCTTGTCGGCGGCCCACCGGATGCCCTGCGCGATGTCGGAGTAGGTGCCGTAGCCGTCGGAGTTCAGCACCTTCACCGGCAGGATCTTGCAGAACCAGCAGATCCCGGCGGCGCCGGCCCCGTTGTTGCCGGACGCGGCGATCACCCCGGCGGTCATCGTGCCGTGGCCGTGGTCGTCGGTGGCGTTGGTGTCGTCGTTGACGAAGTCGTACCCGGCGAGCAGGCGGCCCGAGAGCTCGGGCAGCGCCTTCACCCCCGTGTCGACCACCGCGACGACCACGCCACCCCGCCCGCGGGTCGTGTCCCAGGCGGTGTCGACGCCGGCCAGCTTGATGCCCCACTGGCTGTCGAAGGCCGGATCGTTGGGCACGGTGGCCGCGATCGAGGCGATGTGGTCGCGCTCGACGTAGGCGACGGCCGGGTCGGCCCGCAGCGCGGCGGCGGCCTCGGCGGCCTGGTCCGCGGGCACGTCCACGGCGACCGCCGCATCGAGCGGCTCACTGGCGACGACGTCGACGCTCTGCTCCAGCTTGTCGACGACCTCGGCGCCGCGCTCGTCCGGTGCGGCGTCCGAGCGCAGCCCCACGACCAGCGAGACCGGGACTTCCGCGGCGTCGGAGGCGAGCACCGGCGCCGCCGGGAACGCCAGCACTCCGGCGAGCACACTGAGGGCCAGTCCAGACACCGCGCGAGCACTCATGACCCCACCGTCGGCGGCGCCGGTCGGAAAAGTCGGACCGCTCGGGGTGCAGTTCGGGTGCCGCGTCAGCGCCGGTAGGTGCGCGTCTTCTCCGCCCTGACGTTGCCGGCCGTGTCGATCGCCCGGATCTGGACCTTCATGCCGGAGCGGTAGCCGGACGCCTTGAAGCTGAACTTGTACGGCGCCGCGGTGTCCTGCTTCCGCACCTTGCCGTTGATCAGCATCTCGACCCGGCTGACGCCGCCGGCGTCCGAGGCGGTGGCGGCGAGCCTGACCGTGCCGGAGACCCGGGCCTTGTGCGCGGGCCCGCTGGTGATCCTCAGCTTCGGCGCGGTGTTGTCGGCGATGACCGGGCGATCGACGTCGGTCCGGTTGCCGGCCTTGTCGTAGACCCGGATCTGCAGGGCGACCCTGCCGTTGCGCCCGGCGGTGTCGTACCGCAGCTCGTACGGCGCGACGTGGTCCTGCCCCTGGTACTTGCCGTCGGCGTACAGGACGACGTTGCGGACGCCGGAGAAGACGTCGCCGACGCCGGAGGTCTTGATCGTGATCTTTCCGCGGACGCGCGCGTCGCGCGCGGGAGCCGGCACGCCGGCGATGGTCGGCGGGGTGGTGTCCGTGGTGATGGTCAGCGCCTTCGCCGCGTCGAGCATGCCGTGCCTGACCCAGCCGTCGCCGCCGACCGGGCGGGCCGAGCGCAGCAGCGCCCGCTGCAGGGACCAGCCGGTGTAGCCGGGGTGCGCGGCCTTGATCAGCCCGGCCGCGCCGGCCACCATGGGCGCCGCGAACGACGTGCCGCGCTGACCGGTGTGGTAGTCGCCGAAGCGGTCCATGCCGACGACGTCGCCGGGTGCCGCGATGTCGACCCAGGAGTCGCCGGGCTTGTTGAAGTTCGAGAAGTCGGCGCGCGCGTCGGAGTTGCGGGCGGTGGCGCCCACCGCGACCACGTCGGGGTACGCGGCCGGGTACTGCTTGACGTTGCGCAGCCTGCTGTTGCGGCCGTCGTTGCCGGCCGCCGCGACGACCAGCACGCCCTTGAGGTTGGCATAGGCGACCGCGTCGGCGAGCACCTTGCTGCTCTGCGTGCCGCCCAGCGACAGGTTGATGATCTTCGCGCCGGCGTCGGTGGCGTACACGATGCCCTTGGCGACGGTGCTGTCGTGCCCGAAGCCGTTGCGGTCGAGCACCTTGACCGGGATGACGGTGCAGCTCCAGCAGCCGCCGGCCATGCCGGTGCCGTTGTTGCCGCGGCCCGCGACCACAGAGGCGACCGTGGTGCCGTGGCCGGCGTCGTCGGTCGTGTCGGTGTTGTTGCCGACGTAGTTGTATCCGCCGGTGACCGCGCCCGCGAGGTCGCCGGCCGGGGTGACGCCGCTGTCCAGCACCGCGATCTTCACGGCGGCGGCGCCGGTGGTGGTCTGCCAGGCGGCGGGCAGCCGGACCTGGTCGACCTCCGGCTGCAGCCGGACCCCGCCGGCGTCGAGCCTGGTGTACATCGGGTCGTCCGGGGTGACGTCGAAGGCCCGGCGGACGTGGTCGACCTCGACGTACGCGACGTTCGGGTCCTTCACCAGGGCCTCGACGACCCGCGCCCGGCGGGCCGCGGACACCTCGAGGGTTCGGGCCCGCAGGGCCGTCATGGCCTGCTCGGCGGGACCGGCGGCGTCCATGGCGCGCACACCCATCGCGGAGACCGTACGCATCGGCGCGGACGTGTCGGCGGCGCGCTTCAGGCCGACGACCAGCCGGACCGGCGGCTCGGGCGGCTCCTCCGCCAGGGCCCAGGTGGTGACTCCGGCCATGGCGGCGACCACCGCGGTGGACAGCGCTCCGGCGACGACGCGGCGCGGGACGAGCTTCATGGACGACGTGCCTCCCGTGATCGGCCCCGTCGGGCCTGATTCGCCGCGCCAGCGTACGGGTGATCTTGCGTCCGTCCATCTTTCGTTCCACGAGACGAGAGGCCGGAGTCCGCCGTTCCAGGATGTGGGAGGCGAGGCGGGGCGTCAGGGCTTCGGCTGGGGCGTGTCGCCGAACAGCCAGCCCTGGAAGAAGGAGTCGAGGTCCTTGCCGGAGGCCTTCTCGGCGGCCGCCACGAACTGCTCGGTGGTGACGTTGCCGTCGCGGTGCTCGGCCGGCCACGACTTCAGCAGCGCGAAGAACGGCCCCTCGCCGATCGTCTTGCGCAGGGCGTGCACCAGCAGCGCGCCGCGCTGGTAGACGGCGTCGTCGAAGATGCGGGCCGCGCCCGGATCGCCGATCGGCAGCCCCCAGTCGATGCCGCCGTAGGCCCGGTCGAACGACTGCTGGACGCTCCGCCCGCTCTTGTGCTCCTGCCAGAGCCATTCCGCGTACGTGGCGAAGCCCTCGTTGAGCCAGATGTCCTGCCAGCGGGTGATCGCCACGCTGTCGCCGAACCACTGGTGGGCGAGCTCGTGCGAGACGACCGTGGCATCGACGCTGCGGAAGAAGACGCTGCCGTAGAGGGGGCGGGACTGGTTTTCGAGCGCGTACGGGACCCGCTTGTCGTCGATGACCACGCCGCCGTACGAGTCGAACGGGTACGGCCCGAACTGCGTGGCCAGGAAGTCGGCGACCTCACCGGTCAGCGCCAGCGACCGGTCGGCCGGCCCGTTCTCGGGCAGCGTCTCCGGGATCGCGACGATCATCGGCTTGCCGGCATGGGTGGTGCTCCGCACGCGGTACTGACCGATGGCCACCATGGTGAGGTAGCTGGCCATCGGCTTCGACTCGGTCCACGTCCAGGTGGTCCAGCCGCCGGCGCTCCGGCGCGGGCCGGGCACCCCGTTGCTGATCGCCTCCACGCCGTCGGGAACGGTCATCTCGAGCCTGAGCGTCGCCTTGTCCTTCGGGTGGTCGTTCACCGGGAACCAGGTGCTCGCCGACTCGGGCTGGCCCACGGCGAAACCGCCGTCCGCGGTCCGCTGCCAGCCGCCGGGGCCCAGGTCCTTGTTGACCAGCGCCTTCGGCTCCCCGGCGTAGTCGACCACCACGGTGAACTTGCGGCCCTTGGCGATGCCCGCGGACGGCGTCACGACCAGCTCGTTCTGCTCCGCCTTGGCGGTCGCGGCCGTTCCGTCCACCGTGACCCGGCTCGCGGCGAGGTGGGCCAGGTCGAAGTGGAGACTCGACAGATCCTGCGTCGCGGTGGCGGAGATGGTCGCCGTGCCCTGCAGGCGCCCGGTCGCGGGATCGTACTTCAGCTTCAGGTCGTATCCGGCGACGTCGTAGCCGCCGTTGCCGTAGGTCGGGAAATACGGGTCACCCGCCCCGGCCGCACCGGGCGCGAAGCTCGGCGCGGTGCCGGACGCGGAGCCGGCCGAGGCGCTCGTCCCCGCCCGCGGCTTCGTGTCCCCCGTGCATCCGGCCAGCGCCAGAGCGGCGACGATGGTCGCCGCGATTCCTACCCGCATTCCCACTCCCCCGTGTCGCGTCCTGATGACCCTACGCGGGGGACGCCACCTCACCGGTCGAGGACGAGGCTGACCTTCTGGAATTCCTTGACGTCGCGGTATCCGCACTTGGCCATCGCGCGCCGCAGGCCGCCGAAGAGGTTGAGCTGGCCGTCGGGACGGTCGGCGGGTCCGTAGAGGATCTCCTCCAGCGTGCCGTCGGGCTCGCCGGCGATGCAGAACCCGCCGCGGGGCAGGCTCGGGTGGCTGGCCGCCGAATGCCACCAGGCGCCGCCGGCCGGGGCGCCCTCGGCCAGCGAGAGCGGCTCGCCGAGCATCACCGCGTCGGCGCCGCACCCGATCGCCTTGGCGATGTCGCCGGACGTCTGGATGCCGCCGTCGGCGATCAGGTGGACGTAGCGGCCGCCCGTCTCGTCGAGGTAGTCGCGCCGGGCCGCCGCCGCGTCCGCGATCGCCGTCGCCATCGGCACCCGGATGCCGAGCACGGTGTCGGTCGTGGACCACTCGTCCGCGCCGACGCCGACGATGACGCCGGCTGCACCCGTACGCATCAGATGCAGTGCGGTCTTGTAGTCCGTGCAGCCGCCCACGATGACCGGCAGGTCGAGGTCGGCGATGAACTCCTTGAGGTTCAGCGGCTCGTCCGTCGTGGACACGTGCTCCGCGCTGACCAGCGTGCCCTGGATGACCAGCAGGTCGACGCCCGCGTCGAGGACCACCGGGGCGAGCGCGAGGGTGTGCTGCGGCGACACCCGCACGGCGACGGTGACGCCACCGTCGCGGATCGCCCGTACCCGCTCGGCGATCAGCTCCGGGCGGATCGGCTCGGAGTAGACCTCCTGGAGCCGCTTTGTGGCGTCCGCCTCCTCGTCGAGCGAGGCCAGCTCCTCCAGGATCTTGCTGGGGTCCTCGTACCGGGTCCAGAGACCCTCGGCGTTCAGCACGCCGAGGCCGCCGAGGCGGCCCAGGGCGACGGCCGAGGCCGGGCTCATGGTGGCGTCCGACGGATGCGCGACGCAGGGGATCTTGAACGGGTAGGCGTCGACCTTCCAGTCGGTCGACACGTCGTCCACGTCCCGGGTGCGGCGGCTCGGGACGATCGCGATGTCGTCCAGGTGATACCCGCGCTGGGCGGTCTTGCCGAGACCGATCTCCACCACGTCGCGCATCTTCGGTTACCTCTTCTTAACGGGAGTGGTAGTTGGGAGCCTCGACGGTCATCTGGATGTCGTGCGGGTGGCTCTCCTTGAGACCCGCCGCGGTAATCCTGATGAGCTGCCCGCGCTGCTGCAAGTCCGCGATCGTCTCGGCGCCGACGTAACCCATCGCCGCGCGCAGGCCACCGACGAGCTGGTGGGCGACCCGCGCCAGCGGGCCACGGTAGGGCACCTGCCCCTCGACGCCCTCCGGCACGAGCTTGTCCTCGGTGACATCCTGCTGGAAGTACCGGTCCTTGGAGTAGGACTTCGCCTGACCCCGCGACTGCATCGCGCCCAGCGAGCCCATGCCGCGGTACGACTTGAACTGCTTGCCGTTGATGAAGATCAGGTCGCCGGGGCTCTCCTCCGAGCCGGCGAGCAGGCCGCCGAGCATGACGGAGTCGGCGCCGGCCACGATCGCCTTCGCGATGTCGCCGGAATACTGGATGCCGCCGTCGGCGATGACCGGGACGCCGGCCGGCTTGCAGGCCCGGGCCGCCTCCATGACCGCCGTGATCTGCGGCACGCCCACGCCCGCGACGATCCGGGTGGTGCAGATCGCGCCCGGACCGACGCCGACCTTGACCGCGTCGGCGCCCGCGTCGACCAGCGCCTTGGCACCCGCGTACGTCGCCACGTTGCCGCCCACGATGTCCGTGGTGGTGTCCTTCTTGAGCTGCGCGACCATCTCCAGCACGGCGCGCTGGTGCCCGTGCGCGGTGTCCACGATGACGACGTCCACGCCGGCGTCGATCAACGCCCGGGCGCGCTTGTACGCATCGTCGCCGACGCCGACCGCGGCGGCGACCCGCAGCCGGCCCTGGGCGTCCTTGGCGGCGTTCGGATACTGCTCGCTCTTGGTGAAGTCCTTGACCGTGATCAGACCGCGCAGCCGGCCCGAGTCGTCGACGAGCGGCAGCTTCTCGACCTTGTGCCGCTGCAGCAGCGAGAGCGCCTCGTCCTTGCCGACGCCCACCCGGGCGGTGATCAGCGGCGCCTTGGTCATGACCTCGCGCACCTTGACGCTGGCGTCGGTGACGAACCGCATGTCGCGGTTGGTCACGATGCCGACGAGCACGCCCTCCGCGTCGACCACGGGCAGGCCGGAGATCCGGTAGCGGCCGCAGAGCTGGTCGACCTCGTGCACGGTGTCGTCGGGGCTGCAGGTGACCGGGTTCGTGATCATCCCGGACTCGGAACGCTTGACGAGGTCGACCTGCGAGGCCTGCTCCTCCAGGGACAGGTTGCGGTGCAGCACCCCGATGCCGCCCTGCCGCGCCATGGCGATGGCCATCCGCGCCTCGGTCACCGTGTCCATGGCGCTGGACAACAGGGGGATGGAGAGCTCGACGTTGCGGGTCATCCGCGTGATGGTGTTGACCCGGCTCGGCACGACGTCGGATTCGCCCGGCTGCAGCAGGACATCGTCGAACGTCAGACCGAGAGGAACCGTGCGCGCGGAGTCAGTTTCCACAGATCATCCCTAGCGAAGAGGCGGAGTGTTACATCGTACTCATCGAGGCGGCCCTACCCGACGGGGCGGACAGCAGGTGCGGGCCAGCACACAATGCCCCTTCATGGGTACGGTATACACCGTGCAAGAAGAGCCGATCGACCCGTTCAGCGGCGACCCCGCCGACCCGGCCGCGGGACTCGACGACCTCAGCGAGGACGCCGAGCAGGACCCGCTGACCGAGGCGGAGCGGCAGGACGTGCTCGAGGACCTCTCTGACCTGGAGATCTACCAGGCGCTGCTGAGTCCGACGGGCATCCGTGGGCTGGTGATCGAGTGTGAGGACTGCCACGAGCCGCACTATTTCGACTGGGATCTGCTGCGGGGGAATCTGCGCCATCTGCTGTCGAGCGGGCGTCCGCGAGTGCACGAGCCCGCCTACGATCCGGATCCCGATCACTACGTCACGTGGGAGTACGCCCGAGGTTACGCAGATGGCGTACACGACACGTTGACGGACGGGCCGGACGACGAGCAGTCCTGAGCCGGACTTAGAGTCACCCGACGGGTCGCTGCCCTGCGGCCCGTCGCTTCGTTTCCACGGCCTTGATCGGCTGCACGGCGCTGAGCCGCCATACGGCTTGACCACCCCGCACTGCCCCGCCGCGCCGCGATCCGCCGCGGAGCCTCGGATGCGCGGCGCGGCCTTGATCCGCTGGACGGCCCGATTCCGCCGCGCCGTTCTGGCCTTGATGCCGTAAATAGGCTTGCTTGCGACACCAGGCGTCGGCTGCCGCGCGCCTCGCCCTTCTCCGGCCGCCTGGCCTTCCGCGCCGCCCGCCGCCCTCCGGCCGTTCGGCCTTTCCGGGCCGCTCGACCCTTCTAGGGCCGCCCGCCGCCCGCCGCCCTCCGGCCGTTCGGCCTTTCCGGGGCCGCTCGACCCTTCTAGGGCCGCCCGCCGCCGGCCCAGCCTTCCCCGGCCGCTCGGCACGGTGGATCCGGGCACACAGAGGTGCCCGGATCCTTCCGGCGTCGGTCAGGCGACGAGGCCCGCGCGGAAGCCTGCCGCCACGGCGTGTGCCCGGTCGCGGGCGCCGAGCTTGCGGAAGAGCCGCCGGGCATGGGTCTTGACGGTGTCCTCGGAGACGAACAGCTCCCGGCCGATCTCCGCGTTGCTCTTGCCGTCGGCCATGCCGCGCAGGACCTGGAGCTCCCGCTCGGTGAGGGTCAGGCGGCGCCCGGCCGGTGCCGCGTCGCCGGCCCGGGACTCGTTGCCCGGCCAGACGAACGGCCGCCCGGTCGCCGGGTCGATCTCCGAGCCGTCCCCGCGCTGCGAGGGAACCATCGGGGAGTTCGGCAGCATCGCCGGGATGCCCGCGGAGTTCGGGGTGCCGGCCATCGCCATGCCGTCCCGGTGCAGGCCCCGGGCGGCGGCCGAGTTGTTGTTGCGCCCGGCTCCGCCCACCGCCGCGGGCTGGGCGTTCGCGCCGTTGATCGGCAGGCCCTGGGGGCGCGCCGGCAGCAGCAGGAGTAGGAGGGCCTTGGCGACGACGCTGACGAGGTCGTGCTCGACACCGCGGATGACGCCGCGGGCGCCGGCGGCGACCGTGGCGGCGGCGACCCGGGGGTCTTCCGCGCCGAAGAGAACGACCTGCGCCTGCGGGGCGCGGGCGAGGACGCGCCGGGTGAAACCGACGCTGTCGGGACGAGTCACGGCGGTGTCGGCCAGAACCACCTCGGCCGGCCTTTCAGCCAGACGGATCATGGCTTCGGTCTCGCTCACCGCTGTCCGCACCACCCCGGTCATGCCGAGCCGGGCCGCGGTGGACGCGACGGTCTGGGCCGCCAGTGGGGTACGGACGCACACGAGGACGGTACGCACAGTGATCCTCCTTCTCTCTCAGAGGAGATCACGCGAGGGCCGCAGCATTACGCGCTTTAGATGGAAAAAATGGGAAAGATCGGCACGATTTTCGGCACCGGTGAGATACGACCGGCGAAGACATCGACGAACCGTGTGTGATCCGGCGTGTGCCGGGGTACACGGGCGGCAGGCCTGAGCCAGGCCCCTCATGACAACACTCCGCGGTGCCGCGCGGGAGGAGGGTGTTGATGTCGAACGTTCGCAGACTGCCCGGGCCCATCGCCGACCTGTGGGACTGGCAGCGACTCGGCCTGTGCAGGGGGCGCGACAGCGCTCAGTTCTTCCACCCCGACGGCGAACGCGGGTCTTCCCGCAACCGCCGCGAGGCGAAGGCCAAGGCGATGTGCGGCGCGTGCCCGGTCCGGGCGGAATGCGCCGCGCACGCGCTGGCTGTCCGTGAGCCGTACGGCGTCTGGGGAGGTTTCAGCGAAGCGGAGCGGCTGCGGCTGCTCGCGGTCGGCTGGGAGGACCTTGCCGATCGGCATCACGGACGGGTCGACCTCGCCCGGCTCGAGGCACGCCTCGGCCGACCCCACAAGTCCACGGTGCCGGCACAACGGCAGGCCCCGGCGGCGTGACGCCGCCCGACACGCGGCACAACCACACACCTGACGACGCGGTTCCCCCCGGGGAGCCGCGTCGGCGTCTGTAACGGCATGTCAGCCGCATCGGTGAACATGCAAGCCACCGTATGAGCGAACTTGCCCTTGACGTCGGACGAAAAGTGCGGCTTTCGCGTGACACCCGTTTCACTCACACGCCTCGCGTGGGAAGGCAGCCAGGAAGGGGGGCCCCGCCGCCCAGTGTCCGGCAACCCCGCCCGGAGCGCGCCCCGGGACCCCGGAGCCCGGCCCCAGAACCATGCGAAGCCGGACCCGAACCCGTCACAAGCACTGGCCCAAGGGAGCCGGCAAGGCAGAGCCGCGCGCTTGGCAAGCAGGACCGCCGAGTAAGGGCAACCGATGCCGCCGGGCAAGCGGCGGCCAGAGCGGGTGGCGGGTCAGCCGGCCACCCGGGCAGGAGGACGGGGAAGGCGGACGGTCACCCGGCCGGCCGGGCAGGAGGGCAGGCGGACGCGGCGGGCAGGCCGACCAGCGGGCGGGCAGGCGGGCAGGCAGGCACGCGGACACGGCGGCCGGGAGGCTATTCGATGGTGAGGCGGACGGAGTGCCAGCCGGTGGCGCCGTTTGGGGCGACCGGGGTTTGCTGGCCTGGCTGGGTCTGGCCGTCGGTGTCGGTGGCTCGGACCCGGATGGTGTGGGCGCCCGGGGTGGCCTCCCAGCGGGAGGACCATTGCACCCACGTGTCGGCGGAGACTGCCTGGGCGAGAGTCGCCTCGGTCCAGGGGCCGGCGTCCACCTGGACCTCCACCTTGGTGATGCCGCGGTGCTGGGCCCAGGCCACGCCGGCCACCGTCAGCGCGCCCGGCTTGCGGGTGGCGCCGTCGCGGGGGGTGTCGATGCGGGACTGGGTCTTGATCGGGCCCTGGGCCGACCAGCCCCTCGGGACCCAGTAGGCGTCGAAGTCGGCGAAGCGGGTCAGCTCGATCTCGGTGATCCACTTGCACGCCGAGACATAGCCGTACAAGCCCGGGACGACCATGCGGGCGGGGAAGCCGTGGTCGATCGGGAGCGGCCGGCCGTTCATGCCGACGGCGAGCAGGGCGTCGCGGCCGTCGCGCAGGACCGCCGTGGGGCTGCCACAGGTCCAGCCGTCGGCCGAGCGGGACACGACCTGGTCGGCCTCGGGCAGGGGCTGGACCTCGTCGAGCAGTTCTCCGACGGGCACGCCGAGCCAGAGCGCGTTGCCGATGAGGTCGCCGCCCACCTCGTTGGAGACGCAGGCCAGGGTGACGTAGCGGGCGATCATCGGACGGCGCAGCAGCTGCTCCCAGGTGAGGGTCAGGGGGTTGCGGACCATGCCGTGGATGCGCAACCGCCACGTCGACGGATCCAGCTGAGGTGGGTACAACGCGGTGTCGATGCGGTAGAAGTCCGCATTCGAGGTGACCCACGACGTCGCGCCCTCCGCCTGGGCCCCGGGCGGGACCGCCGGCGCCGGCTCGACCGGTGGCGGCAGGACGACGGCCGCGCGGGCCGCGGTGACCGCACGGCGCGCACTCAGGAGGCGGCCCCCGACGCCGGTGACGAGGCTGGCGGCGGCAGCGACCCCGATGCCGATGAGGAAGCGCCGACGGCCGCCCGCCAGCGCTGGCAGGTCCTGGGGTGGGGTGAGCGGTTGCGGCGGGTGCGGTGGGCGTGCCGTGGCAGGGGGCGGGGTGGCGGCTTCGGCGGCGAGGTTGGTCAGAAGGCGGAGGGTGACGGCCGCGACCACGCCGGCGACGAGCGACGGGATGGCGGCGGTGAGACCGGCGGCGTGGCGGGTCAGGGCGGCCGCGGCGCCGATCGCGGTGAAGAAGGTTATGCCGAAGAGGGGCAGGAGCCAGGAGCGGACGGCGGCTGTGCCGAGGGCGGCCGCACAGGCGGCGAGCAAGAGGAGCGTGCCCGTGATGAGGGCGGTCTTGTCATGGGTGCCGAAGACCGCGATGCCGAAGTCCTTGACCGGGGCGGGGACGGTGTCGACCACCAGCGCGGCGACCGCGAGGAGCGGGGACGACATCGGGCCGGTCAGCACCGCGACGAGCTCGGCGGCGCCGAGTGCCACCGCCGCAGCGGCGAGGCCGGCGAGAGCCGGCCGGAGGAGGGCGTCTCCAGGGTCGGCTCGCCCGGGAACGGCCGCCCGGGGAGGCGTCGCCGGAGTGGGCGAAGGCTTCACGCGACCCATCCTGCCCCGCCCAGGCGCCGATGCTCCTTACGAAGTCATGACGGCAAGCACCGGACGGCTACCAGGCCAGGACCCGCCGAGCGGCTACCAGACCAGACCCGCCGGGCGGCTACGCGACGGTGACAGGCAGGCGCAGCGGGGGCAACGCCGCGACCAGTGCGTCGAGGAGCTCCACGGCACATCGGTCGGCGCGCGCTTCCGGCAGCGCCGGCAGGCCCGTGACCGGCAGGTCCCACACGACCCGGCCCGGCGACAAGCTCTCCAGCGCCGCGTACCAATGCTGCAGCGGCTCTCTCAGCTGGACGTGAGCCGCGAAGTTGCGCCGCCGACGGGTCTGGTCGTCGTCGCGGCGCCGTTGCAGCGTCGCCGTGTCGGGCAGGCTCACGAGGGTGGCGTCGGCGAAGCCGAGCCGGCCGCTGCGGAACGCCTCGCGGGTCACCGCGAGTTCCCGGTCGAATTGGGCGCGCGGCGCGAGGCCGAGGGCGGCCATCCCCCACGCGTAGTGCAGTTTGACCGGGTCGGTGTCGCAGAACGCGACATCCTCCTCGCGTTCCAGTTCGAGGGCCGCGGACCAGCGCTGCACGCCCGCGCGCACCCAGTGCCGGGCGAGCGCCACCGCATCCGCCGGCTCGCGGCCGGTCACCCTGTGCTCGGCGACGTATCTGCCCGCGTACCGGCGGCACCAGGAGGTTTTCCCGGCCGCCGTGGGTCCCTCCACGACGACGATCATCTAGCCACCCTTCCCCCGGTGAAGCTTGCATCACACACGAGAAAGGGCGCGCCGCGGAAGCGACGCGCCCTTTGCCCGTGGTCCGCCTCGGAAGCCCGGCGGCCGGAAGCCCGGCCGGGTGTCAGAAGCCCGGGCCGTGCTGGTGGCCGTGGCCACCGTGGCTGTGCCCGTGGCCACCGGCCGCGGCCGGCTCCGGCGCGGCCGGCTTCTCCACCACGAGGCTCTCGGTGGTGAGCAGCAGGCCGGCGATCGACACGGCGTTGGAGACCGCGTTGCGGGTCACCTTGACCGGGTCGATGATGCCGGAGGCGGCGAGGTCGACGTACTCGTCCGTGGCCGCGTTGAGGCCGTGACCCCACTGCAGCTCGCCGACCTTGCCCACCACGACGTAGCCGTCGTGGCCGGCGTTCTGCGCGATCCAGCGCAGCGGCTCCACCAGCGCCTTGCGGACGATCGAGACGCCGATCGCCTCCTCGCCGGTGAGGCCGAGGTCGCCGTCGAGCGCGGAGACGACGTGCGCCAGGGCGGCGCCGCCGCCGGGCACGGTGCCCTCCTCGACCGCGGCCTTGGTCGCCGCGATGGCGTCCTCGATGCGGTGCTTGCGCTCCTTCATCTCGACCTCGGTCGCCGCGCCGGCCTGGATCACGGCGATGCCGCCGGAGAGCTTGGCCAGCCGCTCGGAGAGCTTCTCGCGGTCCCAGTCGGAGTCCGACGCCTCGATCTCCTTGCGGATCTGCGCAACGCGGTCCTCGATGTCGGACTTCTTGCCACCGCCGTCGACGATGGTCGTGTTCTCCTTGTCGACCACGACGCGCCGGGCGGTGCCCAGCATGTCGACGGTGACCTGGTCGAGCTTGTAGCCGAGCTCGGGCGCGATCAGCTCGCCGCCGGTCGCGATCGCCATGTCCTGCAGCATCGCCTTGCGGCGGTCCCCGAAGCCGGGGGCCTTCACGGCGGCGACCTTGAAGGTCTTGCGCAGGGCGTTGACCACGAGGGTGGACAGCGCCTGGCCGTCGACGTCCTCGGCGATGATGAGCAGCGGCTTGCCGGCCTGGAGGACCTTCTCCAGCAGCGGCAGCAGCTCCTCGACGCTGGAGATCTTCTGGGTCGTGATGAGGATGTACGCGTCCTCGAGCACGGCCTCCTGCGCCTCGGCGTCGGTCACGAAGTTCGGCGAGATGAAGCCCTTGTCGAACTGCAGGCCCTCGGTGACGACGAGCTCGGTGCTCAGCGCGGAGCCCTCCTCGACGGTGATGACACCGTCGCGGCCGACCCGGTCCATCGCCTCGGCGATCAGCTCGCCGATGGTGGCGTCCTGGGCCGAGATGGTGGCGACGTTGGCGACCGACTTGTGGTCGGCGACCTCGACGGCCTTGGCCAGCAGCGCCTTGGAGACGGCCTCGGCCGCCTGGTCCATGCCGCGTTTGAGGGCGATGGGGTTGGCACCGGCCGTCACGTTGCGCAGGCCCTCGCGGACCAGCGCCTGGGCGAGCACGGTGGCCGTGGTGGTGCCGTCGCCGGCGACGTCGTTGGTCTTGGTCGCCACCTCCTTGACGAGCTGCGCACCGAGGTTCTCGTACGGGTCGGTGAGCTCGATCTCCTTGGCGATGGTGACACCGTCGTTGGTGATCGTCGGCGCGCCGAACTTCTTGTCGAGGACGACGTTGCGGCCGCGCGGGCCGAGGGTGACCTTGACCGTGTCGGCGAGCGTGTTGACGCCGTGCTCCAACAGGTGCCGGGCGTCGTCAGAGAAGCTGAGGATCTTCGCCATGTATAGGTCCCTTCACGCACCACCGCCCTGACCCGAGGCTCGGGTCAGGGCGGGAAGCACTGTCAGTAGGTCACTTCTCGATGACCGCGAGGACGTCGCGGGCGGAGAGCACCAGGTACTCCTCGCCGGCGTACTTGACCTCGGTGCCGCCGTACTTCGAGTAGAGGACCGTCTCGCCGACCTTGACGTCAACCGGGATGCGGTTGCCCTTGTCGTCGATGCGGCCCGGGCCGACAGCGAGGACAGTGCCCTCCTGCGGCTTCTCCTTGGCGGTGTCGGGGATCACGATGCCCGACGCCGTGGTCGTCTCAGCCTCGTTCGCCTGGACCACGATCCGGTCCTCGAGCGGCTTGATCGCAACCTTGGTCGCGGTAGTCACGGGCATACCCTCCTGGGTACAGGTTTCGCCGGCCTGCGTCGGCCGATCTCATGCCTCATGCCACCGGGCGGGGCCGTCGTCGCGGGTGCCGGTCCGCCTGGCGCAAGCGCGCTCCCCCGGTCGGGGCACGCGCTGGCACCCTCAGGTTGAGAGTGCTAATCGGAGATTATGCCGGAACTAGCACTCCGTCAAGGAGAGTGCCAACACGGCAGAATGACTCCGCGTGGACCTGGAACTGCTCGCCTCCCTGCGTACCCCGGAAGGGTCCGCGGCGCTCTCGGCCGCGACCGGCGTGACCGGTGTGGACCCGCTCGCCGCGGCCTCGGCCCTGCGCGCCCGCGGCATCCCCGCACCGCTGGCCGCCGCCGCACTCACCCAGGCGGACCTGCGACGGCGCGCCGAGGGCAAGTTCGGCGCGGCCGCGGCCGAGATGTTCTTCACCCGGGCCGGCCTCGAGCAGGCGACCCGCGCCGTGGTGGCGGACCGCCGCGCCGCCCGGCTGCGCGCGGCAGGCGTTGCCACCCTCGCCGACCTGGGCTGCGGGCTGGGCTCGGACGCGCTGGCGGCGGCCCGCCAGGGCATCCGGGTGTACGCGGTGGACGCCGACCCGCTGACCGCCGCGCTCGCCGAGGCGAACGCGGCCGCCGCCGGCCTCTCCGCGCTGGTGACCGTCGAGTGCGCCGACGCGGCCTCCGTCGAGGTGGAGAGGTTCGACGCGGTGTTCGCCGACCCCGCCCGGCGGCGGGCGGGGCGCGGCCGGCTGATGGATCCCCAGGCCTGGTCGCCGCCGTGGGACTTCATCGCCGCGCTGCCCGGCCGGGTGCCGCGTACGGTGCTGAAGCTGGCGCCCGGCATCGACCACGCCCTGCTGCCCGCGGGCGCCGAGGGCGAGTGGGTCAGCGTCGACGGCGATCTGGTGGAGGCGGCGTTCTGGTGCGGGCCTCTCGCCGAGTTCCCGCGGCGGGCGGTCCTGCTGCCGTCGGGCGGCGAGGTGCACGGGTCGGGCGTGGAGGCCGCGCCGGTCGGCACGGTCGGGCGGTTCCTGTACGACCCGGACCCGGCCGTGGTCCGCTCGCACCTGGTCGCGGAGTTCGCGGCCGAGATCGGGGGGCGGCTCGCCGATCCGCAGATCGCGTACGTCTACACCGACGAGAGCGTCGACACCGCGTTCGCCCGCCGGCTGGAGGTCACCGACGTGCTGCCGTTCTCGCTCAAGCGGCTGCGCGCCCTGCTGCGCGAGCGCCACGTGGGCCGGGTCGAGATCCGCAAGCGCGGTTCCGCGCTGGAGCCGGAGCAGTTGCGCCGCGACCTGCGGCTGCGCGGCGACGGATGGGCGTCGGTGGTGCTGACCCGGGTGGCGGGTGCGCCGACCGTGGTGCTGTGCCGATAGCCTCGCTGGTCATGGCCAAGAAGGCGGCCGGGACGCCGGCGACCGTACTGCTGACCGCGGAGAAGGTGCCACACGAGCTGCACCCGTACGACGTCTCGCCGGAGGCGCCGAACTACGGCGCGCTGGTCGCCGAGGCGCTGGGGGTGTCGCCGGAGTCGCTGTTCAAGACGCTGATCGCCGAGGTCGACGGCGCGCTGACGGTGGCCGTCGTGCCGGTGGCCGGCGAGGTGGACCTCAAGGCCCTGGCCGGCGCGGCCGGCGGGAAGCGGGCGACGCTGGCCGACCGGGCGGCGGCGGAGCGCAGCAGCGGCTACGTGCGTGGCGGCATCAGCCCGCTGGGGCAGCGCAAACGCCTACCGACCGTGATCGACGACTCGGCCCTGGAGCTGCCCCGGATGTACGTCTCGGCCGGTCGGCGCGGCCTGCAGGTGTCGCTGGCCCCGCAGGATCTGGTCCGGCTGACCGGCGCCCGGACCGCCCGCATCCGGAGCTGAGGGCCGGGCGAAACCGGAAAAGCACCAGATTCGGAGCGCAACGTGACCTAGCGTCACTTTATGGAGGGCCGGGAGCTGACCGGTTGTGCCGCACCGCATCACGGGAATACGTTGCCCGACACAACAAACATTTCCGGAGCGGCGATCCCGACTGCGCGCGTGACGACGAGAGGACACGAGGAATGCGTAGGGGAATCTTCGCCCTTGCCGTGACGGGCCTCCTGGCCGGCGGCGCGGCCGCGTGCGGCGGCGACGGCGGCGCGGGCTCCGGCATCCCGGGCGACGGATCCGTCGGCAAGGTCGGCATCATCCTGCCGGACACCGCGAGTTCCCAGCGCTGGGGCTCCGACGATCCGAAGTTCCTGAAGGAGGCCTTCGACGCGGCCGGCGTGGCGGCCGACATCCAGAACGCGCAGGGCGACAAGAGCGCGTTCCAGACGATCGCGGACGGGATGATCTCCAGCGGGGTCCGGGTGCTGATGATCGTGAACCTGGACTCCGGCACCGGCAAGGCGGTCCTCGACAAGGCGAAGAAGGCCGGGATCGCGACGATCGACTACGACCGGCTGACGCTCAGCGGCGGCGCCGACTACTACGTCAGTTTCGACAACGTCGCGGTCGGCAAGCTGCAGGGCGAGGGCCTGGTGCAGTGCCTGAGCGACATGCAGTACGCGAAGCCGGTGGTGGCCGAGCTGAACGGATCGCCGACCGACAACAACTCCACGCTGTTCAAGCAGGGCTACGACTCGGTGCTGCAGCCGAGGTTCGACTCGGGTGACTTCGTGAAGGGCCCGGACCAGTGGGTGCCGGAGTGGGACAACGCGCAGGCCGGCACGATGTTCGAGCAGATGCTCACCCAGCGTCCGGACATCAAGGGCGTCCTGGCGGCCAACGACGGACTGGGCAACGCCGTCATCTCCGTACTGAAGAAGAACAAGCTGAACGGCAAGGTGCCGGTCACCGGGCAGGACGCCACCGTGCAGGGCATGCAGAACATCCTCGCCGGCGACCAGTGCATGACCGTCTACAAGGCGATCAAGCAGGTGGCCGACGCCGCCGCCGACCTGGCGATCTCGCTCGCCAAGGGCGAGAAGAAGACGGTCTCCCAGAGCATCAAGGACCCGGAGTCCGGCAAGGACGTCCCGGCCGTCCTGATCAGCCCGAAGGCGATCTTCAGGCACAACGTCAAGGACGTGGTTGCCGACGGCTTCGTGGCCAGGGCTCAGCTCTGCACCGGCGACTTCGCGAAACTGTGCACCGAGAACGGCGTGTGAGCCGGCCCCGGGACGACGCCGCAGCACGCCGCCGCCCACGCCCGGCCGGGGCGTGGGCGGTGCCGCACCGAAGAAGGAGAACCACCGTGGCCGCGACACCCCTGCTGGAGGTGCGCGGGATCGACAAGAGCTTCGGTCCCGTGCAGGTGCTCCACGACGTCGGAATGAACGTCTATCCCGGCGAGGTCACCGCGCTCGTCGGCGACAACGGCGCCGGCAAGTCGACCCTGGTCAAGTGCGTCAGCGGCATCTACACCATGGACGCGGGCACGGTCGTCTTCGACGGCGACCAGGTGGCCATCCACAGCCCCCGCGATGCCGCGGCGCTCGGCATCGAGGTCGTCTACCAGGACCTCGCGCTCTGCGACAATCTGGACATAGTCCAGAACATGTTCCTGGGCCGCGAGCGGGTACGCGGCATCGTGCTGGACGAGCCGACCATGGAGCAGATGGCCAGTGACACGCTCGCCAGCCTCTCCGTGCGTACGGTCAAATCCCTGCGCCAGCTCGTGGCCAGCCTCTCCGGCGGCGAGCGGCAGACCGTGGCGATCGCCAAGGCCGTGCTGTGGAACAGCCGGATCGTCATCCTGGACGAGCCGACCGCGGCACTCGGCGTCGCCCAGACCGCCCAGGTGCTCGAGCTGGTCCGCCGCATGGCCGACAACGGGCTCGGCGTGGTGCTCATCTCGCACAACCTGAACGACGTGTTCGCCGTCTCCGACCGCATCGTCGCCCTCTACCTCGGCCGGACCGCCGCCCAGGTGAAGACCACGGACGTCACCCACGCCCAGATCGTCGAGCTGATCACCTCGGGACGCAGCGGAAACCTCGGCCTGCCCCCCGAACGGCCGGCCGCCGCGGGCTTCCTGGACATCACCCCTGGAGGGGGCCGCGCATGACGACCGCGTTCTCATCGACCGGGCCGGTACGGGTGGCCGAGCCCACGGTCGCCGGCCACCTGCACGACTACTGGGGGCGCGTCCGCGGCGGCGACATCGGCAGCCTGCCCGCGATCCTCGGGCTCATCGTGCTCTGCCTGATCTTCGGCATCGCCCGGCCGACGTTCTTCAGCGCGGTCAACTTCGCGAACCTCTTCTCCCAGGGCGCGGCCGTCATCTTCATCGCCATGGGCCTGGTGTTCGTCCTGCTGCTGGGCGAGATCGACCTGTCCGCCGGTTTCGCGAGCGGCGTCTGCGGGGCGGTCATGGCCATCCTGCTCACCGACCACGGCTGGCACTGGTACTCCGCCATCCCGGTCGCCCTGGCGACGGGCCTGGCCATCGGCTTCACCCTGGGCTTCCTGGTGTCGAAGCTGGGCATCCCGTCGTTCATCGTCACCCTGGCGGGCTTCCTCGCCTTCCAGGGCATCCTGCTGGTGCTGCTCAGCGGCGGCAAGAACGTCTCGGTCCGGGACACGTTCGTGCTGTCGCTGGCCAACAACAACATGTCGGCCGGCCTGAGCTGGGCGCTCACCGCCGTCGCGATCGTCGGGTACGCCGCGGTGCAGCTCCTGCGGTTCCGGGCCAGGGCCGCGCACGGGCTCGTCACCGAGCCGATGGGTATCGTGCTGGCACGCATCGCCGGACTGGCCGCGCTGCTGGTCGCCGCGGTCGCCGTACTGACCCAGGAGCGCAGCATCAACCCGTTGATCATCTCGGTGAAGGGCGTGCCGATCGTCGCACCGCTCATCGCGGTGGCGCTGATCGTGTGGACGTTCGTGCTGGGCCGCACCACGTACGGCCGGCACGTCTATGCCGTCGGCGGCAACAAGGAGGCCGCGCGCCGCGCCGGCATCGCCGTCGACCGGATCCGCATCTCGGTCTTCGTGATCGGCTCGTTCATGGCGGCGGTCGGCGGCATCATCGCGGCCAGCCGGGCCAACTCGGTCGACCCGAACTCCGGCGGCAGCAACGTGCTGCTGTACGCGGTGGGCGCGGCGGTCATCGGCGGCACCAGCCTCTTCGGCGGCAAGGGCCGGGTGCTGGACGCGGTGATCGGCGGCGCGGTGATCGCGGTCATCGACAACGGCATGGGCCTGATGGGCTTCAGCGCCGGTCAGAAGTTCATTTTCACCGGACTCATCCTGCTGCTCGCGGCGAGTGTCGACGCGCTGTCCCGCCGCAGAGCGGCCGCCACCGGTAACCGATGAAGGCCGCGCCCAGCCAGGAGGAGGTACGCCGGCACAACCTGGGGACGTTGCTGCGTTATGTCCACGTTCATGGCGCTACATCCCGTGCCGAGCTGACCACCAAGCTGGGCCTGAACCGCAGCACCATCGGCGCCCTGACCGCGGACCTGACCGCCGCCGGCCTGGTCACCGAGAAGGGCCAGCGGGAGACCGGCCGCGCCGGGCGGCCCTCGCTGCTGGTCCGGCCCGAGTCGTCGATGGTGTACGCGTACGCCCTGAACATCGAGGTGGACCGGCTGCGCGCCGCCCGGGTCGGCCTCGGCGGGGTGATCCTGGACCGCCGCGAGGCCCCGCGCCCGCGGGAGATGCAGGTCGTCGACGCCGTGCGGCCGCTCGCCGGCTTCATCCACGAGATGCGCAAGGACGTGCCGGCCGGCGCCCGCTACCTGGGCGCCGGCCTGGCCGTCGCGGGCATGGTGCGCCGCGCCGACGGCATGGTGCGCCTCGCGCCCACGATCGGCTGGGTCGACCAGCCGGTCGGCGACGCGCTGGTCGAGGAGATCGGCGGCGACGTCGGCCCGATCGTCGTCGGCAACATCGCCGACGTGGCGGCGCTGGTCGAGCACAGCCGCGGCGCGGCGGCCGGCCGCGAGAACGTCATCTACCTGTACGGCGACGTCGGCGTCTGCGCGGGCATCATCGCCGGCGGCCGGCGCATCACCGGGCACGGCGGCTACGGCGGCGAGGTCGGCCACATGGTGGTCAACCCCGGGGGCAACCCCTGCAGTTGCGGCTCGCGGGGCTGCTGGGAGACCGAGATCGGCGAGTATCCACTGCTCAGGCTGGCCGGGCGGGAGGACCGCAGCGGCCGGGAGGCGGTGCTCGGCGTGGTCGAGGCGGCGATGCGCGGCGACTGGGCGGCCCAGCAGGCGGTCCGGCACGTGGGCGAGTGGATCGGGCTCGGGGTCGGCAACCTGGTGAACATCTTCAACCCCGAGGCGGTGATCTTCGGCGGCACGCTGCGCGACGTGTACCTGGTGGCGGCGGCCCAGGTCCGGTCCCGACTCAACGAGGTCGCCCTGCCGGCCTGCCGCGAGCACATCCGGCTGCGGACGCCGGAGCTCGGCGCCGACGCACCCCTGATCGGCGCCGCCGAGCTGGCCTTCGAGAAGCTTCTGGAGGATCCGCTGCTGGGCTCGACCGGCTAGAGTGCGCCCGTGAGCATGCGCGCCTCCGATGAGGATCGGCAGCGGATCATGGCCGCCCTGGAGCGGCACACCGGGGCCGGACGGCTGACCCTGGACGAGTTCACCCAGCGGGTCGGCGTGGCCGCCGGCGCCCGGACGCTCGACGAGCTCGCCGCCGTGGTCAGCGACCTGCCCGCCGAGCAGGCCGAGGAGCGCCAGCGGCGCGAGTTCCTGCTGCTGCTCGCGATCGCACTGGTCACCCTTGTTCTGCTGGGTGTGTTCCTGGCCCTGCGCTAGACCCGACCGGCGGCGTGCCGTGCCACGAGGCCCACAGCGCCGCGTAGGAACCGCCCGCGGCGACCAGCTCGTCGTGCGAGCCCAGCTCGGTGATCCGCCCGTCCTCCACCACCGCCACCCGGTCCGCGTCGTGGGCCGAGAAGAGCCGGTGCGCGATCGCGACGACCGTACGTCCCTTCAGCACCGCCGCCAGCGACCGTTCCAGGTCCCGGGCGGCCCGGGGATCCAGCAGCGCGGTGGCCTCGTCGAGCACGAGCGTGTGCGGATCGGCGAGCACCAGCCGCGCCAGCGCGACCTGCTGCGCCTGCGCGGCCGACAGGCCCGCCCCGCCCGCGCCCACCACCGTGTCCAGGCCGTCGGGCAGCTCGTCCGCCCAGCCCAGGGCGTGCACGGCGGCCAGCGCCTGGCGGACGTCGGCGGTCGACGAACCCGGCCGGACCATGGCGATGTTGTCGCGCAGCGTACCCATGAAGACGTGGTGTTCCTGGCTGACGAGGGCGACCTCCGTACGCAACCGGTCCAGGGGCAGACCGGCCAGCGCGACCCCACCGACGGTGAGCGACCCACCGCCCGGCGTGTGCACTCCGGCGAGCAGGCGGCCCAGGGTGGACTTGCCCGCCCCGGACGGCCCGACGATCGCCAGCCGCTCCCCCGGCGCGATCCTGAGCGAGATGCCGTGCAGGACCTCCCGGCCCTCGACATAGGAGAAGCGCACGTCCTCGGCGACGATCTCGGCACCGCGCGGGGTCAGCGAGGTCGGCGCCGGGGTACGGAACGACACGCCGAGCAGCCGGGCCAGCGACGCCGCGCCGACCTGCAGCTCGTCCAGCCAGCCGAGGAAGCGGTCGACCGGGTCGACCAGCATCTGGGCGTAGAGCACCGCGGCGGTGACCTGGCCGAGGCTGACCCAGCCCCGCAGGTGGAACCAGCCGCCCAGCAGCAGCGTGCCGACCACCGGCAGCACGTAGCCCACCTCGATCGACGGCATCCACACCGTGCGCAGGAACAGCGTGTACCGCTCGGTCCGCCACGAGCGGCGCAGGTCGCTGTCCGTGCGGCGGATGCGCTGCCGCTGCCGCCGCAGCGCGTCGACCGTCCGGGCTCCCTCGACGGTTTCCGCCAGCCCGTCCGTGACCTGGGAGTACGCGGCGTTCTGCCGCAGATAGCCACCCGCGGCCCGGCGCAGGTACCAGCGGGTGGACCAGGTCAGGATCGGCACCGCGATCAGCAACGGCAGCGCGAGCAGCGGGCTGACCAGGATCAGCGCGCCGACCGCGAGCGACGCGGTGATCATGGCGATCAACGTCTCCGGCACCGCGAAGCGCAGGCACCGCGACAGCGCGTCGACGTCGCGCGAGGTCCGGGTGAGCAGGTCGCCCGTGCCCGCACGCTCCACGGTGGACAAGGGAATCCGGAGCACCCGGTCGACGAAGTCCTCCCTCAGCTCGGCGAGGATCTGCTCGCCGAGCCGCGCCGAAGCCAGGTAGGCGAACCGCACCAGCACCGCCTGCACCACCACGAAGACCGCGATGACGGCGGCGATCCGGTCCACCGTGCCGACGCCGGCGTGATGCTGGATCGACTCGACGAGCTCGCCGAGCAGCCGCGGGCCCACCAGGCCGGTCATGGCGGCCAGCGCGTGCAGGACCACGGTGGTCGTGAGCGCGCGCGGATGCCGGCGGAACAGCTCGCGGGCGTACCGGCGCACCTGGCGGGAGTCCGCCACCGGGAGCGCGTTGCTCACTCGCGCAGCACCGTCCTCGCGTAAGCGACGCTGCCGTCCAGCAGTTCGCGATGGGTTCCCTCGGCGGCCACCACCCCGCCCTCGACGTAGAGGACGTGATCGGCGCGGTCCAGCACCAGCGGGCTGGTCGAGCAGACGACCGTCGTGCGGCCGCTGCGGGCGGCCGCCAGCCGGGCCGCGATGCGCGCCTCGGTGTGCGCGTCCACGGCGCTGGTCGGTTCGACCAGCACGAGGATCTCCGGGTCGGCGACGAGGGCGCGGGCGAGCCGCAACCGTTGCTGCTGCCCGCCGGAGAAGCTGCGGCCCCGCTCGGCGACCTCGCTGTCCAGGCCGTCGGGCAACGCCTCCACGACGTCGGCGGCGCACGCGTCGGCGCACGCGGCGGGCGCGCGCCCGGTGCCCTCCGGATCGAGATCGTCGCGCAACGGCCCGGAGAACAGCCGGGCGTCGTTGTCCGCCACCAGGATCCGCTCGCGCACGCTCGCCAGATCGAGATCCTTCAACGGTACGCCGGCAAGCGTCGTCCCGGCGCCGGCCGCGGTGTAGTGGCCGAGCCGGTCCGCGATGGTGACCGCGTCGGCCGGCACCGCGGCCGCGATCGCCGTGACCACGCCCGGCCGGACGACCACACCGGACACCGGGTCGACCAGCTCACCCCGCTCCGGGGCGGGCCTCGGCCGGGCCGGCCGGCGCAGGTCCGAGCGGACCCGCAGCATGGAGACGACGCGGCGCCCGGAGACGTGACCGCGGGTCAGCTTGTCGATGGTCTCGGTGAGCTGGCGCAGCGGGGAGACGAGGAAGGCCGCGTACCCGTAGAAGGAGACGAGCTGGCCCACGGTGATCCGGCCGGAGATCGCGAAGCGCGCCCCCAGCCAGGTGACCAGCACCAGGAAGATGCCGGGCAGGAGCACCTGTGCCGCGTCGAGCAGGCACTCCACCCAGGCCACGTGCACCCCGGCCGCCCGCAGCCGCTGAGACTCGGCGCGATAGCGCCCCGACATCACCGGCTCGCCGCCGACGCCCCGCAGCACCCGCAGGCCGCCCACCAGGTCGGTGGCGTGGGCGGTGAGCCGGCCCTGCTGTTCCCGGTAGGCCTGCTGGCGCCGGTGCAGGGGCCGGATCAGCAGGCTGACCACGGCCATCAGCACCGGGATGCCGAGGACCACCACCAGGCCGAGCGGCACCGAGGTGAGCAGCAGGATCGTGGTGACGGTGAGGACGGCGACGACCGAGCCGACACCCCGGGCGGTGATGTCGATGGCGTTGCCGATGTGGGTGATGTCCGCCGTACCGATGGCCACGACCTCGCCCGCGTCGAGCCGCCGCGGCAGCGCGACCCCGAGCCGGCCGGCCTGCCGCACCGCGACCTGCACCGTACGGTAGGCGGCCGAGAGCCAGTTGAAGACGGCCCGGCGGTGGCGCAGCAGGCCGGCGCCGGCCTGCACGAGGCCCACGACCAGCAGGACCATGCTCCAGACGAACAGCTCGCGGCCGTCGCGCTCGGTCAGGCCCGCGTCGATGGCCCGGCCGATGACGGCGGGCACGAAGGCCTGACAGACCATCCAGACGACCGCGAAGACGATCGCGGCGCTGACGGATACCCATGTGCGCCGGGCGAGCCACCCCAGGTAGCGGGTGGCGGACCGGTGATCGGCAGAGCCGGGATCGGCGGGGGGCAGATCTCGCATCGCCCTTCGACGTTACGTAACCCCGCGGTCACGATCCAGCGCGTTATCTATCGACCGGCGAGAAATCCCATACGTGCGGAGAGCGAGCCACGAGGTTTGCCGGGGGCGCCGGAAGGGCAGCGGGACTGTTCCGCCACTTCGAGATGACCACAATGCGCAGATCCGTGGAGGAGAAGACCTCGCTCGACACGTGTGAGGGCAGCACCTCCAGCTTCGGCAGCGCCTCGTCACACACCCAGCTCAGCAGCTCGTCGAAGCCGCCGCGCGAGGCGCGGACCTCCCACATTCGTGCGATCATGCTCGCTTCCTACCCCGCCACAGCGATCGAGGTCAATGACATCGCCGAATCGGCCGGCAGATCGAGCCGACTGGGTGCCACGCCCGCCGCGACGAGATGGGAACCGAGGGCCGCGACCATCGCGCCGTTGTCCGTGCACAGCTGCGGGCGGGGCACGCGGACCCGCACCCCCAGCTTCGCCGCGCGCTCCTCGGCCAGCAGCCGCAGCCGCGAGTTCGCCGCAACCCCGCCGCCGATGACCAGCGTCCCGACGCCGTGCTCCCGGCACGCGTCGAGGGCCTTGGCGGTGAGCACGTCACAGACCGCGTCCTGGAAGCTCGCGGCCACGTCGGCGACCGGCACCGGCTCGCCGTCGCGCTCCCGCGCCTCCACCCAGCGCGCCACCGCCGTCTTCAGGCCCGAGAAGGAGAAGTCGAAGCGGTGCTCGGCCTGATCCTTGGGCGCAGTCAGGCCCCGCGGGAACGCGATCGCCCGCGGATCGCCGTCGCGGGCCGTACGGTCGATCACCGGCCCGCCCGGAAAACCCATCCCCAGCAGCCGGGCGACCTTGTCGAACGCCTCCCCCGCGGCGTCGTCGATGGTGGCGCCGAGCGGCGTCACCCCCGCGGTCAGGTCGTCCACGAGCAGCAGCGACGAATGCCCGCCCGAGACGAGCATCGCCACGGCCGGCTCCGGCAGCGGCCCGTGCTCGAGCGTGTCCACCGCGACGTGCGCGGCGAGATGGTTGACGCCGTAGATCGGCTTCTCCGCGGCGAGGGCGTACCCCTTGGCCGCGGCGACCCCGACGAGCAGCGCACCCGCCAGGCCGGGCCCGGCCGTCACGGCGATCGCGTCGATGTCGGCGAGCGTGACACCCGCCTCGTCCAGCGCCCGCCGCATGGTCGGCACGATGGCCTCCAGATGCGCCCGGCTGGCGACCTCGGGCACCACCCCGCCGAACCGCGCATGTTGATCCACACTGGAGGCCAGCGCGTCGGCGAGCAGGGTGTGCCCGCGGACGATGCCGACGCCGGTCTCGTCGCAGGAGGTCTCGATCCCGAGGACCAGGGGCTCGTCAGGCATCGCGCATCATCACCAGGGCGTCCGTGTTGCTCGATTGGTAGTAGCCGCGCCGGATCCCGACGGGCTCGAAATCGTACGAGGCATAGAGTTTCTGTGCCGGGTGGTTGTCGACGGCCACCTCGAGCAGCACCTTGCGCTTGCCGGCCCGCTCGAGCAACGTCTCGAGCAGCTCCCGGCCCAGACCCCGCCGCCGGGCCTCCCGCTTGACGCCGATGGTCTGCACCCAGCTCTCCTGCTCGTCGACGACCGCCAGCCCGGCATAGCCGACGATCTCGTCGTCCTCCCGGACCACCACGTAGAAGTGGCGCTGCGCCAGCTCGTTCCAGAACATGGTCGCGGACCACTTGTCCGGCCCGAAGAGCTCCTCCTCCAGCGGCAGCACCTCGGCGATGTGCCACCACCGGAACCGCTCGATCGCCATCAGGGCAGCACGTGCTTGCGAGCGGAAGGCTCGACCGCGTCCGGCCGGCGCAGGTAGAGCGGAGTGAGCGGCTCACCCGCCGCCCCCGCCTGGATCCGGTCCAGCGCCAGGGCGATCAGGGCCTCGCCCGGCGGATGCAGAAGCCGGTCGTCGATCGGCACCCCGAGCACGTCGCTGTACCTCAGCACACCCTCGCCGACGGCCCGGTCGGCGTCCACGGACACCTCGGCGGGCTTCGCGACATCGGGCTCGGTCACCCGCTTGCCGTCGACATAGGTGGCGAAATAGACCTCCCGCCGCCGCGCGTCGGTCGCGACCAGGACCCGGCCGGGCCCTGCCGCACGCCCGAGAGCATCGAGCGAGCAGACCCCGTACGTGGGAACGCCCAGCGCCTGCCCCATGCTCGCGGCGGTGGCGAGACCCACCCGCAGGCCGGTGAACGGCCCGGGGCCGAGCCCGGCGACGATCGCACCGAGCTGGGCCGGACGGGCACCGGCGTCGGCGAGCACGGCACGGATCTGCGGCGCGAGCAGCTCTCCATGGGCCCGCGGGTCGACCACCCTCCGCTCACCGAGGCCGGTCAGACCGGCATGGGTCACCTCCGCGAGGGCGGCGGTGACCGCGGGTGTGGAGGTGTCCAGAGCGAGAACGAGCACCAGGAAACAGTAGCGGTCAGCAGGTTGCCGGGGCTGGCACCCCTCCAGGGGCGCAGGACTGGCTGGGTCGCTTGTCCTTCACCTCGCCGTCGCGTCGGCGTCCTGTTCCCGGCCCGGCTCAGGCGTCCGTCTCGCCCCCGGCGCGGCGATCCGCTCGCGGCGCGGCGATCCGCTCGCGGCGCGGCGATCCGCTCGCGGCGCGGCGATCCGCTCCCGGCGCGGCGATCCGCTCCCGGCGCGGCGATCCGCTCCCGGCGTGGGGATCCGCTCCCGGCGTGGGGATCCGCTCCCGGCGTGGGGATCCGCTTCGGCGCGGGGGTCGTCTCAGGCGCGGGGGTCGTCTCAGGCGCGGGGGTCCCAGTCGATCGGCGGGCGGCCGGCGTCGGCGAGCGCCTTGTTCGCCGCGCTGAACATGCGGGCGCCGAGGAAGTCCTTGCCGCCGTTGAGGGGGCTCGGATGGCCGGACTCGATCACCGTGTGCGCCGGGTTGGTCACGAGTGCGGCCTTCCTGCGGGCGTACGCCCCCCAGAGCAGGAACACCACCCGCTCCCGCCGCGCGTTCAGGGCACGGATCGTGGCGTCCGTGAACTCCTCCCAGCCCCGGTTCTTGTGGGACGCGGCGGCTCCCGCCCGTACGGTGAGCACCGCGTTGAGCAACAACACGCCCTGCCGCGCCCAGCCGGTGAGGTCTCCACTGGCCGGGGGCGGCACCCCGACGTCGGCGGCGAGCTCCTTGTAGACGTTGCGCAGCGACGGAGGAATCCGCACGCCTTCGCGGACGCTGAAGCTCAGGCCGTGCGCCTGCCCGGGCCCGTGGTACGGGTCCTGCCCGAGGAGCAGCACCCGGGTCCGCTCGGGCGGGCAGAGCCGGTAGGCCGCGAAGAGATCCTCGATCGGCGGGTAGACGGTGTGCCGGGCATACTGCTCGCCCACGAAGCTGCCCAGCGCCTCGGTGGCGGCGGGGTCGAGGAACGGCGTCAGCTCCGCACGCCAGGCGGGCGGCAGCAGATCGGGCAGATTCACGTGATCTCCGGTGGGGGGCTCGCAAAGAGGGGAAGCTCGTCGTGCCGCGGGCGGCTCACAGCTTTTCGAGGCGGGCCGCCCAGTCTCCGCCGTGTGGCACCAGGTCGATCACGCGGGTGTCGTCGTCGAGGCGGTCGATGCGCACCGCCAGGTATTCGTCGTTGAGCTGCTCGACCATGCCCGCACCCCACTCCACCACGGTGACCGCGCCGTCGGCGGAGGCGTCCAGATCGAGATCGTCGATCTCCGCGCGCGGGTCGCTCGCATCGCCCAGCCGGTACGCGTCCGCGTGCACCAGCGGCACCTCGCCCCCACGCCCCCGGTCGGGCCGGTGCACCCGGGCGATCACGAACGTCGGCGAGGTGATGTCGCCGAGCACCTTCAGCCCGGCGCCGATGCCCTGCACCAGCGCGGTCTTGCCGGCGCCGAGCGGACCGGTCAGCAGCAGCAGGTCCCCGGCGCGCAACAGGGCCGCGAGCCGGCCACCGAACGCGCGCGTGTCGTCCACAGTGGTCAGACGAATCCCGGTGGCACTCACGGCGACACCCGCTGAAGGAACGGAAGCAGCGCGGCGTTGACCTCGTCCGCCTTCTCCAGCATGACCACGTGCCCGCTGTTGTCGATCTTCAACAGCTCGGCCTCCGGCAGGTGCCTGAGGATCTCCTCGGAGTGCGTCACCGGAGTCAGATAGTCCTTCGTGCCGACCAGCACCAGCACCGGCACGCCCTTGAGCGCGGACAGGGCCGGGAACCGGTTGTGCGAGTAGAGCGTGCGCAGATACTTGGTCAGCGTCTCGACCGACGTCCTGGAGTTCATCTGTTCCACGAACGTGACCAGCGAGGGGCTCGGCCGGGCGTCGCCGAACCCGTACCGGCGGGTCAGCAGCCAGGCGAGGTCGGACGACGCGACGCGGGCCCGGTCGATCACCGGCCCGCCGAGCCGCGCGGCGCCGCCCCACAGCGGGAAGAACGGCGCGCTGGCCCGGGCGACCAGCGTCGGCAGCCCGATCTTGGTCTTGTCGATCAGACCGGCCGAGGTGGACATCAGGACCACGCCGGTGACCCGCTTGCCGAACCATTCCGGGTACTGCTCGGCGAACGCCATGATCGTCATGCCGCCCATCGAGTGCCCGACCAGGATGATCTGCCCGTCCGGCACGGTCGCGTCGAGCACGGCCGCCAGCGACTTGCCCAGCGCCGCGATGTCGTAGTCGCCCGAGTGCAGGCGACTGGACCGGCCGTGACCCGGCTGGTCGTAGAAGACGAGCCGGTGCTCTCCCAGCTCGGTGAGCGCCTGGCGCTGGAAGTAGAAGGTGCCCATGTCCAGGGCGAAACCGTGCACGAAGACGACCGTGGGCCTGGTCCCGGCCTGCCGGGGCTCCACGATCTCCACATGCAGCTCGGTGCCGTCGGCCGCGGTGACGGTGAGCCGCTCGTCGTGCGGCTGTTCACCGAACTCCTCGTCGGCGTGCGGGTCGCCCGGCGCGTTGACCGACCTGCGCACCAGCGCCCGCTCGACCGCGAACGCGGTGGCGAGCCCGGCCGCCGCGACGCCGATGACGGCACCGGCGATCCCGACCTGCTTCGCCCGCCGCCGCGGACCGGACCGTAGCGTCCGCGACGACGACCGGGCGTGCGGTTTGACGGGCCTCATCCGGCCTCCCCAGGACTCATCCAGCCTCCCCGAGATTCCATCCGGCCCTCCCCATGCCCCATTCGCCGGCTCTGCAAGCTCCTGCGGCCCTCCCAGAACCCCGCACGCTCCCCGCGGCACGCTGGCGAGTTCTCGCGCCCCTCCGCTGAAGCCGCCGCACACCCGCGTAGCGGCAGGCACGCTCGCCGCGGCACGCTGGCAAGCTCATCGGGGCCTCCGCAGAACCCCGCCCCACACCCGCAACGTGCCAGGCGCGCTTCCCGTGCCCGCAAGGCCGGGTCGCGGGCCCCGGCGTGCATGTGCTCGACGCGGGTGCCGGGCGTGCTCGACGCGGGTGCCGGGCGCGCTCGACGCGGGTGCCGGGCGTGGTCGCCGCGGCGTGCTGGGCGGACCGCGCGCATGATCATCCAGCCGTCTCCCCGGGCGAGGGGACACCCGCCGAGCCGTCGTAGACGCGCGGCACCCGCGACCCGCCGAAGCGCGTGACGATCTCGTAGTTGATCGTGCCGATCGCCTCGGCCCAGTCGGTCGCCGTCGGCTCGCCGTCGTCGCCCGCGCCGAACAGGACCGCCACGTCGCCCACAGCTATCGGGTCGTCACCGCAATCCAGCACGAACTGGTCCATGCACACCCGGCCGGCGATGCGGCGCACGGCCCCGCCGAGCAGCACCGGCCCCACATTGGAGGCGTGCCGCGGGACGCCGTCGCCGTAGCCGAGCGGCACCAGCGCCAGCGTCGTCTCGTGAGCGGTGTGGTACGCATGCCCGTACGAGACACCCTGACCGGCCGGGACCCGCTTGGTGAGCGCGACCCGCGCCCGGGCCGTCATCGCCGGGCGCAGCCCGGCCGGCGGCGGACCCGGCAGCGGCGACAGCCCGTAGATCGCCACGCCCGGCCGGACCAGGTCGTAGTGGGCGTCGGGGCGGGTGAGGGTCGCCGCCGAGTTGGCTATGTGGCGGTATCGCGGCTCGACGCCGAAACGCTCCGCGGTCGCCAGCCCCTCCGCGAAGACCGCGAGCTGACGGTCGACCGTCTCGTGACCGGGCGCGTCGGCACACGCGAAGTGGCTCCAGATCCCGACGACCTCCAGGTCTCCGTCCGCCTGGGCCTTCGCGGCCGCCTCCACCACGGCCGGCCACTCGGCCGGCGTCGCGCCGCCGCGGGACAGGCCGGTATCGATCTTGAGATGCACGCGGGCCGGACGCCGGACGCGGCGGGCGGCGGCGACCACCTCGTCGAGCTGTCCCAGGCTGGCCGCGTTGAGGTCGACGTCGGCCTCGACGCCCTCGTGCAGCGGCAGGCCCGGCGCGTTCAGCCAGGCCAGCAGGGGTGCGGTGATCCCGGCCCGGCGCAGGACGAGGGCCTCGTCGAGGGTGGCCACGCCCAGCCAGGTGGCGCCGCCGGCGAGGGCCGCGCGGGCGGCGGGCAGCATGCCGTGCCCGTAGCCGTCGGCCTTGACCACGGCCATGACCTCGGCGCTCGTGCCGGCGCACAGCGTCGCCACGTTGTCCCGGATCGCGTCGAGGTCGATCCGGATCTCGGCCTGCCACATGCTCATCAGCCTACTGACCGGGTCCGACAGAACCGCGTCACCGCAGGTCCGCCAGGACGGGACGGAGGGCGGCGGCCACGTCCGAGGCCGTCGCCGGGCCGCCCGTCCCGGCCCGGCGCCCGGCCAGGCCGTGCACGTACGCCGCCGCCACGGCCGCCCTCGGCGCGGGCACCCCCGCGGCGAGCAGCGAGCCCAGCAGCCCCGCCAGCACGTCGCCCGATCCGGCGGTCGCCAGGTCGGCGGTGCCGGTGGGGTTGGCCCAGGCCTCACCGGACGGCGTCGCCACGACGGTGCGGTCTCCCTTGAGCAGGACGACCGCGTTCGTCCACGCGGCGAGCCGGCAGGCGGCGCCGACCCGGTCGGCGCCCGGTGCCTCGCCGGCCAGCCGGGCGAATTCACGGTCGTGCGGCGTGATCACCAGCGGCGCGTCCCGCCGCAGGTCGGCGGCGTGCTGCCCGTCGACCAGCAACGTCAGTGCGTCGGCGTCCAGCAGCACGGGCACCGGGCTGGCCAGGACGCTGCGCAGCTCCGTACGCGCGTCGTCGCCCGTCCCGAGCCCCGACCCGCACACCCAGGCCTGCACCCGCCCGGCCTCGGCGACCCGCTCGGCGACGACGACCGAGGGATGCTGACGCACCACCTCGCGCGCGGCGCTGCCCGCGTAGCGCACCATGCCGGTCGGGCCGGCCAGCGCGCCGGCGACCGAGAGCATCGCGGCGCCCGGGTAGGTCGCCGAGCCGGTGGCCACCCCGACCACGCCACGGGTGTACTTGTCCGAGGCGGCACCCGGTCGGGGCCACCACGAGACGACATCCGGCGCGTCGGGAATGCGTACGGCGGCGGCGGCGCGCAGCGTCGCACCCAGGCCGATGTCCACCAGCTCGACGTGACCCGCCCGCGCGGCGGCGGGACCGACCACGTGCGCGGGCTTCAGACATCCGAAGGTCACCGTGACATCGGCGTGCACCGCGGCGCCCGGCACGTCGCCGGTGTCCACCGCCACCCCGCTCGGCACGTCCACCGCCACGACGGGAGGCCGCGCGCCGTCGCGGGCGCGCAGGGCACCGAGCCGGGCCACCAGGGCCGCCGCCGGAGGTCGCAGACCGCCGCTCGCGCCGATGCCGACGATGCCGTCCATGACGAGGTCCGCGCGGGCCGGCAGGTCGGCGACCACCCGGCCGCCTGCCTGGCGCAGCGCGGCGAGTCCGGCGGCGTGGACCCGCTCCGGGCTGAGGAGGACGGCGCGCACCGCGGCGCCTCGCGCGGCCAGGCGCGCACCCGCGTAGAGGGTGTCGCCGCCGTTGTCGCCGCTGCCCACCAGGAGCACGACCGTCGCGCCGTAGACTCCGCCGCTCTCCCGCAACAGCAGCGCACAGCGACGTGCCAGACCGGCCGCGGCGCGCTGCATGAGGGTGCCGCCGGGCAGGGTGGCCATCAGGGCTTTCTCCGCCGAGCGTACGTCCGCAACCCGCCATGCCTGCCGCATCCGCGCTCCCGTCGTGTCAGGCCTCGGCCACCACCATGGCCGAGGCGATGCCGCCGTCGTGGGACAGCGACAGATGCCACCTGTTGACGCCCCGCTCGACGGCCACCGCCGCGACCGTACCGGAGACGGTCAGCCACGGCCGCCCGTCCGGATCCGAGACGATCTCACAGTCGTGCCACCTCAGCCCGGCGGGGGCGCCGAGGGCCTTGGCCACTGCTTCCTTGGCCGCGAACCGTGCGGCGAGCGACTCCGCCGACCGCGGGTTGCCGGACGGCGTCGTCCGTTCCGCATCGGTGAAGAGCCGGTCCGCCAGCAGGGGTGTGCGCTCCAGTGCGCGGGCGAACCGTTCGACCAGCACCACGTCGATCCCGACAGACACGATCACACACCCAACCCTATCGGGGCCGGTTGTCCACAACCCCGGTCTCGGCCCGCGCGGTTGTCCACAGGCCGCCGCGAGCAGGCCGCCGTTTCCCTAGCGTCGTCGTCCCGAGCCGATCCCGGTCCGGGACGTTGCCGATGGAGGTTGCCGATGAGGCCGGATATCGAGGTCGACACCGAGGGCGTGCGTGCCTGGGCAGCGGCGCTGGCGAGGACGGGCGGGCGGCTGCACGCCGATCCGCCGTCGCCGGTGCCGGGCCCGCACTGGTCGGCCACCGACGCCGGCACGGTCGCCGCCGCGGCCGCCCGGCGTGTCCTGGCCGCGCTGGCGGACGACATCATCACCACGGGACGCGAGGCGGTCAGCGCCGCCCGGGACTACGAGACCGCCGACGATCGCGCCGCCGCACGCCTGCGGGACCTGCGATGAGCGTGCTCCAGGCGACCGATCCCGGCCACTGGGTGGCGGCGGCCCTGGCGTGGCGATCCTGGGCGTCGGCGGCCGGGCACTGGGCCGCCGAGGTGCGCCGCTGCGCGACGGCGCTGCGCGCGGTCTGGCGTGGCGCGGCGGCCGACGCGGTCGGCGCCAGACTGACCCGGTTGCACCGCCTGCTGAACCTCTTCCGGCTCGGTTGCTGGGCCGCCGACCAGGCGCTGAGCGAGTTCGCCGCGGCGCTGACCCGGGCCCGCGCCGGTGCCGACCTGCGGGCGGCCACGGCGGCGGACGCGACCGCCAGCGCGCTGCTGCGCGGGCTGTTCGTGATCCCGGCGTCGCCGCCGGGCGCCGATCCACCGGCCTGCACGGCTGCGCCCGCGGAGGTGGGCCGGTGGTGGGCCGGGCTCCGTCCGGGACAGCGCGAGTGGTTGCTCGCCACCGAGCCGGGATGGATCGGCTCGCTCGACGGGGTTCCGGCGGCCGCCCGCGACCGCGCCAACCGGCTGCTGCTCGACGCTCTGCGGATCCAGGGCACGCTTGCCGACCGGCTCGCGGACGGCGACGGGCCGCGGGCGTACCTGCTGGGGATCGATCCGGCAGGTGAGGGACGCGCGGTCGTCGCCCTGGGCGACCCGGACCGGGCGGAGAACGTCCTGACCCAGGTGCCCGGCATGACGGCCGGCCTCGCGTCGTTCGGCGGCGAGCTGGCCCGCGCGGAGAGGATCGCGGTCCGGGCGGGCGAGCTGGCGCCGGGCACGGCCACGAGTGCGGTCATGTGGCTGGGCTACGACGCCCCCGACTTCCTCGGTGAGGCGGCGAGCCGGTCGCGGGCCGACGCCGGCGCCCTCGCCCTGCGACGTTTTCAGGACGGCCTCCGCGCCGGCCATGAGGGTCCGCCGGCCCGGCACACCGTGCTGGGGCACAGCTACGGGTCCCTGGTGGTCGGCGCCGCCGCGGCGAGGCCCGGCCTCGCCGCGGACAGCCTGGTCTTCGTCGGCTCGCCCGGGGTCGGCGTGGACTCCGCGGCGGACCTGCACATCCCGTCCGGGGAGGTCTGGGCCTCGACCTCCCGCACGGACGTCATCCAATGGGCGGCCGTCTCCCCGCGCAGCCTGGCAGAGGATCTGCTCACCGCCCAGGCCCGGCCGGCGGGGGCCCTGCTCGCCTTCGGCCGGCCCGAGGACGACCTGTACCACGGCACGAACCCCGCCGATCCCGCCTTCGGGGCGCGCACGTTTCCGAGCCAGGCCGGCGCCGGGCACCTCGGTTACTGGGACGAGGGCGGCCCGGCGCTCGACGCGCTCACGAACATCACCCTGGGGCGGTCCGATGTCATTCCACGGTGACGGACTTCGCCAGGTTGCGCGGCTGGTCGACGTCGTGGCCGCGGGCGGCGGCGATCTCGCAGGCGAGGATCTGCAGCGGCACGGTGGTCATCAGCGGCGCGAGCAGGGTGGGCGTCCGCGGCACGGAAATCAGGTGGTCGGCGTACGCGGCCACGGCGTCGTCGCCCTCCTCCGCGATCACGATCGTCCGGGCGCCCCGGGCGCGCACCTCCTGGATGTTCGAGACGACCTTGTCGCGCAGCACGCCCCGGCCGGCCGGCGACGGCACCACGCAGACCACCGGCGTGCCCTCGTCGATCAGGGCGATCGGGCCGTGCTTGAGCTCGCCGGCGGCGAAGCCCTCGGCGTGCATGTAGGCGAGCTCCTTGAGCTTGAGCGCGCCCTCGAGAGCGACCGGGAAGCCGACGTGGCGGCCGATGAAGAGCACCGTCGAGGCCGTCTTCAGGTCGCGGGCCAGCGCCCGCACGTTCTCCATCTGGGCCAGCAGGTGGCGCAGGTCGTCCGGGGTGCTCCGGAGCCGCTCGACGACCGCCGCGACCTCGTCGGCGTACATGACGCCGCGGACCTGGGCGAGGTGCAGGCCGATGAGGTAGCACGCGACGAGCTGGGTCAGGAACGCCTTGGTGGAGGCGACCGCGATCTCCGGGCCGCCGTGGGTGTAGAGCACGGCGTCGGACTCGCGCGGGATCGTCGAGCCGTTGGTGTTGCAGATGGCCAGCACGCGCGCCTTCTGCTCCTTGGCGTGGCGCAGCGCCATCAGCGTGTCCATGGTCTCGCCGGACTGGCTGATCGCGATCACCAGCGTGGAGCGGTCGAGCACCGGGTCGCGGTAGCGGAACTCGCTGGCGAGCTCGACCTCGCACGGGATGCGCGTCCAGTGCTCGATGGCGTACTTGGCGACCATGCCCGAGTGGTACGCCGTGCCGCACGCGATGATGAAGACCTTGTCGACGTCGCGCAGGTCCTGGTCGGTGAGGCGGACCTCGTCGAGCACGATCTCGCCGCGCTCGGAGAGCCGGCCGAGCAGGGTGTCCGCGACCGCCTGCGGCTGCTCGGCGATCTCCTTGAGCATGAAGTAGTCGTAACCGCCCTTCTCGGCGGCCGAGGCGTCCCAGTCGATGTGGAACTCCTTGCCGGTGGCGGGCTCGCCGGCGAAGTCGGTGATCTCGATGGCGCCCGGGGTGATCAGGACGACCTGGTCCTGACCCAGCTCGATGGCTTCGCGGGTGTGCTCGATGAAGGCGGCGACGTCGCTGGCGAGGAAGTTCTCCCCCTGGCCCCGGCCGACCACCAGCGGGGAGTTGCGGCGGGCGGCGACCACCGCGTCCGGCACGCCCAGGTCGACCGCGAGCAGGGTGAAGGCGCCCTCGAGGCGGCGCACGGCGCGGCGCATTCCCTCGGCCAGCAGCTGTGGGCCCTCGGCCTCGGTGCCGGACTCGCGCAGCGCGCGCATCTCGGCGGCGACCAGGTGGGCCGCGCACTCGGTGTCGGTGTCGCTGACGAACTCGACGCCGGTGGCCTCCAGCTCGGCGCGCAGCCGGGCGAAGTTCTCGATGATCCCGTTGTGGATCACTGCCACCCGCCCGTCGGCGGAGAGGTGCGGGTGTGCGTTGCGGTCGGTGGGCCCGCCGTGGGTGGCCCAGCGGGTGTGCCCGATGGCGGTCGGCCCGGTGGCGATCCCGTCGCCGGCCCGCTCGGTCAGGGCCTTTTCGAGGTTTGCCAGTTTGCCGGCGCGCTTCTCGGTCAGGATGACGGTGTCGTCGATGACCGCGACACCCGCGGAGTCATATCCGCGGTACTCCAACCGACGGAGCCCGTCGAGGACGATTTGCAGCGCCGGACGGTTGCCGACGTAACCCACGATCCCACACATGTGGGGGAGCCTAGCGGACCTCCGCTCATGGCCGCTGCTCGAGAGGCATACTTTCGCGCATCGGACGTGATCGAAACATCCGTTCGGTCAGGTGTGGGCCGCTTCCGGGCGGAGTCCGGGCCGACCCTGACACGACCGGGTGATCCGTTCCTGGCGTCGGGGGCGTACCGTCGGCCCGACGCCTGCTCTGGAGGGACCCTTGAGCCATCCACCGCCCTCGGACCCGACGCGCCCGCTCCCGCCGGAGCCGCCTTCGGGGCAGCCCTGGTCGTCCCCGACCGGCGACGCCCTCGCGGCTCAGCCCCTCACCCCGCCGTCCACGCCGCAGAGTGTGCCGCCCTCGGTGCCGCCGGGCGAGGAGCCGACCGCACTGCAACACTCACCGGCCCCGCCGGCCCCTCCAGCACCCGGGGTGCCGCAATACCAGCCCGGGTACGCCTCGCTGCCCGAGATGCCGGCCAGCGCGCCACCGGACGGCTATCCGCCGACCTCACAGTTCCCGGCGGTCGGCCAGACCCAGTACCAGCCGGAGTACGCACCGCCCGCGGGATACGGTCCCCCGCCGGGATACGGCCCGCCCGGCTACGGCGCCCCTCCCCCGCCTGCCCCGAAGCGCAGCAACACCCCGCTCGTGGCGGTCCTCGTCGCGGTCACACTGCTGCTCTGCGCCGGCGGGATCACCTCCGCGGTCCTGCTGGTCAACCGGGCCACCGACAAGGCCAAGGAGACCATCGAGTCGCTGCCGGACGTGCCGGAGGTGCCGGACCTGCCGACCAACGCGCCGGCGCTGCCCACGGACCTGCCGGGGCTGCCCACCGACCTGCCGGAGCTGCCGACCGACCTGCCGACCGGCATCCCGCAGCTGCCGGGGACGGGCGAGGAGATCGAGGTCGAGTACAAGGTGACCGGCGACGGCCCGGTCGAGATCGTCTACATGGGCGAGCTGGGCAAGGAACCCAAGAGGGTGCGCAACGCCTCCCTGCCTTGGCACAAGAAGGTGAAACTGCGCGGCTCCTCGCTCGTCTCGGTGGTCGCCGTCCGCGGGAGCACCTCGGAGGGCACGATCTCGTGCAGCGCGACGGTCGACGGCGAGGAGGTGGCGCAGAAGACGGCCAGCGGCGGCAACTTCACCACCGCCTCCTGCACTAAAGTGATCTTCTAGCGCGGGGCCTTAGGCTGGCGGGCGTGACGACGACCTCGGCGGACCCGCTCGTCGGCCGCATGCGCCCCTTCGGCACGACCATCTTCTCCGAGATGTCCGCGCTCGCCGTGCGGACCGGCTCCGTCAACCTGGGGCAGGGATTCCCCGACACCGACGGTCCGCCGGAGATGCTGGCCGCGGCCGCCGAGGCGCTGCGCTCGGGCGCCAACCAGTATCCGCCGCTCGCGGGCATCCCGGCGCTGAGGCAGGCCGTGGCGGCGCACGAGGAGCGGTTCTGGGGGCTCACCCGCGACCCGGACACCGAGGTCGCGGTCACCGCCGGGGCGACCGAGGCGATCGCGGCGACCATTCTCGCGCTGTGCGAGGCGGGTGACGAGGTGGTGTGCTTCGAGCCGTACTACGACTCGTACGCCGCGTCGATCACGCTGGCCGGTGCCGTGCGGCGACCGGTGACGCTGCGCCCCGGCGCCGACGGGCAGTACGCCTTCGACGAGGGCGAGCTGCGCGCGGCCTTCGGGCCCCGGACCCGCCTCGTGCTGCTCAACACGCCGCACAACCCGACCGGCAAGGTCTTCACGCCGGAGGAGCTCGCGCTGATCTCGCGGCTCTGCCAGGAGCACGACGTGTACGCCGTGACCGACGAGGTCTACGAGCACCTCGTGTTCACCGACGCCGCCTCGCCGCACGTGCCGCTCGCCTCGTTGCCGGGGATGCGCGAGCGCACCCTGCGGATCTCGTCGGCGGGCAAGACCTTCTCGTGCACCGGCTGGAAGGTCGGCTGGGCGACCGGCCCCGCGCCGCTGGTCTCCGCCGTGCTCCGGGTCAAGCAGTTCCTGACCTTCGTCAACGCCGGGCCGCTGCAGCCGGCCGTGGCGGTGGCGCTGACGCTGCCCGACGCCTACTTCACCGGGTTCCGCGACGGGCTCCAGGCCCGCCGGGACCGGCTGGTGGCGGGGCTGACCGACGCGGGCTTCGCCGTGCTGCCGCCCGCCGGCACCTACTTCGTGACCGCCGACATCACGCCGCTGGGCGGGAGCGACGGGGTCGAGTTCTGCCGCGCCCTGCCGGAGCGCTGCGGGGTCGTGGCGGTGCCTACCCAGGTCTTCTACGACCACCAGGACCAGGGCCGCCACCTGATCCGCTTCGCCTTCTGCAAGCGCGAGGAAGTGATCGACGAGGCCGCGCGGCGGCTGCGCAGCCTCGCCTGAGACCTGCCCGCCGGCCACGGGCGGATCAGCGACCGGACGGACCAGGAACCGGACCGCGGATCAGGACGGGCTCGCCGCCCGGACCTCGTCGGCGACGCGCTCGGCGACCGTACGGGCCTGCTCCTCGGTCGCCGCCTCGACCATCACCCGGACCAGCGGTTCCGTGCCCGACGGGCGCAGCAGCACCCGCCCGGTCTCGCCCAGCTCGTTCTCCGCCAGCGCCACCGCCGCCTGCACGGCCGGGGCCTCGGCGCCGGCCTGCCGGTCCTGCACGGGAACGTTGATCAGCACCTGCGGGAGCTTGTGCAGCACCGCCGCCAGGTCCGCCAGGGACTTGCCCGTGGACGCCATCGTGGCCATCAGGTGCAGGCCGGTGAGGACGCCGTCGCCGGTCGTCGCGTACGCCGGCATGACGATGTGGCCGCTCTGCTCGCCGCCGAGGGCCAGGTTGCCCGCGGTCAGCTCCTCGAGCACGTAGCGGTCGCCGACCTTCGTCTCGATCAGGCGGATGCCCGCCTGCTTCATCGCCAGCCGCAGGCCGAGGTTGCTCATCACCGTGGCGACCAGCGTGTCGTCGGTGAGCGTGCCCGCCTCGCGCATCGCCAGCGCCAGGATCGCCATGATCTGGTCGCCGTCGACGACCTCGCCGGTCGCCGTGACGGCCAGGCAGCGGTCGGCGTCGCCGTCGTGGGCCAGACCCAGGTCGGCGCCCTCGCGGATCACCGCCTCGCGGAGCGACTCCAGGTGGGTCGACCCGCAGTTGTCGTTGATGTTGAGGCCGTCGGGGTCGGCGTGGATGGCGACGACCTCCGCGCCGGCCTGCTCGTAGGCGGCCGGGCCGACGTCGCTGGCCGCACCGTTGGCGCAGTCGACGACCACCTTGACGCCCGCCAGGCTGTGCGGCGTGGCGGCGACGAGGTGCTTCACGTAGTGCTCGGCCCCGTCCAGCAGGTCGTGCACGCGTCCCACGCCGGCGCCGGTGGGGCGGCCCACGAGCCCGTGCCCGTCCTCGACCGCCGCCTCGATGCGCGCTTCGAGCTCGTCCGGCAGCTTCTGGCCGCCCGGGGCGAACAGCTTGATCCCGTTGTCCGGCATCGGGTTGTGCGAGGCGGAGAGCATGACTCCCAGGTCCGCCTGGGCCTGTCCGACCAGGTACGCGACCGCGGGGGTGGGCAGCACTCCGACCCGGACGACGTTGGCGCCCGCGCTGGTCAGGCCCGCCACCACGGCCGCCTCGAGCATCTCGCCGCTGGCCCGCGGGTCCCGGCCGACGATGGCGAGGGGCTGGTGGCTCCGGTCGGTCTCGATCAGCACCCGGGCGGCCGCGACCGCGACCGAGAGCGCCATCTCCGGAGTGAGGAGGTCACCGTTTGCCAGGCCGCGTACGCCGTCCGTGCCGAAGAGTCGCCCCATGGCGGTCGTTCCTTTCGCCGGTCCGTCCCTACCAGTAAAGGCGGACCGGTGCGTTGTTCGGGCGGGGAAATGCGAAACGGCCGGGTACGCCCCCGCGTGGGGCCGTACCCGGCCGTCCGATCAGACGTGGTGCAAGGCGAGCGCGGCGATCAGCGCTTCGAGTACTGCGGGGCCTTGCGGGCCTTCTTGAGACCGTACTTCTTGCTCTCCTTGACCCGGGCGTCCCGGGTGAGGAAGCCGGCCTTCTTCAGCGCCGGACGGTCGTCGCCGTCGTTCGCGATGAGCGCGCGGGCGATGCCGAGGCGCAGCGCGCCGGCCTGGCCGGTGATGCCGCCGCCGCGGAGGTTGGCGATCACGTCGAACTGCTCGGCCTTCTCGGCGGTGTTCAGCGGCTCGCGGATGAGCTGCTGGTGCACCTTGCTCGGGAAGTAGTTCTCGAGCTCGCGGCCGTTGCAGATGATCTTGCCCGAGCCGGGGACGAGACGGACCCGGACGATGGCCTCCTTGCGGCGGCCGACGGTCTGGATCGGACGGTCACCCGGGCGGGGAGCGCGCACGGGAGCGGGCGCGGCCTCGACGACCACCACGGTCTCCGCGGGGGCCTCAGCGGGTGCCTCGACGGTCTCGACGACCTCGGGCTCGACGATGTCGGACATGCTGTTTCCTTCGCCCGCGCTCACTGCGCGATCTGCTTGATTTCGAACGGCACCGGCTGCTGCGCGGCGTGCGGGTGCTCGGCGCCCGGGTAGACCTTCAGCTTCTTGATGATCTGACGGGCGAGCTTGTTGTGCGGGAGCATGCCCTTGACGGCCAGCTCGACCGCGTGCTCGGGCCGCTTGGTGAGCAGCTCCTCGTAGCCGACCTGCTTCAGACCACCCGGGTAGCCCGAGTGCCGGTAGGCGACCTTGGTCTGCCGCTTGTTGCCGGTCAGCGCGACCTTGCCCGCGTTGATGATCACCACGAAGTCGCCGGTGTCGACGTGCGGGGCGAACGTCGGCTTGTGCTTGCCGCGCAGAAGAGTGGCGGCGTGGGTGGCCAGGCGACCCAGAACGACGTCAGAAGCGTCGATAATGTGCCACTGACGCTCGATCTCACCCGGCTTCGGGCTGTACGTACGCACAGAATTACCTTGTCTCGTCGTCGGTCCTGGGGGCGCGCGCCTTGTTCGTCATCAACGCGGTGCGTCAAGCACGAACGTCAAGCGTACCCGAAGGGGGACGCTCGCAGCCGTCGCACAACAGCAGGCAACAATACCCGCCTGCGCGGCGCGCGGTCAAAACGGGCTAGGAGGCCCGTCAGGCCGACGGACCGCATAACTTATCGGCCCCAGGATAGGCCGTGCCTCCCGGCGCGCCGACGGCGGGTGACGTGTTTCCGCCCATGGAGTGCCCGTGCGGGCACGAAAGCCTCTTAGCGGACCCGAAACATGCGGGACGCGGGCCCGAAATCACCCACCGGCACCCTTCGGTCATGGCCAGTGGCACGGACACCCCGGCGACCCGGCCCGGCACCGCCCCGCCCGTCCGGGGAGGGCCGGCCGCCGCATGACGCCGGACCGGACGAAAGAAGCGCGGAGATCGCCGAGGGAGCCGACGGCGTCGTTGTCCGGTTACACGGTCGCCGTCACCTCGGACCGCCGCCGCGACGAGCTGGCCGCCCTGCTCGCGCACCGGGGCGCCCGGATCGTGCTGGCACCCGCCCTGCGCCTCGTACCGACCGCCGACGACGCCGAGCTGCGCGCGGCCACCCGGGAGTGCCTCGCCACGCCGCCGGACATCGTCCTGGCCGGCACCGGCCTGCAGGGGTGGATCGGCGCCGCCGAGACCTGGGGCCTGGCCGGGCCACTGCGCAGGGTGCTGCTCCGCTCCCGTCTCGTGGCGCGCGGGCCGAAGGCGCCGCCGGACGGCACCGTCGAGGAGGTCGTCGACGACCTCACGGCCCGGGGCGTCGCCGGGCTGACCGTGGCGATACACCTGCCCGACGAGAGCCAGCCGGAGCATGCGGAGATCTTGCGCGCCGCCGGGGCCCGGGTGGTCGAGGTACCGGCCTACCGGTGGGCGCCGCCGATCGACCCGGCGCCCCTGCACCGGCTGGTGGATCTGGTCACCGGCCGGCTCGTGGACGCGGTGACCTTCACCTCGGCGCCCGCCGTGGCCGCCGTGCTGCGGGCCGCCGGGCCGAGCGCCGATCGGCTGCTGGAGGCGTTCCGCGGGGACGTGCTCGCGGCCTGCGTCGGGCCGGTGGCCGCCGCTCCGCTGCGCGAACGCGACGTCCCGGTGGTGGCTCCCGCGCGGGCCCGGCCGGGCGCTCTGGTCCGTACGGTCGCCGAGGAGCTGCCACCCCGGGCGCTGACCATCGAGGTGACCGGCCACCGCCTGACCCTGCGCGGGCATGCCGCCATCGTCGACGGTGACCTGAGGCCCCTCGCGCCGGCGCCGATGGCGGTGCTGCGCGCGCTCGCCGCGGCTCCCGGCCGGGTGCTGTCCCGGGCGGCGCTGCGGCGCGCTCTGCCCCGCGGCGACGAGCACGCGGTGGAGATGGCCGTGGCCCGGCTGCGCGCCGGGCTGGGCGTGCCCGGCGTGATCCAGACCGTCGTCAAACGCGGCTACCGGCTGCCCGCCTGAGGATCCGGCGGGCTCATCCGACCGGAGCCGGGTAGCCGCGCTCCTGCTCGGCCACCAGCGTGCGCATCGCGTGCTCCACGACGCCGACCAGCACGTGCTTCACCGACTCGCGGTGCCGCGCGTCACACATGATCAGCGGCACATGCGACGAGATCGCCAGCGCCTCGCGCACCTCGTCCGGCTCGTACTGGGGCGCGCCGTCGAAACAGTTCAGCGCGACCAGGTACGGCAGGTGCCGGTTCTCGAAGTAGTCGAGCGGCGCGAAGGCGTCGGAGATGCGGCGGGTGTCCACCAGCACGGCGGCGCCCACGGCACCCCGGATCAGCTCGTCCCACATGAACCAGAAGCGCGTCTGGCCCGGTGTGCCGAACAGATAGAGGATCAGGTCGTCGGCCATGGTGATCCGACCGAAGTCCATCGCCACCGTGGTCGTCTCCTTGCCCGGCACCTTGGACGCGTCGTCGATCCCCTGTCCCGCCGAGGTCATGACGGCCTCGGTGGTCAGCGGCTCGATCTCGGAGACCGCGCCGACCAGCGTCGTCTTTCCCACGCCGAAGCCACCAGCGATGACGATCTTCGCGGAGGTGATCTCCTTGGGTTGCGCCCCCGCCCGCTCAGAGCTTGCGAAGTCCACTCAACACCCTTTCCAGCAGATCCATCCGCTCCGTGAACCCTTTCTTGGGAGCGGCACTGTGCAGCGACAACATCCCGTCGGCGACCATGTCGGCGACGAGAACCCGGGCGACTCCCAGCGGGAGCCTGCTGTAGGCCGCGATCTCGGCCAACGACTGTGCCCGGGGCTCGCACAGCACGGCTATGCGGTACTTGTCGTGCCCGGCGAACCGGGCTTCCTGAACGGCGGCCTGGCTTGCCACCAGCACTGCCTCGATGGGTATCTCCCGGCGCGGCTCGGTCCGGCCCCGGGTGACCGCGTACGGGCGGACCAGATTGCCGCGGGGGTCGTGCGGCTGTCCCATCGAGCGGTCACCTCCTTCCGGCTGTCGCACGCGTCGTGGCGACGGTCCTAGACCTGACCCGCGACGGCCTCGCGCGGCGCCGGCACCAGGGCGGCGCCGACCCGCTCGACCAGCAGTGCCATCTCGTATCCGACCTGGCCGACATCGCAACTTCGCGCGGCCAGCACGGCCATCGACGATCCGTCGCTGATGGACATCAGGAACAGGTATCCGCTGTCCATCTCGATGATCGTCTGCTGCACCTGGCCGGCGTCGAACATGCGGGACGCGCCGTCGGTGAGGCTGACCACGCCGGAGGTGATGGCCGCGAGCTGGTCGGCGCGGTCCGCGGGCAGGTCCCGGGACGAGGCCAGCAGCAGGCCGTCGGCGGAGACCGCGACCACGTGGGCGATGCCGGCCACGCTGTCGGCGAAGTTGCTGAGCAGCCAGCCCATGTCCTGCATGGTGGGGGGCCTGGTCACTGTCCGTTCTCCTTAGCAGCAGATGCGCCCGCGGCAGCTTCCTCGCTGCCTGCCGTACGCCCTCGTTGCACCCCTCGGTGGTACGCGGAGAGGAGGCCGCGTACCTCGTCCGGGCTGCGCCGTTTCTGGTTGCGTGGGTTGCTCTCGACGCCGCCGGGCACCAGCTGCGCCTGCGGCACCCGCTTGGGCAGCCCCGAGCGGGTGGTGCCGGTGACGGTGGGCTCCGCGGCCGCCATCGCCCGCTGCCAGCCCTCGTCGGCGGCGGTACGCCACGCGTCCTCCGCCGGCCGGCGCTGCCGGGGCACCGCCTGGCCGTCGCCGTCCGCACGGTCCTCCGCCGGCGACGGTCCACTCTGCCGGGCGCTCTCGGCGGCCACCGTGGCCGGAGCCGGTGGGACGGAGACCACCGGCGACACCGGGACGGCGGAGATCGGGGCGGCGTGCGGCGTCGGGCCGGGCGGAGCCGAGGTGGCAGTGGCGGTGGTGGTGGCGCCGGCGGTGTCGGGGACCACCGGGTTCGGCGGCGGCGCGTAGCCCGCGGTCGGCATGCCCCACTCCTGCGACATCGAACCCTCATGCCCCTTGAACCAGCTCTGTTGCATCTGCAGGAAGATAGGCGCGGCCTCGGGCCGTTCCTCACGCGGTGCCGGTGCGGGAGGAGGCGGCGGGGACGGCATCGCGGCGAGCGCGGCTCCCCACCCCGGCGACCCGGCGTCCGTGGGCCGCGGGGGCCGGTCGTCCCCGGGGGTCCCGGTCCCCGCCGACGGCACGATCGGATATGCCTTCGTCGGGGACCCGGCGAGCCCGGCGTCCCACACCGGGGTCCGCGCCGGATCGGGATCCACCGGCTGGGCGACCCGGGTGGGCAACGACGGCCGGTCGTCGACCCCGCGCTTGGGCAACGCGGGCCGGTTCGGCGTCGGGAAGCCGTCGCCCGTGCCCGGCCGCTGCGACGGCAGCAACGGCAGCTGCGGGTGGGCGGGCAGAGCCGGCTGCGGCGGCGCCGGGATCGGGGCACCGTCGGGCTCGCCGGTCCGCGGGTGGCCGGCCGCGGAGTCCGGCGACCGCAGACTGGGGACGATCGCCGGAAGAGTGGCTGTCTCCGCGGCGCCGCGACCCAGTGGCATCGGATCGTTCCAGCCCGTCGGCGTCGGATCGAGCTGCCGGTTGCCGCGGGTGTGCGGGTCCAGCGGCCGGGTGCCGGGCAGCACCACGATGCTGTTCGGCAGCACGACCTGCGCGACCGTGCCGCCCTCCAGGTTGGCGCGCAGCTCGACGCGGATGCCGTACCGGTTGGCGAGCCGGCTGACCACGGCGAGGCCCATCAGGCGGAAGGCCGCCACGTCCACGTCGGTCGTCTCGGCCAGCCGCCGGTTGAGCGCGTCCATCTGCTCCTCGGACATGCCGAGGCCGCGGTCCTCCACCTGGATGACCACGTAGTCGCGGATCCGCCGGCCGTCCGCGACCACCACGGTGTTGGGCGGCGAGAAGCGGGTGGCGTTGTCCAGCAGCTCCGCGACGAGCCGTACGACGTCGTTGACCGCGACGGCGGCGATCGAGATGTCGGTGTCCACCGTGCCGAACTCGATGCGGTTGTAGAGCTCGACCTCGGACTGCGCGGCGCGCAACGCGTCGACCACGAGCGCGTCCTCGCGCCGCGGCGCGCTGGAGTCGGCGCCGGCGAGGACCAGCAGGTTCTCGTCGTTGCGGCGCATCCGGGTCGCGAGGTGGTCGAGCTCGAAGAGCTGGGCGAGCCGCTTCGGGTCCTCCTCGCCGCGCTCGATCTGGTCGAGCTCGCCGATCATGCGGTCGACCAGGTTCTGCGAGCGGCGGGCCAGGTTGAGGAACATCGCCGAGACGCTCGTCCGGAGCGCGGCCTGCTCGGCCGCCACCCGGACGGCCTCCTTGTGGACCACGTTGAAGGCCTGCGCCACCTGGCCGACCTCGTCGCGGTTGCTGAGCCGGATCGGGTCGCGCACCTGGCGGACGATGTCCTCGGCGCCGCCCTCGCCCAGGTTGCGGACGTCGCGCAGCCGGGCGACGGCGTCGGGCAGGTCACGGTGGGCCACCGCCAGGGCGCCCTCGCGCAGCCTGCGCAGCGAGAGGTTGAGCGAGCGGGCCAGCACGACGGCCAGGGCCACCGCGATGATCAGGGTGAGCAGCACGAGGGAGGCCTCGACGGCGGCCTGCCGGGTGACCGCGGCGCTCTCGTCGCCGGCCTGCCGCAGCGCCTGCTCCTCGAGCCGCTGCTCGGCCCAGCGCATGAGGTCGACGACGGACCCTATGGACTGGGTGATGTCGCCCGGGGTGACCGCGGCGCCCCGCAGCAGCTGGGTGGCGATCTCGTCGGCGAGGTTGACCGCGTCACCCGAGACCGTGCTGTCCACCAGGGCCTGTTGCGCGGGGGTGGCGACCAGGGTGAAGCCCTCGAGCGCCTCCTGCTGGCCGGTCTGCGTGGAGGTGAAGACGGAGAGCTGCTCGTCGCTGGTGTCTCCGGCGACCCGGGCGGCGTACGCGACCGCCTCCTGCTCGGCGGTGCCGGCCTTGGCCCGGGTGAACGCGGAGACCGCGCGGAGGCTGTCGGCGACCGCGCCCTCGCCCGCGTACTGACTGAGCAGCTCGCCGTAGCCGACGAGGTCGGTGATCACGACGCCGTAGCGCAACACCGCCTCGGCGACGGCGATCTCGTCGCGATCGGTGATCTTCTTCCGGGTCGCGTCCATCGTCCGCAGATGATCGTCGATCCGGGTCAGACGGGCCTGCAGGGCCGCCGGCGGCTCGCCCTGGGCCCGCCGGACCACGGAATACTGCTGGATCCGCCGGTCACTTTCCGAGATGACAGCGTTGTAACCCTCCGGCGCGGCCCGCGGATCGGCCAGGTATTCGGCCGCCGCGATGCGCTCCCGATGCAGTTGATGGGTCAGCTCGGAGACGTCCGTGGAGAGCCGGGTCAGGTCTTCCACCTGACTCGCGTCCAGGGCCCGGCCGCCGACGTCGACCAGCCGCACGGCGGCGAGCGCGAGCACGGCGAGCAGCGGCACGAAGAGGATCAAGGCCAGTTTGGACCGGATCCGGGCGTCGCGCAGCCGGGGAAACCACCGGCGTCGATCACCCTCGTCGCTGCTCGGGCCGGGATCGACGGCGGCACGCGCGAGACGGGTCGAGGGCTGGGTCGAAGATCCGGTGCTCACGACATCTCCTCGCTGATCGTCCCCGCTTCTCTTCGCCCGCCCGTTCGGCGTCGCCCGGGCCCGGCCGATGACGGCGGCAGGGCCCGTGCCACACGCGGCACGGCCGCGATTTCATCAGAGTCGGCAACCGTTTGGGAAGTACGAGACCGCCCGAAAAAAGGGATCACGAAAGCTCGACAATCACCGGAACGGGTCGACAAGCGACAGTGCGTAGGCGTTGACGTGCGCGAATGTAACCGTAACCACGGCATGTGTCGACACAGTGACGCTCATCCATCAAGATTCCAACCACTATGTGAGATCGCCGTCCCGCACACCACGTCGGGCGCGGCTTGACCAGCAACCTTCACGTTGGCAAGGTTTGGCGCGATCGGACGGACGCGCTGTCCGTGTTTTCGCGGTCCACTCCGGACAACATCGCGTTTCCGGGACACACCTCGTCCCGTCTCCGCCCTCGAGGAGGCACCCCCAGTGAGGCTCCCCCGCCGCCTGACGGCGTCCGCCGCCGCATCGGCGCTCGTCATATCCGCCCTCACGGGCTGCGACTCCGGCAGCGAACCGGGCACGAAGACCGACGTCGTCATCGGCGCCGACCTGGCGTCCGGCTCGGTGCTGGACGCCGCGTACTCCCGTGCGCTGCAACTCCGGGTCGAGCAGATCAACGCCTCGGGCGTGCTCGGCGAGCACAACCTCGTTCTCCGGATCCAGGACAACAAGTCCGACCCGACAGCGTCGCTGCGCAACATCAGCACGCTCGCCGACGATCCGGCGGTCGCCGCGATCATCAGCGGTGGCTGCAACGAGTGCGTCGTCGGCGCCGCCAAGACCATCAACGACAAGCGGGTGCCCACGATCGCCCTCGCCGCGGCCGACGAGGTCAGCATGCCGGTCGAGAGCCGCCGGTACGTCTTCAAGCTCGGGCCCAACGCGAGCGACAGCGCGGCCGCGCTCGTCGCCGACCTGGTCCGCACCCGGACCAAGTCGGTCGCCCTGCTCTACTCCGACGACCTCTACGGCAAGGGCGGCCGCGCGCGCATGGCCACGCAGCTGGCGCGGGCCGGCATCGGCGTCACCCGCCAGCTTCCGGTCAAGCCGACCGCGACGGACGTCACCCAGACCGTCGGCACCCTCGCCGGCACCGATCCGGACGCCCTCGTCGTCTGGACCGGCCCGGAGCAGGCGACACTCGCCGCGGTCGCCGCCAGGGCCGCCGGATACAAGGGCCGGACGTACTTCGACGCGGCGGCCGCGGGCGACCTCTTCCTGCCGCAGGAGGCCGCGGCGGCCACGAGCGACACCACCATGGTGTTCACCCAGATCCTCGCGATCGACGACGTGATCGCGACGACCCCGGCCAAGGCCGCCCGCAAGCAGTGGTTCCGGGACTACACCTCCCGCTACGGCAGCTACTCGGGGGTCGCCTCGTTCGGCGCGGACGCGGTGAGCCTGATCGCCGACGCCGTCGCCAGGGCCGGCGGGAACCGCCAGCAGATCCGCGACATCCTGGAGACCTCGCAGACCGACGGCCTGTCCGGCCCCATCCGGCTGACCCCGGACAACCACTCGGGCCTCATGCCGCAGGCGCTGACCCTGCTGGTCGCACGCAGCGGTCGCTGGCGGCTGCTGAGCTGACGCCTCCTGGACCGCGGTGGGCGCCGGTCACGGCACCGGCGCCCACCGCGGCACGAACCCCGGTCCAGCGCCGGAGGAGCCCGGCCCGCGCCGAGATCAGCGCGCGGAGGTCGTCGCCCACACCCATGGCAGCGCGAGCCGCTCGATGAGCACGAGCAGGTAGTACAGCACGATGCTGACCAGCGCCAGCAGCGTGATCGCGGCGAATGCGGTCGGAGTGTCACCCTGGCCGCTGGTCTGCACGATGATCATGCCCAGTCCGGTCGAGCCGTACTGCATCTCGCCGACGACCACGCCGATCACCGCGAGCGGCATGGCGACCTTGAAGCCGACGAAGATCTGCGGCAGCGCGGCGGGCAGCCGTACCCGCCGGAAGATCTGCGACCGCGAGGCGTCCATGGCCCGGGCCAGCTCGACCAGGTCCGCCGGGGTGCTGGTCAGCCCCGTCGCAGTGGCGAGCACGACCGGGAAGAAGCAGACCATGAACGCCATGGCCAGGATCGGGGTCCGCCCGTAGCCGAACCAGATCAGCATCAGCGGTGCGAGCGCCACCTTGGGCACCGCGTTGAAGGCCACCAGCAGCGGCGAGAACATCCGCTCGACCGGCCGCCACGCGGCGATCGCCACGCCGATCAGCACGCCGACGACGAGCGAGAGGCCGAAGCCCAGGACGGTCGACAGCGTGGTGTGCCAGGTCTCGGTGAGCAGCAGCTCGCGGTAGCGACCGAAGCCGTCGGCCACGTCGGACGGGCCGGGCAGCACCACCGTGTTGATCTCGAGGACCGCGGTGACGATCCACCATCCGGCGACCGCGACGGCCAGGCCGAGCAGCGGCCACAGCAGGGCCCCGAAGGTACGGCGGGCGGCGGGCGCCACGGCCGGTGCCGCGGAGGCGGGATCGCTCGCCAGGTCAGTCACGTCTCATCGCTCCCTCCGCCGGTCGCGGGGCACCCGGGCAGGGCACCCCGCGCCGGGCCGGATCACGCGTTCGGCACCAGGTCGAACGTGATGACCTGCTCGGGCGTGAGCCCCGCCGGGATCTGACCGGAACCTTGCAGGATCGCGATGCTGCGCGCCACGCGCTGGCTGTCCAGGGCGCCCACCGGCACGCCCGCGGCCTCCGAGCGTACGAACGGGGCCATCAGCGTCAGCTCGGCGGCGGCCGACTCGGGGTTCGCGGTCGGCACGTACTTCTTCAGGATCGTGCCCGCCTCCTCCGGGTTGGCGATCGAGGTTTGCAGGCCCTTGAGCAGCGCCGCGGTGAACTTGCGGACCTTGTCGGGGTGGTCCTTGGCATACTGCGACGACGTGATCAGCACGTTGCCGTAGAGATCCTGCAGGTAGTCGCTGTAGGGCAGCAGCACGGCGGTCTTCTTGGCGATGCCCTCGATGGTGGGCTTGCCGACCACGAACTGCCCGATGCCGTCCACCTTGTGCTGTGCCAGCGTGCCGAAGAGCGTCTGCGCCGTGCCGTTCTCGAACTTGACCTTGGACGCGTCCACGTTGGCCAGCTTGGCGTACGTCGGGAAGAGGTTGCGCACCACCGAGCCGGGGGTGTCCGCGATGGTCTTGCCCTCGAGGTCCTTGGGCGTGGCGATGCCGTAGCCGTCGAGCGACATGATCGCCGCCATGGTGCGCTGCTGGATCGCCGCCACCGCCGTGAAGCCGGTGATCTTCGGTGCGCCGCCCTTCCCGCCCGCGGCGAGCAGGCCGCCGGTCAGGTCGATCGGCACGAACTGCGCCTGCCCACCGACGATCGCCTTGATGTTGTCGCCGCTGCCGTTGCCCGGCTTGATCTCCACGTCGAAGCCCGCGTCGCGGAAGAAGCCCTTCTCCTTGGCCACGTACGCGAACGAGTCGCGGCCGAAGGTGCCGAACGACGTCAGGTAGGTGACCTTCTCCAGCGCCTGCGTGCCGCCGGCCGCGCCCTTGTCGTCCCCGTCGTCGCAACCTGCGGCGGCGAGGGTCGTGGCCAGCGCGGCGGCCACGAGCGTGCGGGTGAATGTCCTTCTGTGCACCGTGATCCTTCCCAACCGAGGGGGTGTTGAGGCGGTCGGCGTCGCCGGCGGAGGGTGCCGTGACGCCGGATGGTGGTGTGACGACCTCGCGGCGTTAGCGTAGGGGAAGAGACATCGATCATCGATGACGGATGTGCATCGAAGGCCCTTGTGGACACGGCCCGCGTGACGGCGGACCATGGTATGGCTACAGTGGCAGCGCATTGATCACACTCCATCGAAAGCGCGCGCAGATGATCCGTCTCTCGGGGGTTTCCCGAACGTTCACGGGCCGTTCCGGCACCGTGGAGGCCCTGAGCGGAATCGATCTCGAGGTCGCGGAGGCCGAGTTCGTCGCCGTGCTCGGCCGCTCCGGATGCGGCAAGTCCACTCTGCTGCGTCTCGTCGCCGGCCTGCTCCCGGCCACGTCCGGGGAGGTGCGCGTGTCAGGCGACCGGGTGACGAAGCCCCGCCGCGACATGGCGATGATGTTCCAGCGGCCGGCCCTGCTGCCCTGGCGATCGGTGCTCGACAACGTGCTGCTACCGGTGCAGATCTTCGGCTGGCGGAAGGCGGCCCACCGCGAGCGGGCGCACGAGCTGCTGACCATGACCGGCCTCGGCGGCTTCGAGCGACGGCTGCCGCACGAGCTGTCGGGTGGCATGCAGCAGCGGGTGGCGCTCTGCCGCTCGCTGATCGCCAACCCGCGCGTGATGCTCATGGACGAGCCCTTCTCCGCGCTCGACGCGCTCACCCGGGAGGAGCTGTCGGGCGAGCTGCAACGCGTGCACATGGAGCTCGACACGACCATCGTCCTCGTCACCCACTCGATCGACGAGGCGGTCCTGCTCGCCGACCGGGTGGTGGTGCTCAGTCCCCGGCCGGGGCGCATCCGCGAGATCCTCGACATCAAGATCCCCCGGCCGCGCACCCTGGGCCGCGGCGCCCACCTCGACGAAGTCGCCCGGTGCAGCGCCGAGCTGCACGAACTGCTGATGGCCTAGGGAAGTCGATGCGCGTCTGCCTGTTCGTCGAGCCGCACCGCGGCGCCACCTACTCCGACCAGCTCGCCCTCGCCCGGCACGCCGAGGAGGCCGGCTTCGAGGGCTTCTTCCGCGCCGACCACTACCAGTCGATGGGCGCCGACCCGGGACTGCCCGGGCCGACCGACGCCTGGATCACCTTGGCCGGACTGGCCCGGGAGACCTCCCGGCTGCGGCTGGGCACGCTGGTCAACTCCGCGACGTTCCGGCTGCCGGGCCCGCTCGCGATCATGGTCGCCCAGGTGGACGCGATGAGCGGCGGCCGGGTCGAGCTCGGCATGGGCGCGGGCTGGCTCGAACGCGAGCACACCTCCTACGGCATCCCGTTCCCGCCGCTGGCCGAGCGCTTCGACCGGATGGCCGAACAGCTCGCGATCATCACGGGGCTGTGGGCCACCCCGGACGGCGCGACCTTCTCGTACGACGGCAAGCACTACCGGCTGCTGGACGCACCCGCCCTGCCCAAGCCGGTGCAGCGGCCCGGCCCGCCGGTGATCGTCGGCGGCCGGGGACCGCGGCGCACCCCGGAACTCGCCGCCCGCTTCGCGGACGAGTTCAACATGCCGTTCAAGTCGGTGGCGGAGACGGCGGCGGCCTTCGAGCGGGTACGCCGGGCCTGCGACACGTACGCGCGCCCGGCCGACCGCCCGCTGGGGTTGTCGGCGGGCGTCGTGGTCGCGGTGGGGCGTACGGATGCCGAGGCGCACCGCCGCGCCGCGCCGCTGCACGTGCCGAGCGCGCTGCCGCCGGAGGACCCGGTGGTCGGCTCGCCGGACGCGCTGGTGCAGCGCCTCGGCGAGCTGGCGGAGATCGGCGCCACCCGGGTGCACCTGCGGATCATCGAGATGTCCGACCTCGACCATGTGGACCTGATCGCCGAGCGGGTCCTCCCCCAGCTCGTCAACCGCTAGCCACAGGTAACAGAGAGTCACGATTCCGGCGCCGGGACCCCCAACCGGGCGAGCCTGGATGAGGTCAGCCTTAAGAAGCGGCTTCTTCACTGGCGAGTGCCCCAGGAGATTCCGTAACGTGCCCGCCATGGCATTCCGGACCTGGGCCAAGCTGTTGTCCGCCACCCTCGGGGTCGGCGCGCTCGCGGGCGCGAGCCAGCTGGGGCTGGCGTACGGCCTGGGCATCGTGCGCCTGACCCGGGTCCTCGAGATCACTGACCGTGATCAATGGACCGCCCAGCTGGCGTGGATCGCCTGGTTCCCGATGACGGCCGCGGTGGCCGGCGCGCTGGCCGGAACGGCATACGTCCGCCGGTGGCGGCCGGGCTTCCGCGGCGGCGCCGCCACCGAGCTCGCCCTCGCCGCGGCCGCTGCGCTGGGCGCGGCCGTGGTCGTGCCGCTCACCATGCAGCCCGCCCGCACGGCGCAGGTCGCCGGGGTGAACCCGGTGGTGGTCATCGCCATCTGCGCGGGGCTGGGCGCGCTGGTGGGCATCTTCGCCGCGTGGGCCGCGCTCGCCCAGGCGGTGGCCCGCTGGAGCCTGATCACCATGGGCGTCGCGATCTGGTGCGTCGCGGTCGTGTCGGTGCTGCCGTCGCTGGCGCCCGGCGACCCGCTCCCCGCCGTACGCCTGGGTGTGCTCGACGCGGGCTTCCTGGCACCGGCGGTGACCCAGCGCACCGCCCTGGCCACCATGCCCGCACTGGCCCTGCTGGCCGGCGCCGTCCTGGGCTGGGCCGCACGCCGCCGCGGCCTGCCGACGATGACCATCGCGCTGGCCGGCCTGCCCGGTCCGGCGCTGCTGACCGTCTCCTACCTGATCGCCGGGCCCGGCGCGGGCGCGGACCGCTACCAGATGGTGCCCTACTGGGCGGCGATGACCGCCACCGGCGCGGGCGTCCTGGGCTCGGTGCTGGCGGCGGTCCTGCGGCGCGCCCCCGGCCCGGCGGACGACACCGACGACGAGGCCCCGGACACCACGGCCACCCCGGATCGGCCGCCCCTGCCGAAGCGCAGCGGCCAGGAGGAGTCGGCCATCGCGGCGGCCGGCGCGCGCCCGGCCCCTGCGCCGCCCGCGGCCGGGGTGGCCGCTGAGGCCCCCGCCCGGTCGGCGACATCCGGCCACGCCGCCGTTCCGCGCCAGCCGGGTGCGGAGGCTCCCCTGCCGGCAGGGACACCCGCTGAGGCGGCGCGAGGTCGATCGAGCGCCGCGGACCCCTTCACGGCCCGCACCGACGAGCCACCCTCCCGGAGCACCTCACGCGGTTCGTCCCGCGGCGCCGCCCGGGGCACCGCCCGGGGCGCCTCTGGCAGCACCGCCCGCGGCGCCTCCAGTAGCGCCTCCGGCGGCACCATCCCGGGCGACCGGGAACCGACCCCGTCGGGTGGCGGGCGCCACGCCGCGCCGGAGCCGACCCCGGTGAGCCGACCGCTCCCCCCGCCGACCGCGACGAGCGCACCCCTGCCTCAGCCGACCGCGGCGAGCGCCCCGCTGCCCCACCCCCAGCCCATGACGCCGCACCAGCCGATGTCATCCCCGCAACCGGTGACCCCGCGGCAGAAGAGGTCCCCCCGGAAGGCGGCCAACTCCCGGCAGCAGGTGAGCCCGCCGCAGCCCGCGCCGAGCGGACCCACGATGGGCGGACTGGAGGCGGCCGGACCGGCGGCCGGCGGACGAGCGGCGGCCGGACCGGCAGCCGGCAGACCGGCACAATCGGCGCCCCCGGCCCCGCGCCCCGCCAGCGATCCGCTCTCGGCCCCGCGCCCCGCCGGCGATCAGCCCTCGGCCCCGCGCCCCGCCGGCGATCCGCCCGCGGCGGAGTCCCCGCAGGATCCGGCCTCGGGCGGCAGTCGCAGCCGGAAGAAGTTCGGGCTGCGCCGCCGCAAGGACCAGGACTACGTCGACTGGGTCAGCGGCCTCGGCAAGTAACGGATGGGTGACCGCAGCTGCCGCAACCAGCCGCGGCTGCGGCCACCCCACACCCCTAGTCGGTCGCGGAAGCCGTCGTCACCGGGAGGTAGACCCGGCCGCCCGCGTTCAGGAACTCGTCGCTCTTGTCCTTCATCCCCTTGGCGGCGTACTCCTTCAGCTCCTGCGTGATCTTCATCGAGCAGAACTTGGGACCGCACATCGAGCAGAAGTGCGCCGTCTTCGCGGGCGCCGCCGGCAGCGTCGCGTCGTGGTACGAGCGCGCGGTGTCCGGGTCCAGAGCCAGGTTGAACTGGTCCTCCCAGCGGAACTCGAAGCGGGCCTTGGACAGCGCGTCGTCCCAGGCCTGCGCGCCGGGGTGGCCCTTGGCGAGGTCGGCGGCGTGCGCGGCGATCTTGTAGGCGATCACGCCCGCCTTGACGTCGTCGCGGTCCGGGAGGCCGAGGTGCTCCTTCGGCGTGACGTAGCAGAGCATGGCGGTGCCGAACATGCCGATCATCGCCGCGCCGATGGCCGAGGTGATGTGGTCGTACGCGGGGGCGATGTCCGTGGTCAGCGGCCCGAGCGTGTAGAACGGCGCACCGGCGCACAGCTCCTGCTGCAGGTCGACGTTCTCCTTGATCTTGTGCATCGGCACGTGCCCCGGTCCCTCGATCATCACCTGGACGTCGTGCTCCCAGGCGACGTGCGTGAGCTCGCCGAGCGTCCGCAGCTCGGCGAACTGCGCCTCGTCGTTGGCGTCCGCGATGGATCCGGGGCGCAGGCCGTCGCCCAGCGAGAAGGTCACGTCGTAGCGGGCGAGGATCTCGCACAGCTCGGCGAAGTTCTCGTAGAGGAAGTTCTCCCGGTGGTGCGCGAGGCACCAGGCGGCCATGATCGAGCCCCCGCGCGACACGATGCCGGTCACCCGGTCCACGGCGAGCGGCACGTACGGCAGCAGCACCCCCGCGTGCACGGTCATGTAGTCGACGCCCTGCTCGGCCTGCTCGATGACCGTCTCCCGGAAGATCTCCCAGGACAGCTTGACCGGGTCGCCGTCGACCTTCTCGAGCGCCTGGTAGATGGGCACCGTGCCGATCGGCACCGCCGAGTTGCGGATGATCGCCTCGCGGGTCTCGTGGATCCGCTTGCCGGTGGACAGGTCCATCACCGTGTCGGCGCCCCACCGGGTGGCCCAGGTCAGCTTGTCGACCTCCTCGGCGATCGAGGAGGTGACCGCCGACGTGCCGATGTTGGCGTTGACCTTCACCAGGAACCGCGAACCGATGATCATCGGCTCGCTCTCCGGGTGGTTGACGTTGGCGGGCAGCACGGCCCGCCCGGCCGCGATCTCCTCACGGACCACGGACGGGTCCACGCCCTCGCGGATCGCGACGAACTCCATCTCGTCGGTGACGATGCCCGCGCGGGCGTAGGCGAGCTGGGTGGGCCGCCGTCCGGCCAGGGGCGTGCCGCCGCCCGCGACCGGCGCGACGTCCCCCCGGGCGGCGATCCACGGCCCCCGCAGCGGGGGCAGGCCGACCTCCGGATCGCTGCCCGGACCGGACGTGTCGTAGAGCCGGACGGGCGGGTTGTCGCCGGTCAGCTCGACCTCGGCGAACGGCACCCGCAGGTCCGGCCGGGATCCCTCGACGTACACCTTGCGCCTCATGTTTCCTCCCCAATCGTGATCAACCGGACGCGACCGGGCCGCAAGGGCCCGCGCCGGCACTCGTCGTCCGCCCGCTCAGGCGAAGTGGTGCAGTGGCCCCGGCCCCGCTCCGAGCTTCCAGTGGCGACCGCCGGCCAGCGCCCGCGCCACATAGGACTTGGCGAAGGCGACCGCCTCCGTGATGCCGTCGCCGAGCGCCAGCCGCGCGGCGATCGCCGACGAGAACGTGCAGCCGGACCCGTGGTTGTTGACGGTCGGCACCGGCTCGCCGCGCAGCGTCGACGTCCGACCGCCGGTGTGCAGGATGTCGACGGCCAGCTCGCTGCCGGTGACCACGACCGCCTCCGGCCCGCGCGCGGCCAGCGCGGCCGCCGCCTCGGCCATCTCCTCGGCCGTCTCGACCCGGCCGTCGAGGAGGGCGCCGGCTTCGTGCCGGTTCGGCGTCAGAACGCGAGGGTACGGGAGCAGTGGCAGCACAGAAGCAACACCGGACAACCGGCTGCCGCTGGTGGCGACCAGCACCGGATCCACCACCAGGTTCGGCAGGTCCGCGGCCCGACCGGCGAGCACCGCGGCGACCGCCGGATCCCCCACCATCCCGACCTTGACCGCCGCCACGTCGAAGTCGGCGAGCACGGCGTCCAGCTGGGCCGCCACGATCTCCGGCGGCACCGGGTGGATGGCGGTGACACCGAGCGTGTTCTGCGCGGTGATCGACGTCAGGACCGACACCCCGTAGGTGCCCAGGGCGGCGAATGTCTTGAGGTCCGCCTGGATGCCGGCGCCACCCCCGGAATCCGACCCGGCGATGGTGAGCACCACCCGCGGCGTTGCGCCGCCCGGTGCGGGATGCGATCGCTGTTCCGTCATGCCGCCACCGCCTCGGCCAGCATCCGGGTCGTCCGCTCCGGGTCGTCCGCTCGCATGATCGCTCCCAGCACCGCCACCCCGGCCGCCCCGGCCCGCACGCACCGCGCCGCGCGCTCGGCCGAGTCGACGCCGCCGAGCGCGAGCCAGGGCCGGTCCCGCGCCCGCTCGCCCACCAGCGCCGCCGCGCGCTCGGGGCCCAGCGCCGGGCCGTATCCGGGCTTCGTCACGGTCGGGAAGACCGGCGACAACGTGACATAGTCCACATCAGACAGCTGCTCGGTGCCATGCCAGGAGCGTCCCACCAGCGCCACCCCGGCGGGCCGGTCGTCCACAGCGGACAGGTGCACGGCATTGCCACCCAACGGATCCGGGCCCGCCACGATCACCCGCGCCGGTCCCGCCACGCTCCTCAGCTCCGCGGCGAGGGCGGCGCGCTCCGCGTACGGAAGATCCTTGTCCCGCAGGACGACCCAGGCCGCGCCGCCGCGGACCGCGGCCCGGACCACCTCCACGAGCGGCCCGGCGGCGAGCCGGCGGTCCGTGACCACGACGACGCCGGACGGGGTCACCACGCGGGCATCCGCCGGCCCGGGGCGGACGTCCGGGCGCGGTGTGGGGCGTGGCGCGGTCACCACGCGGGCATCCCCTCGTCCGACGTGGACGCCAGGGCGTGGTATCGCCTGGGGATGCGGCCGGCGCCGGCGGCCAGCCGCCCGGCCTCCACGGCGTGCCGCATCGCCGCCGCCATGCGCGCCGGATCGGCCGCCCGGGTGACCGCCGACGCGATCAGCACGGCGTCGCAGCCGAGCTCCATCGCGAGCGCCGCATCGGAGGCGGTGCCGATGCCCGCGTCGAGGATCACCGGGACGTCGACGCTGTCGCGGATCAGGCGGATGTGGTGCGGATTGCCGATGCCCAGCCCGGACCCGATCGGCGCGCCCGCGGGCATCACGGCCGCGCAGCCGGCGTCGGCCAGGCGGCGGGCCAGGATGGGGTCGTCGCTGGTGTACGGCAGCACCCGGAACCCGTCGCCGACCAGCCGCTCCGCCGCTCGCAGCAGCTCGACGCCGTCGGGCAGCAGGGTCCGCTCGTCCCCGATCACCTCGAGCTTGATCAGATCCGTCTCGAACGCGTCCCGGGCCAGGTGCGCGGCCTTGACGGCGTCCGAGGCGGTGTAGCACCCGGCCGTGTTCGGCAACACGCGCATGCCCAGCCGGTCGAGCAGGGGCAGCAGGCCGGGCCCGGCCGCGTCGACGCGGCGCAGCGCGACCGTCACCATCTCGGTGCCGGAGGCCACGATCGCGGCCTCCAGCGCCGCCAGGCTCTCCGCGCCGCCGGTGCCGAGGATCAGCCGGGACTCGCCGAACAGGTCCGCCATCTCAACCTCCCTGCGCCGCGGTGAGCACCTCGACGCGGTCGCCCTCGCTGAGCCGTGCCGCCGGCCACGCGGACCGCGGCACGACCTCCCCGTTGACCGCCACCGCGACGCCACGCCGCGCCTGGGTGAGCGCGCCGACGAGCCCCTCCACGGTGCTGTCCCGGTCGACGACGCGACCGGCGCCATTGACGATGATCTTCATGCGAACCTCCCGGGCGCGAACGCTTCGAGCAGGGGATCCGGACGGCCGGTCAGCACCAGCTCGGCGATCAGGTCGGCGGTGACCGGCGCCAGCAGCACCCCGTTGCGGTGATGCCCGGCGGCGACGACGACGTCGCCGCGCAGGCGGCCCAGCACCGGCGCGTTGTCGGGGGTGGCGGGCCGGTGCCGCACCACGGTCTCGGTGAGCTCGCACTCGGCCAGCTCGGGCACCAGGTCGGTGGCCGGCCGCAGCAGCTCCAGCACCGCGCCCGCCGTCACGACCGCGTCGGCGCGCTCCTCCTGGGTGGCGCCGACGACGATCTCGCCGTCCGCGCGGGGCACCAGGTACACGTGCCGGCCGTCGACGTGTCCCACCACGACGTGCCGGAGCAGTCCGGGCTCGCCGCGCAGGCGCAGCACCAGGCCCTTCACCGGCCGTACGGGAAGTCCGGTCAGGGCCGCGGTGCCCAGGCCCGCCGCCACCACGACCGGGCCGGGTGGGATCTGCGCCGCCTGCCCTGGCACCACCGCCGCACCGAGCGCGGTCCGCAGCGCCTCGACCACCCGCCGGGGATCGACCTGCCCGTCCTCCGGCATGTGCGCGCCGCCGCGCACCCGGGGCGACAGGGCCGGCTCCCGCTCGCGCACGGCGCTCGGCGGCAGCCGGTGCACCGCGAGGCCGTGCTCCTCGCGATAGGTCCACAGGCGCCGCGCCTCGGTCAGGTCGTCGCCGGTCAGGGCGACCGCGAGCGTGCCCCGGGCGTCGAGCCCGACGTCGATCCCGGTCTCGCGCTGGAGTTCGGCGGCGAAGCCCGGCCAGCGGGCCGACGACTCGACCATGAGGGCGGTCAGCGCCTCCTGGCCGAACGACGTCTCTCCCGCCGGGGCCAGCATGCCCGCGGCGGCGTACCAGGCGGCGTCGCCGGCGCCCCCGTCCAGGACGGTGACGCGCATGCCGCGCTGCTGGCAGCGCCACGCGACCGCGAGGCCCACGATGCCGGCGCCGATCACGGTCAGGTCGGTCATGCCAGGGCCTTGAGGAGCCGTTCGACGGCGTGGCCGGGATCCGCGGCCGCGGCGACCGCACCGACGACCGCGACGGCGGCGGCCCCGGCCGCGATCAGGCCGGGAGCGGTCTCGACGGTCACTCCGCCGATCGCCACGACCGGAGTTGCGGGGACGGCCCGGGCCACCGCGCCGATCTTCGCGGCGCCGAGCGGGTCGGGCAGGCCGGTCTTGGTCGAGGTGACGAAGGCCGGCCCCACCCCGAGGTACGTCGCACCGGCCCGGACCGCCGACCGGGCCGCCACCTCGTCCCGGCAGGTGGCGCCGAGCACGGTTCCCGGCCCGAGCACCTGGCGGGCGGCCGCCACCGGAAGGTCGTCGGCGCCGACGTGCCCGCCGTCGGCGCCGACCGCCAGCGCCACGTGCAGCCGGTCGTTGACCAGGCACCACACCCCGGCGGGGCGGCATTCGGCCAGCACCTCGGTGGCCAGCGCGTACGCGGCCCGATCGGTGACGTCGTCCTCGACGCGGACCTGGATCGCCAGCCGGTCGGTCAGCCCGAGCCGCTGGGCGGCGGCCACCGCGGCCACGACCACGGCGACCGGGTCGCGCCCGGGGCGGGCGTCGGTGATGACATGTAGACACGGAAAAGCAGGGTCCACAACGCACTCCTCCCTGCGCCGGCATGACCCGGATCAGGTTCGACGGTCGGGGGCCGCGACAGCCCCCCTCTCAGCCCGGTGCACCGGACTCCCGTGGGGTTGGTTCCGCCGCCGACACTATCGCCGTGGCGCCGCCCGAGTAAAGCCCGTCAGCGGACGTCCCAGACCGGCTCGGGCGTCTCCACGACCTCGCCGTCACCCTGGAAGAGCACGAACCGGTCGAAGCCGCGCGTGAACCAGCGGTCATGGGTGACCGCGATCACCGTGCCGTCGAACGCCTTCAGCCCCTCCTCGAGCGCCTCGGCCGACGCCAGGTCCAGGTTGTCCGTCGGCTCGTCGAGCAGCAGCACGGTCGCGCCGGACAGCTCCAGCAGCAGCACCAGGAAGCGGGCCTGCTGGCCACCGGAGAGCGTGCCGAACCGCTGGTCACCCTGCGCCGCCAGCTCGTAGCGGTTGAGCGCCTTCATCGCACCGGCCCGGTCCATTCCGCAACGGTGGTCGTCGCCGCGCCACAGGATCTCGACGAGCGTACGGTCGAGCAGCTCGGGCCGGTCGTGCGTCTGCGAGAAGTGGCCGGGGCGCACCCGCGCACCGAGCCGTGCCGTGCCGTGGTGCGCGACGTGGTCCAGGGGCGCCCCGTCGACCGGCTTGTTCTCGGCCTCGGGAGCCGTGCCCCCCGCCGCGAGCAGCCGCAGGAAGTGCGACTTGCCGGTGCCGTTGGCGCCCAGCACCGCGACCCGGTCGCCGTACCAGATCTCCAGGTCGAAGGGGAAGGTCAGGTCCTCCAGCTCCAGGCCCGTGCAGACCACGGCCCGTTTGCCCGTACGCCCGCCGCGCAGGTTCATCCGCAGCGACTGTTCCTTGGGCGGCAACGGCGGGGGCCCCGCCTCCTCGAACTTGCGCAGCCGGGTCTGCGCGGCCTGGTACCGCGAGGCCAGCCCGTCGTTGTACGCCGCCTTCTGCTTGAGCGTGAACACCAGCTCGCGCAGCTTGTCGTGCTCCTCGTCCCAGCGCCGCCGCAGCTCCAGCAGCCGCTCGTGCCGGTTGGCGCGCGCCTCGTGCCAGGAGGCGAAGCCGCCGGGGTGGGTCCAGGCGCCGCCGCCCTCGACCGCCACCACCCGCGTCGCGGTCTGTGCCAGCAGCTCCCGGTCGTGCGAGACATAAAGGACGGACTTCGGCGTCTCCCGCAGCCGCGTCTCGAGCCAGCGCTTGCCCGGCACGTCGAGGAAGTTGTCCGGCTCGTCGAGCAGCAGCACCTCGTCACCGCCGCGCAGCAGCAGGTCGAGGGCGAAGCGCTTCTGCTGCCCGCCGGAGAGCGTGCGCACCGGACGGGTCCGCACCTCGTCCCACGGCTTGCCGAGGATGGCGACGGCGACCGTGTCGAAGAGCACCTCGGCGTCGTAGCCGCCCGCCTCGCCCCAGCCGGTCAGCGCGTTGGCGAACCGGAGCTGCGCTTTCTCCTCCTCGGGCGCCGCCCGCAGCGCGGCGTCGGCCGCGGCCAGCGCCTGACCCGCCGCCCGCAGGTCCGGCGCGACGAGCGACAGAGCCAGATCGTCGAGGGTACGGTCGTCGCCGATCATCCCGATGAACTGGCGCATGACGCCGAGCCCACCGGAGCGCGCCACCGTGCCGATCGGGACGGCGAGGTCCCCGGCGACCATCCGCAGCAGGGTCGTCTTGCCCGCCCCGTTCGGCCCGACCAGCGCCACCTTCGCGCCCTCGCCGACCCGGAACGAGACGTCGGCGAGAAGCTCCCGGCCGTCCGGCAGCACGAATCCGACCCCGGAGACATCCACGTAACCCACGCGGCCATCCTTGCCGAGGAGGCGGCCCGGGTCAGTCGGTTTTTCCGGCGCTTCGGGAGACCTTGAGCACGCGGAAGCCGCGCTGGCTGGCCGTACGGGCCACGTCCCAGCCCCGGCCGGTCAGCCAGGTGTGCAGCGAGTCCCCGCCCAGGTTGCGGTTGATCACCAGCCAGGCCACGCCGTCCGGCGCGAGCCGGGCGAGCCAGCGGTCCATCATCGCGTGCAGCTCGGCCTTGCCGACGTGGGTGGGCGGGTTGCTCCAGATCTGGTCGAACGTCACCTCGGCGGGCACGTCCTCGGGGGTGCACACCCGCACCCGCTCCCCCAGGCCCAGCGCCCCGGCGTTCTCGGCGGTCAGCTCGCGGGCGCGGGCGTTGACGTCGACGGCGTACACGGTCGCGGCGGGTGCCTCGGTGGCCAGGACGCAGGCGATCGGGCCGTACCCGCAGCCGAGGTCCAGGAACGTGCCGTCGGTGGCCGCCGTCGGCAGCTCGGCCTTGCGCAGCAGCACGGCGGTGCCGGGATCCAGGCGCCCCGCCGAGAAGACCCCGCGCGCGACCGCCAGGTCGTACGCCCGCCCGGCCGCGGAGAACTCGATCCGCGCCCTCGTGTCGGGCGCGGCCGGCTCGGCAGTGAAGTAATGGTCGGCGCTCACCCCGTCAGTGTCCCGCCGGGCAACGAGCGCCGGCGCACCGGGGTGCCGCACAATCTGTGCGTTCATCGATCACCGTGCGCTCCTAGCGTGGCACCATGCCTCGCGTCCCCCGGCCCCGCTCCGCCCACCGCGCGGACCCGGGGAGCGAACTCGCGACACGCTCGGCGACCGCCCATCACCGGCGGTCCCGCGCGGAGGTCCCCGAGCCCCGCATGCGTACGCCGCACCGCCACGCCTCCCCGCACCGCCACGCCTCCCCGCGCCGCGCGGTCTCCCTGCCGGCCCCGCTGACGGACTGGCTCCTGGTCACCGCCCGCGAGGTCCTCGCCGTGAGCCCGCCCACCCGCTCCCCTGGCGGCCCCGCCCGCTCTCTCGGCGTCCTCGCCGGCTCCCGCCGCAGGGAAGAGACCACCCACCGCCTGACGCCGCAACCGCCGGACCGCCCCACCGCGCCGGGTCTCTACGGGGCGCCGGGCAGCCCCGGCAGCCGGCCCATGCGGGACGGACGCGCGCGGCGAACCGTGCGCGCCGCGCGACGGCTGCCCGCCGAGCCCCAGCAGGCCCTGCAGTTTCTGCTGAGCGGCCTGGGTGCGCTGATCGTCACGTCGATCGTGGTGCTGACCGGCTTTTTCGTGATCGCCGAGGAGCGCCGGGGCCCCGCCGAGGCATCCTCCGCGGCGCCGGGCGGCTCCCGCGCCGCCGACGACGCGCCGCTGACCCGGCGGGAGATCTTCCCCGGAGCGGAGATCCAGGCCTGGACCGGCGCCGCGCCCTATCGGATCGCGCTGACCCACGTCGACACCGACTGTGCGCTCGGCACGGTCGGCGAGCTCGGCGCGCTGCTCGGCGAGAAGGGCTGCGACCAGGTCGTCCGGGCCGCCCTGATCGCACCGCGCGGGCAGTACCGCGTCACGGCCGGCATCCTCGACCTGCCCGACGCGGGCGCGGCGGACGCGGTCAGCGAGGACGCCGAGGTTCTGGTCGAGTCGGGCCGCGGCACGTTCGCGGCGCTGGGCGGAGCGCCGGACGGCGCGGCGGTCGCCGCACCGGCGCAGGTCGGCTGGCAGCCGTTCGGCCACTACGTGCTCTACTGCGTCATCGCCCGCCCGGACGGCAACCTCGTCGCCGACGACGATCCCGAGGCGGCCCGCATCACCGAGGAGATCCTCCAGGGCCACCTGACCAGGAAGCTCATCGAGGCGCGCGGCATCGACCCGTGACGGCCGCGCCGGCGGAAGCGGCCGACCGTGCCCGCGAGCGGCGGCGGCCGGAAGACGACGCCGGTCACGCCCGCGAACGGCGGCGGTCCGGAGGCGACGCCGAGCGGGGCAGGACGGCGGCGGCGGCGGTCAGGCTCGCAGGCGGCGGGTGGCGTCGGCGCGCCGGGCGTACTCCGCCTCGTCCGGGTAGCCGACCGCCACCAGGGTCAGGCCGTGGGCGGGCGCCACGGTCACCTCGCTCGACCGCTCGCGCAGCGTGAGCAGCTTCGCCGGCCAGAGCGGGTCGCGCCGCCCGTCGCCGACGGTCAGCATGGCGCCGACCAGGCTGCGCACCATGGCCTGGCAGAACGCGTCCGCCTGCACGGTCGCGACCGCGACCCCGTCCGGCTCCCGCCGCCATTCGAGGCGGGTGATGGCACGCACGGTGGTCGCGTGCTCCTTGCGCTTGCAGAACGCGGCGAAGTCGTGCAGGCCCACCAGCCCGGCCGCGGCCTCGTTGAGCCGGCCCAGGTCGAGCGGGCGCACCCAGCCGAGGGTGTCGTGGCGCCGCAGCGGCTCGGGCCCGCAGACCGTGTCTGCCACGCGGTACTCGTAGCGGCGGAAGGTCGCGGAGAACCGGGCGTCGAAGCTGGACGGCACGGGTGTCACGGCCCTGACCCGCGCGTCCGGCGGCATCAGCGCGGCCAGGCGCCGCAGCAGCGAGTCCCGGAGCCGCTCCCAGACCTCCGTCGGCAGGTCGATGTGGCACACCTGGCCGGTGGCGTGCACGCCCGCGTCCGTACGCCCGGCCACCGTCAGTCCCAGCGGCACGTCCGTCCCGGCGAGCGTGCGCAGCGCCTCGGTCAGCACGCCGGCGACCGTGCGGCGGGCCGGCTGAGCGGCCCAGCCCGAGAAGTCGCCGCCGTCGTAGGAGACGTCGAGGCGCAGACGCGTCGTGTCGGTCAAACCCCGTCCTCAGTCCGTACGGATAAAGCGAAACGGCCCGGCACCCCACGAAGGGTGCCGGGCCGCACGTGCCTGATCAGGCCTTGGTGTCTTCGCCCTCGGCCTGGTCGCCCGGGCCCTCGGCGCCCTTGTCGCCGGACGCGTTCACCGGCGGCTCGGAGTCCTGGTCGGCGGCCGGAGCCTCGCTCGCAGCGGTGGCCGGAACCTCGTCCTCGCGGGCGAGCGCCTCCACCTTGTCCTGCTGCGCGGCGGCCTTGCGGGCCGCCTTCTTCGCCGGCGCGGTGTTCGCCGCGACCTGCAGCTCCTCGACCAGCTCGATGACCGCCATGGGAGCGGCGTCACCCTTGCGCGGGCCGGTCTTGGTGATGCGGGTGTAGCCACCCGGCCGGTTGCCGTAGCGGGGGGCGATCTGCTCGAACAGGGCGTACACGACGTCCTTGTCCTTGACGACCGTCAGCACCCGGCGGCGGGCGTGCAGGTCACCGCGCTTGGCCTTGGTGATCAGCTGCTCCGCCAGCGGGCGCAGGCGCCGCGCCTTGGTCTCGGTGGTCTTGATCTTGCCGTGCCGGAAGAGCTCCGTGGCCAGGTTGGCCAGCAGCAGCTTCTCGTGCGCCGGGCTGCCGCCGAGGCGGGGACCCTTGGTGGGCGTAGGCATTTCCGGTTGCTCCTCATTCAGGCCGAGCGAGATCAGAGCTGCTCGGTCTCGCGGTAGTCGTCGGTGTCGTAGTCCACGTCGCCGAACGAGTCGACCACGTGCGCCGGGTCGAAGGACGGCGCGCTGTCCTTCAGGCCCAGGCCCATTCCGGCGAGCTTCATCTTGACCTCGTCGATCGACTTCTGACCGAAATTCCTTATATCCAGAAGGTCGGCCTCCGTCCGCCCGATCAGCTCACCGACGGTGTTGATGCCCTCGCGCTTGAGGCAGTTGTACGACCGGACCGTGAGGTCCAGCTCCTCGATCGGCAGGGCGAGGTCGGCGGCCAGCTGAGCGTCCTGCGGGGACGGGCCGATGTCGATGCCCTCGGCGGTCTCGTCCAGCTCGCGGCAGAGGCCGAACAGCTCGACGAGGGTCGAGCCGGCCGACGCCAGCGCGGTACGGGGCGAGATGGAAGCCTTCGACTCGACGTCGATGATCAGGCGGTCGAAGTCGGTGCGCTGCTCGACACGGGTCGCCTCGACGCGGTAGGTCACCTTCATGACCGGCGAGTAGATCGAGTCGACCGGGATGCGGCCGATCTCGGCGCCGGCGCTCTTGTTCTGCGCCGCCGTGACGTAGCCACGGCCCCGCTCGACGGTGAGCTCCATGTCGAGCCGGCCCTTGCTGTTGAGCGTGGCCAGCTTCAGGTCGGGGTTGTGCACGGAGACGCCGGCCGGAGGCTGGATGTCACCGGCGGTGACGTCGCCCGGGCCCTGCTTGCGCAGGTACATGCTGACCGGCTCGTCGTGCTCGGAGCTGACGGTGAGCTCCTTGACGTTCATGACCAGCTCGACCACGTCCTCCTTGACACCGGGGATCGTGGTGAACTCGTGCAGGACGCCGTCGATCTTGATGCTGGTGACCGCCGCGCCCGGGATGGACGACAGCAGGGTCCGCCGCAGCGAGTTGCCGAGGGTGTAGCCGAAGCCCGGCTCCAGGGGCTCGATGGTGAACCGGGAGCGGGTCTCGCTGAGCGACTCCTCCGAGAGGGTCGGCCGCTGGCTGATGAGCACGCTGTTCTTCTTTCTGTCAGGCCACCCGCTATTTGATGGCCGTCGGTGCCGCCCGGCGCCCAGGAGGGCGCCGGGCGATCTGTTACTTCGAGTAGAGCTCGACGATCAGCTGCTCCTGGACCTGCGTGTCGATGACGGCGCGGGCCGGGAGCGAGTGGATCAGGATCTTCATCTCGCTCGGGATGGGCTCGAGCCACGCCGGCACCGGCCGGGAACCGGCCTGGGCCTGGGCGACGACGAAGGGGGTCATCTCCTTCGACTTCTCCCGGAGCGTGACGATGTCGTGCTCCTTCACCCGGTACGACGGGATGTCGACCTTCACGCCGTTGACCAGGAAGTGGCCGTGCTTGACCAGCTGCCGGGCCATGTCCCGGGACGCGGCGTAGCCGGCCCGGTAGACGACGTTGTCGAGACGGGACTCGAGGATCTGCAGCAGCACCTCACCGGTCTTGCCGGGCTTGGTGACAGCCTCCTCGTAGTAACCGCGGAACTGCTTCTCGAGCACGCCGTACGTGCGGCGGGCCTTCTGCTTCTCGCGGTGCTGGAGCAGGTACTCGGTCTCCTTGGTCCGGCCGCGGCCGTGCTGCCCGGGCGGGAACGGCCGGGACTCGAACGGGCACTTCGGACCATCGCACTTGCTGCCCTTGAGGAACAGCTTCATCTTCTCGCGGCGGCAGCGCTTGCAGTCCGCACCTGTGTAACGAGCCATTGCTTCGATCTCTCCCTTAGACCCGGCGACGCTTCGGCGGACGGCATCCGTTGTGCGGCTGCGGCGTGACGTCGGAGATCTGCCCGACCTCGAGGCCGGCGGCCTGCAGCGAACGGATGGCGGTCTCCCGGCCGGAGCCGGGGCCCTTGACGAACACGTCGACCTTGCGCATGCCGTGCTCCATGGCCCGGCGCGCGGCGGCCTCGGCGGCCAGCTGCGCGGCGAACGGAGTCGACTTGCGGGAGCCCTTGAAGCCCACCTGGCCGGAAGAGGCCCAGGAGATGACCGCACCGGTCGGGTCGGTGATCGACACGATGGTGTTGTTGAAGGTGCTCTTGATGTGCGCCTGCCCGTGGGCGACGTTCTTGCGTTCCTTGCGCCGGACCTTCTTGACAGCCCCTGCGCGTGCCTTCGGTGGCATAAGTCGATGCGCTCCTATTACTTCCGACCGGGCTTCTTCTTACCGGCGACCGTGCGCTTCGGACCCTTGCGGGTACGAGCGTTGGTCCGCGTGCGCTGACCCCGGACGGGGAGCCCACGACGGTGGCGGATGCCGGCGTAGCAGCCGATCTCAACCTTGCGGCGGATGTCCGCGGCGACCTCGCGGCGCAGGTCACCCTCAACCTTGAAGTTGGCCTCGATGTAGTCGCGGAGCTGGACGAGCTCCTCGTCAGTGAGGTCCTTAGCGCGCTTGTTCAGGTCAATGCCGGTCGCGGTGAGCGCCTCGACGGCGCGGGTCCGACCGACCCCGAAGATGTAGGTGAGCGCGATCTCCATCCGCTTCTCGCGGGGAAGATCGACGCCGACGAGTCGTGCCATAAGTGGGCGTACTCCTCAGGTGTCTCACGGAGGTCTGTGCCCGTCCCACCCCGCCTGCCCAGGCGGGCCCCGGCCTCCGACCGGGGGTGAGACCGCGCGCCATCAACGTGCATGACACCGCGGCTGGGACGAGCTTCTTCAGTGGTGCGGATCTGGCAGTGCGTGGACTGGATCAGCCCTGGCGCTGCTTGTGACGCGCGTCGGTCTTGCAGATGACCATGACGCGCCCGTGCCGCCGGATGACCCGGCAGTTGTTGCAGATCCGCTTGACGCTCGGCTTGACCTTCACGGTTTGCCTTAACTCTCAGTCAGACGGGATGTGGATCCCCGTGACCCTTACTTGTAGCGGTAGACGATGCGCCCACGGGTCAGGTCGTACGGCGAAAGCTCGACGACGACCCGGTCCTCGGGAAGGATGCGGATGTAGTGCTGCCGCATCTTTCCGGAGATGTGAGCCAGCACCTTGTGACCATTGGCGAGCTCCACGCGGAACATGGCGTTCGGCAGAGGCTCGATCACTCGGCCTTCGATCTCGATGGCTCCGTCTTTCTTTGGCATGTCCTCCGCTACCTGACATCGGGTTCTGGGGCAGGCTCACAGCATTCATCCCGGACCCGAAAGGGACCCGGACCAGCCGCGGCTCCGGCCCCACCAGAAGCGCTTGGTAGACATGCCGGAGTGGACGCTGTGCGCCAGCAAGCCAGTGTACGCGCGCCGACGCATCGACACCAAACCGAGGTCGCCGTAACCCGGGGTCGGGTGTGTCGACACCGCACAGAACCGGACAGCCGGGGCGATTGATCCCTGTTCCTCCGGCTATCGTCCGCGGCCGGGCGACGCCGCGGATGCGCGGGACGAGCAGCCAGCCGGCGGAAGGTGGTGACCCTCACCCGACGCCACGAAATGCCCCGGAGCCCGCGCCGGGCCGGTTGCTACTCCGGGAGGGGGTTCAGCGCGGGCTGGCGGGAGGTCACCAGCTCGCCGAGCCGGGCCCGGCCGCCGTCCGGTGCCGTCGTCACCCACACGCCGTCCTCCAGCAGCGCCATGGTGTGCTCCACGTGCGCCGCCATCGAGCCGTCCCGGGTGATCACCGTCCAGCCGTCCGACAGCTCCTGGGTGCGCGGCGAGCCCATCGTGATCATCGGCTCGATGGCGAGCGCCATGCCGGGCACCAGGCGCGGGCCCTTGCCGGGCTTGCCGTGGTTGAGCACGTGCGGGTCCTGGTGCATCTCGGTGCCGATGCCGTGGCCGCCGTACCCGTCGACGATGCCGTAGCGGCCCGCCTTGCGGATGGTCTTCTCCACGTTGAAGGAGATGTCGGTGAGCCGGCCACGGCCGTTGGCGGCGCCGCGGGCGGCGGCGGCGATGCCGGCCCACATCGCGTCCTCGGCCACCTCGGCCATGCGCAGCAGGGCCGGGTCGGTCTCCCCCACGCCCACGGTGATCGCCGAGTCGCCGTGCCAGCCGTTCAGCACCGCGCCGCAGTCGAGCGACAGCAGATCGCCCTCCTGCAGCACCTGCGCGGCCGACGGGATGCCGTGCACGACCTGCTCGTTGACCGACGCGCAGATCGAGGCCGGGAAGCCGTGGTAACCCTTGAACGACGGCACCGCGCCGTTGTCGCGGATGACCTGCTCCGCGATGGCGTCGAGGTCGGCGGTGGAGACGCCGGGGGCGACGGCCGAGCGCATCGCGTCCAGCGCGGCGGCGACGACCAGGCCGGCAGCGCGCATGAGCTCGATCTGTTCCGGGGTCTTGAGCTGAATGTCCTGGGCACTACGGCGCATGAGCGTCAGCCTAGCGTGGCCCCCGGAGAGCAAAAACGAGGGCGCTGCCGAAGCAGCGCCCTCGTGAGGTCGAGCGGATCAGCCGCCGTAGGACCGAAGCGCGTCGATCGCCCGCACCGTGACGTCCTCCACCGGCCCGGTGGCGTCTATGCCGACGAGCTTGCCCTGGGCGCCGTAGAAGTCGACCAGCGGCGCCGTCTTGTCCGTGTACTCCACGAGCCGGTTGGCGATGGTCTCGGCCCGGTCGTCGTCGCGCTGGAACAGCTCGGAGCCGCACCGGTCGCAGATGTTCTCCTTGCTCGTCGGGTCGAACTCGACGTGCCAGATCTTGCCGCAGCCGCGGCAGGTCCGGCGGCCGGAGAGCCGCCGGATGACCTCGTCGTCGTCGACCACGAGCTCCATCACCAGGTCCAGCGCGGTGCCGAGGTCGGCCAGGAGCTTGTCCAGCGCCGACGCCTGCGGAACGGTCCTCGGGAAGCCGTCCAACAGGAAGCCGTCGCCGGCGTCGGGCTCGGCGAGCCGGTCCCGGACCATGTTGATGGTGACCTCGTCGGGAACGAGGTTGCCCGCGTCCATGTAGCGCTTCGCCTCGAGCCCCAGCGGGGTTCCCTGCGACACGTTGGCCCGGAAGATGTCACCGGTCGAGATCTTCGGTACGGCGAGATGGGCGGCGATGAACTCAGCCTGGGTCCCCTTGCCGGCCCCCGGGGGGCCCACCAGTACCAGCCGCACCTACATCGCCTCGCTTCGGTGAGAACGAGCTTCGCAAACCATGGACGCGAGAGCCCCTCGGCTCCGCGCCCCCACTACCGGAGGAACCCTTCGTAGTTGCGCTGCATGAGCTGGCTCTCGATCTGCTTCACGGTCTCCAGGCCCACACCCACCATGATCAGTACTGCGGTACCGCCGAACGGGAAGTTCACGTACTGGTCCTGGTCGAGCCAGATGAAGAAGAAGTTCGGCAGGACCGAGATCAGGCCCAGGTACAGCGCGCCCGGCAGGGTGATCCGGCTGAGGATGAAGTCCAGGTAGTCGGCGGTCGGCTTGCCGGGCCGGATGCCCGGTACGAACCCACCGTACTTCTTCATGTTCTCCGCGACCTCGGTCGGGTTGAACGTGATCGAGACGTAGAAGTACGTGAAGAAGATGATCATCAGGAAGTAGGTCCCGATGTAGATCCAGCTGGTCGGGTCGACCAGGTTGTCCTGGATCCAGAGCTGGTAGCCCTTGAGCTCGTTCGGGTTGAAGAACCGCAGGTACAGGTTCGGCAGGTAGAGCAGCGACGACGCGAAGATCACCGGCACGACACCGGCCTGGTTGACCTTCAGCGGGATGTACGTCGAGGTGCCGCCGTACATCTTGCGGCCGATCATGCGCTTCGCGTACTGCACCGGGATGCGGCGCTGGGCCTGCTCGATGAAGACGACCGCGGCGATGACCAGCAGGACGAGGGCGATGACGAGCCAGAACTTGCCCCAGCCCTGGCTCTCCTTGATCGACCAGCCCTCGCTGGGCAGGCGGGCGGCGATCGAGGTGAAGATCAGGACGGACATGCCGTTGCCGACGCCGCGGTCGGTGATGAGCTCGCCGAGCCACATGACCACGCCCGTGCCGGCGGTCATGGTGATCACCAGGACGGTGAGGGTCAGCCAGTCGGGGATGCCCGTGCCCTTGGGAATGATCGCGAAGTTCGACTGGTCCTGCGGGCAGGCGCCGGCGAAGAGCTGGCCGCTGCGGGCCAGCGCCACGAACGCCGAGGACTGCAGGACCGCGAGGCCCAGCGTCAGGTACCGGGTGTACTGGGTGATCTTCGCTTGGCCGGACTGGCCCTCCTTGCGGAGCTGCTCGAGGCGCGGGATCACCACGGTGAGCAGCTGCAGGATGATCGAGGCCGTGATGTACGGCATGATGCCCAGCGCGAAGACGGCCAGCTGGAGCAGTGCGCCGCCGGAGAACAGGTTCAGCAGGTTCATTACCCCGCCGCCGGCGTTGCTGCTGCTCATGGCGTCAAGGCAGTTCTGGACGTTGGTGTAGGACACGCCCGGGCTGGGCAATGTGGCACCGAGCCGGTAGACCGCGATGATCGCTACTGTGAACAGCAGTTTCTTGCGCAGGTCAGGCGTCCGGAACGCACTGGAAAAGGCGGAGAGCAACTTCTTCCTCCTGCGCGAGGTGGCCGCCTGAAACCGGCGGATGGGGGTAGGCATCGGTCCGGACGACCGATATACCTGGCTGGGAACGGACTTTAACAGCCCGACGTGCCTCTCGTGAGGCACGGTCGCCGCTTGTGCAACACCCGGGGACGAAGAGCTACGCGGCAAGCGGTGGGAAAAAGCCGCCGGACCCGACGAAATGCCTGGTCAGACGCCACAACGGGGATGCGGCCGGGCATCGGTGCGATACCCGGGCCAGCATCCCCGGCAAGCCTCACAGCTCGGTGACGGAACCACCGGCGGCTGCGATCTTCTCCTTGGCCGACTCGCTGAACGCGTGCGCCGAAATCTGCAGCGACACGCCGCCCAGGTCACCGGAGCCGAGCACCTTCACCGGCTGGCCACGACGGACCGCGCCGGCGTCGGCCAGCTCCAGCGGGCCGACCTGGCCGCCGTTCGGGAACAGCTCGGCCAGCCGGTCCAGGTTGACGACCTGGAAGACGACCTTGTTCTTGTTCTTGAAGCCCTTGAGCTTCGGCAGGCGCATGTGGAGGGGCATCTGCCCACCCTCGAACGCCGCCGAGACGTTCTTGCGGGCTCCCGTACCCTTGGTGCCCCGACCGGCGGTCTTGCCCTTGGAGCCCTCACCGCGACCCACGCGGGTCTTCGGCGTCTTGGCTCCGGGCGCCGGACGGAGGTGGTGGACCTTGATCGCCATTACTCGACCTCCTCAACACTCACGAGGTGGCTCACGGCGAAGATCATGCCCCGAATCTCGGGGCGGTCCTCCTTGACCACCACATCGTTGATCCGCTTCAGGCCGAGCGACCGCAGGGAGTCCCGCTGGTTCTGCTTACGGCCGATCTCGGACCGGATCTGGGTGACCTTCAAGCGTGCCATCAGTGCACCGCCGCTTCCGCACGCGCCGCCAGCATGGCCGCGGGCGCTACGTCCTCGACCGGCAGGCCACGGCGGGCCGCGACCTTCTCCGGCGACTCGAGGCCCTTCAGCGCGGCCACCGTCGCGTGCACGATGTTGATCGGGTTCGACGAGCCGAGGCTCTTGCTCAGCACGTCGTGGATGCCCGCGCACTCGAGCACGGCACGCACCGGGCCACCGGCGATGACACCGGTACCGGCGGAGGCCGGCTTGAGGAGCACGACACCCGCGGCGGCCTCGCCGGTGATCGGGTGCGGGATCGTCGCGCCGATCCGCGGCACCTTGAAGAAGTGCTTCTTGGCCTCCTCGACGCCCTTGGCGATCGCCGCGGGCACCTCCTTGGCCTTGCCGTATCCGATGCCGACGGTGCCGTCACCGTCGCCGACGATCACGAGGGCGGTGAAGCTGAAGCGACGACCACCCTTCACGACCTTCGCGACACGGTTGATCGCTACGACCCGCTCCAGGTGCGGAGTCTTCTCGACGGGCGCGTTACCGCGGCCGCCCTCACGGCGGTTGTCGCGGCGGCCGCCCTCGTTGTTACCGCCGGACCCTCCGCCACGGCGCTGCTGACCAGGCATTGGTCTTCCTTCCTAGAACTCGAGTCCGGCTTCGCGGGCGGCGTCGGCAAGCGCGGCGATACGCCCCGCGTACTTGTTGCCACCGCGGTCGAAGACGACCTTGGACACGCCCGCGGCCTTCGCCCGCTCGGCGAGGAGAGCACCGACCTTGGAGGCCAGGGCGCTCTTGTCACCCTCGGTGCCCCGCAGGGAGGCGTCGAGCGTGGAGGCAGAGACGAGCGTGTGGCCCTTGAGGTCGTCCACGATCTGCGCGGTGATGTTCCGCGTGGACCGGGTGACGACCAGACGGGGACGCTCGGCAGTGCCGCGGACGTTCTTGCGGACCCGGAAGTGCCGACGCGCCTTTCCGACGGCTCGCTTGGCGGCGACTCCGCCCCCATTGCGGCGCTTGAGCAGCGTGGCGGTCACTTCTTACCTGCCTTTCCAGCCTTGCGGCGGATGACCTCGCCCTGGTACTTGACGCCCTTGCCCTTGTAGGGCTCCGGCGGACGGATCTTCCGGATGTTCGCGGCGACCTCGCCGACGAGCTGCTTGTCGATGCCGGCGACCGAGAACTGCGTCGGCTTCTCGACCGTGAAGGTGATGCCGGCCGGCGCCGCGATGTTGACCGGGTGCGAGAAGCCGAGGGCGAACTCGAGGTCCTTGCCCTTGGCGGTCACCCGGTAACCGGTGCCGTTGATCTCCAGCGTCTTCTTGTACCCCTCGGTGACGCCGACGATCATGTTGGCGACCAGGGTGCGAGACAGGCCGTGCAGCTCCTTGGCCTTGCGCTCGTCGTTGGGGCGGTTGACGACCAGCTCGCCGTTCTCCGCCTTCTCGACCGTGATCGGCTCGGCGACGGTGTGCGAGAGCTCGCCCTTGGGGCCCTTGACCTTGATGGTCTGGCCCGTGATGGTGACGTCGACGCCGGCCGGGACCGGGATCGACTTACGTCCGATTCGCGACATGTCAGAGTCTCCGTTACCAGACGAAGGCGAGGACTTCCCCGCCAACGCTCCGCTTGCGGGCCTGCCGGTCGGTCAGGAGGCCCTGGGACGTCGAGATGATCGCGACGCCCAGGCCGCCGAGCACGCGCGGGAGCTCGTCGGACTTGGCGTAAACCCGCAGACCGGGCTTGGACACGCGCTTGATGCCGGCGAGGCTGCGCTCGCGGTTCTGGCCGTACTTGAGCTCAACGACCAGACGCTTGCCGACAGCGCCTTCCTCGGGCTCCTCAGCCGACCAGGAGGCGATGTAACCCTCGGCCTTGAGGACCTCGGCGATGTTCGCCTTGATCTTCGAGAAGGGCATGGTCACCTTGTCGTGGTACGCCTGGTTGGCGTTACGCAGACGCGTGAGCATGTCTGCGATCGGGTCCGTCATCGTCATGGGTATTCGTCAACCTTTCTCGCCGGGGTTCCTCGGGGGGCCCGGGCCTACGGCGAAGCGGTATTACAAAGCTTGATTTACCAGGAAGCCTTCGACACACCGGGCAGCTCGCCACGGTGGGCCATGTCCCGCACGCAGACCCGGCACAGACCGAACTTGCGGTAGACCGAGTGCGGACGTCCGCACCTCTGGCAGCGGGTGTACGCCCGAACGGCGAACTTCGGCTTCGCGGCCGCCTTGATGATCAGCGCCTTCTTAGCCATGCTCAGTTCTCCTTGAACGGGAAGCCCAGAAGCTTGAGCAGCTGCCGGCCCTCCTCGTCGGTCGTGGCGGTGGTGACCACCGTGATGTCCATGCCACGGGTGCGATCGATCTTGTCCTGGTCGATCTCGTGGAACACCGACTGCTCGGTCAGACCGAACGTGTAGTTGCCGTGCCCGTCGAGCTTGCGCCCGTCGAGCCCGCGGAAGTCACGGATACGCGGCAGCGCGATGGACAGCAGCCGGTCCAGGAACTCCCACATCCGGTCGTTGCGCAGGGTGACCTTCGCGCCGATCGGCATGCCCTCGCGCAGCTTGAACTGCGCGATCGACTTGGTGGCCCGCCGCACCAGCGGCTTCTGGCCGGTGATGGTGGTCAGGTCCCGCACGGCGCCGTCGATCAGCTTGGCGTCGCGGGCGGCCTCGCCCACACCCATGTTCACGACGACCTTCACCAGGCCGGGAACCTGCATGGGGTTGCCGTACTTGAACTGCTCCTGAAGCGCGGGGATGACCTCACCGCGGTACTTCTGCTTCAGCCGGGGCAGAGTCTTGGTCTCGGTGGCGGCAGTCATCACAGGTCCTTACCGGTGCTACGCGCGATGCGGACCTTCTGGCCGTTTTCGTCGGTGCGGAAACCGATGCGGGTCGGCTTGCCCTGGTCGTCCACGATCTGCACGTTCGAGATGTGGATGGGGGCTTCCTGCGTGACGATGCCGCCGGTCTTGGAACCGCGCTGCGTCGTGCGGATCTTCTCGTGCTTCTTCATGCGGTTGACGCCCTCGACCAGGACCTTGTCCTGCCGAGGGAAGGCCGCGATGACCTTACCCTTGGCGCCCTTGTCCTTGCCGGCGATGACGACGACCGTGTCGCCCTTCTTGATCTTCATGATCAAAGCACCTCCGGCGCCAGGCTGATGATCTTCATGAACCGCTTGTCGCGCAGCTCGCGGCCGACCGGGCCGAAGATGCGCGTACCGCGCGGGTCCCCGCCGTCCTTGATGATGACGGCGGCGTTCTCGTCGAAGCGGATGTACGAGCCGTCGGGACGGCGCCGCTCCTTGGCGGTGCGAACGATGACGGCCTTGACGACGTCACCCTTCTTCACACCGGCGCCCGGGATGGCGTCCTTGACCGTGGCCACGATGACGTCGCCGATGCTCGCGTAGCGGCGGCCGGAGCCGCCCAGTACGCGGATGCACAGGATCTCCCGGGCACCCGTGTTGTCGGCGACGCGCAGTCGCGACTCCTGCTGGATCACGTCTGTCTCCTATGTCTGCCAGTTCTCCGGAAGGGTCTTCCCGAAGCTTGGCGGAACGATGGGCCGCTGGGCCGGCTCGCACCGGCCCAGCGCACTCACTTGGCCTTTTCGAGGATCTCCACGACTCGCCACCGCTTGGTGGCGGACAGCGGACGGGTCTCCATCATCAGGACCCGGTCGCCGATGCCGCACGCGTTCTGCTCGTCGTGCACCTTCAGCTTCCGGGTACGACGGAGAACCTTGCCGTAGAGGGCGTGCTTGACGCGGTCCTCGACCTCGACGACGACGGTCTTGTCCATCTTGTCGCTGACCACGAGGCCCTCGCGCACCTTGCGCTGAGCCCGCGGAGCAGCAGCAGCGTTCTCACTCATGCTGTCACCTCACTCGGCGCGGAGGAGAGCCCCAGCTCACGCTCGCGCATGATCGTGTAGATCTTCGCGATGTCCTTGCGGACCACCTGCAGCCGACGGTGATTGTCGAGCTGGCCGGTCGCGCCCTGCACGCGAAGGTTGAACAGCTCCGCCTTGGCCTCCCGCAGCCGCGAGATCAGCTCCTCTTCGGAGAGCTCGCGCAGCTCGGCTGCCTTAACGCCCGCTGCCATCAGCTTTCACCCACTTCGCGTGTCACGATGCGGCACTTCATCGGGAGCTTGTGGATCGCGCGACGCATCGCTTCGCGCGCGACCGTCTCGTTCGGGAACGACATCTCGAAGAGGATGCGTCCCGGCTTGACGTTCGCCACCCACCACTCCGGCGAGCCCTTACCGGAACCCATGCGGGTCTCGGCGGGCTTCTTGGTCAGAGCCTGGTCCGGGAAGATCGAGATCCAGACCTTGCCGCCACGCTTGATGTGACGGGTCATGGCGATACGAGCCGACTCGATCTGCCGGTTGGTCACGTACGCCGGCTCCAGGGCCTGGATACCGAACTCGCCGAAGACCACCCGGTTGCCGCCCTTGGACGCGCCGTGGCGGTCCGGGTGGTGCGGCTTGCGGAAGCCCTTCGGGGGCTTACGCGGCATCAGCATGTGTCAGCCCTCCTGCTGCGTTTCGGCCGGAGCCGGAGCCGCGGCGACCGCGGCGTCGTTGAGGTTCTCGCCGGCCGGCGTGTCGCCACCCCGGGACTGCGCAGCGGCCCGGCCGGCCTCGGTGCCGCCCGCGGTCGTGCCGGACGAGCCGGAGCGGCCGCGGCGCGGACGCTCGGGACGGTCGCCACGGTCGCGGCGCGGACGCGCGGGCGCCTCGGGGGCGACCTCGCGACCCGCAACGGCGTCGCCCTTGTAGATCCAGACCTTCACGCCGATCCGGCCGAACGTGGTACGGGCCTCGAAGAAGCCGTACTCGATGTTGGCGCGCAGCGTGTGCAGCGGGACGCGACCCTCACGGTAGAACTCCGTGCGGCTCATCTCCGCGCCGCCGAGGCGGCCGGAGACCTGCACCCGGATGCCCTTGCAGATCGGGTTCTTCATCGCGGACTGCATGGCCTTGCGCATCGCCCGGCGGAAGCTGACCCGGCTGGAGAGCTGCTCGGCGACGCCCTGCGCCACGAGCTGCGCGTCCGACTCGGGGCTCTTCACCTCGAGGATGTTCAGCTGGACCTGCTTGCCGGTGAGCTTCTCGAGCTCGCCGCGGATGCGGTCGGCCTCCGCGCCCTTGCGGCCGATGACGATGCCCGGCCGGGCGGTGTGGATGTCGACGCGGACCCGGTCACGGGTGCGCTCGATGTCCACCTTGGAGATGCCGGCGCGCTCCAGGCCCTTGGACATCATCCGGCGGATCTTGACGTCCTCGCCGATGTAGTCCTTGTAGAGCTTGTCCGCGAACCAGCGGCTCTTCCAGTCGGTGGAGATGCCGAGGCGGAACCCGGTGGGGTGAACCTTCTGACCCATTACTCGGCACCCTCCGTGCTCTGGGACTCGGCCGGCTTGGCCTCGGTGGCCGGAGCCGCCTTGGCGGGAGCCGCCTTCTTCGCGGCGCCGCCCTTGCGGGCGGTCGTGGCCTGGACGGCCTCCACCGCGACGGTGATGTGACAGGTGCGCTTGCGGATCCGGTACGCCCGGCCCTGCGCCCGCGGCCGGAACCGCTTCAGCGTCGGGCCCTCGTCGACGAACGCCTCGCTGACCAGGAGCGCGTCCGGGTCGAGCCGCTCGTTGTTCTCGGCGTTCGCGATCGCGCTGGCGAGCACCTTGTAGACCTGCTCACTCGCAGCCTGCGGCGCGAACTGCAGGACCGTGAGAGCCTCCTTCGCGGGCAGACCGCGGACGAGGTTGATCACACGGCGCGCCTTGTTCGGCGAGATGCGCACGTGACGCGCAACCGCCCGCGCGCCCGGAAGCGCCGGAGCGTCGCCCTTGACTGGCATCGCTGTAACCCCTTGTTCTTATCCGTGGACTGCTTAGCGACGACGGCTCTTGCGGTCGTCCTTCTCGTGACCCTTGAACGTGCGGGTCAGAGCGAACTCGCCGAGCTTGTGCCCGACCATGGCCTCGGTGATGAACACCGGGACGTGCTTGCGCCCGTCGTGCACGGCGATCGTGTGCCCGAGCATGTCGGGGATGATCGTCGAGCGCCGCGACCAGGTCTTGATGACGTTCTTCGAGTTCTTCTCGTTCTGGACTTCCACCTTCTTGAGCAGGTGGTCGTCGACGAACGGGCCCTTCTTGAGGCTGCGAGGCATCTCTTAACTCCCGTTACCCGCGCTTGCGGGTGGCGTAGCGGCGGCGAACGATCATGCGGTCGCTCTCCTGGCCCTTGCGGCGGGTACGGCCCTCCGGCTTACCAGCCGGGTTCACCGGGTGGCGACCACCGGAGGTCTTACCCTCACCACCACCGTGCGGGTGGTCGATCGGGTTCATGGCGACACCACGGACGGTCGGGCGCTTGCCCTTCCACCGCATGCGGCCGGCCTTGCCCCAGTTGATGTTCGACTGTTCGGCGTTGCCGATCTCGCCGACGGTGGCGCGGCAGCGCACGTCGACGCGACGGATCTCGCCCGAGGGCATACGCAGCGTGGCGTACGCGCCCTCACGGCCGAGCAGCTGGATGCCGACGCCGGCCGAACGGGCCAGCTTGGCGCCACCGCCGGGACGAAGCTCCACGTTGTGGACCGTCGTACCGACCGGGATGTTGCGCAGCGGCAGGTTGTTGCCGGGCTTGATGTCCGAGCCCGGACCCGACTCCACCCGGTCGCCCTGCTTGAGGTCCTTCGGCGCGATGATGTAGCGCTTCTCGCCGTCCGCGTAGTGCAGCAGCGCGATGCGGGCGGTGCGGTTGGGGTCGTACTCGATGTGAGCGACCTTGGCCGGCACGCCGTCCTTGTCGTTGCGCTTGAAGTCGATCAGCCGGTACTGCCGCTTGTGGCCGCCGCCCTGGTGCCGCGTGGTGATGCGGCCGTGGACGTTGCGACCACCCTTCTTGGGCAGCGGGGCGAGCAGAGACTTCTCCGGCGTCGACCGGGTGATCTCGGCGAAGTCCGCCACGCTGGAGCCGCGACGGCCCGGCGTGGTCGGCTTGTACTTACGGATACCCATGATTCACAAACCCCTTAGCTGACCGGGCCGCCGAAGGCCTCGATACGGTCACCGTCAGCCAGCTTCACCATGGCGCGCTTGGTCGCCTTGCGCTGACCGAAGCCGGTGCGGGTGCGCTTGCGCTTGCCCTCGCGGTTCGCGGTGTTCACCGTCAGCACGCGGACGTCGAAGATCTGCTGGATCGCGATCTTGATCTGGGTCTTGTTCGCGTCCGGGTGGACGAGGAACGTGTACCAGTTCTGGTCGAGAACGCTGTAGCTCTTCTCGGAGACCACGGGCGCGATGATGACGTCGCGCGGGTCGGCGATCGTGCTCACTTGTTCCCCTCCTCGGAGGCCTCTGCCGGAACGCCCAGGAACTCCTCGAGCGCTTCCTTGGTGAAGACGACCTCGTCCGCAACCAGCACGTCGTACGTGTTGAGCTGGCCGGCCTCGATGAGGTGCACGGTCGGCTCGTTGCGCAGCGACATCCAGTTCAGCTCGTCCTGGCTGCTCAGCACGACCAGGACCTTGACGGACTGGGTCGCCTTGCGCAGCGTGGCCACCGCGGCCTTGGTCGACGGCGTGGTGCCGGCGACGAACGCCTCGACCACGTGGACGCGGCCGTCACGGGCCCGGTCGGAGAGGGCGCCCCGCAGAGCGGCGGCCTTCATCTTCTTCGGGGTCCGCTGGCTGTAGTCGCGCGGCACGGGACCGTGCACGACGCCACCACCGGTGAACTGCGGGGCGCGGATCGAGCCCTGGCGGGCGCGACCGGTTCCCTTCTGCTTGTACGGCTTCTTGCCGCCGCCGGCGACCTCGCCGCGGGTCTTCGCCTTGTGCGTGCCCTGGCGGGCGGCCGCGAGCTGGGCGACGACGACCTGGTGCATCAGCGGGATGTTCGCCTGCACGTCGAAGATGTCGTCGGGCAGCTCGACCGAGCCGGCCTTCGCGCCCTCGGCGTTGATCACGTCAACCGAGCTCACTTGGCACCACCCTTCTTCTTCGCCGCCGTACGGACCAGGATCAGCGCGCCCTTGGGGCCGGGAACGGCACCCTTGACGAGCAGCAGGTTGTTCTCGGTGTCGACCGCCTGCACCGTGAGGTTCTGCACGGTGAAGCGCTTGCTGCCCATCCGGCCCGCCATCCGGGTGCCCTTGAAGACCCGGGCGGGGGTGGCGCAGGCGCCGATCGAACCGGGCGAGCGGTGCTTGCGCTCGACACCGTGGCTGGCGCGCAGACCGTGGAAGCCGTGCCGCTTGATGACACCGGCGTAGCCCTTGCCCTTGGTCTTACCGGTGACGTCGATCGGCGTGCCCGCCGCGAACGCCTCGACGGTGACCTCCTGGCCGAGCTCGTACTCACCCGCGTCGGTGGTGCGCAGCTCCACGATGTGGCGGCGCGGCGAAACGCCCGCCTTCGCGTAGTGGCCACCCTCAGGCTTGTTCACCTTGCGCGGGTCGATCTGGCCGTACGCCAGCTGGACCGCGGAGTAGCCGTCAGTCTCGGGGGTGCGGACCTGGGTCACGACGCACGGGCCGGCCTGCACCACGGTTACCGGGACGACCTTGTTGTTGTCCCAGACCTGGGTCATGCCGAGCTTGGCGCCCAGGATGCCCTTCACTTGCCTGTCCATTGTCCGGATCCCTACAGCTTGATCTCGATGTCGACGCCAGCCGGCAGGTCGAGGCGCATGAGCGAGTCGACCGTCTTCGGAGTCGGGTCGATGATGTCGATCAGACGCTTGTGCGTGCGCATCTCGAAGTGCTCGCGCGAGTCCTTGTACTTGTGCGGCGAACGGATCACGCAGAAACGGTTGATCTCCGTGGGCAGCGGCACCGGGCCCGCGACCTGCGCCCCGGTCCGCGTCACCGTCTCGACGATCTTCCGCGCCGAGGAGTCGACGACCTCGTGGTCATAGGCCTTGAGCCGGATGCGGATCTTCTGTCCCGCCATGGTGGCTTCTGTTTCCTTCTCTCGATGCCGCTACGTGCGAAAGCGGTGGCCCTCGCATGCCCGCAGGACCGTTGATCCTGCGTTGTCCGACCCCCGCGGTCGGGCGTGTCGCGCTGTGGAACCAGGCTCCGCCCCAGGGATCTGGAGCGATCATGCCCGCGAGGCAGCTCCGTGGGGAGCAACCCCTTCCGTCGGGATCGGGGCGACCGGCGGCGCTGACACACGCCGGACACCGGGCGAGGGTGGTTGGCTGCCAAACTGCAAAGGCAGCCAACCACCCTGCGCGGACGCAACCTGACTAGTATGCCGCATCGACCGCGGCATTGCTAATCGGGGTCGAACTCAGACGTTGATCTTCGTGACCGTGCCGGCGCCGACGGTGCGGCCACCCTCACGGATCGCGAACTTCAGGCCCTGCTCCATGGCGATCGGCTGGATCAGCTTGACCGACATGGAGGTGGAGTCGCCCGGCATGACCATCTCGGTGCCCTCGGGCAGCGTGACGACGCCGGTGACGTCCGTGGTGCGGAAGTAGAACTGCGGACGGTAGTTCTGGAAGAACGGCGTGTGACGGCCGCCCTCCTCCTTCGAGAGGATGTAGACCTGGCCCTCGAACTCCGTGTGCGGAGTCGTGGTGCCCGGCTTCACGACGACCATGCCGCGCTCGACGTCCTCGCGCTTGATACCGCGCAGCAGGAGGCCGACGTTCTCGCCCGCGCGGGCCTCGTCGAGCAGCTTGCGGAACATCTCGATGCCGGTGCAGACGGTCTTGGTCGACTTCTCGCGGATACCCACGATCTCGACCTCCTCGTTCGGCTTGAGGATGCCGCGCTCGGCCCGGCCGGTGACGACCGTACCGCGACCGGTGATCGTGAAGACGTCCTCGATCGGCATGAGGAACGGCTTCTCGGTCTCACGCTCGGGCTGCGGGATCGCGGTGTCGACCGCGTTCATCAGCTCCATGAGCTTGCCGGTCCACTCCGGGTCGCCCTCGAGCGCCTTGAGCGCCGAGACGCGCACGACCGGAAGGTCGTCGCCCGGGAACTCGTAGGTGCTCAGCAGCTCGCGGACCTCGAGCTCGACGAGCTCCAGGAGCTCCTCGTCCTCGACCATGTCGCTCTTGTTCAGGGCGACGACGATGTACGGAACGCCGACCTGGCGGGCCAGGAGCACGTGCTCCTTGGTCTGCGGCATCGGGCCGTCGGTCGCGGCGACCACCAGGATCGCGCCGTCCATCTGCGCGGCACCGGTGATCATGTTCTTGATGTAGTCGGCGTGGCCGGGGCAGTCCACGTGCGCGTAGTGGCGCGCCGCAGTCTGGTACTCGACGTGTGCGATCGAGATCGTGATGCCGCGGGCCTTCTCCTCCGGCGCCTTGTCGATCTCGTCGAACGGGGTGTACGGGTTCAGGTCCGGGTACTCGTCGTGCAGGACCTTCGTGATGGCCGCAGTCAGCGTCGTCTTACCGTGGTCGATGTGACCAATGGTGCCGATGTTGACGTGCGGCTTAGTCCGCTCGAACTTCGCCTTCGCCACTGGTGTCCTCCTGTGGACTGGGGTTTCTTCTCTCGCCCGGCACGCCGATAAGGCGATTGGGACTCTGTCGACTGCTCGTGCGCGTGCGGTCCTCGACGGACCGCACGCGCCTCAACGCATCAGGCGCCGGTGGCCTTAGCGATGATCTCCTTCGCCACGCCTTGCGGGACCTCGGCGTAGGAGTCGAACTGCATGCTGTAGCTAGCCCGGCCGGCAGTCTTCGACCGCAGGTCGCCGACGTAGCCGAACATCTCGGACAGCGGCACCAGCGCCTTGACGACTCGGGCGCCGGAGCGCTCCTCCATCGACTGGATGATGCCACGGCGGGAGTTGAGGTCGCCGATCACATCGCCCATGTTGTCCTCGGGCGTGGTGACCTCGACCGCCATCATCGGCTCGAGCAGCGCGGGGTCGGCCTTGCGAGCCGCCTCCTTCATGGCCATCGAGCCGGCGATCTTGAAGGCCATCTCGGACGAGTCGACCTCGTGGTACTGACCGTCGAGCAGCGTCAGCTTGACGCCGACCAGCGGGTAGCCGGCCAGCACGCCGTACTGCATCGAGTCCTGCGCACCGGCGTCCACCGACGGGATGAACTCCTTGGGGATCCGGCCACCGGTCACCGCGTTGACGAACTCGTAGGTCGGGGAGTCGGCGTCGAGCGGCAGGGGCTCGAGCTTCACGATGACCTTCGCGTACTGGCCGGAGCCACCGGTCTGCTTCTTGTGGACGTAGTCGAGCTTCTCCACGGTGCCGCGGATCGTCTCGCGGTACGCCACCTGCGGCTTGCCGATGTTCGCCTCGACGTTGAACTCGCGCCGCATGCGGTCGACGAGGATGTCGAGGTGGAGCTCGCCCATGCCGGCGATGATGGTCTGACCGGTCTCCTCGTCGTTGAAGACGCGGAAGGTCGGGTCCTCCTCGGCCAGGCGCTGGATCGCGGTGCCCAGCTTCTCCTGGTCCGACTTGGTCTTCGGCTCGATGGCGACCTGGATGACCGGCTCCGGGAAGGTCATCGACTCGAGGATGACCGGGTTCGCCGGGTCGCACAGGGTGTCACCGGTGGTGGTCTGCTTCAGACCCTGGACGGCGATGATGTCGCCGGCCTGCGCGGTGGTGCGCTCCTCACGCTTGTTCGCGTGCATCTGGTAGATCTTGCCGATCCGCTCCTTGCGGTCCTTGGTGGAGTTGACCACCTGGGAACCGGACTCGAGCGTGCCGGAGTAGACCCGGACGTACGTGAGCTTGCCGAGGTGCTTGTCGGTCTGGATCTTGAACGCCAGGGCCGAGAAGGGCTCGTCGTTGGAGGGCTTGCGCTGCATCGGGGTCTCACCGTCGGTCGCGGTGCCCTCGATGGCCGGGATGTCCAGCGGCGACGGGAGGAACTCGACGACGGCGTCCAGCATGGGCTGCACGCCCTTGTTCTTGAACGCCGAGCCGCACAGGACCGGGTTGGCCTTGCTGGCGATCGTGGCGCGCCGGATGGCGGCCTTGATCTCGTCCTCGGACAGCTCCTCGCCCTCGAGGTACTTCTCCATGACCGCGTCGTCGACGTCGGCCAGGGTCTCGATGAGCTTGTCGCGCCACTCGGCGGCGGACTCGGCGAGGTCGGCCGGGATCTCCTCGACCGCGTAGTCCTCACCCTTCTGGGTCTCGCCACGCCAGGTGAGGGCCCGCATGCCGATCAGGTCGACGACACCGATGTGGTCCGCCTCGAGCCCGATCGGGATCTGCAGCACCAGCGGGGTGGCGTTGAGCCGGTCGATCATCATCTGCACGCAGCGGAAGAAGTCCGCGCCGGTCCGGTCGAGCTTGTTGACGAAGCACATCCGGGGCACGTTGTACTTGTCCGCCTGCCGCCAGACGTTCTCCGTCTGCGGCTCCACGCCGGCGACACCGTCGTAGACCGCGACGGCACCGTCGAGCACACGCAGCGACCGCTCGACCTCGACCGTGAAGTCCACGTGGCCGGGAGTGTCGATGATCTGGATCGTGTGGCCCTTCCACTCGCACTTGGTGGCGGCGGAGGTGATGGTGATACCGCGTTCTTGTTCCTGCTCCATCCAGTCCATGACGGCCGCGCCCTCGTGGACTTCACCGATCTTGTACGTGATGCCGGTGTAGAACAGGATGCGCTCGGTCGTCGTGGTCTTACCAGCGTCGATGTGCGCCATGATGCCGATGTTGCGTACCTTGGCGAGCGCGTCTGCGGCAGCCACTGCAATCCCTACTCTTCGTCGTCGTGTCGACCGTGTTCCGCGGGATGTCGCGGAGGGCCGGTGGGACCGGCGTCCCGGCCCGGCGGGTGCCGGGCCGGCAACGGGGGTCTTACCAGCGGTAGTGCGCGAAGGCCTTGTTGGACTCCGCCATCTTGTGGGTGTCCTCGCGCCGCTTGACGGCGGCACCGAGGCCGTTGCTGGCGTCGAGCAGCTCGTTCTGCAGGCGCTCGATCATGGTCTTCTCGCGGCGGGCCTTGGAGTACTGGACCAGCCAGCGCAGACCGAGGGTGGTCTGCCGCGGGGTGCGGACCTCGACCGGCACCTGGTAGGTCGCGCCACCGACGCGGCGGCTGCGGACCTCGAGGGTCGGCTTGACGTTGTCCATGGCGCGCTTGAGCGTGACCACGGGGTCGGTGCCGTTCTTCTCGCGGCAGCCCTCGAGGGCGCCGTACACGATCCGCTCGGCGAGCTGACGCTTGCCGCCGACCAGGATCTTGTTCACCAGCTGGGTGACCAGCGGCGAGTTGTAAACCGGGTCCGGAACCACCGGGTGGCGCGGAGCGGGGCCCTTACGCGGCATGTCAGCTCTTCTCCTTCTTCGCGCCGTAACGGCTGCGGGCCTGCTTGCGGTTGCGGACACCCTGGGTGTCCAGCGAACCACGGACGATCTTGTAGCGGACGCCCGGGAGGTCCTTCACACGGCCGCCACGCACGAGCACGATCGAGTGCTCCTGCAGGTTGTGGCCGACGCCCGGGATGTACGCCGTGACCTCGATCTGGCTGCTCAGCTTCACACGAGCGACCTTGCGCAGCGCAGAGTTCGGCTTCTTGGGGGTGGTGGTGTACACGCGCGTGCACACGCCGCGCCGCTGAGGACTTCCCTTCAGCGCCGGCGTCTTGGTCTTGCTCGTCTTCGCCTGGCGGCCCTTGCGGACCAGCTGCTGGATCGTGGGCACCGGGTTTCTCCGCTCCCTTCGGCCGCCGTCTTCTAGCGGCCGCACCGTCTCGTTATGCCTTGTGTGCAGGCCGCCCCTGTCGGGACTCCCACACCCGCGGTCGGGCGTGTCGCCCAGCTCACGGTTTCCCGGCGCGTCCGTTCGAACACGCGGCGGGTTGTCTGTGTCGGGCCCGTCAAGCCCGGCTTCGCTGCTGCCCTGATCTTGTTGTTCCGTCTTGCCTACGACTAAGGGCGCACGCACGACTTGCCCGGGCGAGCCCAGGCACGAGGAAGAAGATTACCCACCACATCCCCACGGGTCAAAATGACCCCCGCGGGACGCGGTGGGATACCTCCGCACGTTCAACTGTACCGGGCGGCTCCGCCGTCCTGCCGAGCGATCCGCCGAACGCCCGCGACCAGCTCACGACGTGCTCCCGAGGGCGATGCTCACCGCGAGGGACAGCAGGGCGATTCCCGCGCCGGCGGCGCCGCACGAGCACCCCGCCAGGGCCACGCCGCGGCCGGTGAAGCGCAGCCGCCCCTGCCGGCCCGAGCCCCGGATCTGCCGCAGGGCGCTCATTCCGGCGGCCACAGCCCCGCCGCCGAGGAGCACGGCGAGCAGTGCGAACGCGCCCGCCACCAGTGCTCCCCAGCCGTCGGCGGCGCCGGCCAGGCCGAAGCAGAGCACGAGCATCGACACCAGGATCGACGCGATGCCCGCGATCAGCGAGCCGGTGGCCTGCCCGGACATGGCCGGGACGACCCGGAGGTGGACGAGGCCGTACTCGGTGCCGGCCACCGGGTCGACCCGGGCCGGCGACCACGCGCCGTCGTGCGGTGGCGGCGGCACGGCCGGGGGTGGTCCACCGGACGGGTAATGCATCATGACCCCAGCTTGTCACCCGCACGAGCGAGCCGCAGCCCGCGTCCGGGCCTCAGTCGGTGCCGGGGTCGAAGTCCTGGCCCGCGGTCGCGGCGAGGTGCAGCAGCGCGGCGATGACCGCGATCACCAGCGTGGTGACGGCCAGCACTATCCCCGCCCAGGCCAGGCGACGGCCCCGCCGCACCCACCGGCCGCCGGTGAGATAGCCGCCCGACTCCCACTGCTCGCGGTGGACCTGGCGGCTCAGCAGCAGCGCGAGCGTGGCGGGAATCACGCCGCCGACCAGCGGCCCGGTCAGCAGACCGGCCAGAGCGAGGGCGAACACGGCACGGGCCTTGGTCGAGGCCACCGGGTCCGGGTCGAGCGGGTGGCGCGGCGGCGCGGCTGAAGTGGTCACGCCTTCCATCCTTACCGGCGCCGCCCGGCGCGGCGCCGGGTCACTCCGGCTTTTCCGCCGCGAGCACGAGCAGGACGGGCCGCCCGACGAGCCAGGCCGCCCACGGCACCTCGGCGACCATCTCGGCGTCGCCGCCGACCTCGTGCCGGCGGAGCCCGCCGAGGCCGGCCCCGGTGATCCAGCCCTCGTAGTCGGCGACCGAGTGCGGATGCGCCACGAGCCGGTACGCCGCACCATCCCGTTCGAACTGCGCGGACATCCCGGTCGCGGCGAGCACGGGGTGGAACACGGAGAGGACCAGCCGGCCGCCGGGGCGCAGCACCCGGGCGAACTCCGCCATGGCGCGTCCGGGCTCCGCGAGGTGCTCGGCGAGCAGGGCGCAGTACACCGCGTCGAACTCGCCGTCGCCGAACGGCAGCCGGCCCTCGAGGTCCGCCTCGATCAGCGGGACGCCGGGATGACGGCGCCGGGCCACCGCCAGCATGCCCGGCGAGAAGTCGACCCCGCTCGGCCGCGCTCCCGCCGCCAGCATCGCCGCGAGGTTGCGCCCGGTGCCGCAGCCGGCGTCGAGCACGCGCTCGCCCGGAGCCGGCGCCAGCACCGCCATGCTATGACGCGCATCAATTGCGACGACGGGATTGGGCGTCTCTTCGTACGACTCCGCCCACAGGTCGTATCCCGATTTGGTGTCGATATCTTGCAGCTGCATCCTGGACCATCCTGCCGGTAGTGTGAAACAGTCTGAGCCGGACGCAGCCTATCGTTTGTCGCGATCGCCCGGCAATGCAGAAAGCGGGGAGACAATGTCTAGTCCATCAATGCGGGTCCTCGTCATCGGAGGCGGTATCGCCGGCCTGGCCCTCACCCACGGCCTCCGGCGCGCCGGCCTGGACGTGGCGGTCTACGAGCGCGACCGCTCCCGCGACGACCGCCTCGAGGGATACCGGATCCACATCGATCCGGACGGCGCCCGGGCACTGCGCTCGTGCCTGCCCGACGAGGTCTGGGAGTCCTTCGTCGACAGCACGGTCGACCTGGGGGAATTCAGGTTCGTGACGGAGCGGCTCGAGACGCTGATGGTGATGGAGCCGCCCGCGCCGGCCCGTCCGGAGCCGACCGGCCGGGCGCACGCCATCGACCGCGTCACGCTCCGGTCGCTGCTGCTGACCGGGCTCGACGACGTGCTCCACTTCGACAAGCGATTCGAGCGCTACGAGCGCAATGCGGACGGCACCGTGACGGCTTTCTTCAGCGACGGAAGCACCGCGACGGGCGACGTCCTGATCGGTGCCGACGGCGTCAATTCCCCGGTGCGGAAACAATTTCTTCCGCACGCCGAAAGGGTCGACACCGATGCCTATGGTGTCGGCCTGAAACTGCCTTTGAGGGATGCGGTGCGCGCCTGGCTGGAACCCCCTTTGTCAACCGGCCGGAACATGGTCATGACGCCGGATCCGTTCTTCCTGTCGGTCTCGGTGTTCGACCGGACGAGAAACACCGGCGGCGACGACTCCTATGTCGGTTCGGCGTTCGTGATCCGGCGCGGCTCGTGCCCCGCCGGGATCGAGGACTTCGACGGCGCCCGGATCAAGGACTTCGTCGCCCGCTCGATCAGCGGCTGGCATCCGCAGCTGCGCCGGCTGATCGCCGAGTCCGACCCGGAGAGCGCCCTGCTGGTGCCGTACCGGACGTCGGTGCCGGTGCCGGCCTGGGAGAGCACCACCGTCACGGTCATGGGGGACGCGGTGCACAGCATGTCGCCCGTCGGCGGGCTGGGCGGCAACACCGCCCTGCGCGACGCCGAGCTGCTCTGCCGCCAGCTCGTGCAGGTGCGCGACGGCCGCCTGGGGCTCGTCGAGGCGATCCGGGCGTACGAGGACGGCATGCGCGACTACGGGTTCGCGGCCGTCCAGAAGGCGCTGCGCTACCAGAAGCAGGGGCTGCAGAGCGGGAAGCTGGCCGCCTCGATGTCGCGCGTGGTCTTCCGCCTGATGAACGGCATGATGCAGCGGCGAGGCCGGCAGCACACCCGGACCGCCGCGTAGCGAGCGGCCCGCGGTGGCCGGCCCGGACCGCACGTCCGGGCCGGCCACCGGACGGACGGGCGGAGCGATCGATGCCGGACGGACGGGCGCGGCGATCGATGCCGGGCGGACGGGCGGAGCGATCAATGCCAGGCGGCTTCGTAGAAGTCGCCCGGGGGCCGGCCCGAGCCGATCATGACCTGGATCAGGCTGGTCGCGCCGGTCCCGTCCAGGCCGAGCAGCCGGTCCGTCCGCCGTACGTCGTAGCCGAGGCTCGCGTGGCAGCGCAGCCCCAGCGCCGCGCAGGCCAGGTAGAGCCGCTGGGTGACGACGCCCGCCTCGATGTTCTGCATCCGGTACCAGCGGTCGCCGTGCACCCCGAACCCGGCCTCGTAGTCGCCCACCGGATACACGCAGAGGTTGGTGTGCGCGAGGTTGAAGAGCTTGATCAGAAGGCTTTCCTGGAGCTCGCCGGAGAGGTCGCCGAGGCGTACGGGCTCGAGCAGCGTCTCGCCGGGCCGCAGCCGGTAGACGCCGGGCGCGACGCTGTCCACCCGGTTGACGACGCAGTACAGCATCGTGTGCCGTACGGCGGGGGTGTCCGCCAGGTCGTTGCGGTAGCCGTCCAGGGCCGGCGCGAGCAGGGCGGAGAGCGTGTCCAGGCTCATCCCGGCGGGCGTGAAGTAGCCCATCGAGGAGCGCCGGGTCCGCAGGCCGTCGAGGAGTGCGACCCGATGGCCGGAGAGCCGCAGTTCCGGACCGCCCGCGGAGCCGGACGCCGTGATGGCGGGCGGCGCGGCGACCGCGGCCACCGCGGACAGGCGCGATCCGCGATGCAGGCGGGCCTGCAACGGCCGCGCGTCGAGGGACCACTCCTGCTCGGAGTCCGAGAGCGTGTTGGTCCGGGAGGGCTGCGCGGCGTCGGCGAGCCTGCGCGGCGACGGCGGTGCTTCACCGTGCGAGCCGAACGTGACGGCCGTGTACACGCTTTCCCGCATGGGGTCGAGACGCAGCAGCCGGTCGAGGTCGTCGTCCGCGAAGCGGTACCGGACCTCGCCCGCCGTCCGGGCGGCCGCCACGGCGAGCACCTGGCCCAGCAGGACGCCGACGTCCAGGGCGCAGAGCCGGTAGGTGAGATCGGCGTACTTGAAGCCGTTCTTCCAGAAGAAGGCGCTGGTCAGCAGCGTCAGGGCGGGGGCGGCACCCGCCATGCCGAGCGCGGCGCCCAGCTCCGCCGTCCAGTCGCCCTCCCGCAGGGTCACCAGGGCGTGGTGCGCCTGGTCGTAGTGGTGGACGCCCGGGGGCACCTCGGCGCCCGGGCCGGTGACGACGTACAGCTCGGCCGGGAAGCGGGAGCCTCCCGAGGGAACGGGACGCAGCGAGTTGCGGGCGAGCTTCGCTCCCCCGGCGGGTTCGGCGCCCCGGGTGCCGATCAGCCGCCGGAGCGCGTCGGCGGCGGTCCAGCGGTAGCGGGTGACGCCGTAGCAGTCGCGCAGCAGCCGGGCGAGCCCGCCGGTGCCCGACTCGTCCAGCGGGATGCGCGGGTGGCCGCGGTACAGCTTGAACTGGCCGGGCGCGTCCTCCCAGTCGATCTGTTCGGGGATCGGCAGGCTCCGGGTGAGCTCGACGTACTCGCGGGCCGCGGCGGCATCCACGACCGGTCCTTTCGCCTCACCGCGCACCCGCGGTCACCTCCGAGACCGCCCGCCAGAGCAGATACATCAGGTACGCCTCCTCCGGCAGGGAGATCCCCAGCCGGTTGTTGTGCATGTGCGAGCAGAACAGCAGCACGTTGCGCAGGTCCGCGTCGGCGCCACCGTCGGCGACCAGCACCTCCCGCGGCGCGAACAGGCCGCGTCGCCGCAGGTCCACGAGGTCGTCGCGGAGGGCAGTGACCGAGGCGGCCCAGCGCCCCACCGCGGCGCCGGCCCGCTCGGGCGTCCCCTCCTCGACCAGGCGCATGATCCGTTCCACCGTGCCGACGAGGGTGGCCCGCTGACTCAGGTACTTCTGCTCGAACCGGCGCTGGCCGGCCTCCGGATCGCCGAACATCAACCGGCGGCCCCAGTCGCGCTGTCCCGTGCCGAGCCGATCGGCCAGAGCGCCGGCGCCCGCCGGGACCATCGCGGCGACCAGCATCATCGCCAGCGCCTGGCCGGTACGCCGCCCGCTCCCCGGCGCCGCGGCCAGCAGCTCGGCCGCCACCTCGCTGGACGCGGTGAAGTGCCGCTCCACGGCGCGCATGGCCTCCGGCGTCCCGCCATAGCGGGCGACCTCGGGCCGGTACGGCACGTGGTGCATCGAGTTGTCCGGCCGCAGCGGCTCCACCTGGTCCTGGCCCCGCTCGACGGCCACCAGGGAGGCCGCCACCTTCCGGTATTCCTCCGGATCGACGACCTTGCGGGAGGGACGCGCGCGGAGGAACCCGCCGACGTGGCGCTCCAGCAGCTCCCTCACCTGCGGCGCCGCGGCCGGCGGGGTGCACAGCCGCAGCCGCAGGTGCGGGCCGGCCTGCCAGTGCCGGACGAAGAACCAGTCCGTCAGGAGGCCACCCGCCGCGGCGATCAGCGGTCGCACACCGTCGCGGATCAGCGCCTCGAGCGGCTCGTGGTAGTGGATGTGGACGCTGGTCCAGCCCGGCTCAGCCATCGCGGTCCTCCCCCAGCTCGATCACGAACTCGCCGGCGTAGCCGTTCGCGCCGTCGTGCAGGACCAGCTCCTCCGGGCCCGGCAGCATCTCCTCGAAGACGAGCATCTGGTCGGTGCTCGCCGCGGTCTCCTCGAACGCCCGCAGCAGGATCTCGCTGGAGAAGTCCAGGTACAGCGGCTTGCGGGTCTTGTCGAACAGGCCCTTCGCCCGGGACCGCTGTGCCGGGCCACCGTGCCGGGTCAGGACCCGGACGAAGCAGCGCTCCGGGATGCCGTGCCGCCGGCGCCACCGGTTGACGTCGATGAGGTAGTCGAGCATCGTCCCGTCCCGGGAGCGGCGGGGCACCTCGCGCGCCGCCACCGTCCAGGAGGCCCGGTTGACCGTCAGGTCGCCGAGGACGAGCCGGGGGTACCGGCTGACGCCGTCCGCCGCGTCGCCGGCCGCGGCGAAGGCGAGCTGCTTGACGAACTCGAACCGGGGCACCGCCTGGCCGAACATCTGCAGGAGGAACCGGTACGCGCTGGGCAGGAGGAACTCGACCATGACCCCGAGGTGCACCGGCAGGATCTCGATGCGGTGGCGTACGGAGAACAGCCGCAGCGTCCGCCGCGCGGGGTCGTGCACCACCCGCAGATCGCCCAGCGGGATCCGGCGCTCACCGGGCCGTTCGGAGGGCACCCCCGGATAACTGATCTCGAAGGGGGTCACCGGAGGCCGCCGGTTGAGGTTCGACGCGAAGGTTCCGGTGATCTCGACCGCGTGCCGCCCGCCGACCTGCCAGTCCCGTTCCCCCGGCGCGAAGCTCCCGGCCACGGAGGCGCCGAGCCGCAGCAGCCGGGCCTGGCTGCGCCCGAAGCCGGTCATCAGCTCGTTCAGCACCCCGCGCGGCGGTCCGCCGGGACCGGCGATCGGCTGGACGTAGCAGGCGAGGGACGCGATCGGCTCGACGAAGGAAGGCAGCTCGCCGAGGAAGGTCCGCAGCGCCGCCGGGGACAGCCGCCGGCATCCGTCGGCGTCCACCGGTTGCGCGGCCACGAGGGCGACCAGCCGCTCCTGCAGCCGGGCCAGCTCGGCCAGCCTCTCGTCCCCGGGCTGCGGTACGGGCAACGCCTGCTCGTAGCACCGCAGCAGATCCGCACCACTGCCGCGGCCCGTCTCCTGGACGAACGCACCGTAGAAGTCGAGGAAACCGGCGCTGCCGCCGGACCCGTAGCGCCCGGCGAAGAACGCCTCGGCGGCCAGCCGGCCCGGAAGGAACCGGTCGTAGAGACCCGCCAGGCGGCGCAGCAGGTCCAGCCCGTCCAGCAGGTCGTGCCACCGCCGCGGGGACCGGACCTGCTCCGCGTCGGTCAGCAGGACGTCCTCGTAGAAGACGTTCTTGGGCAGCTCCAGGGCCGCGTCGTCCCAGCCGAGAAGCGCGTAGATCTTGCGCAGTTCCGCGCCGATCGCGTGCGAGCACTCCAGGCGCTCGCCGGGATCCTCCAGCGCCCCGTACGCCGCCAGCTCGGCGCGCAGCGACATGAGGTGCGCCCGTACGGTCGCGACCCGCTCGCCGTCGAAGCGCTCCAGTTCCGTGGCGAGACGGCCGAGGGGATCCGGCTCGTTCCCGGAGACGCCGAATCCGATGTGGACGGCACCCACGTCGATCAGCTTGTTCAGGAACGTGGCGATCTCGGCGGTACGGCCCCGCCCGTCCTGGGCGGCGAGTGCCTCGACCACGCCGCGGAAGGTGCGGTCCGCGCCGTGGCGCACCTGCTCCAGGAAGCGCCGCACGGTCGGGTTGCGCGGCACTTCGAGGACGGCCTCGCCGCCCCGCCGCCCGAGGAAGCGGATCATGTCGCCGTCCTCGGCGACGCTGCTGTTGACCTCGAGCGGCAGGTGCGCCCGGATCTCCGGCCAGCCGGCCAGCGTCCGTTCGATCTGCTGCTGGGTAAAGGCGTTGAGCTCGGCGACGCCGACGCGGGCGGACCCGATGGGCGCGTTCCGGTCGGCGGCGTCCGGCTGCCAGCGCCCCGGGAAGGATCCGGTGAAGGTGCTGAACGGGCTCGTCTTCGCCGCCATCCGGGCGACGTACTTGGCCAGCTTGCGTTCCATCCGCGGATCCGGCTCGTCCGGCGACCACTTCAGCAGGCCCAGGTAGAGGTCGCGGCTGGCCAGGACGAGACCCTGCTGCAGGCGTACGTCCGAAGCCAGGTCCCGCAGCGCACGCCGCCCGCTCACGCTCTCCTCGCCGAGCACCGCGCGCGCCTCGGCGAGCAGCGCGTCGCGCTCGCGCAGCCGGCGCTGCCAGGCGTCCACCGCCTCCGCGGTCTCCCGCGGCAGGCGGACCGCCAGGTCGGCCCCGAGGACGCCGGCCCGCGGCCGCTTGGCGTGGTAGACGGCACGGCGCAGGACGATGAGCCGGCGCCGCAGCGCCACGTCGCCGTTGCCGCCGATGGCGCCGTGCAGCATCTTCGAGAGCGGCTCCCGCTGGTCGTCCAGCCACCGTTCGGCGTCGAGGATCCGATCGACGAGCTCCGCCGTACGGCCGCAGCGCAGTCGCGCCAGCGCCGAGAGCGGCATCCCCGCGACGCGCACCACGAACGTCGGCTCGACTCGGTAACCCATCCGCGCAACGACTCCCTCAGTACGTGATCGGCAGGCCGACCTGGACCCCCGGCCGGTTCCGGGCGACGGCGATCTGGAAGAACGGGGTGAGCCCGGCGTCCGCGAGACCCAGGATCGAGGCCACGCCCGCCGCGTCGTAGCCGTTGTGCACGCGGGCCGAGAGCCCGCGCGCGGCACTGCGCACGCAGATGCGCTGGGCGACGACGCCCGCCTCGATGTTGACCATGCGGTAGGCGCGGTTGCCGAAGGTCCGGCTGGCCGCGGCGTAGTCCGCCGACAGGTACAGCACGACGGCCGCCGACAGCAGGTTGATGTTGGGCACCGGCAGGGCGCCCTGCAACTGCCGGGCGACGTTGCCCTCGCGCACCGGGTGCAGGCCGCCGTGGTCGGGACAGAACCGGTAGATCCCGGCGGCCAGGCCCTCGACGTCGAGGACCACCACGTCGAGGCTCACGCCCGGCACACCCGTCCCGGCCCGCAGGTCGCTGCGGTACGGCACGACCGCCGACCCGGCGATCTCCCAGAAGACCGAGTTCGGCAGCGTACGGGCGACCGGATGGAACAACACGTTGCCGGAGTCGCGGGCCCGCAGGGCGGCGCCCAGCTCGACGCCGGGAAGCCCTCCGGGCGGCATCGCGAGCGTGGTGCCGCCGACGGCGCACCCGGGCGCGGCCGGAGGCACCGCCGCGACCTGGTCCTCGTCGTCCAGCAGGCAGTTCTCCGCGATCGACCGGAACAGCGGGTCGTGCGGGTGCGCCGGTCCCTCCGGGCGGACGTAGGGCAGCGCCAGGTCGGGCAGGTCGTCCTCGACGGGGTCGGGCCGCGCCCGCTCACCGGCCGGATCGGTGCCCGGGTAGAGCGCGAGCGCGGCGAACAGGTGCTCCTCGGCGCGCGGGAAACCGAGCAGACGCCCCGCCCGGCGGTCGAGGAACCGGTAGCTCGCCTCGCCGCGCAGCCCGAGCCGGTCCGCCACCAGCAGGGCGTTGCCCAGCACCATGCCGGCCTCCTGGGCGCAGAGCCGGTAGGCGTACCCGCGGTACTTGAAGGCGTTCTTCCAGAACAGCGACGACAGCAGGAGCACACCTCGCGCGCCGTCGAGGCGCGCGCCGAGGATCCGCGCCAGCTCCGCCCGGAAGTCGCCGGGCCGGATCAGCGCGAGGGCGTGGTGCAGGGCGTCGTAGTGGTAGACGCCCGCGGGCCCGTCCGACTCGGGAAGCCAGAGGTACAGCTCGGTCGGGAAGTAGCAGCGCGCCGACGGGACCGTCCGGTGGTACGGCCACACCGCGCCGGGCCCGACGTCCCAGCGGGAGAAGCCGTACGTGTAGTACAGCAACGTCGACAGCCGCCGGTCGTCGAGCGGGCCCTCGCCGTCCGCCGCGATCTCCTCGGGGACGGCCTCCGGCAGGCTCCGGCGCGGAACCTGCCGGTAGACCTTGAACGGCAACGGGTCGGGGCCGGCCGGTGCCTGCCGCATCGCCTCCGCGAACAGGTCCGCGGCCTCGTACACGGTGCGGCGCAGATAGCGCTCGCCGATCTGGAGGTCCTGGTTGCCCATCACATCTCCCGCGCGGGTCAGGGGAACGGATGCGGATGCGGGTTGATGTCGGCGTCGGTCAGCGGCCGGTCGTAGTAGCCCAGTTCCTGCGGCACCCGGTACAGACGCGCGAAGCCGCGGTCCCGGCGCCGCGCGTGACCGAAGGTCATCGGCAGGCAGCCGGGAATGATGACCTTGACGCAGCGGAAGTCACCGGCGCGGTGCTCGGGCGTGGTCTGGTCCACGGCGATCACGTCGAGGCCGCTGCGGCGGTACCGCTCGACCGTGTCCGTCAGGTCGCGGGTCAGATCCGTGTGCCTCGGCCGGCGGTAGTAGTCCGCGAACGCCTCCTGGAACGTCTGCCGCCCCGGCGAGCCGAGGAGGAAGTCGAAGCGGTCGAAGACCTCGGGCGCGCCGTTGAGCGCCGCATGGTCCTCCATGGACACCACCTCGTACGGGTCGGCGAGCATCCGTTCCACCCGGGGCCGTTGCTGCCGGTGGAACTCCGCGGGCCGGCTGACCAGCGGGCCGAGCTCCATGAGGGCGTTGCGCAGCGCCTTGACCGGGTCGAGGTGCGAGCCCGACGCGCAGAGGACCTGCGGCATGTCCGGCATGCCGCGCCGGTTGACGGCCATCACCCAGAAGGCCGGGATGCCCTGTTCCACGGTGATGTCGAAGGCCTCGATCGAGTATCCGGAGAAGCTCTCGATGCTGCCGACGATGAGCGGGATGCTGGGATCCGGCGCCGAGCGCACGTCGATCCGCGGGGCGGGAAGCCGGGCGTACCAGGTCATCAGGAACGCGTCCCGCTCGGCCACCTCGAGGATGCCGTACAGGATGGCCTCCTCGAGGCATCCGCCCAGCGCGCAGCCGTTCGAGATCTCGTACACGAACGGATGGTCCCGGGTGTTGCGGTAGACCGTGCCGTAGTACGCGTAGTTCTCCGGCACGAGGATCGCCCGCCGCTGCCCGAGCGACCAGCCCCAGACCCAGTTGAAGACCATGTCGTGGTGGTAGCGGGGATACGGGAAGCCCGGCCGGTCGTAGAGCTCGTCGGCGTGCAGCCCGAGCACGGTCGGGTCCAGCGCGTCGCCGCCGAGCTCGCGGTAGCTGGACCGCACCACGGTCCGCTTGCCGCCCGGCTCGATGCCGCCGTACCGTTCCACGCCCTCGGCGATCGCGGTGAGCTGGCTCGCGGCGAAGTTCGTCTGGTGGCCGTAGCCGACCTCGGTACGCGTCGTCGCCCGCAGCCCCATCGGTGAGCTGGCGCTGGGGAAGACGCTGCGGCCCTCCTTGTAGACCGCCCGCAGGAGGCCGGCCTCGCGGTCCACGTACACCCGGTGCAGCCGGTCCTGCTCCCCCGCCAGCGAACGGACGCGGTAGACGTCCGGAGCCACCTTCGGCCGGGGCACGAGCTCGACGACCGCGGCCTCGCGCGAGTCCTCCGGCAGCCGGCCGCACCGCTCGCACAGCGGATCGGGCAGCCAGTGGTGGGTGCTCGTGCGCAGGCTGTCCAGCGCCACCCGGATCATCGGTCCGGGGTCGGCACCCGCGGCGATCCGGTCGACCTCCCGGCCGATCAGGGTCGCCACCAGGTCACAGGCGAGGGCGGTCAGCCAGGCCGCGCCCATGGCGGCCATCCGCGACGGCTCGGCGTCGAGGGCCTTGCCGAAGTCGCCGACGTCGTTGCGGGCCCGCAACCGGCGGCCCTCGACGCAGACCAGGCAGCCGTCGTCCACAGCGGACAGCACCGGGCCGACCAGCGCGGCGCCGGGCACCACGTACGCCGGGAGCAACGACACCTCGTTGTCGAGGCACCAGTCGTTCCAGACGCGGTGCTGCTCGCGGTCCCACCCGTCGTGGACCAGGACGAGGACGTCGACGGACCGCTCGTCGCGGTTCGCCGGATCGAGGCGTCGCACCCGGTGCTCCGGCGACAGCAGAGCCACGGCGGCGTCGTGGAGCATGCCGCTTCCGGCGACGCCGACCCGCATTCCTCCGGTCATGTCAGCGTCCCCCGGTCATGACGACGTTCACGACGTACGGCAGCACCTCGTGCATGACGGGATCGTGGTCCAGCGGCACGGCGACCGGCCGGTGCCCGCCGTCCCGGAAGCGTGCGAGCAGCTCCCGGCGGATCCGCGGCCACTCCCGCACCGCGACGTCGTCCCGTTCCGCCGCGGCACCGCGCAGGTTGGCGGGCAGGCGGGGCAGCAGGCTGGGACCGTCGATCGCGTACGCGGGCCACTTGTCCGCCTCCGCCTGGTGGTGGCGCAGCGCCTGCTCGAGGACCGCCTCCACCAGCGCGGCGCGGTCGTAACCCGAGGCGGAGCCCACCGACGTGGTGCCGGTGCAGGCGATGAGGGTGGGCACGCCGAGGGAGCCGGTGACGTCGTACACGGTCACGTCGAGGCCCAGGACGTCCAGCATGTCGAGGAAGCGCGGGACCAGCTCGGTGCGGCCCGCCGCGGCGACGTCGACGCGCGGGAACGGGCGCACGGCGTCCCCGATCTCCGCCAGCGTGATGCGGTTGGCCCAGCCCAGCAGGCCCCGGCTCACCGCCTCGTCCCAGGTGAACCCGGAGCCGAGGCCGGGCGCGTCGTCCACCGTCGGCAGCGCGCCGCGCAACACCGGGAAGACCTCGGTCGCGGGTACGGCGCACACGTCGTCGCCGAGCAGGTCCAGCCCCCGGACGCGCGTCTCGCCACCGCCGGCGCCGACCAGCTGCGGGCGGCGTACGGCGCTCGCCGCGTACAGCTCGCAGGCGCGGCGGGTCGCCCGGGCCCGGGCCTCGGTGAAGTCGGTGGCCACGGCGACGGCCGCCAGGCGCTCGCGGTCGAGGTCGGGCCGCAGCAGGGCGTCGGCGTACTCGGCCCGGGACACCTTCAGCGGCAGCTGGCCCCAGTCGCCCTCGTCCAGGCTGCCGAGCAGGCCGGTCCGCTCGTCGAAGCAGGCGGCCGCCGCGGTCGAGAACGCCTCGGCGGAGATCTCGGGTCCCTCGGCGAGGCGCCGTACGGCCGCGAGGAAGTCGGCGTCGCTCCGCACCGGCTCGATGCCGTGGATGGTGCACAACGGGTGCGCGGTGACCGGATGGCCGGCGCTCTGCAGGGTCTCCAGATCGATCCGGACCATGGCGCCGGCCGTCTCGACGGGTCCGGCGCCGGTGAGGTGCTTGAAGACCTCGAACGCCGCCTGGTGCGCGACGACGGCGGCGGTCGGGCCGGCCAGGAACTCACTGGTCGCCGCGTCGGCACGGTCGGCGAAGCCGCCGCCGTTCCCGCGGCTTCCTGCTGCGCGTCCCAGCATGCGCAGCCACGCGCATTCCCAGCAGGCACCGGCGGCGCCGGCGACGAGGGGGCCGACCCAGGCCTCGTCACCTGCCAGGACGGCCTGGATTGCGACGATGCCCCGCTCGCGGCAGGCCCGGTTGAGCGCGCGCGCCCGGTCGAGCATCGGCTTGTCGGACACGTGGATCACGACGTCGGCGCCGTCGAGGTCGGGCGTGGCCTGTTCGGTCAGCGACTGCCGGGGGTCGCGCCGGCGGGCCCGCTCGACGTGTTCGGCGATGCGCTGCCGGTCCGTGGCGGCTTCGCCGGTGACGGCCAGGCGCACCTGGCGGGCGCCGGTCTGCAGGCACGCCTGCACCGCGGCGACGAGCGAACGCCCGGCCCCGACGAGCAGGATCGTGCTTTCCCGGAATTGCTGGAACCGGTAGCCGGCCGAGTCCTGGTAATAGTCGATGAAGGCGATCTCGGACTCGTACGCCGCGAGCTCCCCGGCGTCGAGATCGTGGTCGCGGTCGGCGCCGGCGTCCTTGACGAAACCCTTCTGGAGCAGCCCGGCGATCAGGTTCTCGACCATCCGACGGCGCTGCTCGGAAAGGCCCGCGGTGATCTGTTCGAGCGTGTGTTCGCCGGTGAGGAACGGCGCCAGCTTGTCGACCCACTGGTAGACGTGCCTACCCTCCAGCGTGAGGGTTCCATGATTGCTGACGAAATAGATTCCCTCGGCCGAGGGAAGGTATAGCGTGTCATTCTTCAGCTTCGGCTTCACGCGCTCCATCCAGGGACTTCGCTCACGGTGCTGCTCGTGGAATTCGGTGCGAGCGCGGGGCTCACGGCAGAGAAAAATCGCGCTCGGCGACGCCGTGAACCCCGCACCCGTCCGTTGGTGTCAGCGAGTTTCCTCGCGGGCGGGTCAGCCGCAGGGGCAGCAGCAGCAGCTGCAGGTGCAGCAGCAGCAACCCGCGGAGGCGCCGACCTCGGTCATGCCGTGCCCCATGCCCAGGGACTGCAGGTCGGCGTCGGTCTCACCCTCGAAGGCGAGGCTCTCCACCTCGAGATCCTCGAGGTCCAGCTTCAGATCTTCCACGTCATTCTCCCATCGCTGGTAGTGAATGAAAGCCGCCGTGATCTGCCCGGGTCGCCACGGCGACGCCACCATTCCTAACACGACAGTCGCGGCTATGTCAGCCTTGTCGATCCACAAAGTTGAATTTTGTTTTCTGTCATGAATAGGCAGCACGGAAAGCGCGATTCGGCAGGGCGCCGGTCGCGCTTTCTCAGGGCAGGGCGAAGCCGCACGGCGCCGCGCGGGGCGCCGATGTCGAAGCGTGATCTCATTCCGCAAGGGCGGAACGGGGCAGGCGGTTCGACGACTGTCGAAACTCACACCCGCTTCGCGAATAGTCGCGGGAAAACTCGGCTACAAGGAGCAGCCGGACGTGCCGATCGGAACCATATGCTCCCCCGATGTCTGGCTCGATTCTTGTACAGCTTGTCAACGATGTTGGACACCGTCAAGGTCGGTGACCCACTCCACAGCTTTCCCACAGGCGCGACCCTCCACACAGGCTGGTGCGTCCCTCCTGTTAGGACACACTTCGCAGCACGTCGAGCACACGAGGCCAGCATTCGCGGCTGGCCCGCTCGTCCGAGGCCACGGTGCCGCCCATGAGCAGCCGGTCGAAGCCGGCCCGGCGAGGCCGTGACGCGGTGCCGGGCACGCCCAGCAGGTGGCCCGCGTCGCGCATCAGCACGTGCTCGTACGGATACCGGTGCCCGTGCCGCGAGAGCCGCTCGGCGATCAGCGAGCCGAAGAGCTCCGACGGCCAGAGCTGGTCCCGGCCCCCGCTGAGCACCAGCACGGGCCCGCCGATGCGCTCGACCGGGATCGTCGCCGCCGCGACCGCGGAGCCCTGGCCCATCGCCCGTTCGAACAGCGGCCGGAAGGCGGTCGGCCGCCCGCGGACGAAGGCGGCGAACAGCTCCCCGTCCGCCGGCGTGGGCGGCGCCATCGGCACGAAGGGCACCGGTGCGCCGCCGCGGCTCCACGACGAGCGCGGACCGCCGGTCGCCAGCCGCGGATCGGAGGGAGTCGCCTGCCAGGCCACGCTGCTCGGCACATAGGCGACCACGCCCCGGACCCGGTGCGGCAGGGCGGCGGCGAGCAGCAGCGCGAGCTCGCCACCCCGGGAACGGCCCAGCACGGACAGCCGGTCCGGGTCGGCCTCGGGCCGCCGCGACAGCCAGTCCAGGGCTCCGGCGAAGTACTCCAGCGGGATTTCGACCAGGTCCGGCGGCAGCGGCGCCGTACCGAAGTAGGCGACGGCCAGCGCGGCGAATCCCGCCCGGGCCAGCAGCCCCGCGGCGAAGGCGGGCACGGAACCCTCCGAGCCGCCCACCACGAGCACCGCGGGATGCGGCCCCGGCGCTGCCGGCGCGCAGAGCACGCCGATCAGATCGGGGCGGGAGACCCGCACGGAGACGATGTCCGTCACGCGCACGCCGCTCACCGGCGCGGCGGGCCGGACGCGACGAAGTCGCCGGCCGAGATGCCGTAGTGCTCCTCCACCGCGTTGGCGACCAGATGGCAGAGCAGGAACCGCTCCACCGGCCGTACGCCGATCCGGTTCAGGTGCAGATAGAGGTAGTTGAGGGCGAACCGGAACGCCAGGAAGTCCGGATCGCGCTGCAACGCCTGCATCGCCCCGCCCGGACCCTGCAACTTGCGGTGGAAGTCACTGTGCCGCAGCATCTCCGGGTTCCAGCCCTCTCCCTCGCCACCCGGTCCGGCGGCTCTCTCCGCCGCCGCGAAGGAGAGCTCTCCGGAGGCGATCAGCCGCTCGGCGACCTCGCGATACCGCCGCAACACGGCGAGCCAGCCGGCGACGAACGGCACCGGCTGGCCGGGGCCGTCGAGACCGTCGAGGACCGTGACCAGGCGCTCGCGCAGCGCCGGCGCCTGGGCGCGATATCTGTCGTCGCACGACGCCCGGCGCGCGCCGGGATCCGGAGCGCGCACGATGAAGCCCTCGGCGTGCGACCGGTACGAGATGAAGCCGCGGTCGATCCCCGGCCACATCGCGTGCGCCGTGGCCACCATCAGGTCGAACGCGAGGGCCAGCCGCCCGCCGCCCCCGCGGACGTGCGCGAGCGCGCCGAACACCAGCTCGTTGGTCTCGTGGTAGAAGTCCTCGAGCAGCTCGGCCGCCGCCTCGCTGCCGAGCACGGGGATGCGCCGGTCGTACGGAGCCCATTGCAGCGAGTTGTCCGGGTGGAACGGGGACAGCGGCCCCCACTCCTGCTCCTGCGGCGCGAGCACCTCGTGCACCGCGAGAAGTTCCCGCTCGTCGAGCACGGCGGTCGACGGGGAGGCCGCCAGGTAGCGGGAGACCGCCCGCTCCACCGCCGGACGGATCACCTCGCGGAAGGACCGGTCCGGTGCGCGCACACCCAGCCGCAGGTGCGGTCCCCGGAGCCAGTGCCGGGTCACGACGAGACGCTCCGCGTGCGGGGCCAGCTCGGCGAACAACGGGCGTACGCACTCGAGGAGCAGGCCGTCCTTGTTCTCCTCGTAGTAGTAGAGCTGAACCCCGTGCCACCTCGACGAATCTTCACTCATGACGTAGTCCCCCCGGGCCGGAATCGGCGTCGACTGGTGCGGCGAGTCAATCAAAGGAAATCCGCGGTGTCCAAACAGCACGGTCCACAGAGGCGGGCGGAAGGTGGCGGTGAGCCATCGACGACCGTACGATGGCCCGCAACCGGACACGTGCCTGATCGGGGGAAGCATGGCACGACATTTCGCTTTTGTGCCCCTGGCGGCGCATGGTCACGTCAATCCGACGTTGGCGCTGGCCGAGGAGCTCGTCGCCCGGGGCCACCGGGTCACCTATGCCACCAGCGCCGAGCACGCGGCGGCCGTGGCCCGCACCGGCGCCGCCGTGGCGGAGCTTCCGTGGCAGGCCGAGCTCAGCGCGATGGCGGGCAGCGGATACACCGCCGACAACATGCTGGCGATGATGGCCGCGGGCGTCACGGAGCTGACCGAGACCTTCGACGCCCTGGTGGCGGCGTTCCTCGACGACCGGCCCGACTGCGTGTGCTTCGACATCATGGGCCTGCCCGGCCGGGCGCTGGCGGACCGGCTCGGTGTGCCGGGCGTCGCGCTGGCCCCCAACATGGTGGGCAACGCCCACTTCTCGCTGCAATCCGTGATGTGGCCGGCGGATCTCGACCCGTCCGACGCCCGGCTCGCGGCGGTCGGGCGGCAACTGGCGGTCTTCGCCGCCGAGCAGGGGATCAGCCCCGCGTCGGTGCAGCCGCTGTCCGCCCGGGTGCCGTTGCACCTCGTCTTCGTCCCCCGGGCCTTCCAGATCGCCGGAGACACCTTCGGCGCGCAGTTCCGGTTCCTCGGCCCCTCGCTGCCGTCCTCGGCACCGTCGCACGGCTGGCGCCCGGGCACCGACGACCGGATCGCGCTGGTCTCCCTCGGCACCGTCTTCAACGATCGGCCGGATCTGCTCCGCGTCTGCCTCGACGCCTTCGCGGAGAGCCCGTGGCACGTGGTGCTGGCGACCGGCCGGTCCGCCGTCCCGGGTCCCTTCCCGGCCAACGTCGAGGTGCACCGGCACGTGCCGCAGGTCGAGGTGCTGCGGCACGCCTCGGTGTTCGTCTCGCACACCGGCATGGGCTCCACCATGGAGGCGCTGCTGCACGGGGTGCCGCTCGTGTCCCTGCCGCAGACTCCGGAGCAGGCGCTCAACGGCCGGCGCGCGGCGGAGCTGGGCCTCGGCCTGGCGCTGGAAACCGAGAAGGTGACCGCCGGGACGTTGCGCGACGCGGTCGACGAGGTCGTCGCGGACGCCGGCATCGCGGCGAACCTGCGGCGCTGGCGCGCGGAGCTGCGGGCCGCCGGCGGCGCGCGGGCCGGCGCCGACGCCCTGGAGGAGTTCCTCGACCTGCGCACCACCGCGCTGTCCCCGACCGGAAAGTGACGCGATGACTGCTCTGCACCTCGTCGAGGTCGCCGGCGAGCTCACCTGCTACACCCCTGCCGCCCGGAATCCGTTTCTCTCCGAAGCCGACCTCATCTACGAGGAGGTCTTCCGCCGGAACACCTACCTGCGCCGCCTGAAGCCGCTCGCCCCGGATCCGTTCGTCGTCGACGCCGGTGCCAACATCGGTCTGTTCACCCTGTTCCTCAAGCGCCACTATCCGGGGGCCTCCGTGGTGGCGGTGGAACCCATCCCGTGCAACGCCGAGGCGATCCGTGCCAACCTGCGGCTCTACGGCCTCTCCGGCGTCGTGGTGCACGAGGAAGGACTCTCCGACCAGGCGGGGACCGTCGACTTCCACTACTTCCCGGCGATGCCCGGCAACTCCACGGCGCATCTGGGCGGCAAGCTCGCCGACCGGGACACCATCGCCGCGTACGTCGACCGCGACCTGCTCGACCAGGTCTACCGCTACGAGACGGTCCGCGTCCCGGTGCGGCCGCTCTCCGAGATCCTGCGCGAGTCGGCACCCCCGGAGCAGCCCGTCGACCTGGTCAAGATGGACATCGAGGGCGGCGAGGAGGCGGCGCTCGACGGCATCGCCGAGCGGGACTGGCCGCGGATCCGCCAGCTCGCGCTCGAGGTGCACAAGAGCCGGGAGACGCTGGACCGCCTCACGGAGAAGCTCCGCGGCAAGGGGTTCGCCGTCACGGTCCAGGCCGCGGACGGCACCCCACAGGGCATCGACAACCGCCTGCTCTACGCCAGCCGGCCCGGCTGACCGCCGCCCGGCCCCGGAAACGCGAGTGGGGCGGTCGCGTCACGCGACCGCCCCACTCGGTGTTCACAGACTCAGCGGTACGACCCGAAGTCGAAGTCGTCCAGCGGCACGGCCTGCCCGCTGGCCGGCCCGAAGCCGTAGTCGGTCTCGGGGTACCCGGTCATCGAGTACACCTTGGCCTTCGCCTCCTCGGTCGGCTCGACCCGGATGTTGCGGTACTTGCTGATGCCCGTACCGGCCGGGATGAGCTTACCGATGATGACGTTCTCCTTGAGGCCGACGAGCGAGTCGCTGCGCGAGTTGATCGCCGCGTCGGTGAGCACCCGGGTGGTCTCCTGGAAGGAGGCCGCCGAGAGCCAGGAGTCGGTCGCCAGCGAGGCCTTGGTGATACCCATGAGCACCGGACGACCGGCGGCGGGCTCGCCGCCCTCGCCCACGAGCCGGCGGTTCTCCGACTCGAAGAGCGCCCGGTCGACCAGGACACCCGGCAGGAACTCCGAGGCACCCGAGTCGATGACCGTCACCCGCTTGAGCATCTGGCGGATGATGATCTCGATGTGCTTGTCGTGGATGAGCACACCCTGCGAGCGGTAGACCTCCTGGACCTCACTGGTCAGGTGGACCTGGACCGCCCGCGGACCCATGATCCGCAGGAGCTCGTGCGGGTCGATGGTGCCCTCGGTGAGCTTCTCGCCGACGTTCACGTGGTCGCCGTCGTGGGCCCGCAGCTTGACGCGCTTCGAGATCTTGTCGTACACGATCTCGTCGCTGCCGTCGTCCGGGATCACGACGATCTTCCGCGAGCGCTCGCCGTCCTCGATGCGGATGCGGCCCGGGGTGTCGGCGATGGGCGCCTTGCCCTTGGGCACGCGGGCCTCGAAGATCTCCTGCACACGCGGCAGACCCTGGGTGATGTCCTCACCCGCGACACCACCGGTGTGGAAGGTACGCATCGTCAGCTGCGTACCCGGCTCACCGATGGACTGGGCGGCGATGATGCCGACCGCCTCGCCGATGTCGACCGACTTGCCGGTCGGCAGCGACCGGCCGTAGCAGGCCGCGCAGACGCCGAGCTTCGACTCACAGGTGAGCACGCTGCGGACGCGGACGTTCTCGACGCCCGCGGCGACCAGCTTGTCGACCAGGATCGAGTTGAGGTCGTCGCCGCGCGACACCACGCGGTTGCCCTGCGCGTCGTCGATGTCGTCGGCCAGCGTCCGGGCGTGCACGCCGGTCTCGGCGTGCGTGTGCACGACCAGGGTGCCGTCCTCCAGCTTGTCCGCCACCTGCATCGGGATCGCGCGGTCGGTGCCGCAGTCCTCCTCGCGGATGATGACGTCCTGCGAGACGTCCACCAGACGCCGGGTCAGGTAACCCGAGTCGGCGGTACGCAGCGCGGTGTCGGCCAGACCCTTACGGGCACCGTGCGTGGAGATGAAGTACTCCAGCACGGTCAGACCTTCGCGGTACGACGACGTGATCGGCCGCGGGATGATCTCGCCCTTGGGGTTGGCCACCAGACCACGGATCGCGGCGATCTGCCGGAGCTGGAGGAGGTTACCGCGGGCGCCGGAGTTGATCATCACCCAGAGCGGGTTCTCCTGCGGCAGCGCCGTCTCCATCTCCTTGGAGATTTCCTTGGTCGCGTTGGTCCAGATGTCGATGAGCTCGCCGCGGCGTTCCTCGGCGGTCATCAGACCCCGCTGGTACTGCTTGTCGATGCGGTCCGCCTCGCCCTGGTAGCGGGCGATGATCTCCGGCTTGCGCGGAGGACCGATGACGTCGCCCATGCCGATCGTCACACCGGACCACGTGGCCCAGTGGAAGCCGGCCTCCTTGAGCGCGTCCAGGGTCGCGGCCAGGGCGACCTTGGGGAAGCGCTCGGCGAGGTCGTTGACGATCGCGGAGAGCTGACCCTTGCGGATCTCGTAGTTGACGTACCGGTAGCCCGGCGGCAGCGTCTCGTTGAAGATCACCCGGCCCAGGGTGGTCTCGACGAGCACGGGGTCGCCCTGCTGCCAGTCCTCCGGGGTCTCCCACGGGGCCTTGCCGGCGCCGTTGTCGACACCGACCACCTCGCGGAGCCGGATCTTGACCGGCGCCTGCAGGTGCAGCTCGCCGTTGTCGAACGCCATCCGCGCCTCGGCGTCGGAGCTGAACACCCGGCCCTCACCCTTCGCGCCCGGCGTCAGGTGGGTCAGGTGGTACAGCCCGATGACCATGTCCTGGGTGGGCATGGTGACCGGCTTCCCGTCGGCCGGCTTGAGGATGTTGTTCGACGAGAGCATCAGGATCCGGGCCTCGGCCTGCGCCTCGGCCGACAGCGGCACGTGCACCGCCATCTGGTCACCGTCGAAGTCGGCGTTGAACGCCGTACAGACGAGCGGGTGGATCTGGATCGCCTTGCCCTCGACCAGCTGCGGCTCGAAGGCCTGGATGCCGAGGCGGTGCAGCGTCGGCGCGCGGTTCAGCAGCACGGGGTGCTCGCTGATGACCTCTTCCAGGACGTCCCACACGACCGGGCGCTGCCGCTCGACCATGCGCTTGGCCGACTTGATGTTCTGCGCGTGGTTGAGGTCCACCAGGCGCTTCATCACGAACGGCTTGAACAGCTCCAACGCCATCTGCTTCGGCAGGCCGCACTGGTGCAGCTTGAGCCGGGGGCCGACGACGATGACGGAACGGCCGGAGTAGTCGACGCGCTTGCCCAGCAGGTTCTGCCGGAACCGGCCCTGCTTGCCCTTGAGCATGTCGGACAGCGACTTCAGCGGGCGGTTACCCGGGCCGGTGACCGGCCGGCCGCGGCGGCCGTTGTCGAACAGCGCGTCGACGGCCTCCTGCAGCATCCGCTTCTCGTTGTTGACGATGATCTCGGGCGCGCCCAGGTCGATCAGGCGCTTGAGCCGGTTGTTGCGGTTGATGACCCGGCGGTACAGGTCGTTCAGGTCGCTGGTCGCGAAGCGGCCACCGTCGAGCTGCACCATCGGGCGCAGGTCCGGCGGGATGACCGGGACGCAGTCCAGCACCATGCCCAGCGGCGAGTTGCGGGTGTTGAGGAACGCGGCGACGACCTTGAGCCGCTTGAGCGCACGGATCTTGCGCTGGCCCTTGCCGGTGCGGATGATCTCGCGCAGCAGCTCGGCCTCGGCGTCGAGGTCCATGTTCTCCAGCAGCGCCTTGATCGCCTCGGCGCCCATGCCACCGGTGAAGTACTCACCGAAGCGGTCCCGCAGCTCGCGGTAGAGCAGTTCGTCGGTGACGAGCTGCTTCACGTCGAGCTTGCGGAAGGTGTCGAGCACCTCGTCGAGCCGGTCGATCTCGCGCTGCGCCTTGTCGCGGATCTGGCGCATCTCGCGTTCGCCGGCCTCCTTGACCTTGCGGCGCACGTCCGCCTTGGCGCCCTCGGCCTCCAGCTCGGCGAGGTCCTGCTCGAGCTTGGCGGCGCGCTTCTCGATCTCCGAGTCGCGGCCGTTCTCGGACTGCCGCTTCTCGGCGAAGATCTCGTTCTCGATGGTGGACATGTCGCGGTGACGCGCCTCGGCGTCCACGCTCGTGACCACGTACGAGGCGAAGTAGATGATCTTCTCGAGGTCCTTGGGCGCCAGGTCGAGCAGGTAGCCCAGCCGGCTCGGCACACCCTTGAAGTACCAGATGTGCGTGACCGACGCGGCCAGCTCGATGTGGCCCATGCGCTCACGGCGGACCTTGGACCGGGTCACCTCGACGCCGCAGCGCTCACAGATGATGCCCTTGAACCGGACCCGCTTGTACTTGCCGCAGTAGCACTCCCAGTCCCGCTGCGGACCGAAGATCTTCTCGCAGAAGAGTCCGTCCTTCTCGGGCTTGAGCGTGCGGTAGTTGATCGTCTCGGGCTTCTTGACCTCGCCGTGCGACCACTGACGGATGTCGTCCGCGGTGGCCAGGCCGATGCGCAACTCGTCGAAGAAGTTGACGTCGAGCACTTGGACTATCCCTCGTGTTTCGTTGCTCGGATAAATTCCAGGCGGCGGGGGCGTCCCTGGTGGTTGTCACCGCCAGGGACGCCGTCCGTCAGATCTCTTCGACGCTGCTGACGCCCTCGTTCGGGCGCCGGGACAGGTCGATGCCGAGTTCTTCCGCGGCCCGGAAGACCTCGTCGTCCGTCTCGCGCATCTCCAGGGCCACGCCGTCGCTGGAGAGCACCTCGACGTTGAGGCACAGCGACTGAAGCTCCTTGAGCAGCACCTTGAAGGACTCCGGGATACCCGGCTCCGGGATGTTCTCGCCCTTGACGATGGCCTCGTAGACCTTCACGCGGCCCAGGACGTCGTCGGACTTGATGGTGAGCAGCTCCTGCAGCGCGTACGCCGCGCCGTAGGCCTGCATCGCCCAGCACTCCATCTCGCCGAACCGCTGGCCACCGAACTGCGCCTTACCACCCAGCGGCTGCTGCGTGATCATCGAGTACGGGCCGGTCGACCGCGCGTGGATCTTGTCGTCGACCAGGTGGTTCAGCTTGAGGATGTACACGTAGCCGACGGAGATCGGGTCGGGCAGCGGCTCGCCGGAGCGACCGTCGAAGAGCTGCGCCTTGCCGTCGCCGTTGACCAGCCGCTTGCCGTCGCGGTTGACGAGCGTCGACTCGAGGAGACCCTTGATCTCCTCCTCCTGCGCGCCGTCGAAGACCGGGGTCGCGACGTTCGAGTCCGCCGGGGACTCGTGCGCCTCGATCGCCTTCAGCTGCCGCTTCCAGTCGGCGTCCTCGCCGTCCACCTGCCAGCCGGTCTTGGCGATCCACCCGAGGTGGGTCTCCAGGACCTGGCCGATGTTCATGCGCGAGGGCACACCGAGCGGGTTGAGCACGATGTCGACCGGGGTGCCGTCCTCCAGGAACGGCATGTCCTCGACCGGCAGGATCTTCGAGATGACGCCCTTGTTGCCGTGCCGGCCGGCGAGCTTGTCGCCGTCCTGGATCTTGCGCTTCTGGGCGACGTAGACCCGGACCAGCTCGTTCACGCCCGGGGGCAGCTCGTCGCCGTCCTCGCGGGAGAACGTGCGGACGCCGATGACCGTGCCGGTCTCACCGTGCGGCACCTTCAGCGAGGTGTCCCGGACCTCCCGGGCCTTCTCACCGAAGATGGCGCGCAGCAGGCGCTCCTCGGGGGTCAGCTCGGTCTCGCCCTTGGGCGTGACCTTGCCGACCAGGATGTCGCCGGGCACGACCTCGGCACCGATCCGGATGATGCCGCGCTCGTCCAGGTCGGCGAGCATCTCCTCGCTGACGTTGGGGATGTCGCGGGTGATCTCTTCCGGGCCCAGCTTGGTGTCGCGGGCGTCGACCTCGTGCTCCTCGATGTGGATCGAGGTGAGGACGTCCTGCTGCACGAGGCGCTGCGACAGGATGATCGCGTCCTCGTAGTTGTGGCCCTCCCAGCACATGAACGCGACGAGCAGGTTGCGGCCGAGGGCCATCTCCCCCTCGTCGGTGCACGGACCGTCGGCGATGACCTGGCCCGCCTCGACCCGGTCGCCCTCGAAGACGACGGGCTTCTGGTTGACGCAGGAGCCGGCGTTGCTGCGGCGGAACTTGTGCAGCAGGTACGTACGGCGGTGGCCGTCGTCCTGGTGCACCGTCACGTAGTCGGCGCAGAGGTCCTCGACCACGCCGCCGACCTCGGCCACGACCACGTCACCGGCGTCGACCGCGGCGCGGTACTCCATGCCGGTGCCGACCAGCGGCGCCTCGGCCTTGACCAGCGGCACGGCCTGACGCTGCATGTTCGCGCCCATGAGCGCGCGGTTGGCGTCGTCGTGCTCGAGGAACGGGATCATCGCGGTCGCGACGGAGGTCATCTGCCGCGGCGAGACGTCCATGTAGTCGACGTCGGTGCCGGGCACGTAGTCGACCTCACCGCCCTTCCGGCGGACCAGGACGCGGTCCTCCGCGAAGGTGCCGTCGCTGGCGAGCGTGGCGTTCGCCTGCGCCTTGATGAACCGGTCTTCCTCGTCCGCGGTCAGGTAGTGGACCTCGTCGGTGACGCGGCCGTTCTCCACCTTGCGGTACGGGGTCTCCACGAAACCGAACGGGTTCACCCGGGCGAAGGTCGAAAGGGCACCGATCAGGCCGATGTTCGGGCCTTCCGGCGTCTCGATCGGGCACATCCGGCCATAGTGGGACGGGTGCACGTCACGGACCTCGAAGCCGGCCCGCTCCCGGGACAGACCACCGGGGCCGAGCGCGCTCAGCCGGCGCCGGTGGGTCAGGCCCGCCAGCGGGTTGGTCTGGTCCATGAACTGCGACAGCTGCGAGGTGCCGAAGAACTCCCGGATCGCCGCCGTGATCGGGCGGATGTTGATCAGCGTCTGCGGCGTGATCGCCTCGACATCCTGCGTGGTCATGCGCTCGCGGACGACGCGCTCCATGCGGGACAGGCCGACCCGGACCTGGTTCTGGATCAGCTCGCCGACCGTACGCAGGCGCCGGTTGCCGAAGTGGTCGATGTCGTCGGCCTCGTAGCCCTCCTCACCGGCGTGCAGCCGGCAGAGGTACTCGACGGTCTTGACGATGTCCTCTTCGGTGAGGGTGCCGCGGACGATCGGGACGTCGATGTCCAGCTTCTTGTTGAACTTGTAGCGGCCGACCTTGGCGACGTCGTACCTCTTCGGGTTGAAGAAGAGGTTGTCCAGCAGGGTCTGCGCGTTCTCCCGGGTCGGGGGCTCACCCGGGCGCAGCTTGCGGTAGATGTCGAGCAGGGCCTCGTCCTGCCCGGCGATGTGGTCCTTCTCGAGCGTCGTCATGAGCAGCTCGGACCAGCCGAACCGCTCGCGGATCTGGTCCGCCGACCAGCCGATCGCCTTGAGCAGGACGGTGACGGCCTGCCGCCGCTTGCGGTCGATGCGGACGCCGACCGTGTCGCGCTTGTCGATGTCGAACTCGAGCCAGGCGCCCCGGCTCGGGATGACCTTGACGCTGGAGAGGTCGCGGTCGGAGGTCTTGTCCGGCTCCTTCGTGAAGTACACGCCCGGCGAGCGGACGAGCTGACTCACCACGACGCGCTCGGTGCCGTTGATGATGAACGTCCCCTTGGGGGTCATCATCGGGAAGTCACCCATGAACACGGTCTGGCTCTTGATCTCGCCAGTGGTGTTGTTGGTGAACTCCGCGGTCACGAACAGCGGCGCGCAGTAGGTCAGGTCCTTCTCCTTGCACTCCTCGATCGAGGCCTTGACCTCGTCGAAGCGCGGAGAGGAGAAGGACAGCGACATTGTGCCGGAGAAGTCCTCAATGGGACTGATCTCTTCGAGGATCTCTGCGAGGCCCGAGAGGGCGTGCGGATCGTCCGTCGATCGGGCCTGCCACGCCTCGTTACCCACCAGCCAGTCGAAGGACTCCGTCTGGAGGGCGAGGAGGTTGGGGACCTCAAGTTGCTCGGTGATCCTGCCGAAAGAGATACGGCGGGGAGCGTAAGCGCTCGACGTACGACTGGTCTTCGCAGGGCGGGAAGCTGCCAAGATGCGTCCTTCCGAGGACCGGTGCTGCTGATGCGGCTGAGCTGCTGATGCAACTGTCTGCGCTGCTTACCGCTCTGGGCACTCCAATGAACCCCCAGGAAGTCATCCGGATGGATGTCCCTGCAGGGCTCAAGGCAGAAGGCAGCGCAAACTAGCAGTGTAGCCGCTCGGCTAACCGCTGTCCAGCCCACACCGGAGGAAGCCTGCGGAACGTGCCTCGCGGCTGCTGACCTGCGCCTCCATGGTCAGTGCCCGGTGCGGGGCCGCTCAGAACGCGGCGATTCTCCTCGGTGCCGGTCTGCGGACCCGTTCGGAACCAGGCATACCCGCAGGGCGGCTGTCGCAAGCGCGGAAACTTGCTGATGTCAGCGTGCCTGTCGGCGGACACACAGTCAAGGGTTGTGCCGCGGGTCGGACCTGTGCCTTCCCCGGCCGGACGCGGCATAGCGGCCCTGACGCAGCAATTATTGCTGCTCACGCCTTTTGTCCGTCGATGATGAGACAGCAATGACAACAGGCGAGGACCCGTTTCCGGGTCCTCGCCTGTCGCGGGAAAAGCGGTGCAGCCTCAGGTCACTTGAGGGTGACCTTGGCGCCCTCACCCTCGAGCTTGGCCTTGGCCTCCTCGGCCTTCTCCTTGTTGACACCCTCGAGGATCGCCTTCGGGGCGGCCTCGACGGCGTCCTTGGCCTCCTTGAGGCCCAGGCCGGTCAGCTCGCGCACGACCTTGATGACCTGGATCTTCTTGCCACCGTCGGCCTCGAGGACGACGTCGAAGGAGTCCTTCTCGGCCTCGGCCGGAGCGGCGTCGCCGCCGGCCGCGGCGCCACCGGCCACCATCGCGACGGGCGCGGCGGCGGTGACCTCGAAGACCTCCTCGAACTGCTTCACGAACTCGGACAGCTCGATCAGCGTCATCTCCTTGAACGCGTCGAGCAGCTCGTCGGTGCTGAGCTTCGCCATGTCTGGCAACCTTTCGTTGTTTCTGTGGATGTAAGTCAACTCCGCACGGGCCCGTCAGGCCTCGGCGGAACCGTCCTGCGCGCGCTTGTCCTGCAGTGCGGCCGCCAGGCGTGCGACCTGGGCCAGCGGGGCCTGGAAGGTGCCCGCAGCCTTGGTCAGGTTGCCCTTCATGGCGCCGGCCAGCTTGGCTAGCAGCACCTCGCGAGGCTCGAGGTCGGCGATCTTGCTGACCTCGGCGGCCGAGATGGCCTTGCCCTCGAAGACGCCGCCCTTGATCACCAGGACGGGGTGGGTCTTGGCGAAGGCCCGCAGACCCTTGGCCGCCTCGACCGGGTCGCCACTGACGAAGGCGAGCGCGGTAGGACCGGCGAAGAGCTCGTCGAGGCCCTCGATGCCCGCGTCGCTGGCCGCCCGCTTCGCGAGCGTGTTCTTCGACACGGAGTACTTGGTCTGGTTGCCCAGCGACCGCCGCAGCTCGGTGATCTCGGAAACCGTGAGGCCGCGGTACTCGGTCAACACGGTGGCCGACGAGTTACGGAAGTGCTCCGTGAGCTCGGCGACGGCAGTGGCCTTGTCGGCCCGGACCGGCTTGTCCGCCATGTCCCTCCTCTCTCAATGCTCAAGAGCCGCTGGAGGTAGTGCGCGGACCCACAACACGAGAAACGCCCCGGCGCAGGGCGCACGGGGCGGGCATGGGCGCGGTGAAACGCCGGCATGATCGCGAACCGTCCTCCCTGCGCGGGTCGCCCGCATGATGCGGGACCTTCGGCCGCGACCCCCGTCCGAAGACGGCGACTGCGGCGACCAGCGGTCTATGGGTGGAACTTCAACACCGAAGAGTACGCGGCCGAGCGCCCCGGACCAAATCGGCCCCCGGGCACCGGGTCAGGCGCGGCGGCGCCGCAGCCACAGGTATGCCGACAGGGCCAGCGCGCACCACGTCAGCCCCCATCCGGCGAGCAGCAGGAAGGTGCCGGGCGGCGGCAGGGGCGCCCTGGTGAGCGCCCGCGCGAGCGCCATCACCGGCGGCACCAGCCACGGCGCGATCGAGCCCCGCAGGCCGAGCACCACGCCGAGCACCGCCCCGACGGCGAGCACGGTGACCCCGGCGCGGACCGTGCGGGTGACCGCGCGGCTCGCCAGCGCACCGAGCCCCACGCCGGCGGCGAGAGACAGCAGGTGCGCGACGACGCCCAGGCCCACGCCGGCCGCGGTGGAAGGCTCGCCGGTGCCGGGCTCGGGGCCTCGGAGGGCGCCGAGCGCCGCCGGGAGGGCGAGGGCCACCACGCAGAACAGGAGCCCGGACAGGACGGCGGCCAGGGCACCGGCGAGGGCCTCCCGGGCCGGCCCGACCGCGACCCGGGCGAGGCGGCGCTGGACGTCCGGCTCGGTGTCGAGGAGGACCTTGGTGAGCCAGGCGAACACGGGGAAGAGCATGGCGGCGGAGTAGCCGTAGGCCGAGGCGGCCGTGGCCTGTCCCCCGCCGTGCAGGATGCCGAGCAGGGCCAGGCCGGTGATCAGCGGGGCGAGGACGCGGCCGCCGCGGAGGAAGCCGGCGAGGCGCATCCGGGTCAGGGCGATCATCGCGGCTGCTCCTCGCGTACGCCCAGGACGCGGTGACCGTCGGCACGCAGCCGGGCCACCGTCCGGTCGGCCTCCGTGCGGCGGACGGCGACCTCGACGACGACGTCTCCGGTGTCCCCGGGCGACCAGCCGGTGGTGAGCGTGCCGTCGGCGACCAGCCAGCGGGTGGCGCCGGGCAGGCCGGCGATCTCGTTGCGGTGGTCGCTGACCAGCACCGCTCCGCCCGCCGCGGTCACCTCGGCGACGATCGCGGGGATCAGCGTGCGCGCCTGCGCGTCCAGGCCCTCCCACGGCTCGTCGAGCACGAGGAGGCCGGGGGTCACCAGGAGCGCCTGGGCGAGGCCCACCTTCTGCGCGGTGCCCTTGGAGAGGGCGTGCAGCGGGGTGTGCCGGTGCTGGCCGAGACCCAGGCGCTCGATCCAGCGGTCGATCTCCCGGTCGCCGCGGGGCCCGCGCAGGCCGCGCAGCGCCGCCATGCCCGCGAGGTATCGGCGGGTCGTGAACGGCTGGTCGGCCGGGAAGCGCTCCGGAACCCACCCGACCACGGCCGGACGGTCGTGGACGGCACCCCGGACCGGGCGCAGCACGCCGGCGGCGAGCTGCAGCAGGGTGGACTTGCCGGCGCCGTTGCGGCCGAGCACCACGACCGTGGCTCCCGGCTCGACGGTGGCGCCCACCTCGCGCAGGGTCCACTCCGCGCGGCGCGCATATCGGAACCAGAGCTGCTCGAATCGCACGCCGGCAGCCTCGCACAGAAGAAGCCCCCGGGATCGTCCCGGGGGCTTCCGCTGTGGATGACGGCCGTCAGGCCTGCGCCTCGCGCAGGTTCTTGACGACGTTCGGGTCGACCGGCACGCCGGGGCCCATGGTGGTGCTGACGGTCACCTTCTTGAGGTACTTGCCCTTGGCCGCGGACGGCTTGGCCCGCAGGACCTCGTCGAGCACCGCGGCGTAGTTGTCGACCAGCTGCTCGGCCGAGAAGGAGGCCTTGCCGATGATCAGGTGCAGGTTCGAGTGCTTGTCCACCCGGAAGGTGATCTTGCCGCCCTTGATGTCCGAGACCGCCTTGGTCACGTCCATGGTGACCGTGCCGGTCTTCGGGTTCGGCATGAGGCCGCGGGGGCCGAGGATCCGGGCGATGCGGCCGATCTTGGCCATCTGGTCCGGGGTGGCGATGGCGGCGTCGAAGTCCAGCCAGCCGCCCTGGATCCGGGCCACGAGCTCGTCCGTGCCGACCTCGTCGGCGCCGGCCGCGACGGCCTCCTCCGCCTTCGCACCCTGCGCGAAGACGATGACGCGGGCGGTCTTGCCGGTGCCGTGCGGCAGGTTGACCGTGCCGCGGACCATCTGGTCCGCCTTGCGCGGGTCGACGCCGAGGCGCATGGCGACCTCGACCGTGGCGTCGAACTTGGTGGGGCTGCTCTCCTTCGCCAGCTTCACGGCCTCGGCGGGCACGTAGAGCTTGGTGGCGTCGATCTGCTCGGCGGCCTTGCGGTAGGCCTTGCTGCGCTGCATTTCTCTCTTACTCCTGTGGTAGATGGCGGGACGCGCGCATGCGCGCCCCTCCCACGAATGGTTCGGGGTGTTGCCTCAATCAGATCTTGGCGACCTGGTTGAAGTTCAGCTCGACCGGGGTCTCCCGGCCGAAGATCGACACCAGCACCTTGAGCTTCTGCTGGTCGGCGTTGATCTCGGAGATGGAGGCCGGCAGCGACGCGAACGCGCCGTCGGTGACGGTGACCGAGTCGCCGACCTCGAAGTCGAGGACCTTGACCTCGGGCTTGACCTTCTTCTCCTCGGCCTCGACGGCCGGGGCCAGCCACTTGAGCACCTCGTCGAGCGACAGCGGCGCCGGCCGGTCGACCCGGTCGGTCGCGCCCACGAAGCCGGTGACGCCCGGGGTGTTGCGCACGCAGGAGTACGACTCCGGCGTCAGGTCCATCCGGACCAGGATGTAGCCCGGGAAGACCTTGGCCTGCACCTGGTTGCGCTTGCCGTTCTTGACCTCGACCTCTTCGCGCGTCGGCACCTCGACCTGGAAGATGAAGTCCTCCATGTCGAGGCTCGTGATCCGGGTCTCGAGGTTGGTCTTGACCTTGTTCTCGTAACCGGCGTACGAGTGCACCACGTACCAGTCGCCGGGGGCGTAGCGCAGCTTCTGGCGCAGCTCGGCGACCGGGTCGTAGTCCTCGTCCGCCTCGGGCGCCTCGGCCTCGGGCGCGTCGGCCACCGAGTCGGCGGCGGGCTCGGTTGCGGCCTCGACCGACTCGGCGTCGCCCGCGGTCGCCACCGAGGACTGCTCGTCGGCGGATTGGGCGGTCTCGTCGTCGTACTCAGGCACGCTTGCTCACTTCCGTAACTGTCAGCTTCAGTTGCCGAACGACGCCAGGACGGCCTTGCTGAACCCCAGGTCCAGCAGGGCGACGATCGCGGTCACCACGGTGACGAAGACGATCACGACGCTGGTGTAGGTCAGCAGCTCATTGCGGGTCGGCCAGATGACCTTACGCAGCTCGCTGACGACCTCGCGGAAGAAACCGCCGATGCGGTTGCCGCCCCGGCCTTCCTTCTTCGCCTTCGGCTTGTCGTCGTTCTCCGTGCGCTCCCGGACGGCGGTTCCACCGCCGCGGGTCACCGGCTCGTCGACGTCCTCCTGGGCCTGGTCGTCGGCGACTGCGTCGTCGAACGCCTCGTCCCCGGGGCGGTCGCCTGCAGCGTCGTCACCGGGTCGCTTCCTCTCGGCCACTTCGCCCTCTTCCGTCGTCGGTCGGTGGATGTCGCATCAGCGCGCCCTACGCGGCGCACGGACGTTACCGGCGGCCCGCGCCGGGCGGTCCGCCGCCGGGCCGTACGGGTTCGGTGCGCAGGGGTGACAGGACTTGAACCTGCAGCCTGCGGTTTTGGAGACCGCTGCTCTGCCAATTGAGCTACACCCCTACGTGGGAACGGCCATGCCCACCGCACGCTTCGCATGCGAAAGACAGGGTCGATTACCCCACGGCGGACCAGTGTACGGGTTCGCTTCCGTGATTCCCAACCCGGCCCCTCCCCCGGGAGTGCCGGGATGCGCCCGGGCAGGTCCCCGCCGTACGGCAGGGCGCCCGGGCGGTTCGTCACCTCTTGCGGACAGTGGCCCGCGCCATGGCGAGAACCTTCTCGCCGTTGCAGGTCGCGGTGATGTCGATCTTCGTGAGCCCGTCGTCGGTGACCTCCTTGACGACCCCGCTCACCACGACCTCGGTGCCCTCGTCCGTGTCCGGCACCGGGACCGGCCGGGTGAAGCGGACGCCGTACTCGACCACGGCGTCGGCGGCACCGGCCCAGTCGGCGACGGCCCGGCCGGCCAGGGCCATGGTGTACATGCCGTGGGCGATGACGCCGGGCAGGCCCACGCTCTCGGCGGCGCGGTCGCTCCAGTGGATGGTGTTGAAGTCACCGGAGGCGCCGGCGTACCGCACCAGGTCGGCCCGGGTGACGCGGAACGTGTGGGTGGGCAGCTGCTCAGCCATGGTCTTCCTCCCCGCGCTGGACGATCTTGGACCAGACCGTGACGACCGGCTCGCCGTCGGCGGTGGAGACCTCGGTCCGGGTGGTCAGGAAGTCGTGCCCGCTCCGGCTGGTGATCTCCTCGACGCTGTTGACGCAGACCAGCGCGTCGCCGGCGACGACCGGCCGGGTGTAGGCGAACTTCTGGTCGCCGTGCACGACGCGGCGGTAGTCGAGGCCGAGAGCGGGATCGGCGAGGATCTGCCGGCCGGAGGCGGTCATCGTGATCACGACCGGGAAGGTGGGCGGCGCCACCACGTCGGGATAGCCGGCGGCGCGGGCCGCCTCGGGGTCGTGGTGCAGGGCGTCGGTGGCGCCGATGGCCGTGGCGAACTCACGGATCTTCTCGCGGCCCACCAGGTAGGGCTCGGTGGCCGGCCAGCTACGGCCGACGAAAGACGGGTCGAGGGGCATGAGGGGAAACTACCCTGTCGGCCGCCGCCGCATAAGAACCTGCACGGACCGCGCAAGATTGCGCCCCGGGCCCGGACAAAGGAAACGGCGGCCACCCTGGTGCAGGGTGACCGCCGGTTCGCGAAGGCTCAGCGGGTCTCGCGGTGCAAGGTGTGCTTGCCGTCCCGGGGGCAGAACTTCTTCAGCTCGATGCGGTCCGGGTCGTTGCGCCGGTTCTTGCGCGTGATGTAGTTGCGGTCCTTGCACTCCGTACACGCCAAGGTGATCTTGGGACGGACGTCGGTCGCCTTGGCCACGGCGGGGTGCCTTCCTGCTCACGGATTACATACGGCATACCAGCGTAGACGCTTGCCACGCAGACATGCAAAACGCCGGACGTCGCCCGGGGTCGCACGGCATCCGGGACGAGTCCCGGACCAGTAGCGGTGGCCGGACTTGAACCGGCGACACAGCGATTATGAGCCGCTTGCTCTGCCATCTGAGCTACACCGCCGCGCCAGGCTGAAATCCCGCGCCTGAGGGCGGATCACGAACCCGGGTGGAGCCCCCTTACGGAATCGAACCGTAGACCTTCTCCTTACCATGGAGACGCTCTGCCGACTGAGCTAAGGGGGCGCGCGCGATCTCTCGCTTGTTGCGCAGGGAGAAGCTTACACGGCCGCGCAGCGGAGGTGAAATCGGCACCCCGGTGCGGCGAAACCGCAGTTCAGCGGCTCAGCCCACGGCGCGCAGGCGCCGTACCTCGCCGGTCGGGGTCTCCTCGGGCTCGGTCTGCGCGCTCAGCCAGGTGTTGAGCCGCTCCACCGGAAGCGGGCGGCTGAAGAAGTACCCCTGCCCGATCTCGCAGCCCAGCTCGGCCAGCAGATCCAGGGTGAGTTCACTCTCCACCCCCTCCGCGACCACCGTGAGGCCGAACTCGCGGGAGAGCCCGATCACCGCCCGTACGATCGCCAGGTCGCCCGAGTCGGTCGCCATGCCCTGGACGAAGCTGTCGTCGATCTTCACCTCGTGCACCGGAAGCTGGCGGAGGTAGGAGAGCGACGAGGCGCCCGTACCGAAGTCGTCGACCGAGAGCCGTACGCCCAGATCCCGCAGGCGGTAGAGGGTCGGCAGGGCCCGCTCGATCTCGCCCAGCATCCCCGGCTCGGAGATCTCGAAGGTGACCTGCGCGGCCGGGACCCGGTATTCCTTCAGCAGCTCGTGGACCTGGTCGGGGAAGCGTGGATCGAGCAGGGTACGGGACGACAGGTTCACCGCGATGGACAGCGGCCGTCCCGCGTCCGCCCACTCCCGGCAGTGCCGCAGGCCGGCGGTGAGGACCACCTGGGTGAGCCGGTGGAGCTGTCCGGTGTGCTCGGCCACGGCCACGAAGTCGTCCGGGGACACCTCGCCGTGCGCGGGATGTTGCCAGCGGGCCAGGCACTCGACGCCGATCAGGTGCCGGTCCTTGATGGAGACCTTGGGCTGGAAGTGCACCTCCAGCTCGCCGGCGTCCAGCGCGCGCCGCAGGTCGGCGGCGAGGCCGAGGCGGCGGGCCGCCCGGGACTCCAGGGCGGGGTGGAACATCTGCACCCCGTACGGCAGGGCCTTGGCCGAGTTGGCGGCCAGCTCGGCGCGGCGCAGCAGGGCGTCGGGATCGTCGCCGTGGTCCGGGTGCAGGGACACCCCGGCGGCCGTGTCCACGTCCAGGGTGAGCGAGCCGACGACCATCGGGCCCCGGAGCTGCTCGCGCATCTCGGTGGCCAGCCGTACGGTCTCCTCGGTGCTCTCGACCCGCAGCGTGACCACGAACTCGTCGCCGCCGATCCGGCCGACCAGCGCGCCCGGCCCGGCGATGCCCCGCAGCCGCTCGGCCACCTCGGCCAGCAGCTTGTCGCCGGCGGCATGCCCCATGGACTCGTTGACGTCGCGCAGGCCGTCGACGTCGAAGAGGATGACGGCGACCACCTCGCCCGGCGCCCGCACCTTGACGGCCTCGGCGAGCGCGTCGGTCACCCTCCGCCGGTTGGGCAGCGAGGTGAGTCGATCATGGTACGCGTCGAAGCGCAGCCGCTCGACCAGCCGGGAGTTCTCCACGGCCACGCCGGCGTGGGCCGCGATCGTCTCGAGCACCTGCACGTCGGCGTCGCGGAAGGTCGTGGCGTCGCCGAGCAGGTTGGTGACCTCCAGGCTGCCCACGGTGGTCTGGCCCGAGCGCAGCGGCACCGCGATGACGTCCTTGACGCCGCTGTCGCGCAGAAAAGGGCGCAGGTGCGCGGTGTCGGGGAAGCGGGCGCCGACCGCGACCGTGGCGCCCTCCTCGAGGGCCTCCTCGCGCACCGCCGTGGGGGTGGGCGCGATGTCCAGCAGGCCCTTGCCGTCGACCCGGGCGGTCAGCAGCACCTCGGGATGGCGGCCCTGCGCGGGCAGCCAGAGGGTGGCGTACTCGGCGCGCATCAGGGCGCAGACCCGGCTCAGCAGGATGTCCGGGAGGCTGCCGTCGCTGCCCTGCTCGCGCATCGCCTGGGTCAGCTCGTACACCTCGGTCAGGGTGCGGTGCTGCCGGAAGAACCGGGAGAACGAGCGGAGCACGAACGCGAGGGCGAGCAGGAGCAGCCCCAGCGGGATCGCAGCCCACCAGGTCGCATCCAGCGCCACGAGGCAGACCAGGCCCATGACGATGTTGATGGCCGCGGTGACGAGCGTCTGGGACCCGGCGCGGAGGGCGTCCTGCCCGGCACGGCGGTCCTGGACGGCGGTGATCACGCCGGCGTAGGACAGCCAGCTCACCAGGGTGGCGGTGACCACGCCGGCGGAGAGGATGCCCCAGGTTCCCGGGCCGGCGCCCTCGATCTTCGGCAGGGCGGACACGACCACCAGGGCGGCGGCCGTGCGGGCCGCGGACTTGGCGACGTTGTAGGCCTGCTTGGTCACGTCCATCCGGGACCAGAGCTGCGTCGCGAGGCTGGCGACGGTCTGGGCCAGGATGACGGCCGGTGGGGAGAGGAAGTAGATCGCGAGGATGAGCGGGATCTCGTTGAGAACGACGAGGAAGGCCTGCCGGCGAACGACGACGCTCAGCACACTGACGTGGGCGGCGACGAAGGCCGCGAGCACCAGGAGCGCACCGGGCCACTCATGCCACCAGGCGGGCTCCCGGTACCAGTAGATGGCCAGGCAGACAACTGCGAAGATCGCCAGCGGCGTGGTGACGAGCCACGCGTACTGCGGAGAACGTCGACGCGACTGCGACCGCCCCGCCATTGCGCGCTCCTCGTCGTCGAACCGTCAGGCGGTACCGTCCGCAAGAACGGCTCGGGCCTACTGCCAGTCGATGTCACCCAAGAGGGGCTGGAAAGCTGCGATCGCCGATCCCCCGGTCGCGTGCTCGCTCGACGCGGTCGCGGCGGCGCCGCCGGCCAGGGCCACGAGCACGAAAACCAAGCCGGCGAGGCGGCCCAGCTTCCTTGCAGACATGTTTTCTCCTCGTACGAAAAGGTCGCTCGGGTGGGGGGTTCCATGATGGTGCCACACGCTGAGTACGTCAGACACCGTCCATCGGCGGGTCGAACCCGCACATGCCGAAATCTTGGCTAAACGGCTGAGGCGGGCAGGTAACTCCGACCCGCAATATTGATAGCTTTGCGCCCGAAATGGCGGCAGATGCGAGGTGGATTCGCGTGTCAACGTCAAGCTCCCTTGACGTCAGGCTGTCTTGACGTGACACTGCACAAATGACTACTCCTGATGAACTGGAACAACAGCACACGCTGTCCACCGCCACAACGCGTTACGACGAGCTGAGGATGCGGGAAGCGCTCGCCGCGATGACCGGCGACGGCTTCGACGACGCACCGCCGCTGAGCCGGCAGGAGAGCCTTGAGCTGCTCGCTCTCAGCGAGGTCGTCAGCCGCAAGGCGGGATACGGCCGCCAGGCGATGGTCCGCTCGGCCCGCGCCGCGGGGGCCTCGTGGACCCAGATCGGCGCCGCCCTGGGCACCAGCAAGCAGGCCGCCTGGGAGGCCCACAACCGCTGGATCGAGGAGCAGGCACGCCAGCACGAGCGGACGGGCTACGAGGGTCTGGGCCCCGACGAGGCCGACGCGGCCCGCGGGCTCGCCGGCAACCCGGACTGAGCCTTCGCCACCATTTCCGGAGCCGGGTTAATCACCCGTCGCGGCGGGGTGATCGGTCGCACTGTATTGCGACCAGGAACCGGGATAGAGACGCCCGATGCCGAGCCCCGCGTGTTCCATCGCCAGCAAGTTATGGCACGCGGTGACGCCGGAACCGCAATAGGACACGACGTCACTGCCGGCATGCACACCCACCGCCGCGAACCGTTCCCGCAACCGGGGAACCGGAAGAAAGCGGCCCCGCTCGTCGACATTCTCCCGGCACGGCAGGTTGCGCGCCCCGGGAATGTGCCCGGCCCGCGGATCGACCGGCTCCGCGTCGCCGCGGAACCGCCCGGGGTCCCGCGCGTCCAGCACCACGGCATCCCCGCCGGCGGCGGCCTCCAGGTCGGCCAGGCGGTCGCCCGGCCACGGCCGGGGCGTGAAGACCGCGCGGTCCCGGCTGGTCGTCCCGCTCACCAGCGGCCCCTCGTACGCGGTGAGCCCGCCGTCGAGCAGCGCGGCGTCGTGACCGGTGGCGCGCAGCATCCAGACCAGCCGCGCCGCGACGACACCGCCCGCGTCGTCGTACGCGACCACGGTGTCCCCGTCGCCGATCCCCGCCGCGGCCATACCCTCGGCGAAGACCTCCGGCTCGGGCAGCGGATGCCGGCCCTCGGCCGGCGAGGCGGGCCGGGCCAGCCACCGGTCCAGGTCGACGAAGACCGCGCCGGGAAGATGGCCGTTCTCGTACGCCTCGCGCCCCGACCGCCCGTCGAGATACCAGCGGACGTCGGCCAGCACCACCGCGTCCCCGCGCTCGGCCACCCACGGAAAGTCGACGACCGGACCGATCACTCTGGCTCCTCGGCTGTGCTAGCTGTCCTCGGTAGGCCTGCCCCGGCGCGGCCGGTACCTCACCAGGGCGACCCCGACGAGGACGATGGCGAACGCGCTCACGGCGGCGGCGGCAGGCCCGCCCGGAATCATCTGCCCCACCACCATCAAAAGCAACGCCGCCCCGAACAACAGGTGGTACAGGGCGGCGTCACGAACGCGGCGGAAGTTCCGCATGGTGCTGGGCGGGGCGCTGCCGGTGGCCAGCATCTTCACCCCGAAGAGCAACAGAGCCAGCCCGATGACGCCGCCGACGACCAGCGTCGCCGTACCAAGGTCCATGGACCTCAGTCTGCGCCGCGGTGGGGTGCTTCACCGGTAGTTGGTGAACTGGCCGGGTCACGGCTTCGAGCTGCCGCCGCTTCGCCGTCGCGTGACGTCAGGGACCTGCAGCCGGGTCGCGGTCAGCAGAGCCTGGACCGCCGCCGCGTCGCCCGTGATCACGATCCCCTGCGCATCCTCGATCGGGGATCCGCCGATGACGAGTGCCTTCCAGGCCGAAGTACTCGCCTGGACCCGGGCGTCGACGTCGTCGGGGATCGGCTCCTTCGTGATCCTGGTGCCGGCCGGACCTACCGTCGCCAGGTATCCGACCGGCTCGTTCCCGGCGCTACGGGAGTCGGTGAGCTGCAACGCGACACGGCGGGGCACGTCGCTCCCCGGCGCCGGCCGCGCATGCGCCCTCATGGCGAGGACCAGCGTGTCGGGACTCATGTCGGCCTGCAGCGGCAGCCGAGGCGATCGCACAGCCCACCGTGACAACGCCGCGTTGACCTCTTCGAGTTCCCGTCCCCAGTCCGTGAGCTCATAGACGGTGCTGTCTGCGGGTCGGGGCAGTAAGCGCCGGTCGACGATGCCGGACTCCTCCAGATCGTGCAGCCTGCGGGAGAGCACGCTCGGACCTATCCCGGGGATGTCGTGCTGGAGGTCGATGAAGCGCTTCGGGCCCAGCACCAGCTCGCGCACGATGATGAGCGCCCACCGGTCCCCGATGAGATCCAGCGCGTGGGCGGCGGCGCATCCGTCGTTGTATGAGCCATATGTCCTTCGCGTCACCACCTCACCAGGCTAGCTACTTGCGCAGTAGTTACAACTACTGTTTTAGTAGCTCGATGAACGTGAAGCGCACCACTGTGTGGACCACGGTTCATCACGAACGCACTGCCCTGCTCCGCGATCTCGGCGCTCTGACGCCCGAGCAGTGGAGTGCCCCCACCGCCTGCACGGGCTGGGACGTGCACGACGTGGTGGCTCACCTGATCGACAGCGCGAAGACGACCAGGACCGCATTCGTCCGGAGCATGATCGCGGCACGTTTCGATTTCGACCGCCAGAACGCCCTCGGCGTCGCCCGCGAACGCCGCCGTGACCCCGAAAAGACCCTGGCCGCATTCCGATCCGTGCGATACCGCACCAGCACCCCGCCGGCGGCGATCGCCACCCGCCTGGTCGAGGCATTCGTCCATGGGGAGGACATCCGGCGAGCGGTGGGACTCAGCGGTGACTACCCGCCCGGCCAGGTCGCGAGCGCGCTGAAGTTCCAACTGCGTACGACCGTGAAGATGGGCGGCGGCAAGGAACGTGCCCAAGGATTGCGGCTGATCGCCTCGGACGCACCCGTCGACATCGGCACCGGACCAGAGGCGCACGGATCCGCTCTCGCTCTGCTGCTTGCGGTCTCCGGACGTCCGTTGAACCCAGATGAGCTCACCGGCCCGGGAGCCCAGACCCTCGCGGAAAGAGCCACGGCCTGAACCTCGAGGTGTTTCCGTACGGGTCCCACGACCCGCAGCCGCTGGGTGGTCGCGCCGCCCGGACAGGGCCGGGCCAAGGCGCGCCCCGGCGCCTCAGCCCAAGCTCAACCACGTTCCGCCGGGCTGCTGGTTCACCCGCTAGCGGTAGTTGGTGAACTGCAGGGCGACCCCGAAGTCCTCCTGCTTGAGCAGGGCGATGACGGCCTGGAGGTCGTCCCGCTTCTTGCCGGTGACCCGCAGCTGGTCACCCTGGATCTGCGCCTGCACGCCCTTGGGCCCCTCGTCGCGGATCTTCTTGCTGATCGCCTTGGCCTTGTCGGCCTCGATCCCCTCGACCACCTTGCAGTCGATCTTGTACGTCTTTCCCGACTGGCGAGGCTCCCCGGCATCGAGGGACTTCAGGGAGATGTTCCGCTTGACCAGCTTCTCCTTGTACACCTCGAGGGCCGCGGCCGCACGCTCCTCGGTCTCCGAGGTGATGGTGACCCCGTTCTCCCCCGACTTGACGATGGTGGTGCCGGTCCCCCGGAAGTCGAACCGGGTGCCGAGCTCCTTCTCCGCCTGGTGGAAGGCGTTGTCCACCTCCTGACCGTCGACCTTGCTCACGATGTCGAACGACGGGCTGGCTGCCATGATCAGACTCCTGCTGCTGGGCCACGTATCGATGTCCACGAGGGCCCGCCGGGGGCCCTCGACATGCCGACCGTACCCGGTTGCGAAAGCGGCCGCCGGTACGGCTATCCTGTTCTCCGCCGCCAAGAAACACCGAGGCGGCGATGCCCAGGCGGGTTGCCCGAGCGGCCAATGGGAGCGGACTGTAAATCCGTCGCGAAAGCTACAGAGGTTCGAATCCTCTACCCGCCACCACCGGCACAAGAAGGCCCCTCACCTGCTGAAACAGCGGGGAGGGGCCTTCCTCGTCGGTCCCACTGAGTCTCACTCGGGACCGCTTGATCTCACTGGTCGTGTCGGATACGTGTCGGCAGTCGGGGACTCCGTCAGAGCTTCCAGTACCCGTAAGACTCGTCGTCCCAGAGGCTGCTGACGTGGACCTGTCCGCCCTTGAGGGCGCTCTTCGGAACGTCGAAGACGACGAGGCCCGACTTGCGCTGACCGGCCTTCAACTCCACAGCGTCGAACTCGCCGTCAAATCCCCCACTCCAGGTGGGCTCGTAGACCGTCCCGTCAGACGTAACGAAGGAGAGGTCTGAGGTCGACGCGAACTCGGAACCCTTGATGACCTTGATCTCAAGCTTCGCCGTAACGTATGTCCCGTTCTTAGGGTTCATGAACCCGTTCGGAGACTTGGCCTTCTTCACGTTGCTCAGGGTGTACTTGACTTCCCCGTCTTCCCCGATCCGCCACGGCCGCACGGTGATGGTCTGGCCGACCTTGGCAACGACAGGCCCTTCTGGCTTCTCACCCGTGTCATCCTTTGCGGGGGCATCACGGTCGCTAGCGGATTCACCTGGGTCTGAGACTGATGGAGCCTTAGTCTTCGATGACTCGGCGGCAGAACTGACCAGAGCCGTACAGCCCCCGAAGCACATGACCATGAAAACGCCCACGATGCTTAGCGTGATCCAAAGACCCTTGCGGGACTTCTTCGGCGGCGGGGGAGCCGCAAAGTACGGAGCCCCCATCGGCACCTGAGGGGGAATCGGCGGCTGAGTCATGATCTTCCTCTACGGTTATCTATCAAGGGCCGCCCTGTAGTTCGGCGCATCGCCTGGCTGGTTGAGCTTCCCGCATCACGTCATTCCAGATCCCGCTGCGCTAGAGCCGCCGCGATCCGGCTGCGCGCGGCTTCCTCTTGCCCATAAATGCACTTCGCGTAGACCCGCATGAGGACGTGGACGCTGTGCCCGGCCCACTCGGCGACCTGGGTTGCGGGGACGCCCGCGTTCAGCCAGAGGGACACGGCGGCGTGCCGCAGGTCGTAGGGCCGCTTCGCCAGCGGTGACCGGAGTTGTGCGGGGGTGAGCGTCGCCTCGCGGGCGTCCCGCCAGGCCTTGCCGTAGGAGTTGCTCGGGATGGGCTGGCCGAGTGTCGGCACGTAGCGACCACCGGGGCCGCGCCGGGTGACGAACAGCCTGCCGTCAGGTGCGGGCTTGTACTCGGCGATGTGGTGGTCAAGCAGAGCACAGAGGGGCGGCGGCGCGGGCACGGGTCGTGTCGCGCTCTTCGCCCGGTGCTTGAGCCCGCGTCGCTCGATCGTGCCGTCTTCGTCTCCCCATCCGTGTCCGACCGCAACGGTCGAGCCGGTGAGGTGAAGGACGCCCCACCCGCCCTTGACCTTGGGACGCTCGTACTCGTCCTCCCGGAGGTTCAGTACTTCCTCGGGGCGCAGCGCGGCGTAGTACATGCACCCGAAGAAGGCCACAAGCTCGGGCGTGCGGTCGCGGACGGCGGCAAGCAACGCGCGGGCTTGCGCCGGGTTGACCACCGCCTTGCGGTCGACCTCGTCGTCATGCTTCGGGGCGATCCAGCTCACGAGCGACAGCGGGTGGACCTCTAGTAGCCGCAGCTCGACCGCGTACTTGAGCGCCCCGGAGAAGATCGCGCGCTTGCGGGCGATGGTGCTCGCGGACGCCGCGCCGCCATCCTTCATACGGAGCGCGATGGTGTCGAGAGCCTTCCTGACCAGGGCAGCGTCAGTCAGGGCGGACAGGTCGACGGTGTTGGACTCCAGCCACCGGACGGCGGTCGCCAATTCGGCCGGCGGATCCCCGGCATCGCGCCGAGTTTTGTTGAACGACCAGCCGTAGAGGGCGGCGCGAATGGCCTTGTCGCTCGGCACTCCCCGGCTGGTCGACAGCAGGGCGGGCGTGACGGTGGCCAGTGCCTCCGCGATGCCCTTGCGGTGCTTGGCCGAGGCGCGCGGCCACTTGACGTCGACGTAAGCGATCGCGTGGTCGTACCACGACCGGGCGTTGCGGGCGCGGGCCATCGGTTCGGGCAGGCCGCACTTCTCGTCGAACGCGACGCCCTCTCGCTGAGCTACGACCAGCTTCGACCGGTAGCTGTCGGCAAGCGCCCTGGTGGCGAACGTGTCCCGGAACGGCTTCCCGGCGACGACCCACCGGATGGTGTACGAGGTGCCCTTGGCGAGCTTGTTGACCAACACGCTGTGGACGCGGACATCGAAGGTGCTCATGCGGCTTGCGGCTCCTCACGGCTCGACAGCCAGGCGTCGAAGTCGGTGCGACGGATGCGGAGCTGCCCGTTCGGCAGCTTGTAGGTGCGAGGTGCCTCGCCGAGCGCCTTCCAGCGGAAGAAGGTCGACTTTGGTACGTCCAGCTCGGCGAGGAAGTCAGCAAGGGTCAGAAAGTTGCGAGCCATCGGGTTCCGGCCTCCCTAGGCGAGGTGCGGGCGGAGTGCTGAGGGGCGCTGAGACAGGCGATCGGGGACGTGTTGCGTTCCGGCCTAGGTGGGCGGAACGCGTCGGCAGAGAGCCGTACGGCGGCCCGCTGAGAGCCACGCTGAGCCAAGATCTCGGCTGTCCGGGTGTCTTCGTATGCGTCTGAGCTGAAACAGCCGCATATCTCCCTGTTTCAGCATGTTCGCTCGCTCACGACCACAGTCCGGGTGTCCCCGTGCTGTCCCCCTCGTTTTCGCTGCTCAGCGGGGTTTGGGGGACACCGGGGACAGCGGGGACACCAGGGACTCGGTACCGGCCGCCGGTGTCGGCGGCGAGCTGCCCATCGGCGAGCATCCGCTGGCAGGTCCGCTTGACGTTGTCGTAGCCCAGGCCGACGCCCTCGGCGATCACCTTGGGCGTACTGCCGGGCGTGGTCCGCAGGAAGCGCAGGATCACGGCGCGGGTCTCGCCGACCTGGTGGTCCTCGGCCGGGCCGTCGAGCATCTGCCAGGCACCGGCGGCGGCGTCGAAGTTGAGGGCGTACTCGTTCTCATCGACGTCGCGGCCAGTCACGTGCAGCACGCCGTCACCCTGGTTGCGTGCCCGCTTGAGGACGAGGGTCGCGTCGGCGGCTCCGGCGAGGCCGTTGGTGCCGGAGACTTCGGTGAGGAAGTCGTCGGATCCGGCTTTGCGGACGTGGTGGACCAGGACGAACGCGACGCCGTAGTCGTCGGCGACCTTCTTGGCCCGGCCCACGGCGGCGTAGTCCGCGTCGTAGGCGGAGGCGCCTGGGGCGGAGTTGCCGCGGAGTTTGGCGAAGACGTCGATGATGACCATCCGGGCGTCGCGGTTGCGGTCGAGCCACGCGGCGATGGCCTGGTCGCCGCCCTGCGGCAGCGGCGGGCACTGGGTGGCCAGGGTGAGCCCTGCCGGGGCGGGTCGGTCGCCGAGCACCTTGCCAAGACGCGATTGCAGGCGCCGGGCAGTGTCCTCCAGGGCGAGATAGAGCACCGGCCCGGCCTCCACCTGGATCGAGCCGAACGCCTGACCGCCGAGAGCGACGTCCACGCCGAGGCCCAAGGACATCCAGGACTTGCCGACCTTGGGCGGGCCGCACAGCAGGTTGACGCCCTCGGACAGCACGCCGGGAACGGCCCACTTGGGTGGGGCGAACTCCATGGCCATGATGTCGGCGGCAGTCCACGACGTGCGGATCCGTGCGGGCTGCTTCGGCGCGGGTGAGAGCACTTCGGCGACGTCGTCCGGCCCGGCGACGTGCAGGGCGGGCCGGTCGGCCGGCACGGCGTTCATGCGGCGACCGTCCGGGGTCGGCGGGCGCCAGCGGCGAGCCCGGAGCGGATCGTACGCAGCGTCTCGAAGCGGGTCAGCCCGATCGCCAGCGCGACCTCTTCGAGGAGGGCGGCGGCCTGCTCTTCGGGCAGGGCGCCTCCGGCGGCGAGCTGGCCGAGGGCGACCGCGGAGACGTACAGGGCGTGGTTGCGCTCGCCTTGTACTGCGCTGCGGAGGTGGTCGAGCTGGCGGCTGATCGCGGCGTCGAGGTAGGCCCCGGCGCGGCCAGTGGGCAGGTCCACGGCGACGGGGCGTTGCGGTGGCAAGGGTGCAGGCGCGAGGCGTTCGGCGAGCCAGCCGGGAAGCTCGGCGACCTCGACGTCCCGGACGACGGTGTACGGGCGTCCGGTCACGATCGATCCGGCCGCCACGACGTAGCCGCCGTGGGCGCGGGTGTCGATCAGCCAGCCGAGGCCGTTGCCGCGCTCCCCTGCAGTGTTGCGCAGCGCCGGGCCGGTCGCGGGGTGCCGGAAGTACAGATGAGTCCCGCCCCGGCCCGTGGCCACGGTGTAGGTGTCATCGGGTACCTGCTGCTCGGCGGCTTCGCAGACCTCGACGAGCACGTCGAAACCCTCTTCAGCCGCCGGGTAGGGGCAGTCGGCTGGTGGGCTCTGGTCAGGCTTGCGCACGTCCAGGTCGATGACGACCAGGCGGGAGGGGCCGCAGGCGATACCGACGCCATACGGCACGGTTGCCCAGCCGCGCCGGATCCGATCCGGGTCGGTGGTGGCGCGGTCCTCCCAGCTGGTGTGCCTGACCCGGCAGCGCGGGTCGGTGCGGGTGCAGGCGTCGGCGGGGTGGTCGGGGAAGGCGGGCCGCTTGTCGTCGGGACGCAGTGGGAAGACGTGCCAGCCTCGGGCGGCGGCGGCGAGGGCCACGTCGCGCAGGGATTCGTTAAGGCGCATAGGTTCCGGCCTCCTGTTGTCGGGTGTAGACGGTCGGTTGCGGGAGTTCTTGTCGTGGACGCAGGGGGCGCAGTCGCGCGACTGAAGGTGGACCGGATGTCGGCGGCTCTTGGTCTGGCCGACGGCGATCCGGCGTCCGCAGATGTGCGGGTAAGGCTCGTTGGCGGGCACCTCGCGGCCGAGGGCCTTACTCGCGCCGATCCAGTGCCCGCCGCTCGTCGCGGGTCGTGGCAGGTCAGGCACTCGCCGAGCGAGCGCGGGATGTAGTACGGCCGCAGTTCCCGGCAGGTGGGGCAGGTGCGGCGAGCGCGCAGGGCGGCGCGCACGGCGCGGAGCTGGCCGGGCGTCGCGGGCTGCTTGGGCCGGGCGAGGTCGATGCGGTAGGTACGCGGCGCGGGTGCCGCCGACGCCGCGCCACAGGATCTGCGCGGCGATTGGCTGACGGCCAGGGCACAGGCCTCGGGTGCGAAGCTGGCGCCGGGTGGTGTAGCCGTCGGGCGCGCCGCGCCACCAGTAGGTCGGCAGCCCGTACCGGCTGCCCTCGGGATCCCAAAACGCCGCCCGCATCCGCGACATCAGGCGGCCCTCCCACCGAAAGACTTCCCGTCCGCCCCGTGGAGCTCCGGCCGCCTCGCAGGAGGATTTGCGGTCCGACCGCGTAGCACACCGTGCCGGATCGCGACAGCAGCAAGTACCTCGCGCAGGAGCCGCACCGTGGTGGCGACCTGCCAGCGGGCGCCGGTTTCGGTGTGGTGCAAGGGAATCCGGGCGCGGATCTCGACGTACTCGCGTCCGTTGGCGTCGCGGACGCGGGTGACGATCGCCCTTCCGGCGCCGGGTAGGTCGGCGATCAGCTCCGGTGAGCGGTGTTCGTTGAGGTTGCAGCGGTGGTCGCGTGCGCACCAGGCGGTGTGCTCGGTCGCCGTCCGGCGGTGCCGGGCCATCGTGCGGGCGCTCATCGGTTGCCGGCCTTGTACTCGCCGCGCAGGTACTCGTAGACGCGGCGGCCGATGCGCACCCGGCGGCCGGTGCCCTCGCAGCGCGGGCAGAGCCGGAACGCCTTGCTGAAGATCTTCGAGTAGCGTTTGCCGGTGCCGTGGCAGCGGCGGCAGTTGCCGAACGGGAACGCGGCACACATGATCAGGTAGAACGCTGTGTAACCGGCGAGGATCAGGCTAGCTAGCGCGGCGAGGGTCATCACGAGGTGCCTCCACAGGCCGTTTCAGGGTGTGCGGGGCCAACGCCGCTAGGTGCTAGGGCGCTGGCCAGGGGATCTTTGTGTCGCTAGCGGTGCCGCTAGGTCTAGCGGTGGGTGCCGCTAGACCTAGCGGCGAATTGGGGCCTACTTCCGGCCGCCGCTCCCCCCGTTACGGTCACGGCGGGTGAGCGCATCTTGGAGGTGGGCGCGGGTGATGCCTTTGCGGTTGCCGCTCTCGCCGGTGTCGGGGTCGCTGCCCCAGACCTGGCCGGTCTTGACGCCGTGCGGCTTGAGCGCTTCGCGCAGCTGGTCGGCGGTGAACCCGTCGTAGACGTCGGGGCGCAGCGCGGCGAGCCGCTTGACGATGACCGTGGACCACAGCTTCGGGTCGGTGTCGCTCATGACGGCCAGGGTGTCTTCGAGGATGGTGTCGCGGCGCACGGCGTCGGTGGTGATGGTGTGCCCGGCGGCGTGGCCGGTGATGTTCCCGGCCTGTTCCCGCAGAGTTCGGGCGCGGGCGACGATGGCCTTGGCGGTGGGGTTGTCAATCTTGAAGGTGCGGGTGATGACCGGGTCGTCGCCCTCTCCGGCGAGGTAGCCGATGCCGCGGTCGCGGCGGGCGAACATGGTGGCCTTGATGCCGTTCTTGAACATCGACTGGCCGAGGACCATGTCGTTCTCCCGGTAGCCCATGACCTTGAGGCAGAACCGCAGCACGGCGTTCGCGCTGATGCCGGTCGGTAGGCTCTTGTCGTCGGGGCGCTGGGTGCCGAGTCCGAGCATGATCCCGGCGGCCGGGCCGCGCTTGATCAGGTCGGTGCAGTGCTCCTCGAACTCGTCGCCGTACTTCGGGTGTTCAAACCACACCTGGCACTCGTCCACGCCGATCACGATCGGGTGCAAGCCGAGCTTGCGGTTGGAGGCCAGCTCGTCGGTGACCTTGTTCTCCGGGCACAGGTCGGCCGGCAGCTCGCGGATCACCTTCGTGCGGCGGCGCAGCTCGGCGCGCATCTCGCGCATGGCGGCGATGCCGTACTCGATGTCTTCCTCGTCGTCTCCGGCGCGGTAGCGGTGCGCGACCGGTTCCAACGGCCGGAGGTCACCGGTGCCCTTGAGGTCGAACGCCAGCACCCACGAGCGAGGGTCCAGGCACGCGCCGAGCAGGGCCAGGCGCAACGCGAACGTCTTACCCATCCGCGGGATGGACCCGATGATGAGCGAGGCGAACATCAGGGTGATGGTGACGACCCGGCCGCGCGGGTCGGTGCCGAACGCGAACGGCTTGAACAGGTTGACCGTCCCCGTCTTGAGCAGCGGCCACGGGCCTTGCTTGGACTTCGACAGGTCCTTGTCGGCGACGAACAGGGTCAGCATGCCGGGGTGCACCTCGGCGTTGACCTCCGGCCACACACAACCGAGCGGGCGAGTCAGCGCGGCGGCCAGTTCCTCGCGCTTGTCGACCACGGTCGAGGCGGTGACGCCGCGGGGCAGTTCCACCTCGGCGTGCCAGCCGGTGCCGTTCTCCCGGCTGATCGGCGCGGTGAACCACCGCTTGCCGTTGTCGCCGCGGCGGATGGCGTCGTTGATGCCCTTGATGTTCAGCGCGGCCAGGGCGGTGAAGACCTCAACCGAGGTCAGTGGGGCTGCGTCGCGGCGCACGACCGCCGTGTCCAACAGCGGCTTGTCCGCCGGTGCGCCGACGATCCCGCACAGCACCAGCACGGCGGCCAGCGTCGACCACTGCGCCAAGGTGGGGGCGAGCAGGAGCGCACCCACGGCGGCGACCAGGGCGGCGATCAGGGCGAGGGTGACCATGCCGCGCCAGCGCACCCGCCGGTCGCGCTTGTTGGTCAGCCGGTCGTACATCTTGGCTTCCTCGGGCTTGTCGATCGCGGCCCGCACCACCGACTGACGCACCGGCTCGCCCTCGAGGTCCCACAGCCACCGGTTGTAGCCCCAGCACATGCAGGCGAACCCGCGCGGCGCTCGCACGGCGAGCTTGACGCCGTACTTCGGCACCCGCACACCGTGATAGGCAAGCGCGTGCAGGCCGAACCCGGTCGCCCACGCCAGGTTGCCGCCGAACTCGCGGGCCGAACGTAACCATGAGGGGACGATCGGCACGCGGGTCGCGTCGCGGAACCCGGCGAGGGTGAACCGCGGGCGTCGCTGCGCGGCGATGCTGTCGACCATCACCGCAGCGGCCGGACCGGTCTCGTCCTCGTCGGGCTCGGTGTCGTCGCTGTTGGGGTCGACCTGTGGTGCGGTGGTACCCCGCCGAGACCGGGCAGCGTCCAGGTCGACGACCTCAGCGTCAGCGACCTCGTTCTCAGCGGCGGTCCAGTCGAAGTCGTCCGCGTTCGGGTTCCCGTGTGGGGTGGTCATCGGCCGTTCTCCTTCCGGACGGTCGCGGTGACGGGAGCGGTGAGATGGCAATACCGATTGAGTCGGCGGCGAAGACCAGACTGCAGGCGGGTTGAAACCGTGGTGGCGATGGAGTGCGAGAGCATGAGGGTTCTCCCCTGAGATCGAGCACGTGGGTGTTGGGGTGAGGGCCCGGGACGCGGGCCGGAGGTTGTCGAGGCCGTGCTGGTCCGCGTCCCGTTGGGAAGGCTTAGAGGTGGATGGCGCCGTAGTGGGTGCCCTGGCGACCGACCCGGGCGTTGCCGGTGGCGATGTTCACGACTGACGGCGCACCGGCGGGGACGTCGGGCTCGGCGGTGTCGGCATGCTGCTGGCCGACCCAGGCGTTGCCGAGGCGGATGTTCACCTCGCGGACCGGGTCGTCCCCGGCGTCAGGATCGGAGCCCTGCACACCGACGCGGGCGTTGCCTGCGGCGATGTTCACGGTGCGCGTCGGGCAGGTGTCCGGGGTGTGCCCGCGCGGTGGGGTTGCCGAGGGCCGAGGCCTTTCGGCGTTGCGGCCGAAGACGCGGCCTTGCGCGCCCACCATGTCGTTACCGGAGGTGATGTTCACGATGGTGGTCCGTCCGGATGCGGTCGAGGTGAAGGTGGTGGAGTGGCCGGTGCAACGGCGTCCGCCGTCGGCTTTGCTACGACACATGACGGGTGTCCCTTCCGAAGATTCAGGCGACGAGCGTGGCGAGGTGGGCGGCGGTGTCTGGCAACATCTGGGATCTCTCCCGTGGGTCTCACCCGGATTGGGCTTGCGGGGTGGAGACCGGCGGCACGGCGCTTGACTTGGCGGTTGGGGCCGTGCCGCCGGGCGGAGCTACTGGCCGAGGGCGTCGGCGAGCATCTCGCGGTGGGCGGGGAACACCTCGGCGCCGAGGCTGGTCAGGCAGTGCGTGAGGGTGCGGTAGTCGTGGGCGGGCAGCCACGCGGCGCGGGCCGCGTCGTCGGCGCCGTGCACCGCTGGGAAGTCGGCCGGCGTTGGGTAGGCGCCCAGGTCGGTGCGGGACAGGACGGTGACCATCCACGCCTCGTCGCTGGCGCGCGGGTCCGGCACGTAGCGCGGCGCCTCGGTGTGCCACCGCTCGGCGGGCACCTGCAGGCCGGTTTCCTCGGCCAGCTCGCGCACCGCCGCGTCGACCGGCGCCTCGCCGGGATCGACGAACCCGCCGGGCAGCGCCCAGCCGCGCCCGTCGGCGCGTTCCACCATGAGCAGCCAGCGCCCGCCCACACTGTCGGTGGCGGTCACCATGGCGTCGGCGGCCAGGGCCTCGCCCCAGTGGCCGAGTTCGTTGCGGCCGTACCGGATTCCGGTGTCCTCGCAGGGGTTGACCGGTCGTCCGTCGATGACCTCGAACGGGATCGCGGCGGTGGCTTGGCGGGCGGTCCAGTCGATGCGGGTGGGGTCGGTTTCCGGGTCGGCCCACCCGTCGCGCACGCCGATCGTGAAGACGTCGGGGTGGGTGTAGGTACGCACCCTGCCGGTCGGGGTCGGCGGAACTTCACCGTGCAGCAGCGCCCACACGGAGTTGGTCAGGTGCTCGGCGATGTACTGCCGGTCGGCCCGGTCGTTGAGCAGCTCACGTTCGGCCCAGCCGTGCAGTTCGAACAGGTCAGCGCGCAGGGTGTGGTACTGGCGGTGGGTGTGGTCGGTGTTCACGATGACTCCTTCTCAACGGGTGGGTCAGGCGGCGGTGAGGGTGGGCGTTTGCGCAGGCTGCGGCTCGGTTGGTGACGCGTTGGTGGCGTTCAGGGCGGCGAGGTGACGCCGGGCGGTCGACGGGGACACCCCGGCCTTGGCGGCGATCTGCGCGACCGGCGCGCCGGGCATCTTCGCGGCGGCCTTGGCGACCTTGACGGCCGAGGCGGGGCGCGGCGTGACGCGCTTGACCGGCGTCTTCTTGACCGTCGGCGCGGGGGCGGGCTTGGCGTCGGGCGGCGCTGCGACGGACGACTTTGCGGTGCTCGGCTCGGCGGCGGCCGGGGCGGTTGAGGCGACCGGCGCGGCGGCGAGCGTGGTGGTGCCGTGGGCGGTGGCGAGCAGGGCGCCGGTCGCCATCACCATCAACCCATCGACGGCCAGGGGGCCGAAGATGGCCGTCGAGCCGCCTTCGCCGTAGAAGGCGAGCAGACCGGACAGGTGCCGGTACGACACGAACGCGGCGACCCCAGCGACCGGAACCAGGCCACCGAAGCGCAGGACATCCCAGCGCAGCCCGGACGGCCACGCGATGCGGGCCAGGATCTCCACGGCGACGAACAACGCGACCGGCCAGAAGATCGCGCCGACGACGGCGCCGCCGGGCGGCGACCAGTCGGCGGCAGCCCCGGCCGGAGGGACGTAGGAGTGAGCGACGTTCGCCGCGATGGACACCGCGCCACCCAAGACGGCGCCGACGTATGCCCACGCACGGCCAGACATCACAGGCTTGGTCATCGGATGCCTCACTTCACCAGGGCCGAGGCGAACGCGCCGACGCCCGAAGCGACGTCACGAACGAAGTCGGCCGAGTCCTGCGGGTTGCTGATCGCGTAGAACAGCACCAGGGCGAGAGCGGCCAGGCCGCCGAGCTTGCGCAGGTTCATCACGCCACCGCCTTCCGGACGGCGGAGCGGGCGGCCAGCTCGGCGGCGACCCGGGTAACGCGGGCCTCAGCCCGGCGCAGACGCCGCCAGTCCAGCGGCGACGGGCCACCGTGGTCGGCGGCGTTGATCAGGGCAATCTCCGCGTCCAGTACGGACAACTCCGCCTCGATCAACGGCCACTCGCTGTCGATCGCAGCCAGATCGGCCCGGCTTGGGCCATCGAGCCGGACAAGCTTCTTCCTCACGGAGGACCTCCTAAAGTTGGTACGATCACGGTATCGATACTCGGTTTCGATATACGGTATCGAAACCGTGGAAGTTCGCGCAACCTTGTTGCGGTACTCTTCTTTCGTGACTGACGCTCGTGACAGGCTCGCCGCCGCCACAAGGCGCTATCGCGACTCAGAGGCCGCCCACGAGGAAGCCCGGCAGCAGGTGATCGAGGCCGCCCTTGAGGCCCTCCGGGCCAACATCACCCCGACGGAGGTGGAGAAGCTCTCTCCGTTCACCGGCGCCTACATCCGCCGACTCGCCAGAGAGAAGGGCATCCCCCCGGCAGCTCGCGGCCCTAAGAGGTCGACGAAGTAGGCGAAGGTGTCTGCGTGGGCCTCATCCGGTCGTCCTTCCTTCGTGCTCCGATGTCGTGCCACAAGTCTGGCGCCGCAGGCCGTTTCGCCTCGACCTCGTTCCTGCACCGCTTGTTGATCGCCTTTGTCTCGCGCGTCTCGTTTCTGTCTCGTCCGTGCTAGGTTCCATCGACGTGGGCGAGTCGTGGAAGGTGGATCGTGAGCCCCCAACCCACTCGGCTAAAGCATCTTGTCCAGCAGAGGCACTGGCAGACGCACAGGGTGTTCTCCGCTGAGTACAACCGCGCCGCCGCCACCGTCGACAAGCAACTGTGCGGCTCCGCACCCAGCCGGCCTCAGCTACACAGGTGGCTCTCCGGCACGCTGACTAGGTTGCCGCACCCGGATCACTGTCGTGTCCTTGAAGCGATGTTCCCGGAGTGGACAGCTCGGCAGCTCTTCGAGCCGTATGCGCCTGAAGACGAACCGGCCAGCTTCTCAGACGATCGCCCAGCAGTCCCAAGCCAGCGCGGCAACGATCGCGACACTGTGGTAATACCTCAGCCGCTGGACGAGGCACCGTGGGTACAGATCGCAGTGAGAGACGCCCTGGATGCCGCCGTCAACATCGAGGCCAAGTACGCCGGCACCATGGCAACGGTGCTCTGCCGCAAGATCATGGATGACTGCCTTGATCAGTTGCGTGACCTGCAACGGGGTCACTTCGAAGCCCCCTTCGATGACAACTGGCTCGTCTATGCCCTCACCGAACGCACGAAGGACCGCCTCTTGGCGACCAGCGTCGAAGAGGTGGACCTCAAATGGTGGCAATCGGCCGCAGGCCACACGTACTGGCGACTACACAGGGAGGCGCTTGCTCGGGGCATTCGTGTCCAGCGCATCTTCATCTACCGAGACTGGACGGATGACCATGAGACACTCGCCCGTCGCCAGCGCGACGCCGGTGTGCGCACGCTGCGGGTCCAGCGCGACCAGCTTTCGGCGGATTTGCGGGTGGATATGATTCTCTGGGACGACGTCTGCGGATACCAATCGCGCGTCAACTCGTCTGGAGAGGCAATCACGAACAACTACACATTCGACAAGTATGATTTGAACCAAATGCTTGATCAGTACAAGATTATTGAATCTTGTGCCGAAGAGTGGCCGTTGAACCATAGTTCGGAGGTTGTCACCAATGATTGAAGTCCGTCGACCCGCCGAACATGAGATCGCCGACCTGGCTCAGATGGACTACGAGATCTTTGGTGAACACTCCTACGCCCAAATCACGATGCGGCAGTTCTATGACTTGGCCGGCCCGCTCCTGAACGTTGCCACCGACTCGTCAAAGCTCGTGGGCTACAGCCTCATCCTCCCCACCTTCGCCAGCAATGAGGGCTGGTTCTTGGCGCTCGGCGTCAGGGAGACCTATCGACGTAGCGGCATCGGAAGAGTCCTCTCGCGTCGCGCACTCGAAGAGGCCGACCGACTGAGCATCTCAACGCTTCGGCTCACTGTGGAGCCCGGCAACAACGCCGCAATCGCACTCTACGCGGCACTAGGTTTCCAAACCGAAGGCATTACTGCTGACTACTTTGGCGAGAGGGAAGATCGCCAGATCATGCGGCGCGTACGCAACGCTAGCTGACCTCCGAGGCGTGGCCCTTCCCGTTGTCCCAAACCAGCTAGAGATCGCGTGCGTTCAGAGCGGCATCGACGGTGGAGACGTCGGGTGGAGATGGCGATATTCACGCAGTGCCGGGTTAGGGAATTTGATGTCGTCCGTCTGGGGTGCTTCCGGCCAGAGCTGAACCAGGTGGTGTTCGATCGGGCGCGGAACGGTCGTGGCATAATTCCGAGCCTCCTCGATTCCGCGAGCGTGCACCCGGATTCGATACCAGCTATCGGCGGTCGTCTCCAGGGCCGGTAAATCCTCCACGGCGCCATCGGTCGGCGCGTTGACCGACACGGTGCCACTCGGCGTGTACTGCTCGACCTCCACGACCTTCTCCCAGCCAGCCACGTCGATGGGTGGCGCTGCGGCGTGGATCTCCACGCGCAGCGCCACCGGTCCGAAGATCGTGCCGGTGAGGACGATCGCTCCGGTCGAGCCGACGGCGACCAGGCCGTTGGCGACGCCGGCGTCAGCCAGAATGTCAGGCGCGCCGTCGTAGTCGAGCAGCTCGTAGAAGCCGTTCGCGGCGTAGACGGCGCCGTCAGCGGCGCGGACGAGGCTGGTCGAGGTGTCCTCACCGTTCATAGTGGGTCAGGCTACGACTTGCACGAAGTAGGCGTCGTTGTCCCAGACCCGGTTCTCGCGGATGAACGCGCCCAGCTTGTTGCCGCCGTTGGTGTTGTCGGTCTGGGGTATGTGCGCGATCGCCGCTCCGGCGCCGCCCTGGCGGGTGGAGGCGAAGGGGTACTCGTCGCACGAGTCGTCGGGGTACTGCTTGACGAACCCCGCGCACGAAATGTTGCGTTGGCTGTCGACGATTGCCGAGTTGGCCTGCCGCGTCAGCGGCGTACCGTCCACCCTGCCCGGGTGGCCCGGCAGGCTGGCCTGGGCGGAGGCGACGAAGGCCGCATGTTGCGGTGACGGCGGCGGGGCGGATCCGCTCAGCAGGAACACCGGCGTGGCGGCTGGGTAGACGCATCCGGGGCTGATCCTGCCGATGGTGGCGCTGTTGTCGCACCGCACGGTCGGCAACGCCGTCGTCGAGCCGGAGCCGGGCACGGTGGGCGGAGGGGACTCGAATGCCAGCTTGACCGCTTGGCTGCTCGTGACCGGGGTCGCGCCGGGGGTGTTGGAGGTGATCATCCAGCTTCCCCGCATGAACGCGCCGACGACCAAAGGCAGCTTGGTGCTGCCGTTGCCCGCGACGGTGCAGGCGCCCGAGCAGACGGCGGTGCCATTGATGGTCGAGCCGGTCGCCGCTGCGCCGGTCAGGGTCTGCACGTAGGCTTTCGCGCCCATGGTCCAGGTGAGGGCCTTGTTGGAGACGGCGCCCCAGTAGATGACCATCACCGTGGCGGTGCCTTTGACCGTGCCCCGGTTGTCGAGGATCGCGGCGATCGTCTGGAACGCCGAGCATGCCGTCACGCGGGTTACCGGGGTATTGCAGAAGTCGGGTAGGGCGCTCGGGTCAGGATCAAGCTCCCATCCGGCGGCGGCCACCGATACGGCTTCCGCGGAAGCCGGTGGCTGGCTCGCCGGGCTGTGACTCGCCGAACGGAATTGGGCCAGCGCGGTCGGAAGCGTCTGTGGAATGACCTTGACGCAGACCCGGGCACGTGTGGAGTTGGTCCCATCACACAGCGGCGTGGCGATAGCCGCAGCGGGGGCCGTGAGGGAGAGTGCGGACGCCACCACCGCGGCCATGCCGGCGGCGAGGGAGGTACGGATACGCAAGATCTCCTCCTGAAGTCGGTCCAAGAGATCTCGACGTTAGCAATACATTTAGATGTCTTGATTAAACCGCCTCGCAGGCGACGCCAGAGGCCACGCTCATGGAGCGACGGCAAGGACCGACCTTCCGACGTTCGAGCTAGTCGGCACCGCCGGAAGGTCCCCTGTCCCCAAGTCCTCTAGCCTCCTGAACAAGGGAAACGAGGGGACAGTTCCGGACACCCCCGTTTCAGCGCTCCGCCGTTCGCCCGGGTCGCCGTCGTCGACAGACAGGTCACAACACGATCGACGCAGGTCGACGAAGTCGCTTATCGTGCCGGGATGATCACGGGATGGCGAGACCGGGTCACGTGGCTGATCGAAGCGCTGCGGCGATGGTCGGATCAGCCGCGCGGACAGCGCTTCGCGGGATGGTCGACGCGTCGCCGGTGGCTGGTGCTGGTTCTCCTCCCGACCCTGCTCGTGTGCTGCGGTGGGACCGTCGTCGCCGTGCCGGTGGCGTGGGTATGGCGGCTGACCGCCGAAGCAAGCCAGGGTGCAACGGCGCCGGATATCGCGGCGAGTCAGTACCTCCAGGCGCTCAGCTACGGCGAGGAGGAGGGCCTGATCACGGTGCTCGACGACGAGCGCGAGGACGAGCTGCTCACCGGCTGGCGGGAATACCGCGACGCGATGACGCGCAGCGAGGCAAGTCGGCTGAGCTTCGGAACGTTGACCGTCGGGCCGATCCAGGGCGGCCAGGCCGCCGTGACGGTCGACGTCACCGCTGTCTGGTGGAGCTCCGGCGGTGGTGCGTTGAGCCATCAGAGCGACGCGAAGACGTGGCGCTTCGAGACCCACGACGAGGACGGCAAGTGGCAGGTGGCCAGCGTCGAGGCGCCCGCATGGTGCGGCGGGTACGTCGCGCGATGCCCAGACGAGACGGCACCGTCGTCCAACAGTTCGCCGAGCCCGTCTCCGTCACCCTCGGATGATCTACTGGGGAACCCACGCTCGATGCTCAGGTGCGGGCCGAACGATCCGTTCCGGGCCTTGCATTCCTGCCCGCCAACATCCGAGCCGACGCCGAGCCAGTCGTGACAGACACCTCCTGCGAACAGCGAGGCGCTGGCTAGCCGGAGCTAGCCGGTGACGGTCTCACTGACCGATGGTGGGACGGGTGTCTCCCGTGTCCCCAGTGCCGCCGAAGGGGATTGAGCTGCCAAACTAGGGAGACAGCGTGGATGGCGGTTGCCCCCGAACGCCCTGCAGTGACCGAGTGAGCCCACTGGCGAGCCTCAGAGGGTCTGGATCCCTGCTGCTGGACTTCCGCGGGCCAGTGTAGGTAAGGCTGATATGCAAGAGCACACGGACGGCAGCTCCAGCGACGCATCGTCGGCAAGGAGCACTGTAACGCTGCGCGAGTTGTTGACGAGAGCACTGCGAAAGCAGGGTTTCGGCGAGGTCTGCAAGGTTGAGCCGGGAACGAGTAACCGACTGGCCGACAGCCTGAGCCAGAACCTCTTATTTTCAATGCTATTGGGTTTCCTGCTATTTGCCTCGTTCCGACTCGGATGGGACTTCTGGATTACGGCGCTCGTGATCTTTGCCTCAATGCTTGGCCTTGTTCTGGCGGTTAGGGCCGGAGGATGCACAAACATGCTCGGCTATCTAGCCTATATGGCCGCATGGATCACCCTCGGTGTCTACCTATTCGCAAATGGGGACTACAGCACCTTATTCCTTACACACTTGCTTCCGTTCCTCTTAGTGATCGGGACAAGGTGGGCCGTACGAGCTGTCCGCTTCACGGCACATGTTCCATTTTTTGTTCCGATTACTCTACTGCTAATTCTAATGCCTTTGATATCGGAAGATCCGTGGCGAATAGCTGTAGCGGCGGAATGGAGGATCGGCTTACTGGCGGCCATTACACTAACACCGCTCTCCCTATACCTACTCGTCCGCATGGCAAGACTCGACTCGACGACACTGCTCTTTAAGACGATCGACACGCTAAACGACCGGGACGTGCCAATGGAAGCCGTCTGGAAGCGCATCGACAAGCACCGCAATAAGCCCGCCGAACACATCGACGCCGACGCCGCCATTGTGCAACTTGCCGAGGCGTTGAATGCGGAAAAGGAAATCACTACCGCTCGACTCGTCAAGGCTGTCATGTTGATCGAAAAGCGTTTCCGGCGGCTGGCATCCATTCGGGTGATGTCGGTTGTGGGCGGCGTATGGATTGCAGTCACCGGCTTGCTTTACGCGCTCGCGCTCACCATCATGCCCACCTCGCTGGCCGCCGATTGGTCCAAGTCGCAAGTAGAAACGCTCGATGCCGAGTTTTTTGCCTGGGATTTCAGTATTGTGACCAGTCCGTACCTTCAGGTTGCGCTATTGCTCGGCACCGTGGCAGCCGTGGGATTCGCGGGTTTCGTGCTTACAGAGGAGCAGTATTTTGAAGGGTTCACGAAAGGCGTCATCGGAAAGCCTGTTGAGCAATATTTGATGCTCGCCTTGCCATACCTTGCGGTTGCGGATGAGGATCCCAACGAACCGAGCAAATCGGAGAGTTGAGCACAGTTCGCGAGGGCTTCGCCAACTACGGTCGAGGACTCTCAAAAATTTGTGAAACTGGCCCTAAGCTGCCACAATTCTAGGCACATTCGGGCCGCTCTGGCCCAAAGGGCGTCTTCGCCCAATCGGAGCGCATCTTTACGCCAGCTCTTGTACGTGCCGTCGATACGCCGCGTCTCCGCTGTCCCCCATGTCCCCGCTGTCCCCGAAGGTGTATTGAGCTGGGGAAACGAGGGGGCCTGCCGGGGGACACTCCCCTTTGTTTCAGCGCTCTACCATCCAGCCCATCGACAGCCTCCCACAAGGCCGATTGTCGCATTCGTGTCGGCGCACCGACTATCAGGGCTGTTTTGGCTGGTCAGAGGAAGACGATCGGCACACTGTAAATCCGTCGCGAAAGCTACAGAGGTTCGAATCCTCTACCCGCCACCACGAGGCACGAAAGGCCCCTCACCTGCTGAAACAGCGGATGAGGGGCCTTCTTCGTCGGCCCCACTCGGGACCGCGGCCTCGATACGCACGCAGGCTACGGCCCAAGTCTTGGGTGCTCTCCTGGCTGAGAAGAGTTCTTTGTACGGCCGCTTCGCCCGAGAGGCCGAGCTACTGCTGCTTGCCACCGACGCAGCCGTCTCAATGCGCGAGGGACCTACCAGCGACGCCGTTGCAGCCGATGCCGAAACGGCCGGCCACCACTTCAGGGAACTGGGTCGGCTAAGCACCGAGGTGAGGGTTCTCGGCGGGGAGGCCATACACGCGGCCGCGCTCCGTTTCATCAACGCATGCATGGACTACATGGGCCACGGCACTGACGAGACCCAAGACGCAGCCAGCAAGAAGCTCGCAGAGCTGAGCGCGCTGATGCACAACGACGCGACCAGCCTGGTGCCACCTGGTTGAGTGCTGCTGACAGCACCCGGCGCGATGCCGAGGTACGCCGCCACATCCTTCGTCGTCCGCCACCCGGCCGCCGGGTCGGGCCGCGCTGTCGTCGTCACCAACTCATTCTCTCCGATCGAGCGAGGCGTGCTCCCGGGCGATGACCCAGCATGGCCGGCGTGGCACCCCTTGCCCGCCTGAGCCAGAGCCGAAGCGGTCATGGACGCGATACGATCTTGCGCTCCGATCCAGCTACGGGGATGCGGATCGATGGCCAGGGACGATGGAGGGTGCTCGTGTTGAAGACCTCGACGAAGAAGCTGTCGACGGCGGCCGCAGTGACCGGTGCCGTAGTGGCGTTGGGGCTGACGCCCGCCGGTCCGGCTCTGGCGGCTACGCCCGTGTGCAGCCAAGCCTGGCAGCTCAAGAGCGTGACCGGCGTAATCATCAACTTCGTGCCGCAAGCGCCCGGAGCGAAAGGGAACTCCAAGTTCCAGCCGACCTGCCAGCTGAAGAGAGGTCACAACAACCCTGGGGTCGGGGCGCTGCAGTACACCCTGAACCATTGCTACAACGCTCGTCTGACCATTGACGGCAAGTTCGGGCCGAACACCGAATCCGCGCTGCGTGCGGCACAGCGGAAGGTGGGGGCCAAGGTGGACGGCATCTTCGGACCGGACACGCGGTTCCGTCTGAAGTACGTCCAGGGTTCGACGCCAGCCACGTTCGCTCGCTGCATCGGCCCCTCCGACAACGGACAAAGCTTCACCCTGCGCAAGCGCCAGGGGTAGTGATCGCAACGCGCTGATCTCGGGCTGAGACCGACCATGCAGACCCAGGTTCGAGGGTATGAGCGCCAGCAGAGACCAGGTCACGGATGGTGCCGATAGCGGACGGACCGGATTGCCCGGAATATCCCCCCTGAGTCATCGATGAGCCGGAGCTATGGGAAGCTTCGAGGCGATGAATGCGAACGCAGGGGCCGGTATGCGCCGCTGGGCGCCGACAGCGGTCACGGTGCTGGCGCTGCTGGGGGCCGCAGGTGCCGTCCTGACGATGGCCCAGCCTGACCAGCACGGGCCCGGCTCGCCGGTGGTCGCCGCCGCGCCCCGCTCCGCCCCTGCCGCCGCCCGTGGCGCCGCCCGTGCCGACGCCCCTACCGCCACGCCTGAGGGCCCTGAGGCCGCGACTGGCGCGGCAGGCGCCCCCACGGCCGCGTCCCCCGTCTCGCTGCGCGGTTCCTTCTCGGCAGAGCCCGATGTGACCGCCGTGCTGCGGCTGCCCGGCAGGCCGCCCGCGCGCGGCGAGGGGATGTTCCACACCGCTCTCGGCACCGGCCCCATCCTGGGACGCTCCGGCCCGCTGCGGACGTTCTCGGTCGCCGTCGAGAAGGGCATCGGCGAGGACACGGCCGCCTTCGCCGATGCCGTCGAGGAAATCCTCGGAGACGAGCGCAGCTGGACCGGCGGCGGCGTCCGCCTGCGGCGGGTCGGCCGCAACGCGGACTTCACCGTCTACCTGGCCTCGCGCACCCAGGCCGGTGCGATGTGCCTGGCCGGCGGCATCAACATCCGGGTGGACGGCCGTCCGTACACGTCCTGCCGGGTAGCCCACAGGGTGATCATCAACCTGGACCGGTGGCGGCTCTCCTCCCCCCGCTACACCGAGGCCAAGGTCCCGCTGGCCGTCTACCGGCAGTACGTGGTCAACCACGAGGTCGGCCATGAGCTCGGCCACCGCCATCAGGGCTGTCCGGGCCGGGGCCGGCCGGCCCCGGTCATGGTGCAGCAGACCTTGAAGCTGCTCGGTTGCCGGCCGTACGCGTGGCCGCGGCGCAACGGCAAGGCGTGGACGGGGCCTCCCCTGTAACGCGCGCTTCTCCCGCCACCATGGCCCCTCACCTGCTGAACGGCGGGGAGGGGCCTTGTTCGATTGCGCGATGGTCGCAGGCTCTCCGGCCGACGGGCTTTCCTCGGTGCAGTTCGTGGCGCCGGTCCGGGCCATGACCGGCGCCGCCGACGTGACGCTCACCAGCCCCTACGGCACCGGCGCCGTGGTGAGCGCCGGGCGGCTGAACTACGTCAACCCGCCGGCCCCGGTGATCGACAATCTGCGGTCCTGCCCGTGCACGCGGCGGGTTCGGCGACCGTACAGGTCACCACGCCCGGTGGTGCCAGCGCTCCCGACGGCAACGCCGCCTGCAACCGGGGTGGTGACGCTGTAGGCCGCCCGCGTTCAGTCGGCGAGATCGGCAGGGAAGACCACTCGGAAGCGTTCGAAGAGGACCTCCTGGTCCTCGGTCCAGACGGCGCCGCGGGCCGCGCAGGTGCGTTGCCAGTACGTGCGGTGCTCGGTGAGCCAGCTGGCGCGAGTGCGGTCGTCCTCACCCTCGTCGTGGGCGAACCGGTCGTCGACGCTGTGCAAGGGGCCGAGGCGTAGTTCCACCGTGCGCAGGACCATCCGGGGTACGCCGGAGCCGTCGCAGACGATCCAGTGTGCGCCGACCCGGGGAAGGGGCTCGCCCGCGGCGGCGAAGTCGTCGAAGAGGGCCGCGGTCGCCCGCTTCGTGCCCTGCCTGACCAGGTCGAGCAACTCGTCGGCGAGTTCGGCGGAGTCGCCGAACCGCTCGACGGTGTAGTCCGGGCTCGCCTGCGCCGCGCCCGGCCGGGCGGCCGCGTACTCGGCCCACATCGCTGCCGCGGCGGCGATGTCGAGTGGAGCCGGGGCGCTGCGGGACTCGGTCATGAGGACATCGTGTCATCGGGCAACGGGCGGGCCAGGGTCAGGGCTTGGAAGCGGAAGCCCTGGTCGATCGTGTGGAAGTCGACGATCTCGAAGTACCGCGCGGCCGCCGTGAGGATCTGCTCGTCGGTACGGAAGGAGAAGAAGCGGCCGTCGTTCTCCATGATGCCCTCGGAGTCGACGCCTCCCCACATGCCCAGGAAGGCCAGGCCGCCCGGGGCGAGCGTCTCGCGGGTCGCGCTGAGCGCCTCGGCCAAGTTGGCGTCGGGTACGTGCAGCAGGCAGTTCATCGACCACACCGCGTCGAAGGACGCCGGGGTGAAGCCGAGGTGGAGGACGTCGCGTACCTCGGCGATCAGGCCTTTGCGGCGGCAGATCGCCACCTGCTGCGGGGAGATGTCGACCGCGGTCACCGTCAGGCCGGCAGTCGCGAAGTACAGGCTGTCCTGGCCGGTTCCCGCGCCTATCTCCAGCAGAGTCTTCGCCTGAGTGGCGCGGAGGCGGTCCAGGAACGCCGCGCGTTCGGAGAATTTCCAGGGTTGCTTCGCCGTCGCGTCGCGTTGCGGTGCTCGGGTGTCGTAGATGACGCGCAGGCTTTCGACCACTTCGTCGTAGCTCATCGGGACCTCCCTCCTCTAGCCTGGCCTACCTGGCGAAGGAAGTCGCGCGGCGGCCCGAGGTGGAGTCGTTGCGTGCGGCCGACGCCGACCGGCACGACATCGCCGAGCGGTTGAAGACGGCGCTCGACGAGGGCCGGCTGTCGCTCGGTGTTCTCGTCGTGTGGGCCCTGGTGACGGCCACGGTCGACGGTGCCGTCCATCCGTGGCCGGTGTGGCTCCTCGTTCCCGGGGCGGCGCTGGCCGTCACGACCGTCGGGGTGCAGACGATCCGGCGCCGGCGTTAGTCCCGCTGGCCCGTCAGCCACTGCAGCTGGTCGGTGGCGATCCACCTCAGCGTCGGATCGGGGTCGTCCCGGTAACGGCGCAGGACCGGCACGGCCGCGTCCGGGTCGAGGTGGCGCAGCACCACGGCGACCCGCTGGCGCACGACCGGGGCGGGGTCGTCGGCGAGACCGAGCACGAGCGGTGACCAGCGGTTGCGGTCGGTGACGCAGGCGAGCGCGCTGACGCTGGCCGCGCGTACGGCCGGGTCGTCGTCGGCGGTGAGCGCGGTGATCCGCTGCGCGGCGCGAGGGTCCGACTCGACGGCGTTCCCCAGGGCCTTGGCCGCCTCGACGCGCCGCCGGGGCACGGGGTCGTCGGCGAGGGCCAGGAGCGGGTCGATCGCGCTCGCCCCGCCCGCCGCGCCGAGGGCCGCCTGGGCGCGTTCGCGGACGCCGCGATCGGAGTCTTCGGCGAGGCGGCGGAGCAGCGTGACGGCTTCCGTACCGCCGAGGCGCCCCAGCGCGTACGCGACGGCGGACCTGATCCGGGGCGCCGGGTCGTCGGCGAGGGCGGTGAGCGCACCGACCGCGTCGTCCTTGCCCCGGTCCGCCAGGAAGCCGATGGCCGCCGCGCGGACGTCCTCGAACGGGTTCTCCAGGGCCCCCACCAGCGCCGCGTACGCCTCGGCGTGCCCGGGTGCCGCGACCGGGCGGTGCGGCATCGCCCGGGTGCCGGTCACCGTGTCGTCGAGCTGGGAGACGGCGAGGGACCGGACCTGCGGGTCCGGGTCGGACAGGGCCGCGGTCAGCAGGGGTACGGCGGGTGCGCCGGGCAGGTGGGCCAGGGCCCGCAGTCCCGTACGCCGCTCCTCGGCCGTCTCGCCGGTGGCGAACGTGGTCGCCGTACGCCGGCCGGCCTCGGGGTCCGCCCGGAGCAGGGCGCCGATCTCGCCGTACAGATTCTCCTGGTTGTCGCAAAGATCGCGGGTCGCGGCGCGCAACAGTGCCGGAAGCGCCGGCGGGCCGGCGACGGCGGCCAGGATGGTCGCGACGAGGTCCCGGCCGAAGTCGTTCCCCTCGTCGAGGAACCGGTCCAGGTGCGCGTGCAGCTCGGGCACCAGCGTGGTGTCCCCGCTGGCCCGGAGCGTGTCCACGGCCGTCGCCAGGCCCTCGCCGGGCTCGGTGGCGCAGCGGATCACGTCCGCCAGGACGGCGCGGGTGTCGATCATCGGGCAACCGTGCCACACCGGGTCAAGGTTTTCCCTGGCTATCGTGGTGCGGTATGAGCCGCGTACCGCTGTCAGTCCTTGATCTTGCGACCGTGCGTGAGGGGCACGACAGCGCCGACGCCGTGCGGGGGACCACGGAGATCGCGCAGGCCGCCGACGAGCTGGGATATGCGCGGTTCTGGGTGGCCGAGCACCACAACATGCCGGCCGTCGCCTCGACCTCGCCGCCGGTGCTGATCGCCCACGTCGCGGCGCAGACGCAGCGCATCCGGGTGGGCTCCGGCGGGGTGATGCTGCCCAACCACATGCCGTTCGTGGTCGCCGAGCAGTTCGCGCTGCTCGAGGCGCTGCACCCGGGCCGCATCGACCTCGGCATCGGCCGGGCGCCGGGCACCGACCAGGCCACCGCCGCCGCCCTGCGCGGGGTGTCGCCGCACCTGACCGTCGAGCAGTTCCCCGACCACCTGGCGATGGTGCTCGCGCTGCTCGGCGACCGCCGGGTGGCTGCCGAGCGGGCCGGGTCGCTGCGGGCCACGCCCGCGGCCCGGACCTTCCCCGAGGTGTGGATGCTGGGCTCGTCGACGTACGGGGCCCAGGTGGCGGCGGCGCTGGGGTTGCCGTTCTGCTACGCGTACCACTTCGCGATGGGCGGCGACCTCGATGCCGCGGTGCGGCTGTACCGGTCGGGGTTCACGCCGTCGCCGCGGTGGAGCGAGCCGCATCTCATGGTCAGCGCCTCCGCGCTCGCCGCCGGCAGCACCGAGCAGGCGCAGTATCTCGCCGGGCCGAGCCGGGTCATGGCGCTGAGCCTGCGCACCGGCCGGCTGGCCCCGATCGTCTCGCCGGAGCAGGCGGCCGCCGCCGATCTGTCCGATCTCGACCCCCGGGTGCTGCCGGGCACCCAGTACGTGGGCACCGCCGACGAGGTCGTCGCCGGGCTGGACGCGCTGGTCGAACGGACCGGCGCCGCCGAGCTGATCCTGGCCGGGGCGGTCTACGACCCGCAGACCCGGCGGGAGTCGCTCGCGGCCATCGCCAAGGCATGGGGCCTGTAGGGCACCGGCGTATGCGGTTCGTCAGGAGTCGCCGCGGCACCGGTCTGCCAGAATCGATGCCATGAGTTGGCACATCACGGGGGATGTCCAGCGGTTCCTGGCCGCCACCGGTGGGTTCCTCCGCGCTCGTCCGGTGCAGAACACGCTGCCGCTGACGATCGCGGAGCACGTGCGGTTGCACGGCCCGCGGGCCTACGGCCCGGAGGATGCGGTTTTCGGCTGGCACGACGGCGAGGACACGGCGTTCGTGTGGACGCCGCCACGGCCGCCGGTGCTGTCCGCCATGTCGCCGGCCGCCGCCGCCGAGCTGGCCGAGGCCTTGGGCGGCGGCCTGCCCGGCGTCTCCGGCTCCGTCGCGGCGGTGGAAGCCTTCGTCGCAGCCTATGAGCGCCGCACCGGCACCACGGCGAAGGTGTGCTCCCGGATGCGTCTCTACCGGCTCGGCACGCTGGTGCCGCCCGCTCCCCCGGCGTCCGGCTCGGCCCGGGTGGCCGGCGCCGGCGACCGGGGTCTGCTCGTCGGCTGGACGACGGCGTTCTTCCGCGAGATCGGCGAGGACGAGCCCGCGATCGAGGCGTTCGTCGACGACCGGCTGTCCTACGGCGGGGTGCTGCTCTGGGAGGACGGCGGCATTCCCGTCTCCATGGCCGCGCTGACCCGGCCCGAGTCCGGCATGGTCCGGGTGCAGGCCGTCTACACCCCGCGGGAGCACCGCGCCCGGGGATATGCCGGCGCCGTCACCACGGCCATCAGCCGCTCGGCCCGGCAGGCGGGCGCCACCGAGGTGGCGCTCTTCACCGACCTGGACAATCCGACGTCGAACGCCCTGTACCAGCGACTGGGCTACGAACCCCTGGAGGACCGTACCGTCGTGGAGTTCTCGTCATGAGCCGCGTGCTGCAGGTCAATCTCGCCGTGCCGCAGGAGACGGGCGTCAAGAACATCGGGACCACCGGCATCACCAAGCGGCCGGTCACGCATGCGGTCGCCGTGCGGGCGCCCGGCCCGCGGGGACTGCCGCCGGAGCGGGCGAGCGGGCTGGCCGGCGACCAGATCTTCGACACCGCCCACCACGGCGGCGACGACCAGGCGGTCTATGCGTACGCCCGCGAGGACTACGACTGGTGGGAGAAGGAGCTCGGTCGCGAGCTCCCGGGCGGCATGTTCGGGGAGAACCTGACCACTGTGGACGTGGACGTGTGCGGCGCCGAGATCGGCGAGACGTGGCGCGTCGGCGACACCCTCGAGCTGCAGACGACGTTCGGGCGCATCCCGTGCGCGACCTTCCAGTGGAAGATGGGCGAGCCGCGGTGGGTCAAGCGGTTCGCCGCCGAGAACCGGCCGGGGGCATACCTGCGTGTCGTCACCCCGGGAGACGTCCGCGCCGGCGACGAGGTGACGGTGCTCGACCGCCCCGGTCACGGCGTGACGATCGCCGACGCCTTCCGGGCCTGGATGCACGACCCGGAGACGCTCGCCGCATACCTGGACGTCGAGGGACTTCCGGAGGGCCTCAAGGCCGACATCCGCAAGCGTCTCCGGCTCTGACGGGCGAGATGTCCTCCTCGATGACCACCATGCGGCAGCAGGTGCTCGGCGAGCTGGGCGACCGCATCGTCGGCGACGTCCGCGCGGTCCACTCGCCCGTGCCGTCCCGGGACCCGACGGCGACCGTGGGTCGGCACCTCGGCACCGGCTAACCCGCCGCCAGTACCTCGCGGAGCTCTCTTGCCGCTCGCTCGTCCGCGCGGGCCATGGAGCCGGACGGCAGCCCGGCGACCGCCGCCGCCACCATCAGCACGGCGGCCGCGAAGACGAACGCCCACGGGAGGCCACCCGGCCGGTCGACGATGCCACCGGCGATCGCCCCGCCGGCGGCGCTGCCCGCCACCGACACCGTGACGATCCACGTGTACGCCTCGTTCAGCATCGCCGCCGGCGCGATCCGGCCCACGAGGTTGCTCTCCACCGTCAGCGCGGGGGCGATCGTGGCGCCGCCGACGACCAGCGCGACGCCGAGGGCCGTGGGGGTGGGCATGACCGCCAGCACCAGGAAGCTGAGGGAGACCGCGGCCAGGAGCCAGGCGAACTGGCGGGGCAGCGCCATCGCGGGGCGCCGGGTGCCGAACCAGATGCCGCCGATCGCGCTGCCCAGGCCCCACACGCCGAGCAGCACGCCGCCGAGGCCGTCGCCGCCGCCGTGCTGGTTCGCGTACGCCGGGACGAGCACGCCCGCCGCACCGAAGGAGAGGCCGAGCGCCCCGACGCAGATCAGCAGGGCGGGGAACCCGCTCACCTTGAGCGGGCCGAGGCCACGGGCGGGCTCGGCCGTCTCGTGGCGCTGCCAGTGGCGCATGATCGGCAGCAGGGCGATGCCCACCGTGCCGACCAGCGTGACCACGGCCGCGAAGACCAGCGCGGCCGTCGGGCCGGTCAGCACGACGAACGCCGCCACCAGCAGCGGGCCGAGCACGAACACCAGCTCGAACAGCGACGTCTCGGCGGCCATCGCGGCCGGGCGCAGGGCGTGCCGGCCGGAGCCGGGGGCGGTCGCGTCGGTCCAGGCCCGGCGGATGGCCGCGGTCAGCGGCGGGTACGTCGCCCCGGCCAGCGCCGATGCCACGACGATCGGGCCGAGGGGGTCGCCGCCGGCGCGGCTGACGAGGATCAGGCCGGTGAGGGCCAGCGGGTGCAGCACGGCGGTCGCCAGCAGCACGGGGGACGGGCCGATGCGGTCCGCGAGGCGGCCGGCGACCGGGCTGACCGCGGCGCCGGCCAGCGCGTACACGCCGCCGGCGAGACCGGCCGCGGCGTACCGGCCGGTGGTCTGCTGCACCAGCAGGAGCAGCGCCAGCGGCGTCATGCCGATGCCCAGCCGGGCCAGGATGCCGACGACGAGCAGCACCTTTCCGCCCGGCATCCGCCACACACCGAGGTACTGACGCAACGCCGTCACGACCCTGTCACCTCCCCTTCCCGAGCGACCTTAACGACGGGAGACGGCTCGGCCGTACCGGATCAGGGCCCGCTGTCATGGAGGTCACCCCGGCGCGAGCGGGTGGCTCAGCCGCCCAGGATGTCGAAGATCGCCTGCGGTGCGAAGCCCGCGACGGCGACGGTGACCGCGGCCACGGCGAGGGAGACCGCCACGGACCGGGCGACGACCGGCCGGGGCACGGCCGCGTCCACAAGGCCGGGATCGGCGAGCGCTGTCCGCCCGGAACCCGCGCCGGGAAGCTCGGACGCCGCGCCAGAAGGCCCGGGCGCCGCGCCAGAAGGCCCGGGCGCCGCACCGGGAAGGTCGGACGCCGTGCGCGGAAGGTCGGGGGCCGCGTAGAGCAGAGCGCCAGCGCGGACGTAGTACGCGAGGGCGATCACCGCGTTCACCGCGACCACGCCCGCCAGCCAGCCCCAGCCGGAGGCGATCAGCGACTCCACGACCGCCACCTTGGCGAAGAGCCCGGCGAGACCGGGCGGCAGGCCGGCGAGCCCGGCGAGCGCCAGGACCAGCGCGGCGCCCAGCCACCGGGAGCGGCGGCCGGCGCCCCGGTAGTCGGCGAGGTCGCCGCCGTCCACGCCCGGGCCGCGCAGGGCCGCGATCGCCGCGAACGCCACGAACTCCAGGAGGACGAAGAAGACCACGTACGCGTACGCGGCCCGGACGCCGGCCGCGCCCGCCGCCAGCGGGGCGATGACGTAGCCCGCCTGGGCGATCGACGACCACGCCAGCAGGCGCACCATCCGCGTCTGGCGCAGCGCCACCAGGTTGCCGACCGTCATGGTCAGCACGGCCAGCACCGCGACCAGCGGCCCGGTGTCCAGCCGCTGCACGACCGCTGCCAGGGCCAGGACACCGCCGAGCTTCGAGGCCGTCGAGAGGTACGCGGCGACCGGGACCGGCGCGCCGTCGTACGTGGCCGGCGCCCACGCGTGCAGCGGCACCGCCGCCACCTTGAACGCGAAGCCGATCACCACCAGCGCCGCACCGACCGCGGCCAGGGGCGCGTACGCGCCGGAGCCCTCGACCAGCGCGTCGAGGTGCAGGGCGCCGGTGGCGGCGTACAGCAGGGCGGCACCGAGCAGCGCGACGGCCGTGGACACCACGCTGACCAGGAAAAACGTGACCGCTGCGGCGGCGCCGGCGGCGGACTCGCGGATCCGGCGCAGCCCGGTCAGCACGTACAGCGGCAGGGTCAGGGTCTCCAGGCCGACGATCAGCGTGATCAGATCACCCGCGTACGCGACGACCACGCCGCCCGTCATCGCGCAGGTGAGCAGGAAGCAGTACTCCCCCGGCGGCGCGTACCCCCGGCGCAGCGCGGGCCCGGACAGGGCGAGCACGCCGACGGTCAGCCCGGCGAAGAGCACCGCCATCAGCGCCGCGTGCGGGGTGACCGTCCACGAGCACAGGCCGTCGCGGCAGAAGGTGGCGGCGTGCTCGGGGACGGCCACCGCGACGACCGCCGTGGCGAGGCCGCCGAGCATCCCGGCGAGCAGGTGGAACCGGCCGAACGCCAGCTCCGCCACGAGCACGAGCAACGCCGTGCCGGCCGCGGCGTAGAGCGGCAGAAGGGCGGCGTGGTCGACGGCCTGGATCATCGCAGCGCTCCGGTCAGGGCGGCCACCGGGTCGGACGCGGCGGCGAGGACGAGCGCGGGCACGAGGCCGACCACGAGCGTGAGCAGGATCAGCGGGCTCCAGGCCAGCCACTCAGACCGGGCCACGGCCGGGAAGCCGGCCACCGCCGGAGCCGCCGGGCCGTGGGTGACCCGGCGCAGCAGGCGCAGGAAGTAGGCGGCCGTCAACGCGCCGCCGATCGCCGCGACCACCGCGAGCGTGAGCCACAGCGGGCCGCCGCGCTCGACGGCCGCGACCACGGAAAAGGCCTCGCCCCAGAAGCCGGCCAGGCCGGGCAGGCCGAGGGACGCGATCGCCGCGAAGCCGAGCACGCCGGCCAGCCGCGGCGCCGTCTCCCGCAGGCCGCCGAGATCCGCGAGGTCGCCGGTGTGCGCCCGGTCCTTGATCGCTCCGGCGATGAAGAAGAGCAGGCCCGTGATCACACCGTGCGCAACGTTGCCGATGAGCGCGGCCTGCACGCCGGTCACCGTCAGCGTCGCGATGCCGAGCAGGACGAAGCCCATGTGGCCGACGCTGGAGTACGCGATCAGCCGCTTCAGCTCGGTCTGGCGCAGGCACACCATCGACCCGGCGATGATCGCGGCGGCGGCGAGGACGCCCAGCACCGGGGCGGCCCAGGCGGCTCCCTCCGGGGCGACGCCGAGGCCGACCCGGATGAGGCCGTACGTGCCCATCTTCAGCAGCACCCCGGCGAGGATCACGCTGCCCACCGTGGGGGCCTCGGTGTGCGCGGCCGGCAGCCACGTGTGCAGCGGCCACAGCGGCGCCTTGACCGCGAACGCGACCGCGAAGAGGGCGAACGCCACGCACTGCGCGGTGCGGGAGAGCCCGTAGCCGCCCGCGAGGGCGAGCAGGTCTCCGGTGCCCGCGGCCACGACCACGGTGAAGACGCCGAGCAGCAGCAGCACCGAGCCGAACAGCGTGTAGAGGACGAACTTGCGGGCCGCCCGGCGCCGCTCGGGCCCGCCCCAGCCGGCGATCACGGCGTACATGGGCAGCAGGACGACCTCGAAGAACACGAAGAACAACACCAGGTCGAGCGCCAGGAAGGTGCCGAGGATGCCGACCTCCAGGACCAGCAGCAGGGCGGCGAGCGTACGCCCGGAGCCGCCCGCGGGCACCCTGGCAACCGTGTATCCGCAGCACAGCATGGTCAGCAGTCCGGTCAGGACGACCAGCGGCCAGGAGACGCCGTCGACACCGAGGTGGAAGTCGACGCCCAGCGCGGGGACCCAGGGCAGGTCCACCTCGGCCCAGGGCACGACGGGCGGAAGCTCCGAGGGCCCGTACTGGAACCACCCGACGTCGCGCGACGACGGGATGACGCCGGGAAGCAGGGTCAGCACGAAGGTGACGGCCGCGACCGCCGTCGCCAGGAGCCGCGCGGCGCGGTCGCGGCGGGCCGGCATCAGGGCGACCGCGGCGGCGCCGAGCGCGGGCACGGCCAGCATGGCGAGGAGCACGAGCTGCAGGCCCACGGGAACGTCCTGGGGCGCCATCATGACGCGGCTCCGTAGATCGCGGCGGCGACGCCGAGGACCAGCGCGCCGGTGAGGACGGCGGTGGCCGCGCGGGGCAGCGCGGCGCGGTGGACGGTGGCCAGCACGGCACCGAGCCGCGTGGCCGAGGTGCCGGTGCCCTCGACCGCGGCGTCGACCACCCGCTCGTCGGCCAGGCGCGCGGCACCGGCGATCGCGCGCACCGGTCGTACGATCAGCAGGTTCTGCAGGTCGTCCACCCGGAAGCCGGCGGCGAACAACGGCCGCAACCGGCCGAGGTCGCGCGCCGGGTCGGCGCCGGGCGCGGTGTGCCAGAGCCACCACGAGCTCGCGGCGCCGAGGGCGAGCAGCACGATCGGCAGCACGAGGGAGACGCCGAGGTGCGGCTCCTCGAGCTCCAGCGCCGAACGGAAGGCGGGCAGGAAGGCGGCCAGCCCCAGCAGCACGGACGGCACGGTGAGCAGCACGATCGGCCAGCGCATCAGGCCCGGCGGGTCGTGCGGCGGCCCCTGCGGCTCGTCGTAGCGGGCGTCGTCGAAGCCGACCTGCCACTGCTCGGTGCGCGACCGCGGATAGCCGAAGAAGGTGCGCAGGAGCAGGCGGGTCGCGTACCAGGCGGTGATCGCGACGCCGGCCAGCGCGGCGAGCCAGACCACCCAGCCCACCCAGGCGGGCGCCGGCCCGTCGCCCTCGGTCGCGTGTGCCGCCGCCACCAGCACGTTCTCCTTGGACCAGAAGCCGGCGAGCGGGGGTACGCCGGCGAGCGCGCCCAGGCCGACGACGAACGACCAGAACGTCACCGGCATGTGCTGCCGCAGGCCGCCCATGCGCGACATGAGGTTGGTGCCGACCGCGTGGATCACCGCGCCCGCCGCGAGGAACAGCAGCGCCTTGAAGGCGGCGTGGGTGAGCAGGTGGAACAGGGCGGCCGCCGGCGAGCCGACGGCGAGGGCGCCGGTCATGTAGCCGATCTGCGAGACCGTCGACCAGGCCAGCACCCGCTTGAGGTCGTCCTGTGCGGTCGCGGACAGCGCACCGAGCAGCAGGGTGATCGCGGCCGACACGCCGAGCACCGCCAGCGCGGCGGGCGACTGCGCGAACAGCGGGAACAGCCGGTAGACCACGTAGACGCCGGCCGCGACCATCGTGGCCGCGTGGATGAGCGCGGAGATCGGCGTCGGGCCGGCCATCGCGTCCGGCAGCCAGGTGTGCAGCGGGAACTGTGCGCTCTTGCCCGCGACCCCGGCGAGGACGAGCAGCAACGCGACCGTCGACGTCCCGGTGTGCGCGAGGACGTCGGAGATCTGGAAGCTGCCGGCGGAGACCCCCAGCCAGGCGATGCCGAGCAGGAAGCCGACGTCACCCACCCGGGTGACGACGAACGCCTTCACGGCCGCGGCGGGCGCCTCGGGCAGCCGCCGGTCGTGGCCGATGAGCAGGTACGAGCAGACGCCCATGACCTCCCAGCCGACCAGCAGCAGGATGAGGTCGTTCGCGGAGACCACCAGCAGCATCGCGCCGGTGAAGAGGCTGACCTGGGCGGCGTAGGGCGCGTACCGCGGGTCGTCGTGCAGGTAGGCGACCGAGTAGACCTGGACGAAGAGGGCGACGACACAGACCGCCAACGCCACGTAGATCGCCGCGGGTCCCAGCGAGAACCCCAGCGTGACGTCCAGATCGCCGAAGGTCACCCATCGCTGGGTCACCCGGACCTGCTCGTCCACCACGACGGCCAGCACGAGGCTGACGAGCAGGGCGAGCGCGGCCCCGGCGATGCCCAGCGTGGCGGCCGCCCGCCGGCGCTCCCGGCCGCCGTCGCCGGGCGCGAGCAACAATCCGGCCAGACCCAGCAGCAGCGGTACGCCGGCCAGCAGCGGCGTCAGCACCTGGGCGGTCATCCGACCTCCGCCTCGTGGTGCAGCGCGACCTCGTCGACCTGCACGGCGCGGCGCATCCGGTACCACTGGAGCACGATCGCCAGGCCGACACCGACCTCGGCGGCGGCGAGCACGATGACGAAGAGGGCGAAGACGCCGCCCCGGTGGCCCAGCGCCGCGGAGACGGTGGCGTCGGCGGCCACCAGCACGAGGTTGACGGCGTTGAGCATGAGCTCGACCGCCATGAGCACCAGGATCGCGTTGCGGCGGCGCAGGACGCCGTAGACGCCCAGCCCGAACAGCAGCGCCGCCGTCACGAACGGGATCACCGCGTGCATCAGGCCTCGCCCTCCTTCGCCCCGACATCGTCACGCGCCGCGACGTCCTTCGGCACGCCGCTCTCCGGCTGGGCGACGCCGGCGATCCGGGCGGCGCCGGCCGTCTGGGCGGCGTCGTCGTTCCGGCCGGCGCCGGTCTTCCGGGCGGCGCCGGCGATCCGGGCGGCGCTCGTCTTCCGGGCGGCGCCGGCGATCCGGGCGGCGCCCGTCTTCCGGGCGGCGTGGTTCTCTGGCGCGCCGATGTCGGGGCGGGAGAGAACGATGGCGCCGACCAGGGCGGCGAGCAGCAGGATCGAAAGCACCTCGAAGGGCAGCACCCACGTGCCGAAGATCTCGGCGCCCATCCGGTCGGTGGTGCCGGGCGTGGGCAGCGGGTGGACCGACCAGCGGAAGGCGTCGGCGAACAGCGCGGCGAGGCCGAGCCCGACGCCGCCGCCGACCAGCAGCGCGGGCCACGCCGGGCGGTCGAGGTCGTCGGACGGGCCGATCGGGGCGCGGGTCAACATGACGGCGAAGAGCAGGAGCACCACGACCGCGCCCACGTAGACCAGGACCTGCACCCAGGCGACCAGCTCCGCGCCGAGGACGAGGTAGAGACCGGCGACGGCGCCGAGGCTGACGACCAGGTAGAGCCCGGCACGCACGATCTGGGCGCTGGTGACCACGAGCGCGCCCGAGCCCACCGCGAGGGCCCCGAGCGCCAGCAGCAGCGCGTCGGCGACCGTCACTTCCCCGTCTCCGGAGCCTCGGGGGCGCCGCCTTCCGGCACAGAGCCACCCGGCGCTCGACCCTCCGGCGCGGCGGTCTCCGGCGCGGCGGTCTCCGGCGCGGGGTTCCCCGCGGCGCTGCCCGTAGCCGGACCCCCCGCAGCGGTCTCCGACGCGGCAGCGCTCGCAGCCGGACCTCCCGCGGCGGGGTCCGGCGTGGGGCCTGTCGGGGCGGGGCGCGCGGCCGGGCGGGCGGCCGGGCGGGCGGTGCGGGCCGGGGTGGCCGCGCCCGGGCCGGCGGCCTTGCGGGCGGCCGTGGCTTCTTCCTTCGACGGCTCGCCGAGGACGTCGTGCGCGGGCGGCGGCGGCACGGTGGGCATCCAGTCGCCGAGCCGGCTCTTGTCGTGCAGCAGATCCAGCACGTCCAGCTCCGAGTACTCGAACTCGGGGCTCCAGTACAGGGCGTCGAACGGGCACACCTCGATGCAGATCCCGCAGTACATGCAGAGGGAGAAGTCGATGTCGAACCGGTCGAGCACGTTGCGCTGCCGCGGCCGGGCGGCGCCGGGCACGACGACCTCTTCCTTGTGCGAGTCGATGTAGATGCACCAGTCGGGGCACTCGCGCGCGCAGAGCATGCAGACCGTGCAGTTCTCCTCCAGCAGCGCGATGACCCCGCGCGACCGGGGCGGCAGGTCGGGCTCGACGTCGGGATACTGCTGGGTGGTGGAACGCCTGGTCATGGTCTTGAGCGTGACGGCGAGTCCGTTCACCAGGCCCTTGCCGGGCGTGGACCGCTCTCCGTGCTCACTCATAACCGCATATCCTGCCCGGTCGCCGCACCGGAGGCGAGCACACCCCCTCCAGATCTTGCCCTACTGTCACCCCGCGCCGCTCAGATCGGCGCATTAATTACGGTACGGACCCTTCACATTTTTCTTGGTCAATAGTGATGATCGTCGGTTTCCTGGCCCTGTGCCCGGTCAAGAAGCTGTCTTCGAACCTCGGTTTCCGCTGTCGTCGTGTTCCGCGGCGGCGCGCCGGTGGTGGCCTGCACCGCCTGTCAGGAGCGGTCATGCCAGCTCGGGGAAGGCCGCTCGGACCGGCCGCAGGTTGTCGACGCCGCGTTCGCGGCCGCCGCGGCGCAGCGCAGCCGCGACCCGCGTCTTGGTCAGCTTGGCGGCCGTTGCCGGGGCCAACACCGCGCGGGCATCCGCGCTGACCAGGCGGCTGCGACGCCGGCCGTGTCGCCGCGGCGGCACCAGCGAAGGGTGGTCGGGCTGCCCGCCGAGGCATGCGCGGTCAACAGCGTGTCGGCCGTGATTTCTCGGGCGGCGTTCCATCGTGACGTCACGAGCGCGTGGGCACCGCCCGCGTAGCGCATCGACGAATCTTGCCCCGGAACTGTCCGAATACCCTAAGTCACGAGCCACGGCCCTGCACGGTCCAGGGCAGCTCCGTTTGTCCTCGGATGGCAAGCTCGTGTCCCGTGATCGATGATCTCGTGAAGGACCACTTACACGGCCAGCTCAAGTCCATACGTCAGGCACTGGCATGGAAGCTCGATGGTCTGTCCGAGTACGACGTCCTCTCATGACGACGGGAACGACTCTCCTCGGCCTGGTGAAGCACTTGGCGACAGCGAAGGCCTGGCATTTCGGTGAGGTCTCCGGCCGTCCGTTCCCGGAGCCGCTGGGGCGATGGCAGGACGCGGATGGCAGCGACCGGTGGGTGAGCCCGACCGAGACCCGCGACCAGATCATCGACTTCTACCAGCGTGCCTGGGAACACGCGGGCTCGCATCATGCCGAGCTATCCGACACTGACCGAGCAGTGGGGCCCGCGCTGTGAGCGTTCCCGATCTCGTGGAGGCTCGCCCGTGAGGGCGGTCATCGTCGCGGCCGCCGTCGCGTTCATCATCTCCCTGTTCGGCACGCCGGTGGCGATCCGAGTCTTCAGCGCGCTGAAGGCCGGGCAACCGATCCGTGCCCTCGGGCTCGCCTCGAACGAGGGCAAGAAGGGCACCCCCGCGATGGGTGGTGTCGTGTTCATCGTGGCGACCCTCTGCGCCTACGTCGCCGGGCACCTCGCGTTGACCACGCTGCCCGAGCGGCAGATCGCGCAGGAGAAGCCGACCATGACGGCTCTCGTCCTGCTCGGGCTCTTCGTGTTCTGCGGTGCGGTCGGCTTCGTCGACGACTTCCTCAAAGTCCGCAAGCGCAACTCCGACGGCCTGTCCGCCAAGGGCAAGCTTCTCGGCCAGGCGATCATCGGCACCGGTTTCGGTGTTGCCGCCCTCTACTGGGCCAGCACGAACGGCCAGACCGTGGTCAGCGAGCACATCTCGTTCATCCGGGACATCAGCTGGCTGAACGTCGGCAAGGTCGGTTCGGTGATTGTGTTCGTCTTCGTGATCACGGCGATGTCGAACGGCGTGAATCTCACCGACGGCCTCGACGGCCTGGCCACCGGCGCGTCGACCCTGGTGCTCGGCGCGTACGCGCTGATCGGGTACTGGCAATACCGGCACTGGTGCGCCGACGAAACGTACGCCCGTGCGAACGGCTACTGCTACGAGGTCCGGGATCCCCTCGAGATCGCCATGATCGCGGCGGCGGCCGCCGGCGCCTGCGTGGGCTTCCTGTGGTGGAACACGTCCCCAGCGCGGATCTTCATGGGCGACGTGGGCTCGCTCGGCCTCGGCGCCCTGATTGGCGGGCTCGCGGTGGCAACCCGCACCACGCTGCTCTCGATCCTGATCGGCGGTCTCTTCTTCATCATCACCGTGACATGGGTGATCCAGATCGTCTCGTTCCAGACCACCGGCAGACGCGTCTTCCGAATGGTGCCGCTGCACCACCATTTCGAACTGGCCGGGTGGAGCGAGGTCAACATCGTGGTCCGGTTCTGGACCGTGGCCGGTGTCTGCGTAGCGGCCGGCCTGGGCCTGTTCTACTCGGACTTCCTTGCAGCCGCCGGATAAGTGGCCGTCCTTGAACTCATCCCGAGCTAACGCTGTTCCAACGTGAGCGTGCCGACATCCTCGACCAGGGCGATGTCGCTGCCGAGGACCATGCCGGCCTGGTCCAGCATGAACAGCCGTGGGACACGCACGTCTGCGGCGGTGAACGCCGCGTGGTCGGTGAACGTCCACGGCCAGCACCAGGCGGCCGTCCGCCGCCCGCGGCAGCGGCGACCCGGCCAGCCTGTCGGCGCAACGACTCCACATCGATCCGGCCGTGGTTCAGCGCGTCATACAGCGCACCACGGCCGCGTTGGTGTTCCGGCGCCGGCGACGATCCGACCGGCGTCCTGACCGGCCCGTCGGTGCACAACAGCGCCTCGGTCAGCTCGAACAACGCGTCCGCCCGCGCGTTCAGACACCGGTGGAACCGCTCTCGAAATCCCACCAGCACATCGATCACTTCAGCCCGATCCGTCATGACGGTGACAAGGAGCATCGCTGGGTCATGGACGTGGCTGCCCGAGCCACCGAAGGGTCACCACTTCGCGAGACCGGGCAACGATGCGTCACAGGCGCCGCCGCTGGAGACTCGTCGGACGAATGCATGGATCTGCCGAGTCGGATGCACTCGATCATGGCGCAATGGGAGCGGAGATTGACCTGTTCCCAGGGGGTGCTGAGCACAGCCGCTGCGGTGTGGTCGACGGTACGGGCGAGGAATCCGCGGTCGCCGCGCCGGTGGGCACGATCGCCTATCGGCACTGCGGAGTCGCCGGGTGCCGTGTAGACCCGCCGACGACGGCGTGGCCCTGCTCTCGCTCGGGCGCGATCTTTGATGCGTGGCACGGCACGGTCTGGGTAAACCCCTGCCCATCACGCATCGACCATGGAGGAGTACCCGACATGATCCCCAACCTGATCCGGCGGTTCGTGGTGATGGCCGTCGCCGTGCCGCTCGCCGCGGCTGGCGCGCGCAAGCTCAGCGACGTGGTGGAGGCGCGGCGCGGGCCGAGCCGAGCGACCCGTCTGCTGCGTCGGGGCGCCGACACTTTGCAGGGGCGGTTCGGCCGGCAGAAGAAGTCGCGCCGCTTCGCGTTCGGCCGCTGAGATGTTTTTTCTCGTCGGCATCCGTACCAAGGAACGGTTGCTCTCCACGGTGACGCTGGTCTGCGAGATCTGCGGTGCGACCGCGCCTCAGGCCGTTGTCCAGACGTCAACGAAGTTCACCGCGTTCCTCATCCCGCTTTTCCCCGTCCGGTCCAGCCGGTATCGCCTGGAGTGCGGCAACTGCGGCGCCGCCCGGGCGGTGGATGCGGGTTCGGCGGCTCGCCTCGTCGCGTAGGTGCCGGGGACGGGTGGAAGGCGGGTTGCCGACCCGACGTGGCCTCGTAGTCGGTTTCCCTGTGCGCCCACGTGACGCCTTCGGGATGGCTCCGCCTCCCGGTCGATGCACTCACATGCCGCAGACAGCGCGGTCGGCTTCGTAGCTACCCTCAGGCGCCCACCTGCTGACCACCGAACGTAGTTGCTCTCCGTGGCCGAGCGGGGTTGTCCGCAGGTGTACCGGGCCGGAGTCGGAGGTGGAAGAGCAAGCTAAGGGCGGAGGCGGTAGCGAATCATCGACCACATTGGAAGGCGACCGATGATCCGCACCGGGCTCCGGGCATAGGCGGCCACGACCGCCGCGCTCACCGCCGCCGGCCGCACCACCCTGCTCGGCGGCCGCGGCACAACCGCCGCCCCGGCACAACCGGCACAACCGGCACAACCGGCCACCAGCACAACCGGCCTCGCGGATGAGCAGGCGGCGCCCGTGGCGCCCGGCGAAACCGGGCGGGGCGCCCGGGACACCAGACCGCCCGCTCCGAAACACCCCGGCCCCCGTAAGTCGAGGCGCCCGGAAAACCGCAGCCGGCGCCCGGACATCGAGGCGCCCGAAGAGCCGCAAGCGACGCCCCCGGCATCGAGGCGCCCGGACAACCGCGGCGGGCTCCCCCGGGCGTCCGGGGCGGCCGGCGTGCTGTCAGCCGCAGAGTGCCGTGTCGAGGACCTTGAACATTTCGTGGTTCTGCTTCTCGGTGGTGGGCTGGGACGTCACTGCCACGGCCGCCGCCGGGCCGCCCTCGACGGCGGCGGCGCGGGTCTGATAGCCGGGGATGGAACCGCCGTGGCCCCAGGCGACGCGCCCGCAGCTCAGCGGGAAGCTGATGAGGCCGAGGCCGTAGCGGGCGCCGGGAAGGACGTCCTTGGTCGCGACCGTGCGGCGCATCTCGGCGAGCTCGGCCGGCGGCAGGAGCTTGCCCTCGAGCAGCGCGGCGAAGAACCTCCTCAGGTCGGCAGCCCGGCCCGGCGGATCACCCGCCGCGTGACCTCCTCGGCGACCGGACGGCCGGTCACCTTCTGGACCAGCAGGCCGAGCACCACGTAGTTGGTGTTGCTGTACGCCCAGTCCGTGCCCGGGGCGAACGTCGCCGTGGAGGCCAGCGCCAGGTCGAGCAGCTCGCGGGGCTCGTAGTAGCGGCTCAGCCGGGCGGAGTCGCCGGCGTCCAGGTGTTCGGTGTAGTCGGGCAGGCCGCTGGTGTGCTGCAGCAGCTGGCGTACGGTGATGTGCCGCCCGTCGATGCCGTCGCCGCGCAGCAGGCGCGGCAGGTAGGTCTCCACCGGCTCGTCCAGGCGGACCTGCCTGCCGGCCACGAGCTGGAGGACCACGACGGCGACGAACGTCTTGGTGTTGCTGCCGATCCGCACCTGGCCGTCGACCGGGACCGGCCGGCGGGTGCCCAGCTCGCCGACGCCGGCGACGAGGTCACGGGCGCGCCCGTCGCGGGCCTGCACCGAGGCGAGCGCGCCGGGCCAGCCGTCCTCGGCGACGGTGCGGCGCAACTCGTCGCGCACGGGATCGCGGGTCGTCGCGCGGGCGGGCGTGGCGGACACCAGGACGGCGAGGGCGGTGACAGCGGCGGCGTGTCGCAACATCGATGAGGCTCCTGGAGGATCGCGGGAAACCGACCCCTGAAGCCTCGCGGGACCGGCCCGTCGAATCGATGGGGCTGGCCCGCCGATCGGGGTGGGGATATCCCCACCTACAGCGCGACCTTGACCGCCGCGGTGAGCACGAGCTGCGCGAGGGCGACCGGCACGAGCACCAGCCAGCAGAGGCGCTGGAGCTGATCCTCGCGCAGCCGCGGGTACGTCACCCGCAGCCAGATGATCACGAAGGACACCGCGAAGACCTTGAGCAGCGTCCAGAGCCAGCCGAGCTGCTCGGCGGCCGGGCCGTGCCAGCCGCCGAGGAAGAGCACCGTGGTCAGCGCGGCGATGACGACGATGCCGACGTACTCGGCGAGCAGGAAGAACGCGAAGCGCAGGCCGCTGTACTCGGTCATGTAGCCGAAGACGAGCTCCGAGTCGGCGATCGGCATGTCGAACGGGGGACGCCGGATCTCGGCCAGGCCCGAGACGAAGAAGACCAGCGCGGCCGGCGCCTGCCACAGCAGCCACCACGGCGACCACGCCTCGACGATGCCGGGCAGGCTCAGCGTGCCCGCCGCCATGGCGACGCTCGCGGCGGACAGCACCAGCGGGAGCTCGTAGCCGAGCAGCTGCGCGGCGCCGCGCAGGCCGCCGAGCAGGCTGTACTTGTTGGCGGAGGCCCAGGCCGACATGAGCACCGCCACCACGCCCACGCCCAGCACGGCCAGGACGAAGAACAGGCCCACGTCGAGGGCCTGGGCGACCAGGCCGCCGGGTCCGAGCGGGATGGCCAGCAGCACGACGAGGTACGGGAAGAGCGCCACCAGCGGCGCCAGCTGGAACACCCGGCGGTCGGCGTCCCGCGGGACGATGTCCTCCTTCTGCACGAACTTCACGCCGTCGGCGACGAGTTGCGCCCAGCCGTGGAAGGCGCCGGCGTACATGGGACCGATCCGGCCCTGCATGTGCGCCATCACCTTGTGCTCGGCCTGGCCGACGACGAGGGGTAGCACGAGGAAGGCGGCGACGACCGCGACGACCCGTACGGTCAGGTCAAGCCAGAGCGGCATCAGCTCTCTTCTTTCGCGGGACGGGCGCGGCGGGCCGGCGGCTCGGGCGGCGGGATCTTGCCCTTCATCGGGCCCCACTCGTGGGGGTCCGGCACGCCGGGCGGTCGCATCGGTGCCCGCTTGGCCGTCCCGGCCTCGGACTCCCCCGGCTCCTTCGCGCCCGGCCAGGCCTTCGCCACCCGGGAGGCGAGCACGAACTCCTTGCGCAGCGGATGCCCCTCGAAGGCCGGCGGCAGGAGCAGCGGGCGCAGGTCCGGGTGCCGGGCGAAGCCGATCCCGAACATCTCGTGGGTCTCCCGCTCGTGCCAGGCGGCGCCCGGGAAGAGGTCGACCACCGACTCGAGCACCGGGTTGTCGCGGGGCACCCGGGCCCGGATCAGCAGGCCGTGCTTGCGCCGGGTGGACCACAGGTGCGCCACCACGGTGAAGCCCTCGTCCAGCTCGTCCACCGCCGACAGCCAGTCGAAGAAGTCGCAGCCGAGCGCGGCGGGATCCCGCACCGCCTCGACGGCCGCCCACCACAGCGCGGCCGGCACGTCGACGACCGCCCGTTCGTGGCCCGGCCCGCCGCCGGACACCCCCGCGGTGAGCGCCGAGGGATCCACGGGGGTCACGGCATCGGCGGCTGTCAGCAGCGCGACGAGCCGCTCGCCGACCTCTTCGGGCGTCATACCGCCCATCCTATGATCCTGCCGGGCCGGCGCCCCCGACGCGGCGCAACCATCGAGCCGGCCCGCGCGTGTAGTCGCCGTGACATCCCCGGGCATCAGCCTCAGATCGGAGCCGTTCACCGCCGTGACAGCAACCCCGGTGTCGTTCGACGAGCTGTACGCCGCGCACTACGCCGACCTGGTGGTGCAGCTGTACGCGTACTTCGGCGACCGGCAGGAGGCGCAGGACGTGGTCCAGGAGGCGTTCTGCCGCGCCCTCGCGCGCTGGCGGACCGTCTCCCGGTACGACGACCCGGTGAGCTGGGTGCGCCGGGTGGCCTGGAACCTCGCCGTGAGCGGGTGGCGCCGGCGGCGGACCGCGCTGAACTTCCTGCGCCGGCAGCGGACGGGCGAGGACCGGGTCGACGGGCCCGGCCCGGAGCGGGTCGCCCTCGTCGCCGCGCTGGCCACCCTGCCGGCGACCCAGCGGCGGGCGATGGTCCTGCACTACCTGGCCGACCTGACGATCGCCGAGATCGCCGCGCGCGAGGGCGCCGCCGAGGGAACGGTGAAGTCCTGGCTGCACCGGGCACGGACCGCCCTCGCGGCCGAGCTGAACGCCGGCCCGACCACCGAAGAGGTGCGCAATGCCTGACCAGTTCGAGGCTCTCTTCGCCGGCCTGCGCGCCGAGACCCTGCCGCGGGTACGCCCGCCCGGCCCCGTCGCGGCGCGCGGCACGGTCCGGCGGCGGCGCACGACCAGGACCGTGGTCGCGGCGTCCGCCGTGCTGGCCGTCGCGGGCACCGTGGCCGCCGTCGGGCTGCCCAGGCACCAGGAGACGCCCGCGGAGCGGCACGACCGGCTCACCGCCGCGGCCCGCAGGGCGGCCGGCGAGCAGGGAACGGCGCCGAACGGCCGGATACTCGTCGGTCCCGTGACGCCGGGGAGCACCGAACGCTTCCCCGATCTCTCCGCCGGCAGCTACACGCTGGCGGTGGCCTGCGCGGGCTCCGGGACGCTGACCGTGAGCGTGACGCTGAGCGCCGCCGCCGGCTCCACCGACCTGGGCGGTCAGGTGGCGTCGTGTGCCCTCGAACCGAGGGCGGCGAGGATGGAGATCCGACTGCCGGTCGATGGTGAGCTGACGGTCGGCCTCCGGGGGGACCCGGCGGCCGCAGAGGCGGTCTACTCCGTGATGGTCGCCCCGGACGAGGCGGCGGACCGGGCCGTACCCGTCGACCCGCAATCGGTGTGGAATGCCGACCGGGCGGCGCAGCTGCTCGTCGCGAGCGGCCTGTCCCGGCCGGAGCGGATGACCACCGAGCGGCCCGGCGGGTCGACGACGCAGCGGGTCGAGCGGACCGCGAGCTACGAGCTGCGCATGGTCTGCGCGGGCCTGGGGAACGTCACCGTGACCGTCAGGCCGGCGGTCGCCGAGAACCCCCTGCGTCCCCGTGCGGGCACGCTGCTGTCCGAGACCGTCGCCTGCACCGACGTGGATCCGCAGGTGGTCTACGCCGGCAGCGCGCTCGAGCTGACGGAGGACACCGAGGTTCAGGTGTCGATCACGGCGGACGAGCAGGCCAGCAACCGGGCCGGCTTCGCGTACGCGCTCGACCCGGCCTGACGCCTCACTCCAGGCCGGGGAGGCGGCCGTTGCGGAACAGGTCGACGAAGTCCTGGTGGTCCTCGCGGGCCTGGTCGCCGTACGCGTGGGCGAAGTCGACCAGCAGGCGCACGAAGCCGGCCTCGTCGGACTCCACGGCCGCCACGATCGCCTCCTCGGTGGAGAAGTCGACCAGGTCGTGACTGGACTCGTCGTCGGCCACGGAGTGCATCCGGGCCACCGCGCGGCCCAGGTCGGCCAGGACCGCGGTGAGCTGCTCGGGCTCGTTGACGTCGGACCAGTCGAGGTCGTTGGCGTACGGGGACACCTCGGCGACCAGCTGGCCCACCCCGTCGAGCTCGGTGAAGCCCAGCCAGGGGTCGGCGTGCGCCTGCAGAGCGCGCTGCGACTCGGCGGTGCGGTGACCCTGGTGGCGGAAGTAGCCGCGGACCCGCTCGTCGTCGATCCACCGCGCCACGGCCGGCACCTGCGCCTGCTTCATGTAGATGATGACGTCGTTCTCCAGCGCCTGGGTGTGCCCCTCGAGCAGCAGGTTGTACGACGGCAGCCCGGCCGACCCGATGCCGACGCCCTTGCGCAGCTTGATGTCCTTGATCGTGGTGGACACGCCGTCACCCTTCGACGGCAGCGTGCCCAGGTAGCGGTGGAAGGCCTCGGTCACCGCGGCCACGGTCGCCTCGTCGACCTCGTAGACGCCGTCGCCGAGGGAGAACCGGCGCTCGTAGTCGTCGATCGTGGTCTGCCCGGCCAGCAGGGCGACCCGGGTGTTGAGCCGCGCCTCCTGGAGCACCCGGCGCAGCACGCCGGTGGCGTTGTCGAGGGTGATCGACCCGATCGCGTCGTCCCCGCCGCGCGCGATGGCCCGCAGCTCGGTCAGGTACGCCCCGGCGAACGTGGTGACCAGCCCGGTGATGACCTCGTCGGAGAGCGCCTTGCTGTAGCCGATCAGGGCCACGCTGGCGCAGAGGCGCTTGAGGTCCCAGAGGAACGGGCCGACGTACGCCTCGTCGAAGTCGTTGACGTTGAAGACCAGCTGGCCCGAGGAGTTCATGTAGGTGCCGAAGTTCTCGGCGTGCAGGTCGCCGTGGATCCACACCCGGCTGGTCCGCGCGTCGAGGAAGCTGTCGTCGGCGTAGGCGCCGGCCATGTCGGCGTAGAAGAGCGAGGCGCTGCCCCGGTAGAACGCGAACGGCGAGGACGCCATCTTGCGGAACTTGCGCCGGAAGGCCGACGGGTCGACCGCCATCAGCTCGCCGAATTCCCTGGTCAGGACGTCGATGATGAAGTCGGAGCGCGGCTGGTCACCCATGTTGCGCAGCGTAGACCGGCGAGGCGAGCCCTGTCAGGCGGGCGGGCGGACGACCGGGGCGGTCAGCGAGGCGGCGTCCCGCGCGGGCGCGGAGGAATCCGGCGGACCGGGCACCAGGGCGGCGCCGGAGCGCAGCGGGTCGGGACGGGACACGCCGCCCGGGCCCGACCGCTCGGCGGCGATCTTCTCCTGCAGGCGCAGGATGCCGTGCAGCAGCGCCTCCGGCCGCGGCGGGCAGCCCGGCACGTACACGTCGACCGGGATGAGCTGGTCGACACCCTTGGTCACCGAGTACGAGTCCCAGTACGGGCCGCCGGAGTTGGCGCAGGAGCCGAAGGAGATCACGTACTTGGGCTCGGGCATCTGGTCGTAGAGCCGCTTGATCGCCGGGGCCATCTTGTCGGTGACCGTGCCGGAGACGACCATCAGGTCGGCCTGGCGCGGGCCGTGCGCGAACGGGATCACGCCCATCCGGATGAAGTCGTGCCGGCTCATGCTGGTCGCGATGAACTCGATGGCGCAGCACGCGAGACCGAAGTTGAAGACCCACAGCGAGTAGCGGCGCCCCCAGTTCAGCACGAACTTGATGGGCTCGCCGAGGACTCCTGGCAGACCGGCCACGCCGCCCAACCTACCCTGCGGCCGGCTCAGAGCAGCACTCCGACCCCGTCCCGGCGGGGGTCGCCCGCAGCGCCGCCGACCCCCACCGCCGTGACGCCGCCGAAGTAGTGGTCGATCTCCGCCCATTCGTGGACGAGCCAGCCCACCTCGGCCAGCGCCTCCAGCTCGTCGCGGCGGCAGCCCGGCTCGGCGTGCACCGTGTCGTCCACGACGTGGAAGCGGGGCCGCGCGATCGCCGTCGGCATGTCCAGCCCGTCGACCAGGACGCCGATCAGCGTGTCGATCAGCGCGGTCCGGATGCGCGACGCCCCGGCCGACCCGATCGCCACGGCCAGGGCGCCGGTGGAGTCGATGACCACCAGCGGGCACATGTTCGACGACATCCGCCGCCCGGGCGCCAGGTCGGTGGTGATCAGCTCGCCCTCGCCGAGCATGGAGTTGAGGTTGATGCCGAGCCCGGGCAGCCAGACCGCCGCGCCGAGGCCCAGCGTCGTCGTGATCACGCAGGCGTTGCCCTCCGCGTCCACCACCGAGACGTTGGTGGTGTCGCCGATCTTCTGCCGCCCCCGGTCGCGCAGCGCCGCCGCCAGGGTGACCGCCCGCTCCGGGCGCGGCAGGCAGGCCAGGGAGGCGGGCAGCGCCGCGATCGTGTCGACCGTGCGGTTGAGGTCGTGGCGGGCCCGCACCCGGTACGAGCCGAGCGCCGCATGGTCGACCGGCGTCTCCAGCACCCGGTACGCGGCGAGGTCGCGCGGGCCCAGCGCGCCGCCCGCCGCCCGTACGGTGTCGACCATCAGGGCCGCGTACGCGCCGGTGTAGAACAGGGCCGGGCCCTGCGCGGCCAGGGCCTCGAACGCCGCCGCCAGCCCGGGGTGGAAAAGCCGGTCACCGCCGCGCAGCAGGTGCCCGCCGGGCGCGTAGATCGCGGCACCGTCCCCGTGCGCGAGGGCGGGGGCGCAGGCGGCGAGCGTCCGCGCGTGCGCCGGGGGAAGCTCCACGCCCGAGACTGCCAGCTCGTACGCGGGTGCCACGAGCGACTCCCACGGCAGGCGCCCCCAGCGGCGGTGCACCTCGCCGCAGCCGGCGGGCACGCCGGGCACCGCGACGCTCGCTCCGCCGATGGAGTAGACCTGCGGCACGCCCCCGAAGAACACGTCGACCGCGACCATCGGGCCCGGGCTGCGGTCGCCGTCCGTCCCCGGCACCGAGACGAAGAAGTCGAGGCAGGTCACCTCGCCCGAGGCGGCGTCGAAGTACGTCGCGAAGCCGCCACCGCCGAGTCCGGTGTAGACCGTCTCGGCGGCACACGTGGCGAACACCGCGGCCACCGCGGCGTCGGCCGCCGTGCCCCCGGCCCGCAGGATCCGCAGCCCGGCCGCGGCCGTCGCCGGGTGGCTGGCGGCGACCCCCGCCGCGATGCGCCCCGTCCGTGGGGATGTCTCCATCCGCGAAGCGTAGGGGAGGTTCAGACTCCGGGACGACCGTCCGTCCCTCCCCCGGGCATCCATCCCGCCCGCGCCATGTCGACGCGGTCACCCTTCAGGGGTACGCCCTCGCTCAGCAACCGCCGGCGCGCCTCCCGCTCGTGCCCCGGAGGCAGCCGGCCGGCGCTGGTCACCACGCGGTGCCAGGGCACCCCGCCGCCGTGGCGCGCCATGATGGTTCCCACCTGGCGGGCCGAGTTGCGCCCGGACACCTCGGCGAGGGCGTCGGCCACCGCGCCGTACGACATGACCCTGCCCTCGGGGATGCTCTCCACGAGCCGCAGCACCTCTTCGACGTACTCCTGCGGTGTCACGATCGCCACGATATGGGATCCGCGCCGTGGCCCGCGGACCCCGGCGAGCAGAATGGTGCAGGTGCGCGAAGAGGTGACCGATGCCCGCCGCGTCGTGGTGAAGGTGGGTTCCTCCTCGCTGACCACGGCCGCCGGCGGGATCGACGAGCAGCGCGTCGACGCCCTGGTCGACGTGCTCGGCAGCCATGCCGCCCGGGGCCGGGAGGTCGTGCTGGTCTCCAGCGGCGCGATCGCCGCCGGGTTGGCCCCGCTCAAGCTGCGCCGGCGACCGCGCGACCTGGCGACCCAGCAGGCCGCGGCCTCGGTCGGCCAGGGCATGCTGATCGGACGGTACGCGGCCGGCTTCGCCCGGCACGGGCTGACCGTGGGCCAGGTGCTGCTCACCGTCGACGACGTGACCCGGCGGGCGCACTACCGCAACGCCTACCGGACGCTGCGCAAGCTGCTCGACCTCGGCGCGCTCCCGATCGTCAACGAGAACGACACCGTCGCCACCGACGAGATCCGGTTCGGCGACAACGACCGGCTCGCCGCGCTGGTCGCCGCGCTCGTCCAGGCCGACCTGCTCGTGCTGCTCTCCGACGTGGATGCCCTCTACACCGGCGACCCGGCGGACCCGGCGTCCCGGCGCGTCGGCGCCGTGCGCGACGACGCCGACCTGGCCGGCATCGCTGTCGGTGCCGCCGGCCGCGCCGGCGTCGGCACGGGTGGCATGGTGACCAAGGTCGAGGCCGCCCGGATCGCCACCGGCTTCGGCATCCCCGTGGTGCTGACCGCCGCGCCGCTGGCCGGACCGGCCCTGGACGGCGACGAGGTCGGCACGCTCTTCCACCCGGCCGCCCAACGGCCCGCCGCCAGGCTCTTCTGGCTGGCGCACGCGACCTCGCCGCGCGGGCGGCTGCACCTCGACCCCGGCGCCGTCGCCGCGGTGGTCGCCCGCCGCAAGTCGCTGCTGCCCGCCGGCATCACCGCGGTGGACGGCTCCTTCTCCGCCGGCGACCCCGTCGACCTGGTCGACGCCGGGTCGGGCGCCCCGATCGCCCGGGGGCTGGTGAACTACGACGCCGTCGAGCTCCCCGCCCTGCTCGGGCGCTCCACGCCGGAGCTGGCGGCGGCCCTCGGGCCGGGATATGAACGTGAGGTCGTGCACCGCGACGACCTGGTCCTCCTCTAGACCTCCCAGGAGCTCACCATGACTGTGCGTCAGCAGGCCGCCGAGGCCCGGGTCGCCGCCGTCGACCTCGCGGCCGCCACCCGTGCGGAGAAGGACGCCGCGCTGCGGCTGATGGCGGAACGTCTCGTCGGCCGTACGGACGACATCGTCGCCGCGAACGCGACCGACATCGGCAACGCCCGTACCGGTGGCCTGTCGGAGGCGATGGTCGACCGCCTGACCCTGACGCCGGAGCGGGTCGCGGCGATGGCCGACGGCCTGCGCCAGCTCGCCGCCCTGCCCGACCCCGTCGGCGACGTGGTCCGCGGCGCGACCCTCGCCAACGGCCTGGAGCTGCGCCAGGTCCGGGTGCCCTTCGGGGTCGTCGGCGTCATCTACGAGGGCCGCCCCAACGTGACGGCGGACGCGGCCGGCATCTGCCTGAAGTCCGGCAACGCGGCCCTGCTGCGCGGCTCGGGCTCGGCGATGAGCTCCAACGCGGCCATCGTCTCGGTGCTGCGCCAGGCCGTCGCGGACGCGGGCCTGCCGGCCAACGCCATCCAGCTCCTGGACGCGACGACCCGCGACTCGGTGAAGGAGCTGATGCGCGCCCGCGGCCTGGTCGACGTCCTCATCCCCCGCGGCGGCGCCTCCCTGATCAAGGCGGTCGTCGAGGAGTCCACGGTCCCGGTGATCGAGACCGGGGTGGGCAACTGCCACGTGTACGTCGACGAGGCCGCCGACCTGGAGAAGGCCCTCGGCGTGGTGCTGAACTCGAAGACCCAGCGCCTCTCGACCTGTAACACGGCCGAGTCGCTGCTCGTGCACTCGGCGCTGACCGAGTCGTTCCTTCCCCTGGTCGTCGAGGAACTGATCAACGCCGGCGTCACGGTCCACGGCGATCCCCGCGTGGCGGCCTTCGACGGCGTGGTCCCGGCGACCGAGGAGGACTGGGGCAAGGAGTACCTGTCGGCCGACATCTCGGTCGCGGTGGTCGACTCCCTGGACGACGCCCTCGACCACATCCGCCGCTACGGCACCGGCCACACGGAGGCGATCGTCAGCGAGAGCACGACGGCGGTCCGGCGCTTCGCGGCCCGGGTGGACGCCGCGGCGGTGATGATCAACGCGTCGACGCGCTTCACGGACGGCGGGGAGTTCGGCTTCGGGGCCGAGATCGGCATCAGCACCCAGAAGCTGCACGCCCGCGGCCCGATGGGCCTGCCGGAACTGACCTCGACGAAGTACATCGTCACGGGCAACGGTCACACCCGTTGACCGCCCGCAAGCGAACCGCGCTCCTGGCGGCTACCGCCGCGCTGGGGCTGGCCGCGAGCCCGGCCGCATTCGTGGCTCCCGCCGCAGCCGCGGAGGTCCAGACCGTCTACATGTCGCCGGCGGGCTCCGACAGCGCGCCGGGGACGACGCCGGCGGATGCGGTGCAGACCCTGGAACGGGTCGAGCAGATCGTGGCCGACGGGCCGGCCGACCGGGACGTCGAGGTGCGGATGGCGGGCGGCACGTACGTGGCGCCGCAGACCGTGTGGCAGACGTACCGGCCCGGGCACACGATCTCTTTCCTGCCGGTCGACTACACCATCGGCGGGGGCGCCGGATCGTTCTCCGCAAGGCCGGTGTTCCGCAACGCCACGTCCACCACCGCCGACCTCTACGCCGAGGGCTACTGGTTCTACGCCTGTCCCGGCGGTTCCCTGGCCGCGGGAGGCGCCTCCGGACTGCGCTTCTACTACCTGCGGGTGGAGTACTACGCCAGCGGCGCCATCTCTCTCGACGGCTCGCAGGGTTCCTGCGGCGGCGGGTACCAGCCGTCGTCCGGCCCCGGACGGCCCTCGGCGCGCGGCCTCAACGGCAACACCGTCTTCGGGATGACGTTCACCTCGCTCGGCAACACGTACACCGGCGGGAGCTGCGACCCCGGCGCCGCGGAGAGGCGGTGCGGATACGGAGGTGTGGTGCTCACCGAGTCGTCGGGCAACCGCATCAGCAACAACCACTTCCTGAACCTGCGCAACACCGAGAACAGCTTCATGCACGCCATCTACGTCACACACAAGAGCTCGTCCAACGTCTTCAGCCGCAACAACGTCACCGGGATCAGCAGCGGCCCGGTCAAGGTGCGCGACGCGAGCAACTACAACACCTTCGACGCCAACACCTTCGGCGCCAACGACTTCACCCGCTCCTCCACCCCGGGCCCGGCCCACTACCTGGAAGAGGTCAGCACGGACGCCGGCGCGGAGGAATGCTCCTCGTACCACAACCGGTTCACCAACAACGACCAAGGCACCTACCTGTCCGGCAGCACCGCGAATCTGCCCACCTGGCAGCTGAGCCCGCCGGGAGCGACCTACCCTGGACCCACCGGCTGCCCCGCCCTTCCCTCCGGCGAAACCAGGCTGACCACGGCCGGCAACTACTACTGACCGGCGACCTCCTGGTCAGCGGCAGGCGCGGATGGCGGTGAGGGTGGTGTTGACGTCGAAGACCGGGCCCTCGTCGCTGTCCCAGCCGCCGTCGGTACGTTGCGTCTCGCCCAGGCGTTTGCGGGCCGCGCGCAGCAGCCAGTCGTCGCCGAGGTCGACCCGGCGCAGCGCCGCCGCCAGGTTCGCCACGTGTGCCGGGGACATGTCGTCGAGGCGGTCGCCGAGCACGATCTGCATCCGGGCGGACTCGTAGAAGAACTCCTGGGCGTGCAGGAGCCCGGCGGCGTGCCAGCCGGTCGCCAGGAAGGACGGCCAGGTGCCGTCCGGGCGCAGGTGCGCGACGACGAAGCGGGCCGCGGCCGCGAGGTGACTCGCGAAACGGGCCGGTTGCCCGCGCCGGGCCTGGCTGTCGATCTCGGCGACGGTCATCCAGAAGCCGGCGACCGCGGTCAGGTAGAGCGTCGCCTCCGGATCGCCGGGCATCGCCCACGGCGGCGCCTCCGGGGCCAGCGAGGCGTCCTCCTGCCAGGTGCCGTCGCCGCGCTGGACGCCGGCCAGCCAGCTCAGCGCCCGCGCGGCCGCGCGGCCGTGCAGGCCGCCGAGGTCGTCGAGCTCGGCGAGGCGGAAACACGTCGCGTCGACCGAGGGCACCGTGCCGTCCGTGCCGGCCGGCCAGCCGCCCTCCGGGGTCTGGCCGTGCTCGATGCGCTCGACGGTGCCGGGCGCCGGCGAACTGCCGGTACGCAGGTAGGACAGCCTCGCCCGCTCGACCGGGTCGCCGTGGGCGACGACGTACCCGATCGCGGCATCCATATCGACCACGGCCGTGACGTTACCGCGGTCGCCCACCGGCGGGACAGGGTGAGCGACCGCGCGGACGATTTCAGTACGACGGCAGCGACGGGTCGACCGTGTTGACCCACGACACGATCCCGCCCTGCACGTGCACGGCGTCCTTGAAGCCGGCCGCCTTGAGCGCGGCGAGCGCCTCCGCCGAGCGCACGCCCGACTTGCAGTGCAGGACGATCTGCCGGTCCTGGGGGAAGCGGGAGAGGGCGTCGCCGGAGAGGATCTCGCCCTTGGGGATCAGCGTGGCGCCGGGGATCGAGACGATCTCGTACTCGGCCGGCTCGCGGACGTCGACCAGGAAGATGTCCTTGCCCGAGTCCTGCAGCTCCTTGAGCTCGCGGGCGGTGATCGTCGCGTCGAGGGTGGCCTCCTGCGCCTCGGCCGAGACCGCGCCGCAGAAGTCCTCGTAGTCCTCGAGCAGGTCGGTGACCGTCGGGTTGGCGCCGCAGAGCGCGCAGTCCGGGTCCTTGCGGACCTTGATCTTGCGGTACTCCATCTCCAGGGCGTCGTAGACCATCAGCTTGCCGACCAGCGGCTCGCCGATGCCCGTGATCAGCTTGATCGCCTCGTTGACCTGGATGGAGCCGATCGACGCGCAGAGCACGCCGAGCACGCCGCCCTCGGCGCAGGAGGGAACCATGCCGGGCGGCGGGGGCTCCGGGTAGAGGCAGCGGTAGCAGGGACCGTGCTCCGCCCAGAAGACCGAGGCCTGGCCGTCGAAGCGGTAGATCGAGCCCCAGACGTACGGCTTGCCGAGCAGCACCGCGGCGTCGTTGACCATGTAGCGGGTGGCGAAGTTGTCGGTGCCGTCGACGATGAGGTCGTACCCGCCGAAGATCTCCCTGACGTTGTCGCGGTCCAGCGCGGTGTTGTGGATGACCACGTTCACCAGGGGGTTGATCTCGCGGATACTCGCCGCGGCGGACTCGGCCTTGGGCCGGTCGACGTCGGACACGCCGTGGATGATCTGGCGCTGCAGGTTGGACTCGTCGACGGTGTCGAAGTCGACGATGCCGAGCGTGCCCACCCCGGCCGCGGCCAGGTAGAGCAGGGCCGGCGAGCCCAGGCCGCCGGCGCCGACCACGAGCACCTTGGCGTTCTTGAGCCGCTTCTGCCCGTCCATCCCCACGTCCGGGATGATCAGGTGACGGGAATAGCGGCGGATCTCATCGACGGACAGCTCGGCGGCCGGTTCGACGAGCGGGGGCAGTGACACGGTGAACTCCCCGGGTTGGCGGTAAGGTGCGCCACCATTCTTGCTCGTGGATCGCCGCCGCGGACATGACGAGGAACACCGGCCCGGCATGCGGGACGGGGAATTCGTCGTCACTCGGCGGCGTTGCCGGCGTACCGCCGCCCGTCGAGGTAGGGCCACGGGTTCGCGACGCAGCCCTGGAGGCCGTACGTCTGCTGCATCATGACCGGCGCCGGCCGTCCCTTACCGGGGCAGGCCTCGTGGCCGTGGCCGAGCTGGTGACCCACCTCGTGGTTGATCGCGTACGCGCGGTAGACCTCGACCGGCGCGCCGTAGCCCGGCACGGCGTCCCGCCACCGGTCCAGATTCATCACGACCCGCCCGGGCAGGCGGCAGGACGTGTATCCCTCGGTGTCGAGCCCACCGGTGGCGCACATCTTCTCGGACCGCTCCGCCGAGGCCAGGAAGATCGTGAACTCGGCGTCCACCGACGCCGGCACCCGCTGCAACCGGAGCCCGCCGCCGCCGATCCAGCTCCGCCGGTCGCCGAGGATCCGCTCCACCTCGGCGGCGAAGTCGTCACCGCGGGACGCCCCGAAGCTCTCCTCCACGGCGACCCGGAACCGCCGCAGCGTACCGCCGGTGCCGAGCACGGGCCCGTGCCCGGCGACGACGAGGAACCCGTCGGTGGTCACGGTCTGCTCCACAGGTTTTCCGGGTACGGGCCGGGCGACGCGCATCGGGCTCCCGGCCGGTGTCGCGGCGGGCGCCGCCGCTTCCCCACCGCCCGCGCCCCGGATGAGCTGGCCCACGACGAGGAATCCGGCGGCCAGCGCGAGGAGGAACACCGCCGTGGCACGGCGCCGCCTGCGGTACAGCCGCGCGGCCGGGGTGGCGCGGATCGCCGCGTGGGACTCGACGTCGGCCCGGCCCGCCGCGTACGCGTCGGCGGCGGCTCGCGAGGTGATCGTCGTAGCCGCCCGGATCACCGGAACACCGGCGGGACTCTTCGTCGCCCTTGCCATGACATACGCCAGCCTGCCAGAGGCCGGGGCGCGTCACAGCGGTTCGAGGAGACGTCAGACGGTCGGCCGACGTCAGACGTCTTCGTGGCGCCTGACGTCGTCGAGCAGTCCGACGATCGCGCGGGCGACCAGCCGCGGCACCTCCATCTGCGCGACGTGCCCCACGCCGGGCAGGAGCAGCAGCCGGCTGTCCGGGATCACCTTGGCGACCTGCGCGGGCACCCGCGCGTCGACCAGCTCGTCCTTCAGACCGCCGATGACCAGCGTCGGCGCGGCGATGCGGGCGGCCAGACGCCACTGCGAGTTCATTCCCGGCAGGTACGCCCGCAGGAAGCTCGACACCAGCCCGCGCAGCGTGCCCAGGTAGGCCTGCGGGTAGTGCGCGACCGTGTACCGGAGCTTGATCTCCTCCATCGCCTCGGCCCGGCGCTGGGCGCTGACCCTGGCGGTGTCGCCGAAGCAGGCAAGCAGCACCTGCTCGGCCATCTGCTCGGCGGTCAGCCGGGCCATGGCCCACGCGAGGATCCGGTCGGCCCGGGGCAGGGCGAGCAGCGGCAGCACACGCCCCTGCGCCGTACGCCGGGGATCCAGGAACGGCATCGCCGGGCTGATCAGGGTGAGGGTCCGGACCAGGTCGGGGCGCAGGGCGGCGACGCGTACGCAGATCGACCCGCCGAGTGAGTTGCCGACCAGATGGACCGGGCCGCGACCGGCGTGCTCCAGACAGCCGACGAGCCGGTCGGCGAAGGCGGCGATGGAGTAGCGCCGGCTCGGATCGCTGTAGCCGAAGCCGGGCAGGTCCACGGCCTGGCCGTCGAAGCGACCGGCGAGCAGCGCGGCGAGGTCGGTGAAGTTCTGCGACGAGCCGCCCAGCCCGTGCACGTAGACGGCCGGCTCGGCGCCGGGTGCCGTGGCGGGCGTGTCCCGTACGTGCAGCATCGTCCCGTCGATCGTGATCCGGCGGGCCGGCCACGGCGAGGGCACAGCCCCCTCCGGTGGCAGCGCGTCGTCCGCCGCGAGTTGCGCACCCTTCATCGGGACAAGAGTGCCTCGAGCCGCCGGTTGACGGCCGCGAGCGTGGCGCGCACCATCGCGTGCCGGTCGTCGCCGGCCACGACGGCCGAGCCGGCGAGCTGCTCCACCCAGCCGTCGGTGGCGAGCAGGACGACGACCACCGCGACCTGCGCCGATCCGAACGGTACGGCCGCCGCGTGCTCGACGAAGCACCTCGCCGGCCCGTCCGCATGGTCGGAGCGGGCAAGCAGCTCGTCCACCGCGTGCGCGGTCGCCATGGCGCAGAGCCGCAGCAGGTAGCCGTCGATCGCCGGGCCGGTGGCCTCGCCCGTCGCGGTCTGGCCGTCGGCCACCAGGCACACCCGCACGGTGGCCTCGGTGCCGAACGTGCCGACCTCGACCTTCTCGATCATCACGCGCGGGCCGGGGCGCTCGCCGGGTTCGAGCAGCGGGCGCGCCGGGGTGCCGTCCACGCCCGTGGGCACGGCCGCCGGGGCGCGCTCGGCCATGGGCTCGGCCGGCGTGGCCGGCGCGGGCCGGCCCGCGGGGTTGGGCTGGGCGGGCACGAACGGCACGGCCGGCGCCGGGGACTCCGCGGCGGGCGGCGCGGACGCCGGGCCGGTGACCGGCGGCAGCGGCCGGACCACCGGCGGCGCCGAGCGCGGGGCGGTCGACGGGCGGTCGGTCGGCGCCTGCTCGCCCGCATGCGACGCCGGCGGGCCGGAGAGCGGCGCCGACGGGCCGCCGCGGGTTTCGGACGGGCCGGTGAGCGATGCCGAGGAGCCGTCAAGCGCTCCGGACGGGCCGGACAGCGGCCCCGGCGGGCCGCCGAGGGATGCGGGCGGGCCGCCGAGGGATGCCGGTGGGCCGCCGAGGGATGCCGGTGGGCCGCCGAGGGATGCCGGTGGGCCGCCGAGGGATGCCGGTGGGCCGCCGAGGGATGCCGGTGGCGCCGAGCGCGGCGCCACCGGCGGCGTGGGCTGCGGCGGCACGCTCGGCGCGCCGAGCGGGGAGGCGCCCTGCATGGCGGCGTCCAGGCCCATCCGTTCCTGCAGGAGCCGGGCGACCTGGCGGCTCACCTCGGCCGGGTCGGCGCCCTCGGACAGGTCCAGCCGCAGGCTGTGCGCGCCGGCCGGGGTGGTGCGCAGGGCCGCGTCGCGGACGCCGCCCACCTCGCGGACCGCCTCCAGGATCGCGTTGACGTCGAAGCCCTCCTGGCGCTCCTGCGACGACAGCACGTCACCGCGACGCAGATGCGTCGCGATGCGGGCCAGCGCGGGGGTCTCGGCCGAGGGCTCCACGGACGGCGGCTCCGGGACGGTGGGCACGTCCGGCTGGGCCGGGACGCGCTGGGGCAGAGCGGAGTACGACGCCGCTCCCGCACCGCCGGGATCGCCGGCCGGCCGGGCCGGATACACCGGTTGGGGGGACTGGTAGGGCAACCGGCGCGGAAAGCTGGAGGGATCGTACGACGACCGGGTCACCCCTTGATCACCGGAGCGTCCCGCCTCGCCGGCCTCCTGCTCCGCCCGGCTCGGTCCCTCCGCGGGCGTCGACAGGGCGTGCCGCGCGGACTCCCGTTCGGCGCGGCGGCCGAACGTGGGGCGCGTGTCGTCCAGGTCTCCCTCGTACGGGTACGGCGGGGCGCTGGCCGGCGGGGCCGTCGGGCCGCCGCGCAGCTCGGCGCCCTGGCCGTGCGGGCTCACCAGCCCGGCCCCCTGGCCGTTGAGGCGCCGGAGCTCGCCCTCGGGAGCGCTGGAGCGCCGCAGTGAGGAGTCCTGGCCGTTCGCCCGCCGCGGCTCGGTCTCCTGACGGGCCGCGCGCAACGACTCGGCCTCCTGACGGCCAGCGCGCAACGACTCGGCCTCCTGACGGGCCGTGCGCCGCGGGTCCGTCTCCTGGCCGGTCGAGCGGAGCAGCTCGGGCGAGAGCGGGTCCGGGCGCGGGTGCGGGTTCGCGGCCCGGGGCGGCTGGTTCTGCCGGGGGTCGGCGCCGTTCGGCGACGGCTGGGAGACCAGATCCTGGTAGCGGGCTCGGCTGTCGGACCAGCGCGGCGCGCCGTTCTCGGTCCGCGACGGATCACCGGCCCGCGGCTGATCACCGGCCGGGGGCGGTACGGAAGCGGGCTGCGGCGCGGAGGGCGGTGCGGAGGCGGGCCGGGTGGGGTGGAACGACGGCGGGGGCGGCGGGGCGGCGAACGGCCGGATGTCACCCGGAGGAGGGTCAGCCGGAAGGGGACGCGGGCTGAAGGGACGGACGTCCGCGCCGGGCCGCCGCCAGGCCGGGATCTCGGCCTCCGGATCGAGTGCGGCGCCGGCATTCGACCACGGGCTCTCCCGCGCGGCCCAGCCGTTCAACAGGGTGCGGTCACGCGACTCGGCTCCGGAACCGCCGTCCGCGGTACCAGCGTCACCGGAATGCCCTGTTTCGTCCACCACGCGCTCCTCGCTTGCCCACCGCTGAGGCTACCGTGTGGTTGCAGTAGCGATAAGTTGCAGCGTCGCGACAATTGCCCGCCCGGAATGCGACAGACGACGAACCGGGCAATCCGCGTTCCTACGCGCGGTGGAACGAGCTCGGAGGTTTGACAGAGATGACCGCTGCGTCCGGCGGGGCTCAGACGGCAGGACGCCCCACGCGCCTGCCGCGCTCTGCGCGCCGCAAGCAACTGCTCGCTGCCGCGCAGGAGATCTTCGTGGCCCAGGGCTATCACGCCGCCGCCATGGACGAGATCGCGGAGCGGGCGGGCGTGTCCAAGCCCGTGCTCTACCAGCACTTCCCCGGCAAGCTCGAACTCTATCTCGCGCTGCTGGACACCCACTGCGACGCGATCATCGCCAAGGTACGCGGCGCCATGCTCGCCACGCCCGACAACAAGGAGCGGGTCAAGGGCGCCGTACGGGCGTACTTCGACTTCATGGACCACGAGAGCGAGGCCTTCCGGCTCGTCTTCGAGTCCGACCTGCGCAACGACCCCCAGGTGCGGGAGCGGGCCGAGCGCGTCGAGCAGGGGTGCATCGCCGCCATCACGGACACGGTCGTCAAGGACACCGGCCTGACCCTGCCGAAGGCCCAGCTGCTCGCCGCGGGTCTGGTCGGCGTCTCCGGCCAGGCCGCCCAGTACTGGCTCGCGACCGGCCGCCGGGTCGACAAGGACGAGGCGGAAGCGCTGGTCGCGGCCCTGGTGTGGCGGGGCATCGCCAGCTTCCCCTTGCAGGGTGAGTCATCGGCCGGAACAACTGCGGAAATCGGATAGCCTTCAGGGCGGAAGACTGCTGAGAGGGAGGGGACCCGTGGAGGTCAAGATCGGCGTGCAGTACGCCCCGCGCGAGCTGGTGCTGGAGAGCGCGCAGACGCCGGCCGAGGTCGAGCAGGTCGTGGCCGAGGCGATGGCCAAGGACAGCGTCCTGACCCTGACCGATGAGAAGGGCCGCAAGGTCATCGTCCCGATCGCCAAGGTGGCCTACGTGGAGATCGCCGAGAGCAGCACCCGCCCGTTCGGCTTCACCACCCGCTGACGTCCGACGGGCAGCGCCGTGATCAGGGGGCCCGCCGGGCCCCCTGACGCGTCTTCACCGTGGCCGTCACGCTCGGCCTGAGGTGCGAAATCTCTCCGTCAGGTAGACTTGCCGCGTCGCCGCCGACGTCGATCCGTTCGGCCGGTTCCATCCGGCCTGATCGACCCGGCCGATCGAGCGGCCTGATCGACCCGCCGGTTCCGCCCGGCCCGGGTCCGACCCGGCCGGTTCGGTTCGGCTGGTATCGCCGCGGCGACGCGCGTGCGGCCCGCGAGCTTCTCTCGCGTGTGGCCCGCGCCCTACCCAGACGCGCCCAGGACTTCGACGGGCGCACCACGAGAGGCACCCGTAGAACTCCATGACCGACATCTCGAACACCGACACCGCACCGACCCTGGAAGACGACGCCGAACCCGCCCTGGTCCCGGCCCTCACCCGCGCCCCCGTGCGCGCCGACAGCCCCACGTTCGCCGAGCTCGGCGTGCGCGCGGAGACCGTGGATGCGCTGGCGGCGGCCGGCATCACCCGGGCCTTCGCGATCCAGGAGTACGCCCTGCCGATCGCCCTGCGCGGCACCGACCTCATCGGCCAGGCGCCCACCGGCACCGGCAAGACCCTCGGCTTCGGCCTGCCCATCCTGGAGCGGGTCACCTCCCCCTCGGAAGGCGCGGACGGCAAGCCCCAGGCCCTGATCGTCGTGCCGACCCGCGAGCTGGGGCTGCAGGTGGCCCGCGACCTCGCCGCCGCCGGCGCCACCCGCGGCGTGCGGGTCCTGCCCATCTACGGCGGCGTGGCGTACGAGCCGCAGGTCGAGGCGCTCAAGAAGGGCGTCGAGATCCTGGTCGGCACCCCCGGCCGCCTGCTCGACCTCGCCAAGCAGAAGCAGCTCAAGCTGACCTCGATCAAGGCGCTCGTGCTGGACGAGGCCGACCGGATGCTCGACCTGGGCTTCCTCGAGGACGTCGAGAAGATCCTCGCCATGCTCCCCGAGCAGCGCCAGACGATGCTCTTCTCGGCCACCATGCCGGACCCGATCGTCGCGCTGTCGCGCCGCTTCCTGAGCCACCCGGTGACCATCCACGCGGGCCACACCGCCGACAGCGGCCCGTCCCCGCTGACCAAGCAGGTCGTCTACCGGACCCACCCGCTGAACAAGCTGGAGATGGTGGCGCGCATCCTGCAGGCCCGCGAGCGCGGTCTCACGATGATCTTCACCCGGACCAAGCGGGCGGCCGACCGGGTCGCCGAGGACCTGGACTTCCGCGGCTTCGCGGTCGCGGCCGTCCACGGCGACCTCGGTCAGGGCGCGCGGGAGCGGGCGCTGCGCGCCTTCCGTACGGGAAAGATCGACGTCCTGGTGGCGACCGACGTCGCCGCCCGCGGCCTCGACGTCTCCGGCGTCACGCACGTCATCAACTACGACTGCCCGGAGGACCCGGACACCTACACGCACCGCATCGGCCGCACCGGCCGCGCGGGCGCGACAGGCGTGGCCGTGACCTTCGTGGACTGGGAGGACATGCCCCGCTGGGCGCTCATCGACAAGTCGATGGGGCTCAGCATGCCGCAGCCTCCGGAGACGTACCACACCTCCGCGGCCCTCTACAGCGACCTGGACATCCCCAGCGACGTGTCCGGCACGCTGCCGACGGCGGAGCGCAGCCGCGCCGGGCTGGCGGCCGAGGTGGAGGAGGACCTGGGCGGCGGGCGGCGGCGTGGCCGCGAGTCCACCCGCCCGCGCTCCCGCAGCCGTTCCCGCGGACGCGACGACGACTCGACCTCCTCGACCTCGTCGTCCTCCTCGACCTCCTCGTCGGCGTCGTCCTCGTCGCCGGAGGAGGGGGCCGAGCGGCCGCGCCGGCAGCGTCGCCGGCGGCGCGCCGGGGAGACCGTCTCGGCGTCGGACGCTGTCTCCGCGCCCGACGCCGGCTCGGCGCCGGACGCGGCGCCCGCCGCCTCGCCCGTTCCGGCCTTCTCGGACGGCGACTCGGCGGCGTCGGCCGAAGCCACCGCTCGTCCCCGCCGCCGTCGTCGTCGGGGATCCGCCGGCTCGGGCGACGCCGAAGCTGCCGCCGGCTCCGGCGACGCCGCTGATGGCGGCGGGCAGATGAGTGGCGGTTCCGACGCGGGAGTCGGCACCGGATCCTGATCCGGACCTTCGACCGAGGGCGTCCCTTCTCCGGCGAGGTGGGACGCCCTTCGGCCACTCAGTGCCGGGGCTCGAGCCCCAGCACGGCGCAGGCCTCCTGGTACATGCGGACGGCCTCGCCACGAATCTGCCGCCGCTCGGTGAGCCGCTGCCGGAACGGGATCCGCACCGGCACGGCGACACCCCGCACCGTCGCCTCGAAGTCCATGCCGTCGGCATCCATCCCCGACATCCGCGCCGCGCTCGCCGCGCCGACGCCCCCGAGGCCCCGCACGATGAGCACGTTGTCCTCGGCATGATCGTCGTTCATGTGCCGGGCGACCTGCGCCACCACCTCGGGCGGGAACGTCGTGTCCTCCACGTGCCCGGTCATGCCCAGCGCTCCTTCAGCCCGGCCAGGACGGCGATGTTCAACCGGTACGCCTGCGAGACCTCGGCCAGCAGGAGCCGCTCCTCCTCCGGCGAGAAGGCGGCCGCGTCGAGCAGCTCGCGGTACCGGTTGCGGAACGCGGGCGGCGACACCCCCTCGAAGACGAAGAACCGGTGGCCGGCGCCGTCGAGCCCGTACGCCTTCGCGATGGCCGGACCGAGGTACTGGCCGCCGGATAGGTCACCGAGATAGCGCGTGTAGTGGTGGGCGACGAAACCCCACGGCTTGTCGAAGGCGACCTCCCGCAGGCGGGCGCAGTACTCGCGGGTGGCGGGAAGAGCCGCGGACCGCGGGCCGTTCGCCCCGGCGCCGGCCAGCTCGGCGAGGTCGTCGGTGAGCGCGGGCAGCCGGGTGAGCTCCGGGAACACGAAGGCCCCGGCCACCGGATCGCCGGCCATCGCCGTCGCCGCCTGCTCCAGCGTCTCGTAGATGTACCAGTGCTGGGCGGCCAGATCCGCGTACGCCGCCCGGGGCAGGGAGCCCGCGGCGAGGCGGTCGAGGAAGCCGCTGCCCTGGGCCTCGTCGTGCTCGGTCCGGGTCCCGGTCCGCAGCCGGACGGACAGTCGTTGCGTGGGAGGGTCGGCCAACGTCATCGCAGCACCTCCATGCCGTGGTTAGGGCAGCCTAACAAAATGCGGTCGGTTCGGGGCTCGACCGCGCTCCCGGGCAGAATGAGGGGATGCCCATCCCCCTGGACACCGCCCTCGCCGAGGTACGTGAGCTGGTGCTGGGCCCGGCGCTGACCCGCGCGGTCGCCGCGGGCCGGCGGCGCGGCGCCACGCCGACCGTCAACCGCGCGGAGCTGCGCCCGGTCGCGATCAAGGGAGTCCGGAGGCTGCAGATCGTCACGGACGACGGCACCCGCCCGTACACGAGGAATGTGACGGACGGCGAGGCGGCGACCGCGGTGGACGCCCTCCTGGCGGAGCCCTTCGGCAACTGGCACGTCGAGACCGAGTCGGCCACGGTGCAGGTCCGGATCACCAAGAAGGGCGACGCCCAGGTGCACCGGTCCGGCGCCCCGGCCGCCCGGGCCGCTCAGCAGCACGACCGTGCCAAGCAGTGGCTCCTCGACCCGGGCGACCCGCTCTTCGACGTCATCGGCGGCAACGCGGCCAAGCGCCGCCAGGTGGACGCGTTCCTGCGGGCCCTGGCCGCGACGCTGCCCGAACAACTGCCGTCGCCGCTGCGGGTCGTGGACCTGGGCTGCGGGAATGCGTATCTGACCTTCGCGGCGTACCGCTACCTCAGCGACCGTACGCCGGTCCGGGTCGTGGGTGTCGACGTCCGCGAGGACCAACGGGTACGCAACAGCGCCGTCGCCCAGCAACTGGGCTGCGCGGCCGAGGTGCGTTTCGTGGCGGGCACCATCGAGGACGCCGTCGTCGACGAGGCACCGGATCTGGTCCTGGCATTGCACGCGTGCGACACGGCGACGGACCAGGCGCTGGCCCGGGCGGTGCGCTGGGACGCGCGCTGGGTGCTGGCGGCGCCGTGCTGCCACCACGACATCGCCGCCCAGTTGAAGGGCCGCGCCGCGCCCCCGCCGTACGCGGAGATCACCCGGAACGCGATCCTGCGGGAGCGCTTCGCGGACGTCCTCACCGACTCGCTGCGGTCGTCTCTGCTGCGGCTGCACGGCTACAAGGTCGACGTGGTGGAGTTCGTGGACTCCCAACACACGCCCCGGAACCTGCTGCTGAGGGCCAGGCGCACCGGCGCCACGCCCACGGAGGCCCAGCGCGAGGAATACGCGACGCTGACCGGTGCGTGGGGCGTGACCCCGGCGCTGGAGAAGCTCCTGTCCTGAGGTCAGCTCACGACGGCGGTGAACTCGGCGGTGCGGACCTTGCCGGCCACCTGGAAGTCGAAGAACATCCGGTAGCGGCCGGGACCGGGAGCGGCCAGCCAGAACTTCACCTCGCCGCCGGTGGGGCCGGCTTCCGGGTGGACATGGACGTAGCCCACGTCCCCCTCGCGAAGGACCACGAGATGGCCGTACGCACCGAGGTACGGCTCGAGCGCCGCGGGCTTGCCGTCCGGGCCGCGCACCGACATCAGGAGGGGCTGCGTCGTGCCGATCTTGGGCGTACCCGCGTACCGGACGCTGAAGCCCCCGGCGGTCGCCTCGGTGACCGGCGCGGGAAGGGCGACCGGCTCGTAGTCGCCGGCGACCGTGAGGTCGACGCCGAGCGTGGCAGGAGTGTGCTGCCCGCCGACGACCGCGGTGAAGTCCGCGATGGCGCGGTAACTGCCCGGCTTGGCCAGCGTGAGGTCGATGCTCCAGGTGCCGTCCGGCGCCATCGTCGGGTGCAGGTGCTGGAACCCGGTGAGGTCACGACGCACGACGACCAGGTGCAGCGGCTTGTCGTGGACGATCGCGTACGTGGTGATCGGCGCGCCCGCCGCACCGGTGACCCGGAACGTGAACGGCTGCGCGCGACCGGCGGTGAAGAGAGCCGTCGCCGGTCGCAGGGTGAGCCCGCTCGCGGTGAGGGCGAGGCCGCCGACGGACTGCGCGGCGGCACCGGACCCGGCGACCTGCGTCACGGTGCCGTCGGCGTTGTGCAGATGCGGAGCGGCACCGGTGTCGTCGTGCCAGCCGGCGCCTCCCTCACCGCTGCCGGCCGTGGCCGCCCCGGCGGTGGTGCCGGGGCTGCTGTGGGCATGGCCGCCCGCCGCGGCCTGCTGCCGGGTGGGGGCCTGCGCGGACCGCGTCTGGTCGACGGAGTTGTTGAGGCGGCCGATCCCGTACCCGGCGAAGAGCACGACGACGAGGACGGCGCCGAAGGCGGCCAGCTTGAACGCGGCGCCCCTGTCGCCCGCTCCGCCGTCGGCGCGCGGCGCGGCGCCGTCGGCGCGCGGCGCGGCGCCGTCAGCGCGCGGCGCAGCGGCGTCGGGGCGCGGGCCGGCGGTCTCGGCGCGCGGGTCGGTGCCATCAGCGCGTGGGCCGGCGGTCTCGGCGCGAGGGTCGGTGCCGTCGGCGTGCGGGGCGGCGGCGTCGGGGCGCGGCGCGTCGGCGGACGCGTCAGGCATCGGCCAGCTCGTATCCGGCCTCGTCCACCGCGGCACGGACGGCGTCGGTCGACAGGGGCTCGGCGCTGGTGACGGTCACCGCGCCGGCCTCGAGGTCGACCTGGACGTCCGTGACGCCGGGGAGCCCGGAGAGTTCACCGGTCACGGCCTGGACGCAGTGGCCGCAGGTCATGCCGGTGACGGTGTAGGTAGCGGTGACAGCCATGGCGGCCTCTCCTCCGTGGTGCGGGATCGTTTCTCTGGTTGCGTCTGCGGGCGCTGACCGGGATCGCGGTTTCCTTCGCCACGGGCCACGGGCCACGGGCCACAGCCCGGCTCGGTCGTCAGGAGCGGACGAGGCGAGCGATCGCGTCGGTGGCTTCCTTGACCTTGGGACCGGGATCGCCGGCCCGGGCCGCGTCGACGACGCAGTGCGCAAGATGATCACCAAGCAGCCCGACGGCGACGGCGTGCAGGGCACTCTTCGCGGCGGAGATCTGCGTCAGGACATCGATGCAGTACGTGTCCTCGTCGACCATCCGCTGCAGGCCGCGGATCTGCCCCTCGATGCGCCGCAACCGGCTGAGCAGCGCGGCCTTGTCCCCCGAGTAGCCGTGCGGCCCCGGGTGCTCGTGCTCGGTGGTCATGCGGACAGTATACCCCCCTCCCGTATATGACCACGATCGGGTCGCCGCCTAGGACTCTCGTCCCGCTTCCGATCTTGAAACTGCTCCGGAGGCGTGGCTTCTCCGCGATCTGCCTCGTTGAAGGCGTTGTGTCGTCTACCGTGATCGCCCGGTCCGCCATTGTCGCGCTGCTGTCGGCCCTGCTGCTCACGGGCTTCCACGCCCCGGCCCACGCCGCCGCCACCCACCCCCTCGATGCCCTCGGCGACGGGCCCATCACCGCGCAGACTCTCGCCCTTCTCGGCGCGCTCGACGGCAGACCCGCCACCGCCCGAGCCCTCACTCCCCGCAGCACGCTCGACGGCAGACCCGCCACCGCCCGAGCCCTCACCCCCCGCAGCACGCTCGACGGCAGACCCGCCACCGCCCGAGCCCTCACTCCCCGCAGCCCGCTCGACAGTGGGCCCGTCACCGCCCGAGCCCTCGTTTCCCGGGGCGCCCCACCCGCCGTGGCGCTCGGCCTTCGCGGTGACCGGCGGACCGCCGCCGAGCTGGACGAGCGGATCGCCGCCGCCTCCCGCCGGCTCGAAGTGGTCGTGGAGCAGTACAACGACTCCCGCGAGGACCTCCGCGACACCCAGCGGCGCACGGCACAACTCGGCGCCCAGCTCGGCCCGCTGACCCGTGAGCTCGAGCGGAGGCAGACGCTCCTGGACGGCCTGATGGCGAACACGTACCAGCGCACCCGCACCGGTCCGACCGTCGCCCTGTTCGCCTCGGACCAGCCCCACGAGTTCGTGGACAAGCTGCTCGTCCTGCATCAGCTCGCGTCCGAGGAACAACGGGCCGCCCACGCCCTGCAGGAGGCACGCGCCAAAGTGGACGGCACCAGGGCGATGCTCGACGCGCTCTCCGCACAGCAGCGTCGCCAGCAGATCCAGCTCACCACCCGCAAGGCGACGGTCGAGGGCGAGATCGTCGTCCTCAAGCAGATGCGAGCCGTCGCGTACGGCGGAGGCTCCCGGTACGCCGACCCGGGCGACCTCCCCGCACCCGAGTACGTCCCGGGCCCGGCGGGTCGCGTGGTCGCCTTCGCCATCAACCAGATCGGCAAGCCGTACCGCTGGGGCGCGGACGGTCCCCGCTCCTACGACTGCTCGGGCCTGACCCTGGCGGCCTGGCGCAGGGCGGGCGTGCACCTGCCCCACAACGCGGCCCGCCAGTACGCCTCGGCGGCCCACATCGACCGGAACGACCTGAGGCCGGGCGATCTGGTGTTCTTCTACGGCCCGATCAGCCACGTCGGCATCTACATTGGAGGCGGCCAGATGGTCCACGCCCCGGAGTTCGGCGAGAACGTCCGGGTGGCGAGCATCGACTCCCAGCCCATCACCGGTTTCGCCCGTCCCACCTGACGGCCGCAGAGACGCCACCGACAAGACCCGGGCCGGCTTCCTGGCCCGGCGCCGGGCGCCGGGCGGCGGGCGGCGGGCGGCAGGCGGGCCGGGCGGCGGGCGGGCCGGGCGGCGGGCGGCGGGCGGCAGGCGGGCCGGGCGGCGGGCGGGCCGGGCGGCGGGCGGCGGGCGGCAGGCGGGCCGGGCGGCGGGCGGGCCGGGCGGCGGGCGGCGCCGGGCGGCCACGCGTAACGGTCAGCCGGCCACCGCGAGAGCCAGCGGCAACACCCCCGATGCGCCCGCCTGTCGCAGTGCCCGGCCGGCGAGCGCCATCGTCCAGCCCGAGTCGACGAGGTCGTCCACCAGCAGCACCGGGCCGTCGAAGCCGAGCAGTGCCTCCGCGATGTCGGCCGGGACCGTGAAGGCGTCGTGCAGGGCCAGCACCCGCTGCGCGCTGTTGCCCCTCGGGCCGTCGCCGCCGACGTGGCTCGAGGACAGGGTGCCCAGCATCGGCAGCCTGCCCACTGCCGCGATCCGGGCCGCCAGGCTGGTGACCAGCTCCGGGCGGCGCCGGGAGCCCACCGCCACGACCGCGGCGGGGCGTTCCGCCCAGGCGTCGTCGCCGTGCGCCCAGGATTTCAGGACGTCGACCACGGCGGCGGCGACGTCGTCGGGGATCGGACCGTCGGGTGACTCCGGGGAGACCAGGGCGCGCAGTCGGGTCCCCCAGCCCTGGTCGGACAGGCGGCCCACCGCGCGGCCCGGAAGAATCTGGACGGCCGGTGAGATCTTGCCCTTGAGGTCGACGCCGACGGCCGCCATGCCGGTGGGCCAGAGCTTCTTCGGGGCGATGTCGACGCCCGCACGACCGAGAAAGGCGTTCGCGGCGGACAGCGACGCCGGTGTCACCTCCGCGTCGAACTGGGGGCCCGCGCAGGTGTCGCAACGGCCGCAGGGTGCGGCGTCGGGGTCGTCCAGGCAGCGACGCAGGAACTCCATGCGGCAAGCCGTCGTCGCGGCGTACTCCACCATGGTCTTCTGCTCGGCGGTGCGGGCCTCCGCGACGCGTCGCAGCCGTGCGGTGTCGTAGGTCCAGGGCTCGCCGGTGGCGACCCAGCCGCCGCGCGTGCGCCGGACCGCGCCGTCGACGTCGAGGACCTTGAGCATCAGTTCGAGGCGTGCGCGGCGCAGGTCGACGAGGGGCTCCAGCGCCTGCGTCGAGAGGGGACGGTCGCTCGGCAGCGCCGCGAGCACGGCGCGCACCTGCTCCTCGGGAGGGAAGGCGAGCGACGCGAAGTAACGCCAGATCGCGACGTCCTCCTGTCCCGGGAGCAGCACGACCTCGGCGTGCTCCACGGCCCGGCCCGCCCGGCCCACCTGCTGGTAGTAGGCGATCGGGGACGGCGGCGCGCCGAGGTGCACGACGAAGCCGAGGTCGGGCTTGTCGAACCCCATGCCGAGCGCCGACGTGGCCACCAGTGCCTTGATCTTGTTGTCCAGCAGGTCCTGCTCGGCGGCCCGGCGCGCCGCGTCCTCGACCTGGCCCGTGTAGGAAGCGACGGCGAACCCGCGCGCCCGCAGGAACTCGGCCGTCTCGGTGGCCGCCGCGACCGTCAGCGTGTAGACGATGCCGGAGCCGGGCAGCTCTTCCAGGTGGTCGGCCAGCCAGGCCAGCCGGTGCGCCGCGTCGGGCAGCTCCAGCACCGCGAGCCGCAGCGAGTCACGGTCGAGGGTGCCGCGCAGCACCAGGGCGTCGCCGAGCTGGTCGGCGACGTCGGCGGTCACCCGGGCATTGGCGGTGGCGGTGGTCGCCAGCACCGGCGTCCGTGCGGGGAGCCCGGCGAGGAACGTCCGCAGCCGCCGGTAGTCGGGGCGGAAATCATGACCCCAGTCGGAGACGCAGTGTGCCTCGTCGACGACCAGCAGCCCGGTGCTGGCCGCCAGCCCGGGCAGCACGTTGTCGCGGAAGTCCGGGTTGTTGAGCCGCTCCGGGCTGATCAGCAGCACGTCGACGGCACCGGCGCGGATCTCCGCGGTGATCTCGTCCCACTCGTCGAGGTTGGCGGAGTTGATGGTGCGCGCCCGGATGCCGGCCCGCGCGGCGGCCTCCACCTGGTTGCGCATCAGAGCGAGCAGGGGGGACACGATGACGGTCGGCCCGGCGGGCGGATCGCCGGGCTCGGCGGTGACGCCGTCCCGGAGGAGGGCGGTGGCCACGAAATAAACCGCCGATTTGCCCCATCCCGTCCGTTGCACACACAGCACCCGCCGCCGATCGACGACGAGCGCCTCGATCGCGCGCCACTGGTCCGCACGCAGCACGGCATGCTCGCCCGCCAGCCGGCGCAGCACCTCCTCGGCGCATTCCCGGACGGCGGCCCGCTCGGCCTCGCTGACCTCGTCTCGCGTCATCTCCACCACGACGGCATGTCTATCAGCCCGGTCCGACACGATGCGGGTTTTCCACAGGGGGCCGGGCCGGGACCGGTTATCCACAGGCCTGGCGGATCTGGTCGACAACTCATCCGACCGGTGGCAGCGTGGAGGCATGACGACGATCGCCGAGAAGCTGCAGATCAGGCCTCATTCCACGGTCTGGTTGTCCCACCCGGCCCACCTGCCGCTGCTCACCCCGATGCCCGAGGGCGTTCGCGAGGTCGACACCCCGTCGACGGCGAGCGCGGCGGTGATCTTCGCCGACGACACGGCGAGTGTCCGCGAGCTCGTGGCGGAGCACGCCGAGGAGCTGCGGCAGCCGTCCGCTTTCTGGGTCGCCTACCCGAAGGGCAGCAAGACGGACATCGACCGCGACACCCTGGGGCCGGTCGTGGCGGAGTTCGACATGCGCCCGTCCGACGAGATCGCCATCGACGACCGCTGGCTGGCCCTGCGCGTCCAGGCCGGCAAGCGGGGCGAGCGCAGCCTCACGGGCGAGACAGCGTAAACAACCGCGGGCTGCCTTACGGGCGAAAAACAAGAACCGCGGGCCGCCCCACAGGCGAGCGAAGCGACAGCGAAGTCAGAACCGCAGCCGAGCGAAGCAGAGCAAAGTGAGAACCGCGGGCCACCTCAAAGGCGAGCAACTGAGCGCAGAGTGAGAACCGCGGGCCGGCGCGCGAGCGCCCGCCGCTGGGAACGGGCGACCGGGCAGCCTTGCCGGCGACCGGTCTCGGGGCGGTTGCCGAGCCGTCCTTGCGCGATGGCGAGCAGCGTCCCCGGTCCGGCGCCGTCGGACAGGTCACAACATCGTGTCGGGTTGCATCACCTACCCCTTCTGCCGGGTAATGGAGCCCAGCGAAAAGATCGGGAGGTTGCCGGGTGCGTACCCGCTCGCCGTGGCGCTATCCGGCGCGCATCGTGCCGCTCGCCTTCCTCGGTGCCATCGCCGTGGGGACCGCCCTCATGATGCTGCCCGCCGCTCGTGCCGAGCCGGGGCACGCACCGTTCGTCACCGCCCTCTTCACCGCGACCAGCGCCGTGTGCGTCACCGGCCTGTCGATCGTCGACACGCCGACGTACTGGTCGGGGTTCGGCCTGGTGCTGATCACCGTGCTGTCGCAGATCGGCGGTTTCGGGATCATGACGCTGGCCACCCTGCTCAGCCTGCTGGTGTCGCGGCGGCTGGGGTTGCGTAGCCGCCTGCTGGCCCAGGCGGAGAGTTCCGGACTGCTCGGCGGCAACGTGGGGGGCGTCCTCATCCGGGTCGCGCTGGTCATGTTCGTCTCCGAGGCGGTGATCAGCGTCGTGCTCACGCTGCGGTTCTGGCTGGGCTACGACTACTCCTTCGGCCGTGCGGTCTGGGAGGCGGTGTTCCATGCCGTGCAGGCGTTCAACAATGCCGGCTTCGCGCTCTATCCCGACAGCCTCGTCCGGTTCGTCGGCGACTGGTGGATCTGCCTGCCGCTGGCGCTCGGGGTGCTGGCCGGCTCCATCGGCTTTCCCGTGCTGTTCGAGCTCGCGCGCGAGTGGCGTTCCCCCGGCTGCTGGTCCACCCACACCCGCTTGACGGTCTGGGGGACGGTCCTGCTCAGCGGGATCGGCTTTCTGCTTTTCCTCGCGTTCGAGTGGAGCAACCCGGGCACGCTCGGGGCGCTCGGCACGCCGGCCAAGGTGCTGGCCGCCCTCACGCAGGACGTGATGACCCGCTCCGGCGGCTTCAACAGCATCGACATGGCCGACCTGAACACCGAGACCGTCGCGGTGACCAACGCGATGATGTTCATCGGCGGCGGCAGCGCCAGTACGGCCGGCGGCATCAAGGTGACGACCTTCCTGCTGCTGGCGTTCGTGATCTGGGCGGAGATCCGCGGTGAGCCGGACGTGGTGATCCGCAAGCGGCGCATCGCCGAGGAGACGCAGCGGCAGGCGATGACGGTCGCGCTGCTCGGCGTCGCGTTGGTCGTCGCCGGCACCCTGGCGCTGATCCTGCTGACCGACGACGTGCCCTTCGACCGGGCGCTGTTCGAGGTCACCTCGGCCTTCGCCACGGTGGGCCTCAGCACCGGCATCACCGCGGGCCTGCCGCCCTCGGCGCAGATCGTGCTCGTCATCCTGATGTACGTCGGCCGGGTGGGCACGATCGCGGTCGGCACCGCCATCGCGCTCAACACGCGCCGGCGGCTCTACCGCTACCCGGAAGAGAGGCCTCTCGTTGGCTGACACCAGAACCGACAACGTCGTGGTCGTGGGCCTGGGCCGCTTCGGCGGCGCGGTCGCCGAGTCGCTGGTCAACCTCGGCCACGAGGTGCTCGGCGTCGACGCCGACCCGCGGATCGTGCAGGACTGGTCGGACCGGCTCACGCACGTCGTGGAGGCCGACGCGACCGACACCGACGCGCTGCGCCAGCTCGGGGTCCAGGACTTCTCCCGGGCGGTCGTGGGCATCGGCACCAACCTGGAGACCAGCGTGCTGAGCGTCCTCACCCTGGCGGAGGCCGGGATCAGCGAGATCTGGGCCAAGGCCACCAGCGTCAAGCACGGGCAGATCCTGTCCCGGGTCGGCGCCCGCCATGTCATCTTCCCGGAGACGGAGATGGGCGAGCGGGTCGCCCACCTGATCACCGGCCGGATGCTGGACTACATCGAGTTCGACGACGGCTTCGCCATCGCGAAGGTCCGGGCCCCGCAGGAGGCGGTGGGCCTGTCCCTGGCGGATGCCGGGCTGCGCAGCAAGTGGGGCGTCACGGTCGTGGGCACCAAGCTGCCGGGCGAGGACTTCACGTACGCGCGCCCCGAGACGGTCGTCCCGCCGGGCTGCATCCTCATCGTGGCCGGCGACACGTCCAAGGTGGAGCGGTTCGCGGGGGTCACCACCTAGATGTCCACCGAGAAGCCGCCCTTGGTCCGCGCCGGCGAGGACGACGACGGTTCCGGGGCGGACGGCGGCGGTGCGGCCGGCTTGCCGCGGTCCTTCTTGCGGGTGGCCGCGGGTGCCGGCTGGGCGGGTGCCGGTTCGACGACCGCGCCGAGGACCTCCGCCTGGCACGGGTGGCCGTTGAGGGTGAAGCTGAGCGGGAGCGGGTTGCTGACCCGGTAGCTGCCGCCCAGCGTCACGCTGGCCGAGCGTCCGGGCCGCAGCTGCGCGCCCTGCTTCGGGCGCAGCACCAGCTTGCGGCCCTTCTGGGAGAGCCGCTTGGGACCGTCGGTGAGCCGCTGGCCGCCAGTGAAGGTGAATTCCAGCCGCCAGCCCGAGAGCGCCCGCTCGCCCGTGTTCACCACGGTGAGCTGCGCGCCGAAGTCCGTACCGGTGTCGCGTTGGACCCGGTAACGCACCATGCATCCCATCCCGTGCGGGACCGCCGGCCCGGGACCGGCGCCGGCCGCGGCGGCCTGGGCGGTGGCGACGTCGACCGGTTCGCGGGTCGACGACCAGACCAGGCCGATGCCGGCGATCAGCACGAGCGTCGCCACGGCCGCCTGGAAGCGGTGCCGGGCGGCGAGGACGGCCTGCCCGAGCCGGCCCCCGTTGAGCAGGTCGCGTCCCAGGACGCCGCCGCGGAACAGGCCGCCGCCGAGCGGCACGGGGCCGCCGATCCGCAGCGCTCGGGCGACCCGCAGCCCGGCCCGCAACTGCCAGCGACGGGGAGCGGGCAGCCTGCCGTGCGGCGGGTGGGCGGAGCGGCGGAAGCCGGCCAGGACGGGCCGTTCGTCGTGCGCCGCGACCGGCGGGATGATCGGTTGCAGGCCGACGAGGGCGGCCAGGGCGGTCGCCACCTCGTCGGCGCCGGGCCGGTCCTCCGGGCGTTTGGCCAGGCAGTGCAGGCACAGGGCGGCGACCTCGGCGGGCATGCCGGGCAGGTCGGGCACGGGTTCGGGATCCGCGTACAGATGCGCCCGCAGCGCCTCGGTGGTGGTCTCGGCGGGCCAGGGCAGCCGCCCGGTCAGGAGGCGGTAGAGGAGCAGCCCGAGCGCGTACACGTCGGCGGCGGGCGCCACCGGGTCGCCGTTGAGCCGTTCCGGCGCCAGGTAGGCGGGCGTGCCGAGCAGGCTGCCGTCCGGGGCGGCGTCGCGCTGTCCCACCAGCGCGGAGATGCCGAAGTCGACGACCTTCGCGCCGGAGCCGGTGAGCATGACGTTGGCCGGCGTGACGTCGCGGTGCACGATGCCGCGCGCGTGCGCGGTCGCCAGTGCCGACGCGACCTCGGCGACCACGGTGACCGCGCCGCGCCACGGGAACGGGCCGTCGCGGCGCAGCCGGGCGGAGACCGGTTCGCCGTCGTTGAGCTCCATGACCACGTACGGGACCGTCACCCGTTCGTCCAGCGGTGACTCGCCGTAGTCGAAGACGCCGGTGATGTGCGGGTGGCACAGCCGGGCCGCGGCCAGCGCCTCCTGCCGCAGCCGCGCCCGGAACGCCGAGTCGGCGGCGAGCTGCGGCGACAGCACCTTGACCGCGACGGGGCGGCCGAGGACCTCGTCGTGGCCGCGCCACACGACCGACATGCCGCCGGTGCCGAGCCGCTCGATCAGGCGGTACCGGTCACCGACGTGGCCGCCTGCTCGCCCGGTCGCCAGCCACCTCATGTGCCGATTGTGGCCCGAGGTGCGGCCCGCCCACGCCGCGTCCGAGGAAATCCCTTCAGATTCAGCCGGCGAGCAGCTGGTCGACGGGCGCGTAGTCGTCGGTCAGCACCCGGGCGCCCGCGATGAGGCTGCGCAGGGCCGTTCCGGACACCAGTTCGACCGGCTCGTCGACGAGGTCGAGGTGGTTGCGGATCTCGTCGAGCGGCAGCGGCGACCGGGAGGCCACGATGACGTAGTTGGCGCCGGTCTTGCCGGTGAGGGCGCCCTGGGGCGCGATGACCGCCACGTGCGGGAAGACGTCCGCGACGGTCGCCAGCTCGGCCCGGATGAAGCGGTTCGGCGGGTAGTCGATGACGTTCTGGGCGTACATGCCGCCGTCGCGCAGGACGCGGGACACGCCGGCGGCCATCTCGCGGGTGGCGAGGTGCCAGGGGACCACGAGGTGGCCGAACGCGTCGCCGACCACGAGGTCGTAGGACCGGTCGCCCTCCTCGCTCAGCCCGACGCGGGCGTCGCCGACCCGGGTGCGCAGCCGCGGCCCGGTGGTCAGGCCCAGCTCGCGGCGGTCCAGCTCCACCAGGCCGCCGTCGAGCTCGACGACGAGCTGGTCGCTGCCGGGCCGCGTCGCCGCGATGTACGCGGGCACCGTGAAGCCGCCGCCGCCGAGGTGCAGGGCGTCGAGGGGGGCCGCGGCGGACTTCTGGATGTCGACCAGCGCGCCGATCCACTGGACGTACGCGAACTCCAGGTGGGTCGGATCGTTCAGGTCGACGTACGAATGCCGCGCCGAGTTGAGCACCAGCGTCCGCCCGCCGGCCCTGCCGGGATCGACCTCGACCCGGGCGCAGTGGTAGGCGGTCTCGATGTCGCAGGGTGTCGGCGCGGAGGCCCCGAGCCCCGCTCCGACCAGCCCGACGGTGACCAGCACCGCCCGGGTCTTCGGCTTCCCCGGCTGGGCGAGGCCGGGCTGCCGGCGCCGCAGCCACCAGCCGAGCCCGAACCCGGCGGCGGCGAGCATCCCGGCGAGGGTCAGTACGATCCAGCTGCTCGGCATCGCCGCGACGAAGATGAAGCCGGTGCCGAGCGTCGCCGTGATGGCGCCCAGGGTGCCGAAGCTGGAGAGCCGGCCCACCACCTCGCCGGTCCGCCGCAGGTCGCCGAGCTGCAGCTTCACGGTCAGCGGCGTGATCGTGGAGAGCAGGAACGCGGGCAGGAAGACGGCCAGCGCGGCGAGCAGCAGCACGGCCGGGGCGGCCCCGCCGCGGAGCCACTCGCCACCCCAGCGCACGAACGGCAGCGTGAGGGCCGTGGTGATGGCGCCGAGCAGCAGGGCGGGAGCCAGCAGGACCCGCGGGTCGTAGCGGTCCGCGAGCCTTCCACCGAGCCAGGTGCCGTACGCGATCGCGGCCAGCGCGATGCCGATCACCGAGCTGCTGACCTGCAGGGTCACCCCGACGTACGGCCCCACGAGACGCAGGGCGACGATCTCGAGCACCAGCACGGCGCCGCTGGCGAAGAAGACGAGCGCGGTGGCCAGGCCGGAGGGCAGAGCCCGTGGGGATTCCATCGGCGGATGGTACCGACGCGAACTGGGGATTTCCGGGCAGGCCCTACAGCATGGACAGATGCACGTGGTTGGTGTGTGCCGCGGACGGGCTGCCGGAGCCGCTGTACGAGCGCCACCCGGAGCCGGGCAGCCAGATCTGGCGGTACCAGATCACGTACATCACGCCGAGGCGGTCGGCGTTGTGCACGAAGTACGCGGCGAGGTTGTTGCCGTAGGTGCGGTCGTCCCCGGTGGCGTCGGAGTTCTGGAAGCCGCCGGGCGCCGAGGAGAAGTCGCAGGCCCTGCCGAGCGGGTGCTCGCCGGAACTGCGCTGGCTGAAGCACGACGTGTGGCGCTTGAAACCGGCCGCCTGCGCCTGGCGGAAGGCGTTCAGCAGCCGGGGCGTGATGCACCCGCCGGTGGTCGGGTCGTCGATGGTGCACCGCTCCCCGGGCCAGGAGCCGTCGGAGTTGCGCGGTGCCGCCTTGGCCAGCGGAGAGTTCGCGTTCACGAAGCCGCCGGCGACCGCGCCGCCGCCCGCCGCGGCGAGGGCGTTCTCCGCCTGCTGCTTCTTCTTGGCCATGACCGTGACCTGCTTCTCCTGCTCCCTGATCTCGAGGGCGATGGCCTTGGTCGCCTTCTCGGCGGTGGTCACCGCCTCCCGGTACCCGGTCAGCGCGCGGCCGTCCACCTGGGCCATCTGGTCGAGGCTCACCATGCGCTCCACCACCGCGTCGGGTGAGGCGCTGTTGAGCAGCAGCGACACGGTGGTGAGACGGCCCTGCCGGTAGGAGCGGCCGGCGATCTCCTGAACCCGGGCGGAGAGCTCCGTGGCCCGGGCCTGTGCCTGCTGGAGGGCGGCCTTGAGCTTGACCTGACGGGCCTTGGAGGCCTGCAGCTTCTGCTTGGCCTGCACGTGCCCCTTGGCCGCCGACTCGAGCTGCGCGCGCAGGGTCTTCGTGCCGCCCTCGTCGTCGGGTTCGGCACGGGCCGCCGGGGGCGCCGCGAGCAGCACGAGAATGGCCGCCAGCAGCGCGATAACGGGCTGCGCCCGGCGCAGGTGAGTCGCCGCCACGATCTGCCTCCCAAGTGATGAGCGCGGGGAACTCTACCTCGCTCTCCCGGGTGGAAGCAGATCGATCATGTCGCCGAATAACCACCATCGACGAAGAGTGTTTGCCCGGTTACGGCAGCGCTAGCGGAACTCGCCAGATACACCACACATCCGGCAAAATCCTCGGGTACGCCGTTGCGGCCGATCATCGTCCGTCGCGCATGCCCGGCGGCCACCGCGGGATCCGCGAAGACCGGTTCGGTCAGCGGGGTGTGCACCACCCCGGGGGCGATCGCGTTGCACGTCACTCCGCGGCCGGACCAGGCCTCCGCCTGCGAGCGGGTGAGGCCGACGAGACCGGCCTTGGCGGCGCCGTAGGCGCCGCTGTGCCCGTACGCCCGGAAAGCCTGCTGGGACACGACGTTGATGATCCGTCCCCACCCGCGGGCCGCCATCGCCCGGCCGAAGTGCTGGCCGAGCAGGAACGGCGCGGTGAGGTTCGCGGCGAGCGTGACGTCCCAGTCGGACTCCGTGAGGTCGTCCATGCGCGGGCGCAGGTTCACCGCGGCCGCGTTCACCAGGATGTCCACGTCGCCGGCGCATCCGGCGACCCGGGCCAGGTCCGCACGGTCCGCCAGGTCCGCGGCGATCGTCTCGACGTGGACACCGAGGCCGGTCAGCGCGGCGGCGGTCTCCCGCAGCGGCCCGGGACGGCGGGCGAGGAGTACCAGGCGGGCGCCGGCGCGGCCCAGCGCGGTGGCCATCGCCCGGCCGATGCCGGAACTGCCGCCGGTCACCATCGCGGTCCGGCCGCTCAGGCCGAAGAGGTCGTCGAGGTAGGAAGTCATGCGCGCCTACGGGGGAAGCAGCGTGCCGCGGACGGTGTGCCAGATGTCGTGGTTCGCCGCGATGAGCAGGCCCCGCTCGGAGTCCGTCGGGTGGTACGCCGACCCGTCCAGGTGCAGCACCGCGCCGCCGGCCTCGCGCAGGATGAGCGAGCCGGGCGTGTGGTCCCAGGGCAGGATCCGCCAGAAGACCGCGAACTGCTGCTCGTCGGTGGCGACGGACGGGTACTCGTACCCGGCGCAGTGGTGGCCGCCGGTGACCCGGCCCAGCCGGGAGGCGTTCGCGTCGATGCCGGCGCGCAGGTCGTCCGGGAAGTAGTTGCGGGCGATCGAGCCGGTCAGGGCGGCGGCGTCCGGGTCGTCGGCGCGGGTCTTCAGCCGCATGCCGTCGACGTAGGCGCCGCTGCCCGCCTCCGCGACGACCATCCGGTCGCCGGGCACGTCGAGGATCCACCCGGCCGCCGGCTCGCCGTCGCGCACCAGCGCCACCATCACGGCGAAGGGCCGCTTGCCCGCGGCGAAGTTGTTCGTGCCGTCGACCGGGTCCACGATCCAGACCGGGCCGCCGCCGTCGAGGCGGTGCAGCACCGAGGGGTCCGCCGCGACCGCCTCCTCGCCGACCACGGTCGAGCCGGGCAGCAGCGCGGTCAGCCCGGCCGTCAGCGCCCGCTCGGACTCCTGGTCCGCGACGGTGACGAGGTCGCCGGGCGTCTTCTCCTCGACCTCCGCGTCGCTGAGCCGGCGCCATCGCGGCAGCACGATCGTGCGCGCGACCTCCCGTACCAGCTCGGTGACCCGGTCGATCATGTCGTCACGCACGCGGTGGCAGCTTCACGACGCTGACGAAGAAGTCGTCGATCTGGCGGATCACCGAGATGAACCGGTCGAAGTCCACCGGCTTGGTCACGTACGCGTTCGCGTGCAGCTGGTAGCTGCGCAGGATGTCCTCGTCGGCGGAGGACGTGGTGAGCACCACGACCGGGATGCGGCAGAGCTCGTCGTCCTTCTTGATCTCCGCGAGCACCTCCCGGCCGTCGCGACGCGGCAGGTTGAGATCGAGCAGGATCAGGTCCGGGCGTACGGCGCCGGCGTACTGACCCTCGCGGCGCAGATAGGCCAGGGCCTCGGCGCCGTCGGAGACGACCGTGAGCCGGTTGCGGACCTTGTGCTCCTCGAACGCCTCCTGCGTCATGAGCACGTCGCCCGGGTCGTCCTCGACGAGCAGCACCTCGATGGGCGTCCCGTCCTGTCGAATGGCTCCGGTCATGCGCCGACCTCTTTCGATTTCTCCTGCACCGGGATCCCGGCCACCAGCGGCAACGTGAACCAGATGGAGGTGCCCTCGGTGACGTCGAGATCAAGCCAGATCCGGCCGCCATGATATTCGACGATCTTCTTGACGATGGCCAGTCCGATACCGGTGCCCTCGTACGCGTCCCGCCCGTGCAGGCGCTGGAAGATCACGAAGACCTTGTCGGCGAACTCGGCCTCGATGCCGATGCCGTTGTCCCGGACGTTGATCCGCCATTCGTCCTCGTCCCGCTCGGCGGTCACCGTGACCACCGGCGGCACGTCCGGGCGGCGGAACTTGAGGGAGTTGCCGATCAGGTTGACGAACAGCGTGGTGAGCAGCGGCTCCTCGCCCTCGACCGTGGGCAGGTCGGTCCACTCGATCCGGCCGTCCTCGCCGGTGCGGATCTCGAGCTGCGACCTCACCTCGGTCAGCACCCGGTCGAGGTCGACGTCGGTGAAGCCCGCGGTGAGCCGCCCGATCCGGGAGAAGGCCAGCAGGTCGTTGATGAGCCGCTGCATGCGCTGGGCGCCGTCGACCGCGAACGCGATGTACTGGTCCGCGCGGTCGTCGAGCTGCCCCGCGTAGCGCCGCTGGAGGAGCTGGCAGAAGCTGGCCACCTTGCGCAGCGGCTCCTGCAGGTCGTGCGACGCCACGTACGCGAACTGCTCGAGGTCGCGGTTGGACCGGGTCAGCTCCTCCGCCTGGATCTTGAGCTGCTCGTTCACCCATTCGATCTGGTGGCGGGCCTCGCGCACCTCGGCGAGCTCGGCGGCGATCTGCTTGCGCATGCCGTCCACATTGTCGGCGAGCTGCCGCAGCTCCGGCGAGCCGGAGCTGCTGATCTGCCGGTCGAAGTCGCCGTCCGCCACCTCGCGCACCTGGGCCGCCAGCTCGGTGACCGGGCGGCTCACCATCCGGTCGAGGAGCAGCAGCAGCGCCACCCCGGCGATGACGATGATCGCGGCCGCGGCGATCTGGATCGCGACCATGCGCCGGCTGGTCTCCTTGGCCTGCGCCGCGGACCGGTCGCGCAGCACGCCGATGTCGTCCTGCATCTTCTCGATGGCGGACCGCAGCGCGTCGAACTCCGCCGTGCTGCCGGCCTCCACCAGCGCCCGCCCGGCCTCCGGCCCCTGGGTGCGCACGGCGTTGACGATCGGCTCGGCGACGTCGCGGTGCCAGGCGTCGATCCGCTGCCGCACCTGCGCCAGGTCGGCGCGGATGGCGTCGTCCAGCGGGCCCGACCTCAGGTATCCCGCGATCTGCGCGGTGATCTTCTGCTCGTCCGCGATGCCGTCCCGGTACGGCTGGAGGTTCGCCTCGCGGCCGGTGATCGCATACCCGCGGACGCCGGTCTCCTGGTTGAGCACGGCCGTGCTCAGCCGCTCCCCCGCCGCACGCATGGGAGTGGCCCGGCTGACGACGTCGTCCAGCTGCCGGCTGTTGCCCGCGCCGGTGAGCGCCGCGACCACGCCGAGGGCGCCGAGCAGCAGACCGACGGTCACGCACAGGGCGAGCACCCGGCCGCGCAGCGTCCAGGCCGAGAGGCGCAGCAGGCTCACCGCCCACCGCCGCGCGAGATCAGCAGCATCGCCACGTCGTCGGCAAGCGGGCCGCCGTTGCCCTGCTCCGCGCGGCCGACGAGCCACGCGGGCAGGGCGGCGAGCGGCACGTCGCGCGCGGCGGGCTGGGCGAGCAGGCCGCAGAGCCCCTCGACGTCGAGCCGCTCGTTGCCGTTGCCGGTGTGGCCCTCGATCAGCCCGTCGGTGTACATCAGCAGGGACCAGTCATCGCCGGAGAACTCCACGTCGGTCGCGGGGGTGGGGGTGGGACGTACGCCGAGCACGATGCCCGTCCGCGCGGGCACGGCGGCCGCCTTGCCGCCGCAGAGCAGCACCGGCGGGGGGTGTCCGGCCAGGCGTACCGTGGCGCGGTCGCCGGCGAGGTCGAGGGAGACCATCGCCACCGTCGCGAAGACCTCCCGCGCCCGCCGCTCGGTCATCAGCACCTGCTCGAGCGACGGCAGGATCTGCTCCTCCGGCACGCCCGCCAGCACCAGCGCCCGCCAGGCGACCCGGAGCTCGACCCCGAGCGCGGCCTCGTCCACGCTGTGCCCGCAGACGTCGCCGACGATCACGTGCAGCTTGCTGTCGCCGACCTGGACGACGTCGAAGAAGTCGCCGCCGAGCAGGCCCATGGCGCGGCCGGAGCGATAGAACGTGTGCACGGCCACTTCGGTCGTCTTCATCAGCGGCTGGGGCAGCAGGCCGCGCTCGAGCCGGGCGGACTCGGCCTGGCGCAGCTCGGCCTCGCGCAGCCGCTGAGCGTTCTCGTCGGCCCGCTTGCGCTCCACGGCGTAGCGCAGCGCCCGGACCAGCAGGACGCCGTCGACCTGCCCCTTGACCAGGTAGTCCTGGGCGCCCTCGGCCACCGCCTGGACTCCGAGGTGCTCGTCGGATCGCCCGGTGAGCACGCAGACCGCCGCGCTGCCGGCCAGCGCGAGCAGCTTGCGCAGGCCGTCGATGCCCTCGGCGTCGGGCAGGCCGAGGTCGAGCAGCACGCACTGGACCCCGCGCATCATGCCGCGCGCCTCGCGCAGGCTGGTCGCGATGCGCAGGTCGAACGACGCGCCGGCCTCGGCGAGCAGCTCCCGGACCAGGAACGCGTCGCCCTCGTCGTCCTCCACGAGCAGGATCCGCAGACGCTCCGGCGCCATGGCGGGCGGCGGCGTCGTCAACTCGGCCACGACGTCACCCCACCCGGCGTCGGACCGTGGGCGGCGTGCGGGGCGGCGGCACCTCGGCCGGGACGCTTGATGGCGGGACTCCTTCGGGCGTGACCCGCTGATCGTCCATGACCGGTCGCGGGCGCACAACACCGGCCACCCCGCCCCTGCGCCGCGCCGATGTAGGTGCGACACAGAGTGACAATGCACCCGTCATGCCGACGGGCCGTAGGAGGGATCCTCGGCGACCCGGCGGGCGTGCCGGGCGATGACCTCGCCGAGGATGCCGTGCAACCGGCCGCAGTCGCGGCAGTGCAGGTTCTCGTCGAGCCGCCGGCCGCCGCAGGCGATGCAACAGCCCCGGTCCTCGGGGTCGCGGTACGCCTCCAGCGCCCGGCACATCGCCCGGACCACATGGTCGCCGAGCTGGAACGTGGCCTCGCCGAGCGCGGTGCGCAGGCCGAGCACCGCCACCGGCCCGGCCTCGGGCGCCGGATCGTACGGTGCCACCCGCTCGACGAACTCGGCGACGACGGCGGCGGGGTCGAGCGGGGCTGTCACGGCTCCCAAGTTAAGCCACCGGCCCGTAAGATCGCTCGGCCAGGTCGCTGTCGCATGCGAGCCGAGGAGATCGTATGAAGGGCTTGCCGACGATCGACGCGGCCGACCGCGCGCCGGCACGGCCGGTACGCCGCGGCTGGGCGGCCCTGGCCGCAGTGCTCGTCCTGACGGCGACCGGGGTCCTCGCGGCCCAGTCGGTGCGCCCGCCCGCCGCGGTCTCCGCCGACGCTCCGGCCGCGGAGTTCAGCGCGGGCCGCGCGTTCGCGCACGTCCGCACGATCGCCGCGGAGCCGCACGTGGCCGGCAGCGCGGCCAACGACGCGGTCCGCGCCCACCTGCTGACCACCCTGCGCGGCCTCGGGCTCTCGCCCGAGGTGCAGGACACCGTCACGACCCAGGGTGCCCGGCTCTCCTCCAGCGCCGGCGGCATCGGCATGGCCCGGGTACGCAACGTGGTCGCGCTCTGGCCGGGCACCGCGTCAACCGGCCGCGTCTTCCTGGTGGCGCACTACGACTCGGCGCAGACCGGGCCGGGCGCCAACGACGACGGCGCCGGGACCGCGGCGATCCTGGAGGCCGCCCGCGCCCTGACCAGCGGACCGCGGCTGCGCAACGACGTGGTGTTCGTGCTGACCGACGCCGAGGAGGCGTGCCTGTGCGGCGCGCAGGCCTTCGTCGAACAGCACCCGCTGGCCCGCGGCGGCGGCGTGGTGCTCAACCTGGAGGCCCGCGGCAGCGCCGGACCGGCCATCATGTTCGAGACCACGGCGGCGAACGCCGCCCTGGTCGGGGTGTTCGCGAACGCTCCCGACCCGGTGGGCACCTCGTTCGCGGTGGAGGTCTACCGCCGGCTGCCGAACAACACCGACTTCACCGCGTTCCGCGCGCCCGGTTTCACCGGTCTGAACAGCGCATACATCGACGGCGCCGCGGTGTACCACACGCCGGTGGACACACCCGCCGCGATGGACACCGACAGCTTGCAGCACCACGGCGCCAACGTCCTGGCGCTCGCCCGTGACCTGGGCGACCGCGACCTGCCCCGGCTGCGCGCGGCGGGCGACGCGACCTACTTCCCGGTTCCCGGGGCGCTCGTGCACTACCCCAGCTCGTGGACCTGGCCCCTGGCGGCGGCCGCCGTGCTGGCGGTGCTCGTCCTGGCCTGGCTGGTGCGCCGGCGCGGCATGGCCACGGCACCACGCCTGCTCGGCGCCGCCGGCCTGGCCCTGGTGCCGATCCTGGCCGTCCCGGCCCTGGCCCAGCTGCTGTGGATCGCGATCGAATTCATCCGTCCCGGGTACGCGGAAATGCCGATCGACCCGTACCGCCCGGGGTGGTATCGGCTGGCGATCCTGGCCCTCACCGCGGCCGTGGTCTGCGCCTGGTACGCGCTGCTGCGCCGCCGCCTGGGATCCGCCGCCCTGGTGGTCGCCGGGCTGGCCTGGACGGCGGTGCTCGGCCTGGTCCTGGCGGCCCTGGCGCCGGGAGGGTCGTACCTCACCGCCCTGCCGGCGCTGGCGGGCGGGGTGGCCGGCATCGCCGCCGTGCTGCTGCGCGGACGCGGCCGGGGACCGCTCGGCGGCTGGGCGCCGGCCCTGGCCGTCACGCTCGGTGCGGCGGCCGGGACGGTGGTGCTGCTGCCGACCCTGCTCATGTTCTTCCCGGCCCTGGGCATGAAGCTGGCCGCGGCCGGCGCGGTCTTCGCCGTCCTGCTGGCGATGGTCCTGCTGCCGGTCGTCGACCTCCTGCACCCGGAGGCGGGCGGCCAGCGCGGCCTCGACGCCCTGCGCGCCCGCCGGCGCGGCATCCTGCCCGCCCTCGCCGCCACCGTGGCGCTGCTCGCCTGCACGACGGCCGGCCTCGCCGCCGACCGCTTCGATCCCGCCCACCCGGCGCCCACCCACCTCATGTACGCACTGGACGCCGACACCAACCAGGCGCGCTGGCTGAGCGAGTCCCGGACCCCGTCCGCCTGGACCGCCCGGTACGTCGGCGGCGATCCGGCCCCGGTCGCCGACACGCTGCCGGCCTTCGGCACCAAGGGCCTGCTCAGCGGCCCCGCCCAGCCCGCCGCCCGGCCGGCACCCGCGCTCACCAAGACCGCCGACACGGCCGCGGGCGACCGGCGGACGGTGACCTTCACCCTGGCCCCGCGGCGACCGGTGCGCCTGGTGACGCTGCACGTGGGCGCCCAGGCGCGGGTCCTGTCGGCCACGGTCGCCGGGCGCCCGGTGCGGGCCGGCCGCTCGGACGGCGCCTGGGGCTTCGGATTCGTCTTCCACGCGCCGCCGCAGTCGGGCATCGAGGTGACGCTGACCGTGCCCGTGGGTGCGCCGCTGAGACTGCGTGCCATGGACGCGAGCGACGGCCTGGCGGCCCTTCCCGGCTTCCAGCCCCGTCCGGCGGACGTGGGTGTGGTCGGCTCGCACAGCTCGGAGATGCTCGCCGTCGCGAAGACCTACGCGTTCTAGCGCCCGCGACCGCGGCGGCCGGTGGGCGCGTCGAACCGGAAGTGGACGAACAGCCGCCCCCAGTTGTCCCCGTCCTTCTCGACGCGGTGGTAGAGCTGCTTGATCTCCTTCTGTTCGAGGAAGCGCAGCACCTTCTTCTTGAGCTGCCCGCTGCCCTTGCCGGGGATGATCTCGACCAGGGTCGCCTTCTTCTGGACCGCCTCGTCGATGATGCCGCGCAGCGCCTTGTCGATCTCGGTGCCCTTGTTGAAGATGTCGTGGAGATCCAGCTTGAGCTTCACGCCGGCAGCCTACTCAGCCCCGGGACCCGCGCGGCCGCCGTTCTTGCCGACCCACGCCTCGACCCGGCGCAGGGCCTCCTCGTAGTCGTCGTGGCGTTTCATCGCCGCCGCGAGCCGCAGGTGCGGCAGGGCCTCGGCGAAACGGCCGGCCCGCTCCAGGGTCCGGCCGAGGACGTGGTGCGCGTAATGGTCCGAAGGGTCCCGCTCGATCAGCGCCCTGAGCTGCGTTTCCGCCCCCGTCAGCTGGGCCGAGTTGAAGTAGGCGCGGGCCAGGAGCTGGCGGACCGCCGTGTTGTGCGGTTCGGCCTCGACGATCGGCTCCAGCAGGCGGGCCGCGCGGAGCGGGTCACCGGACTCGAACGCGGCGGTCGCCCTGCGGTACTCCTCGAGAAGATCCACGACTCCGCTCCCCTGCTCGCGCCGCCGGCCTCGCCCCACGCTGGCACAACCGCGGCCGGACGGCGACCGTCCCGGCCCCAGCATCGGCGACATTTCACCCGATTCTGCAACCACCGGCGCGCAGAATGCCGGGGTGGGCGATTTCCCGCGTCACCTCGTCGAGGCGCCGGCCGTGCCGCGGTTCGGCCGCGCCAAGGCCACCGTCATCGGCCTCGTGACCCTCGCGATGTGCTGGTTCCTGGCCGGCGCCACGCCCCGGCCTGTGGTCCGGTCCGAGGCGTTCACGATCCCGGGTCTGGAGGCCCTGGGCGCGCCCCCGGCCGGGACCTCCTGGGCGCCGGCCCCGCGGCCCGAGGGCCGCCTGTCCAGCGTCGCGGTGGCCCGCGGGCAGACCTTCGAGCTGCGTACGGCGAGCGGGGCCAAGACCTTCCTCCCCGGCGTCAACCTCGGCAGCACCACTCCCGGCCACCAGCCGGGCGAGCTGTCCCTCACCGCGACGCAGTACCGCACCTGGTTCGCGGCCATGGGCTGGCTCGGCATCCGCGTCCTGCGGATCTACACGATCCATCCGCCCGCGTTCTACCAGGAGCTGGCCCGCCACAACCGCGCCGAACCGGACCGCCCGCTGTACCTCGTGCACGGCGTCTACCCGCCGGACGAGTCCTACGTCGAGAAGCTCGACCTCTACGACCCGGCGGTCACCCGGGCCTTCCAGGACGAGCTGCGCGACGCGAGCGCGGCCGTACGCGGCAAGCTCACCCGCGAACCCCGGCCCGGGCGGGCGAGCGGCGCCTGGGACACCGACGTGACCCCGTGGCTCGCCGGATGGATCGTCGGGCTGGAGCTGGACCCGTACGCGACGCACACCTCCGACCGGCGCAACACGGCCGCGCCCGCCACGCGTGGCCGCTACTTCCGCAGCACCGCCGCCGCCTCGCCCAGCGAACGCTGGCTGGCGGCGCGGATGGACGAGCTGGCCGGCCACGAGGCGGCGCAGGGGCTGAGCCAGCCGATCGCCTTCGTCAACTGGCCGACCACCGACCCGCTGCGGCACCCCGAGGAGCCGCTCGCGCAGGAGGATCTCGTCCAGCTCGACGCCAACCACGTGCTGCCGACCGCGGCGTGGCCGGCGGGGACGTTCGCCAGCTACCACGCGTACCCCTACTACCCGGATTTCCAGCGGCACGAGCCGGCGCTGCAGAAGTACCGCTACCAGGGCCGGGTGGACCCGTACGCGGGCTATCTCGCGGCCCTGAAGCGCCACCACCGGGACATGCCGACGGTGATCACGGAGTTCGGCGTACCGTCCTCGCTGGGTTCGGCGCATCTCGGCCCGCTCGGCCGCTCGCAGGGCGACCACAGCGAGCGCGAGGCGATGCGGATCGACGCGGAGCTGCTGCGGCTGATCCAGGATCAGGGCCTGGCCGGCGGCTTCCTCTTCGCCTGGGTGGACGAGTGGTTCAAGTTCACCTGGAACACCGTCGCCCACCAGGACCCCGAACGCCGGCAGCTGTGGCACGACCCGCTCACCAACGAGCAGCACTTCGGACTGCTCGCGATGGACGCGGCGGGCCCGCCCGGCCAGCCGGAGCGCTTCCTGGTCGACGACGAGTCCGGCTGGCCGGCCCGGCGGATGACCGCGCGGGTGGACGAGGCGTACCTGCACCTGCGCGTCGGCCTCGCCGGGTCACCGCCCGGCGCCCTGACGCTGGGCTTCGACGTGCTGGCCGCGGTGAGCGGCGCGCCCCCGCCGGGCTCCGGCAGCGCCGAGGCGGACGCCGCGTTCGCGCTCGACCTCGTCGGGCAGCGCGGGCAGGCGTACCTGCGCAGCGAGCTGGATCCGGTGCCGCTCGACTACGCCGTCCCGGACGGTCTGCGCGGCCCGGCGCCGCGCGGCTGGCGGCGCTTCGAGCTGGTGGTGAACCGGGAGCTCACGGTCCCGTCCACCGGCGAGCGGCTCCCGGCCGAGCTGCAGAACGCCGGTGCGCTGAGGTACGGCCGGCCCCGCGACGACAGCCGGGCACTGTGGTACCGCGACGGCGACGACCTGGTCGTACGGGTGCCGTGGGCGATGCTCGGGTACGCCGACCCGTCGGCGAACATGGTCGGCGTGCGCACCGGCAAGCGGCTGGCCCGCACGCCCTCCCCGGGCGTCGGCGTGACCGTCTCGGCCGCCGGCACCGACCAGCCGGCCGGCTCGGTCACCTGGACGAACTGGAACCGGGTTTACGCCACCGAACGGCTCAAGGACGGCGCCGATCTGTTCCGGGACGCCGCGCTGGAGACTGCGGCGCCCTGACGAGCAGGGCGACCAGCCCGCCGCCCAGCAGCATCGTGCCGATGGCGATCAGGGCGACCGGGCTCAGCCCGGTCACCGGCAGCCCGCCGCCGGCCCCCGGCTGCAGCTCCCGGGGCGCGGGGGCGCCGAAGGGGTCGGGCGCGACCGCGACCGGCGTGGCCGTGACGAAGTCGCCGACCCGCATGCCGTCGCTGGTCTTGACCACCACGGCGACGTCGTACTCCTGGCCGTTGCGCAGCCCGGTGAGGTCACAGCCCTGGGCCGTGAGCGCCGGGAGCGTGCACCCGGACTCGTGACCGGCCGTCGTCACCCAGACGTACTCGAACCGCCCGCTGCCCAGGTCGGCGGGCGGCCGCCAGGAAACCCGCAGACCACCGTCGAGGGCGCGCACCTGCACGCCGGTCGCCGCGCCGGGTGCGCGCGGCAGGCCCTCGACCCGCAGGGGTACGGCGGAAAGCGCGGTGGCCCCCGCCCCGAGCTGGCCGTCGGCGCCCGACCCCCAGCAGAAGGTGTATCCCCGGCTGTCGACGGCGCAGCTGTGCGCGCTGCCCGCGTCGATGGCGGTCAGCTCCCCGTCCACCTCGACGCCCGTGGGGGCGGCCCGCTCGGCGGTGCGCCCGTAGCCCAGCCGTCCGTCGCCGCCGTCCCCCCAGCAGTACGCCCGCCCACCGCGGTCGATGCCGCACGCGTGCGCGACGCCCGCACTGATCGCGGTGAACGGGCCCAGCCGCCGGGCCGTGGCGCCCCGGCAGTACGCCGCGCCGTCCACGGTCAGGACGCACGCCTGCCGGCCACCGGCCGCCACCTCCCGCGCCTTGCCGCCGGTGGTCACCGCCGCGGGCGCGGACCGGTCCTGGCCCGCGGCCGGGTCCGCGCCCCAGCAGTACGCCGAGCCGCCCGCGGTCGCGGCGCACGTGGTGTCGCCGCCCGCCGTGATGTCCACGACCTTGCCGGTCCGGCCGGTGTGCACCCGCACCGGGACGGCCGAGCGGCTCGTACCCGGCACGCCGAGCTGGCCGCGCGATCCGTCGCCCCAGCACCACGCCGTGCCCTCGTCGTCGGCGGCGCAGGTGTGCCGGGAGCCGGTCGCGATCGTCACGAGGGTCCGGCCCCGCAGCGCCTCGACCGGGTGCGGCGCGTCCCGGTCGGTGTGCGCGCCGTCGCCGAGCTGGCCCGCGGAGTCGTCACCCCAGCAGTACGCCGTGCCGCCGGTGTCGATGGCGCAGGTGTGTGCCCGGCCGGCGTCGGCCCGTACGGCGTTGCGCAGCGCCACGACGGGGTGGGCGAAGCCGTGCGGCCGGGCGCCGTCGCCGAGCTGCCCGGAGGAGTCGTCGCCCCAGCAGTACACGGTTCCGAGGCTGGTGATCGCGCACGAGTGCGCCCCACCGGCGGCGACGGCGGCCGTACCGGCGCTCGCGATCCGCACCGTGTCGGCCGTGACACCGGGCGGGTACGTGCCCGCCGCCGCGGCGGGCGCCCCGGGGATCGCGGCCAGGACCAGCGCCGCGACGGCCCCTGCGATACGGCCCAGTCGCACCTGCTTCTCCCACTCACCCGCCCGACACAACGCGGGAATTATGCTGAGTCTGGGAGCATTAGTCCGCTTTGACACGCAGTGTCGGGTATTCGCGCGGAAGCCGTGGTCACGCCGTCGCCGAGCCGCACAGGTGTTACACAGGGAGCGGAAAGGCGCCGCAAAGCGAGCCCCCGGACAGTTAGGGCATGACGATGGCGAACGCAGGTCCCGGCGGCGAGCTCCGGCGGCCCGACGGCAGCCCGGTCCGGGTCCTCGTGGTCGACGACGAGCCGACCCTGGCCGAGCTCCTGTCGATGGCCTTGCGTTACGAGGGCTGGGAGGTCCGCAGCGCGGGCGACGGCCAGGCGGCGGTCCGCACGGCGCGGGACTTCCGCCCGGACGCCGTCGTCCTCGACATGATGCTGCCCGACCTCGACGGCCTCGAGGTGCTGCGCCGGCTGCGCGGCGAGACGCCCGAGGTGCCGGTGCTCTTCCTGACCGCCAAGGACTCGGTCGAGGACCGGATCGCCGGGCTCACCGCCGGCGGCGACGACTACGTCACCAAGCCGTTCAGCCTGGAGGAGGTCGTCGCCCGGCTGCGCGGCCTGATGCGCCGGACGGGCCGCTCGCCGATGCGCACCGGCTCCGAGCTCGTCGTCGGCGATCTCACCCTCGACGAGGACAGCCACGAGGTACGCCGCGGCGGCCACCTCGTCACCTTGACCGCGACGGAGTTCGAGCTGCTGCGCTACCTCATGCGCAACCCCCGCCGGGTGCTCAGCAAGAGCCAGATCCTGGACCGCGTGTGGAACTACGACTTCGGCGGCCAGGCCAACGTCGTCGAGCTCTACATCTCGTACCTGCGCAAGAAGATCGACGCGGGCCGCAACCCGATGATCCACACCATGCGCGGCGCGGGCTACGTCCTGAAGCCGGCGGACTGAGATGACCGGCGCCGCCCGCCCGGCCCGCTGGCGCTCCCCCGCGGGCTGGACGCTGCGCACCCGCCTGATCGCCCTCATGGTCGTCCTGCTCACCGTGCTGGGCCTGGTCGTCGGCGCCACCGCCGAGATCTACCTGCACAAGACCCTCTACGACCGCCTCGACGCGCAGCTGCGGGAGATCGCGGATCGCGCCCAGCGGCGGCCGCCCCGCCTCCCCGATGGACTTCCCCGCCCGGGTGGCGGTCAGTTCGGCGACAGGGTGCCGCCCGGCGCTCCCCCCGACTCGATCTTCCTCAGCGTCACCACCGCCGGCCCGAAGGAGGGCGGCATCGTCACCCTGCGCGCCGATGACGAGGGCTATCTCGTCAACCGGTACCGGAACCTTCCCGAGGCGACGATGACCCGGCTGAGCGCGGTCACGCCGAACAGCGGCCCGGCCGACATCGACCTGGGCGACCTCGGCGACTACCGCGTGCTCGCCACGACCGCCGACGACGGGATGGTCGTGGCCGCGGTGCCGCTCGCCGAGACGCGGGACACGCTGCTGGCCGTGGCGGGTGTGACCGGAGGAGCCGTGGTCCTGGCCCTGGTCGCGGCCGGCTGGGCGGGGGCCGTCATCATCCGGCGCGACCTGAGGCCGCTGAGCCGGGTGGCGGCGACCGCCACGAGGGTGTCGGAACTGCGACTGGACAGCGGCGAGGTGGAGCTCGCCCAGCGGGTGCCCGAGGCGGACACCGACCCGCGGACCGAGGTCGGCGCCGTCGGGGCCGCGCTCAACCGGATGCTCGACCACGTCGGCAGCGCGCTCGAAGCCCGGCACGCCAGCGAGACTCGGGTACGCCAGTTCGTCGCCGACGCGAGCCACGAGCTGCGCACCCCGCTCGCGGCGATCCGCGGCTACGCCGAGCTGAGCCGCCGCAGCCCCCGGCCGGTGCCGGAGGAGATCGCGCACGTGCTGCGCCGGGTGGAGTCGGAGGCCGGCCGGATGACCGCGCTGGTCGAGGATCTGCTGCTGCTCGCCCGGCTGGACGCCGGGCGGCCGCTGGCGCAGGACCCGGTGGATCTGACCATGCTGGTGGTGGACGCGGTCAGCGACGCGCACGCGGCCGGCCCGCGCCACGACTGGCGGCTCGAAGTGCCCGGCGAGCCCGTGACGGTGACCGGCGACGGCCAGCGCCTGCATCAGGTGGTCGCCAATCTGCTGGTCAACGCCCGTACGCACACCCCCGAGGGCACCGCCGTGGTCGTCAGCGTGGCCACCGAGGGCGACGCGGCGGTCCTGCGGGTGACCGACGCCGGTCCGGGCATCCCGGCGGAGCTGCGGCCGCATGTCTTCGAGCGCTTCGCCCGGGGCGACAGCTCCCGCTCGCGCGCGGCGGGCAGCACCGGCCTGGGCCTGTCGATCGTGCACGCCGTGGTCACGGCGCACGGCGGGTCGGTCGGCGTCGACAGCGTCCCCGGGCGCACGGAGTTCACCGTGCGGCTGCCGTTGACGCCGGCACTACCAGCCGAGACGGATGCCGTCCATCAGCACGTCCCGGAGATCGTCCAGTAGGGCGCCGGCCGCGTTGCCGTCGGAGACGTGCAGCTCCAGCGGGACCGATTCGCTGTCGCGACCGACCAGGACGTCCAGGGCGCACAGGGCCCGGCCCGCCATCTCGCTGGTCACCCCGGTGATCGCGGCGGCCCGGAGGCGGTCGTCGAGCCACGGCCGGCCCTGGGCGCCGGGCAGGCCCGCCGCGATCGCCGCGATCGCCGCGAGCGCCTGCGACGGCGGAATCTCGCGGAGGAGTACCTGGGGCGTTTCCCACACCCGCAGCACCACCGCGGAGACCGCCTGACGGCGTTCCGCCGGGGCCAGGTCGGACAGGCCGTCGAGCAGGTGTGCCGGGCTCGCGTTGTTCATGCGTCTCATGTCAGCACACGCAACTTGCATGTGCCCATACCCCGGCTGACGGACAATGTCCGTCACAGATGGGCTACCATGACGGCGTGTCCCGTTGGTATTCGTGGTTTACGAGGCCGGCTCCGCCGGTGGCTCGGCCATGAGGTCATGACCTGAGACACCCCCGCAGGGCCGGCAGAGGCAGCGACCAGAGTCGCTGCCTTTTCGTTTGCAACGAGCCGGCCGAGACTCGGGGATGCCGGCCCCGGGGAGAGCCGGCGGAGAAGGATGACTGTCGTGACCATCCCCGAGGTGCAGCGCGTCAGCGACCACCGCATCGACCGCGTCGTGCCGCTGATGAGCCCCGCGCTGCTCCACCACGAGCTGCCGCTCACCCACGAGCTCTCCGCGAGCGTGCTGGACAGCCGCCGCCAGGTGGAGGCCGTCCTCGACGGCCGAGATCCGCGCCTGCTGGTGGTCGTCGGCCCCTGCTCGGTGCACGACCCGGACGCCGCCGCCGAGTACGCGGACCGCCTCGCCGCCGAGCGGGAACGGCTCGCCGACGACCTGCTCATCGTGATGCGGGTCTACTTCGAGAAGCCGCGCTCGACCGTGGGCTGGAAGGGCCTGATCAACGACCCGGCCCTGGACGGCTCCGGCGACGTCGGCAGCGGCCTGCGGATCGCCCGGGCGCTGCTGCTGCGGGTGCTCGAACGGGGCCTGCCGGTCGCGGTGGAGTTCCTCGACCCGATCACCCCGCAGTACATCGCGGACACCGTGGCGTGGGGCGCGATCGGCGCCCGTACGGTCGAGTCGCAGGTCCACCGCCAGCTCGCCTCGGGCCTGTCCATGCCGATCGGCATGAAGAACCGCCCCGACGGCAGCATCTCCACGGCGATCGACGCGATCAACGCGGCCGCCGCGCCGCACGTCTTCCCCGGCATCGACGTGTCCGGCACGCCGGCGATCATGCACACGAGCGGCAACCCCGACTGCCATCTGGTGCTGCGCGGCGGCAAGGGCCCGAACTACGGCGCGGAGGACGTCCGGGCGGCGCTCGGCCTGCTCGCCGGCGCCGGCCTGCCCGAGCGGGTCGTGGTCGACTGCTCGCACGGCAACAGCGGCAAGGACCACCTGCGCCAGCCGATCGTCGCCGACGACGTGGCGGGTCAGCTCGAGGCCGGCCAGCGGGGCATCCGCGGCGTGATGCTGGAGAGCTTCCTGGTGCCGGGACGCCAGGACCTCGGCGGTGAGCTCACCTACGGCCAGAGCGTGACGGATGCCTGCATGGGCTGGGAGCCGACGGTGGGAGTGCTGGAACGGCTGGCCATGGCCGCCGCCAAGCGGCGCGCGGGCCTCACAGGGGGCGCACAGTAACGGCACAAGGGTCCGACAGGCAGGCGGCCGACAGTACGAGGGTCAGTGCTTCCGCCTGCCTAAGGACCCTTGATGACCTCGACGTTGCCCGTACCCGACGTGGCGCCGGTGGACCCGCCGGCCGATCTCGGGGCGCTCCCCCGGTCCCGCCGGTCCGCGTTCCTGCGGGGTCGCGCGGACGACGCGCCATGGGTCCGGCCCGCACTGCTGGCCCTGCTCGCGCTCACCGGCGTCCTCTACATCTGGGGCCTCGGGGCGTCCGGGTGGGGCAACGCCTTCTACTCGGCGGCGGTGCAGGCCGGCTCGGAGAGCTGGAAGGCGTTCTTCTACGGCTCCTCCGACGCGGCCAACTCGATCACCGTCGACAAGACCCCGGCCTCGCTGTGGATCATGGCGCTGTCGGTGCGGCTCTTCGGCCTGAGTTCCTGGAGCATCCTGGTGCCGCAGGCGCTCCTGGGCGTCGCCACGGCAGGCCTGCTCTTCGGCACGGTCCGCCGCTGGTACGGCCCGGCCGCCGGGCTGATCGCGGGCGCGGTGTCGGCGCTGACCCCGGTCGCCGTGCTGATGTTCCGCTTCAACAACCCGGACGCGCTGCTCGTGCTGCTCATGGTGGCCGGGGCGTACGCGACCGTGCGCGCCGTCGAGAACGGCTCCACGAGGTGGCTCGTGCTCGCCGGGACCTTCGTCGGCCTCGGCTTCCTGACCAAGATGCTCCAGGCGCTGCTGGTCGTGCCCGCGTACGCCCTCGCCTATCTGATCGCCGGACCGCCGCGGCTCGGCAGGCGTATCGGACAGCTCCTGCTCGCCGGGCTGGCGTTGGTGGTCTCGGCGGGCTGGTACCTGGCGACCGTCGAGCTGGTGCCCGCCTCGATGCGGCCGTACATCGGCGGGTCGCAGAACAACAGCCTGCTGGAGCTGACCCTGGGCTACAACGGCCTGGGCCGGCTCAACGGCAACGAGACCGGCAGCGTCGGCGGTGGGGGCGGCAACGGCGGCGGGGGCTGGGGCGAGACCGGACTGCTGCGCATGTTCGACACCGCGCAGGGCGGTCAGATCTCCTGGCTGCTGCCGGCCGCGCTCATCGTGCTGGTCGCCGGCCTGGTCCTGACCCTGCGCGCCGCGCGCACCGACCGGCTCCGCGCCGGGCTGGTCCTCTGGGGCACCTGGCTCCTCGGCACCGGCCTGATCTTCAGCTTCATGCAGGGCATCTTCCACGCGTACTACACCGTGGCGCTCGCGCCGGCGGTCGGCGCGGTGGTCGGCATGGGTGCGATGCTGCTGTGGCGCGCGCGCCGTAACCCGTTCGCCTCGCTCGCGCTCGCGGCGGCGATCGGGGTGACCGCCTGGTGGTCGTGGCACATGCTCGGCTGGAGTCCGGAGTTCCTGCCCTGGCTACGCTGGGTGGTGCTCGCCGGCGGCGTCGTGGCGGCGCTCGCCGTGCCGGCCTCGGTGCGGCTGCCGCGGATCGCGCCGGCCGGCGCCGGCCTCGCGCTCGCCGTAGCGCTGGCCGGGCCCGCGGCGTACGCGGTGCAGACCGCGTCCGAGCCGCACACCGGCTCGATCCCGTCGGCCGGACCGGTGGTGCAGGGCGGTGGCCTCGGCCCGGGCGGCGGACGCGGCGGCATGCGCGACGGCGCACCGGGCGGCCGGCCCCCCGGCGGCACCGCACCCGGCGGCACCGCACCCGGCGGCACCGCACCCGGCGGCACCGCACCCGGCGGCACCGCACCCGGCGGCACCGCACCCGGCGGCACCGCACCCGGCGGCACCGCGCCTGGTGCCCCGTCGCCGGGTGGCGCCGCACCTCAGGACGGCGGCCCTCGTGGCGGCGGCATGGGCGGGCTGCTGAACGCGGCCACCGTGAGCGACGAGCTCAAGACCCTGCTGGACGCCGACGCCGACCGCTACACCTGGGTCGCGGCGGCGGTCGGCTCGCAGAACGCCTCGGGCTACCAGCTCGCCACCCAGGACCCGGTCATGGCGATCGGCGGCTTCAACGGCAGCGACCCGTCACCGACCCTCGCGCAGTTCCAGCGGTACGTCGCCGAGAAGAAGATCCACTACTTCGTCGGCGGCGGGTCCGGCGGCCGGGGCGGCAGCAACTCCAGCTCGCAGATCGCCGAGTGGGTGGCCGCCAACTACACCGCGGAGACGGTCGGCGGGGTGACGCTCTACGACCTGACCGCACCCTGATCCAGACGACGACCGCCAGGCGGCTCCCGGACGACCGGGGGCCGCCTGGCTCGCGTTCGGGGATCCTGCACTCACAGGCCGGGCACAGGGTCGCCACACACCGGGCAAAGCCCCGGAGCCGACCTTGGTGGCATGAGCCTTTCCACGCTGACTCGCCCCGCTTGCGGCCCGGTCGAGGTCACCGCACCCGTGCTCGACGTCGTCGTCCCCGTCTACAACGAGGAGCTCGACCTCGAGCCCTGCGTACGCCGGTTGCACGCGTACCTGGCGGCCGAGTTCCCGTACCCGTTCCGGATCACCATCGCCGACAACGCCAGCACCGACGCGACGGCGGAGGTGGCGCGCCGGCTCACCGGGACGCTGGCGGAGGTCAGCTCGGTCCACCTGGCCGAGAAGGGCCGGGGACGCGCCCTCAAGCATGCGTGGACCCGGTCGGACGCGGCGGTGCTGGCCTACATGGACGTCGACCTGTCGACGGACCTCGGGGCGTTGCTGCCGCTGGTCGCCCCGCTGATCTCCGGCCACTCGGACCTGGCCATCGGCTCCCGGCTGGCCCGCGGCTCGCGCGTGGTCCGCGGCGCCAAGCGGGAGTTCATCTCCCGCGGCTACAACCTGATCCTGCGCGGCACCCTGTCCGCCCGCTTCTCCGACGCCCAGTGCGGCTTCAAGGCGATCCGTGCGGACGTGGCCGGGCGGCTGCTGCCGATGGTCGAGGACACCGGCTGGTTCTTCGACACCGAGATGCTGGTCCTGGCGGAGCGGGCGGGACTGCGCATCCACGAGGTGCCGGTGGACTGGGTCGACGACCCGGACAGCCGCGTCGACATCGTGGCCACCGCGCTGGCGGACCTGCGGGGCATCGTCCGCCTCACCCGCGCCCTCGGCACCGGGCGGCTGCCGCTCGCCGCCCTGCGCGAGCAGCTGGGCCGCAACCCCCTGCCGGTCGCGGGCGTCCCGGCCGGGCTGACCGGCCAGCTGCTGCGCTTCGCCGCCGTGGGCATGGCCAGCACCCTGGTCTATCTGGCCCTGTACGCGATCCTGCGCACCGGCGCCGGTCCGCAGTGGGCGAACCTGGTCGCCCTGCTGATCACCGCGATCGCCAACACCGCCGCCAACCGCCGGCTCACCTTCGGCGTACGCGGCTCCGGCGGCGCCTGGCGCCACCAGGCCCAGGGTCTCGTCGTCTTCGCCGTCGGCCTCGGCCTCACCAGCGGCTTCCTGGCGTTGCTGCACGCGCTGACCGTCCCGGCGACCACCCTGGAGCTCGCCGTGCTGGTGGTCGCCAACCTGGTCGCCACCGGCGTCCGCTTCCTGCTCATGCGGAGCTGGGTCTTCCGGGCCACCGGAGTGGGCATGAACTGAGCGTGAACGCAACCCCCCCAACGGTATGAATTTCGTGACTCGCGGGCAACAATGGAACCATCGACCGGAATGGTTCTCTCATCCGGTCGTCGTGCCCCAACAGTCCGGGCCCCCGCCGGAGGTGCGACGAATGCTCAGCAAGGAAGACAGCCGCCGACTTGCCCAGCTCGAACGGCAGCTCCGCCGCGAGGATCCCGACTTCTACTCCCGGATGACCGGCGGCGAGCCCGCCCCCCGGCAGGTTCCCGTCCCGCTGATCCTGGCCGCGACGGTGATCTGGGCGGCGGCGCTGATCCTGGCCGTCGTGGGCTGGTGGGCCGCGGCGATCGTCGCCGGCGTGTGGGCCCTGGTCATCATGGCCGCCCTCGGCCACCACTGCCGGGCGGCCCGGCGCCCCGGTCCGGGTCTGCTGCCACCGGCCTGGTGACGATCACCCGAAAGCGACGGTCGCTTCGGTGACCTCGCGGGCCCTGGCCACCACGGCCGCCTCCGCTTCCAGCGACTTGCGCACCTTGGGGGTCAGCGTCGCGAACGGCGTCACGGTGAGGTCGACGCGCTTGCGCCCGGCCGTCTTCGCGCGCCACACACCGGCGATCTCACCGTCCACAAGGATCACCCCGGGGTTGCCCAGTGTCCGCCAGACCTCCTTCTGCCGGGCGCGGTCCGGCACCAGCAGATCGCGGTCCCGGGCCTGGAGCAGCGGGTCCATCCCCGGCAGGAAACGCACCCCGGCGACCCGCCCGGCGCACGCGAGCTCCGGCACGCACGAGCTCGGCAACCACGCCTTGCGGCCGTCGACCCGCACCTCGTCCAGGCCGGACGACGGCCAGACCTTCCTGATCTCGGCGGTCGAGCTGCCCAGATACTTCGCCACCTCGGCCGGACCGGCCGGCCCCAGCAACCGCAGATAGGTCGCGATCAGGGCGTCGATGCCCTCGTTCGCCGACGGTTGCGGCGGGGCGCCCGGGATGGGCCCCAGCGTGGCGTCCCGGCCCCGGGACTCGACCTGCACTCCCCCGGCCAGCCCGGAATGCTGCCAGACGTTGCCCGCGATGTGCCGGGCGCCGCAGGTGCGGCAGTCGTACGTCAACTCGCGCGGCACCCGGCGGCTGACCTCGGTGCTCGCCTCGCCCCGGGGCATCGAGGAGGTGACCACCGCACGGAACGCCGCGGCGGTCACCTCGAACGCCTTGATGCCGAGCCGGACACCCTGCGGAATCTGGGCGCTCTTGATGCGGGCGGAGGCGTCCGCGTCGCTGACCGGCCACAGGGCCTTGACCAGCCGGCCGAGGTCCCGCTTGCGGTGCAGGTGCGGCGCGCCGCGGGCCGCCCACACCATGATCAGCCGGTTGTCGCCGAGGCCGGCGCCGGTGCGCGCGGCGAGCGCCACCCGGACCGAACCGGGCGTGTATTCCTGCACGCCGAGGTCGAGCACGGCCAGATCGGCCGGCCGCCGCTCACCCCGCTCGGCCAGACCCAGCGCCGCCACCCGGTATGCCATCGCCTGCTCGCGACCGACGTCCATGCGCAACCTCCCGGTCAGACGCGACGACCGTACCGCCGGGCGGCGACATTTCTCAGCCGTTCCATCCGGCTGCCGCCGCCGGCCGCCATCAGCTCCCAGGTGTCCAGGCTGCTGGGGCCGTACGGGCCCTCCTGCAGGATGGGCGGCTCGCCGGTGAGCCGGTATCCGCAGCGACGGGCGACCGAGGTGCTGGCGGTGTTGCCCGGGTCGATGCGCAGCAGCAGCCGGCTCAGGCGCAGCGTCGTGCGGGCATAGCCGGAGAGCAGGGCGAGCGCGCGGCTGGCCAGCCCGTGCCCGCGGTGCTCGGCGCCGACCAGGTAGCCCAGTTCCGCCTCGCGCAGGCCGGCGTCGACGCCGAAGAGCAGCACCTCTCCCAGGGGCTTGCCGCCGTCCACGGTGATCGCGAGCTGGATGCGCTGCCCGCCGACCCGGCCCTGCCGGGCGCGCTTCAGGTACGCGACGCCGGCCTCGGCGTCGAACGGCGACGGCATCGGGGTCCACCGCGCGATGTCGGGCTCGTCGAGCATCGCCACCAGCTCGTCGAGGTCCTCGTCCCGCCATTCGCGCAGGATGACGCCGTCTCCGGTCAGCGTGATCGGGTACGGCAGGCGGCCCGGGCTCGTCATGCGCCGATCCTGCCCATAAGCACCCGGTTCCTGCCAGTAGGCGGACCTTCGTCAACGGGTGAGTGAACCCTTCACGATGGGGGCGTACTCCCGGAAACCCTGCCCTGGCCCCGCATCCGTGGCCGCCCGGCGGCCGAGACGGATGCCCCGTGTCAGGTTATCGACAGTCATCTCCACCGCGTGCCGGTACTGCTGCTGCCCGGGCTGGTGAGCGCCCCTCCGCCACCCTCCCCCGCCAGGGCGACATGCCCCTCGAACGATTCACGCGGTGGCTAGGATTCACCTTCGTGGATCTACGCCAGCTCGAATACTTCGTGGCGGTCGCCGAGGAGGCCAACTTCACCCGGGCCGCGGAGCGCGTGCACATCACCCAGTCCGGGGTCAGCGCGCAGATCCGGCAGTTCGAGCGGGAGCTGGGGGCCGACCTGTTCGACCGCTCGTCGCGCATGGTGCGGCTGACCGCGGCCGGCGCCGCGGCGCTGCCCCACGCCCGCTCCGCCCTGGCCGCCGCCGAGTCCGTCCGCGAGGCGATCGACCAGGTGACCGGGCTCGTCCGCGGGCGGCTGCGGCTCGGCATGCTCGTCGGCTGCACGGCCAAGCCGCTCTTCGCCGCGCTGGCCGCCTTCCATCGCGCCCATCCCCGCATCGAGATCGCGCTGACCGAGGGCGACTCCGACTCGCTCATCGAGGACGTCCGCGCGGGCGGCACCGACCTCGCCCTGGTCGGCGCGGCCGGCGAACTGCCGTCGGAGCTGTCCTCGCTGACCGTCGCGAGCGAGAGCCTGATCGCGCTCGTGCCGCCCGGTCACGCCCTGGCGGCGAACGACGACACGACGGTACGGCGGCTGGGGGCGTACCCGCTGGTGTGCCTGCCGCCGGGCACCGGCATCCGGGACGCGCTCGACCGGGCCTGCGCCGCGCAGGGCGTGCGGTCCCACGTCGCCTTCCAGGCCACCGCGCCCGGTGCGGTGGCCGACCTGGCCGCCCGCGGGCTGGGCGTGGCGGTGCTCAGCGAGTCCACAGCGGCCGACCACCCGGAACTGACCGCCGTACCGATCGGCGACGCCGAGGCGCCGGCGCTGCTCGTCCTGCTGTGGCGCCGGGAGGAGAGCACCGTGCTGCGCGCCCTGCTGCCCCGCTGCCGCAGAGCCTTCGGGCTATAGCAGGTCGCCCTGGCACGCGACCCGCACCTGCTCGTTCCACTGCGTCGCGTCGAGCACGACGACGGTGGTGTGCTCGCGCTCGTCGTACGTCTGCACGGCCAGCGTGACCGGAAGCCGCCCGATCGGCAGGCCCCTCGCGCAGACGACCCGGATGTCCGCCTCGGCCTGCACGGACTCCCCGTGCTTGATCCACCGCTGCCGCTCGACGCCCTGGACCACGAGCCCGGACCGCACGGCGCTGAGGTTGTGCACGTTGATCGGCAGCGGCCCCGCGTTGACCAGCGTGACCTGCCGGGTGAGCGAGGCGTCGACGACCTTGCCGCGGAGGACCACGCCACCCACTCCGGCGTCGTCGGACTGCGGTCCGGTGTCGGGCAGGACGAGCACGGAGATCTCGCTGCTGCGCGCGCGGTGGTCCCGGTAGGACGTGGCGGCCCCACCGAGAACGGCCCCGACGGCGAGCACGGAGACGGCAGCCATGAGCCGTCCGGGGCGGCGGCGCGCGGGAGGCCGGTCCAGGTCGATCAGGCTCATGGCCCATAGAACGCTACGGCACCGGCCTCGGTGATGCCGCGGCGGCATTCCCTGTGGGTGACGCCGCACGCGCCTTGCCAGGACCGTCGCAAGCGTAGTGGACTGGCGCCATGGACAGCTCGGTCGCGGAAACCCTGGCCGGCGTGGGCCCGCGCCTCAAGCAGGCGCGGGCCGGACGCGGAATCACCCTGACCGAACTCGCCGAGACCACCGGCATCTCGAAGAGCACTCTGTCCCGGCTGGAGTCCGGCCAGCGCAAGGCCAGCCTCGAGCTGCTGCTGCCGATATCGCAGGCGCACCGGATCCCGCTGGAGGAACTGATCGGGGCACCGGAGGTCGGCGATCCCCGGGTACGGCTGACGCCACGGACCCGCAACGGTCGTACGGTGGTCCCCCTCACCCGGCAGCCCGGCGGCCTGCAGAGCTGGAAGGTGATCATCCCGCCCGAGCCCGGAGCACCCCGGCTGCGGTCGCACGAGGGATACGAGTGGCTGTTCGTGCTGGCCGGCAGGATGCGGCTGATCGTCGGCGACCAGGACATCGTCATGGGGTCCGGCGAGGTGGCCGAGTTCGACACCCGGCACCCGCACTGGTTCGGCTCGGCGGACGACCGGCCGGTGGAGATCCTCAGCCTGTTCGGCGGCCAGGGCGAGCGCTTCCACGTACGGGCGGCGCCCCGGCGGACCGCCGCGCCGGCCGGGTGACCCTTCGCACTCCCCCACAGGTTGCGACAGGACAACGACGACCGTTACCGTCCGCCCTGCGTTCGCGCATCGATCGACATAGCCGGCGCGGAACCAGGCCGTACCCCGAGAATTTCCGGCCTGCCCGCCAACCGGCCGCGATCACGCGACGTGACGCTGATTTCGATTCATCACGAACAAGCGACGGGGATTTACCACTCGATGACACCCTCCACCCGTGCCCTGCTCATGCGGGGTCTCCTCAGCGCGGGCCTGACCGCCGCCACCCTCACCGCGACGCTGCCGGCCGCCGCGCACGCCGCGCCCGCACAGTCCGCGGCCGCCCTGACCGCCGCGCTCGCCGCCCCTGCCGAGTACGAGGACAAGCTGAAGGTCGCCGTCAAGTTCGGCCTCGGCGACCAGCCGAGCCTGCTCGAGAAGTCCGACCGTGACTTCGTCGTCGCCCTCTGGAACCACCTCAAGGGCAACCCGGACCACCTCGAGGTGACCGCCGCCGCGGCGACCGCGTTCTCCGCTCCGGAGAACGTGGACGATGCCTGCAGCCAGTTCATCCTCGTCGACGTGTACGCGGCGTTCGACCGCGACCTCGCCCGCGAGAAGCAGGAGGACGAGGCGAAGCGCGAGTCCGACAAGGCCCGCGCCGCCGCCGCGGCCAGCATCAGCGTCGTCGCCGACGCCGCCATGCTGAACGGCACCGACGCCAAGTTCGCCGAGCTGATCTGGAAGCGCGTCGAGAACGACGCGAACTGGCCCAAGGTCAAGGCCGCCGCCGCCGCGGCCATGGCGGGCACCCCGGAGCAGCAGCGCGAGTTCATCGCCGCCGGCCTGGCCGCCGCCGCCAAGCAGGACACCGACGACATCATCGCCCGTGACCAGGCGACGACCGAGGCGCAGAAGGCAGCCGCCCGCGCCCGCGCAGCCAAGCAGTTCGCCGCCAACCGGGTCGGCATGACACCCACCGACCAGCTGCTGAACATGCCGGACCGGGACTTCGTCACCGAGGTGTGGAACCACACCCCCGAGGGCAGCGAGGTCCAGGCCGCCGCGATCCGCGCCGCCCGCAGCAACGACCCGGCCGTCTGGAAGGCGTTCATCGACACCGGCATCCACCAGGCCAAGGACCGCGACATCCAGATCGCGCTCGAGAAGAGGTACCAGGCCGACCGGGCGGAAGCCGACCGGGTGAAGAAGCTGGCGACCGCGAACGGCGACAACAACCTGCTGCGCGCCGCCACCAAGGCGCTGGCCGGTTCCCCCGACGAGCTCGCCGAGTTCCTGCGCGTCGGCCAGTACGACATGAACCTGACCACCGGCTTCGAGGCCGGCGACGTGCAGCCGACCTGGTCCGACAGCCCGGTCTCGGCGGGCTACGTCGCCAACGTCAGCGGGGCCGAGCTCCGCGTGCGCGACGAGGCCGGCCACGGCGGCAAGGCCGCCCTCGTCTACGCCGGCTCGGACGACAACACCCTGCAGTCGCACGCCTACCTGCGGTCGATGGCGCTGAGCCGGGTCAAGGTCAAGCCGACGACCACCCTGTCGTACTGGATCTACCCGCAGAGCAGCACCGCGAAGCCGGGCGTGAAGACCCGCAACAGCACCTGCGTCGCCATCGACCTGGCGTTCAGCGACGGTTCGACGCTGCGCGACTCCGGCCTCACCGACCAGCGCGGCAACCGGGTCCACCCGGCGCACCAGTGCAGCAAGCTGACCGCCGACAAGTGGAACCGCGTCGTCGTGAAGCTGGGCGGCGCCTTCGCCGGCAAGCAGATCACCGCGGTCCACGTCGGCTACGACCAGTCCAACAACATCGGCGGTTACCGCGGGCTGATCGACGACATCACCATCACCGACAAGCCGATCGACAACTCGGGCGACGGCAACGGTCCCGCCCCCGACTACCCGGCCGACAAGCCGGTGCGGGACTTCAACAGCGACGGCAAGGCCGACGTCTTCGTCCGCAAGGCCGACGGCACGCTGCGCCTCTACCGCGGCGACGGCAAGGGCTACTGGATCGACGCGGCCAACAGCCCCGTCATCGGCACCGGCTGGGGCAAGTTCACGGCCGTCTTCTCCCCCGGCGACTTCAACGGCGACGGCCTCCTCGACGTCATCGCCCGCAACGCCGCCGGCGACCTGCTGCTCTACCGCGGCAACGGCAAGGGCAGCTGGATCGACCCGTCCAGCAACATCAAGATCGGTAGCGGCTGGGACAACTTCACCGCCGTCTTCTCCCCGGGCGACTTCAACGGCGACGGCAACTCCGACGTCATCGTCCGCAAGGCCGACGGCACGCTGCGCCTCTACCGCGGCGACGGCAAGGGCTACTGGATCGACGCGGCCAACAGCCCCGTCATCGGCACCGGCTGGAGCAAGTTCACGGCCGTCTTCTCCCCCGGCGACTTCAACGGCGACGGCTTCGCCGACGTCATCGCCCGCAACGCCGACGGCGACCTGCTGCTCTACCGCGGCAACGGCAAGGGCAGCTGGATCGACCCGTCCAGCAACATCAAGATCGGCACCGGCTGGCACCGGTTCACCACGGTCTTCTCCCCGGGCGACTTCAACGGCGACGGCTTCGCCGACGTCATCGCCCGCAACGCCGACGGCGACCTGCTGCTCTACCGTGGCAACGGCAAGGGCAGCTGGATCGACCCGTCCAGCAACATCAAGATCGGTAGCGGCTGGAACAGCTTCAACCTGATCTTCTAGCCGTCCGGGGCCGGCCCTGCCCCGGGCCGGCACACACTGGACAACCGCACCTGAACAAGTGGCCACGGGCCTTCCGGAAGTTCGCTCCCGGAAGGCCCGTGGCCACAGTCGTGTCACGGCAGGCTTGTCCCTCGGCTACCGCTCGCTCCGCCTGAGGGTGCCGCGCTAGTCGTAGTGGACATCGAGGTCCAGCTCGGCGCCCGACACCGGCGCGCTGTTCCGGGTCGAGGATAGGAAACGGACGAGGGTCCGGGACCGTAACCGGTCCCGGACCCTCGTCCGGTCGTATTGCGGCAACAGCCGCGCGGCAGCCCCTCCAGGTGGTGATCGGCGCCCCCGGGAGTTCTCCGCTGCGCCCGACCTCAGCGTGCGGCAGCTCGCACTTCGTCGAGCAGATGATCCAGGAAAGCCCAGAGGTCCGTGGCGACGACGGCCACTCCGGAGTCATCCACCTCGTAGACGGAGGCGACCAGCGATCCGCCGCTGAGCCGGTAGACCCTGTCCCCAGACTCGTTCAATGCGAACAACCCGCCGCCACCGTCTGAACCGAACACCGTGATGGCATCGTTCACCGAGCCCCGCAGACCGGTCGGCTGGAACCCCTCCACCCGGCCGGCCACTACGTCCTCGAGAGGGTGGACGAAGAAGCCGTTGCCGACGTCGGGAAGGGAGACCTCCTCCACCCGCGAGTAGAAAGCCGCCAGATCGTCATGCAGCCCGGCTACCGAGGTCCCGCCCGGCAACGCGGACGAATCACCAGGTGCGGCCGTACGCACTACGTTCTCGCCCGGAGGATAGCCGTGCGTCTGCTCGAAGTTCCGGACGATACCGGCCACCAACTCCGAGACTTCCCTGATCCAGTTACTTAGGTTCTCGCCAGTAATAGGCACCGTAACCCCTATCGATTTGCGCTGCCATATCCTCGATCTGCGCACGTGTCGGATTCGGATTCAGATCGTGGAACCATTTCCACTGGTTCGTGATGTCCTGGTGGACGTTGGCTCCCCGCGATTTCATCCTACTCCCGGGGATGCCACGCATATTGTCCGGGGCATCGAAATCGAAGTCGGCGAACTCAGGATGGTCGCGGTATTCCTGCGGAATCGCGTGGTGCGCGTCCCAGTCGTCAGGCAGCCGCTTCATTCCGTTCTTGGCGAGCGAGGCATTCAGCCGACCGCGGTAGTTCCCGAGCTTGATGGTCGGGAAATCCGGATCGAATCCCTCGCAATCCGTCGCGTTGTGCACGAGGATCGGCGTGCTCTCCGCGAGAACATAGTACGTGTGAATTCGGGCGACGGTCAGGTTGTGCATGGCCTGACGGCCGTTGAAGGCATCGACCGACCGCACGGTGACCGACGTCGTGGACGACGGCGTGTGCAGCCGTTCGCCGACGACCAAGTCCCCGGCATCTACCCAAGCCCGCCGCTCGGCGCTCCAGAATGGATGGCGCTGCGTCGTGTGCAGCACGGCGGTGCGACCGTCCGCCGTATCGACGGTGAGATCGAGAAGGTCGGTGTCGAGGTTGACATGAAGGGCGGTGACCGGCTCAGCGGCACTCAGCCCGGTGACAGGATCGGTGGCGAGAACAAGATCGCCGGTCGTGACCCGTTCGATGGGCTTACTGGTGCCGTCGGCGAGCAGGACGGGCGTGCCGGGCGAGAAGCTGTTCGGCACTTGCGGGATCGGGCACCCGGTGGTCCGCCGATTCTGCTTGGCGAGGTCCTCCAGCTCATCGAACTCTTTCCGAGCGCCCTTGACCTTGTCCAGGAATTTGAAGACCTTGGGAAGGAGCTTGGCGAGCTTCCCCATGGCACCAAGGATCTTCCCGACGGGAAGCATGCCGACAAGCGTCCACAGACAGGCCTCGATATTGCCGTCCATGACGCACTTTTTGATGTCGCCGATCCCGGACAGCTCCATGAACAGGTCGTAGGCATTCTCCTTGATGAAGTCGAGAATGCTCTGACCCGCCTCCGCCTGCGCCTGGCGCAACCGGGCTTGCTGTTCGGGCGTAAGGAACTTCAGCAGTTCGGGATCGATGGTCTTCGGACCGCCGCTATCGGCGAGAGTTGCCGCAGCGCGCTTACGGTCGGCTTCCTCGGCTCGCTCGGCCGCCTTCTGCGCTTCGGTGGCATGCTGCAGCGCCTGTTTGGCGGCGGTCGCAGCGCTGTCGGCGAACTTCTGTGCACTTTCGGCGGACGTGCGGGCGGCGGCGGCATCGGCCTCGGCGGTGTCGGCGGCACCACGGGCAGCGGCCGCGTCGGCTTCGGCCGCCGAGGCAGCGCTGCCGGCCGCGTCGGCATCGTTCTGTGCTGCCTGGGCGCTCCGGCCGGCGATCGCGGCGTCGTTAGCGGCAGCGTTTGCCGCCTGCCGGGCCGCGGCCGCGTCCGCGCGGGCCTGCGCGTCGGCGCGGCCGGCACTGGCGGCAGCGGCACGCGCGGCAGCACCGTCCGCGGCCGCCTGCGCGGCGTACTGCTTGGCCTCGGCCGCCGACTTGGCAGCGTCAGCCGCCGAACGGGCCGCCTGCGCGGCAGCGGCGTAAGCCGGCTTGACCTGTGCGTGCGCCTGGTCAGCGGCGGCCTCGGCCCGCTGGGCGGCGATGATCGCCTCGTCCGCGCGGGCCTGCGCCGCGGCGGCCTGCTCAGCTCCGATGGTCTTGGCCTGCTCGGCGACCAGCCTCACGAAGTCCGCGTCGATATCGGCGCCGGTGAAGGGGCTGACCATGCCGATTGCCGTGTTCGCCGGCTCTGCGATGCCCGCCGCCGATGCTCTGGCGGCAGCCGCGGCGTTCACCGCGATTTCGGCCTGGGCGGCCGCGGCAACCGCCTCGGTGGTGGCAGCCTCGGCCTCGGCCTTGGTACGGTCCGCCGCCCACAGCGATCGCACCGACTCGTCGGCTGCCTCCCCCGCCAGCCGGACCGCATTGTGCGCCGCCTCGGCCGCCTTCGCTTCCTCCGCGGTGGCCACTGCTGCCTTGGCGTCCGCGCGCACCCGCGCGGCATGCGTCGCCTTCGCCGCAGCCTCTGCCTTGTCGGCTGCCGCGTCGGCGGCCTGGGCGGCGGCCTGTGCTTGCTTGGCCGCTGACCAGGCGCGGGCCGCGGCCTGCTGCGCCTGGGTCGCAGCAGCGCGGGCACTGGCCGCCGCGCCGGTGGCGGTGTTCGCCGAACTGCGCGCGGACCGGGCGGCCACACCGGCGACGCCGGCGGCCCGGTCGGCCTCGTCAGCCTGGCGCTGAGCCTCGTCACGCTCGGCACCGGCGGCGGTCGCCGAAGCGCCGGCCCGCATCGCCTGTGCCTTGGCTTTGGCGGACTGCTCGTCCCGCTCCGCCTGTACCGCGGCGTCCCGTGCTCGACGGGCGTTGCCTTCCTCACTCCAGGCCCTGTCCCGGGCAGCCCCGGCGGCGCCGTCCGCTGCCTCGGCACGCTCGCGGGCGCCCTTGGCGATGGCGGCCTGCGCATCGGCGTTGGCTCGCGCCGACTGCGCAACGGCGGCCTGGCGTTCGGCCTCGGCGCGGTGCCGGGCCGCGTTGGCCCGCTCGGCCTCGGCGATCTGCCGCTGCCGCTTGGCCTCCGCCGCCTGCGCCTCGGCGATCTGACGCTGCCGACGTGCCTTCTCCGCCGCCGCCCACGCCTTGGCCTCCGCGGCCTGCGCCTGCTCGCGCGCCGCCTTGGTCCGCGCCGCGGCGGTCTTGGCCGCGTCCGCCTGCTTCTTCGCCGCCGCGGCCAGCTTCGCCGCCGACGCCGCGTGCTCCTGCGCGTGCTTGCGCCACTGCTCGGCCTGCCGGGCGTGCGCCTCGGCCTTCGCCTGCGCATTCTGGGCGTTGTTCGTCGCGATGGTGGCATCGATCGCATGGGCCGCCGTCGTGGTCGCACCCACCGCGGCCGTGGCTGCCTCCGACATACCGCGGGCGATCAGCGACCACTCCGCACCGTAGGTCAGCCCCGTCTCGACCAGCGTGTCCGCCGCCGAGGTCGCGATCGCCGCCGCCGCGCTCGCCTGCTCCGCCGCCTGCTGGGCCGCCTTCAATTCGTTGGCGGTCTGCGCCTTCGCCGCGGTCAGCTCGGTGGCCTTCGCCTGCGCCGTCGCCGAACCCGCCAGCACCCGCTGACTGTGCCGCGCCGCGTTCGCGGCGCCGGCCATCGCGTTCGCCGCGCGCTGCAACGCGCGCACGCCCTCGCCGTGCGCCTTCAACAGCCGGGTGCGCGCCTCGGACGCCTTCTTCGCCCGCTGCGCCAGCTCGGACAGGTCCTCGGCCGCCTTGTTGCGCGCCTCCAGGTCCCGCAGATACTGCTCGCGGGCCTCCGCGTCGGCCTTCGCCGCCACCGCATAACCGGTGTCCCAGAACGCGGCCACCGCCGCGTCGTCACCCGACAGAGCCTGCTCGGCCGCCCGGCGAAGCTGCGACTCCGCCGGCGCCGCCGCCGCGAACGTCTTCAGCCGCTGGCGCAGCTGCTCCGCCCGCTCCTTGGCGGTCGCGGCGACCTTCTCGTCCTGCGCCCGGGCGATGTCCGCGCCGTAGGCCAGGAACGCCTCCCGGTCACCGTCGGTGCCCGCCAGCACGCGCTGCACCTCGGCGTTGAACGCCGGACCGCCCGTACCCGCCAAGGCTTTGATCTTCGTCAGGTTGTCGGCCGCGGTCTTCCGCTTCTCCGCCGCGACCTGCGTCTCCAGCGCCCGCTTCTCCACCGTCGCGAACTTCTGAATCGCCGCCGGATCCGCCGACGCCAGCGCCGCCAGCGCCGCATCCCGCACCCGCGCCTCCGGGGCGAGCTGCGCCACATCCGCGACGGCCTTACGCCACCGCTCGGCGTTGAGGTCCACACCGGTCGAGCCGTTCCACGACTCCGTCACCAGGGCCGGCACCGGCACCGGCGTGCTGTTCGGCACCTCCGTCACCGCGGCGCGCCGGGCGGATCCGGCGGACGGGGCGGCCGATGCCGGGGGGACGTACACGAAGCCGGCGAGCACAGACGCGGCCACTGACGCCGTCGCCAGTGCACGCAGCCGGGTGCGCAGGGAAACATTCATGACAAGGACATCCATTCGGAAAGAGCATGCGGAGACGCCCGCCCTCCGCAGAGGACGGGCGTGCGATCCGGACGAATCAGGCGGTCGGCGTGGCGGGGGTGTGCAGCGCCTGCTCGGCGGCGAGGGCCTGCTCGTAGAGGGCGGTCCACGCGGCGGCCTGGGCAGCGGCGTTCTTCTGCTCCTCCAGCCACTGCTCCCGGGTGCCCTGCGCCGTGTCGGCGATGGCCTGCCAGTTCGGGCTGGTCGCACTGCCGGCGGCCTGGGACACCTGAAGCCACGTGTCGGCCTGCTTCTGCGCGACCTGCTCCGCCTGCGCCCACGCGAGCCGCGGCGCGCCGGTCTGCGCTCCCACCGCCGCCCACGCCCGCGCGGCGGCGGCGCGCGCCTGCTCCTGCGCCTCGCCCACGGTCTCCCGGGCCGCCTTCTCGGCGGCCTGCGCCTCGGTCACCAGACGATTCGTCGTCGCGCGCCAGCGCGCGTCCTCGTCGGCGCACCGCTTGCGGTGCATCTGCAGGTCCAGCCCGGCCGCGCTCACCCAGCCGTGGGTGAGGAACTCCGCGACGTCGGCGTCCGTCGACCCCTCGGCGACCGCGCGGCCGGCCCACGCGCGGACCTGCGCGCCCGGGTCACCGTCGCGCAGCCGGACCACGAAATCCCGGTCCTCCTGGCGGATCTTCGCCGCCTGGCCGGCCTCGAACTCGATGTTCTTCTTGTCGCGCTCGAGCGCGGCGGCGTATCCGGTCTTCGCGAACTCGGCCAGCTCCGCGTCCGTGCCCTGCAGCGCCCACCGCCCGGCCGCGTTGACCCACGGGTAGCGGTCCGCCGGGTGCGTCAGCACCATCCGGTTCGCGAAGTCGACGTTGCGCTGCCGGGTCCGCTCCGCGCGGGCCACCGCCGCGTCGTAGCCGGTCGCCAGGAACGTCGCGATCGCCGCATCACCGCCGCTGGACAGCAGCGCCGCACGCGCCGCGCTACGCACCTCCGGACGGTAGTCGTCCGTGGACAACCACCGAACGAAGGCCCGGTCCGCCTCGGCCTGGTCCGACCTGGCGTCCATCATCACGACGGCCGGCAGGCCGGCGGCCAACGCCGGCCCCGACACCGTCACCGCGCTCATCGCCACCGCGACCGCTACGACCAGGCTCCGCCCACGCATCACATGTCCCCCGTATTTCAGCAAAGTCGGGCGACATTGAAGCACGGGGCACCGACACATCCATAGCCGCATCCCGATCGCCGCCGTGAGTCGATATTCACAGGTACCGGTGTTGCGACGGCGCGCGGCCGACGGTTAGCGTTCGCCGCCGTCCATGCGGCACCGTCAGACTTCACTGCCACGGGGACAGAACTCTCACATGACACCTTCCATCGGTGCCCTGCTCACGCGGGGTCTGCTCAGCGCTGGGCTGGCCACGGCCACCCTCACCACGATGCTGCCGGCCACCGCCCAGGCCGCTCCGGCGCACTCCGCGGCCACCCGGACCGCCGTACTCCGCGACCCGAGCCCGCATCTCTACGAAGAGAAGATGAAGGTCCTGGTCAAGTTCGGTCTCGCCGACCAGCTGAACGTGGCCGAACGGACCGACCGCGACTTCGTCATCGCGCTCTGGACCCACCTCAAGAACAACCCCGACCACCTCGAGGTACGCGTGGCCGCCGAGGCGGCCTACGCCGCCGCTCCGGAGGACGTGGAGGCGGCCTGCCGGCAGTTCATCCTCGTCGACGTCTTCGCGGCGTTCGACCGCGACGTCGCCCGTGAGAAGGCCGAGACCGACGAGAAGCGCCGCAGCGACGACGCCCGCGCCGCCGCCGCGGCCAGCATCGACGTCGTCGCCGACGCGGCCATGCTCGACGGCACCGACACCAAGTTCATCGAGCTGATCTGGCAGCGGGTCGACGAGGACGCCAGGTGGCCGAAGGTCAAGGCCGCGGCCCGCAACGCCCGCAAGGGCACGCCCGAGCAGCAGCGCGAGTTCATCGCCGCGGGCCTGGCCGCCGCCGCCAAGCAGGACACCGACGACCGCATCGCCGCCGACGAGGCCCGGACCGCGGCGGAGAAGGCCGAGGCCCTGGCCCGCGCGGCGAAGCAGTTCGCCGCCAACCGGGTCGGCCTGCCCGTCACCGAGCAGCTGCTCAAGATGCCGGACCGCGACTTCATCACCGTGGTGTGGAACCACACCGCCGACGGCAGCGAGGTGCAGCGCGCCGCCATCGCCGCCGCCCGCAGCAACGACCCGGCCGTCTGGAAGGCGTTCATCGACACCGGCATCCACCAGGCCCGGGACCGCGACATCAAGATCGCGCTGGACAAGCAGGAGGCCGAGGACCGCCGCCTGACCCGGGAGATCCTCAGCCGCGCCGAGCGGATCGGGCACCACAACCTGGCCGCCGCGGCCCGCGCCGCCCTCGCCGGCACCGCGCAGGCCGTCGCCGACTTCGTCCACGTCGGTCAGTACCAGGTCCGCCCCGACCCGATCGCGGCCGTCCCGCTGGCCCTGACCGGCGACCGCGTCGGTGTGCTCACCGCCGACGGCAGGGCCCACGTCAAGCAGGGCGGTCTCAGCACCGAGTGGGTCACTCAGCACGACGGCATCCGGCAGCTCGTCCTCAGCGGTGACCGCATCGGCGTCCTCGCCGGCGACGGCACCGCGTGGGTCAAGGAGGGCGGCCTCGGCGCCGGCTGGGTCCGCATGTACGACAACGTCAAGCAGCTCGCCCTTGCCGGCAACCGCATCGGCGTCCTCACCACCGAGGGCGTCGCCCTGGTGAAGGAGGGCGGCCTCGGCGCCCAGTGGGTCACCGAGTACGAGTACGTCAAGCAGCTGGTCCTGGCCGGCAACCGGATCGGCGTCCTCGGCACCGACGGCGTCGCCCTGGTCAAGGAGGGCGGCCTCAGCGCCCAGTGGGTCACCGAGTACGGAGGTGTCCAGCAGCTGGCCCTCGCGGAGAACCGCGTCGGCGTGCTCACCACCGGTGGCACCGCCCTGGTCAAGGAGGGCGGCCTCAGCGCCCAGTGGGTCACCGAGTACGAAGGCGTCCGGCAGCTCGCCCTCACCAGCAACCGGATCGGCGTGCTCACCAACGACGGCACCGCCCTGGTGAAGGAAGGCGGCCTCAGCACCCCCTGGGTCAACGAGTTCGGCGGGGTCCAGCAGCTCGTTCTCGCCGGCAACCGGATCGGCGTGCTCACCACCGACGGCACGGCCCGGGTCAAGGAAGGCGGCCTCAGCGCCGGCTGGATCGTCGTACGGACCGAGGTCGGTCCCCAGGCATGACCCTCCTGGGATGCCGTTCTGGACAGTTCGGCATCCCAGGCGCTCGTCAAGCTCTAGCCCGGCGGCAGTCGCACCTCGTGGTAGCGCCCCGGGTGCCGGCGGACCCGAGCCAGCAGCCCGGACAGGCGGATGACCAGCTCGTGGGGATGCACCGGCTCGGCAAGCCAGTCGTCGGCCCCGGCGTCGAACGCCTCGACCGACTCGTCCTCGGTGGTCACGTCCGACACCATCAGAATCGGCACGTCGGCGGTACGCGGGTCGGCGCGCAGCTGCCGGCAGGTCTGCAGCCCGGTCATACCGGCGGCGGGATGCTCCTTCAGCACCACGGCCGCCACATTGCCGTCGCCGACGCCCGCCAGGACCTGCCGCCCGTCGGCACACAGACGTACGGAAAAGCCGTGCTGCCGCAGTTGAAAGGCGATCAGGTCGCGGTGCCGCGGGTCATTCTCGGCAATCAGTACGTGGCGCAACGGCTTCCGTCCCGGCGGTCAGGCTCCCGAAGGCGGAGCGCCTTTCCACCGTGCCGGCCGTCCGGTGCCGTCACGGGGCAGGACCGGTGCATTTCCGGTGCCGCCCAGGCTCGCTTCGCCGCGAGGCTCCCGACGGGTAATCGGCTGGCCGGGGGTGCGCGGGGTTGATAGCGTGCCTCCAGCTCCGTGACCCGACCGAGGAGGTGAGACCCGTGAACGCAGTTCGCACGTGGTGCTCCCTCCCGTCACGGACGGGCGGCTGACGTAACCGCCGCCGGGAGCGCCGATCAGGATGGCACTCCCGAAAGGCACCACCATGCATTCTGTACGTTTCACCGCCGAGACCACGTCCGACGGCGTCGTCGAGCGCGACTTCCTCGTGGGCGAGATCCCGGGTGTGCTCTGGGCACCCGTATCCGGCGCCGACCATGCCCCGATCGTGCTCGTGGGGCACAACGGCGGCATGCACAAGAAGGCGCCGGGGCTCCGGGCCCGCGCCCTGCACGCCGCGGCCACCTGGGGGTTCCATGTGGTCGCGATCGACGCGCCGGGACACGGCGGCCGCCCGCGGACGGACGAGGACGAGCGGGCCCGTACCGAGATCCGGCACGCCATGACGGCGGGTGACACACCCCGGTTCGCGGCGGCCAGCCTCCGCTTCATGGCCTCGCTCGCGGAACGGGCCGTACCGGAATGGCGGGCGACGCTGGACGCCCTGCAGGCCTTGCCGCAGATCGGCCCGGACGCGCCGGTCGGCTACGGCGGGGGCATCTCGATGGGCACGGCGATCGGCGTACGGCTGACCGCGGCCGAGCCCCGGATCACCGCCGCGATCTTCGGCGGCGGGTTCTTCGTGGACGAGCCGGTGATCGCGGCCGCGCGGCAGATCACCGTGCCGGTCCAGTTCCTGCTGCCGTGGGACGACGAGCACGTCGACCGTTCCGACGGGCTCGCGCTGTTCGACGCGTTCGCGTCCGCGGAGAAGACGTTGCACGCCAACCCGGGCGACCACCGCAGCGTCCGGTGGATCGGGGTGGACGACACGTTCCTGCCCCGTCACCTCGGCAGCTAGCCTCGCCGCGGCGGGTGCCCTCCGTCGTGGGGGCGCCCGCGCTGCGGCCGCCCTAGTGCGTCGGGTGCGGCCCGTGCTCGTTGACGTTCGTCGCGTACTGCAGCTGGTGCGGCAGTCCCCCGGCCCGGGTCATCGCCTCGTACTGCTGCTGAGCGTGCTCGGTGACCGGAGAGACCCAGACGGCCGTACCGTACGCGCACACCTCGGTGTATCCCTGGGCGACCTCGCTGCAGTCGAAGCGGAACGCGACGACGGCGTTCGCCTGACGGTGGCGGGCCTGCCAGATCATGCGGCCCATCGCCTCGTTGCGGCCCTGCACCATCAGCTGGGTCATCTCGGGCAGTTCGCCGCCGCCGAGCGACCGGAGGGCCGCGGTCATACCGGCACCGAAGTTACGGGACCGCACGGTGACGCCGAAGACCTCACCGAGGACGGCCTGCACCTGATAGCCGGGTACGTCGTTGGAGCTGACCACGAGCATGGCGGAGATCGTACTCAGCGGTGTCGAGAACCCCCGGCCGGCGTGTCGACTCGGAGAACGCGTTTCCCGGGCGGCGTGACGCAGTACACAGCGTTACAAAGACGCCCAAGATTTTTCACCGGGCCCTCTTGCGCGGTCCGGTGGGGTGCGCGATCCTGCGGAGCAGGGCGGAGTCGCTTCGGTGACCTCTCAAATGGAGAGGTCTGCGACCGAGAAAGGCTCCCCCGGTGAACACTTCGACTCGCGCGCTCTGGCTCGCGTTCATGATCTTGTTCGGTCTGCTGGTCGGCGCGGCGGCAGGGCTATTGACCTGGGCCGACGGCGAAAGCTCCTTCGCCGCGGTGCGCGCCGGCGGCACCTCCTTCGGCGGCGCACTGGCGCTCCTCTTCGGGATCTTCTACTTCGCGACCCACGGCGGCCCGAAGTCCTGAAGGCAAGCCGCTTCGGTCGTATGCCTGTTGCGGCAGGCGCGGCAACGCGCGCAACCAAAGTTGCGAGCCCTCAGATTGTCGAATGGCTGTCCGAACTGAGGGGCATGCCAGACCAGACCGTCTTGCTGAGCAGCATGATCGTCATGGTCGCGTACGCAGCGATCGTGGTGCCGCGCGTTCGAGCGGGGCAGGCGCGCACCGACCACCGCCGGCATGCGCCGCCGGGCAGGCCGGACGCTGCTGCTGCGCGCTTTCCCGCCGGGGCGGAAAGCCGGTCGCAGAAGCATCGCTAGCCCCGGCAAGCACGCTGTGAACCCCACAACGCCCCCTGCACAGCAGCAAAGATCCGGCAGCGGATTCGAGTGGAAAGTGATGCCCACTATGAGTCGTATCGTAGCGGCAGATGACGACCCCAACGTGCGCGCCGTGGTGGAGCGGGTGCTGTCCCGAGCCGGCCACACGGTCGACATGTGCAGCGACGGCCGCGAATTGGTCGACGAGGTCCGGGCGAAGCACCCGGACGTCGTGGTGACCGACAACGAGATGCCGGTGATGACGGGCCTCCAGGCGCGCGCCGAGCTCCTTTCGACGCCGGAAACCGCCGACATTCCGGTCGTCATGGCCACCGGCTCCGTCACTTCGCAAGAAGCGGCCGAGACGTTGCAGGACGGCGATCAGCTCCTGCGCAAGCCGGTCCAGCCGGCGGAACTGCGAGACGCCGTGCAGGCCGCGGTGACGCAACGAGAGTCCTGAGCCGCTTCCGGGTGGCTACCTCGACGATCAGGCCGGATGATCATCCATCGATGTCCTGGGCGATCATCATCCGATGACCAGACTCCGAATCATGTTCGCCTCCGTCGTCGCGGCGCTCACCGTGCTGACGATGGCGACGCCCGCGCAGGCGGATCGCCGCATCGTCACGTTCACCTACGCGAATGCGTACACCGGAAAGTGCCTCGACGTCAGCTGGGCGAACCGGGACAACTTCGGTCCTGTCAACCAGTGGGACTGCTACGGCGGCACGAACCAGCAGTTCCAGGAACAGTGGGTGGCTCCGGACACCTACCTGCTGCGGGCCTGGCACAGCGGCAAGTGCCTGGACCCCAGGTACGGAAGCACGAGCAGCGACGTTCCTGTCATCCAGTACGACTGCCACGGCGCGCGCAACCAGCAGTGGCGGCGCCTGTGGAAGCAGGACAACACGTTCCTGTGGCAGAACGTGCACAGCGGCAAGTGCCTGGAGATCGACGTCATCCGCAACACCGGCGCATTGCAGTACGACTGCAACGGCGGCGCGTTCCAGAAGTGGCGCTACGAGCGGTCGTTCACCTACTAGCCGGCCTGCCAACGCCGGCGCGGCGGACAACTTATGTGGGGCGGGCTGCCCGCCGCGCACTGGCGGTGTCGTCGTTCCCGCATGGCGGTGCGGCAACGACGACGCAACGATGGTAGGACGGCCGCGCCAGCCCGCCGGCCGCGCCAGCCCGCCGGCCGCGCCAGCCCGCCGCTCGCGCCAGCCCGCCGGTCGCGCCCGGCCGGAGGCCCTGACCTGAGCCTCAAGATCGTCGCCAATCACTGTTTCGTAGACTTCTTCACCGGCGGTCGCCCGGAATGGTCGACCGCACGTTTCTGCACCTCGAAAGGCACATCCGATGACTGGTATGCGGTCCACCGGGCGGCGTTCCGCCATGATCCTTCTCGCCGCCGCAGCCGCGGCAGGCATCGCTCTGGCCGGCGCCGGTGCGGCACCTGCCGACTCGGAGGATCTGGCCGGCCGCGGTCGCGGCCTCCGGCCCGTCGACACGACCGTGCTCATCCAGACCGGCAATGTGGTGCTGCCGCGAGACGTCGTCGACCTGCGTACGATCGCGTCCGCCGTTCTTTGATCCTGTCGCCCCGTCGATCCCGGCGTGGGCGAAGGGGCGTGCTCGGCGTCCCGAGTCCGAGCCGAAAGCTGGCTGAGGCCAAGTCAAAGGCTCACCTCTATGAGACGTGAGTGCCGGGACGCGGCCGTACCACCTTGCGGATCTGTGGGTCACCTCTGCAGAAGTACTGGCCTTCACCGACGACCTCGATCACGCGAAGACGCCCGCCGGCCGCGTCAGTCGAGACAGAACTCGTTCCCCTCGATGTCCTGCATCGTGATGCACGAATCATTGCCGTCATACAGCGTTTGCACGTGTACCGCGCCGAGCGGAACCAGTCGTGCGCACTCGGCCTCAAGCGCGGCGAGGCGCTCTTCACCCACGAGTCCGGTGCCGACCCGCACGTCAAGATGCATCCGGTTCTTGGCGATCTTTCCTTCAGGGACGCGTTGGAAGTACAGTCGCGGGCCCACGCCTGAGGGATCAACGCAGGCGAACCATGCGTCCTGCCGCTCAGGTGGCAACGAGCGCTTGAAATCGTCCCAAGTTGCAAACCCCTCTGGTGGCGGAGGTACGACGTACCCCAACACCTCACACCAGAAACGAGCGAGACGCTCCGGTTCCTTGCAGTCGAAGGTGACCTGGAACTGCTTGATCGATGCCATCGGCCCATCGTAGAAGCGAAGCGGGTTTCGGCGATCGCCCGCCGGTCGACCTGGTCGTGCTCCCAGTGGGCCACCGGTAGCCCTGCGGCGAGCCGGGCGGCGGACAGCGCCGTTACCAGTGCCATCGGGTCGGTGAGCGCCAATGCCGTAGCTTGATCACGTGTGGTGACCTACGTCGGACCTTGATGACCTTCTCCCTTTAGAACAGGACCGGGCCGCGCCCGGCCGACTGCTGCTCCTCGTCGGGCGACTACCCTGTGTCCTCGGGCTGATCGGTGGCAGCGCGGCTGCTACCCGCACTGTCTCGATCGCCGCGACGGCGGCGTGCAGGGCCGGCGCGTCCTGGAGCCGGAACGACAGCCGCGGCAACGCTGCGGCGATCCGCCGGTATCCGATTTGTGCCACGAAGCGAACGACGCGAACGGCGTGATGTTGTCGATCAAGGCTGTGACCTGGGTGCCCCCGGCAGGAATCGAACCTGCGACCTGCGGTTTAGGAAACCGTTGCTCTATCCCCTGAGCTACGAGGGCGCGAGTTGTCAGCTTACCTGCCAGCGGATACCAACGCGTACCAGGGCGTACCAACCACTGCCGACGAGTCTGAGGCGCCGCTGCTGCGACCCATGGAGCAGATAGGGAGCACACGGATCACCGCCTGACCGGTCACATGCCAACCCGTGCCAGGCAGTACCACCGGCTACCAACCCGTGCCAACGTCTCACCGAGCAAATACCGAGCATTCGTATGGCGACAGAGGGGCAAGCTGCGCCTTGCGCTGCCGCCTCCGGCGACACCCGCGGACGGGTGTGAGCTGGTGCGGGCAGTTGTCGAGAAGGTGGATTTCCACCCCGTTACAGCGCGATGATCCGCACCGGGGTGCGAGGTTCACCGATGGGGCATTAATTGCTAAAGTGCCCCGACATGACCGGAGCGCTGGTGCTTCGCCCTGCCTGGCGGGAGATTGTTCTCGCGGGCGCTACCGTCCTGCTGACCATTGACAGCTTCCTGCCCTGGTACACGCAGCGGTGGTCGACCCAGCACCTTGCGACGGGACGCACCACTCAGCACGCCGTGACTGCATCCGCATGGTCGAGTTCAACGGGCTGGTCGATCGGCGTCCTGTTGACCGTCGCCGCCGCTACCGGCTGGCTGCTCTGCCGCCGCAGTCCGTCGCTGCGCCGCGCAGCACAAGTAGCCTGCCTCGTCGCCGCCCTCGCCGCCCCGGTCGTCACCGCCAAGGCATGGCTTGAAATCCCGTCGGCGGCGGAGGCCGCCAGCGGCCCACTCGCGTTCCAGCCGCTCCCCGCCTCCGGCACCTACCTTGGACACGTAACCCGCGACGCTCTCACCGCACGAGAGCTGAACGTGAGCTGCGGCTTCTATATCGGCACCGCACTCATGATCATTGTTGCTCTTTGTCTAGCCTCCTGGCTTATGCCTCGACCGTTCCTGACGCCGGCGCACTCGTGATCTCGACGCCCAGGCGGTCTTGCATCAACGCTGATGAACTCTTGCGCCAGCAACGATGGACCTGGTGACGGCTATCCAGTTCGCCGTGACGGCATATGGTCGTTTCGCCTTGAATTGCACTGCAGCGGGCCTCTTGCGTGTCGCCTGCTTGGCTTTGACCAGCGTGCTCGCTGCTGAACTCTGGCCGCACGGCGGCGCCTGAGACGTCGCCTGCCTCCCCGGCTGTGGAAGGAATGTCGGTGGTCGCCATTAGCGTGTTCCTATGGCTGTCCCCATGGACCGAGCAAGGGACCTCGCGGCTGCCCTGCGGGGTACCGCCCTACAGTTCACCACCAGACGTCGACCCGAGCCCGGCACGCAGGCGTGGAAGCTTGCCGGGCAACAGATGGCCATGGGAGAAGCCTCCAGTGCGAACAGTGGGCGGCTCGCTATCGCCTTCACCCGAGGCGATGAGTGGTTCCTACACGACCGCCCCTAGCGCTTTTCGACTGTTCCCTCGCAGAGGCCACCATGAACGGATGGAGGCTTCTTCGCGACAGGGCTTTCTGGCATCAGATCACAGGAGAGATTCCAATTCAAGCAGGCCGTCCCTGATTGCCAACGGAATTTCTGCACTGAATGGCCGGGCGGCGATGATCAGAGATCTTGACGCCTCAACAATCTCATCCGGCTCGTCTAGGCGCAGGAGCAATTCCTCCAGATTATCTACATCGCCATCAACCTCTGCGGCAGCGCGGCCTTGGAGTTGATGCGCCTGCTGCGCCATCCTAATAAGTTTTATGAGTCGCTTGGCAGAACCATACACCGTCAGGAAATTGACCGTGTTTACAGTCGGCGAACGGCTCGCTTGAATCGCCCCGCGCAGAGCGTTATCAATTCCCTCGCACAGCATCGCAAGGCCTACGACTGCACTCCTCAACTCGGATTCACTCGCATCTGCGCTGGAACGAGAGGCGGGAGCGTGCCTAGAGACGTGCCCATTGGCGGCCATAGCTTTGGCGACACGATCGACTGCCGTGTCGAACGCCGACCCGTAGGACCAAACAACTTCTCGAACGTCGCCCATATCTCCATCCAGAATCTTGATCCGCCCGTGGCTACGTTACCAGTCTTCAGGAAAAGTACTCGGATTGGCCGTGATGTCAAGCCACGGAAGAAATGCTTTGCAGTGCCTCTCACACGGTGCCATGGGCGTCCCGTGCGGCTTCCCGAAAGCGCCATCAACGGTCACTGACCTCATTGTTGAACCCCGAAACTCAAGACCCTCGTCGACCGCCTGAGAAATACAATTCAGCTCCGCGCATTTCATGTGCCGCTGATTACCCGTGGCGGATTTATAGTCATTTACCAGGCCCCGGATGTTCTCGTTCGGCTGCCCGTTATGTCCATAAATTTTGCGGCCACTCGGAGTGGTCATCTCGGTGGCCACTTTGATGGCATGTCCGTTCGCGGCCTTCTTCCCTTTAACGCTATCGGCGTAATCGAGAAGCGGGTCACGCGGAGGAGCGGTCTTGATTCCCTTAACGCCGGGCAGCTTAGCGCCCTTGCCACCGGCGAACAGGAGCGCGATGGCCCCGAGCACGTACGTGCCGTGGTCGGCTCTCTCTTCGGCGGTGTCCGCGGTGACTGCGGCTTCGCCTTCTTCCCAAAGACCCTTCAGCATGTTCCAGGCCCCACCGGGCATGCCGGGTCCCGAGAAGGTCCATTTGGCCTGGTCCCAGAGGATGTCCCCGTAGGTCATTTCGCCGCGCTGATAGGCAGCGGCGTTCTCGTTGGCTCGATTGATGCCGTCCTGGGCGAACGAGTAGATGCCTTTGACGACGCCTACTGTCGAGTCGTACGACAACCTGGCGTTGCCCCTGAGCACACCCTGCACGGTCCCGATGAAGCCGCCGCCACCGGAGCTGGTCCCGCTACTGCCGGAACCGCCTCCCCCGCCGCCGGCGCCGGCGGTTTCCTTGAGCTGGGCGCCGCGGTTTCCGTAGAAGTGGGTGTCGTCGCGCAGGCCGGTGGGGTCGCTGTGACCGATCGGGTCGTTGCCGGAGTACGAGTAGGCGTTCCACTGTTGCGGGTCGTTGAGGTCCTGGACGGGGTCGACGGAGATGAAACGGCCCAGCACCGGGTCGTACTCGCGGGCGCCGATGTGGGTCAGACCGGTGGGATCGACGTCTCCGCCGACGAAGCCCTTGTTGTTGGGCCAGACAGGGTTGTCGCCGCGGGGACTGCCGTAGGGCTGCTGCCGCCGGATGGTGACTTTTTGGGTGTACGCGTTGACGGCTGTCTGCTGGGTGCCCTGGTGGTCGTTGAAAAGCCAGGTCAGGCTCTGGTGACCGCCGGTACGGGAGGCGACGGTGGCGCCGTTGAAGCTGTAGTAGCGGGTGCCGGTCACGGACATGCTGCTGCCGGAGCCGGTACGGCGGAGCTCCATGCCGGGCAGGTAGAGCGTGGTGCCGTCGGCGTCACGGCGGATCAGCCGGGTGCCGCCCGCGTCGTACAGGTTGGTGGTGGTCTTGCCGCCTTCTACGACCTTGACCGGCTTTCCCTCGGCATCCCAGGTCAGGGTCTGACCCGCGGTGGGGCCGGGGCGTGTGGTCATGTTGCCGGCGCTGTCGTAGCCGTACGCGACGGTGGTGCCGGTGGTCTGCCCCGGCTGGGTGGTCGTCATCGACGTCACCGCGTGCGGTCGCACGACGCTGGCTCCGGGGGTGGGTACCGCGTAGGCGCGGGCGGTGTCACCGGCGGCGGTGTGGGAGACCTCCTTGGTGCGGTTGCCGATCCGGTCGATGGTCCAGTCGAGCCAGTACGGGGCCGGGCCGCCGAGGTTCGCCGTCGACCGTTCCGCCTTACAGTCCACGCCGGTCTTCGGCGTCCACGCCGAGGTGAGCCGCTGCAGGTGGTCGTACGCGAAGCACTGGGTGTCGGCCTGCCCGACCTGTGGGGTGTCGGCGATGGACAGCGGAGCGCCGGCGTTCTCGTAGGTGTAGGTGCGCTCGGCCACGGTGCCGGTCGCGGTCTCGGGCTTGACCCTGACCTTGTGGATGCGGCGGGTGTCCAGCTCGTAGTCGAAGCTCTGCTCCGCGTAGACACCGCCACCGATCTTCATTGTGGTGACGGTCGGTTCGCCGTAGCTGCTGTACTGCTGTCTCGCGACGTAGGCCGCGATGGTCGGAAGATTCGTTTCCAGGCTGCCAGGTAGTCCGGACGTCCGGTCATAGGTGGTGGTTATCGTCTCGGTGGTTTGGTCGCCGCCCCCCGGATAGGTGAGTTCCGTGGGCGCACCGGTATAGGACGAGTATCCGTGGCCGTAGACGTAGGTACCGGCGAGACCGGTCTCCACCGCCGGAATGATCCAGTGCTCGCCCGAGATTTGGTACCGGAAGTTGTAGCGGCGGGCCTGCCATTTGTAGGCGTTGCCGTTGTCGTAGCGGATCGCCTCGGTCATCTGGCCCTTGATCGGTTCGCCGTCGTAGTAGCGGTCGTACTTCCACTCCGCTCGCTTGTTGGCGTCGGCCACGGCGTCGTCGTAGACGGCGGTCTTGCGGCCCAGCGCGTCGTAGGTGTAGGCGAGGACCTCGTTACGGGCGTCGGTGGTTCTGACCAAGTCGCCGGCGTCGTTGTAGGCCGAGGTCGTGGTGCCCTTGTCCGGGTCACGGGACTCGATCGTGTGGCCGCGCATGTCGTACTTGTAGGTCCACTGGTTGCCGGCAGTATCCGTCACCGTGGTGAGCTGGTCCTTGCCGTTGTAGCCGTACTTGGTGGAGTCGTAGGCGCCGTTGACCCCGGATGCGGTGGTGTACTGCCGCAGTTCCACCTTCCGCCCGAGGGCGTCGGTGATGGAGGTGGTCGTCGTGCCTCCCTTGGGCGGTACGACGGTGGTCCGGTCGCCCTCGTAGGAGGTGGTGGTGCGCCACTTCTCCACGATGTTGGTGACGCCGTCCCCGGATCGGAAGATGGCGTTGGTGGGCCGCCCGGCGCGGTCGTAGAGGGTGAGGCCTTGCGACGGCACGGACCACTCGGGTTCCCACCACAGGGTGCTGGAGGGCTCCCCGGGCTCGGCGTGCGCGCCGAAGGTCATCTCGGCGCGGCCATGGCCGTCGTAGAGGGTGTCCGTGACGACTCTGCCACCGCCGACGGCGGCCTTCTGGGTCTGCCGCGGGCGGAGCATTCCGTCGTAGATGGCGTAGGACACCTCGGTGCCGCCGGCGGAGTTGAACGTCTCGGTCTTGACGTACGGATAGTTCCGGCGGTTGGCGTCGAACCCGTAGGTGTAGCGCAGTGCCGGCTTGTTCGGGAACTCCGCACGCGGCCATCCCTGGTCCCAGACCATGGAGGTGCGGCCGAGCGGGTCGTAGACGGCCTCGTTGATCCGGCCGTTCTGGTCGGTGAGCTTCGTCGGTGCCGCCCTGCTGCCGGCCGCCGCCGGAGCGGCAGTGCAGGTCTCCAGGGTGTGTGCAGATCCGCGGTACGGTCCACGCCCCCGACGGTGAAATCGCCGTCAGCGGCGCCCAGAGCGTGGTGCGATGTGGGATGTTCGCGCAGACCATCAAGATCAGCGGGGCGGAGAGCCACGTGGAGGTCGACGAGGCATGCATCCGTCACTGAGACGGCCGGGACTCGGCGCGGCCGGAATCGCCCTCGCGGCGGTCACCGGCTGCGCCGCCCCCGGCGGCGGGTCACCCGACGTGCCCTGCGGAGGCATCCCCGCCAGCCGTACCGAAGTCGGCAAGTCGAACTATGACTTCGCGCCCGACGTCGCGTCGTTCACCACCACCGGCGGCGCCCTGTACGTGAGCGTGCACGACCTCCACCGAAATCCCACTCTTCCCTTGCCCAAGGCGTCGCCAGGCCACCGTCTACATCGGCCCTGTCGACACCCCACCCCTGGTGGACCCGCACAAGAACCCGACCTCGATCGGCTGGACGGTGCTCGTCACCGAGAACCACTACCGATCATTGGATGTCCCGGCCGGCCGGTACTGGGTGGCGACCGACTGGCCCGGCGACATCGAACTGATGAGCTGCACACCCGGCGCCCTCACCGGCACGCCGGCACCACCCCGCTCCTTTCCTCCGACACCATCGACGCGGCTGAGCTGACCACGCTCGGCACCGATCATCTCTACGTGCTTGTTCAGGCATGCAACCGTCTTCGCACCCATCGAGCAGGACTGTCACGCACTAGGCCTGGGGTGCCGTTCTGATCCCTGAAGACCGCAGGTCCAGGGTGGGGATACCGGTCCGGGCGAAACGGAAGGTCAGGACAGGTAGGATGCCGTCGATATCTACAGCGGGGGATTTCGATGTCACGTAGATTCTGGGCGGCCCTGCTTCTCTCGGCCGCCACCATCATCGCTGCCACGGCCGTCGCTGGTCCCGCTGCGGCGGCGAGCTACGGGTGGGTGACCGCGGGCGCCTCCACGGTCTCGTTCTCGGCCGACACCAAGGCCAGGAACAAGGTCGTGATCACCCGCTCCGGGCGGACTGTCACGATCGACGATCGGGTGGCTGTCAAACCCGGCAGGAACTGCAAGCAGGTCAGGGGCGACAAGACCCGGGTCCGTTGCAGGACGACGAGGACACCCGCCAAGGTGGTCGTCAGGCTCTACGACAGGGACGACTCGGTGGACAACAAGAGCGACCTCAGGATGGAGGCGTACGGCGGCGCGGGCAACGACAAGCTCATCGGCGGCCCGAAGGCCGATGTCCTGCACGGCGAGGACCTCTGCGAACCGGCGGCCGGCAACGACAAGATCTACGGCAAGGGCGGCAGCGACCTGATCTACGCCGGCGACGGGTCCGACTACGTCTCCGCGGGTGACGGCGACGACCGGGTCCTCGGCGACAGCGACTGCATCGACGCGCGCGACCGCGCCGGCAACGATGTGATCCACGGCGGCAACGGCGTCGACGACCTCTTCGGCGACAACGGCAACGACCAGCTGTACGGCGGCAACGGCAACGACTTCCTCAACGCCTGGTACGGCGCGGACCGCATCGAGGGTGGCGCCGGCAACGACCAGCTGTACGGCGACCCCGACGACCGCAAGGTCTACGCCGACGTGCTGCTCGGTGGCACCGGTCGGGACCTGGTCGACTACCAGGGCTACCGGAAGCCCCTCGCCGTCTCCCTGAACGGCGTGTCCCGTGACGACGGTGTGGCCGGCGAGCACGATACCGTCGGCGCCGACGTGGAACTCCTCAACGGCGGCTCGGGCAACGACCGCCTTGCCGGCAACGCGGCGGCCAACGAGATCAGCGGCCTCGACGGCAACGACGCCATCCTCGGCGCCGGCGGCAACGACGACTTGCGCGGCGACGACGGCGACAACAAGCTCTACGGCGAGGACGGGGACGACATCCTCTCGGTCTACACCGGCGCCAGCTTCCTCGATGGCGGCGCGGACAACGACGTGTGCAGCGGCCGATACGAGACCGTCACCCTGATCTCCTGCGAGAACTTCCAGCCCTGGTGACACACCATCGACCACCCCGGAGGTTGCCGACGGTCGGGCTGGCCGCGGCCGCGGCGTTTGCGGCCGCCACCGCCTGGCATGCTCGGCAGCACCAGCTACTGCCTTCCTGCACTGCCAGAGCAGCCACCTACACGGAGCTTGGCGCAACGCTCGACAGCTACAAGAAGGCATGCCTGGTCCTGCTGGTCGCGTCACTCATTTCGCTCGCGACCGCGGCCACGGCCCTGCGCCCCGTCGTCCGGTCGCGGGAAGGGTGGCAGCTATGGATCGTGCTTGCCGGCAGTTTCGTCGTGTCCGTCGGTTACCGCTGGACGCAAGCCGTGGCGAATCATGGTGCCGGCGGCTATGTCCTGGTCAACGCCGACGCGCGGCCGTCCGTCGAGCACGTCGCCGCATGGACCGCGGCGGCCGACCGGTGGCCTTACCCGGCTCCCGGGCCGATCGGTGTCACCCTTGCGATCCTGCTACTGGTGGTCCATGCGGTGCTCGTCCGTGGCCAGCTGTTCTCCGGCACCACGGGCCGGAGGTAACGCACCGACAGCGACGTCAGAGCTGCACTTCCGGAGGAGTGACGCAGGCGGTCTGCGGCAGCTGCGCGGCGTGCGCCCAGTGGGGCCCCCGCGTCTGATCAGCCCGGGAGCACCTCCGGGCTGATCACGCGCAGGGGGAGACTCAGGACTCGGTCAGTGCCGGCACGGCTCGCCGCTTCGGCGACCGGGATGGTCGGCGCCGAACGGCGCGGCACGGCGGCCGAACGGCTTCCCCTCGCCGGGGTCGGCCGTTCGGGCCGTTCGCGCCGCACGGGTGCGATGTCCGGCGTTTTCCCTCTTCAGTGCCCCTCTCCGAGGGCGTTTGGGCTCCTACGATGACGCCGTCGCGACCGACCAAGACATCGTCCACGTAGGAGCCCATCTTGAACACTGTCGCACGCCGAAGCGCAGTAGCGCTCGGTGCCGCCTTCGCCCTGGCGGCAACGCTCGCCGCACCGGCCGCCGCCGCCGAGCCCGGCGTCGAGCCGGCCACCGTCACCCGGACCGTGAACGCGGGCACCGAGTTCACGGTCAACAAGACGGTGCACACCCCGGCCATCCCCCCGAAGCCCGACGTCGTCCTCCTGGTCGACACCACCGGCTCGATGGGCGGGGCGATCGCCAACGTACGGGACAACTTGCACTCGGTCATCACCACCGTACGGGCCAGCCAGCCGTCGGCCCAGTTCGCCGTGGCGTCGTACCGCGACGACAGCGACGGCGCCGAACTGTTCCGGGTGCGGCAGAACCTGACCGCCGATGAGGCCGCCGTGCAGGCCGGGGTCGACTCCCTCGTCGCGGACGGCGGCGGCGACCTGCCCGAGGCCTGGGTGAACGGCCTCTTCCAGGTCAGCACCGGAGCGATCGACTACCGTGCCGGCAGCAGCCGGATCGTGGTCCTGGTCGGCGACGCGCCCAGCCACGACCCGAGCGTCGGGCACCACCTCACCGACGCCATCGCCGAGCTGACCGCCGATCACGCGCGGGTGGTGGCGGTGAACGTCGGCGCCCTCGACTCGGAGGGCCAGGCCACCGCGGTGGTGAACGCGACCGGCGGTTCGCTGGTGCCGGTCAGCGCTGACGGCGTGAGCGCGGCCATCCTCGCCGGCCTGCGCGACCTGGACGTCACGGTCACCCCCAAGGCCGTGTGCGACAGCGGCCTGACGGCGACGTTCGACAAGCCGGAGGTCACCGTGACCAGCGGCACCGACGCCTCCTTCGCCGAAACTCTGACGGTGGCGGCCACAGCCACCCAGGGCGCCACCCTGCACTGCACGGTGACCTTCCTGCTCAACGGCGCCCCGGCGGGCGACGCCTTCGTCCAGCACGTCTCGGTCACGGTGAACGACACCACGCCGCCGGTCGCGACCTGCGTGCCGGGCACGAATCCGGCCGGCGGTACGCCCGCCTCCACCAACCCGGACGGCTTCTACACCATCGGCGCCACCGACGCGATCGACTCCACCGTGGACGTGTACATCCGGGACACCGCCAGCTCGGCGGAGTTCGGCCCGTACCCGAGCGGCACCCGGATCAAGCTGGTCCAGGCGCCCGGGGCCACCCCGAACGTCAAGCCGGGCACCGGAACCGTGGATTACAAGGTCACGCTGAAGGGTGACGCCAGCATCGTCGGCATCGATGACGCGCACAACTCCTCGGCCGCAGTGACCTGCACGGTCCCGCCGAAGAAGTAACACGACTGCACGACCGCAGGGGTGGCTCCGACGAGCCACCCCTGTGTCGCGTACCGGCCGGATCGCCGCATCGCGAGCCGGGCCTGAACGCGGCAGGGACGGTGGCTGACACAATGGGCCGATGCTCTGGCCGGTCCTTCTCCTCGGCGGTTGTTGTCATCCCGACACCATCTGGTGTCCGGGCGAGCGGGTGGAGACCCGGCTGCACTGGGTCGACGACCCGGATCTCCCCGCCGAGCTGGTGCTGCACCAGGTCGGCGTGCGCGCCGGAACGTGGCTCGACGCCGACCGGAAGCCCTGGGCGCAAATGATCGAGGCCGGTGACCTCCGCGCGCTCCGGCAGGGCGACCACCGGGCCGGCGACCTGGTGCTGGACGGGTGCCTGATGGTCGACGCCTACCCCGTGCTCACCGGCGACTTGCCCCTCACGGCCGGCGTCGTGCGGCGGGTCCGGGTGGTGCAGGACCTGCACGAGCAAGGCGCCGAATACTGGGTCCGCCGCCCCGGAGGCGTGCGCCTGATCGACGTCCCCGATGCCGACCCGGACCACCTCCGCGACGACCCGGACCTGTGCGAACCGACGCCCTCCGACTGGGAACCCGACCCCGAGAAGCTACGGATCTTCAGTCCCGAGCAGTACTACGCACTGGTCCGCGACCAGCTGCCCGCAGAGCAGTGGCAGGCCCGCGGCTTCCTCGTCGACCTGGACGTCGCCGGTCCCGCATGACGACCCTGACGGGTCAGTGGTGCAGGGCGGCGGTGACGGCTTCGCGGAGGCCGGTGGTGGGGCGGCCGAGCAGGGCGGCGAGGTCACCCGTCACGGTTTGCAGCGCACCCTGGGCGACCTTCACGTCCGCGTCGACCAGCAGGTCGACCAGGAAGCCGGGCAGCCCGGCGCCGGTGAGGATGTCGGCGTACTGCGGGGCGGGCAGGTCGGTGTAGACGACGGGCTTGCCGGAGACCGCGGCGGCCTCGGCGGCGAGTTCGCCCAGCGTCCATGCGGTGTCGCCGGTGAGCTCGTACACGCGGCCGGCCTGGGGCTGCTCGGCGGCCAGCACGACGGCGGCGGCCTCGGCCAGGTCGGCGCGGGTGGCCGAGGCGATGCGGCCGTCGCCGGCGGCACCCACGATCGCGCCGCGGTCGACAGCGCCGGCCAGCCCCGCGGTGTAGTTCTCGGTGTACCAGCCGTTGCGGAGCAGCACCGTGGGCAGGCCCGACGCGGCGAGCGCCCGTTCGGTGTCGCGGTGGACCCGCGCGAGGTTGATCGGGTTGGTGTCGGCGCCGGCGATCGAGGTGTACGCGATCAGGCCCACACCGGCGGACTGCGCCGCGTGCACGACCGCCCGGTGCTGGACGATGCGCAGGTCGTCCGGTCCGTTGGCCGAGACGAACAGCAGCTTGCCGGCGCCCTGGAAGGCGGCCGTCAGGGTCTCGGGCCGGTCGTAGTCGGCCTCGCGGACCTGCACACCGCGGGCGGCCAGGTCGGCGGCCTTCTGCGGAGTGCGCACCGCCGCCGCGATCTGCTGCGCGGGCACACCCTGCTTGATCAGGTGCTCGATCGCCAGGCGGCCGAACTGCCCGGTGGCTCCGGTGACAACGATCATCGTTTGCTCCCACATCACATCCAGGAGTGCCGGGCCGGTCCCGGTCACGGGGTCGCAGTGCGGCCCCTTGCTCCTCACTCACCGTACGCTAACTTTTTGAAAGCGCAAACTTTTCCGCAGTGCTGTGAGGTAGGTAGCATGGGGGAATGGACACGGCAACCACCACCTCGGCCTTCGACGTCTTCGCCCGGGGCTGCCCGTCCCGGCCCGTGCTCGAGCACCTCACGGGCCGCTGGGGAGTCCTGGTCCTCGCGGCGCTGTCCGAGGGGCCGGCGCGGTTCAACGCGCTGCGCCGGCGCGTCGACGGGATCAGCGAGAAGATGCTGGCCCAGACCGTGCAGGCCCTGGAACGCGACGGCTTCGTCCACCGGGAGGTCCACGCCGTCATGCCGCCGCGGGTGCAGTACAGCCTGACCGACCTCGGCAGCACCACCACGACCAAACTGCTCGACCTGATCCGCCACCTGGAAACCCACATGCCCGAGGTCCTCGCCGCACAGCACCGTCACGAACAACAGACGAGCAGCGACTGACGGCACGGACAGCAGACACGCTCCCAGCCGCTACGGCTGGTGGAGGAGCACGAATCTCGCGTCGGCGGGCCGGCCGTTGCGCCAGCAGCGCACGCCCACGGTGGTGGAGTCGCCGAGTTGCTCGACCGAATGCGCCACGGCGCAGTAGGCGGAGCCGCCGTACCCGGAGACCTGCGCCTGGCCTCGGCTCGCGCTGAAGCCGGCCAGTTCCACCCGGTAGCTGCCCGGTCCCGTACGTTGCACCATGATGTCGTGTCCGGTGGAGTTGTACTGATAGCTCATCATGGGCGTGTACCGCGGCGCATGCTCGTCGTCGGCCCAGAGCTGAGCGCCGGGCACTCTGAGGTCCGGCCGGGACGCCAGCTCCACGGTGTACGTCGCGGTGAAGCCCGTGTCCACTGCGACGCCTGCCGCGTCCGTACAGTGCACTTTGGCCATGAGGAAGCGCTTGCCGGTCTCCTTGTTCCGCCAGGAGTTCCACATCCTCGGATTGCACACCCTTGGCACGGGCCCCAGGGAGGTCACCTTGACCACGCCCGGCGCTCCGTTGTCCACGGATTGCTGAATGTCCTCGAGGAAGATCTCGTACTCGCCGACCGCCTCGCGTTCCACCGAGACGGAGGAGCTGAAGGAGTTGAAGGAGTAGTTGGGGTCGGGCACGAACGGTGACGCGGATCCGGCGTCATAGCGCAGATAGGCGAGGGCACCGGTGCCCGCCCGGGCCTGCAGGAAGCGCAGGGTGAAGCCCGAGTCCCGGGGCGTCCCGCGCTGGTCGGAGCAGACCACCCGGGCGTCGAGGTCCTTGCCGTTCTCGGCCATGCCCCATCCGTCGGTACCGCAGACCCGCGCGCCGTCGCTGACCGCGGTGACCTCGACGGTTCCCCCGTCGACCCCGAGGTTCTCCAGGCGTACGTCGTAGCGACCGGGGCCGCGCCGGGTCACCCGGTTGTCGGCATCGCGGGAGTTGCAGGCGCGCGCGACCGACGGCCGGGTCTTGGCGGCCTCCGGGGTGTCGATCACGACGTAGCCACCGACCAGCAGATCGGGCTCGGCCGTCGTCGACATGCCGCAGACCGGGCGCCGGGCGGCCATGCCGGCGCTCGTCTGGTCTATCAACCAGGCCACACCGCCCGCCACGAAGCCGGCCACCGTGATGGCGAACCCGGCCGCGGCGATCCACTTCTCCAGGCTCCAGTCGGGCAACCGCCGCCTGAGGCGCTCGAGCCGGGAACGAGGAGGCGGCTTGGGGCGGCGACCTGCCGGAAGTTTGACCGGAGAACCGGCGGTCCTACCGTTTCGCGGCGAAGGCAACGGAGTTCCCGTCAGCTGCCGGCGGCTAACAGCCGGTGTTCTGCATGCCGCCGGCCGGATCACCCGGCATCGTCGCGCCACCGGCGTCCTGCATACCTCCGGCGGGATCACCCGGCATCGTCGCGCCACCGGCGTCCTGCATACCTCCGGCGGGATCACCCGGCATCGTCGCGCCACCGGCGTCCTGCATGCCCCCGGCGGGATCACCCGGCATCGTCGCGCCACCGGCGTCCTGCATACCTCCGACCGGACCACCCGGCATCGTCCGGCAGACGGCGTCCCGCCGTGTGGCGTCGCCCCGGTTCACCATCTGCTCGCCGGTGTCCCGCTCGGTGGCGCCGGAACCGTCGTTCGAGCCTCCGCCGTCCGTGTTTTCTGATTCCTTTTTAATGACGTCCTTGTCGGGCTTTGTGATGGCATTCCGCTCGCGTGGAGGCGTGATGCCTTTGTCGTCATCCGGCATCGTGCCCCGGTACGGGGTTTTCGGCATGGTGCCCCGGCGCCCCGCACCGTCCGATGTCTTCGTCCCGCTCTGCGGAGGCCGCGCCTCTCGGCCACCGGCGTCCGTGCTCCTGCCCGATGGGGCCGGCGCCGCACCCGGTGGCGACGTCGACGCATCCGTGGACTGGCCGCAGGCGGCGAGCAGGACACCGGCGACAAGGCCGGCGAAGAACACTCCCCACCGGCGCGGATGTCCCGAAGAGGCTGCTTTCGTCATGGACGAGCTCCCATCGACCCCGTTGCCGCACCGATCCCAGGACAGCTACCGCGGTCCATATTCGTGACGGCGAGTGGTTGAAGGGTAGCTCAGGGTGTCCAGTCGCGGTGTACCGCGAGCGAGCGACATCGCCTCGGCGCGTGCCGCCGGGGCGTCGAACCAGGCCGCCACCGGGACGACACGCCCCGTTTACCGAGGTCGATCTCGTCATATCGATGACGGTGCTCTAGTGTCATCCGACATTCGAATTCTGTCCTCCCTCGATCGGGGCCGGGAGCCGGCCCGCACTCGCGGGGGTCGCGTCATTCATATTGGAGGTCGGGTCCGTTGTCCCCTGCGCTCATGAGGCGTTCAATCATCGGGACCGTTGCACTGTCCTTGTCCATCGCCGGGACCGCCGCTCCGGCGTTCGCCAACCCGGCCGGGACCGGCCTGGTCATCAGTGAGGTCTACGTCAACGGAGGCTCCTCCGGGGCCACCTACAGCAACAAGTTCGTCGAGCTCTTCAACCCCACCGCGAGCGCGATCCCCCTGGCGGGGAACACTCTGCAGTACCGGTCCGCGACAAGCACCGGCACGCCGAGCGGCTCGCAGGTGTTCGCGCTGTCGGGGTCGGTGGCCGCGAACGGCCGCTTCCTGGTCCAGCTGCCCGGTAACGGCGCGAGCACGAACCCGGGCGCGGCGCTGCCCACGCCCGACCTGAACGCCGGCGCCGGCCTCAACCCGGGCGGCGCCGGTGGCACCCTCTACCTGGTCGCGGGCGCCACGGGCGTGCCGCCCACCGATGCCGCGGTCATCGACCGGATCGGCTGGGGCACCAGCAACGCACCGGAGGGCACGGCGGCGACCGGTAACTCGATCGTCCTGAGCTACCAGCGCGCCTCCGGCGGTGCGGACACCGACAACAACGCCACCGACTTCACGACGGCCGCGCCTACGCCGCAGAACTCCTCGGACGGCGGCACGACGACGCCGGCGTCCGTGACGGTGACCAACCCCGGCACGCAGAACGCGACGACCGGCACGGAGATCACGCCGCTCACGCTGAAGGCGACGGGCGGGAGCACCCCGTACACCTGGACGGCGGTTGATCTTCCGGCCGGCCTCACGATCTCGGACGCGGGTGTCGTCTCGGGCACCCCGACCACGGCGGGCACCTCGAAGGTGACCGTGACCGCGACGGACTCGGCCGGGGAGAGCGGCTCCGCGACGTTCGACTTCCAGGTGGGTGCGCCGCCGGCGGTCGTGACGATCGCCCAGGTCCAGGGCACCGACACCGACACCTCCCCGTACGCGGGCCGGGCCGTCACCACCGAGGGCGTCGTGACCGCCACCTACCCGACCGGCGGCTTCAACGGCTTCTTCGTCGAGACCGGCGGGGCGGGCGGCGACGACGCCACGCCGGGCGCCTCGGACGCCGTGTTCGTGTTCGGCTCGCAGTCGGCCGCGCAGGTGGCCGTCGGCGACTCGGTGCGGGTGACCGGCAAGGTGACCGAGTTCCAGGGCCTGACCGAGATCACCGGTCCGGTCGTGACCAAGCTCGACACGCCGCTGCCGGCCGTGCGGCCGGCCGCGCTGCCGTGGGCGCAGCTCACCACCGACGCGCAGAAGGAGGCCCACGAGGGCGAGCTCCTCGCGCCGCAGGGCACCTTCACCGTGACCGACAACTACGACGCCAACTACCACGGCTCGTTCACGCTGGCCGCCGGCGACAAGCCGCTGCACCAGCCGACCGACGTCGGGCGCGCCGGCAGTGCCGAGGCGCACGCCGCGGTCGCCGACAATGCCGCCCGCACGATCACCCTCGACGACGCGTCGACCACGAACTACAGCACGAGCGCCAACAGCGGCCGCCCGCTGCCGTGGCTCACCCCGGACAACCCGGTCAGCGTCGGGTCGAAGGTGACGTTCCACCAGCCGGTCGTGCTCGACTACCGGTTCTCGCTGTGGAACTTCCAGCCGACCGCACAGGTCACCGGCGACGGCTCGGCCGTGGCGACGTTCAGCGACATGCGCGGCGGCAAGCAGCAGCCGGCCGCGCTCGGCGGCACCGGGCGCCTGGCCACCTTCAACGTGCAGAACTACTTCCCGATGACCGGCGAGCGGTACGTCGGCGCCGGGCTCGGCACCTGCACCTACTACAACGACCGGGCCGGCAACCACATCACCGTGAACCGCTGCTCCGGCCCCGACAACAGCCCCGGCCCGCGCGGCGCGGCGGACGCGGCCAGCTTCGCGCGCCAGCAGTCGAAGATCGTCACCGGTATCAACCGGCTCGGCGCGAGCATCGTCCTGCTGGAGGAGGTCGAGAACTCGGTGAAGTTCGGCGAGCCGCGCGACACCGCGCTCGCCGGCCTGGTCGACGCGCTCAACGCGGCCGCCGGCTCGGCGGTGTGGGCGTACGTGCCGTCGCCGGCCGCCGAGCAGCTGCCGCCGCTGAGCCAGCAGGACGTCATCCGTACCGCGTTCATCTACAAGAAGGCGGAGATCGCGCCGGTCGGTTCGTCGGTGGTGCTGACCACCGAGTCGGACCCGGGTGAGCCGTTCTCGATCGCGCGCCAGCCGATGGCCCAGGGCTTCAAGAAGGCCGGAGCCGGCGACAACGACGCCTTCCTCGTCGTGGCCAACCACTGGAAGTCGAAGAGCCCCGGCACCCCGCTGTACCCCGGCGACGAGGAGGACAAGTCGTCCCCGGCGGCCAACCAGGGCGCCTTCAACGAGACCCGGGTACGCGAGGCCGAGGCCGTGATCACGTTCGCCGCGCAGACGGCGGACACCCTGCGCACCAACCGGATCTTCCTGCTCGGCGACTTCAACGCCTACACCCACGAGGACCCGATGGAGAAGCTGTACGCGGCCGGCTACACCGACCTCGGCAGCACCTTCGCCCCGGACGACCACACGTACATGTACAACGGCCTGGCGGGTTCGCTAGACCACGTGCTCGCCAGCCCGGCCGCCAAGGCCATGGTCACCGGCGTGGACGTGTGGGAGATCAACGCGCAGGAGGCGGTGGCGTTCAACTACAGCCGCTACAACTACAACGCGACGCTGCTGTTCAACGGCGACGACCCGTTCGCCGCGTCCGACCACAACCCGGAGATCGTCGGCCTGAACCTGCCGTCGACCCCGGCGTGGAACGCCAAGAAGATCTACAACACCGGCGACCTCGTCAGCTACCAGGGTGCGACGTGGCGCGCCCTGTGGTGGACGGCCCTGCTGCCGCCCGGCTCACCGTACGGCGCCTGGGAGGAGATCGCATCCACCTTCGACGGCACCGCGGTCTGGACGCCCTCGCGCATCTTCAAGGCCGGGGACACCGCCGTCTACCAGGGCAAGAAGTACGTCGCCAAGTGGTGGACCCGCAACCAGAAGCCGACGACCTCCGCGGTCTCGGGCCCCTGGAAGCCCGCCGCCTGACGCACCAGGTAACCGTCCGGGCCGCCTTCGCTTCGCCGAGGGCGGCCCGTTCCACTCCTCCGAACGGTCAGCTGCCATCGGCGATCGGCCACCTGCTCGGGCCACCCGGTCATCGGGATCGCCGTGGCGACGCTCAAGCGCCCGCGCCGAGCGCCGAAGTTCAGCGGCGGACCGGAGCGTTGAGGAGCCGTCATGCGAACTGATCGCCGCGCCAGGGGGCGCCGTACCGCCGGATGGATGGTGGTGCTGCTGGCGGCGACCACCGGAGTGCTGGCACCCGCTCCAGCCCGGGCGGCCACCGTCATCACTCCCGCCGCCGCGGAGGCCGCGCAGACCACCCTCGGGGTCAACGTCGCGCCGGTGCGGGACTACTCCACCGAGTGGCAGTTCGTGGACGCGTTCCGCAGCTCCCGGTACTGGGTCAGCCAGGAGGTCGGCGCGGCCTGGGCGCAGGGGCCCGCGCTGTCCGTCGACGCACAGGGCTGGGTCACCCGCCTGGAGCCCGGCCAGTTCGTCGACGCCCCGATCTTCACGGAGGGTCCGCACGCACCAGGCCGGTACGTGGTGACCTGGGACGGCGACGGCGACGTGACGATCCACGGCGGCGGCACGATCACCAACCGGACCCGCAACCGGTTCGAGTACGAGCCGGGTGTGGGCGGCCGGTTCCTGCGCATCACGAGCACCGACCCGGCCAACTACGTGCGCAACATCCATGTCTGGATGCCCGGCTTCGAGCACACCGGAGCCGCGCAGGTGTTCCACCCGAACTACCTGGAGCGGCTGCGGGGCATGAAGACGCTGCGCTTCATGGACTGGATGCAGACCAACGCCTCGCGGCACCGCGACTGGGCCGGCTACCCGCGGCCCGAGTGGTCGACGCAGACCCGCAGCGTCGCCCCCGAGCTCATGATCCAGCTCGCCAACCGGGTCGGCGCCGATCCGTGGGTCAACATCCCGCACGAGGCCACCGACGAGTGGGTCCGCGCCTTCGCGCAGACGGTCCGCGCCACCATGAACCCCGAGCTCAAGGTGTACGTCGAGTACTCCAACGAGCTGTGGAACACCGCGTACGCCTTCCGGCAGACGCCATGGGCCCAGGCGGCCGGCCGCGAGCTCGGCCTGGCCGACAACGACTACCAGGCGGGTCTGCGCTTCACCGCGCGGCGCTCGGTGGAGATCTTCCGCATCTGGCGCGAGGTCTTCGGCGCCGACGCCGACACCCGGCTCGTACGGGTGCTCGGGGCGCAGGCCGGCAACATCGCCGTCGCGGAGAACGTGGCCTCCTGGCAGGACGCCTACCGGGAGGCCGACGCTCTCGCGATCGCCCCGTACTTCGACTGCTCGGCCCAGTGGATCGCGGGCGACAGCCGCACCTTCGCGCCGGGCCATCCGACCGTGGCGGCCCGGGTGAAGGCCGCCGGCGTGACCCGCCTGCTCGACGCCTGCCAGGAGTCGATCGACGTCACCGTGCGCAGCCAGATCATCCGGCACAAGGAGCTGGCCGACCGGTACGGGCTGTCGCTCGTGGCCTACGAGGCCGGCCAGCACCTGTCCGGGGTCCTCGGCACCGAGAACGACAGCGCGCTGATGACCCTCTTCCACACCGCGAACCGGCACCAGCGCATGCGCGACCTGTACGCCCGCTACCTGGAGCAGTGGCGTGAGCTGGGCGGCGGCACCATCGCCCTGTTCCTGAGCGCCGACCGGATGGACAAGTGGGGTGCCTGGGGACTGCGTGAATACCAGGACCAGCCGCTGTCCGCCGCACCGAAGGCACGCGCGGCCGACGAGTTCCTCCAGGCACGCGGGCAGCTGCCGCTGCGGGAGGCCCAGCCGACCGTCACCAACCTCTCGCTGCGTACCGGTGTGGTCGCCGGCGGTGCCGTGCTGACTCTCACCGGCACCAACCTGGCCAGCACCAGCACCGTACGGTTCGGCGGCACCAACGCGCCGTTCCGCGTGGTCGGCCCCACCCAGCTGGCGGTCACCACGCCCCGGAGCAACGAATCCGGTGTCGTCGACGTGACGGTGACCAACCCGGCCGGGACGAGCGTGCCGAGCCTGGCGGCCCAGTTCACCTACCACCCACCGCCGACGGTCACCGGGCTGAGCACCCCTACGGCGCTGACCATCGGCGGCACCCTGGTGACGCTGACCGGTACGGCGCTCACCGGGGCGACCGCGGTGCGGCTCGGCACGGTCTACGCCCAGTCGCTGCGGGTGCTGTCGCCGACCTCACTGCAGTTCGTGGCGCCCGCCCGGCCGACCATCGGCGGCGTGGACGTCACCGTCACCACCAGGTACGGCACCAGCACGGTGGTGCCGGCCGGCCGGCTCTCCTACGTGCTCCCCCCGCGCCCGGTCGTCTCGGGGCTGTCGGCCGACGCCGGACCGTCCCAGGTCGCCAGCACCGTACTGGTCAACGGGTCGTATCTGCGAGGTGCTTCCCAGGTGACCATCGGTGGCCAGCCGGCTCGGTTCACCGTGCTGTCCGACAGCCAGATCCGGGCCGTGTTCCCGCCGCAGCCGGGCGTCTGGGTCAACGTGCACGTCACCACGCCGGGCGGCACCAGCGAGGCGCACAGCAACACCGACTTCCGCTACATCACCGTCGGGGCGCCGTCGGTCACGAGCCTGTCGGTCAGCCGCGGTCCGACCTATACCGCGACGACCGTGCTGATCAACGGAAGCCAGCTGCGGTGGGCGAGCCGGGTGACGGTCGGCGGACGGACGGTGCCTTTCACCCAGATCTCCGAGACCCAGCTCGGCGCCACCCTGCCAGCCCGAGCCGCCGGCACGGTGAACATCCAGGTGACCACGCCGGGCGGCGTCAGCGCGGTCGGTGCGGGCAACGCCTTCACGTACGTGGCACCCGCCCGCCCGGTGGTCACGGAGCTGTCGGTCACCCGCGGCCTGACGACCGTCCGGACCTCCGTGGTGGTCACCGGGACCGGCTTCACCGCGGCATCGCGCGTGACCGTCGGCGGCAGCTCCGTCCCCTTCAACCTCCGGTCGGACACCGAGATCGACCTGGTGCTGCCCACCCGCTCCGTAGGCACCGCGAACGTGCAGGTGACGACGCCGGGCGGAACGAGCGCCACGGGTGGCGCCAGCACCTTCACCTGGGTGGCGGCCCTGTAGCGGACACCCCCTCCCTAGGAACCGCAGGGCCAGCGGTTGGTGCCGAGTGCCGCGGTGCACTCGTCGACCATCTCGAAGGTGCCGTGGCGGCCCATGAGGCCGATCCGGATGGCGTCACGCACCGGGTCCAGGCCGCCGGCGATCGCGATCCCGGCTTCGCGCAGCACGCGGAGCCGGGCATCGGCCGGCCGGCCGCACCGGGCGACCACCACGAGGGCGGCACGGTGCGCGGGCGCCCCGACGAGGGTGAACCCGCGCTCGGTGAGGCGTTCGCGGCAGTGATCGGCGACGTACGTCCGTTCCCGGCGCCACTCCGGCAGGCCGCGGTCCACGATGGCGCGCAGGCTCGCGATGAGCGCGAACACCAGGTTGGTCGGCATCGTGACCGGGTGCGGCTCCCAGTCGAAGCTCTCCTCGCGCTCCCGGTCCCACCGCCTCAGGTCCAGGTACCACGGGCGCGGATGGTCGTCCAGGATCCGGGCGTGACCGCGCTCGCTCAGCGCGACGACACCCAGGCCGGGGGGACAGCCCAGGCCCTTCTGCGTACTGGCGGCGACCGCGTCGGCGCCCCAGCCCTGCACGTCGAGCTCCTCGCCCGCGACGCTGGAGACGGCGTCCACGACGACGGCGGCCCCCGCCTGCCGGGCCACCGCGGCGATGTCCGCCACCGGATGCCGGATGCCCGTCGACGTCTCCACGTGCACGAGGACGACCCCGTCCGCGCCGGGCAGCAGATCGGCGACCCGGCGCGGCTCGACCGCCCGGCCCGGCTCGACGGCCAGGTCGTGGACCGCCAGCCCGTACGCCCGGGCGACCTCGATCAGACGCCGGCCGAAGTAGCCGGTGTGCGGGATCACCACCCGCTGGCCGGGCCGGAACGTGTTGACCACCGCCGCCTCGACGGCCAGGCTGCCGCTGCCCGGAAGCAGGTAGGCCCGGTTCGCCCCGAGCACCTGCCGCAGCAGCGTCAGGGCCTCCTCGTGCGTACGGGCCCACGACGGCCCGTAGTGCGCGGCCACCGGACGCTGGAACGCCGCGAGGACCTCGGGTCGCGGCTGGCACGGTCCCGGGATCATCAGGCGCGGGGTGGCGGGGTCCGCCGGCCGCCCGGCCGGGTGCGGCGCCGTCATCGGAGGATCTCCTCCTTGCCCACCGTCAGGATGCGGGTGCTGCGCAGGAGCACGAGGATCAGGACGGCGCTGACGGCCGAGCTCACGCCGAGGAGCGGAAAGGCCGCCGAACCGGACATCTGGAACAGCAGGACGCCGATTCCCGGCCCGACCATGAACCCGACGTCGGACAACATCCCGAAGACGCCCCAGGCCCGGCCGGTGCCACCGCAGTGCCGCTGGATACCGTCGCGGGCCACCAGGTAGACGAACGCCTGCGCGGCCATGAAGGCGGCCATGCCCACCAGCGCGACCACCGTACGGTCGACGCCGCCCAACGCGACGCACGCCGCCGCCAGCAGCAGGAGCCCGGCAGCCGCGGCCGGCGGCCGACGCAGGCGGCCCGGCAGCCGCGCGATGAGCGGGCTGAGAGCCGCGAACACCGCCATGCCGAACGCGAGCACCCACGCCGACCGGCCCACCGCATCGGCGACCGCGCGATCCAGATACAGCGGCACCAGCGGTTCCATCGCCGCCCACACCAGGTTGCAGCACAGATCGACGGCACCGAAGAACACCGCGGCCCGCAGCATGCGCGAGGACCGGACCGGTTCGGGCGCGAGCTCGTCCGCCGCGGCGGGGTCACCCGCGGACGCGCCCCGGGCACGGCCGGGCAGGGCCCACCACGCCACCAGCGCGGTCAGCAACGTCAGCCCGGCGGCCGCGGAGAGGATCACGGGATATCCGGCGTACGCATGCACCAGCCCGATGATCAACGGCCCGGCGCCGAAGCTCAGCACCGCGGCCACGCCGAGCCGCGCATAACCGCGCGAGGAGTCCTTGCCGTAGCGGGCCGAGATCGTGCCGACCGCGCCGTAGATCGCCGGGCTGACCAGCCCGTCGCCGGCACCCCAGAGCAGCCGCCCGGCCAGCGCCACGCCGCCGTCGTTCGCGACGGCGACCAGCACCATGCCCGCGGCGGCGACCACCAGGCCGGTCACCCCGATGACGCGCTGGCCCCACCGGTCGGCCGCCCAGCCGCCGACCGGCTGGGCCAGCACCTTGGCGATCCCGAAGCCGGCCACGAAGATCAGCAGACCGGTCCGGTCCAGGCTCAGGTCCGCGGCGAGCCGGGGCAGGAACGGCAGGACCGCCATGTAGCCGATGTTGACGCCGACCACCGTGGACAGCACGGTGGCCATCCGGACGGTGTACGCCGACGACGACGCCGGTTCAGAGCTCAGCAAGCTCATCGCGCCGCAGGCTCCTCGTGATGTGGTCGTGGATGCCCTCGCTCATCCGCCGCAGCGCCTCGCACAGCGCCGGCCTAGGCGAGGTCGGGTAGACGAGCGCCCACAGATCGGTGCCCTGGAAGCCGTGGCGCTCCTTGTACACGAAGTTGCCGCGCCCGGGATCGACGATCTCGGCGCCATGGGCGGCCGCGTACGCCATGGACTCGTACATGAGGAACGCGTACGTCTTCAGCTCGCGCAGATGCAGGTAGTTGATCCCCCCGGTCCACATGCTGAACCGACGGCGGTGCAGGAAGCACAGGAACGCCGCCGCCATCCGTCCGTCGTGCTCGGCGACCAGCAACCTGGCCCCGGGCACGCCGACCAGGTTCTCGAAGATGTCCTTGCCGTAGATGTTGATCCCGTGCTTCTCGGCGGCCGCCATCGCGAGATCGGTGAACTCGTCGAGCACCGGCAGCATCTCCGCGCCGGCCAGCACCCCCAGCCGGATGCCGCCGTCCCTCGCCCGGCGCCACTGACGGACCAGCTCCCGCCGGACCTTGCCGCGCATGGCAGGCAGCGGAGCGTCCTCGCCGTCGATCCGCGCCGCGTACGCCCGATCCACCAGCACCGGCGTACCGCCCGGACGGACCGCCGACCACGCGCCGACCTCGGCGGGCGTCAGGTTGCCGAAGACCAGCGCCTCGGCCTCCCACCGGGCGGTCTGCTCCAGCCCGAGGTCGACGCACGTGGCGATGTACTCGGATGTGCTGCCGCCGGCCCCGCCGTACTCGCCGTAGAGGCTCGACGAGTAGACGACCGGGCCGGACCAGATCGGGCCGATTCCCGCGTCGGACTCGTACGCGTCCCACAGCGGCGAGTGGCCGACGAGGTAGTACGGCACCAGCTCGGCCACCGGCCCGCCGTCGAGCAGCAGATGACGATGGTCCGCGACGTGCTCGGTGCGGACACCCTCCCACCCGTGGCTCCAGCCGACGGTCGTCGAGAAGTGCCGGCCGTCTACCGCGCCCTCCGGCACCCCGGCGGCCGTGCGGAGCCAGCGTGCCGTCACCGGGGTGCCCATCGACCGTCCCGAACCTGCTCGGCGGAGCTGCGCAGCGTCGTCCACAGTGCCTCGACGTCCGACGGTTCCGTCCTGATGTTGCCGATCGACACCCGCAGGACGTATCCGTCGCGCAGGACCGCATGGGACAGGAACGCCGATCCGGAGGCGTTGACCGCGTCGAGGATGCCGGCGTTGAGGCTCGCGATCTGCGGCAGCGGCACCGGCTCGCGCCCGTACCGCCGGCGCAGGTCGCGGGGCACGTACCGCAGGCACACCAGCGGGTAGGTGGAGTCCACCGGCACCTGCCAGTCCGGGTCGGCCCGGGCCGCGGACCGCAGCCACCGGGCCATGTCGATCGACCGCTGCAGCCGGTCCGCCAACCCCTGGACCCCGAAGCTGCGGATGATCCACCACAGCTTGAGCGCCCGGAAGGACCGGCCGAGCTGCGGCGAGTAGTTCATGTAGTCGACCACGCCGTCGTCCGGAGAGGTCTTCAGGTATTCCGGCACCAGGCGGAAGACGTTGGGCAGCGCATCGCGGTGGCGGCAGTAGAGGGCGGTCACCTCCATCGGCGCGTAGAGCACCTTGTGCGGGTTGGCCACCACCGAATCCGCCCGGGCCAGGTCGGCGGCGGCCTCCGCCCCGCTGCCGGCCAGCCGCCAGAATCCACCGTACGCCGCGTCGACATGCAGCCAGAGCGAGTACCGCCGGCACACGTCGGCGATCGCGTCGATCTCGTCGTCCGCGGCGACCGCGGTGGTTCCGGCCGTGGCCACCACGGCGAACGGCTGGTGACCGGCGGCAAGGTCGGCCCGGACGGCCGCGGCGAGGGCCGCCCCCCGCAGCGCGTAGCCGTCGTCGGCGGGCACGCGGACCACGTTCTCCAGACCGATGCCCAGGACGATCGCCGCCTTGTCGACCGAGCTGTGCGCCTGGTCCGACGTGTAGAGGCGCAGCCGGCGGCCGTAGCCGGTCAGGCCCCGCTCGCGGACGTCGAGACCGCTCACCGCCTCGCGGGCGGCGGTGAGCGCGTAGAGGGTCGCCAGCGAGGCGCCGTTGACCAGCACGCCGTCGCCGTCCGGGGCGATGCCCAGCATGCCGGCCATCCACCTGAGCACCGTCTTCTCCAGGGCCGACGCGGCCGGCGACGACTTCCAGAGCATCGCGTTGACGTTGAGCGCCGAGCTGACCGTGTCCGCCAGCACCCCGGGCAGGCTTGCGGTGTTGCTGAAGTACGCATGGAACCGCGGGTGGTTCCAGTGGGTCAGGTACGGCACGATCAGGGAGCGCGTGTCGTTGAGGATGGTGGTGAAATCCTCACCGACCTGCGGCATCTCGACGTCGAGCTTGGCGGACAGCGTCCTCGCGTCGACCGTGGGGCTGACCGGCAGGTCACGGATGCCGGCGAAGTAGTCGCCGAGGAACGCCAGCACCGCCTCGCCGTTGCCGACGAACTCCTCCGGCTCCCAGTCGCCGTACCTGGTCGTCTCCTTCTGCCTGGTCATGACGCACTCCCTGGGAACAGGCCGGTGACCTCGGCGTCGTGGCCGGTCGGCCGGTCCTCCCAGTCCCACGCACCGGAGACGGCCAGGTTGGCGCCGGAGATGTAGCCGGCCCGCTCGGAGACCAGGAACTCCACCGCGTCGGCGACCTCCTCCGGGCGCCCGAGCCGGCCGGAGGGCACCCGCTTGCGCATCCACTCCTCCTGCTCCGGCGGCAGGAACCCGTTGTCGATCAGACCCGGCGAGACGCAGTTGACCGTGATGCCGCGCGCGGCCTCCTCGACCGCGAGCGACTTGGTGAGGATGACGACGCCGGTCTTGGCGATCGCGTACGGAGCCAGGTTCGGCGCTCCCCGCACCTGGTGTACCGGGCTGAGCCCGATGGTGACGATGCGGCCGAAGCCGCGCCGGCGCATCCCGGGCAGCACCGCCTTGCAGGCGTAGAAAGCCGACCCGAGGTTGCTCTCGAGCACGTCGTGCCAGAGCTGGTCGGAGGTGGCGGCCACCGCGCTCAGGCTGAACTCGCCCACGTTGCTGACCAGCACGTCGATGTGCCCGTACGCGTCCTCGACCTGCCGCACGAGCGCGCCGACGCCCTCGGGGCCGCGCACGTCGGCCCGGTGGGCCGACGCCGCGCCGCCGCCCGCGACGATGGCCTCGACGAGCTCGGCCGCCGCCGCCCGATCGCTGCGGTAGTTCACCGCCACGGTCATCCCGGTCCCGGCCAACTTGCGGGAGATCGCCCGGCCGATGCCCCGGCTACCGCCGGTCACCAGCGCCACGAGGTCACCCATGGGTACTCCGCGCCGGCTCGTGGTGGTGGTCGTGCTCGTCGTCGTGGTCCACGTCGACCGGCAGCTCGGTGTAGTAGGCGATGTCGCGCGGCGCGGCGCAGTACTCGGCGGAGAACTCGGCCAGCAGGTCCTGTTCGGACGCGGCCAGCGCCCGGTGTTCCGGCACGCTGCGCCACGCGTACATCATCAGCACGGTGCAGGGATCCGCCTGGCTCTGGAAGAAGGAGGCGTGACCCGCCCATCCCGGGTCCGCGTGCGCCTGCGGCCCGACCAGCTCGTCCATCTCCTGCATGAGCTCCAGCGCCCGATCGGCGTGCTCGGCCTTCAGATGCCATGTCTCGCAGACGGTTACCATTGCGCTACCTCCAGGCTTTTCGGTGGAAAAGATCAGACGGGGTTGTCGGCGAAATACCGATTCAGCAGCGAGGTGCCGTCGGGCACGAACTTCGAGCAGATCAGGACGTGTTCCCGACGATTCCGGGACTGCGCGGACATCAGCCGGCGCCAGGCCGACAGCAGGCTTTCCGGCAACTTCCCCTCCGCGCGGACTTTTCTGAAGTCGGCCTTCAGCGACCGCAGCAGAAGCAGCGTCATCTCATGGTCCCGGTTGAGCTGACCGGAGAAGCCGGGGCTCAGCATCGGCGGGCTCATCGACGGCCGGATGATCCGCTCGTAGGTTTCCGGCCGGAAGCCGGCGGCGTATTTCATCGCCGCGGTGGCGGCGTCGTAGAGCACTGCGAGGTCGGCGATCTCGCTCTCCAGCGCGCCCCACTCCGCGACGCGGAGGCTGGCCCGGGCACGGTGCATTCCGCTGTTCATCGTGACCAGGTACAGGTGGAACAGGTGGTGGCCGAGCTTCCATCGGCGGATCGCCCGCTCGGTCTCCGGATCCAGCTCGCCGGCCTGCCCGGGCCGCCATCTCATGTCGGCCGTCCCGCATCCGCGGGAATCCGCCGATCCTGCTCGGCGCTGATGTCGATCCACTGCTGAAGGGCCTCGTTGCCCATCAGCAACAATCCGTGCAGCAGGCTCTGGCGTTCCTCCGCCGTCAAGCCGACGTCCGTCAGATCGGCCAGGACCTTGCGCTGCACCTCGAGACAGGTCATCGACCACTCCCGCAACCCGATCCGGTCGCGGCGGAGGCGGAAATAGCGGTCGTACTCCATGCTCGTGGACTGACCGGTGATGTGATCGGGAACCCTGGAGCCCGACGGGATCGCAATCGGCGCTACCAGATCGAAGTCAGGACAGGGACCATCCTCGTGTGCGGTCATCGTTCCCCCGATGATGTGCCAACTGCACTCGAACGATCATTGGTCTCGGCAGAGATTAATCGCGCCCGATCACGGGCGCTGTCACAAGACCGACCGGGAGGTGGCGGTAATCAGCATCGGCAATAAGTGGGACGATGTGGACAGTGGGCGGTGAGCGCCGTCGAGGATCCGGGTCAGAGCAGTGGGGTGAACACGCAGCCGTACGACGACGTCGTCGCGAACTTCGCCTCGACCGTCCAGTATTCGCCGGCCCGGATGACGCCACCGACGTACGAATTGAGCTCGTTCCTCGTGTTCGCCTCGCCGATGCACTCCTGCGGCGGCTTGTCCCGGCCCACCAGCAGCCGCACGTCGTCCGTACGGCCGCCGCGGAAGAAGACGGCCACGTAGCCGAGCGACTCGGCGCGGTAGACCCGGTTGACCCGGGCGTGCAGCCGGGGCCGGTCGATGCCGGTGCCCGCGAGCAGCGCCTGCAAGCCCTCGACGGTCGTGGCCGTGGCATCGCTGAGCGCCCGCGCCTCTGCGGCCAGCTTCGCCAACCGCTGCGCGTCGGCCAGCAGCGGCCGCGCCCCGGCGGTCTGGTCCAGAACGCGCCGGAGCTGCTCCTCCATCCGGTCCAGGCGAGCGGTGAGCTCCGCCGTCCGGCGCCGCCGTCCGAACATCGCCACTCCTCCTCCGCGCCGCCCCGACCGGCGCACACAGGCCGGGCAGCCGACAGTATGGCGAATCCCGGTTTGCTGCCCCACAACGGCCGCTCGCGGGGTCACCGAGCGGATCAAGACCATCTATGCTGCCCGCCATGTCTTCGCACAGCGACGTCGTGTTCGACCCGGCGGCGGCCCATCCCGAGGTCGCCTGGCTCCGGTCGGCGCTGGCCGCCCGGGACTGGCCGGCCTGCCGGGCGATGCTCGACGCTGCCGCTCCGGAGACCCGCACGCGCCTGACCGTCGTGGCCGGCGAGGAGCCCGATCTCGCGGACTTCCTCCGTACGGTGCTGGCCGGCGACCCGGACGACAGCGCGGCCGCCGCCGTGCTCGGCAGCCACCTCACCACCGTCGGCTGGAAGGTGCGCAGCAGCGCCCAGGCCAAGTTCGTCAGCCGCGAGCAGTTCGCCGGGTTCCACGACTGGCTCACCAAGGCCGAGCGGGTACTCGTCGACGCCGCGGCGCGCAACCCGGCGGATCCCGCCGTGTGGGTGGCCAGGTTGCTGACCGCGCGCGGCCTGGAGCTGGGCCAGGCCGAGGCCCGCCGCCGGTACGACCGCCTGGCCGCGATCGACCCGCACCATCTGCCCGGCCAGCAGCACCTGCTGCAACAGCTCTGCCCCAAGTGGGGTGGCTCGTGGGACGAGGTGCACACGTTCGCCCGGGAGGCGATGGACAGCTCGCCGCCCGGCTCGCACAACGCCGTGCTGGTCGCCCTGGCGCACATCGAACGGTGGATGGCCCTCGACAGCGGCGCGGACCGGACCTACCTCAGGACGCCCCGGGTGCGCGACGAGATCTACCAGGCGGCCGGGCACTCGGTGTGGCATCCGGGCTTCCCGCGCACCCTCGGCTGGGTCCGCGTGGTCAGCGAGTTCGCGCTGCTCTTCAGCGAGCTGGGCGACCAGCGGGCGGTCGCCTCGCTGTTCGCCATGACGGGCGTCCTGGCGTCGGAGTCGCCGTGGCACTACCTCGGCGATCCGGCGGAGGTGCTCCGGGAACGCCGCTACTACGCCACCGGATCGCGAGGAGTGCGATGATCAAGCAGCTGGACGTCGACGGCGTACCCACGCTGCTCGCGCCGACCACCGGCCCGATGCACGCCGGCCTGGTGTTCCGGGTCGGACAGGCCGACGAGACGCTGGCCCGCAAGGGCGTCACGCACCTGGTGGAGCACCTGGCGCTGCACTCCATCGGCACGGCCGACTACCACTACAACGGCGTCACCGGCGTCGAGCACACCTACTTCCACATGCGCGGAAGCGCCGAGGAGATCACCGGCTTCCTCACCGGCGTGTGCGCCACGCTGCGCTCGCTGCCCGTGCAACGCCTGGAGGTCGAGAAGGAGATCCTGCGGACCGAGCGGAACAGCCGCGGCAGCGGCGTCGCCGAGCCGCTCATGGTGTGGCGGCACGGCGCCCGCGACTTCGGCCTGCCGGCCTATCCCGAATGGGGGCTGCCCGCCCTCACGGCCGAGGACCTGCGGGAGTGGGTGGCCGGCTACTTCACCCGGGACAACGCCGCGCTCTGGATCGCCGGCGACGAGATCCCCGCGGGACTGCGGCTCGACCTGCCCGCAGGCGTACGGCGGCAGGCGCCCCGGGCGTCGTCCGCACTGCCCGTCACCCCGGCCTGGTTCCCCGGCTCCTCCCCGGTCGTGGCGTGGGACGCCGTGGTGCCGCACAGCGCCGCCGCCGCGTCCTTCACCAAGGTTCTCGAGCGGCGCATGTTCCGGGAGCTGCGCCAGCAGGCCGGGTTGTCGTACTCGGCCCACACCGACTACGACCTGCGCAGCGACGGCACCGCGGTGATCTCGGCCGTCGCCGACGCCCTGCCCGCGAAGCAGGGCGCCGTGCTCGGCGGCTTCGTCGACCTGCTGGCCGCGCTGCGGGTCGGCCGGATCGACCAGGACGAGGTGGCCTCCGTGGTGCACCAGGCCTGCGAGGCGTCGCGCGAGGCCGACGCGACCGGCGCCCGGCTGCCGGGCCAGGTCTTCCGCCTGCTCGCCGGACGCCCGGTCCTGGACGTCGAGGAGACCGTGGCGCAGATCCGCGCGGTCACCCGCGACGACGTGGCCGCGGTCGCCTCCCAGGCGTACGACGCGGGCCTGCTCATGACGCCCGGCGGCACCGGCGCCGACTGGGCCGGCTACGCCCCGGCGCCGGCCGGCTCCGAGCATGCCGTCCAGGGCACCCGGTATCCCGCCGCACACCGGCCGGAATACGCCGTCGTCACCGGCGAGGACGGCGTCAGCGCGATCGCCCGCGACGACATCGCGACGGTTCGCTACGACGCCTGCGCGGCCGTCCTGGCCTGGCCGGACGGCGGCCGGCGGCTCTTCGGCCACGACGGCGTCGTGGTCACCGTCGAGCCCACCATGTACCGCAACGGCGCCGCGGCGGTGCCCGGTATCGACGCACGGATCCCCGACGGCCTGCGGGTCGACCTGCCACCCCGCGACCCGGAGGACATCCCGCAGCCGCCGCAGCTCACCGCCCGCGCCCGCTGGCGGCGGACGTTCGCCTGGTGGCACACCGCCCGGGCGGCGAAGACGCGGCTCGTCCTGCCGTACGCCGCGCTCGCTCTGCTGAACGTCGCGGTCGTGGCGGGCGTGATCGGAGCGCAGGTCTACCAGCAGCGGCCGCGCATCCTCTCGGTGATCCCGATCGCCTTCTGCGGCACGTACGCGGTGCGGTACGCCCGGCGCGCGTACGCCGCCTTCCGGGCCTTCCGGGACTGACCCGCCGGAGCTGTCACGGAATTGTCATAGAGGCCTTGGCATGGTGACTCCCGTCAGCGATGACGACCTTCCAAAGGAGACATCATGAGCGAGATCACCACCAACGAGCTGCTGCGCGTCGACGCGATCGTGCAGGACCTGCAGGACCTCGACGCCACCGAGTACGGCACCGAGGCGCTGTCGATGACGCAGGCCACCTTCTCGGACATCGCGCTCTGAGTCGGGCCCGGGCGGCGGCGGGGTGCCCCGCCGCCGCCCGGCTTCCAGGAAGGTGGGCGGCAGATGCCGGTCCGGTCCGAACTCCATCCGCTGGTCGAGCGCTTCGCCCGGGTGCGCCACGCCGCGGCGGCCCGCTACGGGCCCGGCTCGCAGGCCGTGAGCTTTCTGCTCTACGAAGAGCTGATCTCGGTACGGACGTTGCTCGCCGCGGACCGCTCCTCGACGTCCCTGCGCAGCCGCGCCGAGCACCTGGTGCCCGCGATCCAACGCTGGTTCGACTCCGGCGGGGTGCAGACACCGGCACAGGCCTTCCACCGTACGGTGGCGGCGAGGCCGACGGTCATCGAGTTCGATCGCGCCTGCTTCGAGCACCGGTACCGGGGTCCGCTGGACGACTTGGGACCGCGGGCCGTTCACCTGCACGGCCGCGAGCACGCGCTGGCGGTGCTCGACATCGGAGCGTCCTACCTCTACGCAGTGGACGACGCCGGCGCTCTGCGGGTCTGGCCGCAGTCCTTCAGGCTTGCCGACCTCGTGTTCGGCTGGGCGCCGGGCCGGCAGGACCACCGCCGCGTCGTACACCCCATGCTCGTTCCGGAGCGGCTCCGGGTGCGGGCCGCCGGCGAGCTGGTGGTTGCCGGATCGCCCACGTGCGTCTCCGTCGTCGCCAACCTCAAGTCCGGTCACTTCCGGCCACCGCCGGACTGCGCGGCCGAGGTCCGCCGAGCCGTGGTGAGTGCCCTGGAGCTGCCGGAGCCCGCCGACGTCGACGTGTTCACCATGCCGCAGCCGGCCACGGCCGACCCGATACCCGAAGCGTGAGGCGCACCGATGACGCCGACATCCGGCACGACGTCCCCGGACATTCGCATCGAAGACCTGCACATCGGGGTCGAGCACGAATGCAAGTGGGAGCTTCCCTGGTCCGGCACCTCGGACCCCGGCGCCGTCGCCGCGGCGACGCTCTTCACCGACCTGCTGAGCACGGGCGGGCGCGCCCGGGACTATCTGCAGTCGGTGCTGTACCTGGATGATGCCGAAGGCAGCCTCGCCGGCGCCGGGCACTCCTTGAGCATCGTGGTGAACAGTGGCGCCCCCTCCGGCACCTGTGTCATCGCCTTCAAGCAGACCGTGCACCACCGGGGCTGGCGGGACGGCCTGGAGGTGCGGCAACGGGTCCCGCACCGCCAGGTCGGCGCCCGTCTCGACGACCCCGCAACGCTGCCGGTCGCCCGTGCCCGGAGCCTCGGCCGGGTCACCGGACCGCTTCGTCCGGCGGGCGTCGCCGTCCAGCGGCGCTACAAGTGCCATGGGCTCACCGCCGACGGCACGGAGATCTTCTGCAGCATCGACCGCGTCGAGTTCGGCCGGCCCGGCGGCGTACGCGACGAGCAGCGCCGGTACGCATGCCTCGAGATCGAGGTGAACTCCTCGCTTCCGGCCGCGCTGGCCGGCCTGGGGCGCCTGGCCGGGCAGCTCGACGATCGGCTCGGCGTACCCCGCGACCGCACCAGCAAGTCGCAGCGCGCCTGGGCGTACCACCTTTCCGGGCAGCGCGGTGGATAGCCCGCGCGACCGGCGGCTCGGATCCACGTTCCGGACGGTCTGGTTCGGACGGTCGCTGTCGATGCTCGGCGGGTACGTGCAGTTTCTGGCGCTCCCCCTGTGGATCCAGCAGGTCACCGGGTCGACCGTCGCCGGGCTCCTCGCCTTCGGGATCTTCTTCCTGCCCCAGGTGGTCTGCACCCCGTTCGCCGGCGTGCTGGCCGACCGGTTCGACCGTCGCCGCCTGGTCGTCGCCGCCGATCTCGCCGCCTTCGCGGTGGCGGTGTCCCTGGCGCTGACCATCGACCCCAACCGGCTGGGCTGGATCTACCTGCACCTCGGCGTCCTCCAGGCGCTGACGGCCCTGGCCCTGCCCGCGTTCCTCAGCATGCTCCCCGACGTGGTGCCCGCCGGTCGTCTGCTGGCCGCCAACGCCCTGCTCAATGCGTCGGCCGGCGTCGCGGTGACGGTCGGGCCACTGCTCGGCAGCCTGCTGCTCGCGCACTACTCGATCGTCGTCGTGATCTGGATCAACGCACTGACCTTCCTCGTGGCGGCGGCCTGCATGCTCCGCCGGGACGCCGCCCCGCGTGCCGCGGGCGTACCCGAGCGTCCGAAGGCGCAGTTGCGGCAGGGCCTGGCCGCTCTCTACGCCGATCCGGTGCTGCGATCGACGGTGGTTGCCGAGGCGCCCTGGAACCTGTGCTTCGGCGCGGCGACCCAGCTCGTCCTGATGCACTTCGGCGCGGGCGGCCTGGTGCAGGCCCCGGGGCTGGTCGGGCTCGGCGCCGGCCTGGGCAGCCTGGCGATGACCGCCGTCCTCGCGCGGATCCGCCGGGACCTGCCGGCCGCGACCATGCTCATGACCGCCGTGCTGACCACCGCACCGGTCGCTCTCGTGGTCGTGTGGCTGGCAAGCCTGGGCACCAACCCGGTTGGCGCGGTGGTCGCCGGCCTGCTGCTCGGCGTACAGGCGTACGCGATCGGCATCGGGCCGGCGCTGCAGTGCCAGCAGCGTTCCGCGCCCGGCTCCCGGGGCCGGATCACCGCCCTGCGGCGAACCTCGAACGCGACGTGGCAGGTCGCCGGCATCGGGGCCGCGGCACTGCTCGTCGGCCGGGTTCCGCCGCTGGTCCTGGTGGCCGCCGGCGGCGTGCTGGCGACGGTGGCCGCCGCGCCGTGGGCCTGGCGGGCGCTGCGGGCCGGTCGTGCCGCACCGACGCCGGCCGCGCTCACCCCGGACGCGGCCCTCGAGGCGGTGGCGCGGTGACGACCCTCCGGCCCGGCGGCGCCTGCATCGTCGAGCTTCCCGCGGGCTACCACGACGATCCTCCGGAACGGTCCGGCCTCGCCGCGTTGCTCGCTGCCGTGCTGAACGATCCCCGCTGTGGTGGAGCACCGGCACGGGCGGCGGCGCAGGGCTGGCGCACCCGGCATCGCCTGGACGAACGATGCTCGTCGTTCGGGTACGCCTGGTCCCGTTCCGAGCACCAGGTCTCGATCCTGGACCACCTGCGGCAGACCCGGCTGCCGGCCGGACCGGCCGGTGAGGCGATCCTCGCCGACCTCCGGGCGCGGCAGACCGCGGCGATCGACGGCCGCCGCGCGACGCCGCTCGCGCTGGTGGGCGGCGCGCTCGACCGTGCCGCCTGGGGAACGGCCCCGCACCGCCTGCTCGGCACGCCGGAGACCGTCGCCGCGGTGACCGTCGCCGACCTGGCCGAGGCGGGTGAACTGGTGACGCGGGCCCGGGTGTACCACGCCGACCAGCCCCCGGACCCCGGCGTGGGATGCGCCACCCCGGCGGGCCGCCCGCCTCGATGGCGAGGCGGGCTGGACATCGTCGCGCATCCCGGCAGCGACGCGCGGGTCGCCGTCCGGCTGCCGGTCACCCGGATCCCCGTGGAGCTGCTCGACCTCTTCGTCGAGGTGCTCGGCAACGGTACGGACGGTCGCCTCCACCACGAGCTGCGGCACCGGAACCGGCTCGCGTACGGGTTCACCGCCGCCGGCTGGGGCCCGGCCGAGGCGGCGTCGATCGGAGCCACCGCGACGGTGGCCGCCGAGCACGCCGCGCCGGCGATGCGGGTGCTCGCGGCCACGCTGCGCCGCCTGGCCGACGGCGTGGACCGGCGAGAGACCGGCCTGGCCCGATGGCGCTGCCGGGCCACGCTGCTCGCCGGCCTCGACGGTCCCTTCGGCATGGTGGACGACGCCCGCCGGCAGGCGCGCGGCGAGCCCCGCGTCCCGGACCGCCTCGCGGTGATGGCCGGCGTCGACGCGCTGCCGGGTCTGTCCTTCGCCCCGCTCGCGCCGGCGGTCGCTGCCGTCGGCCCGTTCGACGAGCGGCACCGGGCCGAGCTCGCCGACGTGTACGAGGAGATCCGGTGAACCCGACCGCAGAACCGGTCCATCGGTTCCGCCGCTGCGACGGCCTCCGCGTCGACCTCGAGGTGCTGCCGTGGGCGCACTCGCTGGGTGCCACTCTGGTGGTGGGCTGCGGCTCCCGCGACGATCCTCCGGGCCGGGAAGGCACCGCACACCTGGCCGAGCACCTGCAAGTGCTCGCCGATCCGGCCGGCGGCACCGGTGGCGTGCCGCTGCTGGCGGTCACCGACGTGGACCGGACCCTGTTCCAGGGCGTGGGCGATCCGGGCGATGCCGGGATGCTGATCCGCCGGCTGCTGGACATCGGCGAGGGACGCTGCCGGCCGGCCGGACCCGACGTGTTCGAGGGTGAGCGGCATGCGGTGCTCCTGGAGACGCGCCGCATGGATCACCAACCCCTGCTGCGGCTCGGCCCGCTGCTCGCCGCCGCGGCCGCGGACGAGGCGGGCCTCGACGCCATCGGCCGCACGACGACGGACTCGGTACGCCGGGTCGCCGCCGCGGACGTGGCCGAGCTGATCGCGCGCGGCTACTCGGCCGCCGACGCGCGGCTGTTCCTGGCCGGTCCGCCGTCCGTGATCGGTGACGTGGAGACCGTCCTCGGGCGCTGTGCGCCGGCCGTACCGTCTCCGGACACCGCCCGGCCGGCTGCCGTTGCGCGAAGGCCGGCGGACGATGCGGAGCCCAGCCGCCTACCGGGTCTCGGCGCCCTTGTCGCCGTAACCCTGCTGCGCCCGCGGAACACGCCGTCGCTGGCACTCGACGCGCTCCTGGACGATCACGGTCCGATCGCCGGTCCCGTCATCGCGCAGGGATGGCGGCCGCTCGGTCGCGCCACCGTCGAAGGCCGCACCCAGCGGGTCGACATCGTCGTCTGGCGGGCCGGTGGAACCCCGGCCACGCTGGACCGGCGGCTCGCCCGGATGGCGGCGGGCGACTGGCGCGCGGAGGTCGTGGCGGCGGCGAACCGGCTCCGCGCCCGACGCGCCGTCGCGCGCGAATGGCGCCTGGCGACCCCGCTCGGCCGGACCGGTGATGCGGCCCGCCAGGTCGTCCTTCCGGGCCCGGGCAGCGACGTGCACCGGCTCGCGCTGTGGACGGTGGCCGACGGAGCTCCCCAGCGCCTCGCCGAGCACGCCCTCCGCGCGGTGCCGCAGTAGGCCCGCGACGACGACACCGGATGGAACAGCCATGGAGTACCCCACCACTTTCGAGGCCCACGGTCTGCGCCTTCGTCCCTACCGGGACGCGGACGTGCCGAACCTGGTCGCGGCCTTCTCCGACCCGGAGACGTTGCGCTTCATGTCCGGAACTCCCGGCGAGGTCACCACGGAGAAGGCCCAGGCCTTCGTACGCGGGTTGCCGGCCACCCGGAATCCCGACCGGCACAGCTACGCGGTCGCCGACCCGGTCACGGACGAACTGCTGGCCGGCGCCGTGCTGCACGTGACGCGCCGGAGGTCCAGCGGCGAGGTCGGCTTCTGGGTGTGCCCGGCCGCGCGGGGGCGGGGCGTGGCGACGGCGACCACGCGGGCGATGACCGACCTCGGCTTCGCGCACGGGTTGTGCCGGGTGGAGCTCTTCATCCGGGACGAGAACGTCCGCAGCCAACGGGTCGCTCTGGCCGCGGGCTTCCGGCGGGAGGCGGCACTGCGTGACGTCCTGCCGGGACCCGGCAGCCAGCGACACACCGCGGTCGTCTGGTCCCGGCTGTCCACCGACGACGGCGCGCCGGCGCCACGCCTGCTGCCCGACCTTCCCGGCGGTGCGCTCACCGACGGGGTGGTGACCGTACGCCCGGCCGGTGGTTGCGCCCTCCCGGCGGCCCGCTGGCTGGCCGGCGAGGGCGCGGAGCTGCTGGCCTGCGAGTCGGCCACCGGCGAGATCATCGGCGAGCTGACCCTGGACTACGTGGCTCCCGGCGACGGAGAGGCGGTGCTCCGCGGCACTCTCGCGGACTCGGCACTCGCGGCTCGCAGCATCGCGCTGGTGACGGACTGGGCGTTCCGGATCGGAGTCGCCCGGCTGGTCTCCGCCGGCCCGCCCGACGGCCAGGACTGGCAGCGCCTCCTGACCCGGGCGGGCTTCCGGGCGGAGAGCCGCCTCGTGCGTTGATCGACTGTTGATCGGGATGTGTGAGCCTGACCCGAGCACACCGGACGACGGAGGAACAGATGAAGCACGACCAGAAACGCATCTCGGCACGGTTCGCGGCGGCGGCGGTCGCGGTGACCGCGGTGGTGGGTTTCACGGTAGCCGCCCTCGGCGCCACGGTCCGGCACACCGCGACCGGCTCGGACACCATCGAAGGGTGGAACAGCACCGGATCGAGTTGCGAGACGGCCTGTCACCCCGACCTGTAGCCGCGGCCGGGTCAGGACGACGTCAGTTCCGCGAACGACTCCAGCAACCGCGAAGCCTGCTCGGCCTCGGGCAGGCCGAGCAGGTCGAAGAGCACGTACGCGCGCCGCAGGTGCTCCCGGGCCTCCGCGCAACGGCCGAGGTCGGCCATGGCACGGCCCAGGGCCACCAGGGCGTGACCCTCGTTGCGCTGGTCGCCGATCTCCTCGCACAGCCGCAGGCCGCGGGCCGCCTCGTCGGCGGCCCGGTCCGGCCGGCCGAGCGCGCGCAGGGCGTCGGCGAGCCGGTACCGCGCGTGCGACTCACGGTCGCGTAGTCCCGCGCCGACGCAGAGGTCGACGCACGCCGTATACCAGCGGGCGGCCGCCTCGTGACGGCCCAGCGCGTCGTGGGCGATACCGAGCACGTACCGGGCGTACGCCGCGGCGGCATCGTCGTTCAGCGTCTCCAGCTGGGTCAGCACCCGGTGGCAGATCTCCACGGCCTCGTCCGCCCGCCCGCTGCGTGCCCGCACCAGCGCGGCGTTGACGGTGGTGGCCATCTCGCCGGACCGGTGCCCGAGCCGGCGGGCGAGGAGGATCGCCTCGTCGTAGTGGCCGGCCGCCTCGTCGTGGCGGCCGAGCATCTGGGTGATCAGCCCGAGGTCGTTGACTGCCTGGCGCAGCACGACCAGGTCGTCCGTACGCCGGCACACGGCCACCGCCCGCCGCGCATCCACCTCCGCCTCGGCGAGCCGGGTGGCGGCCAGGGCGACGTGACCGCACAGGAAGTGGGCGCGGCCGGTGGCCCGGGGATCCCCGAGCCGTTCGGCCGCGCGGGCCAGCGCCCGGGTGGTGGCGGCCGACTGCCCGGAGCGTGGGTCGGGTCCGTACGGGCTGATCGCGATGAGCAGGTCGATCGCGGCGCGCAGGTCGGCGCGCGACGCCGGGCCGGCGGTCCGGGCGACCTGGGCGACCAGCCCCACCACACCGCCGATCTCGGCCGTCGCCCACTCCCGCGCCTGGGCCGGGGACGCGAACGTCAGGCCCGTCCCCGCCACGGGACCGAGCGCCTGCGACACCGGGTCGCCGGGTACGGCGTGCGCAAAGGCAGCGCACGCCGTGGCGAGGAGGAACTCCAGCAGCCGGGTCACCGCACCGGCGACCTCGCCGGCGTGGTCGTCCTGACACACCCGCCGGGCGAACAGGCGCAGCAGGCCGTGGTAGCGGTACCGGCCCAGCGCCGGGGACTCCAGCAGTCGCATGTCGACGAGCGCCTCGAGGAGGTCCTCGGCATGCTGCGGGTCCCGGTCCAGCATCGCCGCCGCGGCCGTGACCGCGATGTCCGGCAGGTCGACGGTCGACAACAGCACGAACGCCCGGGCCTGCTCCCCGGTCAGCTGCCGATAGCTCATCTCGAAGGCCGCCTGCACCGTCAGCTGGCCTACCCTCAGCTCGTCGATGCACCGCGGCTCGTCGGCCAGCCGTTCGAGGAACGAGGCGAGGCTCCAGCGCGGCCGGGCCGCGAGGCGGGCCGCCACGATCCGCACCGCCAAGGGCAGGAACCCACAGGTCGCGACGAGCTCACGGGCGGCGCGGCGTTCGGCCGCCACCCGGTCCGCACCGATCACCCGGCCCAGCAGCTCGAGCGCCTCGCCGGGCGGGAAGACGTCCAGATCGGCGCGGACGGCGACGGGCAGGCCGTCCAGCCGGGCGCGCCCGGTGACCAGGACCGCGCAGCCGGCGGCGCCGGGCAGCAGCGGCAGAATCTGCGCCACGTCGCGGGCGTCGTCGAGCAGGATCAGCAGGCGCCGCTCGTGCACCAGCGAGCGGAACAGCGCCGAGCGCGCCTCCAGGTCGTGCGGCAGGGCGGCGGGTTCCACGCCGAGCGCGGTGAGGAAACCGGTCAGCACCTGGTAGGCATCGGCCGGCACGGCGTCACCGCCCCGCAGGCCCGCGTAGAGGGCACCGTCGGGAAAGGCTTCCCGCACCCGGTGGGCGATGTGCAGGGCCAGCGTGGTCTTTCCGGTTCCGCCCATGCCGGCCAGGGCGCCGACGGCCAGCGTACGCCGCGCGGTGCAGGTCAACGCCGCACAGAACCGATCGGCCACCGACGCCCGGCCGGTGAAGTCGGCCGGCTCGGGAGGCAACTGCGCCGGGCGGGGCAGCGGGCGTACGGTGTCGGCGGCCGGCAACGGGGTGGAACCGCCGTTCGGAGCAGCGGGGGCCGGCGACGCCGGCACAGGCGGGTCCGGATCCGCATCCCCCTGCAGAATCTGCTGGTAGACGAGGGTCAGATCGCGCCCCGGCTCGACGCCCAGCTCGTCGAGGAGCAGCCGGCGGGCCCGCTGGAACACCGCGAAGGCGTCGGCCTGCCGGCCAGAGCGGTACAGGGCGAGCATGAGCAGTCCATAGGGCCGTTCGCGGAGGGGCTGCTCGGCGGTCAGCGCGGTCAGTTCCGGAATGCAGCGCGCCGCCCGTCCGAGCTCCAGGTCCAGGCTGATCCGCTCCTCCAGCAGGGTCAGCCGGAGCTCGCCGAGCCGGTGCCGCTGCCGTTGCGCGAAGGGTCCCGGTACCGCGGTGAGCGGTTCGCCGTGCCAGAGGTCGAGTGCCTCCCCGAGCAGCTTCCGGGCGCCGTCGCGGTCACCGTCGGCTGCCGCGCGTTCCGCGCGGGCCGCCAGATCCTCGGCGCACAGGGCGTCGACCGCACCGTCCGGCAGCACGAGGCGGTAGCCGTCGCCGAGGGAGACCAGCACGCGGGGGTCGGAGCTGTCGTCCTCCAGCACCTTGCGCCACCGCCACGCGTACGTCCGCACGGTGGTCGTCGCCGCACTGGGCGGGTCCTCGCCCCACAGGGCCTCGACGAGCTCGGCGGCGCTCGCCGCGCCGCCGGGGCGTAGCAATAGGACGCTCAGCATCGCCTGCTGTTGTGGGCCGCCCACCTTGAGAACGTCGGTACCGCGGTGACCCCGCACCGGTCCAAGCACTGTGAACCGCAGGTCAGTCACACGTGTTCCACCCTCCCGGTGCGTCCGCAGGAGCGGCAAGGAAGGCCACAGAGTATGTCACTCCCGCAATCCCGGCGTGACTGGCCGTGCGGCGCGTTCAGTCGCCGTTGATGCGTCATAGAGGCCCGGTTGACGTTGCTCCGGCACAGTTCTGGCCGTCCGATCCGGCCCTGCCGGCGTCGGACCGCCGGGCGCGGTGCGGTGCCGGCTACGGCAACCCATCTTCTGCAGGAACGCGCGGCCGGTGCCGCGCCGACGACAACGGGACCGACGTGCGAGTGCTGGTCATCGACGACAACAAGGACCTCAACGGGCTGGTCAGGCGCGGACTGCGCGCCACGGGCTTCGCCGTGGACGGCGCCCTCGACCTCGCCGAGGCGGACCTCAAGCTGGCCGTCAACACCTACGACTGCCTGGTCGTCGACCGTACCCTTCCGGACGGCGACGGGACCGCGCTGATCGACACCATGCGGTGCGGCGGGGTGCGGACTCCGGCACTCGTCCTCACCCGCCGCGACGCCGTCGCCGACCGGGTCGACGGGTTCGCCGCCGGTGCCGACGACTGCCTCGGCAAACCGTTCGCCATGGCGGAGCTCGTCGCCCGGGTGAGGGCCCTGTGCCGGCGAGTCGGCGAGATCCGCCCCTCCGTGCTGCGGCTGGGCGACCTGACTCTGGATCTCTCCCGGCGCCGGGTCAGCCGGAACGACGCCGTCGTGCCGCTCTCCGCCAAGGAGTTCGCGGTGCTGGAGCTGCTCGCCCTGCGGGCCGATCACGTGGTCACCCGCAGCGAGCTCATCGAGTGCTGCTGGGACGAGATGGCCGAGCCCGACTCCAACGTGGTCGACGCCGTGATGGCTCGGCTACGGCGCCGGCTCGGGCCTCCACCGGTCATCTTCTCGGTGCGCGGAGTGGGCTTCCGGCTCGTCCCGCTGGAGTCGCGCTGAGCCGGCGGGCAGGGGCCCGCCATCCGCTCACCGCAGGTACGCCAGGCCGTCCAGGGTCACGCTCGGGCGGCCGGTCGTGGCACGGACCACGACCGTCACCGTGTGCCGTCCGGAGGACAGGTTCCGGGTCCAGACCGCCTGCCGGTAGGCCGTCTTCCTCGCGCGCGTGTCCACGGTGGCGACCTTCCTGCCGTCCACGTACACGTCGACCTGGCCGGAGCCGGCGGAGCGGGAGGCGATCAGTGACGCCGCGCGGCCGGTGAAGGTCCAGGACAGCTTGGTGCTGCGCCGGGAACTCGTGAGGGACCGGCCGTTGAGGTGCGAGGCCTTCTTCACCGTCTTCCACGTTCCGGTGCGCCGGGCCGCCGTCTCGGGCATCAGCACCGGGGTGCGCACCAGCGAGCCGGCGCCGGCGTTGCCCGCGGTGTCCCGGGCGGAGACGCGGAACGTCCGGGCCGCGCCGGGCCGGGCCGTCGTGGCCCAGGACCGGGCGGCCGGGGCCAGGGTGGCGGTGGACGGTGAGGTGGTGCCGACCCAGGCCACCTTCTGGTTGTCGGTGGCGGCGAAGGTCATCGTCACCGGCACCGCCGTCGTGCTCACCGTGCCGCCGCGCAGGCTGAGCCCCGTCGCGGTCACCTTCGGCGCGGTCACGTCGGAGAAGACGGTGAGGGCGGGCGTGGTCACCGACGCGCCGCGGACGTGGGTGGCGCGGACGGCGACCTTGTGCGGGCCGGGCGGCACCGGGACGGCGCCCGAGCGGGCCGCCGGCGGGAACGAGGCGCGGACGGCGCCGTCGACGAGCACGTCGAACCCGGCGATCTGCGCGGTCGGGGTGGCCACCGACCAGGACATGGCCGCGGAGCCCCGCAGGTAGTAGGTCTGCGCCGACCGCACGCTGCCGGCCGGCGGCTTCGCGGTGAGCCCGAGCACCTTGCCGGACGCCTCGGCACGGATCGCGGGCAGCTGGGCGTACAGGGCGTCGCCCGGACACTCGGTGGCGTAGCCGTCGCGGTGCCCGGCGATCCGGTTGAAGGTCACGACGGTGCCGCGCGGGAACTTGCCGCCGTCGACGCCGGAGGTCATCGTGGCCGTGCCCGCCGGGTCGAAGCCGTAGGCGGTCAGCTTCGCCGCGGCCAGCTGGGAGAGCACCCGCCGGGTCGCCTCGGGAACGCCCCCGTCGATGTACGTGCCCAGCACCGCGACGCCGCTCGACCCGGTGTTGAACCCGTACGTCTGCGCGCCGACCACGGCCTTGTCCACCCCACCGGCCCGGCCCTCGAACAGGGTGCCGCACCGGTCCACCAGGAAGTTGTAGCCGATGTCGCCCCAGTCGAGGCTCTTGGTGTGATACGTGTGGATGGCCCGGATGTGGGCGGCCGACTTGGCGCAGTCCGACGGGGCCGCGTCCGCGGTGTGGTGCACGAACACGACCTTCACCGCCGGAGCGACGACCGGCGGACCGTCCACGATGCTCTCGTCGGCACCCCAGCCGCGGCGGCTGACGTAGGACGGCATCGTCACCGCACCGCCGGCGGCCCGAACCGCCGGGGCCGGGGCGACCGGAGCCGGGGCCGCCGGCACGGACGAGGTGGGCGCGGACGGCGGGACGGCCGGCGTGGCCGACCCGGACGGCGAGGGAGCCGGGAGCGAGGGTGCGGGCTCGAGTGCAAAGCCGCCGCCCTGCCCGCCGGACGAGGACGACGAGCCGGGATCGATCAGGTCGAGGCGCAGCCCCGGGGGCAGCGGCCTGGCGCCCGCGCCACCGCGGATCCGGGCGGCGACCCCGTCGGACGGGCCCACCCACAGCGGCTCGGTCGCGCCGCGGCCCTTGCCGCTGTCGGGGCCGCGCAGGGCGTCGGTGTCCAGGGCATGCCATCTGCTCCACGCCTTGGTGCCCGCGGCACGGGTGCGCACCTCGATCGTCCCGTCCACCGTCCGAGCGGCATCGGTCCACGTGACGCCGAGCAGGCTGAACCTGCGGGTCGACCGCTGCGCGGCCTCGGCACTGCGGGCGCCGGCGGCGACGGGCAGGGCGAGGGTGTGCAGCTTCCCGCGCACCGGCTTGCCGTCACCGTGCTGCACCACGGGCTCGTCGGCGGCCACGGGCGCCGCGACGCCGCTTTCCGCCACGGTCGGCGCAGGCGGAGCGGACGGCAGATACAGCACCGCCGCCGTGACCCCGCCCGCGACAACCACCGCCGTGCCGGTGACCAACCGTAGTCTCACTCGTACCCCTCACGCCCGACCGGCAGTGAGACTAGCGGTTTTCCGCCGCCTCGGGTGCCCCGTCCACAGCGGGCGCCGGGAGGATCGCGCGGATGGCTCCGGGGGTGCGGGCCACGGTTGCGGCGCCGTCGTCGGTGGTGATGATCGGGCGCTGGATGAGGGCCGGGTGGTGGATAAGGGCCTCGATCCAGCGGGGCCGGTTGTCGTCGTCCCGCGGCCACGAGTCCATGCCCAGCTCCACGGCGGCCGGCTCCCCCAGCCGGGCGATGTGCCAGGGCTGCAGTCCCAGCCGGGCCAGGACGCTTTCGAGTTCGGCCTCGCTGGGTGGTTCGTCCAGGTAGCGGCGCACCGTGTACGTGGCGCCCGCCGCGTCGAGCAGGTCCGTCGCGGCGTGGCACTTGGAGCACTCGGGGTTGATCCAGATCTCCACGGGGGAGGTTCTCCTGTCGGGGACGAGAGCCGGTACGGACCGTACGCTAGGAGGCCGTCCTTCTTTCGTCAAGGCTAGCGTCCGTTAGAAACGAAGGCCTGTTTCGGCCGTTCACCGCGGGGAATAGGGTCGTATGTTTCCCGCTGAGAACCTGCGCGACTGGCGCGGCGAGAAGGTCATCGATCCGGACGGCGACAAGATCGGCGAGCTCGAGGCGGTGTACGTCGACACCGCCACCGACGAGCCCGCCTTCGCCACGGTCAAGGTCGGCTTCATCGGGCGGCACAAGCTGGTGTTCGTGCCGCTGGCCGGGGCGACGGTCAGCCCCTCCGCGGTACGGGTCCGCCACGGCAAGAAGCTGGTCTCCGACGCTCCGTCCATCGACCTCGACGGCGAGCTGACCGCCGCCGACGAGCCGCGCGTGTACGCGCACTACGGCCTCACCTACCAGCCGGGGACCTCGGGCGAGCGGCGGCTCGGACGTCGTTGACGCCGGCGGCCATTCCTGGAACTCGCGGGTCCCCGCTGGTACGCCGATGTCACGATGGCGACCATGACGGTGGAACGAACGGTCCGGCTGCGCTTCGGCGAAGCCTCGCGCATCGCCGCCACGCACAGCAACCTGTCCGCGGTGCGCAGCGACGGCCGGGTGCTGTGGATCGCCGGTGACGAGACCGCGACGGTGGAGCGGCTGGTCGCCGACGACGAGCGCCATCCCACCGAGTACGCCGGGCAGGCCACCTTCCGCCTCGCCGACCTGGTGGACCTGCCGGGCGCCGATCCCGACTCCGAGGCCGACATCGAGGGCCTGGCCCGCCACGGGTCGTTCCTGTGGGCGGTCGGCTCGCACAGCCTGCGCCGCAAGCGGATCAAGGCCCAGCACACCGGCAAGAAAGCCCTGAAACGGCTGGCCACCGTCGAGGGACAGGACAACCGCCAGATCCTGGTACGGCTGCCGATCACCGACGTCGACGGGCTGCCCACCCCGGTCCGCGAGGCCGTCGCCGACGGTGTGCCCCAGCGCGCCGCGGTGCTCGCCGGGCGCGACGACCTGCGGGCACTGCTGCGCGACGACCCCCATCTCGGCCCCTTCCTGCCCATCCCGGGCAAGGACAACGGACTCGACATCGAGGGCATCGCGGTCCACGACGACCGGGTCTACCTGGGCCTGCGCGGACCGGTGCTGCGCGGCTGGGCGTTCGTCCTGGAGCTGCGCCCGTACGCCGACCCGCACCGGCCGGAGCGGCTGCGGCTGCGCCCGTTCGGCGACGGGCTGCCGTACCGCAAGCATGTGCTGGACCTCGACGGCCTGGGCGTGCGCGACCTGTGCCCGGCCGGCGACGACCTGCTGGTCCTCGCCGGCCCGACGATGGACCTCGACGGTCCGGTGCGCATCTACCGCTGGCACGGCGCCTGCCGGGTCGAGCTGCCCGTGGTCGCGCGGGCAGAAGAGCTCACCCGGGAGCTCGAGCTGACCTACGGCGAGGGCGACGACCACGCCGAGGGGCTGGCGGTACTGGGCCCGCTGGAGGAGGGCCGCCTGCTCGTCGTCTACGACAGCCCGGCCCCGTCGCGCCTGGCCGACGAGGACACGGTCCTCGCCGACGTGGTCCGCCTGTCCCCTCACTGATCAGGGCCGGCACGTTCCCGCCCCCGGGACCGTCGCCGTACGCAGAAAGGCCGCGATCGCCACCGCGCCGGCCAGCACGACGACCCCGTCGATCAGGAAGCCGAACGTCGTGCCCGACAGCACGCCCGCCCGGGTGGCCGCGCCGTCGTGCAGCTCGCCGTACCCGGTAGCGGCGATGGCCGACACCACCGGGGTGCCGAGCGTGAAGCCGATCTGCTGCGTCATGGTGGCCAGCCCGGCGGCCAGGCCCTGCTCGCCGTCGGCGATGCCCGACGTCGCGACCACCGTGTACGAGACGATCGCCAGTACGTGGCCGAACCCCCCGGCGAAGGTGGTCACGAGTACCACGGCCGCGCCGATGGTCCTTCCCTCGCCGAGCCAGTACAGGATGCCGGTGTTGACCGCCTGGATGATCAGCCCCAGCACGAGTGTGTTCTTGGCACCCAGCCGGCCGATGACCTTCGGGGCCGCGCTCCCGCCGAGGAAGGCGCCGATGCCCAGGAAACCGAACATCACACCCGCCTGGAACGGGGTCATGTCGAGCACCTGCTGTAGATAGAGCGTGAGCAGGAACGCCATGCCCGACTCCATGGAGAAGGTGAGCAATCCGCCGAGGTTGCCCCAGCGCACCGAGTTGCTGTGCAGGACCCTGACCGGAGCCAGCGGCGCCTCGGCCCTGAGCTCGATGACGTAGAACGCCACCAGCAGCACGATCGCGACGCCGAGCGACACCAGGGTCCCGGCCGAGGTCCATCCGGTGCGCTCGGCGCCGGTCACGCCGAAGACCAGGGACAGCAGCCCGAGAGTGACCGTGACGGCGCCGGCAACGTCCAGCTTCGGCCGGTCGGCGGACCGGGACTCCTCGATCAGCACCAGCGCGGCGAGGAACAGCGCGATGCCGACCGGGATGTTGATCAGAAAGGTCCAGCGCCAGGACAGCAGGTCCGTGAGCACCCCGCCCAGCACCGCGCCGGCGGCGAAGCCGAGGGAGAGCAGTGCACCGTTCAGGCCCAGCGCGCGGTTGCGCAGCGGGCCCTCCGGGAAGCTGGTGGTGAGCAGGGCCATGCCGGAAGGCGTGACCATCGCGGTGGCCAGGCCCTGCGCCGTGCGGGCGACGAGCATCACCTCCGGCGTCGTCGCGAGGCCTCCCACGAGCGAGGACACCGTCAGCATGGCCATGCCGGCCAGGAAGAGCCGCTTACGGCCGAACAGGTCGCCGATCCGGCCGAACAGCAACATGAAGCCGGCCGCGGTCAGCGCGAACGACGTGACGATCCACTGCAGGCCGCCGATGCCGAAGCCGAGGTCGGCCTGGATGCCGGGCAGGGTGACGGTGAGGATGGAGAAGTCGACGGCGAACATGAACTGTGCGCCGAGCAGGACGACCAGGGTCGCTTTCTGCCTGGCCGTCATGCTGAGCGTGGTGACGGTGCTTGTCATGTCCTGAACATGCACCGAGCGACGGGGCGCAAGAAGTGCGTGGTGAACGTAGTAGTGGCACCAACACCTTCACGCCGTGTGCCGCAGCTCCGGAGCGCCGAGGGTGCCGGCGACCCGGCGGACGACGGCTTCCGTGCCGGTCCCGGAGATCGGCAGGAACACCACCATCGCCAGTCCGATGCGGTCGGTGAATCGCAGGGACGTGCGCTGGAAGGCCGCCCGGCCGGCACCCGGATGGAACCACAGGTCGGGTCCGCAGGCGTCGTCGGCCACAACCTGCCGGGACCAGAGATCCGCGAATCCGGTGCTCGTCCGGGACAGCCGGCCGATCAGTGCGGCGAACCGCGGGTCGTCCGGATAGCGGGCCACCTGCGACCGGAAACGGGCCACCAGCGGACGCGCCTCCTCCTCCCAGAGCGGATACAGCATCCGGGCGTGCGGATCGGTGAAGAAGTACTCGACGAGGTTGAACTGCTCGCCGGGGGCGACATTCCAGAAAGCGCGGAAGGTGCTGTTCGCCGTCACCACGGTCCAATACCGGTCGACGATGTACGCGGGGTTGGGCAACCAGTTGTCGGCGAACGGGGCCAGCGCCCCCGCGTCCGGCCGGTACGCCGAGTCCACATGCTCGGTGCTCAACCCCGCCAGCCTGCGCATGTACAGCCGCTGAGTGTCGTCCAGGGCGAGCACCCGGGCGATGGAGTCCAGCACTTCACCGGAGACGTTCGGTGCGCGGCCCTGCTCGATCCACGTGTACCAGGACACGCCGACACCCGCGAGCAGCGCCACCTCTTCGCGGCGCAGGCCGGGTGTGCGCCGCCGGCCCGCGACCGGCAGGCCGACCCGATCCGGCGAGGTTTCCGCACGACGGGCGACGAGGAACCTTCCCAACTCTGCGAGGCGCGCGGGCACGTCCGATTTCACCCGATCAGCGTAGGAGAGCGAACGGGCGGCGACAAGTCCACTTGGCACCGCCGGCCGGGGTCGGTTGTCGACGGTCGCGTCACTTCCGCACCAAGATCACCAGATGACTGCCGCGTCGTGAGGTAGGTGCGAAGAGTCAGGGTTCAGTGAACATCGCGAATAGCCACAGATAGGCCGACCACACCAAATCGACGCCGACAAAGGGCCCGATCCGGACAGCTCCGCCACCCAAGGCACGTCACGGGACGTCATGAGGTTGTACTCACACGGTTAAATGCGCTCACAATCTCACCGGTACAAGCGGGGGCAGTACACAATGGACACGATCCAGTCGGTCACGGCCATGTACGACCGGGACCTCACCTGCCAGACCCTCGGCATCCACCTGGACGACGTCGGGCCCGGGCGGGCCCGGATGCGGATGCGGGTCGGGGACACGATGACCAACGGGCACGGGACCGTCCACGGCGGATACCTGTTCCTCCTGGCCGATGCGGCGTTCGCGTACGCCAGCAACAGTCACGGCCCGGCCGCGGTGGCCCAGGGCGCGCAGGTCACCTTCCTGCGCCCGGCCGCGGTGCACGACGAACTGGTCGCCGACGCGGTCGAGCGGGTCCGCGCCGGGCGCAGCGGGGTGTACGACGTGACGGTGCGGCGCGCGGCCGGCGAGATCGTCGCCGAGTTCCGCGGGCAGAGCATGATGCTCAGCGGGCGCCCGGCATTCTCACCGGAAAGCTGACCGGCATGGCGCTGGAACTGGCACTGCTCGGGCCGGTCGAGGCCCGCACGGACGGGACCCGCGTCCCGCTCGCCCCGTTGGAGCGCAGCGTTCTCACCCTGCTGGCGCTCGCCGAGGGCACGGTGTTGTCCACCGAGCGGCTCATCGACGGCCTGTGGGCGCTCAAGCCCCCGGCGGCGCCGCGGGTCCGCGTCCAGGGCCTGATCTCGTCGCTACGGCGCAAGATCGGCGGTGCGCTGGTCACCCGCGACCCGGGATACTTCCTGGCGCTGCCGCCGGCCGCCTGTGACCTCAGACGGTGCGAGGACCTGGCCCGGGAGGCGGCGCGCGCGCAACCCGCCGAGGCCGCCGTGAAGCTGCGGGAGGCGCTGGCGCTGTGGCACGGCGAGCCCCTGGGCGGGGTGGCCGCGCCCGGGGTGGAGGCCGACCGGACCCGGCTGGCCGAGCTCCGGGTGTCGCTCCTGGAGGCCTGCTTCGATGCGGAGCTGGCGCTGGGACGGCACGCGGAACTGGTCCGGGAGATGGTCGCGGCGGTGGCGGCGAACCCGTTGCGGGAGCGGCTCACCGGGCAGTTGATGACGGCGTTGGACCGGTCGAACCGGCGTGCGGAGGCGCTGCTCGCGTACCAGACGTTGCGCAAGCGGCTCGCCGACGAGCTGGGCAGCGACCCGTGCGCGGACCTCCGGGAGCTGCACGCCGCGATCCTGCGCGGCGACCAGCCGGCGTCGCGGAGGGCGCCGGCCGGTGCGGCGGCGGCCGAGCCCGCCCCGGCGCCACGGCCGGCGCAGATGCCGGCCGGCGTCGGTTATTTCGCCGGCCGCGAAGCCGATCTGGCGGCGCTGACCGCGGCGCTGCCGCACCCGGGTGCCGACCCGCGGATCGTGCTGGTCTCCGGCGCCGGCGGGCTGGGCAAGACGGCGCTGGCGGTGCGCTGGGCGCACACGGTGGCGGACCGGTTCCCGGACGGCCAGATCTTCGTGGACCTGCACGGCTCGGCGAAGGGCGCGGCGCTCTCGCCGGACGCGGCCGTGGGCGCGGCGCTGCTCGCCCTCGGGGTGCCCGCGCACCACCTGCCCGCCGGGGTCGAGGAGCGGGCCGCCCTGTTCCGGACCCAGCTGTACCACCAGCGGGTCCTGCTGGTCGCCGACGACGCCGGCGGCGTGGGCCACCTGCTGCCGCTGGTCCCGCCCACCTCGGGCAGCCTGCTCGTGGCGACCAGCCGGAGCCGGCTGACCGCGCTGGCCGCGCACCACGAGGTGCGTACGGTCGACCTGCGCCCGCTGTCCGGCACCGCGGCCCGGGAGCTGTTGGCCGAGATCGTCGGCCCGCAGCGGTTGTCCGGGCCGGGCGGCGACGAGGTGGTGGCCCTGTGCGGCGGCTGGCCGCTCACGTTGCGCCAGGCCGGTGCCATGCTCGCGGCCCGTTCCACCCAGGCGCTCGGCTCGTTCGCGGAGGAGCTCCGGGCGCGGGCCGACACCCTCGCGGTGGCCGACGACCCGCGGACGGTCCGGGCGGCGCTGGCGCAGGCGCGCGCCGGTCTCGAGCCGGCCGGGGCCCGGCTGTTCGACCAGCTCGGCGCGCTGCCGGTGCGCTCGGTGAGCCTGGAGCTGGCGGCCGCGGTCGCGGGGATCACGGTGCCCCGGACCCGGCGGCTGCTCGACGAGCTGATCTCGGCGAACCTGATGGTCGAGACCGGCCCGGACCGGTACGGCTGGCACGACATGGTCCGCCGGTTCGCCCACCGCTGCGGGGCCGCGCTGAGCGACCGCGACGTCGCCGAGGAGCGGGCGATCCGCTGGTATCTGACCACCTTCGAGCGGCTGGCGGCCCAGCCGACGCCGGATCCGGAGTTCGTCGCGGCCGAGCGCGACGATCTGCCGGCCCTGGCCCGGTGGGTGGTGCAACGCCGCGATCCCGCGCTCACCTGGGATTTCGTCAGCAAGGCGTACGCGGTCACCCCGGCGGTGGGCATCGAGGCGTGCGAGGCGGCGCTGGCCGCGGCGACGACGCTGGGCGTCAGCCGGACGCTCGGGGCGGCCCACGCCCAGCTCGGTGCCGTGCTGCTGGCCGACCCGGCGCGCTCCGAGGAGGCGAGCGGGCACCTGAGCAAGGCGATCCACCTGCTCGACGTGGACCAGCGGGACCACATCCGGATCGCCACGTTCGGGCTGGGCACCCTGCTGGCCAGGCAGGGGCGGCCCGCCGAGGCCGGCTCGCTGCTGGAGCGCACGCTGGACCTGCTCGACCCGGGCCGGGAACCGCTGGCCGCCACGATCGCCCTGTTCGCCCACGCCGACCTGCTGGTGCGGGCCGGCTCGGCCGAGCGCGGTCAGGAGCGGTTCGCGCAGGCGCTGATCATGTGCGAGGCGGCGACCGGCACCCGGTTCAGCCGCGGCCGGCAGGTGCTGAACGCGCAGGTGGGCGCGCGGTTCCGGACGCACCTGAGCCGTTCCCTGGAGGCGTCCCGGGTGAGCGGCACGGATCGGCGGCTGGCCCGGAATCTGTTCAGCGCGGGCGTACGGCACGCACCCGGGGATCCCGCGCGGTAACCCCCCGTTCGCGGCCGCCATCTCGTCCGAGGTGGCGGCCGGCGGGTCTCAGGCGTCCTCGGCCAGTTCGTAGAACGCCGGGCCGTCCAGGTAGCGGAAGGTACCGAAGTCGCGGTCGACGACCTCCTCCACCGGGTGCATCAGGTTGACGATCAGCGGGGTGCTCAGGTCGTCGACGGTGCGCCGCAGCCGGCCGCCGGGCGACACCACCGGGCGGATGTCGTAGAGGCTCTCCAGCCCCTCGATCACGCCCATCATCGGGTACGACTTGAGCGGCGCCTCCACGGTGGACACGGCCCACGCGCTGACCACGTGCTGCTTGATCTCGTAGTCGGTGCCCGCCCGCTCGGCGAACCGCTCCGGCCGCGTGTACGCGTCGACGATCCACTCCAGCTGTCCCTCGCCGAGTGCCGGCTGGCAGAAGCCGGGCAGGTCCAGGCCGGCCATCCGGGCGCCCACCTCGACCAGGCAGGGCCCGTCCGGGGTCAGCTTGATCTCCAGGTGCGCGGCGCCGTAGCGGATGCCGAGCGCGTCGAGGACCTGGAACGCGTACGGCACCAGCGCCTCCTGGACCGCGCCGTGCCGGGGCAGCAGGCGCACCCCGCAGGTGAGGTCGACGATGCCGTTGGCGGTGAGCTTCTCGTACTTCCACATGTCGGTGACGTGGTGCCGGCCGTCGCAGCTCACCGTGTCCACCACGTACTCGCCGCCGACCAGGTACTCCTGGGCCACGACGCCCTCGTTGCGCCGGGAGAAGATGTTCTCGCTGTCGAGGAGCTTGCGGTACGCCGCGACGGACTCGGCCGGCGTCGAGCAGAAGTGCACCCCGTCACCGGCCGCGCTGCGGATGGGCTTCACCACGATCCGGCCGCCCAGCTCGGCGTGCCACGCGGCCAGCTGCTCCGCGTCGGTGACGAGGAGCTGGCGGGTGGCCCGCAGCCCGGCGGCCCGGAGGGTCTCGATCTGCACGTACTTGTCGCGGCGGGCGACGCTCAGCGCGGTGCCGTTGTTGGGCAGCCCGAGCTCGGTGGCGAGCAGGTCGGCGAACTCGACGCCGATCTCCCCGCTGGCCACGACGGCGACCGGGTCGTGCGCCCGTACCGCGGCGAGCGTGGCGTCCAGGTCGCCGTCGTGCACGATGTTGGCGGCGTACGGGGACAGGTCGAGGGTGCCTTGGTACACCAGTGGCCGTTCGGGCGTGCTCTGCACCCGGACCACTTGGTAGCCGGCCTGGTGGAAGACCGGCGGCACGCGCCGGCTCGGGGCGTAGGGATCGACCAATACGACGGTTCGGGAAGCGCTCATCGCCCCACCGTGGGCGCGGCCACTGCAGATCCGCTACGGATCCGCTGCACGGCGGGCCGCCCGGCGCGGGCAGCGGAACCATAGTGGATCCGCAGCGCGTCCCCGCAGGCTTCGGTCCATGTTGCAGCGCATGTGCTGGGTTTTCCCGGACAGAGAATCGACCCGGACCGCGGCGCAGTGGAGCCGCGCGTTCTGGCGCACCTATCAGGAAGTGGCCCAGGATCTCGGTCTGAGCTGGGAGCGGACCACACCGGAGGCGGTGACCGTGGACGCCCTGGATCCCCAGAACCCGCGGGTGTTCGTCGACGGCAAGCTGGTCACCCCGGACGACACCCTGTTCATCACCTCCCCGTACACGCTGCCCTACCAGGCCGCCGACACCTTCAACCAGTTCACGCTGTACGCGGTCCTGGAGCAGGCCGGCTTCTATCTGCCGCACCCGGCCTGGCTGGCCGCGCTCGGCAACGACAAGATGGCCACCCTGCTGTTCCTCAGGGACTCGCCGATCCCGCCGATCCCCTCCGTCCGCATCGGGTCCGGCCGGGACCTGCCGTACGAGGAGTTCCTGCCCGCGATCGAGAAGCTGACGTATCCGGCGATCGTCAAGCCGGCCGGCTGGTGCGCCTCGCGGGGCATCAACATGGCCCACGACGAGCACGACGTCCGCGGGCTGCTCAGCCTGGCCCAGGGCGGGGACACCACGCTGGTGTTCCAGCCGTACCTGGGCCGGTCGACCACCGACTACCGCGTGCACATGGTGGACGGCAAGCCGCACACCACGCTGCTGCGCATCCCGGGCGACGGTGCCCGCTACCCGCAGTACAGCACCGGGGCGCGGCTGCGGTACGCGCCGCTGCCCGAGGAACTGGCTCCGGCGCTGGAATTCTTCGCGAAGAAGCTGCCGCTGCCGTACTTCTGCGTCGACTTCCTGCACGACGGTGAACGTTTCTGGCTGTCCGAGGTGGAACCGGACGGCGCCATCATGTGCCCCGATCCCGGCGATCCCGAGGTGGTCCGGCAGAACCGGGCGATCGTCCGGGACCGGTTCCAGGCGTACCGGGACGGGCACGCCCGATCGAGAGGTGCGCTGTGACCGCCGACTTCTTCTCCGCCACCCCGCTCGCGGTCGAGACCGCCCGGGACACCCTGGCCAAGCTGCGCTCGGTGCCGGCCCTGGCCGACCGGTACGCCGACATCGTGGCGCTGGGCAGCCTCGAGGACCTGGTCCACGTGCCGGTGATGCGCAAGGACGACCTCCAGGCGGCGCTGAAGCACCTCAAGCCGAAGGCGCAGCACGGCGCGACCTGGACGTTCCAGAGCGGCGGCAGCACCGGCGCGCCGAAGGTCGGCTACGCCCCCACCGGCCTCTACATGGCCGAGGTGTACGAGCAGTGGAAGCCGCTCGGCCCCGACGACCTGTTCGTCAACACCTGGGGCGCCGGCGGCTTGTGGGGTGCGCATCCCCTGATGAACGCGTACGCGGACCTGACCGGGTGCACGGGATTCGGGCTGGGCGTCATCAAGCCCGCCGAGTACGACTACTGGCTCGAGTTCTTCGTCGACCGCGGCATCACCTCGATCGGCGGCACGCCCAGCGTGCTGCGGCCGATCATCGGCCGCGCCCGGGAGATCGGGATCAAGCTGCCCGACCTGCGGACCCTGCTCTGGCTCGGCGAGCCCTGGATCCCGGGCCTGGACGAGGACCTGCCGGTGGTGGCGCCGCAGGCGCGCCGCTGGGGCCTGTTCGGCAGCACCGAGACCTGGGTGGCCGGCACGAACACGCCGCAGTGCGCCGACGACACCTGGCACACGCTGCCGTCGCAGCTCGTGCACATCGGCGCCGACCAGATGATCGACTTCACCTCGCTGAAGCCGCACGGGCTCAACCCGGTGCTGCGCTACCAGACCGGCGACGCGGGCGAGTGGGTCACCTGCACCTGCGGGGTGCCGGGCCGGGCGCTGCGGGTCCTGGGCCGCCGCGACGAGGACGCGTTGTTCCGCGGCATGTCGCTCAACGTGGACGCCTTCCTGCGCGAGGTCGCCAGCGGGGGCGGGGTGTCGCAGAGCCAGTTGGTGATCACCGAGCATCCGGCCCGCGCCGCCATCCTGGAGGTGCTCGTGGTGCCGTCCCACGACGCGCCGGACGGGCTCGCCGACCGGATCCGGGACCACATCCTGGCCTCCCCCTTCGGCGGGCCGAACACCGCCTTCTACCGCGACCCGGAGGCCTTCGAGGTCCGCATCGTCGGGACCCTGATCCACAACGAGCGCACCGGCAAGGTGTCTTCCCTGGTGCAGCGGCAGGCGACATGAGCCCGCCCGCGACGCTGACCCGCCTGGGCCTGTCCCGCGGGCTCGGGCGCGAGTTCAACCTGCTGTGGCTCGGGCAGAGCGTCAGCAACGTCGGCGACCGGATCAACCTGTTCGTGGTGCCGACCGTGATGATCCTGCTGCTGCACGCCTCGGCGTTCCAGGTGGGTCTGGTCGGCATGGCGCAGTACCTGGCCATTCCCCTGCTCAGCCTCGTCGCGGGGGTGCTGGTCGACCGCTGGGACCTGCGCCGGACGCTGATCTGGTGCGACCTGATCCGGGTGGTGACGATCGCGGCCATCCCGGTCGCCTACTGGCTCGACGTGCTGTCCGTGCCCCTGGTGTTCGCGGTGGTGGCGCTGGCGAACGCGACCTCGGTGTTCTTCAACATCGGCTACACCGCCACCATCTCGTCGATCGTGCCGGCCGACGGACGGGTGCAGGCGTTCTCGCACCTGGAGAGCAGCCGCACCACCGCCGAGGTGGTGGGGCCCGCCGTGGCCAGCGTGCTGTACCGGCTGCTCGGTGTCGCGTCGCTGCTGGTCGACGCGATCACCTTCCTGTTCTCGGCGGCCACCGTCCGCGCGATGCAGCCGTACGGGGTGCGCAAGCAGCAGCACGAGCCGATGTGGACCCGGCTGGTCGCCGGAGTCAAGCTGAACTGGAACGACCCGGTGCTGCGCGGCACCATCCTGGGCACCACGCTGCTCAACCTGGGCGGTCCCATCTTCGTGACCGTGATGCCGATCCTGGCGTACCGGGGACTGCACCTGTCCGTACCGACGTTCGGCACCGTGATGTCGGTCGCCGCGGTCGCCGCGGTCGGCGGGGCGCTGGTCGCCCAGCGGGTCAGCAAGAAGGTCGGACCGGCCCGGCTGATGCCCTGGTCGGCGTTCCTGCACAGCGCGGTGGGTCTGGGCATCCTGGCCGCGCCGGCGCTGCCCAGCGCCGTCGTCCTGTGCGTCACGCTGAGCCTCTACGGGCTGACCATGGTCTGGTACAACGTCAGCACGGGCGCGGTCCGCCAGGCGCGGGTGGACCCGGCCGACCAGGCCGTCTCGCATGCCGCCTTCCGCACCATCACCTGGGGTGTCATCCCGTTCTCGGCACTGCTCGGCGGCGTGCTGGTCGAGGTGCTCACCCCGCACGCGGGCGTGCTCGACGCGGCCCGGATCACGATGGTCGGCGCCACGCTGATCGGGGTGGTGTGCGCCTGGATCCCGCTGGCGCCCACCCAGGCCCGGCTCGACCGGGAGCGCGAGACGGTGGGTGTCGCATGACCGCGATCGGCACCGGAGTCGTCCTGATCACGGGCTGCTCGTCCGGCATCGGCCTGGAGACCGCGGTCCTCTGCGCGCAGGCCGGTTACACCACGGTCGCCACGCTGCGCGACCTGGACCGGGCGGACCAGCTGCGGCAGGCCGCCGAGACGGCCGGGGTGAAGCTCGACATCCGCCGCCTCGACGTCACCGACGAGTCCTCCATCCACGGGTGCCTGGCCGGCGTGCTCGGCACGCACGGCCGGCTGGACGCGCTGGTCAACAACGCCGGGCTGGCCAACACCTTCGCCAGTGTGGAGACCGCCGGCATGGCGCGCTTCCGGGCGAACCTGGAGGTGAACCTGTTCGGCGTGGTCGCGGTGACCCGGGCCGCGCTGCCGCACCTGCGCGCGAGCCGCGGGCGGGTGGTCACCGTGGGCAGCACCCGCGGGCTGATCGGTCAGCCGTTCAACGAGGCGTACTCGACCGCGAAGTTCGCCGTCGAGGGGTTCATGGAGAGCCTCGCGCCGGTCGCGGGCGCGCTCGGCGTGCGGGTCGTCATGGTCGAGCCGGGACCGGTGCTGGGCACCGCCTTCGGCGCGAACGCCGGCGTCACCCGCGAGTCGTTGCTCGCCGAGGCCGGCGCGTACGCCGAGGTGCTGACCGACTACCTCGACTGGGTCGTACGCGGTGGCTATCCGGGCGTGCAGTCCGCGCGCGAGGTGGCGGAAGTGCTGCTGTGCGCCCTGACCGACGACGCGCCGCCGTTCCGGATGATGACCAGCGAATGGGGCGAGCAGTACGCCCGCACCAAGCTGGCCGACCCGGACGGCACCGCGGTGGCGGCGATGACCCGGTCCTGGGTCGCCCCGCGCACCCTGGACCTGCACCGGCGGGCCGTGGAGCAGAGCGTCGAGATCGTCGGCGCGATCCGCGAGGACCAGTGGCTGCGGCCCACGCCGTGCGCCGACTGGACGGTGTCCCAGCTCGTCGCGCACATGATCCGGGAGAACCGGGGCTTCGCCGCGGCGGCCCGCGGCGAGCAGACGCAACCGGCGGACTGGGACACCCCGATCGGCGCGGACCCGCGCGCCGAGTACGCCGCGTCCGCCCGGGAGGTGATCGCCGCGTTCGGCGCGGACGGCGCGCTGAACCGCACCGTCTGGTTGCCGTTGATCCGGGACGGGATCCGCCTGCCGGCCCGGCAGGCACTGGGTTTCCACCTGCTCGACTATCTGGTGCACGGCTGGGACGTGGCGGCCGCGATCGGACGGCCGATGGACGTCGGGGGCGACGTGGTCGCGGCGGTGCAGGAGATCGCCGACCGCGACGTGCCCGACGGTCCCCGCCGGCACCGGCCGCAGGCGTCGTTCGCCCCGGCCCGTGCGCTGCCCGACGACGCCACCCCGCTGGATCGCCTGCTCGCGTTCCTGGGTCGCGACCCGGGCTGGAGCGCGCGATGAGCGCGCAAGGAGTGCTCGCCGGCTTCCTGGCCGCGGCACGCGCCCACCCGGATCGCCCGGCCGTCAGGGCGGACGGCGCCGAGCTGAGCTATGCCGAACTCGCCGCCAGGGTGGCGGAGTTCGCCGGCCGTCTCGGTGAGCGGCCCGGGATCGTCGGCGTCCCGGCCGGGCACGACGTGGACACGGTGGTCGCGCTGTTCGGCGTCTGGTCCGCCGGCGGCACCTACTGCCCGATCGATCCCGGTTTTCCCGAGGAGCGGCGGGCGGCGATGGCCCGGGCGGTCCACCGGGGCGAAGGCGACCCGGCTGCGGCGTACGTGCTGTTCACCTCGGGATCCACCGGCGAGCCCAAGCCGGTGGCCACCGGTCACCGGGCCATCGCGACGACCGTACGGTCCCTGCGCGACCTGTTCGGCATCACCCCGGACGACCGGGTGCTGCAGTTCGCGTCGCTCAACTGGGACACCTGCTTCGAGGAGATCCTGCCGGCGCTCACCGGCGGGGCATGCCTGGTGTTCGACGCGGACGCGCACCGCGGGTCGTTCCCCCGGTTCCTGCGGATGGTCGCGCGGGAGCGGATCACGGTGCTGGACCTGCCGACCGCCTTCTGGCACGAGCTGGTCGGGCACCTGCACGAGTCCGGCGAGGGGCTGCCGGCGTGCGTACGGCTGGTGGTGATCGGTGGGGAGGCGGCCGCGCCGGGGCGGGTCGCGCAGTGGGCGGCGCTGCCGACCGGGCATGCGCGGCTGCTCAACACGTACGGATGCACGGAAACGACCTTGATCACCCACGCCGTGGACCTGCACGGACCGCTGGCGGCCCGGCCGGCCGGTCCGGCCGCGCCGGTGCCGATCGGCAGGGCCCTGCCGCACGTGGTGGAGCGCCTCGGCGACGGCGACGAGCTGCTGATCGGCGGCCCGGCGCTGGCCGACGGCTATCTCGGCCGTCCGGAGGCGACCGCGCAACGGTTCGTCACGGTCGCGGGAGAGCGGTTCTTCCGCACCGGCGACCGGGTGTCCCGCGGCGGCGACGGCGTTCTCACCCACCGCGGCCGGGTCGACCACGAGGTGAAGATCCGCGGGATCCGGGTGGACCCGGCCGAGGTGGAAGCGCACCTGGCCGGCCATCCGGGAGTGCGTGCGGCCCTCGTCACCGGGGTCACGGTGGCGGGGCGTACGGCACTCGCCGCGTATGTCGTACCCCGGGCCGGCACACCCGGCGCCGGGCTGCCGGCCCGGATCGCCGAGCACCTGCGCGGCCGGGTCCCGGCCCACCTGGTTCCCAGTCACATCCACGTCGTCACCGAGCTCGCCTACACGGCGAGCGGCAAGGTCGATCGGCGCGCAAGCAAGGAGATGCTGCCATGAACGTCCACCAGGCGACCGCCCTGTTCCGGCGGGTGCTGGAGAACCCGGAGGTCACGGAGGAGTCCGACTTCTTCGTCGCCGGGGGCGACTCGCTGCTGGCCACCCGGGTGCTCAGCGCCGTGGCCCGCGAGCACGGCGTCGAGCTGACCTTCGAGGACTTCCTGCTGGCGCCCACCCCGGCCGCGCTGGCCACCACGGTCACGGGCGCGCCGCGATGAGGGTCGTGGTGATCGGCGCCGGGCTGGCCGGGCTGACCGCCGCCGCCGACCTGGCCGCCGCCGGCGTGGAGACGGTCGTGCTGGAGGCGCGGGAGCGGGTCGGCGGGCGCACCCACGGCGTCGAGGTGGCGCCCGGCGCGTGGGCCGACGCCGGGGCGGCGTACCTCGGTGACCGGCACACCGAGCTGCACAAGACGATGGCCGGGCTCGGACTGTCGGCGACGCCGACCGCGATGTACGGCGGCAGCCGGTTCGCCCTCGGCAGCGGCGAGAAGACCCGGGCCGGCCGGTTCCCGCCGCTCAACGCGGTCGCCCTCGGCGAGATGTTCGACCTTCTCTACGACCTGACCGCGACCGTACGCCCGGACGCGCCGTGGGAGACGCCGGACGCCGCGGCGCTGGACTCGACGACCGCCGCCGAGTGGGCCGCCGAGAACCTGCGCCACCCCGACGCGCGACTGTTCTTCCCGCTGTTCCTGGGCGAGATGATGGCCGCCGACCCGGCCTCCGTCTCGGTGCTGCACATGGCGCTCTACCTGCGCGCGGGCGGTGGGATCAGATATCTCAACGCGTTCGAGGGCGGCGCGCAGCAGGACCGGGTGCTGGGCGGCGCGCACCAGATCGCCGAACGGCTCGCCGAGCAGCTCGGCGACCGGGTCCGGCTGCACCGGCCGGTCCGGGCGATCCACCAGGACGGCGGCCGGGTGAGCGTGCAGGCGGCCAACGGCGAGCGGCACCACGGCGACGCCGTCATCGTCGCGGTCCCGCCGCTGCTGGCCCAGTCGATCGACTACCGGCCGGGCCTGCCGGCGCCCCGGGCCACCGCGGCGACCGGCCGGGGGTGCGCGGTGAAGGTGCAGATCGTCTACCGGGAGCCGTACTGGCACGAGCATGGACTTTCCGGCTGGTCGGTGAGCGCCACCGGGCCGCTGCTGTCGACCGTGGACGACTCCCCGCCCGACGGCGAGGCCGGGGTGCTGACCGGCTTCGTGACCGGCGCCGAGGCGTACCGGTTCGCGGCGCTCGACCCCGCGACGCGCGAGGCCGAGGCGCTGCACCAGGTGGCCGAGCTGTTCCCGCAGCTTCCGCCGCCGGTCGCCGTGCACGTCACCGACTGGGTGAACGAGCCGTACAGCAAGGGCTGCTACGCGGCCGTGTTCGGGCCCGGCGACTGGCTGCGGCTGGGACCGCACCTGAGCACCCCGCACGGGCGCGTGCACTGGGCCGGCACGGAGACGAGCACGGAGTTCTTCGGACTCATGGAGGGCGCGATCCGCTCGGGACACCGGGTCGCCGCGGAGGTTCTGTCCAGCTACGAGACCCCAGGGAGAAACCGATGACCGACAGCCCGATCGCTCCGCTGAGCGTACGCGAGAAGTTCATGACCGAGCCCGACCTGGGCGCCGGGAACTTCCTCGACTACGCCGCGAAGGACAACCCGAACCGGGCGATCCCGATGATCTACACGCACAGCGCCGACCACCGCGGCCGGGTCTCGCTGCGCGGGCACAGCCTGCTCGACCTGGTGGCACTGCGCGACCGGTACGCCAAGTGGTACTGGGCCAACGGGGTCCGCGACGGCGACCCGGTGGGCATCGTGGTCGCCGAGGGCCTGGAGCCGCTGATCCACTATCTGGCGCTGACCGCGCTGGGCGCCATCCCCGCGATGATCAACGACGCGATGCGCCTCGACGTGCTGCTCCGCTACCTGGATCACGTCGGCGTGGTCGGCGTGGTGGCCGACGACACCACCCGGCTCGCCTCGGCGTACCGCGCGGACCCCGCGCGCCGTCCCGGGTTCCTCGCGCTGGCCGCCGAGATCCAGGCGTTCGACGACGCGGGGGCGGCGCTGCCGGAGGTGTACCCGTACCGGCACGCTGCCGACGACGTGTGCGCACTGATCCACTCGTCGGGCACCACCGGCACTCCGAAGTCCACGATCCTGGGGCACCGCAGCTTCTGGGACGGCAAGCAGCCGCGGATGACCCGGTTCCCGGCGGAGCCGTACGACAAGCTGATGTCGCTGATGCCCCACACGCACGCCGGCGGCCTCAGCTACTTCCTCACCGCGATCCTGCTCGGCCTGCCCACAGTGGTGATGGGCGACTGGCGCCGGTCCGTGGTGGAGCCGGTGATGGAGGCGTTCCAGCCGACCATGCTGGCCTCCTTCCCGCGGACCTTCGTGGAGCTCGCCACCGGCGAGCTGCCGGTCCGCGGCGCGGCGCGGGTGCACTCCTGGTTCAACACCGGCGACTCCGCGCACTACGGCCACATCCGGCGGCTCGTCGGCCTCGGCGAGCGGCCGGCCGGCCTGCTCGCCGCCTGGCTGCTGCCGAAGGACCACCCCGCGGGCGAGGCGCTGCCCGGTTCGCAGTTCATCGACGGCCTCGGCTCCTCCGAGATGGGCATGGCCCTGTTCGGCGGGCTGACCACCCCGGAGACGCCCCGCAACGACAGGTGCGTCGGCAAGCCGCAGGAAGCCGTGATCAAGGCAGCGGTCCTCGACGAGGAGGGCAACGAGCTGCCCGACGGGACGGTCGGCCTGCTCGGCGTGATCACTCCGTCGCGTACCCCGGGCTACTGGAAGAACCCACGGCTCACCGAGAGCTTCGAGCTCAACGGCTTCTGGCTCACCGGTGACGTGGCCCGCCGCGACGCCGAGGGCAACTTCTACCACCTGGACCGTACGGTCGACGTGATCGACACCCTGGCCGGGCCGGTCTACAGCCTGCCGGTCGAGGAGGTGCTGATCGCCGACTGCGCCGACCTGGTCCAGGACTGCTCGGTGGTGGGCGTGCCCGGACCGGGCGGGCGGGCGCAGGTCCCGATCGCGGTGGTCCGGCTGCAGGCCGAGGCCGCCTCGGCCACGGCCGAGGCGCTCCTGGAGAAGGCGAACAAGGAGCTGGCCACGGCCGGGCTGGCGGCGCTCGCCGCGGTGGTGATCGCGCGGACGGCGGAGGACTTCCCGCTCGGGCCGACCGGCAAGGTGCTCAAGCGCGAGCTGCGCACCCGCCACGCGGGCATGTTCCGCTGAGCTTTCCAGGTCACGCCGCGGCGGCGGCGTGACCTGCTTCTCCGGGCGTCCGTGTCAGGATGGCAGCCGTCGTGGTGGATCGATGGGGAGTCGTCCGATGAAGGTCTGCGTGGTCGGAGCCGGCGCTGTCGGTGGCTGGATCGGTGCCCGGTTGGCGGCGTCGGGGGTGGCCGAGGTCAGCGCCGTCGCCCGGGGTGCGACGCTGCGGTCGCTGCGGACGGCGGGCTGGCGGTTGCAGACCGCCGACGGCCCGGTCGCTACGCCGGCCCGGGCCACCGCCGACGCCGCCGAGCTCGGCGCACAGGATCTGGTCCTCCTCGCGGTCAAGGCGCCCGCGCTGGCGAGCGTGGCGCAGCTGCTGCCCCCGCTGCTGGGATCCGACACGGTCGTGCTGCCGTTCATGAACGGAGTGCCCTGGTGGTTCGGCCACGGCACCAAGCTCGGCCAGGAGCCGCTGCGCAGCGTCGACCCGGACGGCGTCGTCGCGGCGGCCGTCGACACCGACCGGGTGCTCGGCGGGGTGGTCCACGCGAGTTGCACGGTGCTGGAGCCGGGCCTGGTCCGGCACGTCATGGGCAACGGGCTCATCGTCGGCGAGCCGGCGGGCGGCGTCTCGGCGCGTGCCGAGAAGGTGGGCGCCCTGCTGGCCGCCGCCGGGTTCGACGCCGTCGTCTCCCCCGATGTCCGCTACGACATCTGGTACAAGCTCTGGGGAAACATGACGATGAACCCGATCTCCGCGCTCACCGGCGCCACCGCGGACCGCGTGCTCGCCGACCCGCTGGTGCGCGAGTTCTGCTCCGCGGCGATGCGCGAGGCCGCCGCGATCGGGCGCGAGCTGGGCTGCGACATCACCGAGACGCCCGAGGACCGGCACCTGGTGACCGCCCGGCTGGGCGCGTTCAAGACCTCCATGCTGCAGGACGTGGAGGCCGGCCGGCCGGTGGAGCTGGACGCCCTGGTGGGCGCGGTCCGCGAGATCGGCGGGCGCCTCGGCGTGCCCACGCCGAGCATCGACGCGCTGCTCGGCCTGAGCCGGCTCGCGGCCCGGGTGCGGGGCCTCTATCCCGCCTGAGGCAAGTTCACGACCGGCCGGGGCCGGATGCATTACATTCGCGCCATGATCGAAAACGTCGGCTGGTTGCCGAAGCTCGTCGCCGTGCTCATCGTGGGCATCCCCGCGCTGACCGGCGTGGGCTTGCTCGTCGCGGGGGCCCGGCGGTGGAGCCGCCTGCGCGCGCTCGCCGGCTCCGGCCAGCGGACCGTCGCCCGGGTCGTCGACAACCAGCTGGAGTCCTGGTCCGACGGGCGCACCTCCTACCGGCCGGTGGTCACCTTCCGCACCGGCACGGGGCAGGAGGTCCGGACGGTGCTGGGCGATCTGGCCTCGTTCCGGTCCCATCTGGCCGGCACCGAGATCGAGGTGTTCTACGACCCGGCGAACCCCAGCGAGGCGGCGCCCACCCGCAAGGGCGGGCAAGGGGTGGTCCTCTACCTTGTGTTCGGCGTGGTGTTCCTGGTCTTCGCCCTGTGCGCATACCAGATGGCCGACATGGCGCTCGACTTCTTCACCGACTTCGAAGACTTCGGGAACATCGACGATCCGGGCCCCGACGATTTCGACCAGGGCTTCTGAACCCGCGCCGCCCCAGGCGGCTCGCGAGACAGCGCGGGGCGTTCGGCGGTGACCCGCGAACGCCCCGTCGCGAGCGGCGGTCAGCGCCGGCGCAGCTGGGAAGCGGGCAGGTAGAACGAGCGGCCCGGCTTGCCGACCTGGTAGGTACGCAGTCCGACCTGCGCGGCGGCGGTCAGCTCGGCGGCGACTTCGCCCTGGTAGTAGGGCACGCACGGGGCGGACTCCGCCAGGGCGCGCTCGAACAGCGCCGGGGCGGGCTTGCGTTCGGCGTCCGTGCGGGGCAGGACGATGCGGCCCTCGAAGTACGACCAGACGAACGGCCGCGGCTCGGCCCACCGGTCGGCGATGTACTGCTGCATCGTCGCGAGCTTTTCCTCCTGGGTGGCGCCCCAGGCCTCCGGGATGTTGATGATCAGGCCGAGGGCGACACCGCGGGAACGCAGGTCGCGCAGGTAGGACAGGGCGCCCGGCTCGTACCGCACGTGCGACCAGTCCGAGGTGTCGATCAGCACGTTGCCGAGGTCGAAGTAGACCACCGGACGATTGCACACCGCCGGGGCGGCGGCCGGGACGGCGTCCGACGCGGCGGCCGGGGCGGCGGCGGTGACGGTCAGCGCGGATGCGGCCAGGATTGCGGGCAGCATGAGACGCGCGAGGGAGCGGAACACGGAGCCTCCATAGTGGATCCGCGCTCGACCGTTGATTCTTTTGGAATCGAAGTCGGGCGCAGAAGAATCATCGGCAGCGGGTGCCTTACGCATGTGAATGCATGGTGATCCTATGGCGACTCAGCGTTGCCCTCGGGTCGGCGGTACCGATAGTGACGACCGGCACACGGCCTGCCGGCAGAAAGCCGGCAGGCCGCGCACGTCTGCCCGCCCTAGGTGCAGGAGACGCAGCTGCCGTTCGGGTCGCTCGGCGGCGTCGAGGGCGCCACGACCGCGGTGGAGGGCGGCGTGGTGTCGCGGGCCTGCGAGTGGACGAGGACACCCAGCCCCACCGCAAGGCAGAGCGCCACGAGCGCGCCGATGAGAACGGTATGGAAGCGCAGAGACATTTCGATACCCCCCGTGGGATCAATCGGTCTGGTGCGGTTCGCCGGCGGCGCCGGCGAACGAGGGCGGCGCGGCGACCCGCAACGCCCCCAGTGCAAGGCCGAGCTGGAACCGGTTCTCCACGCCGAGCCGGTCCATGAGGTTGCGCATGATGCCGGTCACGGACCGGGCGCTGATGCGCAGCCGCTCGGCGGAGCTCTGGTCGGTATGGCCGGCGGCGAGCAGGGTGATCAGGCTGCGCTCGCGGGGCGAGAGCACGATCGGGGCGACGGCGAGCCGCTCCGGCGGCACCGCCACGTCCCAGTGCCGCTCGAAGAGCCGGATGAGGGCTCGCAGCACACCCGGCCGCTCCACCTCCAGGTAGCCCTGGTCGAGGTCGCCGGGATCGGCGGGGAAGTAGGCGAACCGCCGGTCCACGAGCATGAGCCGCAAGGGGACGTTGGGCGTCTCCCGCCGCTGGTAGGTGGTGCCGTTGATGAGGTGGCCGCTGACGTCGAGCGGGTCGCCGTCCGCGGGAGGCAGGGCGAGCAGCCGCATCCGCACGCCGCGCTCGTAGAGCGCGAGATCCTGCGGGGCGGCGACCCGGGCGGCCTCGGCGTCGATGGCCTGGTCGTTGCTCATCGTCCAGAAGTCGCGGATGTCGGTGGCGACGAGCTCGGCGATCCGGTCGCGGGTGGCCTGGCGGCTGAGGTAGCGCATCCCGTCCGTGACGCTTCCGCGCAGGCCGGGCACCGAGTCCAGGGGCAGCGCCGCGCCGACGCCGGAGCTGCGCAGCGCGCGGACGACGTGGTGGTGCGACCGGGCCTTCGCGTGGTCGTCCACGAGCCGCATCCGGCGCGACCGCAGCATGGCGACGACCGCGGCCGGCCGGCGGGCCGTCCAGATGCGCGTCGTGGTGCGACTGTCGTCAGTGGAGACCGCCGCGCCGGCCTCTCTCAGCTCGGCCAGCGCCTCCGCGGTGCGGCGGCTGGACAGCCCCAGCTCGGTGGCGATGGTGCGCTCGGTCCGGGGCCCGAATGTCGCGAGGGTACGGAAGACGAAGTCGGCGTCGCTGGACATGCCCCAGCGGACCAGCGAAGGTATGGCGGCGCCGAACGGGATCGGGGTGCTCGTCACTCCATCGATTCTCATCTACGGGGTCAACCATCGCTTCCCACGGATGGACCGGGAACGTTGACCTTGCGGAGGAAGCCAAGGGCGAGACCCAGCTGAAAGCGGTTGTCGACGCCGAGCCGATCCATGAGGGAGCGCAGGATGTTGGAGACCGACCGCGCGCTGATGCCGAGTTGCTCCGCCGCGGAGACATCGGTGTGGCCCTGGGCGAGCAGGGACACCAGTTCACGCTCGCGATCGGACAGGATGATCTTCGGCAAAGCTCCGGCTCCATTTCGGGTGGGTCGATCGAGGCGCATGCAACCACAGCCGCCCGGCACGGTCCACACCTGCCGGTTTTGTCCCTTGGGGTTGCGCAAAAACGCACCCGGCCACTTCCGGATCCCGCAAAATCGCGCCCTCGGGTACCGCGTTCGTTGACCTGTCCGGGCGGAGTCCGCAATCTGACAGGGCATGAGGACGGGCTCGGGGTTTGCCCGTCGTCGCGCCCTTCGGGCCCCGTGCCCCGCCGCCACGGGCGCGGGGTGCCGACGCGCTGCAGGACCGGCTCCGACGTTCAGACGGGGGACGTCGGAACCGGTCCGCCCGGTTTGCCGATTCCTGCCCCATGATCATGGCCGTACGTTGCGTAATGGTACGGATGAAGAGGTTTTTCGCTTTTTTCGCCGCCCTGTTCGTCCTGCTGACCGGTGACCTGCCCGCCTCGGCCGCGCCGGCCGCACCCGCGTCCCCGGCCGCCTCGACGCCGCGGTACCACGTGGTCCGGCCCGGCGAGACGATCAAGGAGATCGCCGCCGTGTACGGCATCACCCCGGCCCAGCTCCGCGCCTGGAACGGCATCCTGAAGCCGCACCAGCCGAGCGTGGACGGCGTGCTGCACGTCGGGAAGCCGGCCGTGCCCCTCACCGGCTGGCGGTCCTCGATCGAGCGGGTGACCCCGGCCGCGGTGAACTGGGATCCCCGCAAGAAGTGCCCCGTGCTGCCCGCCGACCTGCGCAAGGTCTGGGTCACGTACATCGACTTCTACGGCATCACCCGAGCCGGCAGCATCGTGGTCCACAAGACCATCGCCAAGCGGATCCAGCGGGCGTTCCTGTCGCTCTACCGGATGCGCTTCCGGATCATGGGCATGAGCCCGATGTCCGTCAACGCGCCGTGGATCACCGACATGGCGACGGTGACCTCCGGCTACAGCTGCCGCCGGGTGGCCGGGAGCAAGACGCTCTCCCAGCACGCGTACGGGCTGGCGATCGACGTCAACCCGGTGCAGAACCCGATGATCCGAGGCTCCTACATCGACCCGCGCTCAGGGACGGACTTCCTGGCGCGGGCCGCGTACCGCAGAGGGATGATGCACGCCGCGGGCGCGGTCCGGGCCTTCACCACCAACGGCCTGTCCTGGGGCGGCCGCTGGCGCACGCTCAAGGACTACATGCACTTCAGCACCACCGACCGCTGACCACCGGGGCCACTTCCCCTCGAGCGGCTAATCCGTGCCGTCCGCCGGCAGGCGCTCCGGCAGCCCGAGCCGTGGGAACTGGTCGGCGTGGAACGTGACGATCTCGGTGATCGCCCCGCCGGTGATGCGCAGGACGTCGATCGTCAGCGCCAGGTACGCCCCCTCACGCTTGCGCCACTGGTAGAACGCGACGGCGGGCTGCCGGTTCACGGCGGTGGGGACGGCGCGCAGGTGCTGCATGTCCGGGAAGCCGCTCTCGACCCAGTCGTTCACCACCGTGTCGCGGCCGACGTACAGGCCCGGTGTGGGCGGCATCGAGCACCGTACGTCGTCGCGCAGCAGTGCGGCGAGCGCCGGGACGTCCGTGGCCACGCTGGCGTCGGTGTAGCGGCGTACCAGCTCCCGCGTCCGGGCGTCCTCCTCGCCGCCGGTCCAGTCCTGCCGCTCGGCGGGCAGGTGGTCCCGCAGGCCGGCGCGGGCCCGCTGCAACGCGCTGTTCACGGAGTTGACCGAGTCCCCGAGCAGCTCCGCGACGTCCCTCGCCGGCCAGCCGAGCACGTCCCGCAGGATCAGCACGGCCCGCGGGCGTGGCGCCAGGTGCTGGACCGCGACCAGGTACGCCAGCTCGATCGTCTCCCGCGCCACGGCGACGGTCTCCGGCTCGTCCGCGCCGCCGGCGGGCAGCTCGTCGAGCAGCCGGTCCGGATAGGGCTGCAGCCACCGCACCTCGCCGCCGGTCGCCGGCTCCGGGCGGCACTTGGCGAGCAGGTCCAGGCAGGCGTTGGTGGCGATCCGGTACAGCCAGGCCCGGAACGTCGACCGCCCCTCGAACGTCTCCCGCCGCCGCCAGGCCCGCAGGAACGTCTCCTGCACGGTGTCCTCGGCATCCTCGAACGACCCGAGCATCCGGTAGCAGTGCACGTGCAGCTCCCGCCGGTGCCGCTCCGCCATTCCCGAGAACGCCGGCTCGTCCATCTCGCCCGGACCGCTCATGCCGAGCTCCTCCAGCCGTGTGTCCGTACCCATCACGTCATCCTTCCGCCTCGTCGTGTCCCGTCGGAGGTATGACGGGTGCGGGCGCGACAACTCATCAGTCCGGGTCGGTCGGCACGGCGGATGCGGTGAGGGCCGGACCCGGCGCGCCGGTCTCCGTGCCAGAATGCCGCGTGACTCCGAAGATCGAACTGCATCTCCATCTCGAGGGCTCCGTCCGGCCCGCTACCCTGCTGCGGCTGGCACGCCGGAACCGGGTGACACTGCCGACGGACGATCCGCGGGCACTGGCCCGGCTGTTCGCCTTCCGCGACTTCGCCCACTTCGTCGAGGTGTGGAACCTGGTCATGGGCTGCCTGCGGACGCCCGAGGATCTCCGGCAGATCGTGGTCGACTATGCGCAGGAGGCGCGGCGCCACGGTGCGGTGTACGTGGAGGGCATCTTCACTCCGCAGCCGGAGCAGGTGGCCGAGATCGGGCTCGACGCCATGTTCGAGGGCTACTGTGCGGGCGCCACAGAGGCCGAGCAGGTGCACGGAGTGATCGTCCGGCTGACGCCGGAGCAGTACCGCGGCTGCGATCCCGAGTTCGGCACCGCGGTGGCGCGGGCGGCGGTACGGTTCGCCGGCCGCGGGGTGGTCGGCTTCGGCCTCGCCGGCTTCGAGGGCCGCTACCCGGACGCCCCGCACGCCGAAGCGATGCGCATCGCCGCCGACGGCGGGCTGGGCCTGGTGCCCCACGCGGGCGAACTCGCCGGTCCGGCCTCGATCCGCTCCGCGCTGCGGATGGGCGCGAGCCGTCTGCGCCACGGGATCCGCGCCGCCGAGGACCCGTACCTGCTCGCCGAGCTCGCCGAGCGCCGCATCGTCCTGGACGTCTGTCCCACCTCGAACCGCCGGCTGGGCGTGACGGGCGCCGACCACCCACTGCCCCGCCTCGTGGCGGCCGGTGTCGCCTGCTCGATCTCCACCGACGACCCGGCCCTGTTCGACACCGACCTGTCCACGGAGTACGCGCTTGCCGCGGGCCTCGGCGTCACGGCCGAGGCGGCCTACCGCGCAGGGCTCGAGGGTGCCCTCTGCGACGACGCCACCCGGGCCCGCCTGGCCGCGCTGGCCCCGGATTGATCAGGCGCGGTAGTCAGCGCGGGTCGAGGATCGCGACGAGGAAGTCGGAGCCGGGCGTGAACGGGCGCAGGTCCCAGGTGGCGAGGAGGAGCCCGGGCGCCAGGCCGGCGGTGGCGGCGTCGGCGAGGAAGTCGTCGAAGTCGTAGCCCCGGCCCGCACCGAAGCCGATCACCGCCCGGCCGTTCCCGGCAAGGTGCGTACGCATGCGGCGCAGGATCTCGACGCGGGTGGAGGGCGCCGCGAAGGCCATGACGTTGCCGGCCGAGACGATGGCGTCGAAGCGCTCCGGCAGGTCGAGCTCGGACAGGTCGCCGACCAGCCAGCGGGGGCCGGGGTGGTCCTCGCGGGCGGCCGCGATCAGCTCGGGATCGAGGTCGACGCCGGTCACGTCGTGCCCGGCCGCGGCGAGGTGACCTCCGACGCGGCCGGTGCCGCAGCCGGCGTCGAGGATGCGCGAGCCCCGCGGGACCATCGCGTCGATCAGGCGGGCCTCGCCGGCGAGGTCGGCACCCTCGGCGGCCATGGTGCGGAACCGCTCGATGTACCACTTCGAGTGGCCCGGGTCCTGCGCGAGCTTCTCCAGCCAGAGGTTGTCCACCTCGCTGACCCTGCCAGAACGGCACAGGCCCGGCCGCACGAGGGGGCCGGGCCTGTGACTCAGGGTGTCACCACTTACGGAAGTTGTCCTGTGTCTGCGCGTTGAACTCGTCGGTACGGGCCCTACGGGCCAGGTTGGTGCGGATGTCCTTCAGCTCCAGCACGTCCATGCCCTTGACGATGTCGTTGGAGTAGATGAAGCCGTTGTACCAGTACGCCGACCACGAGCCGCCGCTGACGAACTGGGTGGCCGACAGCGGGCCGCGCTCCCAGTACGCGATCTCCTTGGGCGCCCGGGAGTCGGTGAAGTCCCAGACCGAGATGCCGCCCTGGTACCACGCCTGCACCATGATGTCGCGGCCCGGCATCGGGATCAGCGAGCCGTTGTGGGCCACGCAGTTCTCGAACTCGGTGTTGAGCCGCGGGATCTTGAAGTAGCTGCGGAACTCCAGCTTGCGCTTGTCGCCGCGGCCCACGATGTCGTAGATCGCGTCGGCGCCGCGGTTCGGGCCGATCTCCGGGTTGCAGGTGGCCATGCCGCCGCCGCCCAGCTCGTCGGTGAAGACGACCTTGGTGGCGTTGTTGTTGAAGGTCGCGGAGTGCCAGAAGGAGAAGTTGACGGTGTCGCGGACGGTGGTGATCACCCGCGGCGCCGAGCGGACCGAGATGTCGAACAGCACGCCGTCACCCATGCAGGCGCCCGCCGCGATGTCCTTCTCCGGGTACGCCGTGATGTCGTGGCAGCCGGTGGTCGGCTGCTGCTCCTCGCCGGGGCCGCCCGGGTTGCCACCGTCCGGGAACAGCACCGGCGTCGCGACGACCGCGGCCGCGGCCGGGTCCTTCAGCGGCACCCGGATGATCGAGATCTTGTCGTGCGGCAGCGCGCAGTTGGGCAGGTCCGCCGCGGCCAGGTTGTACGACGACACGTAGATGTAGGCCGAGTCGTCGCCCGCCTTGCCGGGAACCAGCGTCTGCGTGTGCGAGCCACAGTCGGTCTTGATCGACTTGAGGTACTTCGGCGTCACCGGGTCGCTGATGTCGAAGATCTTGATGCCTTCCCAGCGGTCGCCGGGTGCGGCCGTCGTGGACGCGGTGTTGTCGCAGGAGTCGTTGGTGCGCTGCGAGTCGGTGCCCAGGAAGAGCAGGTTGCCGGTGACGGAGACGTCGTTCTGCGAGCCGGGGCAGAGCACCTGGGCCGCCACCACGGGCGCCTTGGGGTTCTTGATGTCGTAGACGGTGAAGCCGTTGTAGTTGCCGCCGAAGGCGTAGTGGCCCTGGAAGGCCCAGTCCGAGTTGGTCGAGTTGGCGAAGGGACCGGTCTTCGGCAGGTACGCGACCTGCTTGATGTTCGGCGTGCTGGCGACCTCGTCGACGCCGGGCGGAGTGCCGGGATCGGCCGGCGTCTGTGCCATACCGCTCGAGGGCGCCACCAGCAAGCCGGCGACGACCACCGCCGCACCGGCGAACGCCAGGCGCCTGAGCTGCCGCCCTCGTGGGGCAGAGTGCTTCATGGAGCTCCTTCCGGCTGTCCACGCACCGCGGGTCAAGGTGTTGTCACTGTCGGTGCGCATTCACCTTCGTCGCTACGATAGTGCGCCTGGGCGTTGCCAGGGAACCGCGTTGCGAAACTGAAAGGATTCGATGAACCGGCAGAGAACATTGATGCTGATCGGTGTCGTCGTGGTGGCCCTCGGCGCGGGCGGCACGGTACTGGCGGCACGCTCCGGGGAGGACGCTCCGGCCGCGGCACCCCGGGTCAGCTCCGGCCCGCCGGAACGCGTCATCCTGCCGGGACGACCGGGTGACTCCGCGGTCGTGACCGATTCCGACAAGGTGCGCGCACCCGACGGGTCCACCTACAACTCGATCGACACCGCCTTCGTCCAGATGATGATCGTCCACCACGGACAGGCGATCGAGATGGCGAAGCTGGCACCCGGCCGCGCCGCCGACGCGCAGCTCCGGGCCCTGGCGGAGCGGATCAGCGCAGCACAAAGCCCCGAGGTCGGATGGCTGCAGGGATGGTTGCGGGACCGCAAGCTGCCCGCGAGCGACCCCGCACACGATCACCGCACGATGCCGGGTATGCAGTCGGAGGCCGCCATGGCGGCCCTGGCCGGGCTCACCGGGACGGCCTTCGACCGCGAGTTCGTCCGGATGATGTCCGCTCATCATCGGGGCGCGATCCAGATGGCGGGCGACGCGCTCGGCGGCGGCGCCGACCCGGCGCTCCGCGAACTGGCCAACGAGATGGCGGTCGAGCAGGGCAGCGAGATCCGCCGGATGCACCAGCTGTCCGCCGGATAGGCGGCCGCGGTTACATCGATCACGTCCGCCTTCCGGCGGATGCGCCGGCACGGCGTTCGTGGATAGGTTGTCCGGTGTGAAGGGGAATGGTGTGCTCCGGCTGTCGCTCGCCACCTCCATCCTTTTCGCCCTGTTGACCGGCGCGGCTGCCACCGCCCCAGCGGCGGAGCCGGTGCCCGCTGCCCCGTCCACCGCCATCGCCGCCCCGGCGGTCGAGGCGTCCGAGGACACCCCGCCCGTCCTGGTCGAGTCCCCGGCCCTCGCCACGAGCCCGCCCGTCGCCGCCGCCGAGGCGGTCCCGCTGCCCGCGACCGGTGCCCCGGTCGCGGTCGCCCACCTGCACGGCCGGTCCGGTGGTGCCGTCGCCGGGCCGCGGGCGCCTCCCGCCGCCGCCTGATCGATCCGGCAGGACCCGGCCTTCAGACGTAGCCGGGGGTCATCGATTAGCGGCGTCATCGGCGGATAAGGAATGGGACATGGACTTCACGCTCGAGCTCCTCGGCGACACCAGCGGCCGGGTGGCGGTCATCTGGCTGGCGCTCCTCGCGCTGGCGGCGGTCGCGCTGGGCGCGCTCGCCCTGCCCGCGGGCGTACGCCGCCCGCGGGAGATCGCCGCGTGGCTGGCGGAGTCGGCGGCGCGCCGGCGCGCCGACCTGCGGCGCCGCGCCGGGCTGGCCCAGGAGACGATCCGGTACGCCGCGGAGGTCGCGGTGGCGGCGCAGGGCGCGGCCGCCACCGCCGAGCGGCGCCGCGAGCGGTGCCAGCAGGCCCAGGCCGAGGTGGAGCGCGCCTGGCAGGCATGGCAGGACGCGGACGCGCGCCTCGAACGGGCCCGCCGGGCCGCGGCGTGGGCCACCCCGGAGACCGCGCCGTCGGCCGAGGAGGTCGCGGAGCGGGCACAGGCCCTGCGCCGGGCCGCGCAGGCCGCCTACCGCCGGGGTGACCTGTCCGACACCCAGCTGCTGGACGCGCTGACGTACCGCAACGGCTGGAATCCGGCGCTGCACCCGCTCGCCCAGGAGCTGGCCCTCGCCCGGGCCACGGCGAGTCACCGCTTCGCCGCGTACCAGCAGGCGCTGACCGGGGAGGAGGCCGCCTGGCAGGCCGCCGACGTGGCGACCGCCGCGGTCCGGACCCTGCGCCACGAGGCGACGGCCGCACAGGCGCGCGCCGACGCGGCCTGGGAGGCGCTGCCGGAGCGAGCCCGCGCCCTCCTGCGCCAGGTCCCTTCCCCCGCCTCCGAGACCACGCAGGCCCTGGCGACCCAGGATGCCGGGCCGACCCAGGAGATCCGGCCGCGGCGGGAGGTGCCGTCCTGGGCGCAGCCGACCGGCGGGCGGCCGCGGATCGCCGGGGTGCGCTGACGAGCATGCGGATCGCCCTGGTCACCTCGCACCGGTTCCCCGAACCACACTGGCGGGACGAGGACACCCCGCTGGTGGCACGGGAGCTGCGCGAGCGCGGCGCGACCTGCGACGTCGTGACCTGGGACGGCGCCGAACGGGTCGAGTGGGCCGGCTACGGCGCGGTGGTGCTGCAGTCGCCATGGAGCATGTGGACGCGACTGCCCGCCTTCGACGAATGGCTGTGGGACCGCGAGCTCGACGGCACCCGCCTGCTCAACCCGCTCGACGCGATCGCCCTCGGCGCGAACAAGCGGTATCTGTCACAGCTGGGCGCCGCGGGGGTACCGATAGTGCCGTCGACGCTGGTCGAGGAGCCGGACGCCGCCACCCTGCGCGCCGTCTTCGCCGCGGCGGACGCCTCCCGGCCCACCGTCGTCGCCAAGCCCATCGCCTCCGGCGGCACCCTCGGCGCCCGGGAGTTCACGATGGACGAGCTGTCCGCCCTGGTCGCCTACCTGCGCGAGCTGGGGCCGGCGCTCGTGCAGCCGTACGTGACGGCCATCGACGCCCACCGGGAGCTCGGCGTCGTCACGCTCGACGGCACGATCTCGCACGCCGTGACCAAGGCGGCGATCCTGCGGCCCGGCGACAGCCCCCGGGCGTTCCACCCGGACCCGCAGCCGTACCCGGGGCTCACCGCCCAGCAGGAGCGGGTGATCCGGCACGCGTACGCCGAGCTGCGCAAGCTGCTGGTCAACGAGCCGTTGTCGGTGCGGCTCGACTTCATCATCGACCCGGCGTCCCCCTCCGGCCTGCTGCTGCTCGAGGTGGAGATGGTCGCCCCGGTGAAGTTCCTTCCGCTGTTCCCCGAGCAGTGTGCCAACTACGCCGAGGCGATCCTCGCCCGCGCCCGGTCCTGAGGTCGTATTGAGGGGCCGGCGGCCTTGGCCGTCCGTCCTCGGCGCTCATACGCTCCGCGCATGAGGAAAACCCTGGGCGTCGCGGTCGCCGGGTTCGGCTGGATGGGCCGCGTGCACACCCAGTCCTACCTGCGGGTTCTGCATCACTTCCCGGATCTTCCGGTACGCCCGGAGCTGGTGGCCGTCGCGGACGAGGTGCCGGGCCGGGCCGAGGAGGCCGCCGAGCGCTACGGCTTCGCGACCGCCACCCGTGACTGGCGCGAGCTGCTCGCCGACCCGGCGGTCCGGGCGGCGAGCATCGGCGCCCCGAACTTCCTGCACCGCGAGATGGGCGTCGCGCTGGCCCGGGCCGGCAAGCACGTCTGGATCGAGAAGCCGGTCGGCCTCACCGCCGCCGACGCCCGGGCGGTCGCCGCCGCGGTCCGCGAGTCCGGCGTCCAGGGCACCGTCGGGTTCAACTACCGCCACGCCCCCGCCGTGGCCGCCGCCCGCGAGCTGATCGCCGGCGGCGAGCTCGGCGCGGTCACCCATGCGCGTTTCCGCCTCTTCAGCGACTACGCCGCCCACCCGGACGGGGCGCTGAGCTGGCGTTTCGAGCGAGCCCGCGGCGGCAGCGGCGTGCTCGCAGACCTGGCCGCCCACGGCGTGGACCTGCTCCGGCACCTGCTCGGCGAGATCGAGTCGCTGGTCGCCGACACCGCCGTCTTCGTGCCCGAGCGCCCCCGGCCGACCGGCGCGACCGCCGGGCACACCCGGGCCGCCGGCGGCGAGCCGGGCCCCGTCGAGAACGAGGACTACGTCGCGGCGCACCTGCGGCTCGCGTCCGGGGCGCGGGCCGTGCTGGAGGCGAGCCGGGTCGCCGTCGGGGAGCAGAACAGCTACGGCTTCGAGGTGCACGGGACCCGCGGCGCGGTGGCGTGGGACTTCCGCCGCCTGGGCGAGCTGGCCGTCAGCACCGGCGGCGACTACCAGGACCAGCCCACCCGTACGGTTCTGGTGGGGCCGGGCCACGGCGAGTACGCGGCCTTCCAGCCGGGCAGCGGCAACGCCATGGGGTACGACGACCTCAAGGTGATCGAGGCGTGGCACTTCCTGCGCTCGATCGCGGAGGGCCGGCCGTACGGTGCCACCCTCGACGACGCGGTCCGCGCCGCGGAGGTCCTCGACGCGATGGCGGTGTCCGCCGAGACCCGCGCCTGGGTGACGCCGGCTCAGCTGAGCACGTAGCGGCCGCGCCCCAGCTGCTTGGCCCGGTACATCGCCGCGTCGGCGACGCGCAGCAGGGCCTCGTCGCCGGCCACGTCGCGGGCCGCGATGCCGATGCTGGTGCCGACGACCAGCTGGTGCCCCTCGTACGGCACCGGCCAGGCGATCTCGGTCAGCAGCCGCTCGGCGAGCCGCACCGCCTCGTCGGCCGCCACGCCCGGCAGCAACAGGACGAACTCGTCGCCGCCGAGCCGGGCCACGAGATCCTGCTCGCGGACCGCCGCGGAGAGCCGTTCCGCGATCGCGAGCAGGACCGCGTCCCCGGCTTCGTGGCCGTACCTGTCGTTGATGTCCTTGAAGCCGTCGAGATCGAGGTAGAGGACCGCGACCGGGTCGTCCGGCGCCGGCACCGCACGGGCGAGCCGGTCCCGCAGGACCGAGCGGTTGGCCAGGCCGGTGAGCGGGTCGCGGCGCGCCTGCTGCGCCAGCAACGCCTGGGCACGCTCCTGCTCGCGTACGGCGGTCGTGAACCGGACGATCACCAGCAGGGCGCAGGCCGCCGAGGCCACCACCGCGGTGATCTTGTCATCGGCGACGAGGGTGAGCAGCGGAGCCGTCATGAGCGCGATGGCCAGGAAGAAGATCCGGGCCGGGTGCAGGACCGTGACCTCCGTGCCCGGACTGGTGAGCTCGAGCCGGGCGGGGTGCATCCCGGCCGCGACGAGCAGGGCGTTGCCGAAGAGTACCGCGGCGCTGAGGCGGCCGTAGAGCTCCTCGGACAGCACGTACGGCAGGACGTTCCAGGCCAGATCCATGCTCAGGAACCACATCGCCCCCGCGAGCACGAGCCGGGTGGGCGCGGTCCGCACGCCGGGCGACATCGCCACGACGAGCGCACCGCTGAGCAGGACGACGTCGGCGAAGGGATAGAGCAGGGGCACCGCGGACTCGGCCAGCGCGAAGCCCTCGGCCAGCGGCTTCATGATGAACTGCCAGCTGACGGCGCCGGCCGCGACCGTCAGGGTGAGCGCGTCCACGACGGCGCCCCGCAACCGCCCCGGCGCCCGGCGCCGTGCCATCAGCGCCAGGGCCGCCGCCAGCAGCGGATATCCGCCCAGCCAGAACGCGTCGGCGATGCCCACGGCCGGGACGCCGCCGAGGAAGTGCGCCGCCACCAGCTCGTACGCGTCCCCGGCGAACCACAGGGTCATCCCGGCGGCGACGAGCGCCCACGGCAGCCGCTCCCGCCCCCGCTGCTCGGCCACCGTCACCCGCGCCACCAGCTGCCGGGCGGGCGCCGAGCGGTGCCGGGGCCGCGGGCGGTGCTGTCGCCGTGGCCCCATCCGCAGGACGGAACACCAGGCCAGCGCGCACAGCGTGGCGTACGTGACCAGGTGGATGAGCTCGCCGGCGAGCGTGTAGAAGACGGCCGTCTCCACGAGGGTGACGACGAACATCACCAGCAGGAAGAGGCGAACGCCGGACCGGGCCACGCCGGACCATCGTCAGGTTCCGGCGGGCACATGAGCGGTTGTGCGCTCCCTAACGGGTTGCGCCTCGGGTCACCTTTCCGCTGGCGGACCGCCGCCCGTTTGTGCGTACTGTGCCGCGCTCGCCTCTCCGTCGCCGGAAATGATCAGAGGTAGGCGCGTCCCGCGTTCCGCTTGATCGCGTCCTCCCAGCCGGCGAGGTCCGACGGGCTCCGGTCGGTCACGCCCACGTAGTCGGCGGACGGGCGGATGATCTTCCCGAGGCGCTTCTGCTCGAGGATGTGGCTCGCCCACCCCGCGGTCCGGGCGCAGGTGAACATGGAGGTGAACATCGGCGCCGGCACCTCGGCGAAGTCCAGGATGATCGCTGCCCAGAACTCGACGTTGGTCTCCAGCACCCGGTCCGGCTTGCGCTCGCGCAGCTCGGTCAGGGCCGCGTCCTCCAGCGCCTTCGCCACCTCGTACCGCGGGGCGCCCAGCTCCTTGGCGGTCGCGCGCAGCAGCCGCGCCCGCGGGTCCTCGGCGCGGTAGATCGCGTGGCCGAAGCCCATGAGCCGCTGGCCGCTGTCGAGCACCTGCTTGACGTACGCCCGGGCATCGCCGGACCGCTCGACCGCCTCGACCATGTGCAACGCCCGCGACGGCGCGCCGCCGTGCAGCGGGCCGGACATCGCCGCGACCGCCGCCGACATCGCGGCCGGCACGTCGGCACCCGTGCTGGCGACCACCCGAGCGGTGAAGGTCGACGCGTTCATGCCATGCTCGGCCGCCGAGATCCAGTAGCGGTCGATCGCGCTGACGTGCCGGGGGTCGGGCTCGCCACGCCACTGGACCATGAACCGCTCGACGATGCTGGACGCCTCGTCGACGCGCTGGCGGGGCACGGCCGGCAGCTCGCCACCCCGCGCGCCCTGGGCGACGAGGGAGAGCATGGTGGCCGACGTCCGCGCCAGGTCGGCCCGCGCCCGGGCATCGTCGATGTCGATCACCGGACGCGCGCCCCAGGCCGGCGCCGCCGTCGCGATCGCCGCCTGCACGTCGGCCCGGACGTCGCCGGAGCGCAGGGTCAGCGGGTACGGCTCCTCGGGCTGCAACGGGGAGCCGAAGTCCCCGTCGACGAGCAGCCCCCACACGTCGGCGAAGGACACCTTGCCGACGAGCTTCTCGATGTCGATGCCGCGGTAACGCAGGGACCCGCCGTCGCGGTCGGGTTCCGCGATCTCGGTGTCGAAAGCGACAACTCCGGCGAGGCCAGGGGGAACGGTCAGCATGGTGACTCCCGGTGAACGCATCGGTGGATCTCGAATCCTACGGCTGGTCAGGCCGTTCGAGCGTGGGGAAAATGTCACACCGCGTGAGTCTGCCGGATCGGGCCGCCAGCCCTCACCATGCCGCTCCCCTGGCTTGTCGGCCGCCGGGCTCAGGCGAAGCGCGCCGGATCGCCGGCGCCGACCCGCAGCACCTCCGGCGTGCCCTCGGAGAGATCCACGACGGTGGTGGGCACCGTGCCGCACTCCCCCGAATCGATCACCGCGTCGACCGCGTGGTCCAGCCGCTCCTTGATCTCCCAGCCCTGGGTGAGCGGCTCCTCCTCGTCGGGCAGCAGCAGGGTGCTGGAGAGCAGCGGCTCCCCCAGCTCGGCGAGGATCGCCTGGGTCACCGCATGCTCGGGGATGCGTACCCCGACGGTCTTCTTCTTGGGATGCAACAGCCGCCGCGGCACCTCCCGGGTGGCCGGCAGGATGAACGTGTAACTGCCCGGCGTCGCCGCCTTGACCGCGCGGAAGACGGCGTTGTTGATCTGCACGAGCTGGCCGAGCTGAGCGAAGTCCCGGCACACCAGGGTGAAATGGTGACCACCGCCCAGATTCCGGATCTCGCGGATCCGGTCGATCCCGGCGGCGTTGCCGATCCGGCAACCCAGCGCATAGCAGGAGTCCGTCGGGTAGGCGATCAATCCGTCGTCGCGCAGCACGCCGACGATTTGGGCGATGGCCCGGGCCTGAGGGTTGTCCGGGTGAACGTCGAAGTACTTGGCCACCCGGAAAGCCTAGATCGCGCGGGAGCGGCGTGGCCGCGTCCCGCACCTATTTCGTCTCGGCATAGGCGCTGCCGACGGGGGGGATCTCGTCGGCCCGGGCCCGGGACAGCAGTGCCACCCCCGTACCCGCCGCGAGCGCGCTCATCCCGGCGACCGCGACGCCGACTGTGCCGCCGACGATCCGCTCACCGAGCAGCACCAGGCCGACGGTGGCCGCGGCCACCGGGTTGGCCAGGGCGACGACCGCCAGCGGCGCCGCAAGCCCGGCCCGGTACGACCGCTGGGCGAAGAGCAGGCCGGCGCAGGCCAGCACCCCGACGGCGATCGCGGCCAGGGCGACGAACGGACGCAGCAGGGCGCCGAACCCGTACCCGGCGATGTGCACGGCAACCGTCTGAGTGAGCGCGGACGAGACGCCGAAGGCGACCCCGCCGGCCGCCGCGGCCCACAGCCCCGAGGCGCCGGGCACCGCGCTCCAGCCGCCGAGCGCCGTGAGCACCGCGGCGGCCACGAGCAGCAGTCCGATCAGATGCCCGGCGCTGAGCACCCCGACGTCCCCGGCCGAGCCGGCGAGCACCATGATGCCGCCCAGGCCGGCCACGGTCAGCGCGATGCCGTGCCACTCCGATCTCGTGACAGCCCGCCGCATGCGCCACGCGCCGAGCGCCACCGCCAGCACGAGGGTGATCACGCCCAGCGGCTGGACCAGGGACAGCGGGCCGTACCGGAGCGCGACGACATGCAGCGCCGCACCGCCACCGTTCAGACCGATCGCCACCCACCACGACGACGTGCGCAGCAGTACGGTCGCCGGACGGTCCGCGATCCGCTCCTGAAGAACCGCGGCCGCCGCGTACGACAGCGCGGAAGCGACGCAGAGCGAGACCGCGATCAGGGGCATCTCCGACACTTCCACGACGAGAACCTATGCGCCCACCGGCCACCGGCGCGTCGTCCGCGAGCGGTAGTTTCGCCGAGTCCCCGTACGGCTTGCGCGGTACCGCGGGCCTACTCTGCACGCATGAGTTTCGCGCAACACGGACACACTCACCGTCTGGACTGGACGGACCCGGCGATCCGCGAGTGGGACTGCACAGTCGTCTGGTCCGATCCCGCGGATCCGGAGGCGGGCATCGTGCTCGACCGCTCCGCCTTCTACCCGGGAGGCGGCGGCCAGCCACCGGACCACGGCGTCCTGCTCTGGGAAGGCGTCCAGACCCGCGTCGTCGACACCCGCAAGGGCGACGACCTCTACCTGATTCCGGCGCCGGGCGACCCCGTACCGCGAGCCGGCACCACCGTCCGCGGCGCGATCGACGACGAACGGCGCAGCACCCTGATGCGTACCCACTCCGGGCTGCACATCCTCTGCGGCACGGTGTTCCGCGACTTCGGTGCCCTGGTCACCGGCGGCAACATGCAGCCGGGCGAGGCCCGGATGGACTTCAACCTGCCCGAGGTGCCGCCCGGCTTCAAGCAGGCGCTCGAGGACGCCGTCAACGCGGAGATCGCCGCCGACCGCAAGATCGTGGCTCGCGTCCTGCCCCGCGACGAAGCCCTGCGCATCCCGGATCTGGTCCGCACCCAGGATGCCCTGCCACCGCTCGAAAACCCGGAGATCCGCGTCATCGACATCGTCGGCCTCGACGTCCAGGCCGACGGAGGCACGCACGTCGCGTCGACCGCCCAGGTGGGCCGGGTCCAGGTCGTCAAGGTGGAGAGCAAAGGCCGGCAGAACCGACGCGTACGGATCAAACTGGCCTGATCGTGTCCGCCGGACGCGTCTGGGCCGGCCATTCGTCAGAAGACGGTAAGGAGTCAGACCATCCCACCGGGCCCGTGGGATGGGTAGCGTCGCAGTCGTGACCCACCACGTGCTCGTCGTCGACGACGATCCGACCGTCAGCGACGTCGTCCGGCGATACCTGGAGCAGGACGGCTGCCGGGTCCGGCTGGCCGCCGACGGCGAGGCGGCGCTCGCCGCCGCCTCCGCCGAGCTGCCCGACCTCGTGGTGCTCGACCTGATGATGCCCGGCATCGACGGCATCGAGGTGTGCCGCCGGCTCCGCCGGGACGCGCCCGACCTGCCGGTGCTGATGCTGACGGCACTGGGCGAGGAGCCCGACCGCGTCCTCGGCCTGGAGGCCGGCGCCGACGACTACGTCACCAAGCCGTTCTCCCCCCGGGAGCTGACTCTCCGGATCCGGTCCATCCTGCGGCGGGCCGGCCAGGCGGACCGACCCCAGCCCGTGCTGGTCGACGGCGACCTGGTCGCCGACACCTCACGGCGCGTCGTGACCATCGGCGGCACCCCCGTCAGACTGACCAAGGGCGAGTTCGACCTGCTGGTCTTCCTGATGAGCCACGCCGGCCGCACCTGGACCCATCAGCAGCTTCTCGAAAGGGTCTGGGGCTGGTCGGTGGGCGAGGCCGGGACCGTCACCACCGCGATGGCCCGGCTGCGCGCCAAGATCCAGCCCGCCGCCGACTCACCCAAGCGCATCCTCACCTCGTACGGCGCCGGCTACCGCTTCGAACGGGTGGGCGACCATGCGTGACCTGATCCTCATCGCGCTGTACGCGCTCGCGGCGGGCACCCTGGTCGGCGTCATCGGAGAGCTGTCGCTGCGGATGCTGCGACGCCGCTCGATCATCATGCACATCTGCGTCATGCTCACCATCACCGTGGCCTCGGTGGTCGCGGGCATCGCCGCCGTCGCCCAGGCGATGTTCCTGTCGGCACACGACCTCCAGGTCGTGCTGATCACCGTCCTCGCGTCCGCGACGGTCAGCCTCGCGGTCGGCACCACCTTCGGACGCCGGCTCGCCGCGGCCTCGGTCTGGTCGGTCCAGGCCCGCGAGCGGGAGCGGCAGATGGAGGCGAGCCGCCGGGAGCTGGTCGCCTGGGTCTCGCACGACCTGCGCACGCCGCTCGCCGGGCTGCGCGCGATGGCGGAGGCCCTCGAGGACAAGGTCGTCAGCGACCAGGAGACCGTCGCCGAATATCACCATCGCATCCGCGTCGAGACCGACCGCATGAGTCAGCTCGTCGACGATCTCTTCGAGCTGTCGCGCATCAACGCCGGCGCCCTGCACCTCACCCTGTCGAGCGTCTCCCTCGCCGACGTGGTGGCGGACGCCGTGGCGACGACGGCACCCCTGGCGGCGCGCCGCGGCGTCACCGTGGTCGCCCCCGGCGGGGAATGGCCGGTCATCATGGCCGGCGAACAGGAGCTCACCCGAGTGGTCGCCAATCTCCTGGTCAACAGCGTCCGATACACCCCGCGGCACGGGAGGGTCGAGATCAATGCGGGCGTCCAGGCCAACGAGGCCTGGCTCGCCGTCTCGGACACCTGCGGCGGCATACCGGAGCCGGATCTCACGCGGGTCTTCGACGTGGCCTTCCGCGGTGAGCGCGCACGGACGCCCGAGCCCCAGGAGGACGCCTTCGGCGGAGGGCTCGGCCTCGCGATCGTCCGCGGGCTGGTGGAGGCGCACGGCGGACAGGTGCGGGTCGACAACACCCCGGTGGGCTGCCGGTTCGAGGTCCGGCTGCCACTGTCGCCGGCTCCGGCAAGACACGGCGCCCGTCGGCTCCCGCCCATCGGCCCCGCCGACCCGACGCCGCCGTCCCTCTCCGGCGGTTCGGCTCCGAACCGCCCCCCGGCGGTTCGACTCTGAGTTCGCCGTTCACCCCCGACTCTGCTCCGGCGTCGCGGTGGACCGGCCTGCCAGGTCACCAAGAGTGGATACGACAGGTGATCCGGTGCCGGCCGAGACGACACCGAGTGCACGTTCTACCTCGACGTAGTTGGCGACATCCGCCTCAATCCCGGCGCGGTCGAAAAACTCTGCGGGTTCGAATCCCGCCGCGCGGTGACCGGCCTCCGCAGCGGCCCGGGCGGCGGGCAGGTCGTCGGCCGACGACCAGCGGATGATCGTGACCGCGTTGAAGCGCCCGGGGCCGGAGTGCTGCTCCAACAGAGTGTCTTCGAGGAAGCCCGGCTGGCTGCGCAGGATCCCATGTGTGCGGTGCACGTGTCGCCAGAACTCCTCGCGAGCGGCTTCCGGGACGACGAACTTGTCGACGCGGTGGACGATGGGCATGGTTGACCTCCGGGCTACGGGTTGGAAGGAAGCCGAGCTTCCAACATCAACCGGACTTGAGGTCAATACCTGACCGCCGCCTGGATGTCTTCAGGCGCCTCGACTGTTGGCATACGGAAGACTTCGTGCATGCACCTCGGCAGAAATCTACCCCTGCAAGGTCACGTCATTTGGCTGACTCCCGAACAGGGGGACGGTCGTCCGGCCCTCCGGCGACGCCAACTACAGAGGACTACGCTGCCACAGCGTTCGTGCCACCGAGCACGGCCAGTTCGGGGCTCGCCTCCTTTGTCCTGAGGGTCGCCGACCGGAGAAGCTGGGTCTCCGCAGCCGAAGCGTCGTGGTTGGTGGAGCAACATGAGGCACGCTTCAGCGTGCAACCGGGCAGCGTCGTGGTCGTAACCGAAGGCCCGAGGGTGGTCGCATACTTTTCACGTCGAGGCGGTCCGAGAGGACGATTAGCTCCGTCCGTGCCGAGGCGCTGGCAGCTGAACCCGCATCTGTGCCTGGACGACCCGGACTGCGCCGTCACGCGCCCCCACTCACGACACCTCGACACGCCATGCCGTCAGTATTGTTCTCGCTGCTCATGGCGAGTTTTCCAGGAACAGATGTGAGATCTGAACGCATTCGGTCAGCTGTCACGTCGACGCTCCGAAACGGGTCAGGTGGCCTCCGCAGAAGTCGGATCAACGACTCCGTCGCCATCCGTTTTCGATTGAATACGTAACGCCATAACACCGGCCTACTGTCGTCGGCGCAGCGCCACCGTGTTCGTCGACCACAGGAGGATCACCATGCGCCGCTTCCTGACCGTCATCACGTTGCTCGGACTGTCACTGTTCGGGCTGATGCTCCCTGCTCCAGCGAGCGCGGCGAGTACGCTGACCGCCGACGTCACGTCCGCGACCGTGGTTGCTCGGGGCAGCGCCGTCGATGTCAACGTCACCGTCGTATGCCCGGCCGGCGCCTCGGGCTATCTCTATCTGTCCGTCACGCAGCGTTCGGGCGGCGGCGTGGCACAAGGCAGCGGCTCGACCTCCATTACCTGTACGGGCGCACCCCAGGCGGTGACGGTGCGGGCGGTCGCCCAGCCCGGCGGCGAGTTCTTCCGCCCTGGCGAGGCGATCATCTCGGGCGCCCTGTCCGTGTGCGGCCAGTTCGAATGTCAGTACACGGAGATCAACGAAACGGTCCGAGTCACTCAGAACTGAGCCGCTCACTCAGCAGCGCAGACCTTCCGGCTAATCGGAGTTTTCCGGCCTCATTGGAAGGGTGAAGAACGCTCCGCGGTGCCACCAGGAAGCTCCGTTCGGATGGGAGTCACTGCGGCTCCCATCCGAATTGAGCGGTTCGCCACGATCGATGGAACATTCCTGAGAGCAGGAGCCATAGGATCGGAAAAGGCACCGGCCCTGAAGGGCTGTCGACCTGCGGGAGCGAGTTCGCCCGCGTGCTCAGGCCTGGTGCTTGGCTGCTGACGGCCTTCCAGGCCGGTAACGGCGAGCGCGTGGAGCGCACCAGCGCCTATGGACGTTCCGTGTCCCTGACCAACTACCGTCACGACCCGCAGCACCTGATCGCCGTGCTCGCCGGAACGGGATTCGACGTTCACGCCCAACTGCACCCTCACGCTGAAGGCGCCGAGCAGACACCGCAAGTCGTTATGCTGGCCCGTCGGCGTAACTGAGCCACATCCGGCGCCACCGCGATCCGACGTTTCCGGATGCCCGGCTGATCAGACGGCAGTGAGCCGGGGTAGCGCGGCCGCAGACCATCCTGCCGGGCGACCCAGCGGTCATGCGCATGCCCGCGAGCTACGCCGATACCTGTGGAGTGACTCGCGGCGGTCGCCGGGGTGGAGGTGGTCGTCTACCTGCCGTGCTCCCACTCAACGCGGGTCAGTTCGTACTCGACCTCGCCGTGCTCGGAACCTTCGATCGCCTCGGGCCAGTCCCCGGTGAAGTTCCGCCGGAACCTCAGACCTGCCTTCTCCATCACCCGCCGGGACCCGGTGTTGACCGCCATGGTGTTGGCGGTCACCCGCTCCACCCCGAGGTCGGTGAACCCCTTGTCGATCAGCGCTCGCGAACCCTCCGTGGCAAACCCCCTGCCCCAGGCGGCCTTGTTCAGCCGATAGCCGAGCTCGACCACGGCGGCGCTGTGCTCGTTGACGGGGCGGAACTCGAACCAGCCCAGGAAGATCCCGGTGCTCTTCTCCTCGGCGGCCCAGTAGCCGCGGGTGCCGAGGCACGGGTATACCTGCAACAACCGTGGCAGGGTCGTCGTCTGGACCGTCTCGCGGCCGGTCGGCTTGCCACCGTTGATGAAGCGCATGACCTCGGGGTCGTTGTCCAGTGCCACGAGGTGGTCGGCGTCGGCGCCGGTGAACGGGCGCAGCGACAGCCGTCCGGTTTCCAGGAAGACCTGCATGTCGCGATCTTCACCGCCGGAAGCCGGGCACGCCAGCGATATCGCACCGAGTGGGAGATCCATGGGTTCGTTCGGTTCCGTGCCCGGACGCCGGCGTCCGGGCACGGGAACGTCATGGTCGGCGCAGGTTCAGGATCGCAGGATCGAGAGAATCTGGTTCAACAGGTCGACGATGGCCTGCAGCGGCGGACGAATGGGATCGAGCAGGCCGGCCACCGCGCAGAGCAGATTGCCGAGCAGGTCACCCGGCCCCGAAACCGCGGTGATGTTCAGGTGCACCCGGTCCAGATGTACCCGCAGACCCAACAGGTCGAGATCCAGCGGCCCGAGCACCAGATCCAGGATCGGGCAGAACGCCTGGATCTCCGCGCCGGTCGCGCTTGCGGTCCCGGACAGGAGAGGTAGCGACACGCTCTGCGTCTCGCTACCGACGGTTTCCCCGGTCGAGTCCACGAGCGTGGCGGCAAGGAGGCCGACCGCGACGATCCCATCGCCGGCGACCTCGAAGCGCTCGGGAGCGAAGGTGCCATGCACCGTGCCGGCGGCGCTCGTCGCGTCGGTGAAGGTGCCGGACACCGTGGACGTCATCGTGCCGGGCGTTTCCAGGACGCGGTCCTCGGCCGTGACCGGACCGGTACGGGCGGCCGCCGCGGCAGGCGTGGCGGCGACGACCGTGGCAGGTATAGCCAGACAAGCGGCCACCAGCATCTTCCATGGAATGTGCGGACGTGCCATCTCTCTTCCTTTCGGCCGTGACGAGTGACCCAAGCCAGTTGACCGTCACAGCCGAAGGAAAACCCGTCGATCTACGTCGCTGTCTCAGATGGTGCTGACTGCAAGTTGCATATCGTTAAAAGCGATTCCGCGTCATAAGAATGACCGGATATTGCTACCGGGTCGTCCGCCTCGAACGCGTGGTCCGGCGGCCGGACATACACCCGGACCCAGCGACCGTCCGTCGCGCGCTCCGCGTGGTCGGCCAGCGGCACGGCGGTCCCGCAGCCCGCAGCAGGTCGACCTCCGCCACCCGCGCCCGGGGCAGGTCGACCTCCGCCAGCTCCGCCTACACCCACAGCAGGTCGACCTCGACCAGCTCCGCGCAGACCCACAGCGGGTCGACCTCGACCAGCTCCGCCCAGGCCCGCAGCAGGTCGACCTCGACCAGCTCCGTCCGCAACCGCTGCGCCTGCGCCCGGCCCTCGGTGATGAGCCGCTCGTTGCCGGTCGCGTCGCCGATGGCATCCCTGCCCTTGAGCAGCCCTGCCGTTGCGCATCCCCCGATGCCGGGCACCGCAACTTCCGTAAACTGAAATTTACGAGGCTCGACCCGACTGTAAACATGGACGGCGGTCACTTACTCGCCGGTAGGCTCGGCACCATGACGGCCATCGTGGAGAGTGCTGAGGCATCGACCCTGCTCGGCGAGCTGACTCGGGCGGCCGGGCGCGAGGATCCGTACCCTCGGTATCGTCGGCTTCGGGAGATCTCCCCCCTCGTGCGCGCCGACGACGGGGCGCTCGTGGTGACGCGGCACGCCGACTGCGTTGCCGTCACCCGGGATCCGCGGCTCGGCCACATGCCGCCGCACATGCTCGAGTTCCTCAGTCCCAACTGGGAGAACCATCCCGCGTTGCGGCAGCTGTTCACCAGCATCTTGACGATCAACCCGCCGGATCACACCCGGCTGCGCCGGCTGGTGAGCTCCTCCTTCACCGCCCGCCGCGTGCAGGCGTTGCAACCGCGGATCACCGAGATGGTGGACGACCTGCTCGACCGGATGGCGGGCGACGTCGACTTCGTCGAGGCCTTCGCCTTTCCGCTGCCGGTCAACGTCATCGGCGAGCTGCTGGGAGTTCCGGAGCCGGATCGCGCCCAGTTCCAGGGGCTCGTCCGGGACTGGACACTGGTGCTCGAGACCGTCACCTCCGACGTACTGGAGATCGCCGATCCCGCCGCCGCCACCATCCGCGAGTATCTTGCCGGGCTGACCGCCGAGCGCCGCAGGAAGCCCGCCGACGACATGATCAGCGCGCTTGTCGCGGCTGAAGAGGACGGCGAGAAGCTCACCGAGGACGAGCTCCTCACCATGGCGGCGCTGCTCTTCGCGGCCGGCTTCGAGACCACCACCAACCTGCTCGCCAACAGCGTCGTCGCGTTGCTGCGCAACCCCGATCAGCTCGCCCTGTTGCGCGACGACCCGGGCCTGGCGCCGGGCGCGGTCGAGGAGCTTCTCCGGTACGACACACCGGTGCAGCTGCTGGCGCGGGTCGCCTGGGACGACATCGAGCTGGCGGGCGTACCCGTCTCCGGCGGCGAACGGATCGTGGCGTACATCGGGGCGGGCAACCGCGACCCGGAGCGTTTCCCGGACCCCGACCGCCTCGACCTCACCCGCCAGGACAACGCCCCCCTGTCGTTCGGGGGCGGCATCCACTACTGCCTGGGGGCGCCGCTCGCCCGCCTGGAGGCGCAGATCGCACTGCCCGCTCTGCTCCACCGCTTCCCGAAGCTCGACTTCGCGGGCGACCCGGGCCGCCGCGACAGCCTGGCGATCCGCGGCTACACGACGCTGCCCGTCAGTGTGAGTTGAGCTGGGCCAGCCCGCCGGCGGAAGCCGAAGCGAGGCAGCCTGGCAGCGGGAACTGAGGCCAGGCCACCCGTCCGGCGGAAAGCCGAAGCAATGGGCGGCCGTCAGCCGGAATTATTGCGGCGACGCCGCCCTCGGCGAGGCTCAAGCAGCGCTGCCGGGCGGGGTGACCTGAGGTGAGGCTGCCCATCCTCCGGCAGTCGGTAATTGTGTCAATTGCTCGAGAAATAGGAGCGCCGTTGCGAATTCCACGGGGGAAGAACTCGCAACGGCGTCGTAAGAAAGAGTATCGACCGGCGCGGTTCTTGTCCATCCATCCCGTCGATCATCGGTGACCGGCCGAAACGTCATCCGGGGGTCGCCGGTCGGCGAGCGGCATCCCCGCATTCGAGGACTTGGGTGACCGCAGCGATACTCAGGGCGAGCCGGTCGGTGGAGGCGGAGACCGCCGGACCGACCCCCCCCCGCGACCAAGGAACCGCGGCAAACGTGAACTTCGCGTTCGGGCAGGACACGAACCACCCCGGCTGCCCGCCGAAGCCGGCCGCGAGACTGCCAACCGAAGTGGTCCGGCCGCGAGGACCCGGCCGCAGGACCGGAGCGCTCCGGCGGTGGAGCATCGGCCGCGGGAATGCCGACCGCAGTGGTCCGGCAGCGATGCGTCGGCTGCGGGCCGCGGGCCGCCGGCTGCGGGCCGCCGGCTGCGGGCCGCCGGCTGCGGGCCGCCGGCTGCGGGCCGCCGGCTGCGGGCCGCCGGCTGCGGGTCGCGGCGGGGACGAGCCCGCGGGCCGCTCACGCTCGCGGCATCCGGGAGGCGGCTACTCGGTGACGCCGACGCTGGGTGCCTCGGCGCTCTTGGCGAGGAGCTTCTTTCGCTTCTTGGCGGGGAGCCGGTCCACGTACAGCAGGCCGTTCAGATGATCGGTCTCGTGCTGCAGGCACCGCGCCAGCAGGCCGGTGCCGTCGATGCGGGTCGGGTTGCCGTGCATGTCGACGCCGGTGACGTAGGAGGTGGCCGGGCGGCCGAGTTCCGCGCGGACGCCCGGCACCGAGAGGCAGCCCTCGTCGTCGACCTCCAGGCCGCGGTCCTCGGGCAGGTGCAGGACGGGGTTGACCACGTGGGCGACGACGCGGGTGCCCGTCTCGTCGGGGCAGTCGACGACGAACACCTGGGCGTCGACGCCGATCTGGTTGGCGGCCAGGCCAACCCCCTCCGCCGCCGCCATGCTGGCGAACATGTCGGCGACGAGCTGCTGCAGATCGTCGTCGAACACGGTCACGTCGGCGCAGCGCCGGTGGAGCACCGGCTCGCCGTAGCGGGTGATCGGTCGTGGGGTTCCGGCACGGGTCTGCACGCGCTCAATAGTAGAGATCGGGTCGAGCCGCCGGGGTGAGCGGCCGGAGCCGCCCGCCGCCTCGAACGGGGGGGGGGTGAGACGGCGGGCAGCGGTCGGAGGGCGACCGGTGACGGCCGGGGGGCTACGGCGCGGGTGGGGTCTGGTCGGTGTCGTCCGGGCGGCTGGTGCGGCGGGCGGCCCGGCTGGCCGCCCCGGCCGCCGTGCTTGCCCAGTCGCGCGCCTTGCCCGCCTGCGTACCCGCCCAGTCGCCCAGGTCGGCTGCCCCGCCGGTCACCCGGCGTGCCAGTGTCACCAGCGGGTCCTGCGAGTTCTGGAAGGACTCCCGGTAGTGCGACGCCGCCGCCTTGACGTCGGCGGTCACGGAGGCGTTGCCGTCGGTGTCACGGTGGTCGTAGTCGCCGCCGAGGATGCGGGCGTACGCCCCGGAGTCGATCCATTTGCGCAGCTCGGCGGCGCGGGCGACGGGGACCGGGTGGCTGCTCCACGCGGTCATGCCGATCTTGTGGAAGCTGTCGCGCAGGTCGCCGCCGCCCTCGTACTCGGCCGCCTGCTCCAGGAAGGCCGCCGTGTCGATCTGTGAGAGGTCGCCGCCGCCGGCGAGCTTCATCAGCAGCCGCGTCGACGCCGCGGGATCCTGGCCGGCGAGCAGGCCGGCGCGGTCCGCGGACAGCTCGGCCTTGCGCCACCACTCGTACATGGCGGCGATGATGGCGCGCAGGGCAAGGGCGCCGATCGGGATCCAGCTGATGTTGGTCGCCCACTTGGTGAGGATCATCATGATCGTCTTGTAGACGGCGTGGCCGCTGCGGACGTGACCGATCTCGTGCCCGAGCAGGGCGCGCAGTTCGTCGTCGTCGAGCTTCTCCACGGCCGCCGTGGTGAGGACGATGAACGGCCGGTCCATGCCGATGGCCTCGCCGTGGATCATCGGCGCCTGGGTGACGTACAGCTCGGGCAGCTCGGCCACGTCGAGGGTGGCCGCGGCCTCGGTGAAACGCTGGTAGACCCGCGGGTACTGGCGGTGGTCGACGCGGATGGCACCGGCCAGGTACGCGAGCCGGAAACCGCGCTCGTTCCACATGCCGAAGAACGCCTTCACGACGTCGTCGAAGCCGCGCAGCTCGCGCAGGGCCGTCAGCGCGCCGCGGTCGGCGGGATGCTCCCAGGCGCGGGAGCTGATGCCGGTCAGCGTGACCCGCTGCCGTGCGGGCCGGTTCTCGTCGTCGATCGTCATGTGGTCCCTCCGGGCAGACGGGCTCTACGGCCTAGAGCATCGCTTCGCGGCCGGCCGGCGCGCATCGGCTCGCAGCCTGAACCGTCGCGGCCCGCCTCTGCCTTTCGGCCGATCCGGATGGGTCCGGGCAAGACCTCAGCCTGAGGTCTTTTTGATGGGTACGGACGCCTTGCCGCGAACGCGATACGCGCTCAGTCTCAGGAGCATGAGGATTGCCGGAGCGCCCATCTCGTGGGGTGTCTGTGAGGTGCCGGGCTGGGGCCACCAACTGTCCGCCGACCGGGTCCTGCGGGAGATGCGCGAGGCCGGCCTGACCGCGACGGAGTTCGGCCCCGACGGTTTCCTGCCCTGCGACGAGATCCTGCGGGAGCGGGGACTGACCGCGGTGGGCGGTTTCGTCCCGGTCGTGTTGCACGAGGGTGAGCCCTCGGTCGACCTCGACCGGTTCGTCGCCGCGGGCGCGGACACCGTGGTGCTCGCGGCCGTCACCGGACAGGACGGGTACGACGCCCGCCCGGAGCTGGACGACGCCGGCTGGAGGCGGCTGCTGTCCAATGCGGATCGACTGTCGGCCGCGGCGGGCGAGCGAGGGCTGACCGCCGTGCTGCATCCGCACGTCGGCACGGTGGTCGAGACGTACGCCGCGGTCCAGCGCGTGCTGGACGGCTCGGACATCGCGCTCTGCCTGGACACCGGCCATCTTCTGATCGGCGGCACCGATCCGGTCGAGCTGGCCGAGCGGGCGGGTGACCGGGTCGCGCACGTGCACGCCAAGGACGTCGACGCGGGCGTGGCGGCCGACGTGCGGGCCGGGCGGCGCAGCTACACCGACGCCGTGGCGGCCGGGATGTACCGGCCGATCGGGTCGGGCGACGTGGACTTCGTCCGGGTCGCGGCGGCGCTGCGGCGGCACGGGTACGACGGCTGGTGGGTGCTGGAGCAGGACACGATCCTGGCCGGCGAACCGCAGGACGAGGGCCCGCTCGCGGACGTCCGCCGCAGTGCCACCCGCCTCCGGGAGATCCTCGGAACGTGAGCCACCCGGCCGAAGCCCACCCCACGACGGGGAGGTCAGAGCTCCGCCGGGGGCGTGTTGTGGGGTGTGATCACCTGGATCGCCGAGGGCGTGGACCGGACGGGACCCGGCAGCGCCCCCTGCGCCTGCATGACCACGTGGCACGCCCGGCGCAGATCGTGGCGCAGGTCGTGGTGCAGGACCGCGGACAACCGCCGCTCCCGCAGCAGGACGGTGTTCTCCCCGTCGAGGTCGTGGGCGACGAAGACGTCGTAGCGCCGCTTCTCCCGGTCGAAGGCGTCGATCACGGCCGCGTTGCCGCCGGCGCCCGCGTACAGCGAGTAGACCGCGCGGACCGCCGGGTTGGCGGTCAGCACCTCGCGGGTTCCGATGTGGACCGCGTCCGCACGGTCCTCCTCGTCGACGACCTCCAGCAGGCGCCGGCTCGCGGCGCCGGCGCGCATCTCGGCGCGGAAGCCCATCTCCCGCTCGTCCTCGCCGCGGAAGGATCCGTGGCCGCGCACCACGAGGACGTCCCCGGCGCGGTCGGCGAGCCATTCCTGCACCAGGTACGCCGCTGTGGCACCGGCCGCCCGGTTGTCGATGCCGACGTACGCGGCCCGCGCACTGGTGGGCAGGTCCGTCACCAGGGTCACCACCGGGATTCCCTGCTGGGCCAGGCGGGCGACGGCGGCGACGACCTCCGGGACGTCCGGGGCCTTGAGGATGACGCCGTGCGACTTGGTGCGACCGATCTTCTCGAGCAGTGCCGCCAGGTCGCCCGCGCCGGCGCTGTCGAGGAAGTGGAACCGGGACCGGATGACGGCCGGCCGCATCGCGGGCAGTTCTGCCTCCAGCGCGTGGCGCACGGCCGTGGAGAACCGGGCCGGTGCCTGCACGACGACGTCCACCATGAAGGTACGCCCGCCGATGCGCAGCTGGGACTGCTGCCGGTCGAGGTCGGCGATCGCCTGCTCCACCTCACGGACCGTGCTCGCGCGCACGCCGCCGCGCCGGTGCAGCACACGGTCCACAGTGGCCTCGCTGAGGCCGGACTGGGCGGCGATCTCGCGGATGCGGTACGGGTGCTTCACGCGTACACAATGATGGGTATTTGATGCCTTTTCAAGGTGTTTTGATGGCTTTTCCACCGCCGGCCTGATGCCACGAAGATCGGCGAACCGGAGCCGGGCGGGCCGGCGGGCCGGCCAGTGGCGCGCGTCACATGGCCGCAAAGGTCCTGGATAACGGGGTCGAAGGCCAAGCGGGATTCCCGATCTTGGGCAAGCGACGTTATGGTGGAAGAGCGCCCGACGAGGCGCTGCCCCGTGCCGAGAGGCGCTGCGACGGATCTCCGGATCCGCCACGCTCGGCCCGCGGGCCACTGTCGCAAGGGCGCCTCCTGAAGAGGGGGGTGCCCTTCCCATGTCACCACGTCTCCAGAAGCTCAACGGCATCGACTTCGCCGTGGCCGACCTGTCGCTGGCCGCCTTCGGCCGGCACCAGATGCGCCTTGCCGAGCACGAGATGCCCGGCCTCATGTCGATCCGCGAGGAGTTCAAGGACGCGCAGCCGCTGCGCGGCGCGCGGATCGCCGGCTCGCTGCACATGACCATCCAGACCGCCGTGCTCATCGAGACGCTGGTCGCGCTCGGTGCGCAGGTGCGCTGGGTCTCCTGCAACATCTTCTCGACCCAGGACGAGGCCGCCGCGGCGATCGTCGTCGGCCCGGAGGGCACGGTCGAGGCCCCGTCCGGCACCCCGGTCTTCGCCTGGAAGGGCGAGACGCTCGAGGAGTACTGGTGGTGCACCGAGCAGCTGTTCGACTTCGGTGACGGCCTCGGCCCGAACATGATCCTCGACGATGGCGGCGACGCCACCCTGCTGGTGCACAAGGGCGTCGAGTTCGAGAAGGCCGGCGCGGTCCCCGCGACCACCGCCGAGGACAACCACGAGTACACGATCATCCTCGACACGCTGCGCCGCAGCCTGGCGTCGGACGGCCAGCGGTTCACCAAGATCGCTGCCGAGATCCGCGGCGTCACCGAGGAGACCACCACCGGCGTGGCCCGCCTCTACAAGTTCGCCAAGACCGGCGACCTGCTCTTCCCGGCGATCAACGTCAACGACTCGGTCACCAAGAGCAAGTTCGACAACAAGTACGGCATCCGCCACTCGCTGGTCGACGGCCTCAACCGGGCCACCGACGTCATGCTCGGCGGCAAGCTGGCCGTGGTCTGCGGCTACGGCGACGTGGGCAAGGGCTCGGCCGAGACGCTCCGCGGCCAGGGCGCCCGGGTCGTGGTGACCGAGATCGACCCGATCTGCGCGCTGCAGGCGGCGATGGACGGCATGCAGGTCGTCCGCATGGAGGACGTGGTCTCCGAGGCGGACATCTTCATCACCACGACCGGTGGCACCGAGATCATCACGGTCGAGCACATGGCCGCGATGAAGCACAACGCGATCGTGGGCAACGTCGGCCACTTCGACGACGAGATCGACATGGCCGGCCTCGCCAAGGTGCCGGGCATCGAGAAGGTCGAGGTCAAGCCGCAGGTCCACGAGTGGCGCTTCCCGGACGGGCACGCGGTCATCGTGCTCTCCGAGGGCCGCCTGATGAACCTGGGCAACGCCACCGGCCACCCGAGCTTCGTCATGTCGAACTCGTTCACCAACCAGGTGATCGCGCAGATCGAGCTCTGGACCAAGCCCGGCGAGTACGACAACCAGGTCTACGTGCTGCCGAAGCACCTGGACGAGAAGGTCGCCCGGCTGCACCTGGACGCGCTCGGCGTCCGGCTCACCGAGCTGACCAAGAAGCAGGCGGAGTACCTGGGCGTGCCGGTCGAGGGACCGTACAAGCCCGACCACTACCGCTACTGATCCACGCGGGTTCCCAGGGTCGCCGGCGGCCCTGGGAACCGACGCGCGCGGTGATCCACCGTCCGGGAGACTGTCCGGGTGAGTGTGGAGATCAGCCTGCTGTTCATCCTGGCGAGCGTGGCGGTCATCGTCGCGGTTCGCTGGTTCGCCGACCGCACGGGACTGCCCGCGGCCGCGCTGCTGACCGTCATCGGCATCGTGTACGCCGTCCTGCCGGGACCGAACATCGGGCTCGATCCGCACCTCGTGCTGACGCTGGTGCTGCCGCCCCTGCTCTACAAGGCGGCCCTGGACTCGTCCCTGATCGACATCCGGCGCAACCTGCGTACGGTCATCAGCCTGTCCGTGGTTCTGGTCCTGCTGACCGCCCTGCTCGTCGGCGTGGGCTTCCACTTCTTCGTGGCCGGCGCGACGCTGGCCGCCGGCGTCGCGCTGGGTGCGGCGGTCGCCCCGCCGGACCCGGTCGCGGCGCTCGCGGTCGGCAAGCGGGTCGGCCTGCCCCGCAACATCGTCACCCTGGTGCAGGGTGAGGGCCTGCTCAACGACGCGACCGCGCTCACCCTGCTCAGCGTGGCCGTGTCCGCCGCGGTCGGCGAGACGTTCTCGTTTCCCGCCGCGGTGGGTGAGTTCGTCATCTCCGCGTCCGGCGGCGTGGTGGCGGGCATGGTGGTCGCGTACGCGGTCCGGGCCGCCCGGCCGCTGCAGCACGATCCGCTGATCGCCAACGCCGTGTCCCTGGCGACGCCGTTCGTCGCCTATCTGCTGGCCGAGCAGGTGCACGTGTCCGGCGTGCTGGCGGTCGTGGTCGCCGGCCTGATCGTCGGCCACGACGCTCCCCGGATCGCCTCGGGCGCGAGCCGCCTGCAGGTCAGCGCGGTCTGGCGGCTGGTCGACTTCCTGCTCGAGGGCCTGGTCTTCCTGCTCATCGGCCAGCAGCTGCCGTGGGTGATCGACGGTTTGTCGGCGTACTCGACGTCGACGATCGTCATCGCCGTCTCGGTCTCGGTCGGCGTGGTGCTGCTGGTGCGGCCGTTGTTCCTGATGCTGACGCAGGTGCTGCCCCGCTCGATGCACGCCCGCCTCGGCGGCGACCCCTGGTCGAAGGAGGCCGCCAGCCGCCGGGAGCGCCGCCTCGACGGCCGGGAGATCACCGCGCTGAGCTGGGCGGGCACCCGCGGGGTGATCACCTTGGCGGCCGTCTTCACCATTCCGGCCAGCACCGAGGACGGCCGGCCGTTCCCCGTGCTGGATTTGCTCCTGTTCTGCGCATTTATAGTCGTGCTGGTCACGCTGGTCGGCCAGGGCGTCACGTTCGCGCCGCTGATGCGGATGCTGGGGCTGAAGGCCAACGAGACGGACAACGCCCGGCTGCGCAACGAGGCCCGTTCGGCCTCCGTACAGGCCGCCCTCGACCGGCTGGACGAGATCCAGCACCAGCGGCCCGACCACGTCGAGGTCCCGGCGATCGAGACGATGCGCAAGCAACTCGAATCCCGCCTGGAACGCTATCGGCGCCGCCTGGACCTCCTCGATCAGGCAGACTCGAACGAGGTGCCGGTCTCACCGCAGTACGAGGCCGCCCTGCGGGTACGCCGCTCGGTGATCGACGCTCAGCGCGAGGAACTGCTGCGCTGGCGCGACGCCGGCCGGCTCTCGGACGAGAGCATGAGGGTCCTGGAACGCGAACTCGACCACGAAGAACGCCTACTACCCGATCGGCCGCGCCATGGATGAGTTGATCCGCCTTTTCCGCCAGTGTCACCGCTTCGAGGAGCTGTTGGCCGCCGGCTACGGCGACCTGAGCAGCTCGCCCGAGCGGGTGGTGCTCTACGGCAAGCAGATCTTCATCGGCGCGCCGGGGCCCGGCTACCTCGACCTGTCCGTCACCCAGGTCGGCCAGTGGATCCAGATCGGCCACGCCGCCGAGCCCACCGTGCATCCCGAGCTGGCCGAAGAGGATCAGTTGCGCGGCGTTCTGGTCGATATGACCGGTTTGTACCTCAGTTCCCGCCGAGCGCTGGAATGCAAGTCGGTGACCCTTTACATCGACGACGAGTTCCCCACCACCGGACGGGTACGCGGCCTCTCCTTCAGCCTGGACGACGGCACCAGCCTGGTCGTCGACCCGGCCAACGTCGACGGCATCTCGCTGGGCGACGAACGCGACCTGTGGCGCATCGCCGACGTCGGCGACGTCCGGGCCGTCGAGATCCCGGTCGGCTGACCCGGCTCCGCTACGTCGCCGGGATGTCGCGGCGCCGGGCGCCGGCCAGCCCGGCCCCGGCGAACACCACCGCGACCGCGGTCAGGATCACGAACGGCGTGGCCGACGGCTCGCCCCCGGGCAGGTGCGGGACGTGGGTGAACGGCGAGAGATCCATGACCCACTGACTCAGGCCGAGAGTCGCGCCGGTCATCAGGAGCAGGACGCAGCCCGCGACCGCGGCCCACGCCGCCGGGGCCGCCCGGGGCACGACGCCGAAGAGCAGCACGGTCAGCGCGCCGAGCACGGCGACCGCGGGGAGCTGCGCGAGCATCCCGCCCAGGACGCGGGTGAACTGGCCGCTGTCGTGCAGCGTCAGGCCCGCCACGAGCCCGCACACCGCGCCGCCCACCGCCAGCGCGAGGGCCGGACCGGCCAGCGCGAAGAGCAGGTGGCTGCCGATCCAGCGCAGCCGGCCGGACCCGGTGGCCAGGACGAGCTCGGCGTGCCCGGCGGTCTCCTCGTCGCGCAGGCGCAGGGTGGCCTGCACCGCACACGCGGCCGCGATCACCCCCATCAGCCCGGTCGTCCCGGCGAGGAAGCTGTCGGTCGCGCCGGAGGATCCGCCCATCCGCGCGAAGATGCGGGCCAGAGCGGGATTGCCGGAGGTGAGGTCCGCGACGCTCCGGACGACCCCGCCGAAGACCAGCCCCAGGGCCGCGAAGCCGGCGATCCAGCCCGCCAGCGGTCCCCGGTGCAACCGCCAGGCGAGCGCCACGGGGGTGCGCAGGCCGGGTGCCGCGGCGGCGGGGCCGGGCCGGGGCGCCACCAGGCCGGCGCCGACGTCGCGCCGGGCTGCCAGGACGGCCGCGGTCGCGACCAGGCCGGCGGTGAGGACGAGCACCAGGGCGCCGGGCCACCAGCGGTTCTCGCCGTACGGGAACATCCGCTGTACCCACCCGATCGGCGACAGCCAGGCCAGCCAGGAGACGGGACCGCCGCCGGCGCCGCTGACGTCCCCGGCGAGGCGCAGCGCGTACGCGGCCCCGAGCGCGACGACCGCGATGGCCCGGGCGGTACGGGCCCCGGCGGCAAGCTGGGCGGCGACGGCACCCGCCGCGGCGAACACCCAGCCGGCGAGGGCGTACTCCGCGGCCAGCAGCACGGACCCGGCGACGGGCAGCCCCTGCGAGATCATGGCCGGGGCGAGGATCAGCGCGAGCACGACGGTGGCGCCGAGGGTGACGGTCAGGGCCGCCGCCAGCCCGGCGCGCCGGCCGACCACGCCCGCGCCGATCAGCTCCGTACGCCCCGCCTCCTCGTCCGCACGGGTGTGCCGGACGACGGTGAGCAGGCTGAACAGGGCGATCATCACGGGCAGGAAGCCGCCGCGCCAGGCCACCAGCTCGCCGAGGCTGCTGCCGTGCAGCGGCCCGTAGAGCGCGACGAAACCCGCGTTGCCGGCGCTGACCGTGGCGTACTGGAGACGCTCCGCCTCGGTGGGGAAGAGCTCGCGGAAGGAGCCGACGTAACCGGCCGGCACGAGCGCGAGGACGACCACCCACAACGGCAGCAGCACCCGGTCGCGCCGCAGGATCAGCCGGACGAGGCGACCGGTGCCGGTCACCGGGCCGGGCCCTGCTGGTACTGCCGGAGGAAGAGCTCCTCCAGCGTCGGCGGATGGCTGGTCAGCGCGCGGACGCCGCCGTCGACGAGCCGGCGCAGGGCGGGCTGGAGCGCGTCGACGTCCACGTCGAAGCGCACCCGGTGGTCGTCGACGCGCAGGCCGTGCACGCCGGGCAGCGCCGCGAGGCCGTCGACGGGCCCGGCGAGCTCCGCCTCGATGGTCGTCCGGGTGAGGTGGCGCAGCTCGGCCAGGGTGCCGGACTCGACGGTGCGTCCCTGCCGGATGATGGTCACCCGGTCGCAGAGCGCCTCCACCTCGCCGAGGATGTGGCTGGACAGCAGCACCGTCCGGTCCCCGCGCCGGTGCTCCTCCCGGACGACCTGCCGGAACACCTCCTCCATGAGCGGGTCCAGGCCGGAGGTCGGTTCGTCGAGGATGAGCAGCTCCACATCGGAGGCGAGCGCGGCGACCAGGGCGACCTTCTGCCGGTTGCCCTTGGAGTAGGTGCGGCCCTTCTTGCGCGGGTCGAGGTCGAAGCGTTCCAGCAGCTCGTCGCGGCGCCGGCGGTCGACGCCGCCGCGCAGCCGGCCGAGCAGGTCGATGACCTCGCCGCCGGAGAGGGTGGGCCAGAGCGTGACGTCGCCCGGCACGTACGCCAGCCGCCGGTGCAACGCGGTCGCGCCGGACCAGGGGTCGCCGCCGAGCAACCGGGCGGTGCCGCCGTCGGCGCGCATCAACCCGAGCAGGATGCGGATGGTCGTGGTCTTGCCGGCCCCGTTGGGACCCAGGAAGCCGTGCACCTCGCCCGCCCGGACGTGCAGGTCGAGGCCGTCGAGGGCCCGGGTACGCCCGAAGCTCTTGGTAAGCCCGGTGACACTGATCGCCTCGATCATGGTGCTGCCTCCCGGGGGTACGGGTCAACGGCAGAAGATCTGGTCCAGGGCGGTGATCTCCAGCACCCGGCGGATGTTCGGCGGGACCTCGACCACCACCAGCTCGCATCCGTCCCGGCGGTGCCGGACGAGGGTGTTGATGCCCGACGAATCCATGAAGGTGACGGCGGACAGGTCGACCTCGACGAGGCGGCGACCGGGCACGGCGGCGTCGAGGGCGGCCGCGAACGCCGGCGCGGAGGACTGGTCGATCTCTCCGGCACAGCGCAGGCGGGCGTACTCACCCGTCTCCACCGTCGTGGTGACGGTCAGCGGGGTCTGCAGCGCGACGAGCGGATCGCTGGTCAGGCGGTCGATCATCGTGGCCTCCCGGTGAGGGGTCGACCGACAGCCTAGCGGCAGTGACGGCATGGTCACACCCAATGAAGCGGACGACATGCGCTCAGCGTTCCACCGGGATGACAACGTGCAAGTTGCGCGGCCCGTGCACTCCTTCGACCCGGGTGAGCTCGATGTCGCTGGTGGCCGAGGGGCCGCTGATCCAGGTGAGGGGCCGCGCCGGGTCGAGGCGGGCCAGGGCGTCGGGTACGCCCCCGACGACCTGGTCCGGGCGGACGACGCAGATGTGCAGATCGGGCAGGAGCGACAGGGCCCGGCGGCCCTGGTCCGGCGAGCCGTCGAGGACGATCGTGCCGGTCTCGGCCACCGCCACGGCAGCCGCGGTGAGCACCGCGTCGGCGTCGTGCTCGTCCTCGACCACCCGGGCGCCGGCGGGCAGCCACGAGCGGTCGATCCCCGGCGGGACCACGAGGCGTCCCGGATCCAACGACGCGACGACGGCCGCCACGTCGCCATCGCGGTGGACCACCGCCCGGTAGTCGGTCAGCCGGTCCACCAGCAGATCCAGGCCGGCCCCGGAACTCCCGGCGGGACGGTAGGCCCGCGGCACCGGCGGCACCGCGGTCTCGCCGAGCGCCGCCCGGATCCGGGCGAGGACCAGGTCACGACTGCTCATCGCCGCGCCCACCATTCCCGGAACGTCTCGGACGGCGGATCCGGAAGGTCGCGGCTCGCGGTCCAGCCGCTCAGGGGCGGGGGCAGGCGGGTCAGGCGCCCGCTCAGCTTCGCCGCCCGCTGGGCGCGGGCGTACAGGGCCGGACGGTCCATGGTGTACGCCGCCGCGGCCATCGCCACCCGTTCGGCCCGCGGGTGGGGAGTCCGGTTCCGCAGGTGCACCAGGAGGGACGGGATGTCGATCCGCACCGGGCAGGCGTCCAGGCAGGCGCCGCAGAGAGTGGAGGCGTACGGCAGCGAGGCGTTGTCCTCCACGCCGGTGAGCTGCGGGGACAGCACCGCGCCGATGGGTCCCGGGTACACCGACCCGTACGCGTGCCCGCCGGTCCGCTCGTACACCGGGCAGACGTTCAGGCAGGCGGAGCAGCGGATGCAGTGCAGCGCCTGCCGTCCCACCTCGTCGGCGAGCACGGCCGTGCGCCCGTTGTCCAGCAGCACCAGGTGGAAGCTCTGCGGCCCGTCGCCGGGCGTCACCCCGGTCCACATCGACGTGTACGGGTTCATCCGCTCCCCGGTCGACGCCCGCGGCAGCAGTTGCAGGAACACCTCCAGGTCGCGCCAGGCGGGCACCACCTTCTCGATGCCCATGACGGTGATCAGCGTCTCGGGCAGGGTCAGGCACATCCGGCCGTTGCCCTCGGACTCCAGCACCACCAGCGTCCCCGTCTCGGCAACCGCGAAGTTGGCGCCGGACACGGCGACCGGGGTGCTCAGGAAGGTCTCCCGCAGATAGCGGCGGGCCGCCGCGGCCAGCGCCGCCGGGTCGTCGGTCAACCCCGGGTCGACACCCGGCATCTCGCGGAGAAAGATCTCGCGGATCTCGGCCCGGTTGCGGTGGATCGCCGGCACCAGGATGTGGCTCGGCCGGTCGTGTCCGAGCTGGACGATCAGCTCGGCGAGGTCCGTCTCGACCGGCGCGATCCCGGCCGCCTCGAGGGCCTCGTCGAGACCGATCTCCTGGGTCGCCATGGACTTGACCTTGATGACGCGGTCGTGACCGGTGGCCCGCACGAGGTCGGTGACGATCCGGTTCGCCTCGTGGGCGTCCGCCGCCCAGTGCACCACGCCGCCCGCCGCCGTCACCTTCTCCTCCAGGCGTTCGAGCAGCTCGGGCAGGCGGGCGAGCGTCGCCGCCTTCAGTGCGGCGCCGGCGTCCCGCAGCTCCTGCCAGTCGGGCAGCTCGGCGACGACCGCACCGGACTTGCGCCGGATGGTGCTGGTCGCGTGGCTCAGGTTGCGGCGCAGCTGGTCGTCCCTCAGCGCCTTGCGCGCGGCCGCCGGGAACGGCTCGTCGCCGCGCAACCGGCCCACCCCGCGCGGGGCCGTCGCGGGCATCCCGAGGAAGGTCCGGCTCATGTCTCCCCCTCGGTCGTGGCCAGGATCTCGGCAAGATGGACCGTGGACACCGGGGCTGCGAGGCGGGACAGTCCGCCGCCGATGTGCATGAGGCAGGACGCGTCGCCGGCGGTGCAGAATTCCGCGCCGGTGTCCAGGATGTGGTGCATCTTGTCGGCGAGCATCGCGGCCGAGGTGTCCGCGTTCTTCAGCGCGAAGGTGCCGCCGAACCCGCAGCACTGCTCGGCCGCGGGCAGGTCGACCAGTTCCAGTCCGCGCACCTGGCGCAGCAGCCGCAGCGGCTTGTCCCCGACCCGGATCATCCGCAGCGAGTGGCACGTGGGGTGGTAGGTGACCCGATGCGGGTAGCAGGCGCCGACGTCCTCGACCCCGAGCACGTCGACGAGCAGCTCGGAGAGCTCGTACGTCCGCGCCGCCACGTCCTCGGCCCGGGCCGCCAGCGACCGTTCCCCCGCCGCCCGGGCGACGTCCGCGTGCTGGTGGCGCACCGACCCCACGCAGGAGGCCGAGGGCGCGACCACCGCCTCGTACGGTGCGAAGGTGCGCACATGCCGGCGTACCAGCGCGAGCGCGTCCCGCTGGTAGCCGGTGTTGATGTGCATCTGCCCGCAGCAGGTCTGTCCGGGCGGGAAGACCACCTCGTGCCCGAGCCGTTCCAGCAGCCGGACGGTGGCCTTGGCCGCCGCGGGGAACAGGGTGTCGGCCAGGCAGGTGACGAACAAGGCGATCCGCACGTCAACCTCCCACCTCTCGCTCGACCGCCCGCCACGCGGCCCCGTCGCCGCGCGGGTCGTGGCGCACGATGCGCTGAGTCTGCCGCAACTGGGCCCGCAGCGCCGGGAGGTCGCCGCCGACGGCACCCGCCGCCCGGGCCCGCACCAGCACGTTGCCGAGTGCGGTCGCCTCCACCGGCCCCGGCCAGGACGGGCAGTCCACCACGGCCGCGAACGCGGGGGCCGCGGCCGCCGCGCGCAGCAGCCCGGCGCCCGCTGCACGGCGGCGATGTCGAGGCCGAGCCGGAAGCCTGCTCTCCGCATCTGAAACGTTTCATGGATGCACGCTCTACCCCGAGCGGAAAGCCACCATCGGCGCGACCGTGCCGGAGGTCGAGGGGCTGAGCCGGGAAGGGGTCTTCCGCGACGTCGGCGCGTCAGCGTCCGGGCCGGGGAGATCGTCGCCCTCACCGGGCTGTCTGGTCATGCAGCTGTCGATCGCCCGCAACGTGACGCTGCCCCGCTCCCGGGGGCTCGCCACGTGGGGACTTCTCCTCGGCGGCGCGGAACGGCGCGAGGCGGCGAGCTGGACGCGGCGGCTACCAGGAGAAGATCATCGCGGCCCGGGCCGATGGCGAACAGGCAGGCTGGGGCGCCTAGAGTGTCACCTCCACACGACAACGGGGGACATCTATGCGCAGGCACCACCGATGGTTGACCGCAGCTCTGGCCGTGCTGGGGGTGATACCTGCGGCGCTGTCCGCACCCGGCACGGCCGAAGCGGCGGCGCCACCGCCGTCCGGCGCGGCCCGTGCCGTGTTGCGCTATCTGACCGACCTGCCCAGCGGCACGCGGGACAGGGTCGTCTCCGGAAGCTTCGGGCATTTCGGCGAGGAGTACAGCCTCGACGGCGCCCAGACGATCCGGCGGGTCACCGGCCAGAACCCCGGGCTGCTGGGATGCGACTACGCGTCACTGCTCAAGGGGCAGAAGCGCCACATGGACCACGGCTGCAACGCCACCCTCATCCGGCATTGGCGCAGCGGCGGGCTCGCCACGGTGAGCGCGCACTTCCCGGCCCCCGGCACGCCCGGGAACGACGTCGACGACACCGTCGCGCTGGCCGACCTGTGGAAGCCGGGGACCGCGGCGTACCGGGACTGGATCGGCGATGCCGCGAGTCCCGGCTACCTGCCGCAGGTGGCGGCCGGGCTGCGGGAGCTACGCGACGCCGGGGTTCCCGTACTGTTCCGGCCCTTCCACGAGATGAACGGCGACTGGTTCTGGTGGGGCGACCAGAAGGCCGCGGTGTTCACCGACCTGTGGCGGCGCACCCATGACTACCTGTCCCGCCAGGGTCTCGACAACCTGATCTGGGTCTACTCCACCAACCACGGCGTGGGCCGGTACACCGACTACTACCCCGGCGCCGGATACGCCGACATCGTCGGCCTGGACGCGTACCTCGACGATCCCGGCGCGACGAAGGGATACACCGAGCTGCTGCGGCTCGGCAAGCCGTTCGCCTTCACCGAGATCGGCCCGGACAACAACCCCAAGCGAGCCACTATCCACCGGTTCGACTATCAGCGGTGGATCGCCGCCATCGCGGCGAAGTTCCCGCGCACCGCGTACTTCCTCGCCTGGAACAAGGACCTCGGTCCGGAAGAGAATCTCAACGCCACCGGGCTGATGAACCACCCGTGGGTGGTGAACCACGGTGAGATCGACATGTCCACCGAAGCCCTGGCGACGGACTTCGACGGAGACGTCGCCGGGTGGACCGGATTCAACGTCGCCGGCGGCCCCTGGCCGGTGCAGGAGTGGAAGGCCACCGGCAGCCACTCCCTGAAGGCGGACGTCGACCTGTCGCGAGGTGAGGCGTTCCTGAACCGGATAGCCGCCCGCGACCTCCGTGGCCGGTCGGCGCTGCGGGTCTCCGTCCGGCACGCCGACTGGGGCACCTACGCCGCGCCGATGACCGCCAAGCTCTATGTCCGTACCGGACCGGATCAGACCTGGTACGACGGCGGCGCCACCGCCATCGGCACCGGGACCACCCGGCTGGCTCTGCCGCTTGCGGCGGTGCCCGACCTCGGCGACGTCCGGGAGATCGGCGTGGCGTTCGCCCCGGCGCCCGGGAGCACCGGAGGCTCCGCGGTCTATGTCGACGACCTCGGCGCCGACCGCATCACGGACGACTTCGAGCTGGGCCCGGCCGGCTGGTCCGGCGGCGACGACGACGGCGCCCCCTGGTCGGTCACCGACTGGGCGGCCACCGGGCAACGCAGCCTCAAGGCACACGTGAACCTGACCCCGGGTGAGACCTACCTGAGCAACGCCCAGCCCCGCGATCTCCGCGGCCACCGCCGGTTGTCCGTCACCGTCCGGCACGCCGCCGGCACCTTCGCCCCCATGACGGCCAAGGTGTACGTCCGCACGGGAGCGACCCGAGCCTGGTACGACGGCGGAGCGACCCCGATCGGCACCGCACCCGCCACCCTCACGATCGATCTGTCGAGGTTGCCCGACCTCGACCAGGTCTCCGAGATCGGAGTCGCCTACACGCCCGCGCCGGGCAGCACGGAGACGGCGGCCATCTTCCTGGACACGGTGGCTCTCGACTGATCCGGCCCGTCACGCCCGGGGCGGGAGACGGTGGAGGAGCACGTCGCCGAGGCGGCCGCCGGCGATCTCCGCGGTCATGTAGGTGCAGTGCGGCTGGCGGCGGCGGTCGGTGGGGCTGCCCGGGTTGAGCAGCCGCAGCCCGCTTGCGGCGGTGGTGTCCCAGGGGATGTGGGAGTGGCCGAAGACCAGGACGTCGGTGTCCGGGAAGGCCGCCGCACAGCGCGGCTCGCGCCCCTTCGCCTCGCCGGTCTCGTGGATCACCGCCAACCGGACGCCGTCGAGGGTCGCCCGGGCGATCTCCGGGAGGCGGGCGCGCAGCGCCGGGCCGTCGTTGTTGCCGTAGCAGGCGATCAGGCGCCTCGCGCGTGCCGCCAGGGCGTCCAAGGTCGCCTCGTCCACCCAGTCGCCCGCGTGCACCACGACGTCGGCCGCGTCGATGGCCGCCCAGAGCTGCGCCGGCAGGTCGCGGGCGCGCTTGGGGACGTGGGTGTCGGTCGTCAGGACCAGCCGCATCCGGTCACTCTATGGCCAGAGCAGAAGCCCCACTCCGATCGGAGTGGGGCTTCTGCGCCACGTCAGCGGTGGCACGGCACGTCCGGGCAGGTCACCAGACGGTGTCGTGCTGGTAGGAGCCGTACTTCTCCTCGCCGTTGCTCACTCGCTTCTTGGCCGGCACCCACCGGATGTAGCTGGTCGGCGTGGTGCCGCCGAGCACGGAGCGGGACACCTCGGTGCCGTCCTCGGCGACGACCCAGCCCTTGGTGAAGAGGTTGGAGTAGTTGTAGCCACCGGTCCCGGTCGGCGTACGGCTGTTGTAGATCTCGTAGTAGACGAAGGTCTTCCAGCCGTCCCCGCCGCGGTTGTCCTTGACGGTGAAGGAGTTGCGGCCCTTCTGCATGTTGTGGGTTCCGGCGTTGTACCAGACCTGTCCCACGCCGTCGGGGGTGGGGCCCCAGGAGGTAGCCGCCTGGGCCGGAGCCGCCGCCAGGCCGGTCGCAACGGCGGTGGCGGCGAGCACCGACAGGGCCCGTAGAGATGTGCGCATGACAGTTCCCCGTCTCGAAATAGCACTTCTTGTTCAGGTGGTTCCCGATGGAACGCGCTGGACCATATGCGGGCTCGGCGAGAGGGCGGAACCTCGAAGCTTCCAGGATGTCGATCTTGAAGGGGCGACTATTCGCCCACCGGGCGCAGTTCGCCCGAACCGCGGGCCGTCAAGGTCGTGGGAATGGCGATCTCGCGGGGTTCTCCATTATGACCCTCGATGCGTTCGAAGAGCGCGCAGGCCGCCGCGCGGCCCATGACGGCCGGTTCCTCGGCGACCACCGTGAGCGCCGGCTCCAGCAGGTCGGCGAGGGGCAGGTCGTCGAAGCCGACCAGGGCGACCCGCCGGTGCAGGCCCGCGCGGCGCAGCGCCCGCAGGGCACCGACGGTGAGCCGGCGCTGCGCGGCGAACAGTGCGGTCGGGGGTTCCGCGAGCGCCAACAGTGCCGCGGTGACCGCGGGCGAGCGGGACTCCCGGGCGACCGCCTCGCAGGTCGGCAGGCCGGCCTCGCGCATCGCGTCCCGGTAGCCCTGGCGGCGGCTGCGGGCGGTGGCGATCCGGGGCGCGGCGCCCAGGAAGGCGATCCGGCGATGCCCGTGGTCGAGCAGGTGCCGGGTGGCCGCCGCGGCACCGGAGCGGTCGGTGGCCAGGACGGTGTCCGCCCGGTAACCGGCGGCCGGGCGGTGCACGAACACCACCGGCGTGCCGGGGTGCAGCTCGCGGGCGAGGTAGCCCTGGTCCGGGGCGACCGGGGCGAGGATGAGTCCGTCGGCGTGGCGGCGGGCGAAGGCGGTGGCGAGCTCCTGTTCCCGGACCGGGTCGTCGTCCAGGCTGCCGGTCAGGACGTCCACCCCGCGGGCACGGGCCTCGTCCTCGACCGCGCGGTGCAGGAGCGCCGAGAACGGGTCTCCGGAGTCGTCGAGCAGCAGGCCGATCGTCCCGGTCCGCCGGTCGTTGCGGCGCAGCAGGCTCGCCCCGAGGTTGGGGCGGTAGCCGAGCGCGGCGACGGCGGCCCGGACGCGGGCGGCCAGGGCCGGATCCACCGTGGTCTCGCCGTTGACGACGCGGGACACGGTCTTGAGGCTGACGCCCGCACGGCGGGCGACGTCGTTCATCGTGGGCCGCCCCATCTCTCCCCCAATTGATCACCCAAGGCAACGATCCGAGCACTAATTGTTGACAGTCGATGCCCCGAGTCGTCTACTGCAAGACAACGTTGTCTCTCGACTCCTGCTAAATCGATTTGGAGGAGACATGCGTGGCTCATCGCTGATCAAGAGACGCCTCACACCCGCGGTGGCCGCCGTGACCCTGCTGCTCGGCACGGCGGCCTGTGGCGGCGACGGGGGATCGGGTGGGGACGACATCGTCGGCCTCATCACCAAGACCGACACCAACCCCTTCTTCGTCAAGATGAAGGAGGGCGCGAAGCAGGCCGCGACGCAGCAGGGCGTGAAGCTCCAGTCGTTCGCCGGCAAGCAGGACGGCGACAACGAGGCCCAGGTGCAGGCCATCGAGAACCTCATGTCGTCGGGGGCCAAGGGCTTCCTCATCACCCCGAACGACTCCAAGGCGATCGTCCCCTCCATCGACCGGGCCCGGCAGCAGGGCATGCTCGTCGTCGCCCTGGACACCCCCACCGATCCGGCCAGCGCCGTCGACGCCACCTTCGCCACCGACAACTACCAGGCCGGCAAGCTCATCGGGCAGTGGGCCAAGGCCAAGTTCGACGCCGGCGGCACGCCGGCGAAGATCGCCCTGCTCGACCTCAACGCCAACCAGGTGTCCGTCGACGTCCAGCGCGACCAGGGCTTCCTCGACGGCTTCGGCATCCCGGTCGGCGACGCCAACCGGATCGGCGACGAGACCGACCCGCGGATCGTCGGCCACGACGTGACCGACGGCGCCGAGGACGGCGGGCGTACGGCCATGGAGAACCTGCTGCAGAAGGACCCGTCGATCAACCTGGTCTACACGATCAACGAGCCCGCGGCGGCCGGGGCGTACCAGGCGCTGAAGGCCGCCGGCAAGGACAAGGACGTCACCATCGTCTCGGTCGACGGCGGTTGCCCCGGCGTCGACAACGTCGCGAAGGGTGTCATCGGCGCGACCTCCATGCAGTTCCCGCTGAAGATGGCGGCGCTGGGCGTCGAGGCCGTGACCGCGTTCGCCAAGGACGGCACCAAGCCCCAGGCCACCGAGGGCAAGGACTTCGTCGACACCGGCGCCCAGTTGATCACCGACGACCCGCAGCCCGGCGTGGAGGCCAAGGACTCCGCGTGGGGCAAGCAGAACTGCTGGGGCTGACCATGACGACCGCCACCGACAGCGCCCACGACTTCGACGTCAGCCGGCACGAGTCGCTCGGCCTGCGCATCCAGCACGTCCTGCACGGCAACCCGGTCCTCGGCCCGCTCGCCGTCCTGATCGTCGCGATCATCGCCTTCTCGCTCGTCAACACGCGGTTCTTCTCGGCCGCCAACCTGTCGCTGGTGCTGGCCCAGGTGACCGTCATCGCGACGCTCGCCCTCGGCCAGACACTGGTGATCCTCACCGCGGGCATCGACCTGGCCGCCGGCGCCATCGCGGTCTTCTCGTCGGTGCTGATGGCGAGCTTCTGCACCGACCTCGGTATGCCCGGGCTGCCGGCGCTGCTGCTGGGCTTCGCGTGCGGCACGGCCATGGGCGCCCTCAACGGCATCCTGGTGACCCGGCTCAAGCTGCCCCCGTTCATCGTCACGCTCGGCACCCTGACGATCTTCTTCTCGCTCAACTCCGTGGTCTCCAAGAGCGAGACGGTCCGCGGCTCGGACATGCCGTCGGTCATGACCTGGACGGGCACCACGATCCCGATCGGCGACTTCCGGCTGACGTACGGATCGATCATCATGCTCGCGCTCTTCGCGTACTTCTTCTACGCGCTGCGCTCCACCGCCTGGGGCAAGCACGTGTACGCGACGGGCGACGACATCGAGGCCGCCCGGCTGGCGGGCATCCGCACCAACCGGGTGCTCTTCTCGGTCTACACGACCGCGGGCCTGCTCTACGCGATCGGCGGCTGGATCCTCATCGGCCGGTTGGCGTCGGCCAGCCCCAACGTCGGCGTCGACTACAACCTCGACTCCATCACCGCCGTCGTGCTCGGCGGCACGAGCCTCTTCGGCGGCCGGGGCGGCGTGCTCGGCACCCTGATCGGCGCCCTGATCGTGGGCGTCTTCCGCAACGGCCTCCAGCTCGCCGGCGTCGAGGTGGTGTGGCAGGGCTTCGCCATCGGCCTGCTGGTCCTCGTCGCGGTCTCCCTCGACCAGTGGATCAGGAAGGTGAAGACGTGACGACCCCGGTTCTCCAGGCCCGCGGTCTGACCAAGCGATACGGCCGGGTCACGGCGATCGAGAGCGGCGATCTCGAGCTCTACCCCGGCGAGATCCTCGCGGTGATCGGCGACAACGGCGCCGGCAAGTCGAGCCTGATCAAGGCGCTGTCCGGGGCGCTGATCCCGGACAGCGGCGAGATCTACCTCGACGGGGAGCGGGTGCACTTCCGCAACCCGATGGAGGCGCGCGAGGCCGGCATCGAGACCGTGTACCAGACCCTGGCCGTCGCGCCGGGCCTCGACATCGCCGACAACCTGTTCCTCGGGCGCGAGCAGCGCCGCACCGGCCCGCTCGGCACCGTCTTCCGGATGCTCGACCGCGGGCACATGCGCTCGGAGGCCCGCCGGCACATGTCGGAGCTGGGCATCGGCACCCTGCAGAACATCGGCCAGGCGGTGGAGTCGCTCTCCGGCGGTCAGCGCCAGGCCGTGGCGGTCGCGCGGTCGGCCGCCTTCGGCAGCAAGGTGGTGATCCTCGACGAGCCGACGGCGGCGCTCGGCGTCAAGGAGGGCAACCGCGTCCTGCAGCTGATCCGCGACGTCCGGGACCGCGGCCTGCCGGTGATCCTGATCAGCCACAACATGCCGCACGTCTTCGAGGTGGCCGACCGCATCCACATCCAGCGCCTGGGCCGGCGGGCAACGGTGATCAGCCCGCAGTCGCACTCCATGTCGGAGGCGGTTGCCATCATGACCGGCGCCGTCCCGCCGCCACCGCCGGTGGCCTGAGCCGGAACCGGACGGAACGGGCCCGCCCACCGGGCCCGTTCCGCCGGAGCTCCTCAGCCCAGGTCGACGCTGGGGTAGAGCGGGAAGCCGGCGAGCAGCTCGCTGGCCTGCTTGCTCACCCGGTCCGCCACGGCGGCGTCCAGGTCGAACTTGGCCTTGGACGCGCCCGCCTTCGTCTGCGACAGGACCGTGTGCATCAGCTCGGCGATCTGATCCATCTCCGCCGTGCCCAGGCCGCGGGTGGTCAGGGCCGGGGTACCGATCCGGATGCCGGAGGTGTACCAGGCGCCGTTCGGGTCCTGCGGGATCGAGTTGCGGTTGGTGACGATGCCGCTGTCCAGCAGCGCCTGCTCGGCCTGTCGGCCGGTCAGGCCGTACTTGTCGACGTCGACCAGCACGAGGTGGTTGTCGGTGCCGCCGCTGACCACCGTCGCGCCGCGCCTCATCAGGCCCTCGGCGAGCGCCTGGCTGTTGGCGACGATGCGCTGGGCGTAGTCGGCGAACTCGGGACGCCGGGCCTCGGCGAAGGCGATCGCCTTGGCCGCCATGACGTGGCCGAGCGGGCCGCCGAGGACCATCGGGCAGCCGCGGTCGACCTGGTCGGCGAGCTCCGGCTGGCAGAAGACCGCGCCGCCGCGCGGCCCGCGCAGGCTCTTGTGGGTCGTCGTGGTGACGATGTGGGCGTGCTCGATCGGGTTGAAGTCGCCGGTGAAGACCTTGCCCGCGACCAGGCCCGCGAAGTGCGCCATGTCGACCATGAAGGTCGCGCCCACCTCGTCGGCGATCTCGCGCATGATCCGGAAGTTCACCTTGCGGGGGTACGCCGAGTAGCCGCCGACGATGATCAGGGGCTGGAACTCGCGCGCCGACTCGCGCAGCGCGGCGTAGTCGATCTGGCCGGTGGCCGGGTCCACGCCGTAGCTGCGCTGGTCGAACATCTTGCCGGAGATGTTGGGGCGGAAGCCGTGGGTGAGGTGGCCGCCCGCGTCGAGCGACATGCCCAGCATCCGCTGGTTGCCGAAGGCCTGGCGCAGCTCGGCCCACTCGGCGTCGGTGAGGTCGTTGACGTTGCGCTTCTGCACCTTCGCCAGCGCCGGGGCCTCGACCCGGTCGGCGAGCACGGCCCAGTAGGCGACCAGGTTGGCGTCGATGCCGGAGTGCGGCTGCACGTACGCGTACGGCGCGCCGAACAGCGCCTTGGCGTGCTCGACGGCGACCGACTCGACGGTGTCGACGTTCTGGCAGCCGGCGTAGAAGCGGCGGCCGATGGTGCCCTCGGCGTACTTGTCGGAGAGCCAGTTGCCCATCGCCAGCAGCACGGCGGGGGACGCGTAGTTCTCGGACGCGATCAGCTTGAGGGACTCCCGCTGATCGTGCAGCTCCTTGGCGATCGCGTCGGCGATCCGGGGCTCGACGGCGCGCACGGCGTCCAGCGCGGCGCGGAAAGCGGTCGATTCGGCGTTGAGCTCAGACATCGGACCTCCCTATCACAGGTGATGAGGCCCAGGCGCACGGCGGTCACCCCGGGTGGGTGGGACCGCTCCCCGATGGTCATCCATCTTCAACGCGCCAGTCACGGCCCGCCGACGAGCATACCGGCGACCGGCACGAAGGTCACATCCCGCGGACTGTGGGCTACCGCTCAGGTGATCGTGAGGTGCACCAGCTCGGCGTCGCCCGGCCGCCAGCCCTCGACCACGACCGCCACGTACCGCGCCCGGGCGCCCAGCGGGCCGTACACTCGGCCGTCCACGGAGGCCTCCAGCCGGTGCGGCCGCCGCCGGCCGCGCGTCCAGGTGAGCCGCACCTTCGCGACGGCGGTCACCGTGCCGAGGTCGACCACCATGCGCCCCGCGGCGCCCGGGCGCCAGGACGTCGCCGGGTCGCCGTCGACGGCGCGCTCCGGGGACGTCATGCCCGCGGGCAGCGGCGAGGTCGGGAAGGTCGTCCGGCCCCGGGCGAGGTCGGCGGTCGGGGTCACCGGTGCGCCCGGCACCGCCACGCCGCGGGACTTGCCGGCGGGTACGCGTACGGTCTGCGACCAGGACCCGCGGCGCAGCGTGACCACCGCCCGGCGCTTCGCCGGAGCGGTGACGGTGACGTGGTGCGAGTCCCGGACCAGAAACCGGGTGCCCGGCGGCGGCGCGCCGGCCAGGGTGAAGCGCGGCGGTTCCACCCGGGCGGTGCCGGCCTCCAGGCTGACCGTCCATTCCATTCCCCGCTTGGTGAGCACCTGCTCGCCGCGGTAGAGCGTGCGCCGGGTGGAAAGGCGGACGGTCACGTCCCGGGCCGGCGCCGCCGAGAGGTTGAAGACGCTCAGATGCCCGTCCGCGTCGCTGACCGAGAGCCCCCGGGCGACCGGCAGCGCCCGGGCGGCGGCCCGGGCGAGGTCCGTGCGGCCGCCCGCGTACCCCTCGATGAGCGGCGCCGGCGCGCGGACCTCGGCCGCCGTCACGGTGATCCGCCCGTCGCCGCCGTGGGCCACGATCCCGGCGCGCCCGTCGATGCCGACCCAGCGCGCCGCGGTGCGGGTCTGCGGCACCTCGGCCGCGTCGGTCCAGGTCGTGCCGTCGGTCGAGGTCTGGATGGCGAACCGCTTGCCGTACGCGGCATCCCAGGCGATGCGGACGCCGGCGACCTGGACCGCCGAACCCAGGTCCACGGCGATCCAGCTGTCGGCCCGGCCGCGCTCCTCGGGCGCGACCGCCCACCGGGTGCGCGGATTGCCGTCGGTGGCGTGGCGCGAGGGGCTCCAGGGGTCGCTCGAGGAGGCGGTCGGCATCGCCCCCTGGGCCAGGTCGGCGCCGGCGACGTCGAGGACCGCGAAGGACCAGAGCGCGTAGCCGTCCGAGGTGGCCGGTTCGCGGCCGAGCATGCGCACGAACCGGGCCTTGCGCGGGGCGAACGTGATGTCGCCGATCATCTCGTCGGGCAGCTCGGCGCGGCCGCCGGCGAAGGTGAAGGTGCGCGCGCCGCCGAGCCCGGGGACGCCCGGCATGGCGAGGGTGAACAGGGCGAGGCCACCCTCGCCGGGCAGGCCGGTGCTGGCGTAGACGACGGTGCCGGTCGGCAGCGTGGTGAAGCCCGCATAGCCGCCGTTCACGGCGAGCACGGTCGCGGTCGCGTCGACCCCGTCGCGGTTGCTCTGATACGCCTTCGTCCAATGGCTGGCGGGCGTGACATCGGCGGGCAGGAACGCCGGGACCCGCGTGTCGACGAGCCAGTTGTCATGGTTGGGCTGCCAGAGGAACGCGACGAACCCCGGCTTGGTGACCGCCGCGGCGAAGGCGGCCGGCGACTGGTGTGCGATGAGACCGACGTCGCCGCCGAAGTCGCGGGTGCCCGCGGCGCGGCGGAAGAACTGCTCCCGGGTGACCGGCGGCACCGGCGTGGCGCGCAGCTTGTGGAAGAGATACGCGACGGCCAGCTCGGCCCGGGCCTCCGGCTCGTGTTTCTCCTCGCCGCCGAACTTCGTCAGCCGGTAGGCGGGCGCGAACCGCACGTACGGCAGCAGGCGCTCGGCGAGGTCCGCCTCGGCGCGCGCCGCGTCCCGGTCACCCAGGACCTGCGCGAGGAACGCGAGCGGGAGCACGTCGCGGCCGTACAGGTGGTAGCGGTCCGCGGCCATCGGCTGCACCGGCTCGCCCGCGTCGCTGGCCAGCAGCCGCAGGGTGCGCCAGAGCTGCTCGCCGTTGGGCTGGCGGGTCAGCGCCTCGGGCACCCGGCGGCCGGCGACCAGGAAGTGGATCGCGGCCCGGCCCGCCGTACGCCACAGCTCGGCCTGGTGCTGCGGGTCGGCGGACTTGTTCTTCTCCACGATGAACGTGTCGTGCAGGTTGTGTGCGCTGCTGAGCCGGTCGATCCGCTCGCCGTCGACCACCGCCGGGTTGGCCCGGTCGGCCTCCGGCAGCGCGCTGGCGTTGGTGGCCCAGAAGCGCAGGCGCGCCCGCCACGCCGCGGCGGATCCGGCGTCGGCGGTCCACGCGATGCCGGGCGCGAGGGACTGCGCCAAGACGCCCATCTCCGCGAGCTTGGTGTCGCCCCGCCACTCGCCGTCGGTGCCGTGCGGGCCCCAGTCGTCGCTCGCCGGATCGTCGCCGGCGTTGAGCTGGTACGCGTACGCGGCCAGCCCCTCGGCGATGCGCTGCACGTTGCCCTGGGTGGCCGGGTCGAGATCGGTCCACAGCAGCCGCGCCGCGAGGACGAAGTAGAGCTCGATCGTGGAGTCCGCGGAGAGCCGGCGTCCCCACTCGGTGCCGCCGGCGAACCGGTTGGCCGCGGCGTAGCGCTTGATCGTCGCCACCGTCCTGGTGCGCAGGGTCGCGGCAGCGACGCCGGCGAGCCGGGAGTCGTAGTCCTTCATGCCCAGCAGGACGGCGTTGCCCAGCACGACCGCGAAGCGGAAGTCGGCCGCCCGGTACGCATTGATCGCGGGGTCCCACTGCTCCTCGACCCAGCGGGTGTGCAGGTGCAACAGCTCCCGATAGGTCGCCGCCACGGCGCCGCCCCGGGCCGGCGCCGCCGTCGCCGGTGCCGGCGCGACCGCACCGGTCAGGCCACCGATCCCGGCCAGGGCCAGCAACCGGCGGCGAGACAGAGCGATCACGGAGCCTCCCCGGCGGAACGAACGGCCTGCCTACCATTCGCTTCGATGCCGAGGGCTGTCAAATCCGCTGGTTCGAAGTTTTACTTGCTTGTTAAGTAATGCATCGATGAGACTGGCCGTACCATCCCCGCAGCGGGGCGCCGGCCCGGCATGGCCCCGCCGGCCGGCGCCCCGGTGGGTGCGCCGCACGCCGACGTCATCTGGCCGACCCGGGTTCGGCCATGCGGCGGTGCATCTCCGCGGTGGCCCTGTCCGGCATCACCTTGGCCATGGCGCCCTGCGCCCGGGTCTTCAGCGAGCCGGCGACCACCTTCTCCTCGCCCTTCATCAGCGCCTCGAAGCCCTGTTCGGCCACGAGCGCCGGATCGTCCTTCTCACTCGCCCCGACCCGGGTGTCGAGCATGTCGGCGCGGGCGAAGAAGTTCGTGTCGGTGGGGCCCGGCATCAGCGAGGTGACCGTGACACCGGTGTCCTTCAGCTCGGCCCGCAGCGCCTCGGCGAAGGACTGCACGAAGGACTTCGACGCGTTGTAGACGGCCTGGTAGGTCCCCGGCATCATGGCCGCGACCGACGAGGTGAACAGCACCTTGCCCGCCCCGCGCGCGACCATGTCGGGGAGCACCCGCTTGGCGAGGTGCACCGTCGAGGTGACGTTGACGTCGATGATGTTCAGTTCGTCGCGCAGGTCGGTGTCCCGGGTGAAGTCGCCACCCTGGCCGACCCCCGCGTTGAGGGCGATGGCGTCGACCGGGCGGCCGGCCGCGCGGATCTCCGCGTACAGCTTCTCCACGCCGTCGAAGCTGGCCAGGTCGGCCCGCACGGCGGTGACCTGACTCCGCCCGTCGCGCCGCAGGTTGGCGGCCGCCTGCTCGATGCCGTCGTCCTCGGCGGCGATCAGCAGGTCGTAGCCGTGGTCGGCGAACTGCCGGGCCAGCTCGTAGCCGATGCCGCTGGACGCCCCGGTGACCACCGCGAACTCGCGGCCGGTGGGTGTCGTCATCAGATGGACCTCCTCGTCGTCTCCCCTCGGTGTGCCCGCGGACGGAGGGGCTAACCGGGAATATCCGGCCCGGCACCGGGCAATCGGGACGGAGGGCCACCACAGATCCGGAGGAAGGCATGACGTCGACCGCTATCTGCGCCTCCGACCTGCACAAGGTGCCGGAGGGCCACCCGGACGAGCGCCACCTCTTCATGTCGGCTCGGTCTTCGTGACCGGGCTCGGCGCCCGGCGCAACGGCATCGAGGTCATCGACTTCGACAAGGTCGACGACGTGCCGGCCGCCGTGCTGGAGCCCTGAGACGCGGCAGGGTACCACCCAGTCAGGTGTCACTCACCTAAAGTGACTCATACTTTCGGCTAGTCTTCGCTGGACCGGTCGGCTAAGGTCGTCGTAACCGAACGGTCAGCATGTGCGCGGGTACGGAGGTCTCCATCGACCACCGTGCCCGCCGATCTATAGCGACACCCGCAGGTGTTCAGGGAGGACCACGGAATGACTGTGACCCAGTCGGCTCCGTCGACCACGACGTCGACCACGATCAGCGAGGCGCCGCAGGACAGCGCCGCCGATCTCCTCAACGCGATGGCCGCCATGCCTGCCGGACACCCCTCCCGCGCCGCGCTGCGGGACCGGGCGATCGAGGCCTGGCTGCCCCTGGCCCGCCACCTCGCCCACCGC
>NZ_BMQY01000006.1:0-117687 GCF_014648355.1 Couchioplanes azureus
CGGCATCTCCCAGATGCACGTCAGCCGCCTGCTCACCAAGGCCCTCACCAAGCTGCGCACGCACCTGGCGACGGACGCCCTCTAGGCCACGCACACAGCAACGCCGGCCCGGTGCGGGCCGGCGTTCCTGTGTCTGCGGCTTGTCGGCTCAGCGCCGGGGCGCGGGTCTGTGCGGCTTGTCGGCTCAGCGCCGGGGCGCGGGTCTCTGCGGCTTGTCCGCTCAGCGCCGGGGCGCGGGTCTCTGCGGCTTGTCCGCTCAGCGCCGGGGCGCGGGTCTCTGCGGCTTGTCCGCTCAGCGCCGGGGCGCGGAGAGGGCCCGGCTGGCGACGCCGGTGGCCGGGCCGTACGCGGTGAGGAACTTGTCGCGGAACTGGTCCATCCGCCAGACCGGCGCGCCCGGCGCGGGCTTGATGCCGTCGGTCCAGTTCCAGCCGGCCACCCGGTCGAGCACGGCCTTGTCCTTGGTGACGATGGTGATCGGCACGTCGCGGCTCGCGCCGTCGCCGACCACGACCGACGACGGCTGGTGGTCGCCGAGGAAGACCATGACGGTGTTCTCGTCGCCGAACTTCTCCAGGTACGAGATGATCGTCGTCAGCGTGTACTGGATCGAGCGGCCGTACTCGCGCTTGACCTTGGCGGCGTCCTGCCAGACCGAGCCCGACCGCTTCGCGTCCTTCTTGATCTGCTCGTAGATGGCGCCGTCGCCGACGTCGTCCCAGTCGATGAAGCTGGGGATCGGCGCCCACGGGGTGTGGCTGGACACCAGTGGCATCTCCACGAACATCGGCGCGTGGGCCGGACCGTGCACGTTCTTCTGGAACCAGGAGAGCGTGTACTGGTCCGGCTGCGGCGACCAGCTGAACCGCGGACCGGCGTACCCGGTGTTGCGGGAGTCGTAGACCCGGTTGTAGCCGTAGAAGCTGCCCTCCGGCCAGGCGCGTTTGGCACCCGGCATCACGCTGATGGTGTCGAAGCCGGCCCGCTTGGAGAGGCTGGTCAGGGTGAGCCGCTCGCTGGCGGTCAGGTTGCGGTACCGCTGCTGGTTGTTGATCCACAGACCGGAGAGCAGGGTCGCGTGCGCCAGCCAGCTGCCGCCGCCCGCCGTGGGCGAGGTGAGCCAGCCGCTCTTGGCCACGTAGCCCGCCTTCGCCAGGTCGGCGGCGCCCTCCTCGAGCACCTTCACCGTGCCCGGCGCCAGCGCCGGGTCCTCGAGCGCCGACCGGCCGTAGCTCTCCACGAAGGTGACCAAGAGGTCCTTGCCGCGCAGCCCGGTGAGCAGCTGGTCCGGCGGCGTCGCCGCGAAGGCGTCGACCTTCACCTCGCGGGCGAAGTTCTCCTCGTCCTGCAGTCCGGCCTGCACCGCGACCACCCGGTCCCAGGCGTACGTCACGCTGGCGCGCGCCGCCACCGGGGTCTTCTCGAAGATCTGGACGCCCAGCACGAGCAGGACGACCCACACGGCGATACCGGCGAGCGAGGTCCGCGCGCTGGCCGTGCGGTGCCGCTCGGCCGCCTTGGCCACCCGCAGGGCGGCGCGGGTCATGAGCACGAGCACGGCGAGCACGAGCAGGACGATGCCGGCCAGGGCACCGACGGCCGCGGCCCGGCCGGAGGAGTCCTGGACGAACGCGTACGCGTCGTCGAACAGCTCCCAGTCGAGCACCAGGTCGAACGGGCGGGCGAGCACCTTGTTGAAGCCCATGTCGAGGGCCTTCTCGACGGTCAGCACGCCCAGCCCGGCCCCGAACGCCGCGGCCGCGATCCGCTTCCACCGGCCGCGCAGCAGGAGCACGATGCCGACGGCGAGGAACCCCTCGATCGGCAGCCGCACGTACGTTCCCGGCCGGGCGAGCCGGCCGACCACGTTCGGCATGATCAGCGCCGCGAAGATCAGGACGACGGCGCCGGCGGTCAGCGCCCGGCCGGCGATGCGGCGCAGCCGGCGGGGCTGCGCGGGGGTCTCGTTCTGCTGCGGCTCCGCCGGCACGTCGCGCGAGGCCGGTGCCGCGGGTGCGGGCCCGCGGAGGCGGGAGAGCAGCGCGGCGCGCAGTGAAACAGACAAAACGAGGTCCTCCTCCTCCGACATTCCCAACGGAGGAACGGATCTCCGGCGGCCGCAGTTCAATACCGCGCGCCGCGGCCGCGCTGTCCACACGTTATCCACAGCCCGTTTCGGCCGTTTCGGTGGGCTTCGAGGTCGCCCGGTTTCGGGGGTGCCCCGGCTGGATACGGTGGGAGGCCGGGGACGCCGCCCCGCCACCGACGACGGGAGTCCTCCGAGCTCATGCCACCGACCGCAGATTTGCCCGACCTGCTGCAAGGGGTGGCTCCGATCCTCGACCGGTGGGGCTACCTCGCCCTGGCCGGCATCATCGGCGTGGAGAGCTTCGGCGTACCCGCACCCGGCCAGACGTTGATGATCGCGGCGGCGATCTACTCGAACTGGGGCAAGCTCGACATCTTCGGGGTCGCGGCCGTCTGCTTCGTGGCGGCGGTGCTCGGCGACAACATCGGCTACTGGATCGGCGTCCGCGGCGGCCGCAAGGCGGTGCACCGCTTCGGCAGGTACATCTTCATCACCCCGCACCGCCTGGAGAAGGCGGAGCGCTTCTTCGCCCGCCGTGGCAACCGGATCGTCGTCGCGGCCCGCTTCATCGACGGCCTGCGCCAGCTCAACGGCGTGATCGCCGGCATCACCGCGATGCCCTGGAAGCAGTTCCTGCTCTACAACGCGATCGGCGCGGCGCTCTGGGTGGGCTGGTGGACGACGGTCGCATACCTGCTCGGCAACCACCTGGTGGCCATCGTCGAGCAGGCCCACCGGTACAAGTGGTGGGCTGTCGCCGCGGTGGTTCTCGCCGTCGGCGGGTACGTGCTCGTGCACGTGCGCCGGCGCCGCAACCGCGATGCCGAGGCGGTCGAGCAGGAATCCCAGGCTTGACCCTCACCCGTCCGGGTACCGCTGAGGTGACACCGGAGGGAGTGATGAGTGTGACTGCAACAGCCAGACCACTGGACCGCCGCCGGGACCGGGCGACCGCCGCCGGCGACGCCGCCGAGAAGGCCCGCGCGGCCGTCGCCGACCTCGACCACCAGCTCGAGACGATCGCCACCCTGACCGCGCAGCAACGGGACTCGCTGCGCCGGGCCACCGACGAGGCGGCGCGGCTCGAGCGCTCGCTGAAGGCGGCCGCCCAGCGCCGCGCCGAGCTGGTGAAGGACCGCAGGAAGGCGGTCGCCCGGGCGGAGAAGGCCCGCGCCAAGGCGCGTACGGCCGAGGCCAAGTACGACAAGGAGATGCTGGCCGAGCTCGTCCGCCGCGAGAAGGAACGGGACCGCGCGTCGCATCCGCCGAAGGGATAATCGCGGGATGACCACGATGGAGCGATTCGCGTTCGCCGGGCGTACGTGTGTGATCACCGGGGCGGCGAGCGGCATCGGCGCCGCGCTCGCGCTCGACCTGGCCCGGCGGCGCGCCGTGCTGGCGCTGGTGGACAAGGACGCCGACGGGCTGGCGCGGATCGCCGAGCTGGCCCGCCGGACCGGCGCCAAGGACGTCAGCACCCACGTCGTCGATCTGGGCGACGGCGGCGACCGGCTGGACCTGGCGGCCGAGGTGGCCGCCCGGCACGGCGGCACCGATCTGCTCGTGAACAACGCGGGGGTGGCGCTGAGCGGGACCTTCGAGCAGGTCGACATGAAGGACTTCGACTGGCTCATGGAGATCAACCTGCACGCGGTGGTGCGGATGACCAAGGCGTTCCTGCCCCAGCTGCTCGACCGTCGCGGCTCGCACGTGGTCAACGTGTCCAGCCTCTTCGGCATCCTCGCCCCGCCGGCTCAGGTGGCGTACGCGACCAGCAAGTTCGGCGTCCGCGGCTTCTCCGAGTCGCTGCGCCACGAGCTGTCCGGCCGGGTCGGGGTGACGGTCGTGCACCCCGGCGGCGTGCGCACCAACATCGCCACGAGCGCGCGGATCAGCGGCCCCGACGTCGACGGCGAGCAGGCGGCGCAGCTCCGGCAGTTCAGCGAGAAGGCGCTGACCCTGCCGCCGGAGGACGCGGCCCGGCAGATCGTCGCGGCGGTGCAGGCCCGCAAACCCCGGCTCGTGATCACCGGCCTCGCGAAGGTCGCCGACCTGCTCGTCCGGATCGCCCCGGGCCGCTACTGGGCCTTCCTCGAACGGCAGATCCGCCGACAGGGCTTCTGAGGCACTCGTCAGGGCCGTGTCGGCGCCATGTCGGCGCCGTGTCGGCGGGCGGCCGCAGGCTGGGCCCATGACCGCAGATCTCGTGATCGAGGCCGAGGGCCTCGTCAAGCACTTCGGTGCCACCAAGGCGTTGCAGGGGGTCGACCTCGCCGTACCGCGGGGCACGGTGCTCGGCGTGCTCGGCCCCAACGGCGCCGGGAAGACCACCGCCGTCCGGGTGCTCTCCACCCTGCTGGTGCCCGACGCCGGCCGCGCCCGGATCGGCGGCTTCGACGTCGTCCGCGACGCCGAGCGGGTGCGCCAGGCGATCGGTCTCACCGGCCAGTACGCGTCCGTCGACGAGGACCTCACCGGCCGGCAGAACCTGGAGCTCTTCGGCGCCCTGCTCGACCTGGGCCGCTCCGGCGCCCGGCGGCGGGCCGGCGAGCTGCTCGAATGGTTCGACCTGACCGGGGCGGCGGACCGGCCGGCCAAGACCTATTCCGGTGGCATGCGGCGGCGCCTCGACCTGGCCGCGAGCCTGGTCGGCTCCCCGGACGTGATCTTCCTGGACGAGCCCACGACCGGGCTCGACCCGGCCAAGCGCGAGGACATGTGGGACGTGGTGCGGACCCTGGTCGCCGGCGGCGCGACGGTCCTGCTCACCACGCAGTACCTGGAAGAGGCCGACGCGCTCGCCGACGCGATCACCGTGATCGACCACGGCCGGGTCATCGCCCACGACACCCCGGACGGGCTCAAGCGGGTGGTCGGCGGCCAGACCCTGGAGGTACGCCCGGCGCTCCCGGCCGACCTGCCGCGGACCGCGGCGATCCTCTCCACCGTCTCGTCGGGTGCGGTGGCCGACGAGATCCGCAAGGGCGTGCTCGCCGTGCCGGTCGCCGGCGACGCCGCGCTGACGGAGGCGGTCGCGCGGCTGGCCGGCGCCGGGGTCGCCGTCACGGAACTGTCCCTGCACCTGCCGAGTCTGGACGAGGTCTTCTTCACCCTCACCGGAGCCACCCGCAAGGAGGTCGCGGCATGACGACTCTGGTCGAGAGGCCCCGTACGCCGATCCAGCCGGCCGCGGCGCCGCAGCGGCGGCCGTGGCGCCTCCTGCGCCACTCGCTCGCGCTGGCGAAGCGCAGCCTGATCAAGACGTGGCGCACGCCGGAGGCGCTCATCGACGTCACCCTGCAACCGGCGCTGTTCCTGGTCATCTTCGTCTACGTCTTCGGCGGCGCGGTCGCCGGCTCGACCCACGAGTACCTGCAGTTCCTGCTGCCCGGCATCCTGGCGCAGACGATCGCCACGGGCTGCATCGCGATCGGCGTCAACCTCAACACGGACCTGCAGAAGGGCATCTTCGACCGGTTCCGCTCGCTGCCGGTGCCCCGCTCGGCGCCGCTGGTCGGCGCGGTGCTCGGCGACGTCGTCCGCTACCTGGTCGTCACGCTGGTGACGCTGGCGATGGGCTACGTCATGGGCTTCCGGATCACCACCGACCCGCTCCGCGCGGTCGCCGGCTGTCTGCTGGCGGTGCTGTTCGCACTCTGCCTGAGCTGGTTGCCGGTCCTGGTGGCGATGAAGGTACGCACGCCCGGCGCCGTACAGGGCGTGATGTTCGCGCTGATCATGCCGCTGAGCTTCGCCTCGAACCTGTTCGTGGCCGCCGAGACCCTGCCCGGCTGGATGCAGGCCTTCGTCGACGTGAACCCGCTCACCCATCTCGTCGGGGCGGTCCGGGGGTTGTTCGTCGGCACGCCGCTCGACGCTCACCTGTGGTGGACGCTCGCCTGGTGCGCCGGGTTCGTGGTGTGCTTCATGCCGCTGGCGCTCCGGGCGTACCGGAAGAAGGTGTGAGCAGCCGGTCCATCAGCTCCCGGATCTCGGCGACCGTGGTCGCGACGGGCTCGTCGCGGTGTGCGGAGAGCAGGGTCCGGCGGAGGTCCTCGGTGCCGAGGGCCTCCGTCAGCCGTCCGCTGCGTCCCGGTGGGAGCATCATGCTCATCGAGGCACCGGCCCGCATCGCGCGCGCCCACAGTCTGCGGGCCAGGTCCTCGTCACCGCGGTGGGCGGCGAGCACGGCACCGCCCAGCGCCCACGCGCCCGCGAGCGAGGTGTCGCCGGCCCGCAGCGCGTCCTCGCGGACCACCGTCAGCAGGGTGACGCCCCGCGCCTCCGCGTTCCCGGCCGGCTGCTCCGCCGCCGCCATCAGGTGCAGCACCGCCGCGGCCACCCGGAACACCCCCCGGTGCTGGGCGATGGGCTCCCCGAATTCCGCACACGCCTCGACCACGGCGTCGGCACAGGCGAGAACGTCCGCGAAGTCGCCCCGCTCCCACGCGAGATGGGCCAGGCCCAGACACGCCTGCGCCACGTCGCCGCGGTCGGCCTGCGGCGAGGCCGCCATCACGCGGAGCCGGACCTCGGCCTCGGCGTCGCCCTCCAGCGCCTTCCTCGCGTCGAGCAGGACCCGGGCCGACCGGGCGTCCTGGGCCGCGCCGACCAACTCCATGTGCCGCACGCTGCGGGCCAGCCACTCGACGGCGGTGCCCCGCCCGGCGCCGAAGGCATGGCCCACGGCCTGGGCGGAGATGGCCATCCCCCAGTGGTCGCCCACGGTTTCGAAGAGTGCGTACGCCGCCTCGGCGTCCACGATGGAGTCCTCCGGCATGCCGCCGCTCTCCCGCAGCACCGCCCGGGCGAACAGACCCAGCGCCCGCACGTAGGGATCCGGATGGGCGACGAGCAGCTCGGCGCTGCGCATCGTCCGTTCCGGTACGAACCAGGCGAACTCCGGCAGCGCATCGGCCAGGGCCGCATTCCGCGGGGAGATCTCGGCGGGCCGCTCCCGGGCGAGGACGCGCAACGCCCGCCCGGCGAGCACCATCAGCCGGGGCGGGCCGGTGATCGACCCGTTGATCCGGGCCAGCAGGCAGAGCCGGGCGAGCCGGTCCGCGTCCGGCAGCGGCTTGCCGCTCGCCCGGCCGGAGAAGAGGGCCGAGACCCTCCGCGCCGCCGGATCCTCCGCGTGCAGCACCATGCGGCTCCACGCGGACACCTCCAGGTGCAGATCCCGGATGGTCCAGAGCTGGAACAGGGCGTGGGCCACGTCCACCACGGCCGGCTCGTCGCCCTGCGCGAGGCTCCAGCGCAGCGCCGCGACCAAGTTCTCCTGCTCGCGAGCGGTCTCGGCGAGGGCGTCGAGCTGGCGCGGTCCGATGTGGTCGGCGCCGAGCGCGACCGCCCGGCGCCGGGCCCAGGAGACCAGGCCGGTCATCGCAGGGGTGCGGTCGCCGAGGCGGGCCTCGCCGTACTCGCGGACCGTCTCCAGCATCCGGTAGCGCGGTGGCCCGCCGTCGCCGTCGTCGAGGGTCAGCAGCGACTGCTCCACCAGGGCGGCCAGGCCGCGGCGGACGTCCGGCACCTCCGCGACCGCGGCCGCGGCCTCGGCGGTGAACGGCGCCGGGATCACGGCGAGCCGCTGCAGCAGCTCGCGGTCGTCCGGTGCCAGCAGCTCCCGGCTCCAGTCGACCATCGCCCACAGGCTGGCATGCCGCTCGGGCAGGCCGCGCAGCGCGTCGTCGAGCAGCGCGAACCGGTCGGCGAGGCCGGCCAGCACGTCGTCGATGGGCATGTGCCGCAGCCGGGCGGCGGCGAGCTCCAGGGCGAGCGGCAGATTGTCGAGCCGGTGGCACAGGGCGACCGCCCGTTCCGCGTCCCAGGTCACCGCGGCACCGCCGGCGCGGGCACGGGTCTCGAGCAGGTCGATCGCCTCGGCATCGGGCAACGCCGGGAGCCGGTGCACCAGCTCGCCCGCGAGCCCGAGCGGCGCCCGGCTGGTCGCCAGCACCGCCAGCTCCGGGGACGCGGCGGCGAGCAGGTCGGCGACGACGGCGGCCGCGGCGTCGAGGAGGTGCTCGCAGTTGTCGAGCACCACCAGGCCGTCCAGCTCGGGGACGACCGCGCGCAGCCGCTCCTCGGGAGTCAGCACCCGGCGCTCGCCGGAGAGCGCCGACGTGGGCGTGGCCGTCTCGGCGCCGCCCAGCGCGGCGAGGACCACCGGCAGCACCTCCTCCGGGGCCCGTACGCCGGCGAGCTCCACGACCCGGACCGCACCCGGCGCCCGGCGGGCCACCTCGGCGGCGAGCCGGGTCTTGCCGGCGCCCCCGGCCGCCACGACGGTCACCAGCGGCACCTCGGCGAGGCTCCGGAGCACGGCCGCCACGTCGGAGTCCCGTCCGACGAGGGTGGTCCCCGGCCGGCGCCAGGAGGCCGGCATGACGGTCCGCGCCGGTCGGCGGGGCGCGCCGGGCGGCTTCAGCTCGCCGCGCAGCAGCGCCAGGTGCACGTCGGCGATGACCGGGGACGGGTCGGCGCCGTACCGGTCGGCCAGCTCGGCGCGAAGCCGCTCGACGACCTCCAGCGCCTCGGCGTCGCGGCCCTGGGCCGCCAAAACCCGCACCAACAGCGCCGCGGCCGGCTCGTCGGGCGGGGTACGCGCGACCAGCAGCCGCAGGTCGGCGTCGTGCCCGCCGGAACCACACCCGGCGAGCGCCGCCTCCGCGCCCACCGCGACCACCTCGCCGAACAACCGGGCCGCCTCGGCGTCGCCCAGCTCGGGCACCGCGGGAAACAGGGCACGCGCGGCATCCGCCTCCCGGCGGGCAAGCTCGAGGTCGCCGGCACGCAACGCGGCCCGCGCCCGCCCGGCCAGGGCCCGCGCCGCCACGGCGTCGATCTCCACCTCGTCGGCGGGCACCCGGTAACCACCGGGAACCGCGGCGACGGCCAGCCCCAGCCGGCGCGCGCGGGAGATCAGTGCCTGCACCGCACCCGCGGAGTCCTCCGGCGGATCCCCGTGCCAGACGGCATCGACCAGCGCGCCGACCGAGACCGTACGCCCCGGCGCACCGACCAGCTCCCGAACCACCGCGGCCAGGCGTTCGCCGCGGACGGGCTGCCCGTCGACGGCCAGCGGGCCGAGAGTGGTGATCCGCACCCGCCCATTGTGCGGTCCCCCGGCCCGTCATCGTCCCGGTGGGTACTGAGGCAGGGCCGCCACCCGGATGAGCGCCTCCCGCTCAGGACCCTCCGGACCGCCGTCGTGGCCGGGCACCCCGATCAACCGGACCCATCTCGACGAAGCCGACGCCTCAGTTGAAGGATGCGTAGCGCTTGCGGTTCTGGCCGCCGATGGTGGTGAAGTCGCCGCCGGCGCCGATGGCGGCCCGGTTGCGGTCGACGGCGAGGGTGCGGACGCCGATGACGCCGTTGGCCTGGGGGGCCCAGCCGGTCAGCGCGCCGCGGGTGGTGACCGCCGCGAGCTTGACGCGGGAGACCGAGCCGTCGCTGCAGGCGCCCTGCGCGCCGTTGCGGGGCGTCGTGCAGGCCCGGTCGAAGTGGCCGCCGACGTAGATGGTGCCGCCCAGGGAGGCGACCGCCGTCACGTCGCCGTCGAAGACTCGCTGCCAGCGGACCGCACCGCCGGTGGTGTACGCGAGGACCCGTCCGCCCTGGCCGCCGGTGGCCGCGTACACCCCGGTGGAGTCGACGGTGATGGAGTTGACCTGAGCGTTGGCGGAGGGGCGGAAGCCGCGGTCCACCGCGCCGCCGGCCGGTGAGACGGCCGCGATGCGCAGCGTGCCGCTGACCCCGCCGACCTGGTGGAACGAGCCACCGAGGTAGACCCGGCCGCTCGTGACCGCGAGCGCGTGCACCGCGTCGTCGGCGCTGGGCCGCCAGCTGCCGTCGAGGCCGCCGCTGGTCAGGGAGAAGGCGGCCGCGTTGCGGCGGGTGTGGCCGTCCACGGCGGTGAAGCTGCCGCCGGCGTAGAGGCGGCCGTTGCCGACGGCGAGGGCGTACGGGGCGCCGGTCACCCGGTGCGCGAAGGTGCCGACCGCGCCGGACACCGCGTCGATGCGGGCGAGGTTGTCGCGTGACCGGCCGGAGATGCTGGTGAAGCTGCCGCCCGCGTACACCGAGGAGCCGTTGACCGCGAGGGCGCGCACCGTGCCGTTGGCCGCGGGCGACCAGTTCAGCAGGGCGCCGGAGCTCGCGTCGAAGGCGGCGAGCCGGGCCCGCGCGTAGTTCCGCCCGCCCCAGGCGACGCCGGTGAACGACCCACCGACGTAGACGGTGCCGCCGCGGTACGCGATGGCGTACACGGACCCGTTGAACAGCGGTGCCTTGTCCGGGCTGGCGCTGACCGCGTGGGCGGGCGCGGTGCCGGTGGCGGCGGCGACGGTGGCGGCGGCGGCGATCGTCAGCAGGGCTCGACGCGCGAAGTGGATGAAACGCACATTTCAATCAACCATCCCGACTGTGCGAAAGTCTCGCCGCCGCGCCGTTGCGATTCTTGCCGAGCGAGGCGACCCGCGCCTCCCGCCGCGGCTCGACGGCGCGCAGCTCCAGCATCGCCAGCCATTCCACGAGCTGCCGGTGCACCGCGTCCGGTCCGGTCAGCTCGCCCTGGGTGACCGGCCACTCGGCCGGGTGGACCACCATCGCCTCGGTCTGCCATCCGCCGAGCCCGCCGTGCGAGCCCACCAGCTCCTCGAACGCCGACACCTCGTCGGTCACCGGGTCGACGGCGCTGATCACCACGAGGTCGCCGACGTGCGCCGCCTGCTGGTGGCGCAGCAAGTCGGCGCGGGCCTGCGGACCGTACGGCAGCAGCGGGTCCTGCCCCTCGACGGTGCCGTCCACCAGCCGGTGCGAGCCGGCCGGGCCGTACGCCACCGGGCCGTCGTCCTCGCGCACCACCACCAGCCCGACGCCCGGATGCCCGGCGAGGCCGCCGACGAGCTGGGGATAGACCGCGTCGATGCGGGCCCGGTCGAGCCGCCCGGCGTGCCGGGTCAGGTAGATGAGCGCGAGGTTGCCCGAGGAGACGACCAGCACCGGCGCGATCGGCGAGTGCGGGAAACCCGGCTCCTTGGTCGCCTCCTCCTCGGCCGGGACGCTCGGCGCGTCGGTCTGGTCAGGCGCGGAGAGCCGGGCGACCACCTCCTCGAGGGTCTCGCCGTAGCGCTGCCGGAACGTCGCGCCCTGGCTCTGCCCGTGGTCGGAGAGCACGACGATGCGGTAGGCCCGCGCCGCCTCCCGGCCCAGCCGCTCCAGGACGCCGAGCATCTGGTCGAGGCTCTCCAGCTGCCGCATCGACTCGGGCCGGGCGGGGCCGGCGTGGTGGGCCACCTCGTCGTAGTCGACCAGGTCGCAGTAGACGACCGGGGCGCCGCGGGCCATCTGCTCGGCGACCAGCGAGACGTTCACGTCGCGCAGCAGGATCGAGGCGGGCCGCAGGGCCAGGAAGGCACCGGAGCGGCTGACCCGCGGCTCGAGGTTGCGCCGGCGCTGGAGCCGGGCCTGGTGCAGCTCGGTGAAGACCTCGCCGACGCCGAGCACGAGCGCGCGGGTGAAGCCGAACGGGCTGGCCATGAACGCCGCCCAGCCGCGCGCCGAGCGTCCGGGGAGCTTGCCGTGGCTCACCGTGAGCAGGCTGATGGCGGCGTCGCCGGAGAAGGCGTTGCCGATGCTGACCCCACCGTCGTGCAGCAGGCCGCGGCCGTCGGAGAGGCGCTGCTCGATCGCGGCCGCGTCGCGAGGCCGGTTGGAGACCATCAGCCGGCCGGTGTCCTTCTCGAACCAGCGGAAGGCCGGGATCTGCCGGGCGGCGCCGTGCAGGATGCCCGCCTGCGCGGCGGGGGTGGTCGAGGGCAGGCCGGTGTGCCAGCCGCGCATCGTGTGGGTGCCCGTACGCAGCCAGCGGCCGATGGTCGGCAGGTTGCCCGCGCGGACGGCCCAGCGCAGCACCGGCTCGCTGACCCCGTCGAGCTGGATGACGAGCAGCCCGGGCTCGGTGCCGGGCCGGGGCCGGTGCAGGTCGAAGAGCGGGCCGCCGGCCTGCCGGGCCTGGCGGCGCCGGATGCCGCGCATGAGCCGCTTCGACTCGGTGAGGAAGGTGTCCTCGGTGCCGCTGTCCATCATCCAGTCGAAGATCGCGGCGCAGACCACGGCGAGCACCGCGGCGACGCCGACGGTGGGCCAGCCGCTGAGCCGCTTCGACGGGTCCAGCTCCAGCGCCACGACCATGACGATGACCTGGGCCAGCACGCCCAGCAGCATCGCGCCCCAGCCGCCCAGGGCCGTGATGCCGGCCAGCAGCAGGGGGCGCAGCACCGCGCCGACCACCGCGACGAGCACCACCAGCCCCATCGTGTCGAGCACGTCCGTGGCGCGGACGCCGGGCATCAGCCAGAGCGTGACGGTGAGCACGGTGAAGGTGGTGATCCCGTTGCGCAGGACCGCGCGCAGCCGATCGAGGACGCGCCGCCAGGTCAGCAGCGCGCGCAGCCCGGTTTCCCCTCGTTGTACGGCCACGAGAAGACGATCGCACAGTCGGCCGCTCACCCGTGGGGCGGAACCGTGCTGTCGCCGTACGCGTCGGAACCGATAGCGTCGACTCCCGTGGAGGGCATTGTGCGTCGTCTGGTCCCTTGTGCCGCGCTCGCCGTGCTGTTGGGCGGCTGTGCCGGCAACGTGCAGAGTGTCATGGAAGAACCACCCACCACCTGGACCGTGCCCGGCAAGTACGCGTTCACCCTGGTGTCCGACTGCGGGGAACGCGCCCTGACCGGCAAGTTCCGTGTCACCGTCGAGAGCGACAAGGTGACTCGCACCGAGGGGCTGGACGACGCGGCGCGGCGGGCGCTGATGCTGCGCCTGGCCCATCTCGTACCGACGTTGCGGCAGCTCGAGGCCGAGGCCGAGACGGCGCGGCGGGAGGGCGCGGAGGTGGTGCAGGTCGAGCGGGACCTCGCCGACGCGCACCCGACGCGCATCATGATCGACGAATCGGCCACGGCCACGGACGACGAGTCCTGCTACACGATCGAGGACTACACGATCGGGTTAGCCGCCGAGCCGTCGGCGACGCCGTCGCGATAGGTTCGCCGCAGCTGCGAGGGACAGGGAGGCCCGCGTGCGGGTCGTGCCCGTTCTTGCCGCGATCGCGCTGCTCTCCGGATGCGCCATCCCGCCGGCGCCGCCGCCCGCGCCGTCGGCCCGGGCCGCGCCGGCCTCGCGCGTGGTGGCGTACTTCGCCGACTGGGGCGTGTACGGCCGCGACTTCCAGGTCCGCGACGTGGACGCCAGCGGCGCGGCGGACCGGCTCACCCACCTCGTGTACGCGTTCGGCAAGGTCACCGGCGGCACCTGCGCGCCCGGCGACGCGTGGGCCGCCTTCGGCAAGCCGTACAGCGCGGCGGACAGTGTGGACGGTGTCGCCGACGGCACGCAGGAGCTGCGCGGCACCTTCGGCCAGCTGCGCAAGCTCAAGGCCCGCCATCCCCACCTGCGGCTCCTCTGGTCGTTCGGCGGCTGGACCGGTTCGGACGGCTACTCCGAGGCGGCCCGCGATCCGGCGCGTTTCGCCCGCTCCTGCGCCGCGCTGCTGCGTGACCCCCGCTGGGCGGGGCTCTTCGACGGCATCGACGTGGACTGGGAGTATCCGAACGCCTGCGGGCTGAAGTGCGACCGCAGCGGTCCGCTCGCGCTCGGCGGCCTGCTCGGCGCGCTGCGCGCGGAGCTGGGACCGGACGCCGTGATCACCGCGGCGGTGCCCGGCGACCTCGGCAAGCTGGCCGCCACGGACTACGCGGGCGCGGGGCGGGCGGCCACCTGGCTCAGCGCGATGACCTACGACTTCTTCGGCACCGGCGACACGCCCGGGCCGACCGCACCGCATGCGGCGCTGACGGCGTACCCGGGGATTCCGCGGGAGACGGCGACCGCCGACGCTGCCGTGCGCCGGCTCCTGGCCCTGGGCGTGCCGCCCGGCAAGGTGCTGCTCGGTGTGGGTTTCTACGGCCGGGGCTGGAGCGGGGTGACCAGCGCGGCACCCGGCGGCCGGGCGCGCGGTGCGGCCGCCGGCTCCCATGAGAAGGGTGTGGAGGACTACGACGTGCTCCGCGAAAAATGCCCGCCGACGGGTACGGCGGGCGGCACGGCCTACGCGTTCTGCGGCGACCAGTGGTGGAGCTACGACACTCCCGAGACCATCAAGAGCAAGATGGCGTACGCCCGCAGCAACGGCCTCGGCGGCGCCTTCGCCTGGGAGCTCTCGGGCGACACACCGGACGCCCAGCTCGTCCGCGCGATGGCCGACGGGCTGAGCGGCTAGCCCACCCGGACCCAGACGTCGTCGATGATGCCATGGAACTGGTCGTTGTCGGCGTAGGCGCCCTTGCCGCCGATGCTGAGCGGGCGGCTGTTGGCCACCGACAACCGCGCCGAGATCGCCCGGCTGCCCCGGACCGCGCCGTCGACCACCACGGTCAGCGCGGTCGAAGTACGGCGGCATTCCACGGCGTGCCAGCTGCCGTCGGCGACGGAGACCGAGCTGCGCGCGATCTTGAGCCCGGTCCCGGAGCCGTGCAGCACGCAGCTGGGGTGTCCCGCCGCGCCGTCGATCTGCAGCTTCCACTGACTGCTCGTCGAGGAGTAGCCCTTCTGCACGATGTTCTGGCCGCGGGTGGTCTGGCTGCGGGCGAGCAGCACGGCCGCGCCGAAGGAGATCGGCCGGGTTCCCGGGTTGAGGGCGGCGGAGCTCGTGCTCTGCAGGGCGGCGTGCGGGCAGCCCGAGGTGGTGCGGCACTTCGCCGGGAACCGCAGCGCCTGACCGCTGCGGTGCGGGACCGCGCGGACCGTGCCCCCGTTGCCGGCGATGAGCCGCAGCGTGTGCCCGTGGCCGGACTCGTCGCGGATCCCGCTCGTCCGGCCGCCGTCGAAGGTGTACCGCGCGACGACGGTGCCGCCGGCGGCGGCCCGGGCCGCGGCGGTGACGGCCTGGGCTGCCCGGACGGCCGCCGCGCCGAGACCCGCCTGTCCGGACGCCGGTGCGGCCTGGGCCGCGGGAGCGGCGATGACTGCGGTCAGCAGACCGGCGAGAGCCCCGAAGACGGCGGCACGACGAGATTCCATGACCGAATTATTACTTGTGCGCCGATTATTCACCGCGTGAACGGCATGTGACACCGGGGTGTCGACCGGGTATGAAGCCGGCTCATGGCGCTGCCCATCGAGGACTACGCGATCATCGCCGACACGCAGACCGCCGCCCTGGTAGGCCGCAACGGCTCGATCGACTGGCTGTGCGTGCCCCGGTTCGACTCCGGAGCGATCTTCGCCGCCCTGCTCGGCACCGAGGAGAACGGGCACTGGACCATCGCGCCGGCCGCCGACGTGACCGCCGTGCGGCGCCGGTACCGGCGGGACACGATGGTGCTGGAGACCGAGTTCGAGACCGCCGACGGCGTCGTCCGGCTGATCGACTTCATGCCGCCCCGGGACGAGGCCCCCGACGTCGTCCGCATCGTGGAGGGCGTCCGCGGCCACGTGCCGATGACGATGAAGTTGCGCCTGCGCTTCGACTACGGCCACGTGGTGCCCTGGGTCTACCGGGAGCAGGGCGCGCTGGTGGCGGTCGCCGGCCCGGACGCCGCCTGGCTGCGGACGCCCGTGGAGACGCACGGCGAGAACATGGCGACCCGCGCGGACTTCACCGTGGGCCCGGACGAGCGCACGTCCTTCGTGCTCACCTGGCGTGCCTCGCACCTGCCGCCGCCCGAGCCGATCGACCCGGCCCACGAGCTCGGCGTCACCGAGGGGTACTGGCAGGGCTGGGTCTCGGCCTGCACCTACGAGGGCGAGTGGCGCGACGCCGTGGTCCGTTCCCTGCTCACCCTCAAGGCCCTGACCTACGCACCGACCGGCGGCATCGTCGCCGCGGCCACCACGTCGCTGCCCGAGAAGCTGGGCGGCGTGCGCAACTGGGACTACCGGTTCTGCTGGCTGCGCGACGCCACGATCACGCTGCAGTCCCTGCTCTACTCCGGATTCCAGAGCGAGGCGCTGGCGTGGCGCAAGTGGCTGCTGCGGGCCATCGCGGGCGACCCGTCGCAACTGCAGATCATGTACGGCGTGGCCGGCGAGCGCCGCCTCGACGAGTACGTCGCCGAGTGGCTGACCGGCTACGACGGCAACCCGGTACGGATCGGCAACGCGGCCGCCGAGCAGTTCCAGCTCGACGTCTACGGCGAAGTGATGGACGCGCTGCACCAGGGCCGGCGCGCGGGCCTCAAGGCCGAGGACCCCGCGTGGGGCCTGCAGGTCAAGCTCATGGAGTTCGTCGAGCGGCACTGGACGGACCCGGACGAGGGCATCTGGGAGGTGCGCGGTGGGCCGAAGCACTTCGTGCACTCCAAGCTGATGGCCTGGGTCGCCGCCGACCGCGCCGTGAAGGCGGTCGAGGAGTTCGGGCTGCCCGGCCCGGTCGAGCGATGGAGGGAACTCCGGGAGACCATCCGCGCCGACATCCTCGGGAAGGGGTACGATCCCGAGCGCCGTACCTTCACCCAGTTCTACGGCTCCGCGGAGCTGGACGCCGCGCTGCTGATGGTGCCGCTGGTCGGCTTCCTGCCCGCGACCGACGAACGGGTCGTGGGCACCGTGGAGGCGATCGAGCGGCACCTGCTCGTGGACGGCTTCGTGCAGCGCTACACCCAGCACCCGGGCACCGACGTCGACGGCCTGCCGCCCGGCGAGGGCGCATTCCTGGCCTGCACGTTCTGGCTGGCGGACAACTACGCGCTGATGGGCCGGCACGACCAGGCGCGCGAGGTCTTCGAACGCCTCCTCGCCCTGCGCAACGACGTCGGTCTCCTCTCCGAGGAGTACGACCAGAGCGAGCGGCGGCTGGTGGGCAACTTCCCGCAGGCGTTCAGCCACGTGCCGCTGATCGACACCGCCCGGACCCTCTCGGCCGCGACCGCCCCCACCGAGGCGCGCGTCCGCGAGGGCCTGCGGTGAGGGTCGCTCAGGCCGGCAGGTCCGGCTGCGTGGCCGCCGGCCGGGAGCGCAGCCGTACGGCGGTGATCGCCCGTCCGGTGACCTCGGTGACCTCGGCGGTGTGCCCGTCGATCTCGACCACCTCGCCCGGCTGTTCGGGGATGTGTCCCAGCCGGGCCAGCAGGAGCCCGGCCACCGTGGTGAAGTCGCCCTCCGACCGGTCCACGTCGACGCCGATGTCCGGCAGGTCGTGGATCGGGAACGTGCCCGGCAGCAGCATCGCGCCGTCGTCCTCGTGGACCACCGACCGCACGTCCCGGTCGCTCTCGTCGTAGATCTCGCCCACGATCTCCTCCACGAGGTCCTCCATGGTGACGATCCCACCGGTCGCGCCGTGCTCGTTCACCACCAGGGCGATCTGCTGCCGCTGCGAGCGCATCTGCGGCATCGCGTCGGAGACCTTCAGCGTCTCCGGCAGGAAGAGCGGCGCGAAGACGTGCCCGATGACCGGACCCTCCGCGCCGACCAGCTCGCGCAGGTGCACGACGCCGAGCACGTCGTCGAGGCCCAGCGGGCCGGTCACCGGCGCCCGGGAGTGACCCGCCTCGGCCAGCCGCCGCAGCGCCTCGTCGGCGCGCAGGACGGCCGGCAGCGTGAACACGTCGCGTCGCGGCACGAGCACCTCGCGCAGGGTCCGGTCGGCGATCTCGAAGGCGCCACTGATGATCGAGCGCTGCTCGGCGGAGAAACTGTCCTGGGTGGCGACGATGTCGCGGATCTCCTCGCTGGTCACCTCCTCGCGAGCCGTCTCGGGATCGCCGCCGCTGAGCCGCACGACCGCGTCGCTGACCTTGCCGAGCAGCCAGACGACGGGCCGGGTGAGGGTGGCGAGCAGGTTCAGCGGCCGCGCCACGGCCAGGGCCCAGCCCTCGGCACGCTGCATGGCGATGCGCTTCGGGGCCAGCTCCCCGAGGACCAGGGTGAAGAACGTGAGCACGACCGTCACCAGGATGATCGCGGCCGGTTCGGCGGCGCCGTCCAGGAACGCGAGCGGGCCGATCAGCGGCTGGGCCAGGGAGACGGCCGCGGCCGCCGACGCCAGGAAACCGGCCAGCGTGATGCCGATCTGGATGGTGGCGAGGAAGCGGTTGGGGTCGCGGGCGAGCCGGGCCAGCGTGACGCCCCTGCGGGACTCCCGTTCCAGCCGCTGGAGCTGACTCTCGCGCAGCGACACCAGCGCCATCTCACTGCCGGCGAAGAGCGCGTTGAGCAGGACCAGGATTACGACGAGCGCGATCTGCCAGCTGTAGCCACCCATCCGCGTACGTCTACCCAGAACAGTGGGACGCGAACCGCGGGCGTGCAACGGACGTCACGCGGAAACCGCGCGTAACCCATCGCCTGCGCCCAGCGGGAATGCGACGATCAACTCGATGATCGACACGACCCCGCCCTGGTGGCGCCGCGGGCCCGTGGTGGCCGCAGTGGTCGTGCTCATCCTGCTCACCGAGCTGATCATCGGCTGGCGGCCGCTCATGGAGGCCGTCGACCAGCTGCGCAAGCCGCAGTGGAACTGGGTCGCCGGCGCGCTCGTCGCCGAGGTGGCCTCGATGGGCTCGTACGCCCGGATGCAGCGCGCCCTGCTGCGCGGCGCCGGCACGAAGGTCCAGGTCCGCAAGCACGTGGCCCTGGCGTACGCGGCGCACTCGCTGAGCGCCACCCTGCCGGGCGGCCCGGTGTTCTCGACCAGCTTCAATTTCCGGCACATGCGCCGCTTCGGCGCGTCGCCGGCCGTGGCCTCCTGGTGCATCGCGCTCAGCGGGGTGCTGTCGACCGGCGCGCTGGTCGTGATCGGGGCGGTCTTCGGCATCCTGACCCGCAGCACCGGAAGCTGGCAGACGCTCCTCACCTACATGGGCGCGGCGCTGCTGGTGGCGCTGACCGTGCGGTTCCTGGCGCAGCACCCGGAGTGGCTGATCAGACCCGCGCGCCTGCTGCTCAGCGGGGTCAACCGGGTCCGGCGCCGGCCACCCGCGGCCGGGCACGCCCGGCTGGCCGGCTTCGTCGACCAGCTCCGGTCGGTGCGGGTCCGGCCGCTCGACTTCGCGTACGCCGTGCTGCTCGCGGTGGCCAACTGGCTGCTCGACGCGCTCTGCCTCTGGATGTGCTGCATCGCCGTGGGCGCCGACGGCATCGGTCCCGCGCCGCTCGTGATCGCCTACTGCGCGGGGATGGCGGCGGCGAGCGTGCCGATCGTCCCGGGCGGCCTCGGCGTGGTCGACGGCGCCCTCATCCTGGGCCTGGTCGCCGGGGGCCTGACCACCGGATCCGCGGTGGCGGCCGTGGTGCTCTACCGGCTGATCAGCTTCGGTTTCATCATCGGCATGGGCTGGCTGGTCTGGGCCGTGATGCGCTCTAGGGCAAGAACTCCTCGGGGCGTACCGGCCCACTAGCCGCGTCGGACTTGCGGCCGAACAGCTTCCAGCCGCGCTTCTTCTTCTCCGGCGGCCGGACGGCCTCGCCGTTGAGGACCGCCAGCCGGTGCTGCGCGACCGGGTTCTCCGGCTCCAGCTTCAGCGACTTCAGGAACGCCTGCCGCGCCTGGTCGGTGTGGCCCAGCGCGTCCAGCGTCACGCCGTGCGTGAAGTAGTAGTGCGCCTCCTTCGGGTCCAGCCCGATGGCCGTGCGGGCGGCCTGCTCGGCGTCCGCGTACTGCCGCTCGGCGGCGAGCAGCGACCAGGCCACCCGGTCGTGCCAGAGCGGGTTCTTCGGCTCCACGATGATCGCCCGGTACGCCATCGTGACCGCCTCCTCGTGGCGTCCGAGCAGGGTGAGCGCGCGGCTGGCCATGGCCAGCGGCCGCGCGTCCTCCGGCGCCAGCTCGATGGCGCGGTTGGCCGCCTCGAGCGCCTTGTCGACCTCGTCGAGCACCAGCCGGATGCGCGCCATCAGGATCCAGCCCGCGGCGGACCCGGGGTCGGCGGCCAGGACCGGTTCCAGATGGGCGGCCGCCGCGGCCGGGTCGACCCGCTCGAAGAGGGCGGCCGCGCGGGCGACGCCGATCTCGGTGGGCGTGGTGAGCCCCTCGGACCCGATCCTCTGCGCTTCGCCCGGCGCCGGGGCCCCGGGCGCCTGCGGCCGCTTGCCGGCGTCGACATCGGTCATCGGCGCGCTCCGGCCCGCACGAAGGTAAAGGTCACACGGTCATCATCGGCAGGTGCCCTGCGCTTTTTGAGCGCTTTCGCGGGAAAAACCCCCGCTAGCGCAGCTCGATGACGGCCTCCACGAGCAGCCAGACGCCGAAGATCGCGAAGAGCGCGGCGGCGCCGTACTTGATCGCCTTCTCCGGCAGGTGGCGGCCGAGCAGCCGGCCGACCCCGATGGCGAGCGCGTCGGCGGCGACCATGCCCAGCGTGGAGCCGAGCCAGGTGCCGAACCAACCGTACTGGGTGGCGAGGGTGATGGTGGCCAGCATGGTCTTGTCGCCCAGCTCGGCCAGGAAGAAGGCGCCGCCGACCGCCAGGATCGCCGAGCCGGTCGACCGCTCGGCCTTCGACTTCTCGTCCTCGGTGAGCTTGTCGCCGCGCAGCGTCCACGCGCCGAACGCCAGGAAGGCGAGGCCGGCCACGAGCGAGATCCAGCCGGTGGGCAGGGCGGCGCCGAGGCCGTAGCCGATGCCGACCGAGACCAGGTGCACCACCGCGGTCGCGACGGTGATCCCGATCAGGACCGGCAGCGTGCGGAACCGGGTGGCGAAGGTGAGGGCCATGAGCTGCGACTTGTCGCCCAGCTCGGCCACGAAGACGACGGCGAAGCTGACCGCCGTCGCGATGAGGAAACCGTTCATGACGAGAGACTCCCGGTGCGTTTCCGGACCGGGGCAGGGGCGCGGGGCGACCTCGACCCGGCCAGGTTGTCGTCGCGCGCAGGGCGCGCGGCATGGCCAAGTCGAAGGTCTCGCTCGCCCCGGCGGACCGGGGCCGCGTGGCCGGAAGCGCCGGGCCCTGCGGCTCGGCGGATCAGTATGTCGACCACGACGTTGGGAGCTACTCCCCTTCGCGCTCCGAAGCCTACCCGATCAACCTCCGGCCTGCCGGTGACGTGGATCTCCGGCCCGCGGCTGCCGCGGGCCGGAGATCCACGCTCAGTGGCCGGTGATCAGCTTCTGGAGGTCGAGCCGGGTCGGCGAGACGCCGGCCTCCGCCCGCTTGGCTGCCGCGGCGGACGGGTCCGGCGGCGGGAGCGGCTTGCAGCGCTTGTCGGACATGTTCGCCTTGACCCGCCTCGGCAGCTTGCCGGAGGCCAGGTACTCGGCGATGGTGTCGTCGACGCAGGCGTTGCCGAAGAGCGAACCCGAATGGGTCGTGCCGCCGACGCCCTCGACCAGCGCCGAGCGGGGGAACCGCTTGCGCACCTCCAGGCTGCCGGTGAACGGGGTCGCGGCGTCCAGGGTCTCGCTGATCAGCAGGACCGGCGGGGCGTTCCTGCCGTCCACCGCGACCGGCACGCCGGCCGGGGCGGCCCAGGTCAGGCACGGCGCGTTGTACCAGGCGTTGCCCCAGGTCTCGAACGGCGCCTGCCGGTGCACCCGCCAGTTGTCCGCGCGCCACGTCGACCAGGCGGCGGGCCACCGGGCGTCGGTGCACTGCACGGCGAGATAGATCGCGTACCCGTTGTCGGTGCCCTTGCCCTGCGGGTAGCTCGCGTCGAAGAGCGCCCGCAGCTCCTGCGGGTCCCGGTCGTTCACCCAGGCCGAGAACGCCGAGGCGACCGCCTCCCAGCCGAAGACGTAGTAGCCGGCCTGCAGGAAGACGTCCGTGAGCTCGTCCGGCCCGATCACGCCGCCGGCGGGGTGGTCGATCAGCCGCGCCTGCTCGCGGTAGAAGCGCTTCTCGACCGCCTTGCGGGTGCGGCCGAGGTGGAAGACGTCGTCGTGCTCGGCCAGCCAGCCGAAGTAGATCTTGATGTTGCGGTCGAACGCGATGTCCTGGTCCAGGTTGGCGTCGTACCAGACCCGCCCCGGGTTCACGTTGCCGTCGAGCACCATGCGGCGGACCCGCTGCGGGTGCAGAGTGGCGTAGACCTGGCCGAGGTAGGTGCCGTACGAGAAGCCGTAGTAGTTGATCTGCTCCACCCCGAGCGCGGACCGCAGGAGATCCATGTCCCGCACGGTGTCGACGGTGCGCAGATGGCCGAGGAGGTCGCCGCCGGCGGCGGCGCAGTCCGCGGCGTAGCCCTTGGCCCTGGCCCGCCAGGTCGACTCGAGGGCGGCCGTGGTGGGCACGTACGGGGGGCGGTCGTACCCCGTGTAGTCGCCGTCGCACGCGAGGGCCGGCTCGCTGGAGCCCACGCCGCGCGGGTCGAAGCCGATCCAGTCGTACGCCTGCCCCGCGCCGTGCGGCACGAAGCCGCCGAGCACCGAGAGGGTGAGCCCGGACCCGCCCGGCCCGCCCGGGTTGACCAGCATGACGCCCTGGTACTCCTCGTCGGGCACGGTGTGCCTGATGCGCGAGACCGCGAGTGTGATCTGCTTCCCGCCGGGCTTCGCGTGGTCGAGCGGCACGCGCAGCCGGCCGCACTGGGCCTTGCGCGACCGCAGCACGGTGCTCTCGCACTTGCCCCAGGTGATCGCGGAGTAGTCCGCGCCACCCCGGGTCGGCTCGGCCGTCGCGGCGGTGGCCGCAGCCGCGCCGCCCGCCACGAGCGCCACGATGGCGGCAACCGCCAGAATTCTTCTCATGCCTAGCCCTTCGCGTCGGTTCGCCCCATATGCTCCGGCGCCGCGCATCGGATAGCAGCCGTCCACGCCGGGGCGTTACCACGAAAGAGCCGTCCGAATGCCCCTATTGCGGCAGCCCCGCGCGGTTCGGCGAGGGCTGGCACGAAACGAGGATTGGAGGTCTTGCCTTCGTGACGGATGATGGTCGCCGGACGAAGGCGCGGTGACGCGGTGAGAGGGATCATGAGACTTGGTGGAGTGACCGGCCCGGCCGGGCGGCGCTGGCGTACGGCGACGGCGGCCATCGCGGCCGCGACCGTGCTGCTCAGCGCCGGTTGCAGCGGCGACGGCAAGTCAGCCGCTCCCTCGTGGCAGGAGGCCGGGGCCGAGGCGGGAGGCACGAGCGCGTCCGCTTCGCCGTCGCCGCAGCCCACGCTCAGCACGGTGGCGGTCACCTCCCCGGCCAGGGACGCGACCGACGTCCAGGCCATCGCCGAGATCAAGTACTCCTCCGAGGACCCGGCGAACACCTCGGTCGAGGTCGCGGACGCGAACGGCAAGAAGGTCGAGGGCACCCTCGACAAGGACGAGAAGGTCTTCCGCCCGGCCAAGGCGCTCGGCTGGGGCAAGAAGTACACGGTCACGGTGACCGGCACCGCCTCCGGCGACAAGGGCGGCACCGCCACCAGCTCGTTCACCGTGATGGACAAGCCGTCCAAGCTGGTCCGGGTGGAGAGCTTCCTCGGCGACAACCAGACGGTCGGCGTCGGGATGCCCCTGATGATCTCGTTCGGCCGCGCGATCCCGGAGAAGTACCGCGACGACGTGCAGCGCCGGATGCAGGTCACCGCCACGCCGGCGCAGGAGGGCACGTGGCACTGGGTGAGCCCCACCCAGGTGCACTACCGCCCGAAGGTCTACTGGAAGGCACGCTCGAAGGTTTCCTACCGCGTCCAGCTCCAGGGCGTGCCCATGGGCGACGGCTGGTACGGCCGCTCCGACTACACCGTCAACGTGAACATCGGCCGGTCCTTCGTCATGACGGTGGACAACAAGAGCAAGCACATGACCGTGACGCGGGACGGCAAGGCCGTCAAGCGCATCCCGGTCAGCCTCGGCCAGAAGAAGTTCCCGTCGGTCAGCGGCACGATGCTGGTCATGGAGAAACTGCGCAAGACCGTCTTCGACACGCGGGGCCGGTTCAGCGAGGAAGACGCCTACCGCACCAAGGTCGAGTACGCGCAGCGGCTGACCTGGGGCGGCCAGTTCATCCACGCCGCGCCCTGGTCGAACGCCGAGCAGGGCCGCCGCAACGTCTCGCACGGCTGCGTCAACGTCTCGCAGGACCTGGGCAAGTGGCTGTTCGACAACACCATGATCGGCGACCCGGTCACGATCCGCGGCACCGAGGAGCAGATCGTCAACGGTGACGGCTGGACCGACTGGAGCATGAGCTGGGAGGACTACCGGAAGGGCAGCGCGATCTAGCGATCCACCGGGCCCGCCCGAGCCGGCGGGCCCGGTGGACGCGGACGACCAGCTGCGGGAGATCAAGGCCGTGGTAGACGGCTACGACCACGTCGCGTTCGGCGGCGACTTCACCGTGGTGCCGCCGGACTGGCCCGCCGACAGCTCGCGCGACTGGCTGTGGCCGTCCGGCCTGTACTTCGACGGCACCACCGGATATCGCGAGTGCGACCAGGCGGACGTCGCGCACCCGCAGCGGACCGGCCGGTCGACCACCGTCTGGGACGTGAAGTCCGACTACGTCTTCAGCACCCGGCCGTGGCGCTGGTGCGCGGTCGGCGCCTCCGCGTATTCCGACCACGCCGTCGTGATCTACAGCATGCGGATCGCCTGAGGGGCGAGCGGCGGGATGCACCCGTACGCGCCAGAGAAATATGCGCCGACTCGGGGTAATCGTGGTGTCACGATGCGCTGATGGAGTTTCGGGGCCGGCAGCCGTGCTGGCTGCACCCGCACCTGGGGACGACGACTGTCGACGGCCGTACTCCCCGGGCGTACATGGTGGCGCTGCGGCACGTGGTCGTGACGCTGGACGCGGATCCGGAATGGCGGCGGTGGTGGCGGGCTTCCGGCGTACCCGAGTGCGAACTGGGCATCGTGGCGGAGGACCAGGACCATCTGCGGCCGAGCGCCGACATCCGCAAGGTACGCGGCAAGGTCCGCGCCAACTTCACCTGCGCGGCACCCGCCGCCGTGGACCGGCGCCCGGCCGAACTGTTCCCGCTGGCGGTACGCGAGGTCACCGGCATGTTCGAGGTGATCCGCGAGGCGATCGGCCTCGGTGACCTGCCGCCGGTGCCGGCGCTGCCCGATCTGCCCGAGCACCTCGCGGAGCTCGAGGTGACCCGCAAGCCGCCGCAACCCGATGTGACGCTGTCGCAGATCCAGGAGTTCTTCGTCGAGGACCAGCCGCCTATCCGGCGAGGCGATTGACCCGCTCCGGCCGGTGTGCGCCCGGTGACCGCGGCCGCGGCACCGCGACGGGCGCCGGCGCCACCACCACCGCCGCGCCGCCCAGGCCGATGCCCGCATAGACGACCGGCCGGGCCCACCGCAGCACCAGGCCGTAGAGCACCCCGAGCAGGGCGGTGGCGGCGGCCGCGACGACCAGTTCCGGAAAGCTCAGGTACGCCAGGTACGTCAGCACGCCCAGCAGCACCGTCGACACCCCGGGAGCCAGGAACCGGCGCAGGACCCCCTCGCCCTCCGGATGACGGTTGAGGAACACCAGCGCCGCCAGCGAGGCGAGCGCCAGCAGGACGACGATGCCGAGGGCGCCGCCGACCGCCAGCCGGCTCCCGAGCGCCACGACCGGCCGGTCGAGGAGGACGCAGCCGCCGATGATCAGGCCGCCGGTGAGGCTCTGCGTGAGCGAGGCCGGACGCCACGCGCCGAGCCCGGCGGAGAGCACCCGCTCCCGGCCGAGGGCCAGGAGATAGCGGACGACGGTGTGGTGCAGGGCCAGCATGGCGGCGAGCAGGCCGGCGACCACCAGCGCCCGGCCGAGCGGGACCGTCCACGACGGCAGGCGGGTGGCCGCGAGGTCGAAGGCGAGCTCGGGCCCGCGGGCGGCGGCCGCGGCGGCGATCCGGCCGGGACCGGTCGCCACGGCCGTCGCCCAGCTCGCCGCGGCGTACAGCAGGGCCAGGAGCAGGACGGACGCGACGGCGGCGCGGGCGGTCGTGCTGCGCGGGCGGCGGACGTCCGCCGCATGGGTGACCGCCGTCTCGAAGCCGACGAAGGCGAACGCACCGACGACGAGCAGCAGCCCGAGCACCGGGCGGGACACCTCCCCCAGGTGGCCGGGGTGCAGCGCGGCCCAGGACACCCGGCCGCCACCGGGGTCGAGCAGGTTCGCCACCGCGTACCCGGCGACCAGCACGATCCCGCCGGACACCGGCACGGCCAGCAGCCGGGCGGTGGCCGCCGGGCTCAGCAGCAGGCCGCAGAGCGCGACCACGACCCAGCACGCCGCGGCGACCGCCCACCAGGGCGCGTCGATCAGCGGTGCGGCCGCCGCGCCGACCGTGCCGTAGAGCCCCACCTGCAGGGCGTTGTAGGAGAGCAGCGCCAGCCACGCGGCGCCGACGCCCGCCGGGCGGCCGAGTCCGCGGGCGACGAAGGAGTACAGCGCTCCCGGGCCCGGCAGCCGGCGGATCATGCCGGTGCAGCCCACCAGGAAGAGCAGCAGGAGGGCGCCGAGGGCGAGGAAGAGCAGCGGCAGGGCCGGCAGGCCGCTGTCGGCGTACGCGCCCGGCACGACGGCGGTGACGACGGTCAGCGGGGTCGCCGCGGCGAGCGCGAAGCACGCGACGGAGGCGCCGCCGAGGCGTCCCGCCGCCACAGGAGGCGGGGGCATCGCTTCATCTGACGCCCCGAGGTCCCGGCTATCAACCCTTTGTCATCTATCAGTAACTACAGGTGAGAAGGTTGGCCTGCTCGATAGAGGAACGCCGATGCCGTTCCGGCCGCGGCGGCGCCGGTGCAGAACGGTCGCCGGAAACGCTCAGTTTGCGGCCAGGCGGACCGACAGACCAGGTCATGGGCATGCTCGCAACTCAGCAGCAACTGACGGCGTTCCTCTCCGCCGTGGCTGACCGGCCGGACGGACCCGCGGCGCAGTACGCGGCCGTCGAGTGTGCCGCGCGTGCCCTGGAAACCGACGCCGCCGTGCTCATCATCGACTCCGGCGTGGTCGCCTCGGTCGGCCTCCGCGCCGAGCAGGTGCCGATCGCCGCCGTGCAGCAGGCCGCGGCCGAGCACCGCGACACCTTCGACCTGGCGGGCGTCACCTACGACATCGCGTACGCCCACATCAGCGGCCCGGCGAACGGCCTGCTGGTCGTCGGCCGCCGCCAGGGCCCGTTCTCCGACGAGGACGTCTCGCTGCTGCGCGGGATGGCCCGGGTGCTCGAGCTCGGCCTCCAGACGCTGCACCTCGGGGAGGCGCAACGGCGGCAGGCCGAGGAGAACGAGAGGCTCGCCGGCTCCCTCCAGGAACGGCAGCGCCTCTTCGAACACCTCAGCCGGATCCAGCGCCTGATCGCCCGCCGCGCCCCGCTGCAGAAGATCCTCGACTCGATCACCACCAGCGCGACCGAGCTGCTCGGCCTGGAGATCGGCTCGCTCAACGTGCTGGAGCGGGACGACCCTTCGGTCGGCAGCATGGTCTCCAGCGTCGGCTTCCCGCCGGACATCCTGCCCAAGATGAAGCGTGTCCCGCTGCCCTCGGCGGGTGCCGCCGGCCTGGCCGTCATGACCAACGAGCTGGTCCTGGTCGAGGACTACGAGAACAGCCCCTTCGCCATCCCCGACGTCGTCCGGTCGCGCCTGCGGGCCGTCATGGCGGTACCCGTCCACGAGAACGGCGCGGTCGTCGGCTGCCTCACCGTCGGCACGTACAAGGGCCCGCGGCAGTGGGACAAGCAGTCCCAGGAGGTGCTGAGGGCGTTCGCCGAGCACGTGAGCCTGGCGCTGACCGACGCGCAGACCCTCGAGGCGATGAACCAGGCCTTCCACGACTCGCTGACCGGGCTGGCCAGCCGTGCGCTGTTCCTGAACCGGCTCGACGGCGCCTTCGCGTCGGCCCGGGAGGCAGGCACCGGGCTCGCGGTCCTCTTCGTCGACCTGGACCGCTTCAAGGTCGTCAACGACTCCCTCGGCCACGCCGCCGGTGACCTGCTGCTGACCGGCGTCGCCGGACGCCTCAAGGCCTGCCTGCGCCCGCTCGACTCGGCGGCCCGGCTCGGCGGCGACGAGTTCGCGGTGCTGCTCCCGGCGGCGCACGGCGTGGACGAGGCCGTACCCGTGGCCGAGCGCATCCTGCAGGCGCTGCGCGAACCGTTCGACCTGGCCGGCAAGGAGACGTTCGTCAGCTGCAGCGTGGGCATCGCGTACAGCCCGGCCGGCGCGATCGACGGCGCCCAGGAGCTCATGGTCCAGGCCGACCTGGCCATGTACCAGGCGAAGAAGGCCGGCAAGGACCGCGTCGAGATCTTCGAGCCCGCGATGCAGAAGTCCTTTCAGGCCGGGCTCCAGCTGGAGGCGGACCTGCGCCGCGCGGTAGTCCGGCACGAGTTCACGCTGCGCTACCAGCCGATCGTGCACCTGCGTACGGGCGAGATCACCGGCCTGGAGGCCCTGGTCCGCTGGCAGCACCCGGAGCGCGGCATCATCCCGCCGCTGGACTTCGTCCCGCTCGCCGAGGAGACCGGGATGATCGTGCAGATCGGCGAATGGGTCCTGCGCGAGGCCTGCCGGCAGGCGGCCGCCTGGAACGCCCGCCGGGAGGGCCGGCGTCCCCTGAGCGTCAGCGTCAACCTGTCGGCGCTCCAGCTCGACCAGGCCGACCTGCCGGAGACGGTGGCCCAGGCCCTCGCGGACAGCGGCCTCCCGGCATCGTGCCTGGTGCTCGAACTCACCGAGTCGCTGTTGGTGGACCACCGGACGTCGACGCTGCGCCACCTCGAGCGGATCAAGGCGCTGGGCGTACGGCTGGCCATCGACGACTTCGGTACGGGGTACTCGTCGCTGGCGTACCTGCGCCGCTTCCCGGTCGACATCATCAAGATCGACAAGAGCTTCGTGGACGACGTCGGCGACGTGCCGGCGGCGGCCGCCCTGACCCTCGGCATCATCCAGCTCGGCCAGGCCCTCAGCCTCTCCACGATCGCGGAGGGCATCGAGAAGGCGGGACAGCTGAGCGAGCTGGCGGAGGGCAACTGCGAGCTCGGGCAGGGCTACTACTTCGCGGAGCCCCTCACCGAGCAGGCGATGGGAGAGCTGCTCCTCACCCAGCCCTGACCCGGTCCGCTCCGCACTCCGTCAGCCGGACACGCGGCCCGCCAGGTAGCCGATCGAGGCCGCGCCCAGGCCCGCGAGGACGCTGCCGAGGGCGTAGGCACCCGCAAGCGCGCGGCGCCCGGCCCGGACCAGCCCCACCGTCTCGAACCCGAACGTCGAGTAGGTGGTCAGCGCCCCGCAGAACCCCGTGCCCAGCAACGCGGCGACCGCCGGGGCGACGGGCAGCCCGACCAGAAAGCCCAGCAGCAACGACCCGGCGACATTGACGATCAGCGTGCCCCACGGCACCGGCGACTCGCGCCTGGCCCGCACATACCGATCGGTCAGGTACCGCAGCGGCGCACCCACCGCCGCGCCCACCGCCACCAGCAGCACGGTCACCGGAACACCGCCGCTTCGGTGAGGGCGGTGCCGAGCCACACCGCGGCCAGCGCCCCGACGAGGGTCGCGGCCAGGTAGGTCAGTGCGGTGCCCGGCGCGGCCCGGAGGACGTCGACGGTCGCGGTGGAGAAGGTCGTGTAGCCGCCCAGGACGCCGACGCCCCAGAACGGGCGAAGCAAGCGCTGCTCCGGACGGAAGCGGCGGATGAGCACCATGAGCACGCCGATCAGGAAGCAACCGGTCACGTTGACAATCCACGTCGCCCAGGCGAAGCCCGCCGGCTCGTGCGGCCAGGCGACGGCGATGCCATGACGCGCCAGGGCGCCCACCACCCCGCCCGCCGAAACCGCGGCGAGGACCAGCCCCGAACCACCGCCGTCGCGAGAACCCCCGTCCTGGGCGGGAGCGGGTCCGCCGGCCGGGGCGTCGCCGGGGCAGGCGGCTTCCGGATCCACGGGATCACGCTAGCCCAGCACCAACCCGGTGCGACGCAGCGACTCCGGGCGTGTACGGCGACGACGGCCGTGACCACCAGGCCGGACGGAACCGGTCGAGCGGGGGCGGCGGCTGATCGGAGCGGTCAGCCGCCGCTGCGACCGAGCCCTATCGGGAGGCGGCTCGGCGGTATTGGCGGATCGCCAGGGGCATGAAGACGACGAGCGCGGCGCCGATCCAGATGAGGCTGTAGGCGACCGGATTGCGCAGCGCCCAGGTGTCCGGGACCGGGACGGCGGGGTTGGTGTTGCCGAAGAGCTCGCGGGCGGCCTGGGTCACCGAGGAGACCGGGTTCCATTCGGCGATGAACTTGACCACCGTGGGGAGGTTGCCGGTGGGCACGAAGGTGTTGGCGATGAAGGTCATCGGGAAGATGACGATGAAGCTGGCGTTGTTGACCACCTCCGGCGTGCGGACCGAGAGGCCGACGACCGCCATGATCCAGGAGATCGCGTAGGCGAACGTCAGCAGCAGGACGACCGCGAGGATCGCCTCGGGCACCGACGAGCGGACCCGCCAGCCGACGACCAGGCCGGAGAGGGCCATGACCACGAACGTGACGAGGTTGATGCCGACGTCCGCGGCCGTGCGGCCCAGCAGCACGGCAGAGCCCGACATGGGCAGCGTGCGGAACCGGTCGATGATGCCTTTCTGCAGGTCCTCGGCGAGGCTCGCACCCGTCCAGGTCGCGCCGAAGACGACGGTCTGGACGAAGATGCCGGCCATGAGGAACTCGCGGTAGTTGACCCCGGGCACCTCGATCGCGCTGCCGAAGACGTAGGCGAACAGCAGGACGAACATGATCGGGGACAGGGTCGAGAAGACCAGCACGTCCGGGACGCGCTTGATCTTCAGCAGATTGCGGCGGGTGATGACCGCGCCGTCCGCGAAGGCGGAGACCACGGCGTTCATCGCACGACCTCCTCTTCGAGGGAGCCGGCACTCGGCGAGGCCGCCGGGGACTCGGCGGCGTGACCGGTCAGCTCGAGGAAGACGTCGTCGAGCGTGGGGCGGCGTACGCCGACGTCCATGACCGACACCCCGGCCTCGTCGAGCCGGCGCAGCGCGTCGACCAGCACCGCCGCGGCGGGTCTGCCACCGTCCACCGGCGCGGACAGCTTGCGGGTGTGCTCGTCGACGCCGACCCGGCCCCGGCACGCCTGGCCGAGGGCCTCCGCAGCCTCGCGCACCCGGCCGGGCTCCGCGATCACCATCTCGATCACCTCGCCTCCGACCTGCGACTTCAGCTGGTCGGGGGTGCCTTCGGCGATGACCCGGCCGCGGTCCACCACGACGATGGAATCCGCCAGCCGATCGGCCTCCTCGAGGTACTGCGTCGTCAGCAGCACGGTGGTGCCGCCGGCCACCAGGTCGGCCAGGGTGGCCCACATCTCCGTGCGGCTGCGCGGGTCGAGCCCGGTGGTGGGCTCGTCCAGGAACAGCACCTGGGGCCGGGCCACCAGGGCACCGGCCAGGTCGAGCCGCCGCCGCATGCCGCCGGAGTAGGTCTTGACCGGCCGGTTCGCGGCGTCCTCCAGCCGGAACTGCTCCAGTAGCTCGCGGGCTCGTGCCGCGGACGGCTTCCGGCCCAGGTGGTAGAGGCGTCCCACCATGTCCAGGTTCTCGAAGCCGGTCAGGTATTCGTCCACCGCCGCATACTGACCGGAGACCCCGATGCGTTCCCGGACCCGTCGCGGCTCCCGCAGCACGTCGATGCCGAGGACCTGCGCCCGGCCGGAGTCGGGTTGCAGCAGGGTCGTGAGGACCCGTACGCATGTCGTCTTGCCTGCCCCGTTCGGCCCGAGCAGGCCCAGCACGGTGCCCTCGGCAATCTCCAGATGGAGACCGTCGAGGGCCTTGACCTCCCCGTATGTCTTCACGAGGCTGTCTGCCACCACCGCCATCGTCGTCATGCTGAGCGACGCTACGCGCGCCCTCCGACAATTTCCGTCCCGTGGCCCCGCACGGCGGGGACGCACGGGAGGCCGGGGACGGGCGTGGCGGCGCTCGTCCCCGGCCTCGTCCGGGCACGCTGCGCGCCACCGGCGTCGAGGCCGGCGGGCGCGCGAAGGATCGCGTGGCCGTCCACTGTAGGGGAACCGGTCCCGATCAGCACGGGACACCCTGGGGCGGCGCCGCGGCGAGCACCGGGGGAACCGGCGGCCCCGGCTCGGGACCGCGCTTGACCATCCGGTACGCCTGCCGGAGCCCGGCGTACAGCGGATAGCTGCCGAGGCGAACCAGGCGGTGCTTGAGGCCGGGATGGCCCGGATAGCCGTCCGGCAGGTAGCGGCGGTAGTACGCGACCAGGCGCCGGAAGAAGGCCCGCCGCTGCCGGGGGTGCAGGCGGCCGTCGTTGCCCGCGACCACCAGCAGGTGGTCGACCATCAAGGTGAACAGCTGGTGACGCAGCCAGGGCTCGCAGCCGCGGGCCGAGACCCAGGACAGCATCCGGTCGTACTGGTCGAAGACCTCGAAGTGGCGTTCGCTGCGGGTGGCGGTGATCGCACCGAGACGGCCGATCCGGTAGTGGTAGCAGACCCGGTCGAGGACGGCGATCCGCTGCGCGGCGATCAGCACCGGGTTGCTGAACGAGACGTCTTCGTACCATCCGGGCACGAAGCGCAGCCCGGCCTCCGCCAGCAGCCCGCGGCGCACGATCCGGTTCCAGGCCGTGTGCTGGAGCCGGATGAGGCTGGCGAGGCTCGGGTCGCGCAGCACGCCGCTGCTCGCGTCGGACGCCGCCCGGCCGTCCTCGTGCACCCGGAGGTGGTCGATCAGCAGGACGTCGGGCTGCTCCGCGCGCAGGCGGTCGAGCACCGCCCGCACCGAACCGTCGGGCAGCCAGTCGTCGCTGTCGACGAACCAGACATAGGTGCCGCGAGCCTCCGCCAGCCCCGCGTTGCGCGCCCGTCCCAGGCCGACGTTCTGACTCAGATGCACCACTCGCAGGTCGCCGTGGCGGGCCGCGTACGCGTCCAGCATCGCCCCGCAGCCGTCCGGCGACGCGTCGTCGACCGCGATGACCTCGACCGACGCCGCCTCCTGCGGGTTCAGGCCGGCCCGGATCGAGTCGAGGCACTGGTGGAGATAGCCCTCGACCCGGTACACGGGCACGACCACCGACAACAGCACGGTATTCATCCTGATCACGCTCGACCCCCCGGGTGACGAACGGCCGAACGGGGGTTGTCCGGAACACGTCGGGGGTGAGGCGGGGCGCAAATTCTCACGCCCGGCGCCCGGCGACCGATGGAGGCGGTACCGGATCGGTGGCTGGAGGGGGTAAGGCGTGGGCACAACGGACCGGCTGCTGCGTGCATCCGGCATCAGTGCGCTGGCCGCGATCCTCTGGTTCGTGGTCAACCTGGTGCATCCGGTCGGACCCCGGGCGCTGCTCTGGCTGCCGACCGTGGCCGGCAGCGTCATCCTGGTCATGGGCTTGCGCCGTACGGCGCGGACCGAGGCCCTGCCCGAGGCGACCCGGCGGTTCTGGCGGCATCTGACCGCCGCGGCGGTGTTCATCGGCATCGGCGTGGTGTCCCAGGCCGTGGACGTGCTGGCCGAGGAGGAGCCGCGCGGACTCCAGACGGGTCCCGTCATGCTGGTCACCTGCGCCGTCGGCGTACTGATCATCATGTTCGCGCTGTTCCGGCTGCCGCTCGAGCGGCAGTCCCACGGCGAGATGTTCCGGGTCGTGCTCGACGCCGGCACCCTGATGCTGGCCGCCGCCGTGTTCTTCTGGCACTTCTCCACCCGCGCGGCGCTGAGCCAGGGCGACGACAAGGCCATCTACCTCTCGTTGTTCGTCACGATCATCGCCCTGCTCGCCGTCTTCGCGGTGTCCAAGTTCGTCCTGTCCAGCCACGCCCACATCGACAACGGCGCGCTGCGGCTGCTGGCCGTCGCGATGTTCGTGGGGGCCGTCGCGCCGATGTTCCGCGGCCCGTTCGAGGCGGTGGACCCGCATCTGTTCCCCGACATGTGGAGCACGCCGGTCGTCTACTACTTCGCCGTCCTGGCCGCCGCCCGTCAGCGCACGGCGCTCGGCGGCAAGCGGCGGGGTGTCCCGGCGCCTCGGCGACGGTCGTTCAGCCTGCTGCCGTACGTGGCGGTCGCCGCCGTCGACGGCCTGCTGGTCTACGTGACCTGGACCAACGGCGAGGACGAGGCCGTGGTGGTCGGTTCGGCGGTGGTGCTCACCGCGCTCGTCGTGCTGCGCCAGCTCACCGCGTTCCGGGACAACAGCCGCCTGCTGGCGCGCCTGGACCACAGCGCGACCCACGACGCCCTCACCCAGCTGCCGAACCGCATCCTCTTCCACAGCCGGCTGCAGCAGGCACTGACCGCCCCGGGCGACCGTCCGGTGGCCGTGGCGCTGATCGACCTCGACGACTTCAAGGAGGTCAACGACACCCTCGGGCACGAGGTCGGCGACCTGCTGCTGGTCGGGGTGGCGAAGCGGCTGGAGGGCTGCGTCCGGGCCGAGGACACGGTGGCGCGGCTCGGCGGCGACGAGTTCGTCGTGGTGCTCGACGACGCCGACCCGGCCGCCGCGGACCTGGCCGCCGACCGGATGATGCGCGCGCTGCAGCAGCCGGTCTACGCCGACGGTCACGAGCTGCCGATCCGGGCCAGCATCGGCATCGCGGACGGGCGCTCCGGCGATCAGCCCTCGGTGCTGCTGCGGCACGCCGACATCGCGATGTACGCGGCGAAGAACCTGCCCGGCACGGCCTGCCTGCACTACGAGCCGAGCATGTCGGTGACCGGCAACGACCTCGGCGCGGAGCTGCGCTACGCGATCGACAACGACCAGCTGTTCCTGCTGTACCAGCCGATCGTCTCGCTCGACGACGGCCACATCATGGGCGCCGAGGCGCTGGTGCGCTGGGCCCACCCGGTCCGGGGCACGCTGGCGCCGGACGCCTTCATCCCGGTCGCCGAGCGCACCGGTCTCATCGTCCCGCTGGGGGACTGGGTCATGCGGACGTCGTTCGCCCAGCTCGCCGCGTGGAACGTGGAGCACGGCGACGCCGCCCCGCAGGTCCTCAACGTCAACGTGTCGGCCCGTGACCTGCGCGAGCCCGGCTTCGCCGAGCGCGTGGGAGAGCTGCTCGCCGAGTTCGACCTGGCTGCCGAGCGGGTGGTCCTGGAGATCACCGAGACGATGGCCCTGGAGCCCGGCCCGTCGGTGATCAACCTGCTCCGGCTGCGGGCCATGGGCGTCCGGGTCTCGCTGGACGACTTCGGCACCGGCCACTCGACGCTGACGCTGCTGCACGACTGCCCGATCGACGAGATCAAGCTGGACCGCTCCTTCACCCAGTCGGAGGTCGACGACCGCCCGCCGGTGTCGGCGGCGGTGATCCACCTGGCGCAGGCCCTCGGCCTGCACGCGGTGGCGGAGGGCGTGGAGACGGCGGACCAGGCGGAGCAGCTGTTGTCGCTGGGCTACATCGCGGCGCAGGGCTACCACTTCGCCCGCCCGATGCCCCCGGCCCGCCTCAGCGAACTGCTCGCGGCCAAGAAGTCCCTGATGCCCTCCGCGGCGCCGGCCGAAACCGTGCCCACGGCGTGATTCCCCTCTCGGGGTTGCACCGCGCGCATCCGGGTACATCCGGATGCGTAGGCGACTCACCCCGGGAGGTTCCGATGGGCACCGACGACAAGATCGACAACAAGGCCGAGGAACTCGGCGGCAAGGTCAAGGAGGGCGTCGGCAAGGCGACCGACGACGAGCGCCTCGAGGCCGAGGGCAAGGCCGACCAGACCACCTCGAAGTTGAAGCAGGCCGGCGAGGACATCAAGGACGCCTTCAAGAGCTGAGCTCCCCGCGTACGGAACGAAGGGCGCCCGCCGCTGCGGGCGCCCTTTCTCAGCTGCGCAGATAGGCGAGGACCGCCAGGACGCGGCGGTGCTGTTCCTCGTCGGGCGGCAGGTCGAGCTTGGTGAAGATGTTGCGGACGTGCTTCTCCACCGCGCCCTCGGTCACCACGATCGTGCGGGCGATCGCGGTGTTGGAGCGGCCTTCCGCCATCAGACCGAGGACCTCCCGCTCTCGCGGGGTGAGGTTACGCAGCGGGTCGTCGCGGCGGCGCCGGACCAGGAGCTGGCCGACGACCTCCGGGTCCAGGACCGTCGCGCCGGCGGCCACCCGGCGCAGGCCGTCCAGGAAGTCCGCGACCTCGGAGACGCGGTCCTTGAGCAGGTAGCCCACCGCGCCCAGGCGATCGGCGAGCAGGTCGTCGGCGTACTCCACCTCGACGTACTGCGACAGCACCAGGATCGGGCTGCCCGGCACCTGCCTGCGGGCCTCCACGGCCGCCCGCAGACCCTCGTCGGTGTGCGTGGGGGGCATCCGGACGTCCACGATGGACACGTCCGGCTTGTGCTCGACGATCGCGTCGACCAGCGAGGGACCGTCGCCGACGGCCGCGACGACGGTGCACTCGTTCTCCTCGACCAGCCTGACCAGGCCCTCGCGCAGGAGCACGGCATCGTCGGCAATCACCACCCGCATGCCGACAGAGCCTAGCGGGGCCCTGGCGCTACAGCGGCAGCGCGACCGTGAGCGTGGTGCCCGCTCCGGCGGGGCTGCGCACGTCCATCACCCCGCCCAGCGCCTGGACGCGGTCCGTGAGACCGGCCAGGCCGTGGCCCTTGGCGAGGCTCGCACCGCCCACCCCGTCGTCGGCGACCGTGAGCGTCAGCCCGGTGGCCTCCCGGCGCACGCTCACCTGCACCTCGGCCGCGTGGCTGTGCTTGGCGACGTTGGTGAGCGCCTCGGCCACCACGAAGTACGCCGTCGTCTCCACCGCCGGGTCGAGCCGTCCGATCGGCGGGGCGTCCAGGTCGACCGGAACCGTGCAGCGCCCGGCGAGCGCGGTCAGCGCCGCCTGCAGTCCCCGGTCGACGAGGATCGGCGGGGCGATGCCCCGGGACAGCGCGCGAAGCTCGTCGAGGGTCTCCCGGGTCTGCGCCAGGGCCTCGGCGACCGTGGCGCGCGCGGCGTCGGGGTCGGTGGCGAACTGCTGCTCGGCCCGGCCGAGGTCCATCGCCAGCCGGACCAGGCGCTGCTGCGGACCGTCGTGGATGTCGCGTTCGAGCCGCCGCAGCGCGATGGCCTCGGCCGAGACGGCGGCGGCCTTCTGGGCCTGGGCGGTGTCGCGGGCGGCCACCGCCTCGGCCACCCGCTCGCGCAGCTCGTTGACGCCGCTGAGCAGGGCGCGGGCGAACAGTCCCTCGAGCAGCGCCGAGCCGCGCAGGACGGGATACAGCGTGCCCAGGAAGAAGAAGCCGATGGCCAGGTGGAAGACGATCCGGGTCGAGGTGGCGTCGCCCAGCCCCAGCAACTCGGGCAGGTCGGAGTTCTCGGGGCCGCGCGGGAGCGACCACTCCCAGAGCGGATAGGTGAGGCCGCCGAGCGTGCCGGCCCACCAGGTCACCGCGAAGCAGAACGCGACGGTGCTCGGAACCCAGCGCAGGATGGCGTGGAGCAGGTCGAGCCAGGCCTGGCCGTCGGCGAGCGGCGTGAGGAACCGCCGGGCGGGGCCCGCCCCCGCGGGCGCTTGCTTGTAGTACGGATGCGGCAGCCGCAAGCCGATCACCGGGGCGATCCGCGCCCGCTCGACGGTGGCCAGGCCGCGCGCCAGCATCAGCGTGCCGGCCATGATCGGCACGCCGACCCAGATGACGGCCGTGCCGACGGCGACGGTGAGGCCGGTGAAGCCGGCCACCACGGCGACCAGGCCCAGGGGGAACCCCAGCAGGATGAACTGGGTGTCGAGGCCGACCTGCCGGAGCACGCGGCGGAGCGGGGCCTGATGTGCCGCCGGGACGAGGGTGGTGGTCATGTCCTAGACGGTAGGCAGGGCGGGCTCGCGAACCGATCCCGGTGGCCGCCGGATCGGAGGTAGGGTTAACCCCACCCCTGAGCTGTCCCGATCTGCCCCGCCGCCACCCCCGCGTGCGCGATGCTGGGGGCGTGAGGGACTGGAGGGACCTGCAGACGCGGGTGCAGCGCCGGGCCGAGGCGCTCGTCGGCTCCGGCCGGGAGCTGGGCGTGCAGGTCGCCGCCTACCTGGACGGGCGGTTGATCGTGAACGCCTGCGCCGGGGTGGCCGACGAGTCCACCGGCGCCCAGGTCACCCCGGAGACCACCTTCTTCAGCCCGGCGACCGGCAAGGGCCTGGCCAGCACGGCCGTGCACGTCCTCGCCGAGCGCGGCCAGCTCGACTACGACCTGCGCCTGGCGGACGTGTGGCCCGAGTACGCCCGCCACGGCAAGCAGGACACGACGTTGCGGCACGTCCTGTCGCACGCGGCCGGGGTGCCGGCGCTGCCGTCGTACACCACGGCCGAGGACTTCCTGGACTGGGACCGGATGTGCCGGACGATCGCGGGGTCCACGCCGCTGTGGCCGCCCGGCACCCGGCACGGCGTCCACGAGTGGACGTACGGCTGGCTGCTCGGCGAGGTGGTCCGCCGGGTCGTGAACCGGCCGATCTCCTGGGTGCTCGCCGAGGACATCGCCCGGCCGCTCGGCGCGGACCGTGAGCTGTTCTTCGGCGTACCCCCGGACCAGCTGCACCGGGTGGCCCGGCTGAAGGACCGCAACTGGACCACCGCGCTGGACCTGTTCAGCGCCAACCTGGAGAACTTCGACAAGGTCGCGCCGCCCGCGGTACGCCCCGACCCGGCGCTCGGCAACCGCCGCGACATCCTGCGCACGGACATCCCGGCGGTGGCCACGGTGAGCGCCCGCGGGATGGCCCGGATGTACGCCGCACTCATGGACGAGGTCGACGGAGTACGCCTGATCTCGCCGGACCGGCTGAAGCTGATCACCGCGGTCTGCACCGAGGGCCCGGACTGGACCATCGGCGGCGACCTGCCCAAGACGCTGGGCTACGTGGCCCAGCAGTCCGGGCGGATCGGCTGGGGCGGCAACGGCGGCGGCCTGGCCGGCTTCTACCCGGACCTGGGCCTGGCGGTGGCGGCCACGAAGAACTATCTGGGGGTCAGCGACCAGGACCCCATGGAGGCGTGCGCGGCCATGATCCACGACGCGGTCGCCGGACGCGACTGATCTCGCGACTTCTGGGCGTTTTGCGCCCTGAGGTGACGGTCACGGCGAAACGGCTAAGCCGTCGGCGGGGTACGCCGAACAGTCGTTCGTACCCGAACCCGGATGGAGGTGCCCGCTGTGCCGACCGTACTCATCGCCGACGACGAAGCCGACCACCGTGAGCTTCTCACTCTGGCGCTGCGCCGGCTGGGGCACGAGGTCGTCGCGGTCCGCGACGCGGCATCGGCGCAGCGGGCCGTCGAGGCCGGCGGGATCGACGCGGCCCTGCTCGACGTACGGATGCCCGGCACGTCCGGCATCGACCTGTGCCACGCCCTGCGGCAGGACCCGGCCACCGCCCACCTCCCGATCATGCTGGTCAGCGCCGACGTCTACGGCGAGCGGATCCGGGCCGGGGTCGAGGCCGGAGCCGACGACTACCTGACGAAGCCCTACCACCGGGCGGAGCTTGAGGCCCGGCTGGGCGCGCTGCTGCGGCGCCGGCAATGCGCCGCCACCGTGCCCGCGGCGGCCGCCACCGCCGCCATGCTCGCCGCCCGCGCCGCCCTGCCGGCGCCGATGCCCGTACGGATGGAGCGAACGTTGCCGCTGACGGCCTGATCGACCGCGTAGTGTCCCACCCATGGAGCCCGGGCAGGTGCGGTACCGCAGCGCCGCCGGGCGCTGGGTGCTGGTGGCGACCGTGCTCGGTTCGAGCCTCGCGTTCATCGACGGCACCGTGGTCAACATCGCGCTCCCCGCGATCGGCCGGGATCTCGGCGCGGACGCGGCGGGTCTGCAATGGACCGTCAACGGGTACGCCCTCAGCCTCGCCGCCCTGATCCTGCTCGGCGGCTCCCTCGGCGACCGGTACGGCCGCAAGCGGGTCTTCGCGGTCGGCGTCGCCTGGTTCGCGGCGGCGTCCCTGCTGTGCGGCGTGGCACCCACGACCGAACTGCTCGTCGGCGCCCGGGTCCTGCAGGGTATCGGCGGCGCGCTGCTGACTCCCGGCGCGCTGGCCATCCTCGAAGCGTCGTTCGTGCCCGGCGACCGGTCCCGGGCCATCGGCGCCTGGTCCGGGCTCGGCGGCATCGGCGGGGCACTGGGCCCGTTCCTGGGCGGCTGGCTCGTCGAGGTCGCCGACTGGCGGCTGATCTTCCTGATCAACGTCCCGATCGCGGCCCTCGTGCTCGTGGTGACCGCGCGGCACGTCCCCGAGTCCCGGAACCCGGCGGCCGCGCGCGAGCTCGACGTGACCGGCGTGCTCACCGGGGCGGCGGGCCTCGGCGGGCTCACCTACGGCTTCACCGCCTGGCCGGCGCAGGGCCCGGGCAACCCGGCGGTGCTGGCGTCGCTGGCGGTGGGCGCGCTCGGCATGGCCGGCTTCGTCGTCGCCGAGCACCGCTCCCGGCACCCGATGCTGCCGCTGGACCTCTTCCGCTCCCGGGCCTTCACCGGCGCCAACCTGGTGACGTTCCTGGTCTACGCCGCCCTCGGCGGCGTGTTCTTCCTGGTCGTCCTGAACCTCCAGGTGGTCGCCGGCTTCAGCCCGCTCGCCGGCGGCCTGGCCCTGCTCCCGATCACGGTGCTCATGCTGCTGCTCTCGGCCCGCGCGGGCGGGCTCGCCCGGCGGATCGGCCCCCGCATCCCGATGACGGCCGGCCCGCTCGTCTGCGCCGCGGCCCTGGTGTGGCTGTCCCGGGTCGGCCCCGCGGCGTCGTACCCGGCGGACGTGCTGCCCCCGGTGATCGTCTTCGGTCTCGGCCTGTCCCTGCTGGTGGCACCCCTGACCGCCACGGCCCTGGGCGCGCTCGACGACGCCCACGCGGGCGTCGCCAGCGGCGTCAACAACGCCGTGGCCCGGGCGGCCGGCCTACTCGCCGTCGCGATCCTGCCGCTGGCCGCGGGCATCGGCACCGGCGACCTGACCGACCCGGCGGCGCTGGCACCGACGTACCGGGCGGCGACGCTGATCTGCGCCGGGCTGATGGTCGCCGGCAGCGCGCTGGCCCTGGCCCTCGTGCCCGACCGGCTGCCCCGCGACATGCCCCGGGAAGGGGTCGCCGCCCGCGGCCAGAAGGGGCGGATGACGCGGTGAAGTAGGGTCGGTCGGCGCACGGGAAGTCAGCCATCACCACGGGGGGAAGTGGCTTTGTCGTCCACTGGGAACACGGCCGGCCGCCGCCGGCGGTGGCGCGAGTCCGAGGGCTGCGCGGCCACCGCGGGCGCGGTGCTGGCCATGGCGTCCTACTGCCTCGCACTGTTCGCCCGGGACACCTATCCGTTCGGCGACCAGTCCCGAGCCGTGAACGATCTGGCCAACCAGTTCATCCCCTTCCATGCCATGCTGTGGGACCTGGAGCATGGCGAGGCCAGCGGTGACCTCCTGTTCAACTGGAGCAGCGGCTACGGCGTGCCGTTCCTCGGCGACTTCGTCACCTACCTCGGCAACCCGTTCTCCTGGCTCGTCGGCCTCTTCCCGCGGGACCTGGTCGACCTGCCGGTCTTCCTCGTGACGCTGTTCAGCATCGGCCTCGGCACCGCGCTGATGACCGTCTTCCTCGGCCGGCTGCGGGCCGGCTCGCCCTGGGGCCGGGCGCTGCTCGGCGTCGGCTACGGGCTGTCCGCCTGGGTGGTCAACGACGGCACCTACGACCCCATGTGGATGTGGGGGATCGTCGGCCTGCCGCTCATCCTCCTCGCCATGGACCGGTGCCTGCGGGGGCGCAACTGGGCCCTCAGCAGCCTGCTGGTGGCCCTCGCCTGGGCGGGAAACTTCTACACCGCGGCCATGGCGACCATCGCCGCCGTGGCGGTGCTGCTGGCCCGGCTGATCCTCGCCGGCGGTCCGCTGCGTGACCGGTTCGTCACGCTGCTCCGGGCGGGGGTCATGACACTGGTCGGGGTGCTGCTCACCGCCCCCGTCCTCACCGTCAGCATGCTGGCCAGCAAGGGCTCCCAGCCCCCACCACCGGCCACCTACCGGGGCACGCCCGACGCTCTCGCGGTCCTCGCCCAGCTCCTGCCGGGCGGCCGCGCGGACTCCGCCATGCCGAACATCTTCATCGGCATCCTCGGTCTGCTGCTGGTCGCGGCCTTCCCGTTCCACCGCAAGGTCGCGCCGAAGGAGCGACTGGTCTGGCTGTCGCTCCTCACGCTGGTGACCCTGTCCCAGCTCTGGCGGCCGGGCATCCTGCTCTGGCACGGGTTCGCCCTGCCCAACGGCAGCCCCTACCGGGCGTCGTTCGTCATCACCGGCCTGCTTGTCATGATCGCCTGGCTGTCGCTGGCCCGGCGGCCCGATCCCGTCGCCCTGCTCGCCGGTGGCGGCCTGACCGCGGCCATCCTGCTGCTCTGCCAGAACCAACCCGCCGTCCGGGGCGGGACCTGGCTCACGGTGCTGGTGGGCGGCCCCGCGATGGTGGGCGCGCTGCTCGTGCTGCACTGGCGGCGGGAGGATCGGCGGCGGGCGGCCGCCTGGGCCCGCGCCGGTGCCGCGACGGTGCTGGCGGCCGGGGTCTTCGTCGGCACGGCCTACTCCGCGTACGCCCCGGACGCGATCCGTTCCACCATTGCGTTCTTCGACCCGCTGCCGAGCATGACCGAGGCTGCGACCCGCGCGGCCTTCGCCGACGTCCAACGGTCGCGGCAGTGGCCGCAGCAGCGCACCGAGACGGGGCCGCACCGCTTCGCCAACAACGACCCCGCCCTGCTCCGCGGCGAGGGCGCCCGCTACTACAGCAGTTACCTGCCAGCGAAGACCGCCGAGGCGCTCCAGGGTATCGGCATCAGCTGGACCATGCGGGGACGGCACATCCACAGCCCCGAGGATCCGGTGACCCGCGCGCTGATGGGCGTGATTGCCTACCTCGAACCGCGTCCCGGGGGCTACGCGCTGACCCCCGCGGGCCCGGCGGCACCGCTCGTCACGGTGCACCCCGGCGACGCCGCGGGCCGCGCGGTCACGGACTCCGTCTACGCCCGTCAGCAGGCGTTGCTGGGCGCCACCGTGTACGACGTACCCGAACTGCGGCACACCGCGGGCCCGGCGCCCGTCCGGACAGCGGACGGCTGGCGCATCCCGGCGGCCCGCAAGGGCGATCCCCGCACGGTGTTCTCGGCGCGCTGCACCCCGGGCAGCGACGCGTACTTCTACGACAGCTGGTTCGCCGGGCGGGTGCGGGGGCCGCAGTTCGATCTCCGCTTCCCCGGGAGCGAGGCGATGAACAGCAATCCGCTGCGGTTCCTGGGCACCGTGCCCGCCACGGGCGAGGTCCGGCTCGAGGTGAGCGCCGCGCGCACCCAGAACGTGTCCGGCGACGTGCTGGGCTGCCTCGATCGCGGCAAACTCGCGAATGCCGTGGCACGCCTGCGGGCGACCGGCGCGACCCGGGTCGAGACGGGCGGGCACACCATCAGCGCGGTGCTGCCCGCATCCAGTGCCGGGATGGCCGTGATCAAGGTGACCGCCGTCGACGGCTGGACGTGCTCGACCGACCGCCGCGGTGCCGTCGCGCCGACGTCTTTCCACGGGTTCCTCGGCGTACCGCTGGAGGGTGGGGCGTCCCGGGTGGACTGTTCCTACCAGCCACCGGGACTCCGCGCGGGACTGTTCGTCAGCGCGCTGGCGCTCGCCGCGCTCCTGGCGGGGCTGCTGTGGAACAGGCTCGCGGTGCGGCTCGACCGGCGCCGCTCGCCCGCCGCCGGCCCCGAGCTGCCGCAGCCACGGTGGCCCGTGCACGACGCGGCGGACGACGAGCGGGGCGTTCCCGCCGGAAGGTGACGGCCGTACGGGTCAGCGGCCGCGCGCGAGAGCACGGGGCCGGCCGGGTTCCAGCGACCCGTCGTCCGCGCCGGCGGCGGCGTCCCGGTGCGTCAGGATGCGGCGCGAGAGCAGGAAGGTGACCGGGATGGCGGCCGCCGCGGCGGCCAGCGGAGCGATCCGCTCGCCGGTCCCGAACCACTCCACCAGCACGAAGACGCCCACCGAGGTGACCACGAAGTTCGTCAGGTTGGTCAGCGGGAACAGCAGGAACTTCCGCCAGGTCGGCCGGGTGCGGTAGGTGATGTAGGTGTTGAGGAAGAACGAGCCCACCATGCTGATCAGGAACGCGATCACGAACGCCGGGTAGTAGGGCAGCCAGGTGTGCAGCGCGAGGTACAGCACGTAGAACGTGCCGGTGTTGATCACACCGACCACGGCGAACTTGACCAGCTGGGCCAGCTGGACCGGCATCAGCGGGCCCGCCCCGCGGCCGCCACCCGGCTGTCCGCGCCCGGCTCCTGCGGCGCGGTCGCGCGCGGTGAGATGAAGGCCTGACCGCCCGCGCCCTTGCCGCCGAACGCCTCGCGGGGCACGTTGGTCTCCTTGATCAGGAAGTGCGGGCGGCGCTTCGACTCGTAGTAGACCCGCCCGATGTACTCGCCGATCAGCCCCAGCATGGCCATCTGCAGTCCGCCGAGGCCCACGACGGCGACCAGCAGGGTCACATAGCCGGGCGTCTCGACCCCACCGGCGATCGCGGCCACCGTGATCCACCCGGCGTAGAGGCCGGCGAGCGCCGCCAGGACCAGGCCCACGTAGATGGCCAGCCGCAGCGGACGGCTGTTGAAGGAGATCAGGCCGTCGATGCCGTAGTTGAGCAGCGCGCCGAACCGCCACTTCGTCGCGCCGGCCTCCCGCGCGACGTTGCGGTAGTCGAAGGTGACCGTGTCGAAGCCGATCCAGGAGAACAGGCCCTTGGAGAAGCGGTTGGACTCCGGCAGCGAGAGCAGGGCGTCGACCGCAGCGCGGGAGAGCAACCGGAAATCGCCGACGCCGTCGGTGAGCTCGACGTCGACCATCCGGTTGATGAGACGGTAGTACAGCCGGCTCACCAGGCTGCGCAGCCACCGGTCGCCGTCGCGGGTCCGCCGCGCCACCACCTGGTCGTGACCGCGGCGGTGGAGTTCGATCATCCGCTGGATCAGCTCCGGCGGGTGCTGGAGGTCGGCGTCCATCAGCACGACGGCGTCGCCGGTGGCCTCCCGCAGACCGGCGAGCATGCCCGCCTCCTTGCCGAAGTTGCGGCTGAAGGACACGTAACGCGTGCTGTCCGGGTGCCGCCTCGCCAGGGCGCGCAACCGGTCCAGGGTGGCATCGGCACTGCCGTCGTCGACATAGCACAGCTCGTACTCCACGCCGAGCCGGCCCAGCGTCGCGCGGATTCTCTCATCGAAAAGCTCGATGACGTCTTCCTCGTTGAAGCACGGAACGACAATTGACAGGAGCATGGAGTCACTTCCGAAAGCGTTGATTTCCCCGTGTAGAGCCGGCCGGCTCGCCGCCCCTGCCGGCATGCTACACACGGCGATCCAGTCCGGAAGTGCAAGATCATCGGGCCGGTGAGCGGCCTGCCCACTAAGCTCAGGGCACCGTGGAATGCGCTGGTCATCGCGATCCTCGACCCAGCGGGCGTCCACTATGGATAACGGTCCGGAGACTTCCCGCGGCTATCTCATAGTGATCGTGATCTTCTTCACCGGGACCGCCCGGCGAAAGGGAATTCCGCGGCGCCGAAATCGATGCGGCCGCGCGCTGGATTCCCCGGGACACCGCCGGCACCATCGCGTCACGATTTGTCGGCGGCACACCCCATGCGACCCCTGCCGACCCGCCGGCACGAGCGCGACATCTAAACATGGAACAGTGACAAGATCTACACCGATCGGTGCCCGGCGCCCACGCAGACGCCCCTGAGCTGCATCGATGCACTTTGAGAGGTGAGCCACTCACCTCCCGTTCTTGCCTGACGACCCCGTCGCCGCTACGGTCTGCCACTGCATCGCCGGCCGACGTCCGGCACCGCATCGTTACGACAGCCATTCCTGCCACCCGCGCCGAGGCTTGCCCGCCTGTAGCCACCGGCGCGTGCGCTGCCGCTCGCCTTCTCATCGGGGGAACACTGATATGACAGCCTCGACCCGCGCGTCGAACTGGCGGTTGCTCACCGCCGGGCTCGCCGCGGTCACCCTCACCACCGCCCTGCCCTCCGTCGCCCAGGCGGCCCCGGCCTCGCCCGTCACCGCGGGCGTGCTGGCCGCCGCCGAGGCCGACGCCGGCCTGGCGACGTACGAACAGAAGCTGGCCGTGGCCGTGAAGTTCGGCCGCGGCGACGACACGGCCCTCGTGGAGCGCGGTGACCGCGACTTCGTCATCGAGATCTGGAAGCACGTCAAGGACAACGGCGACTTCCTCGAGGTACGCGCCGCCGCCGAGCAGGCCTACGGCACCATGTCCGACGACGTCAACCCGGACGCCACCAGCGAGGCCTGCTACGAGTTCATCACCACCGGCGTGTTCGCCGCGTACGACCGCGACATCGAGCGCGAGAAGCGGGAGGCCGAGGCGAAGCGCCTGTCCGACCAGGCCCGCGCCGCCGCCGCGGCCAGCATCGACGTCGTCGCCGACGCGGCCATGCTCGGCGGCACCGACGCCGACTTCGCCCGGCTCATCTGGACGCGCGTCGAGAACGACGCCAAGTGGCCCAAGGTCAAGGCCGCCGCGGCCGCTGCGGTCGGCGGCACCGCGGAGCAGCAGCGCGAGTTCATCGCCGCCGGCCTGGCGGCCGCCGCCAAGCAGGACACCGACCAGCGCATCGCCGACGACCAGGCGAAGACCGAGGCGGAGAAGGCCGCGGCCCGCGCCCGCGCCGCGAAGCAGTTCGCCGCCAACCGGATCGGCCTGCCCGTCACCGAGCAGCTGCTGAGCATGCCGGATCGTGACTTCGTCGTCTCGGTCTGGAACCACGAGGCGGACGGCACGGAGGTCCAGGTCGCCGCGATCAGCGCCGCGCGCAACCTCGACCCCGCCGCCTGGAAGGCGTTCATCGACACCGGCATCCACCAGGCCAAGGACCGCGACATCCAGAAGGCCCTGGAGGCCGTCGAGGCGGAGGACCGGCGCCAGGCCAAGGACGTCCAGACCCGCGCCGAGAAGGCCGGCAACCGCAACCTGGCCCTGGCCGCGCGCAACGCCCTGGCCGGCAACGCCGACGCGGTCGCCGCCTTCGTCCGCCAGGGACAGTACGAGATCCGGCCGGACCTGCCCGACCGGCTCCAGGCCGGCCACACCGGCATGTGCCTCGGCGTGCCGAGCGGCTCGCTGAAGAAGGGCGAGCACATCATCCAGTGGCAGTGCAGCGCCGCCCAGGACCAGGGCTGGGTCTTCCTGCCCAAGGCGGACGGCTACTTCGAGGTGCGCAACAGCCGCAGCGGCCAGTGCCTCGCCATCGGCTCGGGGTCCAAGGAGGACAGCGCCCACGCCATCCAGTGGACCTGCAACGGCGGCAAGGAACAGCTGTGGGCACCGCAGACCGACAGCACCGGGCTGACCCGGTTGAAGAACAACAACAGCGGCAAGTGCCTGGGCATCCTCGACGCCGCGAAGACCGGCGCCGCCCACGCCGTCCAGGAGCCGTGCGCCGCCAAGCCCGAGCTGGGCTGGCACAAGCGCCCCCGCGGACTGGTCAACTTCTCGGCCGGCTCGTTCAACGGCGACGCTCGCGAGGACCTGCTCGCCGTCGAGCTCAGCAGCGGCAAGCTGTGGCTCTACCCCGGCACCGCCAAGGCTGACGCGTTCGCCGCCCGCGTGGCGATCGGCGGCGGCTGGAACACCATGGACAAGCTCACCACGGGCAAGTTCAACCGCGACGAGCACGACGACCTGATCGCGGTGGACAAGGGCACCGGCAAGCTGTACCTCTACCCCGGCACCGGCCGTGCGGCCCTCGGCGCGCGCGTCGAGATCGGCACCGGGTGGAACGGCATGGAGAAGCTGGCCGCGGGCCGCTTCAACGGCGACGCCCACGAGGACCTCATCGCCGTGGAGGCCTCCTCCGACAAGCTCTGGCTCTACCCCGGCACCGCCGCCGGCGGAGCGTTCGGCGCGCGGGTGCTGCTCGGCACCGGCGGCTGGAACAACATGGACAAGCTCACCGGGGGCAAGATCAACCGCGACGAGCAGGACGACCTGGTCACCGTGCAGAAGAGCACCGGCAAGCTGTTCTTCTACCCCGTCAACGCCAACGGGACGCTCGGTGGGCGGGTCGAGATCGGCACCGGCGGCTGGAACGGCATGAGCGAGCTCACCCTCGGCCGCTTCGATGCGGACCAGCACGACGACCTCCTGGTCACCGAGAACTCCAGTGGCAAGCTGTTCCGCTACGCGGGAACGGCGGAGGGCGGCAAGATCGGCGGCCGTACCGAGCTGGGCATCGGCGGCTGACCCACGCGCACCCCGGGGCCGGCTCTCCACCGATGGAGGGCCGGCCTCTCGCGTGATGCTTGAATACCCGGCATGCGTCCCGAACTGACTCCTCCGCCGAAGCTGGCCCCCGGTGACCGGGTGGCGGTCCTCTCGCCGTCCTTCGCCGCACCCGCCGAGTTCCCGGCGGTGCACGAGCGGAGCATGCGGCGCCTGCGGGAGGAGTTCGGGCTGCAGCCGGTGGAGTTCCCCACCACGCGGCGCCACTCGTCGCCGCGGGAGCGGGCCGCGGACCTGATGGCGGCGTACGCCGACCCCGGCATCCGCGCGGTCTTCGCGACCATCGGCGGCGACGACCAGATCACCGTGCTGCGGCACCTCGACCCGGCCGTGTTCCGGGCCGATCCCAAGCCGTTCTTCGGCTTCTCGGACAACACCAACCTGCTGAACTGGCTCTGGCACCACGGCGTCGCCGGCTATCACGGCATGTCCACGATGATGTTCCTGAGCCGCGCCACCGGCGTCGGACCCGAGATCTCCGCCTCCCTGCGGGCGGCCCTCTTCGACGGCGGCGACCTGGAGATCACACCGGTCGGGGAGTTCCGCGAGGAGGAGCTGAACTGGGCCGACCCGGTCGCCCTCACCGGCACCGTGCCGTCGTACCCGAGCCCCGGCCGGGTGTGGCACCGCCCGGAGCGGGTGGTGACCGCGCCGACCTGGGGTGGCTGCCTGGAGTCTCTGCATCCCACGCTGGCCGCGGACCGATGGGTCCGGCCGGTCGAGGACTACGCCGGATGCGTCCTGCTGCTGGAGACCTCCGAGGAGATGCCGCCGGCCAGGAGCGTCTTCCGGATGTTGCGCGACTTCGGCGAGCGGGGCCTGCTGGAACAGTTTCCGGCCGTGGTGCTGGCCACCGCCAAGGCCACGGCGCTCTTCGACGTCCGGCCGCTCGAACGGCGGGCCGCCTACCGGGAGGAGCAGCGGGAGGCCGTGCTCGAGGCGTTCGCCGCGTACCACCCCGAGGCGATGATCGTCTTCGGGGTGGACTTCGGGCACACCGATCCGCAGTGGGTGCTCCCGTACGGCGGCCGGATCACCGTCGACGGCCCGGCGCGCCGGATCACCGCCCACTACTGAGCTCGTACCGGCGGGTCACCCGTGGCCCGATGCCGGTGAGGATCTCGTGCGGGTTCGTGCCGGCCCAGTGCGCCCAGTCGGCGACGGTCGGCTCGCCGTCGTCGCCGGGACCGAACATGACGGCGTACTCGCCCGGGCGGACCGGCAGGTCGCCCACGTCCAGCACGACCTGGTCCATGCTGACCCGCCCGGCGATCGGGCAGCGCACCCCGCGGACCGCCAGCGACGCCCGCCCGGCCGCCTGGCGCGGCACGCCGTCGGCGAAGCCCAGCGCGACCAACGCCAGGGTGGTCTCGCGCTCGGTGACGAAGTCCGGACCGTACGAGACTCCGGTACCCGGCGCCACCCGCTTGGTGAGCAGGACCTGAGCGCGTACGGTCATCGCCGGCCGCAGCCCGAAGCACCGGCCCGGCACCGGCTCGACGCCGTAGAGGGCGATCCCCGCGCGCAGCAGGTCGTAGCGGGCCCGCGGCAGATGCAGCGCGGCGGCCGAGTTGGCCAGGTGCACGATCGGCGGTTCGAGGCCGGCGGCGGCCGCCGCCTCCCGGCCCCGCTCGAACTCGCGGAGCTGCGCCCGCAGGCCGGGGGCGTCCGGGTCCTCGGCGTTGGCCAGGTGCGACCAGAGGCCGCGGACGTGCAGCAGCCCGGCGCCGGAGAACTTGCGCGCCCAGGCGAAGAGCTGCGCCCATTCCTCGACGGGCGCACCACCGCGGGACATCCCGGTGTCGAGCTTGAGGTGGACGTTCGCCACCGTCGCGGCGCGTTCGGCCGCGTCCGCGAGCGCCTGCAGCGCCTCCACCGCACCGACGGACACGTCGATCCCGGCGGCGAGGACCTCCTCGAACGTCTCGGCCGGGGAGTAGAGCCAGAGCAGCATGGGCGCGGTCAGTCCCCGCCCACGCAGGGCGAGCGCCTCGGCCACCGAGGCCACGCCGAGCCAGGTGGCGCCGTGGCGCAGCGCCGTACGCGCGACCTGCTCGGCGCCGTGACCGAAGCCGTCCGCCTTGACCACCGCCATCATCCCCGCCGGACCGGCCGTCGCGGCGAGCAGGCGGGTGTTGCCGGCGATGGCGTTCAGGTCGACGACGGCCTCCGCCATCGCCGCGGCGGGCCGGGCATCCGCCGGCGTGGAAATCGACACCCGGCGGATGGTGGCCGACGGCCCTGTTCATTCTGAAGGCCATTTACTGGTCATTCGACCCCCGTCACAGACAGTTTCCGAACCGCCACCACTTTGCGGACGGAGCAATAATGGCAGGCGCCTGACCTGGATCGACGAGCGCGTGGACGCGATTGACGAAAACGATACAGGCGGGCGGGAAGAATGGCGCGACGGTCGGGACGGGGAGGTACGCAGCCCAGCATGGCGAACGGTGAGCAGGCGGTGACGCGGCTGGAGGAATACCTCCGGTCGGCACGCGATCGGGCCTTCGTCGGCCGCGCGGCCGAACTGGCCGCGTTCCGCGCGGCCCTCGCCGGCGACGCCGTCTTCACCGTGCTCTACCTGCACGGCGCCGGCGGCACGGGCAAGACCACGCTGCTGCGGCGCTACGCGGTCGAGGCGGAGCGGACCCGCCGTCAGGTCATCCGGGTCGACCGGTTCGAACCGGGCGGCCTGATCCCGGCGTTGCTGGCGGCGATGCCACCGACTCCGGCCGGCGCGCCGGGCCCGGTGGTGCTCGTCGACGAGTTCGAGCACTGGCAGCCGGTCGAGTGGTGGCTGCGCGAGGAGTTCCTGCCCGGGCTGCCGGTGGGCACGGTCGTCGTGCTCGCCGCCCGTACGCCGCCCGGGGTGGAGTGGACCGCCGATCCGGGCTGGAACGAGGTCCTGCGCGTCCTGGAGGTCGGCGACCTGTCCCCCACCGAGGCCGAGATGCTGCTGGACCGGTATGCGATCCCCCGCCGCCGCCAGCGGTTCCTCGCCGAACTGGCCGGCGGCAATCCGCTCGCCCTGCGCCTGGCGGTGGAGGCGGCCGGGACCGGCAAGGACGACGACGAGATCCGCCTCTGGCTGGCGCAGGCCGTGGTGCAGGAGGTCGTGGGCGAGCTGCCGTCGGCCGCGCACCGGCACGCCCTGGAGATCTGCGCGTACGCGGAGACGACCACCGAGATGCTGCTGCGTGCCACGGTGGCCGAGGGTGACGCCGTGGATCTGTTCCGGTGGCTGTGCGCCCTGCCGTACGCCGAGAGCGGTCCGAGCGGTGTGCGGGTGCGCCCGTTCGTCCGCAACGCCGTCCGGACCGAGGTGCAGTGGCGCGACCCGTTGCGGCACGATGCGGTCCTGGCCCCTCTCGCCGACGGCCCGGCGGTCGTCGAGCCACTGCCCCGCCCCGAGTTCGACGTGGCGGTCCGGGACGCGTTGCGCGCCTGGCGCCGGCCGGACCTGCTCGCCGGCAACCCACTGGTGCACAGCCGCATGGTGGTCACGTCGGACGCCTCCGCCGAGCCGGTGTCGGCCCTGCGGGACGTGCTGCAGTCCACTCTGGAGGCGCTGGGCGCGGATCCGCGGCAGGGCAAGCAGCACCGGGCGCTGGTCGCCACCTACCTCGGCGGCGCGCCCACCCAGGAGGCGGCCGCGGAGCGCCTCGGTCTCCCCTTCAGCACCTACCGCCGGCACCTCAACCGGGGCCTCGAGGTGCTGTGCAGCCTGCTGTGGCGCCGCGAGTCGACCGGCCTCGACCTCATCTGACCGCGGCGGGCCGGTTCGCACCGGCGAGGGCGGTCGCGATCAACAGATCGAGCAGCTCCGGGTACGGCGTGCCGGCCGCCTGCCACATCCGCGGGAACTGCGACATCGCGGTGAGCCCGGGCATCGTGTTGACCTCGTTGACGGTCAGCCCCCGGTGCGGGTCGACGAAGAAGTCGACGCGCAGCAGGCCGGCGCAGCCGAGCGTACGGAAGACCCGGATCGCCTCGGCGCCGAGCCATTCGGTGGTGTCCGGGTCGACGTCGGCGGGGACGCAGAACTCGGTGCGGCCCTCGCGGTACTTGGCGTCGTAGTCGAAGAACCCGGTGGTGACCCGGATCTCCAGCGGCGGGCTGGCGACCAGCCGCCCGTCCGGCAACTCGAGCACGCCCACGTCGATCTCGCGTCCGGGCACGCCGGCCTCGACGAGCACCTTGGCGTCGCAGAGCCGGGCCGCCTCGACGGCTGCGGGCAGCTCGGCCCAGTCGTCCACCCGCGAGACGCCGATGCTGGAGCCACCGCGGGCCGGCTTGACGAAGGCGGGCAGGCTCAGGCGGCTCCGCTCGGCCGCGGTCACGGCGTCGTTATCGCCGCGCAGCACGACGCCGTCGGCCACCCCGATGCCCTCCGCGGCGAGGATCTTCTTGGTGAACTCCTTGTCCATGGAAGCGGCGCTGGCCAGGACGCCGCTGCCGACGTACGGGATGCCGGCCAGCTCCAGCACGCTCTGCACCGTGCCGTCCTCGCCGTACGGGCCGTGCAGGATCGGCATGACGACGTCGACGTCGCGCAGGGCCTCCAGCGCGCGGAACAGGCTCTCGACGAGCGTGGGCCGCCAGCCGTCCGGCTCGGGCGTCATCGCGCGCAGCACCGCCTCGTCGACCTCCGCGGTGGCCCGGTCGGTGCCCACGATCCACTCACCCTCGACGGAGATGCGGACCGGCACCACCTCGTACCGGCTGCGGTCGAGGCTCTGCACCACGCCGGCCGCCGACCGGCAGGAGACGTCGTGTTCGGTGCTGCGCCCGCCGAAGAGGACCGCCACTCGGACCGTTGGGGGCACGTCGCATCACTCCACGCTCAGATGTTCTCGCCGACCGCGTGGATGGTGCGGCATCCGGGTGCTCATCCGGAAGGTCAGTTACTGATCAATCGCGGCGAGCGCCCGCAGCTCGGCGGCGAAGATCAGGTCCGGGTCGAGGCCCATCGACCGGAAGTTGCCCTCGATCTCCAGGCTCACCAGGCCGTGCAGCCGGCTCCACGCGGTGATCGCGCGTAGCAGGACGGCCGGGTCCGCCTCGCCGACGCCGGCAGCGAGCTGCCGGGCCAGCGCCGGCTCCGGCTCGGGTCCCGGGCCGACCGCCTCGAACAGGACCTTCATCGCCTGCTGCGCCGCCGACACCAGGCGCGGGTCGTGCGCGTCGTAGCCGGGCAGCGGCGCGGCGAAGAGCAGCCGGTAGCGGTGCGGCTGGGCGAGTGCCCAGGACCGGTACGCCGCGGCCAGGTCGTCCTGCCGGCGCGGCACGGCCGTGATGGCGGCGGTCAGGTCGGCGTACGCGTCGAGGATCAGCTCGGTGAGCAACGTGTCCCGGTTGTCGAAATACCGGTACAGCGCCGGGCCGGACACGCCCAGCTCCTTGGCGATCGCGTTGAGCGAGAGTGCTTGCGGCCCGCCCTCGGCGAGCTGTCGCAGCGCCGCCTCCTTGACCTCCTGGCGCATCTGCGCCCGGAAGCGATCACGGATCCCACGGGAAGCCATGCCACGACGCTACAACCCTTGCCCCAGGCGAGACCCTCTAGCAGTACGGCACGTTCATTTCTGGGCGGTTCCGCCCGGCATCTTGACAGGAAAAGTTTGATAGTGCGTGAATGTGTTCTCGTATGGAAATACTTCGATGTCTATCTCGAGGAGCACATGCCATGAGCGCCATGCCCGGCCGCTGGAGGCCGGCCGTCGTCACACTCGGGGCGGCCCTGTTGCTGGCCGGCGCCTGCGCCAAGGCGGAGGACGGCGGCACCTCCACCCCCGCCGGATCCGATCCCTCCGCCGGCGCCCAGGTCGTCCGGTCCGCCGCCCCCGGCGCCAAGACCTGCACGCTGGACCGGTTCGGCGCTCGCAAGCTCGACCTCACGACCGCGAAGATCGGGTTCTCCCAGTCGGAGAAGGAGGCCAACCCGTTCCGCATCGCCGAGACGAAGTCCATCAAGGACGAGGCCGCCCGGCGCGGCATCCCGGCCGGAAACCTGCGGATCACCAACGCGAACTCGCAGTTCAACAAGCAGATCAGCGACGTCGAGCAGATGATCGACTCCGGCGTGCAGCTGGTCGTCGTCGCCCCGCTGAACTCCGACGGCTGGGACTCGGTCTTCGCCAAGGCCTCGGCCCGCAAGGTGCCGATCATCACCATCGATCGCAAGATCAATGCCACCCCGTGCGCCGACTATCTGACCTTCATCGGGTCGGACTTCGAGGAGCAGGGCAAGCGGGCCGCCGACAAGATGGCCGCCGCGCTGGGCAACAAGGGTTCGGTGGCCATTCTGCTCGGCGCGCCCGGCAACAACGTCACCACGCTGCGCACCAAGGGCTTCAAGGACCGGATCGCGACGATCGCGCCGGACATCGCGATCGTGTTCGAGCAGACCGGCCAGTTCTCCCGCGAGGAGGGACAGAAGGTCACCGAGCAGCTACTGCAGTCCAACTCGGACATCGACGGCATCTACGCCGAGAACGACGAGATGGCGCTCGGCGCCCAGGTGGCGCTCAAGGGCGCGGGCAAGCGGAAGGGCGAGGTCAGGATCGTCTCCATCGACGGCACCCGCGGCGCGGTCCAGGCCATCGCCGACGGCTGGATCGACGCGGTGATCGAGTCCAACCCGCGGTTCGGCCCGCTGGCCTTCGAGACGGCGACCAGGTTCTTCGCCGGCGAGCCCATCCCCGAGGACATCATCATCAGCGACCGCGAGTACGACCGGAGCAACGCCAAGGCCGACCTCGCCAGCGCCTACTGAGGCTCCCGACCGGAGGAGAACCGCCGTGACCGCCCCTCGACCCGGATCCTGGCGCCGCCCGCTCGCCGTGATCGCCGCCGTACTGACCTGTTCGGCCGGCGCCCTCCTCGCCACCCGGTCCCCCGCCGCGGCCTTGCCCGCCGACACGGCGTACCCCGCCCGCAGCGGCTTCGAGCCGAAACCTCCCCCGCTCAGCACGCCCTGGACCGACCAGGTGTCCACCGCCGACCCGCTCCCGGAATACCCCCGGCCGCAGCTCACCCGGCCCGAGTGGCAGAGCCTCAACGGCGTCTGGCAGTTCGCCGGCGCCACGAACCTCGACAGCCCGCCGGTGAACACGCAGCTGGGCGAGGAGGTGCTGGTGCCGTACCCCATCGAGAGCGCTCTCAGCGGCATCATGCGCCGCCAGGACCACTCGTACTATCGCCGCAGCTTCACCGTCCCGGCCGGCTGGTCCGGCCGCCACGTGCAGCTCAACTTCGGCGCGGTGGACTGGCAGTCCAAGGTCTGGGTCAACGGCACGCTGCTCGGCACGCACGAGGGCGGCTACGACAAGTTCTCCTACGACATCACCGGCGCGCTGCGGCCCGGCGCCAACGAGATCATCGTCGGCGTCTGGGACCCGACCGACAGCCAGGACATCCCGGTCGGCAAGCAGCGCCTCGGCCGCGGCGGCATCTGGTACACGCCGTACTCCGGCATCTGGCAGACCGTCTGGCTGGAGCCGACGCACGCCGCGCACATCACCCGCCTCGACACCACCCCGAACGTCACCGCGGGCGGGCTCGACCTGGTCGTCCAGGCGGCGAACGCCGACGGCCGGGAGGTCACCGCCCAGGTGCTCACCGGCGGCACGGTGGTCGGCACGGCCACCGGCACGGTCGGCTCCCCCCTGCGCGTCCCGGTCCCGGACGCCCGCCTCTGGAGCCCGGACGACCCCTTCCTGTACGACCTGAAGGTCACCCTCGCCGGCGGTGACGTGGTCGGCGGCTACTTCGGCATGCGCTCGCTGGGCAAGGCGATGCTGGGCGGAGTGCTGCGGCCGACCCTGAACGGCAGGTTCCTCTACCAGCTCGGCACCCTCGACCAGGGCTACTGGCCCGACGGCATCTCCACCGCACCCACCGACGCCGCCCTGCGCTTCGACCTCGAGCAGCAGAAGGCGCTCGGGTTCACCATGGTCCGCAAACACATCAAGGTCGAAAGCGACCGCTGGTTCTACTGGGCCGACCGCCTGGGCCTGATGGTCTGGCAGGACATGCCGGCCCTGGCCAGCGGCCGGGAGCCCTCGGCCGCGGGCCGCCAGCGCTTCGAGCGCGAGCTCGAGGAGATGATCGACGAGCACAAGGGCATCACGTCGATCGTCCAGTGGATCCCGTTCAACGAGGGCTGGGGCGAGTACGACGCCGGCCGCATCGCCGACACGGTGAAGGCCTGGGACCCGACCCGTCTGGTCAACCACAACTCCGGCTCCAACTGCTGCGACTCCGACCCGGACCCGGGAAACGGCGACGTGATCGACGACCACATGTACGTCGGGCCCGGGATCACCCGCGCGCCGACCGCCACCCGGATCGCGGTCAACGGCGAGTACGGCGGGCTGGGCCTGCGGGTACCCGGGAACGAGTGGCCCACCGCCGGCAAGTTCGCGTACGAATGGCTGCCCGACTCCACCGCCCTGACCGACCGCTACGTCCAGATCACCGGCAAGCTCGCCGACCTGATCACCGGCAACGGCCTCTCCGGTTCCGTCTACACCGAACCGACGGACGTGGAGGAGGAGCTCAACGGCTTCTTCACGTACGACCGGAAGGTCCGCAAGATGGACTTCACCCGCGTCCGCGAGGTGAACCTCCGGGTGCTCGGCGCGGCGAACGGCACCGTCCTGCCCACCGACCGGCTCGCCTCCCTGCGGGTCACCACGCCCGGCTACACCGACCGCTACCTGCGGCACCGCGACGGCCTGGCGCGAACGGACATGATCACCGCGGGCAGCCCGGCCACCGACCGCCAGGACGCCACCTATCGCGTACGCCCCGGGCTGGCGAACGCCGCCTGCCACTCGTTCGAGTCCCGCAACTTCCCCGGCCGGTACCTGCGGCACCGCGGACACCGCGTCTACAACGAGGCGGACACGGGCGGCACCTTCGCCGCGGACGCCACCTTCTGCGCCCGACCCGGCCTGTCCGGCGGCGGCACCTCCCTCGAGGCGTCCAACCTGGCCGGTCACTACCTGCGCCACCGCAACGCGGAGGTGTGGGTCGACCGGGACACCGGCGGGCCCTTCGCCCACGACGCCACCTGGGCGGTCTCCACGCCGCTGTGGCGCAGCGGGGCCGGCCTGGCCGTCGGGCAGAAGCGCTCGTTCCGGGTCACCACCGCCGGCTACGACAACCGCTACCTGCGCCACCGCGACGCCCTGGCCCGGACGGACGTGATCACCACCGGCAGCCCCGCCACCGACCGGGCGGACGCCACCTTCACCGTGCGCGCCGGTTTCGCCGACACGAGCTGCTACTCGTTCGAGTCGGTCAACTTCCCGGGACAATTCCTCCGGCACGCGGGCTACCGCCTGCAAAGATCCCCGAACGACAACACGACGCTGTTCCACCAGGACGCGACCTTCTGCGCACAACCCCCGCTGAACGGCGGCGCGAGCACCGTATCGCTGGAATCCCTCAACTACCCCGGCTATTACTGGCGCCACTACGCCGAAGCGGTCTACATCGCCGGCAACGGCGGCGGCAACCCCTGGGACAACCCGGGCAGCTACGCCGCCGACGCCACCTGGCACGACGCCGACCCGCTGGGCTGACGCACATGGCGCTGCTCGAAGTCGTCGACGTCTGCAAGGAGTTCCCCGGCGTACGCGCCCTGGACGGGGTGTCCTTCACCCTGCAACCGGGCGAGGTGCACGCCCTCGTAGGAGAGAACGGCGCCGGGAAGTCCACCCTCATCAAGGTGCTCACCGGCGTCCACCACCCCGACCGCGGCCGGCTGCGCTACCGCGCCGAACCGGTCCGGTTCGACTCCCCCATGGACGCCCAGCGAGCCGGAATCTCCGCGATCCACCAGGAGGTCAACCTCATCCCGCTGATGAGCGTGGCCCACAACCTGTTCCTGGGCCGCGAGCCACGCACCACGCTCGGTCTGCTCGACGAGAAGCGCATGGTCCGCGAGGCCAGGGAAGTACTGTCGCGCTACGGCGTCGCCACCGACGTACGCCGGCAGCTCGGCACTCTCGCCCTGGGAGCCCAGCAGATGGTCGCCCTGGCCCGAGCGGTGATGATCGACGCGAGGGTCGTCATCATGGACGAGCCCACGTCATCGCTCGAACCCCGGGAGGTAGAAACCCTCTTCGGCGTCATCGGCGACCTGCACGCCAAGGGCATCGGAGTCGTCTACGTCAGCCACCGCCTCGACGAGCTGTACCGGATCTGCGACACGGTCACGATCCTGCGCGACGGGAAGGTGGTGCACACGGGGAGGCTCGCCGATCTGGAACGCATCAGGCTCGTTGCTCTCATGCTGGGCCGGGAGACGGCGACGGTACGCCGCCAGGGCTTCACCACCTTCGCCACTCACCACAGCAGCAGTCGTTCCGGGACACCGTCTCCGATCCCGGGGAACCGGCAGGCCACACCGAGCCCCGCCGGCGCCGACGCAGGCCGAACCCGGGCAGATGCCAATCCCGCACCGCGCCACACCGGCGCAACCGACGACGAGCCGCAAGCCCACCCAAGCCGCCCCCGCGCAACCGACGACCACGCACACGCCCACCCAAGCCACACCCGCGCAACCGACGACCACGCACACGCCCACCCAAGCCACACCCGCGCAACCGACGACCACGCACACGCCCACCCAGGCCACACCCGCGCAACCGACGACCACGCACACGCCCACCCAGGCCACACCCGCGTAACCGGCAGCGATGCACGAGCCGACACGAGCCAACGCCCCACGGACACGGACCATCCGCAAGCCGACGCAAGTCGCTCGCAGGTCGGTGAGGGCGACTCGCACGCTGGTGATCCGGTGTTGAGGGTTACCGGCCTCAGCAGCAGGCAGCGACTGCACGACATCGGCTTCACGGTGCGGCGAGGCGAGGTCGTGGGGCTGGGTGGCCTGCTCGGTGCCGGGCGCAGCGAGACGATCAAGGCGATCGCCGGCGCGTACCCGATCGACAGCGGCGTCATCGAGGTCGACGGCAAGGACCTCAGACATCCCACCACCGTCCGGGCGGTACGGGCCGGTATCGCCGTGTTGCCCGAAGACCGCAAGGCCGAGGGAATCGTGCCTGGTCTCTCGGTGCGCGAGAACATCGCGCTCGCCGTCCTGCCCCAGCTGTCGAGGTGGGGCCTGGTGTCCGACCGCAAGATCGACAAGATCGTGGACCGGTACATGACCCGCCTGCGAATCAAGGCATCGAGCCCCCACCAGGGCGTCGGCGACCTCTCGGGCGGCAACCAGCAGAAGGTCCTGCTAGCCCGGCTCCTCGCCACCAACCCCCGCATACTGCTCCTCGACGAGCCGACCCGCGGCATCGACATCGGCGCCAAGGCCGAGGTGCAAGGTCTGATCGACGATCTGGCCGCCGAAGGCCTCGGCGTGGTCCTCGTCTCCTCCGACGCCGAAGAACTCGTCGAAGGCTCCCACCGAGTCGTAGTCCTCCGCGACGGCACCATCATCGGCGAACTCCAGGGCGAGAACGTCACCACCGAAGCACTGCTGGAAACAATCGCCACGGCAGCCCACGAAGCAGCGACCGGACCGGCAGTCACCGAGCCGGTAGCTGCCACCGGACCCACAGCCGCCAAGCCAGCAGCTGCCACCGGACCCACAGCCGCCAAGCCAGCAGCTGCCACCGGACCCACAGCCGCCAAGCCAGCAGCTGCCACCGGACCCACAGCCGCCAAGCCAGCAGCTGCCACCGGACCCGTGTCCGCGGGCGAGGCAGCCGGTCCCTCACCCGCCACCGGGCCGACAGCACCCGAACCGCCACCCACCACCGGAGCCACAACACCCCAACCACCACGCCCGATCGGGCCGACAACACCCCAACCACCACCCACGACCAGAGCCACCACATCCCAGCCGCCACCCACGACCGGGGCCGGGTCGGGGGCTGGACCGGCAGCGGCGGGCAGGGTGAGGGACCGGGAGGTTGGCGATGACGACTGAGGTCGTGGCCGGCACACGGGCCGGCGTGGATCTGGGACGGGTGCGCGCCTGGTTGCCGAGATACGGCGTCTACGCCGCGATCTTGGTCCTGGTCACTTACAACCTGCTCTTCACGCCGAACTTCTTGACCCCGGGCAACCTACGGACCCAGCTCGTCCAGGTCGCGCCGGTCGTCATCGTGGCGCTCGGTATGGCGCTGGTGATCGGCACGGAGGGAATCGACCTGTCGGTCGGCTCCGTGATGGCCCTGGCGGCCGCACTGATCCCGCTCTATCTCGGTTACGGTGTCATCGCTGCCGTCCTCGTCTCGGTGCTCGCCGGTGTGGCGGTTGGCCTGGTGAACGGCATCCTGGTCGCCCGGGTCGGATTGCAGCCCATCGTGGCGACCCTGGCGCTCTTCGTCGGCGGCCGGGGGCTCGCGCTGGTCATCTCCGACGGGCAGCTCAAGGACATCCGCAATGAGAGCCTGCTCTTCCTCGGCTCGGGAGACCTGCTCGGCATTCCCGTGCTGGTGTGGATCGCCGCACTGCTGGTCGTCGTCATCGCCTTCGTGGTCCGGCGGACGGTTCTCGGCCGACGGCTCCTCGCCATCGGCGGCAATCGCCCCGCCACGGAACTCGCCGGTGTTCCGGTCACCCGCGTCCTCCTCACTGTCTACATAGTCTGTGCCGTTCTCGCTTCCTTTGCCGGCTTGCTGGCAGTCGCTCGCATCCAGTCCAGCGACGCCTCCTCGGTAGGAATGCTCATCGAGCTTTCCGCCATCACCGCCGTGGTGGTCGGCGGCACCCCGCTGACCGGCGGCACGATCCGCGTCGTGGGCACCGTCGCCGGCGCTCTCCTCATGCAACTCGTGGTGGCCACGATGATCAGGCACAACCTGCAGCCGTCCACCACCGAGATGGTGCAGGCCGTCATCATCCTCGTCGCCGTCTTCGCCGCCCGGGAGAGGAAGAACCGGTGAACCCGCACACCGATCCCTCGACAACCCCAGCCAACACCGCCAACCCAGCCAGAGTGACCAACGCGGCCTCCACCGCAGCCTCAATCACCGATCCGTCCACACCACCCTCAGGTACCGCTGAGCCCCTCACCGCCGCCGGCATCACCAAGCCAGCCACAGCATCCGCGGACACCACCAACGCAGCCACAGCATCCGCCGACACCACCAACGCAGCCACAGCCGTCAGCACGGCGACCGCTGCCATCGCAGCCACGAAGCGAGCCCGCGCCGACGCGGCTGTGGGCACACCGGCGTCCGCGAGTGCGGCCGCAGCCGCTGCGAGGGAGTTACGCCGGTCGCAGCGCATGGTCCGGCTCGCGGACCTGATGCAGCGGCAGGGGGCGCTGGCCGTTCTCGTCGTGGTCGTGGTCATCGCCTCAGCGGCGTTTCCCCACTTCCGCAGTTATGACAACGCCGGCACGATTCTGATCGCCGCGGCGCCGCCCGCCCTTCTCGCGCTAGGTATGACCTTTGTCATCATCACCGGTGGCATCGACCTTTCCGTGGGATCTCTTTATGTCCTCGGCGGCGTCATCTCAGCCTATGCGTCTCAATGGGGTTTGATTCTTGCATTCTTCTTACCATTGGTCGCATGTGGACTGATCGGCTTGATGAACGGCTTGCTCATCGCCCACACTCGGATGGCGGCGTTCATCGTCACTCTCGCCACGCTTCTCGGCGCTCGCGGTCTCATGCGTGCCCTCAGCGATGAGGGCTCCACCACCTACCTCGTGAGCGACGAGGCGTTTCGCGGCTTCGGCACGGGCGCGTTCCTCGGCATCGGTTACCCGGTGTGGCTGGTGGCGGCGGTTTTTGGAGTAGGCATGGTGCTGTTGTCACGTACCCGGTTCGGACATGCGGTCTATGCCGTCGGCGGGAGTGAGGATGCCGCGCGCCTCATGGGCGTGGCCGTGCGGCGTACCAAAGTGTGGGTCTATGTCATTTCCGGCCTGCTCGCGGGCCTGGCCGGGGCGATCAACGCGGCCAAGCTCGGCTCCGGTGTCACGGTGCTGGGCGTCGGCATGGAGCTGGACGCCATCGCGGCGGTGGTGATCGGCGGCACGCTGCTGACCGGCGGCGCGGGCACCATCGCGGGCACGATCGCGGGTGTCCTACTACTGGGGGTGATCCAGAACATGCTCAATCAGGTGGGCAGTGTGCCCACCAGTTATCAGCAGGTCATCAGCGGTGCCTTCCTCGCCGCGGTGGTGGTTGCACAGACCTTCCTGGTTCGCCTCCGTCGCATGACCTGAAACGGAGCTCCACCGACCGGAACACAGACGCGCGGAACACAGACACAAACGGGCGGAAGGGGGCCCCAGGGGCCGGAGGCACATGAGTCGATCGCCGCATGCCCGCCGGAGGTCGCACGAGCGGAGAGCGCGACCCTGTTCCGCACCAAAGCGGGACGGGGCGAGGCGCGACGCCGCGGGGCGAGGCGCGGCGGGGCGCGGTGCGGCGAGGCGCGACGGCCGCAACGGGGCGGGGCGCGAGGCGACGCGGCGAGGCGCGACGCGGCAGGGCGCGACGCGGCAGGGCGCGACGCGGCGAGGCACGACGCGGCAGGGCGCGACGCGGCGAGGCACGACGCGGCAGGGCGCGACGCGGCGAGGCACGACGCGGCAGGGCGCGACGCGGCGAGGCACGACGCGGCGAGGCGCGACGGGCGCAACGGGAAGGGGTGCGACGGGGGCGGCGCAGCGGGGCGGGACGCGACGGGACGAGGCGCGACCGGGCGCGACGCGACGAGACGAGGCGCGACGCGACGAGGCGCGACGGGACGAGGCGCGACGCGACGCGACGAGACGAGGCGCGACGCGACGAGGCGCGACGGGACGAGGCGCGACGCGACGAGGCGTGTCCACCGGGCGCGCAAGCTGTGAACGCAACGCCTGGCAGGATGGCCGCATGACCACGCCCACCCTCGTGTACGACGGCGATTGCGCATTCTGCACCTCCTGCGCCCACTTCATCGAGCGCCGTATCCCGACACGCGCCACCGTGGTCCCCTGGCAGTTCGCCGACCTGGACGCCCTCGGCCTGACGCTCGAGCAGGTGGAGGAGGCCGTGCAGTGGGTCGCCGCGGACGGCACGATCGCCTCCGGGCCGGACGCCGTCGCGCTGCTGCTGCGCGACGCCGGGCGGCTGTGGGAGGTGCCCGGGCGGGCGTTGCAGCTCAAGCCCGTCGGCCTGCTGGCCTGGCCGGTGTACCGATGGATCGCCGGCCACCGCCACCTCATGCCGGGCGGCACCGCGGCGTGCTCGTTGCCGCGGGCGACGCGCGAGCGACTGCACGACGCCTGATCAGAACTGCATCGGCGGCTGACCGACCGCGCCCGGAACGTCCCCCGTGGCGTCGGTCGCCTCGGTGGACGCCGCGCTCCGCGCGGGACAGCGCAGGCACGACCGGGCGAGGCCGCCGACGCCTGGTCCTCCTGCCGGGGAACGTGCAACTCAGTTCAGGCGTGCCGTACCCAACACGTGCCCCTGACCGTCCGCCACGGCCACCGTGCTCACGTCCCGCAGCTGGATCGAGCTCGCCCCGGTCACCCTGGCGTTCCCGCTCGGGGTGGTTCCCCACGTCGCGGCCTGTTCGGCCGCGCCGCCGCCGGCCCTGCGGACCTGGCAGACGAAGGGGCCACGCCCGCTGAGCCGGGACACGGTCAGATCGATCGAGACGCCCCAGGTCTTGCCGGTGAGCACGGCCTGACCGGAGAGACCACTACCCACCGCCGGCTCAAAGGTCGCCGTGACCGCCGGCGGCGACTGCCCCGGCGTCGCCTGTGGCCGGCTCGGCGCCGCCTGCGGCGGGGGCGGCGACGGCCGTTCGTCCCGGTCCAGAACGATCCCGGCCGACACCCCCGCCACGAGGGCGACCGCCGCGGCGGCCAGCCAGCGGATGCCGCTGCGGCGGCGTTGCCGGGCGCGTTCCGCGCGCATCCGGCCGAGCAGGCTGGCGATCCGGTCCGCGCTGGGCCGCTCGCCGGGTGCGACCGCCGCCGGCGGGGAGTCCTGCAAGGACCGCAACAGCTCGGGTACGGACCCGAGCCGCTCCACCTCCGCCCGGCAGTCGTCACAGTCCAGCAGGTGCGCGTCGAGCCGGTCGGTGTCGGCGTCGTCGAGGCCGCCGAGCAGGTAGCCGCCGAGCAGCCTGCGCAGCTCGTCGTGGCCGGGGATCATCGCAGCACCCCCATCTCCTCGAACGCCTGCCGCAGCGCGCGTACGGCGTAGTACGCCCGGGACTTCACCGTGCCCTCCGGCACCGCCAGGTTCCGGGCCGCGTCCGCGACGGTCTGTCCCTCGTAGTACATGGCCTGCACCACCGCCCGGTGGTCGGCGGAGAGCCGCTCCAGCGCCTCGGCGACGAGCCAGCCCTCGACCAGCTGGTCGACGTTGTCGGAGGCGGGCACTGCTTCGACCGCCGCCTCGTCGGCGACCAGGTGCGGCCGGCGCTGTTCGGCCCGCCACGCGTTGGTCACCACGTTGCGTGCGATGGTGAGCAGGTACGACCGGGTACGCCCCGGGGCCGGGTCGAGGTGGTCGATGTGCCGCCAGGCCCGCAACAGCGTCTCCTGCACCAGGTCCTCGGCCTTGTGCCGGTCGTGCACGTACCGGGAGATGAAGCTGAGCAGGACTGCGTAGTGCTCGGTGTAGAGCGCGGTCATCAGCTCCTCGTCGGGACTGACCCGTCGCCGCATGGCTGCCTCCCGCCCGGTCCGATGCCTCGTTGTACCCCGGCGGGGGCCGCCCGGTTCGATCCGCGCGCGGCAAACAGGCCCGGTCCCTCGAACGGGACCGGGCCTGTGCCGCCGGAAGGTTGCTCAGCAGGCTCCGGGGCCACCGAAACGGAAGGTGCGGTCGCTGAGGGCCAGAACTCCGTAGTGCGGGCTCGTGGCCCGTACGGTCGCCCGGGGTTCCGGTCCGTTGGTCATCGAGATGGTGCCGATGCGGGCCGCGCTGCCGTCCGAGACCACGAGGCCGTTGCCCATGTCGGTGCAGGGCCGGTCGGTGGACGCGGCGACCTCGCCGAACCATTGGGTCAGGCCGCCGCGGGTGTAGGTGCCGTCCCAGAGTCGGTCGGGGAAGTAGCCGATCCACTCGGAGTCGTACGCGATCCACCACACCCCGTTGGAGTGCTGGATGCCGAACCGCTTCTGCACGCCGGTCGGGAGGGTGTCGCCGGGTTTGATCGACGCGTTGCCGTACACCTCGAAGCCGCACGCGTTGTAGCAGCTCGGCTCGCGGTTCTTCCAGTAGTAGACGAACAGGTGGGGGTCGTCGTCGCCGTTCACCTGCCGGTCCACGGTCCAGCCGACCTCCACGATCTGCCGGCCGTCGGCGGACTGCACCGCGATCTCGGCCAGCGTGTGGAAGTCGCCGCGGGCCAGCTCAGGCTTGGCGATGCTGACGTTCGCCCAGGTGCCGTCGGTCTCGCCGGTCTGGGTGCCGACCGCGTAGTGGAAGAACACGTCGCCGGTCGCCCGGGTCACCGGCCCGGCGGGCGGCGGCGCCGGCGGCACGAGCGAGGTGTGGACCCTGCGGAGGATGCCGGCCCTCGAGTTGCGGCCCTTCGGCGCGTATTCCGGGACCGGGACCAGCGATCCGCTGGGATCGGCCGACGCGGCGTCCGCCCCGGCGGCCGCGATCGCGGCGCTGCTGGCACCGGCCCGCGCCCGCTTGAGCTTCGAAGGCCGCTCGCCCCACGGCAGCAACGCCGGCGGTACGGGTGCCGGGCCGCCCATGGCCTCGGAGACCGCCGAAGAGACCGGCGAAGAGACCGGCGAAGAGGCCGGCGAAGAGGTCGGCGAAGAGACCGGCGAAGAGACCGGCGAAGAGACCGCGGAAGAGACCGGCGAAGAGACCGGCGAAGAGACCGCCGAGGAGACCGGCGGAGAGGCAGACGATTCGGCACTGGCTTGCAAAGTCCACACGATTCCCGTGGAACCGACTACGGCTGCGGCAAGGCCGGCGGCGAGCACACCGCGGCGGGAGTTCGACACGTATCCGTCCTCGTTTTCGGGGGGTAGCTCGGAGGCGGGACGAGGGGGGACCTCCGGGCACCGGCTCTCGCAGGCGTCGCCGACCATATAACGCTTCGGATACCGGTGGCTGCGCTCGCGCGACCATTCCGCCTGATCGGAGGAGGTCATGGGCCGATCCGGTGAAACATCGGTCAATTCGCTCGACCGTGAGTATCCGAACCGTCGCTGTGGGGCGAATTCCGCCTCGGCGAAGAAAGAGGCAAACCACCGTGAGGTTCTTTCGGGTCCCGGCGAATTGCGGAAAGTCGTTGATCAATTATCGCCCACCACGGCGGCGCGCCGCGCCCGCCGGATCCTCCACGGAGGTATACCCTAGTGAACTCATGGGTTTTGTATGCAACCGGGGAGCCGCCGTGACCGACATCCGCCTCGACCATCTCGCCATCGCGCAGCGCCTGGCCGCCGAACCGCACTCCTGGGCGGTGACCCCCCGCTTCAATGCCGTCGACCGCTGGTACCACCGGCTCGCGGCGGAACCGGACTACGAGGTGTGGCTGCTGACCTGGCTGCCGGGCCAGGGCACCGACCTGCACGACCACGGCGGTTCGGCGGGGGCGTTCCACGTCTTCTCGGGCACGCTCGTCGAGGAGACCGTCGCCGTCTCCCCCGGCGGACCGCTCCGGGCCACCGCTCGCGAGCTCGGCACGGGCGCCGGCCGGCGGTTCGGCAGCCGGCACATCCACCGGATCACCAACCGCTCGGACCTCCCGGCCGTCAGCATCCACGCGTACGGCCCCGCCCTGACCACGATGACGCACTACCGCATCAGCGCGTCGGGCCTGGATGTCGTGACCGTCGAACGCGCCGGCTCCCAATGGTGACCGCCGGAAGCGCCGCCCCGGGCCGAGCGCCCGCGGGATCGGTGGGGATCGACGAGATGCTCGCCCGGGCACGGGCCCGCCTGGTGCGGCTCGGCCCACATGAGACCCATCGCGCCATGGCCCGCGGCGCGGTCCTGATCGACATCCGACCGGCGGCGCAGCGGGCCGAGCACGGCGAGATTCCCGGCGCGATCGTCATCGAGCGCAACGTGCTCGAATGGCGTCTCGACCCCCGCAGCGACGCCCGCCTGGCCTTCACGCACTACGACCTGGAAGCGATCGTGACCTGCCAGGAGGGATACACCAGCAGCCTGGCGGCCGCGGCGTTGCAGGACCTCGGACTGCGCCGGGCGACCGATCTCGCGGGCGGCTTCCGAGCGTGGCGGGAGGCCGGCCTGCCGACCGCCTGAGAGGCCGGCCTACCGGGAGGCCGGCCTGCCGCGCGAAAGCCGCCGTGCCGGCACCCGGAGGAGGACGGGTGCCGGCACGGCGGGCGTCACACGGTGACGCTGGTGTACTGCTTTCCACCCTCGGTGACCACCCGCACCGAGGCGACCTGATCCGGCGGCACCAGCGCGCTGCCGTCCAGCGTCGTGCCCTCGTTGGCGCCGGCCTCGGAGACGACCCAGCTTCCGGCCAGGACCGACGTACCGTCCTTGGCCACGACCTCCAGCCGGCACCGCTCACCCCGCGGAATCCCGGAGACCGCCGCCTTGATCCGCACCCAGCCGGGCGCGGGCGCGACCGCGACCGCGATCCGCGCCTTCGTCCCCGGGTCCACCGCCGTAGCCGTCCTGGTCCCCGGCACCGCCGGCTGGGCGTTGGGCGGAGGCGGAAGCGGGGTCGGCGCCGTCGACTGGCCGACCGCCACACCGGTGGCCACCGACGCCGCGATCACGACCGCAGCGGCCACTCCCACCAGGGCGGAACGCCGGTGGCGGGTTCCGGCCGACTCCTTCCGTATCTGCCGCAGCGTGCGCTGCAACAGCAGGTCCGCGTCGTCCGGCGGCCCGTCCAGCAGCATTGCCTCGGGCACCGCTTCGAGCGCCATCGTCCACTCCCGCAGGGATTCCACCTCGGCCCGGCACTCGTCGCATTCGGCGAGATGCTCGTCGACCTCGCGGATCTGGTCCGCGTCCAACGACTTCGTCAGGTAGCCGGCGAGGTCCACGTGATTCGTCTTCATGATGCAGACCGTTCCGTTCCGGCGGGGCTCAGCGCCTTCTGCTCGCGTAGTGCCCGGAGTGCATAGAAAGAGCGTGACTTGACGGTTCCGGGTGGGATGCCCAGCGTCTTGGCCGCCTCCGTCACGGTGCTGCCCTGCAGGTAGAGCTGCTCGAGGACCTCGCGGTGCTCGGCGGAGAGCCGGCTCAGCGCGTCCACGACGACCATCGAGTTGACCACCCGTTCGGCGTGGTCGTCGTCGGACGCCACCTCCACCGGGCTCTCCCGCACCTCGGGGGCGCGGGCGTTGCGGGCGCGGACCTGGTCCACGACGATGTTGCGGATCACGGTGAGCAGCCAGCCGCGCACCGACCCCTTGCCGTTGACCAGGCTGTCCGGGTGCCGCCAGGCGCGGACCAGGGCCTCCTGGACGACGTCCTCGGCGGCGGCGCGGTCGCGGGTCAGCTGGGTGGCGTACGCGAGCATCGCCCGCCCGTGCTCCTCGAACAGCGATCTGACCAGTGCCTCATCAGCCACCTCCCGGCGACGGTGGAGTCTCAACCCCGGCATCTCTTCCCCCCGGTGACGGCGGTCCCCATGACCTCGACCCTTCGTCGCTCTGACTCTCCACACACGTATGCCGCGTCACAACGGTTCAAGCAAACCTCACTGAACCGGATCCGGCAGGCCTCCGTGTGGAGTACATCCGCTTCACAAGGGGGAGAACAATGAAGCGCACCAGCATCGCCGCCGTGGCCGTCGCCGTGACCGGCGTCTTCGGGCTCACCGCCTGTGCCCAGCCCGCCGAGACCGCGGCCGTCGAGGTCGCGGCCGCCGAGTCCACCACGCCACCGGCCGCGGACGCGCCCGCGGATTCCACCGGAGTATCGGTCCCGGAGCTGGCCGGCGCCGAGACGCCCGACGCGCCGGCGACCCCGGTCCCCGAGCCGACCGTGGCGAAGACCCAGAAGTGGGTGAAGATCTACAGCGGTGCGTCCCGCAAGGACGTCACCCCGCCGGCCAGCATCCGTACGGGCAGCAAGACCGTCGAGCTCAAGGCCGTCCCGAACGCGCAGATCGGCACGTACGTCACCGACGGCGCCGGCCGTACCCTCTACCGCTTCGACGAGGACAGCAACAAGCCGCCGCAGGCCACCTGCAACGGCGACTGCGCGAAGGCCTGGCCGCCCCTGCTGATCAAGTCGCCGGGCAAGATCTTTCCCGAGGGCCTCGACCCGAAGAGCCTCGGGTACGTCGAGCGCGCCGACGGAACCTGCCAGGTGACCATCGACGGCTGGCCGGTGTACTACTTCGCGAAGGACGCCAAGCCGGGCGACATCCTCGGCCAGGGTGTCAACGGCACCTGGTTCGCCGTGAACCCGAAGGGCGGCAAGACCAAGCCGCTGCCGGACTCGATCCAGCCCGCTCCCGCCCAGGGCGGCGAGGGTGGCGAGGGCGGCGACGCTCCCGCCGACCCGGGCTACTGACGGCCGGTCAGAGCGGATAGACGACGGCCGAGCGGCCGCTGTACGGCCGCCGGGTGCCGTCCCGCTCGTGGCCGGTGCCGGGGGCGTCCAGCCAGACGATGTACGGCACGTTCGAGGCGAGCCCGCTGATGGTGGCGGTGATCGTGCAACCGTCGCCGGCCGGCACCTCCTGCCACGTGTAGGGCGGCTGAGTGCCGGAGACGATGGTCTGCTTGACCGCGGTGATGCGGTAGTCGGAGTCGTACTGCCGGGGCCAGGTGACGGTCAGCTTGCCCGCGCCCGGGGTGACCTCGAGGGGAATGAGGACCGGGTCGACGGTCCACTCCTTGGCGCACCCCTCCGGCGGCGACGGCAGGAACGAGACCGGGGGCAGCGCGGGCGACCGGGAGCCGCGGTAGGAGGTCTTCGGGGTCGGCGTGGCGCTGCCGGCGGCGTAGATGGTCCAGCCGTCGCCGGGTGCGGGAGTCGCGCTCGCGGAGGGTGCGGGCGTACCCGTGGCCGAGCCGAGCCCCAGGACCCCGCATCCACCCACGGCGAACGGGACGGCGAGCACCGGCAACAGGAACTTGATGAGCCGCATGCCTGAAGGTTCGGCCCGCCGGGCGGATCCGTTAGGCCCAGCGGTCGGCGACCTTGTGGAGCAGGTGCCCGGCCATCTCGAGGCCGTACTCGGCGCGCTCGACGCGCGTCCGCAGGCCGGTCTCGTCGCTGAGCAGCAGGCCGTCGCCGTCAGGCCGGTAGGTGCCCTTCGCGCTGCGCCGGCGGCCGGCGATCTTGCCCTCGTACGACCAGTCCTCGGCCAGCCAGAGCCGGACGGTGTCGTCGGCGTTGCGCCAGTAGCCCGCGTAGTCGCCGGGCCGGCCGTCGGGACGTGGCTGCGAGAGCGTCACGGCGTCGTCGGGCTTGCCGCCGAAGGCGAGGGCGAGCAGGGACGCCGAGGTGAAGATGGTGGCGTCGAGGTCCTTGGTGCGCATGATGCTCCGGCGGGCGTGGGGGACGGGGAACTCCTTTGTTCGGCCGCCTTGAGCCGTTCTTGAGGACCATGCTGTTCCCAGCTCAAGACGAAGTAAAGCTCATGCCGCGCCAACCCTGACCGATCTGTCCAGGCCGACACCCCCTGGCATCGGAGAGGAGCGACATGAACCAGCGCCGTGCTGCCCTGTCCTTCCTCGCGCCTGCCGCCCTCGGCGCGGCGCTGTTCACCCAGGCGAGAGCCCTGCACCGCAGGGAGCAGCGGTTCCGCCTGCTGACCCGCAACTCCACCGAGATCGTGATGATCACCACGCCCGGTGGCCGGATCACGTACACCGGCCCGGGCGTCACCCGCGTGCTCGGCTGCACGCCCGGCGCGATGACGGGTACGGACCTCCGCCGCCGGGTGCACCCGGACGACCATGCCGTCGCGGTCGCGCACCTGACCAAGGTCGCCGCCCGGGCGGGAGTCACCGCGATCTGCCGGATCCGCCTGGCCCACGAGGACGGCTCGTACCGGACGATGGAGGTCACCAGCGCGAACCTGCTCGACGAGCCGAGCGTCCTCGGCATCGTCAGCAACTGCCGCGACGTGACCGAGACGGTCCGGGCGCACGAGCGGCTCAGCTACGAGGCGAGCCACGACCTGCTGACCGGCCTCGGCAACCGGGCGCTCTTCGGCGCCCGCGTCGCCGACGCCGTCGCCCGTGCGGGGCAGCAGCCGATCAGCATCGTGCTCGTGGACCTGGACGACTTCAAGACGGTCAACGACACCCTGGGGCACGCGGTCGGCGACGGCCTGCTGGTCGAGGTCGGCGAGCGGATGCGTGCCAACGTACGCCCGACCGACACCGTGGCGCGCCTCGGCGGCGACGAGTTCGCCATCCTCTTCGAGGGGCTGGGCGGCGGCGACGTCGACCGGGTGCTGGACCGGATCGCGGACGCGCTGGCCGTACCCGTGGACATCTCCGGGCACCTGCTGGCCGTCCGGGCGAGCTTCGGCGTCGTGGACGGCCGCGGCGGCGACGACGCCGGCGACCTGCTGCGCCAGGCCGACATCGCCATGTACGAGGCGAAGGAGCGCGGCGAGGGCGGCTACCAGCGCTACCGGCCGGGCTCCGAGGCACCGGGCGCCGAGCGGCGCCGGATCACCACGGCTCTGACCGCCGCCCTGCAGCGCGACGAGCTGGTGCTGCACTACCAGCCCGTGGTGGCCCTGCCCGAGGGCCGGCTCACCGGGGTCGAGGCGCTCGTGCGCTGGAACCACCCCGAGCGGGGCCTGCTGGGACCGGGCGACTTCATCCCCGGCGCCGAGCTCACCGGGATGATCGTGCCGCTGGGCCGCTGGGTGCTGCGCGAGGCCTGCCGCCAGGCCGTGGCGTGGACCGCGGAGCTCGGCGACCGGGCGCCCGGCACGATGTCGGTGAACGCCTCGGCGCGCCAGCTCCAGGAGGCCTCGTTCGCGTCCGACGTCGCCGCCATCCTGGCGGAGACCGGGATGGATCCCCGGCGGCTGACGATCGAGATCACCGAGTCCACCGCCGTCGGCGGCGGCGCGACGCAGGAGAGCCTGCGCGCCCTGCGCGCCCTGGGCGTCCGGTTGTCCCTGGACGACTTCGGCACCGGGGCGTCGACGCTCAGCCTGCTCGCGAACTGCCCGGTGGACCAGATCAAGCTGGACCGGTCCTTCGCGCCGGTTCCCGGCCCGGACGCGATCGCGGGGGCGGTGCTGCAGATCGCCCGGGCGATGGGCGTCGAGGCGGTCGCGGAGGGCGTCGAGACCTCGGCGCAGGCGGCGAAGCTGGGTGATCTCGGTTACGTGCGGGCGCAGGGCTTCCACTTCGCCCGGCCGATGAGCCCGGAGCAGATCGCGGCCGCGATCAGTGAGCCGGCGGACTCCCTCGCAACGCGGCCATGACGGCTGCGGCCAGCGTTTCCACGTAGTCGTCGCCGATCGGCGTGCGGGACACGGCGAGCCGCCAGTAGAGCGGGCCGACCATGAGGTCGACCGCGAGTTCCGGGTCGGCGCCCGCGGGCAGCTCGCCGCGCTTGACGGCCTGTCCGACGATCTGCTCGCCGACCGTCAGCTGATGGGTGCGCAGCGCGCGCTGCAGGGTCTCGGCGATCTGGGGATTGCGGGCCGCCTCGGCCATCAGGTCGGGAATGATCTGCGAGGCGATGCGGTGTTGCAGCGCCTTGCTGACGACGAACATCAGGAGCTGCAGGTCGCTGGCGAAGCTACCGGTGTCCGGCATCGGGACGCTACGCTCGGCCACGCCGGAGACGATCTCCAGCACCATCTCCAGCTTGTTGCTCCAGCGGCGGTAGACCGCGGTCTTGCCGACGCCGGCCCGGCGGGCCACCGCCTCGATGGAGAGCCGGCCGTAGCCGACCTCGGCCAGCTCGTTCATCACCGCGTTGCGGATCGCCGCGGTGATGTCGCCGCGGAGCACCGCCGCCCCGGCGGGTGCACGTTTACCTGTCGCCACGGGGGACACTATATACGCGACGACGTGACGGTTGCGTTTCGACGTTCCGTGGGCTAAATTTCCGGCTAACGTCGATACGACGGCGTTTCATCGCGGCACACTGATTAGTGTGGTGCCGCGCATGCACCCAGGTCCTCCGCCCCTGACGGACCGACGAGATCGGAGCGCTACCCCATGCCCCAGACGGCGGTCGCCGATTCCGACACCGGCACCCCGCTGCGGGAGCTGGCCCGCCGGCACGGCCTCACGGCGGCGGGCAAGCTGCCGAGCCTGCCCGCGTACACGCGGATGCTGTGGTCGTACCGCCACTTCATCTCGTCGTACGCGAATGCCAAGGTCACGTCGTCGCTGGGCAAGACCCGGCTCGGCATGGTGTGGCAGGTGCTCACGCCACTGATCAACGCGGCCGTGTACTACGTGATCTTCGGCTTCGTCCTCGACACCGCCCGCGGCGTGGAGAACTTCGTGCCGTACCTGTGCACCGGCGTCTTCATGTTCCAGTTCACCCAGTCGGTGGTGCAGGCCGGGATCCAGTCGATCAGCGGCAACCTCGGGCTCATCCGCGCGCTGCACTTCCCGCGCGCGAGCCTGCCCCTGGCGATCACCACGGTCGAGATCCGCAACACGCTCGCCTCGATGACCGTCCTGATGCTGATCGCCCTCGGCTTCGGCGAGCCGCTGACCCTGGACTGGCTGCTGGTGATTCCGATCTTCCTGCTCCAGGCCGTCTTCAACGCCGGCCTGGCCATGGCGGCGGCCCGGCTGGGCTCCAAGGTCGCCGACTTCAAGCAGCTCGTGCCCTTCATCATGCGCATCTGGTTCTACGGCTCCGCCGTCCTCTACCCGGTGACCATGTTCGAGCAGAGACTCGACGGTTGGCTGCTCGCGGTCGTCGAGGCCAACCCGCTGCTCGTCTTCATCGAGCTCATGCGGCACGCCCTCATGGAGGACGTGCCGCTGGCGGCGTCCCCCACGGTGCTGTGGCTGGAGGCCCTCGCCTGGACCCTCGTGGTGGGGCTCAGCGGGTTCGTCTACTTCTGGCGCGGAGAGAAGGGTTACGGCCGTGGCTGACCAGCGTGAACCCACCGTGATCGTGGACGACGCCCACGTCGTGTACCGGGTGCACCAGGCCGGTGGCGCCGGCACGCACAGCCCGGTCGCCGCCTTCAAGCGGATCATCACCGGCACCAAGCCCGCCACCCTGCGGGAGGTGCACGCGATCAAGGGCGTGAGCTTCGTCGCGTACAAGGGCGAGGCGATCGGCCTGATCGGCACGAACGGCTCCGGCAAGTCGACGCTGCTGCGGGCGATCGCCGGCCTGCTCCCCGTCGAGAAGGGCGCGATCTACGCGGCCGGCCAACCCTCCCTGCTCGGCGTCAACGCGGCCCTGATGAACGACCTGCCCGGCGAGCGCAACGTGGTGCTCGGCTGCCTCGCCATGGGGATGACCCCGGAGCAGGTGAAGTCGCAGGTCAAGGAGATCATCGACTTCTCCGGCATCAACGAACGTGGCGACTTCAGCTCGCTGCCGATGCGGACGTACTCCTCCGGCATGGCCGCCCGGCTGCGCTTCTCGATCGCGGCGGCGAAGAAGCACGACGTGCTGCTCATCGACGAGGCGCTGGCCACCGGCGACGCGAAGTTCCGCAAGCGCAGCGAGCAGCGGGTCCGCGACCTGCGCGCCGAGGCGGGCACCGTCTTCCTGGTCAGCCACAGCGAGCAGTCGATCCGGGACACCTGCGAGCGCGCCATCTGGCTCGAGTCCGGGCTGATTCGCGCCGACGGCCCCACCGACGCGGTGCTCAAGGAGTACGAGGCGTACGTCAAGAAGTGACGGTCCAGGGCGGCCGGGCGGCCCCCCTGGAATCCGTCCGCGCTATCGCATCGACAGATGCACGTGGTTGGTGTGATCGCTGTTCGGTTCACCCGTGCCGCGCAGGTACGGCTGCCATCCGCTGCTCGGCAACCAGATCCGCTTGAACCAGATGACGTAGAGCACGCCCAGCCGGCCCTCGTTGTCGACGAAGTAGTCCGCCAGGCGGTCGCCGTAGGTCCGGTTGGCGCCGGTCGCGACGCCGCCGAAGCCGTCCTTGTCGGCCGCGAAGTCGCAGGCCCGGCCGAGCGGATGCTCGCCGCTGCCCTGCGGGCGGAAGCACGACACGAAGTGGTCGAAGCCGTCGGCCTGGGCCTCCTTCATGGCGTGCAGGGTGCGGGGCGTGATGCAGCCGCTGGTCGTCGGGTCGTCCAGGCTGCACGACTCGTCCGGCAGCTCGCCGTTGGGGTTGCGCGGTGCGGCACCCGCCTGCGCACTGTTGCCGCCCGGGGCGCTGCCGCCCGGGCCGCCGGCCGCGGCGTTCGCCGCCTTCAAGGCCTTGTCCGCCTGAGCCTTGCGCTTGGTCATGATGTCGAGCTGGCGCTGCTGGTCGCGAACCTCCGCGTCGATCACCAGCTTCGCCTTCGCCTGCTTGGCCCGGGTCTCCTGCAGCTGCCGCAGCGCATGCTCCTGCTTCACGGCGACGGACTCCAGCGTCGTGGCGCGATCGAGCAGGCCCTGCGAGGAGTCCGCCGTCAGCAGGGCGGTCATCGGGCCGAGCCGGCCGGTGCGGTACGACTGCCGGGCGATGTCGTCGAGGGCGCCCTGCCGGGGGCCGAGCTCGGCGTCGATCGCCTCGAGCTTCGCGGCGACCTCCTGCTGGCGCTTCTTCGAGCGGGCGAGCGCCTCCCGGGCCTCGACGAAGCCCTTCGAGGCCGCCTCGAGCTGCTCGACGAGCGACTTCGAGCCGCCTTCGCCGTCGTCGCCGGAGTCTCCCGGCGCCGCGGGCGGGCGGGGCGCGGCGCCGGCCGTGGTGGGGGCGGCGAGCGCCAGCCCCGAGGTGGCGACGAGGACCGCGAGCACGCTCGCCAATCGCCGCCGGAGAGGGTCGAGCCTCACGTGCGTTCCTTCCGTCGGCCGCCGACCGGGTTAGCTGACGGGTTCGGGACGGAAGCGATCCCTACCGCAAGACTCTGCGGATTCACCCCATTACCGGTTGGGTCCCCGGCTCGCCTTTCGGCGATTGGGCGGCGGTTCCGTGATGGAACCGTGACGAAGACTACCCACGGATTTCCACCATCGACAGGTGTCGCACTGTGTGCATTCGTTCGCACACAAGCAGTTAGAAGTGTGAGGCGGAATGCAACGACTCACATTGATGGCCCGTTACGGGCCGCGACCTGCGTCATCCCATCGAGCGGTAACGCAAAGTCGTTGCGTGGTAACACTTTTCTCCCCCTCGCGGGCGCTGATGCGACGGCCGTCTTCAGGTAAGCTTTCCGCCGGTCACTGCCAGGAAGGCACCGCCCCCAAGGTGCCGGCGGACCACCGCTCAATCGCCACGCGGCGAATCGGGGAACCACCTTGAAAAGGGGTGAATCCGCAGAGCCTTGCGGTAGGGATCGCTTCCGTCCCGAACCCGTCAGCTAACCCGGTAGGCGGCAACACGGAAGGAAACTGCATGACGGCAAGACCCGGCCGGTGGCTGGTCCTCGCCCTGGCACCACTGCTCGCGATCACCATGATCGTCGCCCCGGGAGCCCCCGCGTCCGCGGCGCCCGGCGGAAGCTCGTCGACCCCCGACGACGGCAAGGCGAACCCGATGCTCAACGACGTCCTGGACAGCACGGGGCGTCGCTTCCTGGCCGCCAAGGCCGCGGTCACCCGCTCCACCAAGGCGCAGGCCAAGCTGGCCGTGCAGGTGAAGGACGCGGAGGCCCGGCGGGACGCCCTGCTGCCCCAGGTGAACGCCGTCGCGGCCCAGCAGTACCGCACGGGCGGCCTGTCGACCATGGGCTTCCTGCTCAACGTCCGGTCGCCGGACGCGTTCCTGGAGAAGGCGGTCTCGCTCGAGGAGATCAACGCCGTCAACGACGGCAAGCTGCAGAAGCTGCAGGCCGCCATCGACCAGGTCGCCACCGCGAAGGCCCGGCTCGACCAGGAGATCAAGGTTCAGAACCAGAACCTCGAGGCGATGCGCAAGCAGAAGGAGTCCGCGGAGAAGGCGCTCAACCTGGTCGGCGGCAAGGCCGTGACGGGCGGCTTCGTCACCCTCAAGTCGAAGGTGGCCGCGCCCGCGCCGCGCAACGGCGACGGCGAGTTCGCCCCGGAGGGGTGCAACGTCGACGACGAGACCACCGGCGGGTGCGTCACGGCCCGGACGATGCACATGTACAAGGAAGTCAAGAAGGCCGGCTTCAACCGGTTCGTGGGCTGCTTCCGCCCCGGCGGCCCGTTCGAGCATCCCAAGGGCCGCGCCTGCGACTGGTCCCTGCAGAAGAGCGGCTTCTCACCCTGGCACAACCAGGACACCCGCGAGTACGGCAACAACCTGATGGCCTTCCTGGTCCGCAACGCCGACCGGCTGGGCATCCTCTACGTCATCTGGAACAAGATGGTCTGGTTCCCGGCGACGGGCTGGAGCTCGTATTCCGGCGACAGCGACCATACGGACCACGTGCACGTCTCCATGCTGTAGCAGGCCCCACGCGCGCGAAGGAGCCCCCGCCGTCCGGCGGGGGCTCCTTGCTTTGCGGTGCCGTCCTACTGACCGCTGGCGCGACGGACCGGCGCCCGCCCCGCCGGCTGGGTCGGGGCCGGGCCGGTCGGCGGCGCCGGCGGGATCGCCACCACCACCGGCTTGACCTGGGTCACGGTCACTTCCTTGCCGTGGTGCAGCAGCTCGAGCCGCGCCGAGCCGCCGCCGTTGCGCAGCGAGTACGTCACCTCGTTCGCCGACACCTCCACCCGCACCCGCAGGCCCCGCCACAGCAGGGAGAACTCCAGGCTGTTGATCCGGGTCGGCAGCCGCGGCGAGAAGGAGAGCCGGCCGTTGTAGTCGCGCATGCCGCCGAGCCCCGCGACCAGCGCGATCCAGGAGCCGGCCAGCGACGCCACGTGCACGCCGTCCCGGGCGTTCTGGTGCAGGTCGTGCAGGTCCATCAGGGCCGCCTCGCCCAGGTAGTCGTGGGCCAGCTCCAGGTGACCCACCTCGGCGGCCAGGACGGCCTGGATGCACGCCGACAGCGACGAGTCGCGGACGGTCCGGGCCTCGTAGTAGGCGAAGTTGCGGGCCTTCTCCTCCGGGGTGAAGGCGTCGCCGCGGACGTACATCGCCATCACGAGGTCGGCCTGCTTCACGACCTGCTTGCGGTAGAGATCGAAATACGGATAGTTCAACAGCAGCGGGTACGCCTCCGGCGGAGTGTTCTCGAAGTCCCACTCCTGCAGGCGGGTGAACCCCTCCGACTGCTGGTGCACGCCCAGCTCCCGGTCGTACGGGATGTGCACGGCGGCAGCCGCGTCCCGCCAGGAGGCCATCTCCTCCTCGTCCACGCCGAGCCGGCGGGCCAGGTCGGGGTGGCGCTTGGCGGCCTCCACCGCCGCGAACAGGTTCTGCTGGGCCATCAGGTTGGTGTAGACGTTGTCGTCCACCACCGCCGTGTACTCGTCCGGGCCGGTCACGCCGTCGATGTGGAAGCGGCCGTGCCGGTCGTGGTGGCCCAGCGAGCGCCACAGCCGGGCGGTCTCGACGAGCAGTTCGAGGCCGACCTCCCGCTCGAAGTCGTAGTCGGCGGTGGCGGAGACGTAGCGGCGGACCGCGTCGGCGATGTCGGCGCCGATGTGGAAGCCCGCGGTGCCGGCCGGCCAGTACGCCGAGCACTCCTGCCCCCGGATGGTGCGCCACGGGAACGCCGCGCCCTGCAGGCCCAGCGTCTGCGCCCGCTCCTTGGCCAGGTCCAGCGTCGAGTGCCGCCAGCGCAGCACGTCGGCCGCCGCCGAGGGCTGGGTGTAGGTCAGCGCCGGGAGCACGAACGTCTCGGCGTCCCAGAACGTGTGGCCGTCGTAGCCCGGGCCGGAGAGCCCCTTGGAGCCGATCGGGCGCTTCTCCGCCCGGGCACCGGCCTGCAGCGTGTGGAAGAGCCCGAAGCGCACCGCCTGCTGCACCTCGGGGTCGCCCTCGACGCGCACGTCGGAGTGGTCCCAGAACTCGTCGAGGAACTCCCGCTGGGCCTCGATCAGGCCCTCCCAGCCGTCCAGCCGGGCGCTGGCGAGGGCCGCGCCCACCTGGTCCCGCACGGCGGGCAGGGAACGGTTGCTGGACCAGCCGTACGCGGCCAGCTTCACGACCCGCAGCTTCTGCCCCGGTTCGAGCTTGCAGGCGACGGTGGTCCGCAGCCAGTCGGGGTGGCCCTCGGTGGTGACCGCGTGCTTGCCCGGCGCCTCGACGAGGTGCTCCATCGCCGCGGCCATCCGCAGGTCGCTGGCCTTGGTGCGGTGCACGAGCAGGCCGCCGGTGCGCTGTTCGAGCATCTCCTCGGCCTGCAGCGGGTGGTCCAGCACGGCCGCCACGCGGGGGTCCTTGCTGGTCGGCGGGAGCTGCTCGTTGGCCACCAGCTCGGACTGCAGGATCAGCCGGGCCGGGGAGTTGAGCGGCTCCACCTCGTACAGGAAGGCGACGACCGCGCGCTGGGTGAAGGACACCATGCGCACGGTGCGTACCCGGATCGCCTGCCCGGACGGGGACACCCATTCGACGATCCGTTCCAGGGTGCCGGCGCGCAGGTCGAGCGTGCGCTCGTGGGAGCGCAGCTCGCCGTAGCGCACGTCGAACGGCTCGTCGTCGACGAGCAGGCGCATGAGCTTGGCGTTGGTGACGTTGACCATCGTCTGACCCGACTCGGGGAAGCCGTAGCCGGCCTCGGCGTACGGCAGCGGCCGCAGCTCGTAGAACGAGTTCAGGTAGGTGCCGGGCAGGCCGTGCGGCTCGCCCTCGTCCAGGTTCCCGCGGATGCCGATGTGGCCGTTGGCCAGGGCGAAGACCGACTCGGACTGGGCCAGGAGCTCCAGGTCCAGCCGGGTCTCCCGGATGTGCCAGGGGTCGACGGGGTAGGCCCGTTCACGGATCACGGTGGTGCCTCTCGCAACTGAGAAGAGAAGAAAGTCAGATGTGGGGGTTACCGGGTGAGGAGCTCGGCGAGGTCCTGCACCACGATGTCGGCGCCGTGCTCGCGCAGCGCCTCGGCCTGGCCCACGCGATCCACGCCGATCACGATGCCGAACCCGCCGGCCCGGCCGGCCTCGACGCCGGCCAGAGCGTCCTCGAAGACGGCACAGTTCTCCGGCGGGACGCCGAGCAGCTTCGCGCCGTACAGGAACGTGTCCGGCGCGGGCTTGCCGGGCAAGTTTTCCGCACGGGCGGTGACGCCGTCTACCCGTACCTCCAGGTAACCGTCGATCTTGGCCGCCTCGAGCACGTCCTTGCAGTTGGCGCTCGCCGACACGACGGCCCGGCGCAGCCCCGCCTCCTGGGCGGCGCGCAGGTAGTCCACCGAGCCGGGGTAGACCTGCACGGCCCCTTCACGAATTTTCTGCAAAACCAGCAGGTTCTTGCGGTTTCCGATGCCGTTGACGGTCTCCTCGTCGGGACCGTCGGTGGGCAGGCCCTCCGGCAGGGTGATGCCGCGCGAGGCCAGGAAGGTGCGGACACCGTCGGCGCGTTGACGCCCGTCGACGTAGCGGTGATAGTCGGCACCGGAGTCGAACGGGACGTACGCCTCGCCGAGCTGGGTGGCGCGTCGCTGCAGGTAGGCGTCGAAGGTCGACTTCCACGCCGCGTTGTGGACCAGGGCGGTCTGCGTCAGCACGCCGTCGAGATCGAAGAGGCATGCCGTCACGTGAGGAGGTAGTCCGAGCACCGGCCTAATGTAGTCGCCTCCGCCGAAGAACACGCTTGAATGCGGATGACGACATTTCCACGGCGTTTCATGCGAAGTTCAACCGGCGGCTGGTACGCCGCCCCGCAGGTCAGCAGCGGTGATCCGCCCGGGAAGATCCATCCGCAGCCCGATGGTGGTCCCGATCGGACCGGTCGCCATGGTGACCTCGTCGCACAGCTGGTACGCCAGCCAGATGCCCCGGCCGCCGTCCTCGAACGCCTCGGGCACCGCGGGCGGCCGCTGGTGCTCCTCGGGGATGCCCGGCCCGGAGTCCGTGACCGTGCACCAGATCGCCGTCGGGGTCCGGGTCAGCCGGAGCCGCCCGCTACCGCCGGCGTGCAGCACGACGTTCGTGATCACCTCGTTGACGGCGAGCACGAAGCCGTCCAGCCGGTCGCCGAGCAGGCCCGGCGCGATCCGCTGGATGACCTCGTGGCGCAGCACGGTGATGTCGTCCCGGCCGAAGACCCGGTCGAGGAGGTCGCCGCCGCCTTTTGCCTGCAGTGAAGGAGCGTCCGGCGGCTCCCTGCCCGGAGCCGGACGCAGCATCTCCTGGCCGACGGTTTCCTCCACCGCCGAGCAGCCTACGCTGTGTGCCGCCTCCGTGGCAGTTCTCGGAGCGCCGTATTCAAGATCAGAAAAGATGGGACAGCGTACGCAGGATCTCCGCGTAGAAGTTCCCGTCGATGTCGCGGTAGAGGCTGAACTTCATCCCCGGGCTGCCGAAGAAGGGCCGCAGAGTCCACGCGAGCTGGGTGCCGACGAAGCCGAACAGCAGGATCCAGATGTAGAGCAGCGTCATGCTGGGCGGCGCCGGCTGGCGCGCCGGCTGCGGTGCGGGGCGCTGGTGTCCGATCGGCGTCAGCATGTAGCCCGGCGGCACCTGCGCGGTGGCCGGCGTGGTGACGGCCGGCGTGGCAGCGGCCGGCGTGGCGGCGGCCGGGGCCGGGGCCGGGGCGGTCGTGCCGTTCACCGCGGCACCGGCCGGGACCGGCTCGGGGGCCGGTTCGGGCGCCTTGACCGCGGGAGCGGCCGGCGCCTCGGTCCGCTCCGGCGCGAGCAGGCCGTTCTCGTTGAGCACTCGCATGCCACCGGTGAGGAAGCGCAGCCCGACCAGCGCGGAGAGCGCCAGGATCACCACGTTGAGCAGCTTGAAGAAGCCGTAGTCGGGCGCGGTGATCAGGAAGAAGAGCGCGATCGGGGCGAACGCGAGCGCCAGCATGGCGGTCACGGTCAGCGCCACCATGACCAGGGCGAGGGACTGGCGAACGGACAGCCGCGCCCCGAATACCAGGTTGAACAGGTAGAGCGTCGGAAGGCAGATGGCCAGGGTGACCAGGAACAGCAGCGGCAGCTTCACCGCGGAGGTCAGCGCCATCAGCACACTGTGGAAGGATCCCAGCACCGCGCCGTAACAGGCCAGGGCGATCACCGAGCTGACCAGCATCTGCCCGGTGAGCTTCGGCAGAGAGCGGTCCTCGACCACCTGCTGCCAGATCCCCTGCCTGTCGCGCAGTATTCGCTCGATCACCAACAGTCCGGATGCGTTCGCCATTGGTCGCCACCCTTCGATCGTGACGCCGATACGCCCTCGCACCGACGTGTGGCGAACGATACGGCACCGTGTCAACGACACGGAACCGTCATTTCCAGGTGAGCGAAAAGTCCGGTCAGCGCCAACCGACGTCGATGCGGTCACCCCGGTCGTCGAAGAAGTGCAGCGCGTCCATCCGTACGCCGATCGCCAGCGGATGCCCCGGCGAGACCGCCGGATACGGCGCGAGCCGCACCGCGACCTCGGCCGGGCGCCGGTGGTGGCGACCCGGGTCGCTGAGCACGGAAACCTTCTCCGGGCGCTCCGGCGCCGCCCGCTCCGAGCGCCCGGCCAGCCGCTGCAGGGCGCCGCCGACCCGGCGCAGCGCCCCGCCGGCGGGTACCGCCCCGGCGGCGAGCTTGCCGAGTTCGTCGACGACGATCGCGGTGGCGCCGATGTCGAGGAAGGCCAGCGACTCGTGGCCGTGGTGCTCAAGATAGCGGATCCGCCCCCGCAGCACGTCGCCCGGCGCGTCCGGGGCGACCGGGGTGAGCGCCTCGGCCCGCATCCCGACCACGATCCGCTCGCCGTGGTAGTGCGCGATCGCCCGCGCGCGGATGTCGTGCCACGGCAGATGGAGGGCCTGCTCGCCGAGCTGGAGGACGACGTAGCGGTCGAGGTGCACGTACACCGACGCCTCGAGCAGGTTCATCCGCGGGGAGCCGAGGAACGCGGCGACGTGGAGGGTGGCCGGGCGTCCGTACACCTCGGTCGGGGTGCCCACGTCCTGCAGCACGCCCCCGCGCATGATCGCGACCCGGTCCGCCATGGTGAGCGCCTCGGCCTGGTCGTGCGTCACGTACATGGTGGTGACGCCGAGCTCGCGGGTCATGCCGGTGATCTCCGCGCGCAGCTCGGCGCGCAGCCCGCTGTCGAGGTTGGACAGCGGCTCGTCCATCAGGAACAGGCCCGGGCGGCGCACGATCGCCCGGCCCATCGCCACCCGCTGGCGCTGGCCGCCGGAGAGCTGCGTGGGTTTGCGGCCCAGCAGTTCGCCGATGCCCAGCGCGGCGGCGACGTCGCCGATCCGCTCGGCACGCGGCCCGGGATCCACACCGGACAGCTTGAGCGGAAACTCGATGTTGCCGCCCACCGTCATGTGCGGATAAAGCGCGAAATCCTGGAATACCATCGCGATCTGGCGATCCCGGGGCGGTACGTCGGTCACCGGCTCGCCGTTGAGCAGGATGGTGCCCGAGGTCGGGTCCTCGAGGCCGGCGATCATGCGCAGGATGGTGGACTTGCCGCAGCCCGAGGGGCCGAGCAACACCAGGAACTCCCCGTCCCGCACGTCGAGGCCGACGTGCGAGACTGCCACGGTTCCGTCCGGCCAGACCTTCGTAACGTCCTTGAGCGCGACGGTGGACACCGTCAACCTCCTGCATGCGAGCTGCGACGATGGCCTAGCGTGACCAGACGCATGCAGAACTGCCATCGGGTGAACGGCTATTGACGGCCAGTCACCCAACCGTCACAGCTATCGATGCGGGCCCTCGCCGAGCAGCACCCGGCGGACGACCCGCTCGGCGGCGCCGCCGTCGTCCAGATAGCAGAACCGCTCCCGGAAGCGCGCCCGTTTCTCCGCCGCCGCGGCGCTCTCGTACGCCCGGCCCCGGAAGATTTCGACCAGCTCGCCGAAGGTGGTGGCCACCTCGCCCGGCGGCAGCTCCATCAGGTCGAAGTACACCCCGCGCACCTCCCGGTACGCCGCCCAGTCCGGCGCGAAGATCACCAGCGGCCGGTCCAGTACGGCGAAGTCGAACATGGCCGACGAGTAGTCGGTCATCATCACGTCCGCCGCCAGATACAGGTCCTCCACCACCGGGTACGCCGAGACGTCCACGATGCGCCCGCGCCGCGCGGGAGCCTCGTGGTCGGCGGACACAAGGAAGTAATGGGCCCGGACCAGCAGCACGGTCTCCGGCCCGAGGGTGTCGGCGAAGGCCTCCACGTCCAGCACCTGCCGGCCCGGCGGCAGCCATTCGCGGTGGGTCGGGGTGTAGAGGACGACCCGCTCGTGCGGGGCGATGCCGAGCTTGCGCCGGACGTCCGCGGTCTCCTGCGCCGTCGCGCGGGCCAGCCGGTCGTTGCGCGGATAGCCGACCTCGAGCGTCTCGTACCGGCAGGGATACGCGCGCTCCCAGGCGATCGTCGTGTGCGCGTTGGCGGTGACGCTGAAGTCCCAGCGGTCCGCGCGGCGCATCTGCGCGTGGAAGTCCTGGTCCTTCGCCGCCGCCGGGTGATCGGCCTGGTCCATCCCCATCTTCTTCAGCGGGGTCCCGTGGTGGGTCATCAGGTGCGTCGTGCCCGCCCGCTTGCGCACCCAGTTCGGCCAGTTCACGTTGTTGACCAGCCAGCGGGCCCGGGCCAGCGCGCGGAAGTACGCCGGCGTGCCCGTCACCACGTACTCCGTGCCCGGCGGCACGGACTTCACCCGGCCGCGGTTGACGACCCACACGGCCCGGACGCCGGGGGCCAGCTCGGCGGCCTTGTCCGCGATGGCGGCCGGATTGCAGCTCACCCCGCGATACCAGTACGCGGCGTACAGCGCCAGGTTCCGGTCCACCGGCAGGCGCAACTGCAGCAGGTAGTAGGCGCGGTAGGCGGCCTGCCGTACCCGGCGCGCGACTCTCCTCGCCCGGACCGCCGGCACCCGGCGTGCCCGGCCGAGCGCCCGGACCACGGCAATGGCCCGCTGCATCGCCTCGAAGAGGAAGTAGGAACCGCTCGCCGCGAACCGGTGCCGCAGACCCGTCGTGCCCGGGGGGCGCCGGTAACCGGCGGCCGGGCGGTAACGATGGAAGTCCTCGGTGATGCGGTCGAAGAAGCGCTTGCGCGACGCCTTCCTCACCCGCTGCGCGTTGCCCAGCACGACGAAGTAGTGCCACATCATCCGCTGGAAGAGCACCGGCCGCAGCACCTCGGCCCGTTCGGCGTACCGGTCCACCAGCGCCATGGTCTGTGCCCAGTGGTGGAAGATCTCGAAGTGCCGGTCGTCGAGGGTACGGGTGATCGCACCGGTGCGGCGCTGCCGGTAGTGCACGCAGGTGCGGCTCAGAGCACTGATCCGGGACGCCGCGGCGAGCAGGGGAACGGTGAACGAGAGGTCCTCGTACCAGCCCTCGGCGAATCGCAGGTCCAGCTTGAGCAGCAGCTCGCGGCGCACGACCTTGTTCCAGGCGACGTGCAGCAGGTTCAAGACCCGGGGCCACTCCTGCGCCGTGAAGGTCTCCGGCGCCTTGGCGAGCACCCGCCCGACCCCCGGGGCCTCCACCCGGCCGTCCCAGTGCACCTTGTCGAAGCCGACGACCAGCACGTCCGCGGCGGTCTCGGTGAGCCGGTCCGCGACCGCGGTCAGCGCGCCCTGGGCGAGCCAGTCGTCGCCGTCGACGAACCACACGTACTCGCCCATCGCATGGTCCAACCCCGCGTTCCGGGACCGCCCGGGGCCGACGTTCTCCGTCAGCGACACCACCCGGACACGCGGATCGCGCTCGGCGTACTCGGCGAGGATGGCGCCGCTGTTGTCCGGGGAGCAGTCGTCCACCGCCACGATCTCGAAGTCGGTGAAGGTCTGCTCCAGCACGGAGTCCAGGCACTGCCGCAGGTAGCCCTGCACCTTGTAGACCGGCAGGACCACGCTGAGCAACGTCATCGGTTCTCCCCGGAGCGCCAGTCCCGGACCGCGCCGGAAAGGAATTGCAGGCAGACGCCGGCGGCCACCAGCAGTTCACCGGCCGTCGCGACGCCGGCCAGCGCGAAGACGGTCAGCAGCGTCACCCGCCCGTCCCAGCCGAGCAGGGCCCGCTTCGCCCCCGGGCCGGGCGCGCCCTTCTCCATCCGGGCCGTCAGGTCGTAGTGGTGCAGCGCCAGCGCGAAGAGCAGCGCGAACAGCGCCGGCGGCGGCACCTCGCAGATGAGCGCGACGGCGACGGCGAACAGATACTCCGCGGCGCGCAGCCCGGCCGGCACCAGCCAGTCGAGCGGCCCGCCGTGCGCCCCCCGGGCCGCCAGTCCGCCGCCGAGCACCACCGCCGCGACCACCACGAGCCACACCGACGCGTCGCCCGCCCGGACCAGCTCGATGTGCGCGTCCCCGCCCCACCAGGAGCCCCAGCGGGTGCCGCGCGGCGCCCACCCGGCGGCCACGGCCACGATCAGCGCCAGGGGCGCGACCGCCGCCAGCCCCGCCCAGAACAGCGGCCGGGAGAGGCCCGCGGCGCTCACCGTGCCGCGCACCATCCGCCCGTCGTCGCGGTGCCGCGACGTGTCGACCGTCTCCAGCACGCCGACGCGCATCGAGATCGAGCGCAGCGACCTGAGCGCCAGCGTGTACGCGGCGGCGAGCAGCCCCCACGCCACCACGGCGGCCAGCGCCACCCGGCCGTCGGTGCACGCCGCCAGGACCGCCATCAACGCCCAGCGCTCACCGATCGGGAAGACCACGATCCGCTTCAGCCAGTACGCGAGCGACCCGGTGTCGGCCTGCACCTTGTTCGAGGCGCGGCTGAGCCGGGCACCCACCCCGCCGCCGGCGTCGGCGTTGCCCGCGGTGCCCACCGCCTGACGGGCGGCCGCCTCGTCGTGCAGGGCGCCGTACCAGGTGTCGGTCATGTGCCGCACGGTCTGCAGCACGATGGCGGTGACGGCGAGCGGCCACGCGTACGGCAGGCCGGCCCGCTCGGCACCGGCGGCCAGCCCGGCGTAGACGGCGTACTCCTTGGCCCGGTCGGCCATGGTGTCGAGCCACCCGCCGAACGAGGAGAACCTGCGGGTGTAGCGGGCGAGCTGGCCGTCCACGCAGTCGAGCACGAACCCGAGGTAGAGCAGGACGGCGCCGGCCACCATCGCGGGGCGCGACGCCTGCCAGAAGGCGAGCGCGGCGGCCACCGCGAAGCACACGGACAGCGCGGTGACGCCGCCGGGAGTCAGTCCGGCCCGGGCGCAGAGCTTGGTGACCAGCGGAGACCAGGTGCTCACCGCGTACGTGGTGAAGAAGTCGTCCCGCTCCTTGACGGCGAGCCGCAGCAGGGCCTTGTCCTCGTCGACCGCCTCGACGGCTTCCCGGGCGGCGACGAGTTCGGCGTGGTCGTGCACCCGCGCGGCGTGCAGCAGCCGCACCCGGGTGGCGATCGGCACCAGCCCGGCGTCGAGCAGCGCGGGAAGGAGCAGGTCGAGCGCGTTTCCGCCGCCCCGCCCGCCGGGACCGGAGCCACCGTCCTCGGCGGCCGCGATCGCCTTCTCCGCGGCGGCCGCGGCCAGGCGGAGGTCGGCGGGGGCGAGGCAGAGGGCGCCCGCGAACCGGGTGGGACCGTCCGCGGCGGGGACCAGCCGGCCCCGATCCTCCCTGAGCCCGCCTCCCGTGCCACTCTCCGTGGCGACCACGAGGGCGGTGCTGCGTCCGGCCGGCTCGGTGGCGAGAGTCCACAACAGACTCGGGTGCGCGACCAGGTCGCCGGCGCAGAGCAGCAGGGGCTCGGCGGCCTGGACGGCGATCCGCGCGAGCTCGCCGAGCTGCGCCCGGACGTCGTCGCCGCCCACGGTCAGCACGGTCGAGGCACCGGCCGCGGACAGGCCGGCGGTCAGCTCGTCCGCGAGCCGGACGGCGTCCGCCGGGTCGAGATCGTTGCCGGTGCTGCCGCACAACACGGCGAGCGTCACCGCGACATCCCTCCCACCAGAACCGCCGATCGCAGAGAGTAAAGGGCGGAATTCGCCCCGATGGTAACAGCGGGCAAGGGAGGGGTACGGGAAGCCCTTACGGGAACATGAGCCGCCTTCTCCCCCTGCGGACCGAGGGCGGGGTCGCGGCGCGCGCCTACCGTGGATTGCAGGCCGGGCAGCCCGTCCGGCCGACAGGTCAGGCACCTCGCCTGGCCCACTTCGAAGGAGTGGATGACATGGCTCGCCGTCTGGCCCGCCCCCGCGACGACCGATGGATCGCCGGCGTGTGCGCCGGCCTCGCCCGCCGCTTCGGCATCGGCTCGGGCACGATGCGGCTGATCTTCGTCGTCTCCTGCCTGCTGCCCGGCCCGCAGTTCCTGATCTATCTCGCCCTCTGGATCATGCTGCCCAACGAGTGACCCTTCGGTGGCCGGCGCCCTCGTCGGGTGCCGGCCACGCTCGTCAGCGGGTCACGGGCTGGTGAACTCCACGGTGACCTTGGTGTAACCGAGCCGCCCGAAGAGGCTGACCAGCATCTTCTGGGTGTTCTCCCGGGCCCGCTGGTCGAGCCCGCTGGCCCGGGCCGCCTCGGTGATCCGCTCCTGGGCGAGCTGGTAGACCCGCTGCTGCCGGCCGGGATCGCTGGAGAAGGCGTCCCCGATCCGGTTGAGCAGGCCCCGCTCCTCCGCCACCACGTAGCTGCGCTGCATGTCCAGGGCCGCCTGCCCCTGCTGCGGCGGCGGCAACGTGAGATGGACGGCCTTGTTCTCCTCGTCGACGGTCAGGGCCCCCGAGGCGAGCTGACCGAAGTCGACGTACTCCTCGACCGTGCCGGAGCCGACGAACAGCGTGCGCTTGTTGACCAGGAATTCGGGGATGTTGTCCTTGTTCTCCTGCAGGTCCACGATGACCTGGAAGGTGCCGTCCGCGGCCACGTAGCGGCTCAGGTCACGCATCGACTGCAGCAGGACCGGCTGGCTGCGGTCGGTGGTCTTGTCCGAGAACGGGTTGTCGAAGCTGGGCAGCACGTTGATCGCGCGCAGGCCGAGACACAGCGCCACGATGAGCGCGAAGACCACCCCGGTGAAGAGGAGCACCCGCACGAACGCACCGGGTCCCCGCGGCTCGCTCGCCATCGGCCCGGTGACCGAGGGCTCGGACGCGGCCGGCGGCGCGGTCGCGGACGCGGGCTCCTCGATGGCCGGATACTCCCTGGTCGGCTCGTCGACGCCGGACGGATTCGCCATCGCCGGACACCCCTTCCTCTCGTGGGCCCTGCTTCCCACGGTACGGAAGGAGTACGACAGTCGCAGCGCCTCAACCCCCGAAAGCGTTCAAACCGGTCAATTTCTGCCCGATGACGAGCTGGTGGACCTCGGAAGTTCCCTCGTACGTGAGCACGCTTTCGAGGTTGTTCGCGTGCCGGAGCACCGGGTACTCGCCGCTGATCCCGTTCGCGCCGAGGATCGTGCGGCACTGCCGCGCGATCTTGATCGCCTCCCGGACGTTGTTGAGCTTGCCGACGCTGACCTGCTCCGGCCGCAGCCCCGCGCCGTCCGCGCGCCGGCCGAGGTGCAGCGCCAGCAGGTAGCCCTTCTGCAGCTCCAGCGCCATGTCGGCCAGCTTCGCCTGGGTCAGCTGGAAGCCGGCGATCGGGCGGCCGAACTGCTCGCGGGCACCGGCGTACGCGATGGCGGTCTCCAGGCAGTCCCGGGCCGCGCCGAGGGCACCCCAGACGATGCCGAAGCGGGCCTCGGTGAGGCAGGTCAGCGGCCCCTTGAGGCCCCGGGCCAGCGGCAGCCGGGCGGAGTCGTCCACGCGCACGTCGTCCAGGGTGATCTCACCGGTCGCGGAGGCGCGGAGCGAGAGCTTCTTCCCGACCTCCCGCACGGAGAACCCGGGCGTGGTCGTCGGCACGGCGAAGCCCAGCACGCCGTCGTCCGAGCGGGCCCAGATCACCGCCACGTCGGCGAGCGGCGCGTTGGTGATCCACATCTTGCCGCCGTGCAGCACCCAGCCGTCGCCGTCGCGGCGGGCCCGGGTCGCCATGGTGCCCGGGTCGGAGCCGTGGTCCGGCTCAGTCAGCCCGAAGCACCCGATCAGCTCGCCGGACGCCATGCCCGGCAGCCAGCGCTGCTTCTGCTCCTCGCTGCCGAACTTCCAGATCGCGTACATGGCCAGCGAGCCCTGGACCGACACGAGGGAACGGACACCCGAGTCGGCGGCCTCCAGCTCCATGCAGACCAGGCCGTACTGGACCGCGGAGGCGCCGGCGCAGCCGTACCCCTGCAGGTGCATGCCGAGCAGGCCCAGCTTGCCGAACTCGAGGGCCAGCTCGCGGACGGGCACCTCGCCCCGCTCGTACCAGTCGGCGACGTGCGGGCGGACGCGCTCGTCGGCGACCCGGCGCACCAGCGCCCGGACGTCACGCTCCTCGTCGCTCAGCAGGTCGTCGAGGTCCAGCAGATCCAGCGGTGAGACGGGCATGCCGTAAAACTAACAGTGTTAGTTGTCGATGACGAGCACCCGGGCGTGAATCTGGTTGCGCTGCTGCAGCGCGGCCCGCAGCGCGCGGTGCAGCCCGTCTTCGAGATAGAGGCCGCCGTTCCACTCCACCACGTGCGGGAACAGGTCGCCGTAGAACGTCGAGTCCTCGGCGAGCAGCTTGTCGAGGGCCAGCTCGCGCTTGGTGGTGATGAGGTCGGCCAGCCGGATCGGCCGCGGCGGGATCTCGGCCCACGCCTTCAGCGTCGTGTGATGGTCGGGGTACGGCGCTCCGTCCCGCACCGCTTTGAAGATCACGACGGCACGCTCCCCTCCGGTCCTCGCTCTGGCCTTACCCGGCAGACGGGCAGGTACGCCTGTCAGCCTAGCGAGCCGCCAGCCCGGTCACCGGCGCCGTCCTCGACCCGGCCACCCATGGTCAGGTGTCCCTCGCGACAGCGCCCCCCGTGGCGGTCCACCGGCCATGATGCACCACCTCGTCCATCGGGCGGTGCCCCCGGCGTAGTGATGGTGACCTCTTGTCGGCCGCCGGATAGCCCACGGCCAGCACTCCGACCGGGGTGAATTCCTCCGGTACGCCGAAAGCCTCCCGAAACGCACCGACCCGCTCCGCCGGCATGCCGAAGAACAGCGAACCCAGCCCCTCGTTCACGGCGGTCAGGTGCATGAGCAGCGCGGCGAAGCCCGTGTCCACGTCCCAGTACGGCACCGGCCACCGGCGCTCGTCCCGGTCGGTCCAGCCCTTGTCGGCCTGGGCGTACCGGTCGAGGTAGACCGACTTGTTGGAGAGCGCGACGACGATCAAGGGAGCGGTGCGCATCCGCCGCAGCCAGGAGTCCGCGGGCCCGTCCCCGGCCGTGACCGACCAGTAGAGCTCCCGGTCCTGCGGCTTCTGGAGCACGAGGAAACCCCAGCCCTGGGAGAAGCCCGCCGACGGCGCCCGCAGCGCGTGCTTGAGCAGCTTGTCCACGATCTCCGGCGGCACGGGGCGCTCCGGGTCGTACGTGCGGACCATCCTGCGCCGGCGGACGACCTCGTCGAACTCCACGGCTCAGCCCACCACCCGGATGCCCCAGGAGGCCCGCCAGGCCTCCCCGGGCGCCAGCACGACCAGGTCACGCCCGGACCGGAACGCGTCGGGCGGGCAGGTCATCGGCTCGATCGCCAGGGACCGCCGGAACCGCTCGCCGCTGAGCGTGTCACCGGTGAACACCTGCCACCACTTGAAGCTGTCGTCGCCCCAGACCGTCACCGACCGGCCGCCGTCCGGCGCCGCGATGGTGACCGAGGAGCCGCCGTCCGCGTCGGCGATCAGGTCTCCCCAGGTCGTGTCGAGCTCGGCCGTGCCGACGCGGCGCGGCTCGGTGAAGTCGAACTCGCCGCCGGCCACCTTGACCGCGCCGATCGGCAGCATCCGGGCGTCGGTCAGCAGCTTCATGCGGCCCGGCACGCGCAGCACGGTGTCGTCCACGGCCACACCCGGGACCCGCAGGTACGGATGCACCGAGAACCCCCAGGGCGCGTCGGCGTCGCCGGTGTTGGTGACCTCCTGGTCACAGCGCAGCCCGCCGGCGCCCACGCTCCACCGGGTCCGCAGCGTGAGCGACCACGGATATCCGGCCTGCGCCGGCAGGTCGAACTCCAGCGTGACGGCATCCGGCGCCCGCTCGGCGAGCCGCCACCGGGCCCAGTTGACCAGCCCGTGGATCGCGTTGTGCGTGCCCGGCTCGGTGAGGGGCAGGTGATACGTCGTGCCCTGGAAGGTGTAGCGCCCGTCGCGGATCCGGTTGGGCCACGGCGCGAGCACCTGCCCCGCCGAGGCGGGCGAGATCTCGTCGGGCCCGAACCCGTCCACGATCTCGGCCGCGCCCACGGCGTACTCCCGCAGCACGCCGCCGACCTCCGCGAGCGTCGCCCGCTGGCCGCCCGCCTCGATCGTCCACTGGGTCCCAGACTTCGCCGACACGACATCCGTCATGCAAAGGACATTATCGGTTCGCCGGGGCGTCGGCCGGGGGGCGGTAGCGACCGAGCGCGGGGAAGGCGAGGGCCAGCACCACGGCCAGCCCGGCGGCGGCGAAGCCACCGCCCACCCAGGACGCCGTCGGTCCGGCGAGGTCCGCGGTGGCGCCCGCGCGCAGGTCGCCCAGGCGCGGGCCGCCGGCCACGACGACGGTGAAGACGCCCTGCAGGCGGCCGCGCAGCCGGTCCGGCGCGTACACCTGCAGGATCGACTGCCGGTAGACCGCGCTGACGAGGTCGGCCGCGCCGCCTACCGCGAGCAGCGCCACCATCAGCCACAGCGAGCTCGCCAGCCCGGCCAGCCCGACCGCCACGCCCCAGCCGACCACGGCGACGACCAGCGCGACGCCCTGGCGCCGTACCCGGCCGATCCACCCGGAGGTGAGGCCGCCGAGCACCGAGCCGATCGCGATCGCGGCGAACAGCCAGCCGACCGCGGCGCCGCCGCCGAACCGGTCGTCGGCGATCTCCGGGAACAGCGCCCGGGGCATCGCCAGGACCATCGCGACGATGTCCACCGCGAAGGACAGCAGCAGCACCGGCTGGGTGGCGAGGAAGCGCAGGCCGTCCGCGATGCCGCGCAGGCCCGCGGTGGGCTTCCCGGCAGGGTCCCCGCCGTGCTCCGGCGGGATGGACGGCAGCTTGTACGCCGCCCAGAACGAGATGGTGAAGAGCGCGGCGTCCACCGCATAGGCGATGGTGACGCCGGTGCCGGTGGACCAGGTGCCGAAGATGAGGCCCGCGGCGAGCGGGCCGAGCACCCCGCCGGCGGTCGTCGTGGTGTAGGAGAGGGTGTTGGCCGCGGGCACCAGCGCGGCGGGCACGATCCGCGGGATGATCGCCTGCCGGGTCGGCGAGCTGATCGCGAAACCGGCCGACTGCACCGCCGTGAGCGCCAGCAGCAGCACACCGCTGCGCATCCCGAGCAGGGCCTGCACCAGCAGCCCGACCGTGGACAGCCAGGCGAGCGTCGAGCTGGCGATCAGCAGCTTGCGCCGATCCACCACGTCGGCGGCGGCGCCGCCCCAGAGACCGAAGATCAGCAGGGGTACGAGCCCGGCGATGCCGAGCAGGCCCACCCAGGCGGACGAGTGCGTGATCGCGAACATCTCGACCGGCACGGCCACCGCGGTGAACTGGAAGCCGAAGAACGAGACGCCGTTGCCGATCCACATCCGCCGGTACGCGACCCCGCGCAGCGGCCGTACGTCGATCATCCAGCTCTTGCCGGCCCGCTCCTCGACGACCTTCTCCGCCGCCTCGACGGGCTCCTGGCTCACGGGGCGAGCCGCTCGACGACCCAGCTCGCGCCGGTGCGGCGGTAGCGCAGCCGGTCGTGCAGGCGGTTGCTGCGCCCCTGCCAGAACTCGACCGTCTCCGGCACCACCCGCAGACCGCCCCAGTGCGGCGGGGCGGGCACCTCGCCGTCGGCGCCGAAGCGCTCGACGGCGGCCGCGAGCCCCGCGTCGACGGCGGCGCGGTCGGGCACCACCCGGCTCTGCGGGCTCGCCCACGCGCCGAGCTGCGAGCCGCGCGGCCGGCTCGCGAAGTACGCCTCGGTCTCGGCCCGGTCCACCTTCTCCACCGCGCCGCACACGATCACCTGGCGCTGCATGGCGAACCAGGGGAACACCAGGCTCGCCTGCGGATTCTCCAGCGCCTCGGTGCCCTTGCGCGACGTGTAGTTGGTGAAGAACACGAAACCGCGCTCGTCATAGCCCTTGAGCAGCACCGTCCGAGCACTCGGCCGGGCGGCGGCGTCCGCGGTGGCGACGATCATGGCGTTGGGCTCGGGCAGCGCGTACTCCAGAGCTTCGGAGAACCAACGGCCGAACTGCTCCGGCCAGGCCGCGGCCAGGTCCGTCTCGAGCAGCGCCCCGCGCTCGGTGTAGTCGCGCCGCATCGCGGCGGGCAACGGTGGGTCCGGCGTCACATGCGTTCCTTTTCCGAGATCGACCCAACGAACCTAAGTCGTGTACGCCGCCACGTCGCCTCCGCGAGGATAGGTGTCGCAGACAGCACATTCCCGCGGGTCGACCGGCCGGTCACCGGCGGGCAAGATGAGACACCCACGGCTTCGACCAGCCGGACTCCCCAGGAGGCGTCGTGTCCGATTTCAAGCCGGGCCTGGAGGGCGTCGTCGCCTTCGAGACCGAGATCGCCGAGCCCGACAAGGACGGCGGCTCCCTGCGCTACCGGGGAGTCGACATCGAGGACCTGATCGGCCAGGTGTCCTTCGGCAGCGTCTGGGCGCTGCTGGTGGACGGCCGGTTCGGGCCCGGGCTGCCGCCCGCCGAGCCGTTCCCGGTGCCGGTGCACTCCGGTGACATCCGGGTCGACGTGCAGTCCGCGGTCGCGATGCTGGCGCCGTACTGGGGGCTCTCCCAGCTCCTCGACATCGACGACGACCAGGTCCGCACCGACCTGGCGCGGGTGTCGGTGACCGCACTGTCGTTCGTGGCGCAGGCCGCGCGCGGGCTGGGGCTGCCGGCCGTGCCGCAGAAGGACATCGACAAGGCGCAGACGATCGTCGAGCGGTTCATGAAGCGCTGGCGGGGCGAGCCGGACCCCCGGCACGTCAAGGCGGTCGACGCGTACTTCATCTCCGCCGCCGAGCACGGGCTCAACGCCTCCACCTTCACCGCCCGGATCGTCGCGTCCACCGGCGCGGACGCCGCCGCCTGCATCTCCTCCGGCATCGGCGCCCTCTCCGGGCCGCTGCACGGCGGCGCGCCCTCGCGCGTGCTGCACATGATCGAGGCGGTCGAGCGCAGCGGCGACGCCGAGGGATACGTCCGGGGCGTCCTCGACCGCGGTGAGCGCCTGATGGGCTTCGGCCACCGCGTCTACCGCGCCGAGGACCCGCGTGCGCGCGTGCTGCGGCGCACGGCCCAGGAGCTGGGCGCGCCCCGCTTCGAGGTGGCCGAGGCGCTGGAACGCGCCGCCCTCGCCGAGCTGCAGGCGCGCAAGCCCGACCGCATCCTGGCGACCAACGTGGAGTTCTGGTCCGCGGTCGTGCTGGACTTCGCCGAGGTCCCGGCGCACATGTTCACCTCCATGTTCACCTGCGCCCGGGTGGCCGGCTGGAGCGCGCACATCCTCGAGCAGAAGAAGCTCGGCCGCATCGTGCGGCCCAGCGCGCGCTACGTGGGACCGCCCGCCCGCAAGCCCCAGGACGTGGAGGGCTGGGAGTCGGTCCCGCATAATCTGTAATGGCTTCGCCACCGAGGAGAAGGACCCCCCGTTGACTGATCCGATCCGCATCCCCGACGACCTCAAGCCCGTCGACGGCCGCTTCGGTTCCGGGCCGAGCAAGGTGCGTCCGGAGGGCGTCGACGCGCTCGCCCGGGTGTCCAGGACCCTCCTCGGCACGTCGCACCGGCAGCAGGCGGTGAAGCGGCAGGTGGCCCGCCTCCGCAACGGGATCGGCGAGTTCTTCTCCCTTCCGGAGGGGTACGAGGTGGTCATCAGCAACGGTGGCACCAGCGCCTTCTGGGAGACCGCCACCTTCGGGCTGATCCGCGACAAGGCCCAGTTCGCCGAGTTCGGCGAGTTCGGCGCCAAGTTCGCCAAGGCGGTCGCCGACGCGCCGTTCCTGGCCGAGCCGACCGTCCACCGGGCCCCGGGGGGCAGCGCGGCCTACCTGAGCGCCGAGCCGGGCGTCGACGCCTACGCGAGCGTCCACAACGAGACGTCGACCGGCGTCGCCGTGCCGGTCAAGCGGGTCGCGGGCGCCGACCCGGGCGCGCTGCTGCTGACCGACGCCACCTCGGGCGGCGGCAGCCTGGACGTCGACCTGACCGAGACCGACGTCTACTACCTGGCGCCGCAGAAGGCGTTCGGCTCCGACGGCGGACTCTGGATCGCGCTGATGTCACCGGCGGCGATCGAGCGGGCGCACGAGATCAAGGCGTCGGGACGCTACATCCCGCAGTTCCTCGACCTCGTCACCGCCGTCGAGCAGTCCCGGCTCGACCAGACGTACAACACCCCGGCGCTGGCCACGGTCTTCCTCGCCGCCGAGCAGATCGACTGGATGAACGCGCAGGGCGGGCTGGGCTGGGCCACCAAGCGCAGCGCCGAGAGCGCGGCGGCCATCTACGGCTGGGCGGACCGCTCCGACGTGGCCTCGCCGTTCGTCACCGACCCGGCGCTGCGCTCCCAGGCGGTCGCCACGATCGACTTCGTCGAGGGCGTGGACGCCGCCACGATCGCCAAGGTGCTGCGGGCGAACGGCATCGTGGACACCGAGCCGTACCGCAAGCTGGGCCGCAACCAGCTGCGGGTGGCGCTCTACCCCACCGTCGACCCGGCGGACGTGGAGGCGCTCACCCGCTGCATCGACTTCGTCGTCAGCCGGCTGTGACCTTACGGGCCATGACGATCTCCCCGTCGTCGATCTCGCCGGTCTCGGCGAAGCCCGCGGAGAGGTAGAGCGCGCGGGCCCGGTCGTTGGACGGCACGAAGCTGAGCCGTACGGTATGGGCCCCGTGCTCGCTCGCCGCGAAGGCGACGGCGGCCTCGAGCGCCTGCCGGCCCAGCCCGCGGCCCTGGAACCGGTGGTCGATCATGAGGCGGACGAGGACGTGCTCGCCGGGGGTGTCGCCCGGATGCAGCAGCACGAAGCCGACCAGCTCACCGTCCGCATAGACGGCGCGCGGTTCGGCCTGCGGATAGATGTGGGTCTCGGCGATGCCGACGACGTTCGGCGCCACGAAGCCGGACTGGTCGGGAGCGACCTCCAGCTTGATGACGGCGCGGAAGTCGTCCTTGGTCACCGGGCGGAGTTCGACGGTCATGCCGCCTTTCTAGGACCGCGCACCGCGCCCCGGCAAGGCGTTATCCGCTGAAGATCATCTTTGCTGGTCAATGACTTCGACGGCGTGGCATACCACCATTGGGTGACCAAGGCGCGTACCGTGTTCCGAAACGCGCCCGGGTGGCTGACTCTCGGGAACAGGCCAGCGACGGGACGGAGGCAACGCATGCGGCCGGTACGCTTCGTCGCCCTCTCCGAGGACGGTCAGGCCCTGGTGCTCGCCGACGAGGTCGGCCGGCTCCTGGCACTCCCCATCGACGAGCGGGTCAGCGGCGCCCTGCACCACGAGGGCGGCGGCGCCGGCACGGTCGCTACGACCGGCACGGCGCTGGCCGTGCCGGGCGAGTCCATGGCGACGCTGTCCCCGCGCGACATCCAGGCACGGATCCGCTCGGGCGAGTCCGCCGAGGACGTCGCGCGCGTCGCGGGCGTGCCGGTCGACCGGGTCCTGCGCTACGCCGGACCGGTGCTGCAGGAGCGGGCCATGCTCGCCCAGCACGCCCGCCGCACCCGGCTCAAGACCTCGGACTCCGGCGCCCCGCTGGCCGAGGTGGTCGACAGCCGGCTCGCCCAGCACGGCATCGACACAGAGAAGATCTCCTGGGACGCGTTCCGCCGCGACGACGGCACCTGGCGCATCATCGCCACCTGGCCGTCCGGCAAGGCCACCGCGCAGGCGGTCTGGGACCTGGACAAGGGTCGCCAGGTGGTCGCGCCGCACGACGACATGGCGCAGTATCTGTGCGCCGAGCGGCCGACCCAGATCCTCGGTCAGGAGCCCGCCCCCGAACGCGGCGGCCACGAGCGCGGCGGCCACGGCCTGCCCGGCCCCGCCCGGACGGCGGAGCCCGGTCGTGGCGGTCGAGGCCTGCCGGCGACGGACGCGCCCCGCCCGGTCCGCGACCCGATCCGGGCCGGACGCGACGCCCTGCTGGCCTCCCTCGACCGCCCGCTGGGCGGCGACCGTTCCGGCCGCGGCCTCGAGCCGGCCGCACCGGAGACCCGCCGCCCGGTCGCCGGCGGCGCCGCGGCGCTGCTCGGCGGCGGCGCCGGCTCGGCCTTCGACGACGACGCGGACCTGCCCAAGGAGGTCCCGGCGGTGCCCAGCCTGGCCGTCCTCCGGCCGCGCCGCACCGTCGGCGCCCAGACCGGCGAGTCCGAGGCGGAGGAGCCGGCGAAGCCGCGCAAGCGCCTGCCGAGCTGGGACGACGTGCTGTTCGGCGGCGGCCCGGCCGCCCGCGAGAGCTCCTGAGCCATCGATCCGGCTGCCGGATCCCGCTGCCGGGTCCGCGGCGAGGGGTCGTGCGCTACCAGGTCCGCAGGGTGGTATAGGCGCCGTCCGGCTCCACGCGCACCAACGCGATCTCGCCGAGCGTCCACGAAGGCCCGGCATAGGCGTCGAGCGTCTTCCGCACGGCGTCGTCGTGCGCGTACATCACGGTCAGATGCGGGGTGAACGGACGGCTGTCCGGTGACAGCCCGACGCGCCGCGCGGCCGCCCGGATGTCCTCGCTGAGGTCGCCCAGCTCACCTTCGACTCCGGCCCAGGTCACCCGGCCGGCGAAGTCGCCGCCACCCCGCAGGCGGAGCTCACGCCCGCGGGGCACGCTCACCATGCCGAGGGCGTCCTCCAGCGCGGGCCGGCACTCCTCGGCGACCTCGCCGAGGAAAGCGAGCGTCACGTGCCATTTCTCCACCGCCGTCAGGCGTTGCCGGCTCGGCCCGAGTCGCTGCCGCAGGTCCTTGCGCACATGGTCCGGGGGATAGATCGCCACGAAAAGCCGCACGCGGTGACCCTAGCGGAGGCGCACCCCGGCGGCGTGCAGCTCCTCCTCCACCCGCAGCCGCTCCAGGTCGCGGTCCATCCCGTCGAGCGCGGTCAGGTGGTGCGGCAGGCCGAGGGCCTCGCTGGCCAGGGAGAGCCGGTGATCGTACGCCCGCACCACCGCGGCCAGCCAGGCGGCGGACTCGACGGTGGGACCACCGCGCCGTTGCCGGCCCAGGCGCCGCAGATCGGCGGCGAGTTCCTCGACCCCCGGGCCGGGCACCGGCGGCGCCGCGAACGCGCCCCCGGCACCGAGCCGGCGGTCGAGCCGGCGCAGGGCCCGATTCCGCTGCCGCTCGCGCCGGGTCCACAGGCGACGCCCGGGCAGCCCGTCCGCGCACGCCACGACGGCGACGGCACAGGGAAGGGACAGCAACGCCAGGAGCGCCGCCACGACGACAATCATGTGCGAGATGCTCACGGGATGACGCTAGGCCGTCGCGGACCGCCACCGAGAGGGCCGTTCGGATGACTCGGTCTGCCAGCTTCGCCCGGCACGGCACGACCTTGCCCAACACACCGCCGACCCCCTGCGGGCCTGCTCCGGGGTCTGCGCCCGCCTCGCGCGGTCAGCCGATCCGGCGGTCCCGGCCGGCGAGGTAACCGGCGACCATCTGCGGCACCATGAGGGCCGCCATGAGCGCGAGCGGCAGCCGCCAGCTTCCGCTGTGCTGGTAGAGCGCGCCCACGACGATGGGTCCGGGGATCGACAGCAGATAGCCGGCGCTCTGCGCGAAGGCGGACAGCCGCGCCACGACGGCGGCGTCCCGCCCGCGCAGCGCGATCATCGTCAGCGCCAGCGGGAACGCGCAGTTGGAGATGCCCAGCAGGGTCGTCCACACCCAGGGTGCCGCGGCGGGCGCGACGCACAGCCCGGCGAACCCGGCCAGGCCGAAGAGCCCCAGGCCGACGGCGACCCCGCTCTGGCGCGGCAGCCGGCCCGCCACCGCGGAGAGCCCGAACGACAACGGCACCCCGAGCAGCGCGATCACCGCGAACAACAGGCCCGCGGTGCTCGCCGACAGACCCGCGTCCCGGAAGACCTGGGGCAGCCAGCCCATGATCACGTACGCGGCGGTGGACTGCAGCCCGAAGAAGACGGCCAGCGCCCAGGCCACGGGCTCACGCCACAGATTCGGCGCGGGCCGGACAGGCCGTCCAGCCGCGGCAGTGTCCCGCTTGGAGCCCGGAGTCTCCGCTTTGCCCGGACGTACGGCGGTGCGGTTGCGCGCGAGGCGGACCCACAGGGGCAGGGCCAGCGCGGCCGCCACCGCCCACACGCCGAGGCCGAGCCGCCAGTCCCCGCCGAAGGCACCGGTCAGCGGCACCGTGACCGCCGCGGCGGTGGACGCGCCGAGGTTGAGGGCGACCGAGTACAGGCCCGTCATGGCGCCCACCCGGTCGGGGAACCACTGCTTGACGACGACGGGCAGCAGCACGTTGGCCAGCGCGATCCCGGCGAAGGCCAGCGCGGTCAGGGCCAGGAAGAGGGGCGTGCCGCCGGCCCAGGGACGCACCGCGAGGCCGAGCGCCAGCGCCGTCGCACCCACTGCGACCGCTCCCGCAGTCCCCCACCTGCGGGCCAGCAGGGGCGCGGTGGAACCGATCACCGCGAAGCAGAGCGCCGGCACGGAGGTGAGCAGACCGGCGACCGTGGCGCTCATGCCGAAGCTCTCGCGCACCTCGGCGAGAACCGGCCCCAGGCTGGCCACGGCCGGCCGCAGGTTGATCGCCGCGAGCACCAGCGCGGCCACGGCCAGGCCCCGGCCGCGCACGGCGAAGAGGCCACCGCCCCGGCCGCCCGAGCCACCCGTGGCGGAACCGCCCGGCCCGCCCGTAGCAGGGGCGTCCGCAACCGCAGTCCCGGCAACCGCACCGCCCCCGGCAGGACCGTTTCGGATCACGGCGCTGTCGCTGGTGACAGGGGAACGTCCGGTGCTGTCAACGTCATGGGACCGATCATAGAATCATGGGATGAATCTGGGTCCGGTCCCGAGAGCGGAATCACTGTCCGGCCGCGTGATCGCCGAGCTGCGCCACCAGATCACCTCGGGCGCGTGGCCGGTCGGCCACCGCATCCCCACCGAGCCGGAGCTCGTCACCCAGCTCGGCGTGGCCCGCAACACCGTCCGCGAGGCGGTACGCGCCCTCGCCCACAACGGGCTGCTGGACATCCGGCAGGGCTCGGGCACCTACGTCGTGGCCACCAGCGAGCTGGCCGGCGTCATGCAACGCCGGTTCGCCACCGCCGACCCGGCCCACGTACGGGAGCTGCGCGGCACCCTCGAGGCGGCCGCCGCGGCCTTCGCGGCCCGCCGGCGTACCGATGACGACCTCGACCGCCTGGAGGCCCTCTACGCCCGGCGGGAGCAGGCCTGGACCACGGGTGAGCGGGACGCCTTCGTCGACGCCGACGTGGCGTTCCACCAGGCCGTGGTGGCGGCCTCGCACAACGAGGTGCTGGTCGCGCTCTACGCCGACCTGGGCCAGGTGATCAGGGAGTCACTGCGCGGCCATTTCGGCGCCTCGCTGAGCCAGGACGAGTACAAGGAGCATCACACCCTCCTGGAGGCGATCCGCGCCGGAGACGCCGCGGTCGCCACCGCGGAAGCCGCCTCGTACACGTCATCCTGCGAGACCGCCCACTAGAGCGGTCAGGCGGCGACGGCGGGCCGGTCCTCTTCCGCCTCCGGCGTGCGGATCAGGGTCAGCCGCGGCCGCGGGTCGGCCTGCACGCTGAGCCGGTCGCCGCTGGCCCGCAGCTGCCAGAGCAGCGCCGCGGCCGTCGCCACGAGGCAGACGATCCCGGCCGCCCAGATGCTCGACGGCACCCCGAAGTGCTCGCCCCACCAGCCGGCCAGCGAGGCACCGGCCGGCGTCGTGCCCAGGAAGACCAGGACGTACAGCGCCATGACGCGGCCCCGGTAGCGGGCGTCCACGCCCATCTGCACCCGGTGGTTGCAGGCCTGGGCCAGATAGATCGAGAAGAAGCCGGTGGGTACGAGCAGGATCATCGCGACGGCGAACGTCGGCGCGAAGCCCACCGCCACCTCGAAGACGCTGAAGGCCAGGGCCGCGCCGAGCACCCGGTACGCGCCCGGCCTGGTGCGCCGCCCGCTGCCCGCGAGCGCCCCCACGAGCGCCCCGGCCGCCAGCGCCGTGGTCAGCAGGCCGAAGGACGACGGGCCGGCGTGGAAGTGGATCTTCGCGAGGGCGGCCAGGGTGACCGGGAAGTTGAAGCCGATCATGCCGATGGCGGCCATGAGCCCGATCGGCAGCAGCAGGTCCTGCCGCTTCCAGACGTACCGGAGACCATCGACGATCTTGGCGTCGCCGGCCTTGACCGGCTTGCCCGTGCGGTAGAGGTCGGCCGGGCGCATCCGCCAGTAGCTGAACACCGGCGCGATCGCCAGCACCGTGGCGATCAGGAACACCGGGCCGGTGCCGAACACCGCGAGGGCGACGCCGGCCAGCGCCGGCCCGCCGATGCGCGCGGTGTTGAACGTCGCCGCGGACAGCGCCAGCGCGTTCGGCAGCAGCGGCAGCTCCACCAGCTCGGAGACGAACGCCTGCCGTACCGGGGTCTCGATCGCGCTGGCGGCACCGAGCAGCAGCGCGAAGAGGAACACGTGCCAGAGCACGACCACACCGCCGGCCACGAGGGCGGCGAAGACGATCGCGGTGACCGCGAAGATCGCGTTGGCGACGATCAGCAGCGCGCGCTTGTCGTAGCGGTCAGCGAGCTTGCCACCCCAGAGCGTCAGCAGCAGCACCGGTATGAACTGCAGGGCCGTCACCAGGCCCAGGGCGCCCGGCGAGTTGCCGGAGAGGTCGAGCACCAGCCAGTCCTGGGCGGTGAACATCATCCAGACGCCGACCAGCTTCACCAGCTGACCGGTCGCGAAGATCCGATAGTTACGAACTTGCAGGGACCGGAACGTCGTGCTCAGCACTGCCCGCACTCGGCTGCGCCTCCTCCTCGGTCGTACGCGTCATCGCCATGTGACGGCAGCGACAGGAGGCGGACCGGTCAGGACCGGGCGACCTGCTGCAGGATCTGCGCCGCCCGTTCGAGGGTGTCGCGTTCCTCCGGGGTGAGTTGGGCCAGCTGCCTCGCCAGCCACTCGTTGCGCGCCTCCTCGAACTGCGCGTAGACGACCCGGCCCCGCTCGGTCGCCATCAGGAAGACCTGGCGGCGGTCGGTCGGGTGGGGCGTACGCGCGACGAGGCCGCGCTCCTCCAGCTTTCCGACGATCTTGGTCATCGTCGGCGGCTGCACCCGCTCCACGTCGGCCAGCTCCCGGGGCGTCAGCGGACCGGACAGCCGAAGGCTGGTCAGCGCCGAGAGCTGGCTGAACGTGAGATCCCCGATGGGCCGGGCCTGGCGCACCCGGCGGCCGAGCCGGGTGATCGCCTCGCGCAGCGAGATGGCCAGTTGCTCGGCTGACATGCGCTCCGCCACCGACCGCTCCATCACGTTGATTAGCCTAGCTAATGAGCTAGGCTAACGACATCGAGTTCGCCTATGACCGTAGTCACCGGGCACGGTAACGCACCGGCTCAGAGAAGAACGGACTCCAGCGGGCCACGAAGGAAGTACAGGACGAAGAGCACGGCCACGCCGTACAACAGCGGCTGCACCTGCCGGGCCTTGCCGACGGCCAGCTTGATCACGACGTACGAGACGACGCCCGCGCCGATGCCGTTCGAGATCGAGTACGTGAACGGCATCAGCGTGATGGCCAGGAAGGCCGGGATCGCGATCTCGGGGTCCGTCCAGTCGATCTGCCGGACCGCCGTCATCATCAGGAAGCCGACCACCACCAGCGCCGTCGACGCCGCCTCGAACGGCACCACCGTGACCAGCGGCGCCAGGAACATCGCCAGCAGGAACAACACGCCCGTGACGAGGTTGGCGACACCCGTACGCGCCCCCTCGGCGACACCCGACGCGCTCTCGATGAACGACGTGTTGCTGGACACGCTCGCCGCGCCACCGGCCGCCGCCGCGACGGAGTCGACCAGCAGGATCTCCCGCGTCCGCGGAGGCATGCCCTCGGCGTCGAGCAGCTCGCCCTCCTGGCCCACGGCCACCATCGTGCCCATGGTGTCGAAGAAGTCCGTGATCAGCAGCGTGAACACGAACATGAGAACGACCAGCCAGCCGGCCCGGCTCCACGAGCCCAGCACGTTGAACTCGCCCACCAGCGACAGGTCCGGAACGTCGAAGACCTTCTCCGGCAGCGTGGGCACGTTCAGCGACCAGCCGCCGGGGTTGGGCTTGCCGTTCACGAACGACGGGCCGATGTGGGCGACCGCCTCGACGACGACCGCCAGCACGGTCGTCGCCAGGATGCCGACCAGGATCGCACCCTTCACCCGGCGGACGAAGAGGATCAGGGTGAAGAGCAGGCCCAGGCAGAAGACCAGCAGCGGCCAGGTCGTCAGCTTGCCGCCGACGCCCAGCTCGACCGGCACGGTCGTGCCCGCCGCGTCCGGGATCCGCCGGACGAACCCGGCGTCCACCAGGCCGATCATCATCAGGAACAGGCCGATACCGACGCCGATCGCGGTCTTCAGCGCGGTCGGCACCGCCCGGAACACCGCCGTCCGCAGCCCGGTCAGCACCAGGACGCCGATCACCACACCCTCGATCACCACCAGGCCCATCGCGTCGGCCCAGGTCATCTCGGGCGCGATCTCGTACGCGACCAGCGCGTTCACGCCGAGCCCCGCGGCGAGCGCCAGCGGGAACCGGGCCACGACGCCCATCAGGATCGTCATCACCCCGGCGACCAGGGCCGTACCGGCGGCGAGCGCGGTCATCGGCAGCCGCGCGCCGGTCGCGTCCACGCCCGCGGCCAGGATCAGCGGGTTGAGCACCACGATGTAGGCCATCGTGAAGAAGGTCGCGAACCCGCCCCGGACCTCCCGCCCGAGCGTCGAGCCGCGGGCCGAGACCTCGAAGAAACGATCAAAACCATTGCGAGGGGTACGCCCGCCGCCGGCGGCGGGGGACTCGTCATTCGCGCTTGCGGAGGCAGTGGACATGAGGGCCCTTCCACGCGGAGCAGCAAGGTGTCACGCGCATCGAAGCAGAAGGAAGGGCCGGGCAGAAGATCGGGACTGTTACAACTGTCACGACCGCCCACGGGAGATCTCGTGGGACGTACGCTCGTTCACGTGGCCGACCCGTCCCCCGCCCCGCGCGCAGCCTCTCCGAGCACCGAGGAGCCGCACATTCCCGGGCTGGACGCGGTCACCGGCACCAAGCCCCGGCCGGAGCCCCTCGACCCGCCGATGGTCCCCTTCGCCCTGGCCGGCATCGCGGCCTTCGCGGTCGCGGGCGTGATCATGCTCCTCGCCGACGCCCCGGACGACTGGCAGAGGACCTGCCTGGCGGGCCTGCTCCTGGGCATCCCGGGCTTGATCACCATGCTCCGGCACGACGCCCACCGCCGCCGCCGGCGCGCCCTGACCCACCCCGAGTTCCGCATCACCGACCCGGGCTGAGCACCTCTGCGACAGGTACCCGCGCGCCCGCGCGGGTTTCCACGGCCTCGCGGGCTTACAACGACCTCGCGCGCTCCGAACGACCCTGTTGCCGGCGTCCCATCGCCGTCGCCGCGCTCCCGGGTCGTGCGTGGCCGGACTCAGCTGTGGCCGTAGTCCTCGGCGGGCTCGCTGGCCTCCACCGAGCCGTGGCCGCGGCTCACCGCCACCGCCTCGACCTCACTGTCGTCGTAGACCGTCGGCAGCTCCTCGACCGGCTGCTCCGCCGCGCCGAGCAGCGCCTCCGAGTGCGCGCCGCAGCCGTGGTCGGCGCTGACCGCCCGGGCGTCGTCGGGGGCGTACAGGTTGCCGCAGACGCCGAACATCGCCCGCATGGACCCGGCGAGCGGCAGGTAGAAGCCGCACGTGCCGCAGCGGGCGTTGCGCGGGGCCGCGGTGGCGATCGGGGCGTCCGGGCCGGAGTCGCCCTCGTACCAGCGCTGGGCGGTCTCCATGCGGCCCTCGCGGGACATCACCCGGGACCGGCCCAGCCCGAGCTCCCAGGAGACCTCCTCGACCGCGGCATCGTCGCTGAGCACGTAGCCGGGAGCGAGCCGCTCGTCGTCGGGCGCGGTCGGCATGAGGTCGCCGACGCCGAGGTCGCCCGGCTGCACCCGCTCGTTCCACGGCACCCAGCCGGGGGCCATCAGCGCGTCCGGGCCCGGCAGCAGCACGGTCTCGCAGACGGTGACGTGGCGGGACCGGGGCACCCGGGTCACGGTGACGGCCCAGCGCCAGCCCTGGTAACCGGCCAGGTGGCTCTCGAAGAAATGGGTGACGACCCGGTCGCCCTCGGCCACCGCCTCGAGGTGTTCACCGACGTCGGCGGGGTCCACATCGGTGATGGCACCGCGCGCCACGCCGACCGCATCGGCACAGACCTGGTCGAGTCGGGCGGCACGGTTCGCGGCGGTCCTGGTCGTCACCGGGTCATTGTCCCCCACCGGCCAACCTCCGCGGCAACGACTCCCCCACATAGTTGTCCACAGCCCTCGAGCGCTCGTCCCGACGATCCGCCATGCTGCTGAGGCAGTCTCCGGCAGGGCGGTCGCATGCATGGTCTGTCTGCGGTCGGCCGCGACGGACTTGTGCCGGCCGCAGCGGCAGCGCCGGCCCGGCCGGCCGCGGCGGAAGGGTCAACTCGTGGTCGGCCGCGGCGGACGCGCCGCTCGCGGTCGGCCGTAGCGGGAGCGGCGGCCCGCAGTCGGCCGCGGCGGACGCGCCAGGTGGTGATCGGGCTCGCCGGGGACGCCGGCGGTGGGGAGGCGACGCGGGTCGCCCTGATGCGACAGGATGGGGCGATGCCGCTGCTTCCCACGATCGGACGCACCGTCGGCACCGGCGTCAGGGCGATGCGGATGCTGGTGCGAGGCGGGCTGCGCGGCAGCGCCTGGGCGACCCGCCGGGTGGGCGACGCCCGGGCCCGGGGCGCGGCCGGCGAGATCGGCATGATCCGCCTCTTCGACCTGCACGCGCTCTCCTGCGCCGGCGACACCCTGATCGCCATCGGCCTCGCCGGGACGATCTTCTTCAACGTGCCCCTGGGCGAGGCCCGCAGCAAGGTCGCGCTCTACCTGCTCGTCACGATGGTGCCGTTCGCGCTGCTGGCGCCGGTGGTGGGCCCGCTGCTCGACCACTTCCGGCACGGCCGGCGATATGCGCTCGCCGCGGCGATGCTCGGCCGCGCTTTCCTGGCCTACGTCATCTCCGACAATTTGCTCGGCTGGGGACTCTATCCCGCGGCGTTCGGCGTGCTGGCGCTTTCCCGGGCATACGGTGTGGCCAGATCCGCGGCCGTTCCCCGGCTCCTGCCGGAGGGCGTCGGTCTCTCCCAGGTGGGCGCCCGGGCCAGCGTCTACGGCACCTTCGCGGGCGCGGTGGTGGCGCCGATCGGCCTGCTCGCGTTCAAGATCGGTCCGCAGTGGCCGCTGCGGGTCTCGTCGATCATCTTCCTGGTCGGCATGGTGATCGCGCTGCGCCTGCCGCCGCGCGCCGACTCGGACCCTCCCGAGGAGGTGCCCCGCCCGTTCCGGACCATGCTGCGCCTGCGCCGCGGTCCCGACCGGCCGCTGTCCGGGAGCCTCGTCGTCGGCACTCTGATCGGCAGCGCCAGCTTCCGCTGTCTGTACGGTTTCCTCCTGCTCTACCTCGCCTTCGCGGTCAAGGCACAGGGGCTCGGCACCGACCTCTTCGGCCGCGACATCGGCAGCCAGGGCGCGGTGGCCCTGGTCGGCGGCGCCCTGGCGGTCGGCACGTTCCTCGCCACCGCGATCGGCACCCGGCTGCGCATCCGCCGCCCGGCGGCCCTGCAGTCCGGCGGCCTCACCATCACGGCCGCCGTAGCGGTCCTGACAGCGATCTTCTTCACGCTGCCGATGGTGGCGCTGCTGTCCCTGGTGGCCTCCGTCTTCAGCGGCATCGCCAAGCTCGCGGTCGACGCCAGCATCCAGGAACGCGTCCCGGAACGCCTGCGAGCCAGCGCCTTCGCCCACTCGGAAACCGTCCTGATGATCGCCTGGGTCATCGGCGGCGCGGTCGGCATCATCCCCCTCCACGGCCGCCTCGGCATCACGCTCGCCGCCCTCTTCGCCGTGGCCGCCGCAGTCCGAGGCACGATCGTCGCAACCCGCCTCCACGGCGAACGCCTCCACGGCCGCCCCGACGTCGCCGCCGAGGAAGCCAACCCCCCGGAACAACCCACCGCCGAACACCCCACGACCCGGCAACCCACCCCCGAGCCCTCCACGACCCGGCAACCCACGCCCGAGCCCTCCACGACCCGGCAACCCACGCCCGAGCCCTCCACGACCCGGCAACCCACGCCCGAGCCCTCCACGACCCGGCAACCCACGGCCGAGCACCCCACGACCCGGCAACCCACGGCCGAGCACCCCACCGCTCGGTCCACGTCACTCCACCCGGCAAGCCAGCTCACCCCACCGCACGGGATCGGTGCGCAGACGGCCTCCGATCCGCCCGCACCGCCGCCGAGGAAACCGACCGGCCGCCGACGCCGCCTGTTCTCCCGCACCGGCACCCCGGCCAGCGAGCCGCTGCCTACCCAGCCGTGGGGATCTCCCACGCCGCCGGCAGCTCCTACACCGCCACCGGCAGCCCCTACACCGCCACCGGCAGCCTCCACTCCGCCGCCGGCAGCCTCCACACCGCCACCGGCAGCCTCCACACCGCCACCGGCAGCCTCCACACCACCAGCGGGAGCCCCCACACCGTCACCGGCGACAGCCGCGCCTTCACCCGAACGACCCGCGACGCCGGAACAGCCCCGCGACGACCTCGCGCCGCCCGGCTTCCACATCTACCGGCCCTCGTCCGCCGCCAACAGCAACAGCTCTCACCCCGACGAGGCCGGGCGGTGATCCCGGCCCGCCTGCTGATCGTCACGGCGGTCGAGCCCGAGGCCGCCGCCGTCCGGGCCGGACTCGATGCCGCCGCCTTCCGGGCCGGAGTCGACGCCGCCGCCATCCGGGCCGGAGTCGACGCCGCCGCCATCCGGGCCGGAGAGGATGCCGCCGCAGCCGATGCCGCCGCGGTCAACGCCGCCCCAGCCGATGGCGGCGCGGTCAACGCCGCCCCAGCCGATGCCGCCGTGATCGATGCTGCCGCCACCCGGGCCGGAGACGACGCCGCCGCGGTCAACGCCGCCGCAGCCGACGCCGCCGCGGTCAACGCCGCCGCAGCCGACGCCGCCACGGTCAACGCCGCCGCGGTCTACGCCGCCGCAGCCGACGCCGCCGCAGCCGACGCCGCCCCAGCCGATGCCGCGCCGGTCAAAGCCGCCGCAGTCGATGGCGGCGAAGTCATTGCCGCCGCGGTCAATGCCGCCCCAGCCGATGGCGGCGCGATCGATGCCGCCGCGGTCGATGTTGTGCCGGTCGGGGTGGGGCCTGCGGCCGCGGCGGCCGGCACCGCCCGGCTGCTGGCGCTTGCCGAGGCTCGGGGTCGCCCCTATCGGGCGGTGATCTGCGCCGGGATCGCGGGCGGTTTCGTCGGGCGGGCGGAGGTCGGAGCGACCGTGCTGGCCGCCCGCAGTATCGCCGCGGATCTCGGTGCCGAGACGCCGGACGGCTTCCTGCCCGTCGAGGAGCTCGGCTTCGGCAGCAGTGTCGTCGAGGCCGACGGTGTCCTGCTCGCGGCCTTGTCGTCCGCCCTTCCGGACGCCGTCGTCGGTGACGTGCTGACGCTCGCCACGGTCACCGGCACCGCGGGGACGGCCGCGGAGCTGAGCGCCCGTTTTCCCGCCGCGGTGGCCGAGGCGATGGAGGGCCACGGCGTGGCCTGCGCGGCGCGGGCCGCGGGGGTGCCCTTCGCCGAGATGCGGACCATCTCGAACCCGATCGGCCCGCGCGACCGGGCCTCCTGGCGTCTCGAGGAAGCATTCTCCGCCCTCACCGACGCGATCGCGAAGGTCTGTGGATAACTCTGTGGACAACCACCCCGGCCCGCTGGAGGGCGGACAGCTTCCGGGCTTTCGGTGATACCGGCCGGGAGGACGCCGATCCGCACACCCGGCGGCGACCCGGCGTGGTGCCGGGCCCCGCGCGGGGGTGTGGCGATCCAGACACCGTCCGGTACGGGCTTCCCACCGCGCCCGTCGTTACGGTGAGGGACGTGGCGCTTTCACTGGCGGTCTCGCCCTGCCCCAACGACACCTTCGTCTTCCACGCCCTCGTGCACGGCCTGGTTCCCGGCGCGGCGACCGTCGACCTCACGTTCGCGGACGTCGACGTGACGAACACCGCGGCGGAGCGCGGCGAGTTCGACCTGGTGAAGGTCAGCTACGCGGCGCTGCCGTGGCTGCTCGGCGACTACGAGCTGCTGCCCTGCGGCGGTGCGCTCGGCCGGGGATGCGGCCCGCTGGTGCTCACCCGGGGCGGTCACGACGGCGACCTCACCGGTGCCACCGTCGCGGTCCCGGGCGACCGCACGACGGCCTACCTGCTCTTCCGGCTCTGGTCGCAGGGCAACGCCCTGAAGCGCATCGAGGTGGTCCCGTTCGACCGGATCATGCCCGGCGTGGCCGACGGCACCTACGACGCCGGCCTGGTGATCCACGAGGCGCGGTTCACCTATCCCCGCTACGGGCTGACGGCGCTCGCCGATCTCGGCGAATGGTGGGAATCGGAAACCGGCCTGCCCATCCCGCTCGGCGCGATCCTGGCGCGCAAGGGCGTCGTCGACCCGCGGGCCGCCACGGAGTGGATCCGCGCCTCGGTCAGCATGGCGTGGGCCGATCCGGACGCGAGCCGGGAGTTCGTCCTGGCCCACGCGAACGAGATGGAGCCCGACGTGGTGCAGCAGCACATTGCGCTCTACGTCAACGAGTTCACCCTCGACCTGGGCAAGGAAGGTTTCGCGGCGGCCGACGCCCTGCTGGGCCGGGCCGCCGCGGCGGGACTCACGCCCGCGGTGCCGACACTGCTGAGCTGATGCGGCGAAGGCCCCGGCCGGGCAGACGGCGCGGAGGCGCCGCAGGCCGCGGACGAATCCCCGGAGGACCCCGGACGGCCGGGAACGGCCGGGAACGGCCCCTGAGTGTCCCGCGCCGAGCCCGGGACAACCCACGAGGCCGCCCGTGACGGCTGAAGGAGCAGACGGGCAGACGAGAAAGGCCGCCCCGAGGGGCGGCCTTCGTCGTCCAGCGAGACGTCAGACTTCGAGCTCGCGCGCCACCGCGTGCACGAGCTGGGCGATCTTCTGCGCCGTCCGCTTGTCCGGATAGCGCCCGCGCCGCAGGTCCGGCTGGACCTTCGCCTCCAGCACCTTGATCATGTCTTCGACCATGCCGTGCAGCTCGTCGGCCGGCCGGCGGCGCAGCTCCGCCACCGACGGCGGGGCGTCCAGCACCTTCACGCCTAGCGCCTGGGCTCCCTTACGGCTGTCCACCACCCCGAACTCGACGCGCTGACCTGCCCGCAGGTCGGCGACCCCGGACGGCAGGGCGCCCTTGGGCAGGAACACGTCCCCGCCCTCGTCGCTGGTGACGAACCCGAACCCCTTCGCCGCGTCGTACCACTTCACTCGACCCGTGGGCACGCTGACCTCAACTTCACTCAATGGACTCGATTGCTCACGGCTAGGTTATCGAGCGGTGGGTCAGGACCCAACCGCTATCTCGTCGAGCAGAACGGGCAGCCCGGTCAGGTCGGGGAGCACGTGCGCCGCCCCGGCCCCGGCCAGCTCCTCCGGGGTGCAGGGACCGGTCGCCACGCCGATGCCCGGGACCCCGGCCGCGTTCGCCGCGACCATGTCGGCCACGTGGTCGCCCACGTACCACCGGACGCCGTGCTCGGTGAGCGCCGTCGCCTTGCCCTCGGCGAACAGGTCGCCCGCCAGCTCGTCGTACTCCATCCCGAGGTGGGCGAGGTGCAGGGCCGCGAGGCGGCCCAGCTTGGAGGTCACCACCACGACCCGCAGACCCCGCTCCCGTACGGCGGCCAGCGCGGCGACCGCGCCCGGCATGGGCACGGTCGGCGCGATGGCGTGGTCCGGGTACAGAGCTCGGTAGGTGGTCACCGCCTCTTCCACGTCCGCCTCGGAAAACCACTCCCGCAACTCGGTGCGCAACGGCGGCCCCAGCCGGGTGACCGCGAGATCGGCGTCGACGTGCACGCCGGTCGTCGCGGTCAGCGCCCGGTATGCCGCGCGGATGCCGGGCCGGGAGTCGATCAGAGTCATGTCGAGGTCGAACCCGACGGCCCCCGTCATGCGGACAGACTCGGCAGGACCCCGGCCACGCGGAAAGCGGGAAACCTCACGGCGTGGTGGTCGGCGTGTACGTCAGGCGCTCCACCGGCAGCGGGAAGGTCTGGTCGTCACCGAACGGCGAGGGGCCGCCGGCCCGGTCGCTCACCAGCTCGGACACGACGAGGTGCCCCTCCTTGATCGAGGACTCCCGGCCCGGCTTCTGGGTGGCCCGGCCGGCCGGAACCGCCGTACCCGGCATCTTGTTGCTTGCCCCCACAGGTCACTCCCCTTGGTCTCTCCGTCGGCCCGGCCACGCCCCGGACCCCCGCCAATCGTCCCATGGCGGCTAGCGTTGACTGCGATGGCCACCGCATTCGCCGACCAGCTCCGGTCGCTCTCCGACGACGCCCTGGGCGCGCTCATCCAGTTGCGCCCGGATCTCGTCGTACCCGTGCCGTCCGACATCTCCGCGCTCGCCGTCCGCGCCCAGTCCCGGGGTTCGGTGGCCCGCTGCCTGGACGGCCTGGACGAGTTCACCCTCGCGGTCCTCGACGCGGCACGGCTCAGCCGGGCCGAGGACACGGCGCTGACCTCGCTCTCCGCCATCCTGGCGCTCGCCTCGGCGGCGCCGGCCGACGACGTCCGGGTCGCCGTGGGCCGCCTGCGCAGCCGCTTCCTGCTGCACGGTCCGGAGGAGGCCCTGCAGGTGGTCGGCGCGGTGGACGAGGTCACCTCGCCGTACCCGGCGGGCCTCGGCCGTCCGGCCGACTACCTGGACGCGCAGGCGGCGGCTCTCTGCGCCGACAAGGCCAAGCTCCGCCGTACGGTGCTGGCCGCGCCCCCGGGCGCCCGGGCGGTGCTGGACCGCCTCGCGGCCGGTCCCCCGGTCGGCGCGCTGGCGGCGGGCGGAGTCGCCGAGCCGGTGCGGTGGCTGATCGACAACCACATCCTGGTGCCGGTCACCGAGGCCGGCCGGGCCCCTCGCCCCGACGGCGAGCTGGTCGAGCTGCCCCGCGAGATCGGGCAGCTGCTGCGGCGGGAGTCGGGACCGCTCGGCCCGCTGCGCCCGCTGCCGCCGGCCCCGGACGGGCCGGTCCGCGATCCGAAGGCCGTCGACTCGGCGGGGGCCGGGCAGGCCATGGAGGCCGTACGCACCACGGAGACGCTGCTGGAGGCCCTGTCCGCCGAGCCCGCCACGGTGCTCAAGACCGGCGGCCTGGGCGTACGCGATCTCAAGCGGCTCGCCCGCACGGCCGGCCTCGACGAGCCCGCCACGGCCCTGCTGCTGGAGGTGGCGTACGCCGCCGGCCTGCTCGGTGAGTCCGACGCGGCGGGCACCGGACGGGGCGTCACGACCAGCCGCGCGGCCGGCGCGGTGGACGAGATCTTCCTCCCCACCGGCGCCTACGACCTGTGGCGGGCGCTCAGCATCGCGCAGCGCTGGGAGGCGCTGGCCAACTCGTGGCTGGCCATGACCCGGCAGCCCGGCCTGGTCGGGCAGCGCGACGACCGCGACCGCCCGATCAACGCGCTGGCGCCGGACGCCGAGCGGGCGGGCGCCCCGCAGGCACGCCGGGAGGTGCTGGCCGCGCTGGCCGACCTGCCTGCGGGCTCCGCGCCGCACCCCGAGGAGCTGCTCGGCCTGCTCGCCTGGCAGACGCCTCGCCGGGCCCGGGGGCGCGAGCAGGCGCACCGCGACGCCCTGGCCGGCGCGGCGACGCTGGGCCTGACCGGGCTCGGCGCGCTCACCTCGTACGGGCGGCTGGTGCACTCGGGCGACGACGAGGAGCACGACCCGCTCGGCGCCGGACCGGACGGCGAACGCCTGCCGGGCGCGTCCGACGCCGTCCGCGCCCTCGACGCGCTGCTGCCGGCTCCCGTCGACCACGTCCTCGTGCAGGCGGACCTGTCCGTCGTCGTACCGGGGCCGCCGGAGCCGGAGCTGGCCGCGGAGCTGGACGTCGTCGCCGAGCTGGAGTCGGCGGGCGGGGCCAGCGTGCACCGGGTCACCGCCGCCAGCGTCCGCCAGGCGCTCGACGTCGGCTACGCGGCCGCCGACCTGCACGCGCTCTTCCGCCGCCGGTCCCGGACGCCGGTGCCGCAGGCGCTCACCTATCTCATCGACGACGCCGCCCGCAAGCACGGCGGCCTGCGCGCCGGTTCCGCCGGCTCCTACCTGCGCAGCGACGACGAGGCGCTGGTCGCGGAGGTGCTGGCCGACAAGCGCCTGGCCGCCGCGTCGCTGCGCCGGCTCGCGCCGACGGTGCTGGTCAGCCCCCTGCAACTGGCCCAGCTGCTGGGCGCGCTCCGGGAGGCCGGGTTCGCCCCGGTCGCCGAGGATGCCGCGGGGGCGGCCGTGCTGTCGCGTCCCAAGGTACGGCGCGCTCCCACCCGTACCCCGGTCTCGTTCCGGCTCGGCGACCAGGCCGGGCCCCCGGCGCTGACCGGCCCCCTCCTGGCCGGGGTGGTCGAGCAGATCCGCCGCGGCGACATCGCCACTCGCGCGGCACGCCGCGCTCCCGTCACCGTGCGGGCCGCGACCGGGCAGAGCGTGCCGGGCCTCACCTCCGTGCAGGCACACAGCCAGGCGATGGCGGTGCTGCAGCAGGCCGTCCGGGACAAGGCCCGGGTGTGGGTCGGGTACGTCGACTCGCACGGCGCGACGCTGTCGAGGCTGGTACGCCCGGTGTCGCTGAGCGCCGGCTACCTGCGCGCGGAGGACGAGCGGACCGAGACGTTGCACACCTTCGCCCTGCACCGGGTGACCGCAGCGGTCCTGGAGGAGTGACGCCGCGTGTCAGACTGGAGGGTCTTCTCTCGTTCGTAGAAGGGCATCTGGTGAGCGGCGGACCCCTGATCGTGCAGTCCGACAAGACCCTGTTGCTGGAGGTCGACCACCCCGACGCCCAGGCCTGCCGGATGGCCATCGCGCCGTTCGCGGAGCTGGAGCGCTCGCCCGAGCACGTGCACACCTACCGGCTGACGCCGCTCGGGCTGTGGAACGCCCGGGCCGCCGGCCACGACGCCGAGGGCGTCGTGGACTCGCTGATCAAGTTCTCCCGCTATCCGGTGCCGCACGCCCTGCTCGTGGACGTCGCCGAGACCATGGACCGGTACGGCCGCCTCCAGCTGGTCAACGACCCCTCGCACGGGCTGGTCCTGCGCGGCCTGGACAAGATCGTCCTGATCGAGGTGGCGAAGAGCAAGAAGCTCGCCGGCATGCTGGGCGCCCGCATCGACGACGAGACCATCGTGGTGCACGCCTCCGAGCGCGGACGGCTCAAGCAGGCCCTGCTCAAGCTGGGCTGGCCGGCCGAGGACCTGGCCGGGTACGTGGACGGCGAGGCGCACCCGATCGACCTGGCCGAGGACGGCTGGACGCTGCGGTCGTACCAGCAGGAGGCGGTCGAGGGCTTCTGGGCCGGCGGCTCGGGCGTGGTCGTGCTGCCCTGCGGCGCCGGCAAGACCCTGGTCGGCGCGGCCGCGATGGCCACCGCGAAGGCGACCACCCTGATCCTGGTGACCAACACCGTCGCGGGCCGGCAGTGGAAGCGGGAGCTGGTCGCCCGCACGTCGCTGACCGAGGAGGAGATCGGCGAGTACTCCGGCGAGCGCAAGGAGATCCGTCCGGTCACCATCGCGACGTACCAGGTGCTGACCTCCCGCCGCGGCGGCGCCTTCACCCACCTCGACCTGTTCGGCGCCCGCGACTGGGGGCTGGTCATCTACGACGAGGTGCACCTGCTTCCGGCCCCCATCTTCCGCTTCACCGCCGACCTGCAGGCCCGCCGCCGCCTGGGCCTGACGGCGACGCTGGTGCGCGAGGACGGCCGCGAGGGCGACGTCTTCTCGCTCATCGGGCCCAAGCGCTACGACGCGCCCTGGAAGGACATCGAGGCGCAGGGCTGGATCGCCCCGGCCGAGTGCACCGAGGTCCGGGTGACGCTGACGGACGCGGAGCGGATGGCGTACGCGGTGACCGAGGCGGAGGAGCGCTACCGGGTGGCGGCCACGGCCCGGACGAAGCTGCCCGTGGTCCGCGCGCTGGTGGAGAGGCACGCGGGCGAGCAGACGCTGGTCATCGGCGGCTACATCGACCAGCTGCACGAGCTGGGCGAGTACCTCGACGCCCCGATCGTGCAGGGTTCCACCACCAACAAGGAGCGCGAGCGGCTGTTCGACGAGTTCCGTGCGGGCACGCTGCGGACGCTGGTCATCTCGAAGGTGGGCAACTTCAGCATCGACCTGCCGGAGGCGGCGGTGGCGATCCAGGTGTCCGGCACCTTCGGCTCCCGCCAGGAGGAGGCCCAGCGCCTGGGACGGGTGCTGCGGCCGAAGGCGGACGGGCGGCAGGCCCACTTCTACACGGTCGTCTCCCGGGACACGATCGACACCGAGTACGCCGCGCACCGTCAGCGGTTCCTCGCGGAGCAGGGATACGCGTACACGATCGTCGATGCGGACGACGTCCTCGGCCCGCCCCTGCCCCGGATCGACTGAGGACGCCCTACCGCGTGGGCACCGCCACCGGTTCGTCGGGCTCGGGCGGGTGGATCGGCTCGACGACGGCAGGGGGTGCGGAGTCCGCCTCACCGCGCGTGCTGAGGAGGAAGCCGCCGGCCAGGCAGCCGAGCGCGACGAACATGGCGAGCACGACGGCGCCGGCGATCGCCACCCGGATCCAGGCGCCGGACCCGGGACGACCGGCGGGAGTCGCGGGCGGCGGCGGGAGAGGCGGCCCGCCCACGAAGGGTGGTGCCGCGCCCGGCCGGCCGGCCGCACCCGGGCCGCCACGGGGGAAAGGGCCGCCCGGCGGGAACGGGCCGGGCCGGGTCGGGCTCAGGTGGGGCGGCGGCGGCATGACCGCAGCGGACCGGGGCCGGCCGTACACCGGCACCGGCGCACCGCCTCCGATCGCGGCCGTCCGCTCCGCCCGCCCGGCGAAGGGCCGGGGCCGGCCGGAGCCGGGCGAGGC
>NZ_BMQY01000006.1:117697-448904 GCF_014648355.1 Couchioplanes azureus
TCCCGCCGGCACCGGCGGGAACGGGACGGCCGGCTGGGGCAGGCCGGCCTCCTCGTAGGCCGCCGCGGCCACGACCGCCGGAGCGCCGAGGCGCTCCAGGACGTGCAGCAGCTCGGCCTCCGACGAGACGCCGGGCTCGGCCCGCGCGGTCGCGATGTGCGCCTCCAGGTCGCCGAGCAGCTCCCGGCGGTGCAGCACCGGCAGGCCGTGCAGCCGCTGCTCGATCTCGTGCAGGTACTCGCCGACGACGCGGTCGTACTGGTCGCTGCTCATTCCCCACCGGTCCCTACGAGACGGTCGACGGTCTGTCGAAAGGAAACCCATTCCGTGCGAAAGTGCGCGAGCGCCGACCGGCCGCTGTCGGTGAGGGCGTAGTAGCGCCGGGGCGGGCCCGACGGCGACTCGCTCCATTTGCTGTCGAGCCAGCCGACCCGGCGCAGCCGGGACAGCAGCGGGTAGATGGTGCCCTCGGAGGCGGCGAGGTTCGTCTCGTCGCCGAAGCGGCGCACGATCTCGGTCCCGTACCGGTCCTCGTGCTCCACCATGGCGAGCACGCAGAATTCGAGCGTTCCGCGCCGCAGACCGGTCGACAACTGCGCCACGTCTGCCATGCGGCACACGGTACCTTGCGTCGCAAGGTACCTCAAGACGGCTTACGGCACCGCCGGCCCGGGGCGCAGAAGATCGTCGAGCAGGTCGCCGTACGCATCGACGCGCTCGAGCACCTCGCCCGCGCCGAACTGCCGGGCCGGCTCCTCACCGAGCGCCATCGCCTCCACTTCATCCCAGGTCAACGGGGTGGAGGCGGTCGGCGACCCCTGGGCCCGCAGCGAGTACGGCGCCACCGTGGTCTTGGCCGCGGCGTTCTGGCTCCAGTCGATGAAGACCTTCCCGGGCCGGATGGCGCGGGCCATCTTCGCCGTGATCGAGCCCGGCACCCGCGCCGACAGCTCCTCCGCCACCCGCTTGGCGTAGCCCGAGACGACCTCGGAGTCCTGCGTACCGGAGATGGGCACGCACAGCTGCATGCCCTTCTTCCCGGAGGTCTTCGGGTACGCGCTGAGCCCGTCCTCGCCGAGCCGGTCGCGCGTCAGCATCGCCACCGCACAGCACTCCCGGAGCCCGGCCGGGGCGCCGGGGTCGAGGTCCACCACCATCAGGTCGGGGTGCTCGCCGATCCGCCACTGTGGGGTGTGCAGCTCCAGCGACGCCAGGTTCGCCACCCAGACGAGCGTCGCCAGCTCGTCCACCACCACGAAGTCGATGGTCTCCCGGGACTTGGTGGAGCCGGGTACGGGCAGGGTTTCCAGCCGTACCCAGGAAGGGGTTCCGCCGGGTGCGTTCTTCTCGAAGAAGTGCGCGCCGTCGACGCCGTTGGGATAGCGGATCCGGGTCAGCGCGCGGTCCCGCAGATGCGGCAGCAGCACCGGCGCGATCCGGGTGTAGTAGTCGATGACCTCGCCCTTGGTGAACCCGGCCTCGGGATACATGATCTTGTCGAGGTTCGACAGCTCCAGATCGCGTCCCTCGATCTGGACGGCGAAGCGAGGGCCGGGTCTAGCCATCGTCGTCCTCCACACATTCCGCGGGCGTCTTGTCCGGGCGCAGCCGCAGGAAGCGCGGGAACCGCAACCGTCCGTCGGGCGTACGGTTGCCGTAGCGCACCTCGACCACCAGCTCGGGCCTTACCCAGTGCGCGCCGCGCGCATCCTCCCGCGGCACCGCACCCGCGGCGAACGGCGACTCCGCGCTGGCGATCGGCCCCAGCACGGCCAGCAGCTCCCGTTCCGCGTCCGCGCCGATCCCCCCGCCCACCCGGCCCCGGAAGCGCAGCCCTCCGCCCGGACCCGGCACGCCGACCAGCAGCCCGCCGAGCCGGCGCGCCCCGGGCCGCCACCCGCCGATGACGTAGTCGCCGGTCCGGTCGAACTTGACCTTGACCCAGTCGCCCGACCGGGCCCCGGGCAGGTAGGGCGTGTCCAGCCGCTTGGCGACCACGCCCTCGAGGCTGTTCTCCCGGGCGGCCGCCGCGGTGGCGTGCCCGTCGGCGAACACCGGAGGCACCATCCAGCACCCCGCACCCAGATCCAGCTCTTCGAGCCGGGCGCGCCGCTGCGCGTACGGGAGGTCGAGAAGCGACTCGCCCGCGTACCGAAGGATGTCGAAGACCATGTACGTGACCGGCAGCGTCGCCGCCAGGCGCGCGGCCTTGCCCGGATCCCGGACGTGCATCCGTTCGGCCAGCGCGGTGAACGACGGCCGCCCGGCCGCGTCGAGCACCACCATCTCCCCGTCGAGCAGCGAGTCCGGCGGCAGGGACAGGGAGGCGACCTCCGGATAGGCGAGCGTCACCGACGTTCCGGAACGCGCCCACAGCCGTGGGGCCCCACCGGAGAACGAGGCGAGCACGCGGACGCCGTCCCACTTGAACTCGTAGCTCCAGCCGGCGCCGAGCGGAAGCGGGCCCGCGGTGGCGAGCATGGGAGACAGCGGCGCACCCGGCACTCGATCACCTTAGGCAGGGACGAACACCTTACGCAGGGGTCTCACTAATGCAATCCTTGATCGAGCGGCTGCTCACGGGGGTAGGAGGCGACAATGCGGGCGATCTGGAAGGGCGCGGTCTCATTCGGCCTGGTGTCGATCGCTGTCAAACTTTTCTCGGCCACCGAGGAGAAGGACATTCGCTTCCACCAGGTGCACCGCACCGACGGTGGCCGCATCAAGTACCAGCGCACCTGCTCGATCGACGGCGAGGTGGTCAGCTACGACGACATCGCCAAGGGCTACGACATCGGCGGTGGCGAAATGGTGATCCTCACCGACGAGGACTTCGCCGAGCTGCCGCTCACCACGTCCCGGGCGATCGACGTGCTGCAGTTCGTTCCCGCCGACCAGATCGATCCCCTGCTCTTCGCCAAGGCCTACTACCTGGAGCCGGAGGGACAGGCCGCGAAGCCGTACGTGCTGCTGCGCGACGCGCTGACCGAGGCCGACCGGGTCGCGATCGTCAAGGTCGCGCTGCGCCAGCGCGAACAGCTCGCCACCCTGCGGGTCCACGACGACGTCCTGGTCCTCAACACGATGCTCTGGCCCGACGAGGTCCGCACCCCCGACTTCGGCTTCCTGGACGACGACATCGAGACCCGCCCGGCGGAGCTGGCGATGGCCGCCTCGCTGATCGACTCCATGGCCGGCAGCTTCAAGCCGGAGGAGTTCACCGACAACTACCGCGCGGCGCTGCAGGAGGTCATCGACGCCAAGATCGAGGGCCGCGAGATCGTCGCACCCGAGGAGGTCGAGGAGGCGCCGGCGGCCGCGGTCGACCTGATGGCGGCGCTCAAGGCCTCCGTCGAGCGGGCGAAGAAGGCCCGCGGCGAGAACCCCGAGGAGCGTGCGCGCGCCGTCGAGGCCCCGCCCGCCAAGAAGACCGCCGCCAAGAAGGCCACGGCGACGAAGAGCACGGCCACGAAGAGCACGGCCACGAAGAGCACGGCCACGAAGAGCACGGCCACGAAGAGCACGGCCAAGGCCACCGGGGCCGAGAAGACCGCCGCCAAGGCCACGAAGAGCGGGGCTGCCAAGAAGGCGACGCCGGCGAAGAAGCCTGCGCGCAAGTCCGCCTGACTAGTCTTGTCGCGTGGGATTGACGTGGGCTGAGTCTTATCTGGGTCGGGTTCGCGGCAGCGTCGGCGACGCCGACACGCTGCTGTTCGTGGGAGCCCGAGGGGTGATCTTCGACGAGCAGGGCCGGCTGCTGCTCATCCAGCGCTCCGACAACCACCGCTGGGCGATCCCGGCCGGAGCGATGGAGCTGGGCGAGAGCATGGAGGAGTGCGCGATCCGCGAGGTCTGGGAGGAGACCGGGCTGCGGGCGACGGCGCTGACCCCGTTCGCGTTCTACAGCGCCTACACCTTCACCAACGGGTGGGGTCACACCTATCAGCAGATTCTCATGTCCTTCCGGATCGACAGCTGGGAGGGCGAGCTGCAGAAGGTGACGGAGGAGTCGGTCGACGCCGGCTTCTTCGCGCTCGACGCCCTGCCGGGCCCGCGCTCGCGCATCATCGAGGAAACGCTGGCCGACCTGAGGTCCTTCGAGAACACGGGCCGCATGGTGGTGAAGTGACACCGGGGCGCCGTCCGGAAAGGACAGCGTCCCGGCAGGTCAGGCCCGTTGGTGGGTGCCCTCGGCGATCTCCTCGAGCAACTTGTCGCAGAAGGCCGGCAGGTCGTCCGGCTTTCGGCTCGTCACCAGGCCCTGATCGACGTAGACCTGCTCGTCGACCCAGGTCGCACCGGCGTTGGCGAGGTCCGTGCGCAGACTCGGCCAGCTGGTGAGCGTGCGGCCGTCGACGACGCCCGCCTCCACCAGGGTCCACGGGCCGTGGCAGATGGCCGCGACCGGCTTACCCGCCGCGAAGAAGTCGCGGACGAAGCGGACCGCGTCCGGGTCGGTGCGCAGGAAGTCCGGATTGGCCACGCCACCGGGCAGCACGAGGGCGTCGTACTGACCCACGTCCACGTCCTTGACCTGCTTGTCCACCGCGTATGTACCGGCCTTGTCCAGGTGGTTGACGGCCTGGATCTCGCCGGTCCTGATGGACACGAGCTCGGCCTCGCCCCCGGCGTCCTCCACGGCCTTGCGAGGCTGCGTGTACTCCACTTCTTCCACGCCGTCGGTCGCGAGGAACGCCACGCGCTTGCCCTTGATCGAAACGGTCATGCCGGTTCCCCCTTTCTCTCGGCGGTGCCTTCCGGCGTTCAGAGAATCCGGTTCCCGGGGTGGGGGCGGGCAAACGTGGCGGGTCGGCGGTTGACCAGTTCGCCGCCGTACCAGGCACCGAGAAACGCGCCGGTCAGTGCGAGCAGCTCGACCAGGAGCAGACCGACGCCGGCGACCCGCTCGGGGCTGCGCATACGGAGCATGAGGATCACCGCGAAGAGGATGAGCACCCCCATGTTGGCGAGGTTCCGCAGGACGCCCACGCGCTTCGCCGGGGTGCCGTGCGGCACGAGCATCAGGTCGATCGCCCCGGCGACCGCCGCCAGGATGCCACCGAGGAGCCCGGCGACGATGTTCCAGTACGCGAGCGCGCCGAGGATGCCCGGGCCGCCGAGGAGGTCGCCGATGTCGAAGAGGACCGCCATCGCGAACAACCCCAGGGGAAACATCACGAGGACGGGCTGGACCGCCTGGCCGGCGACCTTGAGTCGGCTCTCCATGGTGGCGCTCGCCCTCCCTCAACTGCTGCTTCTGGCGCGACCCCCGTGGGCCTACCCGGTCGATCTGTCGATGAAACGCCCGCTGCCTCCTGTTACGCCCGTCGATGAATGATGATCGCTAGGGTGGTGCCCATGGAGACCGCCGCGACGATCCTGGTGGGCCTCGTGGCCCTCATCCACGTCTACATCCTCGTGCTCGAGATGTTCCTCTGGCGGACAGAACGGGTGCGCGCCACGTTCGGTACCACCGCCGAGTTCGCCGCGGAAAGTGCCACCCTGGCCGCGAACCAGGGTCTCTACAACGGCTTCCTCGCCGCCGGGCTGATCTACGGCCTGGTCACCGGCGACGCGGAGTTCCAGATTTTCTTCCTGTGTTGCGTCGTCGTCGCCGGAATTTACGGCGCCGCGACCGCCAGCCGCAGGATCCTGTTCGTGCAGGCCATGCCCGCCGTCCTGGCCCTGGTGCCGGTGGTGCTGGCGAGCTGAGAGAACACTCGGCTTGTACGCAATCTGCGATATAGCAAGTTGAAGTGTGGCGAACAGCCGGGTGGCGTGCTGTACTGAGGTCAGGCAAGAAGGCGGAGCTGGAAGCACGAAGCAACGGCACCCGGCGGCAACCGGGTGCCGTTGACGGCTTTCCACTTCGCGACGCACGGGTTCAGCTCTGTGACACACGAGCGAGGCGGGGAATTCTCTCTGCGCCAATGGTGGCTCGCCTTTCCTCCTCCTCGCAAGGAGTCGGGAGGGGGAGTTCGTCATGCGCCTCTACTACCGTGGCCCGGACGCGATGGTGACCAGCGAACACTTCGTCCACCGCACGCCCACGACGACGAGGGCGTTTCTGATCCGAGACCTGCGCGAGGTGGGCATCACCAGCGCCGAGCAGCCCGGCACCCCGGCCCTCGCGCTGGCCGGCGCAACCGCGATGGTGCTGGCCGCGGCACTCCCGTTGTGGCGGATCTCGCCGCTGTACGCGATCGGCTTCGCCGGGCTGGCGGGTTTCGGACTGGCCGCCGCCGCCCTCCTGCGCCGCGGCCGGCCTCGGACGTGGCTGTTGCAGGCCACCTATCGCGGCCAGTCCGTGGAGTTGTACCAGTCCGCCGACGCGCGCGTGTTCAACCAGGTCAGCAGGGCACTGCGCCGAGCCATCGAGGATGCCCGGCCGCCGTCGTCCTGGGACGACTTCGCGGCGGCCTGACCGGGCCGGCCGGGGGTCTCGGGCGCCCTCCTTCGTGACAAGTCTCTTTTCGATGAAACTTGCACGGCTCCTTGCTCGTTTTGATAGGACAGTGGCAGAGTAAGCGGCGACCTCGCTGGCTGCATGATGGCAATCAGCGAGGTGGCACTTTGCTTTTTCGGCACCGCTGCACTTCGACGTCGAAGGACCCATGGCTGAGGTCGTCTCGCCAATCGTCGTACGCACGACCGTGCGTCCGGCTCTGTGCGACACGCTCGAGCATTCGCACCTCACCCTGCATCAGGTCACCGATGGTCGGCACCACCTTGTCTTCGCTGACGGGCTGGACGCCGTAACCGGCACGCTCTCCCGCCCGGACCAGCGAGCTCGGGAACAGATCGATGAAGTCGACACGATCGACTTCGCGTTCCTCACCACGATCCCGCCGCGCCCGCACACCGGGCGGGCTCGGCGGGAAGTTGGCGACACGATCACCAATGGTCACGAAGACGGCAATGACGCGGACGAAGAATCGGAGTGGAATATTGAGTACGATCGAGGCGCCCCAGTGGCGCAAGAGCAGCTACTGCAGCAACGCTACTTGCGTCGAAGTGGCTCGGGTCGAGGACAACTACCTGATCCGCGACTCGAAGGACCCGGACATCGCCCCGCTGAGTTTCACCGCGGAGGAATGGGCGGCGTTCGTGCGAGGAGTCAACGAGGGTCAGTTCGCCTTCGAGTGATCCCTTGATCAAAGGTGCGCGCGACGTCGGCCCGAGGTCGCGCGCACCGGCTGCCGGTCACGACGATCCGCCGAGGATCCCGACCGCCAGCCGGACCGAGGTCCGCCGCAGCACCTGGGCCATCGACAACTCGCCCCGGCACGAGGCCTGGAACGCCCGCCAGCCCGGCGGCGTCGCCATCGCGGCATGCATGAGCCGCGGATGCCGGGCGAAGAGCCGGAGAAGCCGGCGACCTGCCGCCATGTCCGGCGCCAGATGCCGGTTCACCAGGAGCTCGTACTCGCAAAGAGCGTCGGGTGTCCGGGCCCGCCCCGCGATCTCGCCGGCCCAGGTGCCGGAGCGCAGCGCGAAACTGATGCCTTCCCGGGTCCACGGTTCCAGCAGTCCCGCCGCGTCGCCCACCACGATCACCCGGCCGCGGCGCAGCGGCGCATCCGCCCGGCGGCAGCGCGTCAGGTGGCCCGAGTCGCGGACCACCGGGCGATCGGCGAGGCCGAGACCGCCGGCGAACTCCGCCAGGTAGCGCTTCGTCTCGGCGCCCTTGCCCTTCGCCATGATGACGCCGACGGTGAGCTGGTCGCCCTTCGGGAAGACCCAGCCGTAGGAGCCGGGAACGTGACCCCAGTCGAGCACCACCCGGCCCCGGTACGCGGCGCGGTCCTCGGCCGTCGCCGCCAGCTCGAATTCGAGGCCCAGATCCTGCTGGTCGAACGTGACGCCGACGTACCGTGAGGTGATCGCGGCCGAGCCGTCGGCGCCGATCACCGTGCGGGCGGAGATCACCTCACCGTCGGCGAGGGTCACCCGCGCGGCGGCGTCGTCCTGGTCGATCGAGCGGACCAGTGCGTTCTGGCGCACCTCGGCACCGGCGGCGGTCGCGGCCTCGTACCAGGCGAAGTCGAAGTCGTCCCGCCGCACCATCGTCAGCAGCGGGCGGTCCGCCGTCCGGCGGGTGAAGGCCCGGCGCCCGCGGTCGGTGAAGGTGATCGCGTCGACCGTGTCCCGGGAGGGCACGGAGATCCGGGAGCCGGACCAGGACAGCGACGTGCCGATCAACCCGCCGCCGCAGGTCTTGTAGCGCGGGTGCACGGCGCGTTCGAGCACCAGGGTCCGCGCCCCGGCCGACGCCGCCGCATGGGCCGCCGCCAGGCCGCCCGGACCCGCACCGACCACGGCCACGTCCCAGTCCGCCACCACGGTCGGATCCTATCCAGCGTCGCGGCGTACGCCGTCCGGCCGGAAGCGTCGTCAGGGGCGGCCGGCATCCTGGGGGGCCCGTCGCGACCAGGGCGCCCACTGCACCGCCGCGGCGAAGCCGTCGCGGCGCGCGGCGCGCGCCTCGCGGTTGTCGACCGGTGCCTGCCGGCTGATCCGCAGACCGCGGCCGATCAGCCGGGTCTCGCGCACCGACCCCGTCAGCCCCCGGCGCACCCGCTCCCAGAGCCCGCCCTCGACGTGCGCGTCCATCCGGGCCCGCAGGCCGGCGATCAGCTCGGACGGGTCCTCGTCGCCCTGCTCGCCGTGCGGGAAGGTCTCGACGAACCACCGGCCGAGCCGCAGCACGACGCCCGGGAAATCGGTGAAGGCGATGGACAGCGGCGCGGCCGCCGGATGCCGGGGAATCAGCCGCACGGTGCGCACATGCTCGGCGTACGGCCCGGGACCGGCGGGTTCCTTGGTCTCCCGCCGGTCCACGACGTACTGTCCGGCCAGCTCGTCGAGCAGCACCTCGGCGGCGTCGTGCAGTACCTGGTACCGCGCACGCCCGGTGGGTTCGCAACGGTACGGATCAAGCGAAGGCTCGAACTTCCCCACCGGAACAGTATGGCGCCGCAACCGCTTGATCAGGCAATCTTCACGCCCATCTACGGACGACCTCAAAGGTCGAATTCGCCCCGCTTGACCGCGGAAGCAAACGCGGACCATTCCTGCGCGGTGAAGCGCAGGTGCTGCTGCTGTGGATTCTTGGAGTCACGGACGGCGAAGTCGTGTCCGATCTTGGCAACCTCGACGCAGCTGGTGGTTCCGCATCTGCTGGCCCGACGCCAGACAACCGTCTGCTCCGTTCGGTCACTCATGCCTACTCCTCCGAGTCGGTTCCCGAATCCACGGTAGGCGACAGCCGCAGAACACGACAGGAGGCGAGAATGAGTGAACCACGATGACTGTGCCGAATCGCGGTTAATGGGGCTGTTTGGGCGACGGATTTGTCCGCCCTACGCCCGCTTTGACACGTCTTCCGCGCGGGAACGCGCGCTCACTTCACAGGTCGAACTCACCCGCCAGCATGCCGTCGCGGAAGGCCACCCACTCTTCTCTCGTGAACGAGAGGGCAGGAAGGTCAGGCCGCTTCGAGTCACGGATCAGATAGTCATCCTCGACCCGGGCCACTTCCACGCAGGTGCTGTTCGCGCACTTGCTGCTCTTCCGCCATGCGGGCACGCTGACGCCGTTCATCGTTCGCCTCTCACACTGCAGCCCGCCCGCGTGATCCCCTATGAGCACGCGGGCTCATAGTTATCGGGGTTCCCGTTGGCGGCCTGTGGCGGCCGATTCCAGGTCTATCCTCTTGCGGATGAAGTCGATCGTGTCTGATTCATCAAGAGCTTCCTGCCACACCAGGTCGTACCGGTTGCGGTGCCGCATGGTGGTGGACTTGGTCTCGATCACCTCGTCGGAGAGACCATTCTCGTGGTAGAGCAGCATTCCCTCGCTGTCGTTGGCATCGAGGGAAAGAAGATCGAAGGACGCATTGTTGGTGACCGGCGCCTCCAGCGTGAACGGCACCATGCGAAGCTTGATCGCGCCTTCGTCCGCCAGCCGTTGCAATTCCCGGAGTTGATCCGTGAAGACGGCGGCCCCGCCGATCGGGCGCATCAGCACCGACTCGTCCAGCAGCACGAACAGTTCAACGGTGCCGACCCGGGAAAGTAATGCCTCCCGCCGGCGCTGCCGCGCGTCGAGGACACCCCGGATCCGGTCCTCGGGCATCTCGCCGACATACAACTGCATCAGGGCTTCCGCGTACGCCGGGAGCTGCAATGGTCCGGGAATGAAGTAGATCGAGAAATACCTGATCGCCGTCGCCTCGGCCTCGTACTCGATCAATTTCCGGTGTGCGTCGCTGAGGACCTCGCGGAACTGGGGCTTCTGATGCCATGCCTGCCGCTGCCGCGTCCTGGCGATCCGGGCGTCGACCAGCAACGCGGCGATGACCGACTTGTCCTTCACCTGCAGGAAGTTGAGCAGCGGCCGCAGATCGTTGGGGGCGATGGTCACGTCGCCGTTCTCGATGCGGATGACCTTGCTCAGCGACCATTCCATCTCGTCGGCCACCTGCTGCTGGGTCAGATTGGCCTGCTCACGTGCCTCGCGCAGCGCCAGACGCACGCGCCTGCGTGCGACGGTAGGCGAGACAACCTCAGCCATGAGTCCTTCAGCGTCGAAGTCGGATAACGTCCAGCATGCAATGTGCAACCTCGCTGCCTGCCAGCAGGCAGTCAGCGAGGTCGCGCGTCAGCCTAACCATGGTCTTATCAGATGACGCGTTCGGGCGCGCAAGATTCATCGAACCGATATTTGTCACGAGCCGCAAACAGCATGTGATCAGGCCACTACCAAGCCACGGACGTCACGAGGGCGCCGCGAGTCCTCCACCGCTCGGCGGAGCGCACGAGTGACCTGGTTGAATACGCGAGCGTCCACAGCCGAGTACAGGGTTACCCGCCCACCGTTGCGGTAAGCCTGCAGATACCACGAGCGGGTGGCCCGCCGCCGGTTCGCGGCGAGAGTGCCCGCCAGAACGCTACCCACCAGGGCGGCCGGAAGCGCGACAACCACTCCCCCGAGGGTCCACCCGACGCTCGTAAGGGTGACGACGGCGGCCATCGCGATCAGCGCCTCCCCGGAGCCCCATCCCCCGGGCCGGCCGCGCACCAGCTCGATGTCTCGCAATTCCTCGATGACGAAAACTTTGGCAGGACTGGTACGCCAGACGAAATACTTTTCGGTTACCACTGCGTCGGGACCGCGATAGTAGGTGCGCATCCGTACGAACTCCTTCCGCACTGCCGGCAAGGAAGGAACTGGCCGCGACCGCGACTCCGAGAGAATTCCCGCCTCGCTCCTCACGCCGGAGATCCGGTCGACGCGGCAGCCGGTTGCCGCCACCTGCCGCGTCATCCATCCGGAACTCGCCCTGACTGCCTGCGTCAGAGTCAACCACAGCCACCAGTCCGGTGGCCATAGTTCAATCTGCCATGTAGCAGATAGCGCGGAAGCTCTCTAGTCCCCCCGCCCGGTGGACGGAGAGACCAGCGCGGCCGGTGGGACGGAGCAGAACGGGTGCAAACGCGAAGCTAGCCGGTTGTCGGCTCCGGCCGCACCCACCGGCGCGACGGATCGCCCGACAGGGTGAGGCGGATCCGCCGACCGGCTGCCGGCACGACTGTTCCGGCAGCCCACATCAACCCCCTCGAAGCTTAGGTTCCGGTCAGTCCAGCCGTACCTGAGCAGCGAATGCACCCTGCCGGATCCCCGCCGGCAACCGACCCCTGGAGTGGACTTGACTCACCAACCACGACGCCCGCTACGGACGGCGCTGCGCACACTGCCTGCCGTCCTGGTCGCCGCGGCTTCCCCCGCACTTCCCCTCGGCACCTCCGCAGCGAACGCCGCGACCGAGGTGCCGGACGCTCCCTACTCGCTGGACGCGACCGTCAGCCCGGCGCCCGTGACCGCGGCCGAGTGCGACCCGGACCCCCGGTGCGTGACGCTGGCCACGCCGAGCGCCACCGGCGACGACTGGCGCACGATTCAGGACGCGCTGACCGCCGCCGGCGGCCGGGCCCAGGCCGCGGTCGTGGACGCCAACGGCACCGTCGTCACCCCGGCCGTACCGGAGACGGTGCTGCTGAGCGAGGGCACGTACTCGGTCACCTGGCCGCTGCAGGTGCCGCCGAACGTCAACCTGCGCGGTTCGGGCATCAAGACGACGGCCATCAAGATCGCCGACAGCGCGCCGTGGGGCAACTTCAACTACAACTTCATCGTCCGGCCCTCGGTGAACATCGACCTGACCAACCCGGACCCGGCGCCGGGCAGCGTCAACACGGTCTCCGACCTGACCCTCAACGGCCGGTGCCTCAAGGGCAAGGGCGACTTCTCCGAGACGGGCAGCACCGAGCCGACCATCCTGCCCGACGCGCAGTTCCCGACCGGGTGCGAGAGCAACTGGGACACGGAGCGCAACGCCGGCGGCGGCATCAAGGCCGGGCACCGCTGGACCGTCCAGCAGGTCCGCTTCACCAACTTCAACTACTTCAAGCTGTGGGTGACCAAGACCCGCGACGTCCACATCATCGACAACCGGTGGGACAACTGGGGCGGCGCCGGCAGCGGCGACGAGGACAACATCGGCGGCGGCGGCCAGAACACCGGCACCGTGATCGAGCACAACCAGTGGGACCAGACGATCCGGGGCAACAGCTTCGACTTCACCCACGCCAAGAACGTCACGTTCCGCAACAACAAGGTGGTCGCCAACCGGTACTACGCCAACCTGCGCAAGGTGGAGGCCTACGGCTCGGTCTACCTGGAGTCCGTCGTCGGCGGCGTGGTCAGCGACAACGACCTGAAGGGCGCCAACATCGTCCTCAAGTCGAACGCCAACTACAAGCCCCACGAGGGCGAGAACCTGAACGTGACCAACACCCGCGACATCGTGGTCACCCGTAACCGGATCCGGGACACCTTCGACAACGGCATCACGGCCAACTACGACGATTACCGGGACGTGGTGAAGGCGCACACCGTCGCGCCCGGCGGCAACAACACGATCACCGACAACGTGATCACGAACGCGGGCAAGGCCGGGATCATGATCGGCGGTGTGGCGAACGCGCACAAGGACGCGCCGGACACCATCACCGGCAACGTGATCACCAACGTCGGCATGGACGGCGAGACCTACTACGCCGGCTACGACCCCGTCGGCATCGCGATCGGCATCGGCAAGGGCGACAAGGTGCACCACAACACCATCGTCGACGACCAGGAGCGGCCCACCACCTGGTACGGCATGCAGATCGGTGCGAGCAACAGCTCGGAGATCTCGGTCAGCGACATCCAGCTGACCGACGCCAACGGCGAGGGCTGGAACGTCGTCAGCCGCACGCTCGGCGGCCAGCGCAAGTACGGCAGCATGGCGGCCAACGCGCCGACCAACCTGGCCGTCACCAACGGCACGTTCACCTGGTCGGAGTCGGTGCCGCAGGACCCGTCGAAGGGCTACAGCCCGATCGCCGGCTACCGCGTCTACCGCAACGGTGTCGAGGTGGCCACCTACCCGGTCGGCAGCCACACCATCCCGGGCAACCTGCTCACCGCCGCGCAGTCCGGCTTCGAGTCCGGCGTCACCGGATGGAGCCTCTCCGGCGGCACCGTCGCGGCCAAGACCGGCGACGCCGCGATCGGCAACGGCTCGCTGCTGGTCACCACCGGCGCGACCAACCGTACGGTCACGGCCAACGGCCCGGGCGTCCCGGTCACGGCCGGCGCCACCTACACCACGGTCGCCTCGTACAAGGCGGTCACCAACAGCGGCCGCATGGTCCGCTCCGGCATCACCTGGCGCGACGCGACCAACAAGTCGCTCGGGCAGGTGGCCGTACCCACGAACAAGTACACGTTCGCCTCGACCAGCAACTGGGTCACCTCGTCGTACGCGTTCGTGGCCCCGGCCGGTGCGGTGAAGGCCGAGCCGTTCCTGGTGATCGACAACTCGCTCGCCGGCGAGCAGCACCTCATCGACCGGGTCGGCCTCGTCGCCGGCACCAACACCGAGGGCTGGACCGACGGCGCGTGGGCCCCGGGCAACCGCTACCAGGTGGTGGCCTACCGGACCGGCGACTTCCAGGCTTCCACGCCGGCCACCGTTCTCGGCTGACAGCGATCGCAAACATGCGGCCCTGACCAGCATTCCTGCTGGTCAGGGCCGCACTTTCGGCAGTCTCGGCCCCGGTCAGCGGCCGGCCGGCATCAGGTCGGACCGAGCCGGGCCGGACGATCCCAGCGCGACCAGCTCCGCATGCGCCGACCGGGCCGTGGGCACGAGGTCCGCGGCGGCCACCAGCCGGCGCTGGGGCTGCCCGGCGCGTACGACCGTCACCAGCCGTTCCCCGGTGATCTCGGCAGCGTGGCCGCCGGCCCGCAGGAGGCCGGCCACGTCGAAGTACGCGCCGGTCACCACGAGCGTCGGGCGGTGCGTCGCCGTGAACCGGTGCACGGTCGCCCCTTCGGCCTCCAGGCGCCCGTACGCCCGCTCGGCGTCCGCGTCCGTGGCGAAGACCGCGACGACCGACCGCTCGTCGGCCACGACGGCGTCGACCGGCGGGCCGTCCGCGCCGATCACGGAGCCCGCGTCGAAGGCACCCGAGTTGAGCCGGCAGACGATCCGCACGCCACCGTCGGCGGCGTGACGCACCGCCCCGGCGTGCAACACCTTGGCGCCGGAACGCGCCATGGTCAGCACGTCGTCGTAGCGCAGCCGGGGGATCAGCCGGGCGCCGGACACCTGGTTGGGATCCGCGTCGTAGACGCCGTTGACGTCGGAGTGGATGTCACAGCTGTCCAACCCCAGCGCGACGGCGATCGCCACGGCGCTGAGGTCGGAGCTGTTCTTGCCCAGCCACGTCGGCCGGCCGTGCGGGTCGACGGCCTGCCCACCGGCCAGGACGACGGCGTCGCCACCGGCGAGATGGCCCCGGATCGGGGCGGGATCGACCCCGGTCAGGGTGGCCGCCTGGCCGCGCCCCACCGTGCTGACCAGGCCGCTGCGATGCGGATGCAGCAGTTCCACGCCGAGCCCGGTGCGCTCCAGCGCGGTGCGCAGCAGCGCGGCACCGATCGCGTCGGCCAGGGGCAGCAGGCCGAGCAGCGCGGCGCCGCTCGCCTCCGCGTTCACGGTCATGGCCTGCTGCCGCAATCCCTCGGTGGAGCCCGGCATGCCGCTGGTGACGACCACGACCTTGTCTCCGGCGCGGACCCGGTCCGCCACGTAGCCGGCGACCCTCTCGAAGTGCCCGGGGCTGGCGAAGCTGGAGCCACCGAACTTCATGACGCGTACGTCGCTCACAGCGTGCCCCGATCCACCAGTGCCTCGGCGATCTGCACCGCGTTCAGTGCCGCCCCGATCCGCAGGTTGTCGGCGACCAGCCAGAACGCCGCGCGCCGCGGGTTCTCGGGGTCCACCCGGATCCGCCCGACGTGCACCAGGTCGGGGTCGTCGACGGTGCGCGGCGTGGGCACCTCGTCGCGCCAGACCCGCACCTCCGGCTGCGCCGCGAAGAGCTCGGCCAGTTCCGCGGCGTCCAGGGCGGAGTCGCTGTCGAGCACCACCGTCTCCGAGTGGCCGTTGACCACCGGCACGCGTACGCAGGTGGCGGTGACGTCGAGTCCCGGAACGCCGAGAATCTTGCGGCTCTCCTGGCGCATCTTCTGCTCTTCCAGGGTGAAGCCACTGTCCAGCATGGCGTCGATCCGCGGGATCAGGTTGAAGGCCAGCGGCAGCCCGAACCGGTCGGTCGGCCCGTACGCCGCCGGATCGGCGAGCGCGGCGGCAGCCTGGGTCCGGAGCTCGTCGATACCGCCCTGACCCTGGCCCGAGGCGGCCTGGTAGGTGCTGACCGTGACCCGCTGCAGGCCGTACCGGGCCCGCAGCGGGGCGAGCAGCCGTACCAGCGGGATGGTGGAGCAGTTCGGGTTCGCGATCAGGTTGCTCTCCGGCACCCGGTCGAGCAGGTGGCCGTTGACCTGCGGCACGACCAGCGGCACGTCGTCGGCCATCCGGAAGGCGTTGGTGTTGTCGATCACCAGGGCGCCCTGGGCGGCGGCGCGCCGGCCGTGGCGGGTGCTGGTCGCCGTGCCGGCGGAGAAGAACGCCAGCGCGACCCCGGTGAAGTCGAACGTGTCGAGGTCACGCACCACCGCGTCGCCGCCGGGCACGGCGATGCGGCTGCCGGCGGATCGGGCCGACGCGACCGGCGTGCAGGCACCGACGGGGAAACCCCGATCGACGAGAAGGTGCATCAGTGTGCGGCCGACGGCGCCCGTGGCGCCCACGATCGCGACGGGGAGCGGGCGGCGGCCGGTGCCGCGCTGGTGGTCCTCGGCCCGGTGGACCGCGGGCGGGGTGGAGAGGGTCGTCATGATCCCGATCTGCTTTCCGTGACGGTAGGGATGACGGGCGGCGCGGCAGCCGGCGCGACCGGCGGCTCGGCAGCCGCGGCGACCGGCGGCGCGACGGTCGAGCGCTGCCACGGGCGCCAGTTGAGCGTCACGCCGAGGCTCGACAGGACGATGAGGATGATGCCCACGACCTCGCCGATGCTGGGCCGGTGACCGTAGGCGACCACGTCGGTGAGGATGGCGACCGCCGGGTTGACGAACGCCACCACGGCGATCGTCGAGCTGGGCAGGCTCGGCAGGGCCGAGTACATGAGGTTGTAGAGCACCCCGGTGTGGAACACGCCGAGCGCGACCAGCCACAGCCAGGCCGAACTGCTCGCCTCGGGCAGGGCGCTGAACTGGACGAACGGCACCAGCAGCGGAATGCCGATCAGCACCTGGATGAACGCGGTGATCTGCGGCCGGACGCCCTTGAGCCGCTTGGCCGCGATGGTGGCCAGTGCGTACAGGAGCGCCGCGGCCAACCCGTTCAGGATGCCGAGAACCTGGCGGCGGCTGAACGGCTCGTCGCCCAGCGCGGTCCACAGGCCGGTGGTCAGCACCAGTCCCGCGAAGGCCAGCACCACCCAACCGATCTTCGCCTTCGTGAGCCGCTCCCGGAACAGCAGCGCCCCGAGGAAGAGCACGTAGAAGGGCTGGGTGTGGTAGACCACCGTGGCGACCGTGAGCGAGGTCTGCTCGAAGGACTTGAACAGGAAGACCCAGTTGAAGACCAGGCAGACCCCGCCGGCGGCGGCCAGCAACGCCTTGCGCGGGGTCAGGCCGGAGGTCCGGAAGTACCCGCCGATCAGACAGAGCAGCCCCAGCGACACGGCGCCGACGACGCAGCGTACGAAGACCACGTTGAACGAGTCCTGGCCGGACTCCAGCACGAAGAGGCCGATGGTGCCCCAGCCGGCCATCGCAGCGATGATCTTGAATAGTGCGCGCCGCTCGGTGCGGTTGTCGGTGGCGCTGACCGCGCCGGGCGAACCGGTCATCTCAGGCTCCTAGGCGAACGGCGGGGCGTACATGAGGCCGCCGCGGGTCCACAGATCGTTGAGGCCCCGCGGGACGTCGAGGCCGCTGGCCGCGCCGAAGCTGCGGTCGTAGACCTCGCCGTAGTTGCCGACCGCGCCGATCACGTCGGCCAGCCAGGTCTTGGACAGGCCGAGCGCGGCGCCGAGGTCGGCCTGGCCGTCGAGCAGCGCCGAGGCGTCGCCCGCCCGGGCCGCCGCCGCGGTGAGCCCCTCCTCCTCCGCCGCGATGAGCGCGAAGACGACCCAGCGGACCACCTTGAGCCAGTGCGAGTCGCCGTCGGCCACGGCGGGACCCATCGGCTCCTTGGAGATCAGGTCGGGAAGGACCACGTGCGCCTGCGGGTCGGCCAGGCGGGTCTTCTCGGCGGCCAGGACCACCCCGTCGCAGACGTACGCGTCGACCGCGCCGTCGCGGTAGCCGGCGAGCGCGTCACCGGCGTCCGGGTACGGCACCACGTCGACGGCCAGGCCGTGCGGGGCGTAGTAGCGCTCGAGACTGGCCGCGCTGCTGGTGCCGCCGAGCACGCCGATGCGCCGGCCGGCCAGGTCGAGCGGCGACGTCACGCCGGCGGCCCGCGGCACGAGGAACGCGCCGCCGTCGTAGCAGGTGGTCGCCACGAAGGTCGCGCCGTGCCCGGTCTCCCGGGTCACCGTCCAGGTCGCGTTGCAGGTCAGCACGTCGATGGCGCCGGAGGCCAGGGCGGGCATGCGCTCGGCCGGCGGCATCGGCACGAACTCCACCGCCTCGGCGTCGCCCAGCACCGCCGCGGCGACGGCGCGGGCGGTGTCGACGTCGAGGCCCTGCCACCGGCCTTCGGCGTCGGGCGCGGAGAGGCCGCGGATGCCGGTGCTCACTCCGGCGCGTACCGCGCCGCGGCGCTGCACCTGGGCCAGGCGGCTGTCGGTCGAGGTCATCGTGTTCAGTTCCTCTCCGCGTGAGCGGCCCCGTCGGCCGGCTCGCGTGCTTCGGTGGCGGCCGACGGGTCGTCGAACCGCCGCTGGTTGTACGTCAACATGTGCAGAAGGTCGGCGGAGCCCACCTCGAGGTGTCCGCCCCGGACGCCCGGCAGCGGCATCCGTCCCGGGTCCGCCCACAGGAGCCGGCCGTCGGCAGCCACCCGGGAGCGGGCCCGGTTGGCGTTGTCCGGGTGCAGGCAGTAGGGCACGTCGAGCAGGCCGGCGGCGAACGCGCGGGCCAGTGCCTCCCCCGGCTCGGGGTGCAGGTCGAGGACCGCCTCGACGAGGGCCCGCGCCTCCCGGTACGCCGGCGAGTCGGCGGGCCGGAACTCGGGGGACGCCGCCGGGCGTACCGTCGCGGCGTGGTGGCCGGCGCGTTCCAGCGCGGAGACGTTCTCCTCGATCGTCGGGATGCGGAACGCCTCCGCGGCGGTCTTCACGATGAGCCGTTCGGCGCCGCCCCGGACCGCGAGCTCGACGCTCTCCTGAAGGATCGCCGCCGCCCCCGCCGGAGTCTGCGGGAACAACCCCATGAAGGTGTACGCGACGACGTGCCAGTCCACGTCGGACAGAAACTCCCCGGCGAGGTGGCGCAGAGCGCGCAACGCGTCCAGGTCCTGCCCGGGGTGGGTCTGCTGGGCGAAGCTGAGCGAAAGGCTGGCGATGCCGTGATGGCGGAAGAACAAGCCCTCCAGGATGCTCAGGGCGACCAGCAGACCGGGCGGCGCCAGCTGGCCGAGCATGCAACCCGCGAAACTCTCCAGGTGGGTCCCGCCGCCGTCCCGGCCCGCCTCGGCCAGCAGCTCGCAGCAGGCGGCCCACTCGCCGATGGCCGTCCGCAACGGCACCCGGCTGTACGGCAGGCAGTACGAGACCGGCCCGCCCTCCGTGGCGTCCAGCCCGGAGTCCACCAGCGCGTGGAAGATGCCCAGCGGCTGCGCGGAGCCATGCCGGACCTGCACCGGGAAGTCCGGGCCGTGCAGGCCCTCGAGCATGGCCGCCGTCATCACCGAGCCGTGGGCGACGATCGGGTAGCCGTTGAGGTCCTGCGACTGCAGCAACGCTCGGGCCGCCCCGGCGTGGTTGTTGACCCGCGTGTAGCTGTCCAGCGTCACCGTGCCCACCGTGGTGGCCCGGGCGTCGCGCACGGCGAGGAGGCCGGCCCGCATCCGGCCCGGGTCGGCGAACCCCATCCGGGGCTGGACGACCAGGCGCCCGGCCGCGGCGGCGGCCCGGACGAACGGGGCGAAGTGACCGGCCGTCACGCGGCGTCTCGGCTCGCCGGGGCGAGCGTGCGGAGCTGGTTCAGGAAGGTGCGCAGGCCGGCGACGGCGTCGTCGGCGATGAGGACGGCGTCGTAGCCGGCTTCCCGCAGCCGGGGCGCGTACCGGTCGTTGCCGGCGCCGTGCACGCCCAGCTTGCCGCCGATGACGGCGGGCAGCCCGGCCAGCCGGGCGTCGGCGCGGACCTGGCGGATCAGCTCGGCCCCCTCGATGTTGCCGTGGCCGTTGACGGTGCTGACCACGAGCACGTCGGGACGCCGCTCGACGCACTCGCCCACCACGAGCGACAGCGGGGTGCAGGCGCCCAGGTTGACCACCTCGAATCCGGACTCCTCCAGCAGCAGGTGCAGGAACACCAGGTTCCAGGTGTGCGAGTCGGACGGGATGCTGCTGAGCACCGCTACCGGCGCATGGTCGTAGGAATCCATCGTGCTGTCCCCCGTGAATCGTGTGGACGGCCAGTTAGGCACGAGGGCGATCGCGGACGCCATCTGTTTGACGCCCGACCAAATAGCCGTCGATCGTTGTGGGGTAGTTCACCCGCATCCACGAAGGACGACGAATCATGATCGTTACGGCTAATGTTCGACAGGTGCCCCGGCCGCCTCGGCGCCCGGGCACTCCCGAGCATGTCTGTGCTCGTCATGTCGTGACGGCAACGGCGCCGGTAGCGCAATCCAGCCACTGAGGGTCCAGGGGGAGGACGCCGCGGTGCTCCATGTTCGCTATCGCCGGAACGACCTGAGCAGGATTCGGTTCGTCATCTCGCCGGTCCGCGCCGTGACGGAAGCCGCGCGGGCGCTGGCGGATCCGCGGTGGTCCGCCGCCGGGACCCGGCGCCCGTTACGCGGCTCCCGCTCGCCCGCGGCCGTTCCGCTGGCAATCTCGGTGCTGCGGCTCGATCCGCCGCCCCGCGACCTGCTGGCTCCCATCGCCCGGGGCGAGTACGCCAGCCCCACCCTCACCGCCGAGATCGCGGCCATCCGCGCCGGCTGGCAGGGATCACCGCCGGCCGCGGTGACGGCGTACCTCGATGCCGTCCGCCGCTTCTTCGACACCTGCCTGGCCGACGACTGGCCCCGGATGCGCCGGCACCTGGAGTCGGATCTCGCCTTCCAGTCGCATCTGCTGGTGGTGCGGGGAATCGGCCACGTCCTGAGCCGGCTTCACCCCGCGGTCGGATGGGTCGAGGATGCCGGCGTCGACAGCGACACCACCCCGAGCCTGGTCCCGGGCCGCGACGTGCTCCTGATGCCGTCGCTGTTCCGGCGCGCGCCGCGGCTGCTGTCCAGCGCCGACCTGCCGTGCTCTCTGCTGCTCTACCCGAGCCGCGAACAGGAGAGGTTCTGGGAAGCCGACGACCAGAGCGACGACGGGGCCCTCGTCGAGCTGCTGGGCCGGGCCCGCGCCACCGCGCTGCGCGGCATCGGCACCGGCTGCACCACCACCGAGCTGGCTCGGCGGATGGGCGTGAGCCTGCCGACCGCCTCCATCCACGTCGGGATGCTGCGCCGGGCCGGACTGGTCAGCACCCATCGGCACGGCCGCGCCGTCCGGCACCTCCTCACCGAGCTGGGAAGCCGGCTCCTGGAGACCGCCGGCGACCAGGCGGGCACCGCGGCCGCCACGGTACCCACCCACCAACAGGCGGGCTAGCGGCGGGGGCGCCGGGGACGGACGTCAGGCGAGCCGGGTCATCCACCCGTACGGGTCGGCTGCCCGGCCGTACTGGATGTCGACCAGGTGACGGCGCAGCCGCATGGTCACCGAGTCGTCGGCGCCGGCGTGCGGGGACGTGACCTCGCCGCCGTCCCAGACCAGCTTGCCGACCGGCGTGACGACGGCGCCGGTGCCGCACGCGAACACCTCGGTGATCGCGCCGGACGCCACGCCCTCCTGCCACTCGCGGATCTCGACCGGGCGCTCCTCGACCTCGAGTCCCAGCTCCTTGGCGAGGATGAGGATCGACGCGCGGGTGATGCCCTCGAGGATCGTCCCGAGCTCCGGGGTGACGATCCGCCCGTCCGCCGTCACGAAGTACACGTTCATGCCGCCGAGCTCCTCGACGTAACGGCCGTGCGTGGCGTCCAGGAAGCAGACCTGCTCGCAGCCGTGCTCGGTGGCCTCGATCATGGGGGCAAGGCTGGCGGCGTAGTTGCCGCCGCACTTCGCCTCTCCGGTGCCGCCGCGGGCGGCGCGGGTGTACGCCGACGACAGCCAGATGGACACCGGCTTGACCCCGGCGGAGAAGTACGAGCCCACCGGAGACGCGATCAGCATGTAGGTGACCTCCTTCGCGGGCCGGACACCGAGGAACGGCTCGGAGGCGAACATGAACGGCCGCAGGTAGAGGCTCTGCTCGCCCTCGTCGGGGACCCACTGGCGGTCGGCACGCACCAGCGCCTCGACGGACGCCGTGAAGGCCGGCAGGGGTAGTTCGGGCAGTGCCAGCCGGCGGGCCGAGCGGGCGAAGCGCTCGCCGTTGGCCTCGGGCCGGAACGACCAGATCGAGCCGTCGGCATGCCGGTACGCCTTCATCCCCTCGAAGATCTCCTGCGCGTAGTGCAGGACCGCCGCCGCCGGATGCATGGGGATCGGGCCGAACGGGACCACCTCGCCGTCGCGCCAGCCGTCGTCGGACGTCCACACCGCACGCGCCATGTGGTCGGTGAAGTAGCGGCCGAAGCCGGGGTCCGCCATGATCTCGGCCCGCCGCTCGGGGCTCACCGGAGCGGGGTTCGGCTGCAAGGGGAACTGCACCGTCATGGCGGGGTCCTCTCGGTCGGCGGCGTTCCCGGCGGATGCGGTCCGCGCCGCTCTGCTTCACGTGGCCGTCGCAGCGCCCCCGACCAGGGATCCTGGTCTCGGCGCCGAGACGAAAGTAACACCGGTCGATCATTTACCGTCTCGTCCGCGCCGGTGCAGAATACCGAGCGGCCGGGCGCGGTCTGCGACACCGATGCACGATGGCGGAGACACTGTGGGCATCCTGACCCCGTCCGGCGACCGCGGGCCCGGCGCAGAAACGATCACCGACCTGGCCGGAGCCGTCACCCGGGCCGCGGGAGAGGTGCGCGGCCGGCTCGTCACCTGCGTCGGCACGGATCTGGTCGACATCGACGACGTCCGCCGGATCCTGGTCCGCCAGCCCCGGTTCGCCCATCGGTACTTCACCGCCGCGGAACGGGGGTACTGCCTGCGTACCGGCGATCCGGCGGAGCGGTTCGCCGCGCGCCTGGCCGCCAAGGAGGCGGTGCTGAAGGCGCTCGGGGTCGGCCTCAGCGGGGCCGCGTTCACCGAGATCGAGGTGGTACGCCTGGCCGGCGGCCAGCCCCGGCTGGCGCTGACGGGCCGGGCCGTCGCGCTCGCCGACGCGGCGGGGGTCCGGTCGTGGCTGGTCACGTTGACGCACAGCCGGCACGTGGCGCACGCGTTCGTCGCCGGACTGTCCGACGCATCCGCCTGACCGCTCGGCGGCGTATCGGCGCATCAGGCTACAAATGACCGTCCACTTTGCACCAACTACTACCCGGCCGCAAGTCGGGTACCGCCTCGAATCCCTCGTGACCAGCGAAAACGCTGCGCAATCGGTCGGGATGTGAAACTTCCCGCTCCCGCATCATGGGACGGGACATTGATCTTCTACTGTCGACTGCCAATACTCTGGGGCCAGGCAGCTCCGCAGGGGACCGAGCGGTACACACTCTCCGGGGCGCGCATCACGGGTGGGGCACCGCTTTCTTTCGGTGTCGATGCTGCTGAGGAGGCTTGTTGAATCCACGCGCGCTCTCGCAGATCGTCGAGTTCGAGCGTCGTATAGTTCCGGCCGCCGGCGCGATTCGCGCGGCGCAGGTCCGCGCCGACGGCCGCGGGCCGGACGTCGACGTCGACGCGCTCTGCCGCGACATCGAGCGGCTCGACGCTCTGATGCCCGCCGGCCAGATCGAGGCCACCGTGCACGACGTGCGCGCCTGGTCCGCCTCGGACTTCCGGGACCCACCGGCGTTCGACGCCACCCGCGACGCGGTGCCCGCTCCGCGGGACCGCGAGGCGGCCGCCTTCGTCGGCCCCGTGACCCTGCCGAACGGCGACGGTTCCAGCGGCGCGTTCCTGGAGGCCTTCACCGTCGTACGGCAGGATCCGGACTGCATCGCGCAGCTGCAGGCCGCATACCCCCATCCGAACGCGGTGTTCCAGTCGACCCGGCTGCTCTCGGCATCTCCGGGCCTGCGTGACGGAAACTGCGTCGTCTTCTTTCCCGAGAACATCCCCACGGTGACCCCGACGGTGGACCAGACGTTCGCCTGGTTCTTCTTCAACCGGCACGTGGACATCTACGCGGGCACGCTGGACATCGTGTCCCGGTTGTGCGCCGACGGTTCGCCGTTCGCCGGCGAGAGACAGCTGTGCTCCGTGGGCGTCGACCCGGAGGACGTCTACCAGGCTCGCTGTGTCTGGGGATACCTGCACGACTACTTCCACCACACCGGGCCCCGTCCGCTGGACCAGAACCTGGCGCTGAAGACCAAGTGGCGCACGGGGGTCCTCGAGGAGCTGAAGGTCGACATGAAGTCGGCCATCGCGTGCCTCGAGGAGCCGGTCCCGTACGGCGAGATCATCTTCGAGTACATCGTGCTGGAGCGCCTCTTCCGCTACCCCGCCGAGCCGCGGCCGTTCCGCAACTTCGACTCCGGCACCGGCTTCGCCCTGGGCACCTGGCTCGCCGAGCACAAACTGTTCACCGTCGGCGACGAAGGGCGGCGCACGCTCGGCAGCAAGGCGGAGATCGCCGCCTCGGTGCGGGAGCTCGTGCGGTCGATCGAGGAGATCGAGACCATCGAGGACGACGACGTCTACCGGGAGACCGTCACCGACTTCCTGTACGACCGGCTGCTGCGCCGGCCGGACAATTCGGCCGACCGGTGCGGCGGACCCCGGGCGCCGTTGAGCCTCTGGGGTGCCGAGGTCCATGTCTGACGGCGGCACGGGCCCGCGGACCGACGCCGGGACGATCGCCAGGGCCCACCGCGACCCGGGGTTCTGCCGCTTCCACACCGACCACGTCGTCGTCCTCGAATGGTCGGCCGGGACGGGCTGGGCAGAGCCGTCCCTCGAGCCTTACGGCGCATTCACCATGGACCCCGCGGCGTCGGTGCTGCACTACGGACAGAGCATCTTCGAGGGTCTCAAGGTGTTCCGGCAGCCCGACGGCTCCGCCGCACTGTTCCGCGTGGGTGACCACGCCCGCCGCATGGCCCGGTCGGCGTGGCGTCTGGCGATGGCCGAGATGCCCACGGAGTTGTTCCAGCGCGCCTGCGCCGAACTCGCCGTGGCCGACGACGCGTGGATCCCCGGCGGCCCGGGGCAGAGCCTCTACATCCGTCCGCTCATGGTGGCGAACGAGTCCGAGCTCGGCCTGCGGGACTCGGCGCGCTACCGCTGCATGTTCCTGGCGTACCCGGTCGAGCCCTGCTTCGGGCGCGACTTCGCACCGATCTCGGTGACCACACCGGGGGACCTGGTGCGAGCGGTCCGCGGCGGCACCGGGGAGGCCAAGTGCGCCGGCAACTACGCCGCCAGCCTGCGGGCGCGCAAGGAGGCGGTCGCGCGCGGCTTCCACGAGGTGCTCTGGCTCGACGGCCTGGAACGCCGCTGGGTCGAGGAGCTCAGCGGCATGAACGTCTTCTTCGTCTGGCGCGACGCCTCGGGCGTGCGGCTCACCACCCCCGAGTGCCGCGGCACGATCGTCCGCGGGATCACCCGGGACTGCCTGCTCACGCTGGCCCGCGACGCCGGCATTCCGGTGTCGCAGGAGCCGACGTCGATCGACGCCCTGGTCGACGGCGCGACGTCCGGCCGGCTCGTCGAGATGTTCGCCTGCGGCACCGCCGCCGTGGTCGTGCCGGTAGGCCGGGTGGCCACCGACGGGCACGACGTGACCGTCGGCGACGGGCGAGAGGGCCCGGTGACCGCCCGGCTGAGGGACGCGCTCACCGGTATCCAGCACGGCGTCCGGCCGGACCGGCACGGATGGCTCCGGAACGTCCGCAACGACCTTGCGTCCGTTCGGACCGGGACTCACCGATGAGGGAGATACGCTGATGCTTCCGACCTCGCAGGTCACGACGATCCACACCCTCGGACCCACCGGGACCAACCTGGAGAAGGCCGCCCACCGGTGGTTCGCCGAGCGGCGCCGCGCCGGACGAGTCGTCCTGCACGCCGAGGTCGAGGACGGGCTCGACGTCATGCGGTTCGACGGCACGGAGGCGATCCTCGCGTGCGCCGTCTACCCGCGCCTGCACGACCTGGTCTTCGAGAACCTGCACCGCCTGGCGATGGCCGACAGCTTCATCCTGGACACCTACGACATGGTGCTGGCCACCCGGCCGGGTCAGGGACCGATCAAGACCGTGATCACCCACCCCGCGCCCAGCTGCCTGGTGGCCGGCCGAGGCGAGATCGCGTACGCGAGCAGCAACTCCGTCGCCGCGGCCGAGTGCGCCGCCGGGCGCTACGACGCCTGCGTCACCACCGACCGAGCCGCGCTCACCGAGGGGCTGCACACGGTCGAGAACTTCGGGCCGGTGCCGATGGTGTTCACCCTGCACGTCGGCAAGGCATCCGACGACTCCCGTGAGGTCGCCGCATGCTGATCGTCGTCCAGCCGCTGTCCGCGGGCGTTCCGCTGGCGACCCGGGCCGTCGGCGCCGGCCTCGACTGTCTGATCGCGACCCAGTATCCCGAGCTGCTGCCGGCCGAGGTCCACGCCGGCGCGCGCGTCGCCGAGTGGCATCCGAGCCAGGGGGTCCCCGCCCTGCTGGACCTCGTCCGGAAGGCGGACGCCACACCGACCGGCGTCGTCGCGGGCTTCGAGTACGCCGTCTGCGAGGCGGCCGAGCTGGCGCGGGCGCTGGGCCTGCCGGCGTTGAGCGCCGAGACGGCGCTGGCCGTACGGCACAAGGACGTCATGCGGGAACGCTGCCGCCGGCATGGCGTCGCCGTTCCCGGCAGCGTCCCGGTGAGCGCCGCGGACACCGAGGCGCCGTTCCCGTTCCCGGTGGTCGTCAAGCCGGTCGACTGCGGCGGCAGCCTCATGGTCAGCCTCGCCCGGGACGCCGGCGAATACCGGCGCGCCTGCGCCGAGATCCACCGGGCCGAGGACGTGATGTACCACCCCAACCCGCGGCGGGTGGCCCTGGTCGAGGAGTACGTCGAGGGTCCCGAGTTCTCCGTCGACGGCTGGGTGGACGCGGACGGCCCGCACGTGGCCAGCGTCACGACGAAGTTCGTCTCCGCGCCCCCGCAGTTCTTCGAGATGGGCCACGTGGCCACGGCGCCGGAGCACTCGCCGTACGGTCCGGCGCTGACCGCGTTCGCCGCGCAGGTGGTGACCGCGTTCGACATCACCGTCGGTCCGTTCCACATCGAGACGCGCATCGCCGCGGACGGCCGGCCGGTTCTCATCGAGGTGGGGGCGCGGCTCGCCGGCGACCACATCCCCGAGCTGATCCAGGCCGGCCCGGGCGTGGACCTCTACCTGGCCGCCATCGACGCGGCCCGAGGGCGGCGCCACCACGCCGCGGCCGCAGCGCCGCGCAGCGCCGGCCTCGCGTTCGTCACGACCGACCGTCCCGGCGCGTTCGCCGGAACCCTCTCCGGCCTCGAGCCCCACCGCGCCGCACCCGAGTTCCAGCGGCTGGCGTTCGAGGCCGAGCCCGGGGCCGCCCTGGACCCGGACGACATCTTCCACAACCGGGTCGCGCAGGTGTACCTCACCGGTGGCCGCGAGCCGGTCGAACGACTGGTCGGTGCGGTCCTGCGGGACGTCAAAGTCGAGATCGCCGACAAGGAAGGCATCCCCACGTGAGCAAGGACAACGACCTGGCCGTCTCACCGACGGCCACTCCCCGCCCGCGACCGGAAGCCGGCACAGCGCCGGGCACGGGCGGGCACCTCACCGACCACGCGTTCTTCATGCGGTGGAGCCGGCGACGCTCCTGGCAGGGCCTGACCATCGCGGACCGGGACGAGATTCCCGCGGTGCGGCCCACGTCATCCGCGCTGCACCACGGCCAGGGCGTGTTCGACGACCTCAAGGCGTACCGCATGGCGGACGGGACGGTGTCGGTGTTCCGCCCGGACAGCCACATCAAGCGGCTCAACAACGGGGCCCGGCGGCTGGCGCTGCCGCTGGTCGACTTCGACCGCGTGTGGCACGCGATCCGCCGGCTGGTGGAGCTGGACGCGGACTGGCTGCCCGGTGAGGCCGGAGCGGCGCTCCACCTGCGCGCCGTCCTGGCGGGCAACGGCACGACGATCAAGGCAGGGCCGGCGGAGGAGTCCCTGTTCTTCGTCCTGGCCGGCCCGTCCGCGCCGGAGCCGGCGGACGGACCGGTCCGGGCGATGGTCGTGGACGGCTACATCCGGGCCCGCCCCGGCGGCACCGGTGACATCAACGCCGTCGGCAACCAGGCGCCGGGCCTGGTGCCGCGGGAGATCGCCGCGAACTACGGCTACGACCACGTGCTGTGGCTCGGCGACGGCCCGCAGCGGCTCGTCCAGCAGATCGGCGCGATGAACGTCTTCTTCGTCGTCGACGGCGTGCTGACGACCCCCGCCCTCGACGGGACCGTCCTGCCCGGCATCACCCGGGACTCGATCGTCAAGCTGGCCCGCGACGCCGGCACCACCGTCGCCGAGCGTCCCCTCGAGCTGGCCGAGGTGCTGGCGGGCATCGGCAACGGCCGGATCACCGAGTGCTTCGGCACCTCCACGGTGGACGGCGTCGTCTCCATCGGCGGCATCGGCTTCCAGGCGGAGGAGTACCGGCTGCCCGGTGGCAGCGCGGTGGCGGACCACTTCCGGCAGCTGCTCGACGGCCTGCACCGCGGAGAGCTCGTCGACCGGTTCGGGTGGATGCGGCGGCTGACCGAGGTCTCGCCGGTCCACGCCTGACGCCGCCGACCCGGAACAGAACCAGGAGAAAGAGACCATGGCCTACGTCGTCACCGACGAGTGCATCGGCTGCAAGTACACGGACTGTGTGGACGTCTGCCCCGTGAGCTGCTTCCACGAGGGCCCGGACATGCTCTACATCGATCCCGAGGAGTGCATCGACTGCAACGCCTGCGTTGCCGAGTGCCCGCCGAACGCCATCTGGGCCGACGTCGACCTGCCTGAGGAGAAGTTCCAGTGGATCCAGATCAACGGGGAGAAGAGCCAGGAGTACCCCGTCATCTACCAGAGCACTAAGGCCGCCAGCAACCAGTCTGCCTCGTAGGGATGGGACCGACGGACATGACCAAGACCGAGAACTCCTTCATGCTCGGGCTCGACTCGAACTTCTACCTGAAGGACGACTTCGAGAGCCCCGAGAAGCGTACGAACGTCACCTGGTTCTACCCCAAGATCTGCGCTTTCCAGGACGCGCTGCGGACCGAGGAGGAGAAGGCGGAGTACTTCTCCTTCCTCGACCGTCAGACCCACCCGCAGCAGACCGACATCCTGCTGTACTTCCACATCCCGTTCTGCGAGGCGTTCTGCAACTTCTGCGCCTGCTTCAAGGAGTCCTCGGCGAAGTACCAGGGCGAACAGCGGCAGCGTTTCGTGCGCGCCATGGTGCGCGAGATCGAACGCAACGCGCGCTCGCGGTACTTCCAGGGCACCAAGGTGAAGTACGTGCAGTTCGGTGGCGGTACGCCGTCCGCGCTCGACCAGGACTCGATGAGCACGATCATCGAGGCGGTGCACCGCGAGTTCGACCTCAGCGAGGTCGACGGGATCTCGCTGGAGGGCAGCCCGCTGGGACTGTCCGCCGACGGTTACATCGAGATGCTCAAGTCGCTGGGCATCACGCGCATCTCCTTCGGGGTGCAGACCCTGAACGAGGAGATCCGGCGGAAGCTGACCATCAAGGCCACGGTCGAGCAGGTGTACCAGACGGCCGAGAACATCCGTAAGGCCGGCATCCGGACGTTCGCCCTCGACCTGATGTACAACCTGGCCGGTCAGACGGAGGAGATCCTCGCCGCCGACGTGCACGGCATCTGCGCCGAGCTGCGGCCCAGCTTCGTGCAGACGTACCGGTTCAACCAGTGGGAGGGCACCCGCCTCGACAAGCAGATCCGGGCGGGCAAGGTGGCCGACGTCCTGCCGTCCGGCAGCATCGAGCGGGCGCAGTACCGTCAGATCAAGGAGAGCCTGGCGGCGTACGGATACGACAAGCAGCTGCTCATCAACTTCTTCACGCATCTCGACGACGTCGGTCCGATCGGGCTGGACCACGCGTGCGGCGGCAACGGGTACCGGGCGAGCTACACCCTCGGCATCGGCCCGGCCGCGGAGAACTACATGGGCGAGCGCAGCTTCCGCAACCACACCAACGTCGACCGCTGGATCAAGGACGTCGAGGACGGCGTCATCCCGATCGAGCAGGGCCGGATCTGCAGCGAGGACGAGGTGGAGAACCGCGTCATGGTGTTCTTCCCGGTCTTCGGCAGCGTCCGCAAGCAGGACGTCGCGAACCTCGAGAAGTACCGGCGGGAGATCGACTGGATGGTCGAGGGCGGTTACGCGGTGGAGACCGACGAGGAGATCCGGCTCACCGAGCTCGGCCGGGAGAACGCCGGCAACATCGCGTTCCTGTTCTACTCCGACGAGGAGAAGGCACGGGCGCGCCGCACGATGTACCTGTCGCTGAAGAACAAGCGCAACCCGTTCCACCAGGACGAGATGAACATCCCCCGCACGCCGGTGTACCTGCAGTCCAAGCTGGCCGTCCGGACCGCCGACGCCACCGGTGCGCCGAAGGGGAGCTGACATGACCACGGTTGACCACAGGACCCGCGCGGACATCGAGGACGACCTTCGCAAGATCATTGCTGAGACGTTCCCGCATCACGACGTCGAGCTGACCACGCAGACGCCGTTGTTCAACGGCGGGTTGTCGCTGAACTCCACCCAGATGATCGAGCTGACGCTCGCGTTCGAGTCGTTCTACGACATCGAGCTCGAGCCGGAGCTGCTGACCGTGGAGAACTTCGCCACCCTCGGCTCGCTGGCGGCGCTGCTGGAGGACCAGCTCGACGACGATGCCGATGCCTGACGGCGCCGGCTCGGACGTCCGGGTCGTCCTGATCCACGGCAACGCCGGCGCGAGCATCGACGGCATCTGGTTCCCGTACCTGCGGCGGGAGCTCGAGGGGCGGGGCCACAACGTGGTGGCCCGCACCTTCCCCGACCCGATCAAGGGGCGGATGCGGTACTGGATGCCCTACCTGACGGACGTCATCCGCCCGGACGCGAACACCGTGATCGTCGGGCATTCGTCGGGAGCGCTGGCCGCGCTGCGGTACGCGCAGACGGCACCGTTGCTCGGCACGTTCGTGGTGGCCGGGCACCACACCGACTGCGGGTTCGAGCTCGAACGGCGCAGCGGGTTCTTCGACGACCCGTGGGACTGGGCGGCGATCCGGCGCAACCAGCGGTTCATCGTGCAGTTCCACTCGACCGACGATCCGTGGGTGCCGCTGGAGGTGGCGCGGGAGCTGCACCGGCTGACCGGCAGCCGCCTGACCGTGCTGGAGGGGATGGGCCACTTCGGGTCGTACGACCAGAAGATGGAGACCTTCCCCGAGCTGCTGGAGGCAGTGTGTCGAGAACTCGGGAGACATCGTGACCGGCACCCCTCCGCGCTGGGTTGACGAGGTCCTCGACCGCCGCCGCGACAGCGACGCGGTGGCCGTGGTCGATCTCGCCACCGGCGACCAGGTCTCGTACCGGGAGCTGGCCCGGCGAACCCAGGCCCTGACGGATCTGCTCGCGCCCCTCGTGGGCCGGCACGACACCGTGGCGATGGTGCTGGACAAGTCCGTCGACGCGGTGGTCTGCATGTGGGCGGCCCTGCGCCTCGGGGCCCGGTACGTGCCGGTCGACGAGTCGCTGCCGCCGGCGCGGACGGCCCTGCTGCTGGACCGGTGCCGGCCCGCGGTGACCGTGGTGCACCCCCGCCATCTCGCCGCGGTGCAGGGGTGCCGGGCCGGCACGGTCGTGGCCGCCGGCCCCGAGGTCCCGGACGGCTTCGCCGGCGTGGTGTGGGACGTCCGGGCCGAGGTCGACCACGTGCCGTCACGCTTCGACGGGCGGCACCCCGACGACCAGGCCTACGTCATCTTCACCTCGGGGTCGACCGGCGGCCCGAAGGGCGTCATGATCAGCCATCGCAGCGTGTGCGCCCTGCTCGACGGCGTGCAGCGCGTGGTCGGCTTCGACGAGGGCATGCGCTACCTGAACGTGGCGCCGTTCTTCTTCGACGCGTCGGTCGTCGACCTGTACTCGACGTTCCTGGTCGGCGGCAGCGTGCACCTGCTGCCCCGCCTCACGATGCCCACCCAGCTGACCCGCGCCCTCGAAACCTGGCGGATCACCGACACGTTGCTCGTCCCGTCGGTCCTGCGGATGCTGCTCAGCAGGTTCAGCGACATCGACCGCCGCGACGTGAGCGCGTTGCGGCGGCTGTGGTTCGGCGGTGAGTCCTGTCCGGTCTCCCTGTTGCGGGCGATGGAGAAGAAGGTCCCCGGGCTGGTCTTCGTGCACGGCTACGGCCCGACCGAGACCACACACAGCGCCACGCTGTACGTCACCACCGACATCGCCGGCCACGACGAGGAGTACCTGCCCATCGGCACGCCGTTGCCCGGCGTCGACGTGCTGGTGGTCGACGACCGGCTCCGCCCCGTGCCCGACGGCGAGGTGGGCGAGCTGCTGATCGGCGGCCCGCAGGTCATGGAGGGCTACTGCGAGGACCCGGAACGGACGGCCGAGGTGCTGGTCAGCCTCGGCTCCCCGGAGGTCCGCTACTACCGCTCCGGCGACTTCGTGCACCGCCGCGACGACGGCCGGCTCGTGTTCGTGGGCCGGCGCGACGACGCCGTGAAGGTCTCCGGCAACCTGGTCCACACGTCCGAGGTGGAGGCTGCCGCGCTCGCCGTCGAGGGGGTGGTGGACTGCTGCGCGGTGCCGGTCGACGACCCGGTCTCGGGCCGGGCGATCACCCTCTTCGTGCTGGGCCGCACGGCCGGTCCGTCCGCGGACGACGGCGGCGGCGACGAGGCCGGCCGGTTGCGTGCGGCGCTCGCCCGGCTGCTGCCGCCGTACATGGTGCCCGCGAAGGTCGTCCTCCTGCGCGACAGCGACGTCGGTCTGAGCCCGACCGGCAAGCTCGACCGGGGGCGCCTGCGCGCGCTCGCGCAGGGCTGGGAGAAGATCTCACGATGATCGATGACGAAGTGGAGGAGCTCGCCCGGCGCGGGGTCGTCACGGTCGTGCCACGGTCGGCGTCCGGGCGGTGCCTGGACGGCGAGCCCGCCGCGCTGCTCCGGCATCCGGTCGAGGAGTTCCTGCCGGCTCCCGGCACGGTCGACCGGGTGGCCGACGCGCTGGCCCGGGAGGGACTCGTCGTCGAGGCGCGCACCGACGTCGGGCTGACGGTCAGCGGCGAGCAGAGCCTCCTCGCCGACGTGTTCGGCAGCAGCGTGCCGCCGGTTCGCAACCGGTACATCCGGGACTCCCCCCGCTACGAGCTCGTCGCCCCGAAGGCCCTGCGCTCCCGCGTGTGCCCGGAACTCGTCGCGGCCGTCTCCGCGCCGCGTGCGGGGTTCGAGCTGACCGCCGCAGCGCCACCGGCCGTGGGCCCGCACCACCTGCGCCTGCCCGACGACGCGGTACGCCTGTCCGGGGCCGGCAGCCTGCACGAGGCCGGCATCCGCGGCGACGGCGTCCACGTCGTCATGGTCGACACGGGACTCTACGACCATCCGCACCACCGGCGGCACGCGTACCGGACCACGGTCGTCCCCGCCCTCTCGGTGCTCGATCCCGCCGCGGACGAGCGGGGCCACGGCACGGCCATGTCGGCCCTGCTGCTGGCGGTCGCGCCGGGGGTGTCACTCACCATGGTCAAGATGGCGAACGAGGCCTTCTCGTTCCCGCTCGCCGCCTTCCAGCGGGCCGTGCAGCTCGCGCCGGACGTGATCTCCTGCAGCTGGGGCACGATGCGCGAGGAACCGCATCTGCACCTGGAGGTCGCCAACGCGCTGCGGCGCGGCATCACGGTGCTGTTCGCGGCCGGCAACGGCTCGACGGACCGCCGTACCGCGATGTTCCAGTCCGTCGCCACGCCCGGCGCGATCACCGTCGGCGGCGTGCACGTGGACCCGCAGGGCGACCTGCAGGCCGCCGACCTGGCGTCGAGCTACCGGTCGGCCGTCTTCGCGGGACGAGCCGTCCCGGACGTGTCGGGCCCGTGCGGAATGCTGCCCAACGGCAACTACATCCTCTTCCCCACCCAGCCGGGCTGCCTGTTCGACCGCCGCAACAGCAGGTACGACGGCACCGCGCCGGACGACGGCTGGCTGGTGTCCAGCGGAACGTCGGGCGCCACCGCCTATGCCGCCGGCGTGGTCGCGCTCGGCATCCAGCAGGGTCTCGGCGACGGCGCGGCGGTCGACCCGGCGCTGCTGGCCGCGCACTGCCTACCGGTGACCCGGGGCCGGTCGAACACCGGCGACGAGTGCGGCGATGCCAGCCCCAACCCGGCGGTGGGGCCCGGCCTGCTCACCGCGCGGCGGCTAGGCCGCCGCGCCGGCGCGGACAGGGCGGTCCGAGATGGACGATGAGGCCCCGCCGTCGACCCGGCAGTGGACGCCCGGGGACGACGCGACCGTCGAGCTCGCCACGATCACCCCGCGGCTTCCGGGATCGCGGTGGCCGGTCGACGACGCGACGGTGGAGCTGACCGTCGTCGCCCCGCGGCCCGGCACCGCCGGCACCGGCACCGGCACCGGCACCGGCACCGAGGCCATTCCGCGGCACCAGGTCGTCCGGTTCGTGCTGGGCCGCGGCCTCGCGGCGCTGGCCGACCAGTTCCTGCTGTTCGCCATCCCGCTGCTGGTGTACCGCACGACCGGCAGCGCCGCGGCCGGCGGGCTGGTGTTCCTCATCGAGTGGCTGCCCCGGGTGCTCTTCCTGCCCGTCGCCGGGGTGCTCGCCGACCGGGTGGGCGGATACCGCCTGTACGTCATCGCCGACAGCGTCCGCGCGCTGCTCGCGGTCGTCGCGTTCGTCCTGGTCCAGACCTGGCCGGGGGCGACCGTGGTGACGCTCAGCGTGCTCGCCGCGACGATGTCCCTCGCCAGCGCCCAGGCGTACATCGCGATGGAGACCACCCTGCCGCGGTTCGTGCCGCCCGACCAGATGGTCCGCGCCCAGTCCACGCTGCAGGGCACCGAGCAGGCCAGCACGGTGCTCGGCCCGGCCCTCGCCGCGCTGCTCTCCGTCGTGCTGGGCACCGACGGGCTGCTCCTGGCGATCGGGGCGCTGTTCCTGCTGACCGCGGTGAACGTGGCGACGCTGCGGACCCGGCTGCAGACCGAGAACACCGAGGGGACGCCCACGAACCTGCGGTCCGTGGTCGCCGGGGTCACCGAGGGCCTCGCCACGCTGCGCAAGCTCACCGCCATCCAGGGCCTGGTGGGTCTCACCATGACCGTGAACCTGATGGTGGGTGTCGGCATGGCGACCAGCGCCGCCATCACCGGCGGCACGTTCGGCAAGTCCGACCGCTGGTTCGCCACCCTGGCCGTCGCCGAGGGCGTCCTCTCGCTACTGCTGTTCCTCGTCGTCCCGGCGCTGTCCCGGCGGCTCAGCCCGGTCGTGGCCATCCTCGGCACCTACGTGACCATCTGCGTGGGCGGCCTGGTGGTCAGCCAGGCGCCCGACTTCACCTGGTTCGCGGTCGGCTACACGCTGCTGGTCGGCACGGTCGGGGTGTTGAACGTCTTCATCCGCACCGAACGGGTCCGTCTGGTCCCGCGCGAGCACCTCGGTAAGACGATCGGCTTCATCGTCCTGCTGAACCAGGTGTCGCTGCCCGTCGCGGGCTTCCTGGTGGCCGCGTTCGCCGGTGCGTACGGGCCGCAGGGCGTGATGTTCGGCTCGGTCGCCGGTTCCGTCGTCGTCGCCGTCCTGCTCCTTCCGTTCGTCCTTCGATTGAGGTACCCCGTTGCGCATCCTGATCCTGCACCGCATCACCGATGAGGTCGTCCGGTACGCCGACGGCATCGACTTCGGCGCCCACGACGTCACGTTCGTCGGCACCCCGGAACGCCTGGCGACGTTGCCCGCCCACCTGCCCGGCGAACGGATCGCGCGTCCCGGGCTCGGCGACACCGACACCGAGGTGCTGACGGCCATCGCCGGCCGAGCCCGCCCCGACCTCGTCATCGCCCAGTCCGAGTACGACCTGATCGCCGCGGCCCGGGTCCGGCAGGCGCTGGGCGTACCCGGCGACCACGAGGCCGACGTGGCGCCGATCCGGGACAAGGTGGTGATGAAGGCCGCCGCCGCGCGGGCCGGGCTGCGCGTCCCGCGGTTCCTCCCGCTGCCGCAAGCCCTGTCCGACGCTTCCGCCGTGGCGTGGCGGGGCCGTACCGTGCTCAAGCCCCTCGACGGCGCTTCCAGCCAGGACGTGCGCGTCTTCGACACCGCCGCCGCGGCCCTGGAGACGGTGCGCCGCGAGGGCCTGCCCGCGGACGGCGACCCGGACCGCTTCGAGATCGAGGAATTCGTCGACGGGCCGATCATCCACGTCGACGGGCTCGTCGCGGCCGGCAACCCGGTGGCGGTCCAGGCCAGTCGCTACGTCGGCACGTGTCTCGGCTACGCCGAGGGACGGCCGCTCGGTTCGGTGCAGATCGACACGACGCCGGACGCCGCGGCGTGGACGGCCGCGTGCCTCGACGCCGTGGGCATCCACACCGGCCCGTTCCACCTCGAGGGGATCGAGACGCCGGACGGTCCGGTGTTCCTGGAGGTGGCCGGCCGCTTCGGCGGCGCGGGCGTGGCGGAGACGTTCGCCCTGGCCACCGGCGTGCACCTGCCGTCCATGCAGCTGCGAGTCCTGTCGGACGGGCCGGGCGCCCGCCCCGACGTCCGCCCGAGCGATCCCGGCGCCCGGTACGGCTGGTTCATCTGGCCGGGTCACCGGCTGGGCGCTCAGCACTGCACCGTCGGCGGCACCGACGACTTCCGGCGCGATCCGGTGGTGCGGCGCTGGGTGCAGCGCGCCGACGGCGAGCCGATCAGCCAGACCCTCAGCTACGCCGACAGCGACGTCCCGCTCGCGGGCATCGTCGGACCGGCGCCCACGCCGGTCCTCGAACGCTTCCTGCGCGACATGTTCGCCACGGTCCGCGTCGCCCCGGCCGCGCAGGCGGTGACCCATGTCGCGGGCTGAGTCCCAGGGCGAGCTGTTGCTCGTCGGCGTCGGCATGATGGGTCAGCCGTACGTGACCGCCGCCCGGCGGCTGGGCCTGCGGGTGCGGGCCGTCGAGGGCGCGGCCCGGGCGGCGCACGTGGCCGAGCAGGTCGACGGGCTCGTCGTGTCCCGCGGCACCCATGACGAGCTGTGGGCGGAGGGCGCCTGGGCGGCCGCCGGTCAGGGGCGGCCGGACGGCGTACTGCCGTTCACCGAGTGGAACGTCACGGGTGCGGCGCTGCTGCAGGACCGCCTCGGACTACCCGGCCCCTCGCTGCACGCGGCCACCGTCTCGCGCAACAAGGCGTTGCAGCGGGGGCTGTTCGCGGCCGCCGGGATCCGGCAACCCGAGTACGTGGTGACCGACGATCCGGCCGCGGTGCGGGACTGGGTCGCCACCCGGCTGCCCGTCGTGGTGAAGCCACTGTCCTCGGCGGGCAGCGCGGGCGTCGAGCTCGTCGCCGATCTCGACGCCTTCCTCGACGTCGCCGCGCGCCGCGGCGGCCGGGCTCCGGTGCTGGTCGAGACGGCGGTGGAGGGCCCCGAGTACAGCTGGGAGGCGCTCGTGTCCGACGGCCGGGTGTGGCTGGCCAACACCACCGCGAAGGAGACGACCGAGGCACCGTCGTTCGTGGAGGTGGCACACCGCACCGGCGTACGGCTGGACGCCGGGACCGCCGCGCAGGCCGACGAGTTCTGCGCCGCGGTACTGGAGGCGCTCGGCATGCGCAGCGGCGTCGTGCACCTGGAATACCGGCTGGCCGCCGACGGCCCGACCCTCATGGAGGTCGCCGTCCGGACCCCGGGCGACTACCTCATGGACCTGCTGGGACTGACCTACGGCATCGACTGGTTCGAGATGGCGGTACGCCTGGCCATGTCGATGCCGCTGCCGGAGCCGCCGACCGGCCCGGTCGGCTACGCCGCGAGCTACCTTCCGGTCGCGCCGCCCGGCGTCGTGGTCGCGGTGGACGGTCTGGACGAGGTACGGGCCCATCCCTCGGTCGTCACGGCCGGCCTGTGGAAGCAGCCGGGCGACGTCGTACCGCCGACCCCGTCGAGCGCCGACCGGTTCGGTCACGTCGTCGTCCGCGCCGACACGCCGGAAGGTCGCGACGAAGCGCTGGAGTTCGTCCGGCGCACCCTGGTGGCGCGCACGCGTCCGGCGTGACGGCCGACTCCTGGCAGGGGCCTCAGGCGGAAGTCGCCGGCGGCTCGGGCGTGGGGGCCCGGAGTCTGACGGTGAAGCCTTCGCCGGAGCGGATGAGCGTCGTGTCGATGTCGAGCTGGTGCATGAGCCAGAGCCCCCAGCCGGGCAGCAAGGGATCCGCCACCGCCGGGACGAGACCGGCCAGGGGGTCGGCCGGGCCGCACCCACGGTCGTGGACGCTGACCACGATGCGGTCCGGCAGGGCCCAGATCCGGACCGTCACCGGCGGCTTGCCGTGCTTCCGCGCATTGCTGACCGCCTCCGAGACACCAAGGATCAGGTTCTGGAGTATGGAGTCGCCGACGCGGCTGGAGCCGGCCTGTGCGACGACGTGCCGGACATGGGACGCGGCCGGGTTGGTCAGCTCGGCCGTCGGCGGGCAGGCTTCCACCGGATCAGGCGCGGACGGTAGCCCTTCGAACACCGGCGCCTCCTGGAAGCGGGCGCTGGCGCGGCACCACCCGGACGGCGAGACCAGGCGCGGATGGGTGCGTTCCACGATGTCGAGCACCTCCGTGGGGGCGGTCGTGACGTCGTACAGGCAACGACCCCAGACCGGGAATTCCTGCCACACGGTGTTGACCGCACATTCGTAGCGATCCCAGCCCTCGAACCGCCCCCCGTTGCCGGAATGCGGCACGTCCCCGGCGATCCGGATCTGACCGACGCCCATGGCGACATGGAACTCGAACAGCCGGCGGTAGGTGGCGATCGCCCGCGCCGGCGTCGCATACAGATTCCCGTCGCCGATGAACTCCACCGAGGACGGATCGGCGAGCTGCGACCGGAGGAGGTCCGCCTTCCGGGTGTCGTAACCGATGACGACCGCCTCGCCGGCGGCCAGCCCCTCCTCGACGAAGGGCACGATCAGTTCCAGGAACTCGGCGTCGGAGCCGTAGAAACCGGCTTCGTGGAAATGGCCCACGTGGCCGCGGGCTGCTCCCGTCCTCATCTCACAACCTCCGTACCCGGCGACAGATCCTCATTCCCGCCGGGGGCGCGATCGGGTGCGCCAAGCGCCTACCGTTTCCAGCCATCGACCGCCGGATCGATGCTGAGCCTCGGATGCACCCATCCGAGCATGCCGATCAAGGCGCGCAGTACCGGTGACGCGCGGGTCAGCGTGATGTGCCCGCCCTCGGGCAATCCGGCGGCCAGGGCGTACAACCGCCGGAGCGTGCCGACGTCGATGAACGTCATACCCGCCACGTCCAGGTCCAACCGGGGCGTGGTCGCCAGCCGCGCCTCGATCACCCGGGACAACGCTGCCCAGTTGGCCGCGTCCAGTTCGCCGGTGATCCGCACGCCTCGTGGCGTGGCCAGGAAGCCGGCCTGCGGCGGCGCGACCCACCCCGGCGCGACTCCGACGTGCTCGGCGGCGAGGAGCCGCCGGTGGCCGGGATGCAGCCACTGCCGGTCGTACTGGCAGACGGAGGTGATGCCTTCCTCGTGCTGCAGCCGGGTAGCCAGCCGCTCCCAGGCCAGCACCTGTTCGATGGGGCCGAGGAGCCGGGTGTGGTCGTCCATCTCGACGGCGATCCGCAGTCCGGGGAACCCATCTGCGCGAGCCCGTGCAGCGGTGCCGCGGAGTCGGTCGGCGGCCGCCGCGGGATCCAGTCCGGGCGTGGCGCCGTAGACGTCGGCGAAACGGCGTACACCGAGCTGGCCGGCGTCGATCGCCGCCTCCGTCGCCGCGTTGCTGGCTCTGAGCGCGCTGCGGACCGCGGGCAGCGGCCGGTCACCGACCACGTACAACACCCGGTCGCCGGCCAGCAGGCCGGCGACCACGAACGCCGCGGCGGCCCGCGCCCGTTCCGCGTCGCTCCGATAGAGAACGATGAGATGACTGCCGGGCTCCAGCGCGCACAGATTCGCCACGGTATTGCCTGCGCCGCAGGTCTCCGGCCGAGACTCGTCGGTCATGTCTCGGCCCCTCTTCATCGGGCGTCGACGTGCGGACCGGGACGGTTCGCGCCGATCCAAGCCGATAAATTTACCCCGACCTATGTACTTCGTACAGAGGTGCCCGCTTCGGATCGGCGCCTAGGCGACGAAGCGGGTCCGGCGGCGGCGTGCGGCCAGCACGCCCACGGCACCGGCGCCGAGCGACAGCAGGCCGAGCCCGCCGATCAGCCCGGCCATGGGGCCGGTGACCGCCAGCCCCGAGCCGGCGACGACGCGGACCTCGCTGGTGCCGGTGATCGGTGCCAGCCCCTGGGCGGAGAAGGTGATGGTCACCGTCCCGGTGTCGCCTCGCCGGGCGGTCCCGGCCGCTTTCACCAGTACGGGCAGGTATCCCTCGATCGTCTCGCCCTCGAAGGAGAGCTCTCGCGGATCGGAGCAGACGACCCGGGTCGGCGACGGCCTGACGCAATCGCCGCGGCCTCCGCTCGGGACGAGCCGGACCCCGGCGGCGCCGGTCAGGTCGTAGGTGACCTTGGCCCCGGTCAGCTTGGTGGGGCCCGTGGACCAGAGGTTGGGTCCGAGCAGGTCGATGGCGGTGCCGCCCACGGGCACCTTGATGTCCGGGAAGGCGGCGGAGATCGGGTCGCCGCGGTGGATTCCTCCGGCCAGGGCCGGACCCGCCACGGTGGCGAGGAGGGCGCCGGTCACGGCCAGCGCGCCCGTCAGGCGCCGCGCGTACAGATGCCGCATTTGACAGTTCCTCCAGGCTGACGCAGCGTACGGGAGATCGTCTCGTGTGCGCAGCGTATGCGGCGATTCCTCACTTGCCTCGCATTTCGCCCGCGAGCCCACTGCGGCGGCCTTCACCCAGGCATCCGAAGCCTTGCCGGCCGGGTGACTCCGGCAGGGAACCACTTCCAGCCGTCCTGACCCGATACGAGCCGAATGACCTGCGGCCGCAGCGGAATAGATCACACCCCGCGCGTTGAACCCTCACCGTCGCCATCGACATCGGGAGAGGCCACCGGACCACTTCCCGACGGCCCGACCGACTTGCTCGGCGGCGGGCCGCCTTCCTATCGGCCCAGCCAGACGCCACTGTCGCGAAGGCGTACCCCTTCGTCAGGCGCGTGGCATCAGCCGTCGACAGCGCGCCGACGAGGCACCGACCGCATCGACTGCCCTCGCTGCGATGCCACCGAGGCGGCGCCCCGTCGCCATGTGCCCTGCGACACATCGGCACGGAGGCGACGCGACAATATCGACATAATCACCGTCCGGCTTTTCGGACCTCGACCCCCGCCAGTGACGATTCGGGCGTCCGCCTCCAGGCCATCCGGGTGCGTGGACGTGCCGATGCCTTACATTGCCAGTCGCTTCATCGCGGCCGCCATCGGCGACATACGCCGATACAGGCCGTCCGATCACCGACGCGTGTGCGCGTCAAAGCCGCAACCGATCCTATGGCGACCTGTCCGGCCCGGCCCGAGAGAGCGGTGGTCCGAGGTTTCACACGGCATCACGAGAGGGCTGTCCAGTGTCAGCATGCAAGCGCCACTTTCCGATACCCGCGCGTATCGCGGCGCTGCCGACCGTGGCACTTACCGACTAACGGCAGCCATCGCCCTCGCTCCTCGACAGGGGCGGGAAGGTCGCGCGCGACCTCAACCGACGATGCGAGTGGCGCTGCCCCGAAGGCCGCCATACCGAAAGACGATTCACCGGCATCGTGCAGCAAATGAGATGGACTTCGCACGACTGCCGTTGAACCGACCATTTCAGGCGAGCGGCTGACAGATGCCCCGGAAAAGGAAAAGGATTTGACTGCGAGCCCCATCGCCGCGATGGATGCCCCCGCAAGCAGCGCGCCCACCAGCCGCCTCGAATGGCTGGACGCGTTACGGGGAATCGGCGCACTGGCCGCGATGCTGTCGCACGTGATGGCGTACGTGCTGAAGGATCTGCGCTCGGAATTGCTCGACGGATTCGTCCACGTCGGCCGGTACGGTGTCGTTCTCTTCTTCGTCGTGAGCGGCTACGTCATCCCGTTGTCGCTGGAGCGCAGTCGCAGCCTTCGCCGTTTCTGGGTCGGCCGGGTCTTCCGGGTCTACCCGGCCCTGCTGCTGTCCGCCCTGATGATGGCGGGCTTCTTCGCCACCGGTGTTCTCCCCGTTCCGGCGACTCTGCGGGAGGAACCGCTGACGGCCACTCTCGGACACGTCGTCCTCATGCAGGACATGTTGGGCTTGCCCAGCATGCTCATCACCTACTGGACGCTGACCTTCGAGATGCTCTTCTATCTCCTGGTCTCCGCCCTGTTCGTGTTCCGGATGAACCGGATGGCGGTCTGGATCGCGCCCGGCCTGGCGCTCGTCGGACTTCTTGCCGGCCCCCTGCTGCCCGGCCAGCTGCTCATCCCCGACCCGACACGGCGCTTCGTCGTCACGGTGGTCGTGTTCGCCGCCATGGTGTGCAGCGTGGCCGCGTACCTCTCCGGCAAGCGCAAGGCCGCGGTCATGGCGGCGATGGTGGGCGGCGCGTTCTTCCTTCTCCCGCTCATGAATGCCAACGTGCCGCCGGGCAGCGCCCTCGTCGGTTCGTGGGTCGCTCTTCTCATGCTGGCCGCCATGTTCGCCGGCACCGTGGTCTATCACGCCCAACACCGCGTCATCCGGCCCCGTACCGCCATGCTGTCCCTGGTGGTCGTGGTCCTGGCCATGATGACGGCGTTCTGGGCGCACCTGCCTTCGGTCTTCCGCGACGCGAAACGGTTGTCCATCAACCAGGGCAACGAGATCGGAGCCGTCGTCGCGGTGGCGGCGACCTTCGGTATCGCATTTCTGCTCCGGCACCGGCGGATTCCCCGCTTCCTGGCCTGGCTGGGCACCGTCAGTTATTCCGTCTATCTGCTGCACCAGCCGGTCGTCTACTTGTTCCGGTACGTGCTGGTACCCGATGGAAGCCGACGAACGCTCGCCGAGCAGGCGTTGATCGCCGGCGGGATCGTTGCCGTCACCCTGGCGGTGTCCTGGGCTTCGTACCGGCTGGTGGAGAAGGGTGGGCAGACGATGGGCCGACATGTCGCCGCATTGCTCGACCGCCGTCTCGGCCGCGAAAGGTCAGCCCCGGAATATGGTTCCGTCCGCGTCGTTCCCGACCGCGGACGACGCCGACGGGTTGCCGGTGTGCGACGGCTTTCCGACACCGGGACCGCCGGAACGGTGTCTCCCCGGGGACCCTCGAACCAGCGCAAAATGTCGGTCGATACCTGCTGACGTCGGGTCCGCCAAGGGGGTCGGCCGTGCTCGCTCGCCGCTGGGACGGACTCCACGGTCAAGCCATGATCGGTCGCCGCCACGAGTGCGCGGTCGTCGAGGCGTTGCTGGCCGGGTCCGCGACGCGGGGCGGCACGCTGGTGATCTGCGGTGAGCCCGGGATCGGCAAGACCGCCCTGCTCGACCACGCGGCCAGCCGCGCCGAGCCGGTGGTGCTGCGCGCCCGCGGGGTGGAATCGGAGGCCGTGCTGCCCTTCGCCGCGCTTGCCGACCTTTTGATCCCGATCCGCCGGCATTTCAGGGATATCCCGCGGGTTCAGCGGGACGCGTTGGAGGGCTGCCTGGCGCTGAGCGACCGGGCGGAGCCCAATCCGTACGTCGTCTGCGCCGCCGCGTTGAGCGTGTTGGCCGCTGCCGCCGACGCCAGCCCGGTGACCATGCTGGTGGACGACCTCCAGTGGACGGACCCGTCCTCGCAGCGGGTCCTGATGTTCATGGCACGCCGCCTGCTCTTCGAGCGGGCGGCGCTCTTGTTCACGGTGAGGCTGGACGGCGGCGCGCTGATCGACCCGCGGAGTCTGCCGGTTCTCCAGCTCGCCGGGCTGTCCCGCGAGGAGTCCGCGGACCTGCTTCGGCAGCACGGCTACGACCCGGCCGACCGGGTGAGCGACAAGCTGCACCGGTTGAGCGCGGGCAACCCCCTGGCCCTGCTCGAAGCCGGTTCCGCGCTGCGGCCCGCGCAGCTGTCCGGCGACGAGCCGATCGGCGAGCTGCCGCTGGGCCGCATGCTGCGGCAGGCCTGGTCGTGCCGCATCGAGGAGCTGCCGGACGCCACCCGGGCCGCGCTCGCGGTCGTGGCGGCGAGCCACGATCCCGCGGCCGCGGGCATCGCGGCCGCGCTGACCGCGCAGGGGCTGAGCCTGGACGCGCTCGGGCCGGCCGAGGCGACCGGGATGGTCGTGGCGACGACGGCGACGATCGACTTCCGCCACCCGATCCTGCGAGCGGTGGTGCTGCAGCAAACGACGCTGGGCCACCGGATCGGCGCCTGCCGCGCGCTGGCCACGGTCTCCTCGGGCGCCGCGCGGGCCTGGTACCGGGCGGAGGCGGCGACGCGACCGGACGAGAGCGTGGCCGACGATCTGCTGCGGGCCGCGGCCGACGCCCGTGGCCGCGGTGGCCACGGCGACGCGGCGCGGGCCGGGCACCGCGCCGCCGCCCTGACCCCGGATCCGATGCTGCGGGCCGGCCGCATGCTGGAAGCCGCGCGGGACGCGTTCGTCGGCGGCTCGTCGACGGAGGCGCTGAGCTGGTGCGACGAGGCGCTGGCCGGCGCGTGCGAACCACCGGTACGGGCCGACCTCGAGCTGTTGCGCGGGCGCATCCGTACGTGGATAGGCCAGCCCACAGGCGCGCACGAGGCCCTGGTGGCCGCGGCCCGGGCGATCGAGCCGACCGATCCGGCGCGAGCCAGCATGCTGCTCGGCGAGGCGACGCTGCCGGCCGTGCTGGACGGACAGGTCACGGAAGCCGTCGAGCACGCGCAAGCCAGCGTCGAGCTGGCCCGCCGGTCCTCGGTGGACCCGGCGCCGGGCCGGCTGATGCTCGGCCAGGCGTACGTCCTGCGGGGCGACGTGGCGGCCGGCCGTGCGCTGCTCGAACAGGCCGGTGACTTCCTGCTCGCCGACCGGCCACCGGCCGAGCGGCAGCTGCTGACCCTCGCCGGGCAGTGCCTGGCCTGGGCCGATGACCCGGAAGGCGGCCAGAAGCTGGTCAACCGGGTGATCGACGCCGCCCGCCGGGACGCCACGCCGGCGCTGCTGCCGCTGGCGCTGGCGATCCGCAGCGAGATCGAATGCTGGGCCGGCCGATGGGCGGCCGCGTCCGCGGACGCGGCCGAGGCGCTGCGCTGGGCCGAGGAGTCCGGCCAGGTCAGCACGCTGGGATACGGCCTGGCCTGCCTGGCGCGGCTGGCGGCGCTGCGCGGCGATCGCTCCCGCTGCGAGGGCCTCGTGTCGCGGGCCCGGCGTGAGGTGGGCCCGCACGGCGTGGGCAGCCTCGAGGCGTACTTGCCGGGGAGCCTGGGCCTGGCCGCGCTCGGACACGGCGAGCTCGACGCCGCGATCAGCCATCTGGAGCTCGCGTACGCCTACACGGTGGAGCGCGGGGTCGGCAACCCGTGCGTCGTACCGGTCGCGGCCGATCTCGTCGAGGCGCACGTCCGGGCCGGCAACGGCGGCCGGGCGGCCGAGGTGACGGCCTGGCTGCACGAGTCGGCGGCGCGCACCGGGCTGGTCTGGCCGGCGGCCGCGGCGGCCCGCTGCGCCGGGGTGCTCGCCGCGACCGCCGAGGAGGCGATGGCCTGCTTCGACCGGGCGGACCTGGCCCTGCGCCGCCGCCCGATACCGTTCGAGCAGGCTCGTACCCTGCTCAGCCGGGGTGCGGCCCTGCGCCGCGCCCGGCGTCCGGCCGACGCGCGCGGACCGTTGCTGGCCGCGCAGGCGGCCTTCGAGTCGCTCGGCGCCACGCGGTGGGTGCGGCAGGCGGCCGGTGAGCTGGCGGCCACCGGCCAGCGGCGCGGCGCCCGCAACGCCCGCCCGGCCGTGGATCGCCTGTCGGCCCAGGAGATGCAGGTGGCGCGGGCGGTGGGGCGCGGGCTGACCAACGACGAAGCGGCGAGCACGTTGTTCGTCTCCCGCAAGACGGTCGAGGCGCATTTGACCCGGGTGTACCGCAAGCTCGGCGTGCGGTCCCGGTCCGAGCTCACCAGGGTGCTGGTCTCGGGCGGGTTCGAGGACGGCATGTAGGGAAATCCCCGAAGCGGGCACCCGCCGGTGTCGCGAAGTCTGGTCGGGTGAAGCCTCACGTCGTCGTCAAGTTGCGCGCGCCCGCGGCGGGTGGCGCGCGCCTGCCCGACTGGCTCACCTTCGTGACCGACAAGTCCGTGGTCCGCGGCAGCCTCGAGCCGCCGGTCGACCGGGTGATGGCGGACGCCGGGCTGCGATTCTGGGCGACCCGGGAGTTTCCGGCGGCGGGTCCTACGTGGAACGACGCCGAGGTGGCACACGGGCTGGACCGCACCTTCCGGCTGATCCTCCCGGACGGACGGGAGCCCGGCGCGGAGGTCGTGCACCGGCTGCGGCACCTGCCCGGCGTGGAGGCCGCGCACAGCCTCGAGGTCGCCACCGTGCCGTTGCCGGATCCGCGCGGTGGGTCACCCGCCGCGGCGCGACGCCGGCCCGGCGAGGCCATCTTCCTGCCGTACGCGCGGGCGGTCACCGCCGGCCTACCGGCGATCCGGATCGCGGTCGTCGACACCGGCGCCGACCTCGGGCATCCGGAGCTGGCCGGGCGGTTCGCCGGCCGGGCGGACTTCGTGGAGCTCCGGGGCCTCGACACCCGCACGTTCGTCGGCGACATCACCGGGTACGACGACCGGCCGGACGACGAAGTCGGGCACGGCACCCACGTCAGCGGCATCATCGGCGCCCGCGGCCTGGCCATGGACGAGGGCGTGGCGCCCGGTTGCGGCCTGATGGCGGTACGCGTGCTCGCCACCGTCCGCGAGGGCGACCGCCGGGTCGGCGCCGGGATCGTGGACAACATCAACGCCGGGATCAAGTGGGCCGTGGACAACGGCGCCGCTGTGATCAACATGAGCCTCGGCATCCGGCACACCGAGGGCGGGCTGCCGCACCGCGACGTCATCGCGTACGCCCTCGCGCGCGGCGTCACCGTCGTCGCGGCGAGCGGGAACGACGGCACCGCCGCCCTGTACTACCCGGGTGCGCTGCCCGGCGTCATAGCCGTCGGGGCGGTCGACGGCGGCGGCGCGGTGGCGCCGTTCACCTCGTACGGTGCCGGCATCACCGTGGTGGCGCCCGGCGTCGGCATCCACAGCGCGTACGTGCCGCACGCGTACGCGGTGGCCTCCGGCACCTCCCAGGCCGCGCCGTTCGTGACCGGCGGCGTCGCCCTGCTGCAGTCGCTGGCCCACGAGCGCGGCCGGTCCCTGTCGCCGACCGAGGTGGCCGGAATCCTGCGGGACACCTCCGACCGGCTCACTCCCCGACCGCGCGACAAGCACTCGGGGTACGGCCTGCTCAATCTGGCCGACGCGTTCCGGCTCCTGACGCATTCGCTGAACTGAAGGTCCAGAAGGGGACACGATGATCACGTCATCCGTCGTCAACGGCGCTCTGCCGTTCCGGATCAAGAGGCCGCTCGTCTCCGGGTTCGCCGCCGTCCCGACCCTGGACCCCGAGGTCACCGCGTGCCTGACCGAGCTCGAGGCGCTACTGAGCCGCCGGGTCTTCGTGGCCCCGGTCGTGGCCGGGCCGGGCGCCGCGGTCGCCGCGCCCCCCGCCGGACCCGGAGCGCCCCCCGGCGCGGCGGCCGGAGCGGCGGGGGCCGGGGCCGCCGCGGCGAAAGCGGCCGGCGCGGGGGGAGGAGCGCCCGCCAAGACGCCCCTGGATCTGACGGTGTTGCTGGCGTCACCGTTGACCCCGCGGCGGACGAACCTGCCCCGGTGGGCCACCAACAGCGTCGCCGATCGGCTCAGCAAGGCCACCGACGACAACTCCTGGCACACCCTCTCCGAGATCGCGGACGTCACTCCGGACCTCTCCGAGCTGAAGTACGCGGTCGCCGAAAGCCTCGCCGAGGACTGGCTCAACCTCACCCCGACGGCCCAGGCGGTCCTCGACGCGAGCCGGCCGGCCACCCGTGACTTCCTGCTGCTGATCGCCTTCCGCCGGATGGGCCTGCGCGACGTCAACGCGGTGAAGAACGCGCTGGTGTCCGGCCGGGCCGGCGTCCGCAGCATCGCCGACTACGTCGCGATCAGTGCGGCCCGGATGATCGTCGAGGATGAGAAGCTCGACGTCGACGACGCCAACAGCGACGGCGGCCAGCTCGCGAAGGACATCCGGGCGGCCGCGCTGCCGCTGAACCGGCCGCTGTTCCGGGCCCGGCTCGACGCGATCGTCGACAACCTGCTGTTCAACAGCGACGAGCTGAAGCTGATCGAGCAGGCGAACATCGGCACCATCCCGCCCGAGCTCAAGCCGCAGCTCGTCCAGTACATCAAGCAGTCGCCGGTTCCGATCGACAAGAACAACGTCAAGTTCTTCCTGCCCCTGTTCATCTCGCAGATCAAGGGCGGGATCGAGCTGGAGCAGCGGCCGGCGCCGGACGCGGCCGACGCCGATCGCGACTTCGACGTCACCTTCCTGACCGACGACGAGGCGACCGCCGTGGTCGACCGCTCGGCCGTCAAGTGCGCGGCCCAGCTGTACTACACGATGACGCTCGGCGACGAGCTCGGCATCTTCGACGTGGTCAACTACTTCACCCACCACTATCTGGTGCGCCGTACGTTCACCATCGAGGACCCGCGCCTGCGGCAGGACCTCAAGCAGTACGTGTTCTCCAACGAGTTCACCATGACCGACCCGCGCACCGGGCTCAAGCAGACCGCGGACCGCAGCCGTCCGGCCGAGCGCCAGATGTTCTACCGCCAGGTGTTCAACCTCGGCGCCGGGCCCGGCCCGGACGCCGACATCGTCGCCAACGACGAGTTCCCCCGGCTGTGGAAGATGCTGATGCTGGAGTCGGCGAACTACCTCCAGCGGGCGCAGCTGAGCCCGAACCCGACCAGCTTCGTCTCCAAGCAGAACGTCATGCAGGCGGTCGAGGACCTGCTCTACAACCTGTCGGCGCACTGCACCGGCATGGCCAACGTGATCAGCCCGTTGATCTCGGCCGAGTTCACCTTCGTGACCCGGCGCATCCTGGCGCACCCCGAGGTGATCCGCGCCGTGGTCCCCGGCGGCGGAAGCATCTGGAAGGTCGTCGAGAACCTGGCGATGGAACAGCGCCGCGCGCGGCCGCGCGCCACCGTCTTCAACAACAAGGCGACGTACGGGCATCAGATCATCCGGGCCATCGCGGGGTACGACGCGGCGACGTTCGACGCGGAGCCGAACTTCTCGCAGTTCATCAGCACGGTCGACGCGTACATCTCGACGCAGAGCATCCTGCAGGAGGGGCTGGTGGACGACCTCAAGGGCGCCGACGGCACCGAGCCGGACGACCAGGTGGCGGCGGGCGGTGTCGCACTGCCCGGCAACGCGCCGCAAACCACGGACGAGTGGGACTTCTGAGCGGTAGGGCCGTCGACTCGACCGGGGAAAGAGGGACGAACGTGGACGAACGTGTGACGCTGATCCCCAGCGACAGCGAGATGCTCGGCCAGGCGCGGGCCCAGGTGCGCGACGTGCTGCGGGACTGCGCGCCGTATCACCGGATGCCGTTGGCCGAGCAGAAGGACATCTATCTGTCGCTCGTCCAGGAGAACCTCGACCGGCAGCGCGACCGGCTCGGGCTGGCCCGGCCGATGGCGACCGACTCCGGCAAGGACATGGGCTACCAGGGCTACGACCCGGGATTCGGCGGCGACACCAAGGCGTTCAACGAGCTGGTGGACTCGGTGGACTTCCCCCAGTTCGTGGCCGACCTGCTCAAGGCCGTGTTCGACGCCAACATCAGCGTGATGAAGCAGCAGACGGACGCCTACATCAAGCTGATGAAGGAGGCGACGAAGTCCACCGCCGACTTCATCAAGCAGATCAAGGACGACGAGAGCTTCGCCCGCCTGGCCGAGACCCGCAGCGACCGGTACAACGTCATGACCGAGCGGGCCGAGGACGGCAGCACCAAGCTGAGCCTGACCGACCCGAACGGCGAGAAGGTCGACACCGAGGACGCCGAGGTCAAGCGCGCCCTGCTGGAAGCCAAGATCAACATGGCCAAGGAACACCGGGCGGCGCTGCGCGACATGATCGCCATGGGCGTGACCCGGCTGGTCGTGAAGAAGGGCGTCGTCGAGGCGAACGTCGAGTTCAGCGTGAAGGCGAACCGGCAGAGCAAGGCCCACCACGAGGACCAGAACATCAACACGAGCGCGGTGGAGTTCGGCTGGCGCCCGCCCGGCTTCGGGATCTTCGGCGGCTCCGAGGGCAACCTCTCGGTCAACAACACCAACATCCAGGTCAACACGTCCGACAAGCGGGCCACCGACGACCTTTCCGCCACCCTCAAGGGCCGGGTCAACATCGAGTTCGCGACCGACTACTTCCGGCTCGACAACTTCGCCGACATGTACGCCGACGGCGGAGTGGCCGCCCTTCCCCAGGGTCAGAAGCCGGGCCAGAGCGCACCACCGGCGCGATGACGTGAACGGACCATGGCACTCGCGCTGCTCGACCTGGTGTCCGACGACGACACCGGCGTCGGACTCGACATCGACACCGGCACGAACACCCACTACCGCCTGAAAGTCGGCAGGAAGGTCAGGCGCAGCGATGGCATCGACTGGGTCGACGACGTCTACTTCGACTCGGGCACCGGACGCACGGACGGGGAGCCCTTCCGCCCGCCGGTCCGGCTGGTCGTGCCCGCCTCGGCGCTGGATCCGCGCGGCGCGTACGCCCAGCTGTTCACGGCCAAGGGTGCCGCGGGCCTGGCGGCGGCCCACTCTCGCGTCGTGCCGCTGCGGCGCGGCGGGTGGTCGGTCCCGATGAGCACCGCGTACGGGCAGCCGCGCCGGGTCGCGTGCCGGACCGCACAGCAGGAGTACGCGCGGCCGGCCTCGCTCGGTGACCTGCTCGGCCAGATCCTCAAGATCGCCGCGCCGGTGGCCGTGAAGCTGATGGGACCCGGAACCTCGCCGCCCGGCCCCGCCGACCCGCAGACCGACATGCTGGCCGGGCTCATCCGGTCCCTGCTCGGCGCGCTGACCGGTGCCCCGGCGGCGCTCCCGGCCCCCCCGCCCGCGGCGGTCCCGGCCTCCGCGCCCGCAGCGGTCCCGGCCTCCGCGCCCGCGGCGCTCCCGGCGCCCGGGATCCTGAGACCGGCCAAGAGCCTGGAGGGCAACCGGTTCGCGCGGCCGCTCATCTTCGGCATCGACGACGCCGCCATCGCCACGCTGCTCGGCCCGATCATCAAGATCATTCCCGATCTGCTGAACTCGGCCAACCAGAACCGGCTCCAGCTGCGGCAGGCCAACAACAAGCTGGTCACCGACATCCTCAGCGAGGTCAACCGGCGCCTGCTGCTCAACCAGGTGCTCGAGGCCCGCGCCCAGGCCCCCGCACAGGGTGCCGAGCTCGAGGCGCTCGCCCGGCTGCTGCAACAGGCCGGGGTGGCCACCGCGCAGAGCGTGCCGCCGCTGCTAACCGGCATCCCGGGCGTGAGCCGGCAGGCGGTCCTCACCTTCGTCACCGCCGACCCGGTCACCTGGAACGGCAAGCCGTACCCGGTCTTCGCCCACGGCCGCCCGGTCCGGCTGCGCGTCCGGCTCGACGTGACCGGCACGCCGCCGAAGGGACCGCTCCCCAGGGCCATCCTCACCGTCACCCTGAAGCGCCCCGGGGACGAGGCGGTCCTGCACCGTACGACGGCCAGACTGCGGGACGTGGTCGCCGGCACCGAGCTGGCGGCCGAGCTGAGCGCGGTCGAGACGGCGCGGCTTCCGACGGACTCTCCCCTGGTCGCCTGCGCCGAGCTGCGCTGGCGCGGCCGTACCGGCGAGAACGTCTATCGGGCGTACGGCTCGGCGGAGCTCGTGCTCGTGTCGGGCTGGTTCCTGCAGAGCCGCGGCGACGCCGACGCCGACGAGCGCGAGCTCACCGACCTGGTGCGGTTCCGCGACTTCTGGCACAAGGTCTGGGAAAGCCCGGCCGCCGCCGGCGGCAAGCGGCTCTGGGAGCTGGACGTCACCGCCCGCTACACGTTCCTGATCGCCACGGACCAGGACACCAACGGGCTGATGGAGACCCGGATCCAGCGGGTCGCCGACGACCTCGACGGGGTCACCGAGAGCGTCACGGGCCGGCTCAAGTCCGGCATCGAACTCAGCCCGGTGACGCTCAACGGCCTGCTGCCGCAGTGGTCCGGAGGCGTCCCACTGGACGAGTCCCGGCTGTCGGCGTTCCGCACCGCGCGGTTCGCCCGCGACAACGCCGTCGAGTTCGTGCGGCCTGTGCGATTCCGGGGCCGGCACGGCGAGCGCGGGGCGGTCTGGGTCGGGGCGGTGCTGCGCCGGGTCGCCTTCACGCTCGCCTCGGCGGCCGGCACCGACGAGAACGGCCAGGTGACGAACCTGATGACGGAGACCGCGCGGTTCCCGATGCCGGTGGCCGCGCGGCTGCTCGCCCTGAAAGCCCGGCAGTGAGGAGGCCCGCCATGGCCGAACCGGACCCACCCGCCGAGAACACCCCCGAGTACGTCATCGAGGGATACGACGTCGAGGTGTCGGAGCGGATCGCGCTGCTGCCGGCCGGTCCCGAGGCCCCACCCGTACGGGCGCCGGCCCATGGATGAGGCGTTCCTTCGCGTCGACGAGTTCGTCGCCGGGGTGCTGCCGGACGGCGCGGAGCTGGTGGACCCGGGTGCGGGCGTCCGGGCGTACGTGAGCGGCTTCGGCATGGAGACCTCGGTCGAGCTCGACGTCGTCGTCGCTCCGGACGGGATGGTGCGGATAGGCGTCGCGCCGCCGCTGTACCGGGTGGAAACGTCGTTGCGGCCGTCGTACCACACGCTGCGCCTGCGGGCCGAGCTGGACGGGGACGACCATGGCTGAGAACACCGGCTGGCAGCTGGAGGACTTCGTCGACTCGCTCGTCGTGGACCTGGACCGCACGCGCGAGACCCTCGCGGTGCGGGCGATCAACCGGCCGCTGACGTACACGGTCAAGGAGGTCGCGCTCGACCTCAACATCTTCCCGTCCTACGACGGCGACCAGGTCACCTTCGTGACGGCGCAACCCGGTCAGCAGGGGGCGTCGAAGGTCTCCATCCAGCTGAACTCCATCACCGACCAGCAGGTACGGGCCACCACGAAGATGCCGGCCGCGCCGGACGATGTGGGGCTGCGCCACATCGACGTCGACAAGACGACCCGCAAGACGTTGCGGAAGCTCGGCGTCAACTCGGTCGACGACCTCGCACAGATCGAACGCCGGAAGATCGATCTGGAGGCGGCGTCGGACGGGGAGATCGACTACACGAAGCTGGCGAACCAGATCCGCAAGAGCCGGCGCAACCAGAACCCACCACGGATCGACGGGGTGAGCCTGTCCACCGACGCCACGGATCCGGTGCTGGTCGTGCGCGGCGCCAACCTGGCCGTGGACCCGGCGTTCCCGCCGGTGGCGGTGGTGAACGACCGCCTGGCCGAGGTGTTGTCCAGCAGCGCGGACGAGGTACGGGTCGGGGTCGGGCGGGCGCACCGGCTGTCGGCCTGCAACGAGCTGGTGCTGACCTTCGACCCGTTCGCGATCGCGCGGGTGAACGTGAGGGCGTGATGAAAGACGACCTGTTGTACCGCAGTTTCGAGGACCTGATGCGGCGCTATTACGGGCGCCCGGCAGCGCCTCGGCGGCAGGCTCCGGCGGCTCTCCATCCGGGGTGGCGCGCCACGCCGAAGCCGGAAAAGTCCGGCGGCCTGAGCGTCACATTCTCGGTCGACGACGGGCTTACTCCGGCGGTGCTGAACGACGATTCCGAGGAGTACGTCGTCCCGGATCCGCCGGCCGCCGCGGTTCCGGTCGCCCCGCCGACGCCTGCGCCGCCCGCACCGGAACCGGCCGCCGTGCCCGCCGTGCCCGCACCTCCACCTCCCACGACACCGCCCACGACAGCGCCGCCTGTCCCACCTGCGGCCGCGGAAGCGACCGTCCCGCAAGCGACCGTCCCGGCACCGTCCGATGACGACTTCGCCGCCGACATGCGCTCCATCCGGGGCTCGGTCCCCGAGCCCGAGCCCCTACCCGCGCCCGCCGCCGCGCCCCCGCCGGCGCCGCAACCGGCCCCGCCACCGCCCGTCGAGCCCTCACCGACCCAGGCGATCTTCGACCGGCTGGCGCAGAGCATGACCTACGCCAACAGCTACGACCTCGGCACCGTCGAGATGGACAACCGCTTCGCCGACTTCGACCGCCTCTTCGACGAGGAGCGGCGGCAGGATCCGGCCCCGGTGCAGCCACCGCAGCCTGTGCAGCCGACCCCCGTGCCGGACCTCAGCCACCCGCTCTACGACACGGGCGAGCACGTCCGGACCGGCGGCGACCTCTACGTGGACCGTCTGCGCGCCGGCCGCAGCCCCGGCGTCACGTTCTCCTACGGCCAATTGATCGCGATGCCCGACCTCTACGCATCCGTCGCCGAGCTCGCCTCGGCCGACCCCGCCGAGCTCACGACCATCAAGGACCTCGTCGCTCGCAGCACCCGGTACGACGAGGGAGGCCGCCGCGAACCCGCGCTCGACGTCACCACCCTGGACTGGAACTCGGCGACCCACGGGCGGTACCTGCGCCTGGCCGAGGACAACGCCGAGCACTTCGCCCCGGCCGCGCTGCTCGGCGATCCCGCGCCCGCCGACGCCCGCAACCACCGGGACGCCTGGGAGACCCACCACCGTCAGGCCATCGGGGAGGCCCGGCGGGCCGCCGCGGAAACGCCCGACGCCTCCGTCCTTCCGGAGTGGGCGCTGGTCGTCAACGCCTTCGGCGACCACTTCCTGACCGACGCCTTCGCCGCCGGCCACCTGTTCAACCGGGCGGTGCTCGCCGAGAAGTTCGCCGCCCGGTTCTACCGCGACGGCGACTTCACCGACGCGGCGCGCGACTTCTTCACCCGAGTGGCGGGAAAGGCCACCATCGGCGCGCTCACCCAGAAGTTCAGCGTGCTCCAGGGCATCGATCACCCGGTGAAGATCTGGGGGCTCACGCTTCCGTTGCAGCCCACCATGTTCACCACGCTGATCGAGGTCGCCGCCCGCACCAAGCCGGACTTGGTCGCCGGCCTGGTCGCCAAGGCCCTGCACGACCACCTCAACAGGACCGGCGTCACGGTGACCAACGAGGTGGGCGACGGCCCGTGGCGAATCTACGGCGACGGCCACCTGGACCCGGTCACCCTGGGTGTGATGCGGCGTGCGGTGCAGCAGTCGGTGGCCGACGTCAACGAGGCCATGACCGCGACCCTCGACGTCGATGCCCGATGCGCGGCGGTATGGCGGCACACCCCCAGGCCGATACCGGACGAGGTGACGAGGCTGCGCACTCTCATGACGCAGTTCACCGACCCGGCCTCCGCGCAGCTCGCCGACGCGGTCGCGGAGCTCATTCGCAACGAGGTCGACTCCCTGATCACGTCACTGATCAACGGAGGCCGGCCCGCCTGACCCGAGGAGCGAACCACGATGCCCCACAGCCTGTCCGAGACCGGCAGGGCGCTGCTGCGCGACCGCCCGCCCGGCAACGCATCCGTCCCGACCGCCGAGCAGACCGTCGCCGCCGGCGTGACCGTGCCCCTGGCCCAGCACCAGTTCGACGCCCTCGTCGCGTTCGTCTGCGAGGTCGGCCAGGCCCGCTTCACCTCGTCCACCCTGCTGCGCCTGCTCAATCGGGGCGACTATCTCGCCGTACCCGAAGAGCTCCGCAAATGGGTCAAGGCGCGCCGCAACGGCGCGGTGACCGTCCTCCCCGAACTCACCCGCCGCCGGCAGGCCGAGGCCGACCTCTTCCGAAAACCGCCGCACGGGTACGCCACCCCGCAGCTGGCCGGCATCGCCGCGGTCGACGCGATCCAGATCGGCCTCGGCGCGATCTCGGTCGCGCAGGCGGCCCAGCCGGACATCGCGGGTACGTTCCAGCTCTCCTACGAGACCTCCAACCGGATGCTCACCGGACCCGCCCGGCAGGAGATGCCGGGCGCCCAGGCACCCACCCAGCGATATCGCCGGCGGCTGTTCTACATCGACTGCGCGAAATGGTTCCAGGCCCACGCCGAGGTGCTGATCGAATGGCAGGGCAACGCCTACGGCGAGATCACCGATCCGCGCATCTGGCGGCAGCTGACCGCCTCGACCGACTGGGAGCACTCCAGCGTCGACATAGCCATCCGGCGCCTCGTCCAGCTCCCGCCGAACGACAGACCCGATCCGCGCACCTGGCCGATCACCTACAGCTACACAGGCAGCTTCGATCCGGTCGGCAACGGCAAGTTCGAGTTCAGCGGAAAGTTCGACATCGACGCCTTCGGCGGACTGCGCTTCTTCGACGCGGTCGTCGTCTCCCGCTCCTTCATCGACACCTTCATCATGGGCAAGCCCGAGGAGTACGTGGCGCGCGGCGCGGACCTCGTCGCGCCCGTACCCGAGATCCCCGCCGACCAGATGGCCTACCTGCGCAAGAACCTGCCCTGACCATGGACGTCCTGGTCGCCCTCCTGGGAATCGTGCTCGGCGCACTCGCCGGCGGCGTCGTGACCCATCTGACCACCCGGTCCAAGATGCGGCTGGAGCTCGAGTACGCCTCCGACCGCACCCTCCAGGAGCGGCGGCTGGAGCGCTACCAGGAGCTGTTCCACCTCACCGAATGCGTCCCCCGCGCGTGGCGGCCGGGAAAGGAACCCACCGGCGCGGACTTCGACGAGTTCCGTGAACGCTTCCACCGCTGGTACTTCGGGGAGAAGGCCGGCGGGATGTTCCTCACCGCGCCGGCCAAGGACCTCTACATGCGGCTGCAGGACACCCTCGAGGAGGCCGCCGTCGGGCCGGCCGCGACCGGGGAGATGCTGCGCTTGGCCAGCGAGCTCCGGCACCAGATGACCGAGGACGTCGGGGCGGCGCATCCTCCCCGCCTTCGGGGTGCGCGACCCGGCCCCACCCCGCCCTCTCCGCGACGTACCAACCGACGACCCGGGCGACCACCCGACCCCGGAGACGGTCGAGGCGATCCCGGCCCGCCACGACTGTGAGCCACGGCGTGAACCCGGACGGCTCGCCCCGCTGAACTACCCGTTCCACCAGCTCGCCGAGACCTACACCGGGCTGGCATGCGGAATCGACCGCGCGAGTCGGAGGGCGACGAACCAGACAACGACGACGACCGCGCCATTCGCGGCCGTCCACGCCGTGTGACCCGCAGGCCTACCGGCGGCACAACATGCTTGCGGTCGTCGTGCCGGTGCGCTGCCCATCGGCCCGTCCAGCCGAGAACGGCATTCGAGAGCGCCGTCGCATGCTGCCATCGTCGACAGCCCTCACGGTCCGGCCGGGCTGGACCGGCTCTCGGCAACCCTCAGCGGCAGCCGGCAGCGATCGACCTCTCGAGGACTGGATAACGACCGGCGGAGCAGGGCGCCTCAGTGAGTGGCGTGCGTCCGACTGGTCGACCAAGAGACTTGAACCCCTACGGCGTGATCATGGCTTGACCGGCCGTCAGCTGCTGCTCGCCCTCGTCGCTTGGCGTCGGTACCAGCGCAACGCCTGCACCGGGTCAACCGGCCCGCCGAACCCGTCGCGGTACCGGCACGCGGCCGCGTACATGCTGCCCTTGTCCCCGGCTTCGGCGCCCCGGACGTACCACTGGCGGGCCTCCTCGTCGAGGTCGTGGTCACTGAGTCGGTCCCCGAGGGCAGGGAAGGCCGGCACCAGTCCGGCTTCGGCGGCGAGCCGCAACCACTCGATCGACTCGGCCGAACGCCCCGCGAGCACGCCCAGGTTGTACGCAGCCCACGCGTCGCCGCTGGCGGCAGCCGCTCGATACAGCTCAGTCGCCCGACCCGGATCGGGCGCCGTGCCGACGCCGTGCTGAAGCACAGAGCCCAGCGTGCGCTGAGCAACCCGATCGCCCTGGTCCGCGCAGTGCATCAGCCCGCTGAGTGCGGCACAGAGCTCACGCAGCGCTACCGGATCGCCTGCGGCGGCGGCGTCCACCCTGCGGCCCGCCGCCGCGACCGGATCTTCGAGGGTCAACGCAGCAGTGTAGAAGCGGCGTACCGGGAAGTTCGGTCGAGCGGTTTCCGGCGCCTATCCCGACAAGGATTCGTGCCTCTGCCCCGTGCCATCCCGTATGGCACCCCATCCCAGAAGCTCGCGCCCTCGCCGGAGGCTCGGGCTTTGTCGTGCGGCAAACCCCGGCTGCGGCTGGCCGGCGGCCGGCGGGGTGAGGCCCCTCTGGGGTGCCCGGCCGGTCCGGTGCCTGAGCGACGTCTCGTAACCCGCCAACAAGGTCAGCTAACTGTCTTTCGCCGACAGCTGCCCTTCATCCGGGGACAGATGGCTCTGGATCGATGGCCGCCAACCTGCCGATGCTGGTGCCGGCCAATTCGGCCATACCGGCCCCGGTACGCCATCGGTGCCTGGCAACGCGAGAGAGGGAGAACCGAACCATGAAACGCATCATGGCCAGCGCGCTGGCCGGCTTCGCCGCAGCGCTTGGACTCGTAGCCACCACGCCCACCATGGCGTCGGCCGCAGTGACCTGCCGTGCCGAGCAGTACATCCGGATCGTCGGCGGCGAAGCCCACGTACGGGAGTGCTTCAGCAACGGCACGCAGGTACGCGTCAACGGCTGGGTGAAAGACACCCTCGGCGATGGCAAATGCGCCCAGGTCTACGCGACTTACAACAACTACTCGGGCCGGGACTACAGCCCTCGGGCCTGTCCTGAGGGCAACAGGGACGACTTCACCATGCCGTGGCGGGCGGGCACCGACGCCTTCATTTACCTGCGGGTGGTCTGACCTGATACAGCGGCGGTGGCCCGGTTCAGTACCGGGCCACCTACCGGCACACGACGCTGTCAGTGCTCGCGCATCGCATGGCATCGCACCGCGTCACGAGCAACGTCGCCGACAACACTCACGAAAGCCGCCTAGGCCGGATCGCCGCAGGGGTCGGTGAGGCACAGGGCCGCCCAGGTCCGCGTTCCGCCTTTCCTGCGCAGGTAGCCCCAGCGGTACGCCATCATGCTGACCCGCCTCTCCCGGGCCCGGGCAGCAGCAGCCCGGGTGCGCCGGCGAGCACGGAGACCAGCAGGTGACGGCTCCCGTGGGCAACCTTCATGGTGTTCTGGTCTTGAGACGCGGTCACATACCGTCCCGGCCTGGGTGCAGCGCCTCACCGCGTCCGGCCTCGCGCCGGCCCCCGTGCGCTACGCCCACCGGGTGCTGTCGCTCGCGCATGCCGTACGTGACGGCCGGATGGCACGCAACCCCGCCGAGGGAGTACGGCTGGGGGGACGGGGGGCGCTTGCCCGTGGCCTCCATGGCCGGGCCGCCGGAAGCGTCACATAGCGCAGGTCGGTGCCCTGCCGGGGGCACGTCACAGAACTGTGCACTGCCGTCGGGCACATTGGGCATCGAAGCCACGTATCCTATGGCACGGCCGCGCAAAGAGCGGTGATAAGCGTCCACGAGCCCGACGGTCACCTCACCGTCGGGCTCGTTGCTACTTCGGTCCGCCCGTGGGGATGCCCGCGGTTCGAGTACTTCCGAATGAGATTTCAGCTCGGCTATCTGTCTCGATCATGGAGTGGCGTCAGGACGATGCCGGCGGCAGCAGCGGCGCAGCCGAGCCCTACGGCGACGAAGACGCCTGCGTATGAACCGTCGGCGTCGTGAGCCGCGCCGGCGACGAGTGGGGCAATGGCCTTGGCGATGGCGAAGGGGACCGCGAGGACGCCTGCCATGGTGGTGGAGCGGGCCGTGCCGTACAGGGTGGTCAGTAGGACAGGGCGGCCGATGGTGGCGGCGCCGAAGCCCAGGCCGAAGGCGATGTCCGCCTGAGCCGGCCGTCCGTCGAGCCGGGCAGCCTGTCATGGTGGTGGCCTGCGCCACGGCCTCGGTGACGGCGGCGCGGATGAGGCCGCAGTTGTCGCGGTCGAATTCGCCGCGTGCAGTCAGCCGGGCCGCGTCTGCTGCCTGAACGTCGGTGCTGATGCTTGCCGTCGGCTCGGCAGGCGGGGGGCCGCCTGACCTAGCCGACTGGACATCACACCCAGCCGGCCGGCGCCGTTGTTGCCATCCATGGCGGCTCCTGTCGCTCGGCGTTCCCCGGGCCATGCAGGAGGTGCCTGGTGAGAGACCAGATGCGCTCATTAGCCTGGTGGTGACCCTTGGTGGGGGGCTACGACGAATGGCGACGTTCACGGTGGTGTTCTGTGCGCTATGCGAAATCCTTGACCGCCCGGCGGTCGATCTGATCGGCGCAGAGCTGAGCCGCGCGGTCACGGGCACGCTCCGCCTCACGTAGCGCGGTAGCGGCCCTCTCGGCCAGCCGCTGGGCGGCGGCGGTGCGCTGATGGGCGCGGTCTCGGGCCCGCGGGGCGTCAGCGCGGAGGGCTTGGACCCGTTCGAGGGCGCGGCGGTGTGCCTGCCCGGCGCCAGGGCGCCGCCGTTCTGCGCGGTGCCATGCGGCCGGGAGGTCGTCCATCCGTGCAGGCGACCTCGGGTTGACGTGCGTGGCAATCCAGGCGGATGGTGAAGTTCGCTGAACGGGCAACCGCGACGCCTGACACGTATTCACCGGTGGTGCCGGCGAAGGGAGAGGGCGCATGGCCGCGCTGGTGTCTGACCTGCCGGTCGAGCGTGCCGCGGTGCGTTCCGGCGATCTGGACTGGGTACGGGAGGTGATCAGCCAGCGATACACCGATCACGTTCCCCGCGTGCGGGGAGATGTCCGCCGGTTCGGGTTCCGCTCGGAGTTCGCGGCGGCTGGGGCGCTGAGTGTGGACCGAGTCAGTTACCTGGCGTGCATGGCGGTCACCGCCGATCCGCGCGACACCGTCCTGATCATCAGCATGCGCGGTGGCGGATTCGACGTGTCGACCGGGCGGCAGCGCTGCCGGGTAGGCGGCGGTGAGGCGCTGCTCTTGCCCCACACTGGTCTTGACATGGTGCAGGACTGGCCGGCCTGCGAGGTGGCGCAGTTTCCGGCCGAGGCGGTGACCCGGATCGCCGAGCAGCTCGGCGTCGCACCGGCCGATTTCCGGTTCGACGCGATGACCGCGGTGTCTGCCGCGGCGAACCAGCGGTGGCTGGCCACCCACACCTACCTCGCCCGGCTGCTGGACACGGCCGGCGACACCGGCATCCCCGCGCTGCTGCTGACCGCGGCGATCGACACCGCGGCCGCCGCCGCGCTGAGCGTGTTCCCGAACACCACCATGAGCGTGGACTACGTTGCCGGCCCTGGCCGGGTGCCGCCGGCGACGGTGCGCCGCGCGGTCGCCTACATCGACGCGCACGCCGCCGAGGCGGTTACCGGCGAGGACATCGCCGCCGCGGCCGGGGTCAGCGTCCGCGCGCTGCAGGCCGGCTTCCGCCGGCACCTGGATATCACCCCGCTGGGTTACCTGCGCCGGGTCCGTCTCGACCGCGCCCACCGTGACCTGCAAGCCGCCGACCCCACTGCCGGTGCCACGGTCGCCGCCATCGCCCGACGCTGGGGCTTCGCCGACCTCAGCCGGTTCGCCGCCGACTATCGTCGGACCTTCGGCCGGCTGCCCCGTCACACCCTGCACTATTAGAGGCCTGGCCCGGACCGGCGGCTGTCATCCGAAGGGGGCGTCACGGTGAGCACAGAGGTGTACGAGACGCACGACGTCGATGCCGCCGAACAGTTGCTCAGCGAACTGTTCACCCCGGTGCGGCTGCACGTGTCCGGCGGGACCGGATCCATGCGCCTGGCCCGCACCCGCCTGGGCGCGCACGCGTCGCTCAACCGGTTCACCTTCGGGATGGGGTACACCACCCAAGGGCCTGCCCTGGGCGTCATCCCGATCGGCCGGATCCGGGCGGGCACCGTCACGAACTGCTACGACGGCCACGAGCACGACAGCGGCCCCGGCGATGTGATGATCTCGCTGCCGCCTGACCGGGACTGGCAGGGCATCGCCGCCAATCTCGATTCGGAAACCGTCTACCTGGATCCGGTCCTGCTCGCCCAGGTGGCCGACGGGCCGCCCCGGACCGGACCGGTCCTGCGGTTCACCGAAAACCGGCCGATCTCCGCAGCCGCCGCCCGCCGCTGGTCCGACACCTACGACTACGTGCTGACCACAGTCGACACCCTGCCGGCCGACACCGGAACCATGCTCACCGGCAGCCTGGCCCGGCTGCTCACCGCGACCGCCCTGACCGTCTTCCCGAACAACGCCCGCACCGACCCGACCAGCGCCGACCGGCACGACGCCCACCCCGCCACCGTGCGCCGCGCGGTCGCGTTCATCGACACCAACGCCTGCACCGACATCAGCATCGCCGACATCGCCGCCGCCTGCCACGTCACCATCCGCACCGTGCAGCTGGCCTTCCGCCGCCACCTGGACACCACCCCCGCGGCCTACCTACGCCGCGCCCGACTGGCCGGCGCCCACCACGACCTCCGCACCACCGACCCCCGCACCGCCACCGTCGCCGCGATCGCCGCACGCTGGGGCTTCCCCAACCACAGCCGCTTCACCGCCACCTACCGCGCCACCTACGGCGTCCCGCCCTCACACACCCTGCGCCACGATTGAATCGACCCTGCTACGGGGAGCCCGTAGCTTGTCAGACAACGCCAGCAGTTGATCTGGTCCTCTGCAGTACGTCCCCGCGGACGCTCGCGGCGAGCCGAGCTCGGTTGTCCACAGGCTTGACTTACCGGAGCTTCAGACCGCGAAGAGCGGATGGACTCGGACGAAACCGTGGAGCCATCATGAGTCCGTCGCCAACGCGGCCACTCCCACACCGGACCGGCCACACCTACGGGTGGTGGGCTCGGGTGTGAAGCAGGCCACCGGCGCCGCATTCCGACGTGCCCGGTGGCCGCACCACCCGGCCGAGCTGCCCGGCGACCTGACCGGCCGCCGTGGAGGTGAAAAGCGCCGCTGCGCGGACGCGACCGCCGCGTTGATGCTGGCCGCGGCCCGGCACACCCGCAGACGCATCACGGCGTACCGCAATCCGGCCGTTCAGATCCAGGTCGCAACCGGCCCGGTTGGGTCCGGGACGGATGAGCTCAGCAATGACCGCCGGTGACCGATAGGACCAGAGCACAGTGCCGACAGAAGGTTGAGGCGATGCAGGCTATTCAGGCGCCGGCCACCGCAGCCATCGCCGACGTGCTGCGGGACCGCATGGTCACCCCCTTGTTCCAGCCGATCGTCGACCTGTCCAGCAGGCTCGTGGTGGGGTTGGAGGCACTCGCCCGCGGACCGGCCGGCACCGAACTGGAGTTCCCGGACCGGCTGTTCGCCGCCGCTCGGGAGGCCGGACTGCTCGCCCAGCTAGACATGCTGTGCTTCGAACGGGCGCTGGAATGCACCGTCGCCGCCTGCGCACCGCCGCCGCTGCTGTTCATCAACGCCGAACCGGCCGTGCTGGACCAGCCGGTATCACCGCGCGTCATCGAGATGGTGGGCAACGGACTGCCGTTTCGCTACATCCTCGAGTACACCGAACGGGCGCTTCCCACCTCGCCGGGAGTTCTCGTGCATCTCGCCGGCATCGTGCACCAGTTCGGCAACGGCATCGCCCTGGACGACGTCGGCGTCGACCCGATGTCGCTGGCGTTCCTCCCGGTGCTGGAGCCGGAGGTAATCAAGCTGGACATGAGCCTGCTGCGCGATCCGGACACCGAGCACACCCGGTCGGTGTGCACGGCGGTGGCCGCGGAGGCCCGGCGTACTGGGGCGGTGGTCCTGGCCGAGGGCGTGGAGACCGAGGACGACGTGGTCACGGCCCGCCGGCTGGGGGCGCGGTGGGGGCAGGGCTGGTTGTTCGGCCGGCCGGCGCCTATGGGGCAGGTGAAGCACCGGTTCGACCCGGCTGCGGCGACCCAGGTGCCGCCGCCACGCCCAGGTTTCCACCGGGCTTGTGGCACCCCGTTCCAGGTGGCGGCGGGTCACGGGCCGGTCGTCAGCAGGTCCGCGGCCCAGATGACGGCAGCCGTGGCCCGACTGCAGAACCTGATCGCCGCCAACTCCCACGCAGTAATCGTGCTGTCAGCCGCTGAGACGGATTTCCCGGCGCTCAAGGGATTGCTGGCCGGTGAAACCGCCCAGACCCGCTCGGTGATCGTGCTCGACGATCCGGTGCCGGGCGAGTCAGCCGTCGCCGTCATCGATCCCGCGTACGGCAGCGCCGCCCTCTGTGTTGAGTCCGGCTCGGGACGCCTGGTGTTCCTCGACCACCTGCCCGCCGTCGCCGACGTGGCCCGGGTCCTCCTCAACCGCCTTGGCCCCGGCCGCCTCGCCGACGGCATCGACCGGCCCTGACGCTAGGTCCGCAGGTCGCGTTGCGGCTGCTGACCGACCGCCGTGATCGGCTCGGGCGCGCCCGCACCGGCCTCGTGTCCGCCAGGTCACCTGGCTAAGCATTGGTTCGCATCGACGAACCGCGGAAACTCCCCTCTCCACCTGCGGGAGGATGTCGGCGTCGGTCTCCCGCTGCCAGCCAGTCGCCCCGGTAATGCTTGCGAACTCCGGCGATCCACGCCTCGCGGAACGTCCGTGCCGACTCCGCATTCACAGTTCGTCTCCTTCAGTTCGTGGCCGCTGCGCCGGCCAGGGCTTCGATCTCGGCATCGAGGTACCGGACGTGGCTGTCGCTGACGAGCGGTCCGAGGTGGCGCCGAAGCCCCTGCAGCTTGCTGCCGACCACTCCTGACCCGCTGTGACGTGCGATGTCCAATGCCGCGTCGCCATACATGACGATCTTGTGTACGTCGCACCGCTGGACGCCGACCATGGCGAGGTCAGTCAACGCGGCGCCGTGCCGTCGCGGCGAGGGCCTCTGTGAGAGGGCGGTCCGCAGGACGGGCTCGGCCTTCTCCGGCCGCTTCAGCTCGACGTAGCAAGTACCACGCTCCTCGGCCAGCCGCGAACCGTCGGACCGGAGCCATCCCCCGTTGGTGAACGGGTCCGGCGAGCCGGTGGACCTCGTCGGCCGCGTCGAGGGCGTCCTGCGAAACGAGCCCGACAGGCGCCCGAGCCCAGCGAGAGGCCGACCGCGCGGCCGCCGACCTTTCGGCATTGGAAGGTGCTAGCGGGTCGCCGGCGCGGATGCCGGGCTGCGTCCTCGGGATCGCTTGGGGTGACCATTGCCGATCGGGCAGCTACGCTTTTTCCACCAGCGGTCTCGACCGTAGGGGGGCTCATGGTTGCCAGCTCCGACGGAGTGCTGCACCGGCGACGGCTCATCCAGCAGCTGCGCCGGGCCCGGGTGGTTCGCGGCCTGACTCAGGTCGAGGTGGCCCAGGAGCTGGACTGGTCGGAGTCGAAGGTGCTGCGCATCGAGCAAGGCCAGAGCTCGGTGTCGAAGACGGACCTGATGGCGATGCTGCAGCTCTACGGCGTCACCGACAGGCAACTGGTGGACGAGTTTGTGGAGACTGCGCGTCGCAGCAGGCAGCCTTCCTGGACCCGTGAGTACGCCGACGTGGCTACGAAACCGTTCCTGAAGTACCTCGATTTCGAGCAGCTCAGCTCACAGCTCCGTAGCTTCGAGCTCACCTACGTCCCTGGTCTTCTCCAGACCGAGGAGTACGCCCGGGCCGCCATCGCGCTGCACTCGGCGTCCGTCACGACAGATACGGAGATTGCCCGTCGGGTGGAGATGCGGATGAGCCGGCAGCATTTCACCCAGGCCCACGAGCAGATGCACTTCATCATCGACGAGGGGGCACTGCGCCGGCGAGTCGGCGTTCGCTCCAGGGGCCCGCGGGTGATGCACGACCAGCTCCACAAGATCCTTGCCGTGACGCAGCGACCCGCGGTCACCGTGCAGGTGCTGCCGTTGGCGGCGGGCGAGCATCCCGGCATGAGGCTGGGCTCGTTCGTCTACCTGCGCTTCGCCGATCCGGCCGACCGGGACCTGGTGTTCCGGGAAAGCGCCACCGGCCACACCACAGAGCACGTGCCCGTCGAGGAGGCGTGGCCGTACGACAAGGCGTTCGTGCAGTTGCAGGAGTTGGCGCTCGACCCGGACGCGTCACGGGCGGCGATCCATGCCATCCTGCGCGACCTGCACGAGCACGATCCATAGCCGGCACAACGGAGACGGGGCCGTGGATGGGATCGTCATCCGCATCCACGGCCCCGTTCTGTCGTGCGCTACACCTCGCGCAGGCGGCGGCCCGACCGAATCCCTGCGGTGCCGAGGGCACCGCGCAGGGCCCCGACGGCGGCCACCAGGGCGACGACCTCGGCCGGCGACCAACCGCACCACCGGGCGGCCGGCACCAGTACAGCCACGACGATCACCACCCACACCCCGTCGTACCGAACGCGACGCACCGCCGCCCGCCGTCCGTTCCGTTGCCGCTGACCCATGACCGCGTCCTCCTCGACTCGTTCGCCGGTGCGCCCGGCGAGCTTCGGGAACTTCTCGGTCCAGCCTGCGATCGACGTGCGGCCCGTTGCGGATATGCACGCTAGCCGGCTGGTTGCCGGCCGCGAATCTGCCGGATAGCAAATCGACAGCCGGCACCGCCCGAGCGACGTCGAATCACCACTCCCCGAGCAGGCGCGGGGCGAGCTAGGCGCCGCCCCACCATTCGTGGCGTCCGCTGCCGCCTCGCTCTCGCGGACCGAGTGAACAACTCCGCGATAGACGAGCTACCACCAACCCGGACCCAGCGATCATGGGCGGGATGGGGCCCGCAGACGGCGGCCGATGCCCGGCTGGGGACATGCCGAACCTGACCGCCCGCAGGCATTACCGGGGGGGTTTTCGGGGGCGATTCAAAACCGCATCGATAAACGTGAGGCCCTGACCGGCATTTCTGCTGGTCAGGGCCTCACCCTGGAGCCGCCTGACGGAATCGAACCGTCGACCTACGCATTACGAGATCAAGTCGGCCACCTGTGCGCACCTGGCATCATGGCCTCTGGCCTGCCGGAATGACTCTCGGCAACTCTCAACGTCGGCCGTCAGCGATCGGCCTCTTGAGGACTGGATGAGGACTGGCGAAGTTGAGCGCCTCGGCGGGCCGCCTAGAACAGAGACTCTTGGACGACGCCTTCGGGCATCTGCCCGCGCTTGGACTTCGTGGTTCTGGGTCTGCCTCGGTCGGCCGGTGCGCTTCGTACGATGTTGTCGGCGTGGATGCGGTGTTCGTCCTGGTCGACCTTCACGGTGATGTAGAGGCTGTCGCGCTCGACCCGGACGACGCTCGCAGAGGTTGTTGCCAGCAGATCGCGGGAGAGGCGAGCGTCTTGGGCGTGAGCCACACGGTGTCGCCGGGTACGAGATCTCCCCGCGCTCTGCGGTACGGGAACGGCGGGGCCGGCGTTGGCCGGGGTGTGGCGCACTCGGTGCAGGCGCATCTCCAGCGGCACGGCGTCCCGGTTGTCCATACGGGCTGGTACGCCCATCCTCTGCGTCCGACGACGTGGGTGTGCGCGTCCGCGGGCGGGCGGCCGGCGACCCCGACTCGGGTCGGGCACTTGCCGTGGTTGCCCATGCCGCAGTGACCGCACCGGCCGTACTGGCACGAGCACAAGCGGACGAGGTCGATTCCGCCGCAGCTCTTGAGGTAGGTCCGGGTGAGCACGTGCTCAGCGATCCACTGCGCGGTGTGGTCGTCCGGAGTCCGGCTGGCCGTGCTCGGGGTCATGCGCGGTCACCGGCCTGGGTGGTGGTCTGGTGTGTCGCTACCGCTTGAGCGGCTTGGGCCTTGGCGGTGGCGAGTTGGGCGTAGGCGGCGCCCACCGCGGTGTAGCGGTCTCGCTGGTGTTCGCTGACCGGCTCCTGCGGGTCGCTGTCGATCGCGGCGTCGAGCCAGATGGCGGCCAGGGCAGCGAAGCGCTCGTGTTCCTCCATCAGCACGATGAAGGTCTCGGTGTGCGTGGTGTTGATCTGGTCTGCCACGACGGCCTCATGGACGGGCGCGGAATGCGGGATTTGAAGAAGGTCAAACCCGTTCTTCCGGCGGCCCTCTCAAGAGCCCTGCACCAGCACCGTCGCCAGGGGTCAAGGGGGGCCGTAGGCCATCGCGCAGCGACGCGAAGCGCCCTTGACGCCTGGTGGCGGTGCTGGACACTTATGGCGAGAGGGGCAAAGGACTCCCGGTTTTCGGTGTCGAAGACACCGGGCATTCAGGACCCTCCGGCGCCCGGTTCACCTGCACACGCAGGATGCAATGCCAGCAGCCGAGTCGGAGTCCGTGTCGGCTCAGGACGGCGGACAGCCGGGTGGGGCCCCTCTGGGGTGCCCGGCTGAGCCGCCGGCCCTGCGGCCCGCTTGCGGGCCGCCTTGATCTCATAGAGGCGAATTCGGCAGTACTGCTACCTCGAAGAGGCGCGCGCTTAGTGCGACAGCAGTCGGATCGCGGAGGACAGATCCTTCGCCAACGCACCGTTCACCCCGGTCGTCCACGCCGCCCGGTAGAACTCCCACCAGTCTCTGAGAGAGGTGACGATCACTCCGTTGACGTTGGGTCGCTCCTGCTTCCAGCCATCAGCGGTGTTCATCTTCACGGATAAGTCGACATCGCTGTTTATGATCGCACTGACCATCCCAATCCACAGGAAGTGTGGTGCCGTGTCGGCCTGCGGATTCTCGCCCAGCGAGTCGAGGAAGTAGAAGCGGCCTCTGTCGGCGAATCGCTCTAACGCTTCCAGGGCGGCGACAAGCACCCGATCGTTCTGAACCTGGGTAGCTCGCTCCTGCATGTGGCCCGGCACCGTTCCACGACTCAAGTCGAGCATGGCTCGGGCTTCAACGTCGGCGGTCGCTACGCGGTGACCGATCTGCACCATCCGCCTCCGGGAGGGCCACGGCTCTCCGCGGTTGAGGTGAGCGAGTCCGATCGTCAGCTTGAGCAGCTTCTCCGCGCCTAACGCCAGCAGAGACATCGCCGCGGCGGCGTCGTTGTAGTCGGCGCGGATGTCGCGCGTGATCCGCAGCCCGTGCGTGAACAGCGAGGCCGCGTCGTTTGCCTCGTTGCCTAGCAGAATGTTCCAGTGTGAAGATCCCGGCCTCACGACTCTCTGATGCACCGTTCAACCCTATGGCTGACGTCTAGCGGCTTTCCCGTTCTGCCTGCGCGACTACAAGATCGGCCGCCAACGGCCAGCCTCGTCGCAGCGCGGAGCGGGGTACACGTCATCGTGACGCGCGTCGGGCGTCATCGCTCGCGTCGCGGCAGAAGAGGACGCTCGAACGGGCATCCTCGCAGTGATCTTCCGTGGAAGAGCCTAGAGTCTGAGCTGTGGGTGTGGCTAAGGCGAAGATGATGGAAGAGGAAGAGCAGGGCTGGTCGTACACGGACAAGTTTGTTTGTACCGCCTGTGTGGACGACTATGCCCTGGAGGGCGCTATCCGGGCTGACGAGACGGCCGGAGATGTGTGCGACTTCTGCGACCGGAGCCCCGCAGCGCCTCTCGATTCTATGCTTGAAACATTCGTGGATGGCCTCCGCAACGAATACGAGGATGCCGCGGAGGGCGTGTCCTACGACAGCAGCGAAGACGGCTGGCAGTGGTGGGGGCCCATATGGAATACGTACGACCTCGTCTCCGACCATAGCGATGTCTTGATCGGTGACGGTTTGGTTGAGGCGGTCCAGACGGCCATGCATGACCGGACATGGGTCGAAAAGGACTTCGCGTGGCGCCGCCGAGACCAGGTTCTCAACGAGAGTTGGGACCAGTTCTGCAACGCCGTGAAGTACCGGACGCGGTACGTAATCTGGTTACAGGACGACCCGGACGAATTGGAGGCCGACCATACCGGAGAGGTGCCACCCGCTCGGATCCTCGATGAGATCGGTCGCCTTATCGAACGCCTGAATCTGATCCAGCCGTTGCCTGCTGGTTCCCGGTTGTGGCGGGCGCAGACGCACTCCGACCCGACGATCGACCATACTGCGGCGCGGCTCGGCACGTCGCCCGTTAAGTATGCCAAGCAGGCGAACCGAATGAATCCTGCTGGAATCCCGATGTTCTACGGCGCCGCCGACTCTAAGACTGCCATCCGGGAAGTCGCGTTCCGCACTGACGACTCGCACGTCACGTTAGGGTTATTCGAAACGTCGATAGACTCGGTTGTAGTCGACTTCACATGCCTGCGGCCGGTCCCCAGCATGTTTGACCCGGAGTGGGGTGGGTTTCGTCGACAACTGCTATTCCTGCACCGGTTCGTCAACCAGCTCAGCGACCGTGTCCGTCCAGAGTATGAGCAGATCGACTACGTTCCGACACAGATCCTTACCGAGTACCTCCTGCGGGTCTACGAGAAGGGTCGTCTCGTTCACGGGCTGCTGTATACGTCTTCGATCACGGGCGGCACGTCGGCCGTGCTCGACGTGCCCAACGACCGGTGCGTTGAGCAGGCAGCCGATTGGCGAGCCAATGACGCACTCCGCTTGGGTATTGATCCAAGCAGCATTAAGAGTCGTAAGTTAACTGCCGATGACAAGACGGTATGACCCACGCCTGGACTGGCTGGAGTATGGGCGCAAGGGTACGGACGGCGCAGCGGGGAATCTCCAATTCACCCTGAGTCCGTCGCGGCCTGACGCACTCAACTCGGCAGATCAGGATGTTGACCGTCTTAAGCTAACGGGTGGCCCGGCGAAGTCGATGACGGCGAGCGCTTTGTCGTCGTGGCGCTTGCTGCGCGGCCATCGCACGCCGTCAGGGTCGTCTTTCTCCGTGTCGTGCACCAGGTCGATCAGGCGCCTCGGGTCGTCGCGAGCGATCGTCACGGCGGTCATCCAGTCCTGAGGGGCGCGGTAGCGATCGACGCCGGCCGAGACGCCGTCGGTCATCGCCAGAACAGCGGCCAGCTCGTCCCGCCGCCATCGCGCCCGCTCGGCGTGGTGCGCCGCGTCGGGCACAGCCTCGGCGATCCAGTAGCCGCCGTCGCGATTGCGGTACGCCCGTTCCTGGGCGACTAGTCTGCGCCAGCCGTCTCGGTCCCCCGCACCGAAGCCAACGGAGGCGTTCGCGGTTCGCTGCGCGGTGGCGACCTGGCGGAGGCGATCGTCGCGGACCTGGAACACGTCCTCGGCGTACGTCGCAGCGATGACGGGGCTGTCGCCGAGCACCAGGACGTCCACGGCGTCCTCGTCCCACCGAACGATGCTCACCGTCGTTGAGGGGGAACTGCCGGGCCTGAGGCCGTATCGGGCGGCCACGATGGCGATGCTTTCGGCGAGGGCCTCTGCGAGGTCGTCGCTGGCGCTGGCGAGCTGTTCGATGAGCTGGTGCCCGAGAGTGTCGGCCAGCCAACCGCCGTCGTGTTCGCTCGGATCGGGTTCGGAGGCGCCGTCCAACACGACGACCGCGTCGGGCAGCGTCAGGATGCGATCTTCCGACGGTCGATCCGGGCCGCGACGCTGGGCGGTTCGAACCGTGGCTAGTTGTGCACGCGAGGGGGACACAGCAGCTCGCTCCTCGTCACTGTCTCGCCGTCGTGGTCGCTGCTGACCACCATCGAGAATGGCCGGGTGCCGACTTGGCCGTACAGGTCAGCGAGGTGTCGGACGAGGTAGTCGACGGCGCCCACAGACCCGAGGGCGTGCACTCCGGCGATCACCAGGAGAGTCCGTCCGCCGGGCAAGGTGAGGCGTCCGACGTACGCTACGTCAGACCAGCCGGAGTTCGCCGCGTCGTCCATGGGCGACTCGTAGGTGCGGCTGCCGTCGCGTTCCCGGATGGTCCACTTCCCGCCTTCGTCGGGCCCAAACGTGAGGTACGGGTCCACAGCGATGGCCTCCGCTGTCACGTGCGACGACTTCGGGCCGCAGATCGCCACTGCGTCGCTGTGCGGCTGCCAGTCTCCGTCAGGTGGGATGCGGAACTGCTCAACCTGGAAAGCCAGGTCCGCAAGCAGGCGTGTCAGCATCTCGGCAGCTCGGGTGTCCTCAGACGAGATGACCGGTAGCGCGCGCCCAGGGACGTCACGCAGCGGCACTGCGACCCGGACTGGTCCGACTCCGAAGAAGGCGCGCTCGGCGGGCGGCGCAGTCTGCCGGATCTGCGTGATGCGCCCTCGAGTAAGTCCGAGCTCAGCGGCGATGTTGCTGTAGGAGAGGCCACGTTCGTTCGCCGCTCGGTTGATCGCTTCCTTCCGCAACCGCGCGAGCTCGACCGACCGCTGCTGGTACTGCGCGATCAGCTCGCCGGCCAGCTTTGCTTGGCGCAGGGGGTCCGGTTCTCGGCGCACCTGGTCGAACGCGTCAACATGCTGGCTCACCTCCTCAGTTTAGGCCCCCTTGACATCCTGCCCTGACGCGCTATCTTTGCTTATACCCCCTAAACACGACTCCTCGAACTGCGGCCGAGGTGTTTAGAGGGGGTAAACGCCGAGACCGGCATAGCGCTGGCGGCAGAGCTAAGGAGGCCGAGATGGCTGTTCCGAACACGATGAAGGTGCCGGTGCCGTGGGAGTACATCGCTCCGAGCGGCGCGCTGTTCCTCGGGGTGGAGGCGGCGACGGATTTCGACAAGCGTGGCACGGGCGACGACCAGCTCCGGGACAAGGAGACGGGCGAGCGGGTGTGGCTGGTCAAGGCGTTGGACCTGGATCCGGAGGCGGGCAAGTTCGGCGCGACGAAGGAGATCAAGGTCAAGGTGGTGGCGCCGGTGCAGCCGGTTCCGCCGGCGGTGACGGTGCCGGGTTACCCGCCGATGGTGGAGTTCACCGGGGTGACGCTGACCCCGTACGTGGATTCGCAGAAGTGCAAGGGCACGACGGAGAAGTGCCGGGCGCGGCTGGCGTGGTCGATCCGCGCGACGGGGATGACGGAGCCGCAGGCGGCCGGCAAGGGCGCGAAGGCGGCGGCGTGATGAGGACGCATCGGCGCACCGTCGCTGTCCTGGCCGGTCCGGGTGTCCGGGCTGCCCGCGAGGTGTACGAGACGATCCCGGCCGACGCGATCCGGGTGGCCGCTTTGGTGGAGATCGCTGCCGCTGCGGCGGCGCTGGCCCGCACGGTGGTGCGGCTGCGTCGCTTGGACCCGGATCTGATCGCCCCCCATGTGCGTGACGCGACGGATCTGCGGGCGGTGCTGGGTCGTGGCCGGTGGCTGCCGACGATGACCCGGCACGTGCCTTTCCCGCCCGCTGACTCCGTGACCGTCACGAACGGGGCGCCGTCGGTGCCGCAGTCGCGGTCGGTGCGCCGCCGGGTGGCCCGCGCAGTTCGGGTGCCGTCGCAGGAATCGCTGTTTCCGCTCAGTGCGTGACCGGGTCCGGCTCGCGCACTCGATCCTCGAATGAAGGGGAGAGGCAATGTCTCGGACACGTCGAAGTACCGGCAGGGACCGCAACCGGGTCGAGCGGGTGCTCGCTTCGGAACGCCCGCTGCGGGAGGCGAACTTCTTGCCGAAGTCGGAACGCAAGGTGGTCCGTAAGTCGATGGTGCGGGCGTATCTGGCGAACAAGATTGCCGATGCGCGGGTGGACCGGGAGGCGCGGGTCGAGTTCTACCGCGATCTGCGTCAGATCAAGCTTCGCCGCCGGAAGATCGCCACGGAGATGCGGGTGCTGGCTGACCTGGTGTCCGGCCTGTACCGGGAGATCGTCCGCATTGATGACCGGCACGTCGGGGAGATCCGGGTCAACGTCGGCGGCCAGCGCACGGGGATGGACATGGCCGTGGTGGACGAGGCCACCGACCTGCTCAAGACGGCTAGCGGCGCCACCAGCGCCGCCGCGGACGAGTTCTACGCGTTCTCGCGCCGGAAGGTCTACTACACGGAGGCGGCGGCATGAGCGACATCTGTGGGCGCATCGATGAGATCGACGTGCAGATGGAACGGATCCGGCGCCTCATCGACCACGGCGCCCGCCAAGACCCCGAGCTGGGCGCCGGGCTGGGCACGACCGAGGACCTGACCGGTATTCAGCGCCGCATCGACCGCGCGCTGGTGGCCAGTGAAGGGGTCGACCGGGCGTACCGGGACCTGCTGCGGCAGAACGCCGCCTAACAACTTTTCGCCAGCAGGGAGCCACCCATTGCCAATGGTGGTGCGGCTCCCTGCTGCCCTTTTCCTGGAGGAGTCGTGGCCACCGTACGACGGCAGAGCTTCGGTGATTTCCTGTTCAGCCTGATCGGCAAGCTGCTCGTCTGGGTGGCGAAGCTCGCCGCCAAACTCATCGCCCGCATGGTCGTCCTCGCGGTGTCCCACCCCCGCACCACCCTGTCCGGCGCACTGGGCTTGGCCGCCGTGCTCTACGCCGGCTGGCGGACCGTCGCCCTGGTCCTGGGCGCCACGCTGATCGCCGCGTCGACCTGGCGGGTGGCTCACGAGGACACGTTCATGTGGGTCGTCGGCGGCCCGGTGCGGACCTGGTGGCGGCGCTGGTGGACGTACCGCCGCAAGTGGGCTGACGTGTTCACCCGCTGCGACCTGGCCGTCCCGGCGAACGACGAGTGGCACCCACCGACGTTGAAGAAGGTCACGACCACGGCGTACTGGGACCGGCTGACCATCCGGATGCAGATCGGTCAGGACCTCGACCAGTTCCGCCAGAACTCGGAGAAGCTCCGCCACGGCTTCGGCGCCCAACGCGTCGCCGTCCGCGAGATCGCCCCCGCGCTCTTGGGCCTGGATCTGATGCGCCGCGACCCGCTCCTTGAACCGGTCCCGGCCACGCCGTTCGCCGCCTCGACCGCCGCCATTGACTGGCGACGGGTCCCGGTCGGGCTGGACGAGTTCGACGACCCGTTCACGATCAGCGTCGTCGGCGGGCACACCGCCGTCTCTGGATCGAGCAATGCCGGCAAGGCAGGCGTGCAATGGAACGCCCTGCGCTACCTCGCCCCGGCCATCGCTGACGGCACCGTGCGGCCCATCGGCATCAACCCGAAGGCCAAGGAGCTAGCCCGTGCCCGGGAGCTGTTCTGCGAGTACGCCGTGGACGAGGAGGAGGTGGTCGAGCTGCTGCAGAAGCTCGTGCGCGACATGAAAGCTGCCAACGCGGCCGACGCCGAGATCGGGGAACGTGACTTCGCACCCTCGCAGGCTCGACCTTTGCATCTGATCGTGATCGATGAGCTGGCGCCGCTGTTGAAGTATTGGCCGCGGCGGACCCGCGACAAGATCGAGGACAGTCTCGGGTTGCTGCTGACCCAGGGCCGCGCCGTCGGCTACATCGTCCTGGGCGCGATTCAGGAGCCGACCAAGGACTCGTTCACGGTGCGGGACCTGTTCACCCGCCGCCTCGCGCTGCGGCTGCCCACCGAGAGCCACACCGACGCCGCGCTGATCGAGAAGGCCGTGGACTACGGCGCCCGCTGCCACGAAATCCCGGAAACCCTGCCCGGCATCCTCTTCTCCCTCGTCGACGGCGGCCGGCAGACCACCCGCGCCCGGCTGGGTTACGTCACCGACACCGACATCGACGCCCTGGTCGAGCACGTGCGCTCGCTGCGCGCCGTGGTTGCCCTCGACAGCCGCCGCCCAGCGACCGCAGTCGCGGCTACCGGAAGTGAGGCCGCGTGATGCGCGCCGTCCTGCTGATCCTCGCCGTCCTGACCGTGCTGTTCCTCGCCGGATGGCTGCTGGCGCCGCTGATCACCGCACACGCCCCGCCGTCGCCGGCGGGCTCGGCCTGGTGCTGCTGCTGGCCGCCCTGCTGTGGCCCCGCAAACGCACCTGCGGCGGCCTGCACTGCCCCGGCTGCCGCCACCACTGAACTTGATCTCACCCCGGCAAGGAGGCGATCCCCATGTTCACCACCACGTTGCGCCGCCCGGCCACCCGCACGACGTCGGCCACGACCCGGCACCTCGACTGGTGCGCCGGCGGACACCACTGCGGCCTCGGCGAACACCGCTCCGCACCCATCACCGCGAACCTGCCCGGCACCGGCACCGTCGTCATCACCCGGGTACAGACCGCGCGGGGACGCCAGTACGCCGACGTGCACCTGTCCGCCGCCCTGCCCACCGCCGACACGGCCGCCCGCTACCAGCTCACCGCGCTGCTGCACCACCTGACCCGACTGCTGTCCTCCACCCGCCACGCCAGGACCGGCCGATGAACACCTCCGCGGCCCGCGTCGAGTCCGTCGCCTTGGCCGTCATCCTCACCGTGGTCGCGGTGGCTGCTGGGTGGGCGTCGTTCACCCACGTCCACGACTGGACCATGCGCCACGCCCCCGCCGGGACCCCCGACGCGTTCGGCTGGGTCAACGCCGTCATCAGCGAACTCGTCCCCGTCGCCGCGTTCCTCACGATCCGCCGCCGACGCCGCGCTGGCCAGTCCGTCGGCTATCCCCTCGCGCTGCTAATTGCGTCCGCCGCGCTGTCCCTGGCCGCGCAGCTCGCCGTGGCCCAGCCCAGCCCGTCCAGCTGGCTGCTGTCAGCCGTCCCCGCGCTGGCCTTCATGGCCCTCGTCAAGCTCGTCTTCACCGGCGCCACCCCGCCGGATGCCGCCGCGCCCACGCCGACGACGTCCGCCACCCCTTCCGCCACGACGGAGCCTTCGGCCGACGGGCTCACACCCACGTCGCAAGCAGCCGCCACCCCGGCCTCGCCCGCTGGCCTCGTGCCGGTGCCGCCGACCGCGTTCACCCGCCTCAACGGCACCCGCGTCACTCCGGAGGTGACCCGATGACCGCCACCACCCTGCCCGGCCTCACCTCCGCAACGCCGGACGACCCTCGTCCCGGGTCGCGCGCTGCCCGCCTCGGGCTGCCCGTGTCGGTGCACGTGCTCAAGGAGCTGTGCGCCGACCACGGTGTCTGCATCCGCCCGGTCAGCCTGCGCCGTACCGACCTGCACACCGGCCAGACCGAACTGATCGACATTCCGTGCGGCGCCACCCGCGAGGACAAGTGCCCGCCCTGCGCCAAACGCGCCCGCCGGCTACGCCAGACCCAGATCCGTGAAGGCTGGCACCGTACCGACGAACCCCTCCCGCCGCCCGCACCCGCCACCGAGGAGCAGCGCGGGCTGATCCTGCTGCGCGCCGACTTCGAAGCCGCCCGCGACGCCGCGATCCGCGAGTCCCTGTGGGAGCAGGTCGCCGAGCTGGACGAGGCCATCGCCGAGGTGGAGGAGCAGATCGCCGCCGAAGGGCTGCGCGGCCGCGTTGCTCCGCCGCACGACGACGAGGACCCAACCGCGGGCAAACGCCGCCGCCGCTCCACCCGCCGCCGTCAGGACGCCCCGGACCTGCCCCGCCAGAAGGTCGAACCCCGCACCGTCGGCCGCGTCTACACCGCTACGGACGGCCGCGAATACCAGCCGTCCATGTGGCTCACCCTCACCCTGGACACCTACGGCCGGGTCCGCTCCGACGGCACCCCGGTCAACCCGACCACCTACGACTACCGCCGCGCCGCCTGGGACGCCGTGCACTTCCCCCGGCTGCTCGACCGGTTCTGGCAGAACCTGCGCCGCTGCGTCGGCTGGAACGTCCAATACGCCGGCTGCGTCGAACCCCAGCGCCGCCTCGCCCCACACGCACACTTCGCCATCCGCGGCACCATCGCCCGCGGGGTGCTGCGCCAGGTCGCCGCCGCCACCTACCACCAGGTCTGGTGGCCACCCGCCAACGACCTCGTCTACACCCCGGAACACGCACCGGTGTTCGACCCCGACCACGGCGGCTGGCTCGACCCCGACACCCGCACTCCGCTCCCGGACTGGGAGGACGCGCTCGCCCTGGTCGACGCCGACCCCGATGCCGAACCGGCGCATGTGATCCGCTTCGGCCCGCAGGTCGACGCCCAGGGCGTCATGCCCGGCACGGAACACGCCACGCGCACCATCGGCTACATCACCAAGTACGTCACCAAGTCCGCCGCCGACTGCCACAAGACCGAGACCGACCGCCAGCGTGAGCACCTCGACCGGCTGTGGCAGGCCCTGAGGATCACCCCGTGCGGCGAGCGGTGCGCGAACTGGCTGCTCTACGGCGTGCAGCCGAAGAACGCGCACGCTCGCCTGCAGCCCGGTCGGTGCAAGGGCAAGACACACCAGCGTGCCACCCTCGGTATAGGCGGCCGGCGCATCCTCGTCTCGCGCGACTGGTCCGGCAAAACCCTCGCCGACCACCGCGCCGACACCCGCGCCTGGGTCCGCGCCCTACTCGGCGTCACCACCGACGCCGAAACCGCCGAATCCGCCACCCCGGACGAGCCGCCCGGCACCTACGCCTGGGAACTCGCCAAACCCGACGACGCCGACCTCGCCCCGCTCGGCCACCGCCTGCTGCGCGCCCTGTCGCACCGCGTCCAGTGGCGCACCGCCCTGCTCGCCGCCCAAGACCGCGCCGCCCAGCTCACGACCGCAGATCTTTCGGTAACCAGCGGATTCAGAGAGGAGACGGCATGAGCGTTCGTACGATCGAGCCGCTGTGGACGGCCGAAGATGTGTCGGTGTATCTGGGAGTGCCGGTGTCCACGCTCTATCAATGGAGGTACCGCCGTACCGGCCCGCGCGCCTCCCGGGTGGGTCGGCATCTGCGGTACAACCCTGCCGACGTGCGTGCCTGGCTGGCGAAGCAGGCGGACTGACCATGAGCGTGGAGAAACGGCCGAACCGCAAGTGGCGCGCTCGGGTCTACGACGCATCCGGCAAGCAGATCGCCCGGCACTTCGACCGCAAGTCGGACGCGGAACGCTGGGAGGCCTCGGCCAAGGCGGCCATCGGTCGCGGCGACTGGATCGATCCGGCCCGCGCTCGCGTCACGGTCGGAGCGTGGGCGGCGCAGTGGATGGCCGCACAGGTGCAGCTCAAGCCGACCACGCGCGCCCGTTACGAGGTGGCGCTGCGTCGCCAGGTGCTGCCGACCTGGGACCACATTCCGCTTTCGGCAGTCTCGTACGCCGAGGTCGCGGCCTGGGTGCAACGCCTCACCGCCTCCGGGCTCGCGCCGGCCACCGTGCGCTATGCCCACCGGGTGCTGTCGCTCGCGCTCGCGCATGCCGTGCGGGATGGCCGGATGGTACGCAACCCCGCCGACGGAGTGCGTCTGCCCAGGGTGGTGAAGGAGGAGCCGGTGTTCCTCGACCACGACCAGGTCGCCGCGCTCGCCGACGCGTGCGGCAAGTACGGGCTGTTGGTCCGCTTCCTGGCCTACACCGGGCTGCGCTGGGGCGAGGTGTCGGCGCTGCGCGTCGCGCGGCTCGATCTCCTGCGTCGCCGGGTGGTGGTGGCGGTGGCGTTCAGCGAGGTGGGCGGCGAACTGATCGAGGGCACTCCGAAGAACCATCAGCGGCGTTCGGTGCCGATTCCGCGCTTCCTCGTCGACGAGCTGGCCGCGCGCGTGGCGGGCAAGGGCCGCGACGACCTGGTGTTCACCGCACCGAACGGCGGACCGCTGCGCAACACCAACTTCCGGCCCCGGGTCTTCCAGCCGGCAGCCGAGTCGATCGGCCTCGCCGGGCTGACCCCGCACGATCTGCGGCACACTGCAGCCAGCCTCGCGGTCGCGGCCGGTGCGAACGTCAAGGCGGTACAGCGGATGCTCGGGCACGCTTCCGCGTCGATGACCTTGGACGTGTACGCGGGTCTGTTCGGTGACGACCTGGACGCGGTGGCGACCCGGCTGGACGAGGCGGTCACGGCACGGCGTAAGGACCATTTGAGGACCGGCGCCGTTGACAGCAGCATCACTGACCTGGAGAAACGGAGAAGCCCAGGCCGATGACCTGGGCTTTCACTCTGAGCCGCCTGACGGAATCGAACCGTCGACCTACGCATTACGAGTGCGTCGCTCTAGCCGACTGAGCTAAGGCGGCAACGGTCATTGAGTGTACGGCATGCCGGTCGTGTTCTCGCGCGCGGTACGGCATGGACGCGCCGGATCGGGACTAATCTGCCTGCGTGACCGTTGACGAGCCTGCCCCGCGCCCGCGGACCCCGTCCGCCGAGGCCGAGCCTTCCACCGCTCGGCGCCCGGTGAGCATGGATCCGCGGCAGCTCGGCTTCACGCCTCAGCGGCCGGTGGGGTGGTTGGCTCCGCTGCTGCTGCTCAACACCGGCCTGCGTACGCTCATGGCGATCTTGTTCGGCGCCTATCTCGACAAGAGGGAGCTGCAGAACGCGCTTCCGGGCGAGTGTTTCGAGCAGCCGGGGACCGACGGGGAGCTCTGGCTCGACTACGTCTCGGATCTTGGTGACGGCTTCGACGCGACGTACTCGGTGGCGTACCTGCTGGCGCAGCCGGGTCTGGAGATCGACGGGCGGACGCTGCCGCGGGGTCAGATGCTGGTGATGGGGGGCGACCAGGTCTATCCGCTCGCCAACGGCGACGGGTACGAGAATCGTATGAAGGGGCCCTATCGGGCCGCCCTGCCGGAGCCGCCGGCTTCCGGGCCTCGGCCCACGCTGTTCGCCCTGCCCGGCAACCATGACTGGTACGACGGGTTGACCGCCTTCCTGCGCCTCTTCGCCCGGCGCAAGGACGGCCACATCGGGGGATGGCGGACCCAGCAGCGCCGGTCGTACTTCGCCGTGAAGCTGCCCGCCGACTGGTGGCTGTTCGCGATCGACGAGCAGTTCGGTGCCTACATCGACGATCCCCAGCTGGTGTATTTCGAGAAGGCGGCCGGCGGCCTCGGGCCGGAGGACCGGATCATCCTGATGACGCCGTCGCCGACCTGGGTCAAGGCGGCGAAGAAGCCCGGGGCGTACGACTCGGTCGACTACTTCATCCGGACCATCCTGGCTCCCAGCGGGGCGCAGGTGCGGCTGCTCGTCTCCGGCGACCTGCACCACTACGCCCGCTACACCGGCGAGGACCGGGAGCTGATCACCTGCGGGGGTGGCGGGGCGTACCTGTTGGGGACGCACAAGCTGCCGGAGACGCTGACCGTGCCGCCCAGGGAGACGCTGACCCGCAACGCGAGCCGCAGCCGGGAGTACGCCCTGGCGTCCCGGTTTCCCAGCGCCGCGGAGTCGCGCCGGATGAGCCGGGGTGCGTTCCGGAAGATTCCCGCACGCAACGCGGGCTTCGCGACCATGCTGGGCATCGTCCAGACGCTGACCATGCTCGCGATGGCGGGCGCCGCCGGGCAGGCCGGGATCTTCCAGCGCCTGTTCAGCATCCCGCTGATCTTCATGATGGTGCTGATCCTGCTCGGCGCCGTGCTGTTCGCGCAGCCACCCGACGCCAACCAGGACAAGCACGCCCGGCACTGGATCCTGGGCCTGGTGCACGGCTTCGCCCAGATCGGGCTGGCGGCCGGCGGCACCTGGCTGTGGTTGCGCCTGCCGTTCCACGACTGGTCCTGGCCTGGCCCACTGATCGTCGCGGCCATCCTGTACGGGCCGGTGATCGCGTTCCTGGCCACTCAGCTTCTGACGCTGTACCTGCTGATCGCCAGCCACTTCGACGTGAACGTCAACGAGCTGTTCGCGGGCCAGGGCATCGAGGACTCGAAGAGCTTCCTCCGCATGCACATCGCGGCGGACGGCACGCTGACGATCCATCCGCTGGGCGTGGACAAGATCTGTCACCGGTGGCGGCCGGATCCGCACGGCGCTCCGGACTCCTCGTGGCTGCACCCGGTCACCACCCTGGAGGCCTGCGCCATCGAGCCGCCGATCGTGGTGGATTAGCCGTACTGCTCGTCGTGGGCCTGACGGGGGCCGTCCGCGCCGTCGCGCCGTTCGCGGATGTCATGATCGCTGCGCCGCGACGAACTGTCCGGGGGTGGTCCCCGTGATGTGCAAGAAGTCCCGGATCATGTGCGACTGGTCAGCGTAGCCGACAGCGGCGGCCAGTTCGGCCTGAGTGATGCTCTCCGTGTGTAGCCGGTCGGCGGCCTCCTGCAGACGCCGGCGCTGGATGAGGCACTTAGGTGTGAGCCCGAGACGGCGGCGCAGGAGACGTTGCAGGGCTCGCTCGCCGACGCTGAACCGCTCGCAGATCTGCGCGACCTGCAGCAGCTCCCGACTGTTCTCGACCGCGGCGACCACGGCGTTGAGGAGCTCGCCGTCGGCGTCGAGCGGCAGGAAGCGCCGCAAGGTGTCCTCGCACGCGCCCATGGCGGCCCGGTGGGCCGCCGGATCGTGCGGGTCCGGTGCGATCAGGCGCCGCACGCGGTCGACGACGGCTCGCCCGGCTTCGCCGAGCACCTCCTCGATCTCGACGTAGCGGTCGTTGAGGGCGCCGACCGGACCCGCGATCCTGTAGCCCGCGGCCGGCGCCAGCACCAGCCCGACGGCCCATCCGTCACCCACGAGCGTCGTCGTCGACAGCTCCGGCGCGACCCCGTAGAAGCGCGCGTAGTCGCCGCTGATCACCACCAGGCAGACGGGGTCCTGCAGCACCCTCTGCGGCGCCTCTTTCCCCGGCGGTACGGACCAGACCGGAATCCAGAACCGACGCAGCAGACCGGTGAGGTCAGCACTGGCGGCGTACCGGTAGGTCCGGTGATAGGCGTCGGGCGGGCCCATCAGATGCGCCAGTGCGGCCGGGCCACGGCGTACCGTGCTGACGACGACGCCGATTTCCGCGTCGACATCGATGCCGGCGGCGGCGTCGGTGTCGGGTTTCATCAAGTCCCACCTAGAGCCATGCTCATAGGGTCCCACGCATGACCGACATCGCGACGCAGTATGCGACCGCCCTCCGCCCATTGACCGCCGTCGTCGAGATGGTGCCGCCGCAGGCGTGGGACGAACCCTCCCCCTGTGCGGGCTGGAGCGCCCGGGACGTCGTCAGGCATCTCGCCGAGACCCAGTCCGAGACACTGACGAAGAACGGCGTGAAGCTAGGCGGTGCGCCGGATTTCGACACCGACCCGGTTGCCGCGTGGGACGAGCACACCCGTCGGGTGCTCGATGTCCTGGCCGATGACGGCCACGTCGGCCGGACCATCGACTGGTTCTTCGGCCCGACGACGATCGGGGCGACTTTCGAGCAGTTCTACGTGTGGGACATGTACGTACACCGGTGGGACCTGGCTCGCGCCGCTGGGCTCGACGCTGACCTCACTGACGCCGAACTCGACCGCATCGAGCAGGGCGCCGACAGTTTCGGCGAGGCTCTGCACATGGACGGCATGTGCCGTCCGGCGATCACGCCCACCGCCGACGACCGCACCATCCGGGTTCTTGCACGTCTCGGCCGGGTTGCCTGAACCCCGTGAGGGTGCGGACAGGTGGCTCGACCGACCAGCTCAGCTTTCGCTGTATCGCTCCTCATGTGCCTGTCTCGGCCCGCAGACGGAAGCTCGTGAGCAGGAGCATCGGGAACCGTCCGCGTCCATCCGCACGATCACGGAATCTCTCGGGACGCTGTGTGCGACCACTCGACCGTCGCCTTCAGGTGTCGTTACTCGAGAGCCGACGGATGGGGCGGATTCCGCAAAACGGGCGTATAGCGGGTGCTCGTACTTCAGGCAGCACATCAGCCGTCCGCAGGCGCCGGAGATGCGCAGGGGGTTGAGGGGTAGGTCCTGGTCCTTCGCCATGCGGATGGTGACCGGCTCGAAGTCGGTCAGGAACGTGGCGCAGCAGAGATCGCGGCCGCAGGAGCCGATGCCGCCCTGGACGCGGGCCGAGTCGCGGGCCGAGAGCTGGCGCAGCTCGACGCGGCAGTGCAGGGTCGCGCCGAGGTCGCGGACGAGGGAGCGGAAGTCGACCCGGTGCGGGGCCGTGAAGTAGATCGTCGTGCGGCTGCCCCCCGTGCCTCCCTGCTCGATGACGTGGTCCACCGCGACGACCTTCATCGGCAGGTCGTGCGCCTTGATCAGTTTCTTGGCCGCGACCTTCGCCTCGGCCTTTCGTTTTCTCAGGAGTTCGTCGCGGCGCAGGTCGTGCTCGTCGGCGATCCCGGCGATCCTGGGGAAGCCGTCGGTGTCCTCGCTGACCCATTGCGCCGCCCAGACGCACTCCGCCACCTCGGGCCCGTCGTCGGTCGGGACCAGCACGCGGTCGCCCACCTTCGGCGAGAACTCGCCCGGGTCGAGGTAGTAGAGGCGGCCGTACCGGGTGAAGCTGACCGCGCACAGCATGCCCATCCCCCCAGCCTACGGCGACGGACCGGGCGTGCGAAACGGCACAGAAGTACATAGATCCGCGCAACCCCCCGCATCGAACCTCGTTGGGCAGTCCCGTAGAGCCGCTCGCCGCGGCGATCCTTGGGGGAGGACTTTTGATGCGCGCCGTACCCGTGACGGATGATCTTGAATTTTCGGCCCGGCCCGTCCCGTGCACCGACCATGGGACGACCGGAGTGCCCGCCATCGTCACGTTTGCCAGGGGGTGGCGACTCGGCAAGCTGGCGGCCGCGGAGAGATCGGCCGCCGGCCACCCGTCACCGGCCGGCGGTTCGCCGGCCACCCACGCGAAGCCGACCGGCGGTTCGCCCGCCGGCGACGCGAAATCCACCGGCGGGATGCGGCCCCGCCGGCGACGGGCTCTCGTCGTCGGCGGGGTGGCCAGCGTCGCCGCCCTGATGTTCGTGCCACTGCCGGCGGACGCCGCGCCCGCGCCCTGCGAGCAGGCGCAGCGGTACTCGGCGCAGTCCGGGAGCCAGATCCTGCGGCTCACCCACCTCGCCGCCGGGTCGAAGCGCGACCACGACCACGAGGTGCACGTCGGCGAGGCCAAGTCCGCGCTGGTCGCCCAGGCACAGGTCAGCTCCGCGGCCGTGGCTCGCATGATCGACGTGACGGGTGCGGGCACGCCCGCGGGCCTGTCCGACGTCTTGTACCAGCAGGCCCCGCCGACCAACGCGAAGGCGGCACGGCGAGCGACCAGGGCGGGCGACGCCGGACCGGTCAGTCTCGGCGCCGGCGGGCTCACCACGCATGCTCGGTGGGACGCCGGCATGGCCTGCGGCGCCACGGAAGGCGAGGTCACCCGGGCCGCGGCGCGGTTGCGCAAGGCCGGGATCGCGGGGCTCGCCCGCGTACCCGGGAAGGTGGAGAGCGAGAGCACGACGAAGCTGGAGGGGCACGGCGCGGCCGCGACCACCGTGGCCGCGGCCGGGTTGCGAGGCGGGGACCTCGACCTGCTGGACGGCGCCGTGCACGTGAAGATCGTGAAGGCGCCGTCGTTGCGGGCCAGCATGTCCATGAAGGACGGTGGGGAGATCCGCTACGTGCCCGCGGTGGTCGAGGTGTCCGGGCGCGGCTTCCGGACCGAGCGGCTCGACACGGCCGGCGACACCATCGAGGTCACCGTCGACGACGGCAAGGACGAGAGCAGCGGCGACAAGAACGACGACGACAAGAGCGACGGCAAGGTCGACGGAGATCCCGGGACGAAGCCGGAGGAATCCGAGCTCACCGGCCTCGTCGGCAAGTTGCCGGTCGTCGGCCAGGTGCTGAATTCCGGCAAGCCGCTGCCGCTGCCCGAGGTGCCCGGCGTGCCCGACGTGGAACAGCCGGACCGGGAGACCGCGCCCTCGGTCGAGTCGGGGACGAAGGTGCGGATCTCGCTCGGCGAGGTCCGGCAGGCCGCACGTGGGCGGGCCATCGCCGCGAGAGCGACCGCGCTCTCCGTGGCGGTCGCGCGCGGTTCGTCCGAACGCCGCACCAAGCCCGGGTACGGCGACAGCGTCGCCCTCGCCTTCGACATGGGGTTGCTCGAGGCGGCCGCCGTGGCGCCCGAGTCGGCGACCGGCGGGGTGTCGGGCGCGGCCGCGGGCGCCGGGGCGGGACTGCCGATCACGGGACCGCGGGTGGACGTGATCGCCCTCAGCGGTGTGGCACTGCTGATCGCCGGCGCGGCCGCGCTGTTCCTCGGCACCCGCGGACGATCCCGCTCGTCCAGCGACTGACCACAGCCGCATCCGGCTGGCCGCCCGCGCGACGCAAGAGCCGCAGCGGCCGGCCGATGCCCCCCGTCACCGGACGCGCAGCGGCGGGCGGCTCGACCAAGAACCGCGCCGGCACGTCGTCATGGCCTCCCGCCGGGCCCGGAAGCGCAGCGCCGGGGCCCGCTCGTCAGTGGGCCTCCGGGAGGGGCTCCGCCAGCACCGACGAGGCGTGCAGCAGATCGGCGGCGCGGTCGTAGGCGTCGGCCACGGTGCGCAGGACGGTTTCCGCCACGGCGGCCGCGGCGGCGGCCTGCGTCGGCGAGAGCGGATCCACCTCGTCCGCGCACACTGTGATCGCCTCGGTGGAGCCCAGGACGTCCGCCAGGGCCGCCGCCAGCGCTTCCCGGGTGGTGCGCATCCAGTCGACCAGGTCGTCCGCGAGGTCGGCCGAGGCTCGGAGGCGGTCGCCCAGGCTGTCGCCGTCGCCGCTGAGATGGGAGGCCGTTCGCCGGCGGGCGTCTTCGAAGGCCTCCGCCGCCGATCCCGACCACTGGGTCGGCGCGGGCAGCGATGCGGCCAGGGCCGCGTAGGCGCGGGCCTCCGCACGCAGCTCCGGGCCCGCGTCGGCCAGGTCGGCCGGGCGCAGTGCGGCGACCGCGTGCGCCGCGTCCCCGGACAGCAGCCGCACGCGCCGGAGCTGCGCCCACACCCCGTGGCCGGCAGGCGCCCCGCCGCCGTCGAGCAGTGCGTCGACGCGGCGCAGGAGCGGGCCCGCGGTGTCGAGGAGCTGCCGGAGCCGGTCCATCAGATCCCCCGTCGGATACGGCGGGCCGTCTCGTCGTCGGTCTCGCCGTAGGTCTCCGCCGTGGTACGGACGTCGGCCGCGAGGTCGAGCAGCCGTTGCGCGGCGGCCGCCGCCTCCCGCGAGCGGGCGCCGAGCACCGCCCGCCAATGGTCGTGCAGTTGCTGCCCGAGCCGGCCCGGCACGCCGGCCTCGTCCGCACCGAACGACCCCGGCGGCGCGCCGAAGGCGCTCAGCGAGCGGTCCACGGTGGTGAGCGCGTCGGCGGCGGCTTCGAGGTTGTCCGCGAGCTGCTCCATCATCGCTCCCCCAGGGCCCGGAAGGCGCCGAAGATCTCGTCGTGAAGCTTCTCCCGCGCCCAGCGGGCCGCTTCCCTGGCGTTGGTGACCACCGCGTGCACCTCTCGTGCCAGCTCCGCGGCCTCGCGGTGCTGCAGGTCGCCGCGGATCCGCACGTCGGCGATGTCGCCGGCCGCCGTGACCAGGACCTCCACCGTGTCGTCCGGCGAATGGACCGACACCACGTGCGCCGTGACGGCCTTGTCGAACTCCGCGCGGAGCACGTCGAGGCGGCGGTAGCGCTGGATCGCCTCGTCGATCCACGCTTCGTCGATCTCGCGGGGCATCCGTCGGCTCCTTACGGGGCGTGGTGCCTTGGTGGCGTCACGGCACGAACGTACCCGGTCCGGCGACCGCCGCGCATCCCCTGTGGACGTCCGCTGTGGATAACTAGCCGCGCCAGAGGCTGAGCATCATCGCTTCCACCGCGATCTTCGGCTTGACGTTCTGCTCGATGGCGTCCCGGCAGGCGAGCACCGCCTCGAGGCGCCGCAACGTGCTCTCGGGAGTCCACTTCCCGGCCGCCGCCGCCGACTGCGCGGCCGTGTCCGTGTGGACCACGCCCACCGGCGCCCGCAGCGTGGTGATCAGGACGTCGCGGTAGAAGCCCGCCAGGTCCACCAGCGCCCGGTCCAGCGCGTCCCGCTGGGAGCGGGTGAACCGGGACTTCTGACGCTTCTCGAGCTCCTTGAGCTGGCCGGCGGCGCCGCGCATCGCGCCCGCCGCCCCCCGACCGGTGCCTCCGGCGCCGAGGGCCTGCTCGAGGGCGGCGCGCTCCGCGCTGTCGGTCTCCGCGAAGGCCGCCGCCGCTTCCGCCTCCGCCGCCTCGATCAGCGCCGACGCCGCGTCGAAACAGGCACCGACGCCGGTCAGCCTGCGCGGCACGGTGAGGACCGCCTCGCGGCGGCTGCGGGCGTCGGGGTCCTTGGCGAGCCGCCGGGCGCGGCCCACGTGGCCCTGGGCGGCCGCGGCGACGAAGGCCGCGACGTCGGGGGCGATGCCGTCCCGGCGTACCAGAGCCTCCGCGACGGCCTCGGCCGACGGCTGCCGCAACGGTACGACGCGACAGCGCGACCGGATCGTCACCGAGATGTCGTCCGGGTGCGTGGACGGGGTGCAGAGCAGGAACACCGTCCGGGGCGGCGGCTCCTCGACCGCCTTCAGCAGCGCGTTGCCGGCCGCCTCGGTGAGCCGGTCGGCGTCCTCGATGACCACCGCCTGCCAGCGGCCGCCGGACGGGGCGCTGCCGGCGCGCAGCACCAGGGCCCGCATCTCGTTGACGCCGATCGACAGGCCCTCGGGCACGACGAACCGGATGTCGGCGTGGGTGCCGCCGAGCGCGGTGTGGCAGCCGTGGCACTCGCCGCACCCGGTGCCGCCCCGCTCGCACTGCAGGGCGGCCGCGAAGGCGCGGGCGGCGACGGAGCGACCGGAGCCGGGCGGACCGGTGAAGATCCAGGCGTGGGTCATGGCGCCGTTGGCCCCGGCGGCGTCGCCGGCCACGATGCGGGCGGCGGCCGCGGCGGCCCGGCGCAGCGTCTCGACGGCCTCGTCCTGCCCGACCAGGTCGGCGAACACACTCATGGCGTCGATTCTCGCTCGCCGCCCGGCGCCCGCCCACCCGGCTCGTCGTCATCCCGCGGCAGCACCTGCGTCGCATCGGCCGAGGGCACGACCTGCGTGGCGTCCACCGGGGGCACGACCTGGATGGCGTCGGCCGAGGGCACCACCTGCGTGGCGTCCGCCGCGGGAGGTGGGGACGGCGTCCCCGCCGGCAGGATGACCGCCGTCTCGTCCGGGCCGCCCACGGACCGCACGACCACCGTCTGCTCCGGGCCCGGCGTCGCGCCGGCCCGCACGACCATGGTCTCCCCGGGATCCGCACCGGTCGGCACCACCATCGTCGGCTCCGGGTCCGACGGCACGTCCTCCGCGACGCCCAGCAGGGCCTTCAGCCGCGCGGCCACCACGGCGGCGATCTCGTCGGCCGGCCGCGCCGCGTCCAGCACCAGGTAGCGCTTCGGGTCCGCCGAGGCGAGGTCGAGGAACGCGTACCGGACCCGCTCGTGGAAGGCACGCGACTCGCTCTCCAGGCGGTCGGTGCCCTGGCCCCGGCTGTCGACCCGGCTCAGCCCGACGCCCGGGTCGACGTCGAGCAGGACGACCAGGTCCGGCTTGAGGCCGCCGGTCGCCCAGGACGACAACCAGGAGATCTCCTGGACCGGCAGGGTACGCCCGGCGCCCTGATAGGCCAGCGACGAGTCGACGTACCGGTCGCTGATCACCACGGCGCCCCGCTCCAGCGCGGGGCGGACGACGGTGGCGACGTGGTGCGCCCGGTCGGCGGCGTAGAGCAGGGCCTCCGCGCGCGGGGACGGGGTGCCGGACTCCTCCCCGTGGGAGAGCACCAGGCTGCGGATCCGCGCACCGACGTCGGTAGCGCCCGGCTCGCGGGTGACGACGACGTCGTGCCCGGCCGCGCGCAGTTCCTCGGACAGGCGGGTGACCTGGGTGGACTTGCCGGCGCCTTCGCCGCCCTCGAAGACCACGAAGATCCCCGTACGCGTGAACTGCTCGGCCGGCGACAGCGGACGCCCCCGGATCGCGCCGAGCAGGTCGGCGAGGACGGGCACGCCGGGCTTGTCGTCCATCTGCCGGAAGGCGGCGACGCCGGTCCACACGCCGACGACGCCGGCGACGAGCAGCAGCACGCGGGTCGACGAGATGTCGACGGCAAGGTCCCCCAGCCGGACCGTACGGGAGCTGCCGACGCCGACCAGGACACCGGCGAGGGAGATGGCGAGCAGCAGGACCAGCCGTGCGCCGATCTGGACGACGGCGAACACCCGCCCGCGGACCTCGTCGTCGACCTGGCCGCCCAGCAGCGTGACGCCGGCGAGGAACGCCATGCCCGCCCCGGCACCGACGAAGAGCGCACCGAACAGGGCCATGGACAGGTGGAAGGCGACCGAGAGGAAGGCGACCGCGCCGCTGGCGAGCACCAGGCTGATGCCGAACCAGCGGCGCCGGGACAGCTCCCGGACGATGGCCGGGCCCGCGCCGATGCCGATCGCGAGGCCGATGAACAGGGTCGCGAAGAGCAGGTAGAACGCCGCGTCACCGGCGCCGAGCGAGGCGGTGAAGAAGCGGGCCGTGCCGACGACGATGCCGGCGCCGGCGAACGCGCCGAAGATGCCGAGCACCAGGCCGCGGACGAACGGGGTGCGGCCGATGTACTTCCAGCCCTCCACGAACTGCCGGAACATGCTCTGCTCGGCGTTCTTCTGCCGGCGTTCGGTACGGCCGGCGCTGATCTCCTTGATGCCGAAGAACACCACCGCCGCGGTGGCGGCCCGGGAGAGCGCGTTGATGTAGAGGGCGAGCTGGACCGGCGAGGCCCAGCTGGGCAGGCCGCCGATGGGACCGCGGACCACGCCGTCGAGGGCCGCGAGCACCAGGGCGGCCAGGATCGGGGTGACGCCGTACGTGGTGATCAGCGACAGCTGGTTGGAGGCCTCGAGCCGGCCCTTCGGGATGAGGTTGGGAACCGCGGCCTCCTTGGCCGGGATCCACATGAGGGTGATCGTCTCGCCGATGAAGGTCGCGATCACCGCCCAGGTCACCGTGAGGCCGCCGGAGTCGCTGACCAGGGCCACGAGCGGGATCGACCCGTAGACCAGAAAGCGCAGGATGTCGCAGATGACCATGGTGTAGCGCCGGTCGAACCGGTCGGCCATGACGCCCGCGATCGGGCCCAGGATCAAAGCCGGGACCAGGCGGATGGCGATCGTGCTGCTGAACGCGCTGCCCTGCGCGACGCTGCCGGTGACCTGCTGCGCCGCGAACAGGGCGGTGGCGAGGATGCCGATCCAGTCGCCGAACGAGGCGACGCTGAGCACGAGCCAGAGCCGCCGGAACGGGCGGATCCGCAGCACGGAACGCAGCGCCGCGATCCCGGAGAGGTCCACGGGGCCGGCGTCCTTGCGTGCCGTGCTCGCTTCGGTGTCGATGACCCTTACCTCCAGGTAGTCACTGCCCGAAGCACTCTAACGGGCGCACGCCGGTCGCCGTGGTGCGCTCGTACGGGTGGCGGATAGATGAAGGTATTTCGCATTGCCCGCCGAGCGGATAGGTTGCTGGCGTGATCGCCGAACGCAGCGCTCAGCAGAAACGTCTGGAGCGGGCCACGGCCCACCTCGAGACGCCGGTGGCCGCGGTCGACCTGGCCGCGTTCGACGCCAACGCCGCGGCGCTGAGCCTGCGCTCGGCCGGCAAGCCGATCCGGGTGGCGAGCAAGTCGGTGCGGGTCCGGGCCCTGCTCGAACGGGTGCTGCAGCGGCCGGGCTGGTCCGGGGTGATGGCCTACACGCTGCCCGAGGCGATCTGGCTGGTCCGGTCCGGAGTCACCGACGACGTGCTGGTGGCGTACCCGACGGTGGACCGGACGGCGCTCGCCGAGCTGACCGCCGACGCGCGGCTCGCCGCCGCCATCACGATCATGGTCGACGACCCCGGCCACCTCGATCTCGTCGACGCGGTCACCGCGCCGGGCCGCCGCCCTCCGGTACGCCTCTGCCTGGAGCTGGACGCGTCGTGGCGGCCCGCCGGCCCGCTGCACGTGGGCGTACGCCGCTCGCCCGTGCACTCCGCGGCGCAGGCCGGCGCGCTGGCCCGCCGGCTGGCCGCGCGGCCGGGCTTCACGCTGGTCGCGATGATGGCGTACGAGGCGCACATCGCCGGCGTCGGCGACGACCCGCCCGGGCAGGCGCTGCGCGCGCGGGCGATCCGGCTCATGCAGCGCCGGTCCCTCCCGGAGCTGCTCAAACGCCGGATGGCCGCGGTCCGGGCGGTGCGCGAGCACGCCGACCTGGAGTTCGTCAACGGCGGCGGCACCGGGAGCATGGCCGCCACCGCCGCCGACCCGTCGATCACCGAGATCGCGGCCGGCTCGGGGCTGTTCGGGCCGACCCTCTTCGACGGGTACCGGGCCTGGCGGCCGGCTCCGGCCGCCTTCTTCGCGCTGTCCGTGGTCCGGCGGCCGGCGCCGCGGATCGCCACGGTGCTCGGCGGCGGCTGGATCGCCTCGGGCCCGGCCGGGCCGTCCCGGCAGCCGACGCCGTGGCTGCCGCAGGGGCTGCGGTTCCGTGCCGACGAGGGCGCCGGCGAGGTGCAGACGCCGCTGATCGGCGCGGTCGCCGACCAGCTCCGCCCGGGCGACCGGGTCTGGTTCCGTCACGCCAAGGCCGGCGAACTGTGCGAGCACGTCAACGAGGTGCACCTCGTCGACGGCGACACCGCGACGCCGGCCCCGACGTACCGGGGTGAGGGGTATGCGTTCCTCGGCTGACCGGTTACGCGGGGACGTGGCGGTGCAGGTATTCGCGGATCAGCGCCTTGGCCTCGGTGAGCACGGCGTCGTCGCCGGCCGGGTCGCGGCGGAAGGCGAGCTTGATCAGCGCGTCCGCCGCCTCGACCGCGATCAGCAGGGCGAAGCGCAGCCGCTCGAGGTCCATCAGCTGGAACTGGTCCACCAGCAGCTCGGCGATCCGGTCGCCGATGACCGTGTTGTTGTCCCGCTCGGCGTCGAGCAGGTGCAGGTCCACCACGTCGCCGAAGTGCAGCGTCCGGAAGCCCGGCACGCTGCGGTGCATGTGGATGTAGACGTCTATCGCCGCGTCGACGCCGTCCCACCAATGGGCGAACGTCTCGTTGCCGAAGCGCGCCGACAGACTCTGCAGGTACGCGTCCATGTTGCGCATGGCAAGGGCCTGGACGATGGCCCGCTTGTCCGGGAAGAACTGGTACACCGAGCCGATGGCCACCTCGGCCCGCTCGGCCAGCAGGGTGGTGGTCAGGCCCTCGTACCCGACCTCGTCCACCAGTTCCGCGCAGGCGTCGAGCATGCGCTGGACCCGGGCAACGCTTCTGCCCTGCACCGGAACCCGCCGCAGCGGTCCGGTGGTGACGGTTGGTGTCGACACGCGTCGCCACTCCCTCTCAGCAGTGTCGTGAGCATTGCTCGCGACGGCGGGAAGGCCGTCTTCAGCCTGCGCATGTGCAGGGTCAAGGTAGGTCGCGAACAACGCTCAAATCGAACGTTACTCGGATCAACGAGCGAGGCGCATCGACGGGACGCGGGGGACGCGAAGCATCCCCGGTTTTGTGCGACTGTCCGCTCGTCGGGAGGACAGGACCGTAATGACCAGTGACAAAGTGCTTCCCCTCGCCTCCCGTCGCTGGCGGAACTGGGGCGGCAACCAGGAGTCCGTCGCCGTCGACGTCCTCGCTCCCGGCACCGCCGACGAGGTGGCGGCCCTGGTCACCGAGGCCGCGGCCGCCGGGCGCCGGGTCAAGGCGGTCGGCAGCGGCCATTCCTTCACCGGCATCGCGGTCGCCGACGACCAGCGGATGGTGCTGCACCGGCTGAACGACCTGGTCTCCATCGACGGGGACCTGGTCACGGTTCAGGCCGGTATGCCCCTCTTCCGGCTGAACGCCCTGCTGGCCGAGCACGGCCTGGCGATGCCCAATCTCGGTGACATCGACCACCAGACGGTCGCCGGTGCCATCTCTACCGGTACCCACGGCAGCGGCCGGGCACACTCCACCCTGGCCTCCGTGGTCGAGGCGGTGACCCTGGTGACCGGCTCGGGGGCGATCCTGCGCATCGACTCGTCGTCCGAGCTCTTCCCGGCCGCCCGGCTCGGCATCGGCGCCCTGGGCGTGCTCGTCGAGGTGACCCTGCGCTGCGTGCCGGCCTTCGTCCTGCTCGCCGACGAGCGGCCGCTGCCGCTGGCGGAGGTGCTCGCCGGGCTGGACGAGCAGATCGCCACCAACGACCACCTCGAGTTCTACTGGTATCCGTACACGGACCGCGCGCAGCTCAAGCGCAACAACAAGGTGCCGGTGTCGGACCGGCCGCTGTCGGGCTTCCGGAGCTGGCTGGACGAGCAGTTCCTGTCCAACACCCTGTTCCAGGGCGTCTGCAAGGTGGGTCGGAAGATCCCGGCGGCCGTCGCGCCGATGAACGCGCTTGCGGCCCGGGCCCTGACCGCCCGGACCTTCACCGACCGGTCCGACCGCGTGTTCTGCACCTCGCGCCGCGTGCACTTCGTGGAGATGGAGTACGAGCTCCCCCGCGAATGCGTCACCGAGGCGCTGTCCGCCCTCCCGCGGATCATCGAGGACCTGCCGTTCAAGATCCAGTTCCCGGTGGAGGTGCGCTTCACCGGGCCCGACGACATCTGGCTCTCCCACGGGTACGGCCGCGACTCCGCGTACATCGCGATCCACCAGTTCTCGGGCAGCCCGTACGAGCCGTACTTCCGGGCCTTCGAGGCGGTGTGCGAGTCCCTGGGCGGCCGCCCGCACTGGGGCAAGATGCACTACCGGGACGCGGAGTCGCTGCGCCGGGCGTACCCGAGGTTCGACGACTTCCTCGCCGTGCGCGACCGGCTCGATCCAGGCCGGGTCTTCACCAACGCCTACCTGGATCGCGTGCTCGGCAACTGAGGTCCTACTCGGTGGTGGCGGCCGCCTTCGCGGGGGCCGCCTTGCGCGCGGTCGCCTTCTTCGCCGGGGTGGCCTTCTTCGCCGGCGTCGCCTTCTTGGCCGCGGCCGCCTTCTTCGCCGGAGCCTTCTTGGCGGCGGCCTTCTTCGCCGGTTCGGCGCCGTCGGCGGCCTTCTTCGCGACCGCCTTCTTGGCGGCCTTCTTCTTCGGGGCCGGGCCCTTGGCGCGCTTCTCCGCGAGCATCTCGGACGCCTGCTCGACGGTCAGCTCCTCCGGCGTCTGGTCCCGCCGCAGCGACGCGTTGTACTCGCCGTCGGTGACGTACGGGCCGAACCGCCCGTCCTTGATCACCATAGGCTTCTGGGTGACCGGGTCCGGGCCCATCTCGCGCAGCGGCGGCTTGGCGGCACCGCGCTGGCGGGTCTTCGGGGCTGCCAGCAGCGCGAGCGCCTCGTCCAGCGTGATGGTGAAGAGCTGCTCCTCGCTCTGCAGCGACCGGGAGTCGGTGCCGCGCTGCACGTACGGGCCGAACTTGCCGTTCTTGGCGACGATCTCGGCGCCCTCGGGGTCCTTGCCCACCACGCGGGGCAGGCTCAGCAGCTGCAGCGCCTGCTCGAGGGTCAGGGTCTCCGGCGACTGGGTGCGGAACAGCGACGAGCGCCGCTCACCGCTTTCCACGTACGGGCCGAAGCGGCCGGACTTGAGCAGCACCGGGCCGCCGGTCGCCGGGTCGTCGCCGAGGCTGCGCTCGCCGCCGCCGCCCAGGAAGAGCTCGCTGACCTTCTCGGGGGTCAGCTCGTCGGGCGCGACGCCGTCCGGGATGGACGCGCGGTCGTTCGGCGACTCCTCGGTGGCGTCCGGGTGCTGCCGCTGCAGGTACGGCCCGTACCGGCCGACCCGCACCACGATCCTGCGCCCTTGCTCGTCGTCGAAGAGCGGGATCGAGTTGATCGACCGCGCGTCGATGGCGCTGAGGTTCTCGGTGACCAGCTTGCGCAGCCCGCCGGCCTTGGCGATGGCGTCGTCCGCGCCCGGCGTCTGGCTGCCGAAGTAGAAGGAGGTGAGGAAGTCCAGCGAGGCGTTCTCGCCGCCGGCGATGCCGTCGAGGTCGTTCTCCATCGCCGCGGTGAAGTTGTAGTCGACCAGGCGCGGGTAGTGCTGCTCCATCAGGCCGATCACCGCGAACGCGATGAAGGTCGGGATCAGCGCCTGGCCGCGCTTCTCCACGTACCCGCGGTCCTGGATGGTTTGCATGATCGACGAGTACGTCGACGGGCGGCCGATGCCCAGCTCCTCCAGCGCCTTGACCAGCGAGGCCTCGGTGTAGCGGGCCGGCGGGCTGGTGTGGTGGCCGACCGCGGCCAGCTCCTCCGCGGTCAGCGGCTGGTCCTTGACCAGGTTGGGCAGGCGCCGCTCGGCGTCCTCGGCCTCGGCGTTCTCGTCGTCGGACGACTCGACGTAGGCGCGCAGGAAGCCGGGGTCGGTGATGGTCTTGCCGGTCGCGGCGAAGTCGGCCTCCTCCTGGGCGGTCGAGACCGCCCGGATGCGCACCGAGACCGAGTTCCCGACCGCGTCGGTCATCTGGGACGCGACCGTACGCCGCCAGATCAGCTCGTAGAGCCGGAACTCGTCGCCGGAGAGCTCGTTGGCCAGCTCGCCCGGGGCGCGGAAGACGTCTCCGGCGGGCCGGATCGCCTCGTGCGCCTCCTGCGCGTTCTTGACCTTGCCGGTGTAGCGGCGGGGCTCCGGCGGGACGCTGCGCTCGCCGTAGAGCTCGGCGATCTGCCGGCGGGCGGCCGCGATGGCCGTCTCCGACAGGTTCACCGAGTCCGTACGCATATAGGTGATGTACCCGTTCTCGTACAGCCGCTGGGCGGTCCGCATCGTCTGGGCCGACGACATGCGCAGCTTGCGGGCGGCCTCCTGCTGCAGCGTCGAGGTGATGAACGGTGCGTACGGCCGGCGCCGGTACGGCTTCTCCTCGACCCGGGTGACGGTGAACGGCCGGTCCTCCAGGCGGGCGGCCAGCCCGCGGGCGCCGTCGCCGTCCAGGTGCACGACCGCGGCTCCGGGCCTGAGCCGTCCGGTGGTCGGCTCGAAGTCCTTGCCGGTCGCGACGCGGTCGCCGTTGAGCGCGATCAGCGTCGCGGAGAACGAGCGCGTCCCCTCGGCCTGCTCCTGGATGGCGAGCTGGGCGTTGATGTCCCAGTACTCCGCGGTGCGGAACGCCATCCGCTGGCGCTCGCGCTCGACCACGATCCGGGTGGCGACGGACTGGACCCGGCCCGCCGAGAGCTTCGGCATGACCTTCTTCCAGAGCACCGGGCTGACCTCGTAGCCGTACAGCCGGTCGAGGATGCGCCGGGCCTCCTGGGCGTCGACCAGGTCCTTGTCGATCTCGCGCGGGTTGGCGACCGCCGCCTGGATGGCCGGGCGGGTGATCTCGTGGAACACCATCCGCCGGACCGGGACCTTGGGCTTGATCGTCTCGACCAGGTGCCAGGCGATGGCCTCGCCCTCGCGGTCCTCATCGGTGGCGAGGAAGATCTCGTCGACTTCCTTGGCGAGCTGCTTCAGCTTGGCGATCTGCTGCTTGCGGTCGGCGGAGACCACGTAGAGCGGGCTGAAGCCGTTGTCCACGTCGACGCCGAGCCGCGCCCAGGACTCACCCTTGTACTTCTCGGGGACCTCGTCGGCGTTCTTCGGCAGGTCGCGGACATGACCGAAGGAGGCCTCGACGAAATAGTCGGGCCCCAGGTAGCCGGCGATCGTCTTGGCCTTCGACGGGGACTCGACGATGACCAGACGGGTCGTCCTGGCGTTGCTCGGCACGGCACTCCCAAACTTCGGACTCACTCGGCGCGGCCCGTCGCGGACGGCGGACACGCGGACGTTCAACGTAACGCGCCGGACCAGCTCACATTCCCCAGGCACACAGAAGTCGGATGGTAACGGTCCGGCCACCGCACGCGTCCGACGGCGACACCGTACACCGGGAACATGCCGTCATGTCGCACACAATCGGGGAAGATCACGCAGCGGCGCCGCCCGGCCACAGCCGTTCGGGTGCCGCGGCGGGCCGTTCGCCGATCAGCTCGGCGAGCCGGGTGAGACGCCTGCGACCTGCGATCATGTACGCCGGACCGGCCTGGATCGTGCCCGCGAGACCGATCCGCGTCAATGCGTCGTGCACCGCGCTGTCAAGAGACCCGTCGGGATCCAGACCGAGGGCGTACCCCTGCGGCCGCGGTGCCCCGGCGGCGGCCACCCACAGCCGCAGCCTCGGCCCGTTGAGGAAGATCTTCGCGCCCGGCGGCGGCCAGCTGCGGGCCAGGCCGTTCAGGCGGCTGCTGTACGCGGTGACGACGTCGAAGGCGACCGTCCGGGCCTTCTCCTCCTCGCCGGCCTCCTCGTCCACCGGCTCCGCCCGAGGTTGCTCCGGCACGGGGTGCCAGTTGACCACCAGGCCGCGGCCGACCAGCTCACCCACCAGGACGTGCACCCGCCAGGCGGCGTCGACCCGGACCGACACGCGTGCCGTACCGCCCATCCGGCCCAGCCGGCCGGGACCCGTCAGCAGGCCCGCCAGGTCGGCCAGCGACGGGTCGACGGCCTCGACCCCGAAGACGGAGAGCTGCTGCCCCGCGGGCGTGGGCGTGGCCGCGCGACGCGGCCGCGGTCGGACAGCCGGGACCGGCGCGGGCAGCACCTCGCGCGGAATCAGCGGCCACCCGGGCTCGGCCATGGTCAGCGGCACTCCGGAACGGCGTCGAACGCCTTCCGCAGCTCGACCGACGACAGATTGCTGGTGTCCAGCTCGCTCGCCTTGTATTCCGTGTTGAGCGTCTCCACGACCGTGCCGACCCGGTCGTAGAAATCCTTCGACGGGCTGGTCGCGAGCGCCTCGATGCCGGTCTTGGCCCGGCCGTACGCGTCGCGCATCGCGCTCAGCGAGGCGGTGAAGCTCTCCGCCACCCGTTTGCCCTGGTCGACGTCCGGCACGCCGGCCTGCTGCACCCCGGCCCGGGCCTTCTCGCTCGCCGACTCGGCGCCGCCGAAGAGCCGCATGAGGTTCTCCTTGGCCTGCGCGGGCGTCGTCGCGGCGGTCATCTGCTGCTGGGTGCGGGCGGCGAGGTTGCCTATCTCCGTCCGCCACGGGGCCAGCACCTTGCAGACGGACGCGGCCCAGGCGCGGGGGGCGGGGCCGCTCGAACAAGCACCCAGCGTCACGACGAGCGAACAGACGATGAGTAGGGGGATGGTGCGGGCCGTGCGCATGGATTGCAGCGTACGGCCAACGCACGGCGGAGGGCACCCGGCGAGTGCCGGGTGCCCTCCTGACCACTTCGGATCAGGCGCTGACGCGCGTCGGGGTGGACTCGGGGGCCGGGGCCTCCTCGCCCATGGAGATCGGCTTGCGCTTGCTCCAGACCACCGCGGCCACGATGATCAGCGCGGCGACGGCGGCGATGCCGACCCGCAGCGGGGTGTTCTCCTCGGTGCCGATGCTCCACGCCACGACCGCGGGCGCGATCAGCAGCGACACCAGGTTCATCACCTTGATCAGCGGGTTGATGGCCGGGCCGGCGGTGTCCTTGAACGGGTCGCCGACCGTGTCGCCGATGACGGTCGCGGCGTGGGCATCGGAGCCCTTGCCGCCGAACGCGCCGTCCTCGACCAGCTTCTTGGCGTTGTCCCACGCGCCACCGGAGTTGGCCAGGAAGACCGCCATGAGCGTGCCCGCCCCGATCGCCCCGGCGAGGTACGCGGCCAGCGCGCCCGCGCCCAGGCCGAAACCGACCGCGATCGGCGCCATGATCGCCAGCAAGCCCGGGGTGAGCAGCTCACGCTGGGCGTCCCGGGTGCAGATGTCGACCACTCGGCCGTACTCGGGCCGCTGGGTGCGGTCCATGATGCCGGGGAAGTCGCGGAACTGGCGGCGTACCTCCATGACGACCGCGCCCGCCGAGCGGGAGACCGCGTTGATCGCGAGTCCGGAGAAGAGGAACACCACCGCGGCGCCGATCAGCAGGCCGACCAGGTTGCGCGGGTTGGAGATGTTCAGCAGGCCGAGGATCTCCGCGCCGATCCGCTCCGCACCGACGCCGGCGTCGGCCAGCGACGTCGACAGCGTGTTCGTGTACGACCCGAACAGGGCCGTCGCGGCGAGGACGGCGGTCGCGATCGCGATGCCCTTGGTGATCGCCTTCGTGGTGTTGCCGACCGCGTCCAGCTCGGTCAGGATCTGCGCGCCCCGCTCGTCGACGTCGCCGGACATCTCGGCGATGCCCTGCGCGTTGTCCGAGATCGGCCCGAACGTGTCCATCGCGACGATGACACCCACGGTGGTGAGCAGGCCGGTGCCGGCGAGCGCGACCGCGAAGAGCGACAGGGTGATCGACGAGCCGCCGAGCAGGAACGCCCCGTACACGCCGGCACCGATGAGCAGCGCCGAGTAGACGGCGGACTCGAGGCCGACGCTGATGCCGGCCAGCACGACCGTGGCCGGGCCGGTCTGCGAGGACTTGCCGATGTCCTGCACCGGGCGCCGCTCGACCTCGGTGAAGTAGCCGGTCAGCGCCTGGATGGCGGCGGCCAGCACGATGCCGATGACGACCGCGCCGATCGCCACCCACTGCGGGTTGCGGCCGCTCGCGAGCACCCCGGCGTCCAGCGACGCGTCCTTGAACCCGGCGAACGTGGCCGGCAGGTACATGAAGCTGACGATCGCCACGATGACCGCCGACAGCACGGCGGAGATGTAGAACGCCCGGTTGATGGCGCTCAGGCCGTTGCGGTCCGAGGCCCGCAGCCGGGTGATGAAGACGCCGACGATGGCGATGACGACACCGATCGTGGAGACGATCAGCGGGAAGATCAGGCCGTCCTGACCGAACGCCGCCTGGCCCAGGATCAGGGCCGCGACCAGCGTGACCGCGTACGACTCGAAGAGGTCGGCGGCCATGCCGGCGCAGTCGCCGACGTTGTCGCCCACGTTGTCCGCGATCGTCGCGGCGTTGCGCGGGTCGTCCTCCGGGATGCCCTGCTCGACCTTGCCGACCAGGTCGGCGCCGACGTCGGCGGCCTTGGTGAAGATGCCGCCGCCGACCCGCATGAACATGGCGAGCAGGGCGGCGCCGAAGCCGAAGCCCTCGAGGACGGTCGGGGCGTCGCCGCGGTAGATCCACACGACCAGCGCGGCGCCGAACAGACCCAGGCCCACGGTGAGGAAGCCCACCACGCCGCCGGTGCGGAAGGCGATGCCCATCGCCTTCTCCCGGCCGCCCGACTCGCCCGCCGCCGCGGCGACCCGCAGGTTCGCCCGGGTCGCCAGCGCCATGCCGGCGCCGCCGATGAACGAGCTGAAGACGGCACCCACGATGAAGAACAGCGACCGGCCGATCTTCACCGTGGTCTCGTTGTCACCGGAGCCGTGCACCGGAAGCAGGAACAGCAGCACGACGGCGATGACGACGAAGATCGCCAGGGTCTTGAACTGCCGGAAGAGATAGGCGGACGCGCCCTCCTGCACGGCGCCGGCGATCTCCTGCATGTTGGTGGTGCCGCGCCCGGTCTTCAGCACCGACTGCACGAACATGGCGGCGAACGCCAGCGCGACCAGCGCGAATACCACTGCGACGATAACGAATGTGACATTGTCACCGCTGAGGGACACCCCGCCGGTTTCCGCGGCGAGGCTCCTAGAGGTCCCGGACATCAATGTCCTCCTGTACGACCGACCGCACCCGGTAGCGGACGAGACTGCCGGGCGCATCCCCGCGACGGGGAGACGACAGAGCCGGTCCCGCGGGGCGCGGAACCGGGGAGCAGTAGCTGAGTACCGGCGTACTGTAGCGGCCAGACGTGGCAATGGTCACACCTGCATCCGGCCGTGTCGTGGTGATGTTTACCGCTGTGTTAGCGGTTGGCATCGATGACGGTGAACCTTTAGGCTCCCCGCGACAGACCTGCGGTTTCCGGCCGCTCGCGCCATGGCATGTCCATTTTGTGCCGTCGCGGGCCGGGGCGCACGCGACAGGCCGAGGTTTGTCCGAGTTGGTCGGAAGTTTCGGACTTAGCCGCCCGGGGCGGCGCCCCATGCGCGTCGCTGACAGCGGCGGCCTCGCCGCTCATCCGCCGGCCCCGGCGGCCGACCGGGTGTTCGCGCCTTCGAGCGCCGGGGCCGTTCGAAGGCTGCTTGTGACGCCGCAGGCTGGCCACTCCGAAGTCTTGTTGGCGACGCTTCCATGAGGCCGCTGATGCCTCCGCCAGGATGCTCGTGACGTTTCCACGCGGTGGCTGAGATCTCCGCCAGGATGCCGGCGGTGCTCCCCCAGGACCCGGGTGCCGGCCTGGCCGCGGCTTCCCGTGGAGGCGCTGCTCGCCGCCGCCGTGCTGGTCGTGCCGGGTGACGGCCGGACCCACGCGGTCCTCGGCGCCGGGGTCTAGCGGCGGGTGACCGGCCAGACCATGCGGACCTCGGTGCCCGCGCCGTCGTCGACCGGGCGGACCTGGAGGTCGTCGACGAAGCCGGCCAGCAGCGCGAAGCCCACGCCGGTGGTCAGCGCCTCGTCGGTCAGCGACTCGTCGGCGAGCTCGTCCGGCGGCAGCTTGGCCAGGCCGACGCTCGCCTCGATCGGCGCGCGGTCGATCACCCGCACGGTGTAGAAGTCCGAGTCGGACATTTCCACCATGACGAGGTCGGGCAGGCCGTACTGGTTGTGCAGGGCCACCGCCCGGGTGCACGCCTCGCCGATGGCCAGGCGCACCTCGTCGAGCAGGTCCTCGGCGACCCCCGCGCGCCGAGCCACCGCCACGCCGACCAGTCGCGCCGTGCGCACGTGCACCGGCGCCGGGGAGAACGACAGCCGTACCGTCGCCATCACGCTGCCGGGGGGTTGTCGTCGCGATCGCCGGGCGACGTCGAGGTCGCCGCCTCGACCGAGGGATGGATCGGGAACACCTGGTCGAGCGCGGTGATCCGGAAGATCTTGAGCAGCGGCTCCTTGGCGCAGACCAGCCCGAAGGTGCCGTGCGCGGCACGCAGCCGCTTCAGGGCGCCGACCAGCACGCCGAGGCCGGTGGAATCCAGGAACTCGACGCGGCCCAGATCCACCACCACGTGCCGGGAGCCGCCGTCGACCAGCTCGACCAGGCGCTCCCGCAGCCGCGGGGCGGTGTACACGTCGACCTCACCGCCGACGTCGAGCACCGTGTGCTCGCCGACGGTCCGGGTCGTCAGCGAAAGCTCCATCGGTCCTCCTCCCTCCGAGCAAGCCCTCAGGCAGCCGATCTCCCCAGCGAATCTAACCACCGACTGTCATCCCCCGACGCGTGGGCACCCACCGTCGTACCCGTTTGAGGTTCGGGCATACCGATGTCACAGTGCAGGACGTGACCACGACAGTCCCGGGCATTCCGGCCGCGCGCGGCGCACTCTACGCGCTCGGGCCCGCGGAACTGCTGCACCGGCTGCGGGCGCGACGCTCGTCCGCCGAGGACTCGCCGATCACCCACGTCGAGCACGTGCCGGCACGCAGCGGACGGACCGTGCCGTGGCCGTCCTGGGTGCCGCCGACTCTCCGCGACGCGTACGGCTTCCAGCCCTGGGAACACCAGGCCGCCGCGGCATCGCTCGCCCATGCCGGGCGGCACGTCGTCCTCGCCACGGGTACGGCGTCCGGCAAGTCGCTCGCGTACCAGATGCCGGCATTGAGCCGTTTGCTCGACGACCCGCGCGCGACGGTGCTGTACCTGTCGCCGACCAAGGCCCTCGCCGCGGACCAGCTGCGGGCCCTCGTCCGGCTCGGCATCGACGGCGTGCGGCCGGCCACATACGACGGAGACACGCCTCGCGAGGAGCGTGAGTGGGTCCGCCAGCACTCCCGCTTCGTCCTCACCAACCCCGACATGCTCCACCACGCGTTACTGCCGGGTCACGCCAAGTGGGCCCCCTTCCTGCGCCGCCTCGCGTACGTCGTGATCGACGAGTGTCACAGCTATCGAGGCGTGTTCGGCTCCCACGTGGCGCACGTCCTGCGCCGCCTCCGCCGCCTGTCCGCGCAGTACGGCAGCTCGCCGACCTTCGTCCTGGCGTCGGCCACCTCGGGCGACCCGGCCGACGCCGCATCCCGCCTGACCGGCCTGCCGGTGACGGCGGTGACCGACGACGCCTCACCCCGCGGCGCGGTGACCTTCGCTCTGTGGGAACCGCCACTACTGCCCAGCGACGAACCATCCCCGTCCCCGGCCGCAGGTCTCTCCCCCACCTCGTCGCCGGCCCCGGCAGTAGCCCCGGAACCCCGGCAGCCCGGCTCGCCCGAGCCCGCCGGCCAGGTCTTCCCTCGCCAGCCGGCTGCGCTCGCCGACCGGAACTCCCCCGGCCGACCGGCCGCGCGCGCCCAGCGGGAGTTCCCAGGCCAACCGGCCGCGCTCGCCGACCAGGACATCCCAGGCCAACCGGCCGCGCTCGCCGGTCGGGTCTTTCCCGGCCAGCCGGCTGTGCCGGCGACCGGCGCCGAGGCGCGCACCCGGCGGTCGGCGCTGAGCGAGACGGCGGATCTGCTCGCCGACGCGGTGGTGGCGGGCACGCGGACCCTGGCGTTCGTCCGGTCGCGGCGGGCCGCGGAGGTCGTCGCGGCCATGGCCCGGCGTTCCCTGGACGAGGCGGTGCCGGGCCTGGGCGACCGGGTGGCGGCATACCGGGCGGGATACCTCAAGGAGGACCGCCGCGCGATCGAACAGGCGCTCATGTCGGGCGAGCTGCTGGCGCTGGCGTCGACCAACGCGCTCGAGCTCGGCGTGGATCTGGTCGGCCTGGACGCGGTGCTGATCTGCGGCTATCCCGGCACCCGCGCCTCGCTGTGGCAGCAGGCGGGCCGGGCGGGCCGGACCGGCGGCGAGGCGCTCGCCGTGCTCGTGGCCCGCGACGACCCGCTCGACACCTACCTGGTGCACCACCCGGAGGCGCTGTTCGGCCGGCCGGTCGAGGCCACGGTGCTGGACCCGGCGAACCCGTACGTCCTCGGACCCCAGCTGTGCTGCGCGGCGGCGGAGTCCGCCCTGCGCCCCTCGGACCTCGCGCTGTTCGGCGGCGCCGTGGCAGCGGAGGCCGTCGACGCGCTGACCCGGTCGGGGGCGCTGCGCAAGCGCCCCACCGGCTGGTACTGGACCCATCAGGGCCGCCCGGACGTCGACCTGCGCGGCACCGGCGGCACCCCGGTCGCCGTGGTGGAGTCGGCGACCGGACGCCTGCTCGGCACGGTGGACCAGGGTTCCTCCCACGTCATGCTCCATCCCGGTGCGGTGTATCTCCATCAGGGCGCCTCCTATGTGGTCGACGGCCTCGACCTGGACGACGCCGTCGCGCTGGTGCACGCCGAGGAACCGGACTGGTCCACCCACGCCCGCGACGTGACGGACCTCTCGGTGGTCTCGGTACGCGAGTACGTCGACGCCGGCCCGGTCGGTCTGTTCCTCGGCGAGGTGGACGTGACCAGCCAGGTGGTCTCGTACCAGCGCCGCCGCATCGGCACGGGAGAGGTGATCGACACCCGCCCCCTCGACCTGCCGGCACGCCGGCTGCGTACGGTGGCCGTCTGGTTCACGATCTCCCCGAAGGCGCTGCTGACCGCCGGAGTGGAACCGGGCGACGTCCCCGGCGCCCTGCACGCCGCGGAACACGCCGCGATCGGCCTCCTCCCGTTGATGGCGACGTGCGACCGCTGGGACATCGGCGGTCTCTCCACGGCGAACCACGCGGACACCGAATGCCCGACCGTGTTCGTCTACGACGGTCACCCGGGCGGGGCGGGCTTCGCCGAACGCGCCTACGCAACGGCGACGGAATGGCTCCGCGCCACCCGTGAGGCGATCGCGTCCTGCGTGTGCGAGACAGGCTGCCCGTCATGCGTCCAGTCCCCGAAATGCGGAAACGGCAACAACCCCCTGGACAAGAAGAAGGCGATCGCGGTGCTCGGCGCGGTGCTGGCCGCCCTGCCCGACCAGCCGTAGTCGAACGACCTGCCCGACCGGCTGGAAGTTGAGCGCTCTGCCCGACCGGGCTGCAGGGGCCCTCCTCATCCCCTGATCGGTCCTGCCCTGGCCGCGGCCGAGGCGTGAGTCGTGAGACCGGGTAACGGGGTCACGACCGTTTCCACCTCGATGACGACGTCGAAGCCGTCCAGCCGGCACGACGTCAGCCGACCGCCGTTGGCCGCGGCGATCTCGGCGGCTCGCGCACAGGCCGCCTGCCGGCCCTCGACCGCGCGCATCGCTCCGGCGAGGGCACCGAGGTCGGCGGCCGTCCGTGCCTCATGACGCCCGACCCGGGCCGCACCGACCGCCGCACCCGCCACCCCGCCGGCGACGAGGACCAGCCCCACCGCGAGCACGAAGATCGACGCGGCTCCGCGGTCGGTCCGCGTGGACCCGGCGCCCATCCGAGACACGAAGATCGACGCGGCTCCGCGGCACGCCCGCATGAAGTGCGTCTCGGGGCCGGGCCGCATGCGTGGAGCGAACCCGGTCCCGCCCCGCTCCATCGTCACTGGACCGCCGCCGGTTCCCTGGCGGCGACGGCAGTCGCGCCGACGGTGATCACCGGTAGCCGGCCGCCGACGACCTCTACGGGAGCGCGGACCGTGACGGTCACCGTGTCCGCGCCCTCCACGATGTCGATCTCCGCGTCCGGCGACGCGATACGGGCCGCTTCGGCGACGCCCGGACCGCCGCGGGCGGCAGCGAGGGCGCCCTCGCGTGCCGCGTCGACGCACCGGCCCTGAGCGGTCATCGCGCCGACCGCGGTGAGCCCGGTGAAGAGCAGAAGCATGAGCGCCGGCAGCCCGGCCGCGAGCTCGGCGGTGAAGGAACCCCGATCACCGGCCCGGGACAGCCTGCGGCCGAGCGAGCGAAGAAGTCCCCACCCGAGACCCGCCAGCCTGAGCACGGCCGCACCGGCATCGCGAAGCTCGGGGCCGTTCACCGGCGCAAAGCCGCCAGACACCGAGCCGCCCGACGCAGCGCTGCCAAGCGACCCGCCGGACACCGAGCCAGGCACCGAGCCGCCGGACACTGGACTGCCGGTCGCGGGGCTGCCGGACGCAGAGCCGCAGGACGCGGAGCCACAAGACGCGGAGCCGGGCTGCCGGCGCGGACTCACTTCAGTGCCCCGTTGATCACGCCGCTGAGAGCTTGCTGGACGCTGGGGCTCGTCAGGACCTTGAGGAGGATGCCGGCGAAGGCGACGGCGGCGAGGGTGCCTACGGCGTACTCCGCCGTGTTCATGCCCTCATCGGCGCGCGGACCGGTGAGGCGGGCGAGCAGTCGGTGCATGGGAACTCCTTGTGCGTGGATTTCGAGGGAATGTCGCCGGTTTTGGCGACCAGCACCGGTCCGAGACCGGCGAGCATGAGGGGCGCGCGGACGCCCAGCGCCGAGCACCCGCCCCGGCCGAACCCGGGCCCGCCGATCGGCGCCAGCGGCCCTATCGGTGGCGGTAGCGACCGCGCGGTCGGTGGCGGCGTCGGCGGGGTCACAGGATGTCTCCGAGGACGGCGATGATGACCGGGGCCAGACCGGCCAGCAGGAAGGCCGGGAGGAAGCACAGCCCGAGGGGCAGGACGATGAGGGTTCCGGCCCGGCGGGCGGCCGCCTCGGCGGCGGTCACGCGGTCGGCGCGCAGGTCGTCGGCCAGGCGGGTGAGTGCTCCCGCCAGCGCACCGCCGCTCGTGCTCGATCGGATCGCGGCCGCGATCATGCGCGGGGCGCCGGGTACGTCGGCGAGGTGGGCCCAGGCCTCCGGCGGGTCGGCGCCGAGGCGCAGGGAGCGGCCGACGCGGGCCAGGCGCTCGCCCAGCGGGCCGGCGAGCGCCTCCGCCACGGCGGAGACCGCGTGGTCGACGGGTGCGCCCGCGCGCAGCGCCGCGGCCACGAGGTCTGCGGCGAGCGGCAGGTCCGCCTGGGCTCGGGCGCGCCGGGCGCGGACGGCAGCCGGTTCCTGTTTCCGCAGCCAGCGGTCGAGGACGTAAGCGAGCGCGAGCGCCGGCGGCACCGACCACCAGTGCCCGGCGTACCAGGCGGTCGCGACCACGCAGGCGAGGGCGACCGCGATGCGCTTGATCATCGGATCTCCTCGCGGGCGCCCACACCGGCACCGGCGGTGACGGCGGCGGCGGTCAGGGCGCGCAGGTCCGCATGCAGCGGGCACGGCATGGTGGTGGGCGGCTGCGGCGTGCGGGCGGCTCGGAGCAGGGCGACCATGCAGCAGGGTTGAAGGGGGATCTGCACCGGGCCGCCCCGCCGGACGATCGACTCGGCGCCGCACGTGGAGGCGGTCATCGCGGCATCCCGTGGCCGTGCGGCAGGCCACCGGCACGACGCGGCCGGCTGGTGGCCGCCCGTAGCGGCTCGGCGCGCCGGTCACTTCCCGCCCGGTTCGTCTTGCGGATGGCCGGGTCGGGTGGGCCGTCGGTGAGGCGGTCCGCCCACAGCAGACCCGCGGTCTGCAGCAGGGTGGCACCGGCCGCGCAGGCTGCGCCGGTGGGGGTGTGGAGCAGGATGCGCAGCGGGTCGACGCCGATGCCGTAGCCGAGCGCGATCCCGCCGAGTGGCAGCGCGGCCAGCAGGATGGCCGTCGCCTGGGCGCCCGCTGCCTGGGCGGCGGCGCTGGCCCGGGCCCGGCCGGCGGCGCGGGCGTCGGCCTCGATGCGCTCGATCAGGTCCGCGGTCGGCGCGCCGGTACGCTCCGCGAGGCGGTCGGCCGCCGCCGCGAGCTCGGCCGGGCGGCCCTCGATCGGGGCCGACGGGCGGGGCAGGCCCGCGCGCAGGTCGGCGGCGAGGGCGCTGAGGGCGTCGAGGGTTCGGTCGTGGGCCTGTTCGGCGTGTTTGCGCGCGGCCCGGCGGATCAGCGCACGTGCCGCCAGGGCGGCGTAGACGCTCGCGACGAACGCGGCCACCGGGCCGGCGGCGAGAATCCCGAGCAGCGCGGCCGCTGCGGCCGACGCGGTGACGGACCGCCGGGGTGCGCGGCTGGCGGCGGACCGGAGCGAGGTGAGATGCGGGAGGGTCAGGGAGGGCCGGCTCGGCGTGGACAACCTGGTCAGGCCGCGTCTGACCGGCCAGACGGCGAGGACCGCGGCGGTGGTCAGCAAGATCGCCGCCAACAGCCAGGGCCAGGCCACCACGAACCACGACCCGGCGGTCATCGCCCGCCCCCGGCAACACCCGAAGACGAGGCCGGCGGCCGGGGCGAGGAACCGCCCGGGTCAAGCAGCGGAGACCCGGCCGACGACCGGGGCGAAGAGGCGGCCGGGCCGGAAAGCGGAGGCGCCGGCGGGGTCCAGGGCGAGGAGGTGGCCGAGCCCAGGATCGGGGGGACCGGGACGCCTCGCGCGATCAGCAGGCGGGCGAGGGCCGGCGCCCCCGGGCCGGTGCCGCGGCCTCTCTCCCAGGCCGGGATCACGGTGGCAAGGTGCTGCTCCCCCGTCGGTAGCAGCACCCCGATCGAATCCAGGACGCGGCCCCGGTCGGTGCGGCGTACCTGGATGACGACTTGGAGGGCGGCGACGGCCTGGGCGTGCAGGGCCGCCCGGGGCAGGCCGCCGAGCAGGCCCAGCGCCTCCAGGCGGGCGGGTACGTCGGCCGGCGCGTTGGCGTGGAGCGTGCCGGCTCCTCCCTCGTGGCCCGTGTTCAGGGCGGCCAGCAGATCGGCGATCTCCGCGCCCCGGCACTCGCCGACCACCAGCCGGTCGGGGCGCATGCGCAGGGCCTGGCGCACCAGGTCGGTGAGGCCCACGGCGCCCGCGCCCTCCACATTGGCGGTGCGGGCCTGGAGGGCGACGACGTGCGGGTGCACCGGTCTCAGCTCCGCCGCGTCCTCCACCAGGACGATCCGCTCGGTCGGTGGGACGAGGCCGAGCAGGGTGGCCAGCAGCGTCGTCTTGCCGGAGCCGGTGCCACCGGTGACCAGGTAGGCCAGCCGGCCGGCGACCACGGCCGCCAGGACGGGGGCGAGCGCCGCGGGGACCGTGCCGTGCTCGACGAGGTCGCGCAGGCCGAACGGGCGCTGGCGGAAGGTGCGGAGCGAGAGGTACGGCCCGTCGGTCGCCACCGGGGGCAGTACGGCGTGCAGCCGCGTCCCGTCCGGCAGGCGGGCGTCGGCGTACGGGTGGCCGTCGTCGAGCCGGCGCCCGCACGCGGCCGCGAGGCGCTGGGCGAGGCGGCGTACCTCGTCGGGGCCGCCCACGTCGACCGTCACGCGATGCAGGCCGGCACCCCGGTCGACCCAGACCTGCGCGCCGTTGACCAGGACGTCGGTGACCGCGGGGTCGGCGAGCAGCGGCGTGAGGGGCCCGGCGCCGACGAGGTGGTCGCGCACCCGGCCGGCCAGGTGCGCGACCGTGGTGTCCCCGAGGACCGCCGCGTCGGCCTCCCGGCGTACGGCCGAGATGACCGCGGCCGGGGTGGCGTCGACGCCTTCCTCGGCGATGTGCCGCCGTACCCGCTGGGCCAGCGAGGGCACGGCGGCCGACGGCCGGGTCATGCCCGCTCCCCAGCGCCGGAGGCGGTCAGGTCGGCGATGAGGCGCCGGCACAACTCCGCGAGCGGACCCAGCCCGTCGGCGCCGGGAGGCTCGCCCTGCTCCATGCCCTCGCACACGGCCTGCTCCGGGCGCAGGGAGCCGGCGAGGGGCAGGCCGAGCGATCGGGCGATCTCCCGGGCCTTCAGCCGCCCCGGCGCCGGGCCGCGCACGACGACCGACAGGTGCGGGCAGTGCAGCCCGGCCGTCGCCGCGACCCGGGCCGCCGCGGCGGTCGCGCGCAGCTCGGCGGGGACGACGAGGACCGCCCGGTCGGCCGCTCCGAGGGCGACCGTGGCGGCGTCGTCGAGGTGGCGTGGCAGGTCCACGACGATCAGGTCCCGGGTCGCCCGCGCGGCTTGCATCGTCACCGCCATGACCTCAGCGGGCACCGACCATGAGAGAGACGTCGAGGGAGGCACTGCCGGAGGGAGCGGCAGGGCGTCGCGGGCGAAGGACAGCAGGACCAGGTGGCCGCGGTGGGGCAGGGCTTCGAGCAGCGCCGGCGGGTCGACCGGCCCGCCCGCCTCGGTCAAAGCCGGCCAGCGCAGTCCGTCGACCTGCTCCCAGCCGAGCACCAGGTCGAGGCCGCCGCCCAGCGGGTCCGCGTCGAGCAGGAGGGTGCGCAGGCCCGCGCGGACGGCGGTGACGGCCAGGCCGCCCGCCAGGGTGCTCGCTCCCGCGCCGCCGCGGCCACCCACGACGGCCAGGACCCGGCCGTCGGGCGGCGGGCCGGGGCGGCGGGCCGAGGCGAAACGGTCGACCAGCCAGGGCTCGGCCGCGGGCAGCAGCGCCACGTGCTCGGCGCCGAGCGGTGCCGCCAGGTCCCAGGCGGCCGCAACGATCGGCTCGTGGCCGACGATGATCACACGCGGGCGTCTCGGCAGCCGGGCGCGCAGGCACGCGGCGGCCTGGTCGGCGCCGAGCAGGACCAGCGGCGCGTGGGCGAAGCGCGGCCGGGCCGCGACCGGGTCGGCGGCGACGTCGACCTCCGTGCCGCCCGCCGCGGCGAGCCGGAGAAGATCGTCGAGCAGCTCCGGGTCGCCGGTCACCAGCAACGGCAGGTCGGACGGCGCGACGGTACGGACGGACATCGCAAACTCCAGCGGACGCGGCGGACGGCGGGGCGGTGAGACCCCCACCGTGGCGGGCCGGCGGACCGCTGCTCAACCGGAGATCGCCGGCCTGTGGACAACCGCCGGGGCTGTGGACAGGCCGCTCCTCCAGGGGCTGATCTGCTACGCGAAGGCCGCCGGAGCGACGTACCATCGTCGGGCCCACGACAGACAGCGGAGAGTGGACGGGCCTGGCGTTGGGTATGTTGTTGCCGACACGGACGATGGAGTTGGCATGGAGTACCCGATCCGCAGCGCGTTCGGCGAGGACGGCACCGCCCATGTGACCCTGCTCGGTGAGATCGACTTCTCCAATGCCGACGAGGTCGCTCAGACGATCCGGGACGCGGTCGCCGAGTGGTCGCCCGAGGAGATCCGAGTCGACCTGTCCGACGCCACGTTCATCGACTCGACCGGGCTGGGCGCACTGATCGAGGGCTACCGCGCGACGAACGAGGCCGAGAGCCGCTTCGTGGTGGTGAACCCGAGCCCGAGCTTTCGCCGGGTGCTGTCGGTGACCGGCCTCAGCGAGCTGTTCGGCATGTCCGAGCACGACGAACCGGCCGACCTGAGCCAGGCCACCGGCGCCTGACGAGCTGAGCGGCACGCAGAGCCGGCTCGGCCGGGTCCGTACCGGAAGATTCGGGCCGGAAAGGAACGACCCCCGTCGGGGGCGACGGGGGTCGTCCGAAGATTCGGCTCCGGGGGGGTCGAGCCGAATCGGCCCCGGTGATCGCGGGGGGCGCAACCACCGAGAAATCTCGCGGGAGGGCGACCGCCTCGGCGACGCGTCCCCGAACGCCACCGATATCGCCCACATGTAGACAACATGAATCCCTGTCGCACCACAAGCATGCCTCAGTAGCGCCTCACCGTCGAGTACCCACTGTCACCAGAAAGCCCACACGTCACGCCGAAAGCGTGACTCGCTGCTTCTTGCGGCTACACTTTCGGCCCGTGGGCCAGAGCGCCGCATTCTTCGACCTCGACAAGACCGTCATCGCCAAGTCCAGTGCACTGGCCTTCGGACGGCCTTTCTATCGCGATGGCCTGATCAGCCGCCGCGACGTCGTGAAGTCGGCCTACGCGCAGCTGATGTTCCGGCTCGGCGGGGCCGACGAGCAGACCATGGCCCGCACCCGCGACTACCTGGCCGCGCTCTGCAAGGGCTGGAAGGTCGAGCAGGTGCGGCAGATCGTCGCCGAGACCCTGGAAGAGCTGATCAACCCGTATGTGTACGCCGAGGCCGCCGTCCTCATCGGCGAGCACCAGGCGGCCGGGCGCGACGTCGTCCTCGTCTCCGCGTCCGGGGACGAGATGGTCCGCCCGATCGGCGAGCTGCTCGGCGTCACCGACGTCATCGCGACCCGGATGGGCATCGTCGACGGGCGCTACAGCGGCGAGGTCGAGTTCTACGCGGCCGGCGCGAGCAAGGTGTCCGAGGTGCGGCAGCTGGCGGAGAAGCGGGGATACGACCTCGCACAGTGTTACGCCTATTCGGATTCGAACAGTGATCTGCCGCTGCTGCAGGCGGTCGGGCATCCGAGTGTGGTGAATCCCGACCGGGCGCTGCGCCGGGTGGCCCTGGAACGGGCCTGGCCGGTCCTGGAGTTCCGGCATCCGATCCCGCTGGGGCGGCGGCTGCGGGAACGGCCGGCCGTGCCGCTGACGGCGGCGGCGCTCAGCGTGGGCGTCGGCGTGGCGATCGGCATCGCGATCTACGGGCGGCACCGGCGCATGCGGGCCGCGCCGGCCTGACCGGCATCGAGGTACGTCACCGCCAAGCGTCTGACTAATTACGGTTAGTAGCTTTTGCCCTGGTGATCAAGGGCGGAGCGGCGTAGAAAGGACTGGCGGGATCCCGGAGAACCACCGAGCGGATCCCGTGCACGGCCACCGGGAACCCACGCGCGATCAGCCACGGCAGGCACGTTGCGGCGGGACCCGCCGGATTCCGGCGGGACTGCCGACAACGACCCAGGTGCACGCTTGATAACCCGGCCGGACGCGCAAGCGGCGGCGTCTCACCTGTGAGGCGCCGTCCTTACATTTCCGCGCGCCGCGGAAAGGCCAGGTGCCGGTTGCGCAGCTCGTGGTAGACATCGCGGAACGCCTGCGGCCGGCGGTGGAAGTCGACGCCCTGGGCCCACAGCTCGGTGTTCACTGTGGATCCGTCGCGGCGCTCGATGAGCACGGTCATGCCGCCCTCGACCTCCCACCGGCCGATCTTGTTGGCGTGCCGGTGCAGGCGGACGTGGGCCACGTCCTCCCAGCGCATCGTCCGGGTTCGCAGAAGGCCGCGGATGCGCAGCGCGTGGGGACTGACGTAGACGCCCATCTCGAGGATGCGCCAGCCACCGATCACCCAGACCGCCGCCATGAGCACGGCGAGGATGCGTACGCCGACGCCGGTCAGCTCGAAGAGCCCGATGCTCGCCCAGCCCAGCAGCCCGAACGCCACCGCCTCCCAGCCGATGACCAGCCAGCGGCCGGTCCCGACGGAGTAGGGGCGAACCCACTCGTTTCCCACCAGCCGAGTATGCCAACCCGCTCGGGGACAAATAGGGTGTTGCGGACATCCGGCGGCGTCAGTTGCCCGACGGCGCCAGGACCTCGTTCCCGATCTCCTCCAGCTCCTCCGCGCCGGCCGACACGGCGGCCGCATAGTGCCGCAGCCACGACCGGACGCCGTCGGGGGTGCCGGTCGCGTACGCACCGGCCGAGCCGACGTACTCGGGCTCACGCGCCAGATGCCCCCGCTCGACGCCGACGAGGCCCCGGATGTCGAAACCGCGGGAGACGAGGGTGAGCCGGGCCGCGGCCCGCGCGACCACGCCGGACGGACCCGCGAAGGGCCGCAGGGTCAGCAGCTCGGCGTGCACGACCGCGGCCAGCAGCAGCGGCGGGGTCCGCTCGTTGCCCGCGACCAGTCCGGCCAGCGCGTCGATCCGTTCCGCCCCGGACAGCAGCCGGCCCAGGTCTCCGTCGGCGACCGCGCCGCGCGCGGCGAGCATGTGCAGGCGGGCCAGCACCTGCCGGGGAGCCCGGGGCCAGAGATCGGCGAGCCCGTCGAGCCCCTCCGACACCCGCAGCGCGCCCTGGACCACCGGGTCGGTGACCGTGCCGGCGCGGACCTCGGCGACGTCGTGGCGGTGGTCCTCCAGGGCGGCGCTCGCCACCGCGGCGCGCAGGCCCACCTCGGCCGCCACCTGGCCGCCGTTGCGGCGCAGCGCGCGGTGGCGCAGGGCGGCGTCGACCTTGGCGCGGGCGTCGGCGAAGGCGGGCTCGACGTCGGCGAGCGCGAGCAGCGGGGCCAGGGGATCGTTCGTCACGCGCCTACCGTACGCCGAAAATGACCCGCGCCGGGGGGTGCGCGTTAAGGCTCGGAAGTGGCAAGATTCGCGCAGTACCGAGCAGAAGGCTCGCCCGGGAAAGCCGGCAGAACTAGTGTTCCACCCAAGCAGAACGGTCACGGCAGAGGAGCCGCCCTCATGAGTGAGACCCTGGAGAATCTGTATTCGGAGACGCGGCAGTTCCCGCCGCCGGCCGAGCTCGCCGCCGCGGCGAACGTCAAGGCCGACGCCTACGAGCGGGCCCGCGCGGACCGGCTGGGGTTCTGGGCGGAGCAGGCCCAGCGGCTCACCTGGACCAAGCCGTGGGACCAGGTGCTGGACTGGTCGAACCCGCCGTTCGCCAAGTGGTTCGTCGGCGGCGAGCTCAACATCGCGTACAACTGCGTCGACCGGCACGTCGAGGCCGGCCACGGCGACAAGGTCGCCATCCACTGGGAGGGCGAGCCGGGCGACACCCGCACGATCACGTACGCGGACCTGCTGCGCAGCGTCAGCCAGGCGGCCAACACCCTGACCGAGCTCGGCGTCACGGCCGGCGACCGGGTGGCCATCTACCTGCCGATGATCCCGGAGGCCGCGATCGCGATGCTGGCCTGCGCCCGGATCGGCGCGATGCACAGCGTGGTCTTCGGCGGCTTCTCGGTCGACGCGCTCTCGACCCGGATCAAGGACGCCGACGCCAAGCTGGTGATCACGGCCGACGGAGGCTACCGCCGCGGCAAGCCGTCCGCCCTCAAGCCGACCGTCGACGAGGCGGTCGCACAGTGCCCGAGCATCGAGCACGTGCTGGTGGTGCGGCGTACGGGCGAGGACGTCGCCTGGGGTGAGAAGGACCTGTGGTGGCACGAGACGGTCGAGCGGGCGAGCGCCGAGCACCAGCCGCGGTCGTTCGACTCGGAGCACCCGCTGTTCATCCTCTACACCTCAGGCACGACGGGTAAGCCGAAAGGCATCCTGCACACGACCGGCGGCTACCTCACCCAGGTGTCGTACACGCACCATGCGATGTTCGACCTCAAGCCGGAGACCGACGTCTTCTGGTGCAGCGCCGACGTCGGGTGGGTCACCGGGCACTCGTACATCGTCTACGGGCCGCTCTCCAACGGCGCCACGCAGGTCATGTACGAGGGCACCCCGGACACCCCGCACCGGGGACGCTTCTGGGAGATCATCGACAAGTACCAGGTCACCATCCTCTACACCGCGCCCACGCTCATCCGCACGATGATGAAGTGGGGCGAGGACATCCCGGCCACGTACGACCTGTCCTCGCTGCGCATCCTCGGCAGCGTCGGCGAGCCGATCAACCCCGAGGCCTGGATGTGGTACCGCGCGAACATCGGGCACGACAACTGCCCGGTCGTGGACACCTGGTGGCAGACCGAGACCGGCGCCGGGATGATCGCGCCGCTGCCCGGCGTGACCAGCACCAAGCCCGGATCGGCGATGACCCCGCTGCCGGGCATCTCCGCGGACGTGGTCGACGACCAGGCGCAGCCGGTGCCGAACGGCGGCGGCGGCTTCCTGGTGCTGCGCGAGCCGTGGCCCTCGATGCTGCGCACGATCTGGGGCGACGACCAGCGCTTCATCGACACGTACTGGTCGCGCTTCGGCAAGGGCGCCGGCGCGGGCGACGACTGGATCTACTTCGCCGGCGACGGCGCGAAGAAGGACGAGGACGGCGCGCTCTGGCTGCTCGGCCGCGTCGACGACGTCATGCTGATCTCGGGGCACAACATCTCGACGACCGAGGTCGAGTCGGCGCTGGTCTCGCACCAGGCGGTGGCCGAGGCGGCCGTGGTGGGCGCGACCGACCCGACGACCGGGCAGGCCATCGTCGCCTTCACCATCCCGCGGGGCAACGTGGACACCACCGGCGACGCGGGCGAGAAGCTGATCCAGGATCTGCGCAACCACGTGGCGAAGACGCTCGGGCCGATCGCCAAGCCGCGGCAGATCATGCTCGTGGCCGAGCTGCCCAAGACCCGGTCCGGCAAGATCATGCGCCGGCTGCTGCGCGACGTCGCCGAGCGCCGTTCCCTGGGCGACGTCACCACGCTTCAGGACTCGACGGTCATGGACCTCATCTCGGCGGGAATGCGGAGCGCCAAGTCCGACGATTGACATAGACGCAGTTCCATCGACAGCGGCGGGTCCGGCGACGGATCTGCCGCTGTTTCATGTGGACGGTCCATTTTCGGCCGTTTGCCGGTATACGCGCGATGCCGCAGCCACGGATTGCAATCAACCATGATCAATCCGTTAGGACCCTTCCGATGCATCGCTCTATTTGCATACGTTCTCCTTCAGCCTCGAACCCGAGGCGGTCCACCGCCGTCGCTGTACAACAGCGCGCGGTCATGCCAACGGAGGTATACGTAGTGCGCAAGGTGGTCGTAGGACTGCTCGGCGCCGCGATGGTGACCAGCGTCGGAATCCTGATTCCGGCCGGCGCCACCGCTGCCCCGCCGGTCGATCCCACACCGGCGGCCAAGGCCGACGCGACACATGTGGACGATCTCCCCCACCCGCTGGAGGACAAGCGCCGGGCACTGCGCGAGCAGGCCGTCGCCGACGTCGCCAGCGGCAAGGCGAAAGCGATAAAGCGGAACGGCAGCACGGTCGTCAAGGTCGGCCGGACCCAGGGATCGGGTCCCACCAACCGCAAGATCGCCAAGTCCGGCGCCGACCAGTACGTCGAGCTGGGCCGCGAGCGGACCGACCGGATCTTCGTGATCCTGGCCGAGTTCGGCAACGAGCGGCACCCGGACTACCCGGACGTCGACTCCAACCCGAACGTGGCCGGGCCGACCACGTTCGAGGGCCCGCTGCACAACAAGATCCCCGCGCCGAACCGTGCGGTCGACAACTCGACGGTCTGGCAGCCGGACTACAACCCCCAGTACTACCGGGACCTGTACTTCGGCGAGGGCGCGGGCAAGGAGTCGGTCAAGACCTACTACGAAACGCAGTCCTCCGGGCGCTACAGCGTCGAGGGTGAGGTCACCGACTGGGTCAAGGTCAACTACAACGAGGCGCGGTACGGCCGCGACCTCTGCGGCAGCAACGTCTGCAACAACACCTGGGCGCTCGTGCGTGACGCGGCGAACAAGTGGGTCGCGGACCAGCAGGCGGCCGGGCGCACCGACGCCGAGATCGCCGCGGACATGAAGTCGTTCGACCAGTACGACCGCTACGACTTCGACAACGACGGCAACTTCAACGAGGCCGACGGCTACATCGACCACTTCCAGATCGTCCACGCCGGTGGCGACGCCGCCGACGGCGACCCGCAGCAGGGCGAGGACGCGATCTGGAGCCACCGCTGGTACGCGTTCGGCACCGACCAGGGCCGCACCGGCCCGGCGGGCAACCTGCTCGGCGGCACGCAGATCGGCAACACCGGCATCTGGATCGGCGACTACACCATCCAGCCGGAGAACGGCGGCCTGAGCGTCTTCGTCCACGAGTACGGCCACGACCTGGGCCTGCCGGACGACTACGACACCTCCGGCGGCGGCGACAACAACAACGAGCACTGGACGCTGATGGCCCAGAGCCGGCTCAGCGCCGCGGGCGACCAGGCCATCGGCACCCGCCCGGGTGACCTCGGCGCCTGGAACAAGATGCAGCTCAACTGGTTCGACTACGAGACCGTGGTCGCGGGCCAGAAGAAGACCCTGGAGCTCGGGCCGCAGGAGTACAACACGGCAAAGGCCCAGGGCGTCGTGGTGGTGCTGCCCGACAAGGAGGTCACCACCGAGCTCGGTGCGCCCTTCGCCGGCGAGGGTCAGTTCTTCTCCGGCAACGCCGACGATCTCAACAACTCGATGTCGCAGGAGATCGACCTGACCGGCAAGACCACCGCGGGCGTCACGCTCAAGGGCCGGTACGACATCGAGGAGGACTACGACTACCTGTACTTCGAGGCGTCGACCGACGACGGCACCACGTGGACGCGCCTCGACGGCACGCTCAACGGCGCGGCGTTCCCGCGCGACGCCAGCGGCACCCCGGCCCTGACCGGCAGCACCGGCGGCGCGTGGGCCGACATCGCGGTGCCGCTGAACGCGTACGCCGGCAAGAAGATCACCTTCCGCCTGCACTACCTGACGGACGGCGGCGTCGCCGAGGGCGGCTTCTTCGGTGACGACATCACGATCACCGCCGACGGCGCCACCGTGCTGGTCGACGGCGCCGAGGGCGACACCACCTGGGAGCTCGACGGCTTCTCGATCGTCGGGTCCTCCTCGACCGAGCTGTTCGACAACTTCTACATCGCCGGGCACCGCAGCTACGTGTCGTACGACAAGTACCTCAAGACCGGACCGTACTTCTTCGGCTACCAGCCGACGTTGCCGGACAAGGTGGACCACTACTCCTACCAGGAGGGTCTGCTCATTTCGTACTGGGACACCTCGCAGGTGGACAACAACACCAATGTGCACCCGGGATCGGGCCGCAACCTGATCATCGACGCGCACCCGGCGCCGTTCTACAACCTGGAAGGACTGCCGTGGCGGGCCCGCATCCAGGTGTACGACGCCCCGTTCAGCCTGAAGAAGGCGGATTCGTTCACTCTGCACATCAACGGTAAGCCCAGCTACATCCGGGGCCAGGCCGCACAGCCGCAGTTCGACGACACCAAGAAGTACTTCTACGACGAACTGCCCAACCACGGCGTAAAGCTGCCGGCGGTCGGCGTCAAGATCAAGGTCCTCGATGTCAATAACACTTCTATGAAGATCAAAATCGGGTGATCTAGGGATATAAGGAACGGCGCCCGGGGATTTTTCCCCGGGCGCCGCGCCGTTTACAAAAAACTTTTTTCTGAGGTCTTCCACACATCCATTTTTTTGCATACGTTCACCGGAGCCCCGATCAAGGGCCTGTGCCACCGCTCGCTGCGTGGGGCGTGCGGTTTGTTCAACGGAGGTACGTAGTGCGCAAAGTAGTCGTTGGACTACTGGGCGCCGCGATGGTCACGAGCTTCGGGGCTCTGCTCCCGGCCGTGGCACAGGCGGCGCCCCCGGTGGAGCCGACAACGCTGAAGGTCGTCAAGGCGGACCCGGCCGACGAGCTTCCCAACCCGTTCGAGGACAAGCGCCGCGAACTGCGTGAGGAGGCCATCAGCGCCGTCCTCAAGGGCGAAGCCAAGACGCAGAAGCGCGAGGGCAGCACCGTTGTGAAGGTCGGCAAGACCCGTGGTGGTGGCGAGACCAACCGCCGCGTGGCCAAGGGCGGCCAGGACCAGTACGTCGAGCTCGGCCGCGAGCGGACCGACAAGATCTTCGTGATCCTGGCGGAGTTCGGCAACGAGCGGCACCCCAACTACCCCGACGTCGACAGCGACCCGGACACCCCGGGCCCGACGACGTTCGAGGGCCCGCTGCACAACAAGATCCCGTCGCCGGACCGCACCAAGGACAACACCACGGTGTGGCAGCCCGACTACAACCGGGCGCACTACGAGAAGCTGTACTTCGGCGAGGGCAAGAACGTCGAGTCGCTGAAGACCTACTACGAGGCGCAGTCCTCGGGCCGGTACAGCGTCGAGGGCAAGGTCACCGACTGGGTCAAGGTCAAGTACAACGAGGCCCGCTACGGCCGTGACTGCGACGTCACCGGCACCTGCACCGACACCAACATGTGGGCGCTCGTCACCGACGCCGCCAACCAGTGGGTCGCCAGCCAGAAGGCCGCCGGGCGCACCGACGCCCAGATCAAGGCCGACATGCAGTCCTTCGACCAGTGGGACCGCTACGACTTCGACGGCGACGGCGACTTCAACGAGCCCGACGGCTACATCGACCACTTCCAGATCGTCCACGCCGGCGGCGACCAGGCCGACGGCGACCCGCAGCAGGGTGAGGACGCCATCTGGGCGCACCGCTGGTACGCGTACAACACCTCGGCCGGCGTGACCGGCCCGGCCACCAACAAGGCCGGCGGTACGCAGATCGGTGACACGGGCATCTGGATCGGTGACTACACCGTCCAGCCCGAGAACGGCGGCCTGAGCGTCTTCGCGCACGAGTACGGCCACGACCTCGGCCTGCCGGACGACTACGACACGTCCGGCAAGGGCTCGAACATGAACAGCGAGTACTGGACGCTGATGGCGCAGAGCCGTCTGTCCGCCGCCGGCGAGCCCCTCGGCACGCGTCCCGGCGACCTCGGCGCCTGGAACAAGATGCAGCTCGGCTGGCTCGACTACGAGACCGTCGTCGCGGGTCAGAAGAAGACCCTCGAGCTCGGCCCGCAGGAGTACAACACCAAGAAGGCCCAGGCCGCGGTCGTCGTCCTGCCGGACAAGGAGGTCACCACCGACCTCGGCGCCCCGTTCGCCGGCACCAAGCAGTACTTCTCCGGCAACGAGGACGACCTGAACACCTCGCTGACCAAGGCGGTCGACCTGACCGGCAAGACCAGCGCGGCGTTCGACCTCAAGGGTCGCTACAACATCGAAGAGGGTTACGACTACCTCTACATCGAGGCGTCCGAGAACGGCAAGGACTGGACGCCGATCGACGGCACCATCGACGGCGCGCCCTTCGGCAAGGACGGCGCGGAGCCCGGTCGCCCGACGATCTCCGGCACCAGCGGTGGCGCGTGGAAGAACATCCACGTTCCGCTCGACGCGTACGCCGGCAAGAAGATCCAGGTCCGGCTGCACTACATCACCGACGGTGGCGTCTCCGCGGGCGGCTTCTTCGGTGACGACCTGACCATCACGGCGGACGGTGCCGCTGTCTCCACCGACGGTGCCGAGGGCACCCCGGAGTGGACCGCGGACAAGTTCCAGGTCGTCGGCAACTCGATCACGGCGCTGTACGACAACTTCTACATCGCCGGCAACCGCACCTACGTGTCGTACGACAAGTACCTGAAGACCGGCCCGTACAACATCGGCTGGGCGAACACCAAGCCGGACTGGGCCGAGCACTTCGCGTACCAGCAGGGTCTGCTGATCTCCTACAACGACACGTCGGTCCCCGACAACAACACCAACGTGCACCCGGGATCGGGCCGCAACCTGATCATCGACTCGCACCCGGAGCCGCTGTACAACCTCGAGGGCCAGCCGTGGCGCTCGCGGATCCAGATGTACGACGCGCCGTTCGGCCTGACCAAGGCCGACTCGATGACGCTGCACATCAACGGCAAGGCCAGCTACGTCCGGGGCCAGGCCGCGCAGTCGACCTTCGACGACACCAAGAAGTACTTCTACGACGAGTTCCCGGCCACGGGCGTCAAGCTCCCGGCCAAGGGCGTCAAGATCAAGGTGCTCGAGCAGAACGGCACCTCGATCAAGATCCGCATCTCCTGACCCACCGCACCACCAGACGCCCGGGGGCCTCGGCCCCCGGGCGTCGCCCTTTTCCCCACCCGAGCAGGGAACCCGGCGCGCCGCAACCGGGTCTCACTCACGGAGGTGCCACACCATGTCCCTTTTCCGTACGGCCACCGCAACGTCCCTGGTCGTCGTCTTCCTGACCGCCTGCTCCGCCACGGACACCGCCGCTCCCGGCAACTCCGTGCCCGTCACGCCCAGCGCGGCGCCCTCGGCGCTCGCGCCCTCCCAGCCGGCGCCGTCCTCCCCACCGGCGGGCCCGGCGTCTCCCAAGTCGCCGGCGGCCACGCCGCACAACTCGGTCCCCACCGGCGCGCCGCCCGGCGTGCGCAAGCCGCCCGGCATCCCGAAGACCCCCACGGACATCGTCAAGAGCCCCGGCTGGACCGAGGGCTGGATCACCCGCGGCGGCACCGGCCCCTGCTACGGCTTCGCCGACGTCGACGGCAAGCCGTTCGCGGTCTACTCCGACGCCGGCACCCCCCTGATGAAGGGCGCCCACGTCCGCGTCCGGCTCGTACCCTCCCAGCTCCGCATCAACTGCGGCGAGGGCACCCAGATGCAGATGGAGGCCGTGGAACAGATCTCGTAGCCGGCGGCCCGTACGCTGGAGCGCATGAGTTCGCGGGTGGACGAGGCATGCGTCCTGACGGAGGGCCCCTGGACCCACCGTTTCGTCGGCGCCAACGGCAGCCGGTTCCACGTCGTCGAGGCCGGCACCGGACCGCTCGTGCTGCTGCTGCACGGCTTCCCGGAGTTCTGGTGGTCCTGGCACGACATGCTGCCCCGGATCGCCGACGCCGGCTTCCGGGCCGTGGCGATGGACCTGCGCGGCTACGGCGCCAGCGACAAACCGCCGCGCGGCTACGACGGGTACACCATGGCCGCCGACGTCACCGGGCTGATCCGGGCCCTCGGCGAACGCTCGGCGATGATCGTCGGCTCGGGCGCCGGCGGCATGATCGGCTGGACGGCGGCCGCCTTCCACCCCAAGATGGTGAGCCGCCTGGTCGTCCTCGGCGCGGCCCACCCGCTGCGGCTGCGGGCGGCCCTCTTCAACGACCCCCGGGGCCAGATCGCGGCGACCGCGCCGACGCTGAAGTTCCAGGTCCCCCGCTACGAACACGTCCTGACCAAGGACGACGCGGCGGTGGTCGGCCAACTGATCGAGCGGTGGAGCGGTCCGACCTGGACGCGCACACCGGAATACGCCGAGTACGCAGCCCGCTGCCGAGAGGCGATGCAGATTCCGCAGGCGTCATTCTGCGCCCTGGAGGCGTACCGGTGGGTGTTCCGCTCGGCGCTGCGCCTGCAGGGCTACCGCTTCGTGAAGCTGATGCAACGCCCGCTGATCACCCCGACCCTGCAGATGCACGGGGAGCTGGACACGGCGGTCCTGCCCCGGACGGCGCAGGGCTCCGGCCGCTATGTCATCGCACCGTACGAGTGGCGACTCATCGAGGACGCGGGGCACTTCCTGCACCTCGAGCAGCCCGACGTGGTGACCGGCGAAGTTCTGCGCTGGCTGAAGTCCTGACCCTCGCCCCACCCGTCCGCGTCAGCCGACACGCCCTGGATTCGGTGTCGGCGCGCCCGCCCGACTCGTCGGCCCGACCGGATCCGTGTCGTCAGACGCGGTGTTCGTAGAGCTCGGTGACCTCGTGTGCCGGGGCCCAGCCCTGGTAGACGCCGAAGTCGAACTCCTCCAACCCGAGCGAGCGCGCGACCGGAGCCCGGCCGCCCGTGTACTCCACGCGCAGCCAGCTGTCGGCCTCGGCCAGCACGATGAACGGCTGGCCGCGCCACGAGCAGGTCGTGCGGACGTACACGAGATCGCTGAACTCGCCGGCCTGCAGCACCCGGACGTAGCGCCCCGGGCGCACCTCCTCGAAGCCGTCGCCCGGCTCCGGAGCGTAGATCCGGACGTCCTGCCCGTCGGGCGCGGCGTCGTACTCGCGCCCCTGCCACGTCACGACGTACCCGTCACGCATCGTCCTCGCCCACCTTGCGCCACATCGGAGCGTCACAGTCGAAGATCGCGATCACCCGCTCGCCGCCGTCCGCGTCGACGCGCCACAGCTGCGCCCCGTGCGGCAGCCGGACACTGTCCACCTTGAACTCGGCGATGACATCGCTTCCCTCACCAGGGGCGAAACCGTTGCCACGGAAGGGCGGCCGCTCGATCACCCAGCCGTCCATGGCCCGCAGCGCCTGCTCGCTCTGCCCGCCGTACGGAATGCGGTAGAGGCTGGGCCGGTAAGCCGGCCAGCGGAGCACGAACGCCTCCTTGGCGTCGGCCTGATAGGGCGACCCGTCGTAGAGCAGGCCCAGCGCGGCGAAGATCTCCCCCGGCGTCCGCAGGTGCTCGACCTCGGCGGCCCGATGCACGAAACCGGCGACCCGGTCATATCCCCGCTCGAGGTAGTAGTCGACCTGCTCGGCGGGGACCATCTTCTGCATGGTGGTCGGTATCGCGGCAGGCTGCTCCTCGGAGCGCTGCGCAGCGCCGGCATCCTCCGCCGCATCGTCTTCCAGCCCAGCGGCGTCGCCGTCCGCCGGGTCATCGCCCAACCCGGCCTCGAGGGCCCAGTTCGCGAGGGCGATGACCTGCGGACCGGGGTACCGCGCCCCGACCGCGGACCCGGGATTGACCGCAAAGGACCAGGACGCATCAGGCCAGTTCCGGATCAGCTCCACAAACCGGACAGCGACCGTACGGACGGGCTCGGCGTAGTGCTCACCCAACCGATCGCGGCTGGTGAACACGACGAGGAAGCGATCGTCACCCACATCCTCGGTCCGGAACACGAACCCGGCCTCCCCGGGCGCACTCCCCGGCCGCGAATGGGAAGCGACAGGCACGAGAACGGTGGCCAGCAGCAGCGTGGAGAGGAAGGCGTCGTTGCTGTGGTCGAGGGTGGCGGAGTAGAGATCGCGCTCGACCTCGTTGGCCGGAAGGAAGTCCCCCTCGTCCACCGCCGCACCGACCCCGAAGCGCGGGCTTGCGGGATCGTTCTGTGCGGGAGGCCGGCCTTGGACGTCGCCGGACGCCGTGGCGTGCTCCGGGCGCGGACTCTCCGGAACGCCCCCGAACGGCCCGTCTTCTCCGGCGGCGCCGGAATCGGTGCCTTCCGGCCGTCCCGCCTGTGGGTAACCCGATCCAGGCGTGACCGGCTCGCCCGGGGTCGTGCTCGGGATCTCGTTCCGGGCCTGGTCAGGCGCCTGCTGCCAGGCCTGGTCCGGCGCCTGCTGCCGCCCGGCCCCGCCGCTGACCTGCTGCCGGGCCTCGCCGTCAGCCTGCTGCCGGGCCTCGCCACTGGCCTGCTGCCGGGCCTCGCCACTGGGCTGCTGCCGGGCCGGGGCTTCGGCGGCGACCTGCTGCCGGGCGTCGTCGGGGGCCGCTGCGGGCCCGGGTGAGGTGGCCGGGGCGCCGCCGGATGCGGGCCGGGCCGGCGCTCCAGGGGTCGACGCGGGGACCGGGCGGGTCGGCAGACCACTACCGGCTGTCGCTCCCGGAGGCGTGATCGCCGTCGCGCGCGCCGCGGAATCGGAAGCCAGCGAGCTGCCCGACCGGTTGGCGCCGCCCGCACCCGGAATGACAGGCGGAGCGATGCTGGACCGCGGCACACCGCCGGCCTTGTCCGGCGCCCCCTCGGCCGGGACCGGCTGCGGCTTGGTCGCGGAGGCGCCGGCTTCACCGCGAGCGGTCAGAGCCTGCGCGGCCTCCGCCATCGAGGCGGGACGCTCGGACGGCGAGGTGACCTGTCGCCGGGGAAGCCCACCAGGCCCGACCTGCTCATTCCCGGCCGCCGTAGCGCCGGACGCGGCAGGGCCGGAGGCAGAGCCACCGACCGTGGTAGCGCCGGACGCGGTGGCGCCTGGGGCGGCAGCACCGGCCGCGGTAGCGCTCGCCTCACTTGCTCCGCCGCCTCCGACGCCCGAGCCCGGAGTGCCGGCACCGGCGTCGGCCGGGCGTGCGGCAGCGATGTGACCGGGCAGCGGCGGGGTCTGCGCCATCGGCGTACGCGTCGGCAAAGGCGCGTCCGGCCGCTGCAACGGAGGCAGGCCCATGTCGCCCACACCGCCCTGACCGCCGCCGCTCGACGAAGCGGCAGCCGACCCCTGCCCGCCGGGAGCGCCGGAGCGATGACCGAGCGATTCGAGTGCGCTGGGGCTGCCCGCCGGAGCCGTAGTGCCGGACCTGCCCGCCAGCGCATCCAAGGCGCTACCAGGCGTCACACCCGAGACGGGCGATCCCCCCGGCTCGTGGGCTGCGGCAGCATTCCCCGGCGCGGCGGACGCGTCAGAGCGCCCTGGCGCGGCGGACGCGTCAGAGCGCCCTGGCGCGAGGAACGCGTCGGAACCCGGCGTGGAGGATGCGTCGGAGCGCCCTGGCGCGAGAAACGCGTCGGAACCCGGCGTGGAGGATGCGTCGGAGCGCCCTGGCGCAGAGAACGCGTTGGAGCCCGAGGCGGAGGATGTGTCCGAGCCCGCTGGCGCGGAAGCAGGGGCGGCCGACTCCGGAGGCTGTGCCCGTTCCTGACCGCCCCCTCCGGGCGGAGTGAAGCCGCTGAACGTCGAGGAACCGCCGGGCCCACCCATCCCCGGAGGCGTCGCCGGCACACGTGAGGGCAGCCCGCTGGGCAGAACGGCTCCCGGCGTACGAACGGGAAGCCCGCCCGGACCCACCGGGGGCTGGCCACCCGGACTCTGCCCGGGGCCGGAGGACGCGGACGAACCTCGGGAAGGCAGGGCTCCGGGCATGCCGCTGTCGCCGTACCGGCTCGAACCCGGACTCCCGCTGGGACCGCCGCCCGACGTCGCCGCCGCGCCAAAGCCCCCGCCGCCCGACGTCGCCGCCGCGCCAAAGCCCCCGCCGCCGCCCGACGTCGCCGCCGCGCCATAGGCCCCGCCGCCGCCCGACGTCGCCGCGTCATACCCTTCCGCACGGCCGGGCGCGTCCGCAGTGCCGTAGGTGGGTCCTGCAGGGCCGTAGGCGCTCCCCGGCGCGCCGGCACCCTGGCCTGTCACGCCGGCGCGGTGGTAGGGATCCGCCGCGCCACCGGCTGCTTCAGTGGGGTCCTGGCCAGCCGATACGGGACCGCCGGAAGCCGGTGATGCGAAGCCTTGGCCCGCGTTGGCCGCGAGCGCGGCGGCCTGCATGTCCTTGATCCGGCTGGTGGCGTCGCCCTCCCGAGCCGGCCCACGGGTGGGCAGCCGCAGGTCACCGCGGCTGAGCTGGGCAACGAACCAGGCCGGCAGGTAGCCTTCGATGGGCAGGCCGGGGTTGACCGCCAGCCACCATTCCAGGTTGGGCCAGGTCTCAGCGAGCTCCGCGTACGGGACCCGCCGAGCGGAACCGGTGTAGTCGGAGAGGCACGCCTGAAGGGCCTCGGAGGATGTGAAGGCGAGCACGTGCGTGCGTCCGCCGGTGCTCCACGTGCCCCAGCCCATCGGCGCGCGGCCGGCGAGGGCATCCGCCGAAACGGGCAAAAGCAGGTCGACGCCGGCGAGAATGCGGAAGTAGGACTCCTGATCGTCGGTGCGCAGGGCGTTGCGCATCGCGACTTCGGCGTCCGTAGCCGGTTCCCACTCGGTCACGTCCACCTCTCCCTTCGCGGCGAACGGGCCACCTCAACGCGTACAACCTACAAGGTCAGGCCCCGATCACAATGGGCGGCCGCTTGCATACAGCGAACCAACTCCCCCACCGCCGCAATAGTCGCGCAGCGACACTTCCCCATGGCAACAAGTAGCCACAATTCGGGAAGACGCGACTCAACAGTAACTATCCCGGCACCACCTCATCCGTGTCACCGCCATATCGCCCTCACATCAGGGCCCGGGTCAGCACCCCTGAGGCCCCGATCCAGACCGGCCGGCGCTCCCGGAGCCCTGGCTCCACCGCCAGCGCTCCCGGAGCCCTGACTCCACCGCCAGCGCTCCCGGAGCCCTGACTCCACCGCCAGCGCCGCGGCACCGCCGCTTCACGGCCAGCACTCGACACCCCGGCGCCACCGCCAGCGCCCCGGGCACCGCGGCTCGACGGCCAGCGCCCCCGGGCACCGCGGCTTCACCGCCAGCACTCGACACTCCGGCCCCACCGCCAGCGCCCTGACTCCACCGCCCATCGCCCGCAGGTGAGGGCTCCGCAGCGCCCGAGTCCTGACTCCACGCGAGCGCTCCGGGCGTCAACTTCACCCGCCAGCACTCCCAGGGCGACTCCACTGCCAGCGCTCCGAGGCACCGATCTATCACCTCATGCAAGGACCGGGCTGACGTCGTGGCTCAGCCGCCTGCCGCCCCGACCCGGATCAGGCTCGGCACCGGACAGCTCGCTCAGGCCGTACAGAAACGAAAAAGGCCGGGACCGACCGCTTGGAGCGGCCCCGGCCTTTCCCCGCATCAGCCCGCGAAGCGCTTCTCCGCGTTGCCCTCGGTGGTGGCGTAGTCCTGGGCCGCCTGGTCCACCGCGATCTTGATGTCGCGGAGGATGTTCTTCAGGTCGGTGGACGCGGTCGTCCACTTCTGCTGGCGCTGGGCGTACGCCTCCTGCGCCTTGCCTTCCCAGGTCGCGACCAGGGGACGGGCGTCGGCCTCGAGCTGACCGAGCTGCGACTCCAGCTCGTTCACGGCCTTCTGGATGTCGGCGCCGGCCTGGGCCAGGGCGCCGAAGTTCACGCGAAGCAAACCGTCGTTCATCGAGTGACCCTTCCCACTGTCAGTTCTCGAGCGGCAGGCTGTAGCCGCCGCCACCGGACTTGGTCACCGTGCTCGCGGCTGCGCTGTCGGTGCTCTCGTAGCCGACACCGGACGTGCGGATCGCTTCGGCGGTGTCGGCCAGGGCCTTGTTCAGGTCGGCCAGGTCACGCTGGTACTGGTTCTTGACCGTCTCGAACGCCCGGCCGCCAGCGCCCACCCACGCGGTCTGAAGCACCGAAAGCTCCGACATGAGCTTGTTGAGCATGGCGGTCAACGAGCTGTTGACCTGGTCAAACTTCGCGGCGGTCTGCGCCATCACCGCGGATTCTGCCTGCGTCTGGGCCACCCCGGACGTCACCCCGCTTCCTCTTTCGTCTGCCCTGCACCGGGTCCTCATTGGACGGCCGAACTGGTGAACGACCGGGCCGGCGCACTGACGTGGCCACCAGGTTAGCCCGTCCCGCAAGGTGGCGGGGGACTCCCCTGAGCAGCCGTTATCCGTTCCGATCAGTGACCGTAGCTCGCCGGACGCGGCAAAGGTAACCCGGAGTGCCGGCCTGTGGATATCGACGCCGCAGTTATCCACAACCTTTTCCCATCACCGAACGCAGAGCCATACGATGGCCCCTCGCGAACACAACCACGATCGAAGGGCGGCGCGGGGTGACGGCAGAGGTGGCGGGCGGCCGCAGCTTCCCGGAGCTGAACGGCGGCGGTCAGCGCCTGCCCAAGGTACGCACCTCGCCTGTCCGTTATGGACGGTTCTTCGGTATTCGCACCGGTCAGCTGGTCAGCACCCAACTGGCCGCCGTGGCCTTACTCATCGGCGCCGCCAACGGGCCTGTCGGCCTCGGGGCTGCGGCATTTGCGGCAGTTGTCCTCCTCGCCCTTACCTGGCTCCGCTTGCGTGGCCGGTGGGCGTTCGAGTGGCTCGGCACCGCGTCCCGATACACGGGCCGGCGCCACGCGGTCTCGCTCGACAGCACGCCGAGCGCACTACTCGCGCTGGTCGCACCCGGCGCCACAGTCGAGCAGGCGGGGCTGGCCGGCAATCCTGCCGCGATCATCGCCGACGGGCAGGGTCTCACCGCCGTTCTCGAGCTCGGCGACCCGGCCGGCCTGCTTGCCGAGCTCGCCGGCGCGGCGCCGTCACCGGCCGCACTGCTGCCCTCGGCGGACGCCGAGCATCCGCCCTGCCGCATCCAACTGGTGCTCACCGGGGCTCCGGCCCCTTCCCTGCGGGCGGGCAGCGGCACGCCGGCCAACTCGTACCGTCAGTTGACCGAGGGTCGCCTGCTCGGCCACAGCCGGGCGCTCCTCGCCGTCCGGGTACTGCGCGCCGAGGGCTGGTCCGACGACGATCTGCGGCGGGCCCTGTCCGGGCTGGTCCGCAGGCTGGTGCGCCGGCTCGCGCCGACGCCCGCACTTCCCTTGGGCGAGGCCGCTGCCCTGGGTGCCATCGCCGACCTCGCCCACGGCGACGGCGGCATGGCCCAGGAGAGCTGGGCGGGCCTGCGGGTCGGGGGCCTGAGCCAGGTCACCTTCCGGCTCCGCCGCTGGCCCGATCTGCGGATCGAGACCTCCCAGCGCATCATCGCCCGGATACTCGCCCTGCCCGCGGCGGCGACGACGGTCGCGCTGGGTGCCGGGCCGCATTCACCCTCGGGTACGGACACAGCCGTCGACCTCACCATCCGTATCGCGGCGCCCGATGCCGCGACGTTGTCGCTCGCTACCCAGACGCTGCGCAAACTCCTCGCCGCGGAGCGGGCCGCCGTGCAGCGGCTCGACGGGGAGCATCTCGACGGGCTGACCGCGACGCTCCCGCTGGGCATTCCGACGTCACCGGCGATCCCCGGCCGCCCCGACCTGAACGGTCTCGGCGGCCACCCCGCCGGCCTGCTGGAAGACCTCGAACTGCCGATCAGCAACGCCGGCCTGATGATCGGCACCAACCGCCGGGGTGAGCCCGTCATCGCCCGCCTGTTCCGGCCGGAGCAGACCCGTGCCCTCCTCATCGGCGGCGTGCGCTGCGCACAACTGGTGTCCCTGCGGGCGATGGCGCTGGGCGCGCGGGTGGTGGTTCAGACGGCACGCCCGCAGGCCTGGGAACCCTTCGTACGCGGGGCCGCGGTCCCCGGTGAATCCATCGCGGTCATCCCGCCAGGACGGGCCGTGGACATGCCCCACGGCTCGGCACTGCACCCACTCCTGATCGTGCTGGACGTCGGCCCGGTCGGCGCGGACAGCCGCCCGGGGCCCGGCTGGCAGACCACCCTGGTGGTCCGGGACGGCTTCACCTCGGCGGACGCGGACGTCGCCACCCGCGCCGACCTCCTCCTCGTGCAGCCGCTCCGGGCGGACGAGGCCGAGCTTGTCGGCGCCACCCTCGGCCTGGGCGAGACGGCGACCTGGCTGACCCAGATCCGCGCGGACATGGTGGGCGTCATCAACCGCCGGGCGGTCCGCTGGGCGGCGCTGTCCCAGACCCCCATCGAAGCCCAGCTGATCGGCCCCCCAAGCCGCTGACGCGCCGACCCACAACCGGGCCCGCCCAGGCGTCCGGAATCCGGCCGGTAGCGGACCGGCCGCGCCAGACCGGAAAGCCAGGCCGGGAAAAGCCCAGCGGGTGGACCGGCCGAGCCAGCGGGGAGCACCGGTCGAGCCAGACCGGGCATGCCCGAGCGGATGGACCGGCCGAGGCAGGCCGCGGCTGGCTCGCAAAGCGTGCCCAATCGGAATCGCGGGCAGCATCGGAACCTGGCCGTCCGGCCGGTTTCCGGAGCCGCACCAACAAGATCGTGGAGTGTTGCTGCTCTTGGTGGCCCGGGCGTGGCACCATCGCGAGCCATGGGCATCATCATCCGGCTGGTGATCACCGCCGTCTCGCTGTGGATCGCCACTCTGGTCATCGACGGCATCCAGCTCACGACCGACTCGGTACCCGGGAAGGTTGGGGCGCTCGTTGCCGTCGCTGTCATCTTCGGCATCGTGAACGCCGTGCTGCGGCCGATCATCAAGACGATCGGGTGCGGGTTGTACGTTCTCACCCTCGGCCTGATCTCCGTGGTGGTGAACGGCCTCCTCTTCCTGCTCACCAGCTGGATCGCCGGCCGGCTCGACGTGCCGTTCCACGTGGAGGACTTCTGGCCCAGCGCGGTCCTCGGCGCCCTCCTCGTCGGCATCGTGAGCTGGGTCCTCAACATGCTCGTTCCCGACGGCGACGACTGACCCCTCCGAAGCAAGCAATCGAGACGCCATAGCGACCGGTCCCGCCCCGAGCAGGGCCGGTCACGCTACAGAGCGCACCCCGCAAACCGGGGCGGGCACGCTACAAAACGCACCCGCAAGCAGGGCCGCTCACGCTACAAAGCGCACCCCCTCAAGCAGGGGCAGGCACGCTACAAAGCACCCAAGCAGGGCCGGTCACGCGACAAAACGCCCCCAAGCAGGGCCGCTCACACCACAAACCGCACCCCGTGAGCAGGGTCGGGCACGCCGCAGCGGACGCCCCCGCGAGCAGCACCGGACACGCTGCCAGGGACAACCCCGCACGAACGCGAGCCCGTCGAGCGAGGCACGGGAAAACGCCACGCGCAGCAGAACGGCCGCGGGCCAAACCTGACCAAACCCCCAACCGACACCGCCGGCACCCGGTGAGCTTCCACATATGCAAGGAGCGAACCACAGACCGGCCCTTACGGTGGAGACATGGGCGACGAGCGGCGCGGATACCTGTACGGCCTGATCGCGTACATCCTCTGGGGCTTCTTCCCGATCTACTTCAAACTGCTCCAGCCCTCCCCGCCCCTCGAGATCCTGGCCCACCGCGTCATCTGGTCCGTCGTCTTCATCACCCTCCTCCTCGCCGCGGCTCGCAACTGGCGGTTCGCCGGCCGGCTCGTCCGGGACCGGCGGCTGCTGGGCGGGGTCGTGCTTGCCGCCGTACTCATCGGGGTGAACTGGGCGACCTACATCTACGGCGTCAATTCCTCGCGGGTCGTCGAGACGGCTCTCGGCTACTTCATCACTCCCCTGGTCGTCGTGCTGCTCGGTGTCACCGTGCAGCGGGAGCGCCTGCGGGGGTGGCAGTGGGTGGCCGTCGGGATCGGCGGGGTCGCCGTGGGCGTGCTGACCTTCGACTACGGCCGGCTGCCCTACATCGCGTTGCTGCTGGCGGCCACCTTCGGCTCGTACAGTCTGGTGAAGAAGCGGCTGTCGGTGCCGCCGGCCGAGGGGTTGTTCGTGGAGTCCGCCGTGCTGGCGGTTCCTGCCCTGGTCTACCTGTGGTGGTTGAACGGGGACGCCCAGTTCGGGCAGGTCTCGGCCTGGCACACCACGCTCATGGTGCTGTCGGGTGTCGCCACTGCCGTACCGTTGCTGCTCTTCGCCGGGGCCGCCAACCGGGTGCCGCTGGTCGGTCTGGGCATCCTTCAGTACGTCGCGCCGATTCTGCAGCTTGCCTGCGGGATCCTGCTCTTCCACGAGCCGATGCCGCCCGCGCGCCTCGCCGGGTTCGCGCTGGTCTGGATCGCGCTGGTGATCTTCACCGTGGACGGGGTCAGAGGCGCCAGAACGGTGGCCGGCCCCGCGGCCGCCACCGCGGAGCCGGTCACCGCCCTGCCGCCGCGCTGACGGCCGGGCCGTCAGGGGACGTCGTACGCCAGCAGCGTCCGCCCGTCGTTGCGGACCAGCGCCAGCCGGGCGAGCGAGCCGCCGGCGAAGTGGGTGACGCCGGACATGCTGAACTCCTTGCCGGGCGAGGCGGTCCAGGAGCCGAGTTGCTCGCTCTCCTTGTCCGGCCCGTACGCCATCAGCCGGATCGTGTACGACTCCGAGTCGGCGTCCACCCGGTTGTACGCGCACCGAAGCTTGATCTTGGTGCCGCCCGCCGCGCCGGCGAGGTTGAGCTGAGCGGTCACCGGCACCCGGTCGGAGGCCGCCGTCATCGCCACCGTCGGGCCCCAGGAGTCGGTGTCACCGTTGCCGCCCCGGCCGCCCGTCCAGAAGACCGCGCCGATGCCCACCACAAGGGCGAGGCAGGCCGCCGCGAGGGCCGTGCCCAGCACCCGCCACCGGACGCGCTTGCGTTCCTGGCGCCGCGTCGTCTGCGCGACCGAGACCAGGTCCGGCATGCTGACCCGGCGGCGCGCCGGCGGCGTGGGGTCCGGATCCAGCAGGCGTTCGAAGTCGGACGGGTCGAGGCGGCCGAGCAGCCCGGGCAGGACCGCGATGTCGGCCACCGCCTCCCGGCAGAACGAGCAGGTGGCCAGGTGCCGTTCGTACGCGGTGCGCTCGGACGGCGACAGGGCGCCCAGGACGTACGCGCCGTCGTCGTGCTCGTGGTCGCATCTCATCCTGTCACCCCCATTTCGTTCAGCACCATGCGCAGCGAGCGAAGGGCGTAGTGCGTGCGCGACTTCACCGTTCCCGGCGGCACGCCCAGCCGGGCCGCCGCCTCGGCGACCGAACGGCCCTGGTAGAAGCATTCGACCAGGACCTCGCGATGGCTGGTCGAGAGCCGTCCCAGCGCCTCGGCGACCGTCCAGGCCTCCACCGCCCGGTCCGCCTCGTCCGCGCTGGGCGGAGGCTCGGGAATCATGTCCGTGACCACCTCGCCGACCCGTACCGACCGCCGCCGCCAGGCATCGATGGCCAGGTTCCGCGCGGTGGTGAACAGCCATGACCGCACCGTGCCGCGCTCGGGGTCCAGCGCCTCGGGATAGCGCCAGGCCCGCAGCAGCGTTTCCTGCACGAGGTCCTCGGCCCGCTGGCGGTCGCCCCCGGAGAGGCGCACCGCGTGCGCGAACAGGGCGTCCCCGTGCTCGTCCTGCAGGGCGCGCAGCAGTTCGGCGTCGTGACTCTCCAAGGCTGCCGACCTCCCTCGCGCGTTCCACCCTGTCTTACGGGCGAGGAAGGCCGGCGGGTTCAACCGAACCTATGCCGTGGCGGCGTCCCCGGTGGAGAGAGCCTCGGCGACGTTGCGTGCGGCCGCGGTCAGCTTGGCCCGGACCACGCGGGCGGAGGTCAGCATCTCCGCCGCCGGCAGGGAGCAGGCGAGCACCAGCCGGCGTTCCATGTCGCGGTCGGTGATGACGTTGACCGCGGCACAGGCGAGTCCCTGGCGGAACTGGCCCATCTCCAGCTGCATGCCCCGTCGCTCGCCCGCGGCGAGGTCGGCTTCGAGAGCCTCGGGGGTGGTCAGGGTGGCCGGGGTGAAGGCGCGCATGCCCCAGTCGCGCAGATATCGGGCGCGCTGGTCGGCGGTGAGCGTGGCCAGCAGGGCCTTGCCGAGCGCCGTGGCATGGCTGCCCTCGTCGAAGCCGGGGACCATGTCGTCCATGAACGGCGAGCGGGCGCCCTCGGCGCAGGCGGTCACCGCGATCCGGCCGCCGACGAACCTGCCGAGGTAGTGGCTGTAGCCGGTCTCGATCGCCGCACGCCGCAACGCCTCGCCGACCGAGGGCGGGCCACGAAACGCCGAGACCAGTTCTCGGTACCGGTCGGCGATCTCCAGGCCGACGATGTACGTGCCGTCCTCACGCCTGATCACGTAGCCCTCGTACGCCAGGGTGCGTACGAGGTGGTACGTCGTCGCAACGGTCAGCTCGCACCGTCGGGCGATCTGTTTCACGGTGAGTCCGCGCGGGGCCCGACCTACCGATTCGAGCACACGCAGGGCGCGTGACACGCTCCGGATGAGATCTGACGGCTCCGCCAGGGGGTCGCGCACTGCTACCTCCGACGCCGGGGACTTACACCATATGAATAATCTTCCCCCGACGGAATGCCTAGAGCGTGTCGACCATGACCAATCTCTACGGCACGTGTGGTTCTTGATACTCACCGTCTAGATCGACGGGCTCACCGATGCCCTCGAAGACCGCCACGACACCACCGTGACCAGCGCCGATGCGCGTGGCATTAGCACGATCCGCGCGCACCCGGTGCCCCGGCCCGCCGCCGGCGGCGCGGCCGCAAAGGCGTACGGCGCAAGGAGAATTCCCATACCTGAGACGGGAACCCCACGATGTGGACGGTCAGCTTGTGCGATCGGCGATGAAGTCGCACAGCGACTCCATCGCGCGCCGCGGCGACCCGTCCGGCAGCGGCGCGAGCCGCGCACGAGCATCCTCCGCATAGGTGCGGACGGTCTCGCGGGCCCGCTTCATCGCGCGCGACTCGCGCAGCAGCCCGAGCGCCTCGGCGTGCAGCGCGTCGTCCACGAGCGGCCCGGAACCGAGCAGCTCCCGCAGGCGCACGGCGGAGGCGTCCGCATCGTCGCCGGCGAGCGCGTAGAGCACCGGCAGGGTGGGGACACCCTCGCGCAGGTCGGTGCCGGGAGTCTTGCCGGACTGCACGGACTCCGACGCGATGTCGAGCAGGTCGTCGGAGAGCTGGAAGGCGATGCCGATCGTCTCGCCGTACCCGGCGAGGGCCTCGATGTGCGCCGGCGTCGCGCCGGAGAAGAGCCCGCCGAAGCGGGCCGACGTCGCGATGAGCGACGCGGTCTTCTCGGCGATGACGTGCAGGTAGTGCTCGATCGCATCGCTGCCGCGCGGACCGACCGTCTCGGCGATCTGGCCGTGCACGAGCCGGGAGAAGGTCTGCGCCTGCAGGCGGACGGCCTCGGTACCCAGCGTGGCCGCGATGTCGGCGGCCCGGGCGAAGAGGTAGTCACCGACGAGGATCGCCACGGAGTTGCCCCAGCGGGCGTTGGCGCTCGGCGCCCCGCGCCGCACGGCCGCCTCGTCCATGACGTCGTCGTGGTAGAGCGTCGCCAGATGGGTGAGCTCGACGACCAGGGCCGCCGGCACGATCTCGGCCCGCGCCGGGTCGCCGAACTGCGCGCCCAGCGCCACGATCAGCGGCCGGAACCGCTTGCCGCCCGCGTCCATCAGGTGCCGGGCGGCGTCGGCCACCAGAGGGTCGGCGCTGGCGACGTTGTGCCGCAGCCGATCCTCCACCACGGCGAGCGTCGCCGAGACCGACGCGTCGACCGCGGGGTCGATGTCGATGCCGAGCGACGTCAGCGCGCTGTCAGCAGTCACGCATTCACGATGCCATACCGGTTCCGCGAGGGTGGTGCAGGGGGTTCGAGATCAAAATCATGCTTCACGTACGGGCACCGCCGGCTCCCGTGGCACACGGGCTGAGGAGGTGCCTGGTCGCGCCCGCACTCGGCCGCCGGGCGGAGCTGCCGGGAAAGCAGACAGCCCCGGCCATCCGGCCGGGGCTGTCGTGAGAACCGCTTATCGCACGAACTGCGCGGCGTCGTTGGTCAGGTCCAGCAGCGGGGCCGGGACCACGCCGAGCGCGAACGTCGCGATCACGCCGATGGTCAGGGCCGCCGCGGTCAGGAAGCCCGGGATGGAGACCGCCGGGGTGGTCTCGCCCGGCTCGGACAGCCACATCATCACGATGACCCGCAGGTAGGGGAACGCCAGCACCATGCTGGTGATGACGCCGACGATGACCAGCCAGGTCTGCCCGCCCTCGATCGCCGCGCCGAAGACCGCGAACTTGCTGGTGAAGCCGCTGGTGAGCGGGATGCCCGCGAAGGCCAGCAGGATGAACGAGAAGACGCCGGCGAAGACCGGGCTCTTACGGCCCAGCCCGGCCCAGCGCGACAGGTGGGTGGCCTCGCCCTCGGCGTCGCGCACCAGGGAGACGATGCCGAACGCGGCCAGCACGGAGAAGCCGTACGCGACCAGGTAGAACATCGTGCTGGACAGGCCGTCCTTGTTGAGCGCCAGGACGCCCACCAGCAGGTAGCCCGCGTTCGCGATCGACGAGTACGCCAGCAGCCGCTTCATGTCGGTCTGGGTGACCGCCAGGACGGCGCCGACCAGCATGGTCAGGATGGCGATCACGCCGAGCACCGGCTGGAAGTCCCAGCGGACGCCGTCGAACGCCACGTAGAGCACGCGCAGCAGCGCGCCGAACGCCGCCACCTTGGTGCAGGCCGCCATCAGCGCGGTGACCGGCGTCGGGGCGCCCTGGTAGACGTCCGGCGTCCAGACGTGGAACGGCGCCGCCGCGCTCTTGAACAGCAGTCCGATGGCCACCAGCGCGAGCCCGCCGAAGAGCAGGATCTCGCTGCGGGCGGGATCGGCCACCGCGGCATGGATGGACGCCAGGTCCACGGCCCCGCTGAAGCCGTAGATGAGCGCCACCCCGAACAGGAAGAAGGCGGAGGCGTACGAGCCCAGCAGGAAGTACTTCAGCGCCGCTTCCTGGCTCAGCAGGCGCCGCCGGCGGGCCAGGGCGCAGAGCAGGTAGAGGGGCAGCGAGAAGACCTCGAGCGCGACGAACATGGTCAGCAGGTCGTTCGCCGCGACGAAGAGCAGCATGCCGCCGAAGGCGAAGACCGCCAGCGGGTAGACCTCGGTGGCGCCCGGCTGGCCGTCGGCCTGCTTGAGGTCCTTCTGCGAGCCGACCGTGATCGCCGCCTGGGAGACGAACGCGCCGCCGGCCTCGATCGAGCGTTCCCCGATCAGCAGCAGCGAGACGATGCCCAGCAGCAGGATCGAGCCCTGCAGGAACAGCGTGGGCCCGTCGACCGCGATCGCGCCGCCGATGGTGACCAGCCGCTTGTCGCGGACCCAGATCACCATGGTCAGCGCGGCGACCAGGGACACCAGTGCGAGACCGAGCTGGACGCCGTGGCGCCGGTTCTTCGGCACCATGGCCTCGAACAGCACGCCCACGCAGGCCGCCCCGAAGAGGATCAACATCGGCGCGAGGGCCGCGTAGTCGATGTCGGGAAGTTTGAGCTCTCCCATGGCTACGGCGCCACCTTTCCGTTCGCGACCGCCGTCGGCGCCGGATCGGTCGTGCCCACGTCCAGCATGGTCGCCTCGACCGCCGGGTTGATCACATCGGTGACCGGCTTCGGATAGAAGCCGAGCAGCAACAGCAGGAGCACCAGCGGCGCGACGACGACCTTCTCGCGCCAGGTGATGTCCCGCCGCATCTCGGGGACCTCCTCCAGCGCCGGGTTCAACGTGCCCTGGGTCGTGCGCTGCACCATCCAGAGCACGTACGCGGCGGCCAGGATGATGCCGGCCGTGGCGATGACCGCGTAGACCTTGTGCGTGGTGAAGGTGCCGATCAGCACCAGGAACTCGCTGATGAACGGCGCGGTGCCGGGCAGGGCCAGGGAGGCGAGGCCGGCGAAGAACAGCACGCCGGCGAGCACCGGGACCAGCTTGCCGGCGCCGCCGAAGTCGCTGACCAGGGCGGAGCCGCGGCGCGCCACGAACATGCCGACGACCAGGAAGAGCAGGCCGGTCGCGAGGCCGTGGTTGACCATGTAGAGCACCGAGCCGGTGCCCGCCTGGGTGGTGAAGGCGAAGATGCCGATGCCGATGAACCCGAAGTGGGCGATCGACGTGTACGACACCAGCCGCTTGAGGTCGTTCTGCCCGACCGCCAGCAGCGCCGCGTAGATGATGCCGATGACGCCCAGCACCAGCGCCGCCGGGGCGAACCAGCGCGCGGCCTCCGGGAAGAGCGGCAGGCAGTAGCGCAGGATGCCGAAGGTGCCGACCTTGTCGAGCACGCCGACGAGCAGCGCCGCCGCGGGCGCCGGGGCGGCCCCACCGGCGTCCGGCAGCCAGGTGTGGAACGGGAAGAACGGCGCCTTGACCGCGAACGCGATGAAGAAGCCGAGGAACAGCCACCGGGCGGTGTTCGTCTCGAACGCCGCGGAGGCCCCCTTGAGGGTCGCCCAGTCGAAGGTGTGCCCGCCGACCACCCAGAGGCCGACCACCGCGGCCAGCATGAACAGGCCGCCGACCAGCGAGTAGAGGAAGAACTTCACCGCGGCGTACTGGCGGCGCTGGCCGCCGTACGAGCCGATGATGAAGTACATCGGCACGAGCATGACCTCGAAGAACACGTAGAAGAGGAACACGTCGGCGGCCGCGAAGACGCCGATCATCGTGCATTCGAGGGCGAGCAGCAGGGCGAAGTACGTCGGCACCGACCGCTGGCTCTCGTCGACGTCGTGCCAGGACGCCAGGATGACCAGCGGCACGAGCACCGCGATGAGCACCAGCATCACCAGCGCGATGCCGTCGGCGGCGAAGGTGAACCGCGCGTCCCAGGTGGGGATCCACTGGTAGGACTCGCGGAACTGGAAGCGGTCGCCGTCGACCTGGAACGCCACCCACATGCCGATGCTCAGCGCGAGCACCACCAGCGACCACACCAGGGCGACGATCTTGGCGAGACCGCCGTTGCGGCGCGGGAGGAAGGCCACCACTGCCGCGCCCACCAGGGGGAGCAACGTCAGGATGGACAGGAACGGGAAGTCCTTCATTACGCCAACCACCCCAGCTGGATCGCGAGGAACGCGCCGACGACCAGCACGGCGCCGGTGAGCATGGACAACGCGTACGAGCGGACGAAACCGGTCTGCAGCCGGCGCAGGCGCCCCGAGCTGCCGCCGACGGCCGCCGCCAGGCCGTTCACCGCGCCGTCGATGCCCTTGTTGTCCAGGTAGACCAGGGCGCGGGTGAGGTAGATGCCGGGCCGTTCGAAGACCGCCTCGTTGAACGCGTCGGTGTAGAGGTTGCGCCGGGCCGCCCGCACCAGCGCGCCGGCCGGCTGCTCCTGCGGGGCGGTGCCGTTGCGGAACAGCATCCAGGCCAGCCCGGCGCCGGCCAGCGTGACGGCGATCGACAGGATCGTGATCGCCGTGTGGCCCAGGACCCCGTGCGGCTCGGCCTGCTCCTGGCCGAAGACCGGCTCGAGCCAGGTCGGCACCGAGGTGGACATGAGCCAGCCGGCGCCGATCGAGCCGAGCGCCAGCAGCATCAGCGGCACCGTCATGATCAACGGCGACTCGTGCGGCTCGTGGATGTCCTCGGTCCACCGCTTGGGGCCGTGGAAGGTGAGCACGAACAGCCGGGTCATGTAGAACGCGGTGAGACCGGCGCCGAGCAGCGCGGCCGTGCCGTAGAGCCAGGACGTCCAGTCCCCGCGCGCGAACGCCGCCACGATGATCGGCTCCTTGGAGAAGAAGCCGGACAGCGGCGGGATGCCGATGATGGCGAGCCAGCCCGTGGCGAACGTCAGCCAGGTCCACTTCATGTACTTGCTCAGGCCACCGAAGCGCCGGATGTCGACCTGGTCGTGCATGCCGTGCATGACCGAGCCGGCCCCGAGGAACATGTTGGCCTTGAAGAAGCCGTGCGCGAGCAGGTGGACGATGGCCAGCGCGTACGCCGCCCCGCCGAGCCCGACGCCGAGGAACATGTAGCCGATCTGGCTGACCGTGGACCAGGCGAGGACCCGCTTGATGTCGTCCTTGGCGGCGCCGATGATGCAGCCCATCAGCAGGGTGATCGCGCCGACGGTGACCACGATCGTCTGGAGCGTGGCGTTCGCGGTGAAGATCGCGTGCGAGCGGGCGATCAGGTAGACGCCGGCGGTGACCATCGTCGCCGCGTGGATCAGGGCGGAGACCGGGGTCGGGCCCTCCATGGCGTCGGGGAGCCAGGCCTGCAGCGGGAACTGGCCGGACTTACCCGCGGCGCCGAGCAGCAGCAGGATGCCCATGAGCAGCACCGTGCCGCCGGACAGCGCGGACACCCCGCTGAAGACCTTGTCGTACTGGGTCGTGCCCAGCGTCGCGAACATCATGAAGATGCCGATGGCCAGGCCGGCGTCGCCGACCCGGTTCATCAGGAACGCCTTCTTGCCGGCGGTGGCCGCCGACGGCCGGTTGTACCAGAACGAGATCAGCAGGTACGACGCGAGACCCACGCCCTCCCAGCCGAAGTAGAGCATCACGTAGTTGTTGCCGAGGACCAGCAGCAGCATGGCCGCGACGAAGAGGTTGAAGTACGCGAAGAACTTGCGACGCCCGGGGTCGTGCTCCATGTAGCCGACGGCGTACACGTGGATGAGCGATCCGACGCCGGTGATCAGCAGCACGAAGACGCCGGACAGCGGGTCGAACAGCAGCCCGAAGTCGACTTCCAGCTTGCCGACGACGATGAAGTCCCAGAGGCTCAGCTGGGCCGAGCGGTGCTCGGGATCCAGCCCGCGCAGCTGGAAGAACATCGAAAGGCCGAGGACGAAGGTCGCCGCGACCGCCAGCACGCCGAGCCAGTGGCCCCACTTGTCCGACCTCTTGCCGAGCAGCAGGAGGACGGCCGCGCTGGCGAGCGGAATGGCGACAAGCAGCCAGATTCCGCTCAGAAGCCCCGTGGCGTGGGCGTACTCCACTGTCTGTTCCACGTGAAGGCCCCTTTAGTACTTGAGGAGGTTGGCGTCGTCGACGCTCGCCGAGCGCCGGGTACGGAAGATCGACATGATGATGGCGAGCCCCACCACGACCTCGGCCGCCGCGACCACCATCACGAAGAACGAGATGATCTGGCCGTCCAGGCTGCCGTTGATCCGGCTGAAGGTCACCAGCGCGAGGTTCGCCGCGTTCAGCATCAGCTCGATGCACATGAACAGGACGATCGCGTTGCGGCGTACCAGCACTCCGGCGGCGCCGATGGTGAACAGGATCGCCGCGAGTACGAGGTAGTAGTCAGGAGTCACTTCTCAGTCCCCTTGGGTGCGGCCTCACGCTCGGTCAGCTCGCGCACGGGCAGGATCGGCGAGAGGGTGCGCTCCGAGTCGTTGCCGTCCGGCAGCTTGCCCGCGACGGCGACCGACATGGTGTTGGCGTAGACGCCCGGACCCGCCTTCGGACCGGGGTAGTTGCCCGGCCGGAACCGCTCCTTCATCCGGGTCACCTGGTCGACCTTCTCCAGCGAGGCGCGCTCCACGTGGGCGAGCACCATCGCGCCGACCGCGGCCGTGATCAGCAGCGCGGACGTGACCTCGAAGGCGAAGACGTACTTGGTGAACAGCAGCCGCGCGATGCCCTGCACGTTGCCGACGGCGTTCGCCTCGGCCAGCCCCACCACCTCGCTGGCGCCGAGCGAGCGGGCGAGGCCGGTCGCGATCAGCGCACCGAACCCGGCGCCCAGCAGGATCGCCGCGATCCGCTGGCCGCGCAGCGTCTCGATGAGCGAGTCGGAGGCGTCCCGGCCGACGAGCATGAGCACGAAGAGGAACAGCATCATGATCGCGCCGGTGTAGACGATGATCTGCACCGCGCCGAGGAACGGCGCGGCGTTGACCACGTAGAGGAAGCCCAGGCACAGCATCGTCAGCACGAGCCACAGTGCGGAGTGCACCGCGTTGCGCGCGAGCACCATGCCCAGCCCGCCGATGACGGCCAGCGAGCCCAGGATCCAGAAGCCCCAGGCCTCGGCGGTGGAGACCTGCGCGGCGGCGTCGGCCGCGAGCGCCATCATCGGGTCACCTCCGCGGGCTGGTCGCCGGCGTTCTCGCGGCGCAGGGTGCCGGCCGTCTCCGGCCGGCCGCCCGCGGTGCCCGCGGTGGCGGCGTCCTGCGTGCCGGTCTCCGACCAGGGAGCCCGTTCGGCGCCGGCCGACGTGCCCGGGTTGGTGAGCGCGCCCACGTAGTAGTCCTTGTCGGTGTCGCCGAGGCGCATCGGGTGCGGCGGCTGCTCCATGCCCGGCAGCAGCGGCGCCAGCAGCTCCTTCTTGGTGAAGATGAGGTCCTGGCGGCTGTCGCGGGCCAGCTCGTACTCGTTGCTCATGGTCAGCGAGCGGGTCGGGCAGGCCTCGATGCACAGCCCGCAGAAGATGCAGCGGGCGTAGTTGATCTGGTAGATGCTGGCGTACCGCTCACCGGGCGAGAAGCGCATCTCCTCGGTGTTGTCGCCACCCTCGACGTAGATCGCGTCCGCCGGGCAGGCCCAGGCGCACAGCTCGCAGCCGATGCACTTCTCCAGGCCGTCCGGGTGCCGGTTGAGGATGTGCCGCCCGTGGTAGCGCGGGGCCGGCTTCGGCGGCGAGAACGGATAGTCGGTCGTGATGACCTTGCGGAACATGTGCGCGAAGGTCACCCCGAAGCCCTTGAACGAGCCCGTGAACGTTCCCACGTCACACCTCCTTGTCTGACGTGTCGTCCGGGCCGGGGTTCGTGCCGCCGACCGTGGCCGGCTGGCGTTCGGCGACCGCGCGCCGGGCGCGCGGGCTGGGCGGGACCTGCAGGTCCATCGGCGGGACCGGGAAGCTGCCCGGCGGCCGCGCCGCGAGCTGCTCCTCGATCGAGTACTCCCGCGGCTTCTTGCTCGCCGGCCAGAGCAGTGCGATGCCGAGCACCACCACCGCCGCGACGAGGTAGACCAGCCAGCGGGCGCCGCCGTCGACCCGGTCGTTGGTGACCCGCACGCCGGCGAGGAAGAGGATCCACACCAGGTTGACCGGGATCAGCACCTTCCAGCCGAAGCGCATGAACTGGTCGTAACGCATCCGGGGGAGCGTGGCCCGCAGCCAGATGAAGCCGAAGAGCAGGATCAGCACCTTGCCGAGCCACCACACCATCGGCCACCAGCCGGAGTTGGCGCCCTCCCAGAAGGTGGTGATCGGTGCCGGGGCGCGCCAGCCGCCGAGGAACAGCGTGGTGGCGAACGCCGAGACGGTGATCATGTTGATGTACTCGGCCAGGAAGAAGAGCGCGAACTTGAACGACGAGTACTCGGTGTGGAAGCCGCCGACCAGCTCGGACTCCGCCTCGGGCAGGTCGAAGGGCGCCCGGTTGGTCTCACCCACCGCGGCGATGCAGTAGATGATGAAGCTGGGGAGCAGCAGGACCGCGTACCAGCTCGGCGCGGTCGGGTTCCAGCCGAGGATGTCGACGGTCGACTCGCCGTTGCCCGCCTGCGCCTTGACGATCTGCGAGGTGGACATCGTGCCGGCGGTCATGAAGACGGCCACGATGGACAGGCCCATGGCGACCTCGTACGAGATCATCTGGGCGCTGGACCGCAGGCCGCCGAGGAGCGGGTAGGTCGAGCCGGACGCCCACCCGGCGAGCACCACGCCGTAGACGCTCATCGAGGAGCAGGCGAGCAGCACCAGCACCGAGACCGGCACGTCGGTGAGCTGCAGCGCGGTCTTGTGCCCGAAGATCGACACGACCGGTCCGAACGGGATCACCGAGAACGCGGTGAAGGCGCAGGTCGCCGAGATCACCGGAGCGATGAAGTAGACCACCTTGTCGGCGGTCTTCGGGATGATCTCCTCCTTGAACGGCAGCTTGATGCCGTCCGTGAGGCTCTGCAACCAGCCCTTGGGCCCGACCTGGTTGGGGCCGGGCCGGACCGCCATCCGGGCCACGACCTTGCGCTCGTAGTTGATCGTGAAGAGCGTCAGCAGCAGCAGGATGACGAAGACGCCCAGCAGCTTGATGAGCGTGATCCACCAGACGTCGTTCTCGAACGTCTGGAGCGTCGGATCCTGCGCGGCCCCGAGAATCAGAGTGTTCATGGTTAGTTCACCCCTTGGGCGAGGACCGGGCCCGGCTTGCCGGCGCTGAGCCGGACCACCGCTCCCGAGGTGACGCCGAGGCTGCGGCGCAGCGTCGAGCCCGGCGAGTTCGTGGGCAGCCACACCACCTGCGGGGGCAGGTCCGTGATCGCGGCCGGCAGCGTGATCGCACCCCGGTCGGTGGCGACCGTGACGGCGTCGCCGTCGGCCACGCCGAGCGACCCGGCGAGGTCCTTGCCGAGGCGCACCAGCGGGGTCCGAGCGGTGCCGGCCAGCACCTCGTCGCCGTCGAGCAGCGTGCCGAGGTCGATCAGGTGGTGCCAGGTGGCGAGGACCGCCTCGCCGTCGGCGGGCCGCGGCGTCTCGCCCGCGGTGACCGCGGGCAGCGCCGGGCGCTCCGAGCGGCTCGCCGGCATGGATCCCAGCTCGCGCCGGATCGCGGCGACGTCGCCCGTCCCCAGCGTGACATCCATCAGCGCGGCGATGGCCTCCAGCACCCGGCCGTCGGTCATCGCGCCGGTCGGCAGCACCGTGCCGAACGTGCGCAGACGCCCCTCCCAGTCCATGAAGGTGCCGGACTTCTCGGCGGCCGGCGCGACCGGCAGCACCACGTCGGCGCGCCGGGTGACGGCGCTCTGCCGCAGCTCGACGCTGACCAGGAACGGCACCGCGTCCAGGGCCTGTTCGGCCAGGCGGGGGTCCGCGAGGTCGGCCGGGTCCACGCCGGCGACCAGCAGGGCGCCGAGCGTGCCGTCCGCCGCCGCGGCGACGATCGCGTCCGTGTCGCGGCCGACCGTGCCGGGCAGCGCGCCGGACTCGACGTCCCAGGCGGTGGCGAGCTCGGCCCGGGCCGCCGCGTCGGTGACCGGGCGGCCGCCGGGCAGCAGGTTGGGCAGGCAGCCGGCGTCGACGGCGCCGCGGTCACCCGCGCGCCGCGGCACCCAGGCCAGCCGGGCACCGGTGCGCGCGGCCAGCGCCGCCGCGGCGGAGAAGCCGCCGGGCACGCTCGCCAGCCGCTCCCCCACGATCAGCAGGGAGCCGGGCGACGCCAGCGCGGCGGCCACCGTGGCGTCGCTGCCGAGCAGCCGCGCCTCGTCGCCGGGCACGGCGGTGACCAGCGTCGCGCCGAGCTTCTGCAAGCCCCGGCTCAGGAACGGCGCGACGGCCGTGACCCGCAGCTTCTTCTTCCCGTGACCCTTGCGCAGGCGGAGGAAGAGGATCGGGCACTCCTCCTCGGGTTCCAGGGCGACGATGACCGCCGACGGCGCGTTCTCGACGTCGGAGTAGGTGACGTCGGTGACGCCGGCGACCGAGGCGGCCAGGAAGTCGGCCTCCTCCGCGGACAGCGGGCGCGCCCGGAAGTCGATGTCGTTGGTCCCCAGCGCCACCCGGGCGAACTTCGCGTAGGCGTACGCGTCCTCGACCGTGAGCCGGCCGCCGGTGAGCACACCGACGCCCCGTCCCTTGGCGGCGGACAGGCCCTCGGCCGCGGCCAGCAGCGCCTCGGACCAGGAGGCCTCGCGGAGCTCGCCGGTGGCGGCGTCGCGCACCAGCGGGGTGGTGATCCGGTCGTAGCCGGTGGTGTAGCGGAAGCCCCACCGGCCCTTGTCGCAGTTCCACTCCTCGTTGACCGCCGGGTCGTCGCCGGCCAGGCGGCGCAGCACCTTGCCGCGGCGGTGGTCGGCCCGCATGGCGCAGCCCGCCGCGCAGTGCTCGCACGTCGTCGGCGTGGAGACCAGGTCGAACGGGCGGGCCCGGAACCGGTACTGCTCGCCGGTGAGCGCGCCGACCGGGCAGATCTGGATGGTGTTGCCGGAGAAGTACGAGTTGAAGGCGACGTCGCCCTCGCCCTCGCCGACCTGCCCGTCGCCGGTGCCCCGGCCGCCGAAGAAGTCGTCCCGGTAGACGTTGATCTGCTCGCCCGAGGAGCGGTCCATCAGGTCGATGAACTTGTCCCCGGCGATCTCCTCGGAGAACCGGGTGCAGCGCTGGCAGAGGATGCACCGCTCGCGGTCCAGCAGCACCTGGCTGGAGATGTGGATCGGCTTCTCGTACTCGCGCTTGTGCTCGTGGAACCGCGAGTCCGACCGGCCGTTGGTCATCGCCTGGTTCTGCAGCGGGCACTCGCCGCCCTTGTCGCAGGTCGGGCAGTCGAGCGGGTGGTTGGCGAGCAGCAGCTCCATCACGCCGCCCTGCGCCTTGGCGGCGACCGGCGAGGTGAGCTGGGTCTTGACCACCATGCCCTCGGCGACCGTCTGGGTGCAGGAGGCGACCGGCTTGCGCTGGCCCTCCACCTCGACCAGGCACTGCCGGCAGGCGCCGGCCGGGGCCAGCAGCGGGTGGTCGCAGAACCGCGGGATCGCGATGCCCATCCGCTCGGCGACCCGGATGACCAGCTCGCCCTTGGCCGCGGTCACCTCGACCCCGTCGACGGTGAGCGTGACCTCGTCCGCTTTCTTGGCTACGTCGGTCATCAGTGCGCTCCTACCAGGGCCTTGGCGGACAGCCGCGGGGCGGTCCGGCCCTCGATGTAGTCCAGGTAGTCCTGGCGGAAGTACTTCAGCGTGGACATGACCGGGGTGGCCGCACCGTCGCCCAGGCCGCAGAACGAGCGGCCGAAGATGTTGTCCGCGGTGTCCTGCAGGGTGTCCAGGTCCTGGTAGGTGCCTTCGCCGGAGAGGATCCGGCGGTACGTGCGCACCATCCAGTAGTTGCCCTCGCGGCACGGCGTGCACTTGCCGCAGGACTCGTGGTGGTAGAACTCCAGCCAGCGCCAGGTGGCGTACACCGGGCAGTCCTGGTCGGAGAAGATCTGCATGGCCGTCGTGCCCAGGATCGAGCCCGCGGCCGCCACGCCCTCGAAGTCCATCGCGGTGTCGATGTGCTCGGCCGTGAGCAGCGGGGTCGAGGAGCCGCCCGGCGTCCAGAACTTCAGCTTGTGGCCGGGCTTCATGCCCCCCGCCAGCTCGATCAGCTCGCGCAGGGTGATGCCGAGGCCGCACTCGTACTGTCCCGGGTTGGCGATCCGGCCGGAGAGCGAGTAGATCATCGGCCCGGACGACTTCTCCGTGCCCATGCTCTTCCACCAGTCGGCCCCGCCCAACACGATGTACGGCACGCTGGCGATGGTCCCGACGTTGTTGACCACGGTCGGGCTGGCGTAGAGGCCGGCGACCGCGGGGAACGGCGGGCGCAGCCGGGGCTGGCCGCGGAAGCCCTCGAGCGAGTCGAGCAGCGCCGTCTCCTCGCCGCAGATGTACGCGCCCGCGCCGCTGTGCACGACCAGGTCCAGGTCGAACCCGGAGCCGAGGATGTTCTCGCCGAGGTAGCCCTTGGCGTACGCCTCGTTGACCGCGTGCCGCAGCCGGCGGGCGGCGTGCACGGCCTCGCCGCGGATGTAGATGTACGCCCGGCTGGCGCGGATCGCGTAGGCGGCGATGATCGCGCCCTCGATCAGCGAGTGCGGGTCGTACGTCATCAGCGGGAGGTCCTTGCAGGTGCCGGGCTCCCCCTCGTCGGCATTGATGACGAGGTAGTGCGGCTTGCCGTCGCCCTGCGGGATGAAGCCCCACTTGAGACCGGTCGGGAAGCCCGCGCCGCCCCGGCCGCGCAGGCCGGAGTCCTTGACGAGCTGGATCAGGTCGTCGGGGTGCACGTCCAGCGCCTTGCGGACCGCGGCGTACCCGTCGAGCCGCTCGTACGTCTCGATCTTCCAGGCGTCCGGCGAGAGCCAGCGCTTGGTCAGGACGGGGGTGAGCTTCTGGAGCACCTCAGGCCGTGGCTGGGTCACTTCTTCTCCTTGGTGCCGCGCTTGCCGTCACCGGCGGGCTTGCCGTCACCGGCCGGGGCGTTGCCCGCCGGACCCGCCTGTGCCGCCTCGACCTTCGCGGGGTCCGGCGTGGGCGTGGACGCGTCCGGGTTGCGCACCTCCGCGGTGCGTACCTCCGGGTCCTTGACGTCGCCGGCCTCGACCGGCGCGCCGGCCTTGCGATGCTCGACCACGTGCTCGGCCTTGTCGACGACGGCGGCCGCGGCGGACTTGACCGCCTCCGCCGCCTTCTTCGCCACGCTCGCGAGCTTGCCCTCGGGCTTCGCCGCCGGCGCGCCCGCCGGCGCCGGGTCCTTGACGGCCCTGGCGGACTCGTCACGGGCCGGCTTGGTGGTCGCGATCGGAGTGTCGATGTTGAAGTTCGGCACCGCCACGCCGTGTTGCTGGGCCAGGGTCACGCCGCGCAACGTCGGCGCGCCCGCGGGACCGTCGGCCACCGCGCCCTCGCGCTCGTCGGCGAAGCCGGCGAGCTGGAGCTGCATCTCCTTGAGCGAGCAGATCCGTGCGCCGCGGCTCGGGGTGGGTCGCTCGCCGTTGCGCAGCTTCTCCACCATGCCGACCGCCGCCTCGGGTGTGGCCTGGTCGATCGTGAAGTCGTAGTTGACCGTCACGACCGGCGCGTAGTCGCACGCCGCGAGGCACTCGGCGTGTTCGAGGGTGATCTTGCCGTCGGCCGTGGTCTCGTCGTGGCCGACGCCGAGGTGCTCGGTCAGGCCGTCGTAGATCTCCTGGCCGCCCAGCATGTTGCACAGCGTGTTGGTGCAGACGCTGACCAGGTATTCACCGGTCGGGCGGCGCTTGTACATGGTGTAGAACGTGGCCACCGCGCCGACCTGGGCCTTGTTGATGCCCAGGACCTCGGCGCAGAAGGCGACGCCGTCGGGGCTGACGTGCCCCTCGACGGTCTGCACCAGGTGCAGCAGCGGCAGCAGCGCGGAGCGCTCGCGGCCCGCCGGGTAGCGCGCGATGATCTCGCGCGCCTGTCCCAGCAACCTTTCCGCTAGCGGGGCTGCGGCTGGGGAGAAGTCCACCGTGGTATCGGACATTTAGCGGTCACACCCACCCATCACGGGGTCCAGGGAGGCGCCGCCGGCGATCACGTCGGCCAGCAGGGCGCCCTCGGCCATCGCGGGGATGGCCTGGAGGTTCACGAAGCTCGGGTCGCGGTAGTGCACCCGGTACGGATGCGTGCCGCCGTCGGAGACCGCGTGCACGCCCAACTCGCCCCGCGGGTGCTCGATGGCGACGTAGACCTGGCCCGGGGGCACCCGGAAACCCTCGGTCACGAGCTTGAAGTGGTGGATCAACGACTCCATCGACTGACCCATGATCTTGGCGACGTGCTCCAGCGAGTTGCCGAGGCCGTCGACGCCGAGCGCGAGCTGCGACGGCCAGGCGATCTTCTTGTCCTCGACGTAGATCGGGCCCGGGCGCAGCCGGTCGAGCGCCTGCTCGATGATCTTCAGCGACTCGCGGATCTCCGCGACCCGGACCAGGTAGCGGCCCCACACGTCGCCCGTCGTCGCGGTCGGGACGTCGAACTCGTAGGTCTCGTACCCGCAGTACGGCATGGTCTTGCGCAGATCCCAGGCGAGACCGGCCGAGCGCAGCACCGGGCCCGTGATCCCCAGCGACAGGCACCCGGTCACGTCCAGCACGGCCACGCCCTTGGTGCGCTCCTGCCAGATGATCTGGCCGGAGAGCATGTCCTCGTACTCCTTGAGCTTCTTGGGCAGGTACACCAGGAACTCGCGGATCTTCTTGACCGCCGACTCGGGCAGGTCCTGAGCGAGGCCGCCCGGGCGGATGTAGCCGTTGTTCATCCGCAGGCCGGAGGTCTCCTCGAAGATGTCGAGGATGTACTCCCGCTCCCGGAAGCCGTAGAGCATCATCGAGATCGCGCCGAGCTCCATGCCCGTGGTGGCCAGCCACACCAGGTGCGAGGCGATCCGCTGGAGCTCCATGAACATGACCCGGATCGTGTTCGTCCGCTCGGTGATCTGGTCGCTGATGCCGAGCAGCTTCTCCACCGCGAGGCAGTATCCGGCCTCGTTGAACATGTTGGACAGGTAGTCCATGCGGGTCACGAAGGTGACGCCCTGGGTCCAGTTGCGGTATTCGAGGTTCTTCTCGATGCCGGTGTGCAGGTAACCGATGACCGGCCGGGCCTCGGTGACCGTCTCGCCTTCGAGTTCGAGCACCAGCCGCAGCACACCGTGCGTCGACGGGTGCTGCGGACCCATGTTGACGACGATCTTCTCGTTGCTGAGCGGATCGATGCTGTCGGTGACGGTGTTCCAGTCGCCGCCCGTGACCGTGAAGACGCGGCCCTCGCTGGTCTCTCGTTCGGTGGCGTATCCGGACTGTGTCATTGGTAGACCCTCCGTTGGTCAGGAGGCGGAATCTCGGCGCCCTTGTACTCGACGGGAACGCCGCCGAGCGGATAGTCCTTGCGCTGCGGGTGCCCCTCCCAGTCGTCCGGCATGAGGATCCGGGTCAGGTTGGGGTGGCCGTCGAAGACGACGCCGAACATGTCGTAGATCTCCCGCTCCTGCCAGTCGGCGGTCGGGTAGACGGCGGTGACGCTGGGCAGGGCCTGACCCTCGGCGACGGCGGCCTCCAGGCGCACCCGGCGCCGGTAGGTCATGGACGTCAGCTGGTAGGCCACGTGGAAGCGGCGCTCGTCGCTGCCCAGGTAGTCCACACCGTCGACGGACGAGCAGAGCTCGAACCGCAGCGACTCGTCATCGCGCATGATCTTGCAGACCTCGGCGATCCGCTCCGGCGCGATGTGCAGCGTGAGCTCGCCGCGGTCCACCACGACCTTCTCGATCGCGTCGGAGAAGGCGGGGTAAGCCTCTTCGAGCGCGTCGTGGACCTCGTCGAAGTACCCACCGAACGGCCGCTGGCTGTCTGCGGTGGTCGGACGCCGCCGGGCGAGGCCGCCGAAACCGGAGACGTCGCCGGTGCCCTTGACGCCGAACATGCCCTTGTCGGGGCTCGGCGGGGTCTGCGCCGGGGCGTCGAGGTTCGCGCCGGTCGGCTGGGTCGCCGGTACGCCGCCGTCGGACGACGGGGACGAGGGGTGCGTGGTCACTTGCCACCTTCCCGGAGGTGCGGCTGAAGCTTCATCCAGTTCTCGATGCGGAGCTGCTCCTCGCGGCCTTCCTTGACGGCCTGGGTCCACTCGGCGCGCCGCGCCTTGTCCACCCGGTACGAAGAGGGCATCGCGCCGGGGGCCACGACGGGCACGTCGCCGCGCTGCTTGCGGGCTTCGAGCATCTTGCGGCCGTTCGGGCCGAGGGGCTGGGCCATGACCTTCTCGCGCATCTTGAGGATCGCGTCGATGAGCATCTCCGGCCGTGGCGGGCAGCCGGGCAGGTAGATGTCGACCGGGACGATGTGGTCGACGCCCTGGACGATCGCGTAGTTGTTGAACATGCCGCCGGACGAGGCGCACACGCCCATCGAGATCACCGAGCGGGGCTCCGGCATCTGGTCGTAGATCTGCCGGACCACGGGGGCCATCTTCTGGCTGACCCGGCCCGCGACGATCATCAGGTCGGCCTGGCGGGGCGAGGCCCGGAAGACCTCCATGCCCCAGCGGCCCAGGTCGTAGTGCGGGCCGCCGGCGGCCATCATCTCGATGGCGCAGCAGGCGAGGCCGAACGTGGCGCCCCAGAAGGACGACTTGCGGGCCCAGTTCGAAAGCTTCTCGACCGAGGTCAGCAGGATGCCGCTGGGGAGTTTCTCTTCGATTCCCATAGTCAGTCCCAGTTGAGGCCGCCACGCCGCCACACGTACGTGTAGGCGATGAAGACGGTGACGATGAAGAGGACCATCTCGATGAAGCCGAACAGGCCGAGCGCCTCGAAGGACACGGCCCACGGGTACAGGAAGATGGTCTCGATGTCGAAGACGATGAAGAGCATCGCGGTCAGGTAGAACTTGACCGGGAAGCGGCCACCGCCGATGGGCTGGGGCGCCGGCTCGATGCCGCACTCGTACGCGTCCAGCTTGGCGCGGTTGTAGCGCTTGGGGCCCACGATCGGGGCGATCGACACCGAGAACAGGGCGAAGAGCGCACCGAGGACCAGTAGTCCGACGATCGGTACGTAAGGATTGAGCGTCATGCCTTCTCCTGCTCGACTGTTAGCCGCTTCACACTATTAATGCGCATTCGCCGGGCCTCGACCGGGGTGTCCCGAATACTCATACCGCAGGTGCAACCTTCGTCAGACCGTTGATGATGCGGTCCATCGCGTCTCCGTCCCGCGGATCCGTCAGATTGGCGAGCAGCTTGAGCACGAAGCGCATCAGGGTCGGATGCGGCATGCCGTGCTTGGTCGCGATCCGCATGATCTGCGGGTTGCCGATGAGCTTCACGAACACCCCGCCCAGCCGGTAGTACCCCCCGAAACGGGTCTTCAACTCGGCCGGGTACGCCCGCAGGGCCCGCTCGCGGTCGGGGCCGGCGGCGCGGGCGAGCGCCTGGACGGCGACCTCGGCGGCCAGTTCGCCGGACTCCATCGCGTACGCGATGCCCTCGCCGTTCATGGGGTTGACCATGCCGCCCGAGTCGCCGACCAGCATCATGCCCCGCGTGTAGTGCGGCACCCGGTTGAAGCCCATGGGCAGGGCGGCGCCGAGGATCGGCCCGTCGGCGTTCTCCTCGCCGCGCATCCCCCAGTCCTCCGGGGTCGTGCCGAGCCAGTCGGTGAGCATCGCCCGGTAGTTCGTCTTGCCGAACGCGCTGGACGAGTTGAGGATGCCGAGGCCGACATTGACCCGGCCGTCGCCGAGGCCGAAGATCCAGCCGTAGCCGGGCAGCAGCCGGTCGCGGTCCTGGGCGCTGCGCAGCTCCAGCCACGACTCCAGATAGTCGTCGTCGGCGCGGACCGGCGAGTGGTAGTAGCGCCGGACGGCGACGCCGATCGGCCGGTCGTCGCGTTTGGCGAGGCCCATCGCGAGCGGCAGCTTGCCGGACACGCCGTCCGCCGCGATCACCAGCGGGGCGCGAAACTGAACGGGCTCCTTGGCGGGCCCGGACCTGGCCTCCACACCGATGGCGCGGCCGTCGGCGTCCAGCACCGGACCGGTGACCGTGACGCCGGTGCGCAGCAGGGCACCGGCCTCGACGGCCCGCTGCGCCAGCATGTCGTCGAAGTCGAGCCGGGTGCGCACCAGCCCGTAGTTGGGGAAGCTGGCGAGGTCCGGCCAGTCGAGTTCGAGGCGCACGCCGCCGCCGATCACCCGCAGCCCCCGGTTGTGCAACCAGCCGGCCTTCTCGGACGTGTCGACGCCCATGCGCACGAGCTGCCGCACCGCCCGCGGAGTGAGGCCGTCGCCACAAACCTTCTCCCGCGGGAACTGGGTCTTTTCGAGCAGCAGTACCCTCAACCCGTGCCTGGCCATGTGGTAGGCCGCCGCGGATCCACCCGGCCCGGCCCCGACCACGATCACGTCCGCCTCGTCGGCGACGCTCCCGTTCACGGCTCACCTCCGTCTCGCGCGGGCTCGTGAAATGGTTCACAAGCCAGCCCAGTCCGGAGTCTAGGACGGGCATTGAAGCGGATTAGGGTTAGGGAACCCTAACTATTTGCCGGCGAGGGAAAATCCGCCGAACTTTCGCTGCCCGCCGCACGGAGCGCCCGGTCCGCGACCTCTCGCGTAACCCCGTCCAGGTATTCCCGAAACGTACCGCCCAGGACCCGGTCCAGTTGCACGATCAGCTCATCCACCAGCCGCTGCGCCTGCCCGGGATCCCGGGCGGCCACCACCCGGATGCGGTGCGCCAGCTCCAGGGCCCGCCGCTCACCCTCGTCCCGGTCGTCGATCGCGACGTCGATGTCCGAGTCGTCGACGAAGAGGTCGATAGTCGTCATAGGCCGAGCTAACACCCACGACAGGGTGAAATCGGGCGAACGACGGTTTTTAGCCCATCCCAGGTTTTCCGCTACCGCCTAGCTTTTGGTGGCTCGGTGCAGCGCGACGATGCCGCCGCTGAGATTGCGCCAGGCGACCCGGTCCCACGGGCCGGCCCCGGCGATGCGGGCCGCCAGCGCCGCCTGGTCCGGCCAGGCCCGGATCGACTCGGCGAGATACACGTACGCGTCGGGGTTGCTGGAGACCCCGCGCGCCACCGCCGGGAGGCTGCGCATCAGGTACGACATGTAGACCGTACGGAAGGCGGCGTTCGTCGGGCTGCTGAACTCGCACACCACCAGGCGGCCGCCCGGCCGCACGACCCTCGCCAGCTCGCGCAGCGCCGCGTCGGTGTCGACGACGTTGCGCAGGGCGAAGGAGATGGTGACGGCGTCGAAGGCCTCGTCGGCGAACGGCAGCCGCAGCGCGTCCCCGGCGACCAGCGGAACGCCCGGGCGCACCCGGCGCCCCGCCCGCAGCATGCCGGTCGAGAGGTCGGCACCGACCGCGAAGGCCCCCGAACGGCTCAGCTCCTCGGTCGACACGCCGGTGCCGGCGCCGACGTCCAGCACCCGTTCCCCCGGCCGCAGGCCGAGCGCGGCACGGGTCGCCCGGCGCCAGCCGCGGTCCTGGCCGAAGGAGAGCACGGTGTTGGTGAGGTCGTACCGCTCGGCCACGCCGTCGAACATCTCGGCGACCTCGTGGGGCTGCTTGTCCAGGTCTGCGCGCGTCACGCTTGCCTACTCTGCCGCATCCGGCGGCACACAGAGCGGGCGGGATGGTCGCCCATCCCGCCCGCTCCTTGTGCGTTATATATACGACCGCCATCGGTCGGGTCCGAACCCACCGCCGGCGGTCAGATGCCTCGGCGACGCTTGGGTGTTGCTGGTGCTACCGGGTGTTACGCAAGGCACCGTAACCAGCGCGAACGCCGTCGGCACAGAGACACGCGGAGCTCGTTACCGAGGAGCAATCCGCACCTCTCCGGTCCACTGACCCGCACCTGACCGATCGGCCGACCGGGCCTGCCGTACGGCCCATCGACACCCCTCAACACCCGGCGGTCAGCCGGCGTCGACCAGCGGGAGGTTCTTGCGGCCGCCCTCGGGCATCGCGATGGACGAGTAGTGCGAGACGACCCGCTCGTCGGTGGGGTCGTCCGCCTCCGTGCGGTGCACGGCCAGGTGGCGGTAGAGGGTGTCGCGCTGGGCGGGGATGCGGCCCGCCGTACGGATCATCCAGATCAGCTCGTGCAGGTTCGACCGGTGCCGGGCACCCGCCGAGGAGATGACGTTCTCCTCGAGCATGATGGAGCCGAGGTCGTCGACGCCGAGGTGCAGCGACAGCTGGCCGACGTCCTTGCCCGTGGTCAGCCACGAGGCCTGCAGGTGCGCGATGTTGTCGAAGAAGAGCCGGGACACCGCGATGAACCTCAGGTATTCCATCGTGGTCGCCTGGGTGCGGCCCTTGAGGTGGTTGTTCTCCGGCTGGTACGTCCACGGGATGAACGCCCGGAACCCGCCCACGCCGCCGGCCGCCTCGACCGGCGAGTCCACGTACCCGTTGGCGACGGCCAGGTCCTGCACCTCGCGGATCATCCGGATGTGCTCGATGCGCTCGGCGTTGGTCTCGCCCGTACCCATCATCATGGTCGCGGTGGAGCTCAGCCCGTTGCGGTGGGCGACCGCCATGACCTCCAGCCAGCGCGCGCCGGACTCCTTGAGCGGGGCGATCGCCGTGCGCGGTCGCTCGGGCAGCATCTCCGCCCCGGCGCCGGCGATCGAGTCCAGCCCCGCCGCCTTGATCCGCACGACGGCCTCCTCGATGGAGACGCCGGAGACCTTCGCCATGTGCAGGATCTCGCTCGGCCCGATGGAGTGGATGGCGAGCTGCGGGTAGGCCGCCTTGACCGAGGCGAAGAGGTTCTCGTAGTACTCGACGCCGTAGTCGGGGTGGTGCCCGCCCTGCAACATCACCTGGGTCGCGCCGAGCTCGACCGCCTCGCCGCACCGGTGCAGGATCTCCTCCATCGGGTGCGACCAGCCCTCCTTGTGCTTCGGCGCCCGGTAGAAGGCGCAGAACTTGCACGCGGTGACGCAGACGTTGGTGTAGTTGATGTTGCGATCGATCAGGTACGTGACGATGCCGTCGGGGAAGCGCCGCCGCCGGACGGCGTCCGCCGCCTCGCCCAGGGCATGGAAGGGCGCGTCGGTGTAGAGCAGCAGGGCCTCGTCGGGCGTGATCCGCCCGCCGTCGGCACCCCGCTGCAGAATGCTGTCGATCTCCGCGTTCACCGTCACGCCTCGAAGACTACGTCCCCCCGCAATCCGGAGTCAGCGGCGAGGGTCACTGCTTGGATTCGATGAGCGCCGCCAGTCCGTCGAGCACCCGGGCCAGCCCGAAGGCATAGGCGTGCTCGGCGTTGAAGGCCGCGCCCAGCTCGGCCCCCGCCGCCTCACCCACCTGCACGGCGAGCGGGTAGCGATGGCGGTCGAACACCTTCTCCAGCAGCGGGCCGCTCTCCTCCCACCACTGCGCGTCGGTCTGATCGGTACGCTCGGCGACCGCCCGTGCCTCGGCCGCGGCCCGGGCCGAGTGCTGCACGAATCCCAGCAGGAAGGTCAGCGCCGAGTCGGTCTCCACCTCGCTGAGCCCGGACCCGTGGAAGGCGCCGAGCTCGTGCTCGTACTTCGCCATGAGGCCCGGTCCGAGCGGGGGCCGGCTCGCCGAGATCTCCGCGGCCCACGGATGGTCGTCGTAGAGCCGCCGGTTCTCCGCCGCCACCGCCAAGACCCGCTCGCGCCAGCCCGCCGCTTCCTCCCGCGCACGCGGCATCCGCAGGTAGAGCGCGTCCAGCATGAGATCAAGAAGGGCCGCTTTGTCGGGTACGTAGGTGTAGAGCGTCATCGGCACCACGCCGAGCTCCTGGGCGACCCGCCGCATGCTGACCGCGCCGAGCCCCTCGGCGTCGGCGAGCGCGATGGCCGCGTCGACGACCTGGGGCAGCGACAGCCCCTTCCGGCGCCCGCGCCGGCTCTGCGGCTCCTCGAACCACAGCAGGTCGATCGTGCGTCGCGCCTCCGCCACGGAGTGGCACCCCTTTCTTGTACGTTGTATCTTATACGGTGTCCAGAAAACGCGGGCCGCCGGGAGGCACCATGCGCATCTCTTCGTCCGCCGTCGCACTCACCGTCGACGACGTCCCCGCCTCCAGCCAGTTTCTCGCCACCCACTTCGGCTTCACCGAGCGGATGTCCGCCGACGGCTTCGCCTCCCTCGGCCGCGACGACGCCGCGATGGACGTGATCTTCCTGCGTCGCGGCCTGGAGGTCCTGCCCGAGGAGCTGCGGGACCGCCGCGCCGGCGGCACGATCGTCGCGTTCGTGGTCGACGACCTCGCGGCCGAGCACGAGCGCCTCCGGGCCGAGGGCGCGCCGATCACCCTGCAGCCGAGGGAGGAGCCCTGGGGCGAGCGGCTGTTCATGGTCACGGATCCGAACGGCATCGTCTACGAGCTGGTCGAGTGGACCACGCCGTGAGCCCCGGACGCCTCGGTCGATAATCTCGACGGGGTCGATCGGAATCGGAGTCGCAGTGCTCGTCGTACATGGCGTCTGGGTCGCCGGTGAATCCGCGCCGGGGCGGCTGGCCCTCTGGGCGGAGGATCCCACCCTCCCTCTGACCGCAAGCTCCCGCGCACGCCGCCGGCCGCATCCGTTCGCCGCTTCCGCGGCGGCCCTGGCGGCGGCGCTGGCCGGCTCCTCCGACGACGTCCGCGACGCCCTCGCCAAGGCCGGCGAGTCCGTGGTGGCCCTGCGGCTGCCCGGCACGTCCAAGGGTCCGCTGCCCTCACCGGAGACCGGCAGCGAGGCGCCGCCCCGGGGGCTGCGCCTCGCGCTCTGGGAGACCCCGGCGCTGGTGTTGCCGGGCGAGCAGGCCCTCACCGCGCTCGGCGCGCTCACCGAGCCCGATCCCGATGCACCGTGGACGGCGGCCGCGTCTCTGCGCTACCTCTGCCTGCTCGCCGGGCAGGCCTGCGACCTCGCCCGCCGCGGCCGCATGCTGCCCCAGCTCGCGGTCGAGGCGGGTGTGCCCGCCGCTCGCTGGCGGCCGGTGCTGACCGGCGCCGACGCCGCGGCCTTCCGGGAGTTCGCGGAGGCGATGCCCCCGGTCTGCCGCGCCTCGGCGCCGCCGGGGGCGGAGGCGGGTGCGGCGCGCACCCTCCGGGACGCGCTCGATGCCCTGCTCGACGCCGCGGCGCGCACGCTGTTGCCCGAGAGACTGCTGCTCGGGGCCCGGCCCGGGCTCAAGGCTCCGCTTGCCGACCGGTGGATCGCCGCCCTCACCGCGCCCGACGCCACGCTGCCCGGAGCCGGTGCCGCCGACGCGGCCGAGCTGAGCCGCCCGCTGGAGGCGTGGCTCCGCGCCGCACACGACGCGAACGGGCCGGTCCGCGTCAGCTTCCGGCTGGTCGAGCCGGCGCCGGGCGAGGACGACTGGGCGCTCGGGTTCGCCCTGCAGTCGGCCGACGATCCCAGCCTCTATCTGCCCGCGGAGGAGCTGTGGTCCGGCGGCCGCATGCCGGGCCTGGCCGGCCGGGCCGACGAGACCCTGCTCGCCGGCCTGGGCCGCGCGGTCCGGCTCTTCCCCGCGCTGCACGAGGCGCTGCTCGAGGCGCAGCCGCAGGGCATGACGCTCAGCACGACGGAGGCACACGAGTTCCTCCGGCAGGCCGCGCCGCTGCTGCAGGCGGCCGGCTTCGGCGTGCAGCTGCCGGCCTGGGCCGGGCGCAAGGCGGTGGGGCTCAAGCTGACCACCCGCACCAAGAGCACGTCACCGAAGGGGCGGGGCGCCGCCGACTCCGGGTTCGGGCTCGACGAGCTGGTCGACTTCCGGATCGACCTGGTCATCGGGGAGGGCACGGTCAGCGCCGAGGAGGTGGCCGAGCTGGCCCGGCTGAAGGTTCCGCTCGTGCGGGTGCGCGGCCAGTGGGTCGAGCTCGACGAGCGGCAGCTCAAGGCGGCGCTGAAGGCGGTGAGCCGCCGGCGCGAGGGCGAGCTGACCGTCGGCGAGGTGCTCCAGCAGGTGGCCGACGGGGGCGACGAGGATCTGCCGCTCGTCGACGTGGACGCCGACGGACGGCTCGGCGACCTCATCTCCGGGGATGCGGCCCAGCGGCTGACGCCGATTCGCACGCCCGCGGATTTCCAGGGAGTGCTGCGGCCATATCAGGAGCGCGGCCTGTCCTGGCTGTTCTTCCTGGCGCGGCTGGGGCTCGGCGGCATCCTGGCGGACGACATGGGCCTGGGCAAGACCGCCCAGACCCTGTCGTTGCTGCTGACCGAGCGAGCCGAGGGACCCGCTCCCGCGCCGACGCTGCTCATCTGTCCGATGTCACTGGTGAGCAACTGGCAGAAGGAAGCGGCACGCTTCGCCCCCCGGCTGCGGGTGCAGGTGCATCATGGCGGCACGCGGAAGCGCGATGACGAGTTCCTGGCCGCGGTACGCGAGGCGGACGTCGTCATCACGACATACGGCACGGCCCTGCGCGACCTCGGCGCCCTGCGCTCTGTCCATTGGGGACGGGTGGTGTGCGACGAGGCCCAAGCCATCAAGAACAGCGGCACCCGCCAGGCGCAGGCGGTGCGCGCGATTCCGGCACGCACGCGGCTCGCCCTGACCGGAACCCCGGTGGAGAACCATCTCGCCGAGCTATGGTCCATCATGGAGTTTGCGAATCCCGGGCTGCTCGGGCCGGCGAAACGCTTCCGTAAGCGATTCCAGGAGCCGATCGAGGTGCGCGGTGACGCCGACGCCACCGCGGCACTCAAGCGAGCGACCGGCCCCTTCGTGCTGCGCCGCCTCAAGACCGACAAGTCGATCATCTCCGACCTGCCGGAGAAGAACGAGATGAAGGTCTGGTGCACCCTCACCGCCGAGCAGGCCACGCTCTACCAGGCCGTGGTCGAGGACATGATGGCGGTGATCGAGGGCAGCGAGGGGATCCAGCGGCGCGGCAACGTGATCGCCGCGATGACCAAGCTGAAGCAGGTGTGCAACCACCCCGCCCATCTCCTCAAGGACGGCTCCCGGCTGCCGGGCCGGTCCGGCAAGCTCGCCCGCCTCGAGGAGCTGACCGAGGAGATCGTCGACGAGGGCGACAAGGCGCTCGTCTTCACGCAGTATGCCGAGTTCGGCGCGATGCTCCAGCCGTACCTGGCCGCCCATCTCGACCGGCCGGTGCTGTGGCTCCACGGTGGACTGTCGAAGACGAAGCGGGACGAGCTGGTCGAGCGGTTCCAGTCGGATGCGGAGCCGATGCTGTTCCTGCTCTCCCTGAAGGCGGCCGGCACGGGCCTCAACCTGACGGCCGCCAACCACGTCATCCACGTGGACCGGTGGTGGAACCCGGCGGTGGAGGACCAGGCCACCGACCGCGCGTTCCGCATCGGACAGTCGCGCAACGTGCAGGTGCGGAAGTTCATCTGCGCGGGAACGCTGGAGGAGAAGATCGACGCCATGATCGAGCGCAAGAAGGCGCTGGCCTCCACAGTGGTGGGCACGGGTGAGGACTGGGTCACCGACCTCTCCACCGATCAGCTCCGCGAGCTGTTCGCCCTCGACCCGGTGGCGGTGAGCTGACATGCCGGTGGATCCCGAGGGGCGCTGGTTCGACACGAGCGGGCCGATCCGCGTCGACGGTGGCATCGCCGTGCGCGCCAAGCGAGGCAAGATCGGCGAGCAATGGTGGTCCCGCCGCTTCGTCGACATCCTGGAACGCACCTGCGACTCCGGCCGCCTCGCCCGTGGGCGCTCGTACGCCCGCAAGGGCCAGGTCATCGACTTCGAGCTCACCCCGGGGGTGGTGGCCGGCCGCGTGCAAGGCTCCCGGCCCGACCCGTACCGGGTGACCATCACGATTCCCGCCTTCGGCGAGGCACAGTGGACGCTGGCCTTGCAGGCACTCGGCGCCCGGGCGCTCTATCGTGCCGCACTACTCGCGGGAGAGATGCCGCACGAGATCGTCGACCTCTTCGGCGAGATCGACATGCCGCTCTTTCCCTCCGCTCTGGACATGCGCTGCACCTGTCCCGACTGGGGCGTGCCCTGCAAGCACGTGTCGGCGATCCTCTACGTCCTGGCCGAGGCCTTCGACGACGACCCGTTCCTCGTCCTCGCGTGGCGCGGCCGCAACCGGGACGACGTCCTGGCCGCCCTCCGAGGCCTCCCCGAGCCGGCCGAGGGCACCGCCGACCCGCTCGCCGTCGACGAGACGCCGCTGGAAAGCCGCCTCACCGACTTCTACACGCCGGCCACATCCCTGAGCCGCCTCCGCGAACGGCCCGCCCGCCGCAGCGCACCCCCCGAACTCCTGCTCCGGGTCCTGGATCCCCCACCGATCCGGGTCCGCCACATACCCCTGACCGACGTGCTCCGCCCGGCCTACCGAGACCTGGCCGACCCGCCTGCTTAGAGATCAGTTCAGAAAGAACGGACGAGCTGTCCGCGTATGTCCGGCTAGCGGTTCGACGCTGAGATGCATGGCCGGCCGGATCCTGACCGACGAGCTGTGGGCACGGCTGGAGCCCTTGCTGCCGGCGCCGCCACCCCGCAGGTTCCGCTACCCGGGCCGCCGACGCACCGACTACCGGGCAGCGTTGGAGGGCATCCTGTTCGTGATGCGCACCGGCGTCGCGTTCAACGACCTGCCCACCGCGGCATTCGGGGCCTCCGGCGCTACCTGCTGGCGGCGGCTGACGGAGTGGCACGCCGCCGGCGTCTGGCAGCGGCTGCACGAGCGGCTGCTGACGGAGTGGCACGCCGCCGGCGTCTGGCAGCGGCTGCACGAGCGGCTGCTGGCCGAGTTGCGCGCCGCCGGCCGGCTCGACCTGGCCCATGCCGTGGTCGGCTCCTCCCATCTCCGGGCGCTGAAAGGGGGAACCACACCGGTCCCAGCCCAGTCGACCGGAGTCGGCCCGGCAGCAAGCATCACCTGATCACCGATGCCGCCGGCACGTCACCCAACTGCTGCCGCTGGTCGAGGCCATCCCGCCGATCCGCGGCCTGGTCGGCCGACCGCTGCGCCGCCCGCGGCGGGTCTACGCCGATCGCGGCTACGACCACGACAAGTACCGGCGGCTACTGCGCCAGCGCGGCATCACTCCGATCATCGCCCGGCGCAGCACCGCGCACGGCTCCGGGCTCGGCACCACACGCTGGGTCGTTGAACGCACCTTCGCCTGGCTCCACGCCTTCAAACGCCTCCGCTACGAACGCCGCGCCGACACCCACCAAGCCATGCTCAGCCTCGCCTGCTCCACATCTGCCTCCGTCGACTGCTGTCCCAGCTCTGAACTGTCTGCTACGACAGGCGGCTCAACAGCTCACCGAAGCGCGGCGTCAGCCGCTCGAAGTCGCCCGGTTCCAGGTAGTTGACATCAATAGGCGAGCCCTGCCGCAGTCCCTGCAACAGATCCTGAAGCCGCAGCTCGTTCGTGCGCTTGTTGGGCTTGCTGCGGCGCTCGAAGCTGCGCCAGCGGCGGATGGCCACATCGGCAAGCTGCCGAGCCGTCACCGGGTCCCACCCGAGCTCCTCAACAGCCGCATCACACAGCGCCTTACGCAAGCCCGGCACCTGCTCATCCCACGTCATCGCCCCAGCATGCCGGCATCCCAGGCTCGGACGCACCGGCAATTCCGCCTGGACGCCCACGCGCCACCTCATTCTGAACTGATCTCTTAGCCCGGGCACGGTCCGCCGGCCGCCGAGCGAATACTCGGTCGCCCGGCGAAGACCGCCGGCATACGATCCGTCCGGTGGAAGCCTCCGAGGAAAACCCGCAGCGCTTGGGGCTCGCGCCGTTCATCCGCGGTGACCGGTTGCGGCAACTACCGTCCAAGCGGACCCGACGTCACGCCGTGCTCGCCCATATCGTCGAGAACTCGTTCGAAGAGGCCGCGACCTACGACGAGGCCGCGGTGAACGCGATTCTGCAGCGCTGGTGCGAGGACAGCGGCGTGGACCACGTCGCGATGCGCCGATACCTGATCGACCATCAGCTGCTCTTCCGAACCGGCGGGGTCTATGCGCGCAGCCTCGACGTGCTGCCCTCCCCTGGCGACGCCGAGAGGTACATGAACGCCATCGGGCTGCACTGAGCCCGACGCCGGCCTGCCCGGTGAAGGCGCAGTCACGGTATGCCGGCCGGCATACCGTGGTCCGCGGTGGGCTGGACTGAGGGGCTCGAGCCCGCCCACCGGGACACAGTGCTCGGGTGTCCTCAATGGACATGCGTCCGGGCTCCGCCTGATGAGACGCGAAACCGGGACGCCGGCCACCGCGCCGTCCGTAGTGGACGCGGCCGAGCTCAGTGCTTCTTGATCCACGCCTTCTGGTGGTTGTTCGTCTTGCTATTGCACTTGGCGCTCTGGCCGTTCAGCAGGGTTGCGGTCACCACGTCGACGTCCACCTGGCAGACCTGGGCCGCCTGCTGCACCGATACGTTCTGCAGCACGGAGAACGTGTTGCCGGACGCGATGTCGGTCACCGTGACGTCGACGTTGCCGACGTCGACGCTGCCGACGTTGACGTCGGCCAGGGCGAACGGGGCGAAGGACATCGCGGCGGCGGTGCCGGCGGCGGCCAGGGCGAGAGCCATTCGAATGCGCATGGGGTTCCCTTCCAGCGGACGAGCGAAGCGCTCGTCGGGTGAGGAATTTTTACCCCATATGTCCGGTTGGTGAACGCCGGAAGGCCGTCATGGGACGTCAGCGCGGCGAGTCGAGCCGAGTGGCGCGGGGCCAGGCATCCACAACTCTGCACAGTGGATGCTGCATTACACCCGGAGGACCCGAAATCTGACGCAGCACAGCAAATATTGCACTTCGGCAAGCTATCGGGCCGCGTCTCAGCACAGTGGATGGTGGGGGGTGGGCACAGGCGGCGGTCCCGCGCCGCGACGCGGGACCGCCGGTGATGCCTCACCCCTTGTGCCACTTCTGGTTCGCCGTGCCGGCGCACTCCCACAGTTGCAGGCGGGCCCCGTCGCCGGAGTTCCAGTCCTTGATGTCGACGCACTTGTTCGCCTGCGGGTTGACCAGGTCACCCGCCGCGGACAGGACGAACTGCTGGGCGCCCGTACCGTTACAGGTGTAGAGCTGCACGGCCGCGCCGTTCGCGGTGGAACCGCCCGCCACGTCCATGCATTTGCCGCCCGCCTGCAGGGTGCCGCCGGTGAAGGTCCACTTCTGGGCGCCGGAACCGTTGCAGGTCCACGCCTGCAGCGGCGCGCCGTCGACGAAGGTGCCGCTGGGGACGTCGATGCACTTGCCGTGCCAGTCGCTGACCACCGCGACCGCGCCGGGCGGCGGGGCCGGGCTGGGGCCGCCCGCGCCGAACGGGGTGAGGATCAGGCCGGCCGTACGGGGGTCGCCGTGGTGCACCAGCGATTCGAAGGCGCCGACGTCGTCGAAGGCGAACGCGTACGCCCGGCCGTCCGCCATGTGCTGGTGAATGATCTTGGCGTACTGGTTCGTCGGGCTGTTCTGGTAGAACTGCGCGGCGTTCGTGCTCGGCTGCGTGTCGATCGTGCCCAGGGTGCCGCGGTTGAGGGCGGCGCACAGGGTGCGGGAGATCGGGCCCACCACCAGGTCGTTCGGTGCCGGCAGGTCGCCGTCGCAGCCCCAGACCGAGGCCGTCGACGGCTTGGTGAACGAGGCCACCCGCTGACCCGCCGAGTTGGTGAACGTCATGACGCTCCCGGAGGTACGCCCGAAGTATCTGGTGTTCGGCTGGTCCGCGAACGGCACGACCGTCAGCGTCCTGGTGGCGTACGCGTTCCACGCCCACGCGATGTACGGGTCGAGATAGTTGGCGTCCATCAGCCCCGCCTGCGCGGCCTTGCCCGGTGCGAGCACCCGCAGCACCGTGCCGTCGGGCCGGGTGTACACCGTGTTCGCCCAGGCCGGCTGCGCCTTGATGGCGTTGATCACGGCGTTGCGGCCGTTGCTGACCGGCTCGCCCGTCTTCGCCGTCACGCCGTTCGCGCCGGTGACCGTGACGGCGTGCGGTACGGCGAACATGTCCACCTGGGAGCTGTTCAGCCACAGCCCGGCGTCGTTGTAGGTGAACTCGCTCCAGTCGAACAGGATGTTCCGGTTCGGGTCGCCGGCGGCCCAGGGCGCCGGCTGCACCAGGCCGTCCGGGGTCAGGAAGAACTTCAGCTTCTCGCCGAGGGAGAAGTAGACGCGTCCCGAGAAGCCGCGCGGGAACTGGACGGTTGTCGCGCCGCCGTTGCCGGGGCCGGCGATAGAGACGTCCGGCGCCGGCGACGGCGGGATGTGCCCGGCCGGCCAGGGGTTGAAGGCGCCGCTCTTGGTGACGTACCCGAGGCGGTTGGTCGCCAGGTTGATGCCGATGACGTACAGGTGGACGGCCTCGCCGCGGCCGGTGTTGTTCGTGATCGTGACGGGCAGCAGGGCGGGACCGACGGCATGCGCCGGCGCGGCGGCCGAGACGGCCGCGGGCGCGGCCAGAACCAGGGCGGAGAGCGCCTGCACCAGCTTTCTCTTGGTACGCACGGTGACTCCTCGGGGACGAAGCGGCAACTACGCGGGACGAAGCGGGAAGAAGGGGACGAAGGGCGACGGTGGGGAGCCGGTGAAGAGGAGGGACAGCACACTAGAGAGCGCTCTCACAGCATCGAATGGTTAACATCTTGTGTCAATAGATGACCAGTGATGTGACAGCCGCTTGCCGGACAGTGGCCGCGCGGCAGGCGCCCGCGGAGATCGACGGCATAGGGTCGAGGCATGAGCGAGATGAGCTACCGCCGCCTCGGCACCTCCGGGCTGGTCGTCTCCGTCGTCGGCATCGGCTGCAACAACTTCGGCCGCAAGCTCGACCTGGACGGGACCCGGGCCGTCGTCGACGCGGCCTTCGACGCCGGGATCACCCTCTTCGACACCGCCGACATCTACGGCACCCCGCACGGCAGCTCCGAGGAGTGTCTCGGCGCCGCGCTCAAGGGCCGCCGGGACGAGATCGTGCTCGCCACCAAGTTCGGCATGGACATGGAGGGGCTCAACGGCAACGACCGGGGCGCCCGGGGCTCGCGGCGATACATCGTGCGGGCCGTCGAGGCGTCGCTGCGCCGGCTCGGCACCGACTACATCGACCTCTACCAGCTGCACGAGCCCGACGAGGCCACGCCGATCGACGAGACGCTGTCGGCGCTCGACGACCTGGTACGCGGCGGCAAGGTGCGCTACCTGGGCAACTCCAACTTCGCCGGCTGGCAGATCGCCGACGCCGACTGGACCGCGCGGACCGCCGGCTGGACGCCCTTCGTCAGCGCGCAGAACCAGTACAGCCTGCTGCACCGGGAGGTGGAGGCCGAGGTCGTGCCCGCCTGCGAGCGGTTCGGGCTCGGGCTGCTGCCGTTCTTCCCCCTCGACAGCGGCCTGCTCAGCGGCAAGTACCAGCGCGGACAGCAGCCGCCGGAGGGCACCCGGCTCTCCCTCGAGCGCTACCGGCGGTGGCTCGACGGCGCCGACTGGGACACGATCGAGGCGCTGACCGCGTACGGCAAGGAGCGCGGCCACTCCCTGCTCGACGTGGCCATCGCCGGCCTCGCCGCGCGCCCGGCGGTGACCAGTGTGATCGCCGGCGCGACCACGCCCGAGCAGGTACGCGCCAACGCCGCGGCCGGCGCCTGGCAACTCACCGTGGAGGACGTCGCCGCCCTCGACGAGATCCTCGGCTGAGGATGGACCTGGAGGAGCGGGCGCGGGCCGTCCTGCCGCCGGCCGTGTTCGAGTACTACCGCGGCGGCGCCGGCGCGGGCATCAGCCGCGACGAGGCCACCGCCGCGTGGCGTGACTGGCGGTTCCTGCCCCGCCTCTTCCAGGACGTCTCGCGGGTCAGCACCGAGATCAGCCTGTTCGGCACCACCCTCGCCGCCCCCGTCCTCGCCGGGCCGACGGCGCTGCACACGCTCGCGCATCCCGAGGGCGAGGTGGCGACCGCCCGGGGCGTCGCCGCCGCCGGGTCGGTGCTGGTGCACTCGGCCCGGGCCGGGGTGCCCGTCGAGTCGGACCGGTGGTGGTTCCAGGCGTACGTGCTGCGGGACCGGTCGCTGACCGAGGCGCAGGTGCGCGATGCCGCCGACCGGGGTGCGCGGGCCGTCGTGCTCACCGCCGACGCACCTTACGTGCACCGGTCAGCGATCCCCGAAGCCGGCGCCGCCGCGCCCGGGAACAGGCCGCCCGAGTGGCGGCAGGATCCGGCGCTCGGGGTCGACGCCATCGCCTGGCTGGCCGGGATCTCCGGTCTTCCGGTACTGGTCAAGGGAGTTCTGCGGCCCGCGGACGCGCTCGCTGCGGTGGCGGCCGGCGCGGCCGGGGTGATCGTCTCCAACCACGGCGGCCGCCAGCTCGATCGGGCCGTCTCCTCCGCACACGCGCTGAGGCCGGTCGTCGAGGCGGTCGGCGCCCGGATTCCGGTGCTGGTCGACGGCGGCATCCGCGACGGCGCCGACGTGCTGACCGCGCTGGCGCTGGGCGCACGGGCCGTCCTGCTCGGGCGGCCGGTGCTGTGGGCGCTCGCCACGGACGGCGCCCAGGGCGTACGGGACCTGCTGGACGCCTGCCGCGAGAGCCTCGCGGACACCATGGCGCAGGCCGGGCTGGCCACCGTCGCCGACATCAACGCCTCGGTGCTGGTAGCCCGGTGAAGGGCTACACCTCGGCGAAGATCGGCCCGTCGTCCGTCAGCGGCGGCACCTCGCCGCGCTCGGCGGCGCGGCGGGCGAACTCACGTACCCCTGCGATCTGCCGCTCCCCCAGGGAGAAGTCGAGCGCCCGGAAGTAGGTGGCCAGGGTGGCGGCGTCGAACGGCTCCCAGCGGGCGGCCGCCTCCGCGACCTCGTCCAGCTCGCCGAGGCAGAGGTCGCGGGAGCGCAGGAACGCCTCGTGCACCTCCTTGACCACGCCCGGCTGGGCGGCGGCGAAGTCCTTGCGGACCGCCCAGACCGCGAAGACCATCGGCAGGCCCGTCCACTCCTTCCAGGCCTGGGCCAGATCGGTCACCTCGAGTCCCCGCGCGGGCGCCTCGTAGAGCGCACGCAGCGCCGGGTCACCGATGATCACGGCGGCGTCGGCCTCCAGGAGCATCTGGTTGAGCTCCGGCGGGCAGCGGAAGTACTCGGGATCCGCGCCGTACCGCTCGGAGAGCAGCATCTGCGCCAGCAGGACGCCGGTGCGCGAGGTCGAGCCGAGCGCGACCGGACGGCCGTCCAGCTCGGCGAGGGGCCGGGTCGAGACGAGGTGTACGGAGAGCACCGGGCCGTCGCTGCCGACCGCGAGGTCCGGCAGCAGCAGCAGCTCGTCGGCGTGCCGCAGGTATTCCACGAGCGAGATCGGGCCGATGTCGAGGTCACCGGCGACGAGCGCGGCGTTGAGCCGGTCCGGGGTGTCCTTCTGCAGGTCGACGTCGAGCAGCGCGCCGGAGCGCATCAGGCCCCAGTAGAGGGGCAGGCAGTTGAGGAACTGGATGTGCCCGACCCGGGGCCGCCGCACTGCGTCGTCGCTCATGCACCGACGCTATCTCCGGCATTCATCCGGCGACGCCTGTCCCGCGGGCGGGAGGGAGCTATCTCACGTCCGGCGGGGCCACGGAGCGGAAATCCGGTCGTCGCCAGCAGCGGCGGGGCGTACTCTGGTGGGCCGCCCGCGGGGACCGCGCGCATTCTCAACCGGGCACTGCCGACACCGCACCCTGCCGGAGCGCCGGGCGGCCCAGGTCAGCCGAACCACAGACACCGACGCCGAAAGGTTCCTCGGATGACGCTGCCTGCCCACACCGACCTCGACGACGACCTGGCCGCGGAGCGGCGGCACCTCGCCGCGTCGCGGGAGGCCCTGCGCCGGATGCGCGGCCGGGCCGAGTCGCTCTACTCCTCCTCCGCGGACGTCGCCGGCGACTCGTTCGCGGCCGAGACGCTCGGGCGAGCCCTGTCCCGCCGGGTCGCCGAGCTGGCCGACGACCCGACCACCCCGCTGTTCTTCGGCAAGCTCGACGTCCAGGACACCGCGTACCACATCGGGCGCCGGCACGTCACCGACGACGCCGGGGAGCCCATGGTGCTCGACTGGCGGGCCCCGCTGTCGCAGTCGTTCTACCGGGCCAGCGTGCGCGACCCGCGAGGGGTCTCGACGCGCCGCCGGTTCGGGTTCGTCAAGGGGGAGCTGACCAGCTTCGAGGACGAGCACCTGGACCGGGGCGAGGAGCTCGGCACCAGCAGCCGGATCCTGACCGCCGAGATCGAGCGGCCGCGCGTCGGGCCGATGCGCGACATCGTGGCCACCATCCAGCCCGAGCAGGACGAGCTGGTCCGGGCCGACCTGGAGGACTCGATCTGCGTCCAGGGCGCCCCGGGCACCGGAAAGACGGCGGTCGGCCTGCACCGGGCCGCCTACCTGCTGTACGTGCACCGCGAACGTCTGCGGCGCTCCGGAGTGCTGATCGTCGGCCCGAACGCCGCGTTCCTCGCGTACATCTCGGCGGTCCTGCCGGCCTTGGGCGAGGTCGAGGTGCAGCAGTCCACGGTGGACGACCTGGTGGCGCGGGTACCCGTGAAGGGTTCCGACAGCGACGCCGCCGCCCTGCTGAAGCATGACGTGCGCATCGCCGAGGTGCTGCGCCGGGCCCTGTGGAGCAGGCTGGCCAAGCCCACCGAGCCGATCATGGTGTCGGACGGCTCGTACCGGTGGCGCATCGACGCCGAGCCGCTGCGCCGCATCGTCGACGAGGCGCGGCGGGAGGGTCTGCCGTACGCGGTGGGCCGGGAGCGGGTCCGCGCCCGGGTGGTCGCTCTGCTGCAACGGCAGTCGGAATACCGCACCGGCAACTCGCCCGGCGAGGGCTGGCTGCGCCGGATGGCGAAGGTGGCGCCGGTCCGGGAGTTCCTCGACGCGGCCTGGCCCGCGGTCACCCCGGAAGCGCTGGTCGTCGGGCTGCTCACCGACGCGGAGCTGCTGGCGTCCGCCGGCGAGGGCATCCTCACCGCGGACGAGCAGGCCGCGCTGCTCTGGCCCAGGGCGCCGAAGACCCCGAGGTCCGCCCGGTTGAGCGCCGCCGACCTGCTGCTGCTCGACGAGGCCGCCGGGCTGCTGGAGCGCCAGGCCAGCTTCGGGCACGTGGTGGTCGACGAGGCGCAGGACCTCTCGCCCATGCAGGCCCGGGCCATCGCGCGGCGCAGCGAGCACGGCTCCGTCACGCTGCTCGGCGACCTCGCCCAGGGCACCGCGCCGTGGGCGGCCGCCCGGTGGCAGGACACGCTCACGCACCTGGGCAAGCCGGACGCCGCCGTGGTGCCGCTGACCGTCGGCTTCCGCGTACCTTCGGCGGTGGTGGCCCTCGCCAACCGGCTGCTCCCGGCGCTGGGGGTGGACGTGCCGGAGGCCGTGTCGCTGCGCCGCGACGGCGACCTCACCGTCGTGGGCCTCGCCGACCCCGCCGAACTGGACGCCGCGACGCTGGTCGAGGTGACCGCGGCGCTGGAGCACGAGGGCTCGGTCGCGGTCATCGCGGCGGACGCCGCGGTGGACCGGCTGCGCGGCCACCTCGCCGCGGCGGGGCTGACGTCCGCGACGCCCGGCGACGTCGACTCCGAGGCGCGCGTCACGGTCGTGCCGGCCACGATCGTCAAGGGCCTCGAGTACGACCACGTGATCGTCGTCGAGCCCGCGGAGATCGTCGCCGCGGAGCCACGCGGCCTGCACCGGCTCTACGTGGTGCTGACCCGGGCGGTGTCCCGGCTCTCGGTGGTCCACTCGGCACCCCTGCCGGAGCCGCTTTCCGCCTGACGTGATGGTTCGGTTGAACTTCCGACTCAGCGGCCACGTACTTCGCATCGTGGTGCGACGATCGACGGGTCCTCTGCCGTGAGACCCGAGGAGCCGGTCATGCGCCACCCGCCGCCCGGTGTACCGACCTGGGTCGATCTGGGAACCTCGGACCTGCCCGACGCGACCCGCTTCTACACCGAGCTGTTCGGCTGGGAGGCCGATGTGTCCGGTGAGGAGTACGGCGGCTACACCACCTTCCGGCTCGACGGCCACGCCGCCGCCGGGGCCGGTCCGCTGTTCGGCGAGGGACAGCCCACGGCGTGGAGCATGTACCTCGCCACGGACGACGCCGACGAGATCGCCGCCCGGGTGGAGGACGCCGGCGGCAAGGTGCTGGTGGCCCCCTTCGACGTGATGTACCAGGGCCGGATGGCCACGTTCCTCGACCAGGCCGGCGCGCCCTTCAGCGTGTGGCAGCCGGGCAGCATGCGGGGCGCCGACGTCTTCGACGTGCCCGGCGCACTGGCCTGGAACGAGCTGGCCACCCGGGACGTGGAGGGGTCCGCGGCCTTCTACGGTGCGGTGTTCGGATGGCTGGGCCGGGAGGTCTCGGTGGGCGGGCGGCCGTACCTCGCCTGGGAGCTCGACGGCGTCACCATCGCGGGCATGACGGAGATGGACGACACCTGCCCCGACGATCTGCTGCCACATTGGATGGTGCACTTCGCGGTGATCGACTGCGACGGGGCGGCCGAGTACGCCCGGTCGCTCGGCGGCATGGTGCTCCGCCCACCGGCGGACCTGCCGATCGGCCGCTGCGCCCTCCTGCAGGACCCGCAGGGCGGGGCGTTCTCGATAGTGCAGACCGTCAACGCCTGACCTTTCCGGCGTCGCGGACCGTCAGCGCCTGACCGGCACGACCAGCGGGCCGTGCTCGCCCTCGATCACCCGGACCCGCACCCGGTAGTGCTCGGCCAGCAGGTCCGTGGTCAGCACCTCGCGGGCGGTGCCCTTGGCCACCACCCGGCCGCCGGACAGCAGCACCATGCGGTCGGCGTACTCGCCGGCCGTGGTCAGGTCGTGCATGGTGGCGAGCACGGTCAGGCCGCGCTCGGCCCGCAGCCGGTCGACGAGCTCCAGAACCTCCTGCTGGTGGCCGATGTCCAGCGCGCTGGTCGGCTCGTCCAGCAGCAGGATGCGCGCCTCCTGGGCCAGCGCCCGCGCGAGGAAGACCCGTTGCCGCTCGCCACCGGAGAGGGTCTCCAGCGGGCGGCCGGCGAAGGCCTCCAGATCGAGCACCGCCAGCACCTCGCCGACCCGGGCCAGATCCGTGGCGGATTCGCGGCCCAGCGCGGGGATGTGGGGGCTGCGCCCGAGCAGCACGTAGTCGTAGACCAGCATCGCCGGCGGCACGACCGGCGACTGGGCCACCGTGGCGAGCGTGCGGGCCCGTTCGCGCCGGGTCAGCCGGTCCAGCGGGGTGCCGCCGAGCGCGATCGATCCCTCGTACGAGACCAGCCCGCCGACCGCCCGCAGCACGGTCGACTTGCCGGCGCCGTTCGGGCCGATGATGGTCACCCACTCACCGTCGGCCACGTCGAGCTCCACGCCGTCCACGATCAGCGCGCCGCCGAGCCGGACCCGCAGGCCCCGTACGGCGATCATGTGCGGGTCCGGCGGAGCACGACGGCGAAGAACGGCGCACCGAAGAACGCGGTGACCACGCCGATGGGCACCTCGGCCGGGCTCGCCACGGTCCGCGCCACCAGGTCGGTCAGGGCCAGGAAGGCGCCGCCGTAGAGCACCGACAGCGGCAGGATCGACCGGTAGCTCGGCCCGGCGAGCAGCCGCATCGTGTGCGGCACGATCATGCCGACGAAGCCGATCAGGCCGGAGACGGACACGGCCGCCGCGGTGCCGAGCGACGCCGCGACCACCAGCAGATAGCGGCTGCGCTGCGGGTGCAGGCCCAGGCTCGTCGCCTCCTCGTCACCGACCGTCAGCACGTCCAGCTCGCGGCGGTGGATCAGCACGATCAAACCCGTGACCGCCGCGTACGGCAGGACGACGAGCACGTCGTGCCAGCCGGCGGTCGCCAGCCGGCCGAGCAGCCACGCGTACACCTCGCGCAGCGACTCGGTGTGCCGTTGCATGAGGAACGTCTGAGCCGCGGCCAGGAACGCGGAGACGGCCACCCCGGAGAGGATCAAGGTCGCGGGCGTACGGGTCCGGCCCCCGGCCGCCCCGAGCAGATAGGTCAGCACCACGGCGACGATCGCGCCGACGAAGGCCGCCAGAGGTACGCCCACCGGCAGGTCGGCGGTGACGTCGCCGGCGCCGCCCCGGAAGGTGATGACCGCGGTGACGCCCAGCCCGGCACCGGCCGCGATGCCGAGCAGGTGCGGGTCGGCGAGCGGGTTGCGGAACACGCCCTGGTAGGCGGCGCCGGCCAGGGCCAGCAGCGCGCCGACCAGGAGGCCGAGCACCACCCGCGGCAGGCGCAGCTCGGTGATGATGGCGACCTCGCGCTCGGTCAGGCCGCTGTCCAGCCGTACGCCCGGAACGAGGTTGAGCAGCTCGGCCGCGACCGCGCCGGGCGGCAGGGTGATCGGCCCCACCGCGATCCCGGCGACCAGCGCGACCGCCACGGCGGCGACGCCGCCGATGAACCAGGCGGCCCGCAGTCCGGCGGGCCGGACGGTCACGCCGCCGGTGCCTTGGCGACCGCGTCCGCGACGGCTTGGACCAGGTCCACGACGCGCGGTCCCCAGCGCGACGCGACGTCGTCGTTCAAGGCCACGATCTGCTTGTTCTTGACCGCGGTGACCCCGGCCCAGCCCTTGCGCCTCGCCACGGTCTCCGGGGACTGGGCGCAGCACTTGCTGTCCGCCAGGAAGATCATGTCGGGGTCGGCGGCGATCAGCGCCTCCTGGGCGAGCTGCGGATAGGCCGTCTTGGCGCCGTCGGCCACGTTCTTCAGCCCGAAGAGCGCGAAGATCGAGCCGACGTAGGTCTCCGACGTCACGGTGTAGTACGTCGGATCCAGCTCGTAGTAGTAGGTCAGCGGCGCCGACCGCGCCGGCACACCCTTCACGATCTTGTCGATCTGGCCCCGCATCCGCTCGACCAGCGCGGCCGCCTCCGCCGGGTGCCCGGTGAGCGCGCCGAGCTGACCGATCTGGGTGTACGAGTCCTGGAGGGTCTTCGCCGCCGGCGTCCTCAGCACGGGAATCTTGAGCCTGGTGAGCTGCTCCACGATCTTGTTGAGGTCGTCGGAGAGCACCACGAGGTCGGGGTTCTTGGCCGCGATCGCCTCCGCGTTGGGCTTGAACCCGGACAGGTCGCTCCGGGGTGCCTCGGCGGGATAGTTCGACTGGTCGTCGACGGCGGTGACCTGCTTGCCGGCGTCGATCGCGAAGAGCATCTCCGTGGCGGTCGGCGACAGCGACACGATCCGCTCGGGCCGCTTGTCGAGGGTGACCCCGCCGGCCGTCACGGGGAAGGCGGCGCCGCTCGCGCTCGCCGCGGGGCTGGCGGTTTCGTTCGTGCCGCCACCACCGCAGCCGCCGAGCAGCAGCGCGGTCACCGCGATCGCGGCGGTCATGAGCCGTCTCATCCTGAACCTCCTGCCGGGCCCGCCGGCCGGAGCCCGGCCCGCGAGGCGCTCTTCCTGCGAGAGCGCGGAATCGCGACCAGCGTGCAGGCGACCTGGCTACGCCCGGGGTACAGGACTTCACAGTTGCGGGACAGCGCCGGAATCCCACCGGCTTCGCTGCTACGCGGTCAGGTTGACGCTATCCCACCGGTTGACCGGCCGTTCTGCCGGATACGGAAAACTACCTGTCACAGCCGGTGAGCCGTGACAGGTAGTCCCCATGCGGGTCAGCAGTACGTGGATTCCTTGCCGATCACCTTGTACGGGCAGTCCGCCACCTCGGCGATCTTCAGCGTCGATTCCCGGTTCCGGCTGGTCTCCCTGGTGATGACCTCGTCCGGCGGGTAGAAGCCGCCGCCCGACGAGCTCCGCGGGTACAGCTCGAAGGTGTACGCGAAGATCCGGTGCGTACCCCAGAGCCAGTCGAGCGAGTCACCGTCGGTGATGTAGAGGTCGCTGGACTGCTCCGGCGTGTAGCCGTTGGTCGCGGCCATCTGCCGGCCCAGCGTGGCGAAGGTGTTGTACTGGTCGGCGTTCATGCCGGTAGTGGTGTTCGCCGTGGTGTAGCCGAAGGGCCAGAGCACCAGCTCCGAGTACGAGTGGAAGTCGATGGCGGCCTTGATCTGCTGCACGCCGCCCACCACGCGGCCGTTGACGAAGTCCCGCACCACGCGGGTCTCGGGCGCCGAGAACGCCTCGGGCCCGCGGTAGGTGTCCGATGCCGGGTTGCTCGAGGAACCGCGACAGCAGCCCCAGCGGTAGCCGTAGTTGCGGTTCAGGTCGGTGCCCACGTACGAGGAACCGGTGTTGGGCTGCCGGTTCTTGCGCCACGACCGGTAGCTGCCGGTCGCGACGTCGTACTCGGCGCCGTCCGGGTTGACCGACGGGATGATCCAGATCTCGCGGCTGTTCACGATGTTGCGGACCCGGGTGTCACTCGCGTAGTTGTCCGTGTAGAGATGCAGGATGTAGAGGGCCATCTCCACGGTCAGGTGCTCACGGGCGTGGTGGTTGGCGTCGTACAGGACCTCGGGCTCGCTCTCGTCCGTGCCGACGTTGTCGGAGATCTTCACGGCGACGATGTCCCGGTTCTGGTACGACTTCCCGATCACCCGCTTGCTCGCGATGGCCGGGTAGCGGGCGACCACCGCGTTGACGTCGGCGACCATCTCCGCGTAGTTGTGATACCCGGCGTCCTGCTGCGGGAAGTCCCGGGTGGACGCGCCCTCGCCCGGGGCGGCGACCTCGATCTTCCGGACGGTGAATCCGAGCGCCCGCAGCGTCCTGACCTCGCTGGGCGTGGCGGTGACCTCGACGACCGCGTGCTCCACCGCGTCGATGGCGACGCCGGTGCTGGCGATCGTGTTGCGCTGGGCGAGCGTACGCACGTCGTAGATCTCGTACTGGGCCGGACCGTCGGCGCGCGGCTCCGCGGTGGCGGGCGGCGCGGTGGCTGCGGAAGCGGCGATCAGGGCGAGGCCGGCGGCGGCCGCCGCGACCAGGCCGGTGACGCGTTTTCTCATGAACGACCTCCGGGGGGTATCAGAGGGTTCGGGCTTCCGTCACTGCACCACCCTGAATAGACGTTTGGCAATGCAGCGGGCCTGCCACCGACCATGCCAAAGTGCCCCCTACGTCGACGTGATGACGTCAGGAAACCCGTAGTTCAATCTTGACGTTCCGGCTTCCGCTCCCGCTCCGGCTGCCGCTCCCGCTCCGGCTGCCGCTCCCGCTCCGGCTTCCGCTCCCGCTCCGGCTTCCGCTCCCGCCGCCCGGCGGGCGCCGCGTGTCACACGTCAGACGGCCCGCGGGCCGTCCTCGCCGGATGCGGCGGGCCGACCTTGCCCGACGTTGGGGGTCGACCTTTCCCGACGTGACGGGTCTCCTTGGCCGAGGCGACCGGCCTCCTGGGCCGAGGTGGCGGACGCTCCTGAGCCGGCGCGACCAGCCCTCCTGGGCCGACGTGGCGGACGCTCCTGGGCGGACGCTCCTGGGCCGACGCGACGGGCCCTCGTTGCTGGGCTCGGCGGGTCAGACGGCCGGCGGCGGGGCGTCTTTGCCGGCTTCGGCCTTGCCGGGCTGCGCGGGCGCGGCGGCCCGGTCACCGGCCGCGGCGGCGGTCTCGTCGCCGGCAAGGGCGGCGCGCAGCCGCGCCTTCTCCGCGGCGCGTCGCCGTGCGACCTCGCCGAGCTGCTCGGCCATCTCGTTGCGCCACTTGGCCAGCAGGAAGTAGGAGAAGGCCGCCGAGGCGACCAGCGCGATCATCGCCTTGACCAGAATGTGCAGCGGCACCGGCAGAAGCATCACGAAGACCACGACGAACAGCCCGAGACGGCCGAGCGTGTACTTGACGGCGGGACTCATCACGAACTCCTGTCAGCCCGCCCGGTGGCTCAGCCACCGCAGGCCGTAGAACCAGACCAGGCAGTACACCACGGTGAGACCGAAGGCACCGATCGCCCCACTGACCAGCGAGGGAAAGATCGGAGCGACGAGCCCGGCCAGGGTCATCCCGACGGCGATCCCGAACCCGGCCCCGAGAGCCGCGACCACGATCCGGTACGCCCCATAGCCGGCCGCCCGGAACTCCTCGGTGAAGAGCCACACGGGCAGCACGATCGCGATCCACCCGCTGGCCGCCCCGAACTCCGAGATCCGCAGCAGCGAAAGCACGCCCTCGAAGATCAGCAGAACGACCAGACCGGCGACAAGCCCCGCCAGCGCCACACCCATGAGGTCCTGAACGCTCGCCAACCGCCCGTCCGCATCCCGGCGCGGACGGCGCGCACTCTGAGTCTCCGCCATGACACCACGAGGGTACGCCGCCCCGGCCCGGCCATCGAAGCCCACACCCACCCATCCCGCACAGCCCACCCAGCCCAACCCTGGCGTGGCGTCAACCGGCCTGACCTGGCCCGTCCCGGCGGCACCCCGGACCGGCCTGGCACGGCCGGTCCGGCGTGACCCGGCGCGGCCCGGCCCAGCGTGACCCGGCCCAGCGTGGCTCACCCTGGTCCGACGTGGCCCGGCCCGGCGTGGTCCTGACGCCGGCCCGCCGGCTCGACCCGGTCCACCTCACCGGCGGAGGACGTCGACCCCTCGATCCGGCCGGGTCCCGGCCGGGCGAGCGTTGCCGTCAAGCGCGCGGGAACGCGCCGTCAGGCCCACACCTGCTGCGGCTCGCTGCGCCGCTCGGCCAGCGGGGTCGGCTTGTCGTATTCGCGGACGACCTCGTACCGGGTGTTGCGCTCGACCGGCTGGAAGCCCGCGTCCCAGATCAGGTCGAGCAGGTCGGCGCGGTGCATGGTGTTCGGGGTGCCGTAGGAGTCGGCGTCGTGCGTGATCTTGTATTCGACGACCGAGCCGTCCAGGTCGTCGACGCCGAAGTTGAGCGAGAGCTGCGCGACCGACAGGCCGTGCATGACCCAGAAGCACTTGACGTGCGGCACGTTGTCGAACATCAGCCGGGACACCGCGAACGTCTTCAGGGACTCGGCGGGCGCCGCCATCGTCGTGCGGGCCTGGATCCGGTTGCGGATCTTGCCGTCCGCCGAGTCGACGAAGTCGTGCTGGTAGCGAAGCGGAATGAAGACCGCGAAACCGCCCGTCTCGTCCTGGAGCTCACGGAGGCGCATGACGTGGTCGACCCGGTGCCGCGGCTCCTCGATGTGCCCGTACAGCATGGTCGCCGGGGTTTTCATGCCCTTCTGGTGTGCCAGCCGGTGGATCCGCGACCAGTCCTCCCAGTGGCAGTTGTGGTCCACGATGTGCTGGCGGACCTCCCAGTCGAAGATTTCCGCGCCGCCGCCGGTGAGCGACTCGAGGCCGGCGTCCATCAGCTCGTCGAGGATCTCGCTGGCGGGCAGACCGCTGATCTTCTCGAACCACTGCACCTCGGTCGCGGTGAAGCACTTGAGGTTGACGTTCGGCAGCGCCGCCTTCAGCTCGCGCAGCACCTTGGGGTAGTAGCGCCAGGGCAGCGTCGGGTGCAGGCCGTTGACGATGTGCAGCTCGGTGAGCTGCTCGTCCTCCATCTCCTTGGCCTTGCGGACCGCCTCGTCGATGCGCATCGTGTACGCATCCTTCTCGCCCGGTTTACGCTGGAAGGAGCAGTAAGCGCAGCTCGCCGAGCAGACGTTCGTGAGGTTGAGGTGCCGGTTGACGTTGAACATCACCCGGTCGCCGTTCATCTCGGTGCGCTTGTGGTGCGCCAGCCGCCCGAGCCAGGCGAGGTCGTCGGACTCGTAGAGGGCGATGCCGTCCTCGCGCGTCAGCCGCTCGCCGGCGTAGACCTTGGCCTCCAGCTCGCGCTTCAGTCCGACGTCCATCTGGGCCCCTCTCACGTTCGCGTGCGTCGAGCGTACGTCCTACCACCGACAGAACTCCGCCCGTGTGCGGCTCCGGCGGCGCAGCTCACGTGAAAGGGCTTACGATTCTCAGCGTCCTCCCATCTCCGACGGATCGACATCGGTGCAGGTGTGCGGTATGACCTTTAGAGGACGGCAGTCGCCGGACGGGGGCCGCTGGCGGACGGGGAGCGCTTTGGCGAAGTTGAGGCAGGACCGCCGGGAAGCCGCGCGAGGATTGCGCCCCTGGTGGCGCCCGCTCGCGTATTCCGCCGCGACCGCCACCGCCATCGCCGCCCTCTTCCACCCGAACCCGGCCGTCGCCGTCCCGGTGGCGCCACCGGCCGCGCCCGCCGGTCCGGTCGCGCTCCCCGGCGCCCCGGTCGCGCCTGCCGGCGTGCCGGGCGCGGTGCCCGACGCCGGTTCCCGCCCGATCGCCACCGGCTCGATCACGCTGCCGGGGCAGCGGCCCGGCGCCGGCACCAGCACCACCCCGCCGTCCACCCTTCCGGTCGCCACCGGCGGCGCCACCAGCCCGCTGCTGAAGAAGATCGAGGCGGGCCGCATCGAGATCGCCACCAAGGGCGAGGAGCTCGCCAAGCTCGACGAGGACCTCAAGCTCACCCGCAGCCAGCTCACGATCGCGGAGCAGAAGGTGCTGCAAGGCCAGTCTGCCGTCGCTGCGGCCGAGCAGGCGGTCGCGGCCGCCGCAGCCAATGCCGTACGGAACGCGGCAGCGTTGCCGCCGGGCATCGCCGGCTCGGGGCTGAACGACCTCGACGCCCTCGCCCGCATCCAGCGTGGCGAATCGGCGACCGAGCAGGCCGCCAGCCGGCAGCTGAGCATCGCGCAGGCGGCGTACACGACGGCGACGACCGAGCAGCAGACCCTGCGGGCGAAGCTCGACCTCGTCACCACCGAGCACACCAAGAAGAAGGCGATCCTCGACAAGAAGACCGCGGCCCAGCAGAAGCTCGAGCAGAAGCACACCGAGGAGATCACCGCGGCCGACGCCGCCCAGGCCGCCCGGGACGCCCAGGCCGGCGTGGGCTTCCTGGCGGGCGAGAGCGCGGGCCGCAGCGCCGACCCCCGGGCCATCGCCGCCCTGGAGATCGCCCTGGCCCAGCGCGGCGACCCGTACGTCTGGTCGGAGGAAGGCCCGGACATGTTCGACTGTTCGGGGCTCATGTATTACGCCTACCGCTCGGACGCGGCGGGCAACTTCCCGCTGACCCGCGTGGCGAAGGACCAGTATTTCCAGACCCGCGGCAAGACGGTGGACCGTTACTCCCTGCTCCCGGGCGACCTGCTCTTCTTCAACTCGACGCCGAGCTGGACGAGCATCCACCACGTCGCCATGTACGCCGGCAAGGGCATGATGGTCGAGGCCCCGCGCGCCGGCATGGACGTGATGCTCACCCCCATGCGCTGGACCCAGCTGTTCGCGGCGACCCGGATCTACGGCTCGGTCGAGGGCAAGGTCGAGGGCCCGAAGCTGGGCGCGCCGGACCCGGAGAAGCCCAGCGACCACTCGCCGGCGCCGAAGCCACCGACGAAGCCGGGCAAGCCCTCCACCCCGGGTAAGCCGTCGGACCCGGGCAAGCCCTCCACCCCGGGTAAGCCGTCGGACCCGGGCAAGCCGTCCACGCCCGGCCAGCCCTCGACGCCCGGCCAGCCCTCGACGCCCGGCCAGCCGTCCACCCCGGGTCAGCCGTCGACGCCGGGCACGCCGCCCACCTCAGGCACACCGTCCACCTCCGGCCGGCCCTCGACGCCCGCGGGAGGCAGCAACCCGCCGTCGGGCTCGGCAAGCGGGTCCACCGGGGGCAGCAAGCCGTCAGGCTCGGCAAGCGGGTCCACCGGGGGTAGCAAGCCGTCAGGTTCCGCGGGCACGTCCACGGGTGGGAGCAAGCCGTCAGGTTCCGCCGGCACGTCCACGGGCGGCAGCAAGCCGTCAGGTTCCGCCGGCACGTCCACCGCCGGCAGCAAGCCGTCAGGCACCGCAAGCACTTCTTCGACGGCGAGCACGTCGGCGCCGGCTGCTACTTCCACGAAGTCTCCGGCGTCGGCCGGCGCGCTGAAGACCGCCGCCGCGCCGGCAGCGGCCGGCACCGCCGCGACCGGCACCGCCTCGGCCGCGCCGTCGCCATCGGCCGCCAGGGCGGCCGAAGCGAAACAATCCGGTAACGGCTGAGCTAAGACCCGATCTTTACACCGCGACCGGTTGACGCCGGGTGTGCTCACGAGCGCTGATATGGCACGGTAGTGACGAGCGCCCGGCATCCGGCTTGCCCGGCGTCCGATAGGTGGCGTCGGCACGTGGGTGGCGGCGATCGGGAGGACCCATGGACGAGCAGCAGGCGACACCGGCCAGAGACGGCACCAGGCCGCCCGCTGCACAGCCGTCCACCGGGGTCCCCGGGCCAGATGATCAGGGATACCAGCTTCCCCCACCCCCCGCCGCGGGCGCGCTGTGGGCGGCTCCGGCCGCGGCCGGACCCGCGAAGCCGGTCTCCGGATCCGCACCCGTCGCCACCGCGGGTTCCGCGTCGGTGCCGGCGTCCGCATCGGCCTCCACCTTCCGCTCCGTGCCCAGCTCGGCCCCGGTCAGCGGCTCCGCGCCCGTGCCCCGCTCGGCGCCGATCACCGGCTCCGCCTCGGTCGGCGCGCCCAAGCCCGTCAGCGGCTCCGCACCTGTTACCAGCACCGCCCCGGTCTCCGGCTCGGCGTCCGCACCCAGCTCCGCCCCGGTCTCCGGCTCGGCGTCCGCACCCAGCTCCGCCCCGGTCTCCGGCTCGGCGGCTGTTCCTAGCTCCGCGCCCGTCAGCGGCTCGGCGCCCGTGTCCGGTTCGGCACCGGTTTCCGCGTCCGCGCCCAGCTCCGCGCCGGTCAGCGGGGGTGCTGCGGGGCGGGCTTCCGTCCGCAAGGACCGCTCGGCGTTCTTCCCGGACAGTCCGGGCAAATCCGCCACCGCGTCCGGTGGAGCCGGCGCACCACGTTCCGCATCCGTGTCAGGTAGCAGCTCGAAGGGTTCCGCATCCGTGTCCGGCACTTCCTCTGTCGCCTCGTCCGGCCGCTCGCAGGGTTCCGCCTCGGTGAACGGCGGTTCGTCGCGGCCGGTGTCGGTGCCGCCGAGCCCGAACGCCGCCCGGGCCAGCGTCCCGGCCGCCAAGCCGGCCGAGCCGGCCGCTGACAACGCCGCGAAGCGGAAGGGTGGGCAGGCGACCGTCTACGGCACCCGCTCGATCGAGAACGCCGCCCCGGAGAAGCCCGCCGGCGGCTCCATCCCCGCCGAAGCCCCGGAGGACGAGGCAACCCGGGTGCAGGCCGCCGAGGAGGAGCCGACCCACGTCCAGACCGCCGAGGACGAGCCGACCCAGGTCCACACCGCGGAAGAGGAGCCGAACCACGTCAAGGCCGCCGAAGACCAGCCGAACGCGGTCCGGGCGGCGGAAGACGAGCCCATCCGCGTGCAGGGTGCGGAAGACGAGCCGACCCACGTCCAGCGTGCCGGGGACGAGCCGACCCGCGTGCAGGCGGCGCAGGTTGTTCGCGCCGCTGCCGGCGACGCTGCGGATAACGCCGAGACTACCGAGAAAGGCGGGGCTGCCGAGAAGGGAGAGGCTGGCCAGGCCGATGAGGCACAGCCGTCGACGCCGGAACCCGACCTGCCTGAGCCGTCGACCCCCGAGCCGCGGCCCGCGAAGCCCGAGCCGCCGAAACCCACCCGTCCGGAGCCGGCTCCGTTGCCGACTCCCTCGCCGGCGCCGCCCGGCCCGGGACCGGCCCCCGCTCCGTCGCCGGGGCCCTCCCCCGTGCCGCCGGGACCGGTTCCGCCGGGACCCAACCCGGACCCTGTGCCGCCGACTCCCGGCCCGGACCCCGTGCCCCCGGCTCCGGGACCCTCGCCGGTGCCGCCCGGCCCGGGTCCGCACCCGGTGCCCCCGGGCCCCGGCCCCTCCCCCGTGCCCGGACCGCCGCCGGCGCCGTTCCCGGCACCGCCCACTTTCCCGGTAGCGTCGGGCACCCCGGCCAGTTCAGCCGCCTCGGCAGCGCAAACGGCGCCGGCAACCCCGACCGCCCCGGCAGCGACCAGCGCTGCGGCGACAACCAGCGCTGCGGCGGAGACAACCGCTGCGGCGGCGACGAGCGCTGCGGTATCCAATGTTCCGGTCAGTCCCGGTCGCTCGTCGGCGAACGGCCTGCCGGCTTACACCGTGCCTCCAACCTCCGGGCCGGTCAGCGGCCATTCCGCCCAAGCGGCCCAGAACGACTCGACGATGCCCTTCGCAACCCAGGAACTGACGCGCGACGACGCCACCACACCCTTCGCCACCCAGGCAGCGGCGCAGAACGACGCCACCACCCCCTTCGCGGCACAAGGAACGGCGCAGAACGACGCCACCACGCCATTCGCCGCACAGGGAACGGCGCAGAACGACGCCACCACGCCATTCGCCGCACAGGGAACGGCGCAGAACGACGCCACCACGCCATTCGCCGCACAAGGAACGGCCCAGAACGACGCCACCACGCCATTCGCCGCACAAGGAACGGCCCAGAACGACGCCACCACGCCGTTCGCGGCGCAGCGGGCGGGAGCGTACGGTGCGGGGCAGCAGGCGCTGCACGGCCCGAGCGATGCCACGATGCCGTTTGCCGCCACAGGCTCTTCGCAGGGCTCCGCCTCGTTCGGGGTCGGCGTCTCGGGCGGCGGGCGGCAGCCGTTCGGCGGAGCGGGGTCGTCCTTGGGTAGCCCGTCCGCGCGACCCTCGGCGTACGGGTCGGGTTCCGGACAGGGCGTGCCGCAACAGCGCGGGGAGGGCACCGTGTACGGGGGGCTCGCGGACTACGCACCCGCCGACATGACGATGCCGATCATGACCAATCCGGTCGAGAACTCGGGCTCGCTGACCGGCCACATCCTGGCCCAGGGCTGGCGGGACGCCCCCGAGACGCAGCGCAACAGCAACGTCAAGGTGATCGTCGCGATGCTGGTCGTCCTGGCGCTGCTGGTCGGGGTGAGCCTGCTCTTCCTGTTCACCGTCGGGGACGCCTTCAGCGACATGATCGGCGGCGTTTTCCAGGGGTAGGTTGCCGTCGGACCTTCCCGCGCCTAAGCTGGCGAGGTTGCGCCGAAGGGTGAGCCTGCCCACTACCGGCGCGGAATGCGGTCAGTGTCTGCGACGTTGACCCGTACACTGATGGCAGTAATTGACCTGGCGTGCCCACATGGTGCACGCCACGGGCGTTCTTGCGGGCATTTCAGCGGCAGGCTTCCGGCAGCCGCGGCGGGCCATTCGCGAGCATGCGCCCCCGTAGAGAGGTTCTCTTGACCACTTTCGCTGATCCCAGCACGTTCCCGTCCGTCTTCGACGCCCCCGTCCCGGAGCAGGACCCCACGACCACCGAGGTCGAGATCATCGCCACCGCCGACACCGCGACCGCGGTCCAGGCGGGCGCCGCGGACACCGCGGGCCAGGCCAGCGCCACCGCCGCCCCGATCGCGGGCCAGGCGGGCGCCGCGGACACCGCGGGCCAGGCGAGCACCACCGACGCCCCGACCGGCACCGATGCCGCGGTGATCACCGCGCAGAGCGACGACGCGGCCGACGTCGACGTGGAGATCGTCGAGGCGCGCAAGAGCTTCGCCGACCTCGGCCTCCCCGCCGAGCTGGTCCGCGTGCTCAAGCGCGAGGGCATCACCACCCCGTTCGAGATCCAGGCCGCGACCATGCCGGACGCGCTCTCCGGCCGCGACGTGCTCGGCCGCGGCCAGACCGGCTCCGGCAAGACCCTCGCGTTCGGCCTGCCGGTGCTGGCCCGCGTCGCCCAGAGCGGGCGGGCACTGCCGCACCACCCCAAGGCCCTGATCCTGGTGCCGACCCGCGAGCTGGCCATGCAGGTCGCCGACGCGCTGATGCCGCTCGGCCGGGCCGTCGGCGTCTTCCTGAAGACCGCCGTCGGCGGCGTGCCGTACGACCGGCAGATGGACGCGCTGCGCCGCGGCGTCGAGGTGATCGTCGCCACCCCCGGCCGGCTGGGCGACCTGATCGAGCGCGGCGCCTGCAAGCTCGACAACGTCGAGGTGACCGTCCTCGACGAGGCCGACCAGATGGCCGACATGGGCTTCCTGCCCGAGGTCACCGAGCTGCTCGCCAAGACGCCGGCGGACGCCCAGCGGCTGCTGTTCTCGGCGACGCTCGACGGCGACGTCGACGCGCTGGTCAAGCGGTTCATGACCGACCCGGTGACGCACTCCACGGCTCCGGCCGAGGCGAGCGTGTCCACGATGGACCACCACCTGCTGCTGATCCCGCCGCACGACAAGTTCCCGATCACCGCGTCGATCGCCAACCGGGCGGGCAAGACCATCGTCTTCGCCCGTACGCAGATGGGTGTGGACCGGCTGGTCGAGCAGCTCGCCGCGGTGGGCGTGCGGGCCGGCGCGCTGCACGGCGGCAAGACCCAGCGGGTACGCACCCGCACGCTGGCCGAGTTCAAGGAAGGCCGCACGAACGTGCTGGTCGCCACCGACGTCGCCGCCCGCGGCATCCACGTCGACGGCATCTCGCTCGTCGTGCACGTCGACCCGCCGAAGGACCCGAAGGACTACCTGCACCGTGCCGGGCGTACGGCCCGGGCGGGCGAGTCGGGCGCGGTGGTGACGCTGGTCCTGCCGAAGCAGCGCCGCAGCACCCAGGCGATGATGCAGAAGGCTGGCGTCGCGCCGGGCGAGGTCCGGGTACGGCTGGGCGACGAGAAGCTGGCCGAGATCACCGGGGCCCGCGAGCCGAGCGGTGTGCCGGTGAAGGACGAGCCGGAGCCGCGCCGCGAGCGGGGCGACCGTCCGCGCCGCTTCGGCGACCGCCCGCAGCGCGGCGGCTTCGACCGTCCGCGCGGCGACCGCAGCTACGGCGACCGCCCGCGCGGCGAGCGCAGCTACGGCGACCGGCCCCACGGTGACCGCGACCGTTCGTTCGGCGACCGCCCCCGCGGCGAGCGCACCTTCAGCGACCGCCCGCGCGGCGAGCGCTCCTTCAGCGACCGGCCCCGCGGTGAGTTCGGCGACCGTCCCCGCGGCGAGCGCACCTTCAGCGACCGCCCCCGCAGCGAGCGTTCCTTCGGCGACCGTCCGCAGGGCGAGCGCAGCTTCAGCGACCGTCCCCGCGGCGAGCACTCGGTCAGTGACCGGCCGCGTGGCGAGCGCGCGTTCGGCGACCGGGACCGTGGTGGTTTCGGCGACCGGCCGCGCGGTGAGCGGGGCTTCGGCGACCGCTCGTCGCGCAACTTCGGCGACCGTCCGGGCGGTTTCCGCCGCGACGGCGGCCGCAACGACCGGCGTGAGCCGGGCAACGGCCGCTACCAGGGCCGTCCGGCACACACGCACTGATCGCACCAGCATCTGACGAAGGCCCCTGGCATAAGCCGGGGGCCTTCCTCTTTGTCGCCCAGGAAAGACGCGGGTCCACGGCCCGGAAGGACGCGGATCCACGGCCCGGAGAAGACGCGGGGAAGAAGGGCAGCCGGGGCGGGGACACAAGCGCGGGCAAGGTGCGGGAAAGCGCGGGCAAGCTGCGGGGAAGCGCAGCGAGGGCATGGCGAAGGAAGCGCAGGAGGGATTCCGGCGGCCGGTGGGCGGGTACACCAGGCGCATGTCCGTCCTGCCTGGTTCGTTGTTCTGGGAGCGCCGGGACACCACCGGTGCCGAGCACGCGATGATCGATGCGCGCGGCGGCCTGCACGCCCGCGGCATCGCGCTGGCGGTGGATCCCATTCCCTACACCGCACGGTACGAGATCCGGACCGATCCTGCATGGATCACCACGTCGCTCGAGGTCGGCACCGAGGGCGCGGGCTGGAGCCGTACGTTGCGCCTGACGGCCGAGGGCGGTCGCTGGCGGGCGACCACCGGCGAGCAGGGTGACCTCGACGCCGCGCTGACCGCGGGCGGGCATCCCGGCGCGGGGCTGCCCGGCAGCGAGGACCCCGACCTGCTCGTCGGCGCGTACGACGTGGACCTGACCGGCTCGCCGCTGACCAACACGCTGCCGATCCGCCGCCTCGGCCTCGCGAAGTCCGACCCGGGGGTGGCGCACCGGGTCAGCGTGGCGTGGGTCCTGCTGCCCAGCCTCGAGGTGATCCAGGCGGATCAGATCTACACCGCGCTGGGCGACGGGCGGGTGCGGTTCGCCAGCGAGACGTTCAGCGCCGACCTGACCGTGGACGACGACGGTTTCGTCCTCGACTATCCCGGCCTGGCCGAACGCCGGCCGTGACCGCGGTCGCGGACCCGCGCCCGCCATGAGCGGACGCGAACCGCGCCAGCCGGGAGCGGAGGCGAACCCGCGCCCTGAGCGGTCGCTGACCGGCGGCGGCCTAGGCGTGTTCGCGGATCCAGGCGACGCAGGCCTTGTCGACGGTCTGGAAGGGCGTGCCGAAGGCTTCCCGGGAGGCCGGGTCGAGGTCGCGGTTCTCGCGCAGATGGAGCCGGACGAAGGTGAAGAGGGCGCGTTCGCCGTAGGTGTCGGCCATGCAGTCGGCGGCGAAGTGGCCGAGGCCGTAGAACGCGTCGCCCTCGTCGGCGCCGGCGTTCCCGCCGAGGGCGTCGACCGCGATCGAGGTGGGCGGCCGGCTGCCGTGCACCGCGTCGCGGACCGCCTGGCGGCGCCAGCTCGCGGTGGCCGGACGGGGATGCCAGCCGATGTACTCGGCGATGCCCTCCTTGAGCCACATGGCGTTCCGGCCGCCGCGCGTGCCGTGGCGCACCCCGCCGACCGTCACCACGTGGCCGAGCTCGTGCCGGATGGTGGTGGCCAGGAGGCGCTCGTCGTCTCGGAGCTTGGCCAGGTTGAGCACGACGTCGGTGCCGGCCTCGTTGCGTGGCATGGCGTAGCCGACGACCCACTTGTCCTTGATGCCGCCGTACCAGGTCGTCCAGTGCTTGGGGCCGGCCAGGTAGATCCGGTAGCGCTGTTGGGGGTTGCCGACGAGGCCGGCGAAGCGGTCGGTGGCCGCGGCGGCCTGCTCGGCGATCGGCAGGAGCCGGCGGAGGTCCTTCTCGCCCTGCAGGGCGACGAGGGTGACGCGCTTGCCCTCGGCGGTCGCGAGCGCGTTGTTCTCCCAGGGGGCCGGCTGCTGTTTCAGGGCTCGCCGCCGGTTGTTGAGCGAGGTGATGAGCCACTGGCCCTCGACCGTCTTGAGCTTGAGCACCTGGGCGACGATCGGCGGCCCGGCCGAGTCGGCGCCCTTGTCCTTGGCGCAGTGGTCGCCGGCCAGGCAGTATGCGACGTCGGCGAAGATGCCGAGGCTGCCGGCGGCGCCCTTGTCGTTGGCGACGGACGTCTGGTACTGGAAGTGGCTGACACCGAGCGCGCGCAGCGACCGGAACATCGTCTTGTAGCGGGCGCGCAGTTTCGGCTGTCGCGGATCGACGGCGGCCAGCCAGGCCTCCTCGTCACCGCGCAGCAGAGCCGCCGCCTGGCGGCTGAGCGTCGCGTTCGCCTGCGCGATGGGGGTGAGCGGGACGGCGGCCGTCACCATGGCCTCCGCCGGAGGGTCGAGCGGCTCGTCGTGGGCGACGTAGGCGGCGCCCGCGCCGAGGGCCACGGCGGCGACCAGCGCGAGCACGCCCATCAGCACAAGCTTGCCGCGGCCGGGCGACTCGATCGGCGGCAGAAAAGGCGAAGGCGGAGTAAGCGAGGAAGAGGGACGCGGCAAGGAAGCGGGAGGCGGCAGGGGCGCCGAGTCGGCCGGATGTGGCAGCCGGGGCGCCGGCACGACGGCCGGTGGGGTGGTGACGTCGTCGCCGTGGGGCACCGGACCGCTCCTTGGACATGAATCCTTTTGCGCGCTCATCCTCGCAGGTCGGTTCCGGCCGCGCTGCCCCGCGCCGGCGCCGGTGCGGCCGAGGTCACGCCGGCGGTTTCCACACCCCTGTGGACAGGAACGCATCGATGGTGGCCAGCGGCGCGTCCAGCGTCATGCCGCGGGAGCGGACCCACTCGTCGGAGTAGTACGTGTCGGCGTACCGCTCGCCGCCGTCGCAGATGAGGGTCACCACGGAGCCCGTACGGCCCGCCTCGAGCATCTCGGCGATCATCGCGAACGCGCCCCACAGGTTCGTGCCCGTGGACCCGCCGACCCGGCGGCCGAGCACCGCCGATCCCGCCCGCATGGCCGCCAGGGACGCCGCGTCCGGCACGTGGATCATGCGGTCGACCACCGACGGCTGGAACGACGGCTCCACCCGGGGCCGGCCGATGCCCTCGATCCGCGAGCCGCGCCCGGTGCACACCTCCCAGTCCTGGCTGAGGTACGCGGGCCAGAACGCCGATCCCTCCGGGTCGACGACGCACAGCCGGGTGGCGAAGCGGCGGTAGCGGGCGTACCGGCCGATGGTGGCGCTGGTGCCGCCGGTGCCCGCGCCGACCACGATCCAGGCCGGTTCCGGGTGCCGCTCCAGCGCGAGCTGGGCATAGATCGACTCGGCGATGTTGTTGTTGCCCCGCCAGTCGGTGGCCCGCTCGGCGTAGGTGAACTGGTCCATGAAGTGCCCGCCGAGGTCGGCGGCGAGGGCGCGGGCGGCGGCGACCACCGTGGTCGGGTCGTCGACGAGGTGGCACTTGCCGCCCTGGAACTCGATCAGCGAGATCTTCTCCTGCGAGGTGCTCGCCGGCATGACCGCGATGAACTCCAGACCGAGCATCCGGGCGAAGTACGCCTCGCTGACCGCCGTCGAGCCCGAGGAGGCCTCGACGACCGGGGTGTCCGGGCCGATCCAGCCGTTGCAGAGGGCGTACAGGAAGAGCGATCTTGCCAGGCGGTGCTTGAGCGAGCCGGTGGGGTGCGAGCTCTCGTCCTTGAGGTAGAGGTCGATGCCCCAGGCCGGCGGGAGCGGGAACGGCAGCAGATGGGTGTCCGCGGAGCGGTTGGCGTCGGCCTCCACGCGGGCGATGGCGTCGCTCGCCCATTCCCGCTGGGCGGCGTCACATCGGTCGAGCTGGGCCATGTCTCAACCTACCGCCGGGTCGCGGCCCTGCTGCGGGCGATTCTCCCACTTGGTGGAGAGCGCGATGGCCGTGCGCGTGGAGGCCACCCCGGCGGTCCGGTTGATCCGGACGATGAGCTGCTCCAGCTCCGCGATCGTGCCGACGCGGACGGTGAGCTGGTACGACTCGACGCCCGCCATGAAGTAGCAGGACTCGATCTCGGGCATGACCCGCAGAGCGGCGAGGACGTCGTCGGTGTCGGCGCCGGAGTCCTCGACGATGCCGATCAGCGCGGTGACGCCCAGCCCGATGGACTCGGGCTCGATCTCCGCCCGGTACGCCCGGATCGTCCCGGCCGCCTCCAGCTTGCCGACCCGCTCGTGCACGGCGGGGGCGGACAGGCCGACCTGGCGGGCCAGTTCGGCGTACGAGGAGCGGGCGTTGTCCCGCAGAAGGTCGATCAGGCGCAGGTCGATGGCGTCCATGGCTTCAGAGGTTAATGCGACCCGTCCGGGTAGTTCACGCCCGGTAGCGGGCCACCAGCGCCCGAGCCAGCAAGGATAATGGCCAACGTCGCAATCAGGGCTTTTTCCGCATTTCAGCGACTTGCTGTTTTTGCCGATGCTCTAATGGCTGTACGTCCCGATCGAGCACGCCGAACACGCACCGTGACCACCGGCGCTCCACAACGACGCAGGGAGAGGGCCGTGGACACTGGAGATCGACTGCTGACGCCAGGGGAGGTTGCCGCGCTGTTCCGGGTCGACCCCAAGACCGTTACGCGATGGGCGGCCGCTGGACGCATCGGCAGTATCCGTACTCCGGGTGGCCACCGCCGGTTCCGGGAGTCGGAGGTGCGCGCGCTGCTCGAGGGCGACGGCGTGGTCGAGGAGATGCGCGAGGACGACGCCGCCAACCGGCCCCGCAACGCCGGCCCGTCGAACCCGGGTGCCGGCTACGGACCGCCCAACGGGCTGCGCTGACCGCCACCCAGCTCGCCGCGCCAGCGGGTGAAGAGGTCGTGCGGCACGGCCAGCGCGTCCAGCACCTTGCCCGCCACGAAGTCCACGAGCTGCCGCGCCGAGGCGCCGGCACCCGAGCCGTAGAAGCCGGGAGACGCGGGCAGGACCACCGCGCCCGCGTCGTGCAGGGCGATGAGGTGCTCCAAGTGGCTGCGGGTCACCGGGGTCTCGCGCGGGACGACGACCGTACGCCGCCGCTCCTTGAGGTTCACCTCGGCGGCCCGCTGCAGCAGGTCCTTGGAGAGCCCGATCGCGATGCCCGCACAGGCCGCGGTGCTGGCCGGCACGACCGCCATGCCCTTGGCCGGATAGGAGCCGCTGCTCGGCCCGGCGGCCAGGTCGCCGGCCGGCCAGTAGGCGAGGTCGGCCGGGCCGAGATCGCGCTCCAGCCACGCGCCGACGTCGTCCTTCCAGTGCGCGTCGCGCACGCTCGCCCCGGTCTCGTCGAGCAGGGTGAGCCGCGCGGCGCGGGAGATCACCAGGTCCACGGCCTCGCCGGCGTCGAGCAGGCCACCGATCACCGCCCGGGCGTAGGGTGTGCCGGAGGCGCCTGAGACGCCGACGATCCACGGGGTGCGCATCGCCTAAGGATGCAGCACGAGATCGAGCAGAGCGAAGACAAACAGGGCTATGCCCACGAAGCCGTTCGCGGTGAAGAAGGCCCGCTTCACCTTCGACAGGTCCTTCGGCGTCACGATGACGTGCTGGTACGCGAAGGCGACCGCGGTCAGGCCCAGCCCGATCCACCAGAGCCAGCCGAGGCCGACGACCTGGCCGAACCACACGAACAGCGCGAACGTCACGACGTGCGTCACGGTCGACAGGTGCAGCGCGGCGGGGACGCCGTACCGGGCCGGGGTGGAGTGCACCCCGATCCGGCGGTCGACCTCGGCGTCCTGGCAGGCGTAGATCAGGTCGAAGCCGCCGATCCACAGACCCACCGCGGCGCCGAGCAGCCAGGCCGGGCCCGACCCGTCGAACGTGCCGGTGACGGCGAGCCAGGCCCCGACCGGCGCCACCGCCTGCGCCAGCGCCAGCACGTAGTGCGGGAAGTTCGTGAAGCGCTTCGCGTACGGATAGATGATCAGCGGGAGCACCGCGAGCGGCGAGAGCAGCAGGCACAGCGGGTTGAGCAGGCCGGCGGCGAGGAAGAGCAGGACCAGCGAGACCGCGGCGCCGGTCCACGCCGTGCGCAGGCTCACCGCCCCGGTGACCAGCTCGCGGTTCTGCGTCCGCGGGTTCAGCGCGTCGATCCTCCGGTCGAGGATGCGGTTGGCCGCCATCGCGAACGTCCGCCCGGCCACCATCGCTACCGTGATGAGCACCAGGTCCCACCAGCGCACGTCCCCCGCGCGATCCATCGCGACCGCGGCGGACAGGTAGGCGAACGGCAGCGCGAACACCGAGTGCTCGATGGCGACCAGCCGCAGGAACGCCTTGATCCGGCCCGGTTGCTCCGGCGCGGACGCCACCGCCGTCATATGCCGTATTCCTTCCACCGCTTGTCCACCAGGGCGACCACCTCGCTCGACATGGTCATCTCCTCCGGCCAGCCGCGGGTGTATCCCTCGGCGGGCAGCTTACGGGTGGCGTCGATGCCCGCCTTGCCGCCCCAGAACTGCTGGTAGGACGCGTGGTCCAGGTGGTCGACCGGGCCGGTGGTGAGCACCAGGTCGTGGTCGTAGTCGACGTTGCCGAAGGCCCGGAACGCGACCTCCTGGTAGTCGTGCACGTCGCAGTCCTCGTCCACCACCACGATCAGCTTGGAGAGCGACAGCAGGTGCGCGCCCCAGATCGAGCTCATGACCTTCTGGGCGTGCTTGGGGAAGCGCTTGCGGATCGAGACGATCACGCAGTTGTGGAAGACGCCGGCCGCCGGCATGTCGTAGTCGACGATGTCCGGGACCATCATCCGCAGCAGCGGCAGGAAGATGCGCTCGGTGGCCTTGCCGAGCCCGTGGTCCTCCTGCGGCGGCTTCGACGTGATGATCGAGTGGTAGATCGGCTTCCGGCGCATGGTCATGCACTCGATGTGCAGCACCGGGAAGGGCTCGACGGGCGTGTAGAAGCCGGTGTGGTCACCGAACGGGCCCTCGGGCGCGCGCTCCCCCGGCTCGAGATAGCCCTCGAGCACGATCTGCGCCTGCGCGGGCACCTGCAGCGGCACGGTCAGGCAGTCGACCATCTCCACCCGCTCGCCGCGCAGGAAGCCCGCGAACAGGTACTCGTCGATGTCGCTGGGCAGCGGCGCGCTGGCGGCGTAGCTGACCACCGGGTCGCAGCCGATCGCCACGGCCACGGGCAGCCGCTCGCCCCGGCGCTCGGCCACCGCGTGATGGGCGGTCGAGTCCTTGTGGATCTGCCAGTGCATGCCGAGCGTGTTCTTCGAATGCTGCTGCAGCCGGTAGAGCCCGAGGTTGCGCTTGCCCGTCTCGGGATCCTTCGTGTGGGTCAGGCCGTAGTTGTGGAAGATCCCGCCGTCGCCGGGCCACACCCGCAGGCCGGGCAGCCGGTCGAGGTCCACCTCGTCGCCTTTGAGCACGACCTCCTGGCACGGCGCCGTCTTGACCTTCTTCGGCGGCACGGACTTGAGCTGCAGCACCTTGCCGATTCCCTCGCGGATGCCGGACCAGCCCACCGGCAGCTCCGGCTTGAGCAGGGCGCCGATCCGGTCGCCCACGTCGTCCAGGCGCTCGACGCCGAGGGCCATCGCCATGCGCTTCTCCGTACCGAAGAGGTTGACGACGACCGGCATCTCACCGCGGGTGGGTCGCTCGAAGAGCAGGGCCGGGCCGCCGGCCCGGACCGTCCGGGTCACGATCTCGCTGATCTCCAGCGTCGGATCGACGGGTACGCGCACCCGGCGCAGCTCACCGGCCGCCTCCAGGGCCGAGACGAAGCTCTGCAGATCGGGAAACGGAAAGCCTTTCGCAGCCATGCCCCCAGTCTGTCACCCGTCACCCGGTGATCTCGTCCGGCGTTGAGCCAGGCGGTTGATTCGCACACGGGTCGGGGGCGGTGGCAGCGTGAGATTCCGGGGTGTGGCACGGTGGTGTGCCCTTGCAGGGCTGGTCACCGGGGTGGCGATCGCGGCTCCCGCGGCGTCGCACCGCGGCGGCCGGCTGCCGGTCTGCAAGCCCGGCGGTGCCTCCACGACGGCGCCGACCGGCCCGGCGAGCCGGGACTCCCGCGGGGCCTGCCAGGCCTCGACCCGGGTGCTCGAGTCCGCCGTGCGCCTGGACCGGATGCGCGAGACCAGCACGCCGAGCGGCTACCACCACCTCGGCGCGGGCACCGGCGGCGAGTGGAGCGGCGTCGCCGGCCGGATCGGGATCGTCGACGGCGGGGTCCGGCGAAACACGTACGACTTCGTCGCGAGCCGCTTCATGGTCAAGCGCGACATGGGCGGCGGCAGCATCGCGTGGCTCGAGGCCGGCTGGGCGGAGACCGGCTGGGCGGGCCAGGGCCGCCAGCACATCTACACGTTCAACACCAACACGAAGACCTGGCAGTTCTACGATCAGTACCGGCTCAAGCCGGGCGACAAGGTCTGGCTGGACCTGCACACGGACGCGGACAACGTCTGGCAGGCCTGGCTGTGGTGGAACAACCGCTGGAACCTGCTGACCGCCCAGAAGCTGCCGATCGGCTCCAGCGCGTACGTCGAGCAGTACGTCGAGGTGCACGTCGACTCCGGCCGCGCGGCGCGGCTGCGCGTCCCCCGGGTGACCGTGGACAACGTCCAGCTCCGGCCCCCGGGCGGCGGCCAGGGCCGCTTCTGGCGCGAGGACGTGGACACCCTCACCGGGGACATGGCGCAGCAGCGGGGCGGCGGCTTCTGCCTCGACTGGATCACCCACTACGACACCTGGACCGCGGGCGACTGCCCGGGTGGCGGCGTCGGCGGCGGCCTGCCGCTCGCCCGGGCGCCGCAGCCGTCGGGCGAGGCGGACGTGGTCGGCGACATCCAGCCCGCGGAGGCGCGCGAGGTGAGCCTCTTGGACGTGCTGAACCGCTGAGGCCGGGGCGCTTCCGGGGCCGTCAGCCGGCGGTGAGGTCGTCACCCAGCCGCGTGCGCTGGTAGAGCAGCCGTCGGCCGGTGCGCTGCGTGGTTGCCAGCCCGGCGTCGCGCAGTGTGGTCAAGTGGTGTGACGCCGTGCCGGCAGCCAGGCCGAGGCGGGCGGCGACGTCGCCGGTGCTGTGCGGGGCTGCCAGAAGGGTCAGTACCGCTGCCCGGGTGGGCCCGAGCAGTGCGGACAACCGCGGTTCCGCGGAGGACTGCTTACCCGAGGTCCAGAGGTTCCCGTACCCTCGCGGCGCGTACCAGAGGGTGCGGCCGCTCGGCGAGTCCGGCATCGCGTACACCTCGGTACCGGCGAAGCCGGTGGGCAGCAGGGTCAGCTCATGGCCGTCAAGGCTCCACCGCCCCTGCTTGTCCGGGTAGCGCAGCAGCAGCGCGGAGCCGTTCCATCCGAGCTTCGGGTGCAGTTCGTCGACCAGCATCCGGGCACCGTGCTCGGCTGCCGCGCGGGCCCGGGTGGCGATCTCCGCCTCGGCGGCTGCGCGGAGCCGCTGCCACAGCGGTTCGATCGCGACGGCGGAGTACGCACGGATCTCCGCGAGGAGCACCGCGAGGGCCGCCCGGGGGTCACGGGCGAACCGGTCGATCTCCGGCGGCGTGTCGTATCCGGCCCACCCGGCGATCGTCTGTTCGGCGACCTGGTCGAGTGGGGTCGCGGCCACCTCGGCGAGTTCCTCCGCCAGTGTCGGGCGGCCGGCGCGCGGCGGCGGGGTGAGGAAGTCCGGCGCGTACCCTCGCGGGCCGAGGAGCACCGCCTGCAATGTCGGCCAGTTCGGCAGCAACGGGGCCACCCGGGAACGCCACGGCGCCTGTAGCCAGGCGCTCGGGCCGCCGCGCAGAGCGAATGTGCTGGCCACGACCTCGGCCATCGGTGAGTGCGCAAACCGCAGCCCGGCCAGGTCCGCTGTGCTGAACTCCCACTCGATCACCGGAGCATTCGAGCACAGTCGAACGATTTCCCGCCATGGCGCGCACGACCCTAGCGTCGCCGGCATGGAATACACCCGCTTGGGCCGGACCGGCCTGACCGTCAGCCGGCTCTGCGTCGGCACCATGAATTTCGGTTGGCAGATCGACGAGGAACAGAGCCATGCGATCCTCGACCGGGCGATCGAGCACGGCCTCAACTTTGTGGACACCGCGAACATGTACGGCCGCGAAACCGGCGACGGCCTCAGCGAACGTTTCATCGGCAGCTGGTTCGACAAGTCCGGCAATCGCGACAAAGTAGTCCTGGCCACCAAGGTCTACGCCCCGATGACCGACTGGCCCAACGACGGCGGCCTCTCCGCCCGCCACATCATCGCGTCCTGCGAGGCGTCGCTGCGCCGCCTGCGTACCGAATGGATCGACCTGTTCCAGATGCACCACGTCGAGCGCCGCACCCCCTGGGAGGAAATCTGGCAGGCGATGGAAACGCTCGTCACCCAGGGCAAGATCCGGTACGTCGGATCCTCCAATTTCGCCGGCTGGCACCTCAGCCGCGCGCAAGCCGCCGCGGACCGCCGGCACTTCCTCGGCGTCGTCTCCGAGCAGTGCAAGTACAACCTGCTCACCCGGCACGTGGAAATGGAAGTGCTGCCCGCAGCGGCAGAACTGGGAATCGGCATCCTGCCCTACTCGCCGCTGCACTTCGGCGCGCTTTCCGGCGCACTTCGCAAACAACGCGACGGCATACCGGGCCGGGCGCTGCTACACGCAGCAGAACGGGTGGAACCGCACCGGGCAGCTCTCGAACGTTACGAGCGCCTCTGCGCCGACCTCGGACAGGAGCCCACCACCGTCGCGATCGCCTGGTTGCTGTCGCGCCCGGAGGTGACCGCCCCGATTCTGGGCCCGCGCACTCCGGAGCAACTCGACCTACCGGTCGCCGCGCTGAACAGCCCGCTCACCGAGGACACCCGGGCAGCCCTCGACGAATGCTTCCCGCCCGTCGGCAACGGTGGCCCCGCCCCGGAAGCCTGGGCCTGGTAACCGGCTCGTCGGGCTTACCGCGTCGGTCAGCCGGCGTTCGCGTACGAGTGCAGGCCCTCGAAGAACAGGTTCACGCCGAACAGGTTCATCAGCATCGTCGCGAAGCCGAGCAGGGCGATCCACGTCGCGACCGTGCGCTTGACGCTCGGGGTGGCGCGGGCGTGCAGGTAGCAGGCGTACACGATCCAGGAGATGAACGCCCACACCTCCTTGGGGTCCCAGCCCCAGTAGCGGCCCCAGGACGCCTCCGCCCACAGCGGGCCGGCGATCAGCGCGCCGAAGGTGAACAGCGGGAAGGCGAACGCGTGCATGCGGAAGGTCAGCCGCTCCAGCGTCGCCGCGGCCGGGGCCTTGGCGCCCAGCGTGTACGGGAAGCTGCGCTTGCCCCGGTCGTACCCGCTGCGGACCAGGAACATCGCGGCCGGGACCGCGCCCACCAGCAGGATGCCGCTGGACAGGATGATGGTCGAGACGTGGATGATGTACCAGTACGAGTTGAGGGCCGGCACCAGCGGCCCCACCGGCGTGTACGCGACCAGCCCGGCCGCGCCGAGCAGCACGACCAGCGCCAGGGCGGCGAAGAGCCCGAGGTGGCGCACGCCCGGCTTGCGGGTCAGCACGCCGAGCCACACCGCGGAGCCGACCAGCGTGACGGCCAGGATGAACTCGTACATGTTGCCCCAGGGCATGCGGTCCGCCGCGATGCCGCGGGTGACCACCGTGCCCAGGTGCAGCGCGAAGGCGAGCCAGTTGACGACGACGCCGGCGCGGCCGAGCTGGGCGCCGCGGTCGCGCCGGGGAGCCTCCTCGACGACGGCGACGACGGGAGGCTCGGCGACGGGAGGCTCGGCGACGGCCGGGGCGCCCGCGCCGACGAGCTGGCGGGCCGGGCGGGTGGCCGCGCGGCCGATGTGGCTCTTGTCGCCGAATGCGTACTCGGCCGCGTAGCAGACCATCGCGACCAGGTAGGCGACGACCGTGACGGCCATCAACTGATTCGACAACTCCGCCATCACGGCGTCCCTTCACTCCGACCGCGGGCGGCGCCCACGATCTGGTCGAACTCCTCGTCGAAGCCCGGGTAGTCGGTGCGGGGCAGGCCACCGGCCTCCATCAAGCTACCGGAGCCGTCCCGGGGCGTGATCCGGAACCACAGCCGCCGCCGGTGCCCGGCCAGGGAGAGCATCAGCCCGATCAGCCCGAGGACCGCGCCGCCGAGCACCAGGGACTGGGTGGGGTCCGAGCGCACCGCCAGCGTCGCGAACGGCCGGGTGCCGACGAACTCCAGCTTCGTGCCGTCGTCCAGCGTCCAGGACTGTCCCGGCGTGAGCCGCTGCGGCCGGTGCCCGCTGACCTGCTTGAGCTTGCCGCTGACGAGCTGCGCGCGGTCCAGGGCGTACACCGAGCCGGGCAGGCCGGCGTCGACGCCGAGGTTTCCCCGGTACGCGCTGAGGAACAGCACCGGGTCCTTCTCCTCCGGGAAGACCGACGCCGGGCCGCCCTTCGGATCCACCGTGGGCAGATAGACGCCCTCGAAGCCGACCTGGAGGTTCTCGTCGCGCCGGTTCGTCTTCGGGTCGATGTTCACGTCCGGGAACTGGGCGACGCCCTCGCTGGTGAACATGCCGTCGCGGGGCAGGAACGGGACGATCTTGGTCTGCTGGGCGCCGTACCGGTCGGTGTAGCGCAGCTCCACCGCGTAGCCGTGACCGAGCAGGTGCACGTTCGCGCCGGAGAGCCGCAGCGGGTCGTTGACCGTGAACCGGGCGCGCCGCCAGGCACCGTCCTGCCGCTCGCGCACCTCGACGGCGGCGTCGAACTCCTTCGGCTGGCCGCTCGGCTGGAAGGCGGCCTCGAAGTCGTGCAGCCGCAGGCAGAAGAACGGCAGGTCGGCGGCCTCCACCCGGGGCCCGAGCGACCACTCGTCGTACTGCGTCACCGAGTTGCAGAAGCCCTGGTCCGCGCCTCGCACCAGGAGGCGGTTGCCGTGCCAGCCGTACCAGTGGCCGAAGCCCACCCCGATCAGCACCGCGATCAGGGCAAGGTGGAACAGCAGGTTGCCGGTCTCCTTGAGATGGCCCTTCTCGGCCGACACCGTCCAGGCGCCGCCCTCGCCCTCGCGGACGACCGTACGGAAACGGCGCTTGCGCAGCACGGCGGCGGCGGCTCGCGCCGCGTCGGCCGGATCGTCGGTCCGCTCCTGCGCCGGGGCGAACTGCGGCAGCCGCGCCATCCGCCGGGGAGCATCCGGCGGTACGGTGCGCAGCGCGCGGGCGTGGTCCAGCAGCCGCGGCACGATGCAGCCGATCAGGGAGGTGAACAGCAGCAGGTAGATGGCGGCGAACCAGGGGGAGCCGTACACCTCGAAGCCGCCGAGCCGGTCCAGGACCGGGGCCAGGTCGGGATGCTCCCGGAAGTAGCCGGCGACGTTCTCGGCGTTGACCGAGCGCTGCGGCAGCACCGAGCCGGGGATCGCGGCGACGGCGAGCAGGAAGAGCAGCAGGAGCGCCGTACGCATGCTGGTGAGCTGGCGCCACGAGTTGCGCAGCAGCGCCCACAGCCGGTTCGGCCGCCGCGGCGGCGGCGCGGCGGCCGGCGCGGGGCGCTCGTCGACGGCCGTCACAGCAGCGCCCCGTCGAAGGTGAAGGTGGTCTGCAGCCAGATGAGGAAGCTCTCCCAGCCGCCGGTGACCAGCGTGATACCGACGCCGATGAGCAGCGTCCCGCCGACCCGGGTGACCCACCGGCTGTTGCGGCGTACCGCCTTGAAGACGCCGAGCAGCCGCCGGAAGAAGAGCCCGAAGAGCACGAACGGCAACCCCAGGCCGAGGCTGTACGCCAGCGCGAGGGTCACCGCGCGGTCGGTCTGCCCGGCCGTCGTGGCGAGGCCGAGCACCGCCCCGAGCGTCGGGCCCGAGCACGGGAGCCAGGAGATCGCGAAGAGCGCCCCGAAGACCGGCGCGCCGAGCAGCCCGGCGTTCGGCAGGCGGTTGATCCGCACCTCGCGCTGCATGCCGGGAACGAGGCCGAGGAAGGCCAGCCCGAGCAGGATGATCAGGATGCCGAGCACGATGTTCAGCGCCTGCCGGTGGGTCTGCAGCGTCCTGCCGATGTTCGCCACCAGCGCCGCCGACAGCGAGAAGACGACGGCGAAGCCGAGCACGAACAGGCTGGTCCCGGCGAAGATGCGGCCCTTGGCGCGGGCCTGCGGGGCGGCGTCCAGATCCGAACCGGCCAGACCGGTCACATAGGACAGATAGCCCGGAATGAGAGGCAGGACGCACGGCGAGAGAAAGCTGACCAGTCCGGCCACGGCCGCGGCCGCGATCGCCAGCACCAGAGGCCCGTTGCTGGCGGCGTCGGCGAAGGACTCCCCCATCAGCCGTTTCCTTCGGCGGCGATGCGCTCCACGACGGGTTGCAGCACGCCGATGGTGGTCGCGCCGCGGATGCCGGCCGCGATCCGGCCCTGGCGGTCGAGGATCAGCGTCGCCGGCGTGCTGACCTGGGTGACGTCGAACTTCAGCGCGACGCTGCCGTCCGGGTCGAAGATGCTCGGGTAGGTCACCCGGCCACGCTCGAACGCCTTCGCGGAGTCCCGGTCGTCGCGCGAGTTGACCCCGACGAAGGTGACGTTCTTCGCCTTGGTCGCCTGGTACGTGCCCTCGAGGTCGTCGGCCTCCGCCCGGCACGGGTTGCACCACGATCCCCAGAAGTTGACCACCACGACCTTGCCGCGGTCCTGGGTGACGTCGTACGTGCCGCCGCCGAGCAGCTCGCCGGTCACCTCGCGGGCCTCCGGGCGCTGCTCAGGGGTGCACTCGATGACGTTGTCCGCGTTCGTCGTGCACTTCTTCTCCCAGCCCTCCTCGCCGCAGCCGGTCAGCGCACCGGCGACGGCCACGGCGGTGAGAACGGCAGCGAGGAGCCGGCGCACGGTCATGCCCCCTTGGCGGTCCCGGCGCCGGGAGACATCGCGATCAGCGCGGCCGCCGGCTCGGAGTAGTCGATGCCGACCACCTTCGAACCCTCGAAGCGGAACGAGGTGAGGCTCGCCAGCCCGCACTGCCGGCGGCGGGGATCATGCCAGAGCCGCTTCTTCTCGACGTAGCGGCGCAGCGTCCAGATGGGCAGCTGGTGCGACACGCAGACGGCCTCGTGGCCCTCCGCGGCGACCCGGGCGGCCTGGAGCGCGGCGAACATCCGCTGCGCGATCACCAGGTAGGCCTCTCCCCAGCTCGGCGTGATCGGGTCGCGCAGCACCCACCAGTGGCGCGGGTTGCTGAACGCGCCGTCGCCGACGGAGACCTTCTTGCCCTCGAAGAAGTTCGCGCTCTCGATGAGCCGGACGTCGGTCGCCGTCTCCAGCCCGAACTGCTCGGCGAACGGCTCGGCGGTCTCCTGGGCGCGTTCCAGCGGGCTCGCCACGACATGCGTGACGTCGCGGTCGGCGAGCACCTCGGCGGCGGCCTTGGCCATCTGCCGGCCGAGCTCGGAGAGGTGGAAGTCGGGCAGCCGCCCGTACAGGATCTTGGCGGGGTTGTAGACCTCGCCGTGCCGCAGCACGTGCACCGTGGTCCGGGTCGGTTGGCTCATGATCCCCCTCCGGCCGCCGCGGCGGCCCGCGCCGCCGCCGGCAGTGCCGCGCCGATCGTCTCCATGGCCTCGTCGTCCAGCGCCGTCGACACGAACCACGACTCGAACGCGCTCGGCGGCAGGTAGACGCCGCGGCTGAGCATCTCGTGGAAGAACGCCCGGAACGCGGCCGTGTTCTGGGTCTTCGCCGAGTCGTAGTCGGACACGTCGGCATCGGTGAAGAAGATCGAGAACATGTTGCCGGCGTACGAGAGCCGGTGCGCGACCCCGGCGGCGGCGAGCGCCTCCGACGCGAGCTTGCCGACCGTGCCGGAGAGCTCGTCGAGGCGCTGGTAGACGGCGGCGTCGGCGAGCCGCAGGCTGGCCAGCCCGGCGGCACAGGCCAGCGGGTTACCGGAGAGCGTGCCGGCCTGGTAGACCGGTCCCGCCGGGGCGAGCCGGGACATGATCTCGGCCCGGCCGCCGAAGGCCGCCGCGGGCAGGCCGCCGCCCATCACCTTGCCGTACGTGAAGAGGTCGGCGTCGACCGGTTCGAGGCCGGCCCAGCCGCCCGCCGAGACCCGGAAGCCGGTCATGACCTCGTCGAGGATGAGCAGGGCGCCGTTCGCGTGCGCGAGCTCGGCCAGCCGGCGGTTGAAGCCGTCGCGGGGCGCGACCACGCCCATGTTGCCGGGCGCCGCCTCGGTGATGATCGCCGCGATGTCGTCCCGCTCGGCGAAGATCGCCTCCACCGCGGCGACGTCGTTGTACGGCGCGACGATCGTCTCGCTGGCCGCCGCACCGGTCACTCCGGGCGAATCGGGCAGGCCCAGCGTCGCGACGCCCGAGCCGGCCGCGGCGAGCAGGGCGTCCACGTGCCCGTGGTAGCAGCCGGCGAACTTCACGATCTTCGACCGGCCGGTGTAGCCGCGGGCCAGCCGGATCGCGGTCATGGTCGCCTCGGTGCCCGAGTTGACCAGGCGCACCTGCTCGACCGGCGTGCGCCGGACGATCTCCTCGGCGAGCGCGACCTCGCCCTCGGTGGGCGTGCCGAAGCTGGTGCCGCGCGCGGCGGCGGCCTGCACCGCGGCGACGATCGCCGGATGCGCCTGCCCGTGGATCAGCGGACCCCACGAGCAGACCAGGTCCACGTAGCGGCGCCCGTCGGCGTCGACCATCCACGGACCTTCGCCGTGCGCCATGAACCGCGGCACTCCGCCGACGGCCCGGAACGCACGCACGGGTGAATTGACCCCGCCGGGCACGATGGCCTGGGCGCGGTCGAACAGGGCCTGGGAGACCGGGGCGTCCTGCGGGTACGGGGCGCCGGCGGTGCGGTATGAGGTGGTCACGGCGGATCCTATTCTGTCAGCGCGGTCCGGGCGGCGTCCGCCCAGCCCCGGACGAGGGTTGTTCACATCACTCGGGCAACCCGCCGGACGGTGGCACGAAATCGCGCCCAACAGGCCGGATTCGACCACCCGCGATAGGGTGGCGGGGTGGAGCGACCGGAGCTGTCCATCGCCGTTGAGCGCGCCCCCGACGAGGTGGTGTTCCACCTCGTCGGCGAGATCGACGTGCTCACCGTGGCGCGGCTGTCGGCCATGGTCAACGAGATCCTGCAGGAGCCGCCGGCCCGCATCGAGCTCGACATGGCGGGCGTGACCTTCTGCGACTCCCAGGGCCTCGGCACGCTGGTGGTGCTCAGCCGCAAGGCCCAGCACGCCCGGGCCGTCCTGACCCTCACCAACGTCGGCGACTTCCTGATGCGCGTGCTGGACATCACCGGGCTGCGGTCCGCCCTGATGATCTCGTCGACCGCCTGACCGCCGCTAGGTGCCCCAGCGGGCCTTCTCGAGCAGCTCCAGCGCCTCGGCCGGGGCGGCGTCCCCGCCGGCGCGCAGCTTCCGGGCCGCCTCGTCGACGAGATCCGTCAGCCGCTGCCACTGGGCCTCGCGCTCGCGTACCGTCTCGGCCTGGGCCTTGAGCTGCTGGGTCTTGGTCCAGAGCTCGACGAAGATGGAGACCTTGGCGCGCAGGACCCAGGGATCGAACGGCTTGGTCAGGTAGTCCACCGCGCCGACCGCATAACCACGCAACGCAAGCTGTGCGTCACGGTCCGCCGCGGTGAGGAACAGGATCGGGACGTGCCGGGTGCGCTCCCGGCGCTTGATGTGGCTCGCCGTCTCGAAGCCGTCCATGTTGGGCATCTGGGCGTCGAGCAGGATGACCGCGAAGTCGTCGACGAGGAGCTGCTTGAGCGCCGCCTCCCCGCTCTCCACCGCGACCGCCTGCACGGGCAGGCCCTGGAGGATGGCCTCCAGGGCGAGCAGGTTGTCACGCCGGTCGTCGACCAGAAGGGCCTTCGCGCGGTCAGCCACGTTCACTCTCCGTCCCGGAGCTGTCGGATGCGTTCACCCACCGGGCCATCAGCTCGATCAGCCGGTCGAGGTCGACCGGCTTGGTGATGTAGTCGCTCGCCCCCGCCGCCAGCGCCGACTCTCGGTCGCCGGGCATCGCCTTCGCCGTGAGGAACACTACCGGCAGGTCGCGGAACCGCTGATTCCGGCGGATCCCCCGGGTCGTCTCGTACCCGTCCTGGTCCGGCATCATCGCGTCCATCAGCACGATGTCCACCTCGGGGTGTTCGGCGAGCAACCGCACCCCGTCGGCGCCGTTGTCCGAGTACAGGACGTTGAGCCCGTGCATCTCCAGGGCGCTGGTCAGGGCGAACACGTTGCGGACGTCGTCGTCGACGATGAGCACCGTGGCCCCGTCCAGCTGCCGGCTCGCCGGGGTCACCGCATGCTCGGCACCCGGTTGGGGGTTCAGCAGCGGCACGTCCAGCGGCGGCAGCACCGCCCGGGGCGGGACCACCGCCTCCACCGGGAGCTGCGGCACCGCCACCGGGACCGTGTCCGGCACCAGCACGTCGGGTACGTAGAGGGTGAAGGTCGAGCCCTCCCCCGGCACCGAGGAGACCACGATCGTGCCGCCGAGCAGGGCGGCGAACTCGCGGCTGATGGACAGGCCCAGGCCGGTGCCGCCGTACTTGCGGCTCGTCGTGCCGTCCGCCTGCTGGAACGCCTCGAAGATCAGGCTGAGCTTCTCGTCCGAGATGCCGATCCCGGTGTCGGTGACCGCCAGGGCCACGACCTGCTCCGCGGCGGCCAGCGACGGTATGTCGAACTCGCTGTCCGGCGGCGCGGGGAAGATGCTCAGCGTGACCGAGCCGGTGTCGGTGAACTTGACCGCGTTGGAGAGCAGGTTGCGCAGGATCTGCTGCAGGCGCTGGGCGTCCGTCACGATCGACTGGGGCAGCTCCGGCGAGACGTCGACCCGGAACTCCAGGCCCTTCTCGTCGGCCTGCGGGCGGAACGCCTGCTCGACGTAGCTACGGACCTCCTCGAAGTCGACCTCGTCGGGCTCGACGTCCATCCGGCCCGCCTCGATCTTGCTCAGGTCGAGGATGTCGTCGATCAGCGACAGCAGGTCGGAGCCGGCGCTGTGGATGGTCCGGGCGAACTCGATCTGCTTCTCCGTCAGGTTCTTCTCGGAGTTCTCGGCCAGCAGGCGGGCGAGCAACAGCAGGGAGTTGAGCGGCGTCCGCAGCTCGTGGCTCATGTTGGCCAGGAACTCGGTCTTGTACGCCGAGGCCCGGGAAAGCTGCTGGGCCTTCTCCTCCAGCCCCAGCCGGGCCAGCTCGATCTCCCGGTTCTTCGTCTCGATGTTGCCCTTCTGCTCGCTGAGCAACTGCGCCTTGTCCTCCAGCTCGGCGTTGGTGCGCTGGAGCTCGGCCGACTGGTCCTGCATCTCGCGCGCCAGCCGCTGCGACTGGGCGAGCAGTTCCTCCGTACGCCGGTTGGCCTGGATGGTGTTGAGCGCGATGCCGATCGTGGCGACCAGGCGCTCGAGGAAGGTCAGGTGCAGCCCGCTGAAGGCGGCCACGGACGCGAACTCGATGACGCCCAGCATCTCGCCCTCGAACAGCACCGGGAGCACGACGAGGTCGCTCGGCGGCATCGACATCAACCCGGACCGCATGGTGAGCGCGCCGTCGTGGGTGGCGCGCACCCGGATGGTCCGGCGGGAGACCGCGGCCTGCCCGACGAGCCCCTCGCCCGGGCCGAACGTCACCTCGTGGTTGCGAGCGACGTAGCCGTACGACGCCGCGAGCCGCAGCCGCATCACCGCTTCCTCGTTGTCGACCAGGAAGAACGCGCCGAGCTGCGCATCGACCAGCGGGGTCACCTCCGTCATGATCATGCGGCAGACCTCGCCCAGGTCGCGCTGGCCCTGCAGCAGGCCGCCGATCCGGGCCAGGTTGGAGTCCAGCCAGCCCTGCTCGGCGTTCGCCTTGGTGGTCTCGCGCAGGGTCACGATCATCTGGTTGATGTTGTCCTTGAGCTCCGCGACCTCGCCCTGCGCCTCGACGGTGACGCTCTGCGTCAGGTCGCCGCGGGTCACCGAGGTGGAGACCTCGGCGATCGCGCGCAGCTGGGTGGTGAGCGTGGAGGCGAGCTGGTTCACGTTGTCGGTGAGGTCGCGCCACGTCCCGGAGACGCCCTTGACCTGGGCCTGACCGCCGAGCTTGCCCTCGATGCCGACCTCGCGGCCGACCCGGGTGACCTCGTTGGCGAACGACGACAGCTGGTCGACCATCGTGTTGACCGTCGACTTCAGCTCCAGGATCTCGCCGCGGGCGTCGACCGTGATCTTCTGCGACAGGTCGCCCCTGGCCACCGCCGTGGTCACCGAGGCGATGTTGCGTACCTGGGCCGTGAGGTTGGACGCCATGTAGTTGACGTTGTCGGTGAGATCCCGCCAGGTGCCGGCCACCCCGCGCACCTGCGCCTGACCGCCGAGCTTGCCCTCCGAGCCGACCTCGCGGGCCACCCGGGTCACCTCGTCGGCGAACGACGACAGCTGGTCCACCATCGTGTTCACCGTCGACTTCAGCTCCAGGATCTCGCCCTGGGCGTCGACCGTGATCTTCTGCGACAGGTCGCCGCGGGCGACGGCGGTGGAGACCTGCGCGATGTTGCGGACCTGGGCGGTCAGGTTGGACGCCATCGAGTTGACGTTGTCGGTCAGGTCCCGCCAGGTGCCGGCCACCCCGCGCACCTGCGCCTGACCGCCGAGCTTGCCCTCCGTGCCGACCTCGCGGGCCACCCGGGTCACCTCGTCGGCGAACGACGACAGCTGGTCCACCATCGTGTTGACCGTCGACTTCAGCTCCAGGATCTCGCCGCGGGCGTCGACGGTGATCTTCTGCGACAGGTCGCCCTTGGCCACCGCCGTGGTCACCGACGCGATGTTGCGCACCTGGCTGGTCAGGTTGGACGCCATGTAGTTGACGTTGTCGGTCAGGTCCCGCCAGGTGCCGGAGACGCCCTTGACCTGGGCCTGACCGCCGAGCTTGCCCTCCGAACCCACCTCGCGGGCCACCCGGGTCACCTCGTCGGCGAACGACGACAGCTGGTCCACCATCGTGTTCATCGTGTTCTTGAGCTGCGCGATCTCGCCGCGGGCATCGACCGTGATCTTCTGCGACAGGTCGCCCTTCGCCACCGCCGTGGACACCTGGGAGATGTTGCGGACCTGGTCGGTGAGGTTGGCCGCCAGCTGGTTGACGTTCTCGGTGAGATCCCGCCAGGTGCCGGAGACGCCGCGCACCTGCGCCTGACCGCCCAGCCGGCCCTCGGTACCCACCTCGCGGGCCACCCGCGTCACCTCGTCGGCGAACGACGACAGCTGGTCGACCATCGTGTTCACGGTGTCCTTCAGCTCCAGGATCTCGCCCTGCGCCGCCACCGTGATCTTCTGCGAGAGGTCGCCCTTGGCCACCGCAGTGGACACCTGGGCGATGTTGCGCACCTGGCTGGTCAGGTTGGACGCCATGGAGTTCACCGAGTCGGTGAGGTCCTTCCAGGTGCCCGCCACGTTCGGCACGTCCGCCTGGCCGCCGAGCTTGCCCTCGGTGCCCACCTCGCGGGCCACCCGGGTCACCTGCTCCGCGAAGAGCCGCAGCGTGTCCGTCACGCCGTTCATGGTGTCGGCCAGCTCGGCGACCTCACCCCGGGCCGACACGGTGATCTTCTGCGACAGGTCGCCGCGGGCCATCGCGGTCGCCACCTGGGAGATGGACCGCACCTGGTGGGTCAGGTTGGACGCCATCGTGTTGACGGAGTCGGTGAGGTCCTTCCAGGTGCCGGCGACGCCGCGGACGTCGGCCTGGCCGCCGAGCTCGCCCTCGGTGCCCACCTCGCGGGCCACCCGCGTCACCTCGCTGGCGAACGACGACAGCTGGTCCACCATCGTGTTCACCGTCCGGCCGATCCGCAGGAATTCACCCCGCAGGGGTCGTCCGTCCATCTCCAATGCCATGTGCTGGGAGAGGTCACCCTCCGCAACCGCCACGATGACCCGGGAGATCTCCGTGGTCGGTCGCGCCAGGTCGTCGATCAGGGAGTTGACCGAGCGCACCGAGTCCGCCCAGGCCCCGTCGAGCCCCTCCTCGTCGAGACGGTCGGTCAGCCGTCCCTCCCGCCCCACCGTCCGACTGATTCGACGAACGTCGAGATTCTGCCGCTCCTGCAACGACACGACCTCGTTGAATGCGTCCACGAGCTCACCGAACGACCCGCTCCGGCGGGCCAGGCGCACCTTGAGATCACCGCGGCGAACCCGCCGCAGAGCGTCGGCGACCTCACCGAGCAGGGCGGTCTCGTCGGTCATGCCGACGCCGACCTCTTTCGCCGCAGTCATGCTGTCCTCACTCGCTGTCCACCGGCTGGGGGCGTTCCATCATCTCTCGCCCGGCCGGGTCATTGCGAGTGATGGCTTTGTGCATACCGCCGCCGACAGGAGAGGATGCATGCGTGTCGGTGGAGGAAGGAGCGGCGGCGGGTGCCCTGGTGCGCCGTGTCCGGCTGCCCAACGACCGGCGTACGCCGGCCGCCGCCCGCGCGCTGGTGCGGTCGGTACTCGAGGAGACCGGGCTCGACAGCCTGGTCAACGAGGCGCTGCTGCTGACCACCGAGCTGTCCACCAACGCGGTCGTGCACGCCGGCACGGAGCTCGACATCGAGGTCGCCGCCGACCCGAGCGGACTCACCGTGACCGTCACCGACTTCGCCCCCGGTCCGGTCGAGGAGCTCGCGGTCGGCCCGCGCAACGACAAATCCGACATCGGGGAAGTTGCCGAGCGCGGTCGCGGCCTGCTGCTCGTGGACCACTTCGCGAGCCGCTGGGGAACCGTCCACGAGGGCACGGGCAAGGGCGTCTGGTTCCGGCTCGAGGCCCGCGCCAACCCGGCCGCCGCCCTGCCGGTGGCCGAGGGAGACGCGGCCCCCAGCGTCGGCGAGCTCACCACGCTGCTGCAGACCGACCCCGAGCGCACCACGGAGGAGGCGCTCGCCGAGTTCGCCACCGACCTGCTGGCCCGGCTGGCCCGGCTCACCGGCGCGACCGGCGGGGTGCTCCGGCTCGACCGCGGCGACGGCACCGGCCGGCAGGTCCTCGCCCGGCACGGCCGGACCCCGCGTACGGACGCCGCCACCATCCGGGTGCCCCTCGCCGTGCAGCGGCCGTACGTGGGTGAGCTGGAGCTCGACTCCTCCCCGGACGGCTACGCCATGCCGCTGGCCACGATCGTCGCCGAACGCCTCTCGCTGCACCTGGAGAACGACCGGCTGCGCCGCACCGACCTGCGCCGGCAGACCTGGCTGACGTTCCTGGCCGAGGCGAGCGAGCTGCTCGCCCAGTCCCTCGACGTCAACCTGACCATGGCGCTGATCCCCCAGCTCGTCGTGCCCCGGCTCGGCCAGTGGTGCGCGGTGCACACCACCGACACCTGGGGGCGGCTCCAGCTCGCCGCGGCCACGCACGCCGAGGAATCGGCCGTCTCCCACCTGTACGGCGCCCTCTCCGAAACCGGCCCCGACTCGATCCTGGCCCGGCTCGAAGAGGCGTCCCGGCTCGGCCAGCAGGTCATGTTCGGCACCCCGTCGGAAGGCTTCGCGGTGCCGCTGGTCGCCCGGGGCCAGCGCCTCGGCACCCTCGCGGTCGGGCGCCACCTGCGGCACCGGCACGACGTGGACGAGGTCGCCGTCCTCGAGGACGTGGCCCGCCGGGCGGCGCTCGCCATCGACAACGCCCGGATCCACGACGAGCGGCGCCGCGTCGCCCGTACGCTGCAGGCCTCGCTGCTCCCCCCGGCCCTGCCGCACGTCCCCGGCGTGGGCTTCGCGGCCGAGTACGTCCCGACCGGCTCCGAGGTGGGCGGCGACTTCTACGACGTGGTCCCGTCCGACGACGGCTGGATAGTGGTCGTCGGCGACGTGTCCGGCAAGGGCGTCCAGGCGGCGACGGTGACCGGGCTGGTCCGCGACGTCATCCGGATCCTGGTCGACGACGGCAAGCCGATGAAGGAAGTCCTCCACCGGGTCAACCGCACCCTGGTCCAGCGCGGCGGCGGACGCTACTGCACCCTGGCCATGGCCTCGGTGGCCCGCAACGGCGCGGAGCTGGACGTCTGCCTGCACCTGGCCGGCCACGACCGCGCGGTCCTGGTCCGCGCGGACGGCAAGACGTCGTTCGTCGGCGAGGGCGGCACGGCCCTCGGCCTGCTGGAGAGCATCACCTCCCCGGAGGCGGCGGTGCGGCTGCACCCGGGCGACTCACTGATCTTCTACACGGACGGCGTGACGGAACGCCGCCGCGGCCGCGAGCTCTTCGGCACGGCCCGCCTGCGCGACGCGGCGGCACCCCTGGCCGGCTACCCCGCGGACGTGATGGCGGCCCGGCTGCGCTCCACCACGATCAACTTCTCGGTCGAGGAACCCCGCGACGACATCGCCATCCTGGTCCTGCGCAACGACGCCTGAGTTGTCGTACCCCCATGACAGGGTGACGTCGTGACCAAGACGCAATACTACACAGCGACGAGCATCGACGGCTTCATCGCCGACCGGCACAACTCGCTGGACTGGCTGTTCGAGGTCGGCGACGGCGACGCCCCCGACAACCCGTTCGGCGCCTTCTTCGCCCAGGTGGGCGCCTTCGCCATGGGCGCCACGACGTATGCATGGGTCCTCGAGCACGACGCCCTCCTCGACCAGCCGCTCAAGTGGGCGGACTACTACGGCGACACCCCGGCCTGGGTCTTCACCCACCGCGACCTGCCCCGCATCCCGGGCGCCAACCTCACCTTCGTCCAGGGCGACGTCCGCCCGGTCCACCAGGCGATGACCACGGCCGCCCAGGGCAAGAACCTGTGGGTGGTCGGCGGCGGCGAGCTGGCCGGATCCTTCGCCGACGCGGGCCTGCTCGACGAAATCATCCTGGGTGTGGCCCCGGTGACCCTGGGCGCCGGCGCCCCGCTCCTCCCCCGCCGGCTGACGTCGTCGCGCCTGTCCCTGACCTCGATGGAGCAACACGGCCCGTTCGCCTACCTGACCTACCAGCTCAGTCCATCCTCCTGAGCGGCGTCACAGCACGGGTGAGGGGCCAGGCAACGATCAGTAGAAGTGCGCATGCGCGGTCTTCGGTGGCTCGCCAGATCGGACATAAGCGCGCAAGATCGATGAGGCTACCTTGATCAGGACACTGCGGTCGACGCTCTCGGCCGTGCCCGTCGCCTCCCCGCTGTTTCCGTCGATCACCAAATCTCCGAGGACACTGCCGGCCTCGTCCGCGGGCCGGAACTTCCGGGAGACAGGTTCGAAGGTCACGAAGCCGCACCCCCCGGTGCCGTGATCGGCTTCCCAGCGGTAAAGGACACCTGCGGAGGAACTGGCCTCAGCCCAGATACCGAGCGATGCGGTCATCCGCCCACCTTCTCCAGCAGCACGATGCTCAATTCCTCCGTTGATAGCCGAGGCCGTCCGAAGCCGCAGCCTCAGGATCCCATGCGTGGCCGGCCTCGATCGTCGCCGCGTGAGCCCTGCGGTAGCTCGGATCCCCGGTACGGGCCATGAAATCGGACTCATACCGCTCGTGCCTCAGCAGATCGATGTCCGCGGGATGCGGCCGACCGTCCGCCAACCGCTGCCAAGCCTCCGCTATTCGGGGATTGGCAGCGAATCGGCCCATTTCGCCGGGCGGATAGGAATCCAGAAGATGCTGATCTCTGAATAGATGTTCTTTGATGCGGGCGATGTCATCCGGGGTGAACCCGTATGGGCGGGCTGCCTCTGCCACAGCGGGAATCTCGTGGTCACTTGCCCGGATGCTGTCGTAAGCCTCGTCGGCCCATCGCATCTCATAGTCCATGTCGTTGCGAGGTCGGCGCACCTCCCCGCCCGTCTGGCGGACTCCACCAGCACTTTCCGCTCCGGAAGAATCCTGCCGGCCGCCGAGCTGATCGACGTTACGGGCAAGCCTGGCCATGGCGTCACCGAGCCGGCGGAGACTGGCCACCAGGGCCTTGAGCCAACGAGCGATTCTCGCCGCCCAGGACGCGCACAACGTCGTCACCTGCTCGACTACCAGCGGAGCGAGCGCGCCGAGCGACCCGGCCAGCTCAGCGGCGTAGACGATCAAGCGGGAGACGACCGTGGCGACGGCATCGCGAACCATGACCCGGACGGTGCCGATCAGCATGCCCGCCCCCTCGGTCATCAGCGCCATGGCCTCCGATGCCCGGCCGAGGGCCCGCAGAGACTGCGTCCGCCGGTCGGCGTGCATGCGGTAGGCATCGGCAGCCACCCCGCTCCACTCGCTGACGTCGTCCCGCACCGACCGGGCCAAGGAATCGGCTTCTTCGCCGAGCCTTCCGGCTACGTTGCGCCAGGTTGCGGCATGCGCGGCGATGTGCGCCGGGTTGCCGGCCAACCAGTCGAGCACTTCCGAGAGCGGCTTCACGTGCTCCAGCAGCCACGCGACGCCGTACTGCAGGAGCGCGCCGACCGGGTCCGACACGAAGGCAAGGGCGTCCAGGCCGGCGCTGACGGCACCCAAAGTCCCATCGATCCACGAGCCGCTCTGCACCCCGTGGGCGATCTGCTCGATGTCCTCCGCTATCCAGACCCCGGCCCACGGAGACGGACCGGTGTCAGCCGCTACGGCCACGAGCGGATTGGGCCGAGTCACAGCCTGGCCTCGATGGCGGACAGCTCTGTGGCGCGCGCACGATCCGTGGCCTCATAGTTCTCAGCCACCGCGTGCACCTTGCCACCTGTGTCAAGTAGGCCGTCGGCGGTGTCGGCGACCCCTTTGACGAGCACGTCCTGCAGAGCGCCCAGCATCACGGGCACCATGGCGCACAGCCGGCCGTAGGCGCCGGCGTCGGCCCGCACTGCCTGACCCGCCTGCCGTGCCGCCGCCACCCGATCCGCGACGGCCTCGACGTGCCGCGCGTGCGCCATGAGGTCTGCGGGCCGAACAACGAGGTCGTCAGGCACTTTTCAGGCTCTTCGCGTACGAGGCGAGCACCGCCCGCCCGGTTTCGGTGTCCACACCCACGGTGTCGGCGACCACGGACTCCGCCTTGTCGCGTAGCGCGGCACGGGCCGAGCCGATGGTGGCCAGAATCTCGCGGGCGGTTCGCGCCGCGGACTGCTGCCGGATCCCCTCGTCCAGACGGATGTCCGTGACCACGCCGGAGGAATCCACCGTCAGCTCGACCAGGTTGTCAGAGCTTCGCGCGGAGGCGGTCAAGTGGGCCATCCTGCGCGCCAGCTCCCTACCCTGAGCTGCGCGCTTTTCGATTTCCTCCTGCCAGTCGTCGATGAGACGCTCGGCGCCACCCAGATTCTGCCCGTCGAACACGGCACCCCCGGCTCCGTCAGCTCTTCACCGAAGCCTCAGTATCGCCCGCTGAACCGGCCGGCGGCGTGCCGCGCCGCCCGCGGCGCGGGCGTGGGCGGGACTGGTGGCGGGATCGCGGCTGTCCTGGGCCGATCCGACCCTTTTGTCGGCTGCGTCATGGCATGGTGTTTGTCGTGGCGAAGACTCAGTACTACACGGCGACCAGCATCGACGGCTTCACCGCGGATGTGGACAATTCGCTTGAATGGCTGTTCGAGGTCGATGAGGGGACGGACAACCCCTTCGGCGCGTTCTTCTCCAACGTCGGTGCCTTCGCGATGGGCGCGACGACGTACGAGTGGGTGGTGGCGAACGACAACGTCATCGAGGAGCCCGAGAACTGGCACGACATGTACGGCGACGTGCCCTGCTGGGTCTTCACCCATCGCGAGCTGCCCCTTGTGCCCGACGCCAACATCTTCATGGTCAGCGGCGACGTGCGCCGGGTTCACCAGGCGATGATGGTGGCCGCCCAGGGGCGCAACGTGTGGCTCGCCGGGGGCGGGGATCTGGTGGCCGAGTTCGCCGACGCCGGGCTGCTGGACGAGATCATCCTCGCCGTCGCACCGGTGATGCTCGGTGGCGGCACTCCGCTGCTGCCTCGACGGCTCTCCGCCGAGCAGCTCGCCCTGACCAACGTCACGCAGATGGGCCAGTTCGCCTACCTGTCCTATGCGGTGGGGACGCTCGCGAACCTCGGCCGCCACATGGCCGCGGACTTCCTCTCCAGCTCCACCCCGCTGGGGCTGCCCTGGGACCAGCCCGACCGGCCCGCCGAGCGTCTCGGGCGGCCCCTCGGCTAGCCGAGGTCCTGCCGGCTCGCCATGTCGAGCTCGGCGCTGATCTCCGGCGGCGCGGCGATCGCCACGCAGCGGCCGCCGCGCGCCAGCAGGACCCCCCGGACCGCGTCCAGGACACGCTCGGTGTGCGCCAAGCCCAGGCTGGCCGGCAGCGCCGCGTGGACGATTCCTCGCCCTGCCGCGCCGCGCACCGGCACCGGCGTGCCCGCCACGTCCCGCAGCGCGAACACCGCCGCCTGCAGATCCGCCGTCGGGACCTCGATGCGCAGCGCCACGTCCGACGGACCGAACGGGTAGCGGCCCCACCAGGGCGGCGGCATCGATGTCGCCGCCGCCGGCGTCTCCAGCGCCCTCCGCAGCCGGGCCGCCCGGTCTGCCACCTCCGCCGGATCCCCCTCGAGCAGCACCGCGAGCGAGCCGGGCGGCACCGCGAGCGAGCCGGGCGGCACCGCGAGCGAGCCGGGTTGTGCCGCGAGCGAGCCCGGCTTCGGCGCCGCCGGGAGGTCGATCTCGATCGCGCTCGGGGTCACCCGCTGAGCCAGGGTCTCCTGCACGAGGTCGTGGATGTCGCGGGGCGTGGTCACCGGCACGCTCACCCAGCGCCGGGCCGCCGGGACGGGCTCCAGGCGCATGTGCGCCGACAGAACCACACCGCCGATCCCGGCCGGGCCGTCGAAGCCGTCCGACGTCCTGCGGTGGCCGTCCCTCGTCGCGTACGTGATGTGGTTGACCTGGTCGGCCGCCGTGCCGAAGCGGTGGCGCAGCGGGCCCGTCTCGTCGAGGGCGAGCATGCCGCCGAGGGTCGCGGCCGGCGAGGGTGGGTCGACCGCGAGGCGCTGGCCGCGCAGGGCCAGCGCCGCCTGGGCCGCGCGGACGGAGGTGCCGGCGGCGATCTCGGCCGTCATCAGCTCCACGTCGTGGTGCCGGATGCCGGCCAGGCGCCGCAGGTCGAGGAGCAGGTCGACGCCGGCCGGCGGGCTGCCCCAGTCGAGTTTGGACCCGGCGCCGCGCGGGACGACCGCCAGGCCGCGGCCGGTCGCCAGCCGCAGGGTGTCGGCGACCGCCTGGCCGGTCGCCGGGAAGGCGACGAAGCTGGCCCGGCGTCCGGCCACCGCGTCGGCCCGGCGTGCCGTGCGCGCGAAATCCGGGCCGCAGATGTCGATCAGGGCCCGGAGCAGCGGCTCCCGGGCAGGCAGATCCATCCCCATCATTCTCCCCTGCCGTCCGTCACCCCTGCGATCATCACCTCGCTCATCGTACACATGTTCTAATGAGCCCAGGAGCCAGGGCAGCGAGCGGCGCACCGGTAACGTGGACAATCGTGACGACCGAGATGCCCACGACCCCGCCCGCGGCACGCCAGGTTCCGACCGAGCGCACGTTCCACGGCGACACGGTCACGGACGAGTTCGCCTGGCTCGCCGAGAAGGAGAACCCGGAGACGATCGCCTACATCGAGGCGGAGAACGCGTGGACCCAGCGGGCCACCGCGCACCTCGAGAGCCTGCGGAACACGATCTTCGAGGAGATCAAGGGCCGCACCCAGGAGACGGATCTGTCCGTGCCCCAGCGCAAGGGCGGCTACTGGTATTACACGCGCACGGTCGAGGGCAAGCAGTACGGCATCCAGTGCCGCGTCGCGGCCGCCCGGGACGAGGTGGACCCGCCCGCGACGGGTGACGGCGCGCCGCTGCCGGGCGAGGAGGTGCTGCTCGACGGCAACGAGCTCGCGGAGGGCAAGGACTTCTTCGCGCTGGGCACCTTCGATGTCACCCCGGACGGCGGCCGGCTGGCCTACTCGGTGGACTTCGACGGCGACGAGCGCTTCGTGCTCAAGGTCAAGGACCTGCGCACCGGCGAGACGCTGGCCGACGAGGTCCCGGACACCTTCTACGGCAGCGCCTGGTCCGCGGACGGCTCGACGCTGTTCTACATCACCGTCGACGAGGCCTGGCGCCCGCACCGCGTCTGGCGGCACGTGGTCGGGCAGCCCGCGGCGGACGACGTGATCGTCTTCGAGGAGCCGGACGAGCGGTTCTGGGTGGGCGTCGAGCTCTGCCGCAGCGAGAAGTTCATCGTCATCGACATCCACAGCAAGACCACGTCCGAGGTACGCGTCATCGCGGCCGACCGCCCCACGGCCGAGCCGGCGGTCATCCGCGACCGGGTCCAGAACGTCGAGTACTCGATCGAGCACCACGGTCACCGGTTCCTGGTCCTGCACAACGAGAACGCCGAGGACTTCGCGCTCGCGTACACGTCGGTGGACAACCCCGGCGACTGGGTGGAGCTGATCCCGCACACGCCGGGGACCCGGCTGGAGTCGGTCGACGCGTTCCAGCGGCACGTCGTCGTCTCGCTGCGCCGCGACGGGCTCACCGGGCTACGGGTCATCGCCGACGGCAGCACCGACTTCTACGACATGCAGTTCCCGGAGCCGCTCTACAGCGTCGGTCTCTCCGGCAACCCGGAGTACGACACCAACATCGTGCGGATCACCTACACGTCGATGGTCACGCCGGATTCGGTGTACGACGTGGACCTGATCAGCCGCGCGATGGTGCTGCGCAAGCGCAAGCCGGTGCTCGGCGGCTACGACCCGGACGCGTACGAGCAGTTCCGGGAGTGGGCGGTCGGCGACGACGGCACGAAGATCCCGATCTCGGTCGTGGCGCGCAAGGGCACCCCGCGCAACGGTACGGCGCCGCTGCTGCTCTACGGCTACGGCTCGTACGAGATCAGCATCGACCCGTACTTCTCCATCGCCCGCCTCTCCCTGCTGGACCGCGGCGTGGTCTACGCGATCGCCCACGTGCGAGGCGGCGGCGAGATGGGCCGGCGCTGGTACGAGGACGGCAAGATGCTGTGCAAGCGCAACACCTTCACCGACTTCGTGGCCTGCGCACGGTCCCTGGTGCGGGCGTCGTGGACCAGCCCCGAGCGGATCGTGGCCCGCGGCGGTTCGGCGGGCGGGCTGCTGATGGGCGCGGTCGCCAACCTGGCCCCGGAGGCGTTCGCCGGCATCGTGGCGCAGGTGCCGTTCGTCGACCCGCTCACCTCCATCCTGGACCCGTCGCTGCCGTTGACGGTGACGGAGTGGGAGGAGTGGGGCAATCCGCTGGAGGATGCGGACGTCTACTCGTACATGAAGGCCTACAGCCCGTACGAGAACGTCGCGAAGGTGAAGTATCCGGCGATCCTGGCGGTGACCAGCCTGAACGACACCCGCGTGCTCTACCACGAGCCGGCCAAGTGGATCGCCCGCCTGCGCGCGACGGCGCCGGACGGCTCGTACCTGCTCAAGACCGAGATGGGCGCCGGCCACGGCGGGCCCAGCGGCCGCTACGACTCCTGGAAGGAGGAGGCGTTCGTGATCGCCTGGATCCTGGACACGGTCGGCCTCGCCTGAGCGCGGGCGGCGCGGGGGCCCGGCCGGCGCCGGGCCCCCGCGCCGTCATCCGGCCCGGAGTTCCTCGAGGTTCGTGCTCGACCGCAGCACCAGCAGGCCGACGGCCGACACCACGAGCATGGCCAGCAGCGCGCCGCCACCGAGCATGGCCAGCGTGTCCACCGGTACGGGGACCGTCACCGTCACCGGCGGGGGAGTGGGCAGCGCGACGGGGCTTGCGGTGCCCGCCCGGCAGGCGGCGTCGCAGATGGTGCCGGTCGGCCCCTCCACCGAGATCTCCGTGCCCATCAGCCGGGTGAGGCCGACGCCCGAGAGCAGGGCGAGCAGCACGGCCGGGACCAGCGGCGCGAGGGTGTGCCACAGCACCGCCTCGGACATCGTCCGGCGGGGCACCCCGACGGCGGCCAGCGCCGCGTAGGAGCGCCGCCGCGCCACGATGCTCTCGGCGAGCGTCACCAGCACCCCGGCGGCGGCGACCGCGATCCCGACGCCGACCGCCACCATGACCAGGTCGACGGCGCCGACGTAGAAGTCCTCGTCCTCCGCCAGCCCCATGGTGGAATCGGCGGGGAACATGGCGTTGTAGGCCGCGAAGGCGCGGAACTGCGTCTCGAGCTGCACCCGGTAGCCGAGCGCGATGGCGCCGGCGACCACTCCGGCCAGCAGGGCGGCGAAGGTCCGGCTGCCGCTCCAGGGATCCGCCATGAGCCGCCGGCCGGCGAGCAGCATCGCCGGGCGCGGGCCGAAGCGGTGCAGCAGGCGCCCGGCCGTGTGCGCGATCCAGCCGGTGCCGACCACGACGCCGATCATGGTGAGCGCCACCCCGCCGGTCAGGGCGGTGACCATCGCCTTGCCGCCGATGGACTCCAGGTGCCGCGGCAGCGCGAAGAGCACCAGCCCGGCGACGATCAGGGACCCGGGCCACGGCCACGGCGCCCGGTTCCGGGTCCGCCGGACCACGCCGAGCGGGCTGATCACGATCCGGCGCAGCAGCAGCGCGCCGATCACCCCGGCGGTCAGGGGCACGGCCAGCACGATCGCGGCGACGGGCAACGGCGGCGGGAAGACGTCGGTCGGCAGCAGCAGCCGGCCGGCCGCATCCCGGCGGTCGAGAAGGAGCCGCAGCAGCTGGAACACGCCGACGCCGGCCACCGCGCCGAGCAGGGCGGCGGCCACCGTCTCCGCGCTGGCGACGAGCACGGCCTGCCGCGGAGTCGCGCCGGCCAGCCGGATCGCGGCGAGACGCCGGTCGCGGGCCGGGGCGCCGAGCCGGATGCACTGCCCGGTGAGCGCGAGGACGGGCAGCGACAGCATGATCAGCGCGGTGGCGACGCCGGGGCGCAGACCGCTCTCGGCGAGCAGGGCGCTGGCGTATCCGGCCTCGCCCTCGACCGCCAGCACGGTCGCCGCGGCGAGCAGGGTCACCACGGCCAGAGCGGCACTCAGTGCGGTCAGCCCGGTACGCAGGTGATCCGTGCGGTTGCCGGCGACCGCGAGCCGCAGCAGCGTGGTCGCCCTCACGCGCTCGCCCCGATGCCCAGCCCGCTGGCGTCCACCACGCCGTCGCGCAGCACGATCTCCCGGTCCGCGTACGCGGCGATCTGCGCCTCGTGGGTGACCAGCAGGACCGACATGCCGCGCTCGCGGGCGACGTACACGATCTCGGTGAGCACCTGTTCGCCGGTGAGCACGTCGAGCGCGCCGGTCGGCTCGTCGGCGAACAGCACCTGCGGCTCGGTCACCAGGGCCCGGGCGACCGCGCAGCGTTGCTGCTGACCACCGGACATCGCGCCGGGCAGCTCGTCGGCGAGCTCGCCGACCCCGAACCGGCCGAGCCACAGCGTCGCCGACCGGCGCGCCGCCCGCCGGGTCGCCCCCGCCAGCAGCAGCGGCAGGGCGACGTTCTCGGCCGCGGTCAGCTCCGGCACCAGCTGCCCGAACTGGAAGAGCACCCCGAACTCGGTACGCCGCAGCCGCGAGCGGGCGGCTTCCGTCCAGAGGGTGAGGTCCTCGCCGCGGTAGCGCACCTCGCCGGAGTCGGGACGCAGGATGCCGGCGAGGCAGTGCAGGAGCGTGGACTTGCCGCATCCGCTCGGCCCGGTGACGGCGACGATCTCGCCCTCACCGACCTCGAGGTCGACGCCGCGCAGCGCGGGGGTGGGGCCGTACGCCCGGTGCATCCCGGTGGCCCGGAGCAGAGCGTTCATGTGTTCACCTCTCGATACAGCTCGGTGACCCGCTGCAGCGTGGTCTGCAGCCAGCGCAGGTCGGCGTCCAGGTGGACGATGGCGTAGTCGGCGGCGACGAGGTCCGCGACCGTGGCGTTGCGGTCGGTCTTCACGGCGGTCAGCTCGCGCAGCCGGGCGGTGTGCGCCGCCCGCTGGGCGACCAGGTAGTCGGTGGCGGTGCCGGGATCGGCCACGAGCAGGCCGACCACGACCTTGGCGAAGAGCGTGCTCGTCACGTACGGGGCGGGCGACTCCACGGTGGACAGCCACTCGGTGAGCCGGGCATGGCCGGAGCCGGTCAGGGCGTAGGAGGTCCGGTCCGGTCCGCCGTCGCGATCCTGGCCCCGCGGCTCGACCAGCCCGTCGCGCTCCAGCCGGCCGAGCGTGGCGTAGACCTGCCCGAAGGCGATCGGCTTGGCCCGGGGCAGGCGTTCGTCGTGGGCACGCTTGAGTTCGTACCCGTGCCGGGGCCCGGCGGCGAGCAAGCCCATCAACACGTACGGCGTCGACATGGCGCCCACTATTCACTGGATGAATAGTGGCGTCAAGCGGCGCGGTGCCCCCGGCTGCGGAGCAGGTACGCCGCTTCCCGGTCGCCGTCGGCCGCCATCCGGCGCAGGTCGTCCAGGCGCCCCTGGGCCAGCAGCATGCCCACCAGGCTGGTCCGCGCCTCGATGTCACCCGCCGCCGCCATCTCGCGCAGCTCCACCTCCCGCCCCCGGTACGCCAGCAGCGCGGCCAGCCAGAACCGGGCGTCACCGTCGCCGGCGAGCGCCATCGCCCGCAGGTCGTCCTCGCGGCCGAGATGGGCTCGCAGGACCGCCAGCTCGCCGCTCGCGTACGGGTTGCCGGCGAGCACCTGCTCCTGCAGCTCCTCCTCGCGGCCCAGGTCGGCGAGCAGCTCGGCGACCATCGCGGCGGCCGGCTCGTCACCGTCCGCCACGAGCCGGGTGGCCTCGGCCAGCGCCTCCCGGAGGCGGCCCTCCTCGGCCAGGGCCTCGACCAGCCAGCGGCGGGCGTACACGTGGCCCTCGCTCGCCAGCACCCGCAGCTCCTTCTCGCGGCCGTGGGCGGTCAGGTGGTCCACCAGCCACGAGCCCGCGTACTCGCTTCCCGCCGCGGCGAGCAGGCGGGCCTCCTGCTCGCGCCGGTCGGCGTCCACGAGCTCCAGGAAGCTGCGGCAGCCGTAGCCGTCCCCGCGCACCGCCAGCTCGCGCAGTTCGGCCGTCCTGCGCTCCGCGGCCAGCAGGGTGACCAGTTCCTCGCGGGCGTAGCCGTCCCCGGCGTCGGACAGCCGCCGCGCATAGGCGATGGCCTCGGCGCGGCGGCCGTGCCGGACGAGGTCGTCCAGCACCTGGGCGTGCTCGTAGCCCGCGTCGGCGAGCCGGCGCAGCTCGCAGCGGTGCATCTCGGCCAGGGCCCGGCGGTCCTCCTCGGTGAAGACCACCGGGCTGTCGTCCACCATCCGCTCGAACGCCTCGCCGGTCTCCCGGCGGCGCCGGTCGAGCCACGCCACCCGCGCGGCGGCGTACCGGTTGCCGCCCGCGGCGAGCTGCCTCAGCTCCTCCACCCGGCCCTGGACCTCGACCAGGTCCACCAGCTCGCGGGCCGCGTACTCGCTGCGGGCGCTCGCCCGGCGGTAGAGGGTCCGAGCGAGCGGGTAAAGCCCGCGGTCGCGCGCGGCGTCGGCGAGGCGGGCCATGTCCTCGGGGTCGGCCAGGTGGTTCGGCAGCAGCTCCCAGACCGGCGGCGGCACGATCGTGTAGTAGCGCGCGTCGTCGCCGTGGTCGTGCAGGTAGTCGGCCAGCTCGTAACCGGCGATCGTGCCGATCCGCGAGCCGGCCAGCGGGTGCAGGGCACGGACGCCGCCCCGCAGGCGCTGGGTGGCATAGCCGAGCGCCACGTCGAACCAGTCGCCGGGCGCCTCCGCGAGGTGGTCGTCGCTGAGATACGCCGGCGCGACCGCCCGCAGCATCGGCCCGGTCAGCGGAGCGCGGACGTCCAGCCGCCGGATGTCCACGGCCGCGGTGAGGACCGCGGCGGCGTACGGCTGGAGCGTCGCCGCATGCTCCCAGTGGCTGATCAGCTCCGGGGCGCCGGCCAGGTGCTGGGTCACGCCGTACCGCGAGTCGAGCGCGTCGGCCAGCCGCGGGTCGCCGTGGCCGCGCAACGCGTCGCGGGCCCGGGCCCGTTCGGCCGCGCTGAAGTGCTCGCTCACGTGCACGACCCGGTGCCCCGCGAGCCCGAGCACCTGCCGCGCGTCGCGCCACGGGTCGCCGGCGGCGCCGTCGAGCTCCGCGGCCTGCGGCACCGAGGCGATCTGCCGGTAGGGCCCCGGCCACAGGACGGCGACGAGCACCACCGGGCCGCCGCGGCGGTCCTGTGCCGTCAGCGCCAGCAGGTCCGTCCGGTTCAGGCCGCCGGCGCCGAGGAACCGCACCGACGGGGTGTCGTCGAGCCAGACCACCGTGCCTCCGGGCAGCTCGGGACCGGCCCGGCGCACCGCCTCCGCGTCGTCGGCGAGCAGCAGGTGCCGGTCGCCGAACAGCTCCCGCACGGCTTCGTAGAGGCTGCGGGACTTGCCCGTGGACGAGCCGCCCACGACCACCACGAGGCCGCCGGTCGCGGCCGCCTCCCGCAGCGAGGTGCGCAGCTCACGATCGTGGTCCCGCATCACGTACGGGGTCAGCCGCCCGGGATGCACCCCGACCTCCTCGGGCCGGCAGCGAGCCATCGGCACGAGCCGCCACGACGGCCGCCCCGGCGCCCCGGCACCGCCGTTGCCGTGCTGCCGCACCGCCAGGAATCCGAACACGACGGTGACCGGCAGGCCGAGCAGGCCGGTGAGCCAGCCGAGGCGCTCGACCCAGTCCCACGGCTGCTCCGCGCCGTCACCGGCGAGCGAGCGCCAGACGCCGAACCGCGCCCCGGCGGCCACCAGGACCGCGGCGACGACCAGTGCCAGCGCACCCCACGCCGTCGCCCGCCACCGCCGTCGGCCCATGAGTCCATCATGACGCTACGAAGCGTCACGTACGACGGAGCGCCACCACCGCGATGTCGTCCGCCTGCTCGCCCGCACCCGCGAGCTGCACCAGCAGCCGCTGGCAGAACGCGTCGAGGCTCCGGTCCACCTGGCCCGCGCACTGCGCCAGCGCCGCGAAGCCGACATCGATGTCGCTGTCCCGGCGCTCGATCAGGCCGTCCGTGTAGAGCACCAGGGTGCCGCCCGGCGGCAGGACGAACTCCAGGTCGTCGGGCCGCGGCGCATTGATGCCCAGCAGCGGTCCGTGCGGGGCGAGAAAACTGGCCCCGGCACCCTCGACGTGCAGCAGCGGCGGCAGGTGGCCCGCGCTGGCGAGCCTGACCCGGCCGGTGTCGGGCTCCAGCGTGAGCAGGCACACCGTCGCCGACTCCATCGGCAGCACGGCGCGCATGAAGCGGTTGACCAGTTCGAGGACCGCTCCGGGCGGGTGGCCCTCCACGGCGTACGCGCGGACCGCGTGCCGCAGCTCCGCCATCACGGTCGCCGCGTGCAGGGAGTGACCGGCCACGTCGCCGATGGCCACCAGGAGGCGACCGTCCAGCATGGTCAGCTCGTAGAAGTCGCCGCCCACCTCGGTCTGGGCGCCCGCCGGCTCGTAGCGGACCGCGACCTCGAGGCCCGGCACGTCGGGCAGGCGGCTCTGCAGGAGGCTGCGCTGCAGCGTGACCGCGATGCGGTGCTCCTCGTCGTAGGAGCGCTGCGCCTCCACCGCGGCGGCGACCGCCTGCGACAGCTGGCGCAGCACCGGGAAGCCCGGCGTCTGCGTGCTGGCCGGGACCGCCACGTAGACCGGGCTGCGGTCACCGGGCAGCTTGGCCGAGGCGACGGCGACGGACTCGCGCTCCGGCCATTCGACGAGGCTCCACGCTTCGGGCCGCTCGGTGCGTACGGTCGAACCCGACGCCGTCTGGTGGTGCTCGACCGTCCAGGGCCGCACCGCGGCGTCCGGGCCCGCGACCGCCGCCAGGCCGTCGCCGTCGGCGGTCTCCGCGACCACCACGGCCGGGCCGCCGAAGATCTGGTTCGCCCCGTCCGCCGCCGCCTGCAGCAGCCCGGTCAGCGTCGACGCCGAGTTGATCGCCAGGGTGGTCTCGGCCAGCTTGATCATGCGCGCGGCCAGCGACTCGGCGCGCTGGCGGGCGCGGTAGTAGCGCAGCACCGCCTGGGCGGTGGCGATCAGCTCGTCCGGCTCGATCGGCTCGACCAGGTAGGCGTCCGCGCCCCGGTTCAGTCCCTGAGTGCGGTCGACCACGTCCACCGCGTGCGCCGACACGTGGATGACCGGCAGGACCCCGAACGCGGAATCGGTCTTGATCCGCTCGCAGACCTCGAAGCCGCTCAGGTCCGGCAGCTTGACGTCGAGCACGACGAGGTCGACCTCGGTCTCGCGGAGCAGGGACAGGGCCGCACCGCCGGTCTCCGCCTCGACCACCGTGAACCCCGCGCGGGTCAGCCAGCTCACCAGGAGATATCTCTTGGTGGCGCTGTCGTCCACGACGAGGACGGTGGCCGGGGTCATGGCGACACCGGCAGCGAGACGACGAACGTGCTGCCCTCGCCCGGTACGGAGGAGACCCGCATCGCCCCGCCGAGGATACCGACGAGCCGCCGGGCGTACGGCAGCCCCAGCCCGGTGCCCTTGCCGTTCACCGCGTGGCTGCCGGGTACCTGATAGAACTCCTCGAAGATGCGTTCGTGCAGCTCGGGTGGGATGCCGGAGCCGGTGTCCGCGACGGTGAACTCGACGTCGTCGCCGACGCGGGCCACGCCGAGGCGCACCGAGCCCGTCTCCGTGAACTTGATCGCGTTGGTCAGCAGGTTGCGCAGCACCTGGCTGAGCAGCACCTCGTCGGAGCGCAGCCGCGGCACCGCCGGCTCCTCGACGACGAACTCGACGTCCGGCTGGGTGGCGAGCGGGCGCAGCGTGCCGCGCAACTGCCCGAAGACCGCCTTGAGATCCACATCGGACCACTGCGGCTCGATCCGGCCGGCCTCCGCCTTGGCGAGGTCCAGCAGGTCGTTGACCAGCGACAGCAGGTCCGTGGCCGAGCCGCGGATCAGCTCGACCTGTCGGGACTGCTCGGCCGTGAGCCGGTCGGACGACTCGTCGGCGAGCAGGCGGCCCAGGCCGATGATCGCGGTCACCGGGGCGCGCAGCTCGTGGCTGACGTTGGCGAGGAACCGGCTCTTCGCCTCGCTCGCGGTCCGGAGCTGCACCGACTTCTCGTCCAGCTCGGCGTAGAGCGCGACCACGCCGCGGTTGGTCTCCTCCAGCTCGTCGGAGAGCTGGTGGTAGAGCGCCATCACGCCCTTGTTGGTCTCCTCCAGCTCGGCGTTGAGCCGGGCCAGGTCGTCGCGTTGCGCGCGTACCTCGTCCAGGGCCGCGATGAGCTGCTGGTTCTGCACCGTCAGCTCGTCGAAGGGGGTGCCCGGGACGTGCTCGGCGAGCCGATCGCGGATCTCGTCCATACGGTCGGGGTTCAGAGCCGGCGAGCTCGGCGGCAGACGTCGAGACATCCGCACGACCGTACCGGTCTCTCCATCCCCTACCTCCAAAGTGTCGACCAGGCGGGTTACCTGGGCCAGCTGCGGGCGCAGCCGGGCACCGTCCCCGGGCACCGGATGCACCAGTTCCACATGCAGCGTAGGTACCCCGTCGGCCGTCGTCGTGAACGCCACGTCGGCGTCGCGCCCGGCGGCCACCAGCAGGCGACCGACCTCGCTCAGCGCCGTGGCGAGGCGGGTCCGGTCCTGGGCCTCGAGACCGACCTCGCGCGCCACTTCGCGGGCGAACTGGCGGACGGCGAAGACGTCCTGCTCCACCCGGATCCGCATCCGCATCAGCGGCTCGCCGGTCATGACGAACGCGCCACGAGCACGCCTGCGTCGTCCCGGCGGGTGCCGGCGTCGCGGAGCACGGTCGCCGCAACGGCCTGCGGCGAGCGGGTCAGCAGCCCGGGATAGTCGGCCGGGTTCCAGCGGTCGACCACGCCGTCGGTGTGCATGAGCACCACCGCGGCGGGGGGCAACGGGTAGTCGTACTCCCGGATCTGCCGTCTCTGGTGTCCGGCGATGCCGGGCAGTGACACCATGCCGCGGCGCGGGGCGCCCGGCGCCAGGATCGTCCCGGCGATGTTGCCCAGGCCGGCGTAGCGGACCACCTGCCGCTGCCCGTCGATCTCGGCGACGGCCAAGGCCGCACCCCGGGTGTGCCCGAGGGTCCGGTGCAGGGTGTCCAGCAGCGCGGCCGGCGCCACCGCCGGCGCGCCGTGGAAGACGCGTACGGCCTCCTGCGCCGCCGCGTGTGCCAGCCGCCCGTGGCCGAGCCCGTCGCAGACCAGCACCTGGCGGCGCCCGTCCACCTCCCGGGCGGCGCAGGCGTCGCCGCTGACCGGTTCGCCGGTCAGCGGGCGGGTGAGGCCCGCCGCCCAGGCCGGCTCCGGCGCCTTCTCCGGCCACACCTGGGCGACGAGCACCGTGCCCTTGCCGGGCACGGAGTGCATGTCGCACCAGCTCGCCTGGCGCAGGATCGCGCCGAGACCGATGCCCAGGGTGCCGGCGGTGGAGTGCCCGTCGCCGACGGCCTGCGACAGGTTCGCCATGCCCGGGCCCCGGTCGATCACCACGATCTCGACGCCCGCGTGGCCGTCCGCGCGGGTCGCGCGGACGAGCAGCGCACCTTCCTCGGCGTGCTTGACGAGGTTGCCGGCGGCCTCGGCGACGACGATCGAGAGGTCGGCGATCCGCCGCTCGGGGAGCCCCAGCTCGGTGGCGAGGCGCTCGGCGGTGCGCCGGACGGCGGCGGCGGTGCCGGCAGCCTCGACGCGGAACCAGACTCCCTGGTCGAGAAGTCCTTCCGGTAGCGACGCCACCGCGCCTCCGCTCATCGACACCACTTGGTCACGCTGATGGTCGTGCCCTGGCCCACCGTCGTGTCGATGTGGAACTCGTCGACGAGCCGGCGGGCGCCGCTGAGCCCGAGGCCGAGACCGCCGCCGGTGGTGAAGCCGTCCGTCAGGGCCTGGTCCAGGTCCGGAATGCCCGGACCCTGATCGGCGAAGACGATCCGGATGCCGGCCCGGCGCCCGTTCTCCACCCGGGTCACCTCGACCGTACCGCCGCCGCCGTAGACGAGGGTGTTGCGGGCCAGCTCGCTCGCGGCGGTCACCAGCTTGGTCTGGTCCACCAGCGAGAGCTTCACCGCCACGGCCACCGTACGCACGAGCTGACGGACCCGGACCACATCCTGGTCGGAGCTGACCGCGATCCGCTCGGCGCCCCCGGCGGTCATGGCTGGGTGACCGCCGGTTCGTCCTCGTCGTCGGCCTGCTCGTCGTCGTCGGCGGCGCGTTCCCTGGCGAGCAGCGCCATGCCGAGCTCGACGTTGAGCGCCGTACGGATGCCCGGCAGCGAGAGCCCCAGCTCGACCAGCGTGATGGCGACCGCCGGCCGCATGCCCACGACGACCGTCTCGGCGTCGAGCACCCGCGAGATCGCCGCGATGGACGCGAGCGTGCGGCCGACGAACGAGTCGACGATGTCCAGGGCACTGATGTCGATGATCACGCCGTGACAGCCGGTCGCCACGATCCGGTCGGCCAGGTCCTCCTGCAACTGCAGCGCGACCTGGTCCTCCATGTCGGTCTGGATGGAGACCAGGAGGATGTCGCCGATCTTCAGGACCGGCACGCGTTCCATCGGCTCAGTCCTCCCGGCGTACGGGCTTTTGGGCGACCTTGTCACCGGTCTTGCGCAACACGTGCCGCAGGGCGTCGGCCAGCGACGACTTGGTGGCGATGTCGCCGAACTCGATGCCGAGGGCCACGATGGTCTGGGCGATCTGCGGGCGGATGCCCGAGATGATGCAGTCCGCGCCCATCAGCCGGGCGGCGACGACGGTCTTGAGGATATGCTGCGCGACCTGGGTGTCGACCGCGGGCACGCCGGTGATGTCGATGATCGCGTACGGCGAGCCGGTGTCCACCAGGGTCTGCAGCAGCCGCTCCATGACCACCTGGGCCCGCGCCGAGTCGAGCGTGCCGACCAGCGGCACCGCGACGACGCCCTCCCACAGCTTGACGACCGGCGTGGAGAGTTCCAGGAGCTGCTCGGCCTGGTCGGCGATGAGCTCCTCACGCGCACGGGTGTAGGTGTCGAAGGTGAAGAGGGCGGCGCGGTCGACGAACGCGGAGAAGGCGACGTAGTCCCGCAGGATGGACGCGTCCGTGCCCTCGCCCGCCTCGATGACGCCGAGGGCGGCCTCCTTGAGCGCGAAGACGCTGATCGCCGTCTCGGTGGCGGTGAAGCCCTGCCGCGCCCGGTTGCCGGAGAGCTCGCTGAGCTGGGCCCGCAGCTCGGCCGCGGCGTCGTCGGTCAGCTCCCGCACGTCGGCGGCGAGCGCCGACTGGAAGCCTTTCTGCAGCTCCAGCGTCTGCCGGTGCAGCTCGGCACGGCTCAGCCGGCCGCTCATCTGGGCGGCGACCGCGTCCGTCCAGGACGCCACGATGGCGTCCTCGTGCTGCTTGAGGAGGTCCGCGAAGCGGCTTGCCTCGCCCGAACTCAACGCCACGTCTCCTCCTGTGACTCCGCCGGACCGGCTCGCCGCCGGTCGCGGGCAGCTCGGGCGGACTTTACCATCGAGGCCGCTACTTACTTGTCGGCGGCCAACTAATATGCCGTGGTCAGCCGGTCGCCCATTCTGCGGATCCCCCGCCGCGTGGAGTAACGTTCTGGCCATAACTGGGAGGTCCTGAATGTCCCTGACGGTACAAACGGAGCAGCGCGGCGACGTGGTCGTCGTGTCGGTGGCCGGCGAACTCGACATGGCCACCGCTCCCCAGCTGCAGGACCAGATCAGCGACCTGCTCGAGAAGGGCCGCATCCGGCTGGTGTTCGACCTGGCCGAGGTCTCGTTCTGCGACTCCACCGGGCTCTCGGTCTTCGTCCGCGCCAAGAACAGCACCGACGACGCCGGCGGCGTGGTCCGGCTGGCCGCGCCACAGCGCGGGGTGCTGCGGATCCTCGAGGTGTCGGGGCTGGTCGAGGTGCTGCACACCTACCCGACGGTGGACGAGGCCGTGACGGCCGAGGAGCCGGCGCTCGACTGATTCCCCCTTCGCGCGAGGGGCCGGCCGGCGTAGTTTGTCGCGGACCGGGCGCGGGCAACTGCTGCCTCGAACCCCCGGCTCTTTTCGCAGGAGTGCGCGTGAACTCGATGCTCAAAGGCTTCAAAGACTTCATCATGCGCGGCAACGTCGTCGACCTCGCGGTCGGCGTCGTCATCGGCGCCGCCTTCACCGCCGTGGTGACCGGCTTCACCGACTCTTTCCTCAAGCCCCTCATCCAGCTCATCTCCGGCGACTCGGGCGTGAACCCGGGCACCTGGCAGCCGAGGAAAGGCGTGATCTTCGACTACGCCAAGTTCATCAACGCGGTGATCACGTTCCTTTTGACAGCCGCGGTGGTCTACTTCCTCGTCGTCTTCCCGCTGAACAAGCTGGCGGAGCGGCGCAGGCGGGGCGAGGAGCCGCCGCCTGCCGCGCCGAGCGAGGAGGTCAAGCTGCTGACCGAGATCCGCGACGCCCTGGTCCGCCAGCAGGTCGCGCCCGGCGCGGTGGACGACATCCTCGGCCGGCACCGGGAACCACCGCGCTGAAAAGATCACCCAACCCGCGCCGTTCGAACAGATGTTCGATACAGTGCCGGGATGGAACAGCGTAAGCACTGGTGGAACGGCAGGTGGGGACGCGTCGCCCGCAAGGACGTGTACCTGCGGACGAGCGGTGACCAGTGGTACGTGGAGCAGCGCGCGGGCGGCGCGGACGGCGTCTCCCACTTCTTCGAGTACGACAGCGAGGAGGCGGCGCTCGACATGGTCCGCGCCCTGCTGACCGGCATGGACGACTGGCGGGAGCTGTCGGTCCGCCCTCGCGAGCGCTGACCTTCCTCAGGCGGCCCGGCGGCTGGCTCCCGGCTCGTGCGCGGCGGTCAGCGGACCAGGCGGCACCAGCCGCAGCTTCGGCTGCCGGGGCGCCGGGTCCGGCTCCCCGGCGCCGTCCTGCGGCAGGTGCCATCCGGCGCCGATGCCCGCCCGGTCGCCCGGCGGCCGGACCGGATCGGCGCCGACCCGCGACAGCGCCACCACGATCAGGTAACCGACGATCACGAAGCCGTGGCTGACCAGCCGCGTCGCGTCGACCCGGGCCGCCGACAGGTCGTTGACCGACAGCAGCAGAAGCATCCCGACGAAGGCCGTCAGCATCGGCACCAGGCCGGTCGGCCGGCTGCGCCGCAGCGCGATGAAGAGGAAACCGGCGCCGACCGCCACGTTCCAGGCCGCCGACTCGTGCCACAGGTGGCCCGGGGTCGCCTCCATGCCGGTGTGCACGTGCTGGCCGGCCGCCCCGCCGCCGACCTGGGCCAGCCCGAGGATGAGCTGCACGGCGCCGACCACCGCGAGGGTCACGTAGAGCAGCGTGCCGAGCCGCGTCCGCCACGGGCGCGGGTGGGCGGCGTACGGACGGGAAGGCGCCTCGGCCCGGGTCACGGCGAACCACTCCCGCGCGAGGGAGCTCCACCGCCCGCGCGGGGCACGCGTCGCCGCGGTCGCCTCCCCGGCGCCCTGCGCCGACCTCTCCCCGGCGCCCTGGGCCGACCTCTCGGCGGCCAGGGACGCGAGGATGGCGTCGCTGAGGTCCGGGACGTCCGCGACCAGGGCCGTCCGGGTCAGCCGGTTGACCGCCGCGGCACGCTCCAGCCACTCCCGGCAGCCGGCACAGCCGGCCAGATGCTCGTCGACCCGTCCCCGGTCGGCCGGATCGTCCTCGCCGTCCAGTTGCGCGGACAGCATTTCGCGCCAACGCTCACACGCCATGCATCCATAGTCGCTCGGGGCGGGCCCCTGGTTCCGGCGCGATGCGCGGAATTTTCGCCGTCAGTGCAGCTCAGGGCCGGTGGAGTGAGGGGTCGGACTGACCGCCGGCGCCGCCCAGCAGCCGCCTGCGCTCCCGGAAAGCGCGCAGATTGGCGGTATTGCCGCAGGTGCTCACGTCGTGCCACACCCCGCTGTTGTTTCGCGAGGTGTCGAAGAACGCCGCCCGGCACTCGATGTTGTTGCAGAGCTTCAGCCGCGGCCACAGCCCGGCCTGCTGGGCCATCAGCGCCTCGGCCCAGAGCGCGGACGCCAGCCACCGGGTGCCGCGGCCGGAGGGCACGATCCGCACCCAGCCCTCGGCGTCGGGCACCAGCGTGACCGGCACGTCCGCCGGGGGCAGCGTGCCGTCCTGCTCCGGCCCCCGGCCGCTGCCGGCGAGGATGACGCCCTCGAACGTGGTCCGCAGCCGGCGCAGCGAGCGCAGGTCGGTCGAGGACAGCAGCAGGACGGGCGCCGGCAGGGCGGCGACGCGGGACCAGGTGGCGAGGGCGTCGGTCACCCAGCGCTGGGCGTCGTCGGCCGTGGCCAGCAGGTCGGGGCCGTAGGACATGGTCGCCCGGGTGTTGACGAGGTCCTGCAGGAGGGCGAGTCCTGCGGGCGCCTCGCGTACGCCGTGCCGCAGACTCGCCTTCCATGACATAAGCGAAGGCTACTGGACTCTTTTTCACGCTCGTATCCGCCGGTCGCCCGACGGGACCCCGGAAAGCGGCCCTACGCAGCGCGTTTCCGGCCCGGTAGCGAGTCGATCATCACCCGGGAAAGTGACGGACATGCTTGCCGTCGGGCAAATGTCAGGCTTACCGCCCGACTCGCCACCGCGAACACTTTTCGCATGTGATCATCGGGTATGGAGCGAGTCGGGGTGCGCAGGGCCGTTACCTACGCCGTGACGCTCGCGACCGCGGCGGCACTGGTCACCGGCTGCGACACGAGCGGTCCCGAACAGGCCGCGCCGGCGCCCTCGGCGCCCGCCCCCGCCGCCTCAGCGCCGCTGCCGGAGTCGCCGCCGCCGGAGCCGCCGCCGTCGAACCCGGCGCCGACGACGCCCGCCGGGAAGCTCAGGACGGGCTCGAAAGGGCCGGAGGTCCTGGCGCTGCAACAGAGCCTGACGAAGCTCGGCTACTGGAACGGCAGGGCGGACGGCACCTTCGGCTCGCTCACCCAGCAGGCGGTGTTCGCCCTGCAGAAGGCGGCCGGCCTCACCCGCGACGGAGTGGTGGGGCCCAAGACCCGCAAGGCCCTGGACGAGGGCGTACGCCCCCGGGCGAGGAGCGACGGCGGCCGGGTCGTCGAGATCGACAAGAAGCGCCAGCTCCTGATGCTCGTCGACGACGGCGAGGTGACCCAGACGTTCAACACGTCGACCGGCTCGTACGAGCGCTACGAGACCACCGGCGGCGGCACCGCCGTAGCGGCCACACCCGACGGCAAGTTCAAGGTCTATCGGCAGATCGACGGCTGGCGGAACGCGCCGCTGGGCATGCTGTGGCGCCCGAAGTACTTCAACGGCGGGATCGCGGTGCACGGGGCCACGAGCGTGCCGCCGTACCCGGCCTCGCACGGCTGCGCCCGGCTCTCCATCTCGGCGATGAACCACCTCTGGGGCGGCGACGAGATCCCGCTCAGGACGAGGGTCTGGGTCTACTGACCCGAACGCGCTCAGCCGGCGACGGCCAGCGAGCGGGCCACCCGGCGCAGGAACTCCGGGTTGGAGCCGGTGCCGCGCAGCTGCTCCAGCAGCTGGTGCAGGCCCTCGCGGCCCTGGCCGTGCAGCGCCCGGCGGATCTGTGCGGCGATGGCCAGCTCGCCCGGGGCGAGCAGGTTGTCGTCGTGCCGGGTGCCGGAGGCGGCGAGGTCGACGGCCGGGAAGAGGCGGGCCTGGGCCAGGCCGCGGTCGAGCTTGAGCTCCGCGTTGCCGGTGCTCTTGAACTCCTCGAAGATCACGGTGTCCATTGCGGACCCGTTCTCCACGAGCGCGGTCGCGATGATGGTGAGCGAGCCGCCGTTCTCGATGTTGCGGGCCGCGCCGAGGAACTGCTTGGGCGGGTGCAGCGCGGTCGAGTCGATGCCGCCGGAGAGCGTACGCCCCCGGCCCGGCGCGATCAGGTTGTACGCCCGGCCCAGCCGGGTGATCGAGTCGAGCAGCACGACCACGTCGCGCCCCAGCTCGACCAGGCGCTTGGCCCGCTCGATCGCCAGCTCGGCGAGCGCGGTGTGGTCCTGCGGCGGCCGGTCGAAGGTGGCCGCGACGACCTCGCCGGAGACCGAGCGCTGCATGTCGGTGACCTCTTCGGGCCGCTCGTCGACCAGCACGACCATCAGGTGGCACTCGGGGTTGTTGCGGGCGATCGCGTTCGCCACCTGGTGCAGGATCGTGGTCTTGCCGGCCTTGGGCGGGGCCACGATCAGGGCGCGCTGGCCCTTGCCGAGCGGCATCACCAGGTCGATGACGCGCGTGGTCAGGATGTGCGGTTCGGTCTCCAGGCGCAGGCGCTCCTGCGGATAGAGCGGGGTGAGCTTGTAGAAGTCCGGCCGGCGCCCCGGCTTGCGGCCGTTGACCGTGTCCACCCGTACGGTGGCCGGTTTGCGGCCGTCGGCCCGGGCGGCGCCGGCGATCCGGTCGCCGCGGCGCAGGTCGAGCCGGCGGACCTGGTCCATGGAGACGCGGATGTCGCCGGGGCCGGGCAGATAGCCGTCGGCGCGCAGCCAGGCCTGGTCGCCGGCGATGTCGAGCAGGGCGTCCACGGGCAGGTCGACGCCGGGTTTACGGAGATTGTCCGTCATGAGGGTGCTCCAGGAAAGCGGAGAGAACGCGCCTCGGAAGGGCGCGAGGGGAAAGAGCGGAACCGCCGCGTCAGGCCTCTGGGGGCGGCATCGGCCGCCGGCATCCAGGGCACGGCTGTCGCCAGGATAGCAGGCGCGTATCGAACTCGCTGAAACGCGCAGGACGCCGCGCAGGAGGCGTACGTACGCGCCTGGCAGCGATGATCCACCGTGTCCACATACGACAATCCGGAGGCTTGGGTCCGCAATGTGGCGTACCGCTTGTGCCTGAACCACTGGCGCAAGGCGAAGAACCGCATCGCGGCCTACCTGCGGCACGGAACCGACCCGGACGCCGATCCGCCGGGCGAGGACTCGGTCGCCTTGATCGCCGCGCTCCGGCGGCTCTCCGAGGCCGAGCGCCAAGTCATTGAACCAAGTACGTCTGCGCGCCCGTCGCCGCACCCTCGGCCGGGCCACGGTCCTGGCCGGCGTCGTCACGGTGTCGCTCGTGTCCGCCGGGATCGCCGTGGCCCAGAACCGCCAGGGCCCGGTGACGCCTCCGGCGGCCACCTCGTCGCCCGCGTCGCCGATGCCGTCGGCGCCGCCGGTTTCCACGCCGCCGTCCGCCCCGCCGGCCCTGCCGGAGCAACTCTCGGACCGTTCGCGCGCGTTCCAGAGCGGAGACCCGCGGGACGAGACCCTCCCGCTCCAGCGCAGCTACCTGTACGTCGACGGCGAGGCCGCGAAGTACCTGCAGGACGTCCGGAAGCGGGTTGCGGCCTGCTCACCGAAGGACCGGTCGATCAGCATCACGGCCGAGGGATTCGCCGGTGACGACGCGCTGCTGATCGTGACCAAGAGCGCCGAGTGCGCGGTCGGCAAGAGGGTGATGCTGCGCAAGGGCGACGTGCTGACCGAGATCTACCGGGGGTCCGCTCCCAGCGACTCGGCGATGCGAGAGCTGGCGCGCAAGGCGGCGGCCCGGTTCTGACCAGCCGCCGCGCCCGTGGCGCCGCCGGTCAGGCGGCGCTGCGGGCGCTGAGGGCCAGCGCCGGTTCCTCGCCGGCCGTGCCGCCCACCACACGGTCGCGGCCGGCGCGCTTCGCCACGTACAGGTTGCGGTCGGCCGTCGAGAGCAGGCCGGGCTGGGTGCGCTCCGCGGCCTCGCACACACCGGCGACCCCGATGCTGACCGTCACCGGCAGCTCCCGCGACATGCCCGCCCAGGGGTACGAGCCGACCGCCCGGCGCACCGCCTCCAGCTGCGCGACCGCGACGGCCGGCGGCGTGTGCGGCAGCACCAGCAGGAACTCCTCGCCGCCGAGCCGGGCGACGAAACCGTCCGGCGAGAACGCCGACAGCTCGGTGTCGAGGATCCTCGCCACCTGGACGAGCACCTGGTCGCCGACGTCGTGCGAGAGCTGGTCGTTGATCCGCTTGAAGTGGTCGAGGTCCACGATCGCCACGGCGAGCCGGGGGTCGGAGGCGATGAGCGCGGGCAGTTCCTCGTCGACGTAGCGCCGGTTGCGCAGCCCGGTCAGCGGGTCCCGCCGCGCCTGCTCGCGGAAGCGCTCGGCTTCCTCCCGCGCCTCGGCCGTCTCGAACATCGCCTGCCGGGTACGCGCCTGCGCCTCCTGCTGCTGCGAGCGGAGCTGCTCGTGCGCCTCGAAGAACTGCTTGTGCATGGCGAACGCCTCGGCGTACTCGCCGCGGGCCGCGTGCAGCTCGGCCCGCTCGCGACGGATGCGCACCAGGACCTCGTGCAGCCCGCGCTGGACCGCTTCCGCTTCGGAGGTGTCCAGGCTCCGCTGGGCCCGCTCGGTGTCGCCGAGGCCGCGCTGCGCCTGTGCCAGGGTCAGCAGGTACTCGGCCAGCGCGTCGGCGTCGTCCCGTTCGCCGGTCTCGTGCCGGGCGAGGCACAGCTGCATGGTCTGTTCGGCCTCGGCGTACCGGCCGTTGGCGATGTGGATGGCGGCGACGGTGTCGAGGATGGCGGCGTCGACCTCGAAGCCGTGCGCGTCGGCGTGGCTCAGCAGGCGCTGCGCCACCTCGAAGGCACGCTCCGGATTCCCGGTGATGTGTTCGAGGTAGGCGTGGTTGTTCAACACCTGCATGTGCAGCCACGGCTCGTGCAGCGCCCGGGCGATCTCCTCGGCCTGGGCGTACCGGACGCGGGCGTCGTCCATCGACGCGGCGAAGCCGAGCGCGTCGGCCAGCTTGGTCACGTGCCACACCTGCATGTGCGCGGTGGCGGTCTCGTCGAGCAGCTCCACCGAGCTCAGCGAGTGCTCCAGCGACTTGGCGGCGTCCCCGAGCAGCCGGTCGATGTTGGCCCAGACCAGATGGGTGCGCGCCAGCAGCATGCGGTCGCCGTGCTCGACGGCCCAGTCGTAGATCTCGCGGATCTCCGTGTTGGCGACGGCCAGCTCGCCCATCCGCAGGCGCATGTTGGTCCGGCAGAGCCGGGCGCGGACGACCAGGCTCTCCTCCCCCAGCGCGGCGGCCCGGCGCTCCAGCTCCGTGGCGGCACGGAAGGTGGCGGAGGCGTCCCACATCATGCGGTCCTCGATCGCCAACAGGGCGACGGACACCTGTTCGGCGTTCGTGCTGCGCTCCATGGGCCGGCCCTCCTTCCGCGTGACTCATCGGCGCCCGCCTGGTCGGCTGAAGCGGTTTCCCCTCGCCCCGGGCGGGTTCGCCGAGCTGCACCGCGCCGGCAACCCCCAGGGCACTATCCCGTACCCCGCTCAGCGTTGCACGCCGGGTCGACAATCAATTACCGCTAGTAATGGAGAGCCGGGCTGCGGCGTTAAGCCGTAAATGTCGGAGTTGCGAGGCCGGCACGTCTCACCACGACGGGCAATGACGCGGTCACCGCTGCCGGGAGAAGATGGGACCCGAGGTCTCGCCCGGAGACGCAGGGAGGTGCGGGTGGACGCGGAACTTCTCGCCCTGCTCGACAACGACCCGCAGGGATGGGTGCTGGCCCGCGCCGTCCGCGAGGACGGGGAGATCGTCGACTTCGAGCTGCTCTACATCAACGACGTGGGAGCGCGGCTGACCGGACGCGACAGGTCCGAGCTGATCGGAGGGCGCTACCGCGAGCTGTGGCCGGAGACCGTGCACAACGGCACGCTGCCGCTGTACCGCTCGGTGGTGGAGACCCGGCAACCGGTGAAGCGCACCGTGTACTACGACCGGGCGACCATCAGCGGGCACTTCGAGCTCTCGATCGGCCCGTACGGCGACGGCTTCGCGGTGCGCTTCGTCGACCTGCGCCAGGTCACCGTGGCCCCGCAGTCCGACGGCGGCAGCCGGCTCTACGACATGCTCGACGCCGCCTTCGACGGCTTCACGCTGCTGCGCGCGGTGCGCGACGACCGCGGCGAGATCACCGACTTCGTCTGCGAGTACGTGAACCAGCTCGGCGCCAAACTGGTCGGCCGCGCCGCCGAGGACGTCATCGGTGCGCGGCTCAGCGAGGTGAGCCCGTCGAGCTGGGACCACGGCCTGTTCGACCGCTACCGCACCGTTGCCGGCACCGGGGAGCCGTGCCGCCTGCAACTGGCGTACCCCGCGATCGGGCAGGTGTGGGAGATCAAGGTCGGCCGTGCCGGTGCCGGGTTCGTCGCGGTGTCCTTCCGGGAGATCACCGAGCAGGTCGACCAGCAACGGGAGCTCACCCGCAGCGTCGCCCGCGCCGAGCAGGCCGCCGCGCGCGCCGGCGCCCTGCAGAAGGTCACCACCGCGCTGGTCGCCGCGAGCACGACCGCCGAGGTGTACGCCGCGATCGGTGCGGTGCTGCGCCCGTCGGCCGGCGGCCAGGGCCTGGCCCTGCTGCTGCGGCACGACGACCACCTACGGGTGCACTACTGCGCCGGATACGAGCCGGACGTGGTCGAGCGGCTGCGCCGGCTGCCGCTCGATCATCCGTACCCGGCCGCCGCGGTCGCGCGCACCGGCCGCCCGCGGTACCTCTCCTCCGTCGACGAGTTCGAGACGGCGCAGCCGGAGGCCGCCCGCCTGCCCCGCGGCGGGCGGCAGTCCTGGGCGTTCCTGCCGCTCGCGGTCGCCGGTGAGGTGCTCGGCACGCTGGTCGTCGGCTACAGCGAGCCGCGCTCCTTCGACGCCGAGGAGCGCGACACCCTGACGGCGCTGGCCGGGCTCAGCGCGCAGGCACTGCAACGCGCCCTGCTGTTCGAGACCCGCACCTCGATCGCGGCGGAGCTGCAGCGCGCCCTGCTGCCCACCCTGCTGCCGCAGGTTCCCGGTCTGCGGCATGCCGCCCGCTACCTGCCCTGGACGCACGGCGCCGACGTCGGCGGCGACTGGTACGACGTCATCGCGCTCGGCAACGGCGTCGTCGGCGTGGTCATCGGCGACATCGCCGGGCACAGCGCCGCGGCGGCCGCCACCATGGGCCAGGTCCGCAACGCGCTGCGGGCGTACGCGGCGGAGCGGCACACCCCGGCCGGCGTGCTGCACCACGCCAACCAGCTCCTGCACGACCTGCGCCTCGACGCCATCGCGACGTGCTGTTACCTCGAGCTGCATCTCACCGAGGGCACGGCGACCGCGGTGCTCGCCGGGCATCCCCCGCCGGTGCTGCGCACCGGGCGGACGGCGGCCGTGCTGAACCTGCGCCGGGGCATTCCGCTCGGCGTCTCGCGGACGGCCTTCTACGCCGAGACGACCTTCCTGCTGCCGGCGTCGGCGAACCTGGTGCTCTACACCGACGGCCTGGTGGAGGACCACCGGCACCCCATCGACCAGGGCCTCGACGAGCTGTGTGCCGCGCTGCGCACCGCGCCCAGCCGCGACCCGGAGGAGGTGCTCGACCACCTGCTGAGCAGCCGGGTCGGGCCACAGCCCCGCACGGACGACGTCGCGGTGCTCTGCCTCACCAACGACGCCCCGCCGCCGGAGCAGCGCCGGGCGCGGCGCCGCTTCCGCGGGGAGCCGATCAGCGCGTCGGCGGCGCGGCGCTTCGCGGGGGACCTGCTCGCCGTCTGGGACCAGCGGCCGCTCATGAAGGACGCGTTGCTGCTGCTGGACGAGGTGGTCACCAACGCGATCCAGCACACGGCCGGGGACGTGGTCGTGGAGCTGCGGCTGGCGGACGGGTTGCGGGTCGAGGTCGGCGACTCCAGCGACCGGCCGCCGGCGCGACGGATCGCCGACGCGGAGAGCGAGAACGGGCGCGGGCTGGAGATCGTGGAGCGGCTCGCCTCCGCCTGGGGCACGGAGTCACTCCCGGGCGGAGGCAAGCGCGTCTGGTTCCACCTGGACGGTGAGACAGGCTGACCGGCCGGCAGCCGGTCAGAAGTCGTCGTCGAAGCGCACCGTGCCCGACACGCCGACCTGGTACGCCGACACCCGTCGCTCGAAGAAGTTGGACAGCTCCTGCACGTCCTGCAGCTCCATGAAGGCGAACGGGTTCGCGCTGCCGTACACCGGCGCGATCCCGAGCGTGGCGAGCCGCCGGTCGGCGACATGCTGGAGGTACGCCCGCATGTCGGCCAGGCTCATCCCGGAGACGCCCGACCCGAGCAGGTCGGCGGCGAACTGCACCTCGCACTCGACGGCCTCGGCCAGCATGTCGCGGACCTGCCGCTCCAGCTCGGCGTCGAACAGGTCGGGTTCCTCCGCCCGGACCTGGTCGACCACGTCGAACGCGAAGGCCATGTGCATGCTCTCGTCCCGGAACACCCAGTTGGTGCCGGACGCGAGGCCGTGCAGCAGGCCGCGGGAACGCAGGTAGTACACGTACGCGAAGGCGCCGTAGAAGAACAGACCCTCGATGCACGCGGCGAAACAGATCAGGTTGAGCAGGAAGGCGCGCCGATCCTCTTTGGAGGTCAGCGTCCGCAGCTCGAAGACCGAGTCGATCCACTTGAAGCAGAACTCGGCCTTGCGGGCGATCGACGGGATGTTGTCGACCGCCGCGAACGCGGCCGTGCGCTCGTCGAGGTCCGGGACGTACGTGTCCAGCAGGTTCAGGTAGAACTGGACGTGCACGGCCTCCTCGAAGAGCTGCCGCGACAGATAGAGCCGGCCCTCCGGCGAGTTGACGTGCTGGTAGAGGTTGAGCACCAGGTTGTTCGCCACGATGGTGTCGCCGGTGGCGAAGAACGCGACCAGCCGCGAGACGAGGTGCCGCTCGGCGGGGCTCAACCGGGCCAGGTCGGCGAGGTCGGAGTGCAGGTCGACCTCCTCGACGGTCCAGGTGTTCTTGATGGCGTCCTTGAAGCGGTCGAAGAAGTGCGGATACTTCATCGGCCGCAGGGTCAGGTCCATTCCGGGATCGAGCAGCATTACTGGCACGCCTCACACGATTCGGGGTTCTCCAGGGAACAGGCGTCGGCGGCAACGAGCGCGACCGTCGCCTGCTGAATCCGCGTCGCCGGGCGCGAGCGCAGGTAATAGCTGGTCTTGAGCCCCGACTTCCAGGCGTGGAGATACATCGACGACAGCTTGCCGATGGTCGGTGCGCTCAGGAACAAGTTCAACGACTGCGACTGATCGACGTACGGCGCCCGCGCCGCGGCCAGGTCGATCAACGCCCGCTGCGGCAGCTCCCACGCGGTCCGGAACAGCTCCCGCACGTCCGCGGGCAGCTCGGTGAGCTGCTGCACCGAGCCCTCGGCCCGCTTGATCCGGTCGCGGACCGGCGCCGTCCACAGGCCGCGGGCCTTGAGCTCGCTGACCAGATAGTTGTTGACCTGCAGGAACTCGCCCGACATGGTCTCGCGCTTGAACAGGTTGGAGACCTGCGGCTCGATGCACTCGTAGCAGCCGGCGATCGATGCGATCGTCGCCGTCGGCGCGATCGCGACCAGCAGGGAGTTGCGCAACCCGTGGGCGGCGATGCGCTCCCGGACGGCCGCCCACCGAGCGGACTGCGCGGGCGAGGCTCCCCAGAGATCCGGATGCAGCTCACCGCGGGCCGCGCGGGTCTCGGGATACGCGGGATGGGCCCCGAACCGCTCGGCCAGCCCGGCGGAGGTCTCCAGCGCGGTCAGCAGGATCTCCTCCTGGACCCGGGTGGACAGCTCCCGCGCCCGGGCGGAGTCGAACGGCAGCCGCAGCGTGAAGAACGCGTCCTGCAGACCCATGAGCCCGAGTCCGACCGGCCGCCAGCGCGGGTTCGAGGCGGCCGCCTGCTCGGCCGGGTAGTAGTTGATGTCGATCACCCGGTCCAGGAAGACCACCGCGGTGCGTACGGTCGCGCGCAGCCGCTCCCAGTCCACGCCGTCGGCGGTGACGTGCGCGCCGAGGTTGACCGAGCCCAGGTTGCAGACCGCGGTCTCGGCGTCGGAGTTGACCTCGAGGATCTCCGTGCACAGGTTGGACAGGTGGATGACGTTGCCCGGCTCGCCGGTCTGGTTGGACAGTGCGTTGGCGCGGTCCTTGAAGGTCATCCAGCCGTTGCCGGTCTGCGCCAGGGTCCGCATCATCCGGGCGTACAGGTCACGCGCCTTGACGGTCTTGACCGCCTTCTTCTCCGCCCGCCGGTAGGCGTCGTCGAAGGCCTCGCCGTAGAGGTCGGGCAGGTCGGGGGCGTCCGTGGGGTCGATCAGCGACCAGTCGGCGTCGGCCTCGACCCGGCGCATGAACTCGTCGGGGATCCAGTTGGCCAGGTTGAGGTTGTGGGTGCGGCGGGCCTCCTCGCCCGTGTTGTCCCGCAGCTCCAGGAACTCCTCGATGTCCGGATGCCACGGCTCCAGGTAGACGCACGCCGCACCCTTGCGCCGGCCGCCCTGGTTGACCGCGGCCACGCCCGCGTCGAGCGTCCTGAGGAACGGCACGATGCCGTTGGACCTGCCGTTGGTGCCGCGGATCAGGGCGCCCCGGCCTCGGACCCGCGACCACGAGATGCCGATACCGCCGGAGAACTTCGACAGCTTCGCCACCTGGTGGTACCGCTCGTAGATCGAGTCGAGCTCGTCGCGCGGCGAGTCGACCAGGAAGCACGACGACATCTGCGTGTGCCGGGTGCCGGAGTTGAACAGCGTCGGCGAGCTCGGCAGGTAGGCCAGGCTGGACATCAGCCGGTAGAAGCCGATCGCCTCCCCCGGCGTCCCGGACAGCCCGCACGCCACCCGCAGCAGCCAGTACTGCGGCGTCTCCACCACCAACCGCGACCGCGGATGCCGCAACAGGTAACGGTCGGCGACGGTCCGCAGGCCGAAATACTCGAACCGCAGGTCCCCGTCGGGGTCGACGGCGGCGTCCAGCTCGCCGGCGTGGCGGGCCACGAACGCCGCGGTCCCGTCGCCGATCAGCCCGTGCGTGTGCGCGTAGCGGATGGACTCGCTGAAGGTCGCGACGCCCTGACCGCGCAGTTCCTTGTCCACGCAGGCCGCCAGGAGCCGCGCCGCGAGCCGCGAATACTGCGGCTCCTCGCCGATCAGCTCCGCCGCCGTGCGGATCGACAGTCCGTCCAGCTCCGCCGTGGTGGCGCCGTCGTACAGACCGCTGATGGTCCTGGTGGCCACCCGCAGCGGATCGACCTCGTCCAGGTCACCGGCCCACCGCGCGACCGCCTGCACGATCTTGTCGACGTCGACCGGCTCCAGGTCGCCGTTGCGCTTGCGTACCCGCATGGCTTGCCGCCGCTGCTCCGGCAGCGTGGCCTTCTCCGGTGTGAGTGTCATGCCCTCTCCTCGCGAGCCCAGGGCCGTGCGCACACGCGGGAGCAGACACCACCGGCCGCGGGCACACGGTGCCCGAGGAGAGCTGGCGTCGGCCGTCCCGCGCGGCCTCCGGCCGCCGCACACCCCTCGGCGTACGGCGCGCTGGCAGGTCTTCGGACTCGTGGGCAGGACAGAAGTCGCCTACTGGCCGTCGCTTCCCAGGCCGGGGCCCAGTGCTGTGTGACGGCGGTCGTTCCCACTCACCGCTGCGGGGCAGTCCCGGATTCCCACCGGGTTCCCTCTTGCCTCGGCCCCGTCACGACGCGGCCGAACCAGCTACGGGCACCACCATATCTGGGTGACGCCGGAAAACCACCACCCCACATGGTGTGTTCGGGCGTGTCACCGCTTCCCGGCCGCGGCCGGCGCCGGGATGACCGACAGGGCGAGCGTGGCGGGCAGGCCGGCGACGCCCGGGCCGCCCGCGCGCACCCAGTCGGCGATGTCGGCGATGACCGCGTCGTCGAGCACCAGCCCGAACCACACCGGCCGGGCACCGCGGCGCCGCGCGGCGCGCGTCGGCTGCACGACCACGACGTTCGACTGGGCGCAGACGTCCAGACACAGGCTGGTGCGGACCCGGTTCGCGGCGGGAAGCAGCTCCCGCAGCCGGCCGAGCTGCGCCGCGTGGTCCACCGCCGGATGCTTCACCCGGCTGCCGCAGCAGCAGTCCCGGCACACCGTCAGCGTGCAGCCCGGCATGTCGTCCTCGGCCACTGCCACCCCGTCCTCCCGCACGGCCACCACCGTAGCCGCGCGCGGGTGCCGGGGACGGGCGGGGCTCAGTCGACCAGGCGATCCTGGGAGAGGGTGTGAGGCGGTGCGCTACCGGTCCAGCCAGACCGGGTTGCTCAGCATGAGCATGGTGGTCAAGGTGGTCGGCGTGGGCTGCGGCCGCTGCACCTCGGCGCGGACGTAACGGGCGCCGGCGCCGCGCGTACGCCAGGTCAGCGTGGTCGTGCCGGAGGCCGGGACGAGGCCGGTCGCCACCTGACCGGCCGCGGTGTGCAGCGAGACGACGGCGCTGGGCACGCCGCCGACCCTGGCCGTGACCTCGACGGTGTCGTCACCGACCGGCAGCGCCTGCCCGGGGCCCGCGACCCGTCCCCCGGCGGCCGCGGTGAGGTCCAGGGTCGCCCCGGCCGATCCGGCGAGGTACGAGCGCCCCGCTCGCAGCGCCGCCACAATCGCCGCGCGCGACAGCTCCGGCGCGTACACCACGGTCTGCGGATGCGCGACGGCGGCCGGGCTGTGCGCGTCGCTGTTGCCGAACGCGGCCAGCCGGCGGCCGTCGCGCAACAGCCTGTCCCAGATCCGTACGGAATTGACGTCGTCGATCGTCCACGGCCCGTTCCACACCTCGAGGCCGTCGACGTGCTCGTACCCGAACTCCCACGTCGAGCCGGGACCGGGCGAGCTGGGATGCGCGGGCACGACGAGGCCCCCGTCCGCGCGCACGGCGGCGGCGTAGCCGGCGAACAGCCCGTCGCCGGGACCGTAGCGCCAGTCCACCCAGCGGTCGGCGGGCAGGCCGAGGGCGAGCCAGTGGCCGTGCCGGGTGGTGACCTCCTCGCCGCCGATGACGAGCAGGTCGTCGCCGGCATAGCGGCCCCAGGTCAGGTTCGCCGACCGGGTGTTGTGCTCCGTGGACACCAGGAAGTCGAGACCGCGGGCCCGGGCCTCGGCGGCCGTCTGCTCCTGGGTGCCCTGGCCGTCGGAATGGACGGTGTGCAGGTGCATGTCGCCGCGATACCAGGCCGCGCCCCGGCCGGCCGCGCTCGGGGGCGCGGGCGCCGGGACGAACGCCGGCCCCTCCGGCCCGAACTCCAGCGTGACGTCCACCTGCCAGTCCATGCCGCGCGGGTTGACGACGATCGGGCCGAGGGCGACCGCCCACCGGCCCGGGTCGACGCGGCCGGGGAGATAGCCCGGGGTGGCGTCGGAGGCGGACAGCGTGAAGGAGTCGCGGGCACCGCCGGACCATCCGCGGAAGCCGTCCGCGGCGCCGGGCCCCCATCCCGCCGGGCCGAAGATGCCCACGTCCAGCACGTTCTGGAGCAGGCCGGGAACGAGGACGTACGGATCGTACGAGCGGCGCACCGAGATGCGGTTCACCCCGGCCGGCACGTCGAAGGGCACGTACTCCCACTGGTCGAAGCCGGGCGGCGAGTGCCCCGGGAAGGTGGTGGTCACCGGCGGCGGGTCGGCCGGGCCGGCGGCCGCACCCCGCGGCGTCGCCATCGCGAGCAGCCCGCCGGCGGCGAGGACGCCGCCGAGCCGCAGCACCTCCCGGCGGGCGGCTGCCGTACGCCGCACCTCGCGGTCCGGAGCCATGACGGCCATCCTCTCCGCCGCGCGGGAGGCGGCATAGATCGTCATGGATGTTACTCATGGCTATTTATTTCCGCCATACGCGCCCGCGGCCAAGATGACCCGCATGAGGTATCAGCTCAACCTGGCGCTCGACCGTCCCGCCGCGGTGGCACTGCTGCTGTGCTGCGCCATCGCGGCCGGGGTGCTGTTCTGGCCGATGTCGAGGCTGTTCCGCTGGCGGCCGGGATGGACGCTGCTGGCGCTGCTCGCCCTGGCACCCATCCTGGTCTTCACCGTGCCCGTGGAAGCCCCCGGCTGGCAGGACGGCGCGATCTACCGGCTCGCGGAGTACGTACGCTCGTTCCTGCGGGCGGCAACCTTCCAGGCCGAGCTTCAGGCACCCGCCTCGAGCGACGAGCAGGTCGCCAACCTGCTGCTGTTCATCCCGCTGGGCGTGGCCGGCGCCCTCGCCACCCGCCGCGCGTTCCGGACCGCCGCGGCGGCGGCCACCCTCTCCTTCGGCATCGAGGCCTGGCAGGCGATCAGCGGCGTCCGGGTCGCCTCGGCGGCAGACTGGATCTACAACACCGGCGGAGCCTGCGCGGGCGCGGCGATCGGCCTGCTGGTGCTGGCCGCGCGGCGCCTGACCCGGCCGGACGCCATCGCCCCGGGCCCATCCCCAGCGCCGGCCCGGCCACCCGCCCCCGCGGCACGGAACCCGCACGGCGACGCCTTGCCGGAACCGACGCTCGCCCTGTCCCGCCGCCCCGAGGCGGAACCGACGCTCGATCTGTCGCGCCGGCCCGAGGAGATGACCACCGCGAGCCTGACGCCCCGGTGGTGACGGCGGCGCTCAGCTCTTCACGGACGCGATGACCAACGACGGAATCCACACCAGCGCGTACACCGCCGCCAGCGCCGCGCCGGTCGGGCCCGCGTCGGCGCGGAAGGCCACCAGGTAGGTCGCCACGAGCGCCAGCAGGGTCACGCCGTTGAGCGCCCGGATCCGGCGCGCGCCGCGGACCGCCACCGGGCCGCGCCGGCGGTTGGTCTTGGGCGTGACGAACCAGGTCTGTGCCAGGTTCCGGAAGCCCTTGACGTTCGCGATGGCGTAGGTGTGCACGACGGACAGCGCGATCCAGCACGCCACCGGTATGTAGAGCAGGCTCAGCCAGTCGCGCTTCTTGACCACGCCCACCACCAGCGGCAGGACGCAGCTGAACAGCGCCACCAGCGCGGTCGGCACCAGCGTGTACGCCACCACGCGCAGCGGCCCCTCGAAGGCGGGCGCCGACTGGCCGCGCCCGATGCCGAGGACGGCGACGGCGGCCACCAGCAGGCTCCACAGCACCGACGCCTCCACGCCCAGCGCGGCGGTGAAGTAGGCGTTCTGCCGCAACAGGCTGAGCTTGGTCCACCGGTCCAGACCCGAGCGCAGGACCGGGAGGAAATACTCCTTGCACGTACGGGCGGACCCGATCGCCCACCGCTCCTGCTGCCGGCGGAACGCCTGGTAGTTGGGCGGCACCTCACCCACGTTGGCCACGTCCTCCAGATAGACCCCGCGGTAGCCGGCCAGGTAGAACCGGTTGGACAGGTCGATGTCCTCGGTGAGGTGCCCGGCCCGGAAGCCGCCGACGGCGTACAGGGCGGCGAGGTCGAACATGGTGCAGCAGCCGGAGAAGAGGATCATCTGATCGAGCTGCTGGCGGCCGGCCAGGTCCACCAGGTAGCAGGCCTCCTCGTTGATGGCCAGGCAGCGCTGGAAATGGTCCCCAGGGCCGTAGTGGTAGAGGCGCTTGGCCTGCACGTACGCGGTGGCCGGGTCGGCCTCGACGACCTCCAGGCACCGTTCGAGCGCGTCGGCCTGCGGGCGCCAGTCGGCGTCCAGCAGGTACATGTAGTCGAATCCGCGCTCGCGCAGATAGCCCTCGAGGGTCTTGAGGTTGCCCGCCTTGAAGCCGGCGTTGTGGAAGCGGTGGAACAGAACGAACCCGTCCGACTCCCACAGCTCGACGTCGGTGTCGTGGTACCGGGCGCCCGGTACCCGTACGCAATCCCGCTCGGCGGCCAACCGGCGCAGCAGCGCGACGGTCTCCGGGTCCTTCGAGTCGTCACCCACGACGATGGTCTTGTTGGCGAAGGTCAACCGCTCGCACGCGGCCACGGTGTCGGCGATCACCTTGCGCTCGTTGAAGGACACGATGACGACCGCGACCCGGGCATCGGTACGCAGCGGCACCGCCGGCGGCCGGCGGCGCAGCAGCGCGGCGGCGGCATAGGCGTAGTTGTACGCGGCGAAGAACGCGAAGTAGAGCGACAGCAGGAGGGGCACGGGGAGCCACAGCAGTTCGACGACCACGTGACCCGACGCTAATCCCGCAATGTTTCGCCGTCCTTTCAGGACGGTGTGCGTCGCTGTGCCGCCGCGTCCCGGGCGGTCCGGGCCCGGGACGCGGCCGGGTCCGCCCTGCTATGTCGTCTGATCGTCCACGGTCGCCGAGCCGGTGCTCCGCTTGATCGATTCGATGGTGTCCATCGCCGACGACTTGCGGGTGTAGGTCTCACTCGTGGCCACGACCTGACCGTTGTCCGCGACCAGGTTGAAGCGGACCTGTCCGTTGCTGGTGTTCTTCAAGACGAACTTCACGTCGCTCACCTCCGCGCCTGCTGTACCCGATCGTGCCGGCCGGCGAACCTGGACGAGCTGCGGAATCACCCGATGGCCGCGCTGCCCGGCAGCGTGCGGTCAGGGTCGCAGGGCGTACCCGGAGAACCATGTCGGGAATGCCCGGCGAAGCGTCGCCGGACCGTCGAGCCGGACGGCTTCGGCCCGCAGGAGCTGTCCCCACTGCCGCTCCCCGAGCCAGAACCGGGTCAGCGCCTCCAGGTCCGCATCCACGTGCAGGGCGACCGGGTGTCCGCCGCTGTCCGTGCACAGCGTGACGTCGGGCCGCCGGACGTGCAGGAAGAACGGTCCTTCCGGCCGTACCCGGAAGGTCAGCCGGACGACCGTCAGCTCGGCCGGCAGCCGTTCCGGATGCAGCCGGCGCCGCAGGTCCCAGACCAGCATCGCGGGATCCAGGTGGTCCGGTTGCAGGCCACGCCGATCCCATTCGTACGCCCACCCGCCCAGCTCCCGCAGCATCGGTTCCAGGGCCTGCCCGGCCGGGGTCAGCTCGTACGCCGGGCCGCCCGTCCCCGCCGTACGCCGGACGAGGCCGGCACGCTCCAGTTCCCGCAGCCGCTGGGTGAGCATCGTCCGGGAGATCCGGGGCAGGCCCCGCTGAAGCTCCGAGAACCGGCCGGCGCCGAGCAGCAGCTCCCGCACCACCAACAGGGTCCAGCGTTCGCCGAGCACCTCCAGCGCCCGGGCGACGGCGCAGAACTGCCCGTAACCGGCTCCCACCCGGCCGATGCTAGTACGGAATCCGTACTGGATCGCCGGGCCGATTTGGTTACCGTCGGCGACATGACCACCACACCGACCGCCCGCACGGGCGAGGAGTTCCTGCGGGCCATCATCGCCGGCGAGGTGCCACCGCCGCCGATCACCGCGACCTTGCGGTTCCACCTCGTCGAGGTCGGGCCCGGCAGGGCGGTCTTCGAGGGCGACGCGGGCGAGTTCGTGCACAACCCCATGGGCACCGTGCACGGGGGATACCTCGCCACCCTGCTCGACTCGGCCCTGGGCAGCGCCGTCCTCAGCCGGCTGCCCGCCGGGCGCGGCTACACCACCGTGCAGCTCAACATCCATCTGGTCCGGGGCCTGACGGCCGGACGGCTGCGTGCGGAGGCCCACGCCGTCCACGTCGGGCGCACCACCGCGACCGCCGAGGCCCGCCTGGTCGGCGCGGCGGACGGCAAGCTCTACGCGCACGCCACCACCACGTGCGCGATCCTCCCGGCCTGACCGGCGCCGCGCCTGCGCCCTTTTCGCCGGACCGCGCGCCCCGACTGCGTCCTTTCGCCGGACCGGGCGGCCGGGCGAGCCGCGGCTCGCCCGGCCCTCGCCGGCGCGGGGGGGGTGGTCAGCTACGGCAGGTGCCGTCGGAATCGGTGTTGCCACCGAGGTCGACGATCCGGGCCCAGACGGCCCGGCAGTTCTGCGGGCCGTCGACGCTGGTGTTGCCGGTGATGACGCTCCCCTGCAGGGTGACCCGCCCGGGCCCGAACGGGTTCTCGGGGCCGGGCACGTAGCCGAGCGTGATGTTGATGCCGCCACCGCCGTCCTCGGCGTAGTTGTCGGTCACCCGCGAGTCCACCACGGCCACCGTCTCCGTGCCCCGCACGTCGATGCCGCCGCCCAGCCCGGCAAGCTCGCCGGGTCGAGTGGGGTCGTGCGGGTTGGTCACCCTGTTCCGGGTGATGGTCGAGCGCTCGATCCGGCCTCGCCAGTCGAAGCGCAGGCCGCCCGCTTCGCCCGCCTCGTTCTCGTCGACCAGGCTGTCGCGCAGGGTGAAGGAGGTGAACGGGATGTTCTGCACCGCCCCGCCGAACCGGGCCCGGTTGCCGGTGAGGCGCACCCGCTCCATCGTCAGGTCCGAGGCGTTGAGCAGCCCTCCCCCGCCGTAGTAGTTGTAGAGGGAGGCGACCGGCGCCGAGACGCCGCCGGTGACGGTGACGTCGGTGATCGTCGCCCGGTTCAGCACCGTGAAGACGCGGTCGAGGCCCGCACCGTCGATCACGGTGCGGTCCCGTCCGGCGCCGGTGACGGTCGTGGGCTTGAAGATCTTGAGGTTGCCGTGCGCGGCGTCGGCCAGGGTGTAGTCGGTGAACGCCCGGCCCAGCAGGGGCGGGATGGAGAGCGCGAACCGGCCCGCCGGGACGACGATGGTCGAGCCCGGCGCCGCGTTCGCCTCCATGACCGCGGCGCGCAGGGTGCACGCTCCGGCCTCGTCGGCGCATCGGCCGTCACCCGGTCGATCGTCCGGCGCGTCGACGGCGCTGGTCACGACGAGGCGCAGCGCCTCCTCGGTGGACGCCGCACCGGCCGGCGGCGCGGCGGCGACGACGGCCACCAGGGTCGCGGCGAAGATGGTCAATGTCTTCATGCGGCGAAAGTTACCGGCCGGTAGAGCGGACCTCTGTAGCGAATCTCACTAAAGTCCATAAATTCGGATCACGGCAGATATCGCCACGAAGGTTGCGTAGTTCATCCTCGACGAAACGTCCGCCCGCCGCCCTGCACGGGAGCGCCGCCCATGACCGCGGCGATCGCGGCGTGTGGCCGGTGAGTACCGTCGCTGGGCCGCTGCTCGCGCTCGACCTCGATGAAGCCGGCCCGTGCCAGCCGGCCGGAGAGCTCGTCGGCGGACCAGCGATAGGCCGTCACGACCTTGTGGTCGAAGGGGCCGGCCTCGTCGCCGTCGAAGAAGCCGACCACCAGCGTGCCCGCCGGTGTCATCACCCGCCGGAACTCGGCGAGTACCGCATCGAGGTTCCGCGGTGGGACATGGATCAGTGAGTACCAGGCCAGGATGCCGGCGATGGAGTGGTCCGCGACATCGAGGCTTTCCATCGACCCGAGGCGGTACCCGACGTTCGGGTGGGCTGCCCTCGCATGGTCGATGAACTCGGGGACCAGGTCGATCCCGCTCGCGTCGACGCCGAGCGACCGGAGGTAGCCGGTGAGGTGCCCAGGTCCGCAGCCCAGGTCGAGCACACCGCCCGGCCGAATCGCCAGGTGCCGCCCGATGAAGGCCAGGTCGGCGGCATGGACCTGCCGACTCGTACCGAACAGTCCGATGTAGACGTCCGCGATGGCGGAGTATGCGCTGCGGACCCGCTCCACGTTCACCGCGTGACTATATGAGCCCCCGTTCCCTCTCGCGGGGGAGTCGAATCGCTCCGGCGCGGGAGGCGGGCCGAAACGCCATCGGTGATCGTCGGCTCATGCGTTTCCCGAGTCCTCGCCTCGTCGGCTACGCCGCGATGGCGACCACGGTCCCGTACCTCGCCCTCAAGGTCGCCTGGATCGCCGGCGTGCCGGTCGGCGTCTCCGATCCCGCGCTGATGCGCCAGCCCGCCATGCTGGCGGCGAACATCATCACGGCCGGGCTGGAGCTGGTCGCGATGGCGATCGCGCTGGCGTTCGCCCGCGACTGGGGACGGCGGCTGCCCGCCTGGCTGCTGCTGCCGCCGATGTGGGTCGGCACCGGTCTGCTCACCCCGATCGCGGTGTCCATGCCGATCATCGCCGGCTACGCCCTGCTGACGGGGGTACCGGTGTTCGGCGGCCGGGGGCTGGCGCCGTGGGTCTTCGCGGTGGTCTACGGCGGCTTCACCGCCGAGGCGTCGCTGCTGTTCACCGCGTTCGCGGGGCACGCCCGGCGCCGGTGGGGCCCGCTGCTGCGCGCCCGCGTCGCCGCCGTACCGGCCGGAGCGACCGCGGCGGCGCAGCGCCCGTTGACCGTCGGAACGGCCCTCCTGGCCGGCGTCACCGCCGCGGTGCACCTGTACTGGGCGCTGGGCGGCACCGTGGCCCTTTCCGCGGCAGCGCCCCGGGGCTTTCCCGGCCGGCTGATCGACTCGGTGCACGCCGTGGCGGCCCTCGCCGGCGCGGCCGGCTTGCTGGTCCTGGTCCTGCGCTGGCGCCCCGCCGCGGCGACCTGGCGCCCGCTCACCGCGGCCTGGGTGGGTGCGGCAGTGACGTTCTCCTGGGGACTGTGGAGCCTGCCGGCCTCCCTCACCGGGTCCGGGCCGGGCGGGCCGGCCCTGGTAGTGCTGGGATTCGGCAAGATCCTGACCGGGGTGCTGCTCGGCGTGGTCGGCACGGTTGTGCTGGCCGAACGCTCCGCCGCCGCGGACCGGGTCGGCGCGTGACGGCCCAGATCTGTCAGGATCCTCGGGTGCGCACCCGGGCCGTCCGCCTCGCCGCGCCGCTGGTCGGCCGGCGGGCCCGGCTGCGCTGGCTGCATCTCGTCCTGGGCGGTGCCCTGATCACCCCGTACTTCCTGGCCGCGCTGGTCGCCGTGCAGCTGATGGGGTTCGGCACCGGGATCGCCGGCCAGCTCCTGGCGTACCTGCTGGCGCTGCCGGTCGTCGCGATCACCGGCCTGGCGCGGGTGACCCGGACGCTGGCGGCCACGGCCGCCCGGGTGCTGCTCGGCACCGAGGCGGGGCCCGGCGGCGACCGGTGGCGGACGGCCGCCTGGCACACCCTGCACCTCGCCCTCGGCGCACCGGTGAGCGCCGCCACCCTGGCCGTACCGCCCGCCGTGGTGACGCTGTGGCTGGCACCGGTGGTACCGGTGCCAGCCCCGTACGGCTGGGCCGGCGGCTGGGGCCCACTTGCCGGCACCGTCCTGCTGGCCGGGCTGGTCGCCGCGGTGGCCGCCGCCGGGGCCCTGCTGGCCGCCGCCGCGCCACGGCTGCTCGGGCCGACGCCGGCCGACCGCCTCGCCGAGGTGTCCCGCCGCGCCGACCGCCTCGCCGAACGCAACCGGCTCGCCCGCGAGCTGCACGACTCGGTCGGGCACACGCTCAGCGTGGTGACCGTGCAGGCCGGCGCGGCGCGCCGGGTGCTCGAGAGCGACCCGGCGTTCGCCGCCCGCGCCCTGGAAGCGATCGACGACGCGGCCCGCGTCGCGCTCGCCGACCTCGACCACGTGCTCGGGCTGCTCCGCGACGGGACGGCCCCGGCCGCCGCGCCGGCCCTCACCCGCGGCAGCCTCGACCGGCTGGTAGGGCAGGTACGGGCCGCCGGCGCCACGGTGAGCGCCGACGTCGCCGGCGACCTCGGCCGGCTGCCCCCGGTGGTGGCGCGGGAGGCGTACCGGATCCTCCAGGAGAGTCTGGGCAACGCGCTGCGCCACGCCGGTCCGGTCGCGGTGACGGTGCGGGTCGAGGTCGCCGCGGACCGGCTGGCCGTCGAGACGGCCAACCCGCTGCCCGCCCGGCGCCGGGGCACCCGGCCGACCGGCGGACGCGGCCTGGCGGGCCTGAGGGAACGCGTCGCCCTGCTCGGCGGCGCCGTCACGGCGGCCGGCGCCGACACCGGCGACCGGTGGCGGCTCGCGGTCGAGCTGCCGCTCGGCGGCGGGCGGTGACCGTGCGGGTCCTCGTCGTCGACGACGAGGAGCTGATCCGGACCGGGCTACAAGCCATCGTCGACGCCGAACCGGACCTGACCGTCGTCGGCACGGCGGCGGACGGGGCCGACGTGGCGCCTCTGGTACGCCGGCTGCGCCCGGACGTGGTCCTGATGGACGTGCGGATGCCGGGCATCGACGGCATCCAGGCCACCCGGCTGCTGACCGGCGTACCCGATCCGCCGCGGGTGCTGGTGGTGACCACCTTCGAGAACGACGACCATGTGTACGAGGCGCTGCTCGCCGGCGCGGCCGGGTTCCTGCTCAAGCGGGCCCGGCCGGCCGAGCTCGTCCAGGCCGTCCGGGTGGTCGCGCACGGCGAGTCGCTGCTGTTCCCGGCGGCGATCCGCCGGCTGGCCGCGGGCCGGGCCGGCGCCCGCGCCGCCCGGCTGCCGCTGACCGGCCGGGAGGGCGAGGTGCTGAGGCTGATGGCCGACGGCCTGTCCAACGCCGAGATCGCCGAGCGCCTGCGAGTCGGCCTGGAGACCGTGAAGACCCATGTCGGCAACGTCCTGACCAAGCTCGGCGTCCGCGACCGGACGCAGGCGGTCGTCGCCGCGTACGAGTCCGGCTTCATCGTGCCCGGCGGCTGACCACCGGGGGGCGTCCGACGGGCGCCTCCCGTCACCATCATCACGTCGCGGTCTCGCGCTACCGGCCGCAACGAACCATCGTTCTCGCCGTGACCGGCAGCGACGACCCGCCGAGCACGGCCGAGGTCGGCAGCATGGGCGACTGCCGGCTCCGCGCCCGCACCGAGACGTATCCCCAGCGCCGTCGAAGGCCAGGCCGAGCCCATCACACTCGTCAACGCAGTAGCGGCCTTTCCTCGGCGCCCCACCTGGTCGCCGGCATCGCTTCACGGGGGTTTCACACCCGACCCGATTGAGTGTGGACCGCGCAAGATCGATAACCATGCATGATCTTGCCGCGAAGGATCACCACCTCTGGAAGGTCACCTGCATGCCGACCACCAAACGTCTCCTGACAGCCACGCTCTGCGGCACGCTGCTCACTGCATCAGCGGTTTCTCCCGCCTTCGCAGCGCCCATCGAGCAGCCGGCGACCACCGCCACGGCACAGGCTTCGGACAAGACCAGCGCCGCCGAGAAGAAGCGCGTCGACAGCGTGAAGACCCCGAAACTCGACTGGTACCCCTGCTACGGGCACGGTGAGTGCGCCACCGTCAAGCTGCCTCTCGATTACGACAAGCCCAACGGCGCCACCACCGAGATCGCCGTACTGCGGGTCAAGGCCAAGAACCAGCAGGCCAAGATCGGTAGCTTGTTCGTGAACCCGGGCGGGCCGGGTGGCTCAGGCACCCAGATCGCATTGGCCGCTCCGCAGTTCCTGAGCGAGTCGGTCCTGGAGCGCTTCGACATCGTCGGAGTCGACCCCCGCGGCATCGCCAGCAGCGAGAACGTGCGGTGCTTCGCCTCGGTCAAGGACCAGACCAAGGCGTACGCCGGCCTCAACGTGGCTTTTCCCTACGGCAAGGCCGAGGAAGCCGCCTACATCAAGTCGGCCAAGGCCATCGGCCGCGGCTGCTCCACCACCGGTAAGCCGCTGTCCGGCGCGATGTCCACCGCCGAGGTGGCCCGCGACATGGACGTGCTGCGCCGTGCGGTCGGCGACAAGAAACTGACCTTCCTGGGCTTCAGCTACGGCACCGCCCTCGGGCAGTACTACGCCAACATGTTCCCCGACCGGGTACGCGCGATCACCGTGGACGGTGTCATCAACCCGGTCAACTGGACCGGCACCCCCAAGACCCGCAACGTCATCCTCGACGACCGGCTCCGGTCGGCCGACGGCGCATACAAGGCGCTGATCGAGATCCTCGAGCGCTGCGACACCGCCGGCGAAACGCATTGCGCCTTCGCGGCCGGCAACCCGGTGCGGAACTTCGAGACGCTCACCAAGAAGCTGAAGGCCAAGCCGGCCACCATCACCGACGAAACCGGCACCTCCACCATCACCTACGCCGACTTCATCGGCGGGCTCCTCGGCTCACTGTACAGCCCGTCCGCGGGCGAGCAGGTCATCGGCCTGACGGCGTTGGTGTGGGACGCCGTCAACCCCGACGGCAGCGTCACCGCTGCCCGGCAGGCCGCCGCACGGTCGACCCTGGCCAAGCGGATCGCCGACGCTCGCCGTGCCGCACCGGCCCGCGACTTTCCGTACGACAACAGCCTCGAGACCTTCGCCGGCGTCGCCTGCACCGACGGCCTGCACCCCAAGGACGCCGCATCATGGCCGGCACTGACCGCGAAGGCCGACAAGCGAGCCCCGTACTTCGGTCGCGCCTGGGCCTGGAGCACCGCCGCCTGCGCGGCGAACACGTGGACGGTACGTGACGAGGACGCCTACCGGGGCCCGTTCACCAAGCGGACCGCCGCGCCGGTACTCGTCGTCGGCAACTACTGGGACCCGGCCACCAACTACATCGAGGCCGTCGAGTCCGCCAAGCTGCTACCCAACAGCCGCCTGCTCTCCAGCACCAACTGGGGACACACCGCGTACGGCACCTCCAAGTGCGCCACCGACGCCATCGACGCCTACCTGCTGAACGGAACGTTGCCCGCCGTGGGCACCGTCTGCGAAGGTGACGTCCAGCCGTTCACCGAGCCTCTCACCGGCGATCAGCCCGACGAGCCGACCGCCCGCAAGGCCGACCGGGCAGACGAGTCGAAGGCCGAAATCGCCACCAACGCGGCCCCGACCACCGATGAGGCCAAGCAACTGCCTCCGGTCACCGTGCGCGTACCCGCATCCACCCTCAACGGCACCCGCTGACCGGCGATCCCCGTAGCAGGAACACACCCCGCCCACTCCACCCGGAGGGGCGGGGTGCACCTGTGGACAGTGCTCGAATCGACCGTGATTGGGCTACGCCGTCAGGAGATCCCTGTCGGATGGCGTGCGGCTCATGCCTCGGGAAGCCGGGCGATGCGTTCCGGCTGGCCCCAGCTTCTCGGGGTCTGCGGTGTCAGTGAAGGGATGCTCAGGTGGGCGACCACCTGTTCCAGACGGTTCCAGCCCTGCGCGGGGTCTTCGCCGTAGGAGTGCAGGGCGTACCAGTACGCGCCGGAATCCAGCCGTGCGGCGTCGAGCCCGCCGATGCTGCGCAGATCGTCCGGCGATCGTCCCGCGATCGCTTCCGGACCGGCGAGCAGTGCCAGCGGTGTACTGAGCCCGGTCCAATGACTCGCGTGGGTGGTGTCGGCCTGGCCGGGTGCCTGCTGCACCAGCGCCTGGCGGATGTCGTACCCGGCCGAGAGGCTACGTGCGGCCTCGGTGAGCGCGTCCGCCTCGAGGGGTTCGGCGTACACGAGGGTGCAGCGGATGGTTTCGAGCACGGACTCGGCGGGACGGCTGACCACCATCGTGGCCAGCGCCGGGGCGCTGTCGCCGACCGCGCACAGCCACGTTCGCCGCGGTGCGCGTTCGCGGCACAGGCCGGTCAACGCAGTCCGGTCCCAGGGCTGGGTGGCGGGCTCCGCGGTGCCCCATCCGGCCGGAGGCCGTCCGGTGAGGAGCACGAACAGGTCGTCCAGGGCGCCGCCGAGCACGAGTCGTTCGGATGCCGGGTGGCGGATCTGCATGGTGAGGGTGAGGTGCCAGGCCGGCGCCGCCGGGCCGTTGGTGAAGTGGGGGGACAGACCTGGCGGGTCCGACGGTACGAACGCCGCACCGTTCCAGCCCAGGGGCCGGCCGGACATCCCGTCGTGGTGGCCGTCCGGGGTGTGCACGACCCACCGGGTGTCGGGGCCGTCCAGGGCGGCGTACAGGGCGGTGGTGAGCCTGCTGGTCACGGGGGTGACCAGTTGCAGGCCTTTGCCGTTGTCGGCGCAGATGCGGATGACGTCGGCGAGCCACGAGCTGAGCGCGACGACGGGCCGGTCCTGCATGACGACGGCGACGCGGTCGGTCAGGAAGTCGACGGCGGGATGGGCGGCGGTCACGACGCCGCCTTCGGGGGCCACACGACGCCGTCGAGGCGCCGCGCGACCTCGTCGGCGAAGCGGCGGGCGAGGGCCTCGGCCTCCGGGCGGCCGCTGGGGGCCCGGGCCTCCATCCACCACACCGGTACGCCGACCCGGTCGTAGGCGTCGCCGAGCAGGCGCCGGACCTCGCCGGGGACCTGGACGAGGACGGGTGTCTCGAGGGAGACCAGGGGCCGGCCGGCGTCGTCGCAGAGCTGGATGACGGCGCCGTTGGCGGTTTCCCGGACGCGCAGCTGTTCGCCGGCCGCGATCATGCCGGCGACGATGGCCCGGGGGTCGGGGGTCTGCCGGACCAGGGCGATGACGTCGTAGGTCACGGTTTCTCCTGCCACGCGGTCTGGATGAGACGGACGGGTTCGCCGCGGCGGATCCACTGGCCGCGGCCCGGTGGCAGCGGGCGGGCGTACACGTCGCCGAGGAGTTTGCCCTCGCCGCGGTCGCCGGTCATGACCAGGCCGGTGGCGCCGATCTCGCGCAGGGTCTGCACGAAGGGCTCGTAGAGGCCGCGGGACGCCCCGGCGACGCGCCGCGCGAGGACGACGTGGAAGCGCAGGTCGTCGCCCGCGGCCAGGTACGGCTGGAGCGCGCCGAGCGGCTGCGCGGCCGCGGTGAGCACGTCGTAGTCGTCGACGAGCAGGACGATGTGCGGCCAGGTGGCGGGGTCGCCCTCGGCGGTGCCGTTCTGCCGTTCCTCGAGCTGCCGGGCCACGGCGCCGGCCAGGCGGGCGGCGAGCACGGCGTTGTGCGCGTAACCGCCGAGGTGGGAGTCGGGGACGACGCCGTCGAGGCCGCGGCGGGGGTCGACGACGGCGAAGACGATCTCGTCGTCGGTGTGCCGGGCCACCAGCCGGCGGGCGATGAGGGCGAGCAGGTTGGTCTTGCCGCATTCGCCGTCGCCGAGCACGAGCAGGTTCGCGTCGCGGCCGAACAGGTCGAGGCCGACGGGCGCGGTGGTGGCCTCGTCGACGCCGAGGGCGATGGCCGCCGGTTCCGCCGGGGCGGGCAGTTCCGCGGCGTCGAGGCGGGCGGGCAGGACCCGTACCGGCGGCGCGACCGGGCCGGACCAGGCGGCCCGCGCGGCGCGGGCGATCTGGGCGATGGCGTCGCCGAGGTCGTGGGTGTCGGTGCGGGCGTCGATGCGCGGCAGCGCCACCTGGCCGAAGAGCCGGCCGCCGGTCAGCGCCCGGCCGGGCTGCCCGGGCCGGATGAGCTCGGCGAGGCGGCGGTCGACCGCGGAGTCGGTCGGGTCGCCGAGGCGCAGCTCGATCTGCGTGCCGATGGTGGACTGCACCGCGATGCGGACGTCGTACCAGCGCAGCATGGAGGCGACGACGTGCAGGCCGTATCCGCCGCCGCGGTGCAGCAGGGCGGTGACGAGCGGCTCGTACGCCTCGAACTCGCCGGAGAGGTGCCCGTAGCCGTCGATGACCAGCACCACGTCGGCGGTGGGCAGCTCCGGGAGCCGGCCGGCGGCGTGCAGCCGGCGCAGCTGCTCCACGCTGTCGATGCCGTGTTCCCGGAAGACCTGTTCGCGCTGGTCGAGCATGGCGCGTACCTCTTCGAGGGTGCGCCGGACCCGTTCGGTGTCGGTGCGGGCCGCGACGCCGCCGACGTGCGGCAGCCGCGACAGCGCGCCGAGCGCACTGCCGGTCAGATCGACGGCGTAGACGGCCACCTCGCGCGGGGTGTGGGTCAGGGCCAGCGAGGTGACGAGGGTACGCAGCAGCGTGGTGCGCCCGGACTGCGGCCCGCCGATGACCGCGAGGTGTCCACCCGCGACGGTCAGGTCGAGCGTCCACCGGCCCTGCCACTGCCGGGCGGGGTCGTCGAGCAGCCCCAGCGGCACCCGCATGGGCCCGGGGCGCTCGCGCAGGTGCAGGCCGCGGCCGGCGCTGACTTCGACGCCGCCGAGCTGGTCGAGGGTCAGGGCGGCGGGCAGCGGCGGCAGCCAGATGCGGGGTACGGCGTCCGCCGCGCCGCGCAGGTGCCCGGTCATCAGGTCGAGCAGCGCCGGCGCGCCGGTGCGCACCGGCATGGCGGGCTGCGCGGGCTCACCGGTCCGGCCGCCGATGCCGTTGTACGCCGGGTACGGCAGCGGCCGCGGGTCCTCCACCGCCTCCTTCTCCTCGTCCGGAGCGCGGTACGGCCCGGACACATAGGACGCCTTGAACCGCTGGTAGACGGTCGTGTCCACCTTGAGGTAGCCGAAGCCCGGCAGCGGCGGCAGGTGGTAGGCGTCGGGCGTCTCCAGCACGGTGCGGCTCTCGCCCTCGGAGAAGGTCCGCAGGCCCAGCCGGTACGACAGATAGGTCTCCAGGCCCCGCAGCTTGCCGCCCTCGATCCGCTGGCTGCTCAGCAGCAGGTGCACCCCGATGCTGCGGCCGATCCGCCCGATCGACAGGAACAGCTCGATGAACTCGGGCTTGGCCGTGAGCAGCTCGCCGAACTCGTCGATGATCACCAGCAGGTACGGCAGCGCGGGCAGCTCCGGGCGCCGCGCGCGCAACGCGGCGTAGTCGGCGATGTTGGCGACGTTCCCGGCGTCCTTGAGGGCCTGCTGACGGCGCTGCACCTCCCCCGCCAGGCTGGTGTGCACGCGCTCGACCAGGCTGACGTCGTCCTGCAGGTTGGTGATCACACCCGCGACGTGCGGGGCGTCGGCGAACGGCGCGAAGGTGGCGCCGCCCTTGTAGTCGACCAGCACCATGGCGAGCACGTCCGGCGGGTGGGTGACCAGCAGCGCCAGCACCAGGGAGCGCAGCAGCTCGCTCTTGCCGGAGCCGGTCGCACCGACGCAGAGCCCGTGCGGGCCCATGCCGAGCTGGGCCGATTCCTTGAGGTCCAGCAGCACCGGCTCGCCGTGCTGGTCCACGCCGATCGGCACCCGCAGCAGGTCGCGGTCGCTGCGCGGCGCCCAGCACGCCGCCAGCGACAGCTCGCGCGGCCCGGCGAGCCCCAGCAGCGCGAGGAAGTCGGCGCTGCCGCCCGCGGCCGGGTCCTGCACCGACTCGCGCGACAACCGCAGCGGGGCGAGCAGCCGGGCCAGCCCCTCGGCCGCGGCGGCGTCGTAGCGGTCGCGGCGTGCCCGCGCCACGGCGACGACCTCGGGACGCAGGTCCTCGACCAACAGGTCGTCACCGGTGACGGTGATCCGGATGGCGACGTCTCCCGGCTCCTGCAAGCGGTCGGCGACGAGATGCACAACCGTCACACCGAGCGCGGCGGCGGTCACCGCCTGATCCGGCACCGCAAGATCCCGCGCGATCTCGCCGAACGTGTCATGGACGAGCAGCAGCCGGGGAAGCAGCGCGGTTGCCGCCGCGGCGGTGCCGCCGCGGGCGAGTTCGGCCGCGTACCCGGCGTGTTCCTGCAGGTCCGCGGAGACCAGCGCGGCCAGTGCGGCCGGGTCCGCGGCGATGCGCCGGGCGGCGACCGGGCCGTCGCGCAGGTCGGCGTCGCGCAGGTGCGGCAGCCACTTGAGCCATTGCCAGGCGTCGATGCGTGCCGGCGGGCAGGCGAGCCCGATGCGCAGATCCTCGGGTGCGTGCAGGGCGGCGGCCTGCACCAGGAGCACCCGCAGGACCGCGAGCACGTCGTCGCGGGCGCCGACGACGCTGACGTTGCCGACCCGGTCCAGCGGCACCACCAGCGGCATCCCCGGCGCCGATCCGAAGCGGCGCACCAGCGCCCGCGCCTCGGCCAGCATGAACGGGTCCGTGGGGGTGAGCGGGCTGCCGTCGTCCTCGATCTGCAACGGAGCGACCGGCATGGTCCCCGATCCCGCGCGCAGGGTGAGAAAGTCCCGGTCGGTGCGGCGGCGTTCCCAGAGCCGGGCCGGATCCCGTACGACGTCGAGCAGCGCCTGCGGCGGCGGGTGCAGCAGGCGGGCGGCGGCGGCCGTCTCCCGCTCCGCGCCCAACAGCTCCTCGCGTAGCTCCTCGAGGTAGTCGAGGTAGCGTTCGCGCTGCTGACGGCGGGTGCGCCCGGCACGCCCGCGCTGGGTGAGCAGCATGACGAGCACGGCTCCCACGGTCACGATCAGCAGCACCGCCCCGATGGCGATCATGCCGGTACCGCGGAACATCACCATCATCGTCAGCGACGACAACACCCCGGCCACGGGCAGCAACGCCTGCGCCGCATTGCCGCCGGAATGACCCTCGGGCAGGGTCGGCGGCGCCGCCACCTGCCGGGCCTCGGGCGGCAGCAGCGGCCGCACGGTACGCGCGGGCCGGTGCACGACGCGCATCGTCATGCCCGGACGGCCCGGTCCATCACGGCGGCGGCGATCCGCAGCGCGGCCGTACGGGTCTCCGCGCCGATCCGCCGCGGGTCGATGGCCGCGCCGAGCGCCAGATGGCGGTCGAACGGCAGCCGCAGCACCGGCGTCCCGAAGCGGGCGAGCCCGGCGACGGCGGCGTCCACATCGACCCCGAGCGGCCCCGCGACCGGCGTGCTGAGCACGAGCAGCGAGCGGCCGAGCAGCTCGGCGCCGTGCTCCTCACCCAGCCGGCGCAGCGCCGCGTCGGCGCCCAGCACCCCGTCGAGGGTCGCCGTGCCGGTGAGGACCACGGCGTGGGAGTCGGCGAGCAGCGTACGGTTCGTCGCCGAGTGCATGCCGGCGCCGAGGTCGGCCACGGCGACCGCGAAGTAGCGGTTGAGGAACCGGACCCGGTCGCGCAGCAGCAGCGCGGCGTGGCTCTCGTCCTGGCGGGCCAGGGAGCTGGACAGCGCCCGCCGCCACAGCCACACCCCGGTGACCGTACGGTCCAGATAGCGGGCCACCTGATCGAAGGCGGAGACCTGCGCGATGCCGCCGTCGCCGGCCGTGCGCACCCCGACCCCGAGCGGTCCCAGGCGCAGCGGCAGCGACCCGGCGTCCGGGTCGGCGTCGACGGCCAGGACCGGGTCGCGCCGCAGCCCGGCCAGGGTGGTGGTGAGCAGGGCGCTCACCGTGGTCTTGCCCGAGCCCCCGCGCACTCCCGCCACCGTGATCCGCCGACCCGTGGTGATCGCCCGGTTCGCGTGCTCGGCCAGCTCGGCGAGCTCGCCGACCTCCCGGGTGGCACGCCGCCCGGCCGCCGTCCGCACCGCCTGGCCGACCCGCCGGGCCGGTGGATCGCCGTGCAGGTCCGCGTGCCGGGCGATCCGCGCCGCGTCGATGCCGCCCTCGGCGGGCAGGTCGGTCGCGGTGCCGCCGTGCCGCGTGGGCTCGGCCCGCGCCGGGCCGGGGGCGGGTGTATCGCGCTGGTGCTCGGGTGCGGCCGGGGCGGAGCTCGCGGGAAATCCGGTCAGCAGCGGCAGGGTCACCGTCCGCTCGTCGATGTGGTCGCTCGGCGCCATCGCAGGGTCGAGTTGGCGCCGCAGCATGGCCTGCCAGTCCTGGTCACTCACCGCTTCAGAACACCTCGATCAGCCGGGAGTAGACGCCGAAGATCCCGAGCACCACGGGGACCATGGCCACCACGGCCGCCGACTCGAGCAGGTCACCGATGCGGCGGACCCGGGCCCTGGTGTGCTCGGGCGGATCCACCACCAGCACGACGACCGGCACGGCCAGCGCCGCCGCGGCCACCGCCAAGGCCCCGGCCGGCGCAGCGGTGGCGGCCCAGCGCCACCACAGCACCGCGAGGATCGCGCCGGCGGCGGCGAGCAGGGAGATGACCTCGGCGGCCAGCGGGAACATCCGGGAGCGTACGAGCAGGACCGTCACCAGCAGTGCCGTCAGCGTCACGGTCCACGCCGTGAGCTGGGCCACGAGGAGAACCCCGGCCAGCACGGCGGCGGCCGCGGTGGCCAGCACCGCGATGATCAAGGAGCCGTGAGCGGCGTCGAGTGCGGCCCGGACCTCGCGGCGGGCCACCGGCCGGTCCTCCACCCTGCGGTCGTCGAGCATCGCCAGCCCGGACGAGGACAGCGCCAACCGGGGCAGCATCCCGATGACGAGCACCACCACGACGGCGAGCACGCCGCCGAGCCGGGACCCGGCGAGCCCCAGAGCACTCCCGGCCGCACACACCGTCGCCAACGACAGCATGCTCGTCCCACCGGCCAGCGCGGCCTTGCCACGCTCGGCGTTGACGCCGGTGAGCACGACCGTCAGCCCGAGCGCCGCGGTCACGGCGATGACCCGCCACACCGGCGACCAGCCGTACCCGTCGGCCCAGGCCCACGCGGCCAGCGGCAGCGCTACCCCCGCACCGGCGATCAACGCCGTCCCCAGCGGACGCAGAGCCCGGCCACAGGCCGTTCCGGCCAGGCCGAGGACCAGCCCGCAGGCGCCGGCGCCGGCCGCGACCGCCGCCGGATCGGTGTGCCGGTACGCGAACAGCGCCGCGAGTGCCACGACCGCGGCGAGCCCGGCCGTGGCGACCCAGCGGCGTACGGCCGGACTCCAGCGGGTGGCGCGCCGGTCCAGGTCGTCGGCGGTCTCCTCGGTGACATCGTGAATGACCGGAGCCGGCGGCAGATCCTCGGCGCCGGTGAGCCGCAGCACCGCCCCGTCGGCGACACCGACCGCCTCCAGGGTGTCACCGTCACCGAGCACGACCCCGCCGACGGTGACCAGCCGGCGTAGCCGGGCCGGATGGGCCGCCTCTTCACCGACGACATCGAGCAGATCCGGCAGCAGGCGGCCGACGGGTTCGGCCGCCGGTAGCAGCATGTCGACCCGCCGCGACCCACCGATCACCGTCACCCGGGTGTAGCCGACGCTCATCGGCCACCACCCGGCGCGGATACGGAACTCCGCTGCTCTTGCTCGGCACGCTGGGCAAGCTGATCCTGCAGGAAGGACCAGCCGACACATCCCGCGCAGATCACCGCCGCGACAGCGGCGCCGGCGACGAGCCGGCCCAGCAGATTCGAGGCGGCCCGCCGCGTCCGCAGCGTCCCCCAGAGCAGCGCATCACGCAGCCGCCGGCGACGCACCGCCACCGACTCGAGCAACTGCGCGTCGAAGTCCCGCGCCACTGACACCTCCCCAGGTCCCCGTCGCCCGTGAGGCTACCCACCCGCGACCGGGTTGTGCCTCCCCGCTCACTCGCACCGGCACCGTCGAGCCGGGCGTTCGGCGGGCTTGTTCCCGCCTGCGCACGGGGCTCCGGCAGGCGGCCGGCCGACGGACTCGCTGCGTTCGCAGCCGGATGATAGGAATGAACGGTGACCCCGTCGCAGCACGAAGATCCGGCAAGCAATGTCCGCGCCCTGGTGGACGACCTTCTGCCGGTCCTCCTGCCGGGAGCGAGCGTTGCGCCGGGCCGCGATGAGGTGCTCATCCCGGTGTCCGGCGGCCGTGCCCGGGTCTCCCTCACTCCGCTCCTGCACCGCTGCCAGGATCAGCCACACCACACGTGGCCTCAGCTCCTGGCCGACTGGGTCGCCGCGATCCGCCGCGAGTTGCCCCAGGACGTCGACGCCGACGACCTCGGGCCGGTCGACGTCGAGCGGCTCCGCGTACGGCTCGTGCCGTCGGCCGCATCCGCCGCGACCAGCGACTACGTCGCACTGCCGTTCGGTGAGCACTTCACCGCGACCGTCGTCGTCAACCGTCCCGCGCGGCTCGACGTGCTGACTGTCGCGCAGAGCCGGCAGCTGGGACGCGAGCCTGACGACCTGTTCCGCCTCGCCATGCGGCAGACCGTGCAGCACGAGCTGGCCGGCCTGGACCTCCGCGATCACGAACTGCCCGGGGGCGGGTCGGTGCGCCTGCTCGCCGGAGACGGCAACCCCTTCGTCACCACCACGCTGTTGTCCCTCAAGCGGTTCCTGCCGGACAACGCGACCCACGGCGCACTGGTCGCCACGCCGCGCTACAGCGCGGTGATGCTGCACCGCGTGGATGCGCGGCTGCACGACAACGCCGTGGCCTTCTACCGGCTGGCGAGCTCCATGTTCAGCGCGGCGGACGATCCATGCTCGGACACGATCTTCTGGTGGCATGACGGCGAGCTCCACCCACTGCGGGTGGTCACAGCGGACGACGGGAGCGCCCTGGAGGTACGGGTGCCCGAAGCGCTGACGCCCGTGCTGAACCAGTTGGGCGACATCCGCTGACGGGCACGTCCAGCGAGGCCGGCGCTACGCGGCCGGTGTTGTCTCCAGCTTCTGCGCGGCCAGATCCTGCTGCCGGCGTTCCGTGAGGAACTGCAGGGCGGCGTCGCGCCCGCTCTCGTTCCACACCTCGCGTAGCCGCTCGTAGAACGCCGCCTGCTCCAGCAACTGCTGTGCGCCCTTCTTCGAGGACCCTTCGGCGCGCTCCCGGCAGAGCGTCACGAGCTGCTCTGCCGGCTCTACGGGTGAAGCCGTGCCGTTGACCACGCGCCAGCCCGGTAGCTGGTGCCAGTGCGTGCGACGCCGGCGCGGATCCTGCGCGAAGTCCCGTTCGGCCACGTCGGCGAGACGCTCCACCGGCCAGCTGTCGATCTTCTCCAGGCCGGCACCGAGCACGAACTGCCGCACCTGCTCATCCGCATCGTCCGCGAGCAGGTCGACCGTGCGAGGGCCCGAGCGCACCTCATCCATGCGGATGCCGTAGGTCATCACCCAGCTGGTGAAGGGTACGACGAGGGGCTGCACGCCGGCGGAGACCCAGCCCTCCGCGCGCGTGGGAGAGTCCGCATAGCCGATCCAGGCCAGCGCCCAGTCCACCGGCTCGCGGGTGAGCACCGTGTCCGGCCCGGTTCCGCGGACCGACCAGTCTCCCGGCAGGTGAGGTCGCAGCTCGGTCAGGATGTTCCGCCACCGCCGGGCCTTGTCAGCAGACGACATGCAAACCTCTCGGAACGTACGGGGTTGAGCGGTGGGCCAGTTTATCCACCCAGGGGACGCTGGGTCGGACGAAGCTCCTCGGGCGCGTCGGGCAGATTCAGCAGCCGCTTCACCTGCTCGGACCAGCCCGGCTTGATGCCGGTCTTGAGGCCCGTCTTGAGGTCGTAGGCGTGCACGACCTCCCACTCGAGGTCACCGGTCACCGGATCACGGACCTCCCGCTCGAGAATGACATCCGGCCGGAACTCCTGATCGCGAACCCTCGGCGTCTCGATACCGTTCGCGTCGTAGCCGACCTCGGAGCGCAGCCGGAACCCGCTGCTCTCGTCGAGCATGCCCGCCGCTTCGGCGTCGATCGCGCGGGCGAGGTAGCTGTGTGCCTCGGTGCCCAGCGCCGTGCGCTCCACGATCTCCCGGGCCACCGGCTCGGGGTAGCGCTCCAAGAACGCCTCGTACTGCCGCTGGTAGCCCTCCTTCTGGAGCAGGGTGTCCTTGTTCTGCTCGACGTAGTCCCACGCCTCGTCGGACATCTCCTGCAGCCGCCCGGCGACTTCCTTGCGCGCTTTCTGGATCTCCGCCAGGGTCGCCGGGTCGTGCTTGTCGAGATCCGGATCATTCTGCGGGCGCTGCGGGTCCGGGCCATCGCCGGCATCGGGCTCATCCGGGCGGTTCGGCGGCTCGTCGCCACCGCCCCCGGGACCTCCGTCACCTCGTGGCGCGCCGTCGCCGGCGTCGTCGGCACCCCGGCCCGCGTCACCGGCGTCGTCAAGACCCCGGCCCGCGTCACCGGCGTCGTCAAGACCCCGGCCCGCGTCACCGGCGTCGTCAAGACCCCGGCCCGCATCGCCGGCGTCGTCAAGACCCCGGCCGACGTCGCCCAGGTCTCCTAGCGGGCCGTACCCTCCGCCGCGTGCGCCCGGGGGCGGGAGGTCCACGCCGGTGGGGCCGCCGCCGCGTCCGGCGCCGGCCAGTGCCGGTTCCTCGACCCGTACGGGAGGCTGCTCGCCGCGGCCCACGAGGTCGTCGCCGGGCGTCGCCCGGTCGGCGCTCGCCGCGATGTCGTCGGCCTGCTTCAACGCCAGCTCCAGCGCCGGGTCGGCCTTGACCACGTCACCGAGCGCGGCGTCGATCTGCTTGGCCAGGTCACCGACCGTCGGCAGGTCGTCGACCTTGCCGACGTCCGCCACGTTGCCCAGGTCGTCGCCGAGCTTCCCGAGATCGCCGACCTTGCCCGCGTCCGCGGCCGCATTGCCGGCCTTCGCCGCATCCGCCGCTTTACCTGCGTCCGCGCCCGCGGCCGCGCCCTTGCCGGCCTTACCGAGCGTGCCGACCTTCGCCGCGGCCAGCGGCAGAGTGACGACGTTGTAGAGCACGTTGCCGAACGCCCTGGCCGGGTCCTTGCTCCACTCGTCCCACGCCAGGAAGCTCTTGCCGAACTCCTTCCACGCCTTGAACGAGTTCTCCGTGTCGAAGATGAGCCCGCCGGTCAACGTCCACAGCCCGCCCCACGAGGCACTGAACGTGTCCCAGTCGAAGGGGTTGATCAGACCGAACAAGCCCTTGACGTCGCCCCACAGCCCGTCGACGACCACGCCCTTGCCGCCGGACCAGACCGCGTTCCAGGTGTCGACGTACCAGGGCTCGTCCTTCTCCTCGGACTTGCCCCACGGACGCTCGGCGTCGCCGGGCAACTGACCGGCGTCGAACCCGTACGCGTGGGCCTTGTCGCTGCCGTCGTCGACCGTCCACTGCGGACCGCCGTAGAGCCGGTTGATCCGGTTGGCCGTCTCCCGCTCGGCGGCCATCAACGCGGCGACCTGCGTGTCGACCTGGCTGATCAACTGGTTGTTCCGGTTGACCTTGTCGCCGTCCTCACGCCAGTCGTCGTCGCCGTCGATGCTCGACACGAACGCGCCGGCCTCACCCTTGAGCGCGGTGAGGCGGTTGGCGATCGGGCGCACCGTGGCCGCGTACTGCGCCAGCGCGGCACCGACCTCCTCGATGTCGTCGGCGACCGCGTCCGCACCCGTCTGCACCTGGGCGGTCATCCCGAACAGCTGGGCGGCCTCGGGTGCGTCGTAGAACGCCGACAGCCCCTGCCAGGTGCTGTGCACGTTCTGCCCGGTCGTGCGGAACGTGCCCCCGGCCGACTTCAACGCGGCGGCGTGGGTCTCCACCGCCCCCAGGTCGCCGCCGAACTCCGGAATCGCCTCCGGCTTGATGACCACGTGCTTCCCCCGTCGGTACCGGCCGTCAGCGGCCGCGGAAGTCGTTTCCCGGCGGCGGCGCGACCGCGTTGGCCTGCGCCGTCCGAGCCATCTCCAGATCGCCGTCGATGTACGCCTTGGTCGCGTTCACCGCGCCGGTCAACGCCCGGCCGGTGCGCTCCACCACGGCCTTCATCGCCGGCGCCTTGTGCTGGGCGAAACCGGCCAGCGCACCCGCGACGATCTCGCTGCCACACGCGCCGGCCGCACCCTCCAGCGCGGCGCCGTACTTCGTGGCCGCGGTCTCGAAGCCCTTGGCCGCCTCACCGGTCCGCGTCACCACCCCCGCCACCCCGGGCGGGTCGATGTCCCATCTGCTCACGCTCGGCCTCCGACGACCTCAGACACTTCGGCTTCACCAACTCCCACGTCATCGACGTGGGCAACGGTTCAGCCGATCGCGTCGACGGCCGCCTTGGCGCGCGACAGCGTGCTCTGCGCGGTCTCGTCGTTGCGCTGCAACGTGGTACGCACCAGCGCGATGATCGAGCGCACCTCGGCGGCGGCGCTGTTCCACCGGACTTCCTTGTCGTGATACTGCTCGGCGACGCCGTCGGCCAGGAAGTCGGCCATCGCCGCCTTCACCGCGGCGTCCCGGTCGTTGATCAGCACCTCGAGCCGGGCCACCACGGCCTGCAGGTTGCCCTGCGCCTCGCTGGACGTGGCCATGTCGAAGCTACGACGGTCGGAATTCATCCCTGCACTCCTCGCCTCGGGAAAAGAAGGTCAGCGGCCGGCGCCGAAACGGGCGGCGTCGAAGTTCGCCGCGCCCTCGGTACTGCTCGCGTTCGACGCCATGTCCTGCTCGCCCTCGCGGAACGACGTGTCCATGCCGCCGATGCCGCCGAGGATCGCCGACAGGGAACGGTTCAGCTCCCCGGTGATCTCGTCCGCACGCATCTTGAAGCGGTCGAAGGCGGCCTTCCCGGCACCGTTGAAGTTGCCCTCCAACGGGGAGGCGGCCTGCACCAACTGCTTGATCAGAGCGCCCAGCTCCTCGTTCGAGCCGCTCGTCTTGGTCCGCAATGTCCCCAGCGTCTCGGCACCCATGTCGAACTTCTGGCCCATGAACGCTCAACCTCCCCCATGGATCAACTCGTCGCAGTGCAGCACGAAGTGTAGTGCAGCGGGTCGATGACTGACACTGCGGAATACTTCTGGCACACCACCGATGCCAGGAAGTCCGCGTCACCGTAGGGAACAAATCGCCGCGCGAAAAGCCGGTTCGGTACCGGTTCGCCGGCGCGGAGGATCACGGGACGTGACACCGCTGCGGCGGTGCGTCCTGCCCTGCTACGGAAGTCCGGCGTGCAGACCGAGTTCGGCCTGCTCGTCTTGGCTGAGATAGTCGGTCGCAAGGCGTCGCGCGACGTAGTCGACCAACGACGTCGAGGTGGGGATGTCCGGGTCGGCGGTGTGCCCGGCGGGCTCGAACCGCTGGTTGAGCAGACCGCGGACGACCTCGCGCAGCGGCACGTCGTGCTGCAGGGCCAGCGAGGTCATCATGGACAGCGCCTCACACAGACCGGACAAGGTGGAGCCCTGCTTGCTGACCCGCAGGAACACTTCGCCGGGGCGCCCGTCCGGCAGCTCGGTGACGGTCAGGCTGCCCTCGGCGCCGGCGAGGTCGAGATCGTAGGTGACGCCGCGACGCGAGCGAGCCGGGCGCTGCCGTACCGGGCCGACCGGCGGGACGCCTCCGGTGCGGGCCGCGGGCACGGCCATCGGCCGGCGGACGTCGGCGCCCTGCCCCACGGCGATGCTCATACGCTCCTCCGGATCTCTGGGCGTCGGCGTGCCCACGCTCCTGACCACACGCCTATGTATGCGCGTTGCGCCGCGCGCGATCATGCATGCTAGTACAAACGTTCTAACGCCGGTATGGTGACGCGGTGACTGTCACAAGCACCGCCGAAGAAGATCCGCCGCCGTGGCCGGCACGTCGAGCTCGTGCCGCGCAATGCGCACCGTGACGTCATCGACGGCGACGAAGAGGTCGTCCTCGGCAAGGTCGCCTGCGTCCTGCGGCCTACTGACCAACGTACGTAGCCCTGCACGGCCCACGACGACGTACCGGGGGCCGGGTGCTCGCCGCAAGCTGTTGTCGACGTCCTGCCGGCGATCGGCGGGAGGAGTGATGTCCTGGTGACAGTTCTGTTCGACGCCGAGGTGCCGGTCCACTACGGCTTCATCTGGCTGTCCTCGGTCGAGGATCTGCCGGAGTTGATGGAGACGAGGGCGGGGCAGCGCAACGGGCTCTGCGGCGCGGCCTTCCCCGGCGTGCTGTCGATGGTCACCGGGCTGCACACCGGACGGGTTCCGTTCGTGGTGCAGTGGCACGACACCGCGCCGGACCTCGACACGAGCTGGGAAGAGGTCGTCGAGGTCCCGTTCACCGCCCAACAACGGGAACTCTCGCTCTCGTCGTTCCAGGACTGGTTCGACGTGACGCTGCCTGCCGCAGGCAGCCTGCGTGCCCGCTTCTGTGCGAACAGGATGGACGAGGCTCACGGCCAGGACACGCTGATGGACGAGGCGACGATCGACCGCTACCTGCTGGCGCTGTGGCCCGCCGACCCGGCCCCGGACGAGATCGTGCGGCAGACCAGCGCCATAGCGGCGTACTGGCATCGTGAGGCGCAAACCGTCCGGCTGCCCAGCGCCGAAGAACGCGCCGCCGAGGCCCGCGCTCGCGCCGAACAGGAGCGGCGGGAACACGAGCAGATGCTGGCCGAATACGAGAAGCGGCAGTGGGGCGGACGCCGGCCCAGCCCCCGGCTGCGGGAACTGGGCGGCAACGTGCTGGCGGTCGCGCAAGCGCATCGGGATATGCTCGACGCGTTCGAGGCGCTCGACCCGGACACCCAACGCGCCGCGGCCCGCTGGCTGGCTCGTCGTGCCTTCGAGATCGCCGAACTCGACCGCGTCGACTGGGCCCGCCCCGCGCTGGACGCTCTCGACCAGGGCCTCCCGCTGCCGGAACCCTTCACCGACCACGAATCAGTGTTTCCGCTGCTGTACGCGGACGCGACGGACGCCACGGTGAGCGTCGAGTGGCGGGTCACCGGATTCGACGACAACGCACCACACCGGCCGGAGCTGCCCATCCATCGGCCTTCTTTCGCGGTCCCGGCGATCTTCGCCGCCACCGACCCGGACCCGTTGCAGGCACTCGTCGAAACGTTCAGCCACGCGGAAGCGACGTTCCACGACCGCAGCGAGGAACTCCTCGCCGACCTACGGCAGCGCCTCTGGCCCGCCGGCTAGGACCGCACGGATAGTCGCCCCAACTCCCTTCCCGTGGTGCCTCGGCGGCCGAGGCTCGAAACATCCACCGGGCCGCCTGTCCCGCCGGCCGGCGGCCGTTGTTGTCATACCTCGCGCTTACGCTGCGGGCGGCGGTGGTGTTCGAGCTGGTGGGAGGAGCCGGTGCGGCGGGAGGCGAGCGTCGCCCATGTGGATCTCGATGCGATGTTCGCCGCCGTGGAACAGCGCGACAAAGTCTCACTGCGGGGCAAACCCGTCATCGTCGGCGGCGTGGGGGGACGCGGGGTGGTGGCGACCGCCTCGTACGAGGCAAGGGTGTTCGGGGCGCGCTCCGCGATGCCGGTCGCGCAGGCCCGCCGGTGTTGCCCGCCCGGCACGGCGTTCCTGTCGCCGCGCGGCGCGGCGTACCGAAAGACCAGCAACGTCGTCATGGCGCTCCTGGGCGAGGTGTCGCCGCTGGTGGAGCAGGTCTCCATCGACGAGGCCTACCTCGACCTCGCCGCCGGCGGCCACGACCCGTCCGTCGCCGCCGTCACCGCGCTGATGCGGCAGGTCAAGGACGCCATCGCCGCGGCCACCGGCGGGGTCACCGCATCCATCGGGGTCGGCACGTCGAAGCTGGTCGCGAAGATCGGCTCCGACCTGGACAAGCCCAACGGGCTCACCATCGTCGCCCCCGGCGATGAACAAGCGGTCCTGCATCCGCTGCCCGTCGGCCGGCTGCCCGGCGTCGGACCGGCCACGCAGGACCGGCTCCGCCGCTCCGGGATCCACACCATCGGGGACCTGTCGCGGGTATCGCTCACGGATCTGGTGGACCGGTTCGGCCAGGCCCACGGCAACGGGCTGTTCCGCCTCGCTCGCGCCGACGACAACCGCAAGCTCGTCGCGGAACGCGAGGCGAAATCCGTGTCGGCGGAGGACACCTTCGACACCGACGTCACCGACCGGGCCCGGCTCGGCACCGAGATCGACCTGCTCGCCGCCCGGGTAGGAGGCCGGCTCCGCACCGCCGGTCTGTCCGGGCGCACGGTGACGCTGAAGGTACGGCACTACGACTTCACCACCATCACCCGCTCGAGCACCCGGGCACAGCCCACCGACGACCCGCGGCTCATCGCCCAGCTCGCGCGGACGCTGCTCGCGGACGTCGACACCGCGACCGGGATCCGGCTGCTCGGCGTCGGCGTGACCACGCTCGCCGACTTCGTCCAAGACGACCTGTTCACGGACACCGTCAATGACACCGACAGCCATGACGGCCCTCCCCCGGAGCCAGCAGATGCCGCCGTGATACCGGCGTCCACCACCCCGCTGTCGTGGCGCCCCGGCCAGGACGTCCGCCACGAACAGTACGGCCCCGGCTGGGTCTGGGGCAGCGGCCTGGGCCGCGTCAGCGTCCGCTTCGAGGGTCCTACCACCCCGCCCGGACCGGTGCGGACCTTCCCCATCGACGACGCGCGCCTGCATCCCGCCGACCCGCCGGACTGGACAGCACCGCTCCGGCCCACAACTTGAGCGCGTCGATGCAGCGCAGGCCCCCTACGCAGGCGGGTATCGCTTAGGATTACGTGCTTCGCCCAGGTACCCTGGCCGTCGCGGGCCGCTAGCTCAATGGCAGAGCTGAGGACTTTTAATCCTTAGGTTCGGGGTTCGAGTCCCCGGCGGCCCACCTCAACCGGCTCTGACCTGCGTCGCCGCTGCGGGCAGACGGTCGCTCAACGGTTCGGTTACCGCTTTGTTACCGAAATTGCCTTACAGGTGTTCGGCGACGGACGACTTGTCGCCCCGGGGGTCGCGCCCAAGGTACACGCTTGCAGTCATCGCCGGATCGGCGTGGCCGAGCTGATCGGCAATGCAGCGATGGGCACTCCGGCCTGGTCAAGCAGCGTGGTCACAGTCCTCCCGGCGGAGCGAGCGTGCTTCGTTGATGCGGACTCCTGTTCCGGCCATGAAGGCAAGAAGGTCCGCGACATCTGTCGCTTGCGTCGGGTGGGCGGCGAGATGGTCTCGCTGAGTGCACTCTTGTCCGCGTACCCGATGAGCGAGTCACGTTCCTCTCGGGTCAGCGCCCGGGTGGTGTCGCGCGCCCTGGTCTCTGGTTTGTCGACCTGGCAGGTGACGGGCGGATCTCGTGCAGGGCGTTGCGTGGCAAGACACCGTTCTCCACGGCGAGACGGAGGATGCCAGAGACGATGCTCTTCGCCATCTCGGCTGAGGAGGTGCGCCGTCCCGCGCTCGCTCGATGGCCTGACTCAAGTTCTCCGGCAGAGGTCAACGCTGGTCTGGTGCAGCTCACCAACAACGACGGACTGGTCAAGCGAGTCGTGGAATTCGGCATCGTGGCCAGCGGGTCGTATCACTTGCATGCCCTCGCCGACAAGGTTGACAGAGTGATCGAGCAGTCGAAGGGAACAGTCGCTTCGGGCCTTGGCCGCGTCAGCGAGGTAACCACTCAACCGAGGAAGCCGGCCATCGGAGAACACGGTCAGAAGTACTTCCAGCTAGGCGCTCAATTCACCTTCATCAGTCAGGCGCCTACCGAATGATCCATGGGCGGGGAGGCGAGAAGCAGCGGCACTCGCTTCCTCGCTCAATAGAGACATCCCCGGGACCGGCAGCTTGCACCTCAGCGACTGATCGACACGGACTCAGCCACAACGACTTGGAAACTGTGGCAAAGTGCGGGCTGCTGAACCTGGCGGTCCCTTATGCGCGTCAGGGGGTCACAGTCCCTCTCGCGTTATCGGCTGTCTTCCTCCGCTTGACGTCTGGCTTTGTCGGCCTCCACGCGGTGCCACTCCGCGTCACGTTGGTGCTCGGCAGCATGAGCAGGATCAACGGACGCCGCCTCCTCGTGTGCCTGTTGCGCAAGCTCATGGCCCCTTGCCGCGCTCCAGTGCGCGGCGGCCGCCCGCGCACGGCTGGCCTCTGCCAGCTCGGCAGCGCGGGAGGCGGACTGAGTATCCGACACCGCCTGCACCTTTCCAGGCTGGTCGACATTGCTCAGGCGCTCGCCGATCTCCCGGCTCCGTTCATGAGCCTCAGCTGCACGCTGGGCTGCCTGCCCCCCCCGCTGGTGAGCCTCCGCCGCCAGCTCATTCCAAGACCGCTCGTCTGGCTCCACGCCAACCGCCCTTCGCCGCCAAGCTCGTGACGACCTACCAAGCGCGCGGTAGCGTCACCTGCCACAACGATACGTCTCAGCCCTGTCGCTGACTGTCGGTGGATCGATGGTCGCGCCAACGGCTGATGCGTCCACGAGTCGCCGCGTCCACACATCCGGTTCTGGCCCGCCGATGTCCGCCCAGATGCGCGCATTGGCGCCGGCAAACGCTGTCACCGCGGCACGATGGGCGACGCGCCAGGCCGGTACCGCGCCCGGAATGAGATCACCTTCGCGTCAGAGTCGCACTACCCCGAGTCGGTGGAGTCCCCAGTCATCGTGATCTGCGACTTCGAGGTCAAGCACGCCGACGTCGTGGGGCTCGTCGCCGGCGAGCTACGCGAGCGACACCCAGGGGCAGAGCTGTACTTCGCCGTGTTCGGAATCATGACCAAGGGTGAATCCCTGGAGGTCGATGGTTTCGACGACCTCACCGGCAGCACAATCATGCAGGCGGCGAAGTTCGAGGCGGTCTTCATCGCCGCGACGATGAGCCCTCCGGGCATCGAACCGCCGTTGAGCTTCGCTGAGCAGATAGAGCGATTGCGATGGACGAGGCCAACGACATCCCCGATCTCGCAGCCAGGATCGCCGCGACGGTACGCGGTGTGATGTTGGACCTGCGTCCCCGGCTCTGACCGGGCGGCGTGGCGAGAGCGAGAACCTGCGCCACGAGGACAACTTCCTGTCCGAGCATGACCTGTGGATGCACCGCCGCTATCGCGAACTGCTCACCCCGATCCTCGGCTCGTTCGTCTATGCCTCCGAGGAGGCCGAGCCCGAGGTGATCGGGGCCGATCCCGATCCTGACCTCTGCGTACTGGTCGATCCGCTCGACACCAGCGAACTGGCCGTGCGCGGTCTCCTCGGCTACACGCACGTCATGGTCTACTCCCGCGCCGCCGCTCAGCCCGTCGTCGCGGTGGTTGGCGACATCTTCCACCACCTCCAGCTCTACGTCGGCGCCCGCGACGAGCACGGCACCGACCGGGCCTTCGTCATCACGGCCGATTCCCAGGCGTACGAGCCGCGACAGCACACGAAGAAGCCGCGGGCTTCGCCGTGGCAGGCGCCGGACTGTCGCGCGCGCCCACCGCATCCGGCGTACGGCGGCGTCCGCTGCCGGGTGGCGCAATCCGGCCATTCCGGTGATGACCGGCATACCGGCGGACACCGTTGACACCGGGGCCACGCCGGCGGGCCCCGTACCGGCATCGGTACAGGGCCGCCGGTCAGCGGGCAGCAGGCGCCGCAGAACACCCTTGGCCGTGGCGCCGGCCCAGTACGACTGCACCAGGTGCGAGCCGGCGGCGATGTCGGCCCCCGCCAGAGCCGGACCCACGAACTGGGCGACCCGCTGCTACTTCGCGATCCGCTCCGGGGTCCGCTCGGTGGTGTGGTCGCGTAGGCCACGTCGATGCCAGGCCGCTCGCAGCAGAGGGTGGGTTTCTCCGTGGGGGGAAGGGGCATACCGCGCGCATGTCTGAGAATCGGCGTCCTTATCTCGACGACAGCCTGGGACTGGCGGTGCAGGGCTACTCCTGGCTTCCGGGGCGGTGGCGCCGCGCCGGTACGGCGAGCGCCGTGCAGACCCGGCTGATGGGCCGCCGTGCGGTCGGCTTGCGCGGGCCGGAAGCGGTGCGGTTCTTCTATGACGAGGCGCATGTACGGCGGCACGGCGCGATTCCCGAGCCGGTACAGGGCACGCTCTTCGGCCACAGCGCCATCCAAACGCTCGACGGCCTGGATCACCGCAACCGCAAGATGATGTTCCTGTCGGTGCTGAAGGACGCGCGCCAGGTGGGCCGGCTTGCGCAACGCGCCGGGGAGCTCTGGGACGAGGCGGCCGAGGACTGGACGCGGCGGCCGCAGGTGGTGCTCTTCGACGAGTCCGCTCGTGTGATCACCCGGGCGGTGTGTGAATGGGCCGGTGTTCCGCTCGCCGCCGCGGACGTGACACGAACGGCCGCCGACCTGACCGCGCTGGTGGACGGGTTCGCCACCCTCGGACCGCGGCACTGGCGGGCGCGCCGGGCCCGGGGACGCTGCGAGCGCTGGCTGGCCGACCTGATTCAGCAGGTACGCGACGGTGCGGTGACCGCGCCCGCCGACTCGGTGCTGGACCTCGTGGCCCGCCACACCGAGACAGACGGGCGGCTGATCGAGCGCAAGCGAGCGGCGGTGGAACTGCTCAACGTCATCCGGCCGACGGTCGCGGTGTCCTGGTACGTCAGCTTCGCCGGGCACGCGTTGCACCGTTGGCCGCAGCACCGGCAGCGGCTGCAGGCAGGTGATCGGGAATGGGCTGTCGCCTTCGCCCACGAGCTGCGCCGATTCTACCCGTTCGCGCCGTTCGTGGGTGGTCTGGCCGTCCGGGACCTGAGCTGGCGGGGCGAGCACATCCCGGCGGGCGCCATGGTGTTGCTCGACATCTACGGCCAGCACCACGACCCGGCGCTGTGGCCGGATCCGTACCGTTTCGATCCCGGACGTTTCCTCGACAAGGCGCCGGGCCGCGACGAACTGATCCCGCAAGGCGGCGGCGACCCGCACGCCGGCCACCGGTGCCCGGGCGAGGACGTCACCCTCGCGCTGCTGGCCACGCTGGTCATCCGGCTGGCCCGGCTCGACTTCGAGGTGCCGCAGCAGGATCTGACCATCTCACTGCGCCGGATTCCGGCCCTGCCTCGCAGCCGGGTGGTGCTCCGCGTGGCCGGCTCGGCCCGGTCCGAGGACGCGGTGGACGCGGTGCTTCATGCCACGCCGTACCGCTGACGAAGGGCCGGCCGTGGATCAGGAGCGGCAGGACGACAGCGGGTCTTCACCCCGGACCGGGATGCGGCAAGAGCCGAACACGGCGGACAACGGCCGGCCGCTGCCCGTGATCACTGACCTGGCCGAGCTGATCGAGCTGCTGGACGAGGCACCGGCCGAGGGCGGGTACTACGTGCGGTGGTCGAGGGGACCCGCGGTGGACCTGGTCGACGACCACGGCGGTTCCAGCCGGGACACCCTGACGGGTGTGCGCCTGCCGGGCCTGTCGGCCAACCCGCTCGCGGTGGAGGATTGGTGGGGCGACCGGTCCCGGCGGCTCTGGGCCGCCCGCCGGCTGTACGACTACCGCCACCTGCACCGCGACGGCGCACGCCCGTGGGTACTGGTGGGACAGGTCTGCGGGCGCGGCCCCGACAACGAGCCACTGGTGCGATGCCGGCGACCGATCGCCTGGGTGAGTGAGGCGGTTCTCGCCCAGGCGCAGGCGCTGGTCGAGCAGCAGTCGGCCGAGGGGTGGGGACCGCTCAACCGTAGCGGTGCGGACCCCGGGCCTCTCCCGGCGTGAATGTGGCATCCGGCGCGCGCACCGGAAGTACCGCGACTTCTCCGCGACGTCGCCGGCGTACGCGGCCGTCAGCCGATCCCGTGCGACTGCAGCCAGAGTTCGAGCAGGCCCAGCTGCCACAGTTTGTTGTAGCCGACCGGCGTGCGGTGCTTGTTCGGCTGCGCCAGCAGTTCTTCGACGTATTCCGGCCGGAACAGGCCGCGTTCCTTGGCGGCGGGGCTGTAGAGGGCTTTGGTGACCTGGTCGAGCACCGCTCCCTGCAGGTGGCGCAACGCCGGCACCGGGAAGTAGCCCTTGGGCCGGTCGATCAGCTCGGCCGGCAGGTGGCGCCGGGCGAGGTCCTTCAGTACGCCCTTGCCACCCTGCGCCACCTTCAGCTCCGGCGGGCAGGCCGCGGCCAGCGAGACGAGGTCCTGGTCGAGGAACGGCACCCGCAGTTCGAGCCCCCACGCCATGCTCATGTTGTCCACCCGTTTGACCGGGTCGTCGGGCATCAGCAGGTGCGTGTCGAGCCGCAGCACGGCATCGACGGCGGTGTCCGCACCGGGCGCGTTCAGGTGCTGTTCGATCACGGCGCGGCTGACGTCGTGGCGACACAGATGCTCCGGCTGCACCACCTCGGCCAGTTCGGCGTGGCTGCGGTCGGCGAAGGCCCGGATGAACGCGTCCGCCGCGGTGCCGCGCGGGATCCGGGCCAGCGGCTGGTGGTATCCGTAACCGCCGAACACCTCGTCGGCGCCCTGTCCGGACTGCGCCACCTTCACGTGCCGAGAGACCTCCTGCGACAGCAGGTGGAACGCGACCACGTCGTGGCTGCCCATCGGCTCGGACATCGCGGTGACGGCCTGTTCGACGGCGGATTGCAGGCGGACGTCCTCGATCGGGATGCGCGTGTGCTCGGTGCCGAAGGTACGGGCCGCGAGGTCCGAGTAGGCGAACTCGTCACCGGACTCCCCGCCGGCGCTGTCGAACCCGATGCTGAACGTCCGCAGGTCGCGTTGCCCGGCCTCGGCGGTCAGCGCGACGATGAGGCTGGAGTCGAGGCCGCCGGAGAGCAGGACCCCCACCGGCACGTCCGCGATCAGGCGCCGCTCGACGGCGACCCGCAACGCGCCGGTCAATGCCTCCTGCCAGTCGCCGGCGTCCATGCCGGCGTGCGCCGGATCGCGTACGTAGTCCGGGCGCCAGTAGATGTGGTCGCGGCTGCTTCCGTCGCGCTCGATGACGCGTACGGTGGCCGGCGGCAGCTTGCGGACGCCACGCAGGATCGTCCTGGGCGCGGGGACGATGGAGTGCCACGACAGGTAGTGGTGCAGGGCGACGGTGTCGATGCCGGTGTCCACCCCGCCGCCGGCGAGCAGGGCAGGCAGCGTGGAGGCGAACCGGACTCCGCTGCCGGACTCGGCGAGGTACAGCGGTTTGATGCCGAGCCTGTCCCGCGCCAGCACCAGCCGGCGACGGGTGCGGTCCACCACGGCGACGGCGAACATGCCGACCAGATGCTCGGCGAATCGTTCACCCCAACGGTGGTATGCGACCAGGACCACCTCGGTGTCGCTGTTCGAATGGAAGCCGTACCCGTAGCCCTCGAGTTCCGTGCGCAGCTCACGGTAGTTGTAGACGCAGCCGTTGAAGCTGATGCCGACACCGAGTTCGTCGGAGACCATCGGCTGGTGGCCGTTGTCGGACAGGTCGATGATGCTCAGCCGCCGGTGCCCGAGCATCACCCAGCCGTCGTCCCAGTGCCCGCTGCCGTCGGGTCCTCGTGATTGCAGCGCTTCGGTCATCCGTACGACCGCTCCGGCGTCGGGCCGTCCGCCGAAACTCACTTCACCGCTGATTCCACACATGCCGCCTGCTTTCTCCGATCCCCGGCCGCGCACCCCGGGGTGCCGGTCCGGCTACCCGTCGGAAGATCGATGAAACGGCCGGGATCGGCCGAGCACGGGGGCTGCGGCCGAACAGTCGCCCGTACGGATGCACCGGGTGCCGGCGTAGGTCCGGCCCGGCCGGGTATGCGTGATCGGACTCGGGGAGCCGATCACGGGGAAGGGCCCATGGCTAAGTCACAGCAACCGGAACGGGTATCCCCTCGGCGTCACGGGCCACTGGCCGACGCCCTCGTCGCCCTGGCGGAGACACCGGACCACGCTTCCGGCGTCGAGGAACGCCTGACTGCGATCGCGGCCCTGGCCGCTGACCGGATCGCGGCCGCGGACTACGCGTCGATCACGACACTGCAGGGCCACGAATACACCGCCGTCGCGACCACCAGCGACGTTGCCCGCGCCGTCGACGAGGCGCAGTTCGCCGACCGGGCCGGCCCCTGCCTCCAGGCGCTGGAGACCGGCGAACCGGTCGGGGTGCCCGACATCGCGGCGACGATGCACTGGCCCGGCTTCCACGAGGTGGCACCCGCTCTGGGCCTGCGCGCGTCCGTCTCGGTGCCGTTGTACACCGGGCGGGGCACACCGATCGCCGTGCTGAACCTTTACGGCCGCGACGACGCCGCGATGCAACCGCTGATCGCCGCGGTGGCCGAACTGTACGCCACCAGCCGTGGACTCGATCTGGACGCCGCAGGCCCACCGGTGTCCGACCCCGGAGCCGAGGAACTGCTCACCGGATACGCAAGCGCACTGTCCATACGCGCCACCATCCGGCTTGCTGTCGACGTCCTCGCCGGTTGCACCCGCAGCAGCACCGAGGACGCCTACACCGACCTGTGCGCGCGAGCCGCGGAGAAGGGAACCTCGCTGAGCCTTGCCGCGGCCGCCGTCCTGAGGCAGTGGCTGTGACCGGGCGCCGTCAGCCGCCGGCGTGCGGATCCAGGTCTTCCCGCAGCGTGGCCAGCGCCTTGGTGAGCAGCCGGGAGACGTGCATCTGCGAGATGCCGAGCTGTGCCGCGATCTGCGACTGGGTCAGATTGCCGTAGAACCGCAGCGTCACGATGCGGCGCAGTTGCGGCGTCAGGCGCGTCAGCGCCGGTCCGAGGCAGAGATGCCACTCGGTGAGCTCGTATCCGTGATCCTCGGATCCCAGCATGTCGCCGAGTTCGCCGGCGCCGTCCTCGCCGATCGGCGAGTTGAGCGAGGTGGCCCGGTATGCCTGGGCACCTTCCAGACCCTCGATCACCTTGTCCTCGTCGACGTGCAGGTAAGCGGCGATCTCGGCGATCGTGGGCGTGCTGCCGAGGACCTGCGTCAGAGCCGCGCTCGCATCGTTGATCGCCGTCCGCATCTCCTGCAGCCGCCGCGGCACCCGGATGGACCAGGCCCGGTCACGGAAGTACCGCTTGAGCTCTCCCAGGATCGTCGGCAGCGCGTACCCGACGAAGTCCGCGCCGAGAACCGGGTCGAACCGGTCGACAGCCTTGATCAGCCCGATGGTGGCCGTCTGCGTCAGATCCTCCAGCGCCTCGCCCCGCTGGGCATAGCGGCGTGCGAGGCGCCGCGCCATCGGTAGCCACGCCGCGATCGTCTCGTCGCGCAGCAGTGCCCGGGACGGCTCGTCCGGGTCGCCTGCCGCGAAGGCGTTGATCAGGGTGGCGGCGCGGTCGTCGGCCGCGGCGCGGCGGCTGTCCATGACGGGGGGCGATTGCATCGCTGACTCCAAGCGGAACGGTGATGACAAAAAGATCACCGGAACACGACGAGAAGCCGGGCGACACATCGGTCACAGTCCGAGATGCGCACCCGGCGACGACGTCGCACTGGATGATCTCGGCGCTCTTTTTGACCGATCACTGAACCCTACCCAAAGAACCGAGACTCGCCAACCAAAAGGTTGATAGACACAAGCCACTCCTTCTGGTTCCCCCGCGGTCGCCAGGCCGTTCACCAGGGGTTTGCGCCGAACGGGCACGGGTAGCCAGCACGCCCGACCGGGACCCTCCACCCCGTCAGCCAGAAGGACGAGGCCATGACTTCCATGATCACCGCCGGCAGGACGGCCACCATCTCCACGGCTTCGCCGGTGCTGACCGTCGGGGTCGAGGAGGAGTTCCTCCTGCTCGACCCGGTCACGGGACGCAACATGCCGGTCGCCGACCAGGTGGCCGCCGCCCTACCGGAGCCGGTCCGGGAACGCAGCCGGCGAGAAATGCGCCGGAGCATGCTGGAACTGGTCACCGGCGTCTGCACCCGGCTCGACGACGTACGTGAGCAACTGTCGCAGCAACGCCGGGTCGCCGCCGACGCGGCGGAAGCCGCCGGCGCACGGCTGGTGGCCATCGGCGCCACCCCGGTCGCCGAGCCCGACGTCAGCGTGCCGCCCGGCCGGCGCTACCAGGACCTCGCGGACCGGTACGGCCCGGTCGCGCTGGACCCGGCGGCGTGCGGTCTGCACGTGCACGTCGGCGTCCCGGACCGCGAGGTCGCCGTCCAGGTCTGCAACCACCTGCAGGTGTGGCTCCCCGTGATCCGCGCGCTCACCGGGAACTCGCCGCTGTTCCAGGGCGCCGACACGGGACACGCGAGCTGGCGTTCGGTACAGCTGCTGCGCTGGCCCAGCATGGGCCCGACACCGTACTTCACGTCCGCCGCGGACTACGACCGTACGGTGACCGCACTGATCGCCTCCGGGATGGTGCTCGACGAGGCGTCGATCTACTGGTACGCCCGCCTGTCCCCCAGCTACCCGACGGTGGAGATCCGGGTGGGCGACGTCTGCACCGACGTGGACGACACCGTTCTGGTGACCGCGCTCGTCCGCGCCACCGTCGCGACCGCGATCAGCGACATCCAGGCCGGACTTCCCGCGTCACGCCCACGGGACTGCGTGCTGGCCGGGGCGAACTGGCGCTCCGCCCGCGACGGGCTCAGCGGTGATCTGATCGACCTGCGGCTGGGCCGCGCCCGCCCGGCCTGGGACCTCGTCGACGAACTCCTCGCCACGGTGAGCCCCGCACTCCTGCGGGCCGGCGACCTCGAGCCGGTACTCGAGGGGCTCGCCCGGCTACGCGCCGACGGTGACGGCGCCACCCGGCAACGGGCGGTTCTCCGCCGGACCGGCGACGTGCGGGCCGTGCTCACCGCCCTGGCCGAGTGGACCCGGGCCCAGTAGGACGTACGCCGTACCGACCAGCACCGATCCGGAGAGACGACATGGGACGACAAGACGACAGCGACCGCATTCACGACTTCTTGACCGCCCGCCGGCAGGAGGTGGTGGAGGGGTTGATCGGTTGGATCCGGCTGCGTTCGGTCGCCGGGCTGCCGGAGCGGGGGCCCGAGCTGATCCGGTCGGCGAACTGGCTGGCCGGCATGCTCCGCGAGACCGGGTTTCCCCGCGTGGAGGTGTGGAAGGTCGAGGGCGCGCCGGCGGTGTACGCCGAGTGGTGCGAGGCCCCGGGTGCGCCGACGGTGCTGATCTACAGCCACCACGACGTGCGCGCCGCCAAGGACGAGCAGTGGGAGGAGACTCCGCCGTTCGAGCCGGCCGTCCGCGACGGGTACGTCTACGGTCGTGGCGCTTCGGACGCCAAGGGCCAGGTGCTGAGCCATGTCTGGGGAATCCGGGCGCACCTGGCGGCCACCGGGCGGGACGCCCCGGCGGTGAACCTCAAGTTCCTCGTCGAGGGTGAGGAGGAGACCGGCTCGGCGCATCTGGCCGACCTCCTCGAGCAGAACCGGACGAAGCTGGCCGCGGATCTGGTCGTCTTCTCCGACACCCTGACCTGGCGGCAGGACCATCCCGCGGTGTGCACCAGCCTGCGCGGCATGATCGGTGCCGAGCTGCAGGTGTACGGACCACTGCGGGACGTGCACAGCGGTACGGTGTCCGGGCCGGCGCCCAACCCGGCGATCGAGCTGGCCGGGTTGCTCGGCTCGCTGCTCGACGACAAGGGCCGGATCACGCTGCCCGGCTTCTACGACGATGTCCTGGAGCCGTCCGCGGAGCGCAGGGCCGAGCTGGCCGCCCTGCCGTTCACCGACGAGGACTGGCTTGCCCGCTCGGAGACCCGCAGCATCAGTGGTGAGGCCGGCTACACGGTGCTGGAACAGTTGTGGACGCGACCCGCGGTGGAGGTCATCAGCCTGGTGTCCGGGGATGCCGTGGGCGCTTCCCGAGCGGCGGTGCCCGCGGTGGCCACCGCGAATCTCAGCATCCGTACGGTGGCCGGGCAGAAAGCCGCCACGGTGGCGGACCAGCTGCGGCGCTGGGTCGCCGAGCGACTCGACGGCCGGGTCGACTACGACCTGACCGTTTCCGAGGAGACGGCGCAGGAGCCGTACGAGACTCCCGCAGACCTACCGGCGCTGGAGGCGCTGTCGGCGGCGATGGAAGACGGCTTCGGCAAGGCGCCTGGGCGGATGGGCAACGCCGGCGGCGGGCCGGCGGAGTTGCTGTCCCGGATGCTCGACGCGCCCGTCATGTTCTTCGGCATCGGCCTGCCCGAGGACCGCTGGCACGACAGCGACGAGCGGGTCGCGATACAGATGCTGGTCAACGGCGCGGCCACCCTGGGCAGCCTGTGGCGGCGCCTCGGCGACCTCGACCGCGTTTGACCGGCGGCGCCGGCGGCGGGGCACCGAAGCCGCCGTGAGGTCAGGCTTGCATGCGGAGAGCTTTTCGAGCGTCTGCTTGTCCGTGGCCCTCCTCGGCGCGGGCGTGCGCGCGCAACCTCGCCTCCACCTCGGCCAGGAGCTCGCGTCGATCGCCGTCACCGGCTTTGAGCCGGGCGAACAGCTGCTCCATCAACCGATGGTCGTTCGTGATCGCCGTGACGGCATCCGAGGCCATGGCATCTCCTTCTCGGTATCGACGCCGACGTTTGCGGCGAAAGGCCCCGGGTACGCCCGGTCGACCCCGATCGGCGCAAGGGAGTGGCGATGTTCAATCCGCTTGACCACAAAGGGATTCCCCTGGAGCAGCAGCTGCGAAACTGGCGTGAGCTGAACGTCGAACCGATCGATCCGGAGGCGGTCGATCCGTACACCCGCTGCCGGATCATCACGATGAACGGCATCGAAGTCGAGTCCGTCATGTTCTCGCACCAGTTCGCGCGCGTCTGCCGCGATGCCGACGTCAAACGGCAGCTGGCGTATACCCGGTTCGTGGAGAACCAGCAGCAGCGTGTCGTCAACTGGCTGCTGCCCGGCCAGGCGAGCGTGCTGGAGACCACCCTCGGCTACGAGCAGGTCGCGGTGGACCTGACCGCGTGGGTGGCCCGGCACGAGCCGGACCCCTACCTCAAGCAGGCGTACGAGTTCGGCGTCCTGGAAGACTTCGACCATCTCTACCGGTACGCCAACCTGTACGAGATGGTCGAGCGCCGCAAGGCCGAGAAGATCGTCAACGGGGTGACCGAGGTGATGCCGGGGCGTCCCACCGTGGCCGAGTTCCGGCACCCGTTCGACAACGTCAACGACCCCTATGCCAAGGACGCCGTCGATCCGCGGTCGAAGCTGCACGCGCTGACGATCCTGTCCGCCGAGCAGCAGGTGATGATCTATTACATGAACACCGGCCCGCAGTACATGGAGCCGATCGCGCGCCAGCTCTACCAGGAGATCAGCCTCATCGAGCAGGAGCACGTCACCCATTACGAGTCGCTGGTCGACCCGGGAGAGACGTGGTGGGAGCGGCTGGTCACCCACGAGTACAACGAGTGCTGGCTGTACTGGTCCTTCATGGAGCAGGAGAGCGACCCGCGGATCAAGGCGATCTGGGAGCTGCACCTGCAGATGGAGCTGGCGCACCTGCAACAGGCGGCAGACCTGCTGCGCCGCCACGACGGCCGCGAACCCGAGCAGATCGTCGGCGACACCGGATTGCCGGAGCCGCTGAAGTTCGAGCCCAACAAGGAGTACCTGCGCCACCTGCTCGCCACCCAGATCGATCTCACCAAGCTGGGAACCGGCTACGTCCGGGAGGCGCACGAGCGCTTCGAGCAGATGCAGGAGCAGATTCACGGCGGCGAGAAGCCACCGAGCGAGGCGGTGATCGACGCACACCGGGAGATGTTCGGCGACGAGTACCGGATGGAGACCGAGGGTCCGCACCCGGTGGAGTCGCTGCGTACGCAGGAGGGCTCCCGCCGTGCCTGAGCCCGCGAGCGCCGACACCGCACTCCCGCAAGGTCCCGACGTCGACGTGGTGGACCTGCTACTGACCCAGCACGCCCGGATCGAGGAACAGTTCCTCCTGGTCACCGGCGCATCCGGGGCCCGGCGGCAGGAGGCGTTCGACGACCTGGTCCGCATGCTCGCGGTGCACGAGACCGCGGAGGAAGAGGTCGTTCATCCGCTCAGCCGTACCATCGACCCCCACGGCGGAGGCGTCGTCGACGACCGTCTGCAGGAAGAACGCCAGGCCAAGGAGATGCTTACCGCCCTCCTGAACGCCGACCTCGACAGCGAAGGGTTCGAGGCGTCGCTGCTGATGTTGCGCACCGCCGTGCTCACCCATGCCCGATACGAGGAACGGTACGAGTTCCCGCAGCTGCGCGCCAAGGTGCCACCCGACCGCCTCCGCGCGCTGGCGTCGGTGGTACGCGCCGCCGAAGCGGCCGCGCCGACGCGCCCCCATCCGGGCGTCGAGTCGGCTACGGCGAACCTGATCGCCGGCCCGGCGCTGGCAGCCGTCGACCGGATCCGCGACCTGGTACGCGAGGCCGTGCGGCGAGACGCTTCCTGACCCGGCCGCCGCCCGGCGAGCCCACCCTGCGCCGGCCGGGGCGGGCTCGTTCCCTTGCCGCGGCCGACCAGCCCGCGCCGGCCGGCGCAACCGGCGCCGAGGCGGCGCGGGGCCACGTTTCGGCACCATCTGGCGGGGTACGCTGCGGGGCCTGGCCGGCGTCCCGCGTCGGCGAGACGGCGTCAAGAAGCGGCGCGGTCCCGGACCCGCATCAGCGCGGGCCGGCAGTGACCCGAAAGCTCCGCCCCGCACCGCGCGACCGGTGCGGCGGCGCGTCACGAGGACGCTTCCATGACGAATCCGCAGGCGATGAAGCCCACAGACGCATTCGCCGAACTCGGGCGAATCAGATTCACCGCGACAGATCTCCGCACGGCGCTGGCGACGGTGGCCGGCCTTGCCCAGCAGACCATCCCCGGCGCGGACGACGTATCGGTCACCCTGGTCGGGGCCCAGGGTGCGCACACCGCCGCATTCACCGGGCAACGAGCCACGGCCGTCGACGAATGGCAGTACCACCAGGGCCACGGCCCGTGCCTGGCCGCGGCGGCCGCCAACATCACGGTGAGCGTCCCTGACCTGGCCGGTGACGGTCGATGGCCGCACTGGGCGGCCCGGGCCATCGACGCGGGAGTCCACAGCTCGATGTCCGTCGGGCTGCCCCTGCACGACTCCGTGAGCGGTGCGTTCAACGTGTACGCCACCAAACCGCACGCCTTCGACGACGACGCGGTCATTCTGGCCGAGACCTTCGCCGGGTACGCCGCTGTCGCCATGGCCAACGCGCACCTGTACGACAGCGCCGCGAGCCTGGCCGACCACACCCAGGCCGCGATGGACAGCCGTGCCGTCATCGAACAGGCCAAGGGCATCATCATGGCCGAACGCCGCTGCACCGACGACGAAGCGTTCACCATCCTGGCGAATGTCTCCCAGGACTCCGGCCGCAAGCTCTCGGACGTCGCCGGAGCACTCGTCGCCAGTGCGGTGCACCCCCGCTACCGGTGAGCTCCCCGCCGGACGAGACCTTGACCTTCGGCCAGGAGAGGAAGTTCCCGTGACGACGCGGCAGGATCCATCACCCGTTCCGTATCCGCACCTGCAGAGCCCGCTCTCGGCGTGCCTGATCGCCCTGGCCGGCACACCGGACGACGCCTCCTGGGTCGAATGTCAGCTCGTGACCATCGCGCAGTTGAGCGCCGACCTCATCACACCGATCGCGTACAGCTCGGTCACCGCCTACCGGGACGATGCCATCACCACCGTGGCGACCGACAGCGAGATCGCGCGCGCCGTCGACCAGGCGCAATACGACGAGCAGGACGGTCCGTGCCTCGCCGCCCTGGACACCGCATCCCCGGTGGCCGTGCCCGACGTCACGGCGACCATGCGGTGGCCCGGTTTCCGCGACACCGCCTACCGGCTGGGCATCCGGGCGTCGCTGTCGATTCCGCTGTTCGCCGGCCGCGGCACCGCCATGGCCGCCCTGAACCTCTACGGCCGCGACGCCACGGACCTGGCGCCGCTGACCGCGGCCGTGTGGGCCACCTACGACCCGCACGACCCCTGCCCGCGCGCTCATCCGCACGGCCTGGACCACGGCGGCGAAGCACTGGTCGCCGGCCTGGCCGGCGCGTTCGCCGTACGCGCGCGCATCCAGCAGGCCATCGGCGTCATCATGGCGATCACGCACCGTGCCCCGGACGCCGCCTACCTGATCCTGCGCATACGCGCGGCCGAAGCCGGAACCACGCTGGCCGACGCCGCGACCGCCGTCATGGAGGAACAGCGATGGTGATCGAGGGCGAGGGATAGCCGCCGATGGCGGCGTGGCCGCAACGCGCCGGTGCCGCCGCGGGTGATGTCCCGCGAGATGGGTAATATGGTCATTCCGGCGGCCCAGCGGGCCGGCCGGACAGCGTCAAGCAGCGGCGCGGATCGGAAGCCTTGCTCGCTTCCAGAAGTCGTATTCCGCCGACTCGCACGGCCCCATCGCGATGGCGCCGTGCCCGCTGCAAGGATCACTTGAGATTCATGACGCACGACCCCATCGACCCGCTGGTCGCCTTCGCCGAACTTGGGCGTACCAAGCTGAGCGAGACCAACCTCGACGAGGTCTTGAACCGGGTCGCCACCGTGGCACAGCGGGCGCTGCCCGGCGCCGCCGACGTCTCCATCACGCTGGTCCGCCAGCACCGGCCCTACACGGCGGCCTGCACCGGCGACCTCGCCAAGGAGCTGGACGAACGGCAGTACGAACACCACCGCGGACCGTGCCTGCAGGCGGCCGCGGAGAACACCACGATCTCGGTGCCCGATACGGCGACGGACATCCGCTGGGCGGGATGGGCCTTGCGGGCTGCGGCCGCAGGAGCGGGCAGTGTGCTCTCCGTCGGCCTTCCGCTGCTGGACGATGTCACCGGGGCACTGAACATCTATGGCCGCCGGCCGGCCGCGTTCGACGACGAGGCGGTCACTCTGGCCCGTTCCTTCGCCGGGTACGCGGCGGTCGCGCTGGCCAATGCCTACGCCTACCACAGCACTGCCGACCTGGCCAGGCACCTGCAGGCGGCGATGGACAGCCGCGCCGTCATCGAACAGGCAAAAGGCATCATCATGGCCGAGCAGCGGTGCACTCCGGACGAGGCATTCTCCTTTCTCACCGCGGTGTCGCAGCGGACCAATCGCAAGGTCCGGGATGTCGCCGCGGCCCTGGTGGCGGGCATTCGACGGTGATCAGGCAAGCCGCCCGAACGGCGCCCGTCGCGAGGCTCCGGGCCAGCTACGCTGAAGGCGGTTCCTGCCGTCATCCATGCATCGTGGTGCACCGGGCGCGGTGCCGGAGGTGCCTCTCGAGGGACGACCGGTCATGACAGACGCGGAGCGACCCATGGACCTGATCGAGGCGTTCGCTGAAACCGGTCGGATCCGGCTCGCCGAAACGGACCTTGACGGCATGCTCGATCGCATCGCGCACCTGGCCAAGCGAACCATCCCCGGCGCGGCAGAGGTGTCGATCACTCTGCACCGAGGAAGGGGATCTCATACCGCCGCGTTCACCGGCGACGTCGCGCTAGCCCTCGACCAAAGGCAGTACGAGCAGGGCCACGGCCCCTGCTTTCAGGCCCTGGCATCCGGAGAGACCCTGTCCCTGCCGGACATGAGCATCGAGCGCCGGTGGCCGGACTTCGCCGCTCGAGCCCGCGACGCCGGTTTCCACAGTTCCCTGTCGATCGGACTGCCCGTCCCCGAATCCGCCGCCGGGGCACTGAATGTCTACGCCATCACACCCCACGCGTTCGACGACGACGCGGTAACGCTCGGACAGACCTTCGCCGGATACGCCGCCGTCGTCCTCGCCAACGCGCATCTGCACGAGGCCCGGTTCCATCTGGCGAAGCAGATACAGGCCGCGATGGCCAGCCGCGCAGTCGTCGAGCAGGCCAAAGGCATCGTCATGCGCGACCGGCACTGCAGCAGCGAAGACGCCTTCAAGATCCTGACCGGGTTGTCGCAGGACACCGACCGCAAACTGCGCGACGTCGCCCAAGCCCTGGTCGACCGCGCCACCGAGACGTCCGGACCGGCGGACGGCGGATGACGGCCGATCGTGGACCCTTCGCGGCCGCGCCGGCCGGCCCGTGGGGCGGCGGCTGTCACAGGGGCGGTTCGGCCGCCTTGTCGACGAGGGCGGTGGCGACGTCGCGGAGTTTGCGGTTGGCGTCCTGGGACAGTTTGTCGAGGATGGCGAAGGCCTCGGCCGCGGTGCAGCGGCGCTGGCCCATGATGATGCCCTTGGCCTGTTCGATGACGGCCCGACTCTCCATTGCCTTCTGCATATGTCCGGCCAGAGTGGCTTGCGTGTCGTACAGGTGGGCGTTGGCCAGGGCGACCGCGGCGAAGCCGGCGAACGTTTGAGCGAGGGCGACCGCGTCGTCGTCGAAGGCGTGAGCCTTGGTGGCATAGACGTTCAGGGCGCCGGTGACCTTCTCCTGCACCGGCAGGCCGATCGACAGGGAGCTGTATGCGCCGGCCTCCTTGGCCGTCCGGGCCCAGTCCGGCCACCGGTCTTCGCTGCCGGTGTCAGGCACGGACAGGCTGGCAGTGGTGACGGAGGCCTCCAGGCAGGGGCCCTGGCCATGTTGATATTGGAACTCGTCGAGGTCTCGGGCGAGCTCGCCGGTGAACGCCGCGCTGTGGGCGTCGGCGCCCCGGACCAGGGTGACGCTGACCTCGCAGGCACCGGGAACGGTGCGCTTGGTCAGCTGTGCGATCTTGTCCAGCAGCGCGTCGATGTCGAGCTCGGCCAGTCGGATGTGGCCGAGCTCGGCGAACGCCTCGTTCGGATCCATCGGTTCGGCGTGCGTCATGCCAAACGTTCCCTCATCAGGCGGACCACCAGTCCTGCGACGGAACAGTGGTGCCGGACCGCTGCAGGAACTCCTGATCCGGAATCCGGGATCCGCGCCACACCTTGACGCCGGTCTCAACAGCGCCCATCGAAGGCGCCGAACCACAGACGCCCCTACCATATCCCGGCCGGGACCCGTTCGCCGGAAAGAACTCAGGCGATTCGAGTCGGTACGTTTTGCCCTGGCTTTGCCACCGGCCCGGACGCACCAGTGCCCAGACCACCTTGCCGGCTGGGGTGGGAATCGTGCCCCAGACCGTTGCGGCGGCATGAACCACGCGTAGTCCCTGGCCGCGCGCGTCCACTATTGACGGATGCGGCGGTCCCAGGTTGATCATCTCCGGCAGCCGCGGCTCTTCGTCGCTGACAGCCAGGTGGATCCCGGCACCCCGCCGGGAGACGGTGACCACGATGTCGGTAGCCGCGTGCTCGACGGCGTTGCCGACCAGTTCCGAGACGACCAGACGGCACCGGTGCAGCAACTCCGGTAGGCGCCACGCCTGGCAGGCGTCCGTGACCATGGCCCGGGCCCGGCGCCGCGCGTCCGGCTGCGGCGCGAGGCATCGCTGCACACGCTCGGTCAGCGGCAGCCGACCCGCCACCGCGACACGCGCCTCCGGCATGGTCGCGAACATCGGTAGCTGGCGCCTGGCCCCCAGCCTCTTCAGCCGGGCCGCCAGTGCCGTCGCCGGGGGAAGGCACACCACGAACGGCACCGGCGGTCGCATCCGCGCCCCGGTCATGCCCATGGTCCACCAGGCCGGAGCACTGGCGGCCAGAGGGTCACCCAGATCATGCAAGTCGGCGATCACCGCCCGGGGATGCTCGGAGAACAACTCGCTCACCGCGGTCCAGGCGGTGCTGCGCAGCGACGGGCTCCAGCGACCACGAACCGCTGCCTCGATCACTCCGGCGTTCACGTCGGCGGTGACCGAGAAGCAGCCGTCAGCACCAGCCGGGGCATGTCTCAGCAGATACGGCAGGCCGAATTTCCGGGGCATAGCCACTCCAGACGGGACAACGAAACAATGGTGTGCCACCCGACTGCTTGAGCAGCAAACGCCGCAGAAAACGGCAGATTCCAGGCTAGCCGCGCCTACGCCGGGAGGCCACACGCGGTGGTGCCATCCCGGTGGCTTTCTCACCAGCCGGTACGCCGGCCGGCGTGGGAGATCTACAGCCGGCTCGACAACCCCGAAAGTGGAATTCCGTCGTACGTTGCCGGTTCGGCGAGGCAGTGACGGTGGAGCGGCCTCGCCGGACAGGTGACCTCCAGGTTCCGTCTCGGCGGCAAAGCGCCTAGGATCACGGCGTGACGGAGGATGAGGTCCGTTGCGCCGAACTGGAGCGGCGGGAGAGACGCGCGGCCGAGTGGGAAGCGGCGTGCGACGCCCGGCAGCGCGACGCCGACCAGCGCGACATCGACGCGGAACAGCGCGAGTCGATCGCCGCCATGCGCGATCAGGCCGCCGACGACCGTGATCGAGCCGCCGACCGGCGCGACCGGACAGCCCGGGAACGTGACCAGGCAGCCCGCGAACGCGACCAGGCCGCGGACCGGCGCGACGAGGTAGCCCGCGAACGCGACCTCGCCGCCGACCGGCGCGACCATGCAGCCTGCGAACGCGACCAGGCAGCGGACCGGCGCGACCGGGCCGCCGACCGGCGCGAGGCGCATCTGGATCAGCGCGACATCGACGCCGAACTCGCCCGGTGGAACACGCCCCCGGACAGCTGAACCCACCGCTGCCAGGCGGCCGGGACGCAGGTCGAGCACTGTCCCCCGTGCTGCTCTGGCTGGCCGTTGCCGGGTGCCACCTGTCAGCATGGAGGCCGATCTGCGACCGGAGCCTGTCTACAAGTCCCGGCCGCCTGGCCGTGAAGGCAGGGCATGAGCTCCTTTGACACAGCGGATCCGGTGCCCCCGGAGATGCCGGAAAGCTGGCCCGTCGAGCAACGGCTGTGGGCTGTGTCCGACTGGTTCGCCACCGCTGATCTTCTGGGCGACGAGTTGGTGCCCGCGTGGGCGGACTGGTGCGCCGTACACGTACGGACCTCCGTCGTCGCAGCCTTGCGCGCGGGAGCCGCTGTCTCGTTGGCCGAGTTGGGCCTGACCCAGCCGGTCGACGGCGAACTGCTGGAAATGGTCACACTGCGCCACCGCGACGCCGAACGTGAACCGGTGGTCCGGCAGTGGGCCGCCGAGGTACCGGTCCGCACGGGCGACCCCTACGGCGCCGGACGGGTGACCGCCACCGGGATCACGCGCTACCTGCCGCACGTGGGACCGGCCATGCTGCGGGCCACGGCGGCAACCGAACAACAGCGGGCCCAACTCCAGCAACTGGGTATCGGCAGCTCCATCGTGGTGCCGCTGTACACCTCGACCGGCGCGCTGCTGGGCGCCTTGACCCTGCTCCGCGAGCTCGACGGCCGAGAGGCCTTCAGCGAGCGCGACGTACGCTCGGCCGAACGGCTCGCCCGGTCGGCCGCCGAAGCGCTCGACGCGTCCCGCATCGCGACCGTGACCGCCGGGCCCCCAGCGCCTGATGTCGACCCTCGGCGCACCGCCACCTGGCGACCACCACGCCCGCACGACCCCGCCACCAGCGCCGAAGGGCGCAACTGGGCCAGGCGCACCCTGCCGGAGATCCTCACCAGCCCACCTCGGCGAGACCTCTACGACGACGTGGATCTGGTGTGCACCGAGCTGTTCAGCAACGCCGTCCGGCACGGCGGAGGGCTGCGCGAGGCGCAACTGTCCAATACCGGTGACCACCTACGCCTCGTGGCCGCCGACAACGATCCCCGCGGTCCCGCCGTCCGGGTCCGCCGCGCCGACCAGCCCAACGGACGCGGCATGCACCTGATCCAAGCCATAGCCGACCGCTGGGGCGTCCACCGCCATCACACCGAGATCGGCAAACGCGTCTGGGCCGACCTTCGCTTCACCGCCTGAAACCGCGACCGCACCGACCGCACACTGATCTGGGACGACGGCTCGGCCCGCTCGCCCGAGCGCGGCGGAGATCGTCTGCATGCCACGCCTCGGGCTCGGCGCGCGGCCGAGCAGGATGTCAGTCGATGTGGCCGAGCAGCTTACGCGAACGTTCGACGAGCTCACGGCAGCGTCGTACCCGTTCGGCAGTCTCCACCTGGATGACCGGTAGCGTTTCCGCTCGGCGGTGTTTCGCCGGATGCGGGGACACGCGAGCATGCCGCTGTGGCGGCGCGGCGTCCGGGCAGAGACGGGGAAAGGCGTCGGTGAGGGACAGGACCGTCGCGGGCAGGCCTCGGATTCCGGAGACATGCAGGGTGGCGTGCTGTTCCGCCGCGGCCTGCTGGCAGCGCTGGAGTGTCGCGACGGTAGCGGCGTCGAGGAACGTCACCCGGTAGGCGTCCAGGGTGATGTGCGATGCACCGTGGTCCAAGGCGTGACGCACGGCGGTGGTGATCAGGTGCTGGTTGTCGCGGTCGAACTCGCCGACGGCGGTGAGCCGGACGCGATCTCCGGTGACCGCCGCCGTGGTGATCCCGGCGGCGCCCGGAGGCACCGGAGAGGTCGGTGTCATGGTGGCTGCCTCCTGACAGGCTGACCGGTCCACGAGCGCACGGACACGTACCCAGTGTGACAGCTCCTCTCCTCGCCGGCGGGCCGTTGATGCACGCGGGTGGCGTGCGGCATCCGACGGATTGATGGCTCGTTCGAGCAGCCGGTATCCTGGTCGAAGGTTCGGACATGAGCCGGCCCGGCGGTGACACGCCAGGCGCCGGGTACGTGATTCCTCGCTTTTCGAAGGCGGGTTCATGTCTACCGACAATCGCTCGTCCCACGAGATGTCGCGTCCGCACCGCCCCGCGGTTCTGACGCTCGCCGTGGTCACCGACACGGCCGACGTCGTCATGGTCGCGGTTGGCGGCGCAGTGGATGCAAGCACCCCGGCTCAGTTGACAACGCTCGTCGAACGGTCGACGGATCGGGCCCTGTGGGATGCCAGTGTCGTGGTCACGGGTACCGACGACACGACGGCCGGCGGCGCTCGGCGCCGGCGCGCAGCGCGGCTGGCCGCTGCCGAGGCCGCTCGGGCGGCAGCCGTCAGCCGGCAGGCTGCTGACCTGGCGCAGCAGGCACGAGACAGCTCGGCACGACGCCGGGAACGCCTGGCGGCGGCGCAGCGGCGACTGTCCGAGCTACGGCAGCGGGCGGCATCTCGAGTTGCCCGGCCCTTGCCGCGGGAAGCCGGCACCGGCGGTGTAGAAGCCGTCCGGCCAGGGTATGAAGCTGACGCCGATCCGTGCGTAGCAGGTGAGGGACCGCGGCAAGTGACGATCAGGATCATCGGGGAGGCCGCCACGCGACCGTGGCCGGCCCCTTCTCCATGATCATGCAGGCGTCGGAAGAGCACCCTCATCGACTCCTGCACAGCGCGCTGATCATCGGCTCGCAGGAGGAGCTGCTCGCCGCGTTACCGGCTGAGATACACCGCTCCGCCGGCTCGTACGACGAAGTCCTGATGGTGGTCGGCGAGCAGACCCGGGCGGTGCTGGCCCCGTGTCTCGGCACCCTGAACGGCGTGCTGAGCTGGGCCGACACGACGGCGTTCTACCAGCGGCTGGGCTTGGCCTACGAGAGGTTCCGCCGCTACCTGGCCGAGCAACGCGACGCCGGCCGGCGGGTACACCTGATCGCCGAACCGGACATAGCCGGCGGCATGGACGCCGCGCTGCACGCCGACCGCGCTGCCGCCTATCTGGCATACGAGGCGATGTGCAACGACACCTACGCCCCGTACCACAGTGCCGTCACCTGTCTGTGGAGCGAGCATCGGCATTCCGCCGCGGTCCTCGACGGTGTGCGCGCCACCCACTCCCACCTGCTCACCCCGGCCGGCCTCGCACCTTCACCGTGCTATCGGACCCCGGAGCGGTACCTCACCGAACAGCCCCAGGCACCGCTGCTGCCGGCACCCGCGCATACCGACCACGACATCGAGCTGACCGACGTCACCCAACTGCGCCGACTACGGTCGGTAATGAACGCGTGGGCCGCCGCCCACCGATTCGCCGAGGAACCCGCGGACGACCTCGTCGTCGCCGTGGTCGAAGTGGCCGCCAACGGGCTACGCCACGGCACGGCACCGGTCCGCGTCCGTGCCTGGCACCACCACGACACCCTCGTCGTCCAATGCGACGACCCCGGAGGGCACCCCGTCCCCGCCACGGCGGGCTATCGCCGGCCCGGATCCGCCGACGCGACGCCGGGCGGCCGAGGACTGTGGCTGGCCCGCCAACTCGCCGACATGGTCCAGATCGACTCGACGTCAGGCCATACCCGCGTCCGGTTGCACTTCCCCTACCAGGTCATGCACTGAAGCACGGCCATGAGCACGATCGAACGGCTGAGGTCTACCAGTGGCGCGCCTGCCTCAGCAGCTCCCCGCGGACCAGGTCGACGTGCGGCAGCACCCGCGCACCCGCCCGCTGAGCGAGGAACCCGGTGTTGATCGGCGCGTCGTCCGGCTCCAGCAACACCACCAGCCGGCCCTCCGCGAGCTCCCGCTCGCACAGATACCGCGGCAGCACCGAGATCCCGGCTCCGGCGACGACCGCGGCCAGGACGGCGCGCAGGTCGGGGACGACGACGGCGGCCGGTGTGGTCAGGCGCCGGTGGAAGACGTGGCGCCAGTAGCGGCGCAGGATCGGTAGGTCTTCGGCGTAGCTGATCAGGGGCAGGTCGTCGAGGGGCCCGCCGGTCCGCCCGGCCCACGCGGGGGCGGCGACGAGGACGAACTCCTCGTCCATGAGCGGCACGGCGGTGACCGCCCGGCCGCGTGGGCGGATCGCGGAGAGTACGAGGTCGAAACGCCCGGCCCGCAGCCCGTCCAGCAGGTCGTCGGCGAGGCCGTGGGTGACGCGCAGCCGGACCCCGCGGCCGATCAGCGGCGCGAGCGCGGGCATGGCCCGGACCGCGAGCAGCTCGGCGGGCCCGGCGAGGTGCACGGGTTCCTCGGCGGCGGCGGCGACGTCGCTCGGCCCGGCCACCGCCGCCAGGCGGTCGAGGGGTTCGGCGACCTGCGCGGCCAGCTCCAGCGCCACCGACGTGGGCGCGACGCCGTGCGGCAGGCGCTCGAACAGCTGGCGTCCGAGCCGCTGCTCGAGCGCCTTGAGCTGGGCGGTCACCGTGGGCTGGGACAGGCCGAGCAGGCGGGCGGCGGCGGTCAGCGAGCCGGCGCGGTGGACGGCCAGGAACGTCCGCAGCTGCATGAGGTCCAGCGGCCGCGCCGCGGTGCGGGAGTCATCGCTTTTCTGATCGGCCACCGCAGGAATCCTATTGGTTCCTCGGGGTACGGCGGCCCTAACGTCGCAGGAGAAACCCACCGAGAAAGGACGTACTCCGATGTCCCAGGTCCTGTTCGTGATGACCGGCGCCGACCGGCTGACCCTGGCGGACGGCACCACCCACCCCACCGGTTTCTGGGCCGAGGAGTTCCTCGCGCCCTACCGCGCGGTGACCGCCGCCGGCCACGAGGTCGTCGTGGCGACCCCGGGCGGCGTGGCGCCGCCGGTGGACCGGGCCAGCCTCGACGCGGAGGACGTGGGCGCGCAGCTGGCCGCGGTCGGCGCGCTCGAGGACCCGGTGCGGCTCGAGGACGTGGATCCGGCCCGGTACGCGGCCGTGTTCTACCCGGGCGGGCACGGGCCGATGGAGGACCTTGCCCGGGACCCCGCGTCCGCGGCCGTCATCCGGGCCACGATGGCCGCGGGCAAGCCCTTGGCGGTGGTGTGCCACGGCGTGGCCGCGCTGCTCGCCACCGCGGAGGCGGACGGTGGGTGGCCGTTCGCGGGCTACCGGCTCACCGGCTTCAGCAACGTCGAGGAGACGGCCGCCGGTCTGGCCGGCAAGCTGTCCTGGCTGCTCGAGGACCGGCTGACCGGCCTCGGCGCCCAGTTCTCCGCGGGCGAACCGTGGGCGTCGCACGTGGTGGTCGACCGCAACCTCTACAGCGGCCAGAACCCCGGCTCGTCGCAGGAGCTCGCCACCGCGTTCACCGCCGCCCTGCGCTGAGCAAGGGGGCAGGCGTCAGCGTGGTGCTCCACAGCGACACCCCGTCCCGGTCGCGCAGGTCGACGCGGAGCTCACCGCTGCGGCCGTCGATGCGGACCTCGCCGAAGTGCTGGAAGCCCGCGGCCGGCGAGGTGTTCGCGACGGGCGGGGCGTGGACGAACACGGCCTGCGGCCCGAACGTACCGTCCAGGGCGTTCGGGCCGAACCCGCCCGCGTGGGCCGGGCCGGACACGAACTCCCAGAACGGCGTGAAGTCCTGCACCGCCGCCCGCGCCGGGTCGTAGTGGTGGGCGGCGGTGTAGTGCACGTCCGCGGTGAGGAAGACGATCCCGGTCACCCCGGCCCGGTGCGCCTCCCGTAGCACCTGGGCAAACTCCAGCTCCCGGCCCTTGGGCGCGCCCGGGTCGCCCTGCGCGACGCCCTCCTGCGCGGTGGGGCCGTCCGGCACGACGAGGCCCAGGGGCAGGTCGGCGGCGATCACCTTCCAGGTCGCCCGCGAGGCCCGCAGGCCGCGGATCAGCCAGTCCCGCTGCTCGTCGCCGAGCAGGCCGCGGTGCGGATCCGGGTACGTGTTGCCGTCGTTGACGTCCTTGCAGGTGCGCATGTCGAGCACGAAGACGTCCAGCAGCGGCCCGTACGGGATCTTGCGGTAGATGGGCCCGGTCGCGCCCGGGACCGGAACCCATTCGTGGTACGCCCGGTGCGCCCGGGCGGCCAGCACGTCGACCCGCTTCTCGGTGTAACGCGCGTCCTCGAGGATCTCGCCGGGGTACCAGTTGTTGACCACCTCGTGGTCGTCCCACTGGTTGATCTGGGGCACCTCCGCGGCGAACGCCCGGTACGCGGGGTCGAGCAGGTTGTAGGCGTACTGCCCGCGGAACTCGGCGAGCGTCTCGGCGACCTTGGACTTCTCCGCGGTGACGAGGTTGCGCCAGATCCGGCCGTCGGGAAGCGTCACCTGCGCCGGCAGCGGCCCGTCGGCGTAGACGGTGTCGCCGCTGTGCAGCAGGAAGTCCGGCCGCCGCGCGCGCATGGACTCGAAGATCTTCAGGCCGCCGTACGCGGGGTCGATGCCCCACCCCTGCCCGACGACGTCGCCGGTCCAGACGAACGAGACGTCCCGGCGCCCGGTGGGTGCGGTGGTGAGCTGCCCCGGCACGGGCTCGCTGAGCAGGCCAGGACGCTCCAGGCTCTCCACCCGTACGGAATAGAAGAGGCGCTCGCCCGGCGGCAGGCCGCGCAGGCGCACCTTGCCGGTGAGGTCGGTGTCCGGGGTGAGCACCGGGCCGCGGATGCGGCGGCCGCCGCGCAGGTCCGGGCGGCGGCTCACCTCGACCCACATCCGGCCCGGCCGGTCCGCCCGGGTCCAGACGAGGGCCGAGTCGGCGGTGGCGTCGCCGGCCTGGACGCCGTGCGTGAGCACCGGGCGGGCCGCGCCCCCTCCGGCGAACGCGGGCGCGGCGGGCAGGACGCTCAGGACACCGCCGGCCAGGCCGGCCCGCAGCAGGCTGCGCCGATCAATCGTCGTCATGTGACCGGTCTAGCGGCTGGATGTGAACCGCCGGTGAATGGCGTGCGCCGGCGGGAAGGCGGACGGTACCACCGGCGCCCGGTGGACGCTGCGTCGGATATCCGCGTCGTTGGAGGACGACGGGAGGATGCGCGGGACCGCCCGGAGCACTCATCGTTGATCGTGAGTGGACCGGACGGGAGAGAGGACGCCGATGACGACGTACGCGAGGCCCCGGGTGCTCGTCGCGCCGGTCACCGTGACGCCGACCAAGCCGTTGACGCCCAGTCACGTCAAGGGGCTGCTGTGGGTGGACGTGTTGTACCGGGCGACCGCCCTGGTGGCCGACGTCGACTATCGGTACAGCCTCACGACGTACAACGTCACGGCGCAGACCCTGGGCTTCTGGGCGTACCTGGACAGCGAATGCCCGGAGGTGGATCCCGAGTCGCTCACCGAGGAGGCCATCGGCGAGCACTACGTCCGGTACCAGGGTCGGGCCTCGCCGGCGTCCTACGACGTCCTGCGGTGTTACGCGGACAGGGCCGAGGCGACCGGGTGGGTGCATCCGGTGAGCGCCCGGATGCTGCGGATCTGGGCCGGCCGTTATGCGGCCCTGGGGCTGCACGACCCCGGGCTGACCGCCGTCCAGCCGCCCGGCCTGGAGCTGGCCGGGGTCCTGCGCGTGCTCACCGAGCACGGGCTGTGCCTCGACCTGCGCGGCGACGGCGGCCCCGTCTATCTCGACGCCACCCGGTTCGGGCTTCCGCTGCGCAGGATCGTGTCGGCCGAGGGGCAGCCGAACTACCTGGCCTGCGCGCTGCGGGACCTGCTGCCGCTGGCCGGATCGTACGACCGGATGGTCCTGCTGTACGACCGGGAGCTGGACGCCGACTACGTACTGCTGTCCAAAGTGCTCGAAGTCGTCGGCGGCGTGGTGTCCCGCGAGGTGGTGGAGCGCGTGCCGATCGACGGCGTCGTCCGTTCGAGCCGCCACGGGGGCTGGCAGGGGTACACCGTCGCCGATCTGCTGAGCGGCGTACGGGATGCCGGAGACACCGCCGCCGTCCGGCTGGGCGTGCGGTTGTACTTCATCGCGGTGCTGGGCCGCGGCGTGCAGCAGTCGTTCCGGATGGACCTTCTGCGTCAGTCGGTCGTCCGGGCCGGGCGGCTGCTGGCCGCCGGTTCCCGCACCGACCCGGTCGCCATGGACCGGATCCTGCGGCGCAGCATGGGCAACCTCGACTACGTCGACCCGTACCGGCTCACCTCGGCCCTGCTGGGGCGCGGCAACCCGCCGGTGCGGGAGCTGGCGCGGGCGGTCTTCTGCTGATGGCGACCCAGGAGCACCTCGCCGCCGTCGTGCACGAGCGGCTGACCCGGGCCGGCGCCCACGCCGCCACACCCGGGCCCGGAACCGGCCACCTCGCCGTCGCCGTGCTGCGCCGCTTCGACGTCGCGACGTTCGCGGACTCGGCGTTGCGCTTCGCGGCGAGCCTGGGCGAGGAGGAGCGCGCGGGCTGGCTGGCCGCGCTGACCCGCACCGCCTTCCTGGCGGGCAACCCGGCGAACCTGCGGGAGCGTTTCCGTCCGGGGCACGTCGCCGCGGACGAGTCGGTGGCCTGGTACGGACCCGCGCCGTCCCCGCGGCTCACCGGATTGCGCCGGCTGCTCAAGACCTTCCCGGCGGGCCCGCTCCGGGTGCCGGCCCGGGTGACCGTCCGCATACCCGCCCACGCGCAAGCCGGACCGCACTCCTGCCGGCTGCTCCTGGCCACGGCGGGTCTGACCACCGCCGGCTATCTGATCCACCTGAACCACACCCTGGCCGAGGCGCTCCTGCAGGGCCTGCTCCGGCCGGGTTCGACGCTCGCCATCGACCACGTACCGGATCTGGCGGACGCAGACCTGCGGACCGCGGCGATGCTCCGGGTGCACCGGGACACCACCGACCCCGGCCGCCTGCGCGCGTACGCCTGCCTGAGCCCCACCGGCCGGCTCAGGGACACCCTTGATTCACGAATCTCGATACGCTGAGCCGATTTCGATCGCACGCGGAGGTGTTCATGCCCGGCTCGGAGTTCTGGGTGCTCCTCGGGGCCGACTATGCGGGCAAGTCCTCGGTGCTGTCCGCGCTGGCGCGCCGCACCGGCTGGCGGATCGCCTCCTATGACGACGACGTCCTCGGCGGCGCCTATCCCCTGGTCTCCCGGCTGCGCACCGAGTTCCTGACGGAGGCGCTGAGCGAGGCGGGTCGCCGCTATTCCGCCGATTTCGTCCTCAGCATCGTGCAGACGGCGGTGGTGTTCCTGCGCGATCAGGTGCTGGCCGGCGACCCGACCCGCCCGGTGCTGGTCGATTCGTACTACTACAAGATCCTGGCGAAGTGCCGCCTGAGCGGGCTGGCCAACGAGCAGATCTTCGCCTGGTGGCGTTCGTTTCCCGCGCCGCGCGGAGTCGTCTATCTGGACACCGACGCCGGCGTCGCCTGGCGGCGGGCCGGGAACGGCGCCGCCGTCAACCGCTTCGAGCACTACGGCGACCGGCCGAGCCGGGAGGCGTTCGTCCGCTTCCAGACCGATCTCCGCCGGCTCATGCTCGCGGAGGTGCGGGACGTACCGACCAGGGTGATCGGCACCGCCGCCGACGTCGGCGACATCGCCCGTCAGATCGAGGAGTTCGTGAGGAGTGATCGTGACCATCGATCCGGAGATCGCCGCACGGGTCGCCCGGTACCGGCGTAGGACCGTCGCCGAACGCGACGGGCTGCGCGCCGCGCTGGCGGACGGCGTCGCCCATCAGCGGCGCGCCCTGGCCGGCGTGCTCACCGAGAACGCCGGCACGGCCTTCGGGGTGGAGCACGGCTTCGCCGGGATCCGCGACGTCGACGACTTCCGCGCCGCCGTGCCGATCCGCGACTACGACGCCCTGGCGCCGTGGATCCACCGGGCGGCCGACGGCGAAGCGCAGGTCCTCACGGCCGACGACCCGGTGGTGTTCTTCATGAGCAGCGGGAGTACGGGCGACAACAAGAAGATCCCGGTCACCCGCAGCTTCATGCGGCACAGCTTCTTCCCCTTCTACTACGCGGCCTGGGCCAACTTCGCCGAACACTTCCCACGGGTGCTGGAACGCGACGACACGACCCTCAACCTCAAACACGACCCGGTCTCCCGCCTCGCCACCACCGCCTCGGGACGGCCCCACGCCGGTGCCAGCCAGGTCGACTTCGGCGCCGCCTTCGGCGAGCACCTCGCGGCCGAGCCCGGCACCCGAGCACCCTGGTCCATGCTGCCGGCCGGGGTCTGGAGCGAGCACCACCTGGAGCGGTCGTACGCGCGACTCCGGCTCGCCGTCGAGGCCGACCTGCGCTGCGTCATCGGCATCAACCCCGCCATGGTCGCGGCCCTGCCCCACCAGCTCGCCCAGTGGCTGCCGCGGATCGTCAAGGATCTGCACGACGGCACGCTCGACGGGAGGCCGTTCGGCTCGGCCGACCGCGACCGGGCCGCGGAGCTCGAACGCCTCGCCGCGTACCACGGCACGCTGCTGCCGGCGCACGTCTGGCCGCACATGGAGCTCATCTTCTGCTGGACGACCGGGCTGGCCTCGCTCTACCTGCCCCGGCTCCGGGAGAGCTTCGGTCCGCGGGTGACCGTCCTGCCGGCTCCGGTCGCCGCCTCCGAGGGGCCGGTCGCCGTGGCCCTGGACCGCCACGCGACCGCCGGTTCCCTGGTCGTTCCGGCCGCCCTGTACGAGTTCGTCCCCGCCGACGACGAGCTGCGCCCGGACAGCGCGACCCTGCTCATGGAGGATCTCGCCGAGGGGCACGAGTACCACGTCGTCTTCACCCACGTCGGCGGGCTCTACCGGTACGCCGTGGGCGACGTGGTGCGCGTGGTCGACCGGGTGGCCGGGGTGCCCCGCGTCGAGTACGCCGGCCGCCGCAACCTCAGCGACGTGGCCGGCGAGCGGCTCCGCGAGTCGCACGTCGTCCGCGCCCTGCGCACCGCGCTGGACCGCACCGGCCTCGAGGTCGTGAACGCGACCTGCCGCCCGGTCCGGCACCCGGACGCCGCCCGGTACGAGTTCGCCGTGGCCCCGTTCCGGCGCTGGGGTGCCGACGAGGTCGGGGCGCTGACGGTCGCGCTGGACGCGGCGCTGAGCGGCGTCGCCGACGGTTACCGCGCCGCCCGGGCCGCCGGCCGGCTCGGCGCGGCGACGCTGCACGTGACCGGCGCCGAGCGGTTCGCCGGGGAGTGGCAGCACCGGGTCGCCCAGGGTGTGCGTCCCGCCCAGGTGAAGGACCGCGTCTTCCAGCGCGACGACGCCAGCTGGGAGCGCCTGCTCGGCGCCGGCGGCGCCGCGCACGGAGAGTGAGCGTGGTCATAACGACTGGACGATCCGGCGACCGGGGCTGCTAGCCTCGATGACAGGTCATGAGCGCCAGCATCGAGCCCCGGCTTGCTGGCCGGCAACCCTCCTCCGCGGTGGGGTGCCCCGGGTGAAGACCAGGCACCGGAGCAAGGCTCCCGTGCAAGCGTGGCCTGGTTCCCAGGTCATCACCGACCTAGGAGAACCATGTCTTCCCGCAGTTGTGCCGCACCGCTCGGTGCCGCCGCGACGCCGGCCCTGACCCGGCGCCGGCACGTCGACATGATGCGGGTCTGCAGCGCCGCGTGTCGGCCCTGCGCTGCGCGCTGAGCGCGCCCGAACCCTCTCTCGAGTACCGGAACACCCCTTTCATCAGGAGACCCCTGTGCGATTTCTGCCTGCCCTGACCCGGGCCGCCGCCCTCGGCATCGCCGCGATCCTCGGCGCCACCACGCTCACCGCCTGCGGCGGCGGCGCGGCTTCCAGCTCGGCCGACAACCCGTACGGTCTGCAACAGCCCGGTGTGCTGCGGACCGGGACGCTCACCGACGCCCCGCCGAACGTCTACCTCAAGGACGGCAAGTTCACCGGCTTCGACAACGACCTGCTCACCGCGGTCGCCGCCAAGCTCGGCCTGAAGGTGGAGTTCGTCGGCACCGACTTCTCCGCCCTGCTGTCCCAGGTCAACAACCGCAAGTTCGACGTCGGCAGTTCCTCGATCACCGTGACCGAGGCGCGCAAGAAGACGGTGGACTTCGGCAACGGGTACGACTTCGGCTACTTCGGACTCGACGTCCCGGCGAACTCCACCATCACCGGCTTCGACCAGCTGAGCGGCAAGCGGGTGGTGGTCGTGCAGGGCACCGTCCAGGACGACTACGCCACCGGCAAGGGCCTCAACCCGGTACGGGTGCCCGACTACAACGGCGCCATCAACCAGCTCAAGGCCGGCACCGCCGACGCCTGGATCGCCCCCGCCGAGATCGGTGAGAAGTCGGCCGCGGACAGCGGATCCAAGATCAAGGTGGCGGCCAAGCAGCTCAGCCCGGCCCCGACCGCGTACGCGGTGGCGAAGGGCAACGACGCGCTGCGCGAGGCGCTGAACCGGGGCCTCGACGAGGTCATCGCCGACGGCACCTGGAGCCGGCTGCAGGCCCAGTACTACCCGGGCCGCCCGATCCCGGCCGGCTTCACCCCCGGCAGCGGCAAGGTCGTGGCCCCGGCCACCGCGGGGGCCGCCTCGGTCCCGGCCTCGCCCGGCACGTCGGCCCCGGCTCCGGCCTCGCCCGGCACGTCGGCCTCCGCCAGCTCCTGACGGCATGGGCACGCTCTGGGAGACCTTCTTCGACTGGCCGTCGATGCGGGCCGCGCTGCCCGAGATGGTGACCGTCGGGCTGCGCAACACCCTGGTGCTGGCGGTTTCCGCCGCCTTGCTCGGCTCCGTCCTGGGCCTGTTGCTCGCCGTCGCCGGCATCTCGCGTACGCGCTGGTTGCGCTGGCCGGCGCGGGTCTACACGGACGTGTTCCGGGGGCTGCCGGCCGCGGCGACCATTCTGCTGATCGGGGTGGGGCTGGCACCGCTCGGCATGGAGATCTGGGGGCCCAACCCGTACCCGTTGGGGATCCTGGCGCTGTCGCTGATCGCGGCGGCGTACATCGGTGAGATCTTCCGGGCCGGCATCCAGTCCGTGGAGGCCGCCCAGCTCGAGGGCGCCCGGGCGCTCGGCTTCTCGTGGGCCGAGTCGATGCGGCTGGTGATCATCCCGCAGGGGGTGCGCCGGGTGTTGCCGGCCTGGGTGAACCAGCTGATCGCCTTGATCAAGGACTCCAGCCTGGTCTACTTCCTCGGCCTGGTGGCCAGCCAGCGGGAGCTGTTCCGGATCGGCCAGGACCACGCCGCCACCACCGGCAACGAGTCCGCGCTGCTGCTGGCGGGGCTCTTCTATCTGGCGCTGACCGTGCCGCTCACCCACGTCGTCAACTGGATCGACCGGCGGCTGCGGCACGGCCGGCCGCCGGCCACGGACGACGACGACACGGATCTGGCGCTGACCGGCGCCGTACCGGGGAGGGAACGATGACCGCCGCCACCACCACCTCGGTCAGCCTGAGCCTGCGCGACATCCACCTGGCCTTCGGGCCGAACCGGGTGCTGCGCGGCGTGGACCTCGACGTGGCCCGCGGGGAGACGGCCTGTGTCATCGGCCCGTCCGGCTCCGGCAAGTCGACGCTGCTGCGTACCGTCAACCGGCTGATCGAGCCGGACCGCGGTGACGTCCTGCTGGACGGCCGCAGCGTGCTGGGCGAGAACCCGGACCGGCTGCGGCAACGGGTCGGCATGGTGTTCCAGCAGTTCAACCTCTTCCCGCACATGAGCGTGCTGCGCAACATCACCCTGGCGCTGCGGCGGCTCAAGAAGCTTCCCGAGGACGAGGCGGTGACGATCGCCCGCGCCCAGCTGGACCAGGTGGGGCTCGCCGCCAAGGCCGACGCGCGACCGGCCCACCTGTCCGGCGGGCAGCAGCAGCGCGTCGCGATCGCCCGCGCCCTGGCGTTGCAGCCGCAGGTGATGCTCTTCGACGAGGCCACGTCCGCGCTCGACCCCGAGCTGGTCAAGGGCGTGCTGGGCCTGATGGCCGACCTGGCGTCCGAGGGCATGACCATGGTCGTGGTCACCCACGAGATGGGGTTCGCCCGCCAGGTCGCCGACACCGTCGCCTTCATGGACCAGGGCGTCGTGCTCGAGGCCGGCGCGCCGGCCGCGATCTTCGAAGGGGCCGCCCATCCCCGGCTGCGCCGCTTCCTCTCCCAGGTGCTCTAACCTTGATCGATGGAACTTCGCCGGCTCGGAAACACTGGACCGCTGATCTCGCGCCTCGCCCTGGGGGCGATGACGTTCGGGCAGGAGGCCGACGAACCGGCCTCCTTCGCCATCCTCGACGCCTTCGTGGAGGCCGGCGGCACCCTGATCGACACCGCTGACGTCTATGCCGACGGACGCAGCGAAGAGATCGTCGGGCGGTGGCTGCGAGAGCGCCCGGGGCTGCGCGACGGGCTCGTCATCGCCACCAAGGCGCGGTTCCCGGTCACCGGCCAGCCGGGCGCGGGACTGAGCCGGGACTATCTGCAGCGCGCCCTGGAGGCCAGCCTGCGCCGGCTGGGCCTGGACCGGATCGACGTGTACCAGGCGCACGGCCCGGATCCCCGCGTACCCCTGGACGAGTTCGCCCAGTTCGTCGGCGAGGCGCTGGACGCGGGGAAGATCGCCCACTCCGGGCTGAGCAACTTCACCGGGTGGCAGGTCGCGCTGGCCCATGCCGGCTGCGCCCGTCGCGGCATCGCACCGCCGGTGTCGCTGCAACCCCAGTACAGCCTGCTGGTGCGGGAGCCGGAGTGGGAGCTGCTGCCGGCCGTCGAGTCGCTCGGCATGGGCACCATGGTGTGGGGGCCGCTCGGCGCGGGATGGCTGACCGGCAAGTACCGGCGGGGGCAGGGCCTGCCCTCGGACAGCCGGCTCGGGGACGATCCGGACCGGGGCCTGGAGGCGGTCTCCCGGCGCGGGACCGAGCGCACCTGGCACATCGTCGAAACGCTGCTGGAGGTCGCCGATCAGCACGGCCTCACCCCGGCGCAGACGGCGCTGGCCTGGGTGATGGACCGGCCGGGCGTCACGGCCGCGCTGGTCGGCGCGCGCACCGCGGAACAGCTGCGGCAGTCGCTGACCGCCGCGGACCTGCACCTGGACCCGGCCGCCACCGAACGCCTGGACGCCGTCAGCGCACCGCCGACACCGGACTACCCGTACGCCTTCATCGCCGAGATCTCCGCCACCCACTGACGGCCGCCCGTGGTCAGGTGACGGCGTCAGGCTGTGGCGGTCCGGACCACGCCGGAGCGGGCGATGGTGGCGGCGAGGTTGCCGTTCTGCCAGGAAGTCGCCCGGACGACGTCGACGGAGAACATGTACGGGGTTCCGGGCCGCAGTCCGGTGATGGTGGCGGAGAGCGTGGCGCACTTGTCGCCCGGCTTGACCTCGTGCCACTCCAGCGGAGCCTGCTGGCCGGAGACCAGGTCCTGGGAGAAGCTCGTGACGCGGTAGGCGCGCACGTTCTTGTCACCGGCATGGAGCCAGCGGACGGTGGCGCTGGTCGCGCCGGCCTGCACGTCCAGTCCGGCGATCTTGCCGGGCTGGAGGCTGCCGACACAGCGGGGATCCAGCGGCCTGCCGGGGTCGTTGCGCGACGACCCGGACGGGGCCGGCGGCGTGAGCGTGGGTGTCGCGGTCGGCGTGGGCGTCGCCTTCACCGGGACCGGCTCGTCCTGCCGCGCGCCTTCCTGCACGACGATCCAGCCGGGCGCCGGCTCGGCCGCGTCGGGCGCGGCCGCGTCCGTGCCGCCGCCGAGCACCTCGGGGACCTCGCAGCCGCCGAGCGTCACAGGGATAAGCGTCACAGCCGCCAGCCGCAGACTCCAGCTCCGAACGGTCACCGGCTCCCCTTCCCATAGGCCGCGTCAAGGTACGGATCGGCCACCCGCGCCCCCGGCTGAGCCACTTCGGCGATGTCGCCCCGGCCCCGCGGGCCGCTGGTCTTTTGGACATCGACGATCTCGTTTGCCATGCTCTCCAGCCGTAGAGGGGCGGGCGCTCTCCGGCCGGGAGGGCGCGACAGCCGAGGAGGCGCGATGGACGACCAGCACTGGACCGTGCGAGTCCCCGTGGGCTACCGCGTCGGACCGTGGCAGGTGACGCAGGGACTGGCCAGCGGAAGCTGGAGCAGCGTCTATGCCGCGGTGCACGACCGGGCGACGGAGGGCCCGCGGCAGGCCGCGCTGAAGTTCCTGCCCACCGGCACGCTGACCCCGCGCCAGCTCTCCCATCTCGCCGCCATGACCGACCGGGAGCTCTCCGCGCACCGGCGGCTCGAGCATCCCCACGTGATCTCGGTGCTCGGCACCTATGTCGTCGACGACCCCGCCAGTCCCGACCTCGACGGCGCCACGGTGATCGCGATGGAGCGGGCCGAACGCTCCGTGGCCGAGGCGCTGGCCGGCGCCGAGCACGGCCTGCCCGAGGCGCCCCGGCTCATCGAGGAGATCTGCGCCGGCCTCGCCCACCTGCACGCCTCCGGGTGGGTGCACGGCGACCTCAAGCCGAGCAACATCCTGTTGATGGCCGACGGCTCGGTCCGGCTGGCCGACTTCGGGCTCTCCGCCGAGCTGAACGGCACGCACGCCTATCTGCCACCGGGCGGATCCGCCGATCACATGCCGCCGGAACGGTGGGCCGAGGGCATCACCCCCGACGGCACCCTCGTACGCCAGACCGCGGACATCTGGGCACTCGGCGTCACCGCCTGTCAGCTTCTCTCCGGCCGCCTGCCGTTCCCCGGCGTGACATCCCGCGCCCGCATGGCGGCGGCCTCCGCCTACGCCGAAGGGCGCGGCAATCTCACGCTGCCGGCGACCATCCCTCCACAGTGGCAGCGGTTCATCGCCGACTGCCTGGCTCCCGACCATGCCGGCCGCGCCGCGCACACCGCCGCGGAGCTGCTGAGCAGGGCGCGCGCCGCGGCCGGAGCGGATTCGCGGACCGCCGCCTCCCGGAGCGTCCTGCGGCGTTTCGTCCGCAACCGGCGGGCGGTCGGCGCGGTGGGCTCCCTCGCGCTCGCCTCGTGCATCGCCTCGCTGGCGGTCTGGCAGCCCTGGGAGGCAAGCGCCGACGCGGAGGAGAAGAGCGCGGCGGCCGGATACGAGAAGTACTTCCGCACGGACTCGGACATCCCCCGCCAGTACTACGACCTCATCGTGACGGCCGGGACGAAGTGCCCGAACTATCCCGTCGTGACGCCGTACCTGGTGGCCGCCATGCTCAAGACGGAGAGCAACTTCGATCCGAATCTGAGCGACAAAGACAAGGACGAGTACGGCATCGCCCGGTGGACGCCGAGCGTCCTGCAGTATTACCTGCCGCCGGACCAGCGGACGAGGGAGCCGAAACCACCGTTCCCGCCCGAGGTCTCCATTCCGCACGTGGGCGACTTCCTGTGCAGGTTCGCGCCCGAGCTGCGCGACGTGCCGGGAGACCCGAGGATCAACCTGGTCGCGGCCTGGCGTACGTCCGCCGACGTGGTCCGCGAAGCCAACGGCGTGCCCGACCGGCCGGCCCTCGAGGAGTACATGCCGAGGCTGCGGGCCAACCTCGACGCCTACCAGCCGAAGACGTCCTGACCGCCCGCGCTCGTCAGCGGGGCAGCAGGCTCAGGTGTTCCTCGCGTACCAGGTCGAACTGCAGAGCCAGGGAGATCAACGCCGCCCGCTGCCAGTCCGCCTTCGACCCGTCGCCGCCGTCGGCGGCGGGTTTCGGCGTCTTCACCCGCAGCTTGGAGCGGGCAAGGTAGTCGATGTGGAAGTTCACCGCCGATCTCGTGAGACCCGAGGTGCCACCGAGGCGGTCGAGGATCTCCGGAACGGTACGGATCACCGGCGACGAGGGGTCACGCAGCCGCGGCTCGCACAGGGCCACCAGCACCAGGAAGTACTTCGCCGTCTCGTCCAGGGGGAACGCCATCCGGGTGGCATCGGCCGTGCCGTCGGGACGCTCGTGGTGATCGGCGTAGAGATGCTGCGACGCGAACACGTAGAACGAGCACGAGTCCTGCAGGCCCGGCAGGAACACCTGGGAGAACTCGAACGGCACCGGCATGTCGAGGCGCCGGGGGGCGAGCTTCACGAACTCCCCGCCTCCCTCGGGGTTCCTGATCACGTACGTGTTGCGACGGCTGAGGTTGCTGATCAGCCAGTGATCCTCGACCGCGGTGATCGCGCCGGCGAGCCGGGACACCCCCGCGTCCGGCAGCGGGAGATCGACCGGCAGCTCGGCGGTGCCCCGGCCGAACGTCGCGCTGTCGCCGGGGGCCAGGTTGACGATCGTGGGCGGCTCACCGGCGCCCTGGATGACGATGCCCCGCCAGTCGACCCGGTCACCCGCCGGCGAGGCCCCCGGGAAGGACGGGCCGCCGCCGGCTCCATCGGTTGCCACCGGCCCATTGTCGCAGGGTTACGCCGGTTGGCGAGGTGTCATGCCGCGACGTCACTCCGCACGGCGGTGTCGGCCGGCGGCTCGGGCTGCCGGGTGTGCAGCCCCCACCCGACGACCCTCGCGCTGACCAGGCCCACCACGACGAACATGGCGCCCAGGCCCAGCCACCCGGGTACGCCCCAGCCGATCACCAGCGCGGTGAGCAGCGGCGGCGCGACCATGTTGCCGATCTGCCGGCCGGTCTGGTGCACGGCCTGGTACTGCCCGTGCGCCCAGTCCCGGGCCAGGTCGAAGACCACCACGAACGAGGCGCCGGCGAGCATCAGCTCCCCTACGACGTGCACCGCGGCGGCCGCCACGCTGAGCACGGCGACCGCCCAGACCGGCGCGTCCCCGGTCGACGCGAAGAGCACACAGGAGAGCGCGAGCAGCATCGCGGCGCGGCGGATCGCCGGGGGCGCGGCGGCGGCGGTGTGCATGCCGCGTGCGGCCCACACCTGCAGCGTCACGCAGCCGATGGTGTTCACCAGCAGCACCACGGAGACGAGAGCGGCCGGCGCCTCGGTGTGAGCGACGAGCCACAGCGGCAGCGCCAGGCTGAGCATCGCGTTGTACAGGGCGGCGACGAAGCCGTCGAGCACCGCGAAGGCGAGGAACGGGCGGTCGCGCAGCGCCACCAGCCGGGGCCCTCCGGCCGGTGCCCGCACCGCGGCCACCGCGCCGGCCCGGCTCACGACCAGCGCCGCCGCCAGGCTGGTCACCGCGTTGCCGGCCAGCAGGGCCAGGTAGGCGCCGCGGGTGTCCAGCAGCAGGGGCACGGCGGCCGCGAGGGTGCCGAGGGCGATGCCGGCGTTGTTCGTGGCACGGATGAACGCCCGGGTCCGCACGCGCTCGGCCGGCGGCACCGCACCGGCGATCATCGCGCCGTTGGCCGCCCTGACCACCGCGTCGCCGACGGCGATCACACAGGCGACCGGGAGCAGGTGCCCGAGGTCGCGGACCAGCACCAGCGCGCAGTAGGCCACCGCGAGGGTCACCAGGGCGCCGATCATCGCGCGCCGCGGCCCGGCCCGGTCGACCAGGTATCCCATCGGCGTGGTCAGCACCACCGCCGCCCCGGCGGCGACGCTGAGGGCCACGGCGACCTGTGCCGGCGTCAGCCCGACCGAGCGGGTCAGGAAGAGCACCTCGGCGGCCAGGTATGCGCCGTTGCCGAACGTGTTCACGAAGGTGGCGAACACCAGGATCCGCGGGGTGCCCCGGGCGGGCAGGAGCTTTCCGATCACTCGCCCGATTCAACAAGACGTACGTACGGTTTGCAAGAGGCGCCGCCCCGGCCCGATCCGGCGGGCCTTATCGTGTCCTCGTGACGACGGCGAACGGTGCGACCGAGGAGGAGCCGAGGTCCACCCGGCCCCGCGCCTTCATCGTCACGATCTACGGCCTGTACGCGCGCGAGGCCGGCGGCTGGATCAGCGTTTCCGCCCTGATCCAGCTGATGGACCGGCTCAAGGTCGACGCGCCCGCGGCGCGCTCGGCGATCTCCCGGCTCAAGCGCCGCGGGCTGCTGGAGGCGCGCAAGGTCGGCGGCGCGGCCGGATACAGCCTGTCCGAGCAGGCCCGGGGCATCCTGGACGAGGGCGACCAGCGGATCTTCGGCCGGCCCCGCGCCGACCTGGCGGACGGCTGGCTGCTCGCGATCTTCAGCGTTCCCGAGTCGCAGCGCCAGCAGCGGCACGTGCTGCGCTCCCGGCTGAGCTGGCTGGGCTTCGGCACGGTCGCCTCGGGCGTGTGGATCGCGCCGCGCCACCTGCGCCAAGAGACCCGGGAGGTGCTGGAACGCTACGACCTGTCCGGGTTCGTGGACCTGTTCGACGCCGACTACCTGGCGTTCGGGGACGTCGCCGAGCTGGCGGGTCGCTGGTGGGACCTGGACGGTCTGCAGAAGCTCTACGGCGAGTTCCTGGACTCGTTCGACCCGGTGCTGGCCCGCTGGTCACGGGGCGCCGGGGGCGGCGATGCGGAGGCGTTCGACGACTACGTACGGGCGCTGACCGCGTGGCGGCGACTTCCCTTCCTCGATCCGGGACTGCCACCGGAGCTCCTGCCGGCCGGCTGGAACGGCGTCCGCGCGGCCGCCCTCTTCGACGAGCTGCGCGAGAGGCTCACCGAGCCCGCGCATCGCTTCGCGAGCTCGGTGATGGGCGGGGTCACGGCCTGACGAGCCGCTCCTCGGGGATGACCGCGACGCCCAGAATCTCGATCAACGCCTCCGGCTGCCACAGCGCGGTGCAGCCGATGCCGGCCATCGCCGGATAGACGGGCCCGGCCAGCTCGCGCCAGACCCGGCCGATCTCCTTGCCGTGCGCCTGGTAGTCGGGGATGTCGGTGAGGTAGATCGTGATGCTGACCAGATCCTCCGGCCGGCCGCCCGCGGCGCGCAGCGTGGTGAGGACGTTGCCGAAGGCCTGACGGAACTGCGCGACGATGCCGCCCTCGACGATCTTCATGTCCTTGTCCAAGGCGGTCTGGCCGCCCAGGTACAGCGTGTTGCCGACCAGAGTGCCGTGCGAATAGCCGCTGGGGGCGGGCAGGGCAGCCGGATTGACAGGAATGGGCAGCATCGGGCCTCCGTCGGGTCTAGGCTATTGACTTTAGCTGACGGGCGTGAAAAAAACTGCATACCTGGCCTGGAGGTGTGCGACGCATGAGGTTCGCGACGGTGGCCCCGGCGGACGGCAGCACGACGGCCGCGGTCGACCCGGGCGACGGGTGGCGCCGGCTGCCCGCACCGCACCTGTCCGCCTATCTCGACGAGTTCTCCGGCCGTCCCGTGAGCGACCTGATCGGCGAGCCGGTGCGGCCCGCCCGCCTGGAGCTGCCGCTGCCCTCCCCGAACAAGGTGATCTGCTGCGGCCTCAACTACTCCGACCACATCCTGGAGATGGGCCGGGAGCTGCCCGCCCACCCGACGCTCTTCGCCAAGTACGCCGACACCCTGACCGGCCCGGCCGACGACATCGTCCTTCCGTCCGGACTGGACGTGGACTGGGAGGCCGAGCTGGCCGTGGTCGTCGGCGCCGAGATCCGCGGCGCCGGCCGGGCCGAGGCCGCCGCCGCCATCTGGGGTTACACGGCGGCCAACGACGTGTCGGTCCGCGACTGGCAGAAGCGGACCCTGCAATGGTTCCAGGGCAAGGCGTGGGACCGCACCACGCCGATCGGCCCGGTGGTGGTCACCGCCGACGAGCTCGATCCGGTCACGGGCCTCGACGTCGTCTGCCGGGTCGACGGCGCCGAGCGCCAGCGCGGCAACACGAGATCGCTGGTCTTCGACGCCGCCGCGCTGGTCGCGTACGCGTCGGCGGTCACCCGGCTGCGCCCCGGCGACCTGGTGTTGACCGGCACGCCCGCAGGGGTGGGAATGGGAATGACGCCCCCGGTGTACCTCACCGACGGCGCCGTCCTGGAAACCGAGATCACCGGCATCGGCGTGCTGCGCAACCGGATCGTCGTCAAGGACTAGGAGTCGACATGAATCTCACCGAGGGTGACTTCCCGCTCGACGGGGACAACTCGATGTACGCCACCAACGGCCTGGTCGTCCCGGTCGTCACCCGGGGAGGACTCGAGTCCGGGCTGACCGGGCAGTCGGCGGGCGCCACCCGCATCGCGGGCGTGAGCCCCCAGCACACGCCGGCGCGGCGGCTCTGGTTCGGCAAGGTCAGCAACGAGCCCGGCTTCCGGTCGGTGCCGCATCATCACGGCGAGGCGGAGACCGGCGGGTTCGTCCTGTCCGGCCGCGCGCGCATCTACTTCGGAGCGAAGTTTCAGGACTACATCGACATGGAGGAGGGCGACTGGGTCTTCGTCCCGCCGTACCTGCCGCACGTCGAGTGCAACCTGGACCGCAACAAGCCGCTCACCTGGATGACGACGCGGACCCCCGACAACATCGTGGTCAACCTCGACGACGTCGCGGACGAGGCGCTGCGGGACTGGAGCGAGCGCCCGTGACGCCGACCTCGGAGACCTTCACCGCCTCGGTCACCCTGAAGGAGGCCGAGCCGCAGCACTTCGACGTGGCCTACACCGCGGTCACCCAGCCCTGCCCCTGGCCGAAGGCGTACGGCGGCGACCTGGTCGCCGCGGCCGCGGCGGCCGCCATGCGGACCGTTGCCGAGGGCCCGGAGGACGGCAAGACGCTGCACTCCATGCACTCCTACTTCATGCGCCCGGCCGACATCGGCGCCGAGGTCCGCTACGAGGTGGAGGTGCTCCGCGACGGGCGCGGCTACGCCACCCGCCAGGTCCGCGCCTTCCAGTCCGGCAAGCCGGTGTACGTGGCCCTCGCCTCCTTCGCCAAGGGCGAGCCCTCCGGCACCTTCGCCGTACGGCCGCCCGAGGTCCCCGGCCCCGAGACGCTGCCCACCTCGGCCGAATACCTCGCGCCGCGCGAGGGCGGGACGATGACCGGGGAGTCGAAGGCGTACTGGGCCGGCGGGCGCAGCTTCGACATGCGGCACGTGCCCGGGCCGGTCTACCTGAACGTCGACGGGGAACGGGCGCCGCACCAGGCCGTCTGGGTGAAGCCGTACGACGCCCTGCGGCCGGTCGAGGGCCTGACCCGCACGCAGCGCGACCTGGCGGCCCTGGCGTACGTCTGCGACTACACCATCCTCGAGCCGGTGCTGCGCGTGCTCGACCTGCCGTGGGCCAGGCCCGGCCTGGTCACCGCGAGCCTGGACCACGCGATGTGGTTCCACCGCGTCCCCGGCGCGGGCGTGCTCGACGACTGGCTGCTCTACGCGCAGCAGGCGGGCTCCGCCGGCTCGGGGCGCGGGCTCGGCCAGGGCGGCTTCTTCACCCGCGACGGCGAACACCTGGCCACGGTCGTGCAGGAAGGCATGATCCGCGCGTCCTGACCCACCCCTGGAAGGGACTTCCCATGCAGCTCTCCCCCTCGGCCCACACCGACACCTTCGCCCGCGACCACCTGCCGCCGTCCGACCAGTGGCCGCACCTGGAGTTCACCACCGACCTGCTGCGGTTCCCGGACCGCCTCAACGCGGCCGCGGAGCTCGTCGACGTCGCGGTCGCCACGTTCGGCCCCGACCGGCCGGCGATCCGCACCGACTCGGGCGAGACGTGGAGCTACGGCGAGCTCCAGCGGCGCGCCGACCAGGTCGCCCAGGTGCTGGTCGAGGACCTCGGCCTCGAACCCGGCAACCGGGTGCTGCTCCGCTCGCCCAACAATCCGTGGTTGGTGGCCTGCTGGCTCGGGGTGCTGAAGGCCGGGGGCATCGCGGTCACCACCATGGCGGCCCTGCGCGCCCGGGACCTCGCTCCCGTCGTCGCCAAGGCGCGGCCGACGATCGCGCTGGTGGACCACCGGTTCACCGCGGAGGTCGAGGCCGTCCGCGAGGCCGGCGCGCTCGACCTCGCGGTGGTGGCGTTCGGCGGCCCCGGCGACGGCGACCTGACCGCCCTCTGCGCCGGGAAGCCGGGCGGGTTCACCGCCGTGGCGACCGCCGCCGACGACGTCGCCCTCTTCGGGCCCACCTCGGGCAGCACCGGCACCCCCAAGATCACCACTCACTTCCACCGCGACCTGCTGGCCATCGACGCGACGTTCGGCCGTGAGGTCCTCAAGCTCGCCGCCGACGACGTCGTCACCTGTACGGCCCCGCTCGGGTTCACCTTCGGGCTCGGCATGCTCGTGGTCTTCCCCTTCCGGGCGGGCGCCTGCGTGTTCCTCGTGGAGAGCGCGACGCCGACGCAACTCGCGGACCTCGTCGCCGAGCACGGGGTCACGGCGCTGGCCACCGCGCCCACGGCGTACCGGCAGATCCTGAAGTCCGGCAAGATCGAGAAGCTCCGCGGCCTCCGCGTCGCGGTGAGCGCGGGCGAGCACATCCCGCGCAGCGTCCGCGAGGAGACCGAGGCCGCCATCGGTCTGCGGATCATCGACGGCATCGGCGCCACCGAGCTGCTGCACATCTTCATCTCCGCGGCCGGCGACGACATCCGTCCCGGCGCGACCGGCAAGGCGGTGCCCGGCTTCCGGGCGACCATCCTCGGACCGCAGGGCGAGGAGCTGCCTCCCGGCGTCGAGGGCAGGCTGGCCGTCATCGGCCCGGTCGGCTGCCGCTACCTGGACGACGAGCGCCAGGCCGGCTACGTCGTCGACGGCTGGAACGTCACCGGCGACACCTTCTACCGCGACGAGGACGGCTACTTCTTCTACTGCTCGCGGACCGACGACATGATCGTCTCCTCGGGCTACAACATCGGCGGTCCGGAGGTCGAGGCGGCCGTCAACACCCATCCGGACGTGGCGGAGTCCGCGGTCGTCGCCAAGCCCGACGCCGACCGGGGCTCCATCGTGTGCGCCTTCGTGGTGCTGGTCGACGGCGTCGAGGGCGACGCGGCGAAGGCCAGGGAGATCCAGGACTACGTCAAGCAGCAGTTGGCGCCGTACAAGTACCCCCGCGAGGTCCGCTTCTGCTCGTCGCTCCCGCGCAATCCCAGCGGCAAGTTGCAGCGCTACGTACTCCGGCAGCGCGTCGAACGAGAGCAGGAACCCGCGTGAGAATCGCCATCGCCGGGGGCGGCCCCGGAGGCCTCTACTTCGCCGCCCTGATGAAGCAGCTGGACCCGGGCCACGAGATCACCGTCTGGGAACGCAACGCCCCGGACGACACCTTCGGCTTCGGCGTCGTCTTCTCCGACGAGACGCTGGGCGGCATCGAGAACGCCGACACGGTCATCCACGACGAGATGGCCCGCCGCTTCGCCCGCTGGACCGACATCGACATCGACGTCGACGGTCACCGCTTCACGGTCGGCGGGCAGGGCTTCGCCGCGATGAGCCGCAAGGAGCTGCTGCACCTGCTCCAGCGGCGCGCCGCGGACCTCGGCGTGACGGTCCACTACGAGACCGAGGCCCCCGACGCCGACGAGCTGCGCACCTCCTTCGACCTGGTGGTGGCCGCCGACGGGGTCAACTCGAGGATCCGGACCAAGTACGCGGACACCTTCGGGCCGGCCCTCGACCACCGGGCGAACAAGTACATCTGGCTCGGCACCGACCTGGTCTTCGAGGCGTTCCAGTTCTTCGTCAAGCAGACGGAGTGGGGCACCATGCAGATCCACGGCTACCCGTACTCGGCGAGCGGATCGACCTTCATCGTCGAGATGCACGAGGACGTCTGGCGCCGCGCCGGGTTCGACGCGACCGAGGGCACGCCGCTAGCGCCCGGCGCCTCCGACGAGCACGCCGTCGAGAAGATCAAGGCGATCTTCGCCGGCGAGCTCGCCGGCCACGAGGTGCTCACCAACAATTCCAAGTGGCTGAGCTTCACGACCGTACGCAACCGGCGCTGGCACGACCGCAACGTCGTCCTGCTCGGGGACGCCGCGCACACCGCGCACTTCTCCATCGGCTCCGGCACGAAGCTGGCCATGGAGGACGCCCTCGCCCTGGCGGCGTGCCTGCACGAGCGGCCGTCGCTCCCCGACGCGCTCGAGGCGTACGAGACCGAGCGCAAGCCGGTGGTGGAGTCGACGCAGCGCGCGGCGCAGGCCTCGCTGGAATGGTTCGAGAACATCGGCATGTACGCCGGCCAGGAGCCCGCCCAGTTCTGCTTCAACCTGCTGACCCGTTCCCGGCGCATCACCTTCGACAACCTCAAGGAGCGCGACCCGGAGTTCGCCCGCCGCATCGAGTCGGCGTTCGCCGAGGCGGCGGGGACGGGCGAGGCCGTGCCCGCCATGTTCCAGCCGGTCGACATCGGGCCGCTGCGCCTGAAGAACCGGGTCGTCGTGTCGCCGATGGACATGTACTCGGCGACCGACGGCGTACCCGACGACTTCCACCTGGTGCACCTGGGCTCCAAGGCGCTCGGCGGCGCGGGGCTCGTCATGACCGAGATGGTCTGCGTCTCCCCGGAGGGCAGGATCACCCCCGGCTGCACCGGTCTGTGGAACGACGAGCAGCGCGACGCGTACCGGCGGGTGACCGACTTCGTGCACGCGCGGACCACCGGGAAGATCGGCGTCCAGCTCGGCCATTCCGGACGCAAGGGCTCCACCCGGCTCATGTGGGAGGGCATGGACCAGCCGCTCGCCGAGGACAACTGGGAGGTCATCGGGCCGTCGCCGGTGCCGTACGGTCAGAACTGCCACCTGCCCCGCGAGGCCGACCGCGCCGACCTCGACAAGGTCGTGGCCGACTTCGCCGCCGCCGCCCGCCGCGCCGTCGCCGCGGGCTTCGATCTGGTCGAGGTCCACGCCGCGCACGGCTACCTCCTGTCCTCCTTCCTCTCGCCGGTGGCCAACAAGCGCACCGACGAGTACGGCGGCACGCTCGCCAACCGCCTGCGTTTTCCCCTGGAGGTCTTCGACGCCGTCCGCGCGGCCGTGCCCGGCCGGATCCCGGTGACGGTCCGCATCTCGGCCACCGACTGGGTGCCCGACGGCAACACCGAGCACGACGCCGTCGAGATCGCCCGAGCCTTCGCCGAGCACGGCGCGGCGGCCATCGACGTCTCGTCCGGGCAGGTCACCGAGGAGGAGCAGCCGGCGTACGGCCGTTCCTACCAGACCCCGTTCGCCGACCGGATCCGCCAGCTCGCGGCCGGGCCGGCGGGCGCCAAGGTCATCGCCGTGGGCGCCATCTCGTCCTACGACGACGTCAACTCCATCCTGCTGGCGGGCCGGGCCGACCTGTGCGCCCTGGGCCGCACCCACCTCTACGACCCGCAGTGGACGCTGCACGCCGCCGCGGAGCAGAACTACCGGGGCGAGGGCGCCGACTGGCCGATCCAGTTCCGGGCCGGCAGCCGCAAGCCGCCGACGTCCCGCACCGACAAGATCCCGCCGCGGCTGGCGCTGCTCCGGCAGCAGGCCGGCCCGCAGGTCCATCTGCGCTGGACCCCGCGGTGACCGACGCCTACGTCGCGCGCGGGGTGCACCGCACCCGGGTGGGCTGGATCGACACCGACGCCGCGGGCATCTATCACAACTCCGCGGTCACCCGGTATGTGGAGGCCGCGGAGGCCGAGCTCATGCGGGCGCACGGGCTTCCCGGCTACTTCCCCCGGGCCCCGCGGGTGCGCTACGAGGTCGAGTTCGAGGCCGCCCTGCGCTTCGACCAGGAGGTCACGGCGATCGTCGAGATCGCCCGGATCGGCACCGCGTCGATGACGTTCACCTTCGAGATCTGGCGCGAGGAGCTCCCGGGCCGCCCGCGCGCCCGGGCCGCGTCCGGACGCTACGTGACGGTACACATCGACGGCGGCCACGACGAGGACACGGGCGCGCGCAGCGCACCGTGGCCGGAGGAGTGGGTGGCCGCCCTCCGGCAACCGCCCGCACAGCTCTGAGCGAAGCCAGGGGAGTCATATAGCCGACGGTACATGCGTGGTGACGGATCTCGATGTTTCGATCTGTCGTGCACGCGATCCGGAACGGCCGGATCGCCTCAGCGCGAGGAACCACATTGGTGCAAACCCTGACCAAGCGCGTCGCGTCCGTCGCCGCCACCGCCCTCGCGGCGGTCGGCGTCACGCTGACCGTCGCGTCGGCACCGGCGGCCGCCACGCCGGTACGCAACAACACCCCCTGGTCGGTGCTGCTCTGCAAGTCCAGCGACAGGCCGGCCGAACCCAAGCCCCCGTCCTTCTTCGCCAACTTCCTCACCCAGGCCGGCGCGGGCACCGGCGGCGCCGCCGACTACTTCGCCGACCAGTCCGGCGGCCGGGTCTCGCTGGCCGGTTCGGTCGTGCGCGGATGGTTCACCGAGCGGTTCACGTTCGAGGAGAACAAGAACACCGACCGGGGTACGCGCATCCAGCGGTGCGTCGACGCGGCGGCCGCGGGCGGCTACACCGTACCGGCGAGCCACCGGGTCGTCGCGATCCTCAACGACGGCACCGACTCCGGTGCCGCGGGCGGCCGGGTCCTGCTCGACCAGAACGCCTGGAACCTCGGCTTCGCCGCCCACGAGATGCTGCACGGGTACAACCTGGGCCACTCGTTCTCCAACGACACCACGTACCAGAACGCGCCGTGGTCCCAGCCGGGCGAGTACGACGACCCGTGGGACGAGATGAGCGCGATGCACATCTACGGCACCGCCGGTACGTACGGCACCAACCCGGTCGGCCTCAACGCCTACCACCGCGACGAGCTCGGCTGGCTGGCGAAGAACCGGGTCCTCACGATGGGCGCCGACGGGGTCGGCACGCGTACCGTCACCCTGGCGCCGCTGGAGCGGCCCCAGGCGGCCGGCCCGCTGCTGGTGCGGATCCCCTACAACCCCGGCGACCTGTTCGCCGGGTACACCGTGGAGTTCCGCCGCAAGACCGGCTGGAGCGCCGGCATCCCCGGCGACACGGTACTCATCCACGAGGTGCGCAACGGAACCCCGTACCTGCTGCGCACCGGCCCCGGCGGCACACCCGTGCAGTCGCTCGACGCCAACGGCGTACGGATCAGGATCGACGGCGTCGCCGGCGACGCCGCCACCGTCACCATCAGCACGGACATCGTCAACCGCTGCCTGCAGGGGTACGTCTGGCGCGAGGCGCGCCCCGGTGACCAGGTCTGCGTGACCGGTGCGACGCGGGCCCAGGTGGCGGCGGACAACGCCGCGGCCCCCTCCCGATGGGTCAACGGCCCGTTCGGCCCGCACACCTGCATCCAGGGCTACGTGTGGCGCGAAGCCTTCGCCGGCGACGACGTCTGCGTGACCGGCGCCCAGCGCACCCAGGCCGCCGCCGACAACGCCGCCGCGGCGAGCCGCCGCAACCCGGCCCGCCTGGTCTACGGACCCAACGCCTGCGCCGGCGGCTACGTCTGGCGCGACGCCGACCTGGCCGACTACGTCTGCGTGACCGGTGCGACGCGCGCCCAGGTGGCGGCGGACAACGCCGCGGCCCCCTCCCGATGGGTCAACGGCCCGTTCGGCCCGCACACCTGCATCCAGGGCTACGTGTGGCGCGAAGCCTTCCTCGGCGACGACGTCTGCGTGACCGGCGCCCAGCGCACCCAGGCCGCCGCCGACAACGCCGCGGCCGCGTCCCGGGTGGCCCGCCCGGCCGGCTGACCTGCGACCCGTACGGAGAAATGGCCGTCCCGCCGGATCCGGTGGGACGGCCATCGCGCGCCTGACGATGAGTTTCGGGGGCACCCGGGGTCCCTATCCACATGGCCGTCCCCACGATTTCCCTGGTCCTCGCCGCGACGATCACGCGCGCCGAGCTCCCCGCCCTGCGCGCCGCGCTCGCCGAGCGGCTGCGCGGTCCGGACGCCGGCGTCGTGGTCTGCGACGTCGCCGCGGTGACCCGGCCTGACGTGGTGACGGTCGAGGCGCTGCTGCTGGCCTGCCTCACCGCGCGGCGGCACGGCCGGCGGACGGTCGTCACCGGCGCCCGCCCCGAGCTGCTCCGGCTCATCGGCCTGCTCGGCCTCTCCGACGTGTTACTCCAGGTGGGCGGGCAGGCCGAAGTGCGGGAACAGGCGGGCCGTGTCGAGGAAGTTGTTGACCGCCGCGATCCGCCCGGCTGAGATCTCCAGGACGATCAGCGCCCACGGATCGTGGCCGCCGCCGGGGCGGGGCCGGTACTGCCCGAAGGCCGGCAGGCCGCTGGCCGCCACCGGCACCAGGCGGGAGCCGCGGCAGCCGTTGCCCGTGCCGGACATCCAGGCGGCGATGTCGTCGTGGCCGCGCAGCCACAGCGGCAGCGGCGGCATCGACAGCGTCGCGTCCTCGTGCAGCAGCGCGGTGAGCGCCTGCAGGTCGTACGTCTCGAAGGCCGCCACGTATCGGCTGAGCAACGCCCGCTGCTCGTCGTCCAGCGGCCGCTGGACGTCCCCGCCGGTGTCGGCGGCCGACATCGTGGCGCGGGCCCGCTGGAGCGCACTGTTGACGCTGGCGACCGAGGTGTCGAGCAGATCGGCCACCTCCTGCGCCGACCACGCCAGGACCTCACGCAGGATCAGCACGGCCCGCTGCCGCGGCGGCAGATGCTGCAGCGCGGCGACGAACGCCAGCCGGATCGACTCGCGGACGGTGACGACCTCCGCCGGATCCGCGCGCTCGGGCAGCACCCGGGCGTCCGGCACCGGGCCGACCCAGATCTCGTCGGGTCGCGGCTCGCCCGCGCCGGTCGCCCGCCCGGACCCGGCCGGGCCCAGATCCATCGGCCGGACCCGCCGCTGGGCGCTGTCCAGCATGGTCAGGCAGACGTTCGTCGCGATCCGGTAGAGCCAGGACCGCAGCGCGGAACGCCCCTCGAAGCCGTCGAGGCCGCGCCAGGCCCGCACCAGGGCATCCTGGACGGCGTCCTCGGCCTCGAAGGCGGACCCGAGCATGCGATAGCAGTACGCCGTCAGCTCCGGCCGGTACGCCTCGAGCCGCGCCACATCATCCACGGTCAGAAAAATAGCCGACCCGGCGATGAGTTCGGGGCACGAGCCCGGTCTACCCCTACGTCAGATCGCACCGAGCACACGAGGAGCCGACATGACCGCCACCCAGTGGACCGCCGACAGCGCCGGCACGGGCCAGTACGCGGACGTCAACGGAATCAACCTCTACTACGAGACGTACGGGACCGGTCACCCGCTGGTCCTGCTGCACGGCGGCCTGGGCTCGGGCGAGATGTTCGGCCCGCTCGTCGGGACCTTCGCCGAGCACCACCGGGTCATCCTGGTCGACCTGCAGGGCCACGGCCGCACCGCCGACATCGACCGCCCGCTCGACATCCGGTCGATGGCCGACGACATCGCCGCCCTCATCGACCACCTGGGGTTGCAGCGGCCCGACGTGGTCGGCTACTCGCTCGGCGGCGGCGTGGCGCTCCTGCTCGGGATCCGCCACCCGGAGAAGGTGGGCCGCCTGGTCACCGCCTCGGCCGGCATCCGCCGCACCGCCACGTACCCGGAGATCCTCGAGCAGCAGGGCCAGGTCGGCGCCGCGGCCGCCGAGTTCATGAAGGACACCCCGATGTACGAGCTCTACCAGCGGGTGGCTCCCCGGCCCGAGGACTTTCCCCGGCTGCTGGACAAGATCGGCGCGGCCATGGCGGAGGACTTCGACTTCACCGAGGAGGTGCGCGGCCTGCAGGTGCCGACCCTGGTGATGGGCGCCGACGCCGACCTGGTGCCGCCCAGCCACTTCGTGGAGATCTTCGAGCTGCTGGGCGGCGGCGCCCGCGACGGCGGCTGGACCGGCGAGGGCCGGCCCGAGGGTGGGCATGCCCTGGCGATCCTGCCGGGCCTCACGCACTACAACCTGTTCCTGTCGCCGCTGTTCGCCTCCACGGCCCTCGCCTTCCTCGACCAAAGTCACTAAGAGTACGGCCTGAATGACGGATTGTCCGAAGAGTACGGAGCCGCCCACCATGGTCCATGACCTTCATCGAATGGGGCGCGTTCTTCTTCGGCGTCGTCATCGGCTGGAACACCTACTTCATCAACCGCTACCGCGGCTCGGTCAAGCTGCTCGACCTGCTGTCCCTCGTCGGCGCGGTCGGTGGCGGCGCGATCCTGGCACTCTTCCCCGAACAGACCGCCCTGTTCGCGGCGTACGGGATCGGGCTCTTCGCCGGCTTCGCCACGTACTTCCTGCTGCTCGTGGTCTTCATCCTGACCCAGCGCAAGAACGGCTGGACCCTGGCGTACTTCCTGGACGGACGCCGGCCCGCCCTCGGCACCGACCAGGAGAGTGACGCCACCCATCCGATGCTGACCGAGCGCGGCGGCGTCCAGGGCGGACGCTGACCGTGTCCGTGCTGACCGACCTGCTCGACTACCTCGGCAACCTGCCCCTTCCGGTCCTGCTGCTCCTCCCACTCCCGTATCTGGCGGCCAGGCTGGTCGGGAAGCTGACCCGGCAGGTCTACCGCTTGAACTGGAGGAAGGCGGAGCTGGAGTTCGAACGCCCGCGGCAGGGCTCGCCGCCCGGGGAGGTCCCGCCCGCGGGAGCGGCCCGGGCCGACGACCAGGAGCCGGGCGCCCAGGTGGTCAGCACCGGTTTCGCCCGGGACTGGGCGCCGGACGACCCGCTGCCGTCGGATCTGACCCTGGCCGGCGGACGCTACCTCTTCTGGCTGGCGGTCGCGCCGTCCGCGGTGCCGGGAAGCATCGACGACTTCCCCGCGCCGCTGACGCTCCCCGACGACGCGCGGACCGGCGAACTGATCACCGTCGCCCTCTTCGACTATCCGGGCGAGCTCGGGCTGACGGCCGGAGCGGACGTCGGCCGCCTGATCCTGCGCGGCGACGGCGGGGTGGACATCGACCGCCAGCCCACGCACGACTTCCGCTCCGCAGACCGGCTGCTCTTCCCGGTCGACGTGCCGGGCAGCCCGGGGACCTACCGGCTCCGGTGCAACATCTACTGCCGCAACACCTTGCTGCAGTCCCGGGTCGTCCAGGTCACCGTCTCCCCCACGCCGGTCCGCCGGCGCGACGCCCTGCGCACGACCCTGGACTACGTGACCGACTCGGTCCTCGACCCGGCGTCGCTGGCCCGCCTGCCGCCGCTGCGCCTGTCGGTCTTCGCCAACAACAACGACGACGGTACGCACAGCTTCCGCTTCTTCGGCGACTCCGCCGTCAAGGCGACGACCGTGGTCACCGCGGGCGAGGCGGAGGACTTCCTCGGCCGGGTACGCCGGACCCTCTCGTGGGTGGCCTGGGGCGACACCGAGGGCTGGAAGGCGGGCATCACCTTCAAGTACCTCAAGCCCAGACGCACTCCCACGTTCGCGAGCGACCTCAAGGAACTGGCCCTGGCCGGCTACTTCATGTGGACAGCGGTCATCGGCGGCGTCGCCTGCACCGCGGAAGGGCTGGAGGACGACGACGACTCCCCGATCCCCGCCCTGCAGAGACTCATGCGGCGCCCCGGGCTCGTCGAGTTCGCCAACAAGGTCAAGGCGTCGTACACCGTGCCGGCCGCGCTGCTGTACGACTTCGACCTCGACACGGGCGTGGAATGCGAGGACTGGACGCTGTGCGAGCAGGCACTCGCCGCCATCGACGCGGGGGCCGACCTGGCCGGCCATCCGTGCTTCCTGGGCGAGACCACCCACCCGCAGACCGTGGTGTGCCCGGCCGGGTTCTGGGGCTTCCGGCACGGCGTGACGCTGCCGCAGTCGGTGGGCGGGGGCAGCGCGCCGACCTACATCGAGGTGGCGGACGATCTGCGCGTCATCATGGGAGTCGCGGACCGGTTCGTCGGCCGGCACACCGCCTGGGTGCTCAGCAAGCTCCGGGCTTCCGGCTCGGTGGCCGACTTCCAGGATCGCGAGCAACTGCTGTCCGCGCTGCGCGATCGCCGGCAGTCGCCGCACTTCGTGTACTTCTACTGCCACGGCACCGAGGCGAACGGCGTACCCGCCCTGCAGGTGGGCTCACCCACCTCCCTGGGCATCGACTACGCCCAGGTGGCCAACGGCAAGATCTTCTGGAAGCGCAGCCGGCCCCTGGTCTTCCTGAACGGCTGCCGCACGGCCGTGGTCCAGCCGAAGTACGCCATGAACTTCGTCGAGGCCTTCATCCAGCGGGCGCAGGCGTCCGGAGTGATCGGCACCGAGATCATCACCGACGAGAGCCTGGGAGCCCGTTTCGGGCAGCGTTTCCTCGAGAACTTCCTGCTCCGCCGCGAGTCGGTGGCGGAGGCCATGCGCTCGGCCAGGCTGAGCCTGCTCACCGAGAGGGATCCGCTGGGCATGGCCTTCGTCGCCTATGCGCCCCCGCGGCTCCGCCTCGTCCGGCACGCCGACTCCTGCCTCTGCGGATCGATCTCCACCTTCGGCGAATGCTGCGCCCAGACGGCCCCTACCAGGCAGTAGGCCGCGCGGCTGCCGGCTCGCTGGATTGTCCTCCGTCCGGGTGGCATCGGGTGGGGGGTGCATACCGGACGTTCGGCTGAGGGGCCTCCGCGCTCCGGGCATTTCGCCGCACGGGCGGGCGAAAGCACTGGTGGCGGCTCGGCGGACCGTGTCACGGTGGGTCTCGTGACCAGGGTGACGTGGGATTTCACGAAGGAACAGACCGACGCGGGATGGCGCTCGATGTCTCTGCTCGCCCGCCTCGTCCACCGCGGCGGGCACCCCGCTCCGGTGAAGCCGACCGTCGCGCTCCGTCCGGAGGAGAACGAGTACGGCGCCTTTCCGGTCGACGTACTCGCCTATTACTCCGCCGACGTGGATTACTCGAGCGGCATCTTCGCCAGCGGCGGCTACTTCTTCACCAGCAACGGCAACGGGGCCACGACCCGGGCCGGCTGGCGGCACGAGGGGCGGCAGGCCGCCACGATCACCAGCCAGCGACTCGTGCTGCGCGACCGGGACGGCGAGCAGGCGTACGAATTCCGCTCGCTGATCCTGATCCAGCCCAACCCCCTCGACTGGTCGGTGAACCTCTACTTCCAGGGCGCCCAGCCGATGATGCTCCGCAGCCCCTGGGTGCCGTGGATGACCGTGGTGATGTCGGCCGAACTGTACGGCTCCCCGTGGCCGCCCGGACACGTCCCCGACGCGGACCTGCCGATCAAGGCGTTGTGCGAGAAGGCGCCCTAACCCGTCAGGCGGCGCCCTTCTCAAAGGCGAGCTGGTTGTACGGCGAGCCGTCATAGGGTGCGATCTCGCGGTATCCGCTGCTGCGGTACAGCTCGATGGCCTCGGTCAGCGCCCGGTGCGTAGCGAGCCGGATCGTGGTGAACCCGTGGGCCGCCGCATCGGCCTCGATCTCCTGGAGCAGCCGGCGCCCCAGCCCGATGCCGCGCGCCCGCGGGCCGACCCAGAGGTGGCGCACCTCGGCCGCCTTGGGACCGAGCCGGCGCCACGCCACGCAGCCGACCGCCTCACCGTCCTCCCAGGCCACCAGGAGCGCCAGCTGCCCCGGCGGTGTCAGCGTCGAGGCGTCGTATCCCTCCGGGAACCGGTCTTCGAGCTCCGCGGCGTACGTCAGCAGGCAGTTCCGCGCGACTCCGGACGCGTCGTCGACCCGGCGGATGTCCACCGCGGCGAGCCGCAGCAGGCGCCACACCTGCCCTTGGGCGGCGACCAGCCGCTCCCGCTGCGCCGGCGTCAGCGGGCGCAGCAGCGCGTCGACCGCCCTTCGCGAGCGGGCGTCCAGTTCCGCCAGTTCCTGGACGCCGGCGTCGGTCAGCTCGGCGACCCGCACGCGGCGATCGTCCGGCTGCGCGCCGACCCGGACGAGTCCCTCGCCCTCCAGCGAGCGCAGCAGCCGGCTCAGATAGCCGGAGTCCAGCCCCAGCCGGGTACGAAGGTCGCGCACCTCGGCTCCGGCGCCGATCTCGAAGAGCAGCCGGGCCTCCCCGAGGGGGCGGTGCTGCCCGAGATACTGGTCGGTCAGGACCCCGACGCGCCGGGTGTAGTAGCGGTTGAACTCGCGTACCAGCTCGATCTGGTCCATGTCGCGACCGTAGCAGGTTCTCTGACCTTGGTCAGACGATCGCCATCACCCGTTCACCTGCCGGCCACACCGATCGATAAGCGTCTCTAGATATGCGTCGAACTCTCGCACTCGCGATCGCCGGGGCCCTCCTGATCGCCGGAACCCCCGCCCACGCGGCCGGCTCCGAGGTGGTCGCCGGCAGTCCTGCCCCCGCGGGCGGCACCGACCACCGGGTCACCGCCTCCACCGAGACACCCGCGCTCTTCGACGACGAGGCCGGCGGCGACGCCGACGCCGACGACCCGGCCATCTGGGTGCACCCGTCGGACCGCGCCCGCAGCCTCGTCGTCGGCACGGCCAAGAACGGCGGCCTGCGCGTCTACGACCTCGCCGGACGGGAGATCCAGTCGATTCCGGCGGGCGAGGGCGGCCGGTTCAACAATGTGGACATCACCGGCCGCAACCTCGTCGTGGTCACCGACCGCGGCCGCGATCGGCTGCGGTTCTACCGGATCGACCCCGGCACGCTGCGCCTCACCGACGTCACCGTCGCGGACGCGCCGCTGCTGTTCTCCGCCGACGAGGCCGAGGTCGAGCTGCAGGCCACCGGCTACGGCCTGGCCACGTACGGAAGCCTCGCCGCGGTGAGCCGCCGCCACACGACCCGCCTCGGCTTCTTCGAGATCATCGACCGGGGCCGCGAGGTGACCTACACCCGCCGGGAGACGCTCGACCTGCCCCGCACCTTCACGCGCAAGGACGGCAGCAGTTGGACACCGTGCGCCGACCCCGGCGAGGATCCCCAGGTCGAGGGCATGGTCATCGACCCGAAGGCGGGCGTCCTCTACGCCGCCCAGGAGGACGTCGGCCTGTGGCGCATCGACCTGAGGACCAAGAAGAAGCACATCGTCGAGTACGTCGCCGAGTTCGGCGCACCCTACGACGGCGACTGCACGCTGACCGGCCCGGGTGAGGGCGGCCGCATCCACGCCGACGTCGAGGGTGCCACGATCTACCAGGACTACCTGCTGGTGTCGAGCCAGGGCGACAGCCGCTTCTTCGTCTACGACCGCCGCACCAACAAGCCGGTCACCACGTTCGCGGTGACCGACGGCAGCCGAACCGACGGCGTCCAGCACTCCGACGGCGCCGCGGCCACGCCCACGCCGCTCCCGGGTTACCCGGAGGGACTGCTCGTCCTGCACGACGGAGAGAACAAGCCCGACGAGGGCCGGCCCAGCACCAACTTCAAGTACGTCGACTGGCGCCAGCTCCACCTCTGCTGACCCCGAACCCTCCACAAAGGCCACCCGGTCCCCGCCCAGGGATTCGTCCTTGGGCGGGGCCGCACGGCTGATGTTCAGCCGTGGGTGACGGTGAGGGACGAGACCCCCGAGGCCACGTCGATGTCGAAGCGGTCCCTGGCCGTCTCCCAGCCGGGCGCCACGTGCAGGAAGCCCTCGGCGATCCCCGACTGTGCCTGACCGTCGATGGTCACGTCCCCGGCACCGTCGCGAACCGCGACCCGGACCGGCGCGGAACCGGCGAGCCGAACCTCGAGCAGGCTCGCGCCCCCGTTCACGGCCACCTTCTGGGTGCCGGCGGCCGCGGGCAGGGTCACCTCGGCACGACTCGTGCCGGCGCCGAGCTCGACGTCACCGCCGCGTGCCGCCCCGGTGAGATCGACAGCCTCGTCGCTCGCGCCGCCGACCAGCCGCACATGCCACCGGACGTCCCGCGCCAGCAAGACGGTGACCAGGGAGGGGCCTGCCTTACCGGTCTTCCGCAGGCGGGTCACCACGGAGGTCCCGTCGACGTCGACGTCCGGCGCCGCCGCCGAGTCGCCCGGGGTGGACACGTCGAACAGCTCGCCGCCGAGGTCCGCAACGCTCACCCGCACGACATCGGCTCCGCTGGCGAGCGCGAAGGTGTGCGGCTTGGCGGCGTACCCGGCGCCGCCGCGCACGCTCTGGTCGGGTTCGCTGGGCGCGGCCTGGCCCAACCCGGGAAGTCCCAGGCCGGAACCGGAGCCGGGCCAGGTCGGCAGCGGCGTGGGATTCGAGGAGCCGTCGAGCCCCGGAAGTACGTAGTCGGGCTGATGGGCCGGGTTGTAGTCCCGCCCGCCGTCGTCGGCCATCGAGCAGCCGCCCACCGCAAGCGCAGCCACCAGCACGGCCGTCCGCACCACCCGGACAATCATGGCCACCTATTACCCGACCCCTCGGTCCCCTACACGACGCGTCCCTGAGGAAGGTCAACCTACGCCCTGCGACCCCCCGGCGCCATCGCCCCACAACGCTCCGGCGCCACGCCCTACGACCCTTGGCGCCGTCGCCCTACGAACCCTTCGGCGCCCATCGCCCCGCACCCTTCGGCACCACGCCCGACGACCCTTCGGCGCCATCGCTCTGGTATCTCCCCGGCGCCATTGCCCACCCACCGGGCAAACCCCAGGAGGCCGCGGCTCCAAGGCCAGCGGAGACAACAAATCCGCCCGGCCTGTCCGCACCACCCTGAAATGGCGAAAGGCCGGTCCCGTGCCGGGGCCGGCCTTCCCAGAAAGTCATCTGCGTCCAAAAC
>NZ_BMQY01000007.1:0-212485 GCF_014648355.1 Couchioplanes azureus
TACCGACGCCTCGAAACCACACCGTCAACCTCTTGACCGGTCATAGGAGCGTCCACGCTCGGGCAAATCGCCACGGCATTGCGAGTCCCGGTGCAGGCGCTCATCACGGTCGACGAGCAGGTTGTCCTCTCTCCCGGCACAGCGCACCCCGCACTGCCGGCGATCCGGCACGCGCTCAACCAGTGGCCGGCCCTTGGCCATGAACCACCCCCGCCGCTCGAACACATTGAGGCCCGGCTGACCATGGCATGGCGGGCCCGGCACGCCTCACCGGATCACCGCACCGTGATCGGTAGCCTGCTGCCTGACCTGATCCGCGACACCCAGCTCGCCGCCCGCACCTACTCCGGCGACGACCGGCGTCGCGCTCAGGCTCAGCTGGCCGACGTCCTCGGCTTGGCCCAGATGTTCCTGGCCTATCAACCCGCCGCTGACCTGCTCTGGCGCGTGGTCGACCGGGCGCTGTTGGTCGCTCAGGAATCTGGCGATCCGCTCGCGCTGGCCCAGGCAAGTTGGTTCGCGATCGAAGCGCATCGCGACGCCGGTGACTGGGACACCGCCCAGAGCGTCAACCAGGACGTCCTGGCCGCCCTGGATCCTCACTTGGCCGACGCCAGTGAGGACCTGCTCGCAATGTACGGGGCGCTGCACGCCGCCGCGGCGTTCACCGCTGCCCGCACCGGTCGAGCAGGGGTCGCATGGCGGTCCTGGGATGAGGCCGACCGGGTCGTGCGCCGCTTCCATGACGGCTACTACCAGCGCGCCACGAGCTTCTCCAAGCCTGTGATGATCGCGCACGCGGTGACCCTGGAGGTCGAGCTTCACAAGGGCGACAACGCCGTCCGAATGGCGACGACCGCTCAGGCCGACGCCATCCCGTCGCGGCCCCGACGCGCGCGGCACCTGATTGAGGTGGCTCGCGGACATCACCTCAACCGAGAGCACACTGAGGCTCTCGGTCTGCTCTCCCGCGCCTACGACGCCGCTCCGGAAACCATCCGCTACAACGCCTTCGCCCGCCACATGGTCTCCGACATCCTCGCCGGCCCCGCTGTCCTCCGTCGACGAGCCACCGACCTAGCAGTCAAGATCGGACTCGCCGGATAGCCACGCGGAAGCGTTCAGGCCGCCGATCGCGTAGAAATTGGCAGACCAACGGCCCCGCATCGTCGCGCAGACCGCCGCGCCCGTCGACCGGCTCAGCAGTAGTCGCTTAACTGTTCCTAACACGCTCGGTAGCTGGTCCAGCTAATTAGTCGGCGCTAGCAGATCAGGACGCAGGCAAGGCTGACGAGACGGGGATGTCACCACTCAGACGGCTTCAAGCAAGCCCATCGGGACTTGGGGCGCGCGATGAATTGGCCTTTGGTATCGATGCCTTTTGTGGCATCGAGGATGCTTGGCTGGTGAATAAACAAGTCGGCTCTAGATGAGATCAGGTGCCACAGGCCCTTCGAGATCAAAAACAGGAACTTGACGCTCGTCTCCACGACGCCATACCGAAAATAGCCACTCTCCGTAGGGATAGTCACTAATTATTTCAAAGATGCGGCCGCCGTGGGTACTCAAACGCAGATCAAGCCCAACGTCTCGAGGCAGCGTGCTTACTTGAACGATTTTATCTCCAATGAAATCATCAAGAACCGTCCTCGTCGGCTCAGCGCCGGTGCTCGATCCGCTGGCGCGAGCCTCTGCGACATCCTGTGAAATCGACGGAGAGGTTGCAGTAAGGCTCGTTGCAGAAGCATGCCAGTTGGTGTTCACGCGTAGGCGCCAGTAGCTCCCGCCGAGGCAGACGCCATCAAGATCCGCCTCGACGGCTGCGATCGTGAGCGGGAGAAACGCCCTGACGTCCTCTAACCATGCCACGCTATGGCTCCAAATCAATGTGCGTCCGAGACCGGACATATAGCTTCGAATTTGCACCCTTCGGCGGCTGTATTGGCCTACCCGTGAATGGACTTACCGGCGCGTCGGCGCCATTAGTAAACGAGGCTCGAAGCCCGGCATTTCCGTTGGCTGAAGGCTGCATGATACGGATCCTGCTGCCGTCCGGCAGTTGGAAGCCCGTACCTGCCGAACGGGTAGAGAAGGTGCTGAATCCCGCCTCTCCCGCGTCGACTGCCCCCTGCAATCCCGACTCTAGCCGCGAAGCACTTCTGGGTACTACGGTCCCGCTTGCGTCTGCCACGAACGTAGCCCCACCGCAGTTGTGTACGAGGACCGGCATGTTGCCAGCGAGTACATAGTACGTGTGGATGCCGTCGACGGTCATGTTGTAGGCCGTTGTGGTGTGTTGTGAGTCGGGGCGCAGTCCGTCAGTGGGGACGGTGCGGCCGTCGGCGGTGCGTACCAGGTCCCCGGCGTCGAGTTCGGCGGCGTCTTGCCACTGCTGGTCGGTAATGTTCCAGAACGGGTGATCCTCGGTGGTGGTCACAGCTTCGCCGTCGATGATCAGGTCGAGGACGGTGTCCTCGTGGATCCAGAGGGCGGTGACGGTCTTAGCGGATGTTTCGTTGGTCTCGGGTTCGGTGGCCAGCACTGTGTCGCCGACACGGACGTCCGCGATCGGTTTGCGGGTGCCGTCGGCCATGAGAACGCCGGTGTTGCCTGCGAAGCTGCGGAACGGCACCGGGCAGCTGTCGAGGCTTCGGCCGGCACCACTGACGGCCTTGGTGCCGCGGGCGGTACCGGAGACGCCTCTGGCCAGTTTGTAGCCCTTGTAGGCGAGTTGTGCTCCCTTGACGACGTCCATGCCGGGTACCGCCAGGGAGGCGACGTCGCCGGCGAAACGTCCGCCCTTGAACCAGGCGCTGTTCTTGAGTTTGCAGGTCGATCCGGGGCGGACCATTTCGATGAGCTTGGTGCTCAGGCCGAAGGTTAGGGAGTCGGCTACGCCGACGTTGAATTCGTTGTAGGCCCGGGCGACGGTTTCGACGCCTGGCTTGACCATGTTCCATGCGCTGCTGAGCACGCCGCTGATGGACAAGAGGCCGGTCGGGTCGGTGTTCTGCAGGGGGTTGTTCTCGGCGTAGGCGTAGGGCAGAAGCGTCTGGTCGACGATGGGGTCGATGGACAGGAACTGGCCGGTGGCCGGGTCGTAGTCGCGGGCGCGTAGGTGGACGAGTCCGGTGTCGGGGTCGGTCCAGGCGCCGGTGTAGCCCATGGCGCTGTCGCTGGCGCCGCCGTGGGTGAGGCGTTTGCCGTAGGGGTCGTAGGTGTTCTGGCCGGTGGCGGCGCCGGTGTTGCTGGTGATGAGCCGGACGGAGCCGACGTTGTCGGTGTGCAGGTATTCGGTGGTGCCGTCGTCGTCGATCTGGGCGTAGGGGGTGAGGTCGGGGCCGTACAGGTAGCGATGGATACCGTCGTCGAGGATGACGGGCATGCCGCCGAGGTTCGCCCAAGTGAAGGCGGTGGTGACGCCGTCGTGGGTGCGGGTGCGGCGCAGGCCGCCTCCGTCGATGGTGTAGTCGGTGCGGGTGCCGTCGGCGGCGGTGACACCGGTGAGGGCACCGGAGTCGTTGTGGCGGTACTGCGTCGTCTTGCCGCCGGCGGTGGTGACGGTACGGGCGCCGTTGTCGTCGTAGGAGTAGGTGGCGGTGGTAGTGCCCAGCCGGGTGGCGCTGGTGAGTTGCTGGCCGGTGTAGTGCAGGGCGGTGCCGTCGGCCAGGCCGGTCAGGTTGCCGGCCGGGCTGGTGGCGTAGCTGCCGGCGCTGTCCGCCCCGGTGACCGTGGTGAGCTGGCCGAGGGCGTTGAAGCCGTAGGAACCTGCGGCGTCGGTGGCCATCTGGCCGGCGTCGTCGTAGGTGTAGCTGTACGTGTCGAGGGTGGAGGTGCCCTTGGCGTGGGTGATGGACAGCGGCCGGCCGACGCGGTCGTAGGTGTAGCTGCTCGTCACCCCGTTCGGGGTGCGCTGGGCCATCATGTTGCCGTCGACGTTGTAGTCGAAGGCCGTGGTGCGGCCCGTCCAGTCGGTGGCGGACGTCATCTGGCCCTTGGCGTCGTAGCCGTAGGTGACCTTGTCGCCGCTGGGGTAGGTCAGGTCGGTGAGGCGTCCCGCGGTGTCGTAGCGGTAGCCGACGCTGTCGCCGACGCTGCGGGCGCTGCGGGCCAGGCGTCCGGCGTTGTCGTAGGTGTAGGTGGTGGTGCCGGTGTCGTCGGTCATCGAGGTGCGCTGACCGGCGTCGTCATAGCCGTAGACGACGTCGGTGGTGCTGTCGGCGCTGTGCTCGATGCGGCGGATGTCGCCCGCCTCGTTGTAGGTGAAGGTGATGGTGTTGTCGTCCGGCTGGGTGATGGTGGCCGGCCGGCCGGCGTCGTCGTAGGTGTAGCGGGTGATCAGGCCGCCCGGCTGGGTACGCGTGATGCGCAGCCCGGCGTCGTTGTAGGCGTAGGTCGTGTCGTGTCCGTCGGGGTCGCTCACCGTCACCAGCTGGCCGTCATCGTCGTACTTGTGCTTGATGGTCGATGTGGTGTCGGCGCCGGTGACAGTGTCGAGTTGCCCGTCGGCGGTGTAGCTCTGCTTGGTAACCCGGCCCAGCGGGTCCTTGGTGGCGGTGAGTTGCCCCGCCGCGTCGTAGGTGTAGGTGGTGGTTTTCTCGTTGGCGTCGGTCGTGCTGGTGACCTGACCGGCGGCGTCGTAGGCGGTCTTGGTCGTGGCGCCCGAGGGCAGCTCCGTGCTGAGCAGCCGCCCGGCGGCGTCATAGGTGTACTTGGTGGTCTTCAGATTGGGGTCGGTGGCGCTGGTCCGCAGACCCAGCGCGTTGTACTTGAAGCTGGTCTTGCCGGCCGGACCGGAGACCTCGTCGATCTGTCCACCAGCGGTGTACTTGGTCGTCGTGGTCCCCTCGCCGGGCGCGGTCACCGAGGTGACGCGACCGAGGGCGTCGTAGGTGGTGGTGGTCGTCCTGTGGTCGGGGCCGGTGACGCTGATCTGGTTGCCGTCGGCGTCGTAGGTGTAGTGGGTGGTCCGGTCTCCGGGTGCGGTGACCGTCAGGACCCGGCCGACCTCGTCGAAGGTGCTGGTGGTGGTGCGTTCGGTGGCGTCGGTGGTGGCGATCGGCTGTCCGGCGCTGTTGTAGGTGACCTTGGTGAGGGTTTCGTCGGGTGCTCGGGTCCAGGTGCGCAGTCCGGCCTCGTTGTAGCCGTACTTGGTCAGCGCACCGCCCGGGGATTCCTCGGTGGCCAGGGTGCCATCGGGGTTGTAGGTGAAGTGCCGCGTGTGCTCGCCGGCACTCTTGATGGACAGCAGGTCACCGACGGCGTTGTAGGTGTTGACGACGGTCCGCTCCAGCGGATCGGTGACGGACGTGACCTGGTTGAGCGCGTTGTAGGTCCACTTCGTGGTGCGGTTCAAGGCGTCGGTCTGGCTGACCTTGTTGCCCTGCGCGTCGAAGACCGACGTGACGACCTTGCCGAGAGGGCCGGTGACCGAGGTCGTGTTGCCCGCCTTGTCGACCTCGTAGGACCAGGACTGCTCCATCGCGGTGCCGGCCGCGGCGGTCCTGCGGGTGAGGTAGCCGTCGGTGTACTCGTTGATCGTGACGGTGCCGTCCGGGTCGGTGATGGTGGTGCTGCGAGAGCCGGCGGTACCTACCGAGGCGTGGCTGTAAGCCATCTTGGTCACCTGGTCGAGCTGGTCCTTCTGGCTGACAACGCGGCCCGCATTGTCGTAGGTGTTGACCAGGTAACCGCCGCCGGGCTTGACGACGGACAGCATGCGGTTGCCGCTGTCGTAGCCGTAGCGGGTCACCGTGCCGTCGACCGCGACCACGCCGGTCAGCCGGCCGGCGGTGTCGTAGCCGTAGCGCACGCTGCGCCCTGCCGAGTCCCGCAGCGCCGTGATGTGGCTACCGGTCCAGGTGAAGGCGAGTTTGCGCCCTCCGGAGCCGCTCACCGTGGTGAGCCGGTTGTCGCTGTCGTAGCCATAAGTGAGGGCGTTGCCGTGGACGTCGCGCTTGGTGGTCAGCCGACCGGCGGCGTTGAAGGTCATGACCTCCTGCGCCCGGCGGGTGAACGTCCAGCTGCCATCGGTGTCACGCACGAGCGTGGCGAAGTCCCTCGGCCCGGCCTGATACTGCCCGTCCTGGGTGGCGGTGAAGGTGACAGCGGAGCCGTTCTCCTGCTTGACGGTCACCGTTTGTCCCGCGCCGGCGTTGTCGGAGAACTCCAGAGCGGCACCGTGATTGAGCGACCAGCCGGGACCGAGGGGACCGCCGGTCTCGCTCGCCGCACTGGAGTAGGTGCGGCTCACGTCGAGCGCCGGACCGCTACCGGGCAGCGCGACGTCGGTGATGGTGTCGAAGAACTCACCGGTCAACGTGTTCACCGGGTCGCAGCTGCACGCCTGCGTGACGTTCTGCGACGGATTCTGCCCACCCTGCACTTCTCGCTGTGTCAGCGGCGCCGGCGGCGGAGGCGGTGGGAGAGGCAGGGACACCGCATTGGACCATAGGGGCAGGTACGCGGCGGCGTACGTGTGACCTGGATCGAACCTTCCCCACCAGCTGCAGTAGGCGTGGTTGCACACCTTGGCGCCGAGTCCCGGCAGCTGGGTGGTGTCCTCGGTCAGGTCGTAGAGAACGATCCCGTCCCAGGGCCAGCCTTTGCGCCGGTTGGTCTCGGCGTAGAAGGTTCGCTGGTACTGGTCATACCGCAAGTTCAGCGTCATGGCGGAAAAATCCGCCCCACGCCCGCCCCAGAAGGCTTTCACACTGATCGGAGCGTTGACGCGATCATGCAGTACCGCGTCGATGAGGTGGCCGCTCCGGGCGTTGGGAACCGTGACCGCGCACTTGGAGCCGCTGCCACAGGAGATCAGAGTCTCGCCGGTGGTGGTGTCGACGATGTCGAGGAAGTAGGGCTCGGGGTTGAGGAACTCGTTGACGTAAGCGGAAAGGGTGACCTCCTCGACCGCGTCGGTGGACGGATACCTGATCTCCGTCCCGGTGACATAGAGGCTGTGGCCCAGAGACTCCGACATAAAGGGCATAGTCCACACTGCGGCGTCCTCGATGACGCCGCCGTCTTCCCGATAGAGCTCCGCTTTGAGCTGGTGCGATCCGGTGGCTTTGTACGACAGATACTTCTCGCAGCCATTGGTGAAGGTGTCCGACCAGGTCATCGGGCAGGACCCGAGGACCTGATCGGCGGTCAGATCGGTGATGCGCAGACTGTAGCCGTCGCCGTATTTCCCATTGACGTACACGAGGACGGAATCCATCGCGTAGTCACTGACGTAGGGAGCGACGATCGAGTCGATGGCCCAGCTGAAGGTCTGGTCTCCCTTGAGACCCGCGGCGTCGGTGGCGGTGACGGTGACCTCCGCCGAGGGTCCGTACCGGTAGCCTTCCGACTCCACCTTGGCCAGCGTTCCGGAGATCATGCCGGTCCTGGAGTCGATGGCGAGGCCTTCCGGCAGACCCGTCGCCGACCAGGTGTAGGGCGCGGTGCCCGCCTTGGCGGTGGGCTGGACGCTGACCCGTTCGCCTTCCAGGTTCCGGACGTATCGGTCCTCGGTCACCGTGACCTCTACCGGATCGGTGACCGTCCAGGAGAACGCCGGGGCGCGAGCCGCGCGCCCCCAACGGTCGGTGACGTCGTAGACCTCGAGGACGATGTTGTCGGTACGTCCCTTGACCGTCGGAGTGCCACTGATCAGACCGGTGTCCGGGTTGAGGGACAGGCCCTCGGGCAGGGGGTTCGAGAAGTACTCGTCCCAGGACATCCATCCCATCGCGCCGTCGATGCCCGTCGCGGTCAGCTGCAGCGAGACCGGCTTGCCGACGAGACTGACCTGGTTGGGAACGGTGAACAGGATCGTCTTGGCGATACGCCAGTCGAATGCGCCGGTGGCCTTACTGCCTGCCGTATCGGTGACGGTGATGCGTACCGGGAAGTCGCCCACAGCGACCGGCGTCCCCAAGACGACACCCGTGGCGGCATCGATGTGCAGGCCCTTCGGTAGCCCGGTAGCCGACCATGTGCGCACCCCGCCACCGTTCTCGGGGCGGATGACGTCCGTCATCTTCTTTGACAGCGGCTTCCCGAGCGCGCTGTCGAGGATGACTCCGCCGTACACGACCAACGGCTGGACGGTCTCCCAGACGAAGGGCACGGTACGGACCTGGGCACCGGTGGCGTCGGTGACCGTCACCGTCGACACGAACGCCCCGGCGACGGTGGGCTTACCGCTGATGGTGCCGGTCTGGGCGTTGATGGTCAGGCCGAGCGGCAGGTCCTGCGCGGCCCACTGGTACGGCGTCGTGCCGCCGGCGGCGGCGATCGTGCGCGACACGTCGATGCCGACAGCGCTCGCCGGGGAACCGGGATCCGCGAGACTCAGCCGTCCCTCAGGGGCATTGCCCCGGACCTCGAGCTCGTCGACCAAGGTCCAGGCGCTTCCACCGTCGACGTCGACCCTGACGTAACGGGCGTTGGTGTCCAGGGCGATGGCGCGGTAGACCTTGCGCTGGTTGCTGTCGGAGGTGGCGGGGCGTGCGACGATGGCCACCGTTGCGTAGGCCTGGCCGTCGGTGGAAACCGCGTAGGTCACCGTGGCGGGCAGCTGGGCATAGTCGGCCTTGGCCTGCAACCACCCGGTGCTGATCTCGTTGACGGGCTTCACGGCGCCGAGGTCGGCCGTGAACGAGTACCGGCCGGCGCCGTTGCGGCCCTGCCAGGCAGGGCCGTACGAGACCTGTCCGAGCACGCCGTCGGTCAGGGCGGCGGTGTTGGTGTCGGGGTGGGCGTCGTCCGCCGGAACAGAGGCGGTGTAGGCGCAACCGGCTCCGACCCCGCCGCAGCGGGCGTAGTTGACGGTGGTCACCGGAGCGGCGACCGTCGTAACCGTCACCGTGGCGCTGGGCGCGGATGCCACACCGGCGGCATTGATGGCCGTGACCTCGTACCGGTACGTGGTGGCGTCGTCGAGGAGCCGGTCTGTGAAGCTGATGGAGCCGGCGGTCGTGGCGATCAAATCACCGTCGCGGTAGACGCCGTAGCTCTCCGCGCGCGGTACCGCGGACCAGCTCAGCTCGGCGGTCTGGGCCCCGACCGCGGTGGCGGTGACGTCAACGACGGGTGTCGGGGGAGCGAGGGCCGAGTCCACGGTGAAGGAGAAGTGGCTGGTCTCCCCCCAGCCCGCGACGGAGTGCGCGCGCACGTGCAGGTACCACGTGCCGTCGGGCTTACTCGTGGTGTAACTGGTTCCATCTGTGTCGACGGTGGTGTCGGGCTCCGTGGTGGGTGACTGGTCCACGACGACGCTGTAGCCGTCGACCATCCATTCCGACGACCACGTCGCCGTGAAGGTGGTCCCCGCATAAGGGATATCCGAGTCTGGGTGAGTGGGCGATGTGATGAGAGGGGCCGAGGGCAGGTCGAGCTTTCGGACCGACGAGCCCATTGTGAAGCTTCCCCTGCGTCCCTCGGCGTCGGTTGCAATCACCGTCGTGGTGTTGCTGCCTCCCGCGGTGGGCGTCCCGGTGATCTCACCGGTGCTGGCGTTGATACTGAGCCCGTCGGGCAGACCGGTCGCGGTCCAGACATAAGGGCCTGTTCCATTCGGGACTTCGAATGGCCACGCCACGGCGACGCCCATGTCGGCCGACCATTCCCAGTCGACGGGATAGACCTGAAGGGGCTCTTCGCCGCTGGGGGATGTGACAGTCCAGTAGAGGTTGTTGTCGTTGAACTCGCCGGCAGAATCGGTAACGGACAGATGTACCCAGGCGTCGCCGACGGTGGTCGGGCGGCCAGTGATTTCGCCGGTGGTCGGGTTGATCGTCAGGCCGGGCGGCAGACCCGAGGCGGACCAAGTGTAGTCGCCGGTGCCGCCGATGATCGGGGGTTGAAAGGCCACTGATGCGCCCTGCACAGTGGTCTGGTCGTCGTCGGCGCCGATAAAGAGCCCGGTTTCGATTCGCCAGGTGAATCCGATGACGTCGCTCTCGCCAGTGGCGTCTTTCACGGAGACCCTGACGTAGGTGACGAGCGCGCTGCCGGAGGCCGTTCCGGTGATCTCGCCGCTGGTGGCGTTGATGGTCAGGCCGTCGGGAAGGCCGCTGGCGGTCCACGTGTAGGGTGCGGTGCCTCCGTGGGCGACGAGGGGCTGGTAGACATTGCTGCTGGTCACGCTGTACCGGGTCCCGGGATCGTCGATGGCGACCTCCGTCGAGCCCGTGAGGACCGTCCATGCCATGGACACCTCGGCGGTGTTCCCCGCCGTGTCCGAGACGGTTACCGTCGTGGAGGCCGTTCCCGCGGTGGTCGCAATGCCGGTGATGGCCCCGGTGGCGGCGTCGATGCTCAGACCGGTGGGCAGGCCGGTGGCGGTCCAGGTGAGCGGTGCGTGGCCGCCGCGGGCCGACAGGTTCAGCGATACCGCGGCCCCTGCCGTGACCTCTTGCGCGCCGGGGTCGGTCACGGTCAGTGGCTCGGCGACGTTCCAGGAGATGAAGACCTTGCTGGTACGGCCGCCCGCGTCGGTCGCGGTGATGGTGACGGTGGTGGCCGTCGCGGAGGTCGGCACGCCGGAGATGACCCCGGTGGTGGGGTTCATGGTGAGTCCGGCGGGCAGGCCGCTAGCGGTCCAGGTGTAGGGGGCGGTGCCGCCGCCGGCGGCGACGGTCAGCGTCACCTCGGCGCCGGTCGTGCCGGTCTGCGGTCCCGGGTCGATGACGGCCAGGGCGGCCGCGACGTGCCACGCGACGGATTTCGCGGTGGTGTGGCCCTCGGCGTCGGTCAGGGTGAGAGTGGCGGTGGCATCGCCGGCGGTCGCCGGGGTGCCGGTGATGGCGCCGGTGCTCTGTTGGATGGTGAGGCCGGCGGGCAGGCTGGTGGCGGTCCAGGTGTAGGGGGCGGTGCCGCCGGACGCGGTCGCGGTGACGTTGATGTCGACTCCGGCGGTGGCGTCGACGGTGTCGGGGGTGGTGATGGTCAGCGCCTGGCCGATGGTCCAGGTGAAGGTGGCGGCGTTGGTGCGCTTGCCGCTGTCGGTGGCGGTGACGGTGACCGGGCCGGTGGCGACGGTGGTGGGGGTGCCGGTGATGGTGCCGGTGGCCGGGTTGATGCTCAGCCCGGCGGGCAGCCCGGCGGCGGTCCAGGTGTAGGGCGCGACACCGCCGGTAGCGGTGACCGTGACCGACGCGGGGCTGCGGGCGGGGTCGGTTTGGGTGCCCGGGTTGGTGACCTTGACGGGGACCGCGACGGTGAGCGGGAACGTCACCGTACCGGCGATCTTGAGGGCGTCGGTGACGGTGACCTTGACCGTGCCCGTGGTCGCGGTCGACGGGGTGCCGGAGATCAGGCCGCTGCTGGCGTTGATGGACAGCCCGGCGGGCAGGCCGCTGGCCGACCACGAGTAGGGCAGCTTGCCGCCGGTGGCGGTCATGGTGTGGGAGACCGCGACACCGGTGGTGGCGTGGACCTGGCCGGGGTCGGCGATGACCGCGGCGGGCGCGATGGTCCAGGTGAAGCTGGTGGCGCCGGAGACGCGAGCCGTGTCGGTGGCGGTGACCTTGGTCGTGTAGGCGCCGTTGGTGCTCGGGGTGCCGGTGATGACACCGGTCGCGGTGTCGATGCTCAGGCCGGGCGGAAGGCCGGTGGCGGTCCAGGTGTAGGTGCCGGTGCCACCGGCGGCCTTGATCGCCAGTGGGGTGATCGGCGTGCCGGTGGCGCTGCCACGGCTGCTGGGGTAGGTCACGATGACGCCGGTCGCGAAGTTGAAGGACAGGCTGCCGGTGACGCCGTCGACGTCGGTGACGGTGACCTTCGTGGTCTGGCTTCCGGCGGTGGTCGGGGTGCCGGTGATGACACCGGTGGCGGAGTCGATCGACAGGCCGGCGGGCAGCCCGGTGGCGGTCCACCGGTACGGCAGGGTGCCGCCGCTGGCGGTCATCGTCTTGGAGTACTCGACGCCGGTCGGGCCGACCTGGCCGCCCGGATTGGCCACCACGATCGGCGGCACGATGGTCCAGGTGAGGGTGAGCGAGTGGGCGCGCAGGCCGGTGTCGGTGACGCTGATCGTCACCGTGTGGGTGGCCAGCGTGGTGGGGGTGCCGGTGACGACACCGGTGGCGGCGTCGAGCGTCAGTCCGGCGGGAAGACCGGTCGCCGCCCACGTGTACGGGGCGGTGCCGTCGGTCGCGGTGAAGGGCACCGACACTGGGTTACCGATCGCGTCCTTGCGGTTGCCCGGCTCGGTGATCCTGACCGGCGCGGCAACGGTGAGCGGGAAGGTCACCGTACCGGCGATCTTGAGGGCGTCGGTGACGGTGACCGTCACCGGCCCGGCGGCGGCCACGGTGGAGGTGCCGGAGACGAGGCCGGTGCCGGACTTGATGGACAGCCCGGCGGGCAGGCCGGTGGCCGACCACGTGTAGGGCGCCTTGCCGCCGGCCGCGGTCATCTGCTGCGAGAACGGGATGCCGGTGGTGGCGTGCACCGCGCCGGGGTCGCTCACCACGGCGGCGGGGGCGACGTTCCAGGTGAAGCCGGTGGCGCCGGACATGCCGGTCGAGTCGGTGGCGGTGATCTTCGCCGCGAATGCGCCATCTGTCGTCGGGGTGCCGGTGACCACACCGGTCGCGGCGTCGACGGACAGCCCCGGCGGCAGGTCGGACGCGGTCCACGTGTAGGCGCCGGTGCCGCCGGCGGCCTGGATCGGCAGCGGCGCGATCGGGCTGCCGGTGCCGCTGCCCCGGGTGCCGGGGAAGGTGACGATCACGCCGGTCGCGAAGTTGAACGAGGCGCTGCCCGCGACACCGGCCCGGTCGATCGCGGTCACCTTGGTCGTCTGGCTGCTCTTAGTCGTCGGCGTACCCGAGATCTCACCCGTCGCCGCATCGATCGACAACCCGGCGGGCAGCCCGGTCGCCGACCACACGTACGGGGCCGTACCGCCGCGGGCGGCCAGCGTCTTCGAGTACGGCACCCCGGTCGGGCCTACCTGGCCACCCGGGCTGGTCACCACCACACCGGTGGCCCAGGCGAAGGAAGCAGTCGCGCTCATGGCCGCCGCGTCGCGGACCGTCACAACGACGGAGGAGTTCCCGGCGGCCGACGGCGTACCCGAGACGGCACCCGTACCGGAGTTGATGCTCATACCGGTCGGGAGTCCTGTGGCCGACCAGGAGAACGGCGCCGTCCCGCCGGCCGCCGTCAGCGACAGCGAGGCAGGGAGCCCGGTCGGGCTGGACTGCGCGCCCGGGTTCGTCAGGGTCAGGGCGGCCGCCCACGCCGGCACCATCGGCGCGAAGCTGACCAGCACCGCGGCAATCGCCACGAACGCCAGGGCCACCGTCCGCCGCGGCCACATCCCGCGACCCGAAACGAGCGACTCCGCAACCGCACGGGACCCGCTGGACGCAGTCCACTCCCCACCAAACGACATGAAGAAAAAAGTACGGATATGCCGCATAGCAGCTGATCCGGCGAACGGGGTGGCCGGGCAACCAGATGGCAACCGGCGCACCTGCAAACGGGTGGAATCCGGTATCCGAGCGGACGACCGGTGGCTGGAAGTCCGCATCAGCGGTACCTGCTCTGCCAACGGGGCATCACCAGTACCAGCTCTACCAGCGTGGGCCGGCGCGTTAGATCTGCCTCACCAGCTTTTTCTCAAGTTCGCCGCTCAGCGACTGGTGCCCACGATCTCGCGGATGGTGGAGCCCGGACGCGCGGTGAACTGCACGCCGCGGCGGCGGGTGAGTTCGCCTTCGAGGGCGCGTTCGTAGGCGACCCTGGCGCCGATGTTCGCCTGGTATAGCGCCTTACCGTCCGGGGCGAGCCAGGTGGGTTCACCGTCGCGTGCCAGCGTGCGGACCTTCGCGGACACGACGACGTGGTAATGGAGCTGCGGATCTTTCTCCTGGCTCATGCGGTGGTCGAACACGGTGGTGGCCAGGCCCGCGGTGTCGACTTGCCGCAGCCCGTTGGCGCCGGTCCGGGTGAAGGCGCCATGCCGTTCGAGGTGTCGCACCACGGGACGGACGCCGTCGTGAGAGTGGGTAGACCTGGCCTGTCGACCTACGTCAACCTTCGTCGTCTTCCGGTGAAGCGCTCTCATTGTCATGGTTGCAGGTGGCCGGCTAGCCAATCCCGATGGCAGCCCGGCTGGGCCACCAAGCCCCGGGGGAGGAGGACCATGTCGACGTTCCACGATCCCCACTGGTTGAGCAAGCAGACCATCCTTGAGGAACCTGGGCGTCGGCTGAGCGGCGCTTCGATGAGGTCACTCTCGGTGCCGTGGCCACACTTCGATGAGGCGAGAAGCGCCGCGGAGATTCGCGGCTTCGAGCCGGGCGGTATGGCCAGTGGCGCTGAATCCCATGCTCTTGTCGATCACTGTGGCCCAGATGCCCCGTCGTCGGGGTGCTCTGCGAATTGGTCGGCTGCATCCCCGCCTATTTTGGGGAGTCTGTTGCACAGTACGGGCATTACTGGTGGCCCCGAGCTCCAGCTCGGTTGGTTCTTGGCGGTACACCGCCGGAATGCAGCACCGCAAGTAGCCGTGCTCGACGCTGAGGTCGAAGTCGGCCGATACTGGACCGTTACCCCGATCGACGAACGAGCTCGGCTCGGCGACCGTGCTCCCCTGAGGCTGTTGGGCTGGGGACCGGGTACTCCCGTCACGGTCCTCGCGAATCCCGCAGCCGGCATCATCGCGGTCCGGCTCGGCGGCAGGTATGTCATCGACAGGCAGGGACGACTTCGGCTGCCGGCGGAGATCCGGCACGCATGTCGGCTGGGCACCGGGGACCGGCTGCTGGTCGCTGTGCATCCTGCCGAGGCTGTGCTCGTGGCATACCTTCCTCGAGCGATGAACAGGATGGCCGCCAGCTATCACGCTGATCTGACCAGGAGCGACATGCAGTGAGCTTCATGCCGCTCGCTACGACTGGCGAACTGGACGCTGCGCGCCTGCTGCTCGACCGGCTCGGTGTGGTTCCCGAACAACTTCTGAACGACGACAGAAGCATGCCGACCTTCGGCGAATACGTCCCGCAGGTCGCGGCAGCGGTGTCGGCCGGTACCCGGCGGGTGTACGGCAGCTACTGGGATCGGATCTGCGAGCAGTGGGGCACCCGGCGACTCGACGAACCGACGGCCACGGAGATCGGGCAATTCGCCCAGCAAGCCAAGGCGGACGTGGTTGTCCGCGCCAATGCGCGAGGTGGCCATCTTGCCGCAGAACACACCATCGCCGCGATGCGCTGCATTTACCGGCACGCGATCGCCGACGGCTATCTACCCGAGGGACGAAATTTCGCCATCCGTGTACCGAAACCGCGCCGGCAAGCCAGTGCACGCAGGGCGCTGCTCGGCACCCAACTCGCCGCTATCAGCACCGCAGCATCTACCACGGGGAACGACCGCGACCTCGATGGCCTGATCATCCGTCTGCACGTCGAAACCGCCTGCCGGCGGGGCGGTGCACTTTCCCTCCGCCCGGCCGACCTCGACCCAAGCCAATGTCTGGCCCGGCTCAGGGAGAAAGGCGGGACGGACCGATGGCAGCCGATCTCGCCAACCCTCATGCGCCACCTGCGCCTGCACCACGAACAGCGGGGCGGAACACAGGGGCAAGCGCCGCTACTGTGCTACCGCAATGGCAAACCGATCACGTACCGCCGTTACGACCATCTCTGGGCCCGCATCGGCAGACACCTGCCCTGGGTCGCCGCCCAACAGATCAGCACTCACTGGCTGCGCCACACCACACTGACCTGGGTTGAACGCCACTTCGGGTACGCCGTAGCTCACGCCTACGCCGGACACCACAGCCGCAACGACTTCGGAGCCACCGCCACATACACCCGCGCCGACGTCTACGAAGTCGCCGCCGCACTCGCCGCCCTGACCGGCGAGAGCCACCCGCTGGCGTAGTGCTGACCTTTGCAGCGGCAGGACATGGCCGCAAGCTGAGGGAGGCTCAAGGCCACGGCGGGCGTGGTCCCGCCTTGGAATGGAGACCGGATCGGGCGTTTGCCTCCTCCGGCCCGCACGGTGCCCCTCTCAGCCGTTGACGTCCCTGCCGGTGTGATCAGCCAGGGGATGCCCGGTCAGCCAGGCGACCGCAGCAACTATCTCCATACAGTCATCGCTGCGACTTTGTCTCCGGAGCGCGGTCGCTGGCGGTCCCGAATGGAAGGGAGGAGCCGCCGACGCAATCTTCTAGGGAGACTGGTGATCGTCTCTTCTAGGTGCTGGTGAGTAGTTGGGCGAAGGCGGCGGACCACCAGGATTCGGGGTCCTCGAATGCGTCGGGGTCGAGGTCGTGCAGGTCGCGGCGCAGGATGGCGGCGTGGTCGGCGCGGGCTTCCCCGCCGGGGTCGGATTGGATGAGTTCGTCCAGGCGGTACAGGAACTCGACGAACAGAGCGAAGGAGGTGTTGACCAGCTCGTATCCGGGATGCTCGGGGTCCAGGTCGAGCAGCATGATGGCGCCGGTGGCCGGGTCGAGGCAGAACAGCATGTCGGGATCGGAGGGCACACAGCCGATCACGATGAGGGTGGTGGGCTGGTCTTCGCCGAGTTGCAGGTTCAGCAGGCTGAACAGTTCCAAGTCCGGGGCGGTCACGGCGACGGTGAACAGGATCGGCACCTCGACGGGGATGGCCCCGTCGGGAGGGAACGCTTCGGGGCCGACCTGGATGCGGGACAGGAACCGGTCGAGCGGGAAGTAGATGATGCGGCGCGCGCCCCAGTGGGCGAGGAGCTGGGCGTGGGTGAGGGGCAACGTTCAGTCCTCCGCCGGGTCTTCGTCGTCGTGGGCCCAGCCGAGCTCGACGAGCAGTCGTGCCCATGGGTCGTCGGTGGCGCAGATGTCGAGGTAGCCGTCGCCGAGCAGGTAGTCGGTCATGAAGGTGGCGACGTCGTCGGTGAGTTTCTCGAACTCGGTGCTGTCGAGCCAGGTCACGCCGGTGTCGGGGAACCACCACACCTCACCGGTATCTTGGTGGATCAGCAGGGGTTCGTCGTTGAGGGTGGCGAACCGCGTCCACACGTCCGGGTCCGCGACGGCTTCCACGCCGTCGAGCGAGAAGTCCTGCTGGGCCAGCTCGGCGCGAGAGTAGACGACGATCTCCCCGCCGCGGGGCCCGTCGCTGAGCGCCAGCACAGCGCTCAACCCGGGAGGCAGGTCGCCGTCGCCGCTGTCGGGTCGGCCGGGTGGGAACTTGCCGTACTTGATGCCGTCGGGACGGGCGGCGAGCGCGGTGCGGACTTGTTCGATTCGGCTGCTCAGCTCACTCATCGATCACCTCAATGCGAATGGGGGTGCCGTCCTGTAGTTTCGCGATTTGCGGGCGGATCTGGCGCATCCCGATGTCTTCATTCGTGGGCCCGTGCAGAAACTTGAGATTACTCCTATGGTCCGGACCGCCGAGTTGCAGCTCCCACACGTGGTCGGGCTGCATCACCCGGGTCACGCGGTCGATGAGCTTGTCCGAGAAGTCAGGGTTGCGTTCGTGGTACTGCGCGTAAATGCGGTCGATCATGTCCTGGCGGTATTCCTTGGTGACCGACGGGTCACGCTCCACCGGGTTCGTGGCCTTATACAGCTTGCCTTCTTCACCGAGCTCGTGCAGCGCGCCCATCTTGCGCCGGAACTCGGTCTTGGGCATTTTCGGCTTGCGGACGACGGTCACGGTGACCGGCTCGATCGCCGGGTCGGGACCGGTGACCCGCGCCCGCCCGGCGCGGGCCACGTCGTTCACGCTCGCTTCGGCCTCGCGCATGCTGCCTGCGCGTCCCCGAGCCCGCCGCGGCCGACCACCACCGCTGCCAGTGCCGCCGTCGCTGTGGCCGCCGGCTGGAGTGCGAGGTTTACCCGTCATCGTCGGCTCAGCCCTCGAGGAGCTGGCGTAGGTTCTTCAGACTCTCGACCAGGGCCATCGTGTAGGTCAGGATCCGGCCCGCCCACTTGACGACCGCCGAGGCGATCTGCGCGGCGACGACCGGGATCGTCACGATCGCCAAGGATTCCAGCGCCCACACCACGACCCGTGCGACCAGGTCAGCGATCAGGTCGCGAACGATGTCGCGGGTGAACGTGACCAGGTTCCCCGCCGCCTGGGTCGCCGACGACATGGTCGCCGCGAGCACGCTGAGCCCGTCGAGCGCGTCGACGTTGTTGCCCATCAGCTGCTGGTATGCCGTAGCGGCGGAGCCCTGCCAGTCAGGCAGGTCGGAGATGAGGCTGGCGTGCAGGTCTTCGGCCATCGACTGCAGCGCGCCGGCCATGTTGTTCCAGGTTTGCGCGTGCGCGATGACCCGGTCCGGGATGCCGGCCAACTGGTCGAGCATCTCGCGCAGCGGCTCGAAGTGCTCCATGGCCCAGCCGAGGCCGTTGGACAGCAGCGCACTGAACGGGTCCAGCGCCGTCGCCGCGGCCTCGGTGGCGAACGCGCCACCGGCGAGGGCTTGATCGACCCAGCTGCCCCCGTTCACGCTTTGCTGCAGGCCTTGGAAGCTGTCGGCGAGTGACGCCCCGCTCCAGGCGGTCTGGGTGGAGACTGGTGCGGCGACCAGCGAGTTGTCCGTCATCGGGCGTCAGATTCCACCGGCTTGGCGGATCTGCTCCGCGGCGGCTTCGTCGACCTGTTCGTAGTCGCGGCTGGCTGCCGCCAGTGAGTCCGCCGCCAGGGACAGGTTCTCTTCCACGTAGGCGATCAGCTCGTCCTGTGCCGCGTGGCGGCCCTCCAGGATCCCGGCGATCCAGCCACACAGCATCCCGTACGCGGCATCGTCCTGCGCGATCGCGGCGCTGGCGCCCTTGACCGCGGCGAACTGGGCACGGACGGCGTCGACGTTGGCGGCATGCCGGCGCAGCTGTTGCGGGTCGACGGTGAATTCGTCAGCCATCGGTCGCCTCAGCCCGCCACGCCGGGTACCGGCGGGTCACCGGCCGGGGGCTGTAGCTGCTGGGTGACCCGCTCGGCGATCGCACGTGCTGCTACCGAGTCGGGTCCCATCGTCTCGGCGATGATCTGCTGGGATCGCTGTGCGGCCTTGAGCTTCGCTTGCTGCATCGCGCGCAGGACCGCCCGCGAGACCACGTCGGGGGCGACCCGCTGGATCCGCTGGGCGAACTGCACATCGATCAGCATGCCGGTGGAGTCGATCGTCACCTCGACCAGGCCGTCGCCGTCGTCCGCGCTCACCCGCAGCTGCCCGAGCCGGTCGCTCATTGCCTGGGTGTCTGCGGCCATCTGATCGATGCGGCCCTTCCACCTCTTCAGGTACTCCGTGGCCCCGTCCGGGTCCAGGATGCCGTCGCTGGCCATCGAGCCGGACACCGTTCTCACCCCGTTCCCCACCCCCGCACGGAAACCGGAGTCTAACAACGCACCCGACGGGCAGCGACCCGCCGACTTGTACACGCCGGGCGACCGACATGGTGCTTCGACCCAGATCGCCTGGACTTACGGGGCGCTCCGAGGGGCAGTTCTGCGGTGGCAAGCAGGCGGGCGACCTCGACCGGCCGTTGCTACAACTCACGGGCGACCACGTCGAACGGGTCGACGTCACAGGGAGTTCCCCGGGCATCGGTGCCGCGCACGACGTAGCGGTATCCGCGGGCGAATTTCGGGCCGTCCGGACCTGCCGGGTGCGTGGCGGTGGACCACCACGCCCCGAGTTCAGCGTGCAGCATGATCCAGTCGTCGGTCTCGAACTCCTCCAAAGGTATGCGGTCGAGATAGCGCTGGACGTAGGCGTCGAAGGCTGCACGGCGGGCGGCACCGGGCTTGAAAGCCTTGTCGCCGCCCGCGCTGGCTCAGCGCGCGTGGTACGCCTCGATCACCGATGCAGGAATGCGACCCCGCTCGGAGACCTCGTATCCGTTCTTGGCCGCCCATTCGCGGATGGCGTGGTTCTGTTCGCGATTCGACCGGCCCGGCGCCGCTGTGCGTGAAGCGATCCGCCCGGTGCCGCTGGTGCGGCCGACCCGTGATGCCACCGTGAGGTAGGGGTCGAGCGCCTTGCGCAGCTTCCCGGCGTTCTTCTCGGACAGATCGATGGTGTAGTTGACCCCGTCCAGGCTGAAATCGACGGTGCGGTCGGCTTCGCTGCCGTCCAGGTCGTCGGTCAGGAGCGTGACGATCCGCTTGGCCATGGATTCCTCTTTCCTGCGATTATCTCGGTATTGTTGAGTGAGTTTGATTTCGGCGACTATAGCCGTCGCATATGCGGCGGCATCACGTGGCTGTAGTCGTATCGAGCGTCATCACTGGCGGTGAGCTTGCAATCACCTGGCTGCGCGTCGCTGACCCTGTGAATGCGATGGCGCCTATGGCGCGCCGCGGTGCCGGCAAGGATCAGAGAGCGATCGGCAACGGTGTGCATGTTGATGCGGGCCCACACCCTGTGCAATCGGCGCAGCCGTGGGTATGCCGGATCGGCGTGCGCTGGGTTTCGAACCGACTCGCTATCCTCGGGCGATGGTGGCCTGCGCCTCGCGGCGGGCAGGCCGACGCAGGTCGCGGCGGCGCGTCGCTGGGGACACACGACGTACTGGTCGAGGGCGCCGGTGGCGCCGAGCTGAGCGGAAAACTGACGCGGACCGGCGCTACGTTGCGGCCGCCGGCGCTGAGCCCGCCTCCTCCGCTATACACCGGGCGGGGTGCGGCCTGAATCCGGCGGATCTCCCGGGTCAGCGCGGCCCGGCCGTACTGGTCCACGGGAGCGCGCGAGCACCCATCCTCGGCAGGAGCTCCGGGGGCACCGCCCTGCAGAAACCCGCAGCTTCACGCGGACCATAGGCAGAGCCAGCGGAATGGTTGCCAGGCCCGGCGCCCGCAGGTGGGGGCGCGCTGACCCCGCCGCCGACCGGCCCCGCGAGCCGGCAGGCCGGCAAGGGACGCGCCCCGGACCCGCCACCGGCTGCCGCATCATCGCCCGCTCGTCGGCTGCGTCGGTGGCCGGGCCGGGGCGCAGCGCCCTTGCCGGACCAGGGCCGGGCCGGTAGAAGGCAGGGGGCAGGCAGCGCGCCACCCACCGGGGCTGGACGCAGAACCCAGGCGACAGTCCAACCCGCGCGCAGTGCCTGTCCTGCGGTACGGGAAGGACAATCCCGGCTGCGGTTGTGCGCGACCGCAGCCCACCGCCAGCAGGACTTGGACGAGCTAGCTTCCGCCCTGCGGCGGCTGTCGGTCCTCACTCAGTGATCTCGTCGACTGCGTGACGGGCGGCGTCCGCGAAACGTGGTCGGCTCAGCTCCACCCATCGCCCATCAGTGAGGGCTTCGGCGGGCTCACTGATGGTGTGCCGATGACGTACCGTTCTGGCTGGCCGCCTGCTCTGAGCTGGGTACTATCGCGGCGCTTGGTGGTTGAGGCACTGGTGGGCTTCGGAGACGGCGTCGTCGTCGCCCGGATTGAGGGGCCAGAAGGTGGTCTCGTGGGCCTCTGGCGTCAGTGAGTAGATGTCGGGCTTTCTGACCTGCCAGAGTCCCTCCCGGGCCTTTGAGGGTTGTCGGTGCTGGTCGAGGTAGGACAGGGCGATGATCTGGCTGCCGTCGGCAGCGTTCACGGTGGCGGAGGCGAGGACCGTCATGCTGGCGTCTCCTTGGCGTGCGCCGGAGACGATGGCTTGCACGGTGGTGCTGTCCGCCTCGGGACATTGCGACCCGGCGGATGGCGGGGCGGTCTGTGGGGTCGCCGTGGTGTTGGCGCAGCCGGTCAACGCCAGCAGGACTGCACCAAGCAGTGCCCTGCCGGGGCGCGGACCCAGACGCACAGCGGCGTGCATCGTGGCGGGCGGTCGCCCGCTGGTGCGGTTCAGTTCCATGTCAGCTTGTCCGGGCCGACAGTCAGGGTTCGCTCGCGCATCGGTGTACCGGTTGTCAGGGTGGTCGCCAGCTCGTGCAGCAGGACGGCGATGCTGGGCCAGCCGAGGTTGCGGCGGGCTCCGGTGCCGTGCTGCACGGTGAACACGGATCCTTGGCCGGGTCCGGGGGAGTGGTCGACGACGAGGATGCTTCCGGCCCAGGCGGAGCCGATCGGTAGCCATTCGCGGCTCCAAAGCCAGGCGGCTTCGGAGGGGTCGCTGAAGGTGTCGGCGACGACCTGGTTGTAGGTGCGCCACTCGTCGAGGGCGTCGTCGAGGGTGAGGAAGCCGTGGTCGGGGGCCAGCCAGAACGGCTGGGGAAGGCCGGCGCTGCCGTTGTGCCACCGGTACAGCTGCTCCACTTGCGGTAGCAGCCCTATCCCGGTGAGGGCTTGGAGATGGTCGAGTTGGGCGGAGCTCGCCGGCGCGGGCAACGTGGACTGCACCGCCGGGCAGTTGGTGGCGAGCCAGGCGTCGATCTGTTCCAGGGTGCCGGTCACTGACTCCTGCATACCGCCGTCGTCCGATCTCGAGAGTGCGCCGGGAAACGTACCCGGAATTTTACGCTGGGATGGTGTCTGCCCGCGCGGGAGCGAGTCCGGCGCGGGCAGACGCTATCGATGCGGGGTCAGTCCTGGGGTGCGTCGTCGATCGTGACGAAGAAGGGGTCACCGTCGAGGATGTGGTCGTTCTGCTGCCAGGCGCCGAGCACGGCTCCGGCGCTGCGGTTGTGCCGCAGGTCGACCTGGGCGACGGCCCAGGTAGCGGCGGTGCCGATGGTGTCGTAGTTGGCGCTCTGGTAGGTGGAGGCGAACGGGTACTCGTCGCAGTCGCACTTGACTCCGTCGGCGCGGTTGGTGACGTAATCGTCGCCGAACTTGCGCTTGCATTCGTTCTGGACCTTGGTCCGGGAGGTGTTGCCGTAGTAGTTGCGGGTCAGGGGCTCGAGGAAACCGGTCACCGGCTGGGGGTAGTAGCCGCCCGGGACGTACAGGCCGACGGCGTCGTCGATGATCTGGTCAAGGTGGTGCATCGCCTTCCAGATGAACTCGACCGACTCCTTGGATTCGGGCCGGTTGTAGCTGATGTGGAAGTTGCCGAACACGCCGGTGAAGGTGCAGCCCGCGCCGGTCATGTATGCAGCGTTGTCACAGCGCACGACGGTCAGCGGGTTCGGCGGCGGGTTCGTCGGGCCTTCCGCGATGGCCTGCGGAGCGATGTTGAAGTTTGCGATCTTGTCCGCAGGGTGCGGGTCATTGGGCGCCGGCCGAGGCGTGGTGGTGCTGTAGGTGAACACGACGCTGGCCGTGGTCTTCCACTGGTCCAGAGTCTTCACGTAGCCCCATTCGGGGCTGACGGTGCACGTGCCGACGTTGGCGTAGCTGCGGCAGGGCACCTCGATCGACAGGCGGACGCTGCCGACGTAGTCGCCGACGGTCTTCCACCCGAACAGATGCGCAGTCCACGTGAAGGAACGGGCAGTGTGGGACAGGGCGCCGATGTAAGCGATCCGCACGTACGTCGACCCGGTGATCTGGCAGCCGGTCGAGGTGCACTTGCTGACCGTGGCGACGTTGTCGGTCACCTGGCACGCCGAGTAGTGATTGCGGTAGTACCAGTACGTGCCGACGGGTCGTGAGTCCCAGCCGGTCTTGCACTGCTCCAGGGTCATCCAGTCCTCGACCCCGGCCGCGCTTGCGGTGTCCTCGAGGTCGTGGGCGTAGGCGTCGTAAACCTGCGGGTTGGCGCGCTGCGCGGCGAGATCGGACTGCAGCTTCGGGTCGAGGTGGCGCATCGACGCGGGAAGGCGACCGCCGTCGGCCGCTTTCATCGGGGTGTTCTTCGCGGGGCCGGCGGCGACGTTGTCGTGGTGGGGGGCGCTGAATGTCGTGGTCCACTCGGTGGTGGTCGTGCCGGCAGGAGCGGCCAGCGATGGCTGGGCGGCGGTGGCCACCATGGCGAGACTGAGCAGAGCCGCGAAAACGGCTGTGGAGCGCGTGAGACGCACCGTGCTGAACCTCCAGGATTCGTCGTGGCGCTACAGAAAATGACCCACCTGTAGACAGGTGAATGGATCTGAGCTGATGCGATCTCTCGTGATAGGCGCCAGTACGTCCCGCAGCCGACGCGGCAGAGGTCACATTGGGCAAGGATCTTCAATGCGAGGCGAATGCGTATCCACCTTTTGTTACTTGCGCGCTCGCCTATTTCTTGTTCCCGTTTTCCGGAGGCGTCTCATTCGGTCCGGACCCTCCGCGCGTGCTCTGCAGAACTGGACGACGCCTCATTCAGGGCCTTCCGCCCGAGTGTCTGCTTCGCCCGCAGCTAGTGAAGCCGCCGCGTTAGCAACGTGCGGCGCGGTCGCGAATTCCTAGAAATTCCGTTCACCCTGATGCCCCCGTCGGCTCGGTATGTTCGGTCGCGCATCCAACCTAGGCCACCAGGTTCCATCGGTCAACCTGAATGTATGCAGCCGGTGGCGATCTCTATTCCGGCGTAGAGTGAACCTTCAGAAGCCCATTCGTCGCCGCCAACTGTGTGGTCGGTGGGACGTCCGTGCCCTCGGGCGGCACGGCCGTCGGTGCATAACCGCGCTGCACAATCAGGGCCAGCGCCGGAGTGCAGGAGTGCCGGTCACGACGGTTCGGCACTGCGAGCAGCTGACGACCGGCGCGGCAGGCCTGTCCCGCCGAGCACGCCACCGGATCGCGTCGCCATCCGCTGGCGGGAAGCAGGAGGGCCCAGGGGGCGACGTCAGGGTGTGGGCCGAAAGCGGCAACATCGTCCGGCTCCGGCCCACACGCGACCGTCTCAGCTCACAACCGCTTGGACACTTTCGTCGGCAAGTGGATGGGGCTCCCCCGTCAGCGCGGCGACCGCGGCTGCCACCTCGGTCAGGCTTGCCTTGATGTACGTGATCGTGGAGGCGGTGTCGCCGCCGCTGGCGGCGTGGCCGGCGAAGGCCCGTGCGATGGCGTAGCCGAACGTGCGCTCCACCCACGTGATCACCGTGTGCCGTAGCCAATGCGCGCTGATCCCTTGCGTCGCTACCGACGGCAGATGCTCTCCGATCCGCACCCATAAACCGTCGTAACGGCGATACGTGATCGGCTTGCCGCTGGCGTAGCGAAATAGTTGCGCGTCACTGCGCGGATTGCCGTCTCCGCGTTCGTTCCAATGCGCCACGAGGTGCCGCATCAAGGTGGGGGAGACTGGCTGCCACCGCTGCGTCTCGCCCTTCTCCCGCAGCAATACCAGGCAATGCTTTTCATCCAGGTCCCGGCGCCGCAGGCTCAAGGCACCGCCGCGCCGGCAGCCGGTCTCAGTATGAAAACGCAGCAACAACGTGTCCAACGCCGGATCGTTACCGGTCGTCGCCGCGACCTCGTTGATCTCCGCCAGTCGAGCATCCGTCAGTGCGTGCCGGGTGCTTTCCCCGCGTTTGGGCTTCGGCACCTTCGCGGCCGGGTTGTCCGCCTGGCTCAGCAGGCCGTTGTCCACCGCCCGCCGATACAGGCAGCGCATCGCCGCGACGTAGTTCTCCTCCGTGCCGGCGCCGCTGCGCCCGTTGCGGCGGATCACCCGCCCCGCGCGTAGTTGCTTGCCGAGTTGGGCGATCTCCAGCGGGGTTGGCTCGTCGAGTCGCCGTAGCCCCCACTGTTCGACCACCCGGTTCCAGTACGAGCCGTACGCCTTCAACGTGCCGGGCGTGGTCGCTGCCGCGACCTGCGGCACGAACTCGGCGAACGTCGGCACCGGCGGCCGTGACGCGACCGCCCCGGCGATCAAATCGTGCGGAGACAATCCCAGCCTGGCGAGCAGAAGCAGCGCGGCATCGACCTCAGGGCGGCTACCGCCGGCGACTTCGGTACTCATGCGTCACCGCCGAACGCCTCAGCATGGGCACGGCCGATCGTGGCGTCGAGTGCTGCCGAGGGATGGATAACCAAGCGAGCCGTGGCCGTGTCGGCGACCAGCAACACCCGCGAGCCTTGCGTCAGGCCACACCAGCGCCGCGTCGCCACCGGCACCTGCAGTCGACCCTTGCGGTCGATCTGCGACTCGCCCTCAGCGCCGGCGGTGACCACCACCAAGCGCGCCTGTACCCGCACGGCAAGGCGAGTAGCTGGGTCCCATGGCAGGGCGTGGAGCACGCTGTGCACGCTGACTCGGCCGCGGGCTTCGACCACCACCATGGCGTACACCGACGAGTGCTCACGCACCGCCGCAAGGCGAGCGAGCGCAACCTTGCGCAAACCCGGCCCAGCGGCCGGATGTGAACGCGCAGGCCCCGACCGGGCGGGCAGAACCAGGGGAGTGACAACACCGGCGGTCACGTCAACCACCCCACGCGGGGAGGCAGCGAAGACCGCGACAAGGAAGATAGGAGATAGGGCTCGGGTTCGCTGCCGTACGCGGCTGACTCCAAGAGATCAGTCGCTCTGGCGGCGTGAGCCGCGTGTTCAAGTACCGTGTGAAACGTGGTACCCGTACCACCGTTTGGTGTCCGAGGGGGGACTTGAACCCCCACGCCCGATAAAGGGCACTAGCACCTCAAGCTAGCGCGTCTGCCATTCCGCCACCCGGACCTGCTCGCACAGCCTAACCGGGCCGATCTGCGGTTGGCATCCGCATTCGGTGTGCCCCGGTGGGCCGCACAGGAGAGAACTTTACACGCCCCTCCGAGCCCCGTGCATCCGCCCCTCCGTGTCGCGCCGCCGCTCCGTGATCCGAGCCTGACCTGTAGTTCCGCCGCACACCGGCTTCGAGTGCAGGATGCATCACCGCACGGGCACTCGTCGCCTGCGCTGCCCGGACGGCGGGCACCGCGGGGAACGAGGGCAGCCTCGGAAGCCGTCGGGCGTGACTCCGGCGGCTGATGGAAGCCGACAGCTACCAGGCCTTGTTGTGAGAGTGACAATAAGCCTACGGTGCATCCATGTACGCCGATCCCTGGGAGCCGCCCCAGGTCCTCGTAGCAGTGGATCTCGTGGTCTTCACCGTCCGCGGGTCCCACCTCCACGTCGTGCTGATCGAGCGGGGGATCGAACCGCACCGTGGCGCCCTCGCGCTGCCCGGTGGCTTCCTCCGGGACGACGCCGAGGATCTGCTGGCGGCCGCCTACCGGGAGCTGGCCGAGGAGGCCGGCCTGACGGCCCGGCACGTGCACCTCGAGCAGCTGGGCGTGTACGGAACCCCGGGCCGTGACTCCCGCGGCCGGGTCGTCTCCGTGGCGTACCTGGCGATCGCGCCCCGCCTGCCCGAGCCGGTCGCGGACACCGACGCGGCGGCGGCCGGCTGGGTTCCCGCCGAGTATGCGCTGTCGCCTGCGGCGCGGCTCGCCTTCGACCATCGGGAGATCCTCGCCGACGGGGTCGAGCGCGTCCGTTCCAAGCTCGAGCATTCCACGCTGGCGACCGCGTTCGTCGGGCCGACCTTCACGGTCTCCGAGTTGCAGAGCGTCTACGAGGCGGTGTGGGGCGTCCGCCTCGATCCCCGGAACTTCTACCGCAAGGTCCAGGGTGCCGACGGTTTCATCGTCCCCGCCGGCCCGGCGCGCCGGGCCACCAACGGACGTCCCGCCCGGCTCTTCCGTGCCGGCCCGAGCGCGACGATCCGTCCCCCGTTGACGCGACCGACCGGTCCCGCGGATCAGGAGGCACACGCATGAGCGACCTCGTCGTCATTCTCACGGCCATGAATCTGGAGTACGAGGCGGTCCGGGACCGGATGACCAGTCCGCGGACCCACCGGCATCCGGCGGGCACCCTCTTCGAGGTCGGCCGCCTCGGTACGGGCGGATGCCGGATTGCCCTGGGGCTGGTCGGCAAGGGCAATCATCCGGCGGCGGTGCTCGCCGAGCGTGCCATGGCCGAGTTCTCGCCCGCCGCCGTCCTCTTCGTCGGGGTGGCGGGGGCGCTGTGGCCCAGTGTCGAGCTGGGCGACGTGGTGGTGGCCTCGCAGGTCTACGCCTACCACGGCGGTACGAGCGAGGACGACGGCCTCAAGTCGCGCCCTCGGGGGTGGGAGACGTCGCATGCCGCCGCCCAGGTCGCGCAGCGCGTCATCCGTGCGGGTGGCTGGGCCGACGGTCTGCCGGGCGGGGTGCGTCCGCGGGTGCATTTCGGGCCGATCGCGGCCGGGGAGATCGTGCAGGACTCCGCGGTCTCCGAGCAGGCGCGGTGGATCCGGCAGCATTACAACGACGCGCTCGCGGTCGAGATGGAGGCCGCGGGCGTAGCGCAGGCCGGACATCTCCACGGCGCGCTGCCGGTGGTCGTGGTGCGGGGGATCAGCGACCGCGCCGACGGTGAGAAGGCGGCACGGGACGGCGAGAACTGGCAGCCGCGGGCCGTCGCGCACGCGGCGGCGTTCGCCGCCGCGCTGGCGGCCGAGCTCGTCACGGACAGCGGCCCGGACCGGCCGGCCGCCTCCCGGAAGGACGACCCGGCGACGACCACGTCCATGACGAACATCGCCACCGGCAACGCGCGGGTCGGGAACCAGGGCACCAACCACGGCGACATCACGTTCGGGCGCGAGACCGCCGGGCTTGCGGACCTGCCCGGCCTGCTCGGGCGGGCGCATCCTGCCGGGCACATCGGCAAGGAGACCTGCACGGCCGCCGAGGCCGGCTGTCTCCCCCGGGGCGGAGCCGGACTCGTGCTGGCGTTGAAGCGGCTGCGGGGTCTGGTGTCCGAGGTGGCCGATCTCGGCGCTCGAGCCACCGGGACGATCACCGCCGCCCGGGGCTTGTCGTGACGACCACGACGAACGTCGCGCAGGACCACGCCACCGTCGGCGCGCAGGGCGACGTCCACGGCGACGTCTACTTCTACCAGGTGGCGGCGGACGCGTCGCCCGAGACCCAGTTCGCCGTCGGCGTACGGTATCTGGACGCCCGGATGCCCGGCGAGGCCCGGGAGCTCATCGAGCTGGCCGTCGCCCGCGGCTACGAGACCGACGAGGTGCGCTTCCATCGCCTGCTCGCCCGGTTGAGCGGACGCACGCTGCGGGAGCTGAGCCCGGAGGAGGACATCGCGGCGCTCACGGCGATCTGCGGGGACATGCCACCGCTCGGCCGCGGCGACGAGTGGACGGCGGGGCTCAAGGCGGTGCTGCGCCTGATGGGCTCGATCGGTACGACCGACACCGAACTGGCGGTCAAGCAGCTCGACGACCTTCACCCGGTGCCGCGCGGCAAGGTTCTCGACCACCTGGGCTCGCTGATCGAGGGACCCCTGGTCGACCAGCTGTGGCAGCGCTCGATCGCCCAGGCCCGGGCGAACCAGCTGGCCGGGGACCGGATGGACCGGATCTGGATGTTCTTCGAGCCGGATCCGGCGGGTGCGCGCGCCCGGGAGGTGACGCCGGATGCGACCCGCGTACGGGATCGCGTGCTCGCGGTCCTCGGCACCGCCGTCCTTCTGTACGCGATGGGCGTGCTCGGCCGCCTGCTCCTGCAGCAGGGCGACCTCGCCGCGCGGGCCGCCTTCGTGGTCGCCGTGGCCGCTGGCGCCGTCGCCATGGCCAATGCCGTGCCCTGGCACTTCGCGCGGGCCCGGCTGCGGGCCGGGGACGCGGTGTTCGCGCCGCCTCGGCCGCGCGGCCGCGAGGCACCCGGGCGCGGCTTCGCCCGCGCGGTCGACCGGCTGTTCGACCACTACTTCGCGCGGTACGTGCCGTACGGCACCGACCGGGACACCTGGCTGGAGCAGACCGCCGGCATCAGGCGGCACCTGCGCGACGAACTCGTCGAGATCTACCGCGAGCAGTCCGTCACGGCCCGGCAGATCGCCTGGCTGGTGCGCCATCTCGTGGGCGACGTCCGCAGCCGCTGGGAGAACGACACCCTGACGGCATACCGGGCGCAGTTGCGCACTCCTCTGCGGGTCCGGGCGGCATGTCTCGCCGGGACCGCCGTGGCCGTGGTCGCGGTCATCGGCTGGGTGGTGCCCGCGGCCGCGGGGGCCGCGCCCCTGGCGGGAACGGGCTCGGCCCTGCTCGCCGCCGTCTCCGCGGTCGTCGCGGTCCGGACGTGGCTGCGCATCGGCACCGAGCGCCGGCGGGTGGCGGCCGACGAGGCGGAACGGGCGGCGAAGCTCCGGTCGCGGCAGGAAGCCCACCGCAGATGGAAGGCGAAGCTGTCCCGCCGGCCCACCGACGCGGAGATGGCCGCCTGGCTCGAGTGCGACCGCAAGCTTCTCGTCGACCGGATGCTCGCGCTGTACCGCCTCCGGCCGAGCCAGATCATCGCGCACACCTTCATCGAGGCGCCCGGCAGGCCGCGTGAGCGGGCCCGCATGATCCGTGGCCCGTGGCGCTACACGAACTACCGGCTGCTGCTGTTCCTGCTCACCGACTCCGGCGTCCGTCATGCCAGCGTGGATCTCGACTTCCGGGCGGCGCAGTCGCGTCCGACGGCGCGGATGAGTTTCCGTTTCGACGCCGTCGCCGCCGCGCACGTGCAGGGGCTCGCCGCGCGGCAGCGGCAGACGTTCGAGCTGACGCTGGTCAGCGGCGAGCACATCGAGGTCGAGGTCACCGAGCCGCCGACGACCGACATCCGGGCCGGTGAGGACGTGACGACCCTGTCCCGGGTCGCCGTGGACGCCTCCGGTCTGACCCACACCCTCAACGTGCTGGAGGGGATCGCCGCGGAAGGCAAGGAGTGGGCCAGGCACCAGCGTGCGCGTACCGAGGAACGGCTCACGGACCTCGCCGCGACGGTCAAGGGATTGATCGACTGACCCCGGCGGCGGGCGCGGGGTAGCGCGGCCCCGTCCGCCGATGTGTATCACGTTCTTATTAGAGATTTCAATTGACAACAGTATGTTCGATGCCAATAGTAGAACGCGTTACAGCTGTCTGAGGCATCGAGGCACGCGCGTCGTTCTGCTCCCTGCTCTCCTAGGAGCTCCGATGTCACCATCTCTCAGCCGCCGTCAGGTTCTCGCGGGCGCCGCCGCCGTCGGCAGCGGTCTGGCCGCCGGTCCGGCCCTGCTCGGGCGTGCCGCGCAGGCCGCTGCGCAGTTCGACGCCGTGGTCGTCGGGTGCGGTGCCGCCGGGATGACCGCGGCGCTGCGGCTGGCCAGGCGCGGTCTCAGCGTCGTCGTGGTGGAGAAGGCGCCGACGTTCGGCGGGTCCGCGGCCCGGTCGGGTGCCGGCATCTGGATCCCGAACAACGAGGTCATCCTCGCCGCCGGGGTCCCGGACACGCCGGCGAAAGCCGCGACCTACCTCGCCGCGGTGGTCGACGGGGACGTGCCGACCGCCAAGCAGCAGGCGTTCCTGGACAACGGGCCGGCCATGATCTCGTTCGTCATGGCGAACAGCCCGCTGCGGTTCCGGTTCATGGAGGGCTATCCGGACTACTATCCCGAGCTCGCCGGCGGCATGCCGCAGGGCCGCTCGATCGAGCCGGACCTGTTCGACGGCAAGCTGCTCGGCGCCGAGCTGAGCCGGCTCAACCCGGCCTACATGCCGACGCCGCCCGGCGCCTCGGTGTTCAGCGCCGACTACAAATGGCTCGTACTCGCTCTGGTCAATGCCCGGGGGTTCGCCGTCGCGGCCGAATGTGCCGCGCGGTATGCGGGGGCCGTGCTGCACGGGCAGACTCCGCTCACGATGGGACAGGCGCTGGCGGCCGGGCTGCGGGCCGGGCTGCTGGGGGCGGGCGTGCCGGTCTGGCTGAACACCCCCTTCCAGGACCTGCGGTTCGACGCGAGCGGCCGGGTCACCGGGGTCGTCGTCACGCGTGACGGGTCGTCGACCGTGATCGGCGCCAACCGGGGCGTGATCGTGGCCGCCGGCGGGTTCGAGCACAACCTCGCCATGCGGCTGGCGTACCAGCGGCAGCCGATCGGCACCGAGTGGACCGTCGGCGCGAAGGAGAACACCGGCGACGGCATCCAGGCCGGCCTGCGCGCGGGTGCCGCCACCGACTTCCTCGACGACTCCTGGTGGGGGCCGGCCGTCCCGACGCCCGAGGAGCCGTACTTCTGCCTGGCCGAGCGGACCCTGCCCGGCAGCCTCATGGTCAACAGTGCGGGGGTGCGGTTCGTCAACGAGGCGGCGCCCTACAGCGACGTCGTGCACGTCATGTACGACAAGAACGGCATCACGCCGGACATCCCGGCCTGGTTGATCTTCGACCAGAACTACCGCAACCGCTATCTCTTCAGCGACATCCCGCCGGCTTTCCCGTTCCCGGATTCCTGGTACGAGGCCGGCGCCGTCCACCGCTCCTCGACGCTCGGCGGGCTGGCCGGGAAGATCGGCGTCCCCGCAGGTGCCCTGTCCGCCACCGTCTCGCGGTTCAACGGGTTCGCGCGCAGCGGACGGGATGCCGACTTCCACCGCGGCGACAGCGCCTACGACCACTACTACACGGACCCCGCGGTCCGTCCGAACTCCTGCCTGGCGCCGCTGTGGCTGCCGCCGTACTACGCCTGCAAGATCGTCCCGGGTGATCTCGGGACCAAGGGCGGGCTGCGGACCGACGCCCGGGCCCGGGTGCTGCACGCCGGCGGGCCGGTCATCCCCGGGCTGTACGCCGCCGGCAACTCCAGCGCCGCGGTCATGGGGCACAGCTATGCCGGTGCGGGTTCCACCATCGGCCCGGCGATGACCTTCGGCTACATCGCCGCCAACGACATCGCCGACGGCACCTGAGGCTGCCCGCCGGCGACGTGGGAAGGAACCACGATGTACCACCATCCCGCGCCCCGGTCCCGGGTGATCTCCCGTCGCGCCCTGCTCCAGGGCGGCGTGGCGGCGGCCGTACTCGGCGCGGCCGGGGGAGGGTCCCTCGCCCGTGCCGCGGCGGCCGGCGCCACGCTCGCCGACGGCGACCACGTCAGCGCCCTCGTCATCGGCAGCGGCTACGGCGGCGCGGTCACCGCGCTGCGCCTGACCCAGGCCGGCATCGCCACCAGCGTCGTCGAGATGGGGATGGCCTGGAACACCCCCGGCCCCGACGGCAAGATCTTCTGCAACATGCTCCGCCCGGACCAGCGGTCGTACTGGCTGCGGACCTCGACCGACCAGCCCCTCGGCTACTTCCTCGGCATCCCGGCCAACAAGCCGATCGGCAGGTACACCGGCGTGCTGGACTCCGAGCGCTTCTCGGGCATCCGCGTCTACCAGGGACGCGGTGTCGGCGGCGGCTCGCTGGTCAACGGGGGCATGGCGGTGCAGCCGCTGCGCAGCTACTTCGAGGAAGTGCTGCCCTCGGTCGACCCCAGGGCCATGTACGACACGTACTTCCCGCGGGCCAACGCCGCGCTCGGCGTCAACCACATCGACCCGGCCTGGTTCGAGGCGGCGGAGTGCTACCGGTACGCGCGGCTCAGCCGCAACCAGGCCCACGCGTCCGGGTACCGCACCACCTTCGTCCCCAACGTGTACGACTTCACGTACATGGCGCGGGAACAGGCGAACACCGTGCCGCGCTCGGCCCTGGCCAGCGAGGTGATCTACGGCAACAACTACGGCAAACGTACGCTGGACAAGACCTACCTGGCGGCCGCGGCGGCGACCGGCCGGCTCTCCGTCACCGCCCAGCACGTCGTCACGGCCGTCACGCCCGCCCCGGCCGGCGGCTACGCCGTCACGATGACCCAGATCGGCACCGGCGGCGAGCCGGTGGCCGGCAAGACCGTCCGCGCGGACCGGGTCTTCTTCGCCGCCGGAAGCATCGGCACCAGCAAGCTCCTGGTCGCGATGAAGGCGGCCGGCGCCCTGTCCGGCCTGCCGGACGCGGTGGGGCAGGGCTGGGGCAACAACGGCAACGTCATGGTCGCCCGGGCCAACCACGTGTGGGACACGACCGGCGCGCTGCAGGCCGGCATGCCCGCCATGGGCATCGACAACTGGTCCGACGCCCGGGGCCCGGTCTTCGCGGAGATCGCGCCGTTCCCCACCGGCGTCGAGTTGTGGGTCAGCCTCTACCTGGCCATCACCCGCAATCCCGAGCGCGCGCGCTTCGTCTTCGACAGCGGCACCGGAACGGTCGGCCTGACCTGGCGGACGGCGCAGAACCAGCCCGCCGTCGACGCGGCGAAACGCGTCTTCGACGCCATCAACGCGGAGCAGTTCACGGTCTACCGCCGCGATCTGTTCGGCCCCGGGAAGATCTGGGGAGACGACTTCACCTATCACCCGCTCGGCGGCTGCATTCTCAACCAGGCGACCGACAACTACGGCCGGCTGCCCGGCTTCCCCGGTCTGTACGTCATGGACGGCTCGCTGATCCCGGGCAACATCGGCGTCAATCCGTTCGTCACCATCACCGCCCTCGCCGAGCGCAACATCGAAAAGATCATCACGACCGACCTTTCCTGAGGGTACGGGCGACGCCCGGCGCTTGGCTGCAGCGCGGGTGGGGCAGTGCGGTCGCGGACCCGGGAGACGTCGGCATCCCGGGTGGCGAAGAGGGGCCGGGCATCCACGGGGGAAGATGCCCGGCCCCTCCACGATGGAAGCACACCCATCGCCTGCTCCGCTACCCGGCGGTGGGTCCTCGATGTGGACGCCACCCGCGCGGGCGCCGGAAACACTGTTACGGCGGTGGCACTAATTGTCGATGCACGGCGTCGGTCGAATAACGCTTGCCGAAAGCCCGGCGTAAATATCGGAATCCCCGCCTCATCGATGGTTAAAGATTGCTTAAGCGCATTGACCCTGATCGTTCACGACCCGAAGACTTGCCCTCGCTCGGCAGACGAGCGCATTCCTCTCACTTCGCGACGGCGGGACGGACGGGCACGCCCGGCCATCGGCGCCGCGAGCATTCGCGCAAGGAGCACCGTTGAAGCACAAAGTCGCGGTAGCGACCGGCATAGCGGCCGTCACCGTTGCGGGATCCATCGCCCTCACCATGCCGCAGGGCAATGCGGCCACCACCTCGGCACGTCCGGCCGGGGCCCTCGCGGCCGACCCGGTTCCGACCGCCGTCGCCACCTCCCGGGCGACGTCGTCGGCGTCGGCACTGGTGGCCGGCAAGCCCAAGCTCTTCTTCAAGAGCGAACACGACAAGCTGGTCAAGCGGCAGGTCGTGAGCCAGAACGGCCTGCAGTACGTGGCGTACGAGCGCACCTACCGGGGCCTTCCGGTGCAGGGCGGCGACGCGGTCGTGGTCACCGACTCCTCCGGGGCGGTGCTCGGCAACTACGTGGCCCAGGACCAGGCACTGTCGACCGGCACGAAGGCCAGGATCTCGGCGGGCACCGCCGCGAAGGTGGCCCGCAAGCAGCTGGCCACCGTCACGTCGACGGGCAAGCCCACGCTGACCGTGGTGGCGCAGGGCTCGGGCGTGCTCGCGTACGAGGTGGTGGTCGCCGGCACCAAGCGCACCAAGCAGGGAACGGCGCCCAGCAACCTGCACGTGTTCGTGGACGCCGGCACCGGCAAGGTGCTGACGGATTTGACCCGCGACGACGTGCTCGACGCCACGGGCCGGGGCGCCTACTACGGCAACGTCACCCTCGACACGCAGGGCTCGGGCGGCCGCTTCACGATGAGCGACCCCCAGCGCCCCGGCCTGCAGTGCGGCGGGCAGAACGGCGCCGCGTTCACCAGTACGACCGACAGCTGGGGCAACGGCAACGCCACCGACCTGGTCACCGGCTGCGTGGACGCGATGTACGTGGTCGCCAGGCAATGGGACATGCTCCGCGACTGGCTGGGCCGCGACGGCATCGACGGCAACGGCCGTGCCTTCCCGATCCGGCAGGGCCTCGACGACGTCAACGCCTTCTGGAACGGCTCGCGCGTCGAGATCGGCAGGTCCTCCGACAACCGGCGGCTGCTCAACACCATCGATGTGGTGGCGCACGAGTTCGGCCACGCGATCAACCAGTTCACGCCCGGCGGCTCCAGCGGCGGCAACGAGGCCGGCGGCCTGAACGAGTCCACCGGTGACATCTTCGGCGCGCTGACCGAGTTCTACGCCCGCAACCCCAACGACGCGGCCGACTACACCGTCGGTGAGCTGGCCAACCTGGCCGGCGACGGGCCGATCCGCAACATGGCCGACCCGTCGAAGGTCGGCGACCCGAACTGCTTCTCCAGCAGCATCCCCAGCACGGAGGTGCACGCCGCCGCCGGCCCGCAGAACCACTGGTTCTACCTGCTCGCCGAGGGCTCCCGGCCGGCCAACGGCCAGCCGTTGAGCCCGACCTGCGACAACAGCACCGTGTCGGGCATCGGCATCGAGAAGGCCGGCAAGATCTACATGGCCACGCTGATGCGCAAGACCAGCGGCTGGACCCACGCCAAGGCCCGCGCCGCCTCGGTCGCCGCCGCCGCCCAGCTCTTCGGCGACGGCACCGAGTGCGCCACCGTCAAGGCCGCGTGGAACGCCGTCAGCGTGCCGGCCGGCGCCGGCGAGCCCTCCTGCACCGGAGGCGGCGGGCCGGCGCCCACCGCCACGCCGAGCACGCCCCCGACCCAGTCGCCCGCGGGTGCCTGCCAGGCCGGGTACTCCTCGCACGACAGCGGCGCCATCGACACCGGCGAGACGGCCGTCACCGGCACGTTCACCGCCGGCGCCGGACGCCACAGCGCCTGCCTGTCCGGGCCCGCCACGGCCGACTTCGACCTGTACCTGGACAAGAGCGTCGGCGGCCGGTGGACCACGGTGGCCCGCTCGACCGGCGAGACGTCCCGCGAGACCATCGCCTACACCGGCACGACGGGTACGTACCGCTACCGGATCGTGTCCTACGCCGGCTCGGGGGACGCGGTCCTCGGCTGGAACGCTCCCGCCGGCGGCTGATCCCGGATCCACCATCGACGGTGGCCGGGGTGTGCAGGCCGCGCCCCGGCCACCGTCGATGGTGGCCGACCACGACGATGATGGGAACCATGGTGCTCAAGTCGCGAACATCCGTAGTCCTGACCGCCCTGCTCCTGGTCGGCATCGCCGGGTGCACGCAGAACGGCACGGCTTCCGCTCCGGGGGCCTCGACCTCCGCCGCGTCGGCGCCCGCCGCCTCCGCGTCCGCCGTGCCGGCAAGCGCCTCCGCCGCGCCGGAATCCACCTCCGCCGGAGCGACGCCGTCGTCCGCGAGCCCGGCGGCGCCCGGTGCGCAGGCGCTCTTCCCGCTCGCGATCCACCGGCGGGGTGGCTTCGCGGGCGTGGACGACCGCGCCTCCGTCGCGGCCGACGGATCGGTGGTCGTGACCCGCCGTGGGAAGGGAACCGTACGGACCTCGTTGCCGGCCGGCACCATGGCGGAGCTCCGCCGCCTCCTGACGGCTCCGGACCTGCGCGCGGCGCCCTCGAACGCGCCGGTCTGCAACGACGGTTACGAGTACGCGTTCACGAGCCCGTCCTCGACCGCGGTGGGGTACGACTGCAACGTGCCGCAGGGGGCGTCGCTCGACAAGCTGCTGACCATCGCAGGGCAGTTGTTCGACAGCTGATTAGCTGCACGCCCGCGGGCGGGCCGGCCGGCGGCGGGGGCGCCGGCCGGCAGTCACCGGTCGGTGCGCTCGTGCGTGCGGGTGGCCGCCGCCAGGCGGGCCAGGGCGAGCGCGCCGATCAGGAGGCCGAAGTCGCGCAGGGCCACGTCGTAGTGATCGCCCAGGACGAGCAGGTTGACGATGATGCCGCCGAGCCACGCGGCGACCAGGTAGCCGCCGAAGCGGGGGAGCGCGGCGACGACCAGGCCGGCCACGATCTCGATCACGCCCACGGCGAGCATGGCCTGGTGCGCGGTGCCCGGGATCAGCCGGTCGAACGCCGGCGCGAGGTAGCCGTCCCAGCCGGTGAGGACCTGGGCGAACTTGTCCAGGCCGAAGAGGATCGGCGCGGCGGTGAACCCGGCGCGCAGGAGCCAGAAGGCCTGGGCCACCGGATCGCTGCGCACCGCTGCGGCGGTGGAGACGCTCAGGGATCTGCGGGCGGCGATGCTGGTCATGATGAAACCTCCTCTAAAGGAAACGTATTTTGACGTTAGAACGCCGGCCGGTCTTTCGTCAACGGGGTCGTCCGTTAGAGTGGGGGAGGGAACCTGAAGAGGAGCGCTGATGAGCGACGATCTCGCGGCCGACATCACCAGCGTCGCGGCGCTGAGCGAGCCGGTGCGCCGCGGCCTCTACCGGTACGTCGTCTCCCAGGACGAGCCGGTCAGCCGGGAGAGCGCCGCCGCGGCGACCGGGGTGGCGCACCACGTCGCCAAGTTCAACCTCGACCGGCTCGTCACCGACGGGCTCCTCGAGGTCGAGTACCGGCGCCCACCCGGCCGCAGCGGCCCGGGCGCGGGCCGCCCCACCAAGCTCTACCGCCGCGCCGCCCGCGACATCTCCGTGACCCTGCCCGAACGCCACTACGACCTCGCCGGCCGGATCCTCGCCGAGGCCGTCACCATCGCCGGGCGCGACGGCGTACCCATGGGCGAAGCCCTGCAGACGGCCGCCCGCGAGGCCGGGCGGCACCTCGGCGAGGAGGCCGGGTCCCCGTCCGGCACGCCGCAGTCGATCTGCGGCATCCTCGGGGCGACCGGTTACGAGCCCCGCACCACCGACGGCGAGGTGGTCCTCGCCAACTGCCCGTTCCACGACCTCGCGCAGCGCTACACCGCCCTGGTCTGCGGCATGAACCTGCACCTCATCGACGGACTCCTCGACGCCCTGGACGCCGAAGACCTGCGCGCGCGCCTCGACCCCGGCCCGGACCGCTGCTGCGTCACCATCGGCCGGGACTGAGCCCGGCGACCCGGACGCGCGCCGGCCCTCGAGCCATTCAACCTATCCTCCTAGGATGGCCTAGCGTTGGTGGCGCCCGGCACTTCATGTGGCAGGAGGTAGAGCCTCGCTCGCGGCGAGCTTGGTGGCGCCCGGCACTTCATGTGGCAGGACGCAGGGTCTCGCTCGCGGCGAGGAGGCGGACTGCCTCCGTCAGCTCGTCCGGGGTGTGCGGCGCATAGCCGAGCACGAGGCCGGGCGGGCCACCGGGCCGCGAGCGCAGTGTGGACAGAGCGACCGGGCCGAGCCCGAGCGTGCGTGCCGCCGCCGCGAGCGCCTGGTCGTCGACCGTCGCCGGCAGCTCCACGACCAGGTGCAGGCCCGCCGCGATGCCGGTGATCCGGGCGTACGGGAGGTGGCGGCGCACCGCGGCCACCAGCGCGTCGCGGCGCTGCCGGTGGATGCGCCGGGCGCGCCGCAGGTGCCGGTCGTATCCGCCGCCGGCGAGGAACTCCGCGAACGCGAGCTGCTGGAGGGCGGGCCCGCCGTTGTCGGCGTCGGCCTTGACCGCGTGCAGCCGGTCCCGCCACGCCGGGGGCGCCACCAGCCAGCCGAGGCGCAGTCCCGGTGCGAGCACCTTGCTGACCGAGCCGACCAGCACCACCCGCTCCGGCGCGAGGCTCTGCAGGCAGCCGACCGGATCGCGGTCGTAGCGGTATTCGGCGTCGTAGTCGTCCTCGACCACCAGCGCGCCGGCGCGTCCGGCCCAGGCGAGCAACTCGGCGCGCCGCCGGGGTGCGAGTACGACGCCGGTCGGGAACTGGTGCGCCGGGGTCAGCAGCACGGCGCGTACCCCGGTACGGTCGAGCGCCGCCACATCCAGCCCGGAGGCGTCGACCGCCACCGCGACCGGCTCCATGCCCAGCCGCCTCAGGTGCTCGCGCAACGCGGCCGGGCCGGGGTCCTCGCACGCGATCCGCCGGATGCCCTCGGCCAGCAGCACCCTCGACAGCAGCGCCAGGCCCTGGGTGACGCCGGCGGTGACGATCAGCCCGTCGGCGCTCACCAGCGCGGCGCGGACCCGGCCGAGATATCCGGCGAGTTCCGCGCGCAGCCGGGGCAACCCGATCGGGTCGCCGTAGTCGAGGTCGGCGTCGGGCGCGGTGGCCAGGGCCCGCTCGTACGCGCGGCGCCAGGCGGTGCGCGGGAAGAGGCCGAGGTCCGGCACGCCGGGCCGCAACGGCGCCACCGACCCGGCCGCCACGGACCCGGCAGGCGTGGCGGCGCCTGGCCCGGTGGCGCCCGGCCCGGTGGCGCCCGGCCCCGTGGCGGCTCGCCCGGTGGCGGCTCGCCCGGTGGCGGCTCGCCCGGTGGCGGCTCGCCCGGTGGCGGCTCGCCCGGTGGCGGCTCGCCCGGTGGCGGCTCGCCCGGTGGCGGTCGGCGGGCCCGGGGGTGCGGGCGCGGGCCGGCCTGCCACGGTCGTTCCGGAACCGCGCCGGGTGACCAGGCGGCCCTCGGCGACCAGCTGCTCGTAGGCGCCGACCACCACCCCGCGCGACACGCCGAGGTCGGCGGCGAGGTCGCGAGTGGACGGCAGCCGGGTGCCGGGCGCCAGGCGGCCCTGGCCGATCGCCTTCCGCAGCGCACCGACGACCTGGTCGCCGACGCGGTTGCGGGTGCGGTCCAGCTCGACCAGCGCCTCCCACACCGACAATTGGTCCTCCCATTGGAGCCCGGATTGGCACTGTAGCGTGGACCACCGCCGCCCTAGGGTATGGCCGTGATCAACCGCTACGTGGCCATGTGCGTCACCACCTCGGCGATCCTCGGCGGCTCCTTCACGGTCAGCCGCGAGATCCTGTCCTACCCACCGTTGTCCGGCCAGGCGCTGCGGTACGGCGTCGCCGCCCTGGCGCTGTTCGCCGTCGTCGCGGCCGGCCGCACCCGCGTACGCCCGACCGCCCGTGACTTCGTCCGGCTGGCCGCCGTCGCCGCGACCGGGCTGGTCGGGTTCAATCTGCTGCTGCTGTTCGCGCTGCGTCACGCCGACCCGGCCGTCGTCGGCACGATCGTCGGCGGCAGCCCGCTGCTGCTCGCCCTCATCGGCCCGCTGCAGGAGGGTCGCCGGCCGGCGTTGCGGCTGGTCGCCGCCGCGGGCACGGTGGTCGCCGGCGCGGCGCTGGTCCAGGGCGGCGGCTCGGCGGACGCGTCCGGCATCGTCGGCGCACTCGGGCTGCTCGTCGCCGAGGCGTCGTTCTCGCTGTTCGCCGCGCCGCTGCTGCCCCGCCTCGGCGCCGTACGGGTGTCGGCGTGGAGCACCGCGCTGGCCGTACCGATGCTGGTCCTGGGGATGGCCGCCACCGGTGAGGTGCCGCGGACGCCCACCGCCGCCGAGGCCGGCGGCCTGCTCTTCCTGGGCCTGGTGCTGACCGTGCTGGCGTTCGTGGCCTGGTACACCGGGGTCAACGGCCTGGGCATCGAGCGCGCCGGGGTGTTCGTGGGTCTGGTGCCGGTGTTCGCGCTGCTCACGCTGGCCGCGGTCGACGGCGTGGTGCCGCGGCCGCTGCAGGTGGCCGGAGTGCTGGTGGTGACCGGCGGACTGGTCGCCGGCCTGCGGGTGCGCCCATCGCCGCGACGGCTCGCACCCGCGTGAGGCGCCGCGAGGCCGAGGTGCGCACCTCGCCGAACGCAGGACTCAGTTGGTCAGCGGCGGTAGGTTCGCGCGGCCGAGGTGCGGGTGTCGCCTGCGCTGTCGTACGCGCGCAGCTGGACGGTGAACTTTTGCACCTTGGCGACGCCATTGCGGTCGGCGGCCGTGCCGGCGACCTCGGTCACCCTGGTGAGCGTGGTTCCGTTCTTCGGCGCCCTCGTGATCGTTGCGGCCGGTGCGATGTTGTCGATGGTGATCGGCAGAGACGCCGTGGCGGCGTGCCCGGCGGCGTCCTGGACGCGCAGCACGACGGTAGCCGATCGGTGGGCCGGGTTGATGGACGTCATGGAGAACCGGAGGGGTCCGGTGGTGCGCAAGGTGCCGTCCACCCACCATTCGATGCGGGTCGGTGGGGACTCGTCGGTGACCTCGGCCGGCAGGTCACCGTTGCCGCCGACGATTCCGCCGGTCGGGGCGACGTCCAGCGGCGCGTTGTGGGACCACTGGTAGCCGATGTGCTGGTTGACGGGCTTCTGGTCGTCGACGATGTACTGGCCGGCGAGGAAACCGAGGTTTCCGGCCTGATCCCGGAGGGTGAAGGAGAGTGACGTGCCGTCCGTGGCCTGCCAGGTGAACGTCCAGGGTGCCGGTAGCTGAGGGGTGCGAGAGGGGTAGCGGTGATATCCCTCAGCCGGCGCGGGAGCCGGAGTCCCAGATCGCGCCGAAGAGGCGGCGGGCCTGGTCGGCGCTGAGGGCGACGAAGGTGCCGGTGGCGGCGACCAGGACGGCGTCCGGCTCGGCGGCGGTGGCGATGGACCCGGAGGCGGTCACCCGGCGTCCGTCGATCGTGGTCACCCGGGCGGTCAGGCGCAGGGGAGTCTGCAGGGGGACCGGCGCCCGGTACGAGGTGTCGAGCCGCACCGTCATGCCGGGGTGTCCGGAGGCGCTCACCGCGTATCCGAGGAGCTGGTCGAGCAGGAGCGCGCTCACGCCGCCGTGGGCGTAGCTGGGCGGCCCCTCGAAGGCCAGGCCCAGGGTGCAGGTGCCGACGGTGAGGTCGCCGGCCTGTTCGATGTGCAGAGGTGGGGCCAGGGCGCTGCCGCTGCCGGTCACCGGGTTGTACATCCGGACGCCGTCGAGCAGGTCGTCGGTGCTCGGCGGGGTCGAGCGGTCGCGGAGGCGGCCGCCGAGCAGGGCCGCGGCCGCCCGGACGCTCTCGGTCGCGCGGGCGAGGTCGTCGACCGGGGCCTCGGTGGCCGCGGAGAGCTCGACCAGGGTGCGCAGTGCGTCGCCGAGCTCGCTGACGGCGTGGCGCCGGCGGTGCAGCCGGGCCGGGCCGGCCGGATCGGTGCGGCCGTCGACGGCGCGCAGGTTGCGGGTGGCGCGGGGTGCGATCGCGTCCTGGTGCCAGGCGGCCGACGGGGAGTGCTCCCGCCCACCGGCATTGTTCTCGGTCACCGCACGCCTCCACCGTTCTCCGGACAGAACCTGGTTCTACTCCGGCAACGAGCCTTATTCATGAATGAAACTAGTGAAGCTCGTCACATTGCTATAACCTGTTCTAGTTCTGTGGGATCAGCCGCAAGGAGGAGCGCGATGCCCAAGGTCAGTGTCTCGGCCGGTGCCGCGGCCGAACCGCAGAAGGTCTGGCAGTTGCTGGTGGACCTTCCGCGGGTCGCCGAGTGGAACACGATGCACGAGGGCTTCGCCGGTGAGGTGCCGCCGACGCTCGACACGGGCACGACCTACCGGCAGAAGGTGAAGCTGATGGGCATGCCCGCGGAGATGTCCTGGCGGGTGACGGGCGCGGCGGTGGGGGAGCGGCTCGAACAGTCCGGGGACGGCCCGATGGGCGTCAAGGCCAAGAGCCGGATGGCGATCGAGCCGTCCGGGAGCGGGTCGCAGATCACGTACGAGATGGAGTTCGCCGGCCCCGCACTGGCCGGACCCATGGCGGGGATGCTCGAGAAGCAGGCCGGCACCGCGGCGCAGCAGTCGCTGGCGAAGCTGACAGCTCTGCTCGGCTGACCGAGCGGGCGAGCAGACGGGCAGACGGGCAGACGGGCGGACTGGCGGACCGGCGGCACCGGGAGGGCATCCCGGTGCCGCGGTGCGTGTCACTGCAGCAGCAGGCGGGTGGCGAGCTCCAGGTGGTTGACCACGTCGTTGGCCGAGGCCCGCCGGGTCACCCAGGCCACCAGGTTGGACAGCCACACGTCGCCGATCACGCGGGCCTTGGCCCGGTCGTCCGGGGTCGGCTCGCCGTCGTGCATGGCGTTGGTGAGCATCTCCTCCATGAGCCGGGCGACGGCGTTGACCTCGGCGCTGGCCGACGGGTCGGCGAACATGAACGCGCGCGTCATCGCCTCGGTGAGCAGCGGCTCGCGCTGCATCACCCGGGTCATCCGGCCGAGCACGTGCAGGGTCCGCTCGTGCGGGGTGTCGCCGGGGATGGGCTTGCGGTTCAGCTTCTCCTGGATCATCTCGAACTCCAGCACCAGGGCCGAGACCAGGAGATGGATCTTGGAGGGGAAGTAGCGGTACAGCGTGCCGAGCGCCACCTCCGCCCGCTCCGCGACGGTGCGCATCTGGACGGCGTCGTAGCCACCCTTGGAGGCCAGTGCGAGGGTCGCCTCGAGGATCCGGCGGCGCCGGTCCCGCTGGGCGGCGGAGCCCTGCTGCGCGTCCGCGCCGGCGAGCGCGCTGCGGCCGGCGCCGTTACTGGTATTCGTTCTCGACGCTGCCATCCTTGCCTTCCCCGCGAACTCGATCACGGCCGAAGGGCCGTGTTGTGGGATCTACCAGGGTACCAACGTGTGCGCGGCGATCGTCGACGTAGGTATCTGGCGAGTGAATACTGAAACGTGTTCTAATCCTGGAATGGGTCCCGACTTCGAGCTCGACGAGGCGCAGGAGGCGATCGTGCGGCTCGCCGGCGAGGTGCTGGACGACGGCGCCGGGACCCCGGACCGCCTCGGGAAGGCCCTGGGCGAGGCGGGCCTGCTCACCCTCGCCGTGCCGGAGCGCCTCGGTGGCGCGGGGCTGGGGCTCCTGGAGAACGCCTTGGTCATCACCGAGATCGCCCGCCGCGGCGTGGCGATCCCGGCGCTGTCCACCCTCGGCCCCGGCGTGCTGCCGGTGGTCCGCTGGGCGGATCCCGACCGGCAGCGCGACCTGCTGGCCGGGGTGGGCGGGGGCCGGATCCTGACCGCGGCCCTGGCCGAGCCGGGCGATCCGCTGCCGGCCGGCCCGCGCACCACGGCGTCCGCGCGGTGGACCGTCACCGGCACGAAGACCGGCGTGCCCGACGCCGAGCAGGCCCACCGCATCCTCGTGCCGGTCACCCGGGAGACCGGCGGCCTCGCGGTCGCCCTGGTCGATCCGGCCGCCCCCGGCGTCACCCTGCGCCGCACGGCCACGTCGTCCGGCTGCGCCGAGTTCACCGTACGGATGGACGCGGTGGCCGCGGAGCCCCTCGCCCCCGGCGGGCGGTGCGTCGCCGACCTGCACCGGTGTGCCGTCGCCGCGGCCTGCGCGGCGGGGGACGGCGCGCTCGCCGGGGCGTTGCGGTTGACCGCCGGCCACGTGCGCGACCGCCAGCAGTTCGGCCGCCCGCTCGCCACCTTCCAGGCCGTCGCCCAGCAGATCGCCGACGTGTACGTCACCTCGCGCACGCTGCACCTCGCCGTGCTGGCCGCCTGCTGGGGACTGGACGCCCAGCGCGGCGACGACGACGCGCGGGCGGACGACGACCTGTGGATCGCCGCGTACTGGCTGACCAGCGAGGCGCTCGCGGCCCTGCGCTCCTGCCACCACCTGCACGGCGGCCTGGGCCTGGCCGCCGACTACCCGCTGCACCGCTACGGCGCCCTGCTGCGCGACCTGGCCCGCCGCCTCGGCGGCGCCGAGCACTGCCTGCACCGGCTGGGAGGGCGCGTTGTTCATCGACCTGTCTGAGGACCAGCGGGCGCTGCGCGACCGGCTGCGGGCGTACCTGCAAGACCTGCTCTCGCCGGAGCAGCGCGCCGCGCTGCGCCACGACCGGCACGGACCGGTCCACCGGGAGGTCGTCGCCCGGCTGGGCCGCGACGGCTGGCTCGGCCTCGGCTTCCCCACCCGCTACGGAGGTGCCGGTCACGGCCCGGTGGAGCAGCAGATCCTGGGCAACGAGGCGGCTCGCGCGGACGTCCCGCTGCCGGCGGTCACCCTGCAGACCGTGGCGCCGACCCTGCTCGCGTACGGGACGCCCGAGCAGAAGGACTTCTTCCTGCCGCGCATCCTCGCGGGCGAGCTGCACTTCGCGATCGGCTACACCGAGCCGGAGGCGGGCACCGACCTCGCCGCGCTGCGCACCCGGGCGGTCCGCGACGGCGACGCCTACGTGGTCGACGGCCAGAAGACGTTCACCACGGGCGCGCACGACGCCGACTACCTGTGGCTCGCCTGCCGGACCGACCCGGACGCGCCGAGGCACAAGGGCCTGTCCGTCCTCGTCGTCGACACCCGCGACCCGGGGTACTCCTGGACGCCGATCATCACCTGCGACGGGGCGCACCACGTGAACGCGGTGTACCTGAGCGACGTCCGCGTGCCGGCCGCGATGCGGGTCGGCCCGGAGAACGGCGGCTGGCGGCTGCTGACCACCCAGCTCAACCACGAGCGGGTGATGCTGGGCCCGGCCGGGCGGCTGGCGGCCTTCCACACCCGGGTGCGGGACTGGGTGCAGGCGCGCCCGGGACTGCGCGACGAGCCCGACGTGCGCCGCGCGCTCGGCCGGGCGTACGCCTGCCTGCGGCTCAACGAGCTGCTCAACTGGCAGGTCGCCGGCGGCGAGCCGGCCGTGGCGGACGCCTCGGCCACCAAGGTCTTCTCCTCCGAGTGGGTGCTGCGCGTCGGCCACGAGCTCGAGCAGCTCGTCGGCCGCCACGGCGACCCGGACGACCCCGCGACCGCCGCGCTGATGTCCTGGCTGGACCTGCAGGCCAAGCGCAACCTGGTGCTGACCTTCGGCGGCGGGGTCAACGAGATCCAGCGGGAACTGATCGCGTCCGCGGGCCTCGGGCTGCCCCGGGTGCCGAGGTAGGTGGGGTACGCCGTGGACGAGACGATCAGCGCCGCCGCACGCCGCATCGCCGAGGCGGGCGAGTCGCCGCCGCGGCCGGCCCGCGACCCGGTGAACCTTCCGGGGATCCGCGGCTGGCTGGAGGCGATCGGCGACACCAACCCGGTCTACGAGCGCGACGGCCTGGCGCCGCCGGCGATGGTGCAGGTGTGGACGATGCCCGGGCTGCGCCCGGCCGCGTCCGGGGCGGCCGACCCGCTGCGGGACATGTCCGCGGTGCTCGACGCGGCCGGCTTCACCTCGGTCGTGGCGACCAATTGCGAGCAGACGTACGCGCGCTACCTGCGCGAGGGTGAGCGGGTCGCCGTCCGCAGCCGCCTGGTCGGCGTGACCGGGCCGAAGCGCACCGCGCTCGGCGAGGGCTGGTTCGTCACCACCGAGAGCACCTGGTCCGTGGCCGCCGAGCCGGTGGCGACCATGCGCTTCCGGGTGCTCAAGTTCCGGCCGGGCACCGCCGCGCCGGCCGCCGGCCCGGGCGCCGCGCTGCGGCCGGCGATCGGCCCGGACACCGCGTTCTTCTGGGCCGGCACTGCCGCCGGCGAGCTCCGGGTGCAGCGCTGCGGCGAGTGCGGCGCGCTGCGTCATCCGCCCGGTCCGGCGTGCCCGCGCTGCGGCGCCACCAAGCCGGAGTACGCCGTCGCGTCCGGCGCCGGCCGCATCCACAGCTACGTGGTGCACCGCCACCCGCCGCTGCCGGGCCGGCGGCTGCCCGTGGTCGTCGCGCTGGTCGATCTGGCGGAGGGCGTACGGATGGTGGGCGAGCTGCGCGGCGCGGACCCGGACCAGATCCGCATCGGCGCGCCGGTACGGGTGGAGTTCGTCCGCCTCGACGACGAGGTGACGCTGCCGGCGTGGCGCCTCGACACCCCGGCGGGAACCCCGCTGCCACCCTGGGAGCTGGCGGTGACCCCCACCGTCGTGATCAGCACGGCCCTGGCGACCCGCGACTTCCAGGACGTCCACCACGACCGCGACGCGGCGGTGCGGCGCGGCGGCAAGGACATCTTCCTCAACATCCTGACCACCGCCGGGCTGGTGCAGCGCTACGTCACCGACTGGGCCGGCCCGCGGGCCACCCTGCGCGGCATGGCGATCCGGCTCGGCGCGCCGTGCCACGCCTACGACACCCTCGCCTTCACCGGCCGGGCCCGCGACGGCGCCGGCGGCGAGCGGGTGGTCACGGTCAGCGGCCGTACGGCGGCGGGCGAGCACGTCGCCGCGACGGTGCGGGTGGCGCCGTGATCGCCCGGACCGCCGCGATCGCCGGCATCGGCGCCACCGAGTTCTCCAAGGACTCCGGCCGCAGCGAACTGCGGCTGGCCGTCGAGGCGGTCCGCGCGGCCCTCGACGACGCCGGCCTCTCGCCCGGCGACGTGCAGGGCATGGTGACGTTCACCATGGACGGCAGCGCCGAGGTCGCCGTCGCGCGCGAGCTCGGCGCCGGCGAGCTCACCTTCCTGGGTCGCATCGCGTACGGCGGGGGAGCGGCGTGCGCGGTCGTCCAGCAGGCCGTGCTCGCCGTGGCGGCCGGCCTGGCCGACGTGGTGGTCTGCTACCGGGCGCTCAACGAACGCTCCGGCCGCCGCTTCGGGCGGGCCCACGCGCAGACGGGCGCCACCTCCGCGGACGTCGACGCGAGCTGGCACCACCCGATGGGTCTGGCCACCCCGGCGGCGATGGTCGCCATGGTGGCCCGCCGCTACCTGCACGACTACGGCGCCACCACGGACGACTTCGGCCGGGTCGCGGTGGCGGCCCGCCGGCACGCCGCCACCAACCCGCACGCCTGGTTCCACGGCCGCCCGATCACGTTGGAGGACCACCGGGCGTCGCGCTGGATCGCCGACCCGCTGCGGCTGCTGGACTGCTGCCAGGAGAGCGACGGCGCGGTCGCGCTGGTGGTCACCTCCGCCGAGCGCGCCCGCGACCTGCGCCAGCCGCCCGCGGTGGTGTGCGCGGCGGCCCAGGGCAGCGGCCCGGACCAGTACGTGATGACGAGCTACTACCGCGACGAGGTCGCCGCGCTGCCCGAGATGGGCGTGGTGGCCCGCCAGCTGTGGCAGCAGTCCGGGTACGCCCCGGCGGACGTCCGCACGGCGGTGCTCTACGACCACTTCACGCCGTACGTGCTGATGCAGCTGGAGGAGCTCGGGTTCTGCGGCCGTGGCGAGGCCCGCCACCTGGTCGCCGGCGGCGGCATCGAGCTGGGCGGGCGGCTGCCGGTCAACCCGCACGGCGGGCAGCTGGGGGAGGCGTACATCCACGGCATGAACGGCATCGCGGAGGCCGTCCGGCAGGTCCGCGGCACCGCGGTCAACCAGGTCCCGGGCGACGGCCCGGTGCTGGTCACGGCCGGGACGGGGGTGCCCACCAGCGGCCTGGTCCTCGCGGGCGGCTAGGCGCCGGTCGTTCCCGGCGCCTGCGGCTCGCTAGGTTGTCGGTCATGACGGACGTACGGCTGGAGCCGATGACGGAAGATCAGTACAAGCCGTGGCGGGCCGCGGCCGAGGCCCACTACGCGCGGAGCGTCGCGGCGTCGGGCCGGTCGGCGCAGGACGCGGCCCGCACCGCCGCCGACACCTACGCGCAGCTGTTGCCCGACGAGTCCGCCACCCCTGACCACCACTTCTGGTACGCCTACGATGGCGACCGCCGGGTCGGCTTCCTCTGGGTCAAGGTCACCCACGACACCGCGTTCGTCTACAACGTCGCCGTCGAACCCGACGTACGCCGCCAGGGCTACGGCCGCGCCATCATGCTGGCCGCCGAGCGCTGGTGCCACGACAACGCGCTCAGCAGGATCGGTCTGCACGTCTTCGCCCACAACGCCGGCGCCCGGGCCCTCTACGAGCAGCTGGGCTTCACCGAGACCGGCCGGAACATGGCCAAGGACCTGTGACCGCGATCCGCCCGACCGGCGTCGAGCCGGATCATTCGTCGGGTTGCTCGCTGCGCCGCCAGAACTGGCGGGGAGCGAGGTTCTCGCGCCGGAGCCAGTGCTCGGTGTAGACGATGCGGTCCGCCTCGACGACCACGAGCGTGTCGTCGGGCGGCTCGGACACGGAGCGGCCGCGTTCGACGTGCTCGTTCTCCCACCGGAACGCCGGCCAGTAGTGGGCGCGGTCCGGGTGGCCGGCGCTCAGCACCCGGGCGGTGCCGAACAGCTGGGCGCCGCGGCTGCTGGCCAGCCCCACCAGCGGGGCGAAGATGCCGACCGACACCCGCGGGTCGGCGGCGATGTTGCGCATCTTGGGCGAGCGCGGCGCGGCCGTGAACATCACCGCGAAGCCGAGCGGGTAGTACCGCACCGGGGTGGCCAGCGGCCCCTGCCGTCCTGCGGTGGCGAGTACGCACATGTTCTGCGACGACAGCAGGTTGAGGATCCGCTCCTCCAGCCGCTCCCGGTCCATCCGTCCGCTGGGCGAGGCCCCGGACAGCCACGGGTTGGTCAGCGGCATGGGACATCCACGATCATGGCGGGACTCTACCCGCTCCCGCGGCGAGGTCGAGGGCGGCGAGGTCGAGGGCGGCGAGGTAGCCGAAGGTCATGGCCGGTCCGAGGGTGGCGCCGGCTCCGGCGTAGCTGCGGCCCATGACCGAGGCGCTCGCGTTGCCCGCCGCGTACAGGCCGGGGACGGGGGTGCCGTCCTCGCGCAGCACCCGGGCCCGCTCGTCGGTGCGGAGCCCGCCCTTGGTGCCCAGGTCGCCGGGGACGACCCGGAAGGCGTAGAAGGGCGGCTTGCGGACCGGGCCCAGGCACGGGTTCGGCCGGTTGCGCGGGTCGCCGTAGTAGCGGTCGTAGGCGGAGTCGCCGCGAGCGAAGTCGTCGTCGTGGCCGCGGGCGGCGAACTCGTTGAACCGGTGCACGGTCGCGGCCAGCGCGCCGGGCGCGACGCCGATGCGGGTGGCCAGCTCGTCCAGGGTGCGGGCGCGGTGCGCCACTCCGGCGGCGAACCAGCGCCGCGGCAGCGACCTGCGCGGGCCGTGCCCGGCGAAGAGATAGCGGTCGCGGTACGTCTGGTCGGTGACCAGCCACGCGGGCACGTGCCCCGGCGCGGCGAGCATGGCGTGCACGGCGTCCACGTAGGGCGCCGACTCGTTGACGAACCGCCGGCCCGCGGCGTCCACCAGCAGGCTGTGCGGCAGGTTGCGCTCGGCGAGGCAGAAGTACGGGCCGCCGGTCAGCGGCAGCGACGGTCCCCACCACGCCTCGTCCATCAGGTCGAGCGCGGCGCCGAGGCGGCGGCCCGCCTCGATGCCGTCGCCGGTGTTGCCGGGCGCGCCGGTCGTCCAGTCCGCGCCGACCGGCTGGTGGCGCCGGCGCATCCGCTCGTTGTGCTCGAACCCGCCGCTGGCGAGCACCACGCCCCGGCGGGCGTGCCACCGCACCGTCCGTCCGGGAGGCCCGGCGTGGATCCCGGCGACCCGGCCGTCCTCGACGATCAGGTCCGTCAGCGGCGTGCCGAGCCGGACCGGGACGCCGGCCGTGCGGAGACCGGCCCGCAGCCCCGCGGCGAGGGCCTGGCCCATGGTGAGCCGGCGCCGGTGCCGCAGCCGGGAGCTCAGGCCGCCGGCGGCGAGCCGCGCCGCCGTCAGGACCGCCCGCGGGTGGGTGCCGAGCGACAGCCACCGGTAGTCCGCCGCGGTCACGGCGACGCCGGCCGGCGCGGCCCGGTACGGCGGGGCGAGCCGGTCCACCCCGGACCCGAGCCGGCGGGTGTCCAGCGGCCGCGGCTCGATGGTCCGGCCGCCGGGCAGGCCGCCGGGTGCCTCGGGGTAGTAGTCGGGGTAGCCGGGCACCCAGGCGAACGTGAGCGGGGTGTGCTCCCGGACCACCTCCAGCATGGCCGGGCCGTGCGCGAGAAACGCCTCCCGGCGCGACGACGGCACCTCGGGCCCGGCGACGTGGGCCAGGTACTTCCGGGTGGCCTCGGCGTCGTCGGCGATCCCGGCCCGGCGCAGCACCGCGTTGCCGGGCAGCCACAGGGCGCCGCCGGAGCGGGCGGCGGAGCCGCCGTACACGTCGGCCTTCTCCACCACGACGACGCTCAGCCCGCGGTGCGCCGCGGTGAGCGCCGCCGTCATGCCCGCCGCGCCGCAACCGACCACGACGACGTCATGTTCCTCCACCGGCATCGACACTAGAACAGGTTATAGTTATCGGCGCGGAGAAGCCATCGAGACAGGGACATCTGCCCATGACCGAGGCGTGGCACGAGGCGGCCGATGTGGTGGTCGTGGGGTTCGGCGCGGCCGGGGCCTGCGCCGCCGTCGAGGCGGCCGGGGCGGGTGCCCGGGTGCTGGTCCTGGACCGCTTCACCGGCGGCGGCGCGACCGCGATCTCCGGCGGCGTGGTCTACGCCGGCGGAGGCACCCGGCAGCAGGCCCGGGCCGGTGTCGCGGACACCGTGCAGGCCATGACCGGCTACCTGCGCGAGGAGGTGGGCGACGCCGTCTCGGCGGCCACCCTGCGCCGGTTCTGCGAGCAGAGCGCCGCGATGCTCGCCTGGCTGGAGGAGCGCGGCGTGCCCTTCGACGCCTCCCTCTGCCCGCACAAGACGTCCTATCCGACCGATCGCCACTTCCTCTACCACTCCGGCAGCGAGCTCTCCTTCGCCCAGGTCGCCGCGCCGGCGCCGCGCGGGCACCGCACGCACGCCCGCGGGGCCTCCGGCCGGCTGCTGTACGCCCGCCTCGCCACGGCGGCCCGGGCGGCCGGCGCCGAGGTCCGCGTCCAGGCCCGCGCGCACCGGCTCGTCACCATGGACGGCGCGGTGGTCGGCGTCGAGTGCCGCACCCTGCACGGCGCACCGGCCTGGGCCCGGTCCGGTCATCGGATCCTGCACCGGTGGTCGGTCAAGCCCGGCATCTACCTGCCGGCTCTCGGCCGCGCGCTGCACCGGCCGGTGGCCGGGCTGGAGCGCCGCTACGGCCGTACCCTGCGGATCGGCGCCCGGCGCGGCGTCGTGCTCGCCGCGGGCGGCTTCGTCTTCGACCGGGAGATGCTGCGCGAGCACGCCCCCGGCCACCGGGGCGGCCTGCGGCTGGGCACACCCGGCGACGACGGCTCCGGCATCCGGCTGGGCACCGGGGTCGGCGCCGCCACCGGCCACCTGGACCGGGTCAGCGTCTGGCGCTTCCTCACGCCCCCGTCGGCGCTGGCCGGCGGCCTGCTGGTGGACCGCGACGGGCGGCGGGTCTGCGACGAGTCGCGCTACGGCGCGGCGATCGGCGACGCCGTGCTGCGCTGCCCGGACCGGCGGGCCTGGCTGCTGGCCGACGCGGCGCTGCTCGCCGAGGCCCGCCGCCAGGTGCGCCGGCAGGCCTCGTGGTTCCAGCGGTTCCCGGCGTGGTGGCTGCTCACCGTCGGCCGGGTCCGCGGGCGGTCGCTCGCGCAGGTGGCCCGGCGCGCGGGCGTGGACGCCGCCGGGCTGGCCGCCACGGTGCGGGAGTACCACGCCGCCGCCGACGCCGGCCGGCCCGATCCCGCCGGCAAGCCGAGCGAGGCCGTCCGGCCGCTGCGCCGGGCGCCGTACTCGTTGATCGACGTCTCGATCCGGCCGCGGATCGCCGTGCCGGCGCCCATGCTCACCCTCGGCGGCCTGCGGGTCGACGAGCAGACCGGGCAGGTGCTGCGGCCGGACGGCAGCGGCGTGCCCGGGTTGTACGCGGCCGGCCGCACCGCGGTCGGCGTCTGCTCGCGCAGCTACGTCAGCGGGCTGTCGCTGGCCGACTGCGTCTTCTCCGGCCGCCGGGCCGGCCGGAGCGCGACGGCCGAGGACCGGGGAGGGGTGCATGCTCACCGAGACTGAGCGGGCGGCGCTGGCCGACCGGCTGCACGCGGCCGAGCGGGACCGCGCGCCGATACCGCCGCTGGTGCTCGAGCGCCCGGACCTGACGGCGGCCGAGGCGTACGCCATCCAGCTGCACAACGTGCGCCGCCGCGGCGAGGCCGTGGTGGGGCACAAGGTCGGCCTGTCGTCGGAGGCCATGCAGGCCATGATGGGCGTCGACGAGCCGGACTACGGTCACCTGCTGGAAAGCATGCGACTGTCCGAGGACGAGCCGGCGCGGGCGTCGCGATACTGCTGTCCGCGCGTCGAGATCGAGGTGGCGTTCCTGCTCGGCGCCGACCTGCCCGCAGACTGCACCGAGGACGACGTGCTGGCCGCCACCGCGGCGTTCGCCCCGTCCATCGAGCTGATCGACAGCCGCATCCGGGACTGGAAGATCAGCCTGGCCGACACCATCGCCGACAACGCGTCCTCGGCCGGCTTCGTCGTCGGCGCGGCCCGGGTGCCCCCCGCCGCGGTCGACCCGCGCGCCATCGACGCCGTTCTCTACCGCGGCGACGAGCCGGTGGCCCGGGGGCGCTCGGACGCCGTGCTGGGCAACCCGGTGACGGCGGTGGCCTGGCTGGCGCGCACGGTCGCCGGCTTCGGCGTCCGGCTGCGCGCGGGCCACCTCGTGCTGCCCGGCGCCTGCGCCCGGGCGGTGGACGTCCACCCCGGCGACGAGTTCCGGGCGGTCTTCACCGGCCTGGGCGAGGTCCGCCTGTCCTTCGAGGAGGAGTCGCATGGTTGAGCTGACGGCCGCCATCGTCGGGTCCGGCAACATCGGCACCGACCTGCTGTACAAGCTGCGGAGGTCACCGCTGATCGAGCCGCGCTGGATGGTGGGCGTCGATCCGGACAGCCCGGGCCTGCGCCGCGCCGCCGAGCTGGGCCTGGCGAGCAGCGCGGGCGGCGTGGACTGGCTGCTGGCCCAGGACCCGCTGCCCGACCTGGTCTTCGAGGCCACCTCGGCGGCGGTGCACCGGGCCCACGCACCCCGCTACGCGCGGGCCGGCATCCGGGCCGTCGACCTCACTCCGGCGGCCGTCGGTCCGCTGGTGGTGCCGGAGGTCAACCTGCGTGCCCACCTGGATGCGCCCAACCTCAACCTGATCACCTGCGGCGGGCAGGCCACCATCCCGATGGTCCACGCCGTCTCCCGGGTCACCCCGGTCGGCTACGCCGAGATCGTCGCGACGGTCGCCTCCCGGTCGGCCGGGCCGGGCACCCGGGCCAACATCGACGAGTTCACCCGGACCACCGGCCGGGCGCTGGAGGTCGTCGGCCGGGCGGCGCGGGGCAAGGCCATCGTGGTGCTCAACCCGGCCGAGCCGCCGCTCATCATGCGGGACACGGTGTTCTGCGCGATCGACCCGGAGGCCGACGCGCGCGCGGTGGCCGCCTCCGTCGTGGCGATGGCCGCCGACGTGGCCCGCTACGTGCCCGGCTACCGGTTGCTCAGCGAGCCGCAGTTCGACCCGCCGTCGCCGGCGACGCTCGGGCGCAGCCGGGTGGGGATCTTCGTCGAGATCGCCGGGGCCGGTGACCACCTGCCGGCGTACGCCGGAAATCTCGACATCATGACCGCCGCCGCGACCCGGGTGGGCGAGGAGCTCGCCCGGGCCGCCGTGCCCGCCTAGGAGCTCGCATGCCGCCGCGCCCCTTCTCCGCCGACCTGGACGTCCGGATCACCGACTCGGCGCTCCGCGACGGCTCGCACGCCAAGCGCCACCAGTTCACCGCCGCCGAGGTCGCCTCGGTGGTCGCCGCGCTCGACGCCGCCGGCGTACCGGTGATCGAGGTGGCGCACGGCGACGGGCTGGGCGGCTCGTCGTTCACCTACGGCCTCAGCCGTACGCCGGAGCAGGAGCTGATCGAGGTGGCCGTCCGGACCGCCACCCGCGCCAGGATCGCGTTCCTGATGCTGCCCGGCGTCGGGGTCGTCGACGACATCCGGGTGGCCGCCGGCAACGGCGCGGGCGTCTGCCGGATCGCCACCCACTGCACCGAGGCCGACATCGCCGTGCAGCACTTCGGACTGGCTCGCGAGCGGGGGCTGGAGACCGTCGGCTTCCTGATGATGGCCCACTCGCAGCCGCCGGAGGCGCTGGCGAAGCAGGCCCGCATCATGGCCGACGCGGGCTGCCAGTGCGTGTACGTCGTCGACTCGGCGGGAGCGCTCGTCCTGGACCAGGTGGCCGACCGGGTCGCCGCGCTCGTCGCGGAGCTCGGCGACGACGCGCAGGTCGGCTTCCACGGCCACGAGAACCTGGGTCTGGGCGTGGCCAACTCGGTGCTGGCGGTGCGGGCCGGCGCCGCGCAGATCGACGGCAGCACCCGGCGCTTCGGCGCCGGGGCCGGCAACACGCCGGTGGAGGCGTTCGTCGGCGTCTGCGACAAGCTCGGCATCCGCACCGGCGTGGACTTCTTCGCCGTCGTGGACGCCGCCGAGGACGTGGTCCGCCCGGTCATGCCGCAGGAATGCCTGCTGGACCGCCTGTCGCTGACCATGGGCTACGCCGGGGTCTACTCCAGCTTCCTCACCCACGCCTTCGCCCTGTCCCGGCGCTACGGGGTGCCGGGCGCCGAGATCCTGGTCCGGGCCGGCGAGCGGCGCCTGGTCGGTGGCCAGGAGGACCAGCTCATCGACATCGCGGTGCAGCTGCGCCGGGAGGCGGATCAGTCGTAGGTGACCGCGACCCGGCCGGTGCGCGCGACCGCCTGGCAGGCCAGGATGTAGCCCTCGGCGAAGTCCTCCTCCTCGAGCACCTCGTTGCGTACCAGCTCGACGTCGCCGTCGACCAGGCGGCAGGCGCAGGTGCCGCAGTTGCCCTGGCGGCAGGAGAACGGCGGGTTGAGCCCGGCCGACATGATCACGTCGAGCAGCCGGGTGCCGGCGGGCCACGCCAGCCGGTGGGTCTGCCCGTCCAACGTCACCTCGGCGGTCGCGTCCAGGGTGGTGGGCAGCATCGACTCGAAGCGTTCCACCCGGACCCGCTGCGGCGCCACGCCGGCCCTCTCCAGGGCCTGCCGGGCCACCACGACGAACGGTTCCGGGCCGCACACGAAGGCCTCCCTCCGCGCGTACGGACGCAGCAGCGGCGCCAGGTCCTCCCCGCGGGGAGCGCCGCGCTCGTGGTCCAGCCAGTGCGTCACGGTGAGCCGGTCGGGGTGCCGTTCGCGCAGCGCCGCCAGCTCCCCGGCGAAGATGACCGAGCCCGCGTCGCGGTTGGCGTAGACCAGCGCGAGCCGTCCGCGCCCCTGGGCGAGCACGGACTTGATGATCGCCATCACCGGGGTGATGCCGCTGCCCCCGGCGAGCAGCAGCAGGTCGTCGTCGAGCGAGGCCGGGGTGAACTCGCCCGCGGGCGGCGTCAGGTCGAGCTCGGCGCCCGGCTCGACGTGGTCGCAGATCCAGTTCGAGGCCTGCCCGTCGCGGACCCGCTTCACCGTGATCTTCAGGTCGGTGTCGGTGTGCGGCGAGCTGGACAGCGAGTAGCAGCGGGCGACGGTGCCGCCGCCGCCGGGCACCCGGACGGTCAGGTATTGCCCGGGCCGGTAGCCGAACTCTGCGGCCAGCGCCGGCGGCACCGACAGCACCAGCGAGCGCGCGTCGGCGGTCTCGGCGATGACCCGGGCGACCCGCAGCCGGTGGAACGGGAGGCCCGGACGGGTCTCGCCCATCAGCTCACCTCCAGCCGGCCGTCGCGGACCGCCCGGTCGATGGTGTCGTGCAGATCGGGGCAGGTCGGCACCAGTGCGGCCGGACGCCCGGCGGCGTGCGCCGCGGCGAGGACGGCGCACGTGGCGGCGGCGCGGACGGTCCACTGCACGCTGGTCTGCTGGGGGCTGCGCTTGCCGGCGCGCACCAGGGCGCCGCAGCGCGCGCAGCCGATGTCGGACAGGCCCTCCTCCAGGTACGCCCGGCGCTCGGCGAGCGTGTCGGCCCCCGGTGTCACTGCGCCGCCGACTCGGCCTGGCGCCGCAGGTTCTCGGCCACCTCGGCCTCCCAGGTCTGCACCGCGCGGGTGGTGTCGACCTCGAACTCGTAGCGGGCCACCATGTCCTCGGTGACGTCCTCGACGTCCACGTAGAACTGCTCGTACCAGCGGCGCAGCTGGTAGACCGGGCCGTCCTCGACGCACAGCAGCGGGTTGTCGATCCGGCTCTTGTGCTTCCAGATCTCCACGTCCTGCTGGAAGCCGACGCCGATGCTGCGGGCGAACTTGGCCGCCGCCTTGTGCGCCTGGGCGGTGCTGAGGCCGGGCAGCCGCTTGACGATCAGGCCCCACTGCAGCACGAACGAGGTGGCCGTGACCGGGTAGTGGCAGTTGATCAGCACGGACTCGACGTCGACTCCGTGGTAGTCGAGGTACAGGTTGTCGATCATGTACGAGGGCCCGTAGTAGGCGGCCTCGGAGCGCAGCCCCCCGCCGCCGGACTGGCTGGCCCCGATCGGCACGTCCGGCCGCGGCCGGGTGGTGAGGTACTGCGCGGCGACGTGGCCCTCCAGGACGTTCTTGAAGAACGTCGGGAAGGCGAAGTGGATGTAGAAGAAGTGCGCCATGTCGACCACGTTGTCGATGACCTCGCGGCAGTTGGCGCCGTCGATGCGGATCGAGTCCCAGGTCCAGGGGCTCCAATCGGCGGAGAACGCGCCCTCGACGCGCGGGATGGTGACCTCCGGCGGGGGAGCGGCGCCCTGGGGGTCGTTCCAGACGAAGAGCTGGCGGTTCTCCTCCAGGGTGGTCCAGGAGCGGGTGCGGGCACGCATCGGCACCCGGTGGGCGTAGGGCACCGCGTCGCACCGGCCGTCGCCGCGCCAGCGCCAGTCGTGGAACGGGCAGGCGACCGTGTCTCCCTTGATCGTGCCCATGGTGAGGTCGCCGCCCATGTGCCGGCAGTATCCGTCGAGGACGTGCAGCGCGCCGCCGGAGTCGGCGAACACCACCAGCTTCGTGCCGAACGCCTCGACGGCGTGCGGCCGGCCGTCGCGGAACGAGTCGGCCAGCCCGAGGCAGTGCCAGCCGCGGGCGAATCTCGTCGGCGGCGCGCCGGCGTCGATCGTTCGTGCCCCGTCGCCGTTGCGCATGAGCCGCACCCCATTTCCGATGGTGGCCGCCAAGGTAGAACGTGTTCTAGTATAGGGACCGTCGAGTTCGTCGGCCAACCCGCTGGAGGGATCCCATGGAGGCAAGCGCCGGCGCGGCGGTGCTGACCGCGGTGCGCGACCTGGTGCCGGCCCTGCGCGAGCGGGCCCAGGAGACGGAGGACCGCCGGGCGCTCTCCGCCGAGACCGTCAAGGCGCTCGCCGAGACCGGCTTCTTCCGGCTGCTGCAGCCGGCCCGGTTCGGCGGGTACGAAGCACACCCGCTGACCTTCCTGCGGGGCGTGCGCGAGCTCGCCGCCGCCTGCGGGTCCACCGGCTGGGTCGCCTCGGTGATCGGCGTGCACAACTGGCAGCTCGCCCTCTTCCCGGAGCAGGCCCAGCACGACGTGTGGGGTGACGACCCGGGCACCCGGATGTCCTCCTCCTACGCCCCGACCGGCACGATCCGTGCGGTCGGCGGCGGCTACCTGGTGAACGGCCGGTGGAGCTTCTCCTCCGGGTGCGACCACGCCGGCTGGGCGCTGCTCGGCGGCATCATCCCGCCCGGCGACGGCGGGACCCCGGCCGACTTCCGCACCTTCCTGCTGCCCGCCACCGACTACACCATCGAGGACGTCTGGCACACCGTCGGGCTGCGCGGCACCGGCAGCAACGACATCGTGGTGTCCGACGCCTTCGTCCCGGAGCACCGCACGCTCAGCTTCAACGACACCGCCCGGTGCCTGTGCCCCGGCCAGCAGGTGAACACCGCGCCGCTCTACCGCATCCCGTACGCGTCGATCTTCTCCTATGCCATCACCACCCCGATCATCGGCATGGCGACCGGGGCTTACCACGCGCACGTCAGCTACCTGCAGAAACGGGTGCGCGCCTCGTACGTCGGGGTGAAGGCCGCCGAGGATCCGTACTCGCAGGTGCGGGTCGCGAACGCGGCCGCCGACCTGGACGCGGCCTGGCTGGCCCTGGAGGCCGACCTCACCGAGCTGATGGAGCTGGCCGCGGCCGGCGACAAGCTGCCGATGCGGCTGCGCCTGCGCACCCGCCGCGACCAGGTGCGCGGCACCGAGCTGGCGATCGGCGCGGTGGACCGGCTGTTCGAGAACTCCGGCGGCCGGGCGCTGGCCACCGGCACCCCCATCCAGCGGTTCTGGCGCGACGCGCACGCCGGCCGGGTGCACGCGATCAACGACCCCGAGCGGGCGCTGTCGCTCTTCGGCCGCGGCGAGTTCGGCCTGCCGATCACGGACGCGATGGTGTGAGGCGGCCATGACGACCAGCAGCGTCTCCGTCGACTTCGCCGGCAGCAGCGCGCAGGCCGCGGGCCTGCACTTCCACCGCGCCGGCCCGTCCGGCGCCGCGCCGGTCGTCCTGCTGCACGGCGGCGGGCCCGGCGCCTCGGCCTGGAGCAACTTCGCCCGGACGCTTGCGGCCTTCGCGGAGCGCTACGACACTCTCGCCGTCGACCAGCCGGGCTACGGCGGCTCGGTGGGCGTACCGATCACCGGGCAGTACTTCACCGCCTCCGCCGGCGCGTTGCTCGGCCTGCTCGACGAGCTCGGCCTCGACCGGGTCGACCTGATCGGCAACTCGCTGGGCGGCGGCACGGCGGTCCGGTTCGCCCTCGACCACCCGCACCGGGCCGGGCGACTGCTGCTCATGGGTCCGGGCGGGCTCAGCCTCAACGTCTTCGCCGCGGATCCGACCGAGGGTGTCAGGCGGCTGTCCTCGTTCGGCGCCGGTCCGAGCCGGGAGAAGATGGCCGCTTTCCTGCGTACCCTCGTCTTCGATCCGAAGCTGGTCACCGACGAGCTGGTCGACGAACGCTTCCGGGCCGCCACCGACGCGGCGGCGATGCGCGCCATGCGCGCGATGGGCGCTTCCTTCGCCGATCACGTCGACGAAGGACTGCTCTGGCGCGACGCGCACCGGCTGCGCCACGAGGTGCTGCTGGTGTGGGGCCGCGAGGACCGGGTCAACCCCCTGGACGGCGCCCTGGTGGCGCTCAAGCTGATCCGCCGGGCCCGGCTGCACGTCTTCGGCGGCTGCGGGCACTGGGCGCACCTGGAGAAGTTCGACGAGTTCAACCGCCTGGCGTTCGACTTCCTGGAAGGTGACACACCGTGAGTCTCATTCGATCGCTCGGATACCTCCGCGTCGAGGCCACCGACGTGGGCGCCTGGCGGGAGTTCGGCGTCGGCGTGCTCGGCATGGTGGAGGGGCGCGGTCCCGACCCGGACAGCGCCTACCTGCGCATGGACGACCTGGCCGCGCGCATCGTGGTGGTGCCCGGCGAGCGGGACCGGCTGACCGCCACCGGCTGGGAGGTCGCCGACCCGGCGGCGCTGGGCCGGCTCACCGCGGTCCTGGAGGAGGCCGGCGCCGCGGTCAAGCCGGCCGCCGCCGACGAGCTCGCCGACCGCCGGGTGGCGCAGCTCGTCGCCGCCGACGACCCGTTCGGCAACCGCCTCGAGTTCTTCTGCGGCGCCGCGCTGGACAACCGTCCCGCGCTGAGCCGCTACGGGACCAGGTTCGTCACCGGCGAGCAGGGCATGGGCCACGTGGTGCTGCCGGCCGGCGACGACGCGGCGGCCCTGCGGTTCTACACCGAGGTGCTCGGCTTCCGGCTGCGCGACTCGATGCGGCTCGTCCCCGAGACCGTCGGCCTGCCGCCCAGCGACCAGCCGCTGTGGATGCGCTTCCTCGGCTGCGGTCCACGTCACCACAGCGTCGCGCTCGCCCCGATGCCGGCACCCAGCGGTCTCGTGCACCTCATGGTGGAGACCGAGACCATCGACGACGTGGGCCTGGCGATGGACCGCTGCGCCAAGCGCGGCGCGCCGCTCGTCTCGACGCTCGGCCGGCACGCCAACGACCGGATGATCTCGTTCTACGTGCGCACGCCGAGCGGCTTCGACATCGAGTACGGCACCGGAGGCTGCACCGTGGACGACCGGACCTGGGTGGCCCGGCAGACCACCGCGCACAGCGTCTGGGGCCACCGCTTCCTGCGCGGCGCGCACTGAGGCCCCGGTGACGATCCTCCCCGCCGTGACGACCGAGGTGGACGGCCCGCGCTTCCGCCGGGCGTTCGGGCACTTCTGCACGGGCGTCGTCGTCGTCACCACGGCCGACGGCGACGGACCGGCCGGCTTCGCCTGTCAGGCCTTCGTCCCGCTGTCGCTGGATCCGCCGCTGGTGCTGTTCTGCCCCCAGTCGGGCTCGGACACCTGGCGGCGCATCCGCGGCACCGGCGTGTTCGGCATCAACGTGCTGGCCGTCGAGCATCGCGAGGTGTCGCGCGTCTTCGGCACCCGGCGCGCCGACAAGTTCGCCGGGATCGCCTGGGCACCCTCCCCGGCCGGCGCGCCCATCCTGACGGACGCGCTGACCTGGGCGGAATGCCGGGTGGAGGCGATTCACCCGGGCGGCGACCACGCCATCGTGGTGGGCCGGGTGACGGCGCTGGGGGAGTGCCGCGACGGTGCGCCGCTGCTGTTCCACCGGGGGCGCTACACGGGGACGGCGGCGGTGTCGCCGTACGAGTCGCCCGAGGTGGTCGACACCCTGCTCGCCTGGCCCCGGCACACCGACTGGATCTGACGCTGTTGCCGGAACGGCAAGATAGTTTGTCATCCTCCCCGGCATTGCGGACGCTGGTGGCATGAGCGAACACAGCCACCAGACCACCGAGGAAGAAGCGGCCCGCATGTTCGAGCCGGAAGGCTGGGACGAGCGGTACTCGGGCGAGGAGAAGGTCTGGAGCGGGGACCCCAACCCGCAGCTCGTGGCGGAGGCGTCCGGGCTGGCCCCGGGCACCGCGCTCGACGTCGGCTGCGGCGAGGGCGGCGACGTGATCTGGCTGGCCCGCCGGGGCTGGACGGTGACCGGCGCCGACTTCTCCGCGAACGGGCTGGCCCGCGCCGCCCGGCACGCCGAGCAGGCCGGGGTCGCCGAGCGTACCGACTGGTGGCAGGTCGACGCCCGGGCGTTCGAGGCCGGCGGCCGCTCCTACGACCTGGTCACCAGCCACTTCCTGCACGCACCGGACGGCGGGATGGTGGAGGTGACCCGCCGGCTGGCCGGCGCCGTCGCGCCCGGCGGGCACCTGCTCGTCGTCGGCCACGCGCCCTCGGAGGTGTTCGCCCACCTCACCGCCGCCCAGCACAAGGCGATGTTCGTCGCCGAGGAGCTGCTGCCCGGCCTGCCGGAGGACTTCGAGGTCCTCGTCGCCGAGCAGCGCCCGCGCACGATCACCCGCGGCGAGCGGACCATGGACGTGGAGGACGCCACGCTCTTCGCCCGCCGGGCCGGTCGCTGAGCACCGGCGTTCAGCCGCCGAGCAGAAGCAGGGACTTGCCGACCGACGTCCGCGAGGCCAGCGCCCGGTGGGCGTCGGCGGCTCGCTCCAGCGGATAGGTGGCGGTGACCGCCGGTCGCAGCCGTCCCTGTGCCGCTCGGTGCAGCACCAGGCCGAGCAGCTCCCGCACGGTCGTCCGGTCGGGGCGGCCGTCCCGCAGGGGCGTGAACACCCGGACGCCCCGGCGCGCGGTGGCGGTGGCGTCCGGGGCGGCGAAGCCCTCGGCGGTTCCGTAGGTGACATACCGGCCGCCGTCGGCCACCGCGTCCACGGCGGCGGTGCCGAGCGCGCCACCCGCCCCGTCGTAGACCAGGGCGGCGCCGCCACCGGTGGCCGCACGGACCCGGCCGATCCAGTCCGGGCGCGTGTAGTCGACGGTGATCTCGGCGCCCAGCTCGCGGGCGAGTGCGCGCTTGGCGTCGCTGGACGCGGCGGCCACGACCCGCGCTCCGGCGTCGGCGGCCAGCTGCACCAGCAGTGTCCCGGCTCCACCGGCGGCCGCCAGGACCAGCACCCACTCGCCCTTGTCGGGCGCACCCAGCCGGTCGAACCGCAACGCGGTGACGCCGTCGTGCACCAGCGCCGCGGCCGCCTCGACGTCCAGCCCGTCCGGCACCGGTACGACCTCCTCGACGTCCGCGACGATCCGTTCGGCGTAGCCGGTGCCGGCGCGTGCGGCCACGCGCCGGCCGATCCACGCCGGATCCACGCCGTCGCCCACCTGCACCACGGTGCCCGCCCCGCCGCCACCCGGCACGTACGGCAAGGTCCGCGGGAAGAAGTCCTGACCCCAGCCGCCGCGCAGCAGGGTGTCCAGGAAGATGACGTCCGCCGCGGCCACATCCACCACCACCTGACCCGGCCCGGCCACGGGCTCGGGCAGCTCCGCGAGGGACAGCACCTCCGGACCGCCGAACGAGGCCACCTCGATTGCGCGCATGTGCAGACACCTTTCCGCTGGGAACGCCGTCCCCGCAGTGTCCGAACTCAACCATGGTTGAGGTCAAGCGGCCTCCGGCGGCCGCTCGAAGTGTTTCGACGCTGCTCGAATGTCTCTGTCCCGGCGGCCGCCCGGCACCGAGGCTGACGGGAGTCGACAGAGAAGGGGTTGGTCAATGTGAATCGCAAGGGCTCACTCAAGCTGGCCGCGGGGGCCGTCGCCGCGTTCCTCGTGGCATCGCTCGCCGTGGCGACGCCCGCCGCGGCGGCGCCGGGCGCGGAGAAGGTCACCCAGGTCTCCAGCCTCGCCGACTACGTGCGGGCCCGCGCCGCCGGCACCGCGGCCCAACGCGTGGCGCTGGTGTACGGCTCCGTGCACAGCCGCGGCCCCAACGGGCAGGAGACCCACGTCCTCGACGTCAAGAACTGGGGTACCGCGGACCGCTCCGTCGTGCACCTGTGGGAGTACCGGACCTCCGGCAACGTCGACAACCAGCGGTGGGACCTCCTCGACGCCGGGACCTGGGGCGGTTACCCGCTCGTCGCGCTGTCCGACCGCAACTCCACGAACAAGTGTCTCGACGAGTCACGCGACCACCAGGCGGGCAACGGCACGGCCGTGTACATCTACGGATGCCACTTCGAGGCGAACCAGTTGTGGCGCCTGCAGCCGCATCCGCTCGGCGGGGGCTACGTCCGGATCGCGAACCATTACGACGGGCGGTGCCTGGACGTGCGGCAGTACAACTACTCCAACGGCGCCACCATCCAGGTGTGGGACTGCCACGGTGGCTGGAACCAGGCCTGGGCCTGACGGCCCGGTCGGCCGGCGCGAACGCGCCTGATCCTCCTCGATATTGAGCAGTCGCTCAACAGGGGCGTAGGCTCCTGGTTGAGCGACTGCTCAATGCGGGGAGGACGAATAGTGCGTGCCATCTACGTCGAGACCGTGATCGACGCACCGCTGGCGGCGATCTGGCAGGCCACGCAGGACCCGGCGGTCCACTGCCGCTGGGATGCGCGGTTCGGCCGCATCGAGCCCGTGCCCGGCACCACGCCCGCCCAGTTCCGGTATGCCACCGCGATCCTGCCCGGCCTCGAGATAGACGGATTCGGCATCCACGCCGGGCAACGCGATCGGCCCGACGGCACCCGCACCTCGGCGCTGCGCTTCGGCTCGGCCGACCGGCGCTCGTTGATCGCCGCCGGCCGCGGCTACTGGCGCTACCTGCCGGGTCCGCACGGCGTGCGGTTCCTGACCGGTTACACGTACACGCCGCGGTGGGGTCTCCTGGGCCGGATGATCGACGCCGTGTTCCGGCCGCTGTTCGGCTGGGCGACCGCGTGGTCGTTCGACCGGCTCCGGCTGTGGCTCGAACGCGGCATCCCGCCGGAGCGGGCGCTGCGCCACGCCTGGGGCCAGGTGGCCGTGCGCGCCGCGGCGGTGGCGATCGTCGCCGCCCTCGGCGCCGGCGCGGCGGCCGTCGTGCTCACCTCGTTGGTCCTGCTCGTCCTGCCGCCCGGGCGGAACACGCCGGCCGCGCGCCGGTGCCGCCGTCAACCGCTCGACCGCCTGGCGGCCCGGGCGCCTTCCCTTCTGGAGACGCTGTGAACTCGATCTTCGAGCGTGCACTCGGCGACGACTTCGGCCTCCTGCACCCGCGGCTGCAGGACCGCTTCGGCGTGACGGCGGGCGCGCGCCGCGGCTGCGTGGGCACCGGGGTGATGGACCGCATCTGGCGCGGCCCCGCGTACGTGAAGCCGTTCCTGCACCTGGGCACCGCGCGGCACGTCCTGTTCCCGGAGACCGGCACGGCGGTCCCGTTCACCATCGAGAACTATGCCTACACCGACTCGTACGGCCGCCCGACGCTCACCTTCGTCCGCACGTTCGAGGTCGGCGGGGCCCGCCGGCGCCGGTTCGACGCCACGATGGTCTGGAGCGAGAAGCGGCAGGTCCTCGTCGACTTCCTCGGCACCCACCAGCACATCGCCGTGGACCTGCACCTGTCCGTCGACGCGGCCGGCGGCCTGCACATCCGCAGCGGAACCCAGCGCTTCCGCGGCGGTGTCCGCTGCCCGCGACCGCTCAGCGGCGATGCCCGGCTGCACGAATGGTACGACGACGCGACCGGCCGCTTCCGGATCGAGGTGGCCGTCGAGAACCGCCACTTCGGGCCGATCTTCGGATATTCCGGCAGCTTCACCACCCGGTACGTCGACGACACCGCCCCGGTGCCGGCCGCCGTCCGCCCGCTGCGGGAGAATCCCCGCGAGTGAGGGAGGGCTGGTGAGCGCCGACACCCGCGCGAAGCTGATCGACGGAAGCCTGCAGGCGCTGCGCGCCCACGGCATCGCCGGCGTGTCCGCACGCACCATCGCCGCGGCGGCGGGCGTCAACCAGGCGCTCGTCTTCTACCACTTCGGCACGGTCGACCAGCTGCTCGCCGCGGCGTGCCGCTCGGCGACGGAGGCGCGCATCGCGGCGTACCGCGAACGCTTCGCCGCGGTCCGCTCGCTGCGGGAGCTGCTCGACCTGGGCCGCGACCTGCACCGGGAGGAGCGGGCGGAGGGCAACGTGACCGTCCTCGCCCAGCTGCTCGCGGGCGCCCAGGCCGAGCCGCGCCTCGCACCGGCGGTCGCGGGCGCCCTCGCCCTGTGGACCGCGGAGATCGAGCGGGTCCTCACCCGGCTCCTCGCGCAGTCCCCGGTCGCGGAGCTCGCCGACCCGGCCGGTCTGGCCCGCGCCGTCTCCGCCGCCTTCGTCGGCCTCGAACTGTTCGAGGGTGTCGACGAGCCGGCAGCGGGGTCGGCTTTCCTCGCCCTCGAACGCCTCGCCGTGCTCGCCGAGGTGGTGGACGACCTCGGCCCGGTGACCCGGCGGGCCCTGCGCGCCAAACTCCGCCTGCGCGGCTAGCCGGCTCGAGAAGCGACGTGCACAGGCGAGGGCGAGCGGCCCCGCCGAGCTCGCGCCGCTGTGCCGGCGATGCCGGTGGTCATGTCCGTCAGGCGTGCGCTTCCCGGCGCAGGCCGCGGGTTTCGAGCGGCATCAGGATGTCGGCCAGGCGGGTGAGGTGCCGGCCGGGTGCGCCGAAGAGCTGGGCCGAGGCGTACGCCCGGCGCACGTACAGGTGGGCGTCGTGTTCCCAGGTGATGGCGATGCCGCCGTGCATCTGGACCATCTCGGCGGCGATCGCCTGCAACGTCTCGGTGCAGGTGACCGTGGCGACCGCGGCCAGCACCGAGGTGTCGGCGGCGCCGGACACCAGGGCGTCGGCGGCGGCCGCGGACGCCGAGCGGGCGGCCTCCAGCCGTACGTGTGCCTCGGCCAGCCGGTGCTGCAGCGCCTGGAAGGTGCCGATCGGGCGGCCGAACTGCTCGCGGACCTGCACGTAGCCGACGGTCGCCGCCAGTGCCTGCGACGCCGCGCCGACCTGTTCGGCGCTGAGCGCCACGCAGGCGACGTCGCGCAGGCCGTCGAGGGAGGGGACCTCGCCCAGGCGGCGGGCGGGTGCGCCGTCCAGCCGGAGCACCCCGAGCCGGCGGGTCTGGTCCAGCGGGGTCGTCGGGTGGCGGGTGACGCCGGGAGCCCTCGCGTCCACTTCGTACAGTGCCGTGCCGCTCCCGGCGCGGGCGGGGACGAGCAGGGTGTCCGCGGTCGCCAGGTCGAGGACGTGGGACACCTCGCCGGTGAGCCGGCCGGTCGCCGCGGCGGTGCAGGACAGGTCGTCCGGGTCCCCGCCCCACGCCAGCGTGGCCGGCCGCTCTCCGGCGCAGATGCCGGGCAGCAGCCGCGCGCGGGCGTCCGCGTCGCCGTACCGCAGCAGGGCCTGGGTGGCCAGGACGGCGCAGCCGAGCATCGGGCCCGGGGTGAGCGTGCGGCCCAGCTCCTCCAGCACGACGAGGGACTCCCGCAGGGTGGCGCCCTCGCCGCCGTACGCCTCGGGCACGGCCAGGCCGGCGACGCCGATCTCCTTGCACAGCCGGGCCCAGAGGCCGGTGTCGTAGCCGGCCGGCGTGTCGATCGCCGCGCGCGTCGAGGATCCGGCGAGCAGGCCGCGCAGGGCGTCGCGCAGCGCGTTGCGTTCCGTGGTCAGGTCCATGGTCACCTCGTCAGCTCCGCCATCACCCGGGCCCGGTGCTGCGCCGGCGTGCCCCACGCCAGGGTCAGCACCCGGACCTTCGTCAGCCACCGGCCCAGCCCGTGCTCGCGGGTGTAGCCGATGGCGCCGTGCACCTGCAGTGCCGCGCGGGCGGCCTGGTGCGCCGCGGTGCCGCAGGCCACCTTCGCCGCCGAGACGTCCCGGGCGGCGGTGTCCGCGCTGCCGACCGTCACCGCGGCCGCGTACAGCAGCGGACGGGCGAACTCCAGGCCGACCGCGACGTCGGCGAGCCGGTGCTGGACCGCCTGGAAGCGCCCGATCGGGCGGCCGAACTGCACCCGGGTCCGGGCGTGCGCCACGGCCGCCTCCAGCAGCGCGCACCCGGCGCCCAGCAGTTGCGCGGCGGCGGCGAGCACGCCCAGGTCGAGGGCGCGGGTCACCGCGGCGGCCGCGTCGGGTCCGCAGGCGAGCGCGCCGCCGGGCGAGACCTCGAAGAGCCGCCGGGTGTGGTCCATCGAGGCGTGCGCGGCACCGGTGCGGGCCGGCCGGACGGCGCCGTCCTCGGCGAGCAGCACCAGGTCGGCGGCGTGCGCGTCGGCCGCGTACGGCAGCCAGGGCGGCGCGGCGAGGGTGCCGACCACCCGCCCGGCGGCCAGCTCGGGCAGCCATTTGTCGCACAGCCGGTCGTCGCCGAGGGCGACGAGCAGGGCCGGGACGGCGGCCAGGGTCTCGGCCAGCGGTCCGGGCACCGCGTGGTGGCCCAGCTCCTCGGCGGCGATGACGAGGTCTGCCGGCCCGGCCTGCGTCCCGCCCCAGCGTTCCGGCACGACGAGCCCGGCGACCCCGGCCTCGGCCAGCCGCGACCAGACGGCCCGGCCCGGCGCGGTGTCGCCCTGCGCCCAGCGCTCCGCCGCCGCGGGCACGTCGGCGGCGCTCAGCAGGTCGTGCAGGACCGCCGCGAACCGGTCCTGCTCCGCCGTGGGCACCAGCCTCATCGCGCCACCTCGCGGGGCAGGCCCAGCATCCGTTCCGCGACGATCCCCCGGTGGATCTCGTTGGTGCCCGCGTAGATCGGCCCGGCCAGCGCGAACAGATACCCGTCGGTCCAGGCGGCGTCGGTCTCGGCCCGGGCGCCCAGCACGTCGAGCGCGGTCTCGTGCAGGGCGACGTCCAGCTCGGACCAGAACAGCTTGGTGGCGCTGGCGGCGAACGGCCCCGCGGGCGCGTCCAGCGCGGCGAAGGTGTGCATGCGGTACGCCTGGGCGCCGATCCACGCGTCCACCACCCGGTCGCGGGCCGCCGTGTCGCGCGTGTCGCCGGAGTGCCAGAGGGCCACGAGCCGCTCGGCGGCCGCCACGAACCGGCCCGGGCTGCGCAGCGTCTGCCCGCGCTCGTGGCCGGCCGTGCTCATCGCCACCCGCCAGCCGTCGCCGGGCCGGCCGATCACGTCGGAGTCCGGCACGAACACCTCGTCGAGGAAGATCTCCGCGAAGCCGGGGTCGCCGTCGAGCTGGCGGATCGGGCGTACGGTCACGCCGGGCGCGCGCAGGTCGAACATCACGCAGGTGAGGCCGCGATGGCGGGACGCCTGCGCGTCGGTGCGGAACAGCCCGAACGCCCGGTCCGCCACGGCCGCCCGCGAGCTCCACGTCTTCTGCCCGGACAGCAGCCAGCCGCCGTCGGTACGCCGGCCGCGGGAGCGGATCGCGGCCAGGTCGCTGCCCGCCTCCGGCTCGGACCAGGCCTGCGCCCAGACCTGCTCGGCGCGGACCATCGGGGGCAGCACCCGGTCGCGCTGCTCCGCCGTACCGTGCCGCATCAGCGTCGGGGCGAGCAGGAACAGGCCGTTCTGGTTGATGCGGGCCGGTGCTCCGGCGGCGTGGTACTCCTCCTCGAAGAGCAGCGCGTGCAGCGGCGGTGCGGCGCGCCCGCCGTACTCGGCGGGCCAGGAGACGACGGCGAGGCCGGCGTCGGCGAGCAGGCGCTCCCAGGCCCGGTGGGCGGCGTCGCCCTGCGGCGTGTCCACGCTGGGCAACCGGTCGGCGGGGACGTGGGCCGCCAGCCAGCCGCGGACCTCGTCCCGGAAGGCGCGCGCGGCGGCGTCCAGGTCGAGGTTCACGACGCGGACCGCTTCATCGCCGCCGGGTCGAGCCCGGCCAGCGGGTCCTTGCCGACCTCGACGTTGTGGGCGTGCGCGACGTGGTGCAGGCCGAAGACCGAGTCCATCCCCGCGCGCATGCCCATCTCGTCCTCGCACTGGTTCACCGCGCGCTTGGCCAGGGCCAGCCCGAACGCCGGCATCGCGGCGATCCGCCCGGCCAGCGCGAAGGTGACCGCCTCCAGTTCGGCGCGGGGCACGACGCGGTTCACCATGCCGATCTCGTACGCCCGCCGCGCATCGAACCGGTCGCCGGTGAACAGCACCTCGCGGGCGAACCGGGGGCCGAGCACCCAGGGGTGGGCGAAGTACTCGACGCCGGGAATGCCCATGCGCAGCACCGGGTCGGCGAAGAACGCGTCCTCGGCCGCCACGATCAGGTCGCAGACCCAGGCCAGCATGAGGCCGCCCGCGACGCAGGCGCCCTGCACCATGGCGACGGCCGGCTTGGGCATCTCCCGCCACCGCCGGCACATGCCGAGGTAGACCTCCAGCTCGCGGGAGTAGCGCCGGTCGGCGCCGGCCTTGCCGGTGTGGTCCCACCACAGCGCCGCCCGCCGGGGGAACGAGGTGTCCGCGTCGCGCTCCGGGGTGCCGATGTCGTGCCCGGCCGAGAAGTGGTCGCCGGCGCCGGCCAGCACGATCACCGCGACGTCGTCGTCGTCCACGGCCCGGGTGAACGCCGCGTCCAGCGCGTACGTCACCGCCGAGTTCTGCGCGTTGCGGTAGCGGGGGCGGTTGACGGTGACCAGGGCGACCCGGTCGCGGCGCTCGTACAGGACGACGTCAGTCATCCGTTTCCTCCCGGAGCAGATACTTCAGGACCTTGCCGGAGGCGTTGCGGGGCAGCTCGGTGCGCAGCTCCACCGTGCGCGGCACCTTGTAGGCCGCGAGCCGGCCCCGGCAGAACTCGATCACGTCGGCGCCGGTGAGCTCGTGCCCCGGCCGCGCGACGACGTAGGCCTTGCCGACCTCGCCCAGCCGCGGGTCGGCCACCCCGACGACCGCGGACTCCGCCACCGCGGGCAGGTCGGCCAGGGCCCGCTCGACCTCGGCGGGGTAGACGTTGAAGCCGCCGCAGATGAACATGTCCTTGAGCCGGTCGGTGATGCTCAGGTACCCGCGCTCGTCCAGCCGGCCGACGTCGCCGGTGTGCAGCCAGCCGTCGGCGTCGATGGCCGCGGCGGTCGCGTCCTTGTCGTCCAGGTAGCCGAGCATGACGTTGGGGCCGCGCAGCAGTACCTCACCGGTGGGCGCGCCGATCGCGACCTCGAAACCGGCGGCGGCCCGCCCGCAGGTGTACGCCACGGTGCGGTCGTCGTCCCCCGGCCGGCACATCGTGGCCACCACCGCCTCGGTCAGCCCGTACGCCGTCAGCACGGTCCGCACGCCCAGCTCCGCGCGCATGCGCGCGATGAGCGCGGGCGGCACGGTGGCCGCCCCGGTCACCGCCAGGCGCAGCGAGGACAGGTCGTGCCGGGAGCGCTCGGGGTGGTCGAGCAGGCTGAGGTAGAGCGTCGGCGGGCCGGGCAGCACGGTGATGCGCTCCGCGGCGATCAGGGCCAGCGCCGCGCCCGCGTCGAAGACCGCCTGGGGTACCACCGTGGCCCCGCTGACCAGGCAGGCGAGCAGGCCGGCCTTGAGCCCGAAGCTGTGGAAGAACGGGTTGACCACCAGATAGCGGTCGTCCGGGACGAGCCCGCCGATGCCGGCCCACGCGGCCGCCACCCCCAGCGACTGCCGGTGGGCGCTCATCGCGCCCTTGCTGCGTCCGGTGGTGCCGGAGGTGAAGAGGATGTCGCTCACGTCGTCCGGGCCGACGGCCTCGGCGCGGGCGTCCGCCACCCCCGGCGGCACGTCGGCGGCGCGGCCCAGGAAGTCCGTCCACTCCAGCACGTAGGGCTCGGGCGGGACCGCGGTGCCGGTGGGCATCCGGACGACGAGGTGGGGCAGGGGAAGACCGGCGTGCCCGGCGGCGGCCTGCAGCGCCGCGAGCCGGTCCTCGCCCAGGAACGGGCCGGTGACGACCAGGCCGCGCGCGTCGCTGCGGTGCACCACGTCGAGCGCCTCGACGGCGGTGAACCGGGTGTTGACCGGCACCAGGGTGGCGCCGGCGTAGCTGGCGCCCAGCGCGGCGAGCACCCAGTGGCGGGTGTTCGGCGCCCAGACGGCGAGCCGGTCGCCCGGCCGCAGGCCCCCGGCGATCAGCGCGCGGGCCACGACGCGCACCTGGGCCAGCAGCTCCGCGAAGCTCAGCCGTGCCGCACCCGGCTCCACCAGCGCCGGTGCCGACCCGAAGGAGCGGGCCGCGCTCAGCACGGCCGCCGGGATGGTCGATGCCACGGTGACCTCCCGGACCCACCGATGACGACGTAGCCTACCAAGCAAGTGCTTGGTAGGGTGACTTTACCCGCGGCCCGGGAGGTGGCGCCAGTGGACGGTGACGAGGAGTTCCGGCGCGAGGTCCGGGACTGGCTCGCGGCGAACGTGACGGACGAGCTGCGCGGCGTGGGCGGCCCGGGCCGGGAGAGCGAGGCCTATGCGCAGCGCCTGGCCTTCACCCGCCGCCTGGCCGCGGCGGGCTGGACCACGCTGGCCTGGCCGGTGGCGCACGGCGGCCGCGGCGCGTCGCTCGAGCGGCAGATCATCTTCCACGAGGAGTACGCCCGCTCCGGCGCGCCGTCGCGCGTCGACCACATCGGCACCACCATGGTCGGGCCGACCCTCATGGTGCTGGGCACCGAACGGCAGCGCCGCCGGTTCCTGCCCCGCATCGCCGCGGTCGACGAGCTGTGGTGCCAGGGCTACTCCGAGCCGGGCGCCGGTTCCGACCTGGCCGGCGTCACCACCCGGGCCCGCCTGCACGGCGACCACTGGCTGATCACCGGGCAGAAGGTGTGGACCTCGCTCGCGCAGGTGGCCGACTGGTGCTTCGTGCTGGCCCGCACCGAGCCGGTCCCGGACGGCGGCCCGCGCCACGCCGGGCTGTCCTATCTGCTGGTGCCGATGCGCGCGCCCGGCATCACGGTACGCCCGATCCGGCAGCTCACCGGCGACAGCGAGTTCAACGAGGTCTTCTTCGACGACGCCCGCACCGACCGCGACCTCGTGGTCGGCGAGCCCGGCCAGGGCTGGCGGGTCGCGATGGCCACGCTGGGCTTCGAGCGGGGTGCCGCCACGGTGGGCCAGCAGATCGGTTTCCAACAGGACCTGGAGGAGCTGGTGGAGCTGGCCCGGCGCACCGGCGCGGCCGCCGACCCGGTGCTGCGCGAACGGCTCGCCCGGGCCTGGATCGACCTTTCCGTGCTGCGCTCGCACACCCGGCGCGCGCTGAGCGAACCGGCCTCGCCCGGAACCGCCTCGGTGATCAAGCTGCTCTGGTCGCGGTGGCGGCAGGGCCTCGGCGAGCTCGCCATGGCCGTGCTCGGCCCGGCCGGCGCCGCGGCCGGGCCCGGCGACCGCGACGTCGAGCGCTGGTGGCGGCTCTTCCTGTTCAGCCGCGCGGACACCATCTACGGCGGCTCCAACGAGATCCAGCGCGGCATCGTCGCCGAACGGGTGCTCGGCCTGCCGCGGCAGAACCGCCGATGACGGCACCGGCCGAACCGCCGGCGACGGCACCGGCCGGGCACGGCCTGCTGGCCGGCAAGGCGGTGGTCGTGACGGCGGCCGCCGGCACCGGGATCGGCTCCGCCGTCGCCCGGCGGTGCCTCGACGAGGGCGCCCGGGTGGTGCTCAGCGACAGCCACCGGCGCCGCCTCGGCGAGGCACACGAGGACCTGACCGCGGCGTACCCGGGCCGGGTGTTCTCCGTACCGTGCGACGTCACCGACGAGGCCGAGGTCCAGGCGCTGGTCACCGCGGCGGCCGCGCACTGTGGACGCCTCGACGTCATGGTGAACAACGCCGGGCTGGGCGGCACCCGCTCGGTGGTCGAGATGACCGACGACGAGTGGCGCCGGGTCCTGGACGTCACCCTGACCGGCACGTTCCGCTGCACCCGGGCGGCGTTGCGGCAGATGGTCGCCCAGGGCGGCGGCGGTGCGGTGGTCAACAACTCCTCGGTGCTCGGCTGGCGCGCCCAGGCCGGGCAGGCCCACTACGCCGCCGCCAAGGCCGGGGTGATGGCGTTCACCCGGTGCGCCGCCCTGGACGTGGCCGCGCACGGCATCCGGGTCAACGCGGTGGCGCCCAGCCTGGCGGCGCACCCGTACCTCGCCAAGGTGATCGCCGAACAGGAGCTGGCCGGCCTCGCGCTGCGCGAGGCGTTCGGCCGGGCCGCGCAGCCCTGGGAGGTGGCGACCGTGGTGGCGTTCCTGGCCAGCGACTACGCCTCGTACCTGACCGGCGAGGTGATCTCGGTGAGCAGCCAGCACCCGTGAGGCGCTCGCGCCGTCGTCCGTCTTGCGGCGGGCAGCGTCAGGCACCGCCGAGAAGCTCGGGAAACCACAGGCGGGCGGCCGCGTCCCTGGCCACCAGGAAGCCGGCGATGCCCAGCACCCAGCCCAGCAGGCCGCCGCCCTTGGCCACCATCCACCCGTCCAGGCGTTGCAGCACCTTCCCGATCCACCCGGGTCCGTACGCCCGGGCGGTGAAGAGCGCCAGCGCGGGCAGGACCATCACCCCGCAGTAGCCGGCCAGCAGGGCCGGGATCGACCAGCCCGGCAGATCGGCGGTGGCCATCATGCCGACGGCCCCCAGATAGGGAAGCATCGTGGCCACCTCGGCCAGCGCCGCCAGCAGGGCCAGCCCGGTCAGGGCCCCCGCCCCGGAGGCGCCGGTCACGGCCCGGTCCCGCCAGCGCAGGACCGCGGCGGTCGCGGCGGTCCTGCGCTTCTCCACCCAGAAGCTCAGCACGAACAGGGCCACGCCGACGGCGAACTGGGCGACGAGCAGCGGCCGGCTCGCCACCCCGGACGCCACCACGGACGCGATGCGGCTGCCGCCCACGGCCAGCACCAGGCCCACGACGAAGTAGAACCCGGCGATGGTGCCGAGATAGCCGAGAAGACGCCGGGCACCGACCCCGCCCGGCGCAAGCAGCAACCACACCGGAATGAACAGCGTTCCGATGCTCGTACTGTCGACGACGGCCAGACCGGCGAGGGAGAGCAGCAGGGTGGCATCCATAGTGATCATGGTGCCAAGCGCCCGGAAGGCCGGCGACCCCGCGGCTTGTGGTCAGGCGAGTTTGTCGTTGATCACCTGGTACATGATGTGGTCCTGCCACTTGCCGGCGATGTTGAGGTACGCCGGCGCCAGGCCGAAGCGGACGAACCCGTTGCGTTCCAGTACGCGTTGCGACCTGATGTTGGGTACCAGCGTGCCGGCCTCCACCCGGTGCAGTCCCAGCTCGTCGAAGGCGATGCGCACGGTCTCGCGGACGGCGGCGGTGGCGATGCCGCGGCCGTTGTCGGCCTGGTTCAGCCAGTAGCCGAGGCTGCAGGACTGGAAGGGGCCCCGCACGATGGTGTTGAGGTTGACCCGACCGATCACCTGACCGGAGTCGTCGAGGACGACCTGGGGCAGGCAGGCTCCTTGCTGATGGGCGTCGAGCGCGGATCGTACGACGGCCAGCTGCCCTTGCGCGGTGTAGTAGTCCTCGTCGCGGGTTGGCTCCCACGGTGCCATGAAGTCACGGTTGGCCCGCAGCAGCTGGGCAAGGCGCGGGGCATCGTCGAGGGCCAGCAGGCGGGTCACACGCATCGTTCCATGATCGCAGTGCCGGTACCGGCGATCGAAGGCCGCCCACGCGTCCATGAGAGAGTTGCGGTCATGACCGCCAGGGTGACGCCGGACCGCGAGGTCGTTCTCGAGACGGATCGCCTGTTGCTCCGGCCCTGGCGGGTCGCCGAGGCTGTCGTTCAGCGTGAGCTGTGGACCGAACGTGATCCGCGCGTGCCGCCACACCGTCGCATCGGCGCGGATGGACGGCCCACGGTGGCGGAGCTGGCGGAATCGATCCGCGCCGAGCAGCCGTCGCCGATCGGGTTGCTGGCGGTCGAGCGCAAGGCCGCTCGGGACGTCGTCGGCTACTGCGGGCTGATCGACGGCGGACGAGGCTCGCCCGGCGAACCCGAGCTGGCGTTCGAGCTGTTACGCCGGGTCTGGCGTCAGGGATACGCGACCGAGGCCTCCTCGGCGGTTCTCGACTGGGCGAGATCGTCCGGGTACGCCCGCCTGTGGGCCACCGTCTGGGACTGGAACACCGCTTCGCGCCGCGTGCTGGCCAAGCTCGGGTTCACCGAGACCGGGCGTCAGGAGGTGGACCCGGTTCACGGGACCACCCTGTTCACCACGAAAGAGCTCTGAACCCGGGGACGAGCTCAGCCGGGCGGGGGCGCAGCGGACGGACCGGGATGCGGCGGGTACGGCAGGGCCGGGCCGCCGTACCAGGGGTGCGGCGGCGGCAACGGGTAGCCGGGTGCCGGCCAGGGAGCCGCCGGCGGGGTGGGCGGAGGCACCCACCGCCGGGGCCGGAAGTGCCGGTCGGACGGGCCGATGAGCAGCAGGATCGCGGTCGCGGCGCCGAGCAGGAGGGCGAGCATGCCCACGGTCGTCCCGATCACGTCGAGGGCTGTCGACCAGCCGCCGGTGTCGAGCCGGGTCATCTCCTCGTACAGGGCGATCTCGCCGTCGCTCGCGAATTCCTCGACCACGAAGCCGCTGTCGTCCTCGGCGAAGGAGTCGTCGGGCGGCCCGGCCAGCAGTCCCACCGCCAGCACGCTGCCGAGCAGGCCGCCCAGCACACACACCAGCAGACCCAGGGCCAGCGGCATGCCGACCCCCACCACACTGAGGATCCGGGCGACGTTGCTGCCCCGGCGGACGCCCACCGCGGCGAGGCCCAGCCAGACGGCCAGCACCACGAGCGGCACGGCGATGGCCAGGGTGCTGGACAGGTTCATCGCCCGCTCGGCCGACACGTCGGCCGGGCTCGCACCGACCGTCCGCGCCGCCCGGCCGATCAGGGCGTTGTACCGGACCGCCTGGGCCACGGCCGTCGCGGTGATCAGCAGCAGCGTGCCGACCAGGGCGACCTGACACGCGAACGCGGCGGTCACCGTCGTCGGCCGGGGCACGGCCGCGGGGCCCGCCGGGTCGATAGCTGTCTGGATCACGGATGGCACGGTACGTGCCCCGCACCGCGAAGCGGCAGAGCCGTACGGGTGTATCCGATCCTCTGACGGGACACCGGCTCGACGACCACCGGCCCTCAACTCCGGACGACGACCTTCTTGCCGGAGGCGGTGACCGTGTAGGCGACGGTCCTGTGCGTCCACGGGTTGGTGGCGTAGACCCGTACGCCGCGGCGCACGTCCTTGACCTTGATCATCTTGAGCTGTGCCTTGGTGTTGAACGCCGACACCTCACGGCGCACGGCCTTACGCAGCGATGCGACCTGCACCGTCGCGCCCCGTGCCGCCCGTCGCGCGTTCGCGGCGCCGGTGTGGCTGACGTACTTGACGTCGGCGGGCATCTGCAGGTACCACACGCCCAACGTCAGCTGGGCCTCGCTGATCACGGTGCTCGCGGCCGGGAGCGTGATCTTCTGCGGTGCGTACGTGTACGTCACCGTCACGGCCAGACTGCCGTACTGGACCTGGGCGCCGCTCAGCGTCCCGGCGGGGCCGACCCGAAGGGTGATCTTCTGGCCCTCGACGACCTGGACGTAGTCGGCGGACCCGTCGTCGTGCACGGTCCTGGTGCCCGCGTGGTCGACACCCTCGCTCAGCAGCGAGGCCGGTGCCGGGGTCTGCTCGAGGTGCTCGGCGAGGGTGAGTGACCGGTCGGGGGTGAACGCGTACTTGACGGTGGGACGGCCCATCATCTTCACCGCGGCCCGGGACGCGCGGTCGGGCAGTGTGTGGAAGTAGCCCTTTCCGGCGACGGCGTAGCTGTCCTCGTCGGTTCCGGCGAAGCGCAACCTGTCGTGGGAGACGCCGTGGGACGGGTCGACGACGAACGAACCGGATCCCGACTCCGTGTCGTCGCTGATGACCAGGTCGGTCCGCAGGCCGCCGTCGGCTGCGGCCGTGGACGCGGTGGCCACCGTCTTCAGGGCCGCGGCCATCTGCGTGGCGGACAGGTTGGTCGTCGTGTCGGCGGCGTACGCGGCGCCTGGCGTGAGCACGCCGCCGGCCATCGACAGCGCGGCCACCAGCAGAGCGGACCGGGACAGACGGAACATGGACACCCCAAGCGGAAAGAGGTCGGCGCAGCGACCACCACGATTACGCAGCGCAACGATACGGAGCGTGAGACCGCGGCGCCATGGCCGAACGGACTAGCCTTCCCAACTGGGAAGATGTGCCCTGAGGCACAGTCGCGCCCTGGCGCGGCGGCACCTGCCTTGCGACTTTCCGTAGTCGGCGTTGGTGTGCGACCCTGGGTCCTTCTCTCGCGTCGAACGTCCCGCGCGAACCCGACATCGCCGCACCTGGCGAGCTCACCCGGGCACTGGGCGCCCGGAAGGCGGTGCCAGGTCGGCGAGGTCGGCGAGCGGGGAGCGAGATAGCCGGCAAGTTCGGCGCTGCCGATCCTCAGTGTGTGCGAATCGGTCAGAACTCGCTGTGGGGATCGTAGTACTGGCCCGCGTTCTCCTTCGTGATCATCGGTGAGGGCACGATCGTGTCCTTCTCCGCGGTGCCGCCGTCCAGCAGTGTGATGAGGCGCTGATAGGCGGCCTTGCCCATGGTGACCGCGTTGTTCAGGCCGGTCACCTCGTAGTTGGTGCCGGCGTTGATCGCGGCGAGCGCCTCCTTCTGGCCGTCGACACCGGCCAGGAACATGTCCTTGCTGCGGCCCGCGTCGCTGATGGCCTTCTGCGCGCCGAGACACATCGAGTCGTTCTCGCAGAAGACGGCCTTGATGTCCCGGTGCCGGGCGAGCAGGTTCTCCATCACCTTGAGGCCCCCGTCGCTGCTCCATTCGCCGAACTCCGGCGCCACCACCAGCTCGATGCCCGGCTGCTTCTGCAACACCGAGGTCACCCCGCCGGTCCTGGCCAGCCCGATGGAGTTGTCGGCCGGACCACCACGGATGATCGCCACCTTGCCCCGGCCCTTCAGTCTGTCGTTGATGTACGTGCCGTCCTGGTGGCCGATCGCAGCGTTGTCCGGCCCGACCCAGCTGGTGTACTCGCCCGGCTTGAGCTTGCGGTCGACGAGTACGACCGGGATGCCCTTCTGTTTGATGGCGGCCAGGGCCGCCGGGGCGGCCTCCAGCGGACCGCCGGAGATGATCATGCCGTCGACGTCCTTGGCCAACAGGTCGGCGACGTTCGAGGTCAATGCCGGGGCGTCGCCCTTGGCGTCGGTCACGGACACGGTGACGCCGCCCTCGGCGGCCTCCCGCTCGACGGTCTTGGAGATTCCGATGAAGTACGGTGCGCCCAGGGTGAAGTTCGCCATTCCGATCATGCGGCTGCGGGATCCGGAACCTCCGTCGTCAGATCCGCACGCCGTGGCTGCGAACACGCAAGCTCCAACGGCCACCGATGCGATCAGTCGTCTCATCTTCAGCCTCCTCCGGTGAGACCGGTGGGTAGTCCGTATGCCGGCACGCCGGCCGCTATGTGCGGACTTCATGGGGTTTCTCGCCGGCGTGCGAGCACGACGGCGGCGATGATCAGGCCCTTGAGGACCTGTTGCCAGTAGCTCTGGACGTCGTGAAGGGTGAGCAGGTTGTCGATCAGTGCCAGCAGCACGACGCCGCCGAGGGTGCCGACGACGCTGCCGCGTCCACCTGCCAGGCTGGCGCCGCCGATCACGCAGGCGGCTATGGCGTTGAGCTCGAAGGCGACGCCGACACTCGGCTGCGCGATGCCGACCCGCGAGGCGAGGATCACGCCGGCCAGGCCGGAGCAGAACCCGCTGATCAGGTACGTCAGCAGGACATGGCGCGGCACATGGATCCCGGCCAGCCGGGCCGCCTGGCGGTTGCCGCCGATCGCCACGATCGCACGTCCCGGCGTGGTCCGGGTGAGGAAGACCCAGGCCGCGCCGAACAGCGCGACGACGACAAGGGTCGCGTACGGGATCGGCCCGATCGACGCGGTACCCAGCGTCAGGAAGCCGATGTCGGCCGGCGTGATCGGGGTTTCGGAGTAGACGTACGCCAGGCCACGGATCGTGGTGAGCGCTGCGAGGGTCACCACGAACGGCGCCAACCGGAACCAGGCGACCAGCACGCCGTTGACCGCGCCGCAGGCGATGCCGACCGTGACCGCGAGCGCCATCGCGACCGACACCGGCAGCTCGGCCGCGAGCCCCGCCGCTATCAGGCCGGTGAGGGCCACGATGGAGCCGACGGACAGGTCGATGCCGCCGGTGAGGATCACCATCAGCATGCCGAGCGCGAGCAGGGCGGTGGGCACCGACTGGCGCAGCAGGTTCGTCACGTTGTCGTCGGTGCGGAACGAGTCGCTGGTCGTTACGGCGAACACCAGCAACACCAGGAAGACGACCGCGAAACCGCCGTTGATCAGCTGGCTGCGGTCGAACCGCCGCCGCGCCGAGGCGTCGTCGCCGGTGCGTAGCATCAGCCGCTCGCGCAAGGACGCGGCCATGTCCCGGCGGCCCTGCCGCGCCGCGGCGATCACCTCTGCGGTCCGCGCAGGACCGGTGGCCGGCATCTCGCCGATCGGCTTGCCGGTGGCGGGGTTGCGGATCTCCGTCGTGGCGGGCGTGGACCTCGGCAGTCGGGTCATCCGCTTGCTCCCTGCCAGGCGATCGCTACCGTCGGCGGCGACCGGATCGCCGTGCGCCGGCAACCGGCCCGGGAATCCGGTCACCCGACGTGAGGCGCATCAGCGGACCAGCGAAACAGGTTCGTCCGCTATCTCCAATCTCGTCCTGTCGGCAGTGGATGTCAACGGTGAGCTATCGACACCGTGGCGGTCATCGGCCGGTCATGCGCGAACCCTGGTTCCAGCGGCCGAGAGAGTTCCTGGAGACCGCCTGCCTCGAGCACGCCGAATCCGGTCAACTGCGCTGCATGCAGAGCATCATCCCCGGCGTGTCGCGGCGATGTTGCCGAGCTCATCCGTGAGGTCGGCGAGCACTGTGGCCGGGTCTGGTGCCCGGGTCAGGGACCGGCCGATGACGATGTGTGAGGCGCCCGCCCGGATGGCGGCGACCGGGTCTGCCGGGCGGGCATGCTCGGTTGCGGCCTGACCGGCCAGTTCGGCGCGCAGCCTCACACCCGGCGTGACGATCAGCATGCCGGGGTGGAGGTGTTCGCGCAGTGTCGCCGCGTCCTGGGCGGAGGCGACGACGCCGTGGCAGCCGGCATGCCGAGTGAGCCGGGCCAGCCGGGGGACCTGCTCGGCGGTCGTGGCTCGCACGCCCACGTCGGCGAGGTCGGCGTCGGTCAGGCTCGTGACGACGGTCAGCGCGATCACCCGTAGCTGGGGGAAGTCGGCCGCGGCCCGCACCGCGGCTTCCATGATCCGGATGCCGGCCATGGCGTGCACGGTTACCATGGTCGCTCCGAGCCGGCCGGCCGCCCGAACGGCACCCGCGACCGAGGTCGGGATCTCGAACAGTTTGAGATCGAGGAAGACGTCCTTGCCCTCGGCGGCCAGCCTGGCGGCCAGTGCCGGGCCGGCCGCGGTCAGCAGCTCCAGGCCGATCTTGTACGCCTGACCGGCGTCCCCGAGCCGAGCCACGATCGCCTCGGCGTCGCCGGCGGTGTCGAAGTCGAGCGCGACGATGATGCGGCGTGCAGCGTCCACATCCATGATCTTGCCATTGCTGCGCCGCACTCACCGGGTCGGATCCGGTGCTCGTGCGATCCGGCCGTCTCACTCGCCTGGTGACCGTGACGGTCACCGGCTGACGCCGGAGTTCAGATCCGTTCGAGGATGGTCGCCGTGGCCATGGCGCCGCCCGCGCACATGGTGACCAGTGCGGTGCCCTGGCCGGTGCGTTCCAGCTCGTGCAGGGCGGTGACGATCAGCCGGGAGCCGGTGCTGCCGACCGGGTGCCCGAGCGCGATCGCGCCGCCGTTCACGTTGACCCGGTCGACGTCCGCGCGGTGCACGGCCAGCCAGGAGAGCACCACGCTGGCGAAGGCCTCGTTGACCTCGCACCGGTCGATGTCGTCGATCTTCATGCCGGTGCGGGCCAGCACCCGTTCGGTGGCCGCGATCGGGCCGTCCAGGTGGTAGTAGGGCTCGGCGCCGACCAGGCACTGGGCCAGGATCCGGGCGCGCGGGCGCAGGCCCAGCTCGCGTGCCCGGCCGGCGTCCATCAGCAGCAGGGCCGCGGCGCCGTCGGAGATCTGCGAGGCGGTGCCGGCCGTGTGCAGGCCGCCGTCGAGGACGGGGCGCAGGCCGGCCAGGCCCGCCGCGGTCGTCTCGCGCAGGCCCTGGTCGCGGTCCACGGTCCGGATCTCGCCGGTGGGGCGGCCGTCGGCGTCCAGCACCGGGGCGTCGACCGGGGTCACCTCGGCGGCGAAGTGCCCCGCGTCCCAGGCGCGGGCGGCGTGGTGCTGGGAGCGTACGCCGAAGCGGTCGAGGTCGGCGCGGGTCAGCCCGCGCCGCGCCGCGATGCGGTCGGCGGCCACGTACTGGTTGGGCAGGTCGATGTGCCAGGAACCGGGGCGGGGGAGTCCGGCGTCCTTGCCGAGGTTGGCGCGCAGCGGGACCCGGCTCATCGACTCGACCCCGCACGCCATGCCGACCTCGACGGCGTCGGCGGCGATGAGCCCGGCGACGAGGTGTGCGGCGTGCTGCGCCGATCCGCACTGCGCGTCGACGGTCAGGCAGCCGGTCGGGTACGGCAGGCCGGCGTGCAGCCACGCGGTGCGGGTGATGTTGTTGGACTGCTCGCCGCCCTGGGTGACGCAGCCGCCGGCGACCTGCTCGACGAGGGCCGGGTCGATGCCGGTGCGGTCGAGGACCGCGCGTTGCGCCGCGCCGAGCAGCTCGGCGGCGTGCAGCCCGGCCAGCCGGCCCCCGCGGCGGCCGATCGGCGTGCGGACCGCGCCGACGATCACCGGTACGCCCACGACGGCCTCCCAGTTGTAGAACGTGTTCTACCAACGCTGCATCAGAGGTATACCACAGGGAACCTCGACGTGTTTCAATCTGGTGGAACCTGTTTCTGGAGGAGGAGCCGTGGCTGAGCCTCGCATCCCCGAGGGTTTCGACTTCACCGATCCGCAGATCTACGTCGACGGCATACCGCACGCGGAGTTCGCCGAGCTGCGGCGCACCGCGCCGGTGTGGTGGATCCCGCAGGCGCGCGGCAGCGCCGGCTTCGACGACGAGGGCTACTGGGCGGTGACCCGGCACGCCGACGTGATGACCGTGTCCCGGGACAGCGACACGTACTCCAGCTGGGAGAACACGGCCATCGTCCGGTTCCAGGCGGACCTGCCCCGGGACCGGATCGACATGCAGCGCCTGGTGCTGCTCAACATGGACCCGCCGCAGCACACCAAGCAGCGCGCCATCGTCTCCCGCGGCTTCACCCCCCGCGCCATCAACAGCCTGCGCTCCGCGCTGGCCACCCGCGCCGAGCGGATCGTGCGGGCGGCGTCCGGCGCCGACGGCGGCGACTTCGTCACGGAGGTCGCCTGTGAGCTGCCCCTGCAGGCCATCGCCGAGCTGATCGGCGTGCCGCAGGACGACCGCCGGCAGGTCTTCGACTGGTCGAACGCGATGATCGGGTACGACGACCCGGAGTACAGCGGCGGCGCCGACGCCATGGAGCCGGCGATGGAACTGCTCGGCTACGCCATGAAGATGGCCGAGGAGCGCCAGACCTGCCCGCGCGACGACATCGTCACCACGCTGGTGAAGGCGGAGATCGACGGCGAGCACCTGTCCGCCGACGAGTTCGGCTTCTTCGTGCTGCTGCTGGCCGTGGCCGGCAACGAGACCACCCGCAACGCGATCTCGCACGGGATTCTGGCCCTGCTCGAGCACCCCGAGCAGTGGGAGCTGTTCAAGGCCGAGCGGCCACGGACCGCGGTGGACGAGATCGTCCGCTGGGGCACCCCGGTGAACGTCTTCCAGCGCACCGCGATGCGCGACACCGAGCTGGGCGGGCAGGAGATCGAGGCGGGCCAGCGGCTGGCGCTCTTCTACGGCTCGGCGAACTTCGACGAGGAGGTCTTCGACCACCCGGAGCGGTTCGACATCACCCGCAGCCCCAACCCGCACCTCGGCTTCGGCGGCAGCGGCGCGCACTTCTGCCTGGGCGCCAACCTGGCCCGGCTGGAGATCGACCTCATCTTCAACGCCATCGCCGACCACATGCCGGACATCAGCCTGGCCGGTCCGCCGCAGCGGCTGCGCTCCGGCTGGCTGAACAGCATCAAGCACCTGCCGGTCCGGTACCGCTGAGCTACCTCACGGCTCGGTCGCGACCACCCACATCGAGAAGAACTGCGAGCCTCCACCGTACGCGTGCCCGACCGCGGTGCGCGCCCCGGCGACCTGGTGCCCGCCCGAGCGGCCCATCACCTGCATGGCCGCCTCGGCGAAGCGCAGCAGCCCGGAGGCGCCGATCGGGTTGGAGCACAGCACGCCGCCGGACGGGTTGACCGGCAGCCGCCCGCCGATCCGCGTCTCGCCGGCCTCGGTGAGCTTCCAGCCGTGCCCGGGCTCGGCGAAGCCGAGGTTCTCCAGCCACATCGGCTCGAACCAGGAGAACGGCACGTACAGCTCGGCGACGTCCACCTCGTCCAGCGGGTCGGCGATGCCGGCCGCGTCCCACAGCGCCCGGGCGGCCTCGGCGCCGGCGCGCGGGTTCACGTGGTCCTTGCCGGCGAAGAAGGTGGGCTCGGTGCGCATCGCGGTGGCCCGGATCCACGCCGCCTGCCGGTCGCTGGCCTCGGCCGCCGCCTGGTCGCCGAGGACGACCGCGCAGGCGCCGTCCGAGGAGGGGCAGGTCTCGTCGTAGCGGATCGGGTCCCACAGCATGGCCGAGGAGCGCACCGACTCCGGCGTGATGTCCGGCTGCCGCAGGTGGGCGTACGGGTTGAGCGCCCCGTTGCGCCGATCCTTGACCGCCACCAGCGCCCCGATGTGCTCCGGCGCCGAGCTGCGCCGGATGTACGCGCGGATGTGCGGTGCGAAGTAGCCGCCGGCCCCGGCGCCGATCGGCGCGCTGAAGGGCGGCTGGATCGACAGCGCCCACATGGCGTTGGACTCGGACTGCTTCTCGAACGCGACCGCCAGCACCCGCCGGTGCACCCCGGCGCGGATCAGGGTGGTGGCCACGTTGGCGGTGGCGCCGCCCACCGAGCCGGCCGTGTGTACCCGCAGCAGCGGCCGGCCCGCCGCACCGATCGCCTCGGCCAGGAAGAGCTCGGGCATCATCACGCCCTCGAACAGGTCCGGCGCCTTGCCCAGCACGACCGCGTCGATCTGCGACCAGTCGGTGCCCGCGTCCACCAGGGCCCGGTCGACGGCCTCCCGGCACAGCCCGGCCATCGACACGTCGGTGCGCCGGGTGCGGTGGTGCGTCTGTCCCGTGCCCAGTACGGCCGCCCTTCTCATCGTCCCGCCTCCAGCACGCAGACCAGGTTCTGTTGCAGGGCCGGGCCGCTCGTGGCATGTGCCGCCACCCGGGTGGCCCGTCCGGACATCACCAGCGTGGCCGCGGCCCCGATCCGGGCCAGGCCGGCGGAGAACATCGGGTTGCCGCACAGCGCGCCGCCGGACGGGTTGATCCGCACGCCGTCGCCCAGCCCGAGTGCCGTGCGCAGGAGCAGCTCCTGATGGGTGAACGGGGCGTGCAGCTCGGCCGCGTCGAGGTCGGCGGGCAGCCCCGCGGCGGCGGCCGCGGCGGTCGCCGAGGGTACGGCGGTCAGGTCCCGCTCGCCGAGTCCCTGGGGATCGATCCGGTGCGCCGCGCCGGTGATCCAGGCCGGACGGTCGCGGTGCCGGCGGGCGCGGTCCTCCGCCGCCAGCACCAGCGCCGCGGCGCCGTCGCCGACGGGTGCGCAGTCGTGCGCACGCAGGGGGTCGGCGAGATACGGCTCGGCGAGCAGCCGCTCGGCCGTGGTCTCCCCGGCCACCTGGGCGTACGGGTTGCCGGCCGCGTCGGCCCGGCTGCGCGCCGCCACCTCGGCCATGTCCCGCTCGCTGAGGATCCCGGCGTCGAGGGCGAGGCGTGCCTGCAGCGCGGCGACGCTCACCGAGTCGGGCCACAGCGGCGCCGTCGCGTACGGGTCGAGCTGCAGCGCCAGCACCCGGCGCAGCCGGCCGGCCGAGGACTTGCCGAAGCCGTAGACCAGCGCGGTCTCCGCCTCGCCCGCCAGGATCTTGACGTACGCCTCGTAGCACGCCCAGGCCGCGTCCATCTCCACGTGCGACTCGCAGATCGGCGGGAAGGCGCCGATGGCGTCGACGGCGTTGACGAACGAGAACGCCCGCCCGGCCAGGTAGTCGGAGGAACCCGAGCACCAGAAGTCCACCTCGCGCCGGTGCAGCCCGGCGCCGGCCAGCGCGTCCCGCAGGACCGGCACGAGCGTCTCGACGCCGCTGGTGGTGCCGGCCTCGCTCAGGCACGGGGACTGGGCGAACCCGATGACGGCGACCCGGCGGTTCACAACTGGTCCGCGTACGACTCGTAGGGCGCGTCGGGCTCCCCGGTGGGCGCGAAGTGCGCGATGTTCTCCGGGGTGGTGGACCAGCGCTCGGGTTCGCGCCAGACCGCGGCCACCCGCATGCCCATCCGGACCTCCGCGGCCGGGCAGCCGACGATCAGGTGCGGCAGCGGGATGTCGGCGCCGTCCAGCAGGACCTGCGCGACCACGTACGGCGGTTCCAGCCGCTGACCGGCGAACGGGACGTTGACCACGCAGAACGTGGTGACCGTGCCGCGGTCGGCCACCGCCACCTCCTCGTCCGGTGGCACGCCGTCGGCGGGGCAGACCCGCGGCGGGACGTAGACCTTGCGGCAGACCGGGCAGCGCTGGCCGAGCAGCCGTCCCTCGGCCAGCGCCCGCAGGTAGCGGCCCTCCTCGGCCGAGGTGGTGTGCCGGTAGTGCAGCCGGATCGGGGTGGTCACCATGGTCACGGGGGCCGCCGTCCGCTCGCCGGGCTCGCCCGGGGGCGCCTCCCCGGGCTCGAAGCACGCGATGTCGCGGATGTGGCCGATGCGCTCGCCGGCCCAGCGGATGCGGACCCGCATCCCGGTGCGCATCCGGCCGGGACCGCCCGCGTCCACGGCGTGCAGCAGGGCCGTGTCCGCCCCGTCGAGCCGGATCAGCGCCCAGGCGAACGGGTGCTCCAGCGGCTGTCCCTCCAGTGGCCGGCTCATCCAGCTCCAGCTCGCCACGGTCCCGGCGGTGCCCACCTCGACCAGGTCGGTCACCGGGGTATGCGTGTGCGGGTCGTACTCCAGCGGGGGGACGTGGACGCGCCCGTCCGAGGTCCGGCCGCCGAGCACGCGGCGGTCGCGCAGGGCGGTCATGAACCGGCCCAGCACCGGGCCGAGCGAGCGGGTGTAGTCGAAGGCGATGTCCATCGGGGCGGACAGCGGCGGCGCCTGCGCGATATCCACCAGCGAAGTGAAACACGTTCTATCGGCGCGGGCAAGACGCCCCGGCGGCCCCCTTCCCATCGATAGAACGCGTTATAGAATCGCGGCATGACGGACATCGGGCTGTGGACCATCGCGGCGCGGTCGCCGCGCCGCGCGGCCATCGTGGACACCGACGGCCGGACCGTGACCTACGGGGAGCTGGCCGCGGAGGCCGACCGCATCGGGCGCGGGCTGCGCGACCTCGGCCTGGAGCCCGGCGACGCCGTGGCGGTCCTGTTGCCCAACGGCGCGGACATGCTCGCGGCCTTCTTCGCCGCCTTCCAGACGGGGCTCTATCTCGTCCCCGTGAACTGGCACCTGACCGCCCCGGAGATCGCCTACATCCTGCGGGACAGCGGCGCGCGGGTCTTCGTCGCCCACGAGCGCTTCGCCGCCGCGGCGGCGGCCGCGGCCGACCAGGCCGGGACGGCGCCCGGCGGGCGTCTTGCGGTGGGGGAGATCCCCGGCTTCCGCCCGCTCGCCGCGCTGGGCGCCGGCGAGCCCGGCCGCCCGCAGGCGCGCACGGCCGGCGCGCTGATGGTCTACACCTCGGGCACCTCGGGCCGGCCCAAGGGGGTACGCCGGCCGCTCACCGGCGCCGACCCGGACGACGTGCCGGAGGCCTCGACGAGGTTCTTCGGCCTGTTCGGCCTGGAGCCGTTCGACGACCACGTGCACCTGTGCGGCTCTCCGCTCTACCACACCGCCGTCATGAACTTCGCCGTCATCTCGGTCCTGCTCGGGCACACCGTGGTGGTGATGGACCGCTGGGACTCGCACGAGGCGCTGCGCCTCATCGAGCGCCACCGGGTCACCCACAGCCACATGGTCCCGACCCAGTTCGCCCGCCTGCTCGCGCTGCCCGAGAAGGTACGCACGGCGTACGACCTGTCCTCGATGCGGGTGATGATCCACGGCGCCGCGCCCTGCCCGCCGCACGTCAAGCGGCGGATGCTGGACTGGTGGGGACCGGTGGTGGTGGAGTACTACGCGGCCTCGGAGGGCGGCGGCACCGTGATCACCGCCGACGAGTGGCGCGAGCGGCCCGGCTCGGTGGGGCGTCCCTGGCCCGGGTCGGTGATCCGGGTGCTGGACGCCCACGGCGACGACGTGCCGGTGGGCCGGCCCGGGCAGGTCTACCTGCAGATGGGCGACGCCCGCTTCGAGTACCTCGGCGATGCCGCGAAGACCCGGGAGTCCTGGCGCGGCGCCATGTTCACGGTCGGCGACATCGGCTACCTGGACGACGACGGCTACCTGTACCTGTGCGACCGCAAGAGCGACGTGATCATCTCGGGCGGGGTGAACGTGTACCCCGCCGAGATCGAGGGCGAGCTGGCCGGTCACCCCGCGGTCGCCGACGTCGCGGTGTTCGGCATCCCGCACGAGGAGTGGGGCGAGGAGATCAAGGCGGTGGTGCAGCCGGAGCCGGGCGTGCGGGCCGGCGCCGAGCTGACCGCCGAGCTGCTCGCGTACCTGTCCGGCCGGGTCGCCGGTTTCAAGCTGCCGCGCAGCATCGACTACGTCGACCAGCTCCCGCGCGACCCGAACGGCAAGCTCTACAAGCGACTGCTGCGGGAGCCGTACTGGGCCGGGCGGGAGCGGGCGATCTGATCAGTGGCCGTGGAAGTGGGGGGTGCGCTTCTCGGCGAAGGCGCGGGGGCCCTCCTTGGCGTCGGCGCTCAGGAAGACCGCGGTGCCCAGGCGTGACTCCACGGCGAACGCCTCGTTCTCCGGCATCCCCTCGGTCTCGCGCATGGTGCGCAGGATGGCCTGGACCGCCAGCGGGCCGTTGGCGGCGATCGTCCCCGCCAGCTCCAGCGCCGTGGCCAGCGCCTGCCCGTCCGGCACGACGTGCCCGACCAGGCCGATGCGCCGGGCCTCCTCCGCGCTCAGGTGCCGGCCGGTGAGCAGCAGCTCGGCCGCGATCGTGTACGGCAGCTGCCGCGGCAGCCGGACGGCCGAGCCACCCAGCGGGAAGAGCCCCCAGCACGCCTCGGAGACGCCGAAGCGGGCGCTCGCCCCGGCCACCCGCACGTCGGTGGCCTGGAGGATCTCCGTGCCCCCGGCGACCGCCGGCCCCTCCACGGCGGCCACCAGCGGCTTGGTCAGCCGGCGTCCCTTGAGCAGCGCGTCGATGCGCGACAGGTCGGTGCCGCCGGCGCGGAAGCCGTCGCCGGGGTGCTCGCGGGTCATCGCCTTCAGGTCGGCGCCGGCGCAGAAGGCGCCGCCGGCGCCGGTGAGCACGCAGACCCGGATCTCCGGGTCCTCGTCCACCCGGTCCCACGCGTCGCGCATGAGGGCGAGCATCGGCGCGGACAGCGCGTTGCGGGCCCGCGGCCGGTTCATCGTCACGATCAGGACGGGCCCGCGCTGCTCGACGAGGGCGTGCGGTTCCTCGGTCTCGGCTGCCACGCCGTCCCCCTCCTCGCGCCGATCCAGGGCTTGCCCGGCACGATAACACGTTCTACTTTCAAGTGATGGCGGCCAATATTGCGGATCTGTTCGAGCACGCGGTCGACGCGTTCGGCACGCGCGTCGCCGTGGCCTGCGGCGAGCGGGCGGCGACCTATGCGCAGCTCGAGGCCGACGCCAACCGGCTGGCCCATTTCCTCCGGGCGCGCGGCGTCGGGGCGGGCGACCACGTCGGCCTGTACGCGGGCAACTCGATCGACGCCGTGACGGCGATGATCGCCGTGTACAAGCTGCGCGCGGCAGTCGTGAACATCAACTATCGATATGTCGAGAACGAGTTGCAGTTCCTGTTCGCCGACGCCGACCTGACGGCCCTGATCCACGACCGCAGGTACGCGCCCCGCGTCGCCGCCGTGCTGCCCAGCGCGCCGGGCGTGCACACGGTCGTGGCGCTGCCGGACGGCACGGACGCCGGGATCGCCGCGTACGGCGGAGTGACCTGGGCCGACGCCCTGGCCGCCGGCGACCCCGGCCGCGACTTCCCGGAGCGCTCCGGCGACGACCTCTACCTGCTCTACACCGGCGGGACGACCGGCTATCCCAAGGGTGTGATCTGGCGCCACGAGGACGTCTGGCGCGTGCTCGGCGGCGGCGTCGACTTCATGTCCGGCATCCCGCTCGCCGACGAGTGGGCGCAGTCCCGGCGGGGCGTCGAGACGGGCGGGATGGTGCGCCTCTGCCTGGCCCCGCTGATCCACGGCAACGCCCAGTGGGCGGCGCTCGCCGCGCTCTTCGGCGGCGACACCGTGGTGATGCTGCCGCACTTCGACGCCGACGAGGCGTGGCGGGCGATCGAGCGGCACCGGGTCAACGTGGTGGTGCTCATCGGCGACGCGATGGCCCGCCCGATGATCGAGGCGTACCTGGCCGGCGGCTACGACGGCTCCTCGCTGTTCGCGATCTCGTCGAGCGCCGCGCTGTTCTCGCCGGTGGTCAAGCGCCAGTTCCTGGAGACCCTGCCGGACGTGCTGATCACCGACGCGATCGGCTCGTCGGAGACCGGCTTCGCGGGGCTCGGCGTGGTCGCCGAGGTCGAGGGCGGCGCGGTGGACGGGCCCCGCTTCACGCCCGGCCCGGACACCATCGTCATCGACGAGCACGGCCGGCCCGCCGAGCCCGGCGTGATCGGCCGCCTCGCCCGCGGCGGCTATCTGCCGCTGGGCTACCACAAGGACCCGGAGCGGACCGCCGCCCTGCTGACCGAGGTGGACGGCGTGCGCTACGCCGTGCCGGGCGACCTGGCCCGGCTCGAGAAGGACGGCACCATCACGCTGCTCGGCCGCGGCAACACCTGCGTCAACACCGGCGGCGAGAAGGTCTTCCCCGAGGAGGTGGAGGGCGCGCTCAAGGCCCACCCGGGCGTCTTCGACGCGCTCGTCATCGGCCTGAGCGACGAGCGGCTCGGGCAGCGGGTGGCCGCGCTGGTGCAGCCGCGCCCCGGCCACCGGCCCGACCCGGCGGAGTTGGACGAGCACCTGCGCCGGCGGATCGCCGGATACAAGGTGCCCCGGGAGCTGTGGTGGGTGGACGAGATCAGCCGCACGCTCAGCGGCAAGGCGGACTACGGCTGGGCCCGCCGGTACGCCGAGAGCCACCGCGGCGAGGCCGTGAGCCATGCGGACTGAGCTGTGCGACCTGCTCGGCATCGCCCACCCGGTCGTCGCGTTCAGCCCGTCGGAGCACGTGGTGGCGGCCGTCAGCCGGGCCGGCGGCCTGGGCGTGCTGGGCTGCGTGCGCTTCAACGACCCCGCCGAGCTGGACGCCACCCTGTCCTGGCTGGACGCCGAGACGGCGGGCCACCCGTACGGCGTGGACGTGGTGATGCCCGGTCACGGCCCGCCCGAGGGCGCCCCGGCCGACCTCGACCGCCTGATCCCACCGGGACACCGCGACTTCGTGGAGCGGACCCTGCTGCGGCTCGGCGTGCCGCCGCTGTCCGCGGGGGAGAAGGACCGCCCGGGCGTGCTCGGATGGCTGCACTCGGTGGCGCGCTCGCACGTCGAGGTGGCGCTGACCCACCCGGTACGGCTGATCGCCAACGCGCTCGGCCCGCCGCCCGCCGACGTCGTCGCCCGCGCGCACCAGCAGGGCCTGCTGGTGGCCGCGCTGGCCGGCCGGGCCGACCACGCCCGCAGCCACGTGGCCGGCGGCGTCGACCTGGTCGTGGCCCAGGGCTACGAGGCCGGCGGGCACACCGGCGAGATCGGCAGCATGGTGCTGGTGCCGGAGATCGTCGACGCGGTGGGGGACCGGGTGCCGGTCCTGGCCGCGGGCGGCATCGGCAGCGGCCGCCAGATCGCCGCCGCGCTGGCCCTCGGCGCCCTCGGGGTGTGGACCGGCTCGGTCTGGCTCGGCACCGAGGAGTACCGCAGCCCGCCCGCCCTGCGCGAGGCGCTGCTGCGGGCCGGCTCCGGCGACACGGTCCGCAGCCGGGTCTACTCGGGCAAGCCGGCGCGCCTGCTGCGCAACCGCTGGACCGAGGCCTGGACCGGGCCGCAGGCGCCGGAACCCCTGCCGATGCCCCTGCAGAACATGCTGGTGGCGGGCGCGCACTCCCGGCTCATGGCGGCCGGGGACCCGAGCGTCGTGCCGATGCCGGTGGGCCAGGTCGTGGGCCGGATGAACCGGGTCCGCCCGGTCGCCGAGGTCCTGGCGGACCTGGTCGCCGAGGCCGACGAGACCCTCACCCGCCTGCGCAAGCTGCGGTGACCGTACGGCATGAACAACGTCATAGGTGGGAGTGGTCACTCGCGGCTGTCACGGCACCGGCGCGGCGTTATGTTCGGGTTCGTGGCCAGTACCGCGCGGGGAGACCGGGAGCGGGAGCACGCGCGGCGCCGGGTGTTCGCCGAGCGGGTGGTCGCGGCGCCGGCGGGGCGCATCTTCGATCTGCTCGCCGACCCTGCGGCCCACGCGCGGTTCGACGGCTCCGGCACGGTGGTCGCGGGCCATCCGCGCAATCCCCGCCGGCTCGGTCCCGGGGCGCGGTTCACGATGGACATGCGCGTCAGGGTGGCGTACCGGATGTGGAACACGGTCGTCGAGTACGAGCCGGACCGGCGGATCGCCTGGCGGCAGGAGCTCGGCCACCACGTCTGGCGGTACGAGCTGGAGCCGGTGACCGCGACCGCCACCCTGGTCCGCGAGACCTTCGACTGGGCCACCTGCCGGGCGAAGTGGCTGATCCGGGTGATGGATTGGGACACGCGCAACCAGCGGTCGATGGTGGCGACGCTGGAGCGGCTGGCGGCCCTGGTGGAGCCGGCGGGCTAGGCCGGTGGCCGGGGCCCGTCCCATTCCCCCCTCGGATCTGGGATGCGCCCCGGCCGGTGCGGGGTCAGGTCAGGGGGCGGCGGTCGTGAAGATCGCGACCCCGTTGGCTGCCACGCTCAGTTCCTTGCCGTTGTCGAAGTTCGCGGTGAGGTGCTCGGCCGGCTTCGGGAAGCCGGTGGCCGGGTCGACCGGCGCGTTGCCCTCGGTGTAGACGTACTTGTCCAGCTCGATCCTGCCGGTCGGCGCGGTGATCGACACCCGGGCGGCGGAGCTGTTGCGGTTGACCAGGACGAACGTCCAGCCCTTGGCGCCCGGCAGCTTGGCCTTGAGCACCCGCACGCCGGCCGGCTGCGGGGGTGCGTACATCGTCGAGCCGGCCGGCAGGTACCGGCTGAGCAGGCTCCAGGTGTAGAACCAGGGCCGCAGCGTCGTGGGATCGAGGGATTCGTAGTGGTCCCACATCCCGCAGCCGGTCTTCTCGGCGTACCCGTCGAGGCACCACGCCAGGGCGCCGTCCACGCCGGCCCGCGCCTCCTGCACCGCGAGGTCCGCCATCCGGACGGCGTGGGCGGGCTCCTTGACGAAGCTGTAGTCCTTGTCGGGGTCGTCGGCCGGCGCCTTCATGCCGGTCTCGCCGAGGATCACGGAGCCGCCGCCGCTGGCCTGCTTGAGCTGCTTCACCGCCTCGGTCAGCGTCGCCTCGGGGTATTCGGGCGGCGTGCCGGGGATGTCCACCTCGTGCACGTAGAAGTGGGCCTGGTACTGGGCGACCTCGCGGTCCAGGGCGGACTGCAACCACCAGTCGCTGACCGTGGTGCCGCCGCCCGGGAAGGTCCAGCCGGAGCTGTGCGAGTCCGTCTTGGTGAGGTCGTTCATCGGATCCGTGGTCGCGCCGGACGCGGTGAACAGGGTGACCTTGGAGACGGCCCGCTCGATGCCCTGGACCGGCGGCATCGTCAGCCGCAGGAACTTGGCGCCGTCCGGGAACGCGCGCGGGGAGACGTCGACGCGGTACCACGGCTTGGTGGCGTAGGTCCGCACCGGCGCGGTCTCCTGCACGTCGACGTCGGTCCAGTCCGTGCCGTTCCTCGAGGCCTGGAACGTCCAGTGGGTGCCGCGGGCGTCCGGCGTGCGGTAGAGGCGGGCCGAGAAGCCGGTCAGCCCCGCCTTCTTCCAGACCAGGTGCTGCGGTGTCCCGGCGTGCTCCTTCGGCACGGACATCGAGCCGAGGTCGCCCTCCTGGGCGGCGATGCTCGCCTCCGCGGTGTCCGGCCCGCCGATCAGGTCGAGCGCCAGGCCGGCGCGGCCGAACGCCGTGCGCAGGTTCGCGGTGGCCTTCACCCAGTCCGTGTACTTGAGACCCTTGTCGTTGTTGGGCTCGTTGATGCCGTTGTACCGGACGACGTTGGTGAAGCCCTTGTCCTTGACGAGCTTGCGCATCAGGTCGGCCTGGAGCGTGGCGGCCTCGGGCGAGGTGTAGAAGTCCTTGCTGTTCAGACCCCACATGCCGGTCACCACCTTGGTGCCCTGCTTCTGGTAGTGCTCCAGGATCCGGAAGACGTTCCTCATCTGGGTGGTGTCCCAGTCGTACTCGCCGACCTTGTCGGACGGGTTGAACCACGGGCGGTTGAACATGATCCGCACCAGGCCGGGGTTGATGTAGTCCGTACGCTTGATCAGCTTCTTGAACTCGGAGTCGGGCCACTCGCCGTTGCCGGGCGGGATGTCGGCGCGGCCGCGGTACAGCGGGTCCTGGTTGTAACCGAACCCGAGCCAGTCGCTGCCGACGGCGTCGTCCACCGGGGCGGCCTGGGTCGGCGCGGTCGGTGAGAGCGCCATGCCGGCGAGGGCCAGGGCGGCCACCGGCACGGCGAGCGTACGCCGGAGCGTGGATCTGGTGTGCATGGAGTCTCCTGCGGGGTGGGCAAAAAACGACGAACCGGAGGTCCGCCGAAAGCAGGAAACCCGGTCCGGGTCAGGACTCTACGCGGATATTGTTCGCGTTCGGTAAGGGCTCCACACCGGAGGGTTGCGGCGGACGACGATCGAAAACGACCACGGCGCGACCTGTAAGAGATCCCGCGGCCAGCCGGGAGTAGGCCTCGTCGACCGCGTCGAACCCGAACTCCTCGACCCGGTTGTGGATCAGGCCGGCGCCGGCCAGGGCGATCGCCTCCTGGGTGTCCGCGATCGTGGCGCCCTGGAAGGTGTAGACCTCGCCGTCGCGCGGCAGCGTGCCGAACCAGGGCTTCGCGAGCCGGCCGCCCGCCGACCCCACCAGCCCGTAGGCCCCGCCCGCCCGGACCGCCGCGACGCCCGCGGCGATGGTCTCGTCGGTGCCGACGAAGTCGAGCACCGCGTCCGCGCCGGCGCGCCCGGTGAGCTGCCGCAGGCGCCCGGCCGTCGAGGCGTCCACGCCGTCCACCGGCACCGCCCCGGCCTCCTGCGCGAGCGCGCGCCGGTCCGGGCCGGGATCGACGGCCACCACCCGGGCCGCGGTGAGCGCCCGCAGGAACTGCACCGCGAACAGCCCCAGGCCGCCTGCGCCGAGCACCACCGCGGTGCCGCCGGCGGTGATCCGCGGCAGCGCCCGCCGGACCGCGTGGTAGGCCGTGGCGCCCGCGTCGGTCAGCGGGCCGGCGTGCGCCGGGTCGAGCCCGCCCAGCGGCAGCAGGCCGCGGCGGCCGGTCACCAGGACGTAGTCCGCGAGGCCGCCGTCGCGCCCGTACCCGCGGCCGGCGAGTCCGTGCGGGCAGTCGTTGTCCAGTCCCCGGACGCAGAACCAGCAGGTGCCGCAGGAGGCCGCGGCGGCCAGCGCGACCGCGTCGCCCTCGGCGAGGCCGTCGACGCCGGCGCCGAGCGCGGCGACCCAGCCGGCGGTCTCGTGGCCCAGGGTGAACGGCACCGTCCAGCCCAGCCGCTCGCCGCCCGAGCGCGGCATCCGCCGCATCGTCAGGTCCGAGCGGCACAGCCCGCAACCGGCCACCCGCACCAGCACCTGCCCGGCTGCCGGCGCCGGCACCGGCACCTCGGCCGCCCGCGGCGCGCCGCCCCACTCGACCATCCGGTACGCCCGCATCGTCTCGGCCACGCGCCAAGAGTGGAACACGTTCCTGATGCGGTCAAGTCGCTGCATGGCCGCTCGTTGACCCAATAATAGAACCAGTTCTACCATGAGCCGTGCTCACCCAGCCGTTCACGGAAGCGATCCACCAGGCGGAGAAGATCATCGCCGGGGCCCCGCACGTCCGCGACGACCAGGACCTCGCCGAGGGGTACGACTACCTCGCCGGCAGCATCCGGGCCTCGCTGCAGATGGCCTGGGCCTACGACCGCGACTTCCCGTACTTCGTCCGGTCCACCGGGCCCTACACCAAGCTGGGTCTGGACAACCCGGACACGCTCTACTTCCACGCCTGGCTGCGCGACGACGCGGAATACGTGGTCACCGGCCGCCGCGGCACCACGAGCGACCTGAGCTTCCAGGTCCTCGACGGCGACTACTCACCGCTGGAGGTCCCGGGCAGCCTCGCCGCCTTCGACGACCGCGAGATCGAGATCGGCGACGACGGCGCGTTCCGGATCCGGTTCGGTCCCGGGCCGTCCGGCCGCAACGCCGTCGCGCTCGCGCCGGGCTCGGCCATGCTCGTGGTGCGCGAGGTGTTCAGCGACTGGGCCACGGAGCAGCCGGGCATGCTGCGCATCGCCCGTGCCGACCGGATCGGCCTGGCCCCGCCGCCACCGAGCCGCGACGCCCTCGCCAAGCGCTACCGGGTGGCCGGCAAGATCCTCATCAGCCGGCTGCGCACCTTCCTCGCCTTCGCCGAGCGGTTCTATCTCGGGCTGCCGGTGAACACCCTCACCGCGCCCCGCCCGACGCCCGGCGGCCTGGCCACCCAGTATTCCTCGGTGGGCCACTACGACCTCGGCGACGACCGGGCGATGGTGCTCACCGTGCCCGCCTCCGACGCCCCGTACCAGGGCATCCAGCTGGGCAGCATGTGGTACGTCTCGCTGGACTACATCCACCACCAGACGAGCCTGACCGTGCCGCAGGCGCGCGTCGATCCCGACGGGATGATCCGGTACGTCGTCAGCGAGCGCGACCCGGGCGTGGCGAACTGGCTGGAGTGCACCGGCCACCGCCGCGGCTACATCCAGCTGCGCTGGCAGCGGCTGTCCCGCGCGCTGACCGCCGAGGACGGGCCGCAGGTGGAGGTCGTCGCGGTGGAGGACGTGCCGAAGCTGCTGCCGTACGCCGAGCCGGTCGAGCCGGCCGCATACCGGGAGCGGATCGCCGCCCGGCAGGCCGCGGTGGCGTCCCGGATGCTGGGGTGAGCGCGATGCTGGCGGACAAGGTCGTGCTGGTCGCCGGGGTCGGGCCGGGGCTGGGGCGGGCCGTCGCGGTCCGCGCCGCGCAGGCCGGCGCGGACGTGGTGCTGGCCGCCCGCACCGAATCCTTCCTGGCCGAGGTGGCGGGGAAGGTGACCGCCGCGGGCCGCCGGGCACTGGCCGTGCCCACCGACCTCACCGACGACGCGGCCGCCCGGCGGCTGGCCGACGCCGCGCTGGCCGGGTTCGGCCGGGTCGACGCGCTGGTGAACAACGCCTTCGTGATGCCGCCGATGCGCGGCCTGGGCACGGTGGACCTCGACGACCTGCGGGCCGGCTTCGAGACCAACGTGCTCGCCGCGCTGCGGCTGACCCGGCTGCTCACCCCGGCGCTGGTAACGTCCGGCGGCTCGGTGGTGATGGTCAACTCGGCGGTGCTGCGGCATTCCCGGCACCCGTTCGGGCCGTACAAGCTCGCCAAGGCGGGGCTGCTCGCCGTGGCGCAGAACCTGGCCGGCGAGCTGGGCCCGCACGGCGTCCGGGTCAACTCGGTGGCGCCCGGCTGGATCTGGGCGGACAGCCTGCGGGCCTGGTTCGACCACCAGGCCGCCCGGCGCGGGGTGCCGGCCCGGCAGATCTACGACGAGACCGCGGCCACCACGGACCTGCGCCGGCTGCCGGAGCCGGACGAGATCGCCGACGCCGTCCTCTTCCTCGCCTCCGACCTCGCCCGCGGCATCACCGGCCAGTGCCTCGACGTCAACTGCGGAGAATTCCACCACTGAGCCCGGGGGAGCGGCATGCACACCACCCGCACCGACGTGGGTACGGTCGACGACCTGCACGCCGCGGCCACCCGGCTCACCGGCCTGGACGACTTCGGCGGCGACGACTACCTCGACGGCCTGCGGGTGCTGCTGGCCTCGTACGCGAGCGAGAGTGCCCTCACCCCGGCCGGCAGCAAGGCGACCCGGGCGATGGTCCGCGCGGCGCTGGTGTCCCGACTGCTCAGCGAGGCCGCCTGGCGGCAGCGTCCGGAGCACGCGTCGGTGGCCGTGACTCGCCCGATCTTCGTGACCGGCCTGCCGCGCACCGGCACCACGGCCCTGCACCGCCTGCTCGCCGCCGACCCGGCCCACCAGGGCCTCGAGCTCTGGCTCGCCGAGGCGCCGCAGCCCCGCCCGCCGCGCCGGGACTGGGAGTCCCATCCCGTCTACGCCATGCTGCAGGCCGGGTTCGCCGCGCACCACGAGTCGGACCCGGAGTTCACGGGCATCCACTACACCGCCGCGGACCAGGTCGAGGAGTGCTGGCGGCTGCTGTGCCAGTCGATGCGGTCGGTGTCCTTCGAGTGCCTGGCCCACATCCCGTCGTACTCCGCCTGGCTCGCCGCGCAGGACTGGGCGGCGGCCTACCGCCGGCACCGGCGCAACCTGCAACTGATCGGCCTGCCCGACCGCGACCGCCGCTGGGTGCTGAAGAACCCGAGCCACCTGTTCGCCCTGGACGCGCTGCTGGGCGCCTATCCCGACGCCGTGGTGATCCAGACCCACCGGGCGCCGCGCACCGCGATCGCGTCGGTGTGCAGCCTGAACGCCCGGGCCGCGCGCGGCTGGTCCGAGCGGTTCGCCGGCGCGACGCTCGGGCGCGGGCAGCTCGCGCTCTGGTCGCGGGGCGTGCGCCGGTTCCTCGCCGACCGGGCGCGGCACGCCCCGGAGCACTTCGTCGACGTCGGCTACGACCACTTCGTGGCCGATCCGCTCGGGACCGTCGCGGCGATCTACGACCGGCTGGGTCTCCCGCTCACCCCGCAGGGGCGGTCCGCGATGGAGGCGCTGCACGCCCGGAGCCGCTCGGGTCCCGCGCGCCCCGCGCACCGGTACGAGCTCGCCGACTTCGGGCTGACCGCGGCCGAGGTGGACGACGCGTTCGGCGACTACCTGGCCGCCCACCCCGGCGTCAGCCCATCGGGCCGATGATCTCGTCCGCGAACCGGCGCAGCGAGTCCACCTTGGCGGCCACCGGCGCGTCGAAGCCGATCCGCTGCGCCAGCCAGGGCATCACGATCGCGTCGGTGACCCCGATGTCGGCCTGCCGGCGGAAGCCGTCGAGGCCGGGGGCGTCCACGCACACCGCCTGGATCTCGAACGGCTCGCCGTCGCGGCCGTACTCGCCGCGCCACCGGGCCAGGCGCGCGATGGTATCCGCCAGGTCGTCGAAGCGGATCATGGCCGAGGTCCAGCCGTCGCCGGTGCGCGCCGCGCGGCGCAACGCCGGCTCGGCGTGCCCGCCCACGTAGATCGGCACCGGCTCGCTCGGCGCGGGGCTCATCTGCAACCGGCCGAAGTCGAAGTGCTTGCCGTGGTACTCCACCATGCCGCCGCCGAGGATGAGCCGCAGCACCTCGATCGCCTCGTCGGCCCGGCCCGCCCGCTCCGCGAACGGGGCGCCGCACCACAGCGACTCCTCGGGATTCCAGCCGAGCCCGACGCCGAGGCCGAACCGGTTGCCGGTCAGGTTCGCCACCGAGCCGACCTGGCGGGCCAGCAGCACCGGATTGCGCGGCCCGAGCTTGAGGACCTGGGTGTAGAAGCGGATCCGCCCGGTGACCGCGCCCAGCGCCGCGGCGGTGACCATCGGGTCGGCCCACGGCGTGTCGGCGGTCCAGAACCGCCGGCCGTCCGAGGTGTACGGGTAGGCCGCGCCGGCGTGCTCACCGTAGAAGATGGAGTCCGGCAGGGCGATCGCCGAGAAGCCGCACTCCTCGGCGGTCCGGGCGAGCTCGGCGAGCTGGTCCAGCGGGTTCAGCGCGATGCCGAGGGTGAACTTCATTCGAAGACCCCCGCACGTTCGACCGGCGACCGCAGGGTGTCGCCGAGGGCCAGCAACTGCGCCGTGGCACCACCCAGCAGGAACTCGTGGTACTTGGCGGCGAGGAAGTACCGGTGCAGCGGATAGTCGGCGTCGATGCCGACCCCGCCGTGGACGTGCACCGCGGTGTGCGCCACCCGGTGCCCCGCCTCGGTGGCCCAGAAGCCGGCCGTGGCGACCTCGGCGGCGGCGCTCTGGTGCTCGCAGAGCCGCCAGGCGGCCTGCCACAGCGTGACCCGCAGGGCCTCGACGTCGATGTAGGCGTCGGCCAGCCGCTGGGCGACGGCCTGGAACGCCCCGATCGGCCGCTCGAACTGGACCCGGGTGCGCGCGTACTCCGCGGTCATCTCCAGGGCCCGTTCCACCACGCCGAGCTGCGCGGCGCACGTGCCGACCGTGGCGGACGCGGCCAGCCACGGCCTCGCCGCCGGGTCGGCGAGCAGCCGGTCGCCGGCGACGACCGTGCCGGCGACCCGCAGCAGGCCCGCGCCGGGGCCGCCGGCCACCTGCTGTTCCTCCACGGTGACGCCGTCGTCGTCCGGCCTGACCAGGAAGATCCCCTCGGCCGCCGGCACCAGCAGCAGACCGGCGGCGGGCGCCGCCGGGACGGACGGGACCGTGCCGTCCAGCCGCCAGCCGTCCTCGACCCGCTCGGCGGTCACCGTGCCGGTCGTGGCGGTGAGCACGATCTCGCCCCGGCTCGCCGGCACGGCCCACCGGCCCACCTGCTCCTCGGTGCCGAACCGGGCCAGCGTGCCGGCCGCCACCACGATCGACGGCAGGTACGGCACGGCGGCCGCGGCCCGGCCCAGCTCGACCAGGACGGCGCACTGCTCCGGCAGCCCGTACCCCTCGCCGCCGGCCCGCTTGGGCAGGGCGGCGGCGAGCACGCCCGCGCCGGCCAGCGCCGGCCACAGCGGACGGCCGGAGGCCGCCAGGTCCCGCGTGAGGGCGGCCAGCTCCCGCGCCTCGTCGCTCACCGAGAAGTCCACGTCAGCACCCCTATCGGCGCACGGGCAGGCCGAGCGGCCCGGCCGCGATGATGTCCCGCTGCACCTCGTTGGTGCCGCCGCCGAACGTCAGGATCAGCGACGCGCGGTGCATGCGCTCGATCCGGCCGTGCAGCAGCGCGCCGGGCGAGCCGGCCCGGACCGTGGCGGCCGGGCCGAGCACCTCCATGAGCAGGCGGTACGCCTCGACCGCCAGCTCGGTGCCGTACACCTTGCCGGCCGAGGCCCCGGCTGCGGCGAGCGTGCCGTCGCCGTCGGACGCCGTGCGCCAGTTGAACAGCTTCAGCACCTCGGTACGGGCGTGCACCCGGGCCAGGTGCAGCCGGACCCACTCCTGGTCGATCACCCGCCGGCCGTCGCCGAGCCGGGTCTGCCCGGCCCAGTCGGCGACCTCGCGCAGCGCCCGGCGCAGCGGCGCGGCCGGGGTGAGCGCCACCCGCTCGTGGTTGAGCTGGTCGGTGATCAGCCGCCAGCCCTGGTTCTCCGCGCCCACCAGCGCGGTCGCCGGGACCCGGACGTCGGCGTAGTAGGTCGCGCTGGTGGTCGGCCCGGCCACCGTGCGCACCGGCGTCCAGGAGAAGCCGGGCGCGTCGGTGGGGACGATGAGGATGGACAGCCCTTTGTGCCGGGGGGCGTCCGGATCGGTCCGGCAGGCGAGCCACACGTAGTCGGCGTACTGGATCAGGCTCGTCCACATCTTCTGGCCGGTGACGACGTAGTGGTCGCCGTCGCGGACCGCCCGGGTGCGCAGCGCCGCGAGGTCGGTGCCGGCGTCCGGCTCGGAGTAGCCGATGGAGAAGTGGATCTCGCCGGCGGCGATCCGCGGGAGCAGTTCGGCGCGCTGCGCGGGCGTGCCGTGGCGCATGATCGTCGGGCCGACCGTGTAGAGCGTCAGGAACGGCACCGGGACGCCGGCCATCGCGGCCTCGTCGGCGAAGACGAGCTGCTCCATCCGGGACCGCCCGCCACCGCCGTGCTCCACCGGCCAGCCGAGCGCCAGCCAGCCGTCGCGCCCCAGCTGGCGCACCACGCTCCGGTACGCCTGGCCGTCGCCGTACTCGCCGTTCTCGTCGGTCAGTGCCGCGCGCAGCGCCGGCGTCATCAGGTCGGCGAAGTACGCCCGGAGCTGCCGGCGCAGCTGCACGTGCTCCGGCGTGTATCCCACGTGCATGGCATGCCCCGATCCGCTAGATTAGAACAGGTTCTAGTAGAGACGATGGGGCGGAGGGCGTCAACCGTGGAGGCGTTTCTGGTCGGTGCCGTCCGCAGCCCCGTCGGCCGCCGCGGCGGCGCGCTGTCCGCGGTCCACCCGGCGGACCTGGGCGCGCACGTCATCTGCGCACTGCTGGCACGCACGGGTGTCGATCCAGGCGCCGTCGACGACGTCGTCTTCGGCTGTGTGGACACGATCGGCCCGCAGTCCGGCGACATCGCCCGCACCAGCTGGCTCGCCGCGGGGCTGCCCGAGCACGTGCCCGGCGTGACGGTCGACCGGCAGTGCGGTTCCGCCCAGCAGGCGGTCCACTTCGCCGCGCAGGCGGTGCTGAGCGGCACGGCCGACCTCGTCGTGGCCGGGGGCGTGCAGAGCATGAGCCAGGTGCCGATCGGCGCCGCCATGGCCCCGCACGGGCCGTACGCGGGCTCCGCCGGATGGACCGCCCGCTACGGCGACCGGGAGATCTCGCAGTTCCGCAGCGCCGACGAGATCGCCGCCAAGTGGGGCCTGGCCCGCACGGAGCTGGAGGCGTACGCGCTGACCAGCCACCGGCGGGCGATCCGCGCGATCGACCAGGGCCGGTTCACCGCCGAGATCGCGCCGCTGGACGGGTGCGGCACCGACGAGGGCCCGCGCCGGGACACCTCGGCCGCGCGGATGGCCGCGCTCGCACCGCTGCGCCCGGACGGCGTCACCACCGCGGCCACCTCCAGCCAGCTCGCCGACGGTGCCGCCGCCCTGCTCGTCGCCTCCGCGGCCGCCGTCCGCACGCACGGGTTGCGGCCCCGCGCCCGGATCCACCACCTCAGCGCCCGCGGCGACGATCCCGTCCTGATGCTCACCGCCCCGTTCGAGGCCACCGCGCACGCGCTGCGCCGCACCGGGCTGGCGATCGGCGACATCGACCTGTGCGAGGTCAACGAGGCGTTCGCCGCCGTGGTGCTCGCCTGGCTGCGCGAGACGGGCGCCGACCCGCAGCGGGTCAACGTCAACGGCGGCGCGATCGCGCTCGGGCATCCGCTCGGCGCCACCGGCGCGCGGCTGCTCACCTCGCTGCTGCACGAGCTGGAACGCACCGGCGGGCGCTACGGCCTGCTGACCATGTGCGAGGGCGGGGGACAGGCGAACGTCACGGTCATCGAGCGCTGCTGAGCTTGCCGTTCCTCCTCCGGCACCAGCCGGGCGGTCGCGCGAGACCAGCAGAGGGCTGGGCGCGGCCGCGGTGCAGTCTGGCCGGCTCCGTGCTGCGCGGCACTAGTCCGTGGCGGCGGCGGTTGCGGGGAGTCGGATGGTGAAGGTGGTGCCGGGGTCGTTGTGGGTGGCGGTGACGAGGCCGTGGTGGGCTTCGACGATGGCGTGGGTGACGACCAGGCCGAGGCCGGTGCCCGGAATGCTGGTGTGGCGGGCGTTGGTGGCGCGGAAGAAGGTCCGGAACAGGTGGGTGCGTTCTTCGGTCGGGATGCCGATACCGGTGTCGCAGACGCTCAGTATGACGGTGTCGGCCGATGTGGTCAGGCTGACGTGGACGGCTCCGCCGTCGGGGCTGTACTTGACGGCGTTGGACAGCAGGTTGTCGATGACCTGGCGCAGTCGTTGCGGGTCGGCGTCGATGGTGAGGTGGTCAGGCAGGTTGAAGGTGAGGCGGACGTGGTTGGCGTGGGCGGCAGGCCGGATCGCGTCGAGGCTGTCGCGTACCAGGGTGGTGACGTCGGTGGGGCGCAGTTGTAGGCAGGCTCGGCCGCTCTGCAGCGCGGCGAGGTCGAGCAGGTCGTCGACGATGGCGGTGAGCAGGGCGGTGTTGCGGTCCACCGCGCTGAGCATCTCGTGCAGCTCCGGGTCGAGGTGCTCGTCGGTCAGCAGGAACTGGATGTAGGAGCCGATCGAGGTCAGCGGCGTACGCATTTCATGGCCGACCAGGGCGATGAAGTCGTCGCGGGTACGGTCCAGTTGCGCGGCGAGGCCCTCGATGTGTGCACGGGAAAGGAACCGGGCGATGTGCCCGGCGACGGAGGCCAGTCCGCTGACGATTTCCGCCTCGTCGTATTGACAACTGTCGGCGAAACAGGTCAGCACGCCGACCACGGCACCGTCGCCGATGGGTACGCCCACGGCGGTGTGCAGCCCGGCGCGCGCGCACGCCGCGGCGAGGTCGGCCGGCACGGCGGGTCCCGAACCCGTGGTGTCGGCGACGTCCCGCACCCATACCGGACGGTTGTCGGCCCAGACGGTGCCGGTGATGCCCTGGCCTTCGACGACGGGACCGTTCAGCGGGTCGTCGATGTGCACGTCGGGCGTGAGCCAGTGCCCGACGTTGCGCAGGGTGTCGCTCACCGGATCGAGCAACCACAGTTCCGCGTACGGCCAGCGCAGCGTCTGCGCCACGGCCCGGACGATCTGCGGCCCGACCTGGGTGACCTCGTCCGCGCCGCTGAGAATGGTGGCGACCTGGAGCTCGCAGCTCCGGAACCGGTCGGCGCGCCGTTGCATGGTGATGTCGTGCAAAGCGACCACGGCGCCGGCCGGCGTGCCGTCGGGCTCGCGCATGGGTTCGGCGTTGGCGGCGAAGGTCAACGCCGGCGTGTCAGCGGCTTTGAGTACCACCTCGGTACCGCGGACCACACTGCCCTGACACGCGCGCGTCAGCGGCCCCTCGCCTGGGCGCAGCGGTGCACCGTCCGGCGTGAACAAGGCGTTCTCCCACTCGGCGACGTCGACCGGCGGGCCGTCGCCAGGCAGACTTTGTGCCTGCCGCAAGGCCCGGTTGATCAGGACGATGCGGCCGTCGGCGTCACAGGCGGCTATTCCGGTGTAGAGGCTGTCGAGTACGGCGTGCAGGAAGCCGGATCGTCGCACGGAGAGCCGGTCGGCTGCGGCGCGTTCGGCGCCGTCGAGCAGCACCATTCCCCACCGCCGTCCGCTCGGTGTGTCCAGAGTCGTGACGAGCAGTTCGACCGGGAAGGTGTGACCGTCCCGGTGCCGGGCGCTGCACTGCTGCCGCCACGGCGACCCGGTGGTGCAGTCACCGGCCGCGGCGCGAATCCGGGTCCAGTCACCGGCCGACAGCATCAGGTGTTCCACCGACCGCCCGAGCGCTTCCCCCAGTGACCAGCCGAACATGCCGGTCGCGGCGGCGTTCCACTCCGAGATCCGGCCGTCGTCGTGCAGGCTGACCAACGACTCACCGAGCGCGTCGAGCACCGCCGCGGCGCCGGCGTGGTGATCGGTCAGCGGATCGCCCTCGGGCAGCGGGCCCAGCATCTCGGCCAGTTGCTGCAACGCCGTGAGGTCGTCGTCGGTCCACGACCGCGCAGCGGTGTCGGCGGCGGCGACCGCCCCGAGTGGCCTGCCGCGCCGGTCGCGCAGCGGTACACCGATATACGCCTGGACGTTGTAGCGCACGACCGCGGCGAAGGTGGCGTACTCCGGATGCGTCGAGAGGTCGCTGAGCACCAACGGGCGGCCTGCACTGGCGACCAGGGGACACAGCGACCCGGTCAGCGGCAACGTTCGCGACATCATCAGCTCGTCGGGCGCGCCGAACAGGCCGGCACACCGGATGGCACCGTCGCTGACCAGCGTCACGAACCCCATCGGCGCCGCCAACGCCCGCGCCGCCAGATGCGCCGCCGCGTCCGCCGACACCGCCCGGCCCGGCAGCGCCAGCTCCGCCCGCCGGACGGATGCCAGTCGAGATGCATCCGACAGCACAGCGTGATCGATCAACAATCCGGTCACCGGATCACCCCGTCACCAACGTCGAGCACAGAACCGGCAGCCGGTGCCGCGCTACCAGGCAAAATATACGCTTCTCGGCGGCGTCCCCGGTAAGGGTCGGCAGCCTCACGGCCCCGGCCGCAGCGCTGGCATGTCACGATCAGTGATGGCAGCCGCCGGAAAGGAGTAGAGTCCGAGGCATCCGACATGTCACGCCTCAACCGAGGCGCTCACCGCCGGCGTGCCAGGAAGAGCCGGACCGCTCTTCTGGAAAGCGTGCCCGTCATGGCCACCCTCCTGCTCGGCGAGATCGACACGGACATCCGCATCGCGTTCACCATGCTCTTCCGGCGCGCCGGCTACCATGTGATCACCGCAGCGGACCCCCGATCGATCCTCGAGACCGCCCAGCGGCAAGGACCGGACCTGGTGATCCTGAACCTGCGCGACGACGACGGCCCCGACACCTGTCGGATCCTGCGCGCCGATGCCCTCACCAGCGACACACCGGTTCTGATGCTGTCTGCCGACCTCTATCCCGACGCCGGCGCTGCGGCCGCCGCCGGCGCCGACGCCTACCTGGCCAAACCGTTGAACAACGACGACCTCCTGCACCAGGTCCACAGTCTGCTCACCGCCAGAACCGGGGAGTGCCCGACCGGCAGACGGGACCGGCCCGCCGACGCCGACGCCGGTGTCTTCGGTCACGAGGTTCCGGTGAGCTGAAGCATCGGGCCACCGTGCTCGCCGCGGTGGCCCGATGCGGGCGGGCGTCAGGGCTTGAGGACGATCTTTTCGCAGTTGTCCTGTTTGTTCTTGAAGATGTCGTAGCCGTGCGGGGCGTCGTTGAGCGGTAGCCGGTGGGTGATGATGCGGGTCGGGTCGATCTCGCCGCGTTCGATGCGTTGCAGCAGCGGTTTCATGTAGCGCTGGACGTGGCACTGGCCGGTGCGCAGGGTCAGTGACCGGTTCATCCAGGCGCCGGCGGGGAACTTGTCGAGGAAACCGCCGTACACGCCGACGACCGAGACCACGCCGCCGCTGCGGCACGACATGATCGCCTGGCGCAGGGCGTGCGGGCGTTCGGTCTCCGACCGGACGGCCTGCTTGATCCGGTCGTAGGCGTGCAGGTGCGCGGCGCCGTGGCTGGCCTCCATGCCGACCGCGTCGATGCACTTGTCCGGGCCGCGTCCACCGGTGAGTTCCAGCAGCCGCGAGCGCACGTCGACCTCGTCGAAGTTGATCGCGATGTGTCCGGCCTGTTCGGCCATCCGCAGCCGGTACGGCTCCTTGTCGATGGCGATGACCTTCGCGGCGCCCAGCACCCGGGCGCTGTCCATGGCGAACTGGCCGACCGGGCCGGCGCCCCACACCGCCACCACGTCGCTGGGCGCGATGTCGCACATCTCGGCGCCCATGTAGCCGGTGGGCAGGATGTCGGACAGGAACAGCACCTGCTCGTCGGTCAGGTCCGACTCGATCTTCAGCGGGCCGACGTCGGCGAACGGCACCCGCGCGTACTGCGCCTGACCGCCGGCGAAACCGCCGGTCAGATGCGAGTAGCCGAAGATCCCGGCGACCGGGTGGCCGAACATCTTCTCCGCGATGCCGGCGTTGGGGTTGGAGTTCTCGCAGCAGGAGTACATCTCGTTCGCGCAGGCGGCGCAGGCGCCGCAGGCGATCGGGAACGGCACGACGACCCGGTCGCCGACGCGCAGCTTGTCCGCGGGCACCCCGGACCCGACCTCGATCACCTCGCCCATGAACTCGTGGCCCATGATGTCGCCGTCCTGCATGGTGGGTACGTACCCGTCGACCAGGTGCAGGTCCGAGCCGCAGATCGCGGTGGAGGTGATCCGTACGATGGCATCGCGCTTGTTCAGGATCTTCGGGTCCGGCACGTCACGTACCTCGACCTTGTTACGGCCCGCCCAGGTGGTCGCCTTCACGCGTCCTCTCCCTTCGCGAGTTCGGCGTCCGACAGCGGTTGCGCCGGACGCTGCGGGAACTCCTTGCGGGCCCGTTTGCCCCACGGGGCGCCGTCGGAGCGGACCACCTCCCCGGTCTCCAGCACCTGCTTGAGCCGGCGCAGGTCGTCGTCGAGCTGCTGGTGCGGTTCCTCACCGAAGTACTTCGCGACCGCCTTGCCGACCGCGCCGCCCGGAATCTCGTAGGTCAGCACGACGTGGACCTCGGTGCTCACCGCGTCCGGGGCCGGCACGAACCGGACCGTACCGGCGTTCGGCACGTCGGCGTGCCCGGTCGAGCGCCACGCGATCTTCTCACCGGGTACCTCGTCGACGATCTCCGCGTCCCACTGGACGTTCTTGCCGAACGGGGCGTCGGCGACCCAGTGGCTCGTGCGGTCGCCGGTGGTGCGGACCTGCTCGAGATGCGCCATGAACGTCGGCAGGTTCTCCAGATCACGCCAGAACGCGTACACCTCCGACGCGGGTTTACGGATGGTCGTCGTGGCCGTCAACTCCATGGGTCCTCCTTGGCGTGTGCCCCGGGCACCGGCGCCTTTCGCTCTGGTGGCCTGTACGGCGGTCAGTAGGTCCAGCACGGTGATCCCGGCGACGGCACCGGTCACGGCGAGCAGCCGTCGGCGGCGCCGCCCGCCCCGGTGGGCGAGGGCCATCCCCAACGCGGTCAGATCCATCGCGTCGCCCACCACCCGGGTCCACGCCCACGCACTCTTGCGCCGGCTCGTCAGGAGCCCGGCCGCGTGGACCAGCTCCCGCGCCCCGACCAGCGGCACCACCGCCCGCGAGGTCGCAGAGTCGTCCACGCCGCTCAGCCGGCGCACTGTCTCCGGCGCCGCCAGTTGTGCGACACCCAGCCCCAGACTCATCCAGCCGAGCCCGCGGCCCCGCCGCTGCACCTCGTCCTGCCTGTCGTTCGCTGCTTCTCGGGTTGCCAGTTGCGTCACGGGTAGCCTCCGTGTGGGATCGCGCCCCGTCCGACGTATCGGTGCACCGCGACCGGGGGCGCGTCGGGTTCGACCCCGGCTACCCGCCGACAAAACGCTTAAACCGCCTGGCTTCCGCCGCAGAAGAACGACGAAAACGCAGTCTCATCGGCAGGTTTGTGCACTCCCCGAGGAAGGCGTACGCCCCGGCGGCTTCGACGCCGTGTGCCTGAGCGCGGCGAGCCGGTCCTCCGCCTCCCTCATGATGCGGTCGATGAGCTCGGCGCAGGACGGCAGGTCGTCGATGAGCCCGGCCACCTGGCCGGCCGGCATCACCCCGGACTCGGGCCGCCCGTGCACCATCGAGGTCCGCAGCAGCGCCGGGGTGTTGGCCGCCATCACCGTCTGCGCCCACGACAGCCCCCGCGCCCGCCGGGTGGCGCGACCCGCACCCAGCAGCGCCGCCCAGGACAGGCGGGTCTCGCGCCGGAACGCGGCGGCGTGCCGCAGCGACCGGACCAGGCCGCAAACGCGCCCGGAGCGTTCGAGCGCCTCGACGAACGGGGTGCGCAGCACCCGGTGCGGCACGCCGTCGACCCGGGTGGTGACCACCGTGCCGGTGACCTGGGCGGCCAGGTAGTGGCGCTTGACCTCCGCGCCGACCGGGCTGTCCGAGGTGAGCAGGAAGCGCGTGCCCATGGCGATGCCGGCGGCGCCGTACGCCAGCGCGGCCACCAGCCCCCGGCCGTCGAAGAAGCCGCCGGCCGCCACCACGGGCACGTCCACGGCGTCGACCACCTGGGGCAGCAGCAGCGTGGTGGGCACCGGCCCGGTGTGCCCGCCGCCCTCCCCGCCCTGCACCAGCACCGCGTCCACCCCCCAGCCGTGCACCTTCTCGGCGTGGCGCAGCGCGCCGACCGAGGGCATCGTGAGCACGCCGCCGTCGGCGCAGCGGCGGATCAGCTCCCGGCTCGGCGCGAGGGCGAAGGAGGCCAGCCGTACCCGCTCGCGGACCAGCAGGTCGATGCGGTCCGCGGCGTCCGGGGTGTCGGCGCGGACGTTCACCCCGAACGGCGCGCCGGTGCGCCGCCGGACCTCGCGGACGGCGGCCCGCAGCTCGTCGAGGCTCAGGGCGGCGGAGGCGAGGATGCCGAAGCCGCCCGCGGCCGAGGTTGCGGCCACCAGCGCGGGTGTGGACACGAATCCCATGCCGGTCTGCACGACGGGGTGCCGGCAGCCGAGCAGCTCGGTGAGGCGGGTCCTCATCGCACCTCCTTCTCCCGCAGCCCCTCCGGGTCGAGGTCGCGGATCAGGGCGAGCTCGGCCGCCGTCGGCAGCCGGGTCCGCGGCACGTCGGCCGGCGCGGCGAGCGGGAACCCGGTGGCCCGCGCGACCTCGGCGGCGGTGACGCCGGGGTGCACCGAGCGCAGCCGCATGCGGTGGTCCGGGGTGGCGAAGTCCAGCACGGCGAGGTCGGTGACCACCGTACGGATCTCGTGGAACCGGTTGGCCGGCGCGCCGAGCGCGCCCGCCCGGTCGTAGCCGATGCCGCAGACCATGTCGACCCGCTCCACGAAGACCCTCGGCGAGTGTCGTGGCACCCAGTAGCTGACGACGTGGTTGACGGTGTTGCCGGGCGCGCCGCGCACGCCGAGGAGCTGGGCGCTCGGCCGGGACCAGTCGCCGATGCAGGAGATGTTCTGGTTGCCGTGGCGGTCGAGCTGGCTCGCCCCCATCATCGCGTGCCGCCGGCCCGCGGCCACCACCTGGAACACCGCGCGGTACGGCAGCCAGCCCTCGACCGTGCCGCCGTGCACGAGGGTCGCCTCGCCGTCGCTCAGCACGAGGTCCGGGGCGAAGGTGAGCTGCGCCAGCCGGGCGCCGAGGCGGGGGACGAGCGCCATGGGGGCGGCGAGGATCGCGCCGTCCCCGCGCCACGCCTCCGCGCACGCGACCACGCAGACCTCCGCGCGGGTCGGCTCGCTCATCGTGCCCGCACCGCCTTCTGGTAGTCGTCCTCGTCGCCGTCCAGGTAGGTCTCGCGGAACCGTTCCCAGCCCGCCGGGCTCGCCGCGGCGGACGCGTACTCGCGCTGGAACGCCTCGTCCCGGCCGTAGTCGGGCACGCAGCTGGTGAAGTGCGCGCCGTTCGGGGTGGCCACCACGCCGTCCACCATCATCCGGTTGACCAGCAGGCCCTGCGGCGGCCCGGCGTCCACCAGCTCGGTCGTGCCCACCACCCGCTCGCAGGACAGGTAGCGGCGCCGCGCGGCCAGGCAGAACAGGTCGTCGAAGTAGGGATCGGGCCCGAGGTAGCGCCCGTTGCCGCGCTCGTCGGCCCGGTTGAGGTGGATCAGCGCGGCATCCAGCGGCAGCGCCGGCACGGCGAGGAACTCCTCACCGTCGGGGTACGGCGAGCGCACGGTCCGCAGCTCCGGGACGACCCGCGGCACGTCGGAGCCCAGCCCGGCCCGCATCGGCAGGAACGGCAGCCGGTGGGCGGCGGCCAGCAGTCCCCAGTAGAGCATTCCCTCGTCCAGCTCGGTCAGCGCCACCGTGCCCTCCTGCCGCGCCCGGCGGAAGTGCGGCTCCAGCGGGATGCTGTCCAGCGAGACGAAGCCGGTGACGACCCGGCGTACGCAGCCCGCCGCGATCAGCAGCCCGACGTCCGGCCCGCCGAAGCCGACCACCGTCAGTCCGGTCAGGCCGGCCCGGGCGATCGCGCGCACCAGCGCCATCGGCTTGCGCCGCGAACCCCAGCCGCCGACCCCGATCGTCATCCCGGACCGCAGCTCGCCGACCACCTCCGCGACGGACATCCGGGTCCCCACGCCTCACCGCCCCTCGACGAAGCGCTGCCGGGCGCGGTCTCCGGCGCCGCTGAGGTTCAGCTCGAAGGTGAAGCCCTGCTCGAACCGGTACGACCGCCTGACGTCGACCGGATCGATGCCGTTGAGGGCCTCCTTGGCCCGCCGGATCACCACCGGGTCCTTGGCCGCGATCTCCTCGGCCACCTCGCGGGCCGCCTTGCGCAGCTCGGCGGCGGGCACCACGGCGAGCACCGTGCCGTACCGGTGCAGGTCGTGGGCGGAGACCGGGCGGCAGGTGTAGACCATCGTCCGCATCAGCTGCTGCGGCACCAGGCGGGACAGGTGGGTGGCCGCGCCGAGCGCGCCCCGGTCCACCTCGGGCAGCCCGACGACGGCGTCGTCGGCCGCGACGACCAGGTCGGCGTTGCCCGCCAGGCCGACGCCGCCGCCGAGGCAGAAGCCCTGCACCGCGGCGATCACCGGGACCGGGCACTCGTAGACCGCGGCGAACGCCGCGGCGCAGCCCCGGTTGGCGGCCAGCAGCGCGTCGTGCCCGGCGGAGCGCTGCATCTCCTTGATGTCCACGCCGGCACAGAAGCCACGGCCCTCGGCGGCCAGCACCACCGCGCGGGTGCCCGGTTCGGCGCCGGCCGCGGTGAGGGCCCCGGCGAGCTCCGTCCAGCCGGCCGCCGGCAGCGCGTTGACCGGCGGGAAGTCGAGGACCACCTCGGTGACGGCGCCGGGATGCAGGTGTACGCCCACGCCGGCAGCCTAACCTAGCGCTTGCTTGGTGGTCTACGATCGGCGGATGGACCCCCTGGACCTCACCGGCCGCGCCGTGGTGGTGACCGGCGGGACCCGGGGCATCGGGGCCGCGATCGCCGGCGCCTTCCTGTCCGCCGGCGCCCGGGTGCTCGTGTGTGGCCGGCACGAGCCCGCCGAGCTGCCGCGGGCCGGCGACGCGACGGCCGGGTTCGTGCGCTCGGACGTGCGGGACCCGGAGCAGGCCGCCGCGCTCGTCGCCGCCGCGGTCAAGCGGTTCGGCCGCCTCGACGTGCTGGTGAACAACGCCGGGGGAGCGCCGGGCGCCCCGGCGGACTCCGCCTCGCCCCGGCTGCACGCGAAGATCCTCGAGCTCAACCTGCTGGCGCCGTTGCACGTCTCCCAGGCGGCCTGCCCGGTGATGCGGGAGCAGTCGGACGGCGGGCTCATCCTCATGGTGGGCAGCGTCAGCGGGGTGCGCCCGTCGCCCGGCGCCGCCGCGTACGGCGCGGCCAAGGCCGGGCTGCACCATCTGGCGACCAGCCTGGCCATGGAGTGGGCCCCGAGGGTGCGGGTGAACACCCTGGTCGTCGGTCCGGTGGACACGGGAGCCCCGGGGTCGCAGGTGGACCCGCGGGCGGTGGCGCGCACCGTGCCGCTGGGCCGGGCCGCGACGCCGGGCGAGGTTGCCGGCGCCTGCCTGCTGCTGGCCTCACCGCTGGCCGGCTATCTCAGCGGTGCCGCGCTGGCCGTGCACGGCGGCGGCGAATGGCCCGGGTATCTGGCAGACCCGCGGGCCGCGGCGTACCCTCCGCAGAAGTAGAACGTGTTTCAATCCCTGCTGCCGGAGGTGTCTCATGGTTCTCTCGATCAAGTCGAGGCGGGACGAGGTCGGCCTGACCGCCGGCGAGCTGCTCATCGGCGATGCGTGGCGTCCGGCCGCCGACGGTCGTACGTGGACCCATGTGCACCCGGCCACGGGGGAGCAGGTCGGCGAGTTCGCGGTGGCCGGGGCCGCCGACGTCGACGCCGCCGTGCGCAGCGCCCGCCGCGCCTTCGACGAGGGGCCGTGGCCGCGCTCGCGCGCCAAGGAGCGCATCCGGGTGCTGCGGGCGGTCGCCGGCCTGATCCGTACGCACGCCGCCGAGCTGGACACCCTGCTGGCGCTCGACAACAGCATGCCGCTCAGCTTCGGCCAGGCGTACGCGATGTCGGCGGAGTGCGTGGCCGACGTCTTCGACCACCACGCCGGGTGGATCGACAAGCTGGGCGGCGAGACGCTTCCGGCCTACCAGGGCGGCGACCACGCCGTGCTGACCCTGCGCGAACCGGTCGGCGTGGTGGCCGCCGTGGTCCCGTGGAACGCGCCGCTGCTGCTGGCCGCACAGAAGCTGGCACCGGCCCTGGCGGCCGGCTGCACGGTGGTGCTCAAGCCGTCGGAGTTCGCGACCTTCGCCCTGCTGCGGCTGACCCGGCTGATCCAGGAGGCCGGTCTGCCGCCCGGCGTGCTCAACGTCGTGACCGGACCGGGCGAGCCCACCGGCGACGCGCTGATCCACCACCCGATGGTCGACAAGATCACCTTCACCGGCAGCCGGGCCGTGGGCCGCCGGGTGATGGCCGCCGCGGCGGAGGGCATCACCCGGGTCGGCCTCGAGCTCGGCGGCAAGAGCCCGTCGATCGTCTTCCCCGACGCCGAGGTGTACGCGGCCGCGACGGTCACCATGGGCACGGTCACGCTCGGGCTCTCCGGTCAGGCGTGCGTGGCGCAGAGCCGGGCCCTGGTCCACCGCGACGTCTACGACGAGTTCCTGGCGATCGCCGAGGGGATGGCCGGCCTGGTCACCTACGGCGACCCGTTCGACCCCGGCACCACCGCGGCGCCGATGATCAGCGAGCGCCACCTGGAGCGCGTCCTCGGCTACGTCGAGCGTGGGCGGCAGGAGGGCGCCCGGCTGGTCTGCGGCGGGGACCGGCCCGACGGCGAGCTCGGCGCCGGCAACTTCGTGAACCCCGCGGTCTTCGCCGACGTCAGCAACGACGCCACCATCGCCCGGGAGGAGATCTTCGGCCCGGTGCTGGCCGTGGTGCCGTTCGCCGACGAGGAGGAGGCCGTCCGGTTGGCCAACGACACGTCCTACGGGCTGTCCGCGACGGTGTGGACCGCCGACGTCAAGCGGGCCTGGCGGATGACCCGCGCGGTCCGGGCCGGCACGGTCGGGATCAACGGATACCAGCTCGAGCCGCACGTGGCCTTCGGCGGGTTCGGCCGGTCCGGGCTCGGCCGGGAGGGCGGCCGGGGCTCCGTCGAGGCGTACACCGAGGTGAAGACCGTGCTGCTGCCCACCACCGACGAGCTCATGTGAGCAGCCGCCGGTGGTCCCAGCTGACCGTCCGGCGGGGTTCGACCAGATAGGCCACGCGTTTCCGGGCGGCCCGCTCCACGTACTCCTCGAGTGCGCCGGAGGGCGGGCCGCCGGGCATCCGTGCCGCGACCAGCCGGCCGATCTCCGTGATCCCGGCCAGGTCGCGGACGGTCCGCACCACGCCGGTCACCTGCACCCCGCGCAGCTCGAAGTAGCCGTCGCCGTCCTCGACCAGACAGCTCAGGCGGGGGTCGCGGGCCAGGTTGCGGGCCTTCTGCGAGGTGCGGTACGTCCAGAAGGCGATCCGGGCGTCGCGCAGCCCGTAGAACATGGTGACCAGGTGCGGCGTGCCGTCCGGATTGATGGTGGCCACCTGCAGCTTGTGCCCGGCGGCCAGCAGCGCCGCGACCTCGCCGGCCGGCATCCGCACCGCGGTGCGCTGGTTCACGGCTGCTCGCCGAAGGTGCCGGGCGCCAGCGGCAGCGTCTCCTCGCAGACGAACCCCGGCCGCGGCGGGTAGCCCGGGAACAGCGGCGCCAGCGCGGCGTCCAGCTCGGACGCCGTCCACTGCCCGTCGGCGGCGTGGAGCGCCGCCCGGACGGTGGGCGGCCCGAGCACCGCCACCACGTCGCTGTGCACCACGAAGACCTCGCCGGTGATCCGCGCTCCGGCCGGGCCGGCCAGCACGGTCACCAGCGGCGCGACCCGCTCCGGGGCCATCGGGTCCGGCCCCTGCGGCGCCGGGCCCATGAGCTCGCCGGTCATCGCGGTGCGGGCGCGGGGACAGATCGCGTTGGCGCGGACGCCGTACCGGGCGCAGCCGCGCGCGGTGGACACGGTCAGCGCGACGATGCCGCCCTTGGCCGCCGCGTAGTTGGGCTGACCGGCCGAGCCGAGCAGGAACGCCTCGGACGAGGTGTTGACGATCCGGGCGTACACCGGGCCGCCGGTCGCCTTGCTGCGGTCCCGCCAGTACGCCGTCGCGAAGCGGGTGGTGACGAAGTGCCCGCGCAGGTGCACCCGGACGACCGCGTCCCACTCCTGCTCGGACATCGAGAACACCATGCGGTCGCGCAGTACGCCGGCGTTGTTGACCAGGATGTCCAGGCCGCCGTACGACTCCACGGCCCGGCGCACCAGGGCCTGGCCGGTCGACCACTCCGCGACGTCGCCGGGGCAGACCACCGCCTCGCCGCCGGAGGCGCGGATCTTCTCGGCCACGGCGTCCAGGTCCGCGCCGCTCAGGTCGTTGAGCACCAGCCGGGCGCCGGCGGCGGCGAGCGCGGCGGCCTCGGCGGCACCGAGACCGTTGGCGGCGCCGGTGACCGCGGCGACGCGGCCGGACAGTGGCAGGGCGTCGGTCATGTCAGTACCCCGGTCCGCTCAGGAGGCCGCCGTCGGCGAGGAACTCGGCGCCCGTGCAGTAGGAGGACTCGTCGGAGGCGAGGAAGGCGACCAGGCGCGAGATCTCGATCGGCTCGGCGAAGCGGGCGATCGGCAGGGCCTTGAGGAATGCGCCCGGCTCCACCCCGGTCATGCTCTCGCCCGCGGCGACCGCCATCGCGGTCAGCACCCCGCCCGGATGCACCGAGTTGACCCGGATCCCGAGCGGACCCAGCTCCTGGGCGGCCGACCTGGTGATGCCGCGGACGCCGAACTTGCTGGCGCTGTAGGCCGACAGCCCGGCCGCCCCCGCGAGGCCCTCGATCGACGAGACGTTGACGATCGAGCCGCCGCCGCCCGCGGTCATCGGCCCCACGGCCTGGTGGACGCCGAGCCAGCAGCCCACCAGGTTGACCTCGATCACCCGGCGGAACTCGTCCGGCGCCATGTCGCCGATGAGCGCATGCCGGAAGATGCCGGCGTTGTTCACCAGCACGTCGAGGCGCCCGAAGGCGTCCAGGGCGGTGCCGACGGCGGTGGCCCAGTCGGCCTCGCTGGTCACGTCGTGGTGCACGAACCGGCACGCCTGTGCGCCGAGCCCGTCGGCGACGGCCCGTCCGCGGTCGTCGAGCACGTCGCCGATCACCACCCGCGCGCCCTCGGCGGCGAAGTGCCGGGCATGGGACTTGCCCATCCCTCGCGCGCCGCCGGTGATCAGTGCCACCTTGCCGTCCAGCCGCCCCATCGGGCCTCCCGGATACCGCAACCGGATACCGCAACCAAACGCTTGCTTGGGTAGGGTAACAGGACGCGCCGGGATCGGCTCCGGTCGATTCAGGGGCGGGTGGTGATCCCGTCGAAGAGCAGTCGCAGGAGGCCCTCGGCGATCTGCTCGCTGCTCCACCCCGTGCCCCGCCCCTGCCGCCAGAAGGTGGGGATCCAGAGGATGTCGCGCAGCAGCCGGTAGGTCAGCCGGGCGTCCAGGTCGGCGCGGAACTGCCCGGTCTCCTTGCCCCGTTCGAGCTGCTGCACCCAGGTCTTCTCGATCTCCTTCATCGCCTTGCGCAGGTACGCGAACCGCGGCTGGCCGCTGAAGTAGCTCCAGTCGTTCTCCAGCATGGCGAGGGCGGCCCGGTGCCGGTTCAGCGTCTCGGCGCTGGAGCGCACGATCCGCTCGATGGCGGCGCGCGGGTCCTCGGAGCCGGCCACCGCCGCGCGGTATCCGTCGAGCACGTCCTCGAGGAACGCGCTCAGGATCTCGTCGCCGATCGATTCCTTGGAGTCGAAGTGGTGGTAGAGGCTGCCGGAGAGGATGCCGGCCGCGTCGGCGATCTCGCGGACCGTGGTGGCTCGGAAGCCCTTCTCGGCGAAGAGGTCGCCGGCGAGCTGGATCAGATGGGCGCGGCGCTCCGAGGGCAGCGCGGCCTTCCTGGCGGTCGTCACCCGGCTCATTATGGCGACCGCCGGGCGCGGTTGCCCAATCGCTTGCTCGGCTGGTGTGTCGCCCGTTAGCGTAGAACGCGTTCTAGTTTCCGGGGAGGCGTGATGCGGGCGGCTGTGCTCCACGCGATCGGTGCCGAGAAGTTCGACATCCGCGACGACGTGACCGTGCTCGGGCCCGGCCCCGGCGAGGTGCGGATCCGGGTCCGCGCGGCCGGCGTGTGCCACTCCGACCTGTCGGCCCGCGGCGGGACGCTGCCCCAGCCGGTCCCGGCCGTGCTGGGTCACGAGGCGGCCGGCGAGGTGGTCGAGACCGGCCCGGGCGTCGACGACCTCGCCCCCGGCGACCGGGTGACCGTCAACTGGCTGCCCTCCTGCGGCACCTGCTCCTCCTGCAGGCGCGGCGAGCCCCACCTGTGCGTGACCCATGTGATGGCCGGCTACGCCACGCCGCGCTTCCTGGCCGGCGACACACCGGCGTTCGCGATGGCCGGCTGCGGCGCGTTCGCGAGCGAGATCGTGGTGCCCCGCTCGGGCGCCGTGCGGATCGCCCCGGACGTGCCGTACGAGGTGGCCGCCCTGGTCGGCTGCGGGGTGATGACCGGGGTGGGCGCGGTCGTCAACACCGCGGCCGTCCGGCCCGGAGACACCGTGGTGGTCATCGGCTGCGGCGGCGTGGGCATCGCCGCGATCCAGGGCGCCCGGCTCGCCGGTGCCGCACTGATCGTCGCGGCGGACACGGTCGCGGCCAAGCACGCCGTGGCGCTGCGCTTCGGCGCGACCCACGCGGTCCACCCGGACCAGCTCGGTGACCTCTCCGCCGAGCTCACCGGCGGCGAGGGCTTCGACTACGCGTTCGACGTCGTGGCCCTGCCGCAGACGCTGCGCAGCGCGTGGACCGCCGCCCGCCGCGGCGGCACGGTGGTCGTGGTCGGCGCCGGCAGCGCCGAGCACCGGGTCGAGTTCAGCCCGTTCGAGCTGCTCTTCGAGGGCAAGCGGATCATCCCTTCGCTGTACGGCTCCGCCGACCCGCCGCGCGACTTCGACCGCCTGCTCGCCCTCTGGCGCGCCGGCCGGCTGGACATCGAGGGCATGATCAGCCACCGGCTCCCGCTCGACCGGCTCGACGACGCCCTGGAGTCCCTCGGCCGCGGCGACGTGATCCGCCAGGTGATCGTCCACGACCCGGACCGCTGACCCGTGCGTCTCGGGATCCAGCTCGGATACAGCGGCGAGGGCTTCGCCGCCGCCGTCGAGGAGGTCGCCGAGCACGAGGCGGCCGGCGCGGAGATCGTCGTCGTGCCGGAGGCGTACAGTTTCGACGCGGTCAGCCAGCTCGGCTACCTCGCGGCGCGCACCCGGCGGATGACGCTCGCGTCCGGGGTCATGCAGCTCTACACCCGCACCCCGGCACTCACCGCGATGACCGCGGCGGGGCTCGACTACGTGTCCGGCGGCCGCTTCGCGTTGGGGCTGGGCGCCTCCGGCCCCCAGGTGGTCGAGGGCTTCCACGGGGTGGCCTACGACGCGCCGCTCGCCCGTACCCGGGAAGTGGTCGAGATCTGCCGGCGGGTCTGGCGCCGCGAGACGCTGGTCTTCGAGGGGGAGAAGTATCGGATCCCGCTGCCGCCGGAGCGGGGGACCGGCCTCGGCAAGCCGCTCAAGCTGATCAACCGGCCGGTCCGCGAGCGCATCCCGGTCCTGCTGGCCGCGATGGGACCGCGCAACGTCGCGCTGGCCGCCGAGATCGCCGAGGGCTGGCAGGCGCTGTTCCTGGCCCCCCGCGCCGCCTCCCGGGTCTTCGCCGGACCGCTCGCCGAGGGCCTGGCGCGGCGCAGCCCGGGCCTCGGCCCGCTGGACGTGATGGTGCCCGTCCCGTTCGCCGTGGCCGACCCCGACCCGGCGCTGCTCGCCCGTCATCGCGCGCAGCTCGCGCTCTACATCGGCGGCATGGGCGCCCGGGGCCGCAACTTCTCCAACGACCTGGTGCGCCGCTACGGCTACCCGCGCGAGGCCGAGCGCATCCAGGACCTGTTCCTCAGCGGCCGCCGCGCCGAGGCGGCCGCCGCGGTCCCCGGCGACCTGGTCCGCGACACCTCGCTGGTCGCCCCGGCGGGCGAGCTCCGCGACCGGCTGGCGGAGTTCGCCGCGGCGGGGGTGACCACGCTGCTGGTGTCCCCGCTGGCGGCCACCCGCGCCGAACGCGTCAAGGACGTCGCCGAGCTGCGCCGCCTCCTCGACGAGGCGGCGACGCCGTAGGACCTCTCTATCGGATACACGGGTTGACGAAACAGATGCGAGGATTCTAACGTCGACGGAAACCTCCGTTAGAAGCTCGCCGCGGGTCGTCGGCGCCGTTGTCCGAAGGAGCTCCAGTGACCAGCACCGCATGGATGGGTACGCGAGGGGCCGGCCCGGCCGGCGGCCCCGCGCACCTGCGCCTCCTCCCGGCCGTGGCACCCGTCGACGTCGAGGCCGCCGCCGACGCCGTCCGGGCACTGCTGGTGGCGCTCGGGCAGGACGTCACCTGCGAGCACCTGCTCGACACGCCGCGCCGCGTCGCCGCCGCCTATGCCGAGCTGTTGACCCCCGAGCCGCTCGTCCTCACGACGTTTCCCAACGACGACCGGTACGACGAGCTGGTGCTGGTCCGCGACGTGCCGTTCCGGTCGCTGTGCGAGCACCACCTGCTGCCCTTCCACGGGGTCGCGCACATCGGCTACCTGCCGGATCAGCGCATCGTCGGCCTGTCGAAGCTGGCCCGGGTCGTCGAGCACTTCGCCCGCGGTCTGCAGGTGCAGGAGCGGCTCACCCGGCAGGTCGCGAACTGCCTGCAGCACAACCTGCACGCCAAGGGCGTCGCCGTCGTGCTGGAGGCCGAGCACCTGTGCATGTCGCTGCGCGGCGTACGCGCCACCGGCACCACGACGACCACCTCCGCGCTGCTCGGGCTGCACCGCGACCACCCGGAGACCCGGGCCGAGTTCTTCGCCCTCGCCGGTCTGCGCCGCTGACCGCGCCGGCACACCTGCACGCCCGATCCGAGGAGAGCCACGAGCACCAGCCGGCCCACCTTCGCTGCCCCTGTGGAGCGGGTGCCCGGGCGAGAGGTCCGCGAACGTCCGGGACGTCGGCGAGCACCTGAAGCAACTCGTCCGGGACCGGGTGCGTGTCCCCGCCGGCCGCCTGGCCGACCCCGGCGTGCCCGTGGAGGCGCTGCTCCCGGGGTCCGGCGCCCGGCCGGGAAGCGAGCGCTTCGGGTACGGTTGCCACGCCGGCCCGCCCGCGCGATGTCCTGATTGGGCAGTGTGCCCGATCTGCCGGCCAAGCCGCTTTCCTCCCGTTTCTTGCGCCCCTCTTGAGTCGGAGCGACTCAACGCTGCCGGTGGGCGTTACACCAGAATCCGCGCCAGGCGAATGTCTGTCCGTTCGTCCGCGGACGCCGGGCGGTTCCTCCCCGCGGATCACCCGAACCACCGGTCGCCGCTCCGGCCGTGGTCTGGTCGGATCACCCCTCGGGACGCTCGCACGGGCACATAGGAGGGATCGCGCGATGGGGATGAAACTGCGGGGTAGGCTCGCCGCCGCGGCGGGGGCGGTGGTCCTGGCGGGGCTGGGCACCGCGTCGCCCGCCCTGGCCGGCACGACGGTCACCGTCAACCCCGGCAACGTGCCCACCACCGCGTCCGCGTACGGGACGCACGACTGCGACGACAACTTCGGCGGCGGCCCGCACCGGGGCGAGGACGTGTGGGTGTTCGTCCTTCCCGGCAACCACAAGAAGGTGGGCGACTTCGTCTCGGTCACGGCGACGTTCGGCGGGAACGGAACGCTGACCATCCCGGCCGACGGCGGCGCGGTCGTCACGGACAAGGGGGCGAGCAAGGCCTGGATCGCCACCCCGGCGGGCTGGACGCTGACCGGTGCGTCCGCGGTCGTCACGGGCGAGGCGGACAAGTTCAACCTCACCCACACCTGCCCGGCCGCCGGCGGCGGCGAGACGCCGAAGCCGACCCCGTCGGCCTCCGAGTCGCCGGCCCACCCCGGCCCGACCGGTGGCACGGACGGCGGCACCGACGGCGGCACGGACGGCGGCACCGACGGCGGCACGGACGGGGGTACGGACGGCGGATCCGACGGTGGTACCGCCTCCGGCTCGGGCAGTGCCATCGGTCGACCCGTCTCGGGCGGCGAGGCCACCGGCGGCGACTCCGGCAGCCTGCCCCTCACCGGCGCGGCGGTGACCGGCGTCGCGCTGACCGGCGTGGTCCTCGTGGCGGGTGGCGTCGTCCTCCTCGTCGTCCGCCGGCGCCGGGACGCGCTGGTCTTCTCCGCCGAGGCGACCGACAACAGCTGAGCCGCAGAGCGGCGGCATCGCACCCACGCCGATGCGGCGGTGGTCACGTCCGACGTGACCACCGCCGCATCGGCGCCTCGGGCGTCAGTGGAAGGAGGCCGCCAGCTTCGTCAGCCGGTCCGACATCGCGGCCAGTTCCTCGGCCGCCTGCCGGGTCGCCGCCGAGGCGCCGCGGGCCTCGCCCGCCACGCCCCGCACGGTCTCCAGCGCCGACACGATCACCTCGGCGCTCCCGGTGGCCACGCCGGCGCTGGCCGCCATCGTGGCCGTGGTCGCGGTCTGCTCCTCGACCGCCGAGGCGATGGTGTGCTGGTAGTCGGCGATCGCCTGGATCACGTCGGTGATGTCGCCGACCGCGTGCACCGCGCCGTCGGTCTCCTGCTGGATCGTCTCGATCCGGCGGGTGATCTCCTCGGTCGCCTCCGCGGTGGCCTGGGCCAGGTCCTTGACCTCGCCGGCCACGATGGCGAAGCCGCGGCCCGCCTCGCCGGCCCGGGCGGCCTCGATGGTGGCGTTGAGGGCCAGCAGGTTGGTCTGCGCCGCGATGGCCTGGACCGAGCGGATCACCTCGCCGATCTCCCGGCCTGAGTCACGCAGCCGCTCCACGTTGGCGACCGCGATGCCGGCCCGCTCGACCGCGCCGTGCGCGGCCTGGGTCACGGCCGAGGTGTTGGTGCTGATCTCGGTGATCGCCTCGCGCATCTGGCCGGTGCCGGCCGCGATCTCGGAGATGTCCTCGGTGGTCCGGCCGACCGAGCCGGCGACCGCGTCGAGCTGCTCGGCGGTGGCGTCCACGGTCGAGGTCATGGTGCCGCTGGCCCGGTTGAGCTCGGCGGCCGAGCGGTTCAGCTCCTCGGCGGTCTCCCGCATGCCGCGCACCGTCTCGGCGACCCGTTCCATCATGACGTTGTACGCGGCGGCCATCTGCGCCATCTCGTCCGCGCCCGGAACGTGGATGCGGGCGGTCAGGTCGCCCTTCTCGGCCTGGATGATGGCCTTGCTGGCCTTGCCCAGCGACATCATGATCGACTTCATGGACGCCAGGTGCACGTAGATCGCGGCCGGCAGCACGAGGACCCACACCCACCACAGGGCCGAGGCGGCCAGCTCGGCACTCTCGCGTGCCGGGGAGCCGGCCGGCAGGGCGGCGGCCGCCTCCGCCAGACCCGGACGGACCACGCCGACCAGGACGCCGTAGGCGATCAGGTACAGCGCGACACAGATGGCGCCCATCCGCTTGGCGGGCAGCTTCGACAATGGCATGGACATCAGGTACCTCCACCCGAACATCGGCCGGGGCGCCTCCGGAATTGAGCGTTGGGACGCAGCTCACCCGGTGCGATCGCACCTCCGCCGCCGCCCCGGACCCGCATCGCGCTCATGTCCGACATGCGTCATTCGTCTCGACAGCGCGCCGGCCCGGGTCCAGAGTCCCAGGCGAGGTTCGGCCCGGCCGCGGCCACCGTGACCGCTTCCCCCCGGCGCCCGGGTACGACATCGTCTGCCGAGGGGATCCGACCATGCGCACCGGAAAATCCACACCCACCGTCCTCGCCGCCATGGCGCGCGGAGCCCGCGCCGGTGCGGTCGCCAGCGTGCTGTCGGCGGTCGTTCTCGCCGGCACCGCCGGAGTGGCCCAGGCCTCCCTGTCGCAGGTCCAGGACGGCTTCGAGGTCAGTCCTCAGGGCGCCTGGGTACGGGCGACCGGAGGCCAGGCATCCGCCGGCTTCGACATCAACCAGGGAACCGCCCGCTCCGGCGCCAACAACGGATGGCTGTTCGCCACCAACGGATGGGCCTTCGAGGGGTTCTGGGCGCCGACGAACGCCGCGCCGTGGTATGCGCAGTGTGCCGCACAGATCTACGTGCAGTCGGCCGGCGCCGCCCAGGTGGGCATCGAGGTCTGGGACGGGCAGGCCCACCTGCTGGCGAGCAACTATCCCTTCGTCGGCGGCAACGGCTATCAGCCAGTCTCGACCAGGCGCTGGGCGCTCAACGGGGTCAACCCGGTGTTCGTGAAGGTGATCATCGGCAACAGCAGCGGCGCCAAGTTCGTCCGCGCCGACGACATGACGCTGCAGTGCTACTGGTGAGCCGCGCCGCCGATGGCGCGATCAGGGTGCTGCCGGAGCGAAGATCAGGGTGTGCGGAGGGGATTCACCGGAGTGACCGTCCAGTGCGGACGGGCAGAGTGCAGGCATGCGTAAACGTACTCGTATCCTCGCTGCCGCCGCCGCGACGGCGATCGTGGCCGGTGCTGCCGGCGTACCGTCGGCGGCGGTTGCCGGACCGCGGGAATGCCTTCTCGCACCCTCCGCACCCACGACGTTGCCCTTGTTGTCCGAGAGCCGGCTGGAGGCGGCGATCGGAGCCGCTTCCGCCGGGACGGGCCGCCTGCCGGATGCCGAGGCCAGCGGTGCGCTGGTGCAGATCCGCGGCAGCGCGGGCTGCTGGCAGGGCACGGCCGGCGTGGCAGACGTGCGTACCGGGGCCGGCGTGCCGCAGAACGGGCGGTTCCGGATCGGCTCGATGACCAAGGCCTTCACGGCGGTGGTCGCGCTCCAGCTCGTCGCCGAGGGCCGCCTCGACCTGGACCGTACGGTGCAGCACTACCGACCCGGGTTGCTGCCGGCCGACTATCCGCCGATCACCGTCCGGCAGGTGTTGACGTACACGAGCGGGCTCAACGGTGTGGGCGTGCCGCACAAGACCCCGCAATGGTTCTTCGCGCACCGCTACGACCACTGGGCGGACGGCAGCCAGCTCGATCTGACGCGCCCGCCCGCCTTCGATCCCGGGGAGCACCAGAGGTACGGCAATGCCGACTACTGGATGGCCGGCCTGCTGATCCAGCAGGTCACCGGGAACAGCTGGGAGAAGGAGATCCGCGACCGGATCATCCGGCCGCTGCGCCTGCACGGCACGACCACGCCGGTGGACGACCCCCGGATCACCGGCCCGCACGCCCACGGCTACGAAACCACGGACGAGGGCTGGGTGGACGTCACGGCGGCCAACCCGTCGCTGCAGTGGTCGGCCGCCGGTATCGTGTCGACCGCGGCGGACCTGGATCGTTTCATGGTGGCGCTGTTCAGCGGAAAGCTCCTGCCACCGGCACAGCTCGAGCTGATGTTCACCGTCCCGCCGGACACCACCGCCTTCGACGGCGACCAGGATCCGGACAACAACCCGCCCGCGTCGTACGGCATGGGAATCGGCAAGTTCCAGGTGGGCGCGCTGACTCTGTGGGGCAAGACGGGCGACCGGCCGGGGTACACGAGCGGCATGGGCGCCACCCGCGACCTGAGCCGCCGGCTCGTCTACTCGGTGAACACGTTGCGCATGGGCGGTGAGATGCCCGGCCGTGCCCAGCAGATCATCGGAGCCGCGTTCGGCTGAGCACGGCGGCACCGCCTTGTCCTGCGGCCGCGGCGGGTACGCAGCTCGACCTCGCCCTTGGCCGCGGCCGGCGTCGCGCCTCGGGCGTCTCAGCGGGAGAGGAGGTCGAGCAGGGCCTCGGCGACGGCGGCGGGCGCCTGCTCGGCCTGGTGGTGGCCGGAGTCGACGACGCGGTGTCGGAAGGGGCCGGCGAGCCAGGGGGCCCAGATCGCGGCCGGGTCGCCGTGGATGTCCAGGTCGTCGTCGGCGGATTCCAGGAGCAGGGCCGGGCACGTGACCTGCCGGCCGGCTCGCCGGTCGGCCTCGTCGTGGTCGCGGTCGATGCCCAGGCCGGCCCGGTAGTCCTCGCACATGCCGTGGCCGACCGCGGGGTCGCGCAGGGCCGCCCAGAGGTCGGCATGACTGCCCGGGCCCATCGCGGCGGGCCCGGGGGTGCGGTACCAGGCGTCCGGGTCGGCGCAGATCACGCGTTCCGCGGGCTTGTCGGTCTGGCCGAGGAACCACCAGTGCCACCAGGCGCGCGCGAAGGCGGCGTCGGTCCGCTCGAGGTGCTCGACGACCGGCAGGCCGTCCATGACCGCCAGGTGCGTCACCGCCTCGGGGTGATCCATCGCGGTGCGGAACGCGACCAGGGCTCCCCGGTCGTGTCCGGCCACGGCGAACCGGTCGTGGCCGAGGAGGGTGACCTCACCCACGTCCACCTGGTCGAGATGGAAGCCGGTGAACATCGGTCAGACGGTACCCGGCTCGTCGGCTCCGTCGCTTCCGGTGAGCTGCTCGGCCAGGGCGACGATGATGCCCTCGGGACCGCGGACGTAGCAGAGCCGGTAGACGTTCTCGTAGGTCACCGTCTCGCCGACGAGCTCGGCGCCGTGGCTGCCCAGCCGGGCGACCACGTCGTCGAGGTCGTCGACGGCGAACATGATGCTGCGCAGGCCGCGCAGGTTCGGCGTCGTGTTGCCCGGCTCGGGGCCGACCGCGGCCGGATGGTGGAACTTCGTCAGCTCGACCCGGCCGTGGCCGTCCGGAGTACGCATCATGGCGATCTCGACGCGGAGGCCGTCCATGCCGGCCACCCGGTCCACCCAGGTTCCCTCGATGGGCGCCCGGCCCTCGAGCTCCATGCCGAGCTCGGCGAAGAACGCCATGGCGGCCTCGAGGTCGTCGACGACGACGCTGACGTGGTCCATCCGCTGAATCGCCATGCCCCGAGCATAGGACGGCCGTGGGGGCTCAGCGGGACGACGCCGCGCCTGTCCCGGGCCGGGCCGCCGCGGCGGACAGCGCCGCGGCGAGCTGGGCCGACCAGGCGCGGACCACGCGGGCGCGGCGGCGGGAGTCGTCGGTCAGGACGTCGGCCAGGGCCAGGCCGCGGGCCAGGTCCAGGGTCGCCTGGATCAGGCCGCGCATCTCCGGGTCGGAGTCGTCCACCCGCAGCAGGCGTACGGCCCGGCGGTGCACTCCCCGGGCGAAGCGGCGCTCGAGGGGCACCACCGCCGCCCGCAGCTCGGGATCGGCGGCCGCCACCGTCCACACCTGCAGCGCGGCGCGGAAGAGCTCGCCGCCGATGGCGTCGACCAGGCCGGTCACCACGGTGTGGATGCGGTCCGGGCCGGAGTCCGGGTCGGGCAGCGCGTCGAGCAGGGCCGCCCGCTCCTCGAACATGTGCTCCAGGGCGGCGAGGATGAGGGCCTCGCGCGTACGGAAATGGTGCTGCACCGCCCCCCGGCTGATGCCGGCCTCGGCGGCGACGAACCCGACGGTCGAGAGCTCCCAGCCGTGCTCGGCCAGGCACCGGATGGTCGTCTCCAGCAGGCGCTGCCGGGTCGCCCGGGAGCGCTCCTGCTTGGGATCAGTCATCCGGGCCCGCCACCACGGCGAGGGTGGTGCCCTGGCCGACCTGCTGGCCGACGGTGACCGGCAGGTCCGTCACCGTGCCGTCCGCCGGGGCCCGCACCACGTGTTCCATCTTCATCGCCTCCAGCCAGAGCAGCGGCTGGTCAGCCACGACCGTGTCGCCCGCCTTCACCTCCACCCGGACCACGGTGCCGGGCATGGGTGCGGTCAGCGTACCCGCCGGAAGCTGTGCCGACGGGTCGGTGAAGCGGGGGAGGCGGCGCAGCTCGGCCGTGCCCTGCGGGCCGTCCACCACCACCCGGTCGTCGAAGCGGCCCACCGTCCAGGTCCGGCGGACGCCGTCGACGTCCAGGACGACCGTTGCGGCGCCGGCCTCGACCAGGGTGAGCCCGCTCATGCCGGCGACCTCCAGGCCGTCGCGGCCGAAGCGGTAGCGCACCTCGATCTCCCGGTCGCCGGCGGCGTACGTGCGGCTGCGGTAGCCGACCGGGATGTTGCGGAAGCCGCTGGTGACGCCGCGCAGCAGCGGGCCGCGCCCGGCGGCGGCGTCGGACAGGGCCGCGACCACGGCGCCGAGGGCCGGGTCGAGCCCGGTTCCGGCGGTGAGCGACGCCGGCGGGTGGGTGGCGTAGAAGCTCGTGTCGGCGGTGCCCGCCAGGAACGCCGGGTGCAGCAGGCTGGCGACCAGCAGGTCGCGGTTGGTGGTGACGCCGTGGACCCGGGTACGGCGCAGCGCGGCGGCGAGCCGGCGGGCGGCGGCCTCCCGGGTCGGCGCGTACGCGACCACCTTCGCGAGCATCGCGTCGTAGTGGGTGCCGACGACGCTGCCGTCCTCGACGCCGGAGTCGAGGCGGATGCCGTCCTCGGCGGGCCCGAAGCGCGCCGTGACGCCGGGGACGTCGAAGGTGACCACGGTGCCCGTCTGCGGGCGCCAGTCGTCCGCGGGACTCTCCGCGTACAGGCGGGCCTCGACGGCGTGCCCGGTCATCGCCGGCTCCGGACCGCGCAGCGCGACCCCCGCGGCGACGTCGAGCTGGAGGGCGACCAGGTCGGTGCCGGTGACGCACTCGGTGACCGGGTGTTCCACCTGCAGGCGGGTGTTCATCTCGAGGAACCAGAAGCCGCCGCGGGAGTCGGCGAGGAACTCGACGGTGCCGGCGCCGCGGTAGCCGACGGCGCCCGCGGCGTCACGGCCGGCGGCGAGCAGGCGCTCGCGCAGGTCGCCGCCGATGCGGTCGACGAGTGGGGAGGGCGCCTCCTCGATGACCTTCTGGTGGCGGCGTTGCAGGGAACACTCGCGTTCGCCGAGCGCCCAGACCGTGCCGTGCGCATCGGCCATGATCTGCACCTCGACGTGGTGGCCGGCCTCGAGGTACCGCTCGCAGAAGACGGTGGGGTCGCCGAACGCGGCGCCGGCCTCCCGGGCGGCGGAGGCCACGGCGCCGGGCAGGTCGGCGAGCGTACGCACGATCCGCATGCCCCGCCCGCCGCCGCCGGCCGATGCCTTGACGAGCACCGGCAGGTCCGCCTCGGTGATGGCGTCCGGGTCGAGCAGGCCGAGTACCGGCACGCCGGCCGCGGCCATGCGCTCCTTGGCGGCGACCTTCGAGCCCATCACCTCGATCGTCTCCGGGTCGGGGCCGATCCAGGTCAGGCCGGCCTCGATGACCGCCCGGGCGAACCCGGCGTTCTCGGCGAGGAAGCCGTATCCGGGGTGCACGGCGTCGGCGCCGGCGCGCCGGGCCGCCTCGACGAGCAGGTCGCCGCGCAGGTACGTCTCGGCCGGCGTGACCCCCGGCAGACGGACCGCGCTGTCGGCCTCCCGCACGTGCGGACTGCCGGCGTCGGCGTCGGAGAAGACGGCCACGGTGGCCAGGCCGCGCCGGCGGCAGGTGGCGAAGACCCGGCGGGCGATCTCGCCGCGGTTGGCGACCAGCACGCTCGTGATCGTCGTCGCGGGCCTCAGATCCGTCATCGTGGCCTCACATCCGGAAGACGCCGAAGGTGCCGGTGCCCTCGACCGGCGCGGTGTGGATCGCGGAGAGGGCGACGCCGAGGACGTCGCGGGTGTCCCGCGGGTCGATGATGCCGTCGTCGTAGACGAGGCCGGACAGCACGGCGGGCATCGCCTCCGCCGAGATCTGCTGCTCGATCATGTGGCGGACCACCTGCGCACCCTCCTCGTCGAAGGGCTTGCCCTGGGCCAGCGCGGACGCCCGGGACACCATGTAGGTGACGTCGGCGAGCTGCTGGGCGCCCATCACCGCGGAGCGGGCGCTCGGCCAGGCGAAGACGAACCGGGGGTCGTACGCGCGGCCGCACATGCCGTAGTGGCCGGCGCCGTACGAGTTGCCGATGAGCAGGGAGATGTGCGGGACGGCCGAGTTCGACACCGCGTTGATCATCATGGCGCCGTGCTTGATGATGCCGCCCTGCTCGTACTCCTTGCCGACCATGTAGCCGGTCGTGTTGTGCAGGAACAGCAGGGGAGTGCGCGACTGGTTGGCGAGCTGGATGAACTGGGCCGCCTTCTGTGCCTCGGCGCTGAACAGCACGCCGCGCGCGTTGGCCAGGATGCCGATCGGGAAGCCGTGCAGCTGCGCCCAGCCGGTCACCAGCGAGTCGCCGTAGCGGGGCTTGACCTCGTCGAAGTCGCTGTCGTCGACGATGCGGGCGATGACCTCGCGCGGGTCGAACGGGGACTTGGGGTCGGGCGGCACGATGGACAGCAGTTCCTCGGCGGCGTACCGGGGTGCTCTCGGCGTTGCGGTCGCCGGGCCGGAGGCCTTGCGCCAGTTCAGGCGGGCGACGATGCGCCGGCCGATCCGGATGGCGTCCTGCTCGTCGAGGGCGTAGTGGTCGGCGAGCCCGGACACCCGGGCGTGCATGTCGGCGCCGCCCAGCGACTCGTCGTCGGACTCCTCGCCGGTGGCGGCCTTGACCAGCGGCGGGCCGGCGAGGAACACCTTGGACCGCTTCTCGATCATGACCACGTGGTCGCTCATGCCGGGCAGGTAGGCACCGCCGGCCGTCGAGTTGCCGAAGACCAGCGAGATGGTCGGGATGCCCTGGGCGGAGAGGCGGGTGAGGTTGCGGAAGACCGCGCCGCCGGGGATGAAGACCTCCTTCTGGGTGGGCAGGTCCGCGCCCCCGGACTCCACCAGCGCGATGACCGGCAACCGGTTCTGCTCCGCGATCTCGTGCATCCGCAGCGTCTTGCGCAGCGACCACGGGTTGCTGGCGCCGCCCTTGACCGTGGGGTCGTTGGCGATCAGCAGGCACTCCACGCCGCTGACCACCCCGATGCCGGCCACGACGCTGCCGCCCACGGTGAACGGCGACCCGTAACCCGCCAGCGCGGCCAGTTCCAGGAACGGCGCGTCCTCGTCGAGCAGCAGCTCGATGCGCTCGCGGGCGGTGAGCTTGCCCCGGGCGTGGTGCCGGGCGACCGCCTTCTCGCCGCCGCCCGCCACCGCCTTGGCGGTCTCGGCGCCGATCTCCTCGAGCGAGGCGAGCATGGCCTTGCGGGCGGCCCGGGCCTCCTCGGTGCCGGTGTCCAGGGTGGAGCGCAGCACGGTCACCGGGCCTCCTCACCTTCGCGGAGCAGCGATTCGGGAATGTCCACGTACCGCGAGCGCAGCCATTCGCCGAGGCCCTTGGCCTGCGGGTCGAACCGCGCGTGATAGGCCACGCCCAGGCCGAGCAGCCCCTCGACGACGATGTTCACGGCCCGGACGGCCGGCAGCCGGGTGATGCGCACCGGCAGGCCGGCGGCTTCCGGCAGCAGCTGGCGCACGGTGTCCTCGGTGATCAGATTCGCCAGCCACGGGTACGCCGCGTCCTCGCGCACCCACAGGCCGATGTTGGCGTCGCCGCCCTTGTCGCCCGAGCGCGCCCCGGCCAGCGTGCCCAGCGGCAGCCGCCGGGCCGGCCCCGCCTCGGCGGCCCACGGCTCGGGACGGGGGCCGGCATGCGGTTCCAGGGCCTGCGTCCGGGCCGGCGGATCGATCGGCACGACGCCGCCGTCGGGCAGGACGACCTCGTGGAGCGGCACGTCCTGCGGCACGAACCCGGCGGTGAAGACGCCATAGGGGTGGGCGCGCCCCGGCGGGGCCGTGCTGAAGAAGCCCGGGTACGACCCCAGCGCCAGCTCGATGGCCGTACTGGTGAACGCCCGTCCCGCCACCTTCTCGTCGGGGTCACGGGCGACCACGGTGAGCAGGGCGGACGCCTGCTGCTGGGTCGGCGCGTCGGCGGCGTCCAGCCGGGCCAGGCTCCAGGTCAGCTCGGCCGGGGCGGCGCCGCGGGCGGCGGCCTCGAACTGGCGGCGGAACAGCGCGGCCTTGGCCTCGACGTCCAGCCCGGTCAGCACCACGGTCAGCTCGTTGCGGTAGCCGCCGATCGAGGTGCAGCAGACCTTGACGTCGGGCGGCGGGGGCTCACCCCGTACGCCGGTGATCTCGACCCGGTCGGGGCCGTCCTGCCGCAGCGAGACGCTGTCGAGGCGGGTGGTGACGTCGGGACCGGCGTAGCGCGCGTCGCCCACCTCGTAGACGAGCTGGGCGGTGACCGTGCCGACGGTGACCGCGCCGCCGGTGCCGGCATGCTTGGTGATCACGCTGGAGCCGTCGCGGCGGATCTCGGCGATCGGGAATCCCGGGCGGTCCGGGTCGGCGATCTCGGTGAAGAACGCATAGTTGCCGCCGGTGGCCTGGGTGCCGCACTCGATGACATGACCGGCCACCGTGGCCCCGGCGAGCGCGTCGAGGTCGGTGCGCTCCCAGCCGAAGTGGGCGATCGCCGGCCCGACGGTCAGCGAGGCGTCGGTGACCCGCCCGGTGACGACGACGTCGGCGCCCGCCGCGAGGGCCCGGGCGATGCCGAAGGCGCCCAGGTAGGCGTGCGCGCCGAGCGGCTTGCCGAGGCCGAGGTCGCGGGCGCGGGCGGTGAGGTCGTCGCCGCGCACCAGGGCGACCCGGGCGTCCAGGCCCAGGTCGCGGATCGCGGCCACCAGGCCCGGCGGGTTGACGCCACCGGCGTTGGCGACGATGCGGACACCCCGGTCGAGGGCCAGCTCCAGGCAGTCCTTCAGCTGGGCGAGGAAGGTCTTGGCGTAGCCGGCGGCCGGGTCGGCCATCCGGTCGCGGCCCAGGATGAGCATGGTGAGCTCGGCGAGGTAGTCCCCGGTGAGCACATCGAGCTCACCGCCCTCGAGCATCTCGCGCATCGCCGCGAGGCGGTCGCCGTAGAACCCGGAGCAGTTGCCGACGCGCAGCGTCTCGGCGGCTGTCATGCCGGTGAGATTGGCACAGCGAAGAAAAACAATCAAGCGTGCTTGTTTTCGGCGGGTCGGCTTCGCTAGCGTCGGCCCATGCGCCTGAACGAGGACCACCGCGCCTTCGCCGCCAGCGTCCGCCGCTTCGTCGACACCGAGATCAACCCGTACGTCGACGAGTGGGAGGCGGCCGGCCGGGTGCCCCTGCACGACGTGTTCCCCAAGGCCGCGAAGCTGGGCCTGCTCGGCCTGGAGTACGGCGCGGAGTACGGCGGGGAGGGCGCCGACCACAGCTTCCAGATGGTGGCCGCCGAGGAGTACGGGCGGATCCACGCCGGCGGCGTCGGCATGGCCCTCGGCGTGCAGGCGATGATGGCGACGCCGTCGCTGCACGACTACGGCTCCGAGGAGCTCAAACAGCGCTACCTCGCCCCCGCGGTCGCCGGCACCGCGGTCGTCTCGATCGCCGTCACCGAGCCCGACACCGGCTCCGACGTCGCCCGCCTGCGCACCCGCGCGGTCCGCGACGGCGACGACTGGGTCATCACCGGCCGCAAGTTCTACATCACCAACGGCGCCCAGGCCGACTGGCTCTGCCTGCTCGCCCGCACCTCGGACGAGGGCGGATACCAGGGCATGTCACAGATCGTCGTGCCCACCGACCTTCCCGGCTTCCACGTCGCCCGCACCTTCGACAAGCTCGGCCACCGCTGCTCCGACACCGCCGAGCTGGTGCTGGACGAGGTGCGCGTCCCGGTCGCCAACACCATCGGCCGGGAGGGCCGCGGCTTCCAGCAGCAGATGCAGCAGTTCGTCATCGAGCGGATGTTCGCCGCGTACACCGCCGTCGGCCAGTGCCAGTACGCCCTGGACCGCACCCGTCAGTTCGTCCACGACCGCACCGTCTTCGGCAGCCCGCTCGCCGACCGGCAGTACGTCGCCTTCCGCCTCACCGAGCTGCAGGCCGAAGTGGACCTGCTGCGCAGCCACAACCTGATCACCTGCGAGGCCCGGATGGCCGGCGAGGACATCACCCGCCTGGCGACGGTGGCCAAGCTCAAGGCGGGCCGGCTGCAGCGCGAGGTCGCCGACTGGTGCCTGCAGTTCCACGGTGGCATGGGCTACCTGGAGGAGACCTGGACGGCCCGCACCCTCCGCGACGCCCGGCTGACCTCGATCGGCGCGGGAGCGGACGAGGTGATGCTCCAGGTCCTCGCCCGCCTCGACGGCCTGCCCGCGTAGGCCGGCCCTTTGGCGGCCGGCCCGCGTGGGCCGCCCTCCTCGGCGGCCTGTCCGCGTAGGCCGCCCGGCCTCCTCGGCGCTCGGGCCCTAAGATCGCCGGCATGGCTACGCGGCTCGTGCAGATCACCATGAAGGCCCGGGACGACTCCGCGCTGGGCGGCTTCTGGGCGCAGGTGCTCGGCTGGGGGGTCTCCAGCGAGGGACCCGGCGTGACCAACCTCGAACCCGAGGGCTTCGTCTACCCGGACCCGGTCGCTGTCTGCGTCGACCTCGTCGTCTCCCCGGAACCCAAGACGGTGAAGAACCGCGTGCACGTCGACCTCGCCACCACCTCGGCGGCCCACCAGGCGGAGGTGGTCACGCGCCTGAGGGATCTCGGCGCGACACCCGCCGACGTGGGCCAGGGCGACGTCCCGTGGACGGTCCTGGCCGACCCGGAGGGCAACGAGTTCTGCGTGCTCGACCCCCGGCCGCTCCACCGCGACACCGGACCGATCGCCGCGGTGGTGGTCGACTGCGCGGATCCCCGGGCCCTGGTTCGCTTCTGGGGCGAGGCCATGGACTGGACCGTGCACGACGTGACCGATGACCACGCGGTCATGCGGTCCACCCAGGGCGTCGGCCCGTATCTGCGGTTCGTCCGCACACCCGACGTGAAGAGCGTGTGGAACCGCGTCCATCTCGACGTGCGCCCCTACCCGGGTGACGACGCGGAGACCGAGGCGGCCAGACTGCGGGCGCTCGGCGCCACCGCCGTCGACCTGGGCCCGACCGATGTCCCGTGGACGGTCCTGGCCGACCCGGAGGGCAACGAGTTCTGCCTCCTTGCCCCGGGCTGAACCGGAGCCCTGGTCAGCCGCTCACCTCGGCCGCCGGCGAGACGCCCCGGTTCCGCTGAGGGCTCGAACAAGGAGTCATCACGTCCTCCGCCTCGCTCGCCTCACAATGGCGACCACGGCCAGGAAGCCCAGCAAACTGAACCCAGCCCCCTCCAGCAAACGACGTCTTGTGCGGGATGCTCGAGTGGGTGTGCTGGCCGCAGGTTTGGTTGGACGTCGGGCCGCGGGTGCCGAGTTGCCAGGCGTGCTGCCGGTCGACTGCTCACCCGTTGTGGCATCGTGCAGAGCGTGGCGAGCGCGGCCGGTGCTCCTCTCCGGATCAGGGTGCCGATCATCGGAATCGGAAGGATTCCCGCGGCGTCGCTTACCGTTCCTTCGCAGGGAGGTCAGGGCGCTGACCACAAGTTCGGACAACCAGACGAATGCGCCGCCTGCGATACCGACCAGGCCGCCTGCGACGAATATCTGGCGCTCGCGGGCAGCCTGGCGGTCGGCGAGCTGGGCCGTGATCTTGAGGTTGCTCACCGGTCTTTCGGCCGACGCCAGATCGAATTCCCACTCCAGACGCCCGGCGTCGGCAAGCTGCGGGCTGGTGAATACATTCTCCATATCCGCGGGCGTGTCTTTCACCCGCATGTGCACCGAGGAGCCGGTGGGGAGCGGCGGGTAGCCGAAGCCGGCACTCTTCGGGAGAGCAGGCAGCTGAACGATGCCCGGAAAGCGGTAGGTCACTCTCGCTCCCGAGGTCTTGCTCGGGCCTGCCCCACTGGAGCCGATCATCAGCGCTTGGCGCAACCGGCCGGACTCGTCGGAGTCCTCGATCGACATGGACGTGTGGACGCAGTCTTGCATGCTGCCGAAGGCCTGCGAGAAGAGCGTGACACCGCCCGGCGTCCTGAACGGGGTCCACTCTATGGGGCGGAGCTTGTTGTCCATGAATTGGGGATCGTCGGCAAAAGCGCCGCAGAGAAGTATGACGACCTGAAGATCATGCACCGAAGGGTTGGTGGCGACCTGCGTCAGGGCAATGTCCAGGCTCGTCCGGCCGGGTCGGTCGTCGACATCGAAGATCGCGTCCACTGTGAGTGGAGCCCGCTGTGACGAGGGTGCCGCAGCGGCTATCCCGATCGTTCCGGGCGCGCCTATTCGCGGAGTCGAGACGAACTGGCTCGATATCATGACGTAGGAGGCCGTGGCCGCGGAAAGCATGAGAAGCAGTGCAGCGAGTATGAGGTAGACGCTGTGACTACGTGGTTGCTCCGACTCGCGGGACACCCGATCAGTGTATCGAGATGCCCCCGCGCCGATCGCAGTCCTCCACGAGTCGAGAACGCGGCGGATCAAGCGGACCAGCGATCGGGCCGGTCCATTCCGTCGCCAGGGCTGACATGACGATCGAGTCGACCCGCTCGCCGTCGAACACGAAGGCGTCGCGTCTCACGCCCTCGGGCTTGAACCCGGCCTTCTCGTAGACTCGCCGGGCTCGTGGATTGAAGGCGTAGACCTCGAGACTCACGCGATGCAGGGACAGCGTGGTGAACGCATAGTGGAGAACGAGGGTGGTCGCCTCCGTGCCGAGCCCGCGCCCGCGCCCGCTGGGGCCGATCAAGATGCGGAAGTTGCCGCTTTCGTTCGCCGGCTCCCAGTCGTTCAGCACGACCTCGCCCACGCACGCCGCGGAGTCGTTGTCGATGATCGCCAGGTCGAGCCGGTCGGCCTGACTGTTGCGGGATCCGTACCAACTCCGCAGCCGATCGTCGATGTCGGGTCTGCGACCGGCGGCTTCGGCGCTGGTGTGGACGCTGCCGGTCAGCCGCGCCACCTCGGGATCCGCGATCGCTGCCGCGATGGCCGGCAGGTCGTCGTCGTGGAACGGCCGCAGGGTCACCTTGCGGCCGTGAAGCACCGGCTTGACGGCAAATGCGGAGAGGACGGTCACCTCAGGCACCCTAGATTGCCGGCCTCTCGGGTCGCCTCTGGATTTCGCCTTGCACGGCGGGGCCCGCGGTGAGCGGCTTCGCGCCGAGGGCGGCGGATCTGCGGGCGCGCCGCGTGCGATGAGGACATCCGCCGAAGGCGGTGTCCGCCGCACGGTCGTCGCTCGGTGCGGGCCGCCGCGCACGAGGTCACTCGTTCAGGGCCGGACGATGCGGACTCTTGCGCCGCCGTGCACCATCGAGGGTGACGGGCTCGGCGGCGATGGAGGCTCGGGTTGTCTGATGGTGCACCGCCCGGACAAGATGCGGCTCTCGCGGAGTTCAATGCGCTGCGCGCCGAGCTCGTCGGCCGGCAGCACAGCCAGCAGGCGCTGCTGTCCATCCAGCTGACCGCCGCCGGGGCGCTCTTCAGCCTGGCGCTGTCGGGCGCGGGGCGCTCGGCCGTGCTGCTGATCCTTCCGCTGGTGACGTACATGCTGGCGGGCCGCCACGTCTCTCACAGCTATGCCTGTCTCAGCATCGCGACCTACATCCGCACCGAGCTGAGCGGCCGGACGGCGGGCGGGCTCGGCTGGGAGGACTGGCTGCGCGCCCATCGGTCCAGCCCCCGGCCCTACCGGACCTTGAACCCGCTGTTCATCACGTTTCCCGGGATCAGCATCCTGGCCGTCGCCGGCTCTCTGCCCTATCTGGCCGGTCTGGCGGCCTCGGCGACCGCGGCGATGCTGTGGGCGGCCTGGCTCGCGGGGGTCGCGCTCACCGGGTCGTCGGCGCGCCTCGTCTGGCAGGTTCGCAGCGACTCGTTCCTGTGGACGGGGCCGCTGCCCGAGGCCGGGCGATCGGGACCGTGACCTCGGGTGGGGGTTCGCCCGAGGTGACGGCGTAGCGAGGGCAGGAGCGGTGATGGCGGGCGACGTCGGCGCTTGCGTCAGACCTCGAGTGCCGGGTCCAGGAGTGCGAACGCGCGCTCGGTCAGGGCGAGCGGATCCACCGCGCCGTCGCTGAGGGCCCAGCGTTCCATCGCGGTGTCGAAGGCCGCAAGGGCCATCCGCGTGGCGAGGTCGGGGAACAGGTCGCCGGCGTCCAGCCCGAGCCGCCGTGCCAGCACCGCCGCGAGGCCGGCCTGCCAGCGGGCCTGGAGTTCCAGGGAGCGGGCGCGCAGCGCCGGGGTCCGCTGGATCAGCCGGACCACCGCCAGGGTCTTCACCGGGTCGTGGTGGTCCGCGCAGAAGTCGAGCGCCACCGTGACGGCGTGCCGCAGGGCCACCGCCGGGGACTCGGCGGCCGGTCGGGCGGCCAGCTCGTCGCGCATCTGGTCGCCCAGGTCGGCCAGCAGCTGGATGACCACCTCCTCCTTGGACGCGTAGTAGCGGTGGAAGGTGCGCCGGGACATCCCCGCGGCGGCCACGATGTCGTCCACCGTCGTCTCGTCGTACCCGCGGGCGGCGAGCAGTTGCAGGGCCACCTCCCGCAGCTCCTCGCTGATCAGCTGCCGCTTGCGTTCGGCCAGCGTGGGGATCCGGTCCTGCGCCATGCCGGTAGGGTACGCCATGACGTGGTTGACACACTGTGTCACCAAGGGCACGATGAGCCGCATGATGACGACAGGTCGCGTTTTCGTGGTCACCGGGGCGAGCGGCGGGCTCGGTCTGGCCACCGCCCGGGCGCTCACCGACAGGGGCGCCCACGTGATTCTGGCCGTACGGGACGAGCGGAAGGGCCGGGCGGCGCAGGCCGGGCTGACCGGCGGCTCCTGCGAGGTGCGCCGGCTCGACCTGGCCGATCTCGACTCGGTGCGTGCCTTCGCCGCCGGGCTCGACCGGGTCGACGTACTGATCAACAACGCCGGGGTGATGGCGCCGCCGCGGACCCTCACCCGGCAGGGCCACGAGCTGCAGTTCGGGGTGAACCACCTGGCGCACTTCGCCCTCACCGGGCTCCTTCTCGACCGGCTGAGCGCCGGCGACGACCCGCGCGTGGTCACGGTGAGCTCGGTGCTGCACAAGAGCGGCCGGCTCGACTTCGCGGACCTGAACGGGGAGCGCCGCTACCGCGCCACCGCCGCCTACAACCACTCCAAGCTGGCCAACGCCGTCTTCGGCCTGGAACTGCACCGCCGCCTGACCGCCGCCGGCTCCCCGGTGCGCAGCCTGCTCGCCCATCCCGGGTACGCGGCGACGGGCCTGCAGGCCGCCGTCCGGCCCGGCCTCTACCGCACCCTGCTCACGAGGATCGGCAACCCTCTGCTGGCGGTCGGCGCCGACCAGGGGGCGCGGCCGACGGTCCATGCCGCGACCAGCCCGCAGGTGCGCGGCGGAGAGTTCATCGGCCCGGGCGGCTTCGCCGGGATGCGTGGCGCGCCGGGCGTCGTGCGGCCCGCCAGGGTCGCCAGCGATCCCTCGACCGGTCGCCGCCTGTGGGAGGTGTCGGAGGAGCTGACCGGTGTCCGGTTTCCGCTGCCTCGGCCCGCGGCCTGACGCGGCGATGTGGCGGTGGCCGGTCCCTAGGACGCCTGGCGGATCGGCATGTCGGCCAGCCAGGCGTCGGCCAGGTCGCCGAGGGGGACGTCGAGGGCCTGGCTGAGGCAGACCACGGTGCCGAACGCCGGGGCGGGCAGACGGCCCGCCTCGATCTTGCGCAGCGTCTCGGGGGAGATGCCGGCCGCCAGGGCCACCTCGGCGAGGCTGCGGGCGGCCCGCGCGGCCCGGAGGGCGGCGCCCAGGCGCCGGCCCGCGGCGATCTGTTCGGCGGTGAGAGGCTGGCGCACCATGCCGGCAGGATATCCCGCCGGGGAGTGCTCGATCGCGTGGTATAAAAATACCGGTATAAAAATACCGTGCCGGAGGGGGAGGCCGCCATGATCGAGCTCAAGTCCGCCGAGGAGATCGGCCGGATGGCGGTGGCCGGGCAGTTCGTCGGCGAGCTGCTCGCCGAGCTGAGCGGTGCGGCCGCGGTCGGTGTCAACCTGATGGAGCTCGAGGAGCACGCCCGCCGCCGGATCAAGGAGCGCGGCGCCGAGTCCTGCTACTGGGACTACGCCCCGTCGTTCGGTCGCGGCCCGTTCCGCAACGTACTGTGCCTGTCGGTCAACGACGCGGTGCTGCACGGCCTGCCGCACGACTACGTCCTGCGCGACGGTGACCTGCTCAGCATCGACATGGCGGCCGGCGTCGACGGCTGGGTCGCCGACTCCGCGCTCTCCGTCGTCGTCGGCACGCCCGACCCGGCCGACCTGACGCTGATCGAGGCCACCGAGGTCGCGCTGGAGGCCGGCATCGCCGCCGCCCGGCCCGGCGGCCGCCTCGGTGACATCTCCGCCGCGATCGGCGAGGTCGCCCGCTCCTACGGGTACGGCGTCAACGCCGAGTTCGGCGGGCACGGCATCGGCCGGACCATGCACGAGGCCCCGCACGTGCCCAACACCGGCCGGCCGCGCCGGGGCATGCGGCTCGACCCCGGCCTCACCATCGCCATCGAGCCCTGGTTCTGCCGCTCGACGGACCGGATCAGGTTCGACGACGACGGCTGGACGATCCGGTCCGCCGACGGCTCCCGCACCGCCCACTCCGAGCACACCGTCGCGGTCACGGACTCCGGCCCCCAGGTCCTGACCCGCCGCCCCACCCGGTGACGCTCTCCAGGGAGGGATGCTCAGGACGCCGCCGGTCCGGGCCGCCCGGCGTAGCGGCCCGGCGCGATCGGCGGCCGCGCCGGGCGCCCAGGCCGGCTAGATCGGACTGGTCCTGGCGGGCCCGGCCGTCGCCGCCCTCGTCGCGGCCCACCGGTAGGGCGTCGGCTCCGACGGCCGGGGACTTCGCGCGCTGCAACCGAATGGCGACCCGTTCTGCTCCCGAACGGCACCCGGGACGGTCCACGCTGAGGCACTCAGCACCTGCCCTGGCGAGAAGGCGGCCGCATGACAGCTCAGCAGCGAGTCCGGGACCCGTTCCCGGCTGCGCTGGCCGGCGCCCGGGCCTGGTGGTGGTTCCTGCTCGGCGGCCTGCCGGTCCTGCTCGTTGGCGTCTGGCTGCGGCCGGCCGGCCAGCAGGCCGCGTACGTGCTGCTCGACACCGCCTCCGTCGCCGCCGTCGTCCTCGGGATCCGGGCCCACCGCCCGGCCCGCCGGGTGCCGTGGTGGCTGCTGGCGGCGGGCCTGGCCTGCGGGGCCGTGAGCGACCTGGCGTGGGGCATCGCCTTCGTCGTGGACATGCCGCCGAGCGGCGTCACCGTCATCGACGCGGTCTACTACGCGATGTACGTCCTGCTCGCCGCCGCGCTCGCCGCGCTGGTCAGCCGGGGCCGGGGCTCCGCGCTGGTCGGCATGGCCGAGGCCGGCATCGTCGGGTGCACCGCCGCGGTGCTCGCCTGGGTGTTCCTGGTGGACCCGGTCGTCGAGGGGTGGACCGGCGGCACCGCCGGCTACGGCACGCTGGCGTACCCGATGCTCGACCTGGTCCTGCTGACCATGGCCGTCCGCCTGGCCGTCACCGGCGGAGCCATCAGCCACGCCCACCGCCTGCTTCTGATCGCCGTCGGCACGCTCATGGTCGCCGACGTCGGCTACTTCGTGTGGTACGCCTCCGGCGGCTCCTGGTCCGGCTCGCCCCTCAGCGTCGCCTGCTGGATGCTGTTCCACCTGCTCTGCGGCGCGGCCGCGCTGCACCCCTCGATGGCGTCCGGCAACGGCGCGACGGCGATCGGCCGGTACTGGCGGTCCCCGCGGCGGATGACCGCCCTGTACGCCGTCGTGGTGCTGATCGGGCCGGCGGTCACCGCGTACGCGATCTGGCAGGACCACGGCCGTGGCGCGTTCGGCGTCGCCGACGTCATCCTGCCGCTGGGCGCCACCGCCGTCACCGCGGTCCTGCTGGTGGTCCGGCTCTCGCACACCAGCACCCTGGTCAACCGGCGGGCCGCGGACCTGCAGACCGCGCTGACCGACCAGGCGGCGATGCAGGAGCAGATGACCCACCTGGCGATGCACGACGCCCTGACCGGCCTGCCGAACCGCCTGTACCTGGACCGCCTGATCCAGGCGGCGGTCGACGAGGGCCGGCCGGGGTGCCTGCTCATCGTGGACCTGGACGGCTTCCAGCACGTCAACGACAGCTTCGGCCACCCCATCGGCGACGCCCTGCTCTACGAGGTCGCCGGGCGGCTGCGGGAGGAGGTCGCCGGCGCGGCCAAGCTGGCCCGCCTGGGCGGCGACGAGTTCGCGCTGCTGCTGCACGACGGCGACGAGCTGATCGCCGAGGGGCAGGCGCAGGCCGTTCTGACGACGCTGCGGCACCCGGTCGAGGTGCGGGGCCACCGCCTGCACGTCACGGCGAGCATCGGGCTGCGGCAGCTCGCCGGCGCCGCGGACAGCACCGAGGTCCTCAGCGACGCCGACCTCGCCCTCTACGCCGCGAAGGCGGCCGGCAAGGACCGGGTGGTCAGGTACGACGCCACGCTGCGCGAGCGCCAGCTCCAGCGGATCGACGTGGTGGACCGGCTGCGCACCGCCATCGGCACCGAGGCCATCGTGGTGCACTACCAGCCGATCGTCTCGCTGAGCACGGGCCAGTTCACCGCGGTGGAGGCGCTGGTGCGCTGGGTGCCGCCGGGCCAGGACCCGATCGGCCCGGACGACTTCGTCCCCGCCGCCGAGGACAGCGGGCTCATCGTGCCGCTCGGCGAGCAGGTCCTGCGGCAGGCGTGCCGCGACGCCGCGGCCTGGTACCACGAGTACGGCACCAAGCTGACCGTCAACGTCTCGCCCCGCCAGCTCGCCGAGCCCGACTTCGCCTCCCGGGTACGCCGTGCGCTCCGCGACGCCGGCCTGCCCGCCGCCGCGCTGATCCTGGAGATCACCGAGGGCGTGCTCGTGGCGGCCGGCGCGCAGGCGGAACAGTGCATCGCGCACCTGGGCGAGTTGCGCCGCGCCGGGGTGCAGGTCGCCGTGGACGACTTCGGCACCGGCTACTCGTCCCTGGCCTACCTGCGCGACCTGCCCATCGACATCCTGAAGATCGACCGCTCGTTCATGCCGGACGCCGCGACGGGGGATGCGGCCCAGCAGGTGGCGCTCGTCCGGACGATCGTCGACCTGGCGCACACGCTGCGGCTGACCGCCGTCGCCGAGGGCGTCGAGACGGACGAGCAGACCGCGGTCCTGCGGACCCTCGGCTGCGACAAGGGCCAGGGCTTCCACTACGGCCGGCCGGCCTCCGCCGACCGCACCTCCGCCGTCCTCGCGGGCGCGCTCACCGCCCCCGCCCAGTCCTGACGGCGGGTCCTACCGGCGAGCGGCCGGAGCCGCGAGGTGGTCGCCGAACCATCGTCCGGCCTCCTCGGCGACCTGCTCCAGGGTGCCGGGCTCCTCGAACAGGTGGGTCGCCGTCGGGATGATCCGTAGTTCCGCGGTCGCCCGCAGGGAGTTGCGGGCCTGCTGGTTGAGCTCGAGCACCCGCGGGTCGCGTTCGCCGACGATCAGCAGCGTCGGCGCGGCGACCTGGACCAGCGCCGGTCCCGCCAGGTCGGGGCGCCCGCCGCGGGACACCACCGCCTGTACCGGGCCGGGCCGTGCGGCGGCGGCCACCAGCGCGGCCGCGGCTCCCGTGCTCGCGCCGAACAGGCCGACCGGCAGCCCCGCCGTCGCCGGTTGCTCCCGGAGCCAGTCGATGATCCCGACCAGCCGGTCGGCGAGCAGGCCGACGTCGAAGCGCAGATCGGCGGTGTGCAGGTCGACCCGCTCCTCGTCGGCGGTCAGCAGGTCGACCAGCAAGGTCGCCAGCCGGCGCCGGTTCAGCGCCTCGCCCACCGCGCGGTTGCGGGGGCTCTGCCGGGAGCTGCCGCTGCCGTGCGCGAACAGCACCAGCCCGGCGGCGTGCTCGGGCAGGTTGAGGTCCCCGTCGAGATGGACGCCCGCCGTACCGATCCGGTGGGCCGTCGTCCAGGTGGTCATGTCCGTCCCCTTCTCGTCGTTCGGTCGGACTTCCGCGGGGATAGGTCTGAGGGTCACCTCCGACGTTCCGCGGCCCGTCGCGTACCCGCGTACCGTGGGCTCATTCCCGCCGGCCACCGGGCCGCGGGGGCGAATCGGGTGCAGCCACGCCGGGCCGCTCACGCCCGGCGCCGGCCTGCCGATCGGCGGGATGTAGAGATCGTCGGATCAGAGAGGTGGTGCCGGCCATGTGGCGGCAGGCTCTGGTCCTTCTCTTCGCCGTGTCCGCCCTGGTCGCGGCCGCGGTGACGGTCAAGAGCTGGCGCCGGCGGGACGCGACGGCGGCCATCCGCTCGCTGGTGCTCATCGGCGCCGGCACCGTGGTGTGGGCGGTGGCCGACCTGTGCGGGGTGCTGACCGCCGACCCGGCCCGGGTGGTGCTCGCCAAGGCGGCGGTCTTCCCCGCCGTGTGCGCGGTGATCGCCGGCGTCTTCTGTCTCTGCCTGGCGGTGGTCGACCGCGGCTGGCGGCTGTCGCGCCGCACCCTGGGGCTGCTCGCCGTCGAGCCGGTGCTGGTCTCGATCGCCATCGCGACCAACCCCTGGCATCATCTGTTCGTCCTGGCCGACGTGCGCACCATGCCGGTGGGAGGCCTGGCGGTTCCCGTCTTCGGGCCGCTGTTCTACGCGCACGCGCTCTACTCGAACGTCCTGCTCGCGATCTCGCTCGGGCGCCTGGTCATGGCCCGGCGGCAGGCGCCGCCGGCACACCGGCGGGTCATGGAGCTGGTGCTGGTGGTCGTGGTGCCGCCGGTGCTGGTGAACACCGTGGTCAACCTGTCGCCCGTTCCGGTCGTCGACGTGACGGTGGTCGTCTTCACCTTCTCCGCGGCCCTGCTGGTGTGGGGGCTGCAGCGCCGGATCTTCGCCGACCTGGTGCCGGTCGCCCATCAGCGGATCCTCGCCACCATCGACGACGCCGTCACCGTCATCGACCTCTCCGGCCGGGTCCTGGACCACAATCCGGCCGCGGAGCGGCTGGCCCGGCGGCTCGTGCCGGAGCTGCCCGCGACGCTGATCGGCGTGCCGGTGGCCGACCTGCTGGGCCACCTCACCCTCACCGGTTCCGCCACCGAGCACGACATCGTCGACGCCCACCACCGCGGCATCGACCTCAACGTCCGCGTCAACGTCCTCGACGACGGTCGGGGCGGGCACCTCGGCTGGACCCTGGTGGTGCGGGACACGACCGAGACCAACCGGCAGCGCCTGGCGCTCGAAGACGCCAACCGGCAGCTGCGCGACCAGCTGCACACCATCGAGCTGCTCCGCGCCGACCTCGCCGAGCAGGCGGTCCGCGACACCCTCACCGGGCTGCACAACCGCCGTCACCTGATGGCGGCCCTGCACCGGGAGGTGTCGCTCAGCAACCGGGCCTTCACGCTCGTCCTCATCGACATCGACCACTTCAAGCAGGTCAACGACACGTACGGGCACGCCGTCGGCGACGAGGTGCTCACCCACGTCGCCGGCATCCTCGCCGACGAGATGCGCCACGACGACATCGTGTCCCGCCACGGCGGCGAGGAGTTCGTGCTGCTGCTCTTCGGCGCGGACCCGGCGCGGGCGCGGGCCCGCATCGAGAACCTGCGGACCCGGCTCGCCGCCACACCGGTCGACGCCGGCGGCACCCCGGTGAGCGTGACCTTCAGCGCCGGACTGACCGGGTTCACCGGCACCGGAACACCGGCGACGCTGCTCGCGGAGGCCGACGAGGCCCTCTACCGGGCGAAGCGCAACGGCCGCAACCGCGTGGAGCTGGCCGGCACCATGGCGGCGCTGTCGTCCGCCGGCTCGGGCTGACACCGGCTCATCCGCGGGAAGCCTGGGCGGCCGCCTCCCTGACCCGGCGTACGGCCTCCCGGACGCCCCCGTCCCACGGCGCACCGTGGCCCGGCAGCACCCACTTCGCCTCCAGCCCCGCGAGAACGTCGAGCGACGCCAGCGCCTGCGCCGCATCGTCGGTGAAGGGTGCCGGCTGCGGTCCCCGCCGGCCGGTCAGGACGTGCCTCGTGGTGAGGGCGTCCCCCACGAAGACGGCGTTCGCCCCGGGCACGTGCACGGCGACGCTGCCCGGCGAGTGACCCGGCAGAGCGATGATCCGCGGCGCGCCCGGCAGGTCGAGGACGTCGCCGTCGGCCACTTCGGACACCGCGGTGAGATATCTGGTCCGCAGTCCTCCCTTGCGGCTCGCGTACCAGAGGAAGCGTGCCGTGGCGCCGACCTTGGCGTGCCCCCAGCCGGTGTGGGGCTTGCCCTCGCCGCGGGCCCGCGCGGCGTCCGCCGCATGGACGTGGACCGCGACGCCGTGCTCGCGCCGTAGCCGCTCCGCGAAGCCGAGATGGTCGCTGTCGCCGTGGGTCAGGACCACGCCGCGGATGTCGGCGGGGGAGCGCCCCAGCCCGGCGAGCTCGGCGAGCAGCTCCCGCCAGTGCCCGGGCAGCCCGGCGTCGACGACGGTCACTCCGTCGCTGGTCACGACCAGGTACGCCGCGACGATGTCGTTGCCGATGCGATGCAGGTGATGATCGAGCCTCATGATTCCGCCCCTCCGGTCGCCATTCGATGGCTACGATACATAGCCATCATGGCTACGGTCCATAGCTATGATGAAGGCCGACCGGAAGGAGCACGCATGCCGACGCCCGAACGGACGTCCCTGGAGGAGATCGTCGAGGCCGCCCGCGAGATCCTCGAGCGGGACGGCCTCACGCGCCTGACCATGCAGGCGGTGGCGCAGCGCGTGGGCGTCCGCGCGCCGTCGCTGTACAAGCGGGTGCGCGACCGGGACGACCTGATCCGCCTGGTCACCGAGGCCACCGTCCGCGACCTGGGCGACCGGCTCCACGCCGTCGCCGCCGGCGGCGACCCCCGCACGCGCCTGGCCGAGCTCGTCCACGCCCTGCGGGCCTTCGCCCGCGCCCGTCCCGCGGGCTACCACCTGGTCTTCGCGAACGCGCCCGCGCCGGCCCGGCCCGAGGTGCGCGCGCTGGCCGACGCGGCGGCCCCGGTGCTGCAGGTCGCGGCGGAGCTGGCCGGCCCGGCTCACGCGCGGGAGGCCGCCCGTACGCTCACCGCCTGGGCGCACGGCTTCATCAGCATGGAACTCGCCGGCGCCTTCAACCTCGGCGGGGACGTCGACCGCGCCTACGAGTACGGCATCGCCCTGCTGGCGGGGGCCTTCACGAAACCGTCGTGAAGGCCCCGCCGGGCGGCCTCGTCACTTCGGCAGGCTGGCGTTCAGCAGTGGCGTCAGCGCCGCGGAGTACGCCGTGCTGATGTGGCTGCCGTCCTTCCACACCAGCAGGTTGCCCACCACCGGCGGGCAGACGGCGGCGGTGCAGAACCAGCCCTGGGAGTCGATCACCTTGGCGCCCAGGGAGGCGGCCTTCGCCGCGACCGCCTTGCGGCGGGCCGGCTCGTAGAACGCCTCGGCGACCCTGGCGCCGCACTTGTCCGTCGACTTCGGGTTGGTCACCATGCAGTCCGGCGTCGAGTTGGGCGGCCAGGGCGTGTCCAGCAGCAGGACCGGCACGGAGCCGGCCTTCTTGATCCGGTCCAGGGTCTTGGTCCAGGCGGCCACCCAGAACTCGTCCCGGACCGTCCGCTTGTCCAGCAACTTGCCGTCCGGCGCGACCAGGCCGTCGCCGTTGCCGCCGTTCGAGGAGAGCACCACGAACTTCGGGCGCTTCTGCGCGATCTCGTCGAGGACCTTCTCCCGCCAGTCCGAGCATTCCTTGTAGGCGCGCTTCAGCACGCTGTTGTAGACCTGCACCGACGGGGCGGGGCAGGCGCTCTTGGTGCGGGAGTAGAGCTGGAGGCCCCGCTTCTTGGCCACCGCGTCGACCGCCGGGAACCAGTGGCCGGCGTGCGAGTCGCCGAGCAGGAAAATGCTGTCCTTGCCCTTCGGGTTGCCGTACAGGCACGGGCCGTCCGCGGTGACGATCTCGTATTCGAGGTGGCACTTGTCCTGGTAGATCACCGGCTGGTCGGTCGCCGCGGACTGCGGCGCGGGCCGCACGTTCGACGGCAGCCGCGTCCGCCGGGCGGACTCGGCGAGCAGCGTCTGCAGGGCCGCCCGGGGGTCGGGCGCCTTGGCGAGCATGCTGGTGGGATCCGGGACCGCTTCGCCGGTCTCCACGGGCGGCGTGAACCGGCCGGCGCCGAAAGCGATTCCGGCGGTCACGCTGGACAGCACGAGGCCGACCGCGATACCGCGCCCGGCGCTCGCCTTGATCGACGGACGGTTGCGGGCGGGATTCTCCACCAGGTGGTACGACAGGACGGCGACGACGAGCGAGGCGGCCGAGAGCGCCAGGCCGAGCTCCAGCGACGGCTCGCGGCCCAGCGCGGCCGGGCCGATCATCAGCGCCGGCCAGTGCCACAGGTACCAGCTGTAGGAGTACCGCCCGATCAGCTGGAACGGCTTCACCTTGAGCAGCCCGGCGACGCTGCCCCGCGGCGCCGCGCAGCCGCCCGCGATGATCGCCGCAGAGCCCAGTACCGGCACCAGCGCGGCCGTGCCGGGGAACGCGGTGTGCTCGTCGTAGACGAACGCCGAAGTGATCACGGCGGCCACGCCGGCCCAGGTGAGCAGGGCGGCGAACGGGCCGGGCAGCCGGGAGAGCCGGGACGCGGCGACGGCCACGAGCGCGCCCACCGCCAGCTCCCAGACCCGCGTGTGCGCGCCGAAGTACGCCCACGGCGCCGCCGACTCGGTCTGCGTCACGGAGGCGCCCAGCGACACCGCGGCGACCACGATCAACGCCAGGGTGAGCGGGACCCGGGTCGCGGGCTTCTTCTCCGGGGTCTTGTCGACGACCGGAGCCACGATCTCCTTGCGCGGCTCGCCCGTCGGGTATCGGGACGCCGCGAGGCTCCGCGGATGCTGTGCCGGAGCCGGGCTGCCGGGTCGGGGTCCGTAGCCCCGGGAGTGCGGCGCCGGGGCCGCTGCGCCCGGCCGCACGGGTGCGGAGGCCGCGGCCCGATGTACCGGTGCCGGGCTGCCGGGCCGGGGTCCGTGGCCCCAGCCCTGCGGTGCCGGGGCCACGCCGGCCGGCCGGACGGCTGCCGAGCCCCCATTGCGCTGAGCCGGAGCCGGGCTGCCCGGCCAGACGGGTACCGAGGCCGCGGCCCGCGGTGCCGGCGCCGGGCCGGCCGGGCGCGGCCCGTTGCCCCAGCCCTGCGGTGCCGGGACCGAGCCGGCCGGCCGGACGGCTGCCGAGCCCCCATTGCGCTGAGCCGGAGCCGGACCGCCTGACCGGACGGCTGCGGAACCCCCGGTCCGTGGTGCCGGGGCCTCCTCCGGGGACTCCTTCGCGCGGCGGCGGGCCCAGATCGCGGCGTAGATCAGCATGAGCAGCGGCCAGACGAGGTAGAACTGCTCCTCGACGGCCAGGGACCAGAAGTGCTGCAGCGGCGACGGCGCGGCGTCGGCGTTGAGGTAGTCGACGCCCTCGTCGGCGAGGCGCCAGTTGATGCCGTAGAAGGTCGCGAAGAGCCCGTCCAGGCTGATCGAGTGGAACCGGGTGGACGGCAGCCAGAACCAGGCGCCCGCCAGCGTGGCGACCAGGACCAGCGCCGACGCGGGCAGCAGCCGGACCGCCCGGCGCGCGTAGAAGCCGCTCAGCGAGATGGTGCCGGTGCGGTCCAGCTCCTTCAGCAGCAGCGTCGTGATCAGGAAGCCGGAGATCACGAAGAAGACGTCGACACCCACGTAGCCGCCGGCCAGGGTCGCCATGCCGGCGTGCGACAGGACCACGAGGGTCACCGCGATGGCGCGCATGCCCTCGATGTCCGGCCGGAAACCGGAGTGGGCGCGCGCTTGCCGAGCTGCGGCCGGCGCCTCGGAAGCGCGCGGGGTAACGACGGGGTCGTGGATAACCGACATGTCCTGCCTTCGCGATGATCCCCGCAGCGCTGGCCCGCTCCGCGGAGGGAGGGAGATCGTACCGATGAGTAGGGCCGGTCAGCAGCCCGGAAAGCCGGATCCCGGCCGTGGCCTGGGTCTCATCGTCGCGAGGACCGCCGGAGGTCACGGACCAGAGTGGTCATTTCGGACCGGCGTGGCGGGCGGCGCGGAAATGGGTCGCGGCCTTCCCGGCGTACGGGCACGATACGGCGATGGCCGGCACACCTGAGGGATTCGCGTTCCGCCTCCGCGGCAGCGGGGAGGTGGAAGTGCTGCACCACGGCCGCGTCGCCACCGTGCTGCGCGGCTCGGCCGCGGCCCGGTTCCTGGCCGACGTGGACCGGGGGGATCCGCAGGAGCTGATGGCCCGCGTGACCGGCAACTACCGGCGCGGCAACGAGCGGACGGCGCGCAACCATCCCCGCAACCGGGGCCGGTGACCGTCAGGCCCGGCTGTGCGGCTCCTCGGTCAGCACCTCGTGCAGGTTGGTCAGCTCGAGCACCATGCGGACCATCGGTCCGGGGTGGCGCAGCGTGAGGGTGATCGCCCGGGCGCTCGCCGCCTTCTGGGCGGCGACCAGCATGCCGAGGCCCGTGGAGTCGAGGAACGTCACCGCGCTCATGTCCACGTCGAGGCGCGTGCAGTCGCCGCGGTCGACGACCTGATGCAGCACCTGGCGCAGGACTGCCGCGTTGTCCGCGTCCACGTCGCCCTCGGGCACCACGACGATCGTGTCGCCATCCCGCTCGATGGTGCAGTCGAATGGCATGATCGTCTTCCTCCCGGGGTCCGGTTCACGGCTACCCCCTGGGCACCCCGGTCAAACACCGGAAACGTCAGAGCGTTGGCCCCGCGGCCAGACGGGCTATTTCAGACCGATTTCGCGTAGCCCCTGCAAAAATATGGCGATACACGCCATGGGTCCGATAGCCCGTGCAGACACCTCGGCCGGAGGGGCGGCGATGGTTTCTTGGACGTGGTGGGCGCGGCGCTGGCTTCGCGGCACCGACACGATGCTGGGACAGGTACGCACGCTGTTCCTCGGCATCCTGGTGGTCTGGCCGCTCTTCGGCCTGTGGGGCCTGTACGGCGCCGACCCGGGGATCGCCCTGCCCGCCGCGGCGGCCGCCGTCCTCGTCCTGGTCTGGCTCTACCTCGGTTACCGGCGGCAGCGCTTCCCGGCGTGGAGCTGGATCCCCGAGGGAGCGGCCGTAGGCCTGGTCGCCGTGGCGTCCGGCTTCGGCGTCTCCCTCGGCCTGTGCTTCGTCTGGCTCAACTTCCGGGCCCTGTACGGCAGCGGACGCGAGAAGTTCCTCGCCGCCGCCGTGCTGTGCGGCATCATGATCGCCGGCATGACGGTCGTCGGCGTCCCGGCCGGCAAGGCCCTGCCGTTGCTCCTGCTGGCGTTGTTGTCGCTGGCCGTCAACCACGTGCTCGCCCGGGGCAGCAGCGCCCGCGACCGGACGGCGGAGCGGGAGGGCACGCTGGCCTCCGCCGGAGGCGGCCTGGTCGCCTCGACCACCCGGGCCGAGGCGATGGACGTGACCCTGGGTGCCGCGCTCAGCATGGACCGCGCCGCCAGCGCCGCGCTCATCATCACCGTCGCCGGCCCGGCGCTGCACGTCATCGCCGCCGCCGGGGTGGTCGGTCCGGAGGCCGCCGGCTGGGTGACCGAGAAGAACCGGCTGCCCGAGGAGGTCGCCGCCGCGCTGCGCCCCGGCGGGTTCACGATCGTCGACGGCGAGCCCGCCGCCGCGATGATCGAGGTGCTGCGGCTGCCGCCGCATCCCGTGGTGGTCGTCGCCCCGATGGCCGCGCACGGAACGGTCTTCGGGATGCTGGTGCTGGCCCTCGAACGCAAGCCGGAGGACGACCTGTCCGCGGCGGTGACCACCCTGGCCGACGAGGCGGCGCTCACCCTCGACCAGCTGTTGAGCCGGTCGCGGCTGAGCATCGTGGTGGAGCACTCCGGCGACGCGCTGGTGCTGTCCGGCGAGGCCGGCTTCATCCGCTTCGTCAACCCGGCCGCCGCCAAGATGCTCGGCTGCTCGAGCGACGAGCTGCTCGGCCGCGGCCTGTGGTCGCTGGTGCACGAGGACGACGCGGACGCGCTGCGCGACGCCGCGAACTCGCACCTGCCCTCGGCACCGGTCCCGGCGCGGATCCGGGGGCGCGAGGACGCCGAGTGGACGGATGTGGAGGCGCTGGTCGAGTACGTCAACGAGCACGACGGCTCGCGCAGCATCGTCTTCACCGCACGTGACGTCTCGGAGCGGCACCGCCTGGAGCTCGAGCTGCGGCACGCGCAGAAGCTGGAGTCGGTCGGGCGCCTCGCCGCCGGCATCGCGCACGAGATCAACACGCCGATCCAGTTCGTCGGGGACAACGTCCGGTTCCTGGACACCGCCTTCACCGACCTGGAACGGCTGTGCGGCGCGTACCGCGAGCTGGTCTCGGCCGTGCAGGAGCAGGGCGACGTCGAGGCCGCCCTGCGCAACGTCGAGGAGGTGGCCACCGACATCGACGTCGAGTTCGTGATGGAGGAGGTGCCCACCGCCGTCTCCCAGACCCTGGAGGGCGTCAACCGGGTGGCGCACATCGTGCGCGCCATGAAGGCCTTCGGTCATCCCGGGTCGGAGGAGAAGAGCCGCGCGGACCTCAACGAGGCGATCCAGAACACCATCGTGGTGGCGAACAACGAGATCAAGTACGTCGCCGACGTGGAGACCGACTTCGGCGAGCTGCCCCTGGTCCACTGCCACCTGGGCGACATCGGCCAGGTGGTGCTGAACCTGGTCATCAACGCCGCCCACGCGATCGGCGCGGCGGACCGCGGCCGGGGCACGATCACCGTGCGGACCCGCCAGGACGGCGACTTCGCCGTCATCGAGGTGGTCGACACCGGCACCGGCGTGCCACCGGAGATCGCCGACAAGCTGTTCGACCCGTTCTTCACGACCAAGGAGGTCGGCACGGGGACCGGTCAGGGGCTCGCACTGGTACGCACCCTGGTCACCGACCGGCACGGCGGCACCATCGACTTCACCAGCACGGTCGGGGTCGGCACGACCTTCACCGTACGGTTGCCGGTCGCCGGCATCGAATCCGCCCGGGGGGACCGGCTCATGGAGGCTGCGCAGTGAGCCGCCGGCCGCACGTGCTGTTCGTCGACGACGAGCCCCGCATCCTCGGCGGCCTACGCCGCATGCTCCGGACGCACCGCGACCGCTGGGACATGTCCTTCGCGGAGGGCGGCGAGGCGGCCCTGGCCGCCCTGCGCGAGCGGCCGTGCGACGTCATCGTGTCCGACTACCGGATGCCCGGCATGAACGGCGCGCAGCTGCTGGAGCGCGTCCGCACCGAGTATCCCGGCACCGCCCGGGTCATCCTGTCCGGGCAGACCAACGAGGACAACCTGCTCAGCATCATGGTGCTGGCGCACGAGTTCCTCACCAAGCCGAGCTCGCCGGAGCAGCTGGTCGCCACGGTCGAGCGGCTCATCGACGTGCGTACGGGCGGGCCGGGCGCCGACCGGGCCGTGCTGCAGTCGCTGCCGAGCCCGCCGGACACGCTGGTGCGGCTGATCGAGGCCCTGGACGGCGACGAGGCGTCGGCGCAGGCGGTCGGCTCGGTGATCGAGGAGGACCCGGCCGCCACGGCGAAGGTGCTGCAGCTGGTGAACTCGTCGGCGTACACGGTGGGGCGCAAGGTCAGCAACGTCGGTCAGGCCGTGTCGCTGCTCGGGCTGCCGACCGTCCGCGGGCTGATCTGCATGCACGACCTGATCCGGACCTTCGACGTCTCCGGCGAGATCCCGGTCGAGTGGATAGAGGCCCTCACCCTGCACTCGGTCGAGACGTCACGGCTGTGCCGCTTGCTCGCCGAGGGTACGGAGTGGGAGAACAACGCCTTCACCGCCGGCCTGCTGCACGAGGTGGGCCAGCTGGTCCTCGCCTCCCTGCAGCCGGAGGCGTTCGCCCGGGCGTTGTGGCAATGGCGCGACCCGGACCCGGAGCCGGAACCCACCTTCCTGTGTGCCGTGGAGTCGGCGGTGCTCGGCTCCACCCACGTCGACGCGGGAGCGGGCCTGCTGCGCTTCTGGGGTCTTCCCGACGCGGTGATCGAGGCGGTCGCCGGGCACGCCACGACGGCGCAGCCCGAGGCGGCCACCGACGCGTGCCGCACCGTCGTACTGGCTCACCTGGTGGTGGAGGCGGATCTCGCGCCGGTGTGCGGGCTCGCCGGGCCGGTCGCGCTCGACGAGTCGCGGCTCGACCCGCACAGCCGCGAGGCGATCACCCGGTGGCGGCGCCAGCATTCCCGGCAGGGCTGACGGCGGTCTCGTCCGCCGGTCGTCACCGGACCATGTCCGGGCCGAGCTCCTCGTCGACGACCATCAGGGGCTCCGCGACGCCTTCCTCGAGCGCGGCGAAGTTCTTCAGCCGGGTGATCAGGCTGATGGTGATCTCCTGGCCGGCGTTGACCAGCAGCATGCCCGACTTGTTGCGGACGGGGGCGGCGAGCGCCATGCCGACCTGGAGGTCGTTCAGCGCGATGGCGCGGACCTTCTCCGTCTCGGAGATCGAGGTGGCCTCGAACGCCTCCAGCACCTCCGGGTCGTACTCGTCCTCGCTGGCGCGCAGGGTCGCGAGCGTCGCCGCGGGCGACAGCCCGTGCATGATCAGGCTGTCGTGGTCCTGGACGAACCGGAGTAGCCGGCCGGCGAACGGGATCTGGTGCCCGGAGACGCCGTCCTTCGGGGTGCCCGAGCCGTCGTAACCCTTGCGGCAGTAGCGGATGGCGTCGGCCACCGGCGCCATGCGCGGGATTCCGGAGATCAGCTGCTCGGCGACGTGCGGAAGCTGGTCCACCATGACCTGCTCGGCGGGGGTGAGATCGGCGGGGTTGTCGAGCTTCTCCGCGACGCTGGGCGGCAGCGCCACCACGCCCAGCTGGGACATGTCGACGGCCAGTTCCACCGCCCACCGGTCCTGGACCTCCATCTGGTCCAGGATGGCGGTGGCCACCCGGCGCATCCGGGCCGCCCGCCCGAAAGCGAGCGGGCTGGACAGCGACAGCACGTCGGTCAGCGCCTTGACGCTGCCGCGCAGTGTCTGTTCGAGCAGTTCCCGTTCGGCCACGACCAACCGGTGCTGGGCCACGCAGTCGCGCAGGGCCTCGATCATGGTCTCGGTGTCGACCGGCTTGAGCACCATCCGGAAGACGTGGCCCTTGTTGACCGTCGCGGCGGCGTCGGCGAGGCTCGTGTGACCGGTGAGCAGCATGCGGGTGCTGGTGGGCGAGGCCTTCGCGGCGGCGGCCAGGAACTCGGCGCCGTTGATACCGGGCATCAGGAAGTCGGAGACGATCACCTCGAAGGGATCGACCGCCTTCATGGCGAAGAGCCCCTTGGCGGCGCCGACCGCGGTCTCCACCGTGAAGTCCTTGCGCAGCTGCCGCCGGAGCCCGTCGAGCAGGTTGGGCTCGTCGTCGACCAGCAGGATCCGGGGACGATCGACGGGGGTCGTCATGCCAGCTCCTCGTGCTCGTCCGGATTAGGACGAATATATCCCTAATGGGGCGGTCAAGAGTCTGTTTCAGGCGTTGCGCGGGGCAGTGCCAGGGTGGCGACCGACCCGCGGGTGAAGACCGACTCCACCGTGACGTCGCCGTCCATCGCGCGGGCCAGCTGGCGGGCGATGAACAGGCCGAGACCGGTGCCGCCGGTGCTCATCGTCATGGGGTCCTCGACGCGGTGGAACTTCTCGAAGATCTTCTCGAGCTGGTCCGCCGGAATACCCCGGCCCCGGTCGCGGACGTCGACGTACGCGCACGTCTCCTCGAGCCGCATCTGCACCACCACCTCGGTGTCCTCCGGCGAGTACTTGAGCCCGTTGCCGATGAGGTTCGCGAGCACCTGCAGCGTGCGGCCGTCGTCGCAGCGCACCGGGACGGGTCCCGGCGGCAGGTCCACGACGATGCGCTCGGAGCCGAGGTCGCGGGCGGCCTGCTCGACCAGGGCGTGCAGGTCGTGCTCGGCCACGGAGACGTGCAGGGACATCTCCTCCGGGTTGTCGCCGAAGCGTGAGGCGAGCAGCAGGTCCTCCACCAGCCGGGACAGGTGCCCGGCGCGGTCGCCGATGAGGTTGAGCGCGTCCAGCCGCTTCTGCGGGGTCATCCGCTCGCCCCGGCTGCGCAGCAGGTCGACATAGCCGATGATCGGCGTCAGCGGGGTGCGCAGCTCGTGCGAGACCATGGCGATGAAGTCGGACTTGAGCCGCTCGGTGCGGTACTCCCGGGTCAGGTCGCTGATGACCACCACGTCGCGGCCCACGGTACCGGCGGTGAAGATCGCGGAGTGCGCCAGCCGCAGCCGGCGCTGCTCGCCGTCGTGGCGCCGCACGCTCAGCTCGACGACGGTACGCGGCTGCTCGGCCGTGACCGGCATCAGCAGGGGGCGTTCGTCCTCGGCGGGCACGTCGAGGACGTCGGCGAGCAGCCGCCCGGTGGCCTCGTCGGCGCCGACGCCGGTGATCTCGGCCAGCGCCCGGCTCCACATCCGGATCGACCCGTCGCCGTCGACCACCATGATGCCCTCGGTGGACTGCTCGACCACGGCCTGCAGCTTGCTCGTCTCGTCCACGAGCCGGTCGAGGTGCTCGGCGCCCAGCATGGCCACGGCCAGGGCGCTGGCCAGCGAGGCGAGCAGGGTGACGTCGCCGGTGGTCATCCACCCGCGGTCGCGTTCGCGGATGGCGAAGGCGGCGGTGCCCAGCCGGCGCCCGCCGCTCTGCACCGGCACGACGATCATCCGGCGCAGGCCCTCCGGCAGCTCGTCGGCGAGCTGCACGGGAGCGTCGACCGCGCCCAGCGCGGCCAGGTACGGCGGCACGGCCCCCCGCCGCAGCGTCCCCGGATCGGCGGCCTCCACCGACAGGGCCTCGTCGTCGTTCTCCAGCACCGCGACGGCGAGGTCGGCGCCGAACGCCTCGCGCACCAGCAGGAGGAACTGCGGTACCACGTCGCCGCGCTCGGCCAGGGCGTGGGAGAGCTGGAGCAGGCACGCCGACCGGGCGCGCTCGTCGGCCTCCCGCGCCGCCGCCCGGTAGGCGAACGTGACGGCGAGGGCGGGCATCGCCATGAAGGGCAGCAGCAGCGGGGCATGCAGCGCGATCTCCGCGGTCGTCAGCCCGGTCGCCATGGTGCCGACGGCCATGTAGGCGGACAGTCGCGCCTCGGAGCGCACGATCCGCCACGGCGGCGTCTTGGTGATCACGCCGAGGATCTGCGCCAGGCAGCACAGGTTGACCCCGGTGAAGGCGACGGTTCCCACCACGACGCCGGCCAGCACGCCGGCCGTCATCACGCCCGGCGAGCCGCCGACCAGGTGCACGATGGCGATCAGCACGGCCGCGGCGGCGGTGTAGGTGCCGAGGTTGAAGACGGCCTTCATGACCGGGCGGCGCTGCAGCACGCCGGCGACCAGCAGCCCCACGGCGGCCGCCACGAGGGCGTCCTCGGGCGGCAGGAGCAGCACGTCGATGACGAGCGCCGCCTCGTAGAGCGTCAGCTCCTCGACGGCGTCGCCGTGGCGCAGCCGGACGACGGTGAGCTCGGCGAGGCAACTGAGCACGGTCAGGCCGGGCAGCAGCCACGCGGTCGGCACGCCGAGTCCCCGCAGCACGCTGGGGTGCCCGGCGAATCCCAGCACGACGGCGGCGGCGAGCCCGCTTCCCAGCAGGGTCACCGCCACCACCCGGCGCAGGATCGGATCCTGCAGGTGTTCCCGCACGGCGCCGGCCACCCGGGTGTTTCCCGGGCGGCCGGCGTGTGACGGGGCTGAGCTCACGACGGGGGCATCCACGCCCAGGACCGGGCGCTCCACCGCTCCGCCGCCCAGGCCCGGGCGGCCCAGTCGTCGCCGGCCCAGGCGCGGGCCGTCCAGTCCGCGTCCGCCCAGGCCCGCGCGGCCCAGTCGTCGGACGCCCAGGCCCGTGCGGCCCAGGCCCGCGCCGCCCACGCCCGGGCGGCCCAGTCCTCGCCCGCCCAGGCCCGTGCGGCCCAGGCGCGCGCGGCCCAGGCGCGGGCGGCCGGGTCCAGCTGGGCCCAGGCCCGCGCCGCCCAGTCGCGCGAGCCCGCGCTCAGCTTGTTCCACGCCTGCTCGGCGGCCTCCTGGTCGTCGTCCGCCACCGCCTTGGCGAAGGCCGCCCAGCGCTTGGCGTCGCGGCCCACCGTGGCGGTGTCCGCGTCGTACTGGCGCTGGACCTTGCCGGCCTTCCAGCCGGCCGCCGCGGCGAGCACCGCGGGGGCGTCGAGCCCGCCCACGCCGCCGCCGAGCTCCCGGCTCAGCCCGGGGCTGGCGTACGCGGTGCTGGTGACGAGGTTCTTCACCGCGTCCGGCCGCAGCTTCGGCTGCACCGCGAGGGCGCCGGCGATGACGCCGGAGGTGACCGCGGCGGCCATCGAGGTGCCGGAGCCGCGGAAGTACCCGTCGCCGACGCGCGCCTGCGGGTAGGCCTGGTCGACCACGCTGCCCGGCGAGCGCAGGCTCACCACGTGACCGCCGGCGGCCACCAGGTCGGGCTTGGCGTCGCCCTGCCAGGTCGGTCCGCGCCCGGACCAGGCGCCGACCACGTCGTCGCCGCGGTCGCTGGTGCCGGAGACGTCCAGGCCACCCGTGGTGAGCAGCAGCGGGTCGTTGCCCGGCGAGGTGACCGTGCCCTCGCCCGGGCCGTCGTTGCCGGAGGGCACGACGACCGTGATGCCCTGGTGCCACAGCGACTCCAGCGCCTGGGTCAGCGGGTCGATCTGGTACGGCAGCGGGCTCTGCGAGGACAGGGAGAGGTTGACGACCTGCACGTCCTTGCGGTGGTCGCTGATCCACTGCAGTCCGCTGAGCACGGTGGTGAGGTCGGTGCGGCCCTGCTCGTCGGCGACCTTGACGTCGATGAGCTTCGCGCCCGGCGCCACCCCCCGGTGCGCGCCGTCCGAGGCCTCGCCGGTGGCGGCGATCAGGCCGGCCATGAAGGTGCCGTGGCCGTAGCCGTCGCCGTCGCCCGTGCCGCTGAGGTCGACCCGGCGCTCGACCTGCCCGGCGAGGTCGGGCACGTCGGCGATGCCGGTGTCGACCACGGCCACCGTCACGCCCCGGCCCTCGGTGCCCTGCGCGGGCATGCCGACCATCTGGCGGATCGTCTCGGCGGCTCCGGACTCGGCCGGTACCGCCGCGGCGGCGACCTTGATCTCGCGCTGCGGCGCGACGAGCCAGCGGGGATCGAGGTGACTGCCCGTGGGCAGTTGCGCCGCGACGCCGCGGACCACGGGCAGCAGGGTCACGACCCGTCCGCCCGCCGCGCGCACCGCCTCGGCGGCCCCGTCGGCATCCGTACCGGTCACGACGACGTCGCGCCATGCCACCGGGGTGGGGTGCGCACTCGCGGGAGCCGGGAGCCCGGCGACCACGAGAGCCGTCACGGCCGCGGCCCCCAGGCTCCTGCGGTAGGGGTTCTTCACGTCCTGCCACCTTCCATTCACTCAGAGTAGTTGAGCGAGTCCGTAAGATCCCTCCGGCCGCGAATGCCGGTGTTCTCTCGTGGGGGCACTATCGGCAGTGCGGACGCCGTCTTGAGGCAGACTTGAGGCAGAACCCCCGGTCACCCTCCGGCGAGGTCGATCCGGTTGCTCAGCACCCCGTCGATCAGGTCCAGGACGGCGTCCGCGGTGAACGGTTTGGCCAGGTAGTAGTCCACGCCGCCGGCCCACGCCCGGCTGTTGGTGTCCGGCTCGGCGGCCGCGGTGAGCATGAGGATCGGCACCGGCTCCCCGGGGAGCTCGCGGACCGCGCGCAGCACGCCGAAGCCGTCCATGCCCGGCATCATCACGTCGAGGATCACGAAGTCCGGGGCGGCCGCCTCCACCGCACGGACCCCGGCGGGCCCGTCCACGGCGGTGTCCACCTCGTAGCCGTCCAGCTCCAGGACGTCGGTCAGCAGCTGCCGGATCGCCGGGTCGTCGTCGACCACCAGGATGCGCGCCATGAGTTCCCCCTCCGCCCGGTTCCGGACCGCCGGATCACCGCTCTGACGGCCGGTCCCAGGACGCGGCCTGCTTCGATGCTTGCTCGGCCGCCCGGGCCCAGTCGACGTCCTTCGCCCGCAGCTGCGGGTGCGCCAGCAGCTGCGCCAGCTCGCCCTCGTGCGTGCCGCCGTCCGGGCAGGCCGAATCCGTACGCTGGATGAGCAGGTGCGCGGTCCGTACGGCGGCCGTGACCCCGAGCCCCGACGGGTCGGGCGACTGCGGGGTGTCCCGCTGGGCGACGGCGCTGACGATCGGCGCCGGCAGGCCCCACAGGTGCAGCAGCTCGACGCCGACGTCCCGGAAGGGGACGCCGTCGCGGGTCTGGGCGGCGAGGTCGACGGCGCATTCCGCGCCGTCCGGCACCCCGGCCAGGCAGACCAGCCGTCCGACGTCCTGCAGCAGGGCCGCGGCCTGGGCGTGCGGGCGGTTCGCCGGCGACGCCACGAGATCGACCAGGCAGGCCGTCGCGACCGTGTGCCGCCAGACCGCCCGCAGGTGCGCCTCGACGGCCGGGCTCCACTCGGAGGCGGGGCGCAGCGCGTGCCCGGCGCCGGCCACGGCCTGCACCATCGGTACGCCCATCGCGTTGACGATCGACTCGACCGAGGAGTTGCGGGGCTGGGCACCGAAGAACCGGGAGTTCGACAGCTGCAGCAGCTTGGCGGTCAGCCCCACGTCGTGCATCGCGGTCCACACCGCGTCCGAGAGGCTGGCGTCGGGCGCCAGCAGCGCCACGATCCGGTCGGCGTGCTCGGGCAGGGTGGGAATGGCGCGCACCGCGCCGGCGATGCGCCGGGCCTGCTCCTGATGGTGCGCGGAGGTGTGCACCAGCAGCTGGTCGATCACTCCGGTCAGGGTCTCGGCGTCGGACGGCTTGGTGAGGAAGCGGTGGCCGGCGACGGCCACCTGCACCGTCGCCTCGGGCTCGATGTGCCCGGACAGCACCACCCGGGCGACCTCGGGATGCCGCTGGCTGACCTGGGTGAGCAGTTCGGCGCCGTCCATGCCGGGCATCCGCATGTCGGACACCACCACGTCGTAGTGGGCATCCGCCATCAGCTTGAGGGCCTCGGCGCCCTCGGACACGAAGTCCATGTCCCACTCGCCGCGCTTGCCGCGCAGCGAGCGGCGCAGCCCGTCCAGGATGCGCGGCTCGTCGTCGACGAACAGGGCACGCGGCTTGCTCATGCGGCGGTGCCCGGCTCGCCGTCGATCGGCAGGCGCAGGACGAACTCGGTGCCCGTGCCGACCGTGGAGTGGACCTCGATCGATCCGTTGTGCTGCTCCAGCACCGCCCGGGCCAGCGCGAGTCCCTGGCCGGTGCCCTTGCCGACCTCCTTGGTGGTGAAGAACGGCTCGAAGATGGACTGCTGGATCTCCTCCGGGATGCCCGGGCCGTTGTCCGCGAACCCGATCACCACCGTGGAGCCCTGCACGGCGGAGCGGATCCGGATCTCGCCCCGGCCGTCCTTGTCCCGCAGGGCGTCGGCGGCGTTGACCAGCAGGTTGAGGAACACCTGGTTGAGGTCGCCGCGGTGGCACAGCACGTCGGGCAGGTCGCCGAGCTCCAGCCGTACGTCGGCGACGTACTTCACCTCGTTGCGGGCGACCGTCAGGGTGGTGCGGATCGCCTCGTTCAGGTCGGCGTACGACTTCTCGGTGGAGTCCTTGTAGCTGAACGACTTCATCGCCCGTACCAGCGACGCCACCCGCTCGACGCCCTCGAGGCTCTGGCTGACCGCGGTGGGGATCTCGGCGGCGAGGTATTCGATGTCCGCCTTGTCCTCGGCCTCCTGCGCCCGCCGGGTGCGCTCGCTCCACTGCACCTCGCCCAGCTTGGGCTCCATGCAGGCCCGGTACACCAGCAGCAGCTCCAGCATGTCGCGGTAGGCGTCGGCGAGGAACCGGGTGTTGTCCCCGACGAACTGGATCGGGGTGTTGATCTCGTGCGCCAGGCCGGCGGAGAGCCGTCCCAGGGACTCCAGCTTCTGGTCGTGGCGCGCCTCGAGCTCCGCGCGCCGGGCCTCCGTCACGTCGCGGAAGGTGATCACGGCTCCGGAGCTGCCGTCGCCGCGGCTCAGCGGCGCGATCGAGCAGACCACCTCGAACGTCGAGCCGTCCCGGCGGGTGAAGGTCTCCTCGACCATCTGCACCGACAGGCCGGACATGCCGATGCGCCGCAGCTCGCACTCGCGGTCCGGCCGCGCGGTGCCGGAACGGGCCGGGGCGTGCACGGCGGCGTGCGCCGACAGGCCGAGAAGCTCCTTCTCCTCCCAGCCCAGCATCTCCCGCGCGGCCCGGTTCATCGACGTGATGTTGCCGTCGCCGTCGACCGTGAACAGGCCCTCCGCCAGGTCTTCCATGATCACCGAGCGGAACGCCTCGGCCTGCGCGCGCTCGGCGACCAGCGTCTCCAGCAGCGCGTGCGTCTCGTCGCGGTCGCTGATGTCGGTCGCCGTCGCGATCCACCGGACGGGCCGGTCGTCGCCGGCGGGCGCCAGGTGCACCGCGTGCCGGCGGAAGCTGCCGTCGCTCACCCGGAGCCGGCAGGTGAGCTCGTACGGTTCCAGGCGCGACTGCGCCGCGGCCACCTCGCGCCGGACCGCCTCCGCGTCCTGCGGGTGCACGGCCGACAGCCAGGACTGCCCGGCGCCGCACTGCTGGGCCCGCGGGTTCGCGTACACGACCTCACCGGACGCCGACATCACCCAGATGCCGTGCGGCACCGCGGCGAGCAGGTGGGCGTCGACGGACACGGTTCGCCTCTCCTCGGTGACCGGGACGCCAGTCGTCCCGTGTTGCCCATCGGCCGTTCGGGGCCGTATCTGAGGTTCCGGGCGATTTCCCGCCCGGTCTCAGCCGCGGCCGTGCGCGCCGTGCAGGTCTGCGTGCAGGGCCTGGGTGAGCTCGGCGCCGGTGAACGGCTTCTCCAGCAGGTGGACGTCCGCGGCCAGGGTGCCGTGGGTGGTGAGCACGGGCTGCGCGTACCCCGACATGAACACCACCCGGGTGCCGGGCCGGGCCGCCGTGACCGCCTCGGCGATGTCCTTGCCGAGCATGCCCGGCATGATGACGTCGGTGAGCAGCACGTCGATCGGGCCGTCGTGGGCCGCGCAGATCTGCAGCGCCTCGCGGCCGTCGGCGGCGGTCAGCACGGTGTAGCCGGCGCGGTGCAGGATGCGCTCGGTGACGTCGCGCAGCGCGGTCTCGTCCTCCACCACCAGGACGGTGACGCCGTGCCCGCTCAGGTCGGCCGGCGCCGGCGCGGGCCGGTTCTCCGGTACGGCCGCGTCGGTGACCGGCAGCAGGATGGTGATGGTGGTGCCGAAGCCCGGCTCCGAGTAGATCTGCACGGTGCCGCCGGCCTGGGTGATGATGCCGTACACGGTGGCCAGGCCCAGGCCGGTTCCCTGCCCGCTGGGCTTGGTGGTGAAGAACGGGTCGAAGGCCTTGGCGATGACGTCGCGGGGCATGCCGGTGCCGGTGTCGGAGACCCGGGTCCGCACGTAGGGCCCGGGCGGGAGGCCCGCGAGCACGGCGGGATGGTCCTGGTCGGCGTCGATCACGGCGGTGTCGATGGTGAGGTGCCCGCCCGACGGCATGGCGTCGCGGGCGTTGACGGCCAGGTTCACCAGGACCTGTTCCAGCTGACCGGGGTCGGCCATGACCGGTGGAAGCGGCGCCGTCGTCGCCGTCAGGGCGATGTGCTCGCCGAGCGAGCGCCCCAGCATCTGCGTCACGTCGGTGACGACCGTGCTGAGGTCGAGCGGCCGTGGCCGGATCACCTCCCGGCGGGCGAAGGCGAGCAGCTGGTGGGTGAGGTCGCTGCCGCGCCGCGCGGCCCGCGCGATCTGCTCGGCGTCGCCGGCCATCGGCGTGCCCGCGGCGTCCTCGACGATGAAGGAGGCGTAGTTGAGGATGACGGCGAGCAGGTTGTTGAAGTCGTGGGCGACGCCTCCGGCGAGCTGGCCGAGGCTCTCCAGCCGCTCGACGCGCTGCAGCCGGGCCTCGATCCTGCGCTGTTCGGCCTCCTCGCGCAGCGCCTGCTGCTCGGCCTCGGCGGCGAGGCGGTCGGTGATGTCGCGGACCGCGGCCACCACGATGATCCCCTCGCCGGTGTCCAGCGCGCTGCACGAGATCTCGACCGGGAGCCGGGCGCCGTCGCTGCGGTGTGCGGTCCGGGTCGCCCAGCGCGGCGCCGGTTGCCCGGGTCCGGGGTCGCCGATCCGTTCGGTGTCCAGCGGCGTCGAGTCGCCGCCGACGCGCAGCATGGTGGCGGCCGGGGGCAGCCCGTCGGGCAGCAGGCGGCGGACGGCCATCGTGGTCAGGTCGTAGCGCGGATGGCCGAACAGCCGTTCCGCCTCGGCGTTGACCAGCACGACGTTGCCGGCGTCGTCCACGCCGAGCAGCGCGTCCGGGGCGGCGTCGAGGACCGCCTGCACCCGGGCCTCGGCGTGCTCCCGCTCGCTGATGTCGCGGGCGGTGTTCGTCATGCCGACGATCGTGCCGGTGCCGTCGCGCAGCGGCGAGACCAGGACGGACACGGTGATCGTGGTGCCGTCGGCGTGCAGGCGCGAGGTGCGGTAGCGGTCCATCCGGCCGCCTATGCGGACCAGGGCGCGGATCTCCGCCTCGTCGTGGCGCCGGTCCTCCGGGATGATCCGGTCGATCGGCTGGCCGACCATCTTGTCGGCCGGGTGGCCGTAGAGCAGCTCGGCGCCGGGATTCCAGCTCAGCACCACGCCGTCGAGGTCCGTGGTGACGATGGAGTCGTGCGACGACTGCACGATCGAGGCGAGCAGCGTCCGGGCCTGCTCGGCCTCGCGGCGGGCCGTGTCGTCGCGCAGCACCGAGGTCACGAACGTCTCGCCGTCCGGCGCCGTGACCGCGGCGAGCGACACCTCGACCGGGAAGACCTGGCCGTCGCGGCGCCGCCCGCGCAGCGGCAGCCGCCGCAGCGGGGGATGGGCGCTGGCGAGATACTCCGCGCGCTGCGCCGGATGTCCCGGGCGCACCTCGTCGGGCACGAGCGCGTCGACGGGCTCGCCGAGCATGGTCTCCGCGGGATAGCCGAACATCTCGTGGGCGCGCCGGTTCGCCAGCACGATCGTCCCGTCCTGGCGGCTGACGATCACCGCGTCGGGTGCCTCGTCCACCAGCTGGCCGGTCAGCGATCCGAGCGTCCGCACCATCCCTCGATCCCGGTGCTCCCGCCGGAACGTGCGTCGCCGTCCGGCCGCCGTCTGCGGGGCCCGTCCTTCTCAACGTAGAGTCAGGGACACCCCCGGTGCTCCCGGTTCGCCGAAACCGCCGGAAGGGGCACCATGGCCAACGACGCGTACCCGGTCGGGATCGATCCGAACCGGCCCAGCGCGGCCCGCATCTACGACGCCTTCCTCGGCGGCACCCACCACTTCGCCGCGGACCGGGCGGTCGCGGAGCGGGCCGTGCAGATCATGCCCGCACTGCCCCGGGTGATGCGGGCCAACCGGGCCTTCCTGCACCGCGCCGTGCGCTTCGCGGTGTCCCGGGGCGTCCGGCAGTTCCTCGACCTGGGTTCCGGGATCCCGACCGAGGGCAACGTCCACGAGGTGCTGCGCGAGCTGGTGCCGGACGGCCGGGTCGCGTACGTGGACCTGGATCCCACCGCGGTCCTGCACGCCCGGGCGATCATCGGCGACGACCGGGCCACCGTCATGGTCCAGGGCGACCTGCAGGACCCGGAGGCGATCTTCGCCGATCCGCTGGTGCACGGGATGATCGACCTCGCCCGGCCCGTCTGCGTCCTGATGGTCGCCGTGCTGCACTTCGTGCCGGACAGCGCGGAGCTGACCGCGGCGATGCGCCGCTACCGCGACGCGGTCGTGCCCGGCAGCCTGCTGGCGGTGACCCATGCCACCGCCGGGCCGCGGCCCGAGGAGGTCGAGCGGATCTCGGACCTCTACAACCGTACGGGCACGCCGATGGTGCTGCGGGACCCGCAGCGGCTGCGCGCGCTGCTGGAGGGCTGGGAGCCGGTCGAGCCGGGCCTCGTCCACGGGCCCGAGTGGCGCCCGGAGCTCGGCGACGAGTGGCCGGGCGACCCGGCCGAGTCGATGATGCTGGCGGCGGTCGCGGTCAAGCCGTGACCGCCGCCGTCCGCCGTCCTACGGCTGCATCTCGTACGCCCCGCAGAGTGCCACGACCCGCTCCCACACCGCGGCGTCGCGCCGGGCGTCGGTGACCGGGCGGCGCACGTGGGCCAGGGCCCAGTCGGCCTGCTCCGCGGTGGTGGCCGCCTTGCTGTGCAGCTCCGTCGCGTACGCGGAGAAGTCGCGGACGAGGATCGCGAAGATCTCGTCGAGGACCTCGGCGTCGAGCCCGGTCGCCTCGGCCTGCTCGCAGATCAGCTGGCCGTAGACGATCAGCGCGAAGAGCTGGCCCAGCGCGAGCAGGAAGTCCAGGTCGCGCTGTTGGGCCTCGTCGGGGGCGTGGGTGGCCAGCAGGGCGCAGAATCCGTCGGCCTGCTCACGGAAGACGGCGACGTTGGGCAGCTGCGCGTATTTGTCGTAGGCGGCCCGCCAGTCGTGGAACTGGATCTTGCCCAGGCCCCGGGCCGGTCCCTGCCGGAAGAGGAACTCGTCGTCGGCCGCGTCGTGGCGGGTCGGCACGGGCGCGAACTCGGCCGGCCGGAACAGGTAGTTCGGCATGAACTTGAGGATCAGCGCCAGGTTGACGTGCACGGTGCCCTCGAGCTTGGGCAGGCCCCGGATGTCCTTGGCGGCCTTGTCGAAGTAGGTGTCGGCCTCGAAGCCCTTGGCCGCGATGACGTCCCAGAGCAGGTCGATGACCTTCTCGCCCTCGGTGGTGACCTTCATCTTGGTCATCGGGTTGAAGAGCAGGTACCGGCGGTCGTCGGGCGTGGCGGACCGGAAGTAGTCGACCGCCCGGTCGCTGAACAGCTTCATCGCCACGAGGCGGGCGTACGCGTCCATCAGCTCGCGGCGCACGTGCAGGAAGTTCGTGACCGGCTTGCCGTAGAGCACCCGGCGATGGGCATGGGTGACGGCCTCGTACATGGCGTGCTCGCAGATGCCGACGGCGGCCGTGCAGAGGTTGAACTTGCCGACGTTGACGGTGTTCAGCGCGGCGTCGAACGCGGCCTGCCCGGTGTGCAGCACGTCCTGCGGGCGGACCGGGTAGTCCTCCAGACGGAACTCGCTCACGTACATCTGCGCGTTCACGACGTTCTTGACCAGGTGGTAGTTGTCGTGGCGGCTGTCGGCGGCGAAGAAGACGTAGCCGTCGGGGCCCTCGACGTCGGCGCGCCGGCCGAAGACCGACACGAGCCCGGCGACGTTGCCGTTACCGATGTAGTACTTGGGGCCGGTGGCCCGGAAGCCGCCCTCGCCGTCCGGGGTGAGGATCATGTCGGTGGCGTAGATGTCGGCGCCGTGGGTGCGCTCGGAGAGCCCGAACGCCATGACGTGCCCGTCGTCGAGCAGCCGTGCCGCGTGCGCGCGGGCCTCGGCGTTGGCGCTCTGCCAGACCGGGCCGAGGCCGAGGACGGTGACCTGCCAGACGTACCAGTAGCCGAGGCCGTAGAACCCGAGGATCTCGCTGAGGGCCGCGTTGCGGGCGGTGTCCCAGCGCTTGTCGGCGTCGCCGCCGCCGTCGGCCGCCGGGGTGAGGAACGTGGCGAAGAGGCCTTCCTTGGCGGCGAACTCCAGGAAGTCGGCGTACCACTCGCGGTCGATGTACGAGTCGATCAGCGCCTTCTTGCCGCGGCTCTCGAAGAAGTCGACGGTGGCGCGCAGCAGCCGGCGCGACTCGGCGTCGAGGTGCGCCGGGTCGTAGGTGTGCGGGTTGAGCAGCAGTGGATCGGCCATGTCGGCACCTTCCTCATGGGCGGCCGAGGCCGCGCAGCGTGTCGAGAACGTCGTCGAGCCAGGCGAGGACCATCCGCTCGTACGCGATGCCGCCGCGCAGCACGACGTGTTGCAGGCGGTGCTGGTCGTCGAGCGCCGCGGAAGCGGGGAAGTCGCGGACCTCGCCGGCCAGGTAGCGGGCGAGGGTCGCCTCGTGGGTGGCGCGGTAGCGCTCGACCTCGGCGACGAGCGCGGTGCGCCCGGCGGCGTCGGTGAACGCGGCACCGCGGATCTTCACGGCCAGTTCGTGGCGGACCGCCTCCGGCTGCACCGGGTCGCGCAGCCAGGCGGCGAGCACGTTACGGCCCGCACCGACCACGGAGTAGGACCGCTTGTCGGGGCGCCCGCCCTGGTCGACCTCCTCCGCGGTGATCCAGCCGTCGGCCTCCATCCGCCGCAGGACGCGGTAGATCTGCTGGTGCGTCGCGGTCCAGAACCGGCCGATGGACCGCTCGAAGCGCCGGGCCAGCTCGTATCCGGACCCGGGCTGCTCCAGCAGGGAGACCAGGATCGCGTGCTCCAGCGCCACACGGGCATTCTGCTATGCAACTCGTTGCATAGCAAGCGCGGGTGCTGCGCTTCTCCAGAATCCTGCTTGAGCCGGGGCTGAGGTGGGGGCGGAATCCTCGACAGGTCGGTTCCGGCTCGTGGAGGGAGGGTGCGAACGTGGGCGATACCCGCCTGCGGGCCCGGCGCCTGCTCCGCGCCTGCCGTGTGCCGCTCGTGGCCGCCCTGTTGCTCGTCCCGCTGACCCTGGTCGGCACGACCCACGCCGCGTTCACCGCCACCACCCTCGCCGGCGGCAGCACCTTCGCGGCGGCCGCCGCCTTCCCCAGCTTCACGCAGTCGGTCACCGGCGACGCGCCGGCGCTGTTCCACCGGCAGGAGGAGGCGGTGAACGCCAACGTCTACGGCACCGTGGCGGACAGCTCCGGCAACGCCCGGACCGGCACGAACACCGGCGCCACCAACGGCCCGAGCACCGTGTGGTCGTTCGAGGAGGGCTCCGGCAGCGTCGCCACCGACGGTTCCGGTGTGGTGAACCAGGGCACGCTGCACGGTGGCTCGTGGCAGAAGCCCGGCCGGATGGGCACCGCGGCGGTCGCCCTGGACGGGGCCGGCGACTACGTCGAGTCCGCCGGCCCGGCGCTCACCACCACGGGCAGCTACACCGCCATGGCCTGGGTCTACCTGACCGACGCCGGGCAGAACCGGTACGCCCTCGGCCAGGAGGGCGACCGGCAGAGCGTCTTCGGCATCCACGCCTTCGTCAGCGGCACCGGCGCCTGCGGCTGCTGGTCCGTGCGCTACGTCGCCGACACCGACAACCCCACCGGCGTCCGGGTCAACTCCACCACCCCGGTCGCGCTGCACACCTGGGTCCACCTGGCCACGGTCCGCGACGCCGCCGCCGGCAAGGTCCACCTGTACGTCAACGGCAAGGCGGAGGCCACCGTCGCGTACACCGCCACCGTGAACGCCACCGGGCCGCTCACCGTCGGCCGGGTCAAGGCCAACGGCGCCTGGTCCAACCACTGGAAGGGCGCCGTCGACGAGGTCCGCACCTACAACCGGGTGGTGACCCCTGCCGACATCAAGGGCCTGTACGAGGACGCCGCCACCGGGCACTGGGGCATGAACGAGGCGCCCGGCGCCACCACCGCGGCCGACGTGGCCGGTCGGACGGCGGCCCTGGCCGGCGACGCGACGTTCGGGCCCGGCCACGCCGGCAACGCGCTGCAACTCGACGGGATCGGCGACTACGCGCTGACGTCCGGCGTGCCGATCGACACCGACCAGACCTACACCGTCGCCGCCTGGCTCTACCTGACCGACACCTCGATCGACCGCAACGCGGTCGCCGCGGAGGGCAGCCTGCAGAGCGCCTTCGCCATCCAGGCCAACGCCGGCGCGCGGACCTGGCGGGTGCGGTTCGCCGCCGACGACGTCGCCGACGCTCCCAGCGCGCGGCTGGAGAGCACCTCCGTGCCGCAGACGGGCCAGTGGACGCACGTGGCCGTGGTCCGCACCCCGACCAGCGGCCAGCTCTACATCAACACGGTGAAGGAGGACGAGCAGACGCTGCCGGCCTCATGGAAGGCCACCGGCGGGCTGAGCTTCGGCCGTCAGCTGAACAACGGCGGCCCCCTGGGTCTCTGGCGCGGCGCCGTCGACGAGGTGCGCGTCTACCCGCGGGCGCTCAGCGCGGTCCAGATCAGCCGGCTGTACAAGAACCGGGACGTGCAGACCGGACCCGGCATGACCGGCGCCGTCCCCGGTGCCCTGCGCGGGCAGGCCGCCGGTTCCGCCCTCGCCTTCGGCGGCTGGCTCAGCGCCTACAACAACACGGCGTTCGCCGACGCGGGGAACTGCACGGTCGAGGTGTGGTTCCGCGCGGGCGCCGGCGCCGGGGGACAGCTCGTCGGATTCAGCTCCAACCCGACCTCGCCGAACGCGAGCTCCAACGACCGGATGCTCTACCTCGACTCCGGCGGGCGGCTCAGCTTCGGCGTCGGCGCCGGCAACGTCCGCAGCCCCGCCGCCTACGACGACACCCAGTGGCACCACGCCGCCGCCAGCGTGGGCCCGGCCGGGCTGAAGTTGTACGTGGACGGCGTCCGCGTCGCCATGGACTCCGCGGTGACCACCGGACCGGCGTTCACCGGATACTGGCGATGGGGTGGCGCGCAGCTGTGGGGCCGGCCAAACCGTCCCGCCAACGACTACTTCGTCGGCACCCTCGACGAGGTGGTGGTCTACCCCGGCCAGCTCAGCGATCAGCAGGTCGCCTGGCACCACGCGGCCGGCCGCTGAGCGACCAGCGGGGCGCACCGTCCTCGCCTAGCATGATCACATGCCCTCCGCGCTGAGTTCCGCGAAGACCCGGTCCGCCCTGCGCACGTCGGCGCGCATCTCGGCGCAGATGCTGCTCGTCCTGCTCATGACGGCGGTCGTGCTGTGGCTGCTCGGAAGGATGTGGTCGGTCATCTGGCCCCTGGTGGTGGCGTTGCTGCTGACCACCCTGACCTGGCCCCCGGCCCGCTTCCTGCGCCGGCACGGCTGGCCCCCGGCCCTGGCCGCGTCGCTGATCACCGTGCTCTTCCTGCTGGTCGGCGCCGGCATCGTGGTGCTCATCGCGGTGCCGGTGGCGGCGCAGTCCGGCGAGCTGGCCGAGGGGGTCGTCGACGGCATCCAGCAGCTGCGCGAGTGGGCGGCCGGGCCGCCGCTGCGGATCGGCGACGACCAGGTGACCTCCGCGCTGGACGCCGCGGTGGCGCGCATCCAGGGCAGCGTCGGCAGCATCGTCTCGGCCACCGTGACCGGGGTCGGCACCGTCGTCAACGGCCTGGTCACCACGGTCCTGGCGCTGTTCCTGATGTTCTTCTTCCTCAAGGACGGCCCCCGCTTCCTGCCCTGGCTCACCCGGCAGCTGCCCGGCCGGCTCGCCACCGACGTGCCCACGGTGGCCTCCCGCGGCTGGGACACCCTCGGCGCGTTCGTCCGCTCGCAGGCGTTCGTCGGCCTGCTGGACGCCGTCTTCATCGGACTGGGGCTGTGGATCGTCGGGGTGCCGCTGGTGCTGCCCCTGGCGGTGCTGACCTTCGTCTCGGCGTTCGTGCCGATCGTCGGCGCGCTGTTCGCGGGCTTCGTCGCCGTGCTGATCGCGCTGGTCTCCAACGGCTGGACGGACGCGCTGATCGTGCTGGCGATCATCGTGGTGGTCCAGCAACTGGAGGGCAACGTCTTCCAGCCGATCGTGCAGAGCCGCGGGCTCGGCCTGCACGCGGCGGTGGTGCTGCTGGCGGTGACGCTCGGCGGCAGCCTGGCGGGCATCGTCGGCAGCCTGCTGGCCGTGCCGGTCGCCGCCCTGCTCGCGGTGCTCTGGAACTACCTGCGCGAGCAGCTCAGCGACCCGGACGACCCGCCCGCCGCACCCGATCCGGCCCCACCCGCTCCGGCGCCCGAGACCGCCTAGGCGGGCCTGCCGGTTCGCTGCGGTGTTCCGCGCCGCAGTGGCGAGGCGGACCCGACAGCAACCGTTCGGCACAGGGTGGAAAGACCGCCGCTCAGAAGGGGTCGAGCGGCTGCCCGACGGCGATGCCGTCGTGGTTGATCTCGAACTCGTGCGCCTGCGGGAGGTGTCTGCTGGCCCGCGTCTTCAGCACGGTCAGCGCCCGCGCCGCCGTGCCGCGCCGGCGTACGTACTGCAGGAGGATCACGTTGTCGGACAGGTGTGACACGCCCAGCTCGGACAGCGCGGTCTGGCCGTACAGCTCGGGCGTCTCGAAGGTCAGCAGCACGCTGATCCCCTCGCGGGAGCAGCGGTCGAGCATCGAGTAGATGAACTCGCGGAACCGCTTGTCGTCGGGACAGGCCGCCGCCAGGTCGCCGAGGCTGTCGATGACCAGCCGGCGCGCCTGCCGCGACCTGATGGTGTCGAACAGCTCGTAGAACCACTGGTCGATGTAGATGTCGTTCGGTGACTCGCAGCGCAGCAGGACCCCGGGTTCGTCGGCGTTCCACCCGAACCCGCGGATCATCCGCTCGAGCTGCACCCGGTTCTCCTGCAACGAGGCGAACACCGTGGGCTCGCCGAGGCGCGCCCCGCCGAAGGCGAACTGCAGGCCGATCACGGTCTTGCCGGACCCGCACGGGCCGATCACCAGGGTGCCCGACCCGGGCCAGTACCCGTCGGCGAGCAGGGTGTCCAGGGCGCCGATGCCCGAGGTCGCCCGCCGGTCGCCCAGCTCGTACCGCGCGGTGCCGACGGCGCTGAGCCGGGGGAACACCTGCAGGCCGTCGGCGCCGACGCGGTATGCGTGAGCGCCGGAGAGATAGTCGCTGCCGCGCAGCTTGAGCACCCGCAGGGCGCGGCTGTCGCGCTGGCCGTCGTCCTGGATGCTCAGCAGGACGGCGGCGTCGGCGACCGCGAACTCGGGGCAGACCGCCAGCTCGTCGCGGTCGTACTCGCCGAGCCACAGCGCCATCGTGCCGGTCGCGGACAGCCGGCCGGCCAGCTGGTGCACGAAGCCCTCGACCTCGCGGGTGCCCACCGCCTGGTAGCGCAGCGCCCGGAAGCTGTCGATGATCAGCACCGAGCACACCCGCCGCGCGGTCAGGTCGCTGATCCGGTCGAGCGTGCCCGTGAGCCCCGCGCCGTCGATCCGGCCGCCGAGGTCGTCGAAGAGCACGGCGCGGCCGACGCGGGCGGGCTCGAAGAACGACAGTCCCTCGGCGAAGTAGAGGATCTTGCTGAGCGGTTCGGCGAGCGTGCTCAGGTAGATCGCCGGGCGCTCCTCGGTCCCGTTCGCGAAGGCGTACTGCTGCGCCAGCACGGTCTTGCCCGTGCCCGGCAGGCCCGCGATGACGGCGATGGACGGGTCGATGAGGCCCCCGCCGAGGATCGCGTCCAGCTGCGACCGGCCGCTCGACAGCCGCCGGCTAGGCATGGGCCGCGGTTCCCGCCGCCGCATCGACCGGTTCGATCAGCTGCCGGACCGCCGCGAGCACCTCCAGCGGGTGCACCGGCTTGCGCAGGAACCGGTCCGCGGGCAGCGTCGCGGGCGGCGGGAGGCTCGACAGCGCCAGCACCGGGATCCGCGAGCGGGTGAGCTCCTCGCAGAGCGCCGTCGTCGCGCCCTGCGAGCTCGTCAGGTCCACGATCGCCAGCCGGGGCGGGCCGCCCGGCGCGGCGCGCCCGGCCTGCGCGGACGCTGCCAGGGTGGTCGGGTATCCCTCCGCCTGCAGGAACAGGGACAACGACCGTCCGGCGAACCGGTCGCCGTCCACCACGAGGAGCCGGGGCCGTCCGGGGACCTGCGCGGAGTGCACCGGCATGTGCAGCCGGACCGTGGTGCCGTGCTCGCCCCGGCGCCCCGCCCGTACGGTGACCTCGTCGGCCAGTCCCAGCACGAGCCTCAACCCGACCCCGCGGTGGCCGGTGGCGCTCACGCCGAGCGCGAACACGCCGTCGTCCACCACGGTGATCCACACGCCGTGCCCGGTGGGCTCCCAGCGCACGGTGACCGCATCCGCGCCGCTGTGCTCGACGGCGTTGGTCGCCACCTCGTTGGCGACCAGCACGATCCGCTCCAGATCCCCGTCCGTGACGCCGGCCGCTTGCCCGAGCCGGGTCACATAGGACCGGATGTCGCGCAACGTCGCTGGACTCGCGGAGAACACGTGCTCGACCGGCTCTGCCGATCCCGGGTCAGGCCATGAGGACATGCCACACGCCTCCTTCGGACCTCCCGCTCAGAGTAGACCCGTCGGCGACGGCGGCCAAAGGGCCGACCGCGGGCGGGGTACGGCGGCGCCTAGGCGAGATCGAGCACGTACGAGTCGCCGTCGCGGCGGAAGCCCAGCCGGTCGTAGTACGGCGAGACCATCCCCGGCGGGCTGACCACGGTCCGGCAGCCCCGCCGGGTGAACAGGTCGCTGCGGCGGTAGACGAACTCCCCGGGCGTGAAGTCGCGGTACCGCTGGGTGACGTAGTCCAGCTCCACCTGCGCCCGGTCGCCGGCCACGCGGAACAGCACCACGCCGACGATCTCGTCGGCGTTCAGCACCAGGAACGCGCACCGGTCGTCGTCCTCGCCGACCGCCCGGAAGCCGGGGTTGAAGGTGACGATGTCGTCGTGGTGCAGGGCCAGCACGTGCGCCAGGACCTCGTCGCCGGGGCGGACCTCCGCCACCCGGTACGCCCGCTCGTCGTGCCGGCTCCTCATCATCCGGGTCAGGTACCACACGTTGATGACGGCGAGCACCACGTTGAGCCCGACCATCGGCCACACCCCGACGGCCGCGTTGAAGCCGATGAGCACCAGGCAGCCGACGAGGTTCAGCGCCCGCAGGCGCAGCAGCCTGGTCTGCAGCAGCGACCACACCAGCAGCGCCGAACCGGTCCAGCCGATCACGTCCAGCCACGTCACCCGATCAGCCTAGGTGATCGGAGCGGCCCGCCCGGGCGGTTCCGCCGTGCCTGCGTACCGGGCGGTCAGCGCAGGCCCGAACCCGGCGACGCGGCCCGCCGGGGTACGACCACCGACGCCGGCACGGTGAACCGGATGCACGTGCCGCGCCCGCCCGGGCCGGGCTCGGCGAGGATCGTGCCGCCGTGCCGCTCCACGATCCGGCGGCAGATGCCCAGGCCGAGCCCGGTGCCGACGTAGCCCGAGGTCCGGTGGGCGCGGTGGAAGTTGTCGAACACCCGGCCGTGCTGCCCGGCGGGGATGCCGATGCCGTTGTCGACCACCCGTACCTCGACGTAGTCGCCGCCCGCGTCGGCCGCGGAGATCATCAGTTCGGGGGTGACGCCCGGCGCGACGTACTTGATGGCGTTGCTGATCAGGTTGTCGAGCACCTGGCGGATCAGCACGGGGTCCGCGTACACCGACGGCAGCTCCTCGACGTGGAAGCGCGGCACCGGGCCGCCGGTGCTCTCGGCCTGGTCGGCGCGGGCGGCGACGATCTCGGACACCAGCGGGCCCAGGGCGACGTCGGCCGGTGCCAGCGCCGCGTCCCGGGCGGTCGTGTACGCCAGCAGGTCGTTGATGAGGTTGCGCATCCGGACACCGGCGCGCCGCACCCGCTGCAGCCCGTCGACCGCGTCGTCGACGGCGGGATGCCGGGGCGCGTCCTCGAGGGCGACCAGCACCGCGTCGGACCATCCCTCGACGGTGGCGAGCGGGTTGAGCAGGTCGTGGGCCACGACGCCGGCGAAGGAGGCCAGCTCGTCGCGGTGGCGGCGCTCGGCGGTGACGTCGCTGAAGATGGTCAGCGCGCACGCGCGCCCGTCGATGAGGTGCGGCAGCCGGGTGGCGGTCACGTGCAGGACGCGCCCGTCGGGCACCTGGGCGTTGCGCACGACGATGTCCATGCCGTGCGGTTCCCCGGTCAGCAGCGATCGCCGGAAGGGCAGGTCGGCGGCGTCGATCGGGGTGCCGTCGGGGTGGAACAGGCCGTAGAACGCGCTGTCGGCGAGGTGGCCGGTGGTGCTCACCACGCCGCCCATCAGCCGGGCGCCGGCCGGGTTGCGCAGGATCAGCCGGCCCTGCTCGTCGAGGACGGCGAGACCCTCGGCCATGCCGTCGACGATCGTGGTGAGCGTGGCGGCCTGGTCCGCCGCGGCCCGTTCGGAGGCGCGCAGGTCGGCGAGCAGGCGTGCGCGTTCGTCGCGGCTCAGGGCCAGGGAGAGGCCGACGACCGCCACCATGCCGACGAACGCCTGGGCGATCAGGGCGCGCCCGGCGTTGTCGCCGACGTGCGCGAACGGCCCGTCGCCGTGCAGGGTGTAGAGCACGGCCACGCAGCCGAAGACCAGGTCGTGCAGGACCACGAACCCGGTGCGCAGCCGCAGTGCCGCCCAGACGGTCATGGTGAGCAGCGGGAAGGCCAGCGGGAGCCCGTGGTCGGCGCCGAACGCGATGAAGTAGGTGAACGACGACGCCACCACGACGGCGACGTACTCGCAGGCACGCTGCCAGGTGAGGGTGGCGAGCCGGTTGCGCACCTGGGCCCGCAGCCCGGTCGCGGGCTCGGCGCGCATCCGGTGCAGCATGTGCCCCACGCGCAGGCCGACCGCGCCGATCAGCAGGATGCTGACCGTGTTGCGGGTCTGCCACACCGCGGTTGCGGGCCACGAGTAGGCGCCGTTGACGACCCAGCCCGCGGTGGGGCCGATCAGCGCCCCGGCCGCGCTGGCCAGGAACGCCGAGCCGATGAGCCGCCAGAGCTCGGCGAGCCGGGCCAGCGGCTGGTCCCCGCCGCCGCCCCACAGATGCGGCAGCCAGCGGCGGAACAGGTACGCGAACAGCGCGGCCTGGGCCAGGTTGGCGACGACGTACATCAGGGCCAGCACCGGCGGCGCCCCGGTCGCGGTGTTCACCCCGAACGTCACGGCCGCCAGGGCCAGCGCGTCGCAGGCCCGCCAGCGGGACCGGTACTGGACCAGGAACCACACCGCCGAGACGCCGGCGGCGGGCCACACCAGGCTGAGGTTGGTGCCGTCCATGATCGTCTGCCGGCCCAGCCAGGTGGCGACCAGATACAGCGACGCGAAGCCGGCCGTCCGCAGCAGGGAGGTGGCCGCGGTCACGGCGGTGTCCCGGGGCGGGCGAGCAGGTCGGCGACGGCGTCGCAGAGCGCGGCCGGAGTGAACGGCTTGGCGACGTACCGGGCGTCGTAGTCCGCGGTCCTGGTCTGCACCTCGGCGCCCCACAGCACCGTCAGGAACAGCGCGGGAAGCCGCGGGTACGCCGCCCGCAGCCGTTCGAGCAGCTCGAAGCCGTCCACGCCGGGCATGTCGACGTCGAGCACGGCGGCGTCGGGCGGGCCGTGCAGGGCCACCTCGGCGAGGGCGGTCGCCGCGTCGTGCGCGTAGAGCACCTCGTGCCCGGCGCGGACGAGGTGCCGGGCGATCAGGGCACAGATGTCCGGCTCGTTGTCGACCACCAGTAGCCGCGCCATCCTCCGGACCCCCTTCCCCGTGTCCTATCGGCAGCCCGCCGGGCGGCGCTGAGCGCGGCCGCGGCCGCGGAAATCTGCAATTGCACGCCACCAGTGCCGAATAATGGACAGAAGTATTGACGAAAGCCTTAGGGATATGCGGATTCCGCACCGCTGGCAAATCGGTTAGCGTGGGGATCCGGACCAGCGGCGATGACGGCGCCACGACTCGGCTTGGGAGTCGCTTTGACGCTTTACCTCACACCGCGAATCGACGCGATACTGCGTTCCGTACTCGACGAGCCGGTCCTGCTCGGGGGCCTGGTCGAGGCGCTGGGGTCCCCGCTCGGCGTGGTGCTCCCCGAACGGCTCGCCGGCAACGTCGCCGCTTTTCGCGACGTCTATTCCGGGCACCGCCTCGGCGGGCAGATCTTCTTCGCGCACAAGGCGAATCAGTCCAGCGCCCTGATCCGGGAACTGGCCGCCGGTGACGCGGGCATCGACGTGGCGTCGCTGGCCGAGCTGCAGCACGCCCTCGGCGCCGGCTTCGCGCCGCAGCGCATCATGGCGACTGGCCCGAAGAACCGGGAGTTCCTGTGGCTGTGCGCCCGGGCCGGGGTGACCGTGAACGCCGACTCCCTCGCCGAGCTCGCCGAGCTGGCCGCGCTCGTCACCGGTCGCGGCCTGCCGCGCGTACGGGTCATGGCCCGGTTGTCGGGCTTCGCCTCCGCCGGCACGGGCGTGGCCAGCGGCCGCAGCCGCTTCGGCGTGCCGAGCGCCGGCCTCGCCCAGGTGCTCGACCTCGTCGAGAAGCACCCGGAGGCGCTCGACCTGGTCGGCGTCGCCTTCCACCTGGACACCATCGGCCTGCCGGAGAAGGTCGTGGCGCTGGAGGGCTGCCTGGCCGCCCTGGACGAGTGCCGCCGGCGGGGTCTGCGTCCCTGGTCGGTGGACGCCGGCGGCGGGTTCGGCGTGGACTATCTCGCCGACGCCGCGCAGTGGGAGCGGTACACCTCGGAGCTCACCCGGGCGGTGCTCGGCCGGCGGCCGCCGCTGACCTGGCGCGGGCACGGCTACGGGCTGCGCAACGAGGGCGGCACCGTCCGGGGCGCGCTGGGGCTCTATCCCGCGCACCGGCCGGTCGCCGGTGCGGCATACCTCGACCGGCTGCTGCGCGCCGCCGGGCCCTCCCACGGCCGGCCGCTGGGCGAGCTGCTGCTGGACAACATGTACGACCTGCACGTCGAGCCCGGCCGGGCGCTGCTCGACCAGTGCGGCATGGTGCTCGCGACGGTCCTGGAGGTCCGCGACGACGACGGCGACACGGTGGTGCGGCTGGACCTCAACGCCCGCGACGTCAGCCTGGAGGAGCACGGGGTGCTCATGGACCCGGTGGTGGTGCACCGCGGGAGCCGCGCCGCCGACCGGCCGGTGGACGTGTACCTGTTCGGCAATCTGTGCCTGGAGGCCGACCTGGTCACCCGGCGCCGGGTGTCCCTGCCGTCCCGGCCGCGCCCGGGTGACCTGCTCGCCTTCGTCAACACGGCCGGCTACTTCATGGACTTCAGCGCCACCCACGCGCTGCGCCAGCCGATCGGCCGCAAGGTGGCCATGTACCGCGACGGCGGCGCGTGGCGGTGGTGTCTCGACGAGCAGTACTGGCCCCTACACCCGCGTGCGGAGGCACCATGAGATACGACGCCATGACCGACGCGATCGGCAACACCCCGCTGGTGCGGATCGACCCGGCCGTGCACGGCCTGCGCCACATCGACCTGTACGCCAAGATGGAGCTGCTCAACCCGTTCGGCTCGGTGAAGGACCGCGCGGCCTGGACCATGGTGCGCCCGCTGATCGACCGGGCCGCCGGGCGCGGCGAGGTGGTGGAGCTGTCCAGCGGCAACACGGCCAAGGCCCTGGCGCTCATCGCCGGCCTGCACGGCCTCGGCTTCCGCAGCATCACCAACCGGATGAAGGTCCCGGAGATCAAGGATCTGCTCCTGCTGCTCGGCGCCGACATCGAGGAGCTGCCGGGCCAGGCCGAATGCCTCGACCCGACCGACACCGACGACCCGCTGACCCGCATGCACCGCTCGCTCGCCGGGTCCGGCACCGGCCACCTGCACACCGACCAGTACTTCAACGAGCTCAACGTCGAGGCCCACCTGCACGGCACCGGGCCCGAGATCGTCAAGGACCTCGACGGGCGCGCCCCGGACTACTTCGTCGCCTGTGTGGGCACGGCCGGCTCCTCGACCGGCGTGGCGGCGGCGCTGCGCCAGCACAACCCCGACGTGCGGGTGATCGGGCTGGTGGCGCACAAGTCCGACTTCATCCCGGGCATCCGCAACATCGACGAGGTGCACGAGGTCGGTCTCTTCGACCCGGGCGTCTACGACGCCATCGAGACCATCACCGCCGACGACGCGATCGACGGGCTGCTCACCCTGGTACGCCGGTGCGGCACGCTCGCCGGGCCCACCGGCGGCGGCGCGTACCAGGGGACCGTACGGCACCTGCGGGCGATCGACGCACACCTCACCGAGCGCCGCACGGCGGTGTTCATCGTCTGCGACCGCGTCGAGAGCTACCTGAGCTACCTGCGCGAGCGGCGCCCCGAGCTGTTCCGCCGGCCCGCCCGCGGGCACTCCACCCGGACGCTCACCGACGCCGAGGTGGCCCAGGCCCCGTCGATCGGCGTCGACGAGGCCCGGACGTGGGTGGCCGAGCGGCGCGGCCTCGTGATCGACCTGCGCGGTCCCTTCGCCTACCAGGCGCTGCACATCGACGGCTCGCTCAACATCGCCGACGAGCTCTTCGCCGAGCTGCTGCGCGGCGGCCTGCCGTTCGGCCGCCGCCAGCCGGTCCTGCTGGTCTGCCCGGTGGGTGAGAAGTCCGCCCGCTACGCGGCCCTGCTCACCCGCATGGGCCATCCCGAGGCGCGGTCGCTGTCCGGCGGCATCATCGCGTGGCGCGACGCCGGCGGCGAGCTGGTCCGGGACTGAGATGGCCTTCCCCGAGCAGCTCCGGCGGTGGCAGCGCGAGCTGCGCGCGCAGTTCCCGCTGATCGTGGCGAACCCCGAGGTGGCCTATCTGGACAGCGCCGCCACCGCGCAGAAGCCGCAGGCGGTTTTGGACGCCGTCCTGAGCTACCTGACCACCGGCAACGCCAACGCGGCCCGGGGCACGTACCCGTGGGCGAACCGCACCACCGCGCGCATCGAGCAGGCCCGCGACCGGCTGCGCCGCTTCCTGGACGACCCGCTGCCGCACGGCTCCGGCGTGCACTTCGTCGGCGGCACCAGCGACGGGCTGCGCGCCGTCGCCCGCGACTGGCTGGCCCCGCAGCTGCGCGACGGCGACGAGATCATCGTGCCGTTCGCCGACCACGCGGCCAACGCCGAACCGTGGCTGGAGGCCGCGGAGCTGCTGCGCCGCCAGGGTGCCCGGATCCGGGTCACGCCGATGCCGTACGACGAGGCCCACGACTACGACGTCGAGCGGCTCGCCGCGCTCGTCAGCAACCGCACCCGGTTCATCGCGGCCACCCACGTGCACCACGTCTACGGCAACGACATGAACGTCCACCGGCTGCGCGCGGCGGCCGGTCCGGAGATCCCGATCTGCCTCGACGCCGCCCAGGGGGTCGGGCACCTGCCGCTGTCCACCGCCGAGCTGGACGTGGACTTCGTCGTCTTCTCCGGGCACAAGGCGATGGCGCTGCCCGGCATCGGGGCCGTCTGGGCCCGCAACACGCGGGGGCCGGCGTACGAGCCGGCCGGCTGGAGCGGCTCGCCGAACACCACCGGCATCATCAGCCTGGCCGCCGCGCTGGACTGGCTGGACGCCGCCGGACTGGGGCGCATCGCCCACTGGACCACGGCGCTCGGCGCGCGGCTCACCGACGGCCTGCGGACCATGCCCAGCTACGAGGTGCTCGGCTGCCGGCAGAGCCTCGCCGCCGGCTCGGCCGTGCAGCAGCGCCAGGGCATCGTCGCCTTCCGCCACCACGCCATCGGCTCCCACGACCTGGGCTTCATCCTGGCCAGCGAGGGGATCCTGGTCCGCGCGGACGGTCACTGCCAGGGCGACGAGGGGGAGAAGACCGCGTCCGTACGGGTGAGCCTGCACGTCTACAACACCCCGGAGGAGGTGGACCGGCTGCTGGAGGTCCTGACCGGCCTGGACCGTTCGTGGTGACCCGAGCGAGTCGGACACCGCCGAGGCCGACAATGGTTATCATGTGCGGGTCCGTGCCACCGCCGTACCCGGAGACCCCCCGCCATGGCCACCACCGCCGGCGCGCTGAGCGCCACACCCGGCGCGGAGCGCCCGCGCGACACCTGGGACGACGTGATGGCCGGCTTCGTGCCCGGACTGGCCACCCTGGAACAGGCGATCCACGACGCCGCCCAGGCGCTGCGCCCGGACGGCCCCCGCCGCGTCCTCGACCTCGGCGGCGGCCCGGGCGTCCTCGCCGCCCGCATGGCGCGGCGCTGGCCGTCGGCCGCCGTCACCCTGCTGGACCTCGACCCGGTACTGCTCGCCCTGGCCCGGGCCGCGGGGCCGCGCGGGGTCGCCGTGGTCGACGCCGACCTCACCTCGCCGGCGTGGACCACCCGGGCCGGCGGCGCCCACGACCTGATCACCGTGGTCATGACCATGCACTACCTGAATCCCCGCGAGGCCCGCGCCCTCTACGCCGACGCGCTGCGCTGCCTGGCGCCCGGCGGCCTCCTCGTCGTCGCCGACCTCATGCCCGACGACGGCGCCCCGACGCTGATGCGCGCGCTGGACCCCGGCGCCGGGGAGGCGGCCGCGGAGCTGGCCTGGGCCCAGTGGTGGGACGACGCGGCGCGGATGCCGGAGCTGCGGCAGCCGATGCGCGCCCGGGCGGACCTCTTCGGCAAGCGGACCCCGGCCGAGTTCACCGCCGGCGTCTCCTGGCACGCCGAGGCGGCCCGCACGGCAGGCTTCGCCGAGGCCGGCCTGTTGTGGCGCTGCGGCCGGCACGCCGCCCTCGCCGCCCTCGCTCCCGCCTGAGAAGGTTCACGCCCGGCGCCGGGACCTCGACACCGCATGAGCCGGTCCTCTCGGGCGCCGTCAGGCGCACTGGGCTCCGGAGAAGTGCGAGTCGGCGATCGTCACGTCGTAGATGCCCTGGTCCACGACCGTGAGATTGAGGTACGTCTTGTCGCCGTCGACGTCGGCGCTGGCGCAGAGCAGGGCCGTGTCGTCGCGTGGCGGTGGCACCTGCGTGACGACCTGCCAGCCGGCGCGCTCCACCATGCCCCGGTAGAACGCGACCACCTCGCCGGGCTCCAGAGCGCTCTGGAACTGCCGACCCCCGTAGGCGACGACCCGGTCGATGTCGCAGCCGGCGGAGAACTCGGACGGCCGCGGGGCCTGCGGCCATTCGCGCAGCAGCGGCAGTCCCTGGAGCCGGGTGCCGCGCTCCTCGCATCGGGCGAGCCGGTCCTGCCGCCACTGCTGGAGCTGCGGAACGGCGACGGCACCGCCTCCGACCAGGAGAAGTCCGGCGATCACGACCCTGACTGGCTTGCGCATCAGCGGACCGTAGCAACACCTCGCCACCGCGGCCAGTTACGGCTCAGGTGCCGCAGAACGTACGGTAGGCGCCGAAGTCGGGCGGGGCGGGTGCCGCGTACCGCCCCATTCCCGGTCGTTCGTCGTACGGGCGGGTCACCGCGTCCAGCAGCCGGTGCAGCGGCTCCAGGTCACCGTCGTCCGCGGCGGCGAGGGCCTCCTCCACGAGATGGTTGCGGGGGATGTAGGCGGGATTGACCCGGTCCATCGCCGCGGTGTCCGGCTCCAGGGCGCGCCAGCGGGCCGCCCAGTCGTCCAGGGCCTCGTCGCCGTGGATGACGGTCCGGGGCAGCGTACGGAAGAACGAGGTGTAGTCGGCGCCCTTCTCCGACAGCAGCGGAAGCAGCTCGTCGACCAGCGGAGCGGCGGCCTCCGCGGACAGGCCCAGCTTGGCGGCCATCCCGGCCGACCACTCGGCGTGGTAGCGGCGGCGGAACCCGCCCAGGGCCTCCACCGCGACCGCGACCGCCTGCTCCTCGTCGTCGTGCAGCAGCGGCAGCATGGCCTCGGCGAGGCGGGCGAGGTTCCATTCGGCCACGGCCGGCTGGTTGCCGTAGGCGTACCGGCCGGCGTGGTCGATCGAGCTGTAGACGGCGCCCGGGTCGAAGGCGTCCAGGAACGCGCAGGGCCCGTAGTCGATGGTCTCGCCGGAGATCGTCATGTTGTCGGTGTTCATCACCCCGTGCACGAAGCCGGCGAGCATCCACCGGGCCACCAGCGCCGCCTGCGCCGCGACCACCGCCTCGAACAGGGCGGGGTACGAGCCGGCGCCCGGGTGGTGCCGGGCGATGGCGTGATCGGCGAGGCGGCGCAGCAGGTCCACGTCGCCGGTCGCCCGGGCGTACTGGAAGGTGCCGACCCGCAGGTGGCTGGCGGCGATGCGGGCGAGCACGGCTCCCGGGCGCAGGGTTTCGCGGCGTACCGTCCGGCCGGTCTCCAGCACGGCGAGGGAGCGGGTCGTGGGGATGCCGAGGGCGTGCATGGCCTCGCTGACGACGTACTCGCGCAGCATCGGGCCGACGACGGCCTGGCCGTCGCCGCCGCGCGCGAACGGCGTCCGCCCGGAGCCCTTGAGGTGCAGGTCGCGCAGGGCGCCGTCGGGGCGGGTGAGCTCGCCGAGCAGCAGGGCCCGGCCGTCGCCGAGCCGCGGGACGAAGCCGCCGAACTGGTGCCCGGCGTAGGCCTGCGCCACCGGCGTGGCGCCGTCGGGCACGGCGGTGCCCGCCAGCAGCCCGAGGCCGTCGCCGCGCAGCCACCCGGGATCGAGGCCCAGTTCGGCGGCGAGCGGCTCGTTGAGCACCAGCAGCCGCAGGCCGGGAGCCTCCTCGGCCTGCCAGGTCACGGCCAGCTCCGGCAGCTCCCGGGCGAAGCGGTTGCCGAGGGTCACGGTCGGTGTCGATGCGATGCCCACCCTTCGAGGGTACGGGTCGCTACCGCGGAAGGTGCTCGCGCAGCCAGGGAGTCAGCATCGGCAGGACGGTACGGGCCTGCATGGCGCCCAGGTGGTCGGCGCCCGGCACGAGCTGCACGGCCCAGCCCCGGGCGGTCAGCTCGTCCCGGTGCCGGCGCAGCGGCTCGGCGATGGCGACGTGGGCGTCGTCCCACCGGGGACCGTACGCCATGTCGTCGTCGGCCCCGGCGAAGGCGAACCGCGGCAGGCGCAGGCGGTCGAGCGCGGCCGGCTCGTCGAAGTCCCGGAGTGACTCGTAGAGCGTGACGAACTGCCCGGTCTGCTCGGGGGTGCGGGTGAACTCGACGGAGTCCCAGTCGCCCGGCCGGGGCTCGGTGGCCGGCGCGGCCGGGCCGTCCCGGTGGGCGAGGGCCATGCGGTGGGCGGCGCGGGTGACGGTCAGCATCGCCGCGTACGGCCCGCCGAGCGGGGGGAAACCGCCCATGACCAGGGCCGTGAGCCGGTCGGTGCGGATCGCGAGCTGCAAGCCGGTCAGGGCGAGCCAGGAGTAGCCGTAGTAGGCGAACCGCTCCACGCCCGCCGCGTCGGCCACGGCGAGCAGGTCTTCCGCGGCGGCCGCGGCGGTGAGCGTGTGCGGCTTCGGATGGTGGGTGAGGTGGTCCTCGTAGTCGGCCGCGACGACCCGGAAGCCGGCCTCGGCGAGCCCGGTGGCGAGGGTGTGGCCGAGGTGCGGGTCGGCGCCCCAGGCGCGCATCTGCTCGGCGGCCTCGCCCTCGGCGGTGGCGGTGCCGACCGGCAGCAGCACCGCCGGCCCGTCGCCGAGAACCGTCACGTCGATGGGGGAGCCGTCGTGGAGCCGTGCGACAGTCATAAAAACACTCTACGCTGTAAGCGATATGACGACGACCCCGAACCGAGACGCCGACGCCCACGTCCGCCGGCTCTGGCGGCACCGCGGCACCACGCCGCCCGGTCCCCGCCGTGGCCCCCGCCAGCAGCTCGACCTGGACGACATCCTCGAGGCCGCCATCGCGCTCGCGGACGCCGAGGGGCTGTCCGCGGTGTCGACCCGCGCCGTCGCCGCGGCCTTCGGCAGGACCGCGATGGCGCTCTACCCGTACGTCGGCACCAAGGAGAACCTGCTCGCGCTGATGCAGGACCAGGCCTCGGCGATGCCCGCCTGGGAAGACCCCCCGGCCCTGGCGCCGGCGCTGTCGGCGTGGGCGCAGGCGCTGTACGAGGTGTACCTGGCGCACCCGTGGCTGACCGAGCGGCCGTGGTCCGAGGCGACGCAGGGCCCGCACGAGCAGGACTGGCTGGAACGCCTGCTCCGGATCTTCGACGGATTCCAGGTGGCACCGCGGGCCCGGCCGCCGGCGGTGACCATGCTGTACGCGACCGTCCGGGCCACGGCCGCGACGGATGCGGCGTACCGGCGGATGCGCGAGCACGGAGCGGGGGAGTGGCTCGAGGTGGCGCGCGCGACCCGGAGACATGTTCCCGACCTGGCCGACCGGTATCCACTCTCGACCGGCCTGGCACCGCTCACCACGCACTGGCAGGACGCGCCCCGCGCCGCCCTCCTGAGCGGCGTCGACCTGCTGGCACGCGCCCTCGCGGACGCGCCGGCCCGCTAACGCCGCCCGATCGGCGTGTTCTGCGCGGCGGCCAGCCACCACCGCCCGTCGCGTTCGACCAGCACGTAGAGGGCCATCTCGGAGAAGCCGTCCGGCACGAGTGACTGCCGGCGGACCTGCGCCACGACGACGCCGGGAGCGGGCGCGAGGACCGACACGACCTCGAACCGTGACGCCGCGACGGGGGCCGGGGCGGATGCCGGCGGCGCCGGCTGGTTCATCAGCCGGCGGTGGATCGCGTTCAGCTGCGCGAAGCCCGTCACGGTCGCCCCGAAGGGGCTGCCCCAGAGGATGTCGGCGGCGAACCAGGCGTCGTACACGTCCGCGTCCAGGGTGTCCCCGCCTCGTTGCAGCTGCGCCGCCAGGGCGGCGGCCACCTCCTCCGCGGTGGCGCGAGCCGCCGGATCGTCCAGCGCGATGCGGTGCGTGGTCCCGCCCATGGGTTGCTCCTCGCTGTCGGTGCCCGGCATGCGAGGGACGCTAAGAGGTCAACCGTGGTTGAGGTCAAGCCGCCCGCTTGACCTGAAGTGCGGTTGAGGGCACAGCATGGGCGGCATGACGACGACGGACGAGGCGAGGCAAGCGCTGGAGCGGCAGCGGACGGTCGAGATCACCACGACCGGGCGCCGCAGCGGGCGCCCGCGCCGGATCGAGACCTGGCGGTATCGAGCGGCCGGGCGCTACTGGCTGACCGGCAGCCCGGGCTCGCGCGACTGGTACGCCAACCTGCTCGCCCACCCCGGGTTCACGCTGCACCTGCAGGATCGCGATGTCGAGGTACGCGGGCGCGCCGTGACCGACCCGCAGGAACGCGCGCACGTGTTCGGCGAGATAGTGCCCGGCCTGGGCTGGGGCGGAAGCCTGGAGAGCTGGATCGCCGGAAGCCCACTGGTGGAGATCGAGCTCGACTGACACCAGGCGGCCGGCGCAGGGCACCGATCACGCAACGTGGCGGCCGTGTTGCGTGCAGCTGCGACGATGAGAGCGGCCTTGTCCGACTGCCGTCGAGACCCTGAAGGAGGGTGGCGGGTGACCTTCGCGCTCGGCATCTACGATCTCTTCGCCTGCTCGATCCCGGGGTTCCTCTACATCTCGGTGTTCGGCTACATCGCGAACCGGGTGGGATGGATCGCGATCGACCTCGAGGACGTGAAGGACGTACCGTCCCTGCTCCTGGTGCTCGGAGTCGCGATCGCCGCGTATCTGATCGGTCATGTCACCTGGCCGCTCAGCAGGCTCGTCGATCATCTGTCGTACCGGTGGTGGCCCGCCCCGGACGCCGCGAAGATCATCGTGGACCGCGATCCCGAGGTGGAGAAGAGCGGATATCTGAAGCACAGCCGCTTCCTGCTGCAGGCCCGCACGGAGCTGACCAACCGGGAAGTCGCCTCCGAGATCAGCCGCATGCGGGCCATCAGCCTGATGCTGCGGAACTGCACCATACCGCTGTTCATCGCCTCGGCCTGCGCGGCGGTGGAGCTGGCGACAGGCGGGAGCCGCGTGTTCGCCGGCGTCTCGGCGGCGCTCCTCCTCCTCGCCGCACTCGGCGCCGCGATCCAGAGCCGGACCATGGGCCAGTGGTCCGTTCTCAAGACCTTCGAGCTGTCGTACTGGAGCTTCACCGAGGGCGGCCCCCACGCAGTACCAAGCCCCGCCGACCCCAACGGAAAGGCCCGAATCACCGGCGGCTAGCACTGGTGATCTCGCCTGGCATGCCGGGTGGTAGGAAGGGAGTGTGCTGACGATCGGAATGCTCGGCGGAATGAGCTGGGAGTCCAGCGCCCACTACTACCGGCTGGTCAATGAGCTGGTCCGTGAGCGTCTCGGCGGCCTGCACTCGGCGCGGTGCGTGCTGTACTCCGTCGACTTCGCCGACATCGAGCACCTCCAGAGCACCGGGCGGTGGGAAGAGGCGGGACGCCTGCTCGGCCAGGGCGCTGCCGCGGTGCAGGCCGCCGGCGCGGACCTGCTGCTGCTGTGCACCAACACCATGCACAAGGTCGCCGACCAGGTGCAGGCCGCCGTGACCATTCCGCTGCTGCACCTGGCTGACGCGACCGCCGACGCGGTCACCGCCGCGGGCCTGCACACCGTGGGGCTGCTCGGCACCGCCTTCACCATGGAGCAGGACTTCTACCGGGATCGGCTCACCCGCCACGGCCTGCGGGTGATCGTCCCGGAACCGGACGACCGCGCCGAGGTGCATCGCATCATCTACGAGGAGCTCTGCCTCGGCGACGTCCGCCAGGCATCCCGGCAGACCTACCAGAAGGTCATCGAGCGCCTCGTCCGCTCCGGCGCGCAGGGCGTCATCCTCGGCTGCACGGAGATCGAACTCCTGATCTCACCCGCCGACAGCCCGGTCCCGGTCTTCCCGACCTCCAGGCTGCACGTCGAAGCCGCCGTCGACGCCGCACTACGAGACGCGACGCCGGCACCCGGCCCTGGCGCGGCGTGATCCCGGGGCGGCCGACCACGAGCGATCCCGACGGCCGTCGTCACGGCCGGAAGACTGTCAGGCTGAACCACCGGTCGCCGATCAGCGCATGCTAGGTCGATGCTTCGGCCCGGGTCAGGGTTGCCTCGACCGCTGCCGCACCCGGTACCTGGTGCACCGCGACGACCGCGCCGAGGGTCAGCGACCCGTACAGGTGCGGGTACGGCCCACCGTTCGGCATCATCTCCCACCGCAACTGGTCACCGTACGCCCGCGCGTCGATCGCCAGGACGACGAGGGACTCCTCGTCGGCGAACCGTCGCGTGGCCGTGCTGACGACCTGCGCGCGCGTGGAGAGATGGAGGTACCCGCTGGTGCGGTCGAACGGCGAACCGTCGAAGCGTCCCGAGCTCCGGAACTGTGCCCATTCACTGGGCAAGAGGATCTTGTAGATGGGCACGGCGGAATGCTGGCACACCGCCGGCATGGACATCAACGGCACGCCGTGCTCGCCGTCAAGGTACGCGCCGAGGGCTCGCACGTCGCGTACGGGAGGCTCGATGATGGACGGATGTCGCTGCCCCCGCACGCACCTCGCCATGCTGTCGTCATCGGTGGGAGCCTCGCCGGGCTCTGCGCCGCTCGTGTGCTCGCCGACCACGTGGAGACCGTCACCGTCGTGGACCGTGACGAGTTTCCCGCCGGGCCCGCCGTACGCACAGGGCTGCCGCAGGCACACCACCTGCACGTGCTGATCCCGGCCGGCCAGGATGCGCTCGACCGGCTGTTTCCCGGCCTGATCGCGGGCCTGCACGAGCATGGTGCGGTGCCGGTCGCGGCGCCGGCCGAGGTGCTGTACCTCAGCCCCACCGGGTGGCGTGACCGGTTCCCGGCCACGCACCGGCTGGTCGGTGCCAGCCGGGAGCTGATCGACTGGGCGCTGCGCCGGCGTCTGATGCAGGACGGGCGGGTGCGGTTCCGCACCGGCCACGAAGTCGTGGGGCTGTTGCCGGCTCCGGGCGCGTACGGGATCGGCGGCGTGCTGCTGCGCGGCCGCTCGCCGGACGCCGACGTCGAGCCGCTGCCCGCGGACCTGGTCGTCGACGCGAGCGGGCGGGCCTCGCGGGCCGCGGACTGGCTCGAGCAGCTCGGGTACGGACGGCCCGGGGAGAGCCGCGTCGAGTCCGGACTCGCCTATGCCAGCCGCCGCTACGCCCTGCCCGAGGGGGCGACCGGCGGTTGGAAGCACATCCTGCTGATGCCCAAGGCGCCGGACGTGCGGCGGGGCGGTGTGCTGTACCCGATCGAGAACGGCAGGTGGATGGTCACCCTGGGCGGGCTCGGCGGCGACGTCCCGCCCACCGACGAGCGGGGGTTTCTGGAGTTCGCGCGGGACCTGCGCAGCCCGGTGATCTATGAGGCGATCCGGAACGGCACGCCGGACTCGCCGGTCCACGGCTACCGGCGGACCGCGAACCACCGCCGTCACTTCGAGGCCATGCCGCGCTGGCCGGACGGTTTCCTGGTGGTCGGCGACGCCGCCTGCACGTTCAATCCCGTGTACGGCCAGGGGATGACGGTCGCCGCCCAGGCCGCGCTGCTGCTCGACGAGCATCTGCGCGCCCACCCGGGCACCTTCGGTCGCGTCGCGCAGGCGGCGGTCGCGCGGTGCAGCGAAGCCCCCTGGCAGATCGCCACCGGCGCGGACCTGCGGTACCCGACGACGGTCGGCCCCCGGCCGGGGTGGGCGGCGCGGCTGAGCAACTGGTACCTCGATCGCACGTCCGATGTCGCCAACCGCGACGAGCACGTCGCCCGGGTGCTCGCCGACGTGCTGTATCTCGTCACACCGCCCACGGCGTTGTTCCGCCCCGGCGTCGCCGTGCGGGTGTTCCGCGGCCGGCGCGGCCCCGCCCTGCAGGCTCCACCCGCGCCGGCCGTCCCCTGACCTAGCCGCCCGGCCGGGCGAGACCTCGGGCGGCGCCCACGTACCGGTCGGTGACGTACTCCTGAACGATGCGGGTCAGTGCGCCACCGGATCGCGCGAGAAGCGATGCGGGGCGGCTGAAGGCTCGGATGCGGATCCGGACGTCGCCCGCATCGGTCAGCACGACCAGGAAGGCTTCCTCGCCCCGCTCCGGATGGCCGGGCAGGGTCCCGTACGCGAATCCCCGGCAGTCGTACGACTCCACCGTGTAGACCACGCGGCACGGGATCGTCAGCCGGAGCGGACCCCACCCGGCGCGAAGGATCACGATGGCGCCCGTCGCGGCCCTGTCCGCGGTGCTGGTGACGGCGAGGCCGGCTCCCCGGTGCATGTGCCAGCCGAAGAGCCCGCCGGCCGCCCGCTCGAACGCCGGCCGTCCGGTGCCGATCGAGACGTCGCGGAGCACATGCCCGTATCCCGTCGGCAGGCGGTCGTCACGAGTGGCGCCCGCCTGCGGGTAGGTCAGGTCGGCAGCGGCCAGCCGGGCGAGGGCTCTTGCGTCTTTCGAGCGCACCGGATCACGGTACGCGAGCAGCGGCGTACGGCATGCGCCGAACGTGCCGGTCTCAGTGGCGGTGCGCTTCGTCGCAAGCCGCCTCCGTCCCGGCAAGGGCCGCGATGAACGGCTCCCGTACGCCCGGATCGCAATGGGCCTGTTCCAGGGCACGTTTGTCCGCGTCGGGGTCCGGGCCGGCGGTGTGGTCGGTCCCCGGCCCGCAGGCGACCGGCATCGAACCCGCCCCGTCCCAGCCTCGGTGCCCCGCAAAGGTGACGTCGATGACGACCGGCTCGCCGCCGAGCCTGATGGTCAGATAGCGGTGCACGTCCCACAGGCCCTCCTCGGGCACCGCGGCGGCCGCGCGGGCTCCGAAGCTGCGGGCGGCGTCCCGCGGCGTGCACCGGTAGACGCGATGGACCAGCTGCGGTTCGACGTGCGGCCAGCGTTCCGCCAGGACGGCTGCGAGCAGGGCGTGCTTCGTGGAGCAGGTGCCCCGCCATTCGGCGAGTGCCCCGCGGGCGCTCCGCTCGGCGGGGCGCCCGTACGGCATCGAGTGCACCGCTGCCACGACGTCCACGATGGAGGCGTCCGCAGGAAGACCGGCTCTTGCCCTCAGCGATTCCCACACCGGTCCATTATCGGGTACGCCGCCTGTCGCGTGCGGGCCTGCCGTCGGGGTCAGTGGGGGAACGCACGGACAGTTCGGGTGGAGACGAATCACCGGCGCAAACGACGTGCCGGAGAGCTTCCCTACACCGCCCCGTCCGGTTCGGCGGCGAACCTTGCGGCGAACTCGTCCTGCAGGGAGAACAACTCCGCCATGGGTGATGGTTGTCGAGTGGTGCCGGCCAGGTTCTGCTGTGCCTCCCGAGACCAGAGGAACGGGAAGATCGTGATGCCGTGTGTCAGGGGCAGCGGGCGCACTTCTTCCCGCCATCCCGGCCACCGCAACGCGTCGTAGAACTCGGCCGTTCCGCCCTCGGCGATCCACGACAGCCACCCACCGTGGCCGGCGCCGACATACTCCCACTGCAGCGTGTCGGGCCCGAAATAGCACACGTCACCCGGGTCGCCGGGACGGCCGAGGGCCCGGGGCGCCGGGCCGTTGACCTCGAACCGCCCGCCGAGTACGTCGTACCCCACCAGCAACGCCGACGGCGGGCGTTGGTCACCCGGCAAGCCGTTGGCCTCCGCGAGTGAGGGCACGCCGTGGCCGCCGTCCCCGCCGAGCACCCGCAGCCAGCCATCGTCGACCAGCAGGCCGCCGGTGTGCAACGCCAACGCGCCGAGCCGCGACCGCGCGGTCACCTGTAGCCGGTGCAAGGTCTCCCGGCCCGCGGCCGGGGAGACCGGCAAGATCCTCACCTGAGGATTGGCCAGCAGCTCGACCTCGAGCTCCGGCCACGCGGGATCCGGGATGTCCATCAACTCATCGGCGGTACGCATCCGATCATCATCCTCTCCGGATCTGGACGCGGTTGTGCAGCGAACCGTGCTCACGGGTGAGGAACCGGTCCGCGAGGTCGTCCGCACCGAGGACGACAGCTGGCTCATCGCGGACGGCGGGGCACATCGTCGCGCGCGTCGATTCCGGCCTGCCCTGGGTCGTCAGCCGCCATGAGTGGACGGAGTGAGCTTCGTGTCGAGGCCCGCCTCCGGCTCAATCTCGTCTGAATCGGGGGCCGAGGGAGTGTCCCAGGGCGGTGCCGAGAATCTTGTGTGCCGGGTCATCCTTCAGCCACAGCAGCTTGTGACGGCTGCCGTCACGCATCTTCAGCGCCAGTCGGTCCGTCAGGATGCCGCGGTGAAGCCGGGCCTCGGCTACTTCGTCGAGTAGGAGGAACTTGTTGGTCCGGTGGGCGGATGTGATGTCTCGCTGAGCCAAGGCCGACGCCGGTACCTCGGGCAGTGGGACCGGGACGGTGCGGCCGTTCTTGTTCGCTCGTGTCTCGTGCAGGGTCAGTCGACGCCGGACCAGATGACGTGGCAGCAACCACAGCTCACCGTGGATCCAGTCGGCCCATCCCGTCGTGCAGCTCCTGCTGATCAGCCGTGCTGTCTCGTTCACGGCGACACGCTAGCGAACAGCGGTACGGAGCTTCCTTCGCGTGCCCGCTACCCGATCGCACGGCAGGCTGCGGTCGGCAGCGATCATCGGCGGGGCCGGACGACGAATGCTTCGACCAGTCGCCGATCAGTGGCGGTTCATCCAGTTGTGCGGCACCGGCTTACGCAGGGCGGCATGTCAGGGATTCCGCTTCTCGTCGGCAGTCAAGTCGTCGACGGCGTCGCTGAAACCCGGCTCGAATTCGCCGTACGAGTGCTGTTTCACGACGTCCCCGCGCGGCGTTTTCCGGCATTGTGAGAAACCGGCGGAGCGAGTCGCCGTCGGCCTTCATCTCCCGGGCCATCGCTGCGAAATCGTTCGGTGGTCACGTCGATGTATCTCCTGAAAGCCATCGAGCAGAATGCTCTAGATTCTGCATGCTCGCAGCGCGTCCGGCGGATCCGGGTTTCGGCCGGGTGGTTGCGGCCGTTTAGCGGCCCGGCCCGGCGGCAATATGATCCGGCATGAGGCGGGGCATCGGTGCGGCCGCGGCAGCCGCAGTGTCGGCGCTGGCGGCGGTCGCCGTCCGCGATCTTCTGCAGCGCGACCATGCGCTGCTGCGCAACTTCCCGGTCATCGGCCACGGCCGGTACCTCATCGAGGCGATCGGGCCTGAGCTGCGGCAGTACGTGGTGGCCGGCAACAACGAGGAGCGGCCGTTCACCCGGGACCAGCGGCGCTGGGTGTACGCGTCGGCGAAGAAAGAGAACAACTACTTCGGCTTCGGTACGGACAACGACATCGAGTACACGGCCGGGTATCCGATCATCAAGCACCGTACGTTCGGGCGGGCGGTGCCTCGGTCCACGCCGGCGGCCGGGTACGAGGCGTCCGTACCGTGTGCGAAGGTTCTCGGGGCGGCGCGGGGCCGGGCGCGGGCGTTCCGGCCGGACTCGGTCGTCAACATCTCCGGTATGAGCTACGGCTCGCTGTCCGGCACGGCGATCGAGGCGCTGAACCGGGGCGCGGCGCTGGCCGGGTGCCTGCAGAACACCGGGGAGGGCGGGCTGTCGCCGTACCATCGGCATGGCGGCGACCTGGTCTTCCAGATCGGCACCGCGTACTTCGGCTGCCGGGACGCGCACGGCCGGTTCGACCTGCGGCGGCTCAAGGACCTGGTGGCCGGCGCCCCGGTGCGGGCCCTGGAGATCAAGCTCAGCCAGGGCGCCAAGCCCAGCCTCGGCGGGCTGCTTCCGGGCGCGAAGGTGTCCGCGGAGATCGCCGCCACCCGCGGTATCCCGCAGGGCGTCGACTGCGTGAGTCCCTCCCGGCACGCCGAGTTCGGCGACACCGACAGCCTGCTCGACTGGGTGGAGCTGCTCGCCGCGGAGACCGGCCTGCCGGTCGGCATCAAGTCCGCGGTCGGTGACCTGGACTTCTGGGACGAGCTGACCTCGCTGATGGCCACGACCGGGCGCGGCGTCGACTTCGTGACGATCGACGGCGGCGAGGGAGGCACCGGCGCGGCGCCGCTGATCTTCACCGACACGGTCTCGCTGCCGTTCCAGGTCGGCTTCGCCCGGGTGTACGCGATGTTCGCCGAGCGCGGCCTGCACGAGCAGGTCGTCTTCGTCGGTGCCGGCAAGCTCGGGCTGCCGGACAACGCCGTGGTCGCGTTCGCGCTCGGCTGCGACATGGTGAACGTGGCCCGTGAGGCGATGCTGGCGATCGGCTGCATCCAGGCGCAGAAGTGCCACACCGACGCGTGCCCGACCGGCGTGGCCACCCAGAACCCCTGGCTCACCCGGGGGCTCGACCCGGCGCTCAAGTCCGTACGCGCCGCCAACTACGTCAAGACCCTGCGCCGCGACCTGCTCAAGGTCGCCGAGGCGTGCGGCGTCGAACACCCCGGCCTGATCGACACCGGCTCGGTGGAGATCCTCGACGGCCGCACGGCGGCCACCGGACTGGACCACGTGTACGGCTACCGCCCCGGCTGGGGCCTGCCGTCGGAAGCGGACCGGAAGGCCATCGCCGAGCTCATGCGCGCCACCGAGCCGCAGGGCGGCAGCGCCCCACCGTCACGCTCGGCGATGGCATGAGCCGCTGCGCGCCGACCCGCGTGCCGGCGGTGCGAGGAGATGGCAGGCAGGCGTGGTGTAGCGGCTCGCGGGGTGGGCATCCCTTCCGCCATGACCGCACATTCTCCGTACCGAGAGTCCGATCTTGATCGACTGCACCGCGACACGAAGCGGCTCGCCCAGCGCGGACGGGAGGCGGCCGACCGGTTCGCCGAGGTCGAGCTGCGGGTGGCCGCGGTCGAGGACCAGGTCGCCGAGACGTACGACCGGCTGGCCGACAGCCGCGGTGACGCCGGCTACCGCGCGCGGGCGGATGCGGCGCGCGAGCACGCCGAGCAGGCCCGCCGGATGGCCGACCGCGAGAAAGCCGCGGCCCAGGGGGACTAGCTGATCGCGCACAGGGCCCGGCTCAGGTGGTGAGCTGCCGCAGCCGGTCCGCCTGCTCGCGCAGGTTCGCCGCCGCGCCCAGCACTGTTTCGGCGCCCTGGGCGGCGGCCGTCGCCGACTCGGCGACGGCGTGCATGCCGGAGGACATCTCGGCGCTGGTGGCGGTCTGTTCCTCGACCGCCGCCGCGATCATGGTCTGTTGTTCCGCGATGTTCTCGATGAGCCCGACGATGCCGGAGATGCCGTCCACCGCCTGCAGGCTCTCGGTCTGGATCGCCTTGATCATGCCGATGATCTGCTGGGTGGCCTCGGCGCTGCGCCCGGCCAGCTCCTTGACCTCCGCGGCCACGACCGCGAAGCCCTTGCCCGCCGCGCCCGCCCGCGCGGACTCGATCTGGGCGTTGAGCGCGAGCAGCTTGGTCTGCTCGGCCACCGCGATGATGAGCTTGGTGACGTTGCCGATCTCCTGGCTGGAGCCCTGGAGCTGGTTCATGCTGTTCGCGGTCGACCGCGCGGACGCGACCGCCGTGTCGGTGCTCGTCGTCGCGCTCGTCACCCGTCCGGCGATCTCGCGGATGCTCTCGGCCATCTCGGTGGAGTTGCGCGAGATCGCGTCGGCCCGCTCGGCGCTCCGGCCGGCGGCGTCGGCCAGCTGGCGCCCGGCCTCGGCCAGCTCGGAACTGGCCCGGGTCAGCTCGGTGACCAGCGAGTTGACGAGCTCGTTGGCCTCCACCTTCTCGGTCTCGTCCGACCACGTGAAGATGAAGCCGCCGGGGAAGCGGTCGATGGTGACGCCCCCGTGCAGTTTCCTGCCGTTGACCTCGGTCGGGATGTGCGTGGTGAGCGGGAACTCGGTCGCGGTCTGCATGATGCGCATCATCCCGCTGCGCAGTTCGAGCATTGCCTGCTCGCCGTGTTGCCCGACGGCGCGCCGGGTGAGTTCGTCGGCGGCCTTGTTCCGGAAGACGATCTCACCTGCGGCGTTGGCGATGATCAAGACGGTTGGCGCGGCGTGCAGCGCGGCCAGCAGCGTCTCCGCCGAACGCAGCATCGGCGGCACACCCGGCCCCGTCCCCGCGGATCCCTTCCTGATCATCGGTTCTCCTCCTCCGAGCGAACATCGCGACACCCCACCTCCGAGGGTATGGAACGGGCCGTGCCCGCGATGGATCTTCGGGAATCAGCAGGAGACGGAGCGCGGCAAGACCCGGCCCAGATCTTGCGCTGGACCTGAGCTTGCCGTTTAACCTCCGGCTTCAACCAAGAGTCGCCGCGGACCAGTCCGCTGCGTCATCGAGGGCGACTACGGTGAGTGCCGGGCGATCGCGCCGGTGTGGGTGGCGACGAGCCAAGACAGCGCGTTGTCTGCGGCATGTGAGTGCGTTCCAACCTCGGCGGAGCTTCCGACGCTCGATAAGTCATGCTCGTGGTGTGGATGTGATCTACGTGAGCATCGAAGGCGAGCGAGAGGTACTTGCTCTGCATCGGTTCCTTTTCGAGGCGAAGCTGGAAGACCCCGGCAGCATCTACGCCGGCAGTCCGTACGTCGCGTCCATCCAACGCCGCCTGGCGGACGCGCTCGAAGCCGCCGATCCGGGCTCCGGATGGGCGAGATGGCGGGCAGCGGAAGGGCACGAGGAACGAGTCGGCATCGTTCGACGTCACCTCTCGACCGCGGGCCATTGGTGGAACGACTTGAACCGCGCAGAACGCGAGACCTATGTGAGAGACATCCTGGCACCGCTGAACCTATCGGCAGATCTACTTGCCGAACTCACCGCGACACACGGCGAATCGTCGCCGCGCGGTGATGCCGCTGCGCCCTAAGCGGGCCTGGTTGATGGCGGCGGAGACAAGCATCAGCTGGATCGAGTCTCGTCGACCAGCCGACGCGAGCTCGGCGGCAGATCAGCGCACGCGGTAACCGGTGGCCGTGGACCGGGCATTGGACGATCATGTGTCGGTGGAGAACATCGAGACGGTGTTGTTGTGGCGACCGACCGGCCCAGAGGAGCTGGCGCTGGTGGAGGCTTCGGGTTGGCGTGCCTGGCCACCGCGCCTGCCGGACCAGCCGATCTTCTACCCGGTGCTGAACGAGGAGTACGCCACCATGATTGCCCGGGACTGGAACGTCCCGGCGTCCGGGGTGGGGTATGTGACCCGATTCGAGGTTCGCCGCTCCTTCCTCGACCGGTACGAGGTGCATCAGGCCGGCGGTCGCACGATCCTGGAGTATTGGATCCCCGCCGAAGATCTGGACGAACTCAACGCCAATATCGTCGGCTCGATCGCCGTCGTCGCCGAGTACCGCTGAGCCGTCGCCGCCGTACTGCCGATCAGATCCGCTGATCGGCAGTATGGAACCGAATCCCAGTGAGCGACCGCGCTGACACAGCGGCAGATCCGGATATTCGATCGAGGCGTTGTAGACAACCGGGCATCATCGTGCGATGACTGACCGTAAGTCGGCGATCGTCCTCGTCGACGATCTCCGCTCATTCGTTGACGGCCGTCCAGCCGAGGTAGCTCGCACAAGCTCAGCTGGAGTGGAGCTGCTCGACCGTCACCGGAGCCACCGTCTCGATGAACTCTGGCTCGATCATGATCTGGGCGACGATGACACCATTTGGCCGGTCGTGGAAGTCCTTGAACGCGCTGCCTTCGAGGGCCGGCCTTTCGATGTCGGTGTGGTCATCATTCACTCGGCCAATCCCGCGGGCGCTACGAAGATGGCGCAGGCCCTCCGGCGTTGGAACTATCCGGTCCGCGTCGCGTCAGGTGACCCCGCGGTGGGTTACCTCGACGGAATCGACTCCGCTGGATGACCTGACGTAACCCATCGACCAGAAGGCCGCTCCGCGGCAAAATTTGCGTGTCCGGCTTCCGTCGCACCTACTGACGGTCCGGGACGGCCTCAGAACCAAGTCCAGGGGTGAGCAAGCCGCCACAGACGCCCACGCCAGCGTGCACGCCGAGGGTGTAAGAAGACCTCGATATCCTCCAGCGCGTTGCCGGCATTTCCCCTGACGTGGGGTCTGGCACGCGCCTGCCGAAGTGCGGCGACTACACGGTCTTCGTCGAGCTGACCGTAAACCCTTGCCAAGTGCCCAAGGCACGTGGCAGCGAGCGCCTGCACCTGGCGGTCATCGTGATCTAGCAGAGTCAAGTAGAGATCTTGCGACTCCCTCCAGTCGCCGTCGCCGTATAACGCGCACCCCACCATGGCATCCAGCGCGCCGCTGACGTCATCGCTATCCAGAGCCATCCGCACCTCAGCTGGCGTGGCCGGCGGAGGGTAGTGAAAGGTGTGGTGCTGATGGCTCATGGGCACATTCTTGATCATATCGCCCTCAGCGAACATCCGCTCTTCGGCAAGAGTTCGCGTCGGCAAGCCGGAGGCGAGCACACGAAGCGTGACCCTGGTGCAGGCAGTTGGCGCGCACCCTCGGCGGCAAATCCGCGTGTTGATCAAAGGCTCCCTACCTCAAGTCGAGGCGCGGCAACGTCGGCCAGCGTTCGCTCGCCCATTGCGGCCAGCTCTCGAAACCGGTCGGCGGCGGAGGGAGCGGCTCATAGGCCAGCTCCTGCTCGGTCGGCGGCTGAAATAGTGCCAAGAATCGATCATGATCCGCGTCCGTCATCGGGAACGTCGACTCCGGGCTCTCGCGCCACCGACGACTGGCTCGCCTCCGACGTTCCGGCTCCGCGACTCTGACATACCTCAGCTCGAAGGTGGCCCCAGCGATCTCCGCGATCGACCGGATTGCGTAGCGTTCGTCGCGCGCCCAGCATCCGAAGTCCAGAACGACAGAGGCTCCACTGCGAACCACCTCGTGTGCGGTCCAAATTATCCTGCCCTCCAGGATGTCGCGCCGGCCCTCCGCTTCGCCGTTCCCGAACAGTGGTGCCATCCAGTCATCGGGAGTCAGCCGCAGGATCCGCCGATCAGCCGCGACCTGCTGGGCGAGCGTCGTCTTTCCCGAGCCGGGCAGGCCGGCAGTTAGCAAGAGGCTGGGTCGGAGAGACACGCGGTCATGATCTCGCTTCCTTACCTAACCGGACAGCGATTTACCGTCTCGTCGGCATCGTCGAGTCCACTCTTCTCGGCACGAGCGGGTGTTCCACGGACGTAAGCTACGGTGGGGGGCGCGCACGATCGGCAAGATGGAGCGTGCTACTCGTACCCGGTCGCGGCCCGAACGATCTCGGCAAACAAGCGCCAAGAGGCTTGCTCCTGAGCAGGCTCCGACGCTTCTACGGCCCGGGCACCGGCGAAGGCCGACAGCCCGTCGAGGAAACGGTCCAGGGTGCCGTTCTCCCACTCGGCCTCTCCCGTAGACCGGAAGTCAGCAAGCACAGCCGAGAGGAAGCGGGCGAACTCATCGCGCGTCCCGACGTTGCTCGGGTCAACGTCGGCGTGCCGTCCAGTCTCGTGGTTCACTGCACCATGGTGCACGAGGCGGCCGGCGACTACATGTTCATCGGGCCGCGCCCTACCGGCGGCATGAAAGTAAGCAGGTAGCACCTCGGCCGCCGGCGAGTGCAGCTCAACCAGGTCAGCCGGGGAAGGCCGTCCGCCGCTCAGGATGCCAGTCCACCGATTCGACCGCCGCGAGGTCAGTGAAGACCAGGACGGACTCGTCCAGGCGAACGAGGCGCAATCGATCGCCGCCCACCTCGTACGCTTCGCCAGCCATCAGCACTACAGGCCGACCTCTGACGCGGAGGACCACCTCGGCCACGACGCCTTCGTCGAGCACCACGGAGACCTCCTCGATCTCACCAGTCGGCAACATCGACAGATCTCGCAGGCGGTAGATGCCCGTCCACTCCGCTGATAGGTAGTCGGCATTCGCGCCCATTCGCAGACCGCAGACATCGTCGTCCTGATACGTGTGCACCGTCAGGAGAGGTCCATCGCCGAACCCGACCCCAACAATCAGCATTTGCAGACAGGATATAGCGGGGTCCTCGAACTGCGGACCACCACCGTCGGGAGCTTCATCACGCAGCGCCATCTCGACACCCGACCACGACGTCACGTGCCGACCGCGCAATCGATCGAACTCGTCGATGCAAGCCACCAGCCAATTGTCACGCGCCACGTCTCATTGTCACTGACGGTCCGGCCCGCGTGATCGCATCGGCACGCCGCGAGGGACTGTAAGAAATTCGGTGTAACTCCTGATCAAGGAGACACCTGATGATCGCGACGAGCGAGGCTGCCGTGGATACTTCCGCGGTGGCGAAGAAGAAGACTCCAGCGACCATGTCGGAGGGCGTGGACGCCGATTTGGTCGGTCGGCTGGTCGAGCAGGCCCGCGCAGCGGGCCTGCAGTTGACCGGTGAAGGCGGCCTGCTGCAGCAGCTGACCAAACGGGTGATCGAGGCCGCGTTGGACGGGGAGATCACCGACCACCTGGGCTATGAGAAACACGACCCGGCCGGTAAAGACGGCGGGAACTCCCGCAACGGGGCTCGGGCCAAGACGGTGCTGACCGATGTCGGCCCGGTCGAGGTCACCGTGCCACGCGACCGCGACGCCTCGTTCGAGCCGCAGATCGTCAAGAAGCGGCAGCGCCGGCTGACCGGCGTCGAGGACATGGTCCTGTCGCTGTCGGCGAAAGGCTTGACGACCGGGGAAATCAGCGCGCATCTGGCCGAGGTGTATGGCGCGGTCATCACTCGGTGGCCGTGTTCCTCACTGAGATTGTTGATGTTCGCGCCGCAGGCTTCGAAGATGCGCAGGCCGAGGAGGCCGAGCACGGCGATCAGCGCGAAGTCGTTGATGTTGGGCGACAACCGGGCAGCGGTGATCAGGGCTTCGAACTGCAGGTGTCCGAGCCCGAGGGTGGGTGACTCGGCAGGTACCGGTGGCCGACGGACGTAGTCGGCCGGCGAGTACGGCAGGATCTGGTCGATGACGCACGTCCGGTAGAAGCCGACCACCACCGATAGCCGTCGCGAGACCGTGGAGGGCTGGTAGTAGCGGGTCTCCTGCAGCCAGCGCACGTACCGTTCAATGTCGGCCCGACCCATCCAGAGCGGGTCCAGGTCCTGGTCCGAGCACCACGTTAGGAAGATCTTGAGGTCGGAACCGGTATGCAGTCGGGACTGGCCTCGGTAGCGGCCGAGGTACGCGGCCACTGCCGCGCGCAGAGCGCGGCCGTCGGGAGTGATCGCAGCTTGCTCGGGACTATTGAAGGCAGGCATAGCTCACGGTGCGTCACCACTGATGAAGACCGCCAGTGCCCGCGTTGCGGCAAATCCGGACGCCGGCAGCGCCCTTTGGGCGTTCGAGGTAGCTGGCTGATGTCGTCATACCGTAACTCCAGGCGGTAGCCTGGCGCGGCGGAGGCATGGCGTGGAGATCAGCACAACGGAATGGAAGACTGCGGGACGACGGCTGGTTGCTGCGGCCGGCAGTGTCGTGGGCACCCGGTATGACAAGAACTACGACATTTTCTACGTAGATTCCCCGCGTCTGCTGGCAGTCGTGGCCGACGGAATGGGCGACGGGCCAGCGAGTTCCACCGCAGGGCGCACCGCCGTGGACACTTTCGTCCGGCACGTCGGGATCGGAAACGGCCCATCTACGTTGCGCAGGGCCGTCGCCGAAGTTCAAGGGGCGGTACGGGCTGCCGGCCGCGGCCTACCTGATCTGACCGGATGCACGCTCACCGCCTTCGTTGGCGACTCCATTGACGAAGACGCGGCATGGCTGGTGCAGCTGGGTGATTCCCGGGCTTACCGCCTTCGCGATGGCCTGCTCGAACTTCTCACGGCTGACCATACGGCCGCATGGCTTGGCGTACTCAACGGCCAGTACACGCCGCAGTCTGCGCAGGGCCGATCCGCTCGCCGCCGGCTCACTCGATACGCCGGACACCCGCAAGCACCGGAGCCCGATGTCCTTAACGTGAGCCTTCGCCCAGGTGATCGAATCCTGCTGTGCACTGACGGAGTAAGCGACACGGTCGGCGACCAGGACATCGCTAACGCTCTGGCAGGGACCAGCAACCCGGCCCGAGCGGTGGAGACGCTCCTCGGCCAGTCCGCAGGCGGCGACGACAACGCCACCGCAGTCCTCATACACGTCATGTAGGCCAGGCCGCTCTTCAGCTCACACCGGGCTGACACGTGCTCGGCGGTAGATCCGATTGTCGAACAGAGGCAGCCTCGACTACCGAGCCCGACATGCTCACGGCAGTCGGCGCGCCCGCACTGCGGCAGAGCAATACTCCGTCGCACGCGGGTTGGGCAGTCAGATGCAGTCCTCGGAAGCTTGGCGCTTTTGATTCCGGCGCAGAGGATAATCGCTGTTGCGGCCGAGTCCACGCAGGGGAGGTTCAAGGCATGTCCATGACGTCGGGTGGCGCGCCCGGCTCGCACCTGGCTGCTGAGCTTGGCGCGATGGACAACAACATTTACGGCTTCATGCACAACGCCTCGGACCTGGAGTCGCTTGCGCGCACGTTTGCGCGGCTGGGATGGCAGGCTCGCAGGTCGGCAGAGGGCGAGTATGAGGTCGAATGCTGGTGGTGTCAGGTGAACCTCTTCGATTCCGGCGGGATGCCGAAGTTCGCCGGCGTGGTGGAGCCGACCCGCGTCGACGAGCTGGCGGACATCTTCCGCTCACTCGACGTTGACTATGAGATTGAGCTGTATGACGTCGAAGGGGAGCTCGTCCGAAAAATTCTGCCTTGAGTACGGCAGCCGATTCGCCGAAAATCAGCGCGCACTCTCATCGGCAAATCCGTGCACTCGTAGGGTCCCGCCGCCGAGCCGACTGACTGCGACCCAGCGTCATCCGGAGCGGCGGTCGGTTGCCAGCGGCGGCGCGGCCTTCGATGGTGTGCTGTTCGGCGGTGTGCCGGAGACAGCCACAATGAGGATCTGTTCGACCTCGCCAACACGACGCCGGGCGGGTCCGCGAGCGCCAAGAACGGCGTCGCGAAGATGTAGCTGCGGCAAGCGCACGTGTCGCCGCTGAATCTCGGGAAGCGGCCGTACCGGATCCGCCGGGATCGTTCGTCCGATCCCGGCGGGTCACGGAATTCCCGTGGCGGCCCGGGTTGCGCACCACCCGCCTGAGCTCTGTCGCGTGCCGGGACGGCCGGACTCCGCGCGTCGGTCAGGCGCCGCTCGCGGTCGCCGGGCCGGACAGCGATCAGTAGGTCCTCACGGTGAGCGGGCTCGAGCTGACGTTCATGGCGTTGATGTCCAGTCCCGACCACCACCGTTCGATGCAGGTGGTCGTCCCCGGCCTGATCTCCATGAACTCGATGCTGCCGGCGGGACGTAGTTGCTGCACCCGCAGCAGGCCGTAACCGTCCCCGACGTTGGTGCCGCACAGCGTCGTCGTGGTCCATGGCCAGGTGGACAGCACCACGCTGTCGCTGAAGAACGGCAACGACACCGGTCCTTCGCCGACGACCGGGTGGGTGGGGACAGCCACGGTTGCACCTTGTGCGTGACCGATACCGGGAGTTCCTCCGAGTACCGCCGCTGCGAGCGCCATGGCGACGACCGCGTGCCGGGTCGCTGGTCTCAGTCTCATCGTTCGATCCTGTTCTCTGGTGGCCGTCAGGGCGGGCCCGGCCGGGCATACGATCCGCAGCCGGTCAGGACCGCCCCCGGAACAGCCGGTGAATGGGCGTCTGGTTCCTGGGCGACGAGCAGTCGTCCGAGGTCTGCCCCGTCCGGGGACGCGGCCTGCGACAGGAATGGCTCGACCGGGTGGGGAGTGCCCAGGTGACGGAAGCAACCATGTTCGCCATTGGCAATTCGTGGTTTTCTTCTACGTTTCGGGAAAACAGTTGCCTGCGGATGCCGGCGTCAGCAGTTTCGCCAGACGAAGCGGTAGATCGTGCTGACCGAGGCGTCCGTGGAGTCCATGGTCATGATGCTGGTCGGCGTGCTCGACCGGCCGCTCACCCGGAGCTCGCTGTTGATGTTGATGTTCCGGATGGTGGAACAGGGGGCCCAGACGTAGGACTCGGCCCGGTGCGTCACGGTCCAGTTGTCGGTCTTGGGTCCGTTGAACGAGCGCTGCACCTCTGCCGTGGACGTGTTCCCGGCGAAGTAGTAGGACGCCTTCTGCAGGCCGGTGGCGTACCGCTCCAACTGCATGAAGCCACGGTAGGTGACCTCGGCGATGGCGTAGGTGAAGCCCTGCGGCACCCGGGCCTCGACCGCGAGCTGGCAGTTCTTCCGGTTCTCGGCCGGGCTGACGCCGCCGCCCCCTTGGGCTATGTAGCTGCTGTACGTAACGGTGAATCCCTCGTTGTCGGCGAACGGTGCCACCGTCGTGGTGCCGAGCGGACAGCCCGAACCATTGGCGGTCACCAGGCGTATGGTGATGCGCCCCGGAGGGGGATCTTGCAGCACAGAGCTGTTCGCAGCGGGCGCTCCGAGAGCCGGCAATCCTCCCACGAGGATCGACAGGGTCGCCCCCGTCACAAGCAGCGACTTCAGCAGTTTCGACATCGTGTCTCCATTCCCTGATGCCGAAGCGGTACGTTCCGACTCCACTTCGGCGATGGTGCGGACACGACGGTCTTCGGGCAGGGCGGTCAAGACGCGGGCATGCAGTTTTGCCGCTGCGGCACCCACGTCCGGCATGACAAGGTTCAGATCTTGACAAGGGCAAGGCCAATCTGGCGCCCATCCTTCGACCGTCTTTCCCTTCATGGTGGCGATCGACATTCAAGAGCACTATGGCCCGACCAAGAAGTTATTCATTGCAATAGAGATGAAGCCCGGCCGCACGCATTCAGGCGAGCAGATAAGGAGCCTGGGAAAAGGCGCGCTCCCGGAGTGCAGAACGATATTGTTCCGCACATCCACGCATCGATGGGCATTCACCCGGTCAAGTCGGGCTCCTGATCGTTTGCGAGCAAATCCAGCGGTATTGCGCACGATAACTGGCCCGGCACTGCGGGGCGCACCGCCCGGGCGACCCGCGCAGCGCGCCCCGACGGACCGGCACTGATGCGGCAGGCCGACCCGGAACCTGCGGCTGCGCGGCCCGGACGACACCGCGACGGACTCGAACGCCGCGGGACGCTCTGAGGGCGATCCGGTCGGGGCGACGTGCCGACAGTTGCGCCGCCGCGCCCCGATCGCGCGGGTACCCGCCGGCGGTCGGGGCAGGCGTGCCCCCGGGATCAGGTGCCGCGGTCGTGCGGGCGCGTCGGTTCTCTTGACCGCCGAATCGGCGCTTTACTATGGTACTAGGAAAGCAGTAAGGGGTTACCGTGTTCGTCTTCCGGCTCGACACCCACTCCGGCGTGCCGCCGTACCTGCAACTCGTCCAGCAGGTCCGCCAGGCGGTGCTGCTGGGCTTTCTCCAGCCCGGTGACCGCCTCCCGCTCATCCGCGAGGTGGTCGAGGACCTGGCGATCAATCCGAACACCGTCGCCAAGGCGTACCGGCAGATGGAGCAGGAGAACCTGGTCACCGGCCGGCCGGGCCAGGGCACGTTCGTCAATGAACAGCAGACGGCCGCGATGTCGGCATCGACGTACACGTCGCTGCGCCGCAGCCTGGCGACCTGGCTGCGCCGCGCCTACGCGGCCGGCCTCGACGAGCAGGCGGTCGACGCGCTTTTCACTTCCGTCCACCAGCAGACGAGGAATGAGGACGTGGCGTGACAGCGACCGAGTTCGCGCTGCGCACCGACGGTGTGGGCAAGCGGTACCGGAAGGGCTGGGCGCTGCGCGACTGCACCCTGGCCCTGCCGGCGGGCGGCGTGATCGCCCTGGTCGGGCCGAACGGCGCGGGCAAGACCACGCTGCTGCGCCTGGTCGTCGGGTTGCTGGCACCGAGCACCGGCACGGTGGAGGTCCTCGGCCACGACGTCACCGCCAGCACCCCGCAAACTCTGTCCCGGGTCGGGTTCCTGGCCCAGGACCACCCGCTGTACAAGCGCTTCACCGTCGCCGAGATGCTCCGCTTCGGCCGGGCCTGCAACCTGCGGTTCGACCAGGGGCTGGCCGAGCGCCGGCTGGCGAAGCTGGGCATCCCGCTCGACCGCAGGACCGGTACGCTCTCCGGCGGGCAGCAGGCCCAGGTGGCGTTGGCTCTGGCCCTGGCGAAGCGGCCGGACCTGCTCGTCCTCGACGAGCCGGTGGCCAGCCTCGACCCGCTGGCCCGGCACGAGTTCCTGCAGGTCCTCATGGGCGCGGTGGCCGAAGGCGGGGTGACCGTCCTGTTCTCCTCCCACGTCGTGCACGAGCTGGAGCGCGTCTGCGACCACCTGGTCGTGCTCGACCACGGCCGGGTCACGCTCGCCGGCGACATCGACACCCTCCTCGCCGAGCACCGGCTGCTCGTCGGCCCGCGCACGGCCACCGACCTCGACCGGGCCGGGGCCGTCGTGGAGGCCGTCCACAGCGACCGGCACACGACCCTGCTGGTACGCGACGGCGCCGTCCCGGCCGCGCCCGGGTGGCAGGCCCAGCCGGTCGCGCTGGAGGACCTGGTGCTGGCGTACCTGCGCCGGCCGTCCGAGCCGAGCGCCGCCGTCACGTCGGGAGCGGCGGCATGACGTGGTTGATCTGGCGCCAGCACCGGACCGAGGTCTGCGTCCTGGGTCTGCTTGTCGGCATGTTCGGCATTGCCCTGCTCGTGCTCGGGACGCAGGCCCACGACCTGTTCCCCGGCGGTCCCGCCCGGTGTGCGGGAGAGGCCGGTGTCGACGAGGACTGCGCGGCCTCCTTCCGCCGGCTCGACGAGGAGTACGGGTACGTCGAGAACCTCCTGGCGGGCTTCTATCTGGTCCCCGTCGTCATCGGTGCGTTCCTCGGTGCGCCGCTGCTCGCCCGCGAACTGGAGGACGGCACCTGGCAGCTCGCCTGGACGCAGGCCGTGCCGCGGATGCGCTGGCTGGCGGCCAAGCTCGCGGCACTGGCCGGCGTCACCGTCACGCTCACCGGGATGTTCACCGCGGTGCTCACCTGGTTCCGTCAGCCGTTCGACGCGTGGGAAGGGCGGTTCCAGTACGACGCCTTCGATCTGGAGGGACTTGTTCCGATGGCGTACGCGCTGTTCGCGTTCGGCGTCGCCACCGCCGCCGGGGCGATCCTGCGGCGCAGCCTGCCCGCGTTCGGCGTCGCGTTCGGGGCGTTCCTCGCCGCCCGGATGCCGGTGGCGCTGTTGGCCCGTCCCGCGTACGCCACCCCGCTCACCACCGTGGAGCCGGTCCCCGTCGGCGGCTCGAAGGACCTGGCGGGGCACCGGCCCGTGCCCAGCTTCGCCGACTGGACAATCGAACACGGCTACGCAGACGCCGCCGGGCGCAGGCTGAGCTGGACCGAGTACGAGGAGCTGGAGGGCGCCGCCGACCAGGCCGGCATCAACCTCAACCAGTTCCTGCACGCGCGGGGCATCCAGCAGTTCGGGGTCTACCACCCGGCCGACCGGTTCTGGACGTTCCAGCTCATCGAGGCGGCCCTGTTCGTCGCCGCCGCGGCGGTCCTGATCGGTGTGGTGGTGTGGCGGGTACGGCGCCGTGTGATCTAGCTTGATCTTGACCGGCGGTGAGCGTGTGGGTACCCCCGGCCTGTCATGCCCACATCCCTGGTCGATCACGGGGGCTGTCCTGTGTTCAGTGTGCAGGATGCTGCCCCCGCCGAAGGCGTTCGGGGAGCCGGCGACGTTCCGACGGGCGTTCTATGGCTGTCCGAGCGCGCGGGCAGACGCGTTGTCTTGAGCTGACCGACGCGGTGTTGTGCGCCGACGGGCCGGTGCGGTCGCTGGTGGAGTGGTTCCTCGTCGATGAGCATCGGCGGGGCCGGACGCGCAAACCTCACCAGAGCGGATTCGGTGTCACACCTACGGCCGGGGCCAGGATCAGCACGTGATGATCCCCGGCTGGCCGTACTCGTTCATCACCGCCCTGGTGCCCGGCCGCCGCTGTGCTGCGTCGGCCGACCCCGCCCCGACTGCCCGGTGCCACCGGGCGCCCGCCCCGCCACGGCGGCGAGTTCACGTCGCCCACCTCCCCTGCGGCGCCATCCCGAAACCGGTGTGGCTTTGGGCTCTCAGCCCCAGGCGGCACCCGCCGAACGTCGACCGGCTCTGGCAGGCGTTCCTGCGCCGCTTCGACATCGAGCACGCCTTCCGACGGCGCGACGAGTCGTAGCGGGCCTCCGTCGGCGTCCCGCAGGGGCACACCAAGCGCCGCCGTCGCCGGCGGAGACCGGTTGCCGGCGGAGACCGGTTACCAGCCCTTGCTCGGTGAACGCAGCCGACTGCACTGTCGCCCCAGATAGGGGAAGGATCCGGTTGAATGCTGTGGTGAGCCGCACAACATGATCAACGAGTAGCGCAGATGGCGGCTCATGGCGGTCGTTATGTGATCGGAGTCAGCAGCGCCACGATCGCCGAGTGGTCGAGCTCGACTGCAATGTCGAGCGCGGTCTTGCCGGTTTGTACGCCGCTGCGAATAGAGCGGTGCGGGTCGGCGCCAGCGGCGAGGAGCAACCGCACCATGTCGGCCTCTCCGCTGATTGTGGTCGCCATCAACGCGGTGCAACCGCTGTTCGTCGTGTCGTCGACGGCAAGGCCCTGCCGGAGCAGGAACGCGACGGTCTCTTGGCTGCCGGCGCCCGCGGCTTCCATCAGCGCGTTGTCGCCGGTGTGGTCTACCTGACGAAGGTCGGCCCCCGCGGCCTGCAGCATCCGCAACCCCTCACAGGTGCCGATCCGGGCCACCACCATCACCACCGACTCGCCCTCCGCCGTCGCGAAGCGGGGATCAGCGCCCGCGTCCAATAGAACCCTTATCACCGCAGGACTTCGAGCGGCGAGCATCAACGGCGACCAGCCGAAGTCCACCTCATCCGACTGGGGCACGTTGGGGTCTGCGCCGGCGGCGAGCAGCCGACGGACACCGTCAAGATCACCGCGCCAAACGGCATCATGAAGCGTGGGCCCAGCGCATCATTCGAGGAGGGCGGCTCCGAAGGAGACGGAGAAGCGGGCGCACCAGATGGTGATGCTGCGGTAGTCCTCCGGGTCGATGTCGTCCGGCACGCGGTAGACCTGGTCGCCGCGGTTGCCCTTGAGGCGGCCGAGCTCCACGTGGCGGCCGTCGTCGAAGACGCGCCAGGCGGCGACGCCGGTGCCGACGGTCTGGTCGGTCAGCCAGACGCGCAGGTCGGGGCCGTCCGAGGTGTCGAGGTCGGCCAGCTCGAGCTGGTGGCCGCCGTCCGGCGTGCGGACGAGGCGGGCGGCGCCGGTCGTCTCGTGCTCGTGGGTGACGAAGGCGCCCTGGCGCACGATCACCGGGCCGGGAGCAGGCGCCGCGGAGGGCCGGGAGGTGCCCGTGCCGGGCGACGTGCCGAAGGTGGGGGAGGCGGCGGGCGCCGCGGCGGAGAGCTGGTCCGTGACCGTGGTGCTCGTCCACAGCCGCCACGGCTGGAACCACTGGAGAGCGACCGCCGCGCCCGCGGCGAACAGGACGATGGCCACCCAGGTGACGGGCTTGGTGAGGAGTCGTCGGATCACGGGATCGAGTCAACCCGCCCGCTCGCGCCCGGGGAAGGGCTGCGGCGCTTACCAAGTTCTTACGGTTTCCGGCGGGCCGCGCGGACCAGGCCCTCAGGCGGCCACCCAGCAGCCGCGGCCGGCGCGCTTGGCCTGGTACATCGCCGAGTCCGCGGCGCGCAGCAGCGTCGCCGGGCGCCAGTCCGCCGCCGGGTCGTCCGGCATCCCGCCGGCGATGCCGATGCTCACCCCGACGGAGTACGTCGCGCCGTCGTGCTCGACCGGCAGGGCGACGTCGCGCAGCAGGCGCTCGGCCACCCCGACGGCGGCCGCGTCCCCGAGCCCGTGGAGCACCACGGCGAACTCGTCACCGCCCAGCCGCGCCACGGCGTCGCAGTCGCGGACGGCGGCCCGCAGCCGGGCGGACACCGCGCACAGGATGGCGTCGCCGGCCGCGTGCCCGGCCTGGTCGTTGACCGCCTTGAACCCGTCGAGGTCCAGGAAGAGCAGCGTGCTGCCGGGTGGCGACGCCTCCAGCCGCTCGCCGAGCGCGGCCCGGTTGAGCAGGCCGGTCAGCGGGTCGTGGGAGGCCTGGAAGCTGAGCTGGCGTTCGATGCGTTCGAGCGAGCGCAGGGCGGCGGTGAAGCGGACGAGGACGAACATCGTCGTCGCGATCGTCGCCGCGAACAGCACGCTGCGCTCCACCGGCGCATAGTTCGCGCGCAGGAACAGGATGGCGGGCGCGGTCAGCAGGGCCACGCCGAGGAACCACGGGCGCGCCGGGTGGACCGTCGGCGGCCGGTACGCCGGCGCGGTCAGCTCGCCGCTGTTGGGGTGCAGCGCGGCGCTCACCAGGACGGCGTTGCTGAGCAGGATCACGCCGGTGGCCACCATGGTGGCGAGGGCGTCCGACGGGATGAAGGAGATGCCCAGGTCGGAGGCGATCCGCAGGACCGCCGAGACGACCAGCAGCCCGGTGGCGCCGCCGCGGGTGCCGGGCGAGAAGACGACGAGCAGGACCCCGCCGAGGATGACGATGTCGCCGAGCGGGCCCATCACCGTCAGGTAGGCGTACAGCGGCTCCTCGGCCGCGTCCTGCAGGAACGGCGAGACCCAGACCACCCAGACGATGATGGACGCGGCCGTCACCAGGGTCAGCATGTCCAGCACCGCCGGGCGCAGCCAGCGTCCGGCCCGCCGCCGCGCCATGGTGGTCAGCGCCATGCCGTAGGCGAGGTACCCCGCGGTCCACAGGACCGCCTCGGCGATGCCGTCCTCCGGCCGTCCCAGCAGCAGACCGACGGGGTAGACGGCGTCTCCGGCCAGCCACAGGAACTGCCCGCCGGCGACCCACAGCCACGGCACCCGGTCGTGGGCCCGCTGCCGGCGCACGGCCAGTACCGCGGCCAGCACGCAGACCATCAGGTATGCGCCGAAGTACCACAGATCGCCCGTGGGGGTGGCCGCCGTGGCCGCGGACACCGTGGCCGCGAGCAGGGCGGCCATCAGGTAGAGCCACAGCGGCCGGTGCGTCATGTCCAAGCCATCGGTCGGGTGCGCGGCGGTCGTCAGCGCCGCGGCCGTGCCGCAACCCGACGGCACCCGACAAACTGCCGCCGGGGAACCGACCGGGCCGCAATGGCGAGAAGTGGGTATGTCGGCCCCGGACGGTGGAGGCAACACTGCGGTGGTCCCGTCACCGCCTCGAAGGAGCGCCCGACATGACCTCCCGCTCACCGTCGGCCCGGGTGCGGCGCCTGGCCGGCGTCGTGGCCGTCGCCACCGCCGGGGATCGGCACGGCCCGCGGGCACGTCCAGGTCACCGCCTACGGCACCGGCGGGGAGTGGTGCGCCGCCTCGAACGGGGCCGCCTCCGGGACCGCCGGGCGGATCCAGGTGAACGTGACGTCGGTGGGCGGCACCGGCACCCGCGGCAAGGTCGAGTCGTGCGACTCCGCCGGGCTCGCCACGGTGGCGTGCCACACCACCGGCGGGCGCCGGTGGACGCGTGCACCAGGTGGGCCCGTTCGTGATCGGCTGAGCGCCGGGCTCAGCCGGCGCCCGGCAGCAGGCCGAGCGCCCGGGCCCGGAGCACGGTCGCCAGGCGGTCGCCGGTGCCGAGCTTGCGGTACAGCGCGGCGAGGTGCTTGTGGACCGTGCCCGTGCTGATGCCGAGCCGCCGTCCGATGGCGGCGGCGGTGAGCGCCTCGGCGAGCAGCGCCAGGACGTCCATCTCTCGGGGGGTGAGCCGGCGGGTCCCCGGATCCGCCGGCTCCGCGGGGTGCGACGGCCGACGGGCGGCCGCGGGAAACGGGGGTGCGGCGGCCCGGGAGGACGCGGGAAACGGGGGTGCGGCGGCCCGGGAGGCCGCGGGAAACGGGGGTGCGGCGGCCCGGGAGGACGCGGGTCCGTCACCGGCATCGAGGGGGATGCCGGTGATCCGGGCCAGCCAGTGCGGCCGGGCGCCGCACCGGGCGAACTCGCCCCGGGCGGCCGCGATCTCCCGGTCGGCGCGGGCCGGGCTCGCCGTGTCCCGGTATGCGGCGCCCAGGTGGAGCCGGGCCCGGGCGATGCCGAGCCGGTCCCCGGAGCGGGCGAACAGCTCGGCCGCCCGGGCCGCGTGAGCGGCCGCGGCGCGCGGGTCGGCACGCAGCCCGGCGTGCATCTGGGCCATGGCGATCATCCCGGCGTGCCGGGGCAGGACGGGCCCGGTGCTCAGCCGGGCCGCGCCGGCCGCCAGCTCGGCGGCGAGCCGGCGGTCGC
>NZ_BMQY01000007.1:212504-263689 GCF_014648355.1 Couchioplanes azureus
CCGGCGGTCGCCGGTGGCGGCGGCCGCCGCGGTGAGCACCTCGAACCATCGGGGCCGCCACTGGGGCCGCACGGCGCGCAGGTCCGCACCCTGCCCGGCGGTGAGCATGAGCTCCAGGCAGCCCTCCGGGTCGCCGGCGGCGTAGCGGACCCAGCCGAGCATCCCGTCGGCGGAGGCGGACTGCCAGTCGCGGTCGCCGCCGGCCAGGGTCTCCGCCTCCGTGCCGGCGGCCATCGCCTCCGCCAGGTCGCCGGTCCACACCAGGGCCCAGGACCGGTATCCCTGCACCCGTGCCCGCCCGTCCCGGCCGCCGGTGAGCGTCTCGGACTCCAGCGCGTCGTCGAGCAGGGGCACGGCCTCGCGCAGGTCGCCGGTGCAGCAGTACACGACGCCCTCGAGGGTCTGCAACGCGCCGATCAGGTGGCTCTGGCCGGTGGCCCGGGCGACCCGCAGCGCCCGGCGCAGGTGCCGCCGGGCCGCGGCGTAGCGCTCCAGGTAGAGCTCGCCCCAGCCGAGGAAGAGCGCGGCGTCGAGGCGCTCGGCCAGCTCGTGGTCGGGCATGGCGTCGACCATGGCGGTCGCCTCGTCCAGCCGCTCGCCGCTGTCCCGGCCGCCGCCGGACGCCTGGCTGACCGCCACACCGACCCCGAGCGCGGCGGCGAGCAGCGGCCGGCTGCCGGTGTGCCGGGCGGTCTCGATGGCCTCCGCGACCGCGGTGTCCCCGGCCGAGCCGGTCATCAGGGTGGTCAGGGCCAGCGCGACCCGCAGCGTGCCGGCGGCCATGCCGCGGGGCTCCGGCAGGCTGTCCAGCTCGCGCAGGACGAGGGCGTGCGCCTCCTCGTGCTCGCCGAGCAGGTGCAGCAGCGCGCACAGGAAGCCGACCACCCGGGCCCGCGGCTCGCTGCCGGGCCCGAGCATGCCGAGGAGCTCGTGGAGCAGCGCCCGGCCCTCGGCGAGGCGGCCGGTGATGCCGAGGGCCTCGGCGCGCAGGTGCAGGAGCTCGATGCGGGTGGCGACGGTGTCGTCCTGCCGGGGGAGCAGGGACAGCGCCGCCTGCAGCCAGTGGGCGGCGGCCGCCGGGGTGACCCGCAGCGCCTGGGCCGCGGCCACCCGCAGCAGCCGCACCGCATCCAGGTCGCCGACGGCGGCCGACGCGTGCACGTGCACCGCCTGGTCGGCGACGGGTGCCCCGCGACGGCGCAGTTCCGCCGCGGCGCGCGCGTGCGCCGCGACCCGCCAGCCCGGGCCGGCGTGGTGGTAGGCGGCGCTGCGCAGCAACGGATGCCGGAAGCGCACGGCACCGCCGAAGCCGGCCGGGCGCACCAGGTCCCGGGCGGTGAGCTCGTCCAGGGCGGCGAGGACGGCGTCCAGGGGCAGCCGCGCCACGATGGCCAGCAGGCCGGGGTCGGCGTCGTCGCCGGTCACGGCGGCCGCGTGCAGCACCTCCCGGCGTACGGTGTCGAGCGCCGCGAACTCCCCGGCCAGGGCGGACGCGACGTCGGGCGGTGGGGCGCCCTCGTCCACGGCGGCGCCCCGGGCCAGCAGTTCCAGGTGGAACGGGTTGCCGGCGCTGGCGTCGTACAGCCGCCGGCGCCGGCGCGGGCCCGCCCCGGGCGGCAGCAACGGCCCGGCCTCGGCGAACGACAGCGGCCCGACGGTGACCACGGTGGCCAGCCCGCGGTGCACCGCCGCCGCCATCGCGGAGGCGAGCCGGGCCGGCGCCTGCCGCGGCCGGTACGCCAGCGCGAGCAGCACGCCGCCGCGCGGCGGATGGCGCAGCAGGTGGTCGAGCAGCTCCACCGAGCCCGCGTCGCTCCAGTGCAGATCGTCCAGGACGAGCACCAGCCCGCGGTCGGCGGCGAGGCCCTCGAGCAGGGCCCGCACCGCCCGGTGGATCCGGTACCGCTCCGTGGCCAGCAGCGCGGGCTCGCCCGCCTCCGGCTCGGCGCTCAGGGCGGGGAAGACCGAGCGCAGCAGCCGCAGGTCGGCGGCGCCGGGTACGGCCGACCGGTCGACGTGGTCGGCCAGCGCGTTCCTGATCGTGCCGAAGGGCACCTCGCGCTCGAACTCGGCGGCCCGCCCGGCCAGGACCGGGCAGCCGCGGCGGCGCGCCTCGGCGGCGAGCTCGCCGAGCAGCCGGGTCTTGCCGATGCCCGGGTCGCCGCAGATGCCGACCACCACCGCCCCGCTCGCCCGCCGGTCCAGCGCGTCGCGCAGCACCGCCAGCTCCGGGGCCCGCCCGGCCAACGAGTCCCGCACCCGTCCTCCCCCGCCGGACCGACCGCCGGCCTCCGCGCGCCGCGATCATATCCATCGACGGATGACGGTACGTGTGGACGGTGGGCGCCCCGGGCGCCGGGGACGGGTGCGGCGGTCAGGGGCCCGCCGCACCCGCCGTCAGGGCTGCCGGACGATGCTCTGCCCGGCGTCGACGACCACGGTCGCGACGATCGTGCCGTCGCGGCGGAACGTGACCGTCCGGCGCGTGGCCGTCGGGTTGGCCGCCAGCAGGCGCGGCTGGCTGGTGGTGCCGAAGGCCAGCCCGTACGGGCCGTCGGCGACCACCGCGGGCTGCGGGGGACCGTACGCCGCGAGCATCTCCACCCAGTACCGGACCATGGCGCGGCTCGTACTCTCCTCGCGCGGCAGCTTCGCCGTGAGCCGGCGCCGGGCCGCCGCCGGATCCGCCACCGCGAGGTCGGCCGCGAACAGGTCGCCCCACACCCGGGGATCGCCGCGCACGTCGCGGGTGAGCTCCCGCTGCCGGGCCGCGGCCGCGCCCGCGTCGCCGCGGTACAGCGACCCGAAGGTGAGCGGCAGCAGCTGGATGCCCAGCACGGACTCCGGCCGGGGATCGAACCAGGTGGCGTAGTCGATCTTGGCGTCCCAGACGATCCCGGCGACCGTGTGCGCATAGCCGGCCGGGCGTTCCGCGCCCTCGCCGAGCCAGTAGCGGCGGGCGGTCGCGGCCTCGAGCGCGTAGTGCGTGACGCCGTACGTGGTGAGCTGCTCGTCGCCGGACACGATGCCCCAGCGGGTGACCGCCTCCCAGGCGGCGACCGCCTCGCTGGACGACTCCTGGTTGTTGCCGTCGGCGAAGGGCGCGAACCCGGACGCCGCGGAGTGGCCGAGGTAGGCGTTGAACGCGCGGAACGCCGGGAAGCCGTTGGCGCCCGTGCCGGACAGGGTGCCGCTGTAGTCGCGGGCGACCAGCGCGACGGCGCCGCCGTAGTCCCGCAGGAACGCCGGATCGGCCTCGGCCAGCACCGCCGCCGCGCGCACCAGGTAGCCGTACTGGAAGTGGTGGTCGTTGTAGTCGCCGCTGCCGAACTCCGCGGGCACCGCGATGAGGCCGCCCCACACCCGGTCGTAGGCGAAGTACCGGACGTCGCCGGGGCCGCGGTAGGTGAGCCAGTCCACGAGGGCCGGCCGCAACCGGCGCAGGGCCGTCTCCTGCTCGGCCCGGGCACCGATGCCCTTGGCCACCTCCGCGACGGCGGCCAGGCGGCCCAGCTCCTTCAGCCCGAAGTAGCTGCCGCCCTTCGCGGTCGCCGGTGCGCGGGCGAGGTCGGCGGTCAGGTCGGCGAGCACGGCGGCGCGGGCCGTGCGCGTCAGCGGGACCGCGGGTGCCTCGGTGACCAGGCCCGGCATCGGCACCCGGACGCGGACGACGGTGGCCCGTGCCACCGACAGCGATCCCCGCGAGTCGGGGTAGTCGCCGGCCAGCGGCTCCAGGTCGCCGCCGGGCACCAGCGCGGCCCGGTGGTGGGGCAGCAGCGCCCACAGCCCCGGCCGGCCGGTCCGCCGTTCCGCGCGCAGCGTCTGCGTGACGGTGCCGGCGGTGGCGTCGTACGCCATGGAGGAGGTCGTCCGGATCACCGGGTCGCCGGCGGCTCCGGCCAGGGCCCGCGCCCACCGGCCGGCGTCCACCCGGTCGGGTACCCGGGCCACCGCGACGGCGGTGCGGCCGGGGCGGTCCACGGTGAGCCGGTCGCCGTCCTGGCGCCAGCCGGCGCCGTCCTCGGCCTGCACGTCCCAGCGCTGGCCGGCGACGGTGAGCTGGGCCAGCGGCCCGGAGCCGCCGACCCGGACGACCGGCCCACTCGCCGTCAGGGCGGGGGTCGCGCCCTCGAACTCCAGGTACAGCACCGGGCTGCCCTGCACCACGGTGATCTCCATGGCGCCGCCGCCGCGGAGCTGGGCCCGCAGCACGACGTGGAAGGCGCCGTACCCGGTGACCTCGACGGCGGAGATCGGGCCGCCGGCGTGCAGGGCCGGCTGGAACGGCGTCACCACCGCGTTCGCGGACGCGGCCGGGGCGGCGGAGCTGATGCCCAGCCCGGCCCCGGTGCTCCCGATCGCCAGCGGCCGGGCCCAGAGCGGCCGCTCCAGCCGGCCGGTCAACGCCGAGGTCCACCACTGGTTGGTGGGCAGAGCCTGCCCGGCCAGCGGCTGCCCGGCCCGCACCGGCGCGGTCTTCGGGGCCGCGCCGGTCGCCGCGGCGTCGGCCAGCACGGCCTTGCCACCCGGGTCCGGGCGTCCCAGCGGGGTCGTGGCGGCGCCCTCGGTGAGCGCACCGTACGCGGGCGGCGGCGGCTCCGGAACCGTCCGGTCGGCGTCGCGCGTCCAGCAGCCCGCGGTCAGCGCCATCGCCGTGGCGGTGCATGCGGCGGTCACGATCCGCCGGAGGCGGGCGCTCATCCGGCGCCGTTCACCGCGGGCGTCCGGCCGACCGCGGTGTCGGTGTCGATGCCGGCGGTGAAGCGCAGGCCCGGCACCAGCGTGCCGACCCGGTCGACGGCGTCCGTGCGCGGGACCAGCACGACGGTGAGCTGGTCGTGCGCCTCCCGCTGGTCCTCGGAGAGCGGGGCCTCGGAGAGCGGGTCGGGACCCACCCGGGCCTCGACGTGATCGACGACGGCCGGCACCGGGCGGGCCAGGCCGGGGCCGCTGATCTGCGCCGCCATGCCCAGGCGCAGCTCGCGGAGCTGCTCCACGCCGGCCCTGGCGTGGAAGCTCAGCCGGGTGTGGTCGTACAGGGTGATCACCGGCTCCCCGGCGCCCACCACGCCGCCGGCGGCGACGTCGATGTCGGACACGGTTCCGGGCGTCGGCGCCCGCAGCACCTCGACCGCCGGCCGGTCGCCCGTGGGCGGCTTGTCGGCCAGCCGCACGCGTGCGAGCTCCTGGCCGGCGGCGACCCGGGTCTGCTCGGTCACCAGGATCTCGGTCACCACGCCGGAGCCGGTGGCGCCGACCGGCAGCGCGTCCGCGGTCAGGGTGGCGTCGTCGAGGGTGACGACGGCGCCGGTGGCCAGCCGGTGGTTCGCCACGTAGGTGCCGCCGGCGGCCGCGCCGGCCACCAGCAGCGCGGTGACGACGCAGGTGCGGACGACGGGCATCCGGGACCGGGAGGTGCCGCGGGCACCGCCGTCCGGCGCCTGCGGGACGGTGCGATCGGGTCCGGCCTCGGGGGAGTCCGGGAGACGGTCGTGTTCGACCACAGTGGTCATGGCGGTGATCCCTTGAACGGTGGAACAGGTCGATGGGTGGTGGTTCAGTGGGCCGGCGCGACGGCCTTCGCCGGCACGGTCCCGGCGCCGGTGCCGGGACCGGCGGGGACGGCGTCCGGGTCGTCGGCGCCGCGTCCGGCGACCGACTCGATGACGATCCGCCCGAGGATCAGCACGATCATCGTGGCCCAGGCGACGGAGAGCCAGGTGGGCGCCGGGTCGGCCATGACGACGAGGCCGACGACGATGCCGGTGACGTTGAGGACGACCAGGGCCAGCTGCGGCATCACGACCCAGAGCGACCGGGTGCCGGCGCCGGCCTCGTTGGTGGCCTTCCAGGTGGCCCGGGTACGCCGCAGCGTCGCCCAGAACGCCCGGGCGTGCACCGGCGCGGCCCCGATGCTCGTGACGATCGCGGAGCCCTTGAAGCCGCCGGACTGCAGCCAGGTGACGACCAGGACCATCACCTGGAACGGCACGTAGTGGGCGGCCCAGGTGACCCCGTCGGCCCGGATCGGGCTCAGCGCGAACAGCAGATACAGCGCGGGCAGCAGCATGAAGGTGAGCATCGCCAGCGACAGCAGGTAGTGCGTGCCCACGAAGAGGTACTGCAACCGCTGGTCGACGGTCAGCCCGCTGCCGCGCCGCAGCAGCCCGCCGCGCAGCACGACCTCGAAGCCGCCGCAGGCCCAGCGCAGCTGCTGTTTCAGGTACGACGCCACGTCCGTCGGCGCCAGCCCCCGGGCCAGCACCTGCGGCACGTAGATGGACTTCCAGCCCCGCCGGTGCAGCTCCACCGAGGTCCAGATGTCCTCGGAGTTGCTGCCGGTGGCGATGCCGCCGATCTCGTCCAGGGCGGCGCGCCGGAACATGACGTTGGTGCCGACGCAGAACGCGGCGTTGAAGTGGTTCTTGCCCGGGCACACCAGCTCGTAGAAGATGCGCTGGGCCTCCGAGGTGCCGGTGGAGACCAGGTTCGCCTGGTTGGTGTACGACTGCGGCGACTGCACGAACGCCACGTCCGGGTCCTCGAAGTGCGGCAGGATCTGCAGCAGGAAGGCCGGATCGGGGACGTGGTCGGCGTCGAAGATCACCACGTACTCGCCGGTGGTGCGGGCGAGCGCGGCGTTGACGTTGCCGGCCTTCGCGTGCAGACCGCCGTCGCGGCGCAGATATCCGACCCCCTCCTCGGCGCAGATGTCGCGCAGGACGTCGCTGTCCCCGTCGTCGAGCACCCACGTCGCGTGCGGGAGCGTCATGTCGCGGGCGGCGCGCAGGGTCGTGCGGACCAGCTCGGGCGCCTCCCCGTACGCGGTGATGAAGACGTCGATGGCGGGCACCTCGGCGCCGGCGCGCAGCCGGTTGCGGCGCACGGTGACGCCGGCGGGCTCGTCGCGGTTGTCGTGGGCCAGGATGGTCCACCACGTGCCGATGGCGTGCACGGCCGTCAGGCCCTCGGCCAGCAGCATCGCGCTCCACAGCCAGACGGGCCCGCGATACTGCGGGTCCAGCAGGAAGGTCTGGTAGAAGAGGGTCGCGAGCAGCGCCCCGAGGATGGCGACCCGGGTGGACCGCTGCAGCGGCCGCCAGGCTTGCCTGGCGGCGCGCGATTGCGGTTCGGCGATCGGCATGGTCGCTCCCTTGCAGGGATATTCGACAGTTTGTTTCGCTGTCATAAAGAATGGCGATCACGGGCGTCCGTCGTCGTTGTCGGACCGCTGCCGGACCCGCGCCGGACGGCGTCGGGGTGGCACCCGAAAAACGCTAGGGGTAGACGCCAGTCATTGGCAAACGGGCAGCCCAGAATGCGGATACGGGCTTTGACCAGGTCTTGAAACGTCGCTGTATCCGCACGTAAACCGGTCGTTCATCGCATTCTTTTCCGGCTGGGACAGTGCCCCCGCAGGTCAGACGGAAGAGGCTCGGGTAACGGCGCCCCGAGCCTCGAGTGACGACCCTCACAAACGTTTTCATCGGGTCGGCGCGGCCATGTGCGCCAACTGAAATTCCGATCGCCTCACCGGCCGTCGGAGGTGTCCTCCCGATAGCGGGCGCCGCTGTCCGACTCGGCGCTCAACGGCCGGGCGCCGCCCTCCGGCGGGCCCGCGGCCGACTGAGCGCCCGCGGCCAGCTCGGGGAACTTGGCGTCGAACGCCGGGCGCTCCGAACGGATGCGCGGCATGCGGTCGAAGTTGCGCAGCGGCGGCGGGCAGGACGTCGCCCACTCCAGCGAGTTGCCCGCGCCCCACGGGTCGTCCACCGTGACGAGCTGACCGGCCTTGTACGACTTCCACACGTTGTAGAGGAACGGCAGCGTCGAGGCGCCCAGGACGAACGAGCCGATCGTGGAGACCGTGTTCAGCGCGGTGAAGCCGTCGGTGGCCTGGTAGTCGGCGTACCGGCGGGGCATGCCCTCGGCGCCCAGCCAGTGCTGCACCAGGAACGTCGTGTGGAAGCCGACGAACGTCAGCCAGAAGTGGACCTTGCCGAGGCGGTCGTCGAGCATCCGGCCGAACATCTTCGGGAACCAGAAGTAGACGCCCGAGAACACCGCGAACACGATCGTGCCGAACAGCACGTAGTGGAAGTGCGCCACCACGAAGTAGCTGTCGTGGACGTGGAAGTCGACCGGCGGCGAGGCCAGCAGCACCCCGGTGAGCCCGCCCAGCAGGAACGTGACCATGAAGCCGAGGGCGAAGAGCATCGGCGACTCGAAGCTGATCTGCCCGCGCCACATGGTGCCGATCCACACGAAGAACTTCATGCCGGTCGGCACCGCGATCAGGAAGCTCAGGAAGCTGAAGAAGGGCAGCAGCACCTGGCCCGTGGCGAACATGTGGTGCGCCCACACGCTCATCGACAGCACCGCGATCAGCAGGGTCGCGCCGACCAGGCCCTTGTAGCCGAACAGCGGCTTGCGGCTGAACACCGGTACGACCTCGGTGATGATGCCGAAGAACGGCAGCGCGATGATGTAGACCTCGGGGTGGCCGAAGAACCAGAAGAGGTGCTGCCACAGCATGGGACCGGCGGTCTCCGGTGCGAAGACCTGCGCGTCGAGGATGCGGTCCGCGGCGAGCGCGAACAGCGTCGCGGCCAGGAACGGGAAGACCATGACCACCAGGACGCTGGTGACCAGGATGTTCCAGGTCATGATCGGCATCCGGAACATGGTCATGCCCGGCGCCCGCAGCGTCAGGACCGTCGTGATCATGTTGACGGCGCCCAGGATGGTGCCCAGGCCGGACAGGGCCAGGCCGACCACCCACATGTTGCCGCCGACGCCCGGCGAGTGGGTCGAGTCGCTCAACGGGACGTAGCCCGTCCAGCCGAAGTCGGCGGCCCCGGACGGCGTGAAGAAGGCGGCCACGGCGATGATCCCGCCGAACAGGTAGAGCCAGTAGGCGAACGCGTTGAGCCGCGGGAACGCCACGTCGGGCGCGCCGATCTGGATCGGCACCACGAAGTTGGCGAAGGCGAACACGATCGGCGTCGCGAAGAACAGCAGCATGATCGTGCCGTGCATGGTGAACAGCTGGTTGTACTGCTCCGGCGAGAGCAGCTGCATCCCGGGCCGGCCCAGCTCCGCGCGCATCAGCAGGGCCATCAGGCCGCCGACCATGAAGAAGGCGAAGGACGTGACCATGTACATGATCCCGATCTGCTTCGCGTCCGTGGTCCGCAGCGTACGGGCCAGAGCGGAGCCCCGGACCGGGCGGCGCACGGGCCAGGGCTGGGCGACGAGGGGTTTCGGCTCGACCGCGGTCATGACGTCCTCCGTGGGCGACGGAAAGCTCTGCGACCGCACCTGACGCTACGCCGATGGCCCTGGGCGCGCATCAACCGTCGTCGACGTCGTGATCGCCTTGCGGCCCGGCCCGGCATCGACGGTGCTGATCACCGGCTGGTCCGGCCGGCGGAGTGCGGCGCGCGGCCGGTCGCGCGATCGGCGATGATGGTCCGCGGGGAGTGCCGGCCGGGTGGCCGGCGGATGCGGGGGGTCATGCGGCAGGCGGTGCTCGATGTCGGCTCCAACACGGTCAACCTGCTGGTGACCGACGCCGACGGCGGACTGCCGTTGCCGGCGCACAGCTGGAAGCTGCGGACCCGCCTGGCCGAGCGGCTCGCCCCGGACGGCACCGTCGCCGGCTCGGGCCGCCGCCGGCTGGTCGAGGCGGTGGCGCGGGCCGCCGAGGAGATGCGCCGGGCCCGGGTGGACTGCTTCTTCGCGTACGCGACCGCCTCGGTGCGCGACGCGCCCAACCGCGACCGCGTCCTGGACGACGTGGAGCGGTGCACCGGGATCCGGCTGGGCACGCTGACCGGGCTGGAGGAGGCGCAGCTGACCTTCCTGGCGGCACGCCGCTGGCTGGGCTGGAGCGCCGGGCCGATGCTGCTGCTCGACATCGGCGGCGGCACCCTCGAGGTCGCGTTCGGGCGCGACCGGCTGCCGGACTCCGCGCTGTCGCTGCCGCTGGGTGCCGGCCGGCTGACCCGGGAGTTCCTGCGCGACGGCGACCCGCCGTCCGCGCGGGCGGTCCACCACCTGCGCCGGCACGTCCGCGAGCAGGTGCGCGAGATCGCGGCCCGCGGCTCGTGGGAGTCGCCCCGCACGGCCGTGGCCGCCTCCAAGACCTTCCAGCAGCTGGCGCGCCTCACCGGGTCGCCGCCGCTGCGGCGGGGGCCGTTCGTCGCCCGGGAGCTGCGGCGGCAGGCGCTGCGGCCGTGGATCGACCGGCTGGCCGCGATCGCCGCCGCGGACCGGCAGCGCCTTCCCGGGGTGTCGGAGCACCGGGCCGGGCAGATCCTGGCCGGTGCCGTCGTCGGATACGAGGTGATGCGCGGGCTCGACGTCCCGGCCGTCCGCATCTGCCCCTGGGGGTTGCGCGAGGGCATCCTGCTGCGCCGCCTGGAGTCCAGCCCGCCGGAACCGGCCGGAGCGACCTGGCGGCGCTGGCCTCCGGCCCCGGCGAAGGGCGACACCGGCAACTGACCGTCATCCGACAGCACCGTCCGTGATCTGACACCACGGTCGGGGTAAGTGCCACATCCGCTGTCCGACGTCTTGATCTCCATCCGGTGCATACTGGCGGCCGGTCGTCGCGTCATCCCCGAGGATGCGGCGAAGGGGCGAAGGGGACGAATGCGGTGACTGAGTACACGACCGTGCGGCAGCGTCAGGCGCCGGGCGGTGCCGTCGCCGACCCCGATCTGCGCCGGCTGCTGGCCGGGCTGACCGCCGTACGCGACGGCGACTTCCGTACCCGGCTGCCGCAGGACGGCGACGGCCTGCTCGCGGAGATCGCCACGGTGTTCAACGGCATGGTGGACCAGTTGTCCCTGTTCACCTCGGAGGTGACCCGGGTGGCCCGCGAGGTCGGCACCGAGGGGCAGCTCGGCGGCCAGGCCGAGGTCCCGGGGGTGTCCGGCACCTGGAAGGACCTGACCGACTCCGTCAACGCCATGGCCGGCAACCTGACCGACCAGGTCCGCGACATCGCGCAGGTCGCCACCGCCGTGGCCACCGGCGACCTGTCGCAGAAGATCACCGTCGACGTGCGCGGCGAGATCCTCGAACTGAAGAACACGATCAACACGATGGTGGACCAGCTGTCGTCGTTCGCCGACGAGGTGACCCGGGTGGCCCGCGAGGTGGGCAGCGAGGGCCGCCTCGGCGGGCAGGCGCAGGTCAGCGGGGTGGCGGGCACCTGGCGCGACCTCACCGACTCGGTGAACTTCATGGCCGGCAACCTCACCAACCAGGTCCGCAACATCGCCCAGGTGACGACGGCGGTGGCGCGCGGCGACCTGTCGCAGAAGATCACCGTGGACGCCCGGGGCGAGATCCTCGAACTGAAGAGCACCATCAACACGATGGTGGACCAGCTGTCGTCGTTCGCCGACGAGGTGACCCGGGTGGCCCGCGAGGTCGGCACCGACGGGCGCCTCGGCGGGCAGGCGCAGGTCAGCGGGGTGGCGGGCACCTGGCGCGACCTCACCGACTCGGTGAACTCCATGGCCGGCAACCTGACCGGCCAGGTGCGCAGCATCGCCCAGGTCGCGACGGCGGTGGCGCGCGGCGACCTGTCGCAGAAGATCACCGTGGACGCCCGGGGCGAGATCCTCGAACTGAAGAACACGATCAACACGATGGTGGACCAGCTGTCGTCGTTCGCCGACGAGGTGACCCGGGTGGCCCGCGAGGTCGGCACCGAGGGCCAGCTCGGCGGCCAGGCCCGGGTGCCCAACGTGGCCGGCACGTGGAAGGACCTGACCGACAACGTCAACTCCATGGCCAACAACCTCACCGGGCAGGTCCGCAACATCGCCCAGGTGACCACCGCGGTCGCGCAGGGCGACCTCACCAGGAAGATCGACGTCGACGCGCGCGGCGAGATCCTCGAGCTCAAGACGACCATCAACACGATGGTCGACCAGCTCTCCAGCTTCGCCGCCGAGGTCACCCGGGTGGCCCGCGAGGTGGGCAGCGAGGGCCGCCTCGGCGGCCAGGCCGAGGTCGAGGGCGTCTCGGGTACGTGGAAGCGGCTGACCGAGAACGTCAACGAGCTGGCCGGCAACCTCACCCGCCAGGTCCGCGCCATCGCCGAGGTGACCAGCGCCGTGGCCACCGGCGACCTGACCCGCTCGATCACCGTGGACGCCTCCGGCGAGGTGGCCGAGCTCAAGGACAACATCAACTTCATGGTGCAGTCGCTGCGCGAGACCACCCGGGCCAACCAGGAGCAGGACTGGCTCAAGACCAACCTGGCCCGGATCTCCAGCCTGATGCAGGGCCACCGCGACCTCGAGGTCGTGGCCACGCTGGTGATGAACGAGCTGGCCCCGCTGGTCAACGCGCAGCTCGGCACGTTCCTGCTGGTGGACGAGAGCACCGGCGGCACCGAGCTGCGGGTGATCGGCAGCTACGGGCACCAGGGCACGGGACGGCGCTTCGCGCTCGGCGAGTCGCTCGTCGGGCAGGCCGCGGTCGCCAAGCGGCCCATCGTCGTCAACGACGTGCCGGCCGGCTACTTCACGGTCTCGTCCAGCCTGGGTTCCGCCGTACCGCTGCAGCTGGTGGTGCTGCCCATCGTCGTCGAGGACCAGGTGCTCGGCGTGATCGAGCTGGCCTCCATGGCCGCCTTCACCGACGTGCACCGCGACTTCCTGGACCAGCTCATGGAGGCCATCGGCGTCAACGTCAACACGATCGTCGCGAACGCGCGGACCGACGTGCTGCTCACCGAGTCCCAGCGGCTCGCCGCCGAGCTGCGGGCGCGCTCGGAGGAGTTGCAGGCCCGCTCGGAGGAGCTGCAGCGCTCCAACGCCGAGCTGGAGGACAAGGCGACGCTGCTGGCCCGGCAGAACCACGACATCGAGACCAAGAACTCCGAGATCGAGCAGGCCCGCCAGGAGCTCGAGGCCCGGGCACAGCAGCTCGCCCTGGCCTCGAAGTACAAGTCGGAGTTCCTGGCGAACATGAGCCACGAGCTGCGGACGCCGCTCAACTCCCTGCTGATCCTGGCCCAGCTGCTGGCCCAGAACCCGACCCGCAACCTCACCGCCAAGCAGGTCGAGTACGCCGGCGTCATCCACTCCGCCGGCACCGACCTGCTGCAGCTCATCAACGACATCCTCGACCTGTCCAAGGTGGAGGCCGGCAAGATGGACATCACCCCGGAGGCGTTCAACCTGCAGGTCCTGGTGGACTACGTGGAGGCGACGTTCCGCCCGCTGACCACCGCCCGCGGTCTCGCCTTCGAGGTCTCCACCGGCGACGACGTGCCCACCGGCCTGTTCACCGACGAGCAGCGGCTGCGCCAGATCCTGCGCAACCTGCTGTCCAACGCGGTGAAGTTCACCGAGGAGGGCAGCGTCCGGCTGCGTATCGACCTGGCCCGGCCGGAGGAGATGTCGCCGCAGCTCGCCGCGTACGGCTCGGTGCTCGCGTTCCGGGTCGTCGACACCGGTATCGGCATCGCCGAGCAGCAGCTCAGCGCCATCTTCGACGCGTTCCAGCAGGCCGACGGCACGACCAGCCGGCGCTACGGGGGCACCGGCCTCGGCCTGTCGATCAGCCGGGAGATCGCCCATCTGCTCGGCGGCGAGATCAGCGCCCACAGCGTCCTGGGCCAGGGCAGCACCTTCACGCTCTACCTCCCGGCGACCCACGTGGGCGCCGTGCCGTCCGTACCGGACGACGAGACGCCGGCGGCCGACCTCCTCGCCCGGCCGCGCCCGCAGACCGGCGAGCGCAGCCGCCGGCTGCTGGTCGTGGAGAGCCACGCGAACGGGCTGCTGACCCTGCTGGCCGAGGGCGCGGCGGCCGCCGTGGCGCGCACCCACGGCCCGGTCCAGGTGTGCACCGCGGTGGACCCGGAGACCGCGATCGCCGACCTGCGGTCGGACGCCTGCCACGCCGTGGTGCTCGACCTTGCCATGCCGGCCGACACCGGCTCCGCGTTCCTGCGGGCCCTGCACGAGGACCCCGCCCTGCGGCACGTCCCGGTGCTGGCGTACCAGGGGCACCGCCTGACCTCCGGCCAGGAGACGCTGTTGCAGGCGCTGTCCCACACCCGGCCGCTGGAGCTGCTGCCCAGCCTGGACGAGCTGCGCGAGCGGATCACCCTGCACCTGTCGGTCGACGTCGCCGGGCCCATCATCGCCCGGCCGGAGGCGGAGCCCGAGGCCGTCGCCGCCGAGGAGGTCCCCGCCAAGCTGGACGGCCGCAAGGTGCTGGTGGTCGACGACGACGCCCGCAACGTCTTCGCCCTCACCAACATCCTCGAGCTGCACGGCATGGAGGTCCTCTACGCGGAGAACGGCCGCAAGTGCCTCGAGATCCTCGCCCAGCAGAAGGACGTCGACCTCATCCTGATGGACGTCATGATGCCGGAGATGGACGGGTACGCCGCGACCGCCGCGATCCGGGCCATGCCCGAGTACGCCGACCTGCCCATCATCGCGGTGACCGCCAAGGCCATGCAGGGCGACCGGGAGAAGAGCCTCAGCTCCGGGGCCAGCGACTACGTGACCAAGCCGGTCGACGCCGAGGACCTGCTCGCCTGCATCGACCGGTGGCTGGCCCCCGACCCGCAGTGACCGGCCCGGCGCGGGTCATCCCTGGTCGGAGGAGTGCCCGGGGAACAGGTGGGCCGACGGGTCGATGACCACCGCGGCGTTGTTGACCGCGGTGGCCGCCTCGCCGAAGCCGACGGCGATCAGCCGTACCTTGCCCGGGTAGTCGCTGATGTCCCCGGCGGCGAAGACCCGCGGCAGGTTGGTCGCCATGGTGGAGTCGACCACGACGTGCCGGTGGTCGAGCCGCAGCCCCCAGTCGGCGAGGGCGCCGAGGTCGGCGGTGAAGCCGAGCGCCGCGACCACGGTGTCCGCCGGCAGTGACCGTGTCTCGCCGCCCGCCACCACCTGCACGCCGGTCACCCGGCCGTCGCCGAGGATGTGCCGCACCTCGGCGTTGACGATGATCTCGGTGCCCTGCGCGCGGACCTGCGCCACGCTGCCGGCGTGCGCCCGGAAGCGGTCGCGCCGGTGTACCAGCGTCACGGACCGGGCGATCGGGTGCAGGGCGGCCGCCCAGTCGAACGCCGAGTCCCCGCCGCCGACGATGACCACGTCGTGGCCGGCGAGCTCGGCGAGGCGGGGGACGAAGTAGCGCACCCCGTCGCCGGTGAAGTCCTGCGCCGCCGGCAGCGGGCGGGGGGAGAAGCTGCCCATGCCGGCGGTGAGCAGCAGCGCGCCGCATCCCAGCCGCTCGCCGTCGGAGAGGCTGACGACCGGCCGCCCGTCCTCGTACGCCAGTCCGAGAGCGCGCACGCCGAGGCGGTATTCCGGATCGAACGGGGCGGCCTGGGCGACCAGGCCGGCCACCAGGTCCCGGCCGCGGATGGCGGGGAAGCCGGCGACATCGAAGATCAGTTTTTCCGGATAGAGGGCGGACACCTGCCCTCCCGCCTCCGGCAGGGCGTCGACGAGCGTCACCGAGAGACCGCGGAAGCCCGCATAGTACGCCCCGAACAACCCGGTGGGGCCGGCACCGACGATGGCCACGTCCACCCGCTGCATGCCCCGACCGTACGGCCGCGGCGCCGGGCGGGAAAGGCCCCGGGGGGACACCCCTCACACTCAGCCGCATTATGGGTACGCCGAAGGGAGAAGTGTGCGAAAGCGACTTCTCGACATGTCCGTGGGCGCCCGCCTGGGCGGCGCCTTTCTCCTGGTGTGCGCCCTGCTCGTCGCGGTGGCCGGTGCCGGTGCCTGGGGTGCCCACCGCCAGCGCCAGCTCCAGAAGGACCTGACCCGGCTGCGCGGCCTGGCCGAGCAGGTCCACGAGCTGCGGTACTTCAACGCCGACATCAGCGGATGGCAGGGGTACGTCTACTCCGAGGCGCTGGTCAACGGCGGCGCCCAGGCGGTCGAGCCGGACGCCTACAACCGCGCCGGCCTGCTGGAGTCCAAGACCGCCGTCTACGACCTGCTGCCCAAGGTCGACCGGGACTACATGACCGACGCCGAACGGGCCGAGTTCGACCGGCAGCGGGGCCTGTGGGACGAGTACTTCAAGTACGACGACGAGATGGTCGGGCTCATCGCCCAGGACACCCCGGAGTCGATGAAGGCCGCGTACGACGTCCTCAACGAGCCGCTCGACACGGCGTGGAGCCAGCTCGACGACTCGACCGGCAAGCTGATCGACTCGGTCGCCGAGCGGGTCAAGGTGCTGACCGCCGAGGTGGACCGGATCGGCCGCCTGGTGATCATGACGGTGATCATCGCCGGCGCGCTGGCCGTGGGCCTGGCGCTGCTGCTCAGCCGCCTGGTGACCCGCTCGGTGGTCCGGCCGCTGCGGCGCAGCATCCGCGTCCTGGGCAAGGTCGGCGCGGGTGACCTGACGGTCACCACCGGGCTCACCAGCCGGGACGAGACCGGCCAGCTCGGGCAGGCGGTGGACGCCATGATCGCCGACCTGCGCGGCACCGTGCGCACGCTCGCCGAGAACGCGGTCACCATGGCCGAGGCGTCGGAGCAGCTCTCCGCGACCAGCGCCCGGCTCGCCACCGGCGCGGCGTCCACGGCCGCGGAGGCCGCCCGGGCCTCCGGCGCGGTGGAGCAGGTGTCCAGCCACGTCGAGGGTGTGGCCGGCGGTGCGGTGGAGATGGACGCGGCGATCGCCGAGATCGCCCGCAGCGCGTCGGCCGCCGCCGAGTTCGGGGTCGAGGCGGTCAAGGCGGTGGAGGCGAGCTCGGCCACCGTCGCCGAGCTCGGGGTCTCCTCCGCCGAGATCGGCGACGTGGTGAAGGTGATCACCGCGATCGCCGAGCAGACCAACCTGCTCGCGCTCAACGCCACCATCGAGGCGGCCCGGGCGGGCGAGCTCGGCAAGGGCTTCGCGGTCGTGGCCGGCGAGGTCAAGGACCTGGCCCAGGAGACGGCCCGCGCGACCCAGGACATCATCGCCCGCGTGCAGGCCATCCAGGGTACGAGCGGGGCGGCGGTCCAGGCGATCAGCCGGATCCGCGAGGTGGTGACCGAGATCGACACGTACCAGCAGACGATCTCGGCGGCGGTGGAGGAGCAGAGCGCCACCAGCCGTGAGATGAGCCGCGGCGTCACCGAGACGGTCAACGGCGCCACCGAGATCGCGGCGGCGGTCCGCGGCGTGGCGGAGGCCGCGCAGACCACGGACGCCGGCGTCGACCAGGCCCGGGCCGCCGCGGCCGAGCTGGCCGCCATGTCCGGCGGGCTGCGCGACCTGGTGGGGCGGTTCCGGTACTGACGCTTGACCTATCCATGAAGCTCGATTAAACCGTGGTGTGACGGTCAGCCGAGCCATGGAGGACGAAGTGGTCCAGGAAAGTCCGCGTCGCAGTGTTTCGCTGGGCCGAGTGCTCGCGACGGTGGTCGTACTCGGCTCCGGCCTGGCCGGAGCGGCGCCCGCCGCCGCGGCACCGGCCGCCGGGGGCGGGGTGTCCGGCGCGGCACCGGCCGCCGGGGGTGGCGTGTCCGGCGCGGTGCCGGCCACCGCCGGCGGTGGATCCGGTGTCGCGCGGGTCGGGTCCGGGAGTGCGGACCCGACGGAGCCCACCGACGGGCCCTGTGCGTACACGCCGACGCCGGACGAGCCGGCGGCCCGGCCGGTCCCGTTGCCGCCCGATCCCCGGCGCACGCCGAGCCGCGGCACGGTCGAGGTGCTGCTGCGGACCAACCTGGGCCCGATCCCGCTGCTGCTCGACCGCGCCGAGGCGCCGTGCACGGTGCAGAGCTTCCTGCACCTGGTCCGGCACCGGTTCTACCACCACACCATCTGTCACCGGCTGACCGCGTACCCGACGCTCAAGGTGCTGCAGTGCGGCGACCCCAGCGCGACGGGCTCGGGCGGCCCCGGCTACCGCTACCGGGACGAGCTGCCGACCGGCCTGCCGCCCGCACCGACCGATCCGACCGGCGAGCGCCGCGTCTACGCCCGCGGTGTCCTGGCCATGGCCAACGCCGGCCCGGACACCAACGGCAGCCAGTTCTTCCTGGTGTACGCGGACTCCGCCCTGCGGCCGAACTACTCGATCTTCGGCACGGTGGAGCAGGCCGGCCTGGAGACGCTCGACCGGGTGGCGGCCGGGGGAGTGGCCCCCACGCCGGAGGACCCCGCGCCGGTGGACGGCGCCCCGGCCCTGACCACGACGATCAAGGCGGCCCACATCCGCCGCTGACCACGCCACAGGGTCCTCCGCGGGTGCCGCGGAGGACCCTTTTCGTCGTGTGAGCTCCCTGCATCCTGCATCGTTGGCCCCCACGGAGATCAATGCCACCTCGCGGCGGGAATTGTCGATTTCGCAGGCGCCGCGACCACAGGGCTGAACAATCGTTCATGGTTTAACAGCTTCTTCTCCACTTGGTCCGAGCTTGCTTGCACCGGGTGCAGCAATCGCCCCGTAACGTCATTTCCGTTGCCCGGGGGAAACCCTCCCGCGGTGCATTCATCGCGCTGCGGGCGAACCCCGTGGCCATTTTCGGAGGATGTCGAGAAATGCGAAGCGCCGTTCTGGCCGCGACCGTCGCCGCCGTGCTCGCACCCAGCGCCGCCCAGGCCGCGCCGCCGTGCGAGACCACCACGCTCCTGGGCACGTACGCGTTCGGTCGTGCCGAGGTCATCGCCGCCGGCGGGCTGGCGGCGGGAGTGTGGCACGACACGCGGGTCCGCTCCGGCTTCGCCGGCGACGATCTGAACGTCACCTTCGTCGCGCGGACCGAGCGCTATCCGAGCGAGATGCAGGTGTACACCGCCATCTACACCGAGGTCGCCGAACCATTGTCCGAGTGCCAGCAGGTGGGGGCCGACGGGGTGGCCCGCCGGGTGTGGATGTCCTTCCGCTGCCGCACCGGTGTGGCGCCCAACTACACGCTTCTCGTGCGCTGACCTTTCCGGTTCCGGACCATTTCCAGGAGTGAACGATGACGACTGTCGCCATTCGCGCTCTCGCTGTCTGCCTGACCGCGGGAATCGCCTGCGCCGCGGGCGCGTCGCCCGCGGTGGCCGCCGGTGATCCGGGCGCGGCCGCCGGTGGCACGGCCGCGGCGGCCGATCGCACGGCCGTGGCCGCCGAGGGCACGGAGTTCGAGCTGAGCGCCGGGCGGGTCACCGCGACCGGCATCTACGACCTCGCGATGAGCATCCCCGAGCGGCCGGTGCCGCCCGTGGTGGTCAGCGGCACGCTCGCGAACTACGGCCGCACCGGATGCGGCGTGGTGCAGCTCGCCGCCAACGGGCCCGCCGACGAGATCGTCTGGCCCACGCTCGCCTACGTGTGCGGCCCGGGACGAACCGCCTTCCAGGCCCGGTCGGCCTACCTGTTCGGCGGGGCGAAGCCGCCGCTGCGACTCTGCGTCGGCCCGACCCTGGCCCACGCCGAGAGCGGCCGCCACTGCGACGTCTACACGCCGCCGCCCGACCTCTGACCTTGCTGGGGGACAGCCCGGTTCCCGCCACCGTTCCCGGTGGTGGGAACCGGGTTTTTGCCGAGCGGCTCGCGTCCGTACCGCTCGGCGAAGTGGGCGTTTTCACCCTTCTGTGTCTTTCCTCACGCTTAGGGTGGACGGATGGCGACGGTACTGGTTGCTGAGGACGACCAGGATCATCAGCGGCTGATCGCCGGGGTGATCCGCCGGCTGGGCCACAACGTCACCGTCGCCGACGACGGCCGGGCCGCGCTGGTGGCGGCCGCGCACCGGCGTCCCGACCTGGTGGTCGCGGACGTGGACATGCCCGAGATGGACGGCCTGCAGCTGTGCCGGGCGTTGCGCGGGGACCCGGTCTTCGCGGACGTGCCGGTCGTCCTGGTCACGGCCCTGCCGGCGTACGACGACCGCCGGCTGCACGACAGCGGGGCGACGGCGGTGGTCCACAAGCCCTTCACGCTGCAGGAGCTGTCGGCCGCGCTGGCCGGCCACCTGATCGCCCCGGCCGCGCCCGGCGACGCCCCGCCACCGCTGTTGCAGGAACCGGCGATGGACTCGGCATTCGTGGAGGCGTTGCTGCAGAGCGCCGACACCGGGCTGGCGGCCTGCGACAGCTCGGGCCGGATGGTCATGATGAACTCCGTCGTCCGCGGCTTCTTCGGCGAGGACAGCGCCGGCATTCCGCTGGAGCGCTGGACGGAGCACTTCTCCCTGCGCCACCACGACGGTTCCCCGCTGGGCCCGGACGATCTGCCGATGCGGCGGGCGCTGGCCGGCGAGGTGGTCGAGCACGCCGGCCTGCTGGCGAACGACCGCCGGGGCCGGCCCCGCTGGCTGACCATCAACGCGCGGCCGGTGCGCGACGCCGGCGGCGCGGTGATCGGTGCGGTCGCCGCGGTCCACGACTTCACCGTGGAGTACAAGTCCCGCCTCTACCAGATGTGCACGACGGAGGTGCTCAAGGCCCTCGCCGAGAGCAAGAGCGCCGCGGAGGCCCACCAGGAGGTCGTGCGTACGGTCGGCGGCACGCTGGGCTGGCGCTACGTCCGGCTCTGGCTGGTCGACCCGGTGACCGGGCGGCTGCGCATCGAGGCCACGTACACCGGAGCGGGCGAGCGGCCGCTGCCCGCACCCGCCAGCATCGCGCGCGGCCAGGGCCTGGCCGGGTTGTGCTGGCAGCGCGGCGAGCTGGTGTGGGTGCCCGACATCCACGCCGAGGGGGCGCCGATCCTGCCGGAGGTCGCCGAGGGGGCCCGGTTCCGGGCCGCCGGGGCCGTGCCGGTCCGCAGCGGCGGGCACGTCACCGGGGTCCTCACGTTCTTCTCCTACGATCCCCAGGAGCCGGAACCCGCCCTGGCCCTGCTGCTGACGGGCATCGCCGGCAGCGTCGGCGCGCACCTGCAGCAGCACCGGGCGGACGATCTCGAGCATCACCTCGCCGCGGCCACGGACGAGTACATCGCGCTGGTCGGCCACGAGTTGCGGACGCCGCTGACGTCCATCGGGGCCTACATCGAGATGCTCGCCGCGGCGCCGGAGCTCGAGCCGGACCTGCGCGCCCTGGCCGAGGTCGTCGACCGCAACAGCCGCCGGCTGCGGGAGCTCGTCGACCAGCTGCTGGATCTGGCCGCCCTCGACGGCGGTCACCTCACCCTGCTGAGCGGCCGGGTGGACCTGACCGAGCTGGTCGGCGCCGCCGTCGCCGCGGCGCGCGGGCCGGCCGCCGAGCGGCGGATCACCATCGACACCAACCTGGCGCCCGAGGTGACCGTCACCGGGGACGTGGGCCGGCTGCGCCAGGTCGTCGACAACCTGCTCGACAACGCCGTCAAGTTCAGCCACGACGACTCCGTCGTCACCGTGCAGCTCGCCGGGGACGACGAGGCCGTCGTGTTGCGGATCACCGACAGGGGCATCGGCCTGCGCGGCGAGGACCGCCCGGCGGTGTTCCGCCGGCTCTACCGCGGCGACAACGTCCGGCACAGCGGCATCCCGGGCAACGGGCTCGGCCTGGCCCTGTGCCGGGCCGTGGTCGAACACCACCAGGGCACGATCACCCTCAGCCGCGAGCACCCGAGCGGCACGGCGGTCACCGTGCGGCTCCCGCGCACCCCCGGCTGAGCCGCACCCGCCGCACCGGCGGCCCACCGCAGCGCCGGGGCCGGGCGCCGGCGGACCCCGGCGCCCGGCCGGAGACCGGGTCAGCGGCCGCCCGGCCCCGGTCAGGGGCTGCCCGGCCCGGGTCAGCGGCCGCCGGGACCGTGTCCGCCGCCGAAGGCGCCCGGGCCGCCCGGGCCGCCCCGGCCGCCGCCCTGGGGCAGGACGCCGCTCTCGGCGGCCTCGAGGATGGCGGCGGCCTGGTCGGCGGTGAGCTTGCCCTCGGCGACCGCGGCGTCGAGCCGGGTCTTGAGCTCGGCCGTACGGTCCGCCTTCGCCTCCGCCTGCCGGGCGGCCTGCACCTTCTCCAGCGCGGCGGCGACCTTGGCCTTGTCGACGCCCAGCTCGGTGGCGAGCGCGGCGGCGAACTCGTCCTGCCGCTGCGCCCGCTCGGCCTCCCGGTCGCCGGCCGCCGTCGACGCCGACGGGGAGGCCGACGGGCCGGTCTCCGCCAGCGCCGGCCCAGCGAGGACGAGGCCCAGAACGCCGGCGGTACCGGCCACGGCCACGCCGGCCGCGACGGACGTCAGTTTGGTGGATCGCTTCACGTGTACCTCCGAGTGGCAGTGGGTCGTCACCTACCGTGAGCGGCGGACCTGTCAGGAACCTGTGCCGACCCGATGGAGGAGCTGGCAACCGGCCTCAGCGGGCGCGGCGGCGCCGTACCAGGAAACCGGTGGCAGCGGCGACCACCAGCACGGCGGCGATGATCCCGGCGACCGCCCCGCCCGAGAGCGTCGAGCTCGCCGTCTTCTCCGGCTGGGCCGGGGGCGTGCCCGGGGCGGGCGATCCGGTGGCCACCGCACTGGCGGCCGCCGCCGACGGCAGGGTGGCGGGCGCCGACGCGGCCGGTGCGGCCGCGGAGGGATCCTTGACGGTGAAGTCGTACGACCCCTGCACCGTGTGGCCGTCCTGGGAGACCACCCGGTACGCGACCGTGTACTTCCCGTTGGCCGGCGGCACCGGCAGCGTGACGCTCACCGTGGCGCCGTCGACCTTCGGCGGGGACACCGGAACCGGCTTCTTACCGGCGTCCGAGACGGTGACGGTGGTGAGATCGGGGTTGAGCTTCTGCAGGAACCGCAGCTTGACCGTCCCGGGCGCCTTCTTCAGCACCGCGTTCTTGGCGGGTACGGCCTCGGCCAGCGCGTTGTGCGCCCAGGCCGGGCCGCCGGGCAGCAGGACGGTCAGCGCGGCGGCGGCGACGGCCAGCAGCAGGGCGGTCAGCCGAGCAGCCGGTCGCCGATCCAGCCGTCCGCGGCGCAGCCGGGCGGTACGGCGAAGACTGCGGATCCGATCGGAGTGATCCATTGGTTCAACAGGTCCTTCTCGGCTAGGCGACGCTGGATGGGCAGGAACTGGCGGGCGATGTCCGCCTGGTACGAAGCGAAGATCAGGCCGCTGTCGGGATGTCCCGCGGCGTTCGGCGGATCATCGTAGTTGTACGGCCGGCGCAGGATCTTCCGCGCGGGATCGGTGACCCGGGCCCGGGTGACGTGCGAGAAGTCGGGCATGACCGGCAGCCCGGCCGGGTCCAGCGCGGCGAAGTCCGGCTCGTCGTGCTCGTGCCGCCCGGTCAGCGGTGCTCCGGTGGCCAGCCTCCGGCCGACCGCGGCCTCCTTGTCGGCGGTCCCCAGCAGGTCCCACGTCTCGATCTCGGCGCGGATGCGGCGCACCACGAGGGTGGTGCCGCCGTCCGGTGCCCACACCGCGGCGTCCAGCTCGGCGCCGCGCGGGTTGGCCGTGCCGTCCAACTGGCCCAGCACGTTGCGCTGGGTGAAGCCGGCCGGCTGCACCCCGGGCGTGTTGCGGAAGCCGCGCTGCACCCAGCGGACGGCGGCGAACGGCCGGGCGTCCTTGACGAGCATCCGCTGGGTGTGCGTGACCGTCATCGGGTCCTCGGCGCAGATCTGCACCAGCAGGTCGCCGCCGCTCCAGCGCCGTTGCAGGCGGTCGATGCGGAACGGGGGCAGTTCGGCCACCGAGGGCGGGCGCCGGTCCTCGAGGCCGGCCGCGCGGTAGAGGCCGGGCCCGAAGCCGAACGTGACGGTCAGCCGGGCGGGCAGGGCGGCCAGCGGCGCGTCGGTGTCGCCCAGCGCGGGCTCGCCGCGGGTGAGCCGGGCCGCGTCGTCGGAGAGCAGCCGCATCATCCGCCCCAGTGCCCGCCGGTCCGTGCCGGCGGCGAGCGTGAAGGCGACGAAGGCGGCGTGCGCGGGCGGCTCGGTGGTCACGCCGGCCTGGCGGGGGCCGTGGAAGGCGACGGTGTCCGTACCGAGGCCGGCGGTCGCCGGCGCCGCCGTGACCTCGGGTATTCCTCCGGTCGCAGCGACGCCGGCGACGGCGCCCGCCACCGCGCCGACGCCGGCGACGGAGCCGCCGGTCAGCAGGGCGCGTCGGCTGATGGTCACGGGTGGCCGCTCGCCGGGGGTGTCTTCCGGCCCGGGTCGTAGCTCTCGCCCGCGCCGGCGAACGGCTTGGCGATCGCGGTGAAGGTCAGCGGGCCGCCGGCGGACAGCTGGAGCGTGAACGACACCTCGTCGCCCGGCTTGATCGCCGCCGACGGCTTCATCAGCATCAGGTGGTCGCCGCCGGGGGCGAGCTGGTGGCTGCCGCGCGCCTTGACGACGAACCCGCCCTGCTTGGGCTGCATCACCATCTTGCCGTCCTTCATCGCCATGGTGTGCAGCTCGACCGGCGAGGCGGGCGAGGTGGCGGACCGTACGGTGATGTCGGCGTCGCTGTCGTTGACCAGGATCGCGAACCCGGCGGTCATGCCCTTGTCGGCGGCCTTGACCCACGGGTCCCGGACGACCAGCCCGGTCACCGCCGCGGGGGAGCTCCCCGGGCCGGCCGCGACCGGTGCGGCGGCCGGGGCGGCGTCCGTGCCGCCGCAGCCGGCCAGGGCGGCGGCGGTCAGCACGGCGGAGAGGGTCAGGCCGGCGCCGGTACGGGCACGGCGGGTGAGCGTCGTCGTCAGCATCGTCTTCCTCGGGATCGGTGACACGGTCGTTGGTCGTTGCCGGTCCCGCCGTGGTTCCCGGGTCTTTCAGGCGCCGTCGAGGTCCGCGGCCAGCTCCCGTGGTGCCCGCATCCGCCACGCGTCGGTCACCAGTTCCCGCAGCCGCTGCACGCCGACCCGCTCCAGGCGCAGCATCACCAGGGGCAGTCCGTCGTAGCCCGCGGTGGTGAAGAACAGGCCGGGCTCACCGAGCAGCAGCGCCTGCTTCTCGGCCTCGTCGCCGACGTACAGCACCGCGATGTCGGTCCGCAGCACCCGCGGCTTGCCGGGCCGGCGCTCGGGATACGACCAGACGAACCCCTTGTTCGCGACCCGGAAGTCGAAGCCGTCACTGTCGATCTCGACCGTGTGCGGCAGCGCCAGCGCCAGACGGCGTACGTCGTCGGCATCGGCCATCGCCGGTCTCCTCTGCTCGCCGGAATCGCGGCACCCCGCTCAGGCGGACGGCCGGGGCAGGGAGCCGGTCAGGGTCTCCAGCATGCCGGTGAGCTCGAGCACCCGGCGTACCGAGGACCGCGGGGCGGTGATGCGGAAGACGGTGCCGCGGCGCAGGCCCTCCCCGTACGCCCGGTCCAGCGCCGCGATGCCCGAGGAGTCGCAGAACGTGACGGCGCTGAGGTCGGCGACGACCTCGGTGACCCCGGAGCGGGAGATCGCCTCGCGCAGGGCACGGTCGAGCTTGTCCACGGTGGCCAGGTCGATCTCACCGGCGACGGCCAGGCACACCGTCGTCGCTTCCGCCCGGGCCTCGATCGTGACGTCCACCGCATCCGTCCCTCGTCCACGCCGGTGAGGCGGGGTCGGGAGCAGTCAACCACACCTCGGGCGGCAGACGCCGAAGGGGCCGGGGCTCGTGAGAGCCCCGGCCCCTTCGTGGCCTTGCCGTGGTCAGCCGCGCATGTCCAGTACGAACGCCCAGTAGATCAGCGTCGCGGCCTCCGCGGAGGTCAGTGCCGGCCGCTTGCCGTGGGACAGGACGACGACCTTGGCCATGTAGAGCATGAAGTGCCGCTTGGTCAGGGCCGCGTCCACGTCCCGCAGGTTCGCGGGGGTGGCGTTGTCGCCGAGGTACTGGCGGGTGAGCGCCATGAGCCAGGCGACGGTCGGCTCGACCATGTACTTGACGGTGACCGCCGGGGCCGTGTTGCCGGCCTTGTCGACGCCGCCCGCGCAGACCACCGTCTGCATACCGATGTCGGAGCCGGTCTTGGTGGCCTTCGCCTGGGCGGCGACCCCCGAGCCCTGGTCGGTCGTGCGGCAGGACACCACCGGGACGGCGTCGGCGCCGAACACCTGGCCGTTGGCCACGCCCTGCACCGTGACCACCGGAGCGGTCTTGTCGACGTTGAAGCTCAGCGTGCTGGTGGTGGTGTTGCCGGCCTTGTCGGCGGCGGTACCGGGCACGCTGACCGCGGCGCCCTCGGTGGCGACCGTCGCGGGAGCGGGGCAGGAGGCCACTGCCGAGTCCGTGTCGGTGCAGGTGTAGTGCACGGTCGGCGGGGTGCGGTACCAGCCGGCGTCGTTCTTGACGCCGTCCACCGTGGCGGCCACCTCCGGGGAGACCAGGTCGACGTTGACGGTCAGCTCGGCGCTGGTGGCGTTGCCCGCCTTGTCGGTCGCCGTGCCGCGCACCTTCTGTCCGGCGCCGTTGGTGGTCACCGTCACGTCGGCCGGGCACTCGGTCAGGCCGGAGCCCTCGTCGGAGCAGCTGAAGTGCACGGTCGGCGCGCTGTTGAACCAGCCGTCCGCGCTCGGCGCATCCACCAGCGAGGCGGTGATGACCGGGGCGCTGCGGTCGACGCTCACCGTGACCGACGTGGTCGTGGTGTTGCCGGCCAGGTCGGCCACCGTACCCATCACGATCTTGCCCAGGCCGTCGGCGGCCACCGCGATGTCCGCGGGGCAGTCGGCGACGCCGGAGGCCTTGTCGGAGCAGGTGAAGTGGACGACCGGGGCGGTGCGGTACCAGCCGTCGGCGTTGGCCTCGCCGAGGACCTCGGCGGTGATCTCCGGGGCGGTCAGGTCGACGTTGACCGTGACCCTGGCGGTGGCGGTGTTGCCCGCGCGGTCCACCGCGGTGCCGATCACCGTCTGCTCGCCGCCGTCCGTGCCCATCACCTGGTCCTCGGGGCAGGCGGCGATGCCGGAGCCCGCGTCCGAGCAGGTGAAGTGGACGGTCGGGGCGGTGCGGAACCAGCCGTTGGCGTTGCGCTCGCCGAGCACCGTGGCGGTGATGGCGGGGGCGACGCGGTCCACGTCGAGCGTGACCACCGCGGTGGCGGTGTTGCCGGCCCGGTCGGTCGCGGTGCCGGTGACCTTCTGGCCGATGCCGTCCTCGCGCAGCGTCACGTCGGCGGGGCACTCCCGGACGCCGGCGCCGCCGTCGGTGCAGGTGAAGTGCACGGTCGGCATGGTGGTGTACCAGCCCTCGGCGTTGACCTCGCCGGCCACCGTGGCGGTGATCGCCGGGGCGGTGACGTCCACGTTGAGCTTCACCGTGGCGGTGGCGACGTTGCCGGCCTTGTCCACGGCCTTGCCGGTGATCTCCTGGCCGACGCCCTCCTCGGTGACCTTGCGGTCCGCGGGGCAGGTGGCGATGCCGGACAGCGCGTCGGTGCAGGTGTAGTGGATCGTCGGGGCGGTGGTGTACCAGCCGTCGGCGTTCACGTCACCCACGACGGAGGCGGTGATCACCGGCGCGACCCGGTCGAGGCTGATGATCACGGTGTCCGAGCTGGTGTTGCCGGCCTTGTCGATCGCCGTGCCGGTGACCTTCTGGTCGGCACCGTCGACGGTGACCGTGGTGTCCGTCGGGCAGATGTTCATGGTGTTGATGCCCGAGAGGGTGTCGGTGCAGGTGTAGAGGACCGACGGCGGAGCGTTGTACCATCCCGCGGCGTTCCTGCTGCCCTTGACGGTGGAGGTGACCACCGGCGGGGTCGTGTCGATGCGCAGCGTCAGCGTGATCGTGGCGGTGTTGCCCGCGGCGTCCACCGCGGTGCCGGAGACGCGCTGGGCGACGCCGTCGGCGCTCGCGGTCGCGTCGGCCGGGCAGCTGGCGATCGGCCCGGCGGCGTCGGCACAGGTGAAGTGCACCTTCACCGGCGTGTTGAAGTAGCCGTTCTTCGGCGCCGTGGACAGCGTCGTGCTGATCGTCGGCGGGACGCGGTCCGAGCCGGAGTCCACCGTCGTCGTGGTCGTCGTCGACTCCACGTCCGAGGTGGTCGCCGGGGCGCTCGGCGCGGCCGTGGCGCCGGCGGCGTCCGGTGCCGGGGTGCTCGCCGTGGCGACCGGCGTCGGCTCGCTGGACGCGGTGGCCGCCGGGACCGGCGCCGTGGCCACCGGCTGGAAGACCGGCACCGAGCCGGTGACGGCACCGCTGCCGCCGTTGGCGTTGTACGCCTTGACCTCCACCACCCAGGTCTTGGCGGTGTCGAGCGGCAGCGTGGCGGAGGTGGCGGGCGCGTCGACCCGCAGCGTCTTCGCGACCTTGGTCTCGCCGTAGCCCACCTGGAAGTAGGTGGCCGCCGGACCGGAGGTCGCCGCCTTCCAGACGAGCTCGACGGTGCCGGGGGCGTCGGCGCGGCGCTGGACGACGAGGTCGGTGGGGTCGGCCGGGCGGTACCGGTCGATCATCGACTTGGCCGTCGCGCACGCGCCGAACTCGTTGATCGGGGTGACCGTCACGTTGTACGACCGCGCCGGGTCGGCCCCGGGGTAGCGGAACGACAGGTCCATGCTGGTCCGGTCGTACAGCACCACGCCGTCGGCGATGCGGGTCAGCACCACGCGGTAGCCGGTGATCGGGGTGTAGCCCGGGGACGACGGGGTCCCCCAGGACGCGGTGAGGACGGTGCCGTCCTCCGCCCGCCCGGTCGTCATGCCGGACACGTAGCCCGGTGCCAGGCTCTTCAGGGTCCAGTACGACGTGTTCGTGACCGTGTCCAGGGCGTCGGCCGTGCCCACCCGGATCTTGTACGAGCTGCACACGTCGGGAGCGTCCACCGTGTAGCTGACCGTCGAGCCGGGCACGCTGGCCACGGTCTCCACGTTGCCCGCGATGCTGTCCACGACGTAGTGGTGGGCGCCCGGGACGAGCTTCCACGACACGTTGATCTTGCGCACGTCACTCGGCGAACGTTCCACCTTGAACCCGCTGGGCGCAGGCAGGGCGGCACTGGCCGCGGTCGGCACGCCGACGACGGTCACCGCTGCTCCCACCAGTCCCGCGCTCACCGCGGTGAGCAGTCGTCTGACGTCCATCTGGCCTCTTCTCGGGTCGAGCTCTGCGGGTGTCAGATCGGCGGCCAACCTCAAGCCGACCTCAAGCACACCTCTGGGGAACCTCAAGTTCGCGGCGGGAACCGCGGACTTCAGGCGGGATCAGCGGACGGCGTCGGCCGCCACGGGAACCTGTTCGGCGCCGGCCTCGGTACTGGCCGCCGGCAGGGTGAACCAGATCCGCGCGCCGCCGCGGAACTGCGGATCGGCGCCGATCTCGCCGCCGAGCCGCTGCACGATGCGGCGGCAGATGGTCAGGCCGAGGCCCGTGCCCGGGTACGCGTCCGGATGGGCCCGGTGCAGCTCCCCGAAGATCGCCTCGTGCTGCCCGTCCGGGATGCCGACGCCCTGGTCGGTCACCTCGGTGCGGACGAACCCGTCCGGGCCGGTGCGCGCGGAGATGTGCACCTGCGCGGGCTCGCCGGGGCGTACGTACTTGAGCGCGTTGCCCAGCAGGTTCTCCACCACCCGGCGCAGCATCCCGTGGTCGCCGCGGACGGGGGGCAGCCGCTCCCAGGTGATCTGCGGTTCCGGCCGCGGCGCCGTGCCGGGGCGGGGCAGCTCCATGGCCTGGTCCGCGACCACGTCGTCGATCAGGGCGTTCAGGTCGATGTTCGTCAGGTGCAGGCGCGCGCCGCGCACGGTCGAGTACGCCAGCACGTCGTCGATCAGCCGGCGCATCCGGTCGGTGCCCCGGTTGATCTCCGCGACGAAGTCGTCGTAGTCCACCGGGCGGGGATAGCCGACGTCGAGGTGGGTGAGCAGCTGGGCGTACCCGCAGATGCCGGCCAGCGGCGCCTTGAGGTCGTGGCTGATCTCCCGGGAGAAGGCCTCGAGGTCCTGCACCGAACGGCTCAGCTCGCGGACGCGGTGCTCCAGCTCCGCGTTGCGGCGCCGTTCGCGTTCGAGCTCGGCGTAGACGTCGCGCCGGCGCGGGGTCGCGCTGACGACGTACCACTGGTCGGACCGGCCGATCCGGCGCCGGCGCAGCGACCAGCGCCGGGCACGGGTGGACACGAGTCGCATGGGGGCACCATCCTGGGTCGCGTCGATCGGGGAGAGGTTCGGCAGCTCAGCGTTGTCCGGCACTCTCGGCCCTCTCGTCGGCGGCCAGGTAGCCGGACATCACTCGGACCGCGCCGGCGACGGCGCTCTCCACCTCGGCGACCAGCGCGGTGAGGTCCTTCTCGCTGGTGCCGGCGATGGCCCTGCGCTCGACCTCGGCGCAGGCCTCGGCGAGCGGATCCGCGCCGAGCAGCGCGCTGGAGGACTTGAGCGTGTGGGCGGTGGCGCGCAGCGCGTCGTGGTCCTGCTTGCGCAGCGCCTCGGCCAGCGCCGTGCGGCGCCCCTCGAGCTGCGACAGGAACGTGTTGACGGTGGTCACGACCAGCGCCCGGTCCTCGAGCTGCTCCTCCAGGTCACGCAGCTTGCTCAGGTCGGCCGCGTCCACCTCGACGGGGGGATCGGCCGGCTTCTCCGGCTCCTCCGCGGTCCCGGACAGGTACGGCTCCAGCGCCGCGCGCAGCTCGGGCAGCGTGATCGGCTTGCTCAGGTGACCGTCCATCCCGGCCTCCAGGCAGCGTTCCCGGTCGCCGTGCAGGGCGGTCGCGGTCAGCGCCAGGATCGGCGTGGCGTTGCCGGCGGCGCGTACCCGGCGGGTCGCCTCGAGACCGTCGACGCGGGGCATCTGCAGGTCCATCAGCACCACGTCGTAGGACGTCTCACCGAGCAGCGCCTCGGCCGCGGCGGCGCCGTCGGCCACCGCGTCGCACTCGACGCCCAGCAGCTCGATCATGCGGCGGAACACCGTGCGGTTGACGTCGTTGTCCTCGGCGAGCAGCACCCGGCCGCCGCCCAGCGGCGGTACCGTGACCGGCGCGCCGCGCACGCCCGTCCGCTCCAGATTGAGCGCCGCCACCAGCCGGCCGAGCACCAGCGGCGCGGTCAGCACGCCGGGCTTGCGCACGATGCCGGTCCGCGGGTCGGTGGTGCTGATCATCAGCGCGCGGCCCTTCGGGCCGAGCACCTCGATGACCGCGTCGGCGCGGCGTACGGCCTCGGGGTCGTGCGAGTCGTCGCACCACAGCACCGTGTCGACGTCCGGGATGCGCTTGGCCAGGTCCTCGAAGCGCGCCGGCACCGGCTCGGCGCCCGCGCTGGTGAGCAGCCAGGACAGGGCCAGCACCGACCGGGGCGAGGGCGCGACGACGGCGACGCGGCGGCGGGTCAGCGGCAGCGGCAGGTGCGCCGCCGGCTGGTCCGTGGCGGCCGCGAGCGGCAGCCGGATCAGGAACTCCGAGCCCTTGCCCGGCTCGGACTGGACGTCGATCGTGCCGCCCATGCACTGCACGAGGCGGGCGGCCAGCGCGAGACCCAGGCCGGCGCCCTCGTGGCTGCGCGCCGCCGAGGAGTCCGCCTGGACGAACGGCGCGAAGATCCGCTGCCGGTCCCGCTCGCCGATGCCCGGCCCGGTGTCCGACACGGTGATCACGTACGTGTCGTCGCCGTCGCGGGCGGCGGTCACGATGACCTCGCCGGCCTCGGTGAACTTCACCGCGTTGCCGACCACACAGGTCAGCACCTGGCGCAGGCGCTGGATGTCGCCGAGCACCGCGGCCGGCAGGTCCGGCGCGGGTGCGGCCAGCAGCAGGATGCCCTTGCGGCGGGCCTGCTGCTGCAGCGGCTCCACGATGCCCTCCAGCACCGGCCGCAGCGCGACCGGCTGCCGCTCCACCCGCAGGCTGCCGGTCTCCAGCCGGGCCAGGTCCAGCAGGTCGTCGGTCAGCGCCTTGAGCGAGTGCACCGAGCGGTGCACACTGTCGACCACCTCGCGCACGCCCTGCTGCAACGGCTGGGCGCGCAGCAGGTCCACCGTGGCGACCACGGTGGTGACCGGCGTGCGGATCTCGTGGCCCAGCAGGGCGAGGAACTGCGACTTGGCCTTGGCCACCCCGTCGACGTCCGGCTCGGAGTCGCCGAGCGGGGCGGCGACGCGCTCGACGGTGATCAGCCGCCGGTGCGCGCCGCAGTCGCTCTCCAGGTGCGTGACGCGGACGGTGCTCTCCACCGGCTCGCACCGGCAGGGCAGCACGGCGGGCGCCGCCTGGGGCGTCATCCGCTGCACGACCGCCGGGAGCTGGTGGTGGGCCGGGCACCCGGTCTCGGGGGCCAGCAGCGCGCCCTCCACCGGGTACGCGCCGCCGCCGTCCGGCCGCGACCAGCGCCCGTTGGCGACCAGGACACGGCCGTCGGAATCCACGATCGCGGCCGGGCCGGGAACAGCCTCGACCAGCGTGCGCGCCGCAAATCCCATGCGCTGACCTTTCGCAGGAGCGGGACCCGGGGAGTCGAGTCCGTTCACCCAGGCTGGACATGCCTGGGGGCTACGGGGTCTGCGTTCGGGAGCAGTCGGGTTTCAGCGGATCGGGAGAGGTTTGCGCGGCGGCGGCGCGCCGTTGCCGCCGCCGCGAGTCGGGTGCGGCCGGCTCAGGCGAGGGCGTGCCGCGAGCGGTATCCGGCCGGGGCGGAGGTGCGGGCGGCCGCGGCGGCCGGGCGGCGCTGCGAGCGGCGGCGGTGCAGGGCGCCGAGCGCCAGGCCGACGAGCGCGATGCCGGCGATCGACCAGGGCAGGACATCCGCCGGGCCGCGCACCGCGGCCCGCGGCGGCACCGCGGAGATCAGCACCCGCGCGGCGCCCGAGACCGACCGGCCGGCGACGATGATGCTCGCGCCGGACTGCCCGGCGGCGATCAGCTCCTCCGGCACGGTGAGCCGCACCCGGCCGTTCTCGTCGCTGCGGGCCTGCTGCAGCGGGCTGTCGCCGAGCCGCACCTCGACCATGGCCTTCGGCCGGTACGCGATGCCCTCCACCTGGAGCTTGCGGCCGTCCTCGATCCACGTCAGCACGAGCTTGTCCATGCCGCTGGTGCCGGCGGCACCGGCCGCGGTGGCCGGTGCGAGCACGACGGTCCCGAGGCCGAGCACCGCCAGGACGACGACGAGGACGCTGCGAACAGACGTGGGAAGGTTCCGCATGTCACTCAGCGTGCGGCACGGGAGGCCGGTAGGGGAACGGGCCGGAGCCAACCTTGCCCTTCGCCTGAGCCAACCTTGAGCTGGCCGGCGTCGATGGGTCCGGCTCAGCTCGGCGGGCCGCCCGCCGAAGGGGTGGACAGCGGTCCCGGCGCGGGCTGCGGCGCGGGAAAGGCCTCAGGTCCGCGGGACGCGGACCGATGGCAGGGGCGCCGGAGCATGCTCCGGTCCCGTTCACGCGCCCACCAGGAGGGATCGTCATGTCGCTCGATCTCGCCGAGAGGCCCGCGTACGAGGCCGAGGCACCCGCGTACGAAGCCGAGGCCTTCGCGCACGTGGCCGAGAGGCCGGTGTCCGTGGCCGAGAGGCCCGCGTACGTCGCCGTGCCGCTGCGCGTGGACGGCGACCCGCCGTCCCGTCCTCCCGCCCGCCACCGGTACCGCTGGTCGCTGCGGGACCTGCCCGGGCTCGCGGACCGGCTGTGGCGCCCCCCGCTCGGCCTGGCCGTCGCCATCTTCGCCTCCTGCGGACCGGCGCACTCGCTGGGGCACACCGACTACGTCTTCAACGCCGTACTCGTCGGCCTGGGGCTGAGCGGTCTTGCCCTGCCTCTCGGGGTGATCGGGCTGCGGTACGGCCCGCACGAGCAGATCGAGACCGGCACCGCACCCTTCCCCCCGGCAGGAACCCGCGAATGACAGCCACCATCCCCGCCCCGGCCCGGGCCGCCGCACCGGTACGGACCGGCACCCACCGGGCGCTCAACGCGCTGCGTACCGTCGCGGCCGTGCTCGTGGTCGTCTACCACCTGCGCACGCTGCTCTTCGTCGACGCCGCCGACGCGGGCGACGGCGCCCTGACCCGGGTCCTGTACGTGCTGACCGGGCTGGGCCCGGCCGCCGTCCTGGTGTTCTTCGTGCTCAGCGGCTACTGGGTGGGTGGCAGCGTGCTCGCCGCGTTCCGGCAGGACCGGTTCCGGTGGGCGGGGTACGCCACCGCGCGCCTGAGCCGGCTGTGGATCGTGCTCGTCCCCGCCGTGGCGCTCACCGCCGTGCTGGACAACCTCGGCCTGGCGCTGCTCGGGCACACCTCGATCTACCTCGGCGACCCGGCCTACCACCACACCGTGCCGGCCGAGGACCTGGCCGGGCGGTTGACCCCGCTGGCCGCCCTGGGCAACGTCGGCTTCCTGCAGACGATCGCGGTGCCCACGTACGGCACGAACGCCTCGCTGTGGTCCCTGGCCTACGAGGCGGCGTTCTACGCGATCTTCCCGCTGGCGCTGTACGCGTGGAAGGGCCGTGGCGGCGTGCCGGCGCGGATCCTCAACGCGGTCCTGCTGCTCGTCGTCTGCGCCGTGGTGGGCCAGGCCGTGCTGATGTACCTGCCCGTGTGGCTGATGGGCGCCGCCGTCGCGCTGTTCCGCCGGCCGATCGCCGAGCGGCTGGCGGCGCTGCGTCCGGTCACCCTGACGCTGGCCCGTGCGGCGGCCACGGTCGCGCTGGCGGCCGCGATGTGGGCCACCCAGGTCAGCTACTCGAGCCGCAACGTGCTGGTGCTCGCGGGCGCCACCACGGTCCTGCTCGTCCTGCTCGTGGAGGACCTGCACTGGACCGGCCTGCCCGGCCGGGTCCTCGACGCCCTCTCCGGGTACGCCGAGTCGTCGTACTCGCTCTACGCGGTCCATCTTCCGATCGCCGCGATGCTGGCGGCGCTGCTGGTGCCGCAGGTCGCGCACCGCTGGGCACCCTCGCCCGCGCACTGGCTGGCCCTGGCGGCGCTCAGCGCCGTGCTGGTCGGGGCCGGCTGGCTGTTCGCCTGGGCCACCGAGCGGCACACCGCGCGCCTGCGGGCCGTGCTCGACGCCGTGATCCGGTCCGCCGCGCGGCCCACCCGGGCCTGACCGCCCCTCCGACGACCTCACGACCGATCTCGTGGGGTGCTCCCCGCTTTCCCGCCCACCGCCGGCAACCCCCCGGCGGCGGGCAACGAATGGAGAAGGAATTTGAGCAGGAACTCCCCCGCAAGGGCGGCGGTCCTCGGCGTCAGCCTGCTGACGACCGTCGCCGCCCAGCTGGCGTTCGCCTCCTCGGCGCCGGCCGACGTGCCCGACGCGCCCGCGTACACCCTGGCGCCGGCGGTCGGCGACCCGGCGCTGACCCCGCAGGACTGCGCGGGCGACCCGGGCTGCGCGGCGGCGGGCGCACCGCGCGGCGGTGGCCTGGACGACTGGGCGGCGCTCAACGGCGCGATCGGCGCGGCGGCCGCCCGCAGCTCGTCCGCCGCTCCGGCGACCGTGTTCCTGCCGGCCGGCGTCTACACCGTGACGAAGCCGCTCAGCCTGCCGCCGAACGTCAACCTGCGCGGTAGCGGCATGACCGCCACCACGCTGGTCATCGCGCCGGGCAGCCACGCGAACTTCAACTACTCCTTCCTCGTGCGTCCCGACAGCACCGCCGACCCGGTCGAGGGCAGCACCAACCTGGTCTCGGACCTCGCCGTCAACGGCAACTGCAAGGCCGGCGCCGGGCTGACCGACGAGGCCGTCCTGCCGGCGCAGGCGTGCGACCACGGTGCCGGCAACAACGCCGGCGGCGGGATCTCGGCGGGCGACCGGTGGACCGTCCGGCACGTGCGGTTCACCAACCTCGAGTACTTCAAGCTGTGGATCCGCGCCACGACCGGCGTGCGGGCCGTCGACAACCGCTTCGACAACCGGGGCGGCGCCGCCTCCGGCGACGAGGACAACATCGGCGGCGGCGGCAATGCCACCGACACGGTGGTCTCGGACAACCAGTTCGACGCCACCCAGCTCGGCAACGTCGTCGACGTGGTCAACGCGCGGGGCCTGGTGGTACGCCGCAACACGGTGTTCACCGACCCGGCGATGCTGACCCGCTTCAAGCGGCCGACCAACGGCTCGCTCTACCTCGAGGCGGTCACCGACTCCGAGGTGAGCGACAACCTGTTCTTCGGCGGGAACCTCGTCCTGAAGTCGAACGCCGGCTACACGCCGACGGGCACCAACAAGGACGTCACCAACCCGGCGCGCAACATCGTGCGGGGCAACCGGTTCGTGGGTACCTACGACGCCGGCATCACCGTGGCCTACAGCGACTACAAGGACTCGGACGGCACGTACGGCCGCGTCGACGCGCCCGTGGACGCGGGGGACACCGTCAACCACACCATGTGGTCGGGCGGCGGCAACGTGATCACGGACAACGTGATCGAGAACTCGGCCGAGGGCGGCATCGTGGTGCTCGGCTGCCTCCAGGCCGCCAAGAGCGTGCCGGACACGATCGCCGGGAACCACCTGCTGAACCCGGGCGGGCGGGACTCCAGCTTCAGCACCGGCTGCGCCACGTTCGACGCGGTCGGCATCGGCGTGGCCATCGGGCGCGGCGACCGCATCTACGGCAACGTCGTCTCCGGCCCGGCGACCACCTGGTACGGCATCCAGATCGGCTCGCGCACCGCGCCCACCACGGCAACCGACACCGTGCTCACCGACCTCAGCGGCAGCTACCCGGCCAACTCCTTCGGCCCGCTCGTGGTCGCCGGCTACCGGTACGGCAAGAGCACCCCGGAGTCGCCGGTGGCGCAGCCCGCCGTCGGCACCCCGGGCGGGACCACGCTGACCTGGAAGGAGGTCTACGCGCTGCCGAACGTCTTCGTCGGCGGCTACCGCGTCTACCGCGGCGGCGCGCTCGTGGCCGACCTGCCCGTGGGCGGCGAGATCCCCGGCAACCTGATGCCGGCCGACGCGGCCACGCTGGAGAACGGCCTGGGCGGCTGGACCGCCGCCAGCCGTACCTCGGTCAGCCGGGTGACCGGCGCGGCCGCCCCGGGCGTGGGGGCCGCCTCGCTGGCGCTCACCACCACCGGCGCCGGCCTGATCGGCGCGACCGGCCCGCTGGTCCCGGTCACCGCCGGTCAGACGTACACCGCGGTCGCCTCGTACCAGGCCCAGACGACGGGCCGCAAGGCGCGTACCGGCGTGCAGTGGCTGGACGCCTCCGGGGTGGCCATCGGCACGAAGGCGTACAGCAACAACCAGTACACCGTCGACGGCACGGACCGCTGGATCACCAGCTCGTACACCGCCCAGGCGCCGGCCGGTGCGGCCTACGCCCGGGTGCTGTCGGCCGTCGACAACGCCGTGGTGGGCGAGGTCCACCTGATGGACCGCATCGGGCTGGTGGCCGGCACCGCCACCGAGGCCTGGACCGACACCGAGGGCACCGGCCCGTACGACGTCGTCGCCTACCAGGTCGGCGGCGCGGCGGGCAGCGAGCTGTCGATTCCCACGAGGATCACAGCCCCGTAGCGCCCCGGCGGCGCCGCCCGACTCAGGGCGGCGCCGCCCCGGCCGATCAACCTGGGGAAGCGCGCGACCGCCGGTCGCCGCGGCCGGGTCGGAAGGGGTCGGGGTGACGGGAGGGGCGGTGGGACGCGTGTTCAGCCGTGCCGGCTGGCTCGCCGCCCGGCCGTACCTGATCGTCTTCGCCATCTCGTCGCTGATCGTCAGCCGCTGGTTCCGCACCGGCACGTTCATCGCCGGCGGGGACATGGGCGCCTTCATCCGGCAGGGCTGGGCGCCCGAGGCGTTGTGGGCCTGGAACCACCAGACCACGGGTGCCGGGTCCGCCGGGTACACCATGGCCCGCGGCTTCGAGTTCGTGGTGATCTGGGTCTGCAAGGCGGTCGGGCTCACCGAGTACTCCGCCCAATGGCTCTTCTACACGATCATCTACGGTCTGGTCGGGTTCGGCATCGCCTACCTGGCGGGCGCCTTCGTCCGCAGCGAGGCCGGCATCGTGGCGGCCGGCGCGTTCGGGGTGCTCAACGGCTTCTTCCTGACCCGGCTGCCGAACCCCCTCAACATCATCTCCGTCGGCTCGGTGGCGCTGATCACCGGCATCGCGATGCGGGTGGCGATGGGCCGGCGGGTGCCCGCCCCGATCGCCGGCTTCGCGCTCATGCCGACGTCGTTCCTGTCGTTCAACCCGCCCATGCTGGTCGTCGCCTACGCCTGGGCGGTCGGCGGCACGCCGCTGCTGGCCCTGCTCGTGCTCGGCCGCCAGCCCGCCGTACGCCTGCTGAAGTGGTTCGTGGCCGCCACGCCCTGGGCCATCGTGCTCAACGTGTACTGGCTGATCCCGCTCGCCATGAGCTACGTCGGCGGCGGTGGCGCGGCCGCGAACGCCACCTTCCAGGACCCCACCAACTGGTCGTGGTCGCAGGTCAACAACACGCCCCCGAACATCCTCACCATGGTGGCCAACTGGGCGTGGTTCCGGCCGCAGTACCTGCCGTACGCCGCGGACCTGGACCGGCCCGCGTGGATCTGGATCCGTTACATGCTACCGGTGGTGGTGTTCGCCGCCCCGCTGCTCGCGCCGCGGCGGCTGCGCCGGCTGGCCTTCGGGCTGCTGCTGCTGATCCTCGTCTTCGTCTTCCTGGCCAAGGGCCTGCGCCCGCCGCTGAACCAGTTCAACATGTTCCTGTACCTGCACGCGCCCGGCTTCTGGCTGTTCCGCGAGCCGATGAGCAAGCTGGGGCAGCTGCTGGTCTCCTTCTTCGGCATCATGATGGCGATCGCCGTGGAAGGCATGCTCGCCCGGCTGCGCGCCTCCCGGCGGTTCCGGCCGGGGTGGCCCCGGCGGCTGGTCACCACGGCCGCGGCGACGCCGGTCCTGCTGGTGCTGGCGTATCCGTACCCCATCTACACCGGCGAGGTGATGCCGGACGAGCGGCCCACCCAGCCCTCCGCCCACGTGCGGGTGCTGCAGGACTGGTGGGACGTCGCCGACAAGATCAATGCCGACACCCGTCCCGGCAAGGTCCTGGTGCTGCCGCTCGACGACTACTACCAGATGCCCACGACCTGGGGCTTCTTCGGCGCGGACAGTATCGCCAACCTGCTGGTCAAGCATCCGATCGTGTCCCCCAAGCCGGGCGGGTACTTCGGCGAGACCCCCGGGTTCAACGCCAGCGTGCACGGCATCGAGAACGCGCTGCTGGCCGGCGACCTGGCCCCGGTGCCGAAGCTGCTGGAGGCCATCGGGGCCAGCCGGGTGATCATCCGGCACGACCTGGTGCGCGGGCTGCCGAACCGGTACTTCGCCGACGACCGGGTGCTGTCGGCGGCCATGGCGAAGGTGCCGGGCGCGGAGCTGGTCTCCGACGGGACGCTGCAGTTGTGGCAGTTCAAGGGCGGCACCAGCCCGACCGTGCGCACCTTCGACCGGGTGCTGGACGCGCCCGCCCGGGCCGACGCGGGCGCCGCGGTGCTGGGCACGGTGGACGGCCGGACCGGCATCGCGGCCCGCGTCGACACCACGCCGGTGAGCTTCAACCCGCAGGTGGACGACACGGCGGTGGTGACGCCCGACGTGGTGCACTGGCCGGTGCCGGCGGTCGACTCCGGCTCGCCCACCACGACCGTCGACGTCACCGCGGGCACCTACACGCTCGCCCAGCGCGCGCGGGCCGCCGCGGTGCTCGTGCCCCGCATCGACGCGGCCCGCAACCGGCTCCTGCTGGAGGACCCGGCCGTGGTCAAGATCGACGGCAGGGCGGTGTCGCGGCGTCCCACGCTGTCGATCCCGCTGCCGCGCGGGCGCAAGGTCGTCGCGCTGAAGGTGGGCAACCGTACGGTGTCGCTCGACGGCGGCGCCGCCTCCACCGTGCCGGTCGGCTCGGCCACCACGCTGACGCTGCTGGCCGCCGCGCCGAAGCCCGCGGACACGTCGCCGTACTCGCCGGTGTTCGACTGCAACAACTACGAGCCCCGCCCGTGGAGCGAGCTCCAGCTCTCCGCGACCGTCACCGGCGACACCGTGCGGCTGGGCGCCGCCGACCACGCCGCGTGCACCAAGGTGGTGGCCCGCAACGCCGTCGCGGGCCAGCTCTACCGGGTCCGGCTGCAGTACCGGCACGTCACCGGCGCGCGGCCGCAGATCTGCCTGTGGCAGGCCGGCGTCTCCGGCTGCGAGCTCGCCGCCCGGCCGGTGCTGAACGACGACTGGACCGCCTACGAGCGTGTCGTGACCATGGACACCCTCTCCGACGAGCTGCAGGTCATCCTGCGCGCGGACGTGGGCGAGCGGCTCAAGCCCAAGACCGTCGCCGAGTACCGGGGGCTGCGGATCGACGCGCTGGAGGCGGTGGCGACGCACACCGTCTTCCCGCCCGCGATCCCCGAGGTGTCGGTCGAGCTCACCGCCGGCAAGCACCAGCTGCGGGTCGACGGCGGCCCGTCGGGCTCGATCCTCTCGCCGTTCGAGCCGCTGGACGACTGCTTCCGCTACGACGACGAGACCGTGGAGGAGGCCGGGCTGGAGGCCGACACGCAGGTCGGCGCGGACGGCGAGACCACGTACACGCTCAAGGCCGTGCGGCACCTGGCCTGCATCGGCGCGCTCGCCGACGACATGGGCGCGGCCTCGCTGTACGAGTACTCCATGCAGGCGCGCAGCGTGGCGCTGCGCAACCCGAAGTTCTGCCTGTACCTGCGCGGCCCGGACCTGTGCCGCACGATGCCCGGCGTGGCGATCTGGAACGGCTGGACCTCGTACGAGACGCTGGTCCCGCCGGACCCGAACGCCGTCGAGGCCCGCATCTACCTGTACGGCCTGCGCGACCCGAAGGGCAAGGAACAGTCGCAGGTGGAGTACCGGGGCGTGCGGATGCGCCCGGTCAACCCGTCCGAGATCGTGATGGTGCGCCAGGAGAAGCCGGCCGTGACGTCGTCCGTGGACTACGAGAAGGACAACCCCACGCAGTTCACCGGCACGGTCACCACGACCGGGCCGACCGCGGTCGCGCTCGCCGAGAACGCCGCGCCCGGATGGGTGCTCACCGGCGCCCCGGGCGCCCGCAAGGTGACCCTGCAGGGCTGGATGAACGGCTGGCTGCTGCCCGACAGCGGCGCCGTGACGGTGCGCTACACGCCGGCGCGCATCGCCCGGATCGCGCTCTACCTGCTGCCCACCGGGGTCGCCGCCGCGCTGCTCTTCATGTACGCGGTCCGGCTCCCCGAGGGCCGGCCCGGGGTGTGGACGATGCGGCACCGCCGGCGGTGGCGCATCGAGCTGCTCTGGGCGCGCCGGCCGCGCCTGCGCCGGCTGCTGCGCGGGCGGCGCACATGAGCGGCCGCCTCGCCCGTACGGCGGCCGCGGTCCTCGGCACCACCCGGCGCCGCCGCAGCCTGTCCGCCACGGTCGCCCTGCTCGTGGTGCTGGCGCTGGTCGTCGTCTGGCTGCTGGGCCGCTGCTCGACCGCGCCGGACACGGTCCGCCTGGCCGCCGTGGGCGACATGGCCTGCGACCCGGACGACCCGGACTTCGCCACCGGCGCCGGCGACCGCTGCAAGCACAAGGAGGCGTCCGACCTGGCGGTCGCGCTGAACCCCGCGCTGTTCCTCGGGCTCGGGGACTACCAGTACGAGCTGCCGGCCGCCGAGGCGTTCCGTACCGTGTACGGGCCGACGTACGGGCGGCTGCTCAGCCGTACCGTGCCGGTGATCGGCAACCAGGAGTACAAGGTGCAGGACGCGAACACCTTCACCGCCTACTTCGGCGACCGCTTCAAGGACGCGAAGGGCTACTGGTCGCAGGACGTGGGCCGCTGGCACCTCGTGGTGCTCAACTCCAACTGCTCCGCGGTGGCCGGCGGCTGCGGCAAGGGCTCGCCGCAGCAGGCGTGGCTGGAGAGCGACCTGGCCGCCAACGACCGCACCTGCGTCATCGCCGCCTGGCACCACCCGCGCTGGTCGACCGGCATCGCCGGCCCCGACCCCCGCACGGCCGAGCTGTTCAAGACGCTCTACGACCACCAGGTGGAGCTGGTGCTTTCCGCCCACGAGGCCGACTACGAGCGGTTCGGGCCGATGAACCCCGACGGGAAGTCGGACCCGCTGGGCGTGCGCCAGTACGTCGTCGGCACCGGCGGGCAGGCCCACTACCGGCCGGCGTCGGCCGACGGGGCGAGCGACGAGAAGGGCGAGCCGAAGGTCCGCGCCGGCATCCCGGGCAGCGAGTTCGCCGACTTCGACCACCACGGGGTGCTGGAACTGGAGCTGAGGCCGGACTCGTGGCGCTGGGCGTTCCACCGGGTGGGTGCGCCGGTCACCGACCGGGGCGAGGCGTCCTGCCACTGACCACGGAGGCGTACGCCTCGGCGGTGGTCTCCGCGACCCGCTCCCAGCCCATCCGCTGCGTCGCCGACTCGAGTCCGGCCGTCGCGTACCGCCGCCAGGTCTGTTCGTCGCGCAGCAGGGTGACCAGCGCGTCCGCCAGGGCCGGGGCGTCGCCCGGTGGCACCGACAGGCCGTTCACGCCGTGGTCGAGGACCGCGCGGACGCAGGCGACGTCCGTGCCGACGACGGGCAGGCCGACCGCCATCGCCTCGACCAGGGCCATCGCCGGCGGCGAGGTGGTGTAGTCGAACTTGAACGGCCAGGTGCCGACCTGCGCGGCGGACAGCTCGGCCAGCAGGTCCGGCACCGGCTCGGTGACCACCTCGATGGCGTCGCCGGCGGCGCCGGCCCGGGCCAGGATCCGCGGCAGTTCCGGCCGCGGGATCAGCAGCAGCCGCAACCGTGCGCCGGGTACCGCCGCGCGGACCCGGCCGAACGCGGCCAGCAGGGTGTCCAGGCCGCGGACCGTCTCGGCGCGGCCGGCGAAGACGATGGTGGGCCGCTCGGCGTCGAACCGGGCCCGGCGGGGATCGGCCGGCGCCCCCGAGGTGAACCGCACGACGCGCAGGCCGCGGCGGCGGCCGAGCCGGTCGGCGACGCGGGGGTCGGGCGTGAGCACCGTGGTCATCCCGGACCGGCGCAGCGCGGCGGCGGCGAGCGGGACCGGCAGGACCGTGCTCACCAGGACCCGGGCCCGCAGCACGTTGGAGGCGCGCATCTCGGCCACGCTGGCCCGCCGCCAGGCGCCCGGGCTGGGCAGGGTCGGCCAGGCGTACGCGGTGAGCAGCTTGCGGTACGGGCGCAGCACCGGCAACAACCCCAGGAACGGGCCGAGCGCGCCGGCGTGCAGGTGCACCAGGTCCGGCCGGATCTTGTCGAGCGCCTCCCGCAGCGTGTCGGAGCGGCCGAGCGGGAACGTCTCCAGCGCGCCGCCGAGCTCGTGCACCCCGGCGAACGCGTCCTGGCCGTCGATGGCGTGGGTGGTGACGAGGTGGTGCTCGCCGGCGACCCGGTGCGCCATCTCGGTGACCGTACGGCCCATCGCCTCCTTGGCGGAGAACTCGGAGATCACGTGCGCGACCCTGGTCATGCGGCACCTCCACGAACGCCACGGCCGGGGGTGCGGGTCGCCATCCGTCGGCGCAGATGGCCCAGCGCGCCGAAGCCGAACTCGCCGATCTTCATGGTCCACAGGCCGCCGTAGAGCAGCGGGTGTGAGAACGCGTAGGGGAAGTTGCGCAGATAGAGGCCGAAGCGGTGGAAGATGTTGGTCTGCCAGCGGAACGCCTCGGGGTGCTCGGTGGCGAAGAGGTCGGCGGTGCCGGAGTAGCCCATCTTCTTGCGCATGGTCCGGTACAGCCGCAGGTCGCCCTCGTTGTGGTAGAGGAAGCTGCGGGTCCGCCCGATCTTGTAGCCGGCCTTGCGGACCCGCAGGTCGAAGTCCTTGTCCTCGGAGAAGACCATCCGCTCGTCGTGGCCGCCGAGCTTGTCGTAGATGTCGCGCCGTACGCAGCGCAGCGACTCGATCTGGTCCACGCCCTCGTAGATCTTCTTCTCCAGCCACTTGCACCGGGCCCAGAACGTGGTGCCGAACGACTCCTCGGGGATGACCAGGGCGTCGTAGTCGCCGGCGAGCAGGTCGGCGCACTCGCCGATGAGGGCCGGGGTGACCTTCATGTCGGAGTCGAGGTGCAGCAGGATCGACCCGCGCGCCTCGGCCGCGCCGCGCTTGCGGCCCTGCGCCATCGAGCGGTTCTCCCGCAGGTACGTCACGTCCAGGCCGTCGGCGCGGAACCGATCGACCAGCGCCTCGGTGCCGTCGGTGGAGCGCAGGTCGTCGTTGATGATCACCTCGAAGTCCCGGTAGCGCGAGGCCTGGCAGGCGCCCAGGAAGTCCCGCAGCAACGGCTCGCTGTTGTAGGCGGGAACGATCACCGACACCACGGGGTGGCTAGTCATTTCCTCATATTATGAGCGGCTTTGGTGGCCTCGCCCGGAAACGCACCGAGCCGGACCCGTGGAGGGTCCGGCTCGGTGGATTCGGTTCTCAGGTGACCGGGCTGTCAGCCCAGCAGGCGGGCCCAGTAGACGAGCTCGTCGATCTGCGCGGCGGTCAGGCCGGGCTTCTTGTCCTTCGACTCCTTCTGGACCTTGCTGATGTACAGGTCGTACTGGCCGTGCTGGAGCTTGTTGACCAGGTCCTGGCCGAGGCCCACGGTGGCGTTGTTGGCCGCGAGGTAACGCTGCGTCATCGCGATCAGGCCCGGCACGGTCGCCGTGACCGTGTAGGTGGCGGACGCGGGAGCCGCGACGTTGCCCGCCACGTCGGTGCCGTTGGCGCAGACGGCCGTGTACTGGGCCTTGCTGTCCCGGGTGACGCTCAGGCCGGCCTGCTTCGCCACGCCGGAGACGGCGTCGCTGGTGTCGCAGCCCAGGATCGGCATGGCACCCAGCGTGTAGGTGCTGCGGCTGAGGCCCTTGACCTGCACGGCGGGGGCGGTGGTGTCGATGTTCAGGCCGGAGACCGCGGCGGCCGTCATGTTGCCGGCCTTGTCGGTCACGGTGCCGGAGGCGCCCAGGTTCGCACCGTCGGTGCCGACGAGCACGGGGGCGGGGCAGACCTCGACGCCCGAGGCGGCGTCGGCGCAGGTGAAGTTCACCAGGGGAGCGGTCCGGTACCAGCCGGCGGCGTTCTTGGCGCCCTCCACCGTGGCGGAGTAGGTCGGCGCCGTGCGGTCCATGCTGACCTTCACGCTGGTGGTGGTGACGTTGCCGGCGTTGTCGGTCGCGGTGCCGGTGACGACCTGGTCGGCACCGTCCGCGGTCAGGGTGACCGGCGAGGAGCAGGCGCCCACGCCGGACTGGGCGTCGACGCAGGTGAAGATGACCGAGACCGGGCCGTTGTGCCAGCCGTTGCGGTCCGCCATCCGGGTGAGCGCCGCGCTGATGGTCGGCGGGGTCTTCTCGGGAGCGGGCGGGGCCGGCGGGGTCACCACGGGGGGCGTGACGACGGGGGCGGTCGGGTCGGTCACCGTGAGCAGCGTGGAGCCGCTGCCGTTCACGTTGTACGGCCGCACGTCGACGACCCAGTTCTTGCCCAGGGCGAGGTTGATGGTGCCCGAGTTCACCCCGGCCTTGACCTTCAGCGAGCCCTGGTTGGGCTTGTCGACGCCCCAGTTGACCAGGACGTAGTCCGGCTTGGGGGCGCTCGTCGGCGCGTCCCACGTCACGTCCACCAGCGTGGAGTTCGCGCGGCGGGTGGCGACGACGCCGGTCAGGTCGGCCGGCTTGAACTTGTCGATCAGCGACTTGCCCGTCACGGCCGAGCAGCTGCCGTACTGGTTCTGCGGGGAGACCGTCACCAGGTAGGTGCGGGTCGGGTCCAGGTTCGGGAACTCGTGGCTGGTCGCGGTGACGACCTGGTCGGACAGGACGACGTTGTCGGAGTAGCGGACGAGCTGCATCCGGTAGCCGGTCAGCGGGGCCTCGCCGGTCCACTCGGGAACGTTCCAGCTGATGGTGCCGGTGCTGCCGGTGGCGCCGGTACGGCCGGGCACCGCGCCCATGATGCCGCTGGGGGCCAGCGTCTTGGCGGTGACGAAGTCGGTGTACTGACCGGCCCCGTTCGCGTCCTCGGAGGCCACCCGCACCTTGTACGACACGCAGGGGTTGCCGGTGGTGTTGATCGTGTAGGTGGTGGTGTCACCCGGCACGAACGTGACCGTCTCGGTGGTGCCCTGGATGAAGTCGATGCGGTAGAAGCTCGCTCCGGCGACCGGCTGCCACGACACCACGATCTTGGTGGCGTCCCCGGCGGCACGCGCCACGGTCAGTCCCTGCGGCGCGGGCAATGCGGTGGTGGTGTCCGACGCGATCGCCGGGGTCCCCGTCAAGGCCAGCGACGCGGCCACGGCAGCGGCGCCGGTCCCAGCCAGCAGTCGTACGCCCATGTTTCCTCGTCTCCTCATCGGCTGCCCCTTCGGCGCCGCTGATGTGTGGATCGGCCGCGTACCTCAAGCTGGCCGCAAGGCGGCGTCAAACAAACCTGAAGTTCTCCGGCGCCGCTCAGGCGGCAGGGGGCAGCTCGGTCACGGCGGGCCGCAGCGGCGTGACGGCCGGCGCGGCACCGGGCACCCGGGCGTGCGCGTACACCGCCTCGAGCAGCGTGGCGGCGACGTCGTCCCAGGAGTGGGCGCCGCCGTACGGCAGCGGCGCGGCCGCGGCCGTGGTCAGGCCCGGCATCAGCTCGACCAGTCGGCGGGCCAGCGCCTCGGGCTGCGGCGGCGTCACGACCCCGCCCGCCGCCCGGGTCGAGTCCCGTAGGCCCGGCACGTCGTAGGCGATGGTCGAGGTCCCCAGGGCGGCGGCCTCGGTGACCACCAGGCCCCAGCCCTCGCGCACGCTGGTCGCCAGGTGCACGTGGGCGCGAGCCATCCGCTCGTGCTTGACCTCCTCGCTGACCCGGCCGAGGAACTCCACCCCCTCGGGTGCCGCGGCGCGCAGCCGGTCCAGCAGGGGACCGCCACCGATCATCCACAGCCGCAGGTCGGGGATCTCCCGCCGGGCCAGGCCGACCGCGCGGATGACCTCCCAGGGCCGCTTGTAGCTGACCATCCGGCCGCAGAACACCGCCGTGGGCGTGGCCTCCTTGCCGACCTGGGGCAGGATGGCGGGCGGCTCGTAGCCCTCGGGCACGACGGTGACGTCGCGGGCGCCGAAGCGGACCAGCGCGTCGCTGGTCGACTCCGAGACGGCGAGGATGGGTGAGCCGGACAGCCGGCGCAGCCATCCGGGCTCCAGCAGGTGCCGGCCCAGGTGGGCGACCAGCGGCGGGGCGTTGTGGTGCCAGATCTCCTCGCAGGTCTGGTGCACCAGGGCGATCGTGCGGGCGCCGTCGTCGACCCACTCGTGGGCGAGGAAGGGCACCGTGTTGGTCTCGTCGATCACCACGTCGAAGCGGCCCCGGCCGTAGCGGTTCCACCAGCGGCGGGCCTCGCGGTACACGGTGAACCGGTTGCCGGCGCGCACGACGCGGTAGCCGTCCACGATCTCCGCGGCGGGCCGCCCGGCGACGGCCGCGGCGAACAGCGTCACCTCGTGGCCGGCCGCCACCCACCGGCGCAGCACCTGCTCGGTGTAGACCTCCGCGCCGCCGGCGGCCGGGTGGGTCAGATCACGCCAGTTCAGCACCAGGATGCGCACGTCGGTCCTCCGCAGATCAGGCCGCGTTCGCGGCGGTAGGGGAAATTTCGGCATCGGCCGGTGGCACTTGAACGTTCGCCCGCGGGGCGCGCGCCCAGCGCCGGCCCTCGAGCAGGACCATCGCCAGCAGCGTCGGCGCCAGGGCGGCGGCCGAGCACGCCGCGATCTGCGCGCCCGAGCCGTGCCAGGTCTCGATGAGCGCGATCTCCAGCACCGCGCCGGCCCACGGGACGGCGATGAGGCGGGAGCGGCGGGCCAGCGCCGCGTTGGTCAGCACGGTGACGAACGAGGTCAGCGCGGCGACCCCGGCCAGGGTCTGGACCAGCCCGGTGGCGTCGGCGAACCCGTCGCCGTAGAGGACCGCGAGCACCAGCGACGGCAGGGCGACGACCCCGGCCGCGCCCAGCACGGCGGGGCCGGTCACCGCGGCGCCGCCGGTGAGCAGGGCGCGGGTGCGCCCGGGCGTCGGCCACGCGGCGAGCAGCCGGGGGAAGACCGCGGCCATGATGCCCGCGGGCAGCGCCAGTACGGTCTTGGCCACGGTGGCGGCGGCGACGTACGAGCCGGACGCGGCATCGCCCAGGTGGTGGCGCGCGAGCAGCAGGTCGGCGGTGGAGAACAGGAACAGGCCGGTCACCGCGATCCCGGCGTGCGCGACGGCGCCCAGCCGCAGGCGGGTCGCGCCGCTGCGCCCGGCCGGTCCGCGCAGCCGCGGTACGGCGACCACCAGGGCCGCCAGCTCGGCGACGACGGTGCCGGCCAGGGCGCCGGAGACGCCGAACGGCACCACCAGGGCGAGCCCGAGCGCGAGCCGGACCACGGTGGAGAAGAGGTAGGTGGCGGCGACCGTGCCCACCTGCCGGTCACCGAGCAGCAGGCCGCGCGCGGCGGCCACCACGGCCGCGGCGATCAGGTACGGCGCGAGCTGCACCGTCTCGGCGAGCGACGCCAGGTGGAAGTAGTCGCGGAGCACCGGCGCGCAGAGCAGCACGACCAGCGCGGGCGGCAGCGACCACAGCGCCACCGCGCGCAGCGTACGGCGGGCCGTGTCGCGGGTGAGGCCGTGCTCGGCCACCAGCGCGGAGGCGGCGGTCTGCAGCGCGCCCAGCGGGACGCCGAGCATCACCATGGCGCTCAGCACGGCGCCCAGGGCCCCGTAGGCGCCCGGGTCCAGCAGCCGTCCGACCACCGAGTGGAAGGCGAGGTTGCCGGCGCTCTGCACGGCCACGGCCACGGCGATGGGCGCGGCGCCCCGGGCGGCGAGGCTCGCGATGCGGCGGGCTAGAGAGGTCACAAGGTCTCTATCGGCCGCCCGAACCCCGACCTGTCTGATTCTTTCGCCGGCCTGCGTCACGCAAGTCGACACGCCTGGCGCGCCGATCGGGTCATAATCGGGGTGAAATGACCAATTCCTGGCAAACAGGCGCGGACCAGCGGCCGGCGCGGGACGTCGCGGCGGGCGCCGCCGCGCCGCGCTCCGGACCGCCGCGCCGCCGTGACCTCCTCGAGGCGGTCGTCGCCGCCCTCGACGCGACCGGGCAGCGCTGGGCCTGGCAGGGCGACGCCGGGGCACCCGAGCGCTGGGTGGCCGACACCGGCGCCAAGGACCTCGACATCTGGTACGCCGCGCCGCCCGCCCCCGGCGACCCGATCGACGTGCTCGCCCGCACGTACGCCGCCGCCCGGGTGGCCGAGGCGCACGATCCCCGGCGGCTGCGCCATGTGAGCCTCTCCGTCGAGACGACCACCGGCCCGGCCGTCGTCGACATCACCCACGGTGACCTCTGCGTCGGTCCGGTCCTGCTGGTGCCCGCCGGACAGGCGACCATCGACCCCGCCACCCACCGGCTCACCGGCGCGGCCGCCACGGCCGACCTGCTGGTACGCCCGGTGCTGCGCGGCCGCCTCCCCGGCCCGGAACGCCTCGCCGAGGCCCGGGCCGCCTGGGACGCCGCCGAGCCGCGGCACCGGCAGGAGTTCGTCTGGCGGCTCGGCAAGCAGCTCGGCGGCAGGGTCGCCGCGGACCTCGTCGCCGTCGCCGGCGGTGCGGAGCCCGATCCGCGGCTGCCGCTGCGGGCGCGGCTGCGCCTGGTCGCCCGCAGCCTCGCCCCGGCCGTCGTCGGCTCGACCTGGGCCCAACGCCGCAGCGTGCTGCCCGCGGCCGGCGCCGCCGGCCCGCTGGGACTGCGGGTGCGCGGCGTGGTGGTCGCCCTGGTCGGCACGGACGGCTCGGGCAAGTCGACGGTCGCCGACGGGCTGCACGAGCGGCTGCACCGCTACGGGCTGCCCACCAGCGCGGCGTACTTCGGCATGGCCCGCGGCAACCTGCCCGGTGTCGCCCTCGCCCGGCGGCTGCTCGGCGTCGGCTCGACCGCCCCGGCGCCCTCATCGTCGTCGTCGTCGGCACCGTCGACCGGCTCGCCCGCGTCCCCGGGCGAGGGCGCGCCCGCCGACCACCGCGCCCTGCGCCGCGCCGCCGCCTGGTTCTACGCCGGGGAATACCTCTGGCGCTACCTGCGCACGGTCGCGCCGGCGGTGGCCCGCCGCCGCGTCGTCATCGCCGACCGCTGGGTGTACGACCTGCGCGAGTCGCCGTGGCCGGGCTCCCGCGCCGCGCGCGTGGCCGAGCTCGTGGTGCCCGCGCCCGACGTCCTGGTGCTGCCCGACGCCCCGGACGAGCTCATCCACCGCCGCAAGCCGGAGCGCTCCCGCGCCGAACAGGCCGCGCAGCAGCAGCGGTTCCGGGAGCTGCTCACCGAGCGCCCCGCCCGGTGCGCCGAGATCGTCGTGGACACCTCCGGCGACACCGCGGATCCCCTGGCGCCGCTGGTGGCGGCGGTGGTGCAGGCCGCACACGGTCCACGGCGCCGCCGGCGGTGACCCTCGTCGCCCGCCGCCGCGGCGGCCGGCACGCCCGCGCCGCACCGGCCCAGGCGCCGGCCTACGTGCCCCGGCACCGGCGGCTGCCGGGCATCGACCCGCGCGCGGCGCGGCTGGCCGCCGAGTCCGGGCTGCTCGGCCTGCTCGCCGGCATCGCCGTGGTCGCACCGTGGACCCGCGAGGGCTACCTGCTGCTGCTGGACTGGGTGTCGGGCCCGCACCAGGCCATCACGCCGGGGCTGTACGGCCTCGACCCGGCCGCCCTGGACGCGCTGCCGTACCGGCTGCTGACCGACTCGGTGCGCTCGGTCATCGGCCCCGGCGCGACCAGCTGGCTGGTCATCCTCTGCTACTTCCCGATCGTCGCCTCCGGAGTCTCCGCACTCGCCGCCGGCGGGCGCTGGCGGCGGCACACCGCCGCCCTCTTCGCCTGCTGCAACCCGTTCGTGGTGGAGCGCATCCAGGCCGGGCACGTGGCCTTCCTGCTCTCCGTCGGCCTGCTCAGCTGGCTGCTCGCCTCCGCCGTGCGGGCCCGCCGGCGCGGCACCTGGTTCGCCGCCCGGCCGGCGGGCTGGTACGCGCTGGCCATGGCGGTCGGTCCGCACGCCGCCTGGCTCGGCGGCGCCGGCCTGCTGGCGGTCGCGCTGCTGCCGCGCCCGACGCGCAAGGACCTGACCCGCACGGGCGTGGTGATCGCGTGCGCCGCGTGCATCTACGCGTACGCGGTCGCCGTGCTCCTCAGCGCGATCCTCACCGTCCACGTCGGCAGCCGGGACCTGGAGGTGTACGCCCCGCACGCGGGCCCCGGCGGGATGCTGGCCACGCTGGTCTCGCTGCGCGGCTTCTGGCGCGGAGCCGCCGACAGCAGCCCGCAGCTCGGCCTGGGCCTCGTCCCGGCCGCGGTGATGCTGGCGGCGGCGGCCGC
>NZ_BMQY01000007.1:263711-358185 GCF_014648355.1 Couchioplanes azureus
GCTGTGCCGCCGGGGCCCGCTCGCCGGGGCGCCGCTGGCCCTGCTCGCCGCCGCCGGGCTGCTGCTCGGCGCGGGCATCGAGGGCCCGCTCGCCCCGCTCTACCGGTGGGCCTTCGACGTCGTGCCGCTCTTCGCGGCCATGCGCGAGCAGCAGAAGTGGCTCGCGCTGACGATGCTGGCGTACGCGATCGGCATCGGGGTCACCGTGGAGGCGCTGGCCGCCGCCTGCCGCCGCGCGCGGCCGCTCCTGGTCCGCCTGACCGCCGCGGGCGCGATGGTGATGGTCGCCGGCGTCTACGCGGTGGTCGCCCCCTCGCTGGTGTGGGGCCTCGGCGGCAGCGTCCGGGTCACCCAGTACCCGCAGTCGTGGCACACCGCCGACGAGATCATGGGCGACGGCGACGAGGCCGTGCTGTTCCTGCCGTGGCACCTGTACCAGCCGTTCTCCTTCTCCGGCTCCCGGACCGTGGCGACCCCCGCGGCGGCGTTCTTCCGCCGCCCGGTGCTCAGCAGCGACGCCGTCGAACTGGGCCCGGTGCGCACCAACTCGGTCTCCCGGCGGATGGCGTACGTGCAGCGCCTGGTCGCCGCCGGGGGCGCGGGCGCCTTCGGCCGTCTCGTGGCCCCGCTCGGCGTGGGATACGTGGTGCTGGCCCGCGACCGGGAGGCCGACCTGTACGCCTGGCTCGACGCCCAGGACGACCTGCGCCGGGTGCTGCGCACCCCGGAGCTCGACGTCTACCGCGTCGAGGCGAGGGGCACCGGCCGGGTGGTCGCCGCCCGTCCCGGCGGCTACGACGAGGCGGTCGCCCTGGCGAACCGCGGAACGCTGGGCACCGAGGCGGTCCTGCCGGACGGTCAGGCCCGCGAACCCCTGCCGTCGACCGCCTCGGGGGGAATCCACCGGACCAGCTCCACCAGCTGGGACGTGGCGCCCGGGACGCCGGGCTGGGTGGTGATCCCCGAGGAATGGTCACCGGGCTGGTCGGCGGGCGGCCTGCCGAGCGCACCCACCGCGGCCGGCACGGTCGCCGTCGCCGCCGGCGCCGAGGCGGCCACCGTCCACTACGAGCCGTGGCGGTGGCTGCGGCTGGGCCTGATCGCCTCGGTGCTCTCCCTGCTGGTCCTGCTGGTGATCGGCCTCCTGGAACACCGCAAGGACCTGGTGCGCTGGTGGGCGGTGCCGTACCCCGAGGGCCCGTCCCCGCCGGCGCCGCCCGCCGTACGGGGCCGCGGCGCTACCGCCAAGGTTTACCGGCGGCCTGCCTCGCCGGGTTGACGCCGGGAGCGCCGCGGCGGCCTACCGTCCATCGGTGACGGCCGATGTCATCGGCCCTGACTGCGCGGAGGTAGGCATGACGTTCCCGAAGGGACACCTGCGGCGAGTGGCGCTCGTCGGCGCTTCGACGATCGGTGCGCTCGTGGTGTCGGCGAGCCCGGCGGCAGCCGCCGTCGACGACAGCTTCACCCTGTACACCACCGACGGCGGCTGCGGGATGGTCGAGTTCGTCGACTACGGGCCCGGCGCCCCGGGCGGCGGCAACAACGACGACTACCTCGTGATCCACGACTACTGCTCCGACGGCGACGGCGTCCAGGTCTGGGCCTCACTGTTCGTCGGCGGCTGGTCCGAGCGCGACCTCGGCACGAAGTACAACGGCAACGGGCGCGCGGGCGCCGCGGTGGTGTGGGACCCCTTCAGCCAGTTCTCCGGCAACGTCAACGCCGGTGACACCGTCCAACTGCAGGTGTGCGTCGTGGACGGCAAGAACGGTCCCGAGCACGGCTGCAACCTCGTGGCCGTCGACAGCGCCGACGGCTGAGCCGCAGGGACGCGGCCTCAGATGTCGAGGATCAGTGCCCGGTGGTCCGAGACCTCCGGCTCGGCCATGACCTCGAACCGCGCGACGGCGGAGACGTCCGAGACGAGCAGGTAGCCGGCGTGCCGCACGGGCTTGCGGTAGCGAGACGTCCGGGTGTCGGCCGTCCCGACCAGATCGGTGAGGCCCAGCCCGGCCAGCACGCCGAACGTCTCGCTGTCCGGTAGCAGGTTGAGGTCGCCGCAGACCACCACCAGGTCTCCGGCGCCGCGGATCCGGCGTACGAGCTCGGCGAGCCGCTCCGCCTGGCGGCGCCGCGCCGGGGTGTCGCCCTTGCCGGCCGGGTCGCGCAACCCGTGCATCTGCACGACCCACACCGACCGGCCCCCGGCCCGGTCGACGGTACGCACGGCGAGGGCGGCGCGCGGGCGGTCGGTGAGCGGCCACCGCACATGGTCGGCGAACCGCCCGTGCACGAAGGCGGAGTCGACCCCGACGACCGGCAGATCCTCGCCGACGAAGGTCGCCACCCCGAAGTCCTGCCGGTGGCAACCGCCCGCGTCGTCCCGGACCGGCCCGGAATCGCTGGTCACGAAGATCGCCTGATGGCGCGGCAACGCGGCGCGCACATCGGCGAGGAGATCGGCGCGTTGGGGCAGGCTCCGTTCCCCGTCGGCGAAGTGCGTCCATCCGCTCAGGCCCGGGGTCCGGGTCACCTCCTGCAGGCAGACGACGTCCGCGCCGCTCGCCGGCAGCCACCGCAGCAGCTCGTCCGCCATCGCGCCGCCCCACGCGTTCACACTCGCGATCCGCACGACGTCGAACCCTAGCCGCCGCGGCGGCCAGGGTTCGAAGGCGGTCGGCCGCCGCGGCCGGCCCGCCGCGCGGAGACTTTCCGGTGCCGGGCCGGGTCGCGGCTCAGGCGGCGTCGACGAGCTGGCCGGTCGTCGTCCAGGCGGCGGGGGCCGGGCGGAGCACGATCGGGGCGGAGGCCGGGCGGCGGTACTGGTTGGTCAGGTGGAGGCGGGCCCAGATGACGAAGGTGTCGCGGATCGTGCGCAGGATCGCCGTGGAGCCGACGGTGGAGCCGGCCACCCGCTCCTCGAGCCGGACCGGCGCGCCGACGAAGCCGCGGATGCCGGCCGCCTTGGCGGCGACGAAGAACTCCAGGTCGAAGGCGAAGCGGCGCTCGAGCAGCCGGGGCAGGAGCTCGGCCAGCACGTCGCGGCGCAGGACCTTGCAGCCGGTCTGGGTGTCGCGCATGCCCAGCACGAAGAGCAGGGTCACCAGCGTCGAGTAGACCATCGAGACCAGCTTGCGGAACGGCGAGGAGGCGCTGCCCGACGCGGAGTGCCGCTTGTCGGCGTAGACGCCGGCGTGGTCGCCCGCGCGGGCGATCCGCAGGTACTCGGCCAGGTGCCGGGGGTCGATGTCGCCGTCGGCGTCGACGAAGCCGATCCAGGCGCCCCGCGCGGCGGCGAAGCCCAGGTGCAGGGCGCCGCCCTTGCCCTGGTTGACCGGGCTCACGACGACCCGCACGCCCGGCAGGCCGGCGAGGGTGCGCTCGGAGCCGTCGGTCGAGCCGTCGGAGACCGCGATGACCTCGTACGAGACGCGCTCCTCGGCCAGGCAGGCGACCAGCTTCTCGACGGTGGGCCGCAGCGCCGCGCCGGGGTTGTAGAACGGCACCACGACGGTCAGCTCGACGGCCGGGTCGGCCGGGGCCCACAGGCGCGCCGCGTTGTACAGCGGAGCGGCGGCGGTCGTCGGTGCGGTGGCGGCGGTGAGCAGCGTTGCGGTCATGCCGTGTTGTTCGGAGCGCTAGCTCAACCCAGCCTCTAGCCGGCTTCAAGGGACCTGCAAGGTTGCGAAGCGGTTTTCGCTCTGGACATTCCGCGCTTTTGCCGTGGCACTATTGATCCGTGACCGGTATTCGTTCCCGCAGCTCAGGCCCGCTCCTGCTGGCCTCGGCCATGCTGGGCGCCGTGCTCGCGCCGGGTGCCGCGCTCGCCGACGGACCCGGGTACGGCGGCACCGCCGACGCCCTCACCGTGCAGTGGCAGACGCCGTCCAGCGCGACCGCCGACGGGCTGGCCGTCTACGCGGTCGGCTTCAAGGGCGGCTCGCCGGTCAACCTGAGGGTGGGCGCCGACCCGGAGCGCTCCGTCATCGCCGACGCCTCCGGTGCGCTGCGCGTGCTGGTGCTGAGCGCCGCCGTGACTCCCGCGCCCGCCTCGACGCCGGACACCACGGTGCTGCCGGCCTCCGCCGGGACGGCCGGGCGGCTCTCGCCCGGCACCAGCGTGCTCGCGGTGGGGGAGACCCCGGCCGGTGTGCTGCGTACGCTCGTCGGCTCGGTGCCGCCGCCGGAGGCGGGCCGGGGCATGCAGGACCTGGCACCCTGGGCGGGTGCCGCGGCGCTGGCCGGCGCCGCCGTGGTCTGGACCCGGCGCCGCGGCGCCGCCCGGGCCGGCGCGCCGCACCGCCACCGGTTCCATCCCCGCCATCGCATGGCCTGACCCACCCGGCCCGGGATCAGGGCCGGTTGTGCAGGAACCACGCGTCGCCCTGCGACACCGCCACAGGCGGTTCCCAGCGGTCCATGTCGAGGGTGCCTGGCGACAGCTTTCAGCTGGTCCGCCACTTTTACGCCGCCCGGCCGGGCGCCGGTGGGCGGTCCGCCACGAGCTGCGGCATGGTGTCCCTGGCACCGTGTCGACCGGCCGGCGGCCGGTGACGCCCAGCAGGGCACGCGCGGCTCGCCAGGACTGAAGGATCAGGCCGGGGTCGACGGCCGGCAGTCTGCGAGCCCGAGCACCGCAAAGGCGGAACCCACGCGCCCGCGGCGCGTGGGTTCCGGAGGTGGGGGACGGCTCAGGGCTCGAAGCGGTAGCCGACGCCGCGCAGCGTACGGATGTGGCGCGGCGACGAGGCCGACTCGCCCAGCTTCTTGCGCAGGTTGCCGACGTGCACGTCGATGATGTGGTCGTCGCCGTACCAGTTGTCGCCCCAGACGTCCTCGAGCAGCTGGCCGCGGGTGAAGGTGCGGCGCGGCGCGGAGGACAGCAGGTCCAGGATGCCGAACTCGATCTTGGTCAGCTCGAGCACCTGCCCGTCGAGGGTCACCTCGCGGACCTCGGGGTCGATGCGCAGCTTGCCGTACTCGCGGATCGCCGTGCTCTGCCCGGCCGCGGAGTTGCGGGGGCGGCGGCGCATCGCCTGGATGCGGGCGGCGAGCTCGCGCGGGGAGAACGGCTTGGTGACGTAGTCGTCGGCGCCCACCGACAGGCCCACGACCTTGTCCAGCTCGTCGGTGCGGCCGGTGACCATGACGATGTAGGCGTCGGTGAACTGCCGGATCTGGCGGCACACCTCGATGCCGTCGACGTCGGGCAGGCCGAGGTCGAGGATGGCGATGTCGGGCCGCTCCTTCTGAGCCTGCTCGACCGCGCCCCGGCCGTCGGTGGCGACGACGACGTCGAAGCCTTCCTTCTCCAGCAGGTGCTGGCAGAGGAGCATGAATTCGGGTGAGTCCTCGACGACGAGAGCGCGCGGCCTGGCCACGGGGACCTCCACTTCTGCGGGACGGACGGAAACACGGGGTGGCGTCGAGTCCTATCGGTCGCGCCGCGCCGAAACGAAGGTTTCGCCGCTCGCGAGGCGGGTCATGCCCCGCCGATCAGGATTCCGTCGGCGGTGATCTCGGCGCGGGCGGGCAGCGGCCCGGGCCGGGCCATGAAGTAACCCTGTCCCAGCTTGACACCCAGCGCCCGCAGTTTCTCGTGCTCGGCCACTGTCTCGATGCCCTCGGCGATCAGCATGGCGCCGATGTCCTCGGCGAAGCCGACGAGCGAGCGCGCCAGCGCCATCCGTACCGGGTCGGTGTCGATGCCCCGGGTGAGGGTGATGTCGAGCTTGATGATGTCCGGGCGCAGCTGCAGGATGTGGCTGAGGCTGGCGAAGCCGGCCCCGGCGTCGTCGACGGCGAGCAGGATGCCCGCCGAGCGCAGCCGCTCGGTCACCTTGACCAGCGCCGGATAGTCGTGCACCTGGGTGTGCTCGGTGAGCTCCACCGCGATGCCGCGCGACGCGTGCGCCATGAGGGTCTGGCCGACGCGCGGGTCGAGCAGGGCCTCCACCGACAGGTTCGCGCTCAGCCACGCCCCGGCGGGCATCTCGTCGAGGTACGCGAAGGCCCGCTCCAGCGCGAGCAGCTCCAGGTCCACACCCACGCCGGCCTCCAGGGCCGCGGCGAACGCGTCCGCCGGACTCGGGAAGTGCGCCTTGTCGAACCGGGCCAGCGCCTCGTACGCCTTGACGACGCCGTCCTCGAGGCGCACGACAGGCTGGAAGGTGGGCTGGATCGCCTGGGAGTGGATAACTTCCCGGAGATTGCGCATGGCGGGCACGGCAGGCGCGGTGAAGGTCATGCCGTCTAGTTCGGCCGCGACCCTCAAGGCAGTCTCAGACCGGTTTCAAGAGCTCGGCAAGCCCGTCACCGGGCGGAAAGCGCGATCGGGGTGCGGTTGCGGACCCGGCGGACACACGAGCGGACCCCGGCACACACGGTGTGCCGGGGTCCGGATGGAGCGGAGCGGGTGAAGCGGCTCAGACGAGCACGCTCTCGCGGTCGCGGGCGCGGTGCAGGCACTCGATGAGCTCGTGCGGGTCGACGTCGACGTCCGCGTCGACGTCCACCACACCGACCCAGGTGCCGGCGGCGGCGGCGAGGCCGGCCTGCAGCGCGGCGCCCTTGTCCTGCAGCTCCCGGTCGGCGATGACCTGGATCCAGGGCAGGCCCTCGAGGCTGCGCTCGGAGCCGTCGGTCGAGCCGCCGGTCACGGCGACCATGTCGAACGAGATGTTCTGGGCGTAGAGCGTCTCGGCCAGGCGCTCGACGGTGCGGCGCAGCTTCACGCCGGGGTTGTGGAACGGGATGACCACGGTGAACTCGACGGCGGCCTGGCCCGACGAGGATGCCCGCTGGACGGCACCGGCGACGACGAAGGGAGGGACGGCGATGAGGTGGGCGACAGTCATGCCCGGTGATTCGGCCCCCAGCCTCAACGCGGTCTCATCAGATTCTCAAGCCGCACGCAAACCTGCCGGCCGCCCGTACGCCTCGACGGCGGCACCCCTCGGGGGTACCGCCGTCGTCGCCGGGCGCCACGCTCAGGCCGGGACCGCCTGCCGGCGTACCAGCCGCCGGGGGAGCCGCGGCAGCCGGCGCACCAGCGGGGCCGTGCGCGGGTCGGAGCCGTACGCCAGCAGGGTCAGGAAGATCCCGTAGACCGGCAGGTGGCCGAGCAGCTCCGTGCCGCCGAACAGCAGCAGGGTGGCGTTGAACGGGATGCCCGCGACGAGCACCGCGACCTGGGGCAGGGCGCCGGAGATCACCAGGAGGCCGAAGAGCAGCTCGGTGACGCCGGCCACCGTGACGAAGACGTCGGCCGGCAGGTCGATGCCCACCAGGGCGAAGACGTCGAGCTGGGGGAACATCCGCAGGGTCTCCCGGGCCAGCGCCGGGTTCGCGAGCTTCTCCGCGAAGGCGAGCGTGATCAGCGCCCCGCCGGCGCCCAGCCGCAGCGCCAGCAGCCCCCGGCCCAGCGTCACCGCGTCGGGCTCGACCCGGCCGAAGGTCGCGTCCGACGGCGGCACGAACGCCAGGAAGACCGCGACGCCGAGCAGGTCCATCGCCGAGAGCAGGCCCACCGGCCCGGTCACCAGCAGCGCCAGCGGGCCGGCCAGGGCCAGCAGGACGGCGGCCGGACGCAGCCGGATGCCGGTGATGAACCAGACTCCCAGGGCCCCCTCGAGCAGCAGCAGGGCGTCGCCCGCGGGCAGCCCCTCGACCTTCAGGTCGTGGGTCAGGAAGTGCCCGGAGACGGCGGCGGCCAGCAGCGACACCCCGAGGTGGATGGCGAGCAGCCGGGGCACGTACGGCACCAGCCGCCCCAGGAAGGACAGCCCCGGCAGCTCCGGCGACGGCAGCCGGCGCACCGCCAGGTACCGCCAGCCGACCGTGACCAGGGCGACGCCCAGGATGAACGCCAGCGTGAGAGGGCGTACGGCGAAGGACCAGTCCCCCGGGTAGCCGTGCGGGTCCGGGACGAACCACTTCTCGTGCGCCGCCGCGGGACTCGGCACCGCCAGCACCGCGGCCGCCGCTCCCGCCAGGGCTCCGAGGCGTCCCACGCTGATCTTCATCGTTCTCACTCCGCTCGTCACACGATCACCGTCACCATTCCTACGGCTGTCGGCGTCGATGATCGAGCGATCCGGCGCAGGTCAGGACCAAAGTCCCGGCCCTTCGGGACCCTGTGCGGCCCGGCGTTCAGGCCCCGTCGGAGTCGTGCTCGGACGCGGCGGGGCCGGTGGCGCTTCCGCGGCGGATCCGCTCCATGCGGTCGGCGCCGCGCCGGACCGCCTCGCGGGAGCGGTGCAGCAGTTCGTTGCTGCGGTCGGTCCTCGCCGACGTGCGGGCGAGGGACCCGCGGAAGCGGGTGATCGGGTCGGTCGTGCGCTCGTCGTCCCGGTCGGCGTCGGCGTCGAGGAGGCGTTCCCGATGGTTGGCGGCGGCCTCGCGGGTGTCGGCCTCCCGTTCGCGCCGGTCGGCGAGCTGCTCGCGCTCGTCGGCGAGCTGGTCGCGCCGGTCGGCGGACTGCTCCCGCTGGTCGGCGAGCTGGTCACGGGCGTCGGCCGCCCGGTCGCGGCGGTCGGCGCGGCACTCGCGGGCGTCCGCTTCGCGCTCGCGCTGGTCCGCGAGGCGCTCCCGGGCCTCGGCCTGTGCCTCTCGGAGATCTGCGGCGCGCTCCCGCGCGGTCAGCCGCCGTTCCCGTTCGTCCAGATTCTCCACCGGGACCCTCCGCTCGCGGTCGGGCACGCCGGAGCCCCCGACGCGCTCCAGAGTACCGGCACCGGCCGCCGCAGTAGCATCGTGGCGTGCCGCGAGACCCTCGGATCCGGCCGGGCGTGGGGCTCGTCGCCGCGCTGGCCGCGGGCGCCCTGCTGCTGGCCGTGCCGCCGGCGGCGCAGGGCCGGCGGACCGCGCCCACGCCCGCCGCCCTGGCCTGGCCGGGCGCCCAGCGCGCCAGCATGGCGGCCACGCTGAGCGACGGGACCGCGTACGAGCCGGGCGTCTTCCTCGACGCGCGGACCTCGGCCGGCACCGCGCCCAGCCGCGACGGCCGCACGCTGCGGCTGCTGGTCCGGTCCGCGGACGGCTCCGTCCGCCAGGTGCGGGCGCTGCCGTCGGCGCGCAACCCGTCGTTCCAGAGCCTCACCGTCGCCGGTGACCTGCTCGCCTGGTTCGAGCGCACCAAGGGCGGGCTGGAGCTCTGGGCGGCCGGGCTGGGGTCCGGCCCGGCGGCGCACCGGGTGACCGCCGACACCGGCGACGCCCGGTTCTACCGGTCGGAGACCGACCTGGTCTTCGCCGGCGGCCGGCTGCGCTGGGTGGCCGCCGCCGCGGCGGGAGGCACCGAGGTGCGTGCGGTCGCGCCCGGTGGCGGCCCGGTCGAGGTACGCCGGGTGCCCGGCACCTGGCGGCTGCTGGCCTGGCCGTGGATGACCGACGGGGTAGCCGACTCGGCGGGGGCCCGTACGCTGCGCAATCTGGTCTCCGGCGCGGACGTGGCGGTGGCCCGGCCGCGGGACGGCGCGATCGGGTGCAGCGCCGCGTGGTGCCGGATCGTGTCGCTGGACGCGGGCGGCTACACCCGCATCGAGCTCATGCGGCCCGACGGCGGCGACCGGCACGAGGTCGCCGGCGGCACGGCGGCGACCGAGATCGTGGACGTGGCCGCGCTCGACCGGTTCGAGGTCTTCGTGCGGATCGGCGCGAACTCGGAGCTGACCGGCAACGCGCAGCTGCTGGTGCACGAGACGAACACCCGCAGCACCGTGGAGATCAGCCCGGACGCCGGCGCGGTGATGCTGCGCAACGGGGTGCTCTGCTGGTCGACGGGCAGCCAGGAGACCTTCGTCCGGCACACCCTCGACCTGCGTACGGTGTCCTAGAAGAGCGACAGCTGTCCCGGGGTGGGATCGCGGCGCCCGCGCATGCCCGCCCGGATGACCCAGGGGCGCAGCTGCGGGATCGGGTCCTCGTCGCGGGGCTCGCGCTGCGGCGGGATGCCGCCGGTCAGGGCCCACAGCGACGGCCCCAGGTTGATGCCGCGCTCGCGCAGCGCCCGCCGGAAGACGGGCAGGCTCAGCGGCAGGCGTACCTCGTCGAGGCCGGGCACGGCCAGGTCGGTGCGCATCCGCATGAGCCGCCGGTTGCGTTCCACCGCCTCCCGGGCGCCGGGCGCGGCGAGCTGCTCGGCGGCCCGCTCGCCCACGGCCTCGCGGACCAGGTGGGCGGCGCCGGCATCGAGGGCCGCCCACGCGCCGTCGACCGTGCCGAAGGCCGCCAGCAGCTTGGCGGCGGTGGCCGCGCCGAAGCCGCGGACGCCCGGCAGGTTGTCGGAGGGGTCGCCGCGCAGCGCCGCGAAGTCGCGGTACTGCCCGGGCTCGACGCCGCAGAGCGCGGGCAGGCCGGCGGCGTCGACCAGGACGGCCTCGTCGAAGCCGCCGTTGCGGACGCGCAGCACCGAGGTCGTCTCGTCGATGAGGGCGAACGCGTCGCGGTCGCTGGTCATCAGCACCGAGCGCCAGCCGTGCCGGCGGGCGTGCGCCGCCGCGCTGGCGAGGACGTCGTCGGCCTCCCACGCGGGCGGCACCAGGGTGCGCACGCCGGCGGCGGTCAGCAGCCCGGGCGCGCCGGCGATCTGGTCGGTGAGGTCGGTGGGCTTGCTCGGCCGGTGTGCCTTGTAACCGGCGTAGTCGGCGCGGCGCGCGGAGTCGTCGGGGCAGTCGAAGCCGACGATCAGCGCGTCGGGCCGCAGGTATGCCGCCGCCCGCGCGATGTATCCGACGAGTCCGCGCAGTGCCCACACCGGCCGGCCGGCGGCGTCCAGCAGCCCGTCCACCGCACCGGCGTGGTACGCGCGGTGCACCAGGCTGTTCCCGTCGAGCACGAGCAGCAGGGGGCCGGGGGGCGACACCCGCCGAGTCTACGCACGGCGGGTGTCACCGGCGTCAGCCGGTCGTGAAGCCGCCACCGGCCGCGTTGATCGACGCCGCGCTGAGCGCGCCGCTGCTGAGGCCCCACCGGTCGAGCAGCTCGTTGTAGGCGCCGGAGCGGATCAGCCGGTCCAGGGCGTCGCGCAGCGTGTCGCGCAGCGGGCCGTGGCCCTTGGGCACGGCGATGCCGTACAGGCCCGGCTCGTACTGGACCGTCGAGGCGAGCTGGTAGAAGCCGCGGGTGCGCTGGTCGGTGGTGAGGTGCACGGCCGGGGGGAAGTCGTTGAGGACCGCCACGGACCGGCCGGTGCGCAGCTGCAGCAGCGCGTCGGCGTTGGTCTTGTAGGTCTTCACGGTGATCGGCTTGGTGCCGCAGCCCTGCTGCGAGCGCTCCAGCAGGTCGACCTGGACCGTGCCCTTCTCGACCGCGACGACCTTGCCGCAGAGGTCCTTGAGGTCGGTGACGCCGCTCGGGTTGCCGCGCTGCACCACGATCGAGGTGCCGGCGGCGAAGTAGTTGATGAAGTCGGCCTTGGTCTCCCGCTCGGCGGTGTCGGTCATGGACGACAGCACGCCGTCGTACCTGCCCTTGACGATCTCGTCGAGGAAGGTGTCGAACTCCGTGCCGCCGACCATCTCGATCTTGATGCCGAGCACGGTGCCGAGCGCGGCGGCGAGGTCCGGCTCGAATCCGACGATGGTGCGGCCGTCGGGGCCGTACGACTCCATCGGCGCGTAGGCGGGGTCGGTGATGAGGCGGATCGTGCCGCGGTCACGGATCTCCTGGGGCAGCGCGTCGTGCAGGGCCTGGTCCATCTCGATGGTGCTGGACGCGGCGCTGCCGTTCTCGGCCGCCTTGTCGCCGCCGCACCCGGCCAGGGCCAGCAGGACACCGGTCAGGGCAAGGCCGGCCTTCGTCAGCTTTCTCATCGCCAGTGTGCTCCTGTCATGAGCCGGCCGCGGCGGGGATTTCCCGCCGGGTACGGCCGGCCGCGGTGGTCTCGATCAGGTCGTTCCAGGTCAACGGGGTGCCGAGCAGGGTGCCCTGGGCGGCGTCGCAGCCGGCTGCGGTGAGCCAGTGCCGGACCTCCTCGTCCTCGACGCCCTCGGCGGTCACCCAGCAGCCCAGGCCGTGCGCCAGCTCGATCACCGAGCGCACGATCGCCTCGCTCTGCGGGTTGCGGGACAGGCCGTCGACGAAGAGGCGGTCGATCTTGATCTCGGAGACGGGGACGGCCCGCAGCTGCGACAGGCTGGTGTACCCGACGCCGAAGTCGTCGACCGCGATGCCGATGCCGATGCCGACGAGGTCCACGACGGCGCCGATGGCGGCGGGGGTGTCCCCGGCCAGTGCCGTCTCGGTGACCTCCAGCATGAGCATGTCGGCCGGGGTGCCGGTCGCGGTCAGCAGGTCGGCCACGGAGGCGGCGAAACCCGGCTGGTCGAGGTTGCGCGCGGACACGTTCACCGCCACCGGCCACGACCGGCCGGCGGTGATCCAGTCCCGCTGGTCGGCGAGGGCGCGGCGCAGCACCCATGCGGTGAGCGGCTCGATCAGCCCGGACTGCTCGGCGGCGGGCAGGAACTCGGCCGGTGCGAGCAGCCCGCGGGTCGGGTGCTGCCAGCGGACCAGCGCCTCCACGCCGCAGATCTCCCCGTCCGAGAGGCGGATCTTGGGCTGGTAGTGCAGGACCAGCTCGTCGCGTTCGAAGGCGTGCCGCAGCTCGGCCTGCACCACGAGCCACTGGGTGGAGTGGGCGACCTCGCCGCCCGCGTACACGACGATGCCGTTGGTGCCCCGCTTGCCCTGGTACATGGCGGCGTCGGCGCACTGCAGCAGCTCCTCGACCCCGATGCCGTGCTCGGGGTAGAGCGCCACCCCGAAGCTGGCCTCGATGGTCAGCGGGATGCCGTCGAGCACGATCTCCTCGGTGAGGCGGCTGCGGGCGCCGGACAGCAGCGCGACCACCTCGGCGCGGTCGACGCCGGGCAGGATCAGGCCGAACTCGTCGCCGCCGAGGCGGGTCACGGTGTCCTCGGGGCGCAGCGCGGCCACCAGCCGCTCGGCGACCACCTTCAGCAGCTCGTCGCCGGCATGGTGGCCGAGCGTGTCGTTGACCTCCTTGAAGTGGTTGAGGTCGACGAGCACGAAGGCGCCGCGCCGCGGGGCGTTCTCCAGGGCGGACTTCGCCCGCAGCCGGAAGGCCGCCCGGTTGGGCAGCCCGGTGAGGCCGTCGTGCAGGGCCTCGCGTTCCTGCTGGGCCGCGTACCGGCGCAGCGAGCGGGTGGTGGACCAGGAGATCAGCGCCAGCACCAGGTAGAGCCCGACCAGGCCGGCGGCGAGGCGCCAGTACGTGACCCGCATCTGCTGTTGCAGGTGTGCCGCGATGCTCTCGTACGGCAGGTACAGCTCCAGCACGCCGATGGCCCGCCCGGAGGCGCTGGCGACCACCGGCTCGAGCACCCGGATCACCTGGCCGCGGCTGCGCTCGGTGTCGGCGACGACCGCGACGTCCGTCTGCCCCACCGCGGCGGTCCGGAAGGCGGGGTCGGCGACCGGGATGCCCCCGGCGGTGGAGCCGTCGTCGGAGAAGACGACCTGCCCGCTGAAGCTGCGCAGCCGCAGGCGGACGACCGAGCCGTGGAAGATCGCGAAGTCGGTGGCGGCGTGCAGCCGTTCCCGCTGGGTCTGGGTGAGCCCGGCGGTCAGGTCGGCGTCCTCGAGGGCCGGGGCGACGGCCATCTCGGCGATGACCACGGCCTGCGCGCGGCCCTGCTCCTCGGCCTGCCGGGCGGCGTCGTCGCGGTAGCCGGTGACCAGCACCGCCCCGAGCACGCCGACGGGGACGAGGCTGGCGGCGGCGTAGGCCGCGAAGAGACGTGACCCGCCCTTCGCGCCGAACTTGCCTCGCAGCCCCACGCAGGAACTATCGGCCGTCCGCCGGATGTGATGAAGGAAACGCCGCCTACCGGAAGAGCCGGTCGAGATGATCGTCCAGGGTCGCCAGGGCCTGCCCGGCGGTGCGGTGCCCGCCGAGCAGGTGGACGCCGAGGCCTTCCATCAGCGCCAGGAGCCCGGCCGCGGCGCGCTCGGGGTCGGCGACGTCGAGGAGCCCGGCGACGAACCCGGTCATCTCGGCGGTGTCCTCGCGCAGCGCGGAGCCCGCCGCCGGGCGTACGGCCGTGTAGGCGAGGAAGGCGAGCGCCACCCGCCCCAGGGCGCGGGACTCGTCGTCCAGCGGCAGGATCGCGGTGATCATGGTGCGGAGCAGCAGCCGGGGCTCCGGCTCGGCGCCGAGGCGGGCGATCGCCTCGGTGACCCGGACCTGGGTGCGGTCGCGGACCACGGACAGCGCGAACCGCATCATCTCGTCCTTGGTGCGGAAGTAGTGCTGCACCATCCCCGCCGACACGCCGGCCTCGGCGGCGACGTGGCGCAGGCTGACGGCCTCCAGCCCCTGCGCCGCCGCGACCCGCATCAGCGCGTCGGCGATCCGGGTGCGCCGCTGGTGGCTGTCGACCTTTCTGGGCATGGCCTCGATCGTTTCACAGCGTGGCGGCATCGACCGTGACGGTTCCGGCCGCGCCGTCGACGGTGACGACCTGGCCGGTGGAGATCGTCCGGGTCGCTCCCGGGACGCTGATCACGGCGGGGATGCCGTACTCGCGCGCCACCGTGGGGCCGTGGGCCATGATCGCTCCGGTCTCGGTGACGAGCCCGCCGGCGGTGAGGAACAGCGGCGTCCAGCCCGGGTCGGTGGTGGCGGCGACGAGGATCTCGCCCGGCTCCACGTGGGCGGTCGCCGGGTCGTGCACCACCCGCGCCGGCCCGGTGACCCGGCCGGCCGCCGCGCCCACGCCGCTGAGCACGCCGCCGGTGGCCGGCGCCGGGGGCAGCACGGCCTCGATGTCCGTGCCGTCGGACAGCAGGCCGACCGGTACGGCCCGGCGTCGTGACTCGGCCCGGTGCACCGCCCGGCGGGTGGTGGCCGTGTCGTGGCAGGCGGCGCCCTCGTGCACGGCGGCGCGGACCTCGTCGAGGGTGAGGAACATGATGTCGTCCGGCCGGTCGAGCAGGCCGGCCGCGGTGAGGTCGGCGCCGATGAGCAGCAGGTGCCGCCGGACCGCCCGCAGCCGGTAGAGGCCGGCGAACTTGCCGGCCTCCCGCAGGCCCGCCAGCGACCGCGCCCGGCGCAGCAGGAACACGGCGAGCCGTCCGCGTACGGGCCGGCGCCGGGCCCGGACGGCGAGCCCGCGCAGGGCCTCCTCGGCCGTGGCGGCGGCGCGGGCGAAGCGGCGGTCCGGCGCCTGCTCCAGGTCGGTGACCCGCAGGTAGTTCGCGATCATGGCGAAGACCGGCGTGGGGTCCTCGTCCCAGCGGGGCACGCCCAGGTCGACCTCGGCGATGCCGCGGTGGCCGTACGCGCGCAGGAACGCGTCCAGCCCGAGGTCCGGCAGCTCCCCGCGGGCGTACCGCGCGGCCAGCTCGCCGGGCGCCGTGCCGAGCAGCAGCTCCCGGTGCTCTCCCGCGTCCGTGGCGAGCCGCCAGAGGGCGAGGTCCATCTCGATGGTGACGTTGTGCGGCATCCCGCCGAGCACGGTGTGGATCTCTCCCGGCGTCGCGATGCCGTCGAGCAGCTTGGCGGGCAGGGCGGCGGCGAGCATGCCGGCGACGATGGGCCAGATGATGTCGTCGGGGCTCTCCGCGGCGTCGTGGGCCTCGACCTCGCGCAGCCGCTCGGCGGTGGTCATCGCCGCCGCGGGGACCGCGCCGGCCAGCCGGATGCGCTCGACCGCCCCGGTCAGCCGCTGCCGGGCGGCCTCGGGACGGGCCAGCGCGCGCACGATGCCGGCGAGCGCCCGGACGGCCGTGCGCAGCGCCGCCGCGTCCGCCCCGCCCGTGCGCCCGGAGCCGCCGGGCTGCGCGGCGAACCGGGGGTCGTTGAGCACGTGTGCCATGACGGCCTGGGCGCGCGGGCCGAAGTCGACGGCCATGAGCTTGACCAGCCGCTTGCGGGCGGACCGGTGACGGGCGAGGTCGCTGAGGTCGCCGTAGAGGCGCCCGCCGATGTCCACGACGTCCGCCCGGACACCCAGCGCGGCCAGCATCGCGACGATCTGCGCCCGCAGGGTGGCCATCCCCATCGGCGTCACCGGCCGCAGCATGCCCTGCACGTGCCCGAACTCCACGTAGACGCGGGGGAGGGGCTTGGTGGTCGGCGGGGGCAGCGGGAACAGGGTGGTGATCGGCCGTGACTGCAGGAGCCACAGGACGCCGTCGTCGTCGAATGCCCATTCCACGTCCTGGGGACCGCCGAGGCGCTCCTGGAGCCGGGCGCCGGCCGCGCGGAGCTCTTCGAGCCGGGCGGGGGTCAGGCAGCCCCCGAGGTCTCGGGCGGTGCCGTCGAGGACGTAGTGGTCCACCGGGCCGGTGCCGTCCACCACGGCGGTGCCGAGCCCCGGTGCGGCGTCGACGAGCATCTCGGTGCGGCGGCCGGTCACCGGGTTCGCGGTGAAGAGCACCCCGGCGACCGCGGGCTGGACCATGCGCTGCACCAGCACCGCCATCGCCACCGTGGCGCCGTCGATGTCGCGGGCCTCCCGGTAGGCGGCGGCGCGCGCACCGTGCAGGGACTCCCAGCACTTCGCGACGGCGGCGAGCAGCCCGGCGGGGCCCTCGACGTCCAGGACGGTGTCCTGCTGGCCGGCGAAGCTCGCGTCCGGCAGGTCCTCGGCGGTCGCGCTCGACCGCACCGCCACCGGGCCACGGCCCAGCCGCTCGTACGCCGCAACGATCTCGGCCTCCGGGATCACCCCCCGCCGGAAGGCCTCGGTGGTGACGCAGAAGCCGGGCGGCACCCGCTCCCCGTGCCGGATCAGCCGGCCGAGGCCCGCCGCCTTGCCGCCGACCAGCTCGCCGCGCTCGGCGCACGCCTCGGACAACTCGATCACGTGCACGGGGACCCTCCGGTTTGCGATACACCTGTATTGGATCCGACGGTACGCCGATGCCAATACGACTGCAACGTGACGGAGTCCGCAGGTCAGCCGGGCGGGCGCGCGCGGTAGAGGGCGACCGTGGCCGCGGAGCGGTGCCAGATGCCGATACGGTCGTAGCGCTCGCGCAGCAGGCCCTGCAGCGCGGGCTGGCCGGTGGTGGGGTCGGCCGTCTGACCCCCGACGACCAGCCACACCCGGCCCGTGCCCGCCACCTGTCCCGCGGCGTCGGGATGCTCGTCCGCCCGCAGCCGGCCCACCTCGGCGGCCGGGCGCCGCTCCAGCACGTCACGCGGGCGGGACGGATAGCGGCGCAGGTAGTACTCCATGCCCGCCCGCATGGCCCGCGACCGGGCCTCGTACACGATGACGTCGCCGGGGCTCTGGTGGCGGGCGACGAGCGCGGCGACGCCCCGGTAGTCGGGGCCCTTCTTCGCGGTGGTGCCGCGGACCCGCCCGTGCGCCGGGTAGGCGGTGACGGCCAGCAGCGCCACGATGCCCACCACCCGCAGGACCGCCCCTCGCCGGCCGGAGCGCCGGTCCGGCCCGGCCGTGCCCACCACCGCCACCGCGGCCAGGATGGCCAGCGGCGCGAGGACGACCAGCAGGTACCGCGCCACCCAGATCGGGCCCCAGGCCAGCGAGACGGCGGCGACCGCGAGCGGCGGGGCGAGCGCGAGAACGGCGACGTGGCGCACCCGCTCGGCCCGCCGCCAGCGGGCGAGCACGGCCAGCCCGATCAGCAGCCACGCGGTGTTGGCGGCGCCGACGATCTCGCCGGGCGCCTGCAGGAAGGTGTCCGGCGTCAGCGGATCCACCCACGCCAGTTGCTCGTTGCGCTGCCGGGTGCCCAGCCACACCACGGGCAGCAGCGCCACCGCACAGGCGCCGAGCGTCACCACCCAGGCCCGCGGCGGCCGTCCCCGGCGGCGGCCGGACGCCGCCACGGCCGCGTGGGCGGCGAGCGTGGCCAGCGCGATCAGGTGGCTCGCCCCGAGCAGGACCACCGAGACGCCGTAGCCGATCCAGCGCCGGCGGCGCGGCCGCTCCAGCGCCCGCAGCAGAAGCAGCAGGGAGAGCACGGAGAGCAGGCAGGTGAACGCGTACGGCCGGGCCTCGGCCGCGTACCGCGAGCTGTTCGGGACGAGACAGAGCAGCAGCCCGGCCAGCAGGCCGATCAACGGGGTGAACAGGCGGCGGCCGAGCTCGCCCGCGAGCCCGACCGCCGCGGCCATCGCGACGATCGAGGGCAGGCGCAGGTCGGTCTCGGAGGTGCCGGCCAGCCGGGTCCAGGCGTGCACGAGGAAGTAGTACGGGCCGATGACGGCGTCGACGTGGTGGACCAGGTCCCAGATCTGCCCCGGCGTCCGTCGCGCGATGTCGGCGGTGCTGGCCTCGTCCCAGCTCAGCGCCGGACGGCCGGCGCCGGCCAGGCCGAGACCGAGCATCAGCACCGCGGGGACCACCCCCGGTGCCAGGCGGCCCCGGGCCGGGTGGCGGGTCCAGGCCGCGAGGCGGGTCCTGACCGGGAGGAAGCGGGGGACAGGCGGTGTCTGGGACCGTAGTTCCTCGTCCATTGCTTCCGTCTGGTCAACCACCACCACCGAAGGTTAGCTCCGGCATTGACCCAGCCTCCTAGGACGCCCCTCGGGGTGTGTGCGGCGCCGCGAAAGCTCACCTCGCTGGTGCCCCCGCCGATGGGGAGGTACGGATCGACAAGGGGGCGCGAACCGGGTGATACCAAGGGTGGTGGATCCTCGTGGCGTACCCGCGCGCCGGCTACGGCAGACGCGCGGCGGCGCGCTGCGGGCACTGCTGACCCTGACGCCCCTGGTTCCCTACCTCGCCGCCACCTGGCCGGCCGCGAACCGTCCCGCGATGGCCGTGATCGTCGCCGTCCTCGCGCTGTGCGCGGCCGGTGTGTGGGTGGCCGCCCCGCTCGGCCGCTTGCGGATGCCGATGCACATGGCCTTGCTCGTGGTGAACACCGCCGGGTACGCGGCGCTCGGCATCCTCGACGGCGGGGTGGCCGGCCCGCTCGGCCCGCTGCTGCCGTTCGCCGTCATGGTGTACGCCGTCACCATGCCGCCCCGCGCGTTCGTGCCCGCGGCGGCGCTGTCGGCCGTCGCCTACTGGGTCGTCGCGCTCGCCGGTGGACCGGCACCGCCCGGCTACGCGGTGATCTACACCGTCGCCTTCGGCGGGATCTCCCTGCTCTGCCTGCGCTACTCCGGCGCCATGGCGTCGCTGCGGCGGCGCCTCGACGCTTTGTCGCGCTCCGATCCGCTGACCGGCGGCCTGAACCGGCGCGGCTTCGACGAGCGGCTCACCGCGGCCCTCGCCGGGGCCGACCGCACCGGGGAGCCGGTCACGCTGCTCGTGCTGGACCTGGACCGGTTCAAGGAGGTCAACGACACCTACGGCCACCAGGCGGGCGACGAGCTGCTGACCTGGACCGCGCGGACGCTGGCGGCGCAGCTGCGGACGCACGACGCCGTCGGGCGCCTGGGCGGCGACGAGTTCGCGGCGGTGCTGAGCGGCGTCGGCGCCGAGGGCGCCGTCGTCGTGGCCGACCGGCTGCGCGCCGCCCTGGCCGGGGTGGTGACCGGCAGCGTCGGTTTCGCCTGTTACCCCGCGGAGGCGGCCGGCGCCGACGAGCTGCGCCGGCGCGCCGACGAGCGGGCCTACGAGGACAAGACCTCCCGGGTACGGCAGCTGCCCCCGCCCGAGGCCGTCGCCCGGGTCCGCGCCGCCGCCGCGCCGGCCGAGGCGCCCCGGGTCTCCCGGCACGAGCGGCGCCGCCGGGCGATCGCCGACTCCGGCCGGCTCGGGCTCTTCGACCCCGGCGTCGGCCTGCTCTACGTGGCCCTCTTCGCCGCCGGTCATCCGCACCGGCTGGCCATGGGCCTGCTGCTGGGGCTGGCCGGGCTGATCGGCCTCGGCACGCTGTGGCTGGCCGGCCCGCTGAGCCGGTACCGGCACGGCGGCCCGGTCATGTTCGCCGTCGGGATGGCGCAGTTCGGCATCGCCGGGGCGGTGGTCTGCCTGGACGGCGGTGCCGCCGCCACCCTGGCGCTCGGGCTGTTCGCGCCGCTTCCGCTGATCGCGCTCACCACGCCCAGCGTGGGCCGCCCGCTGCTGGGCCTCATCGTCGCCGGCTACCTCGGCATCGCGGCCTTCGTCGGCGACCCGAACCCGTGGTACGTCGTCATGCACCTCGCCGGCGCCCTCGCGGTGTCGGTGATCTGCGGCCACAAGGGCCGGATCGCCGCGCGGCAGCGGCGGCAGCTCAGCAGGCTGTCGCGGCTGGACGGGCTGACCGGCTGCCTCAACCGCCGGGGGTTCACCGAGCGCTTCGCGGCCGAGCGCTCGCACGCCCGCCCGACCGCCCTGCTGATCTTCGACCTCGACGGCTTCAAGCAGGTCAACGACGTGCAGGGACACGCGGCCGGCGACGAGCTGCTGGCCTGGGTGGCCGCGACGCTGCGCGCCCACGGGCGGGCGGGCGACCTGGTCGGCCGCCTCGGCGGGGACGAGTTCGTCATGCTGCTCGGCCTGCGGCGCGGGGAGACGGCGGCGGAGCGCGCCGAACAGCTGCGCGCGGCCCTCGCCGAGCGCACCGCGTGCAGCGTCGGTGCCGCGGTGCTGGGCACCGACGGCGAGGACTTCGGCGCCCTCTACGCGCACGCCGACGCCGAGCTCTACGTCCGCAAGGTGGCCCACGGCGGTGGCCGCGGCCGCCGCCCGTCACCGCGGGCGGCGGCTCCGCTCGAGGGTTCGAAGAGCTAGGCCCGGCGCCGGGTCAGGATGCCGCGGTGCTTGCGTCCGCGTAGCGCAGCACCGCGCCGATCCCGTGCTCCAGCGCCGCCTCGCCGGGACCGACCAGGACGAGGTTCGCGCCCGTGCCGGCGATCGCCCGGACCAGCGCGGCGTCCGCCCGGACCCGCTGGACGTCGCGGGCACCCGACTCCCGCAGCAGGCTCTCGTCGACCGCGACGAGCGTCGGGTCGTCGGGGGCGATCCACAGCATGTCGGTGGAGGACGGGTCGTCGACCAGCAGCACGGTGTCGACCTGTCCGCGCTGCAACCGGGTCACCACGTCGGCCAGGCCGGTGCCGGCGCCGTCGGCGCCGCGCTGTGCCCCGTAGCGGTCGACGGCCTCCCGGACGTGACGCTCCGCCACCTCGGCGATCGCCTGGATGGTGACGTCGTCGAGCGCCGCCTCGTCGGCGCCGGCGTGCCGGGACCCGGCGTCGGTGGAGACGAGCCGCTCCTGCCAGCGGCGGGGCAGCCGGTCGGTGAAGGTCTGTACCGCCCGTACGTCGCCGCCGACCACGATGACCTCGGCGCCGACGGCCTCGGCGAGGTCGACGGCCGCGGCCGCGACGTCGCTGGCGTTGCGCTTCCAGGCCTCCTCGACGGCCATCTGGTAGTGCCGGTGCGACCAGCCGCCCGGGTGCACCTTGCGCAGCGGGAACGTCTCGCTGCCGGTCACCGTGCGCCGCCGCGGCGCGCCGCCGACGGACATGCCCTCGACGTCCGCTCCGGTCCGGTCGGCGAGCACCCGCACGTACGGCACCTCCTCGCCGCGCTGGGCCAGCAGCGGCATGGCGTGCGGCAGGGGACCGTGGTGCGCCTCGTCGGCGGCCGGGGGAGCGGACAGGATCTCCAGCATGGCGACCTCGCCGGCGGTCGCGAAGATGGCCAGCCCGTACTGCCCGGGCTGGTACGGATGTTGCTCGACGGCGGCGCCCACGGCGTCCAGGGTCGCCGGGTCGGCGCCGTGGCCGGTCAGCTCCTCCCGGAGGGCCTGCCAGCGCAGCTGCACTTCGTGGTCGGCGTTCTCGTTCGACCGGGTCGCGTCCAGGTAGACGGAGACCCACGGGCCGGGACGGTCGTAGAGCGGCCGGAGAAAACTCAGATTCATCACATCGCCTCTCGGTTCGGACGGTTTGGCTACCCAGGTGCGGCGGCTTCTCGCCGGCGACGGCCGCGTTCCGTACGCCGCCCGGCTTGACCGGTTTACCCCAGCTTGGCCGGGGCACTCCGGAACCATGGAACGAGCTAGCAGCAAGCACGGCACACGTCTCGACGAAGAGATGAAGCAGGAGGTGCGCGGCAACGTCCAGGGCGTGGCCGGCGGCCGTGCCGAGGAGTGGAAGACGCCCGAGCCGGCCGGCGAGGACCAGCCCGAGGCCAGCCGGGTGCCCCACCTGGACGACCACGCGGCGCTCAGCCGCTTCGGGCGCTACATCGGGCTGTCGAGCATGCCCGGGGACCGGGAGGCGCTGCGGCAGGGCGCCGAGACCCTGGGGGCCCCCGCCGACGTGCTCGCCGATCTGGACGGACTACCGGAGGGCGTCGTCTTCCACACCGTCACCGAGATCTGGGCGGCGCTGGGCCGGGGCTCGGCCGAACGCATGCCCCGCTGGCCCGGCTGAGCCGCTCGCCGCGCCGGCGTGGCGCCTGGCCCGGCCGGGCCGGGCGCGGACGCCGGTGACCACCGCGAGCAGGACGCCGGTCAGGTAGAGCAGCGTGCCCATGACGTTCACCTGGGGCGGCAGGCCCACCCGCGTCGAGCCCCAGATCCACAGCGGGAACGTGGTGGTGGTGCCCGCGGTGAAACCCGCGACCACGAAGTCGTCGAGGCTCAGCGCGAAGGCCAGCATCATGCCGGACGTGACCGCGGGCGCGATGAGCGGCAGGGTGACCCGGCGGAACGTCGTCCACCGGCCGGCGCCCAGGTCCGCGGCCGCCTCCTCGAGGGAGCGGTCCAGGGTCAGCACGCGCGCCCGGACGACCACCGCCACGAACGAGATCGTGAACATGACGTGCGCGATGGTGATCGTCACGGGACCCAGGCCGGCGCCGAGCGACACGAACAGGGTCAGCAGCGAGGCGCCCATGACCAGGTCGGGGCAGGCGACGGCGGCGAACATGACGAGGTCGAGCAGGCCCGCGCCGCGGAACCGGTAGCGGCCCAGCGCGTAGCCGACGCCCGTGCCCAGCGCGCCCGCGAGCAGCATCGTCGCGAGGGCGACGAGCAGCGAGGTGGCCAGTGCGCGGGTGAGCTCGCCGTGCTCGAGGACCCGGCCGTACCAGGCGAGGGTGAAGCCGTTCCAGCTCTGGTTGTAGCGGCCCCGGGTGTCGTTGACGCTGAACAGCACCATGACCAGCACCGGCAGGGTGAGCCAGGCGATGACCAGCCAGGTGTACGCCCGCAGCACCCGCTCGCCGCCACGCCCCGTCATCGCGCCGCCACGGTGAGCACGTCCCCGGTGCCCAGCGCCCGCGCGTAGGCGAACAGCCCGCTCAGCAGCACCGCCATCAGCGTGGCCGACAGCGCGGACGCGGTCGGATAGTCGGAGCTGACCAGGTACTGGGCCTGGATGACCTGGCCGATCATCGTCGTGGACGGGCCGCCCAGCACCGCCGAGGTCACGTAGTCCGAGCTGGCCGGCACGAACGTCATGAGCACGCCCGCGAAGACGCCGGGCAGCGCCAGCGGGAGGACCACCCGGCGGAAGGCGGCGGCCGGGCCGGCGTACAGGTCGCGGGCCGCCTCGACCACCCGGGGGTCGAGGCGCTCCAGGGCCACGTACACGGGCAAGACCATGAACGGCAGGAAGGTGTAGACCAGCCCGCCGATCACCGCCACCGGGGTACCCAGGACGTGGAACTGCGCGCCCAGCACCCCGGCGCTCTTGAGCGGGCCGAGCAGGACGCCCTCGTCGGTGAGCAGCTGCCGCCACGAGATGGTGCGCAGCACGAACGACACGAAGTACGGCGACAGCAGCAGGAGCAGGTACACGGGTTTGCGCCGCCCACCGTGCACGGCGATCCAGTACGCCACCGGGAACGCCACCACGACCAGCACGAGCGTGGTGATCGCGCCGTACAGCAGCGACCGGGCGAACTGGGTGCGGTAGGTGACGAGCGCGTCGGCGTACGTCTGCCAGTGCCCGGTGAAGACGTAGCCGTGCACGACGTCGCCCTCCTGCAACGACAGCGACAGCATCGTCGCGGCCGGCACCACGAAGAACAGCAGCAGCCAGAGCCCGCCGGGCAGGACCAGCAGGTACGGCGTCAGCGCGCGGCGCACGTCAGCCCAGCACGACGGGTTCGAAGATGCGCTGGTACTCCTGCTGCTCCGCGGCGGTGGCGAAGTCCCGGAAGTAGTGCAGCTTGGCGTAGTCCGCGGCGGACGGGAACACCAGCGGGCTCTGCGCCACCGCCTGCAGCTCGGCCCTCCGGTCGCCGCTCGCCGCCGCCGCGTCCTGCTGGATGCGCTCCCGGGCGGCCGGCACCGGGCACACGTAGGAGATGTAGCGGGCCAGCGAGGCGGCGACGTCCACCCGGTAGAAGAAGTCCATGAGGGTGAGCGCGTCGACCGGGTTGCGCGCGGTGACCGGGATCGCCAGGTTGTCGGTCCAGATGGTGCCGCCCTCCTGCGGGATCACGAACTTGAAGTCCGTACCGTCGGAGAGGTTCTTCTGGAAGATGTCGCCCGACCAGGCCTGGGTGATCCACACCTCGCCCTTGCCGAGCGCGTCGATGTAGCTCTGGTCGTAGTAGTTGCGCACGATGCCGGCGCTCTTCTGCTCCCGCAGCCGGTCGGCGGCGCGGCGCCAGTCGTCGGGGGTGGAGCGCACCGGGTCGACGCCCAGCGCCAGCATGCCGGCGTTGCCCAGCTCCTGGGTGTCGGCGAACATCCCGACACGGCCGCGGAACGCCGGGTCCCACAGGTCGGCGAGCGAGGTGATGGGGCGGGTGACCTTGCGCGGGTCGTACGCGATGCCGGTCATGCCGGAGGTCCACGGGATCGTGTAGACGTTGCCGCGGTCGAACGCCTCCTCCCGGTACGCCGGCGCGGCGTGGGCGGCGTAGTTCGGCAGCTTGGCGTGGTCGAGCGGGGCCAGGAATCCGGAGTCCACGAACTGCCGGAAATGGATGCCGTTGCTGATGACCATGAGGTCGAAGCCGATGTCCTGCCCGGCGGCGAGCTGCGGGCGCACCTTGGCGAACCAGGGCGCCATCTCCGTGATGACCTCCTGGTAGTCCACCCGCACACCGGTCTCGGCGGTGAACTTGCCGAGCTCCGGGTGGGCCGGGTCCATGTAGAGGGGCCAGTTGGCGAAGCGCACCGTGCCCGTGCCGGTGCGCCCGGCCCAGAAGTTCGCCACGGCGCTCGGTGCGGGTGTGCCGTGCGGGCCCCGGCCCTCGACCCCGCAGGCGGACAGGGCCGTGCCGAGCGCCGCGAGCCCGGAGATCGTCAGGACGTCGCGGCGGCCGAACCGCCGCCGCGGCAGGCCGCCGATCGCAGGGGCGCCGAAGTGGGGGGTCATCGAACTCCGATCGGGTAGGAGTACTGCGGGCTCCAGGTCAGGAAGACGCGGTCGCCGCGGCCGGCCAGCTCCTCGGCGGAGTGGGCGTTCTGGCCGAAGACCACCAGGTCGGTTCCGGCGGCCGTGGTCACGGTGTAGCTGGTCGAGGTGCCGCGGTAGACGACGTCGGTCACCAGGCCGCTCAGGACGCTGCCCGCGGCCGTGGCGGGTTCCTCGCGGCTGAGCCCGATCTTCTCGGGACGTACGGAGACCTCCAGCTTGTCGCCCTCCCGCACGCCGGCCGGCACGGGCACGAGGACCCGGTCGCCGGGGCCGTAGGTCAGCACCGCGATCCCGTCGTCGACGGCGGCGGCGTGGCCGTCGAGCAGGTTGGTGGTCCCGACGAACCCGGCGACGAACCGGGTCGCCGGGCGTTCGTAGATCTCCCGCGGCGTGCCGAGCTGTTCCAGGCGCCCGGAGCGCATGACCGCGATGCGGTCGGACATGGTCAGGGCTTCGCCCTGGTCGTGGGTGACGTAGACGAAGGTGATGCCGATCTCACGCTGGATGCGCTTGAGCTCGAGCTGCATCTGCTGGCGCAGCTGGAGGTCGAGGGCGCCCAGCGGCTCGTCGAGCAGCAGCGCCCGGGGCCGGTTGACCAGCGCCCGGGCCAGGGCGACGCGCTGCTGCTGGCCGCCGGACAGCTCCCGCGGGGAGCGCTTCTCCAGGCCGGTCAGCGAGACGATCTCCAGCATCTCGCCCACCCGGCGGCGGATCTCGTCCCGGCCCACCTTGCGCCGCTCCAGCCCGAACGCCACGTTGCGGTAGGTGTCCAGGTGCGGGAAGAGCGCGTACGACTGGAACACCATGTTGACGTCGCGCCGGTGCGGCGGCACGCCGGTGACGTCCCTGCCGTCGAGGTGCACGGTGCCGCCGGTGGGCTGCTCGAACCCGGCGATCATCCGCATCGTGGTGGTCTTGCCGCAGCCCGAGGGTCCCAGCAGCGAGAAGAACTCGCCCCGGGCGACGGCGAGGTCGGTCGGGCACACCGCCCGGACCGTCTCGCCGTGCGACGCGAAGTCCTTGTGCACGCCGACGAGCTCGATCGCGGCCTTGTCGTCCATCGCCGTACCTTTTCCACCGACATGTTCCCCAGCTGCCCGGACCTCCCGGTCGGCGCCCGCCGCACGTTACCGTCCGCGGCGGCCGGCATCGACCGCGGGCACCGTCTCGCAACCGAGGCGGTCACGATTTCTTCGATTCCGGCTCCGGTGGCCGATCAAAGGCGCGTGAGTGTGCGGACGCCCCCGGCCGTCGCGGAACCCACCGGTGCCGCGGCGAGACTGACGTCCGAGCTTGATGATCTTGAGAATCACCAGGGTCACGACATCGACGCCATCCTCGTGCGGGCGGCCGAGGCCGCCTGGGCGGCGCAGGCGCTCGGCGACGACCTGCTGCTGCGCCGGGCCCAGCTCGTGCAGGCGGACATGCGGCAGCGCAGCGGCAGCCCCGGCGACGCCGCCCGGATCTTCCTGACGATCCACGCCTGGGCGGAACGCTGCGACTCGCGTCCGCTGCTCGCCCGCAGCCACTTCCACCTGGCCCTGACGTACCACTACCTCGGCGACCACGCCGCCAGCCTCGAGCACGCGCTCGCCTCGGTGGAGCTGCTGGAGGAGAGCGCACCGGCCGGGCTGCGGATCATCTACCTGGTCCGGCTGGCCAACTCGCTGGTCGAGTGCGGATCGCTGGACGCGGCGCGGGAGCGGTACGCCCAGGCGGAGCGCCTGGCGCTCGACGCCGGCGACCTCACCCGCCAGCTGCTGGTGCTCAACAACCTCGCCTACACCGAGATCGAGGTCGGCAACGACGCCGTCGCCGCGAAGATCGTCGAACGCATGCACGCCGCCGTGCGCGCCCTCGGCCGCGACTACCTGGTCATGGAGCTCGACACCATCGCCAACGTCCAGATCGGCGCCGGCGACTACGCCGGCGCCGAGCGCACGCTGGCGGGCATCGCCGACGCCCCGCGCTGGTTCGAGGCGCACGACGTCGCCGACGCGCGGCTCACCCTGGCGACCGCGCAGCGCCGGCTCGGCGCGCTGGAGCGCGCCCAGGCCACCCTGGACCGCTGCAAGGCCGGGTGCACCACGGACGACCTGCGGGCCGTCCTGGTGCGGGCCATGGCCGAGCAGGCCGAGCTGTACGCGGCCGGCGGCCGCTACGCCGACGCCTTCGCGGAGTACAAGCGGTTCCACGCGGCCTCCGAGGACCTCCGCAACCGCCAGCAGGAGGCCCGGGCGCGCACCCGGCAGGCGATGTTCGAGACCGCCGAGGCGCGCCGCGAGGCCGAGCGCTACCGGGAGCAGGCCCGCCGGGACCCGCTCACCGGGCTCTACAACCGGCGCTTCGTCGACGAGCGCCTGCCGCACATCGTCACGCACGCGGTCCGGGCCGGCGCCCCGCTCACCGTCGCCCTGATCGACCTCGACCACTTCAAGCGGATCAACGACACGCTCTCGCACGACGTGGGCGACCGCGTGCTGGTCGCCATCGCCGACCTGCTCGCCGCCGCCATGGACGGACAGGACAAGGACGCCTTCGTCGCCCGCATGGGCGGTGAGGAGTTCCTCGTCGTCGTGCCCGGTCTCGCCCAGGGCGCCGGCCGGTCGTGGCTGAACAACCTGCGGCGCACCGTACGGGAGCACCCGTGGGCACCGATCACCGGCGAGCTGCCGGTGACGGTCAGCATCGGCGCGGTCGCCGGCCCGGCGGCGCCCGGCGACGACCAGGCCGCGCTGCTGGCCGAGGCCGACCGCAACCTCTACGTCGCCAAGCGCAGCGGCCGCGACCGCGTCGTCTGCTGAGGCGCCCTTCACGTCGTGGGGAACAGACCCCCTCGCCGGTCCGGCCGCCCGGCCGCCAGCTCGGTGACGAGAGCGCTGGGCTTGCCGGCGATCGCGGTCGCCGCGAGCCGGTCGGCCAGCGGCAGCCCGGCCAGCGCGAGGGCGGCGCGGCGCAGCCGTAGCCGGGTCCGGGTCGCCGGCAGGAACCAGCGCGCGCCCCGGCGACCGGCCTCCTGACGGTCGAGGACGACCGGCCGCAGCGCGCTCTCGTACGCCGCCAGCGCGGCGTCGACGGATGCCGAGCGGGCCAGCTGCTCGGCGAGCACGTACGCCCCGGCCACCGCCAGCGAGGCGCCCTGCCCGGCCAGCAGGGACACCGCGTACGCCGCGTCGCCCAGCAGCGCCACCCTGCCCCTGCTCCAGGCCGGTGCGACGACCTGCGCGACCTGGTCGTAGTACACCTCGCCGGACGGCGGGCAGGCCTCGAGCGCGCGGGGTGCGATCCAGCCGAGCGTGCCGTACTCGCGGCGCAGCGCCGCGGCGGCGTCGGCCGGCAGGGCCGGGTCCGGCGCGCGGTGCACGGTGAACGCGGCGACCCGCCCGTCGCGCAGCCCGTAGAAGCCCATGGCGCGGTGCGGCGTGTCCGTCATGCAGAACCTGCCGTCGACGGCGGCGTGCACGGCCGGGTCGTCGAACGAGAAGGCCGCGGTGTGCAGGCCCAGATAGCGCAGATACCGGTCCTGCGGGCCGAAGACCAGCGCGCGGACGGCCGAGTGGATGCCGTCGCAGCCGACGAGCAGGTCGGCGTCGAGGACCGCGCCGTCGTCCACGGTCACGCGCACGCCTGCGGCGCCGTTGTCCACCCGGGCGATCGTGCGGGCGAAGCGCACGTCGACGCGGGCGCTCAGGCGTTCCCGCAGCGCCCGCTCCAGGTCCGGCCGGGTCACGCTGACCAGGCGCCCGCCCGCGGCCCGCGCGAACCGCCCGAGCCGCAGGCCGGCGCGGCGGCGCCCCGAGGCGTCGCAGTAGGCGACCTCCTCGATGCGGTAGCCCAGCTCGAGGATGCGGGGCAGCACCCCGGCCGCCTCGGCGGCGTCGTAGCCCGGCCCGAAGAAGTCGATCATGTAACCACCCGGCCGCGGGGCGGGTGCCTTCTCCAGCACCACGACCTCGGCGCCGGCGGCGTCCAGCCGCTCGGCGAGCGCCAGCCCCGCGATGCCCGCGCCGCAGACGACCACCTTCACGGCGTGGCCTCCGATCCGTCCGCCAGCAGCCGGCGCAGCACGGTGGCCACGGTGGCGCCGTCGAGGCCGGGCAGCAGCGCCCGGTGCAGGACCACCCCGTCGACCGCCGCGGCCACCACCGCCGCCGTGCCGCCCGGGTCGGGCACGGCGTGGGCGGCGAAGCGGTCGGCCAGCTCGCGGCGGAACTCGCCGATCACCTCGCCGAGCGCGGTCCGCAGCGCCTCGTCGCGGGCCGCCGCCAGGTAGGTCTCGACGAACAGCACCGACACCGCGCCGGCGCCGTCGAGCGCATCCAGCAGCACGCTCAGCGCCTCGCCGGCGCTGCGGGTGCCGGCCAGCACCGGGACGGCCTGCGCGGTCAGGGACCGGGCCGCCCCCAGCGCCGCCTCGCTGAGCAGGGCCTGCACCGAGGGGAAGTGGTAGTGCACCACGCCGGGCGCCACCCCGGCCCGCTCGGCCAGCAGCCGGGTGCTGATCGCCGACCACCCCCGTTCGGCGATCAGCTCCGTCGCCGCCCGGAGCAGGCGCTGCCGGGCCTGCCGGCCGCGTTCCGCCATCGTCACCATGCCGATCTCCTTTGGTCGTTCGCCCAAAGCGACCGTACAGGACGAGTGCCCAATACTCCAGAGACGACGATGGCCGCGCCTGTCGGCGCGGCCATCGTGCGTGCGGTCTGCTCAGGCGGGCGTCACTTGAGCCATGAGCCCTTGGTGCCGTGCTGCCAGGCCACGCCGGACCAGGCCCGCCCCGACCAGGGCACCCCGTTCACCAGGGTGTTCGACCAGGACCGGCCGGTCCAGGTGGCCCCGGCCCAGGCGATCTCCGACCACGACCGGCCGGCCCAGTTGGTGCCCGACCAGGAGCGGCCGGCCCAGTTGGCCTGCCCGTACTCGGTGCCGGCCCAGCCGGTGCCGGTCATCGGCCGGCCCATCCAGGAGCCGCCCTGCCACGAACGCTCCGCCGTGCTCGCCGCGGCCCACGTGGCCGACTTCAGCGGGCCGAAGATGTCGCGCTCGCCGGTCAGCGGTACGCCGTTCAGACTGACGATCGAGGTGCCCCGGGCGGCCTGGATGCTGCCCGTACCCGTCGAGTGCGGTCCCACCGCCCGGCACAGGGTCGGCAGGCCCGCCGTCGCCCGGTCGAGGTCGACCATCCGGCCGCCGCTCGTGCCCACGGACGGGCCGGACTGGCGCAGCGTGCACTTCAGCGAGTCCGGCGTCAGTCCCGGGTAGCGGTCGAGCAGCACCGCGGCCGCACCGGTGGCGACCGCGGCGGCCTGGGAGGTACCGCTGCCGACGAAGTACCGCTCACCGACGCGCGCCGACGGGTTCATGGCGTCGACCATCGACCCCGGTACCCGCAGCGAGACCAGGGAACGGCCGGGCACCAGCAGGTCCGGCACCCGCGGCGCCGCCCCCATGCTGGTGAACGACGCCACCTGGTCGTCCGCGGGGGACGTCGTGCCGCGCGGGTCGGTCGCGCCGACCGTGATCACGTACGGGTCGTAGGCCGGGTTGGTGATGGCGCCGCCGGTGTTGCCGGAGGCCACCACGACCGCGATGCCGGCCCGGTAGGCGTTCTGCACGGCGTGCGACAGCGGGTTCTTCTGCCAGCTCAGCACGCCGTCGGTGCCGTACGAGAGGTTCAGCACGCGGATCGGGTTGCGCGGGTCGTCGTTGCGGTGCTCCACCACCCAGTCGATGGCGGCGATCACCTGGGTCACGTCGACCGCGCCGTTGGCCGCCCCGACCTTGAGCGACAGCAGCTTGGCGTCGGGCGCCACGCCGGAGAAGCCGCCGGGCGCCGGGTCGCGGCCGGCGATGATGCCCGCCATGTGGGTGCCGTGCCCGTACGTGTCGCGCCACCGCAGGTTCGCGACCTGGCTCTCGAACGACAGGTCCGGCCCGTTGGCGACGTTGCCGGAGGTCAGGCCCTCCACGGGGGCCACGCCGGTGTCGACGAGGGCGATGCCGATGCCCCGGCCGGTGTACCCGCGCTGCGCGGCCACGTCCGCCCGGGTGATCCGGCGGACGTCGGTCAGGGTCGCCCCGGCGGCGTTGAAGCTGTAGTCGGCCACCGCGGCGGCCCGGGCGGGCGAGGCGGCCTGCGCGGGCGTGACCCCGGTCAGGGCCGTCACCACCGTCGCCGCCGCCGTTGCCGCGACCCCCGCCGCGTACTGGCGCACTCGTGCTCGTCTGACCGTCATGGCCCAGGACATCGACCCGCCGGGGGAGGACTTGAGGACTTCCGCACCGGGACTTGAGGACTTTCCTCGTTGCTTTCCCGGGGCGATCGGGGCTCAGCTCAGGTGAGCACCACCCGCGGCGGCGCGAAGCCGTTGAACCGGGACGCGTACACGCTCGTGTACGCCCCCGCCGACCCGATCAGCAGTTCGTCGCCCTCGTGCAGGTCCGCCGAGAGCAGCACGTCGCGCGCGAACGTGTCCTGGCTGTCGCAGGTGGGGCCGGTGAGGTGGTAGCAGCGCCGCAACCGCGTGCCGCGGGTGTCACGGATCGGGTAGCGCAGCTCGCCGCCGGACTCGAGGACCTCCATGAGGCCGTGGAAGACCCCCAGGTCGGTGTGCGCCCACCAGCCGGACGGGCGCTCGGCGACGCCGATCACCCGGCAGCGGAAGGTCCCGGCCTCGGCGACCAGGCAGCGGCCCGGCTCGGCGAAGACCTCCACCGGGTACGGCAGCGCGGCGATCCCCGCGGCGGCGGCGCGACCGAAGTCGGCCAGCGGCGGGACGGGTTCGTCGTAGGCCGCCGGGAAACCGCCGCCGATGTCGACCATCTCGAGCCGTACCCCGGCCCGCCGCAGCCGGTCCATCGCGTGGGCCACGTCCTGCAGCGGGCGCCGCAGGGCCGACGGCGCCAGCGACTGCGACCCCATGTGGAAGGTGATCCCGTACGGCACCAGCCCCCGTTCGCGCGCCTCCAGCAGCAGCCGGACCGCACCGGTGACGTCGACGCCGAACTTGCCCTCGCTGGGCACGACGCTGTCCTGGCCGACGGTGGCGAGGCGCGCGTACACCCGGGCGCCGGGGGCCTCGTCGGCCAGCCGGTGCAGTTCCTCCACGGAGTCCACGCTGAACCGGTCGACGCCGGCGGCCGCCGCGCGGGCCGTCTGCTCCCGCGCCCGGACCGGGTTGCTGAAGATCACCTCGGGGCCGGGGACGCCGATGCCGCCGAGGACGTCGATCTCGTGCGAGGACGCGACCTCGAAGCCGCACCCGGCGTCGCGCAGCGTCCGTAGCACGCCGGCATGGGTGTTGCACTTGGTGGCGTAGTACGGCCGCACCCCCGGGAACGCGGCCCGGAACGTCTGCAGCGCCGCGACGATGCGCTCGGCCCGCATCTCCAGCACCGGCCCCGGGCGGGGCTGGGTGATCGGCGCGACCGTCATGAGGTGGGGCGATGACTGGCGCAACGGGAGTCCCCTCACGCTAAGTATTTGGTCCAATGCGGAGCGTGCGTTACTCAGTATGCCTCGCGGCCGCGGAAGCGTCGATGACCTGCGCTCATGGAGATCAATGCGTGCAAATTGCATCCGCGGCGGCCGGAAACGCGGTTCGGGGCGCTCCCGAAGAAGCGCCCCGAACCCGTGGTGAACGAGCCTGATCAGGACTCTTTCACCATCTTGAATTAGATCTTGAACCCCCGGGAAGTTGACTTTGAGTATCCACTTCCCATCCGTGAGTACAGATCGGTAATCTCTCAGCGGTTGATATCGAACTCGCCGTTCTGCACCGAGTTCACGAACTCGGTCCAGCGGGCTGGTTCGAAGACGAGAGCGGGACCGGAAGGGTTCTTGCTGTCGCGTACGGCAACGGCTGTGTCGAGGACTGCGACCTCGACACAGTTGTTGCCGCCGTTTCCGTTGCTGCGACTGCTCTTTTTCCAGACGGCAGCGTCGAGATGGTGCGCTGGCATGCCATGCACCCCCCTTCGATATGCGGTTGTGCGTGCCCGCCTCCTACGCGCGCAGGAGACTTTCGATCATTTTGAGGGTCAGGCGCGGATCCAGGGCCCGTGCACTCAACGCCTCGAACTCCGCACGGTAACGTGCGACCTCTGAATGTTGCTCTTCGTAGAGGTCTCCCGCAAGACCCTCTAGATAAACTACATCCAAATGAGTGGTACCCCGGAACTCCAAAAGCGCAGCTGAACCGCCGAGGAAGGGGTGCTCGCCGGCGTCGAACGGCAAGATCTGCAGCGTCACGTTGGGTAATTTAGCGACGTCGATGAGATGGCGGAGCTGCTCCTCCATGACCTCGGGGCCGCCCACCGAGCGCCGCACCACCGACTCGTCGATGATGGCCAGCAGGTCGAGCGGGTTGGCGCCGGTCAGCCGCCCCTGCCGCTTGAGCCGCAGGGCCACCCGGCGGTCGATGTGCTGCGGCGGGTCCGCCGCCCGGCCGGTGCGCATCAGGGCCCGGATGTACGCCTCGGTCTGCAGCAGCCCGGGCACGATGATCGGAGCCCAGTCGCGCAGGGACGAGGCATCTGCCTCCAGCCCGATGAAGCCGCCGGGGCGCATGATGTCGCGGTAGTCCGCCCACCAGGTCTTCTGTCGTGACGAGCGGGCCAGCTCGAGCAGGGCCTCGCGGTACTGCTCGTCCTCGACGCCGTAGAGCACCAGCAGGTCCCGCACGTCGCGCGGGGTGACGGCGACCCGCGCGGTCTCGATCCGGGTGACCTTGGCGGCGTGCCATTCAAAATGGCGCGAAACGTTTTCCTGGGTCAGCCCGGCCCGCTCGCGGCACCGTTTCAATTCGGTGCCCAGACGACGTCGGCGCAGCGTAGGTCCCTCGTCCATGGACACCGTGACTCCCTCGATCTTGGGGTTGTCGTCACTCCGTCCCATCGTCTCATGATCCATTTTGGACGAGCGGGACTGCCGCGAGTCTAGTACTTCTTGCATTGACCTCGAAGCCAGGTACATGATGCTTCGAACAGCGAGATATCGCCTTCCCCGCGGGTGTTTGCCCGCCGAGGTGTCTCAGATGTTCGTCTAAGGAGTGGCGGCGTGCTGGCTGACCAGTTCTTCCTGATTGCACACGAGGACCGGACCGGCCGGTCGCGTCTGCACCCCCGGGCCACCGGTCTGGGTCTCGCCGCGGCACTGCTCGGCGAATTGATGCTCGAGGGACGCCTGCGGATCTTCGACGGCGATCTGTACATAGAGAGCCGCCAGCCGCCGCGGGACTCGCTGTCCCATTCCGTGCTGGAATTGCTCATCGCCCAGCCGCAGCACCGCGAGGTGCGCACCTGGCTCGCCTATCTGTCGCAGGACGCGGCCGACCGGGTGGGGGAGCGGCTGATGCGCGTGGGCGCGGTGGAGTCCGTGACCCGGCGCCGGATGCTGAGCACCCAGACCTTCTACATGCCCAACAACGAGGCCCAGCGCAACGCCGCGGCGTGGGCGCCGATGCGGCTCGCCAACATCATGGTCCGCGGCCTGCAGATGTCGGTGAGCGACCGGCTGCTCGCCGGCCTGGTCGTCGCGACCGGCCTGACCCGCCACGTCCTGTGGGACTTCGAGGTGCACCGCCACGCCCTGACCCAGCTCCCCACCGCCATCGGCACCCTGCCGGAGGACTTCCGCCAGTTGATCGAGCAGACCGAGGCGTCCGTCGGCTCGGTGCTCGCCGTCGGCCGCAGGTGAGTGCCGTCGGCCGTCACCACCGCCGGCGGGACAACATCGATCAATGGGCTGGGAGGCTCTTGATGGCGCGTGACATGACCGAGCCCGACATCGTGTCCACCGCCCTGGCGCGAAACCGGCTCGGCGTTCCCTCGGTGGTCTTCTTCGGGGTGGCGGGCGCCGCCCCGCTGACCGTCGTCATCGGGGCCATCACGACGATCTACGCGGTCGTCGGCAACACCGCCGTGCCGGTGGTCTACCTGGTCGTCGCGGGCATCCTGTCCATCTTCACGGTCGGTTTCGTCGCGATGAGCCGGCACATCGTCAACAGCGGGGCGTTCTACTCGTACATCAGCCACGGGCTGGGCCGCATCCCCGGCGTCGGCGCGGCGTTCGTGGCGCTGCCGGCGTACGCGCTGATGCAGATCGGTCTCTTCGGCCTCTTCGGCGTCGTCGCGTCCGGGGTGCTGGACGGGCTGGGCCTGCAGGTCGGCTGGTTCACCTGCGCCATCGCCGCCTGGGTGCTGGTCGCCGTGCTCGGCCTGCTCTGGGTCGACCTCAGCGGCAAGGTGCTCGCCGTGCTGCTGATCGCCGAGATCGTCATCGTGCTCGTCTACGACGTCGTGATGGTGGCCAACCCGGCCGGCGGATCGGTGTCCTTCTCGACGCTGGCGCCGGCGCAGGTCTTCACCCCCGAGGTCGCGGCCATGATGGTGCTCGCCATCGGCGGCTTCGTCGGCTTCGAGGCGACCGTCGTGCTCTCCGAGGAGGCCAAGGACCCCCGCCGCACGATCGCCCGCGCCACCCACTGGGCCGTCATCCTCGCCGGGCTGCTGTGCGGGCTGTCGGCCTGGGCCATGTCCGTGGGGGCGGGGCCCGGCAACATCGTGGCGGCCGCCCGGGCGGAGCAGACCGACCTGGTCTTCGCTCTGGTCGGCCCGCACCTGCCGGAGGCGCTCGTCAACCTCGGCTACGTGCTCTTCATGACCAGCATCTTCGCCGCCCTGCTGGCCTTCCACGCGGCGGTGGCGCGCTACCAGTTCGCGCTCGGCCGCGAGGGCGTGCTGCCGCGCACGTGGGGATACACCCACCCGCGCACCGGCGCGCCGATCGTCGGCTCGCTGTCGCAGAGCCTGCTCGCGCTCGGCGTGCTCGTCGTCTACCGGGTCACCGGCGCCGATCCGCTGGTCTACCTCTTCGCCTGGCTCACCGTCGTGGGCGGGCTGGGCGTGCTCATCCTCATGTGGAGCGCCTCGGCCGCGGTGATCGCGTTCTTCCTGCGGCACCGGCACCAGGAGAACGTGTGGCGCGGCCAGGTGTCGCCGATCATCGCCTTCCTGTTGCTGAGCATCATCCTGTTCGCGACCGTCTACGGCCTGGGTGACCTGTTGCAGGTGGAGGCCGGCTCGATCTTCCACTGGCTCTTCCCGACGGGCTACGCCGTCTGCGCCGTCCTCGGCTTCGTCTGGGCGGTCGTCATGCGCGCGGCGCGCCCCGAGGTGTACGCGGCCATCGGCCGCGGCGCGGACAGCGGCTTCGTCGCCGACGCGCCCCGCCTCAAGGGCTCGCACACCGAGCCGATCAGCGCCCGCGCGATGCTCGCCGCCGGTGCCACGCCCCGCGAGGCCCCGAGCGAGCCGTCCCCGGACTGGGACGCCCCGACCGAGGCGTCCGCACCCTGGTCCATCCCGTCCCAGCCGTCCGCGCCCTGGGACGAGCAGTCCTCCTCGAACTGGCCGGGCCCCGCGGAGCCGCCGCCCTGGCCACCCTCGCCCGAGCAGCCGCCGCCGTGGCGGACCCCGCCCGGACCGTCGGCGTCCTGGGACGCCCCGCCCGGGCACCGGCGCTGGGAAACCCCGCCCGAACAACCGTGGGAGACCCCACCCGAGCCGTCCCGGTGGAAGTAGCCCACCGGGCGAACCATCACGACCGGAACCAGCCCACCCCACAGAACGCGCCGAAACCGCCCGCCGATCCCGGAAGGAAAGGAGGTCACGATGCCGGCCGGACCGTCAGCCCCCCAAGAGCGCGATCCGGTGCGAAGCGGCGGGCGGTGACGGCGTGGCTCAGGCCGCCTGCGGGAAGCGGTAGAGCCAGAACTGCTGCGCGTCCATCATCTCGGCCTCGCAGTTGCCGGAGAGGCGTTGCAGCATCAGCCGGATGACCCGGCTCATCTTGCGCTTGTCGTCGTTGTGCCGGCAGAAGTCCAGGCCGATGATGCCGTTCTGCGCGGCGGCGATCAGATACATCGCCTCGACCAGGTCGGAGAACGACGAGGCGGCGCGCCCGCCGGGCAGCACGGCGACGAATCCGCAGTACCAGATCTTGCGCTGGGCGTAGAGGTCCGGCCAGCGCCGCTCGAAATACTGCGGTGAGATCAACGGCATGGCGTCCAGCTCGTTGGTGTACGTGGACAGTCCGCACAGCGTGCCCTCGTCGTCGAGGCTCAGATACTTCTGCACCCGGCCGTCGCGCATGACGTCCTCGAACTCGTGACGGAACATCAGATGGCGCTGGACCGCCAGGGCGTTCAGGCCGCGGAACGACTCCTCGTACATCTTCCACGCGGTCTCGATGAGCTCGTCGTCGGTGATCTGCTCGACAACCTTGATAACCATGCGACGCTCCCCGGAGTCATGGCGCTCAAGCCGATCGATGGCCTTTCCTGACCACAGCGTACGGAGCGTATTTGACGGATTACAAGGCGTGATTCATGCCAAGGTCAACGTGTCCTGAAATGACAATTTCCGGTGCTCAGTCGGGCCGGAGCGGCCTTGTTCCCGCTGGTCGAGGCGGGGCAAGCGATCGAGGGCTCGGGCCGCATATCCGGCACCGGTCCGGGTGGAGGTGATGTTCACGACTTCGAGTTCAGGACTCGTGACCGCTTTGGATCAGGCGTTTCCCGGCCCGGCCGCCGACGCATCGACATTGGACGATAGGGTGTGGCTCCGAGTGCGAGCCGGAGGCCTGTCGACGATGCGAACTTCCCGGGGTGGGGCGCGGCTGCTCGCCGCCGCCTGCGCCGTCATCACCGTTCTCTGCCCGGCGGCCACGGCCACCGCCGCGCCGCCGTCCCCGCCGCCCGCCGGACCCGGCGGCACCGAGCCCGTCTACGACTACGCCCAGGCCATCCGCGAGCGGGTGTGGGTGCAGGTGCCGGTCGACAGCGACGCCGACGGACGGCCCGACCGCGTCGCGGTGCGCATCATCCGGCCGCGGGAGACCGGCGAGACCGGGAAGATCCCGGTGATCTTCCAGCCGAGTCCCTACTACGCCGGGCTCAACGACGTACCCAACCACGACGACATCGACCGCGGCGGCGCCGCGGCTCACCGCAGCGCGAGCGCCGGCGCGGACCGCGCGGCGGAGACCGTCGTCTTCTCCGGCTACCTCGACAACTACTTCGTGCCCCGCGGCTATGCGGTCGTCTTCGCCGACAGCCTCGGCACCGGCGGCTCGACCGGCTGCCCGACCTCCGGCGGTCGCAACGAGACGCTCGGCATGAAGGCCGTGATCGACTGGCTCAACGGGCGCGCCCCGGGCTTCGACGAGTCCGGCGCCCCGGCCCGCGCCTCGTGGTCCACGGGGCGCACCGGCATGATCGGTGTGTCGTACAACGGCACCCTGCCCAACGCGGTGGCCGCGACCGGCGTGCGCGGCCTGGAGACGATCGTCCCGATCGCCGCCATCTCCCGCTGGTACGACTACTACCGCGCCAACGGCGGCGTGGTGGCGCCCGGCGGTTTCCAGGGCGAGGACACCGACGTCCTGGCCAAGGCGGTGCTCACCCGGGAGAACCCCGAGGCCTGCGCCGGCGTGATGGCCGGCCTCGAGCGCGCGCAGGACCGCGAGACCGGCGACTACAGCCGCTTCTGGGCGGAGCGCGACTACCTCCGCGACGCCGCCCGGGTACGCGCCAGCGTGCTGCTGGTGCACGGTCTGCACGACGACAACGTCCGCACCCAGCAGGCGGGCCAGTGGTGGGACGCCCTCGCCCGCCGCGGCGTGCCCCGCAAGATCTGGCTGCACCAGGCCGGCCACACCGACCCGTTCCACGTCCGCCGCGACGCCTGGCTCGCCACCCTGCACCGCTGGTTCGACCAGTGGCTCTACCGGATCGACACCGGCATCATGCGCGAGCCGATGGCCGACGTGGAGGTCGCGCCCGGCCAGTGGCGCACGGCCACGACCTGGCCGGTCCCCGGCGCCGCACGCACGGCCCTCGCCCTCGGCGGCCCCGCCACGGACGGCCGCCCGGGCACCCTGCGGCCCTGGCCGGCGCCGGCCGGAGCCCGGCAGACGTTCGTGGACGACCCCTCGCGCACCGCCGAGGACCTGGTGGCGCAGGAGCTCGCCGCCGACCCGAACCGGCTGTCCTATCTGTCCGCGCCGCTGGAGAAGGAGACGCGCCTCTCCGGCACCCCCGAGGTCACGCTCCGCGCCGACCTCGCCGGCAAGTCGCCGTACCTGACGGCGCTGCTGGTCGACTACGGCACGGCCGACCGCTTCGCGGGCGTCCGGACGGTGCCCGGCCAGGACTGCGTCGGCCCCGGCATCCCGGAGGACCCGGGCTGTTTCCACCGCCGCGCGTACGTGACCGAGCAGACCCCGTTCGAGATCGTCAGCCACGGCTGGCTCGACGTGCGCAACCGCCTGTCGGCCTCGCACAGCACGCCGATCGTGGCGGGCAAGCCCTACACGTTCCGCTGGAACCTGCAGACCCAGGACCACGTGTTCGCCCCCGGCCACCGCATCGGCCTCGTCCTGATCTCGACGGACCGCGACCACACCCTGCGCTACCCCGCCGGCACCGAGGTCGGCGTCCGCCTGGGCGTCTCCAAGGTGCTCCTGCCCCTGGTGGGCTGACCCGCCGCTCCGCCGCGCCGTCTCTTCCGGACGGCGCAGCGGGCTGCGGCGGGTGATCAGTCGCCGAGGCGCAGCGTCATGTAGGTGCTGTTCGGGTCCGTCGTGTAGTCCGCGAAGGGCGCGCAGGGGACGAAGCCGTGCCGGCCGTAGAGCCGCCGGGCCGGGGCGAAGAAGTCCTGGGTTCCGGTCTCCAGGCTGACGCTGCGGTATCCGCGCCGGCGGCACTCGTCGAGCAGGAACGTGAGCAGGTGGGCGGCCACCCCGCGACCGCGGGCCTCCGGACGGGTGCGCATCGTCTTGATCTCACCGGCGGAGGGGTCCAGCTCCTTCAGCGCGCCGCAGCCGAGCAGCTCGGCGCCGTCCCACACGGTCCAGAACGACACCTCGGGCGCCCGCAGCTCCGTCAGGTCCAGGGCGTGCACGCTCTCCGCGGGGGAGGTGGCGTGCATGTCGGCCAGATGGTCCGCGATCAGCCGCCGGACCTCCTCCCGGCCCAGGTCGTCGACCTCGATCCTCAGCTCCGCCGCACTCCCTTGCGTGATCATGTGACGAGTATGCGGCACCCACGCCACCTGCCGGACCGCTGCCCGGGCCGAGCCGTCCGGTGCGCAGGCCGGCGGGTGCCTGAACCCCGGCCAGGACGGTTCCGGTCTATTTCTCGGGCCGGGGGGTCCTGACGAGGGCGACGACGGCGGCCGCGGCGGCGAGGAGCAGGATGCTGCCGGCCGTCGTGGCCAGGGCGAGGCCGTCGGTGAAGGCGGTCCGGGCGGCGTCCAGCAGCGCCGCGGCCTGCGCTGCGGGCAGTGTCTCGGCGGCCGCGGCGGCGCCGGCCAGGGAGTCGTGCGCGGCCGCGGCGAGGTGGGCCGGCGTGCCGGCGGGCAGGGCGGCGTCGCGGTAGGCGCCGGTGACGACCGTGCCGAGAGTGGCGATGCCCAGGGCCATGCCGAGCTCGTAGGCGGTCTCGGAGACCGCGGAGGCGGCGCCGGCCTGGTGTGGCGGCACGACGGTGAGGATGACGTCGCTGGCCACCGTGAAGGCCAGGCCCATGCCCGCGCCCATGAGGAACAGCGCCGTGCCGAGCAGCAGGTACGGCGTGGACGCCTCGACCACGGTCAGCGTGGCCATGGCGAGGCCGCTGAGCGCCATGCCGCCGCCGAGCACCGTGCGCACGGAGGTGCGGCGGGTGGTAGCGCCGGCCAGGATGCCGAAGAGCATGGAGCCGAGCGCGGCGGGCAGCTCCGCGAGGCCCGCCTCGAGGGGGCGGTATCCCACGACGAGCTGGAAGTACTGGGACAGGAAATAGAGCAGTCCGGAGAGCCCCAGGACGGAGAGCATGCCGGCCGCGATCACGCCGCCGAAGGTGCGGTTGCGGAACAGCCGGACGTCGATGAGCGGGTGCGGCAGGCTGAGCTGGCGCCGGGCGAAGGCGAGGAGGGCCGCCACGCCGAGCATGGCGGCGGCCACCGTGCCGGTGCCCGGCCCGTGCGCGGCGATCTCCTTGACGGCGTAGACCACGCCGAGCATGCCGACCATGGACAGTGCGACGCTGGGCAGGTCCCACGGCCCGGGCTCGGGGTTCCTGGACTCGGGCAGCAGCTTGCCGCCGACCGCCAGCAGGATCGCCATGACCGGCGCGTTGATGAGGAAGGCGGAGCCCCACCAGAAGTGCTCGAGCAGGAACCCGCCGAGCACGGGGCCGAGCGCCGCGCCCGCGGACATGGCGGCGCCCCAGATGCCGATCGCCGTGCTGCGTTCCCGGCTGTCCGGGAAGAGCGTACGGATCAGCGCCAGCGTGGCGGGCATCAGCGTGGCGCCGGCGACGCCCAGCAGGACGCGGCCCGCGATCAGCCACGGTGCGCTGGGGGCGTACGCGATGGCCGTGGAGACGAGGCCGAACCCCGCGGCCCCGTACAGCAGGAGTTTCCGGCGGCCGATCCGGTCGCCGAGGGTGCCCATGGTGACCAGCAGGCCGGCGAGGACGAAGGAGTAGACGTCGCCGATCCACAGCATCTGCGTGCCGGTCGCGGCGAGGTCGCGGCCGATGGACGGCATCGCCAGGGCCAGGACGGTGCCGTCGACCGAGACGAGGAGCACCGCGAGGATCAGCGCGCCGAAGCCGAGCCAGCGCGTCGGCCGGCCCTGCGCGGTGGCGGCGGCGATGGTGGTGGTCATCGGCGCACCGCGCCGTGCAGCAGGAGCGTGGTGACCATGTGGGTGAAGTCGCGGGCGGCGGCCCGTCCGGTCTGCACGGACCACGCCGCGCCGGCCGCCAGGCTGTAGAACGCGTCGGCCAGCCAGGCCGGGCCGAGGTCGAGCCGGAACTCGCCGGCCTCCTGCCCCCGCCGGAAGAGCGCGGCGATCTCCGCGTCGATCTCGGCCCAGGCCTCGTGCGGGTGCTCGGGGTCGTACTCCTGGCTCTGGCTGTACATCAGCGCCAGGTAGGCGGACGCGTCCTGGCTGGCCGCCACGAGGCGGGCCAGGGCGTCGGTCGCCGGGCCGTCCGCGAGCCGGGCGGTGGCCAGCGCCTGCCGCATCTGTGCCACGGCGAGCTGTTCGAGGGCCGCGAAGAGCGCCGTCCGTCCGGCGAAGTGCCGGTGCAGCGTCGCCCGGCTCACCCCGGCGGCCCTGGCGATCTCGTCCTGGGTGGCGTTGGGGCGGCGGCCCAGGAACTCGGCCGCCGCCCGCAGGATGTCGTCCCGTTCCTTCACGAGACGAAGATAGCTCAGATGAGACAGAAACGTCTCACCTGAGTGCGTGCGGTCACATGACCTTGCCCTGCCGGGCGCCGGCCCAGAGATCCACGGAGGAGAAGTCGGCGTCGAGGATCTTGTCGATCAGGCCGAGCTCGTCGTCGGTGAAGGAGAGGTTGCCGAGCGTGGCCACATTCTCGTCGAGCTGCCGCACGCTGCTGGCGCCGATCACCAGCGAGGTGACGCGCGGGTCGCGCAGCGCCCAGGCGAGCGCGAGCTGGGCCAGGTTCTGCCCGCGGGCCCGGGCGACCTCGTCGAGCGCGCGCAGCCGCGAGACCAGCGCCTCGTCGATCGATCCCGGGTCCAGCGACTTGCCCTGGGTGGCGCGCGAGCCCTCCGGGATGCCGTTCAGGTACCTGCCGGTGAGCAGCCCCTGGGCCAGCGCGGTGAAGCCGATCACCCCGGCGCCCACCTCGGCCGCCGCGTCGAGCAGGCCCTCGGTCTCGATCCAGCGGTTCAGCATCGAGTACGACGGCTGGTGGATGAGCAACGGCGTGCCCAGCTCGCGCAGCAGCCCGGCCATCCGGCGGGTGTGCTCGGCGTCGTACGAGGAGATGCCCACGTAGAGGGCCTTGCCGGCGCGGACCGCGGCGTCCAGCGCCGAGGCGGTCTCCTCCAGCGGCGTCGTGGGGTCGTAGCGGTGCGAGTAGAAGATGTCGACGTAGTCCAGGCCCATCCGGCCCAGCGACTGGTCGAGGCTGGCGAGTACGTACTTGCGTCCGCCGCCGCCCCGGCCGTACGGGCCCGGCCACATGTCCCAGCCGGCCTTCGTCGAGACCACGATCTCGTCCCGGTACGGCCGCAGGTCCTCGCGCATCAGCCGGCCGAAGCTGACCTCGGCGGCGCCGTACGGCGGGCCGTAGTTGTTGGCGAGGTCGAAGTGCGTGACGCCGAGGTCGAAGGCCCGCCGGGTGATGGCGCGCTGCTGCTCGAACGGCTTGTCGTCGCCGAAGTTGTGCCAGAAACCGAGCGAGAGCACGGGCAGGTCGAGGCCCGAACGCCCGGTGCGGCGGTACTGCATTCCACTGGTGTATCGGTCCGGTGCGGCGGCGTAGATCATGACGCCACTATCCCGGCCGTGATCATGGACGTCCACCACCGGCGGCGGACGCCGCCGGTGTGTCCCCCGGTCGCGCGCGGCTCACCCGCGGCGACCCTCGCGCACGGCCGTCGCGACGGTGTCCACGTCACGCTTGGCGCTGGCCGCCGCGGCCGTCGGCGCGGGCGGCACCGCCTGCTCCACCTGCTTCTTGCCGACCAGGGCGGCGACGCCTGCCGCCGCGAAGACCACGACCATGACCGTAAGGGCGGCCAGCCAGGCGGGCCAGGCCAGCGCCAGCGCGGCACCGATCGTCAGCAGCAGGGTGGAGACGCCGTAGAGGGCGAGGACGCCGGCCCCGCCGAGCATCCCGGCCCCGGCTCCGGCCCGCTTGCCCTTCTCCACCATCTCCGTACGCGCGAGCGCCAGCTCGTCGCGCACGAGGGTGGAGACCTGCTCGGCCATCTGCTGGACGAGCACCCCCGTGGAGGCGTCCGCCGAGGGGTCCAGCCTCATCCGTGTGTCGCTCATGGCCACCACTTACCCCAGCTCAGGCGGGTTATGCGGCCGGAAGGCTCAGGTAGCCCGATCGGCTGCCGATGGCTGCGCTCACGGAAGGGGATGATCAAGGTGGGGATCCCGGCCCGGGCAACTGGCGTCGCCCGGGCCGGTGCCACTCATCCGGCACGGGTCACTCGTAGGTGTACCAGGCCGTGTGGTTCAGCATGTCGGCCGGCCGCACGGTGCCCCACGGGGTCATGGTGTCGTTGAGGTCCACGACGTTGGTGGTGTTGCCGGTCGGCAGGTAGCCGGAGCTCGGGTTCGCCCGCTGCCAGTCCGACCAGATCTTGTCGATGTGGCAGTGGTGCAGCCAGAACAGCGGGTCGTTGGGCGAGGTGCCGGTGCCCATGTCGCCGCCCACCCAGACGTGCACGAGGTTGTGCATGGCCGGACCGTTCCGCCAGCCCTCCAGCGCGTTGCGGAAGCCGGTGGTGGAGCTGCTGTTCCAGGGCGCGACGTCGTACACCCGCTGCGCCATGACCGTCTGCAGCTGGGTGGCCGTCGGCAGGCTGCGCCCGCCGGCACCCAGCGCGCGGCGCAGGTAGTTACGGCTGTCGCTGCGGACGTTGATCGTCCAGTTGCCGGTGCTGAACGCGAACGGGCCGGTGGTCACCTGACCGTCCGAGCTGCGTCCGGTGCCGCCCATGAAGTCCGCCGCGAACAGCGACGCGGTGGCGGTGCGGTCGACGGTCCAGTTCCAGTACGGCAGGTTCACCGCCGGGTTGATCGACTGCAGCGCCCGCTCGAAGTCGAGCAGGAACTGCCGGTGCCACGGCAGAAACGACGGCGAGCGGTGGCCGACGCGGTTGCCGTTGTCGGTGTCGCTGACGATGAACTGGTTGTGGGTACGGACGAAAGCGTCGTAGCGGCCGCTGCGCTTGAGCTCAAGCACGGCGTCGACGAACGCCTTCTTCTCCGTGGCGGTCAGGTTGCGCTGGTCCTTGCGTACGCCCATGAGTGGTGCAGTCGCCTTTCGGGTAAGTAGGAGGGATCAGCCGTGCTGCGGCGGCAGCAGGCGGGCACCGTCGAGCTCGTCGACGGCGGCGCGGGCGACCTCGCGCAGGGACTTGAAGCTCTCGTAGTGGTTCGACACGCTCGTGTAGGTGCCGTCGGCGTTCTGCATCACGTGCAGCGGGACGCCGTCGATGCGGATGCCGAGGTCGGCCGCGCCACCCGTGGCGGACAGGTGGTGGGCTGCGGCCTGCCTCTGCGCCGGCGAGGCGGCGCCGATCTCGATCCGCCGGCCCCGGTAGGTCTCGGTGATCTGCTTCGGCTGCGCGGCGGCGACCGGCGCGTCGACGGCGGCCTGCGAGCCACCGGCGGTGGTGACCTGCACGATGAGTGCTCCCGTGCCGGCGGCCACGGTGGCGGCGCCGGCGAACTTGAGCAGATCGCGACGTTTGGTGTTGGACATTTCCTCCCCCTTCTCCGGACGCCGGGCAGCAAAAATTCACGCCACAAAGGAAGATGAACGTAAAAATTGCTGCGCTGCTCGGCATTTCCTGAGTATTTCCGGCGCCGGAAGCGGGGCGAAGGTAACAGCGGCGCTCGGCGCCGGGCAAGGCGCTCGATGCAAGCAGTCACGGTGCAGATTCGCGCAGAGTGACTCTGCACGGCCCGTGCACCGGGCACCGCACGGGGATCGGCCTCGATAAGATCAATAAGTGATCGTCAACGGTCGATCACCGGCGTGCGCGCTGCGTCATCGCCGGTCCGCCGGGGTGAGCTGGTTCATAGCCGAACGGACAGCTCAGCTGCCGAGTCGGCCGGGGTCGAAGCCGGCACCGTCGCGGCGCGGCACGACCGGATAGACGCTCGAGTGCACCTGCCAGGACGGAGCCCGCCGCGGCGCGGGCAGCGCGACCGCCCGGTCCAGCGCGCGCAGCATGTCCTGCAGCGCGGTCGGCAGCCGCGGGTCGGTGACCACGCCGCCGGCGACGGCGCGCGGGCCGAGCGGGACGCGGATGCACGCCGGCTTGAGCACCCGGGCCCGGGCGTGCTCCAGCACCGTCTCCAGCGTCGCCAGGGCCGCCTGGTCCTGCGCCGGCGGGGAGAGCGAGAGCCACGCGGCCGGCTTGCCGCCGAGCTCGCCGCTGTCGACGAGCCAGTCCAGGAGGTTCTTCAGGCTGCCCGGCAGCGAGCCGGCGTACTCGGGGGTGCTCACCAGCACGGCCCCGGCCGCGCCGGCCCGGTGTCGCAGCAGGGCCACCGCGGCGGGCGGGACCGGCTCGCCGGGGACGAACGCGGGCAGTGCGCGCAGGCCGTCGTAGAGACTCACGGCGATGCCCGCGGGCGCGTGCCGCACCGCCGTGCGCAGCGCTGCGGTGTGCAGGGAGTCCTCTCGCGTGTCACCCGAGATCAGCAGGATGCGCGTCATGACGCCGACGATAGGGCCCCCGGCCGCGCACGGCCGGGCCCGCGCCCGCGACGCCGGGCCCGGCGTCGAGTCGGATCGAGGACGTTTCCCGGGTGAAACCGCGGCACCTCCAGGCCCTCCACCGAGCGCAAGGGCGCCACCCGCCATGCCGTGACCGGGCACTGGGCGCCGCGTGGCGGGGTGGCCGTCGTCGATGGCCGGCGCGGTCTGCGATCATCGCGGCATGCGCCTGCTGCGAGCTCTGCACGACCCCGCGGACGACGAGCGGGCCGTCGCCACGCCCGGGCTGACGCTGTCCCGGCACGATCTGCTGGGCCGTGCCGCCGCGCTCGCCGCCGAGCTGCGGGGGCTGCCGATGGCGGCCGTGCACGCGGTCCCCGCCGCGCCGACGGTCGTGGCCGTGACCGCCGGGCTGCTGGCCGGGGTGCCGATCGCTCCGGTGCCACCCGACGCCGGCGACGTGGAACGCGCGCACGTCCTGCGGGACTCCGGCGCGGCCGTGATGCTCTCCGACGATCCCGGGGCCGCCGGGAGCAGCGGGCTGCCCGTCGTGCCGGTCTCCGGGCCCGCGCGCGGGACCGTTCCCGCCGAGCCGGACGCCGGCGCCCCGGCCCTCGTGCTCTACACGAGCGGGACGACCGGCGCGCCGAAGGGCGTCGTGCTGTCGCGCCGGGCGATCGCCGCCGGGCTCGACGCGCTCGCCGAGGCATGGCAGTGGACGGCCGGCGACACTCTCGTGCACGGGTTGCCGCTCTACCATGTGCACGGGCTCGTGCTCGGCGTGCTCGGCGCGCTGCGGACCGGGTCGCGGCTCGTGCACACCGGACGGCCCACCCCGCAGGCGTACGCGCAGGCCGCGGGCAGCCTCTACTTCGGAGTGCCCACCGTCTGGTCGCGAATCTGCGCCGCCCCGCAGGAAGCGCGCGCCCTGCGGGGAGCGCGGCTGCTCGTGTCGGGCAGCGCGCCGCTGCCGGTGCCGGTCTTCACCGACCTGGCCACCCTGGCCGGGCAGGCGCCGGTGGAGCGGTACGGCATGACCGAGACCCTCATCACGGTCAGCGCCCGGGCGGACGGCGAGCGGCGCGCGGGCCACGTCGGCCTGCCCGTCGCCGGCGTGCAGACCCGCCTGGCCGGTGACTCGGGCGAGCCGCTGCCGGCCGACGGCAGCACCATCGGCCACCTCGAGGTCCGCGGCGCCACGCTCTTCGACGGCTACCTGCGGCCGGACGGCACCGCGGCCGCCCCGCTCACCGCCGACGGCTGGTACCGCACCGGCGACGTCGCGACCGTCGGGCCCGACGGCTGGCACCGCATCGTCGGCCGCGCCTCCACCGATCTGATCAAGACCGGCGGGTTCCGGGTCGGCGCCGGTGAGGTCGAGGACGCGCTGTTGCGGCACCCTGCCGTCCGGGAAGCCGCGGTGATCGGGACCCCGCACCCGGACCTGGGGGAGCAGGTGACCGCCTTCGTGGTCGCCGACGGCCGACCCGACCCGGACGAGCTGACGGCGTTCGTGGCCGCCCGGCTGGCCGCCCACAAGCGTCCCCGGCTGGTGCGCCTCGTCGCGGAACTGCCCCGCAACGCCATGGGCAAGGTCCAGAAGGCGCGCCTGAGGGAGTGAGAAGGTTCCGGACCGGGCCGGCGGGCGGCACCGGCGAGCACGGTGGTGCCACCCGAGTCGCCGCCATGCTCCGCGGTCGCGGGGGCCCCACCGGTCGCGACCGCCGTGGTAGTCTCCGGCGGCGCCATCGATGTGGCCCGATTCAATAATCTGCTTTTTCGCTGACCGCGACGCTACTAGTGTCGGGTAGCCGCCGGGAAGCTGGTCAATCACGGTGATCTTCAGCACTGTGGACGACCGACGGGGAAGCTACGGGGGCTGGGGGGCCACCATGACCACGACTGTCGCCTTCGACCGCGGTGGAGTGCAGAGCAGCGCCAAGCTGTTGCGCGAGGAACGCCGGCGGATCGCACCGGACGAACCGGGCCTGGTGCCCGCCGGCCGCGGCTGGGCGCCCGCCGCCGAGCAGATGGCCGAGCTGTGCGCCGACTGCCCGGGCACCATCGGCGACGTGCTGCGGATGCTCACCCGGGCGCAGCAGATCATGAACGAGCTGCCGCCACCCGCGGCCAACCGGGTCGCCGCGTTCAACTCGCTCTACTTCACGATCACCGACCGGGTCGAGGCGGCGCTGCGCGGCACGACGGTGCGCGACGCCGACTTCCTCGAACTGCTCGACGTGGAGTTCGCCAAGCGCTACTTCGAGGCGCTGCGCCTCTGGGGCGACGAGAACCGCGCCACCCCGGACGCCTGGGAGATCCTCTTCCGGCGGGCCCAGGACCACCGGCTCAGCAAGCTCGCCGCCGCGATGCTGGGCGTGAACGCGCACATCAACCACGACCTGGCGCTGGCCCTGATCGCCACGTGGGAACGCCTCGGCCCGCCGCGCGACGACCTGGTCCACCCGGACTACCTGCTGGTCAACGACATCTTCTACGCCGAGATCCCGGCCCTGCGCCGCCGCTACTCGACGAGCTGGCAGCTGCGCATCGACGGCCTGGTCGGCGACCTGGACGACTGGAGTCAGCGGGTCCTCGTGGCCGCGACCCGCGCCCGCGCCTGGGAGCAGGCCGAGCGGCTCTGGGCGCTGCGCGACGACGAGGAGGACCTGGCGCGGGCCCTGCTCGTGATGGACCGCGCCTCGGCGTACGTGGGGGAGCTGCTGATCACCGGCGACGGCGTGGTGAACCGGGTGGGCGCGGCACTGCGCGCCGGCCGCGACACCGTGCGGACGGGCGTCGGCCGCCTGCTGGGCCGCCGGAGCGCCGCGGTCCGCTGAGCGCAAGCGCCGCCGAGCGCCGCGGCCCGCTGAGCGCAAGCGCCGCCGGAGCGCCGCGGCCCGCTGAGCGCAAGCGCCGCCGGAGCGCCGCGGCCCGCTGAGCGCAAGCGCCGCCGGGGCCTCGTGCGGAAGTGGCCGCCGGGGCGTCGCGGTGCGCTGAGGGCAGGGGCGCGTTCGTCGACCGTGGGGGCCCGCCGGGCGCGGAAGTGGAGGATTCCGCGCCCGGCGAGGCCACCCGTGCATGCCCCGCAGCGGCGAACCGCCGGCTCCGGGGCGGCGGGTCACGACGAGACGGCCGGCCTCTCCTCGGCGCTGCCCTCGACGACCGGGCCGCTCTCGCTCTTCAGCGCCGGCGCGCCGGTCGTGGTGGAGATGTCGATGCGGCGCGGCTTGGCGGCCTGCGCGATCGGGATGGTGAGCGTCAGCACGCCGTCCTGCCAGGTCGCCGCGATGCGGTCGAGGTCGAGACCGTCGCCGAGGGTCAGGCGGCGCTCGAAGGTGCCGGTGACGCGTTCGCGGCGCAGCCACTGGACGTCGGAGTCGGTGCGCGGCGAGCGCTCGGCGCGGATGGTGAGGATGCGGTTGTCGACGTCGACCTGGACCGAGCCGGGGTCGACACCGGCCAGGTCACAGTGCAGGACGAAGTGGTCACCGGAGCGGTAGAGGTCCATCGGCATCGCGGCGGTCGCGGCCCCGCCGGCCCCGGGGGCGGCGCCGAGAACCTGGCCGGCCAGGCGGTCGAGCTCGCGGAAAGGATCGAAGGTCAGCACCACAATCCACCTCCTCGTGCGGCCCGCCGGACGATCCGGCGGGCATGTGGCGCTCGGCGATCTGATCTTCTCTGCCGAGGTCGCACAGCCTGCCCCGAGGTGGTCATCACCGCGGTTGAGCTGCAGCGACAGTTCATTTTTTAGCACTGTCCCCTGGCGAGTGCCAAGAGGCGCCGCAAGATTTTTCTGCGAGGATGGCGCCATGCCCGCTCTCGTCGACCGCTCCGGCCACCGCTACCCGATCGATGAGCCGCGGTGGCGCGGCGACGACGGTTCGCCGCTCATGGTGGCGCCGCTGCCCGGCATCACCCGCGCCGACGTCGACACCTCCGTGCGCTCGCTGTGGCGCTATGCCGCCGCCCTGCCGGCACCGATCGCGCGCCCGGTGACCCTCGGCGAGGGGCGGACGCCGCTGCTGCCCCTCGAGCTCGACGGCGTCGCGTTGCGGGTCAAGCCGGAGTGGCTGAACCCGACCGGCAGCTTCAAGGACCGCGGCACCACCGTCATGGTCTCGGCCCTGCGCCAGCAGGGCGTCACCGAGATTCTGGAGGACAGCAGCGGCAACGGCGGTTCGTCGGTCGCCGCGTACGCGGCCGCCGCCGGGATCCGCGCCACGATCCTGGCTCCCGAGGCGACCTCCCCGGCCAAGATCCAGCAGAGCCGGGTGCACGGGGCCACCGTGGAGCTGGTGCCCGGCAGCCGCCAGCACACCGCCGACGCGGCCCTCCGGCGTTCCGCCTCGGTGTTCTACGCCAGCCACAACTGGCACCCGTTCTTCCTGCAGGGCACGAAGCTGCTGGCGTACGAGATCTGGGAGGACCTGGGCTTCGCCGGGCCGGACGCGGTCGTCGTGCCGTGCGGTGCCGGCAGCCTGGTGCTGGGCCTGCACCTCGGCTTCGGGGAGCTGCTGTCCTCCGGCGCGATCACGCGCCGCCCGCGCCTGCTGGTCGCCCAGCCGCGGCACTGCGCGCCGCTCGTCGCGGCCTTCGACAGCGGCGCGAGCGAGACCGTGCCCGCGCAGTGGGCGCCGACGGTCGCCGAAGGTACGGCCATCGCCCGGCCCGTGCGCGACCGGGAGGTGCTCGAGGCGGTCCGGGTCTCCGGCGGTGACCTGGCGGCGGTGGCCGAGCACGACATCGGCCCGGCGACGTTCGAGCTGGCCGGACGCGGCCTCTACGCCGAGCCGACCAGCGCGATCGTGGTCCCGGCCGCACGCGAGTTCCTGCGCCGGGGCTCGCTGCGCCGCGACGAGACCACGGTGATGATCCTGACCGGCTCGGCGCTGAAGGCCGCGGACGCGGTGGGCCGCCTGCTCGCGGCGGCGACGACACCTTGAGGGACGCCGGCCGGGCCGGCGGCTATCCGGCGCCGGGCACGGTCGGCAGGGTCGGCAGGATGGTGCGGCTGCGGCCCGGCCGCGGATAGGCCTGCGCCGCGGCGGCGAGCCGGGCCGCGTGGTCGCGCTGCTTCTGCCAGTGCCCGTAGAGGGCGCCGCGCTGCGAGAGCCGGTCCACCTCGCGGACGGTCGCCGGGTCGACGTCGCCCGGCGGGGCGTCCCGCCACGGGGTGCCGGGCAGCGGCATGAAGGTGTGCGCGTGGATGCGCGCCCCGAGCTCGGCCAGCTCCCGGGCCAGGGCCAGCGAGTCCGCGACGTCCCGCTCGTCCTCGCCGGGCATGCCGAAGATCATGTCGACGTTGATCCGGAAGCCCTCCTCGACGCCGAGCCGCGCGGCCCGCTTGACCTCCTCCACGCCGTGGCCGCGCTTGGCCGCGCCGAGCACCCGGTCGGAGCCCGACTGGGCGCCCACGATGATGTTGTTGTTGTCGCAGTACTTCTTGACCAGGCGCAGAGCGTCGCGGCTGACGTGCTCGGGGCGGATCTCGCTGGGGAAGCTGCCGAAGAAGACCCGGCCGTTCGGGCCGATGCCCTCGCGGCAGCTGGCGAGAAGCTCTTCGACGGCGTCGAGGTTCGGCTCTTCCGTCTGGCTGCCGTAGCTCAGCGCCGTCGGGGTGATGAACCGGACGTCCCGCAGGCCGCGGGCACGCATCCGATCGACGTGCCACCGTACGTTCTCGACGCTGCGGTGCCGGAACCGCGCCGAGAACATGAACGGCGTCTGGCAGAACCGGCACGAGAAGACGCAGCCTCTCGTGATCTCCAGAGCGTTGAAGCGGTCCCACTTGAGGGAGAACCCGCGGAAGTCGCCGAGCGGCCGGCGCTCGGGCCGTCCCGTCTTGACGATCCCGCCGGTCTCGTCGCGGTACACCAGCCCGGTGACCCCGGCCGGGTCCCCCACGGCGTCCACCAGCCGCAGCAGGGTGGTCTCGCCCTCGCCGACGGCGGCGACGTCCCAGCCCGCGTCCAGGGTCTGCACCGGCTCGGCGGTGGCGTGCACCCCGCCCGCCACGTGCCGGACCCGGTCGTCGTCGGCCAGGGTCCGGATGTGGGCCAGCTCGGCGGCGAGCGCGTCCGCGTCGGGCGAGTAGAACGACCAGAGGACCAGCACCCGGGCACCCGACGCGAGAGCACTGTGGATGTGCTCCGCGGTGGTCTCGGGGGTGTCGCCGAAGCGGACCTCGTACCGGGTGGTGGTCTCGTGCTCCTCCAGGGCGCCGAGCAGCACGTGGAAGCCGTACGTCACGGCCTTGCGGTAGCGCAGGATCAGGACGAGGTCCGGGCCGCTCATCCCGCGATTGTGCCAGGAGCCCGGACCGTTCGGCCGCGCGCCGGGCGGGGCCGGAAGGCGGTCGTCGTGGCGGCCCCGGCTGCCCCGATCTGCGCGACCCGTGGTTCGGCGTTGACACGGGCGAAACATTCGGGATCCGTACCCGTAACGCCCGGTGGCGAGCATCTGTCGGGTGAGAGCCGAGCAGAACGACGGTGCGGGACCGCTCGCCGGGTTCACCGTGGCCGTCACCGCCGAGCGGCGGCGCGACGAGCTCGCCGCCCTGCTGGAGCGGCGCGGCGCGCGGGTCGTCGTCGCGCCCGTCATCACCATCGTGCCGGTGCGCGACGACCGGGCCCTGCAGGCCGCGACCGAGGTCTGCGTGGGGCTCGCCCCGGACATCGTCGTCGCCACCACCGGCATCGGCTTCCGGGGCTGGCTGGAGGCCGCCGAGGGGTGGGGGATGGGCGACGCCCTGCGGGCCGCGCTGCGCCGGGCCCGGGTGATCGCCCGGGGCGCCAAGCCGTGCGGGGCCATCCGGGCCGCCGGCCTCACCGAGGACTGGTCCGCCGCGACCGAGTCGTCGGAGGAGATCCTGCAGTGGCTGCTGGCACAGGGGGTCTCCGGCCGGCGGATCGCCGTCCAGCTGCACGGCGGCCCGCAGGCCGGGTTCACCGGGGCGCTGCGCGCGGCCGGGGCCACCGTCGTGGAGATCCCGGTCTACCGGTGGACGCTGCCGGCGGACATGGCACCGGTGCACCGCCTCGTCGGCCGCCTCACCGCCGGGCAGCTCGACGCCGTCACGTTCACCAGCGCCCCGGCCGTGCAGGCCCTGCTGGAGACCGCCGGCGACGCCGCCCCCGAGGTGCTGGACCGGTTCCGCGGCCGCACCATGGCGGCCTGCGTGGGGCCGGTCACCGCGGCCTCGCTGGTCGAGCAGGGCGTGCCCGTGGTCACCCCGCACCGGTCCCGGCTCGGCGCCCTGGTCAAGGTCGTCACGGACGAGCTGCCGCGCCGGGCGCCGCGGCTGCGGGTGGCCGGGGACGAGCTGGAGATCCGCGGGCACGCGGTGCTCGTCGACGGTCGCCTGCGCAACCTCGCGCCGGCCGCGATGGCCATCCTCGGCGCGCTCGCCGCCCGCCCGGGCGCCGTCGTCGCCCGCGAGCGGCTGGCCGGCGCCCTGCCCCGGGGCACCGACGCGCACGCGGTGGACGTCGCCATCGCGCGGCTGCGCACCGCCCTCGGCGGCGGCGGGCACATCGAGACCGTCATCAAGCGCGGCTACCGGCTGCGGGTCGACGACGTGGATCTCACATCCCGCGTACACACGTTGTAAAGAATTGCGAACGTCGAGGCAATCGGCACGGGCGGGGAATGGAAACGACGGCCCGCCACCATCGTGGGCGTGACGGTCACCGAGACGCATTGCCCGTACTGCGCTCTGCAGTGCGGCATCCGGCTGACACCCGTGATCCCGCGGGTGCACCTGGAACCCGCCGACTTCCCGGTGAACCGCGGCGGCCTCTGCGCCAAGGGGTGGACCGCCGCGGAGCTGCTCGACCACCGGGACCGCCTGCTGAGCCCGCTGGTGCGCGAGGACCCCGCGGACCGCCGCAGCCCGCTGCGCCCGGCCACCTGGGACGAGGCCCTGGACCGGATCGTCACCGCGATCCGCGCCAGCCAGCAACGGTACGGCCCGGACAGCGTCGGCGCGTTCGGCGGCGGCGGGCTCACCAACGAGAAGGCGTACGCGCTCGGCAAGTTCGTCCGGGTGGCGCTGCGCTCGGCGTCCATCGACTACAACGGCCGGTTCTGCATGTCGTCGGCGGCCACCGCCGCCAACCGGGCGCTCGGCGTCGACCGCGGGCTGCCCTTCCCGCTGGAGGACGTCGCCCGGGCGCGCACGGTGCTGCTGGTCGGCGCCAACCCGGCCGACGCCATGCCGCCCTCGATGCAGTACCTCGACGCGGGGCGGGCCGAGGGCGCCCGGCACATCGTGGTGGACCCGCGGCTGACGGCGACGGCGAAGGGTGCGTACCGGCACCTGCAGCCGCTGCCCGGCACGGACCTGGCGCTGGCCAACGGCCTGCTGCACCTCGCGATCCGCGAGGGCCTGGTGGACGAGGACTACATCCGGGACCGGACGAGCGGCTTCGAGGCGGTCCGCGCCGCGGTCAACGCCTACTGGCCCGCCCGGGTCGAGCGGATGACCGGCGTGCCGGAGGCGCACCTGCGCGAGACGGTCCGGCTGCTCGCCACCGAGGGCCCGGCGATGATCCTCACCGCCCGCGGCGCGGAGCAGCACAGCAACGGCACGGACACCGCCCAGGCCTACCTCAACCTCGCCCTCGCGCTGGGCCTGGTCGGGCGCCCGTACTCGGGCTACGGCACGATCACCGGCCAGGGCAACGGGCAGGGCGGGCGCGAGCACGGGCAGAAGGCCGACCAGCTGCCCGGCTACCGGCGCCTCGACGACCCCGCCGCCCGCGCGCACGTGGCGAAGGTGTGGGGGATCGACCCTTCCGAGCTGCCGATGCCCGGGAAGTCGGCGTACGAGATGCTCGACCGGCTCGGCACCGACGGCGGGGTGCGGGTCCTGCTCGTGCTGGCCAGCAACATCGCCGTCTCCGCGCCGCACGCCACCCACGTGATCGACCGGCTGCGCGCGCTCGACCTGCTCGTGGTCTCCGACATCTTCCTCTCCGAGACCGCCGCCCTCGCCGACGTGGTCCTGCCGACGGCGCAGTGGGCCGAGGAGGAGGGCACGATGACCAATCTGGAGGGCCGGGTCATCCGCCGCCGCCGGGCCCTGCCCCCGCCCGGCGAGGTCCGCACCGACCTGCGCTTCCTCGCCGACCTCGCGGGGCGCCTCGGCCGCGGCGAGTTCTTCAGCGCCGAGCCGCGCGAGGTGTTCGAGGAGCTGCGCCGGGCCAGCGCCGGCGGGATCGCCGACTACGCCGGCATCACCTACGAGCGGCTCGACGCCGAGCAGGGCGTGTTCTGGCCGTGCCCGTCCGAGGACCACCCGGGCACGCCGCGGCTGTTCGCCGAGGACTTCCCGACGCCCGACGGGCGGGCGCGGTTCGTGCGGGTCGAGCACCGCGACCCGCACGAGCTTCCCGACCGGCATTACCCGTACGTCCTGACGACCGGCCGCACGATGCAGCAGTACCAGAGCGGCAACCAGACCCGCCGCGTCGCCGCGCTGACCATGGCGACGCCGGAGCCGCGCGTCGAGCTGCACCCCGACCTGGCCCGGCGGCACGGCATCGCCGACAGCGACCTGGTCGAGCTGCGCAGCCGCCGCGGTCGCGCGCTCTTCCGGGCCCGGCTCGACCCCGGCATCCGCCCGGACACCGTCTTCGCGCCGTTCCACTGGGGCGGCGACAACGCCGTCAACGCCCTCACCGATCCCGCGCTCGACCGGCACTCCCGGATGCCGGCCTTCAAGGCGTGCGCGGTCGCGATCTCGCGAACCGAGGAAGAAGGGAACCGCTGAAGTGCAGCAACCGCGTCTGGTGGTCATCGGCAACGGCATGGCCGGCGCCCGTACGCTCGAGGAGATCCTCGCCCGGGACGGCGACTTCGCCGTCACCGTCTTCGGCGACGAGCCGTACGGCAACTACAACCGCATCATGCTCTCCAATGTCCTCGCGGGCGTGGAGGACGAGGCGGGCATCTTCCTCAACGACCTGTCCTGGTACGCCGACAACGGCATCACCCTGCACACCGGCACCCGCATCGCGCGCATCGACCCGCGCGAGCGGCGGGTGTACGCCGAGGACGGCACCGCGACGCCGTACGACAAACTGATCATCGCCACCGGCAGCCGCCCGTGGGTGCCGCCGATCAAGGGCATCCACCGCCCCGGCCGCGGCTACCACCAGGGCGTCTTCGCCTTCCGGACGCTCGACGACACCCGGGCGATGATCCGCTACGCCCGCGACCACGAGCGCGCGGTCGTGATCGGCGGCGGCCTGCTCGGCCTGGAGGCGGCCCGCGGCCTGCAGAACCACGTGAGCCACGTGACGCTCCTGCACGCCATGGGCCATCTGATGAACACCCAGCTGGACGCGCAGGGCGGCAAGATCCTGCAGCGCAGCGTGGAGCAGCTCGGCATCGAGGTGATCACCGACGCGATGACCACGGAGATCCTCGGCAAGCACGCGGTCACCGGCGTGCAGCTCGCCGACGGCCGCACGATCGACTGCGACGTCGTGGTGATCGCGGCCGGTATCCGCCCCAACGCCGAGGTGGCGCAGGCGAGCGGGCTCACGGTCGACCGCGGCATCGTCGTCGACGACCAGATGCGCGTGCAGGGCGAGCCCGACATCTACGCCGTCGGCGAGTGCGTGCAGCACCGCGGCGAGGTCTACGGGCTGGTGGCACCGCTCTGGGACCAGGCGAAGGTGCTCGCCGACCACCTCACCGGGCGCGACCCGGACGCGGCGTACCACGGCTCCCGGGTCGCCACCAAGCTGAAGGTCGCCGGGGTGGACGTCGCCGCGATGGGCGTCCAGGAGGCCGAGCGCGAGGACGACGAGACGGTGGTCTTCAGCGAGCCGCGCAAGGGCGTCTACAAGAGCCTCGTCATCCGCGACGGCCGCCTGATCGGCGCCACGCTCGTCGGCGACGTGCGCAAGGTCGCCTTCCTCATGCAGGCGTTCGACCGGGGCCTGGCCCTGCCGGAGGACCGCGCCGAGCTGATGTTCGACCTCGGCGGCCCGCCGGCCGAGGTCAGCGCCGCCGACATGCCCGACGACACCCAGGTCTGCAACTGCAACGGCGTCAGCAAGGGCACGCTGGTGCAGACCGTGCAGGGCGGCTGCCGGACCGTCACCGGCGTCATGGACGCCACCCGGGCCGGCAAGGGCTGCGGCACCTGCAAGAGCGTGGTCCAGCGGATCGTCGAGTGGGCCGCCGGGGGAGAGGTCGAGGAGGACCCCAAGGCTTCCTGGTACGTCCCCGGCGTGCCCATGCCGAAGCCGGAGCTGATGCGGGCGATCCGTACCCACGGGCTGAAGTCGGTGTCCTCGGTCTTCGCCACCCTGGTGCCGGGCGGCACGGAGGACGCCAAGAGCAAGATGGGCCTGGCCTCGCTGCTGAAGATGATGTGGGGCGAGGAGTACGAGGACGAGCGCGACGCCCGCTTCATCAACGACCGGGTGCACGCCAACATCCAGCGCGACGGCACCTTCTCGGTGGTGCCGCAGATGAAGGGCGGCGTCACCACCCCGGAGCAGCTGCGCCGGATCGCCGAGGTGGCCGAGCGGCACAGCGTGCCGATGGTCAAGCTCACCGGCGGGCAACGCATCGACCTGCTCGGCGTGCCCAAGGAGAAGCTGCCGCAGATCTGGGCCGAGCTCGACATGCCGTCCGGCTACGCGTACGCCAAGAGCTTCCGCACCGTGAAGACCTGCGTCGGCTCGGACTTCTGCCGCTTCGGCGTCGGCGACTCCACCGCGCTCGGCATCGCGCTGGAGGAGCGCTACCAGGGCATCGAGGGGCCGGGCAAGATGAAGCTCGCCGTCACCGGCTGCCCGCGCAACTGCGCCGAGGCGTACGTCAAGGACCTGGGCGTCGTCGCCGTCGACGGGGGCCGCTGGGAGATCTACGTGGGCGGGGCGGCCGGGGCGCACGTGCGCAAGGGCGACCTGCTCGCCACGGTGGCGACGGCCGACGAGGTCGTCACGCTGACCGGGCGGTTCCTGCAGTACTACCGGGAGAACGCCAACTGGCTGGAGCGCACCTACGCGTTCGTGCCGCGGATCGGCATCGAGCGCATCCGCGAGATCGTCGTCGACGACGCCGACGGGATCGCCGCCGACCTGGACGCCGCGATGGCCGCGTCCGTGGCCGCGTACGCCGATCCCTGGAAGGAACGGGACGCACCGGTGACACCCGGGCAGTTCCGGACCTCGCTGCCGCTGGTGGCCCTGCCCCAGGTGCCGGTCCGATGAGCACCCGGCTCGGGCCGGCGGCCGAGATCCCGCCCGGCGAGGGGCGGACGTACACAGTAGACGGTGTTATGGTGGCCGTCTTCCGGCTGCGCGACGGCTCTCTGCGAGCCACGACCGCCGTCTGCCCGCACCGTGGCGGCCCGCTCGCCGACGGGCAGATCGACGGCACGGTCGTGCTCTGCCCGCTGCACCTCAACGCCTTCGACCTGTCCACCGGCTGCTCGCTGAGCGGGCTGCCCAACCTCACCGTCTACCCCGTCGGGGTCGACGACGACGGCCACATCGTCATCCACACGGAGGTGCCTGCGGCATGAGCGTGACTACCCTGGACCGTCCCGCCCTGAGCAAGAAGGGACGCTGGATCGACGACTGGCGACCCGAGGACCCGGCCTTCTGGGCGAACGGGGGCGCCACGGTCGCCCGCCGTAACCTGATCGCCTCGATCTTCTCCGAGCACATCGGCTTCTCGGTGTGGACGATGTGGTCGGTGCTGGTGCTCTTCCTCGGGCCGGCGTACGGCATCGACCCGGCCGGCAAGTTCCTGCTCACCGCGGTGCCGGCGCTGGTCGGGTCGGTGCTGCGGATCCCGTACACCTTCGCGGTGGCCCGGTTCGGCGGCCGCAACTGGACCATCGTGAGCGCCGCGCTGCTGCTCGTCCCGTCGGTGCTCGCCGCGGTGCTCATCGAGCCGGGCGTCTCGTACGGCACCCTGCTCGCGATCGCCGCCGTGGCCGGCGTCGGCGGCGGCAACTTCGCCTCCTCCATGGCGAACATCAACGCCTTCTACCCGGACCGGCTCAAGGGCTGGGCGCTGGGCATCAACGCCGGCGGCGGCAACCTCGGCGTGGCCGCGGTGCAACTCGTCGGCCTCGCCGTGCTGGCCTTCTTCGGCGCCGGCCACCCCGGCCTCGTGGCCGGCGTCTACATCCCCCTGATCGTCGTGGCCGCCGTGGTCTCCGCCCTCACCATGGACAACCTCACCCAGGCGCGCAACGAGAAGCGGGGCATGCGCGACGCCGTCCGGGAGCCGCACACCTGGATCATGTCGGTGCTCTACATCGGCACGTTCGGCTCGTTCATCGGCTTCGGCTTCGCCTTCGGCCAGGTGCTGCAGGTGCAGTTCGCCGACATGTTCGCCACCCCCGCCGAGGCCGCGTACCTGACCTTCCTGGGCCCGCTGCTGGGCTCGCTGGTCCGTCCGGTCGGCGGAGCGCTGGCGGACCGGCTGGGCGGCGCCCGGGTCACCGCGTGGACCTTCGCGGCGCTGGCCGGGTGCGCCGGCACCGTCCTGCTGGCCGCGCAGCGCCACTCCCTGCCGCTCTACCTCGCCGGGTTCGTGGCGCTGTTCGTGGTCAGCGGCGTCGGCAACGGCTCGACGTACAAGATGATCCCGCGCATCTTCGCCCTCAAGCACCCGGACGACCCCCACGAGGCCCGTCGGCTGTCCGGCGCGGTGATCGGCATCGCCGGCGCGATCGGCGCCTTCGGCGGCGTCCTGGTCAACCTGGCCTTCCGGCAGTCGTTCCTGACGTACGGCTCGGCGGACGCGGCATACCTCACGTTCATCGCCTGCTACGCGGTCGCTCTGCTGGTGACCTGGGTGGTCTACCTGCGCCGCCCTCCCGGCTCCGCCAGGATCTAGGCGACCCACGGACGCAGGAGCCGCCTCACCCGCGCCGCCTCGCGGGTGAGGCGGTCGCGTTCCGGTGAGCGCTCCTTGGCGTCTTCGCCGCGACCCGTCCGTGGCCGATTCCCGCACCCATGACCGACACTCAGGCGAGATGCTCGTCCACGGCGGTCGCGAGCATCGGCCACAGGGGTACGCGGGGACCGAGCGTCGCCTGGAAGGCGTGGTACAGGTCCGCCTTTCCGGGCCACACCGTCGCGGTCGGGCCGTTCTCCGGGTCGAGCTGGTGGAACCACGACCCGTGGCCGTGGTCGATCAGGAACTCGTCGATGTAGTCCCACCAGGTCCGGTACCACTCGGCGTAGACCGCCTGCCCGGTGTGGGCGTGCAGCGCCGCCGCGGCGTGCACGCCCTCGGCCGCCACCCAGTGCATGCGGTCGCGGACGACCGGGCGGCCCGTCCAGTCCGTCGTGTAGACGAAGCCCGGCCGGCCGTCGACCGCCCAGCCCTCGGTCACCGCGCGGTCGAACAGCTCGCCGGCCGCGGTGCTCAGCCACGCCGTGTCCCCGGCCGCCGGAGCGGCGGCGGCGTGCAGCAGCAGGCGCGACCACTCGAGGCCGTGGCCGACCGTGGCGCCGTACGGCTTGAAGGGATGGTCCGGCGCGTCGCGGTGGTACTCCGGCAGCGGCTGCCACGCGGCGTCGTAGTGCTCGGGGATGCGCCACCGGTGCGCCTCGGCGACGGTCACGACGAACCGGCAGATCCGCCGCGCGCGGGCAACCCAGGCAGGGTCACCGGTCACGCTCGCCACCGACAGCATCGCCTCGACGGCGTGCATGTTGGCGTTGATGCCGCGATAGTCGTCGAGCACCGTGAACGCGCTGTCCCAGCTGTCGGCGCACAGGCCGGCCTCCTCGTCCCAGAAGCGGGTGAGCAGCACCTCGGCGGCCTCGCCGAGCAGCTCACCGGCGCCGGGAAGTCCGGCCTGGACGGCGGTGGAGGCCGCGAGCAGCACGAACGCGTGGTCGTAACAGGCCTTGCCGGGCTGGGGCGTGCCGTCGGCGGCCACCGCGGAGAACCAGCCGCCGTGCTCGCCGTCGCGCAGCCGCCCGGTGAGCCCGGCCATCGCCTGTGCCGCGATCCGGCCGGCGCCGGGGACGCCGAGCAGGGCGCCGATGCCGTAGACGTGGGTCATCCGGCTGCTGATCAGCACCGACACCGGCCGGTCGGGCATCGGCTCGCCGCGCTCGTCCAGCCAGCGGGCGCCGCCGCCCGGGTCGGCGGTGCGGCGGCCGAAGGCCAGCAGATCGCGGCTGTGCTGGTCGAGCCAGCGGTGGTGGGCGGAACTGCGCGGCCAGGCGGACATGTGGATCACTCTAGGCGCCGCGCCAGGGTCGCGACGGCCGACCGTGTGGAGAGTCGTGGACGGTGCCGGCACGATCCGCGGTCGTGCCGGCACCGTGCCGGGAGAAAGCTAGGCGGGGGTGTCCGAGCGGGCCGTCAGGAACAGCTCGGCGAGCTCGGCGAACTCGTCGGGGCGTTCGATCTGGGGCATGTGCCCGGTGTTCTCGAACATGTGCGCACGGGCGTCCGGGAACGCCGCCCGGGCCGCCGCGAGGTGCGTGGCCGGCAGGATCAGGTCGCGGTCGCCCCAGACGAGCAGCGTGGGGCGGGGGTGCTCGGCCACCTCCGCGAGCAGCGTCTGCCGCCACGGCGCCCGGATGCCACGCAGCCCGCCCAGGGCCTGGGCGGTCTCCAGGAACACCATCGCGTACTCGGGGCGGGCGGCCACCTTCAGCGCGAAGTCGACGCGTTCCTGGGTGACGTGGATCCGGTCGTGGAAGATGGCGCGCTCGATGCGCCGGGCCACCCGGGCGTCGATGCGGCGCATGAGCGGCCTGCCGAGGCCGGGGATGGCGAGGGCGCGCAGGAAGAATGCCACCTCCTTGCCGAAGCCGGCGCTGTTGACCAGCGTCAGGCTTGACACCCGGTCCGGGGCCGCGGTCAGCAGCTGCATGGACACCGCGCCGCCCAGCGAGTTGCCCATCACGTGCATGGGGCGCCGCTCGCCGAGCGTGTCCACCGTGGCGAGCACGCCCTCGGCGAGCGAGGCGAGGCTGATCGGCCCCGGCAGCCGGTCGGACAGGCCGAAGCCGGGCAGGTCCACGCTGATCACCCGCCACCGCCCGGAGAGCCGGTCGTGCTGCGGCAGCCAGTCCTCGAGGCTGCGGCCGATGCCGTGCAGCAGCAGGATCGGCGGGTGGTCCGGGTCGCCGGTCTCGTGCACGCGGATGGTGGCGCCGCGGACGGTCAGCTCCTTGATCACTTGTTCACCCCGACCTTCGCCGCGCCGCGCCGGGCGACCGCCTCGGTGACCTTCGCGAGCAGCCGCATGTGCGACTCCGGCATCAGCCGGGCGAGCAGATCGGGCAGCTTCGCGGTGGGGGCGATGAGCAGCCGGCCGCGGCGGCGCCGCACGCCGTCGAGGATGTCGGCGGCCGCCTTCTCCGGTGGATACGTCAGCAGCGCGGCGAACAACCGCTGGTGCTCCTCGACCTCGTCGGCCGGGATGCCCTCGGCGATGCGCGCACTCTCCGCGATCCGGGTACGCACGCCGCCCGGGTGCACGGTGGTCACCCCGACGCCGTTCTCGAGCAGCTCGCCGCGCAGCACCTCGCTCAGCCCGCGGAGCGCGAACTTGCTGGCGCTGTACGCCGACTGCCCGGGCGGGGCGATCAGCCCGTACAGGCTGGAGATGTTGACCAGGTGCGAGCCCGGCTCGGCGGTCAGGCTGGGCAGCAGGTGGTGCATGAGCAGCATCGGCGCGGTGAAGTTCACCGCCATCACCCACTCGAACTCGCTCACCGTCACCTGGTCGAAGCGGCCGCCCAGGGCGACGCCGGCGTTGTTGATCAGCAGGCCCAGCCGCGGGTGCCGCTCGCGGACGCCCCGCGCGAAGGCGATCACCGCCTCGCGGTCGGCCAGGTCCACGACCACGGCCTCGATCGCCCGGCCGGGATAGGCGGCCCGCAGCGCCTCGGCCACCTCGTCGAGGCGCAGCGCGTCGCGGTCGGCGAGCACCAGGTCGCTGCCGCGGGCGGCGAGGCCGTGGGCCAGCTGCTCGCCGATGCCGCCGGCGGCGCCGGTCACCACGGCGGTACGCCCGGCGAAACGGTACGGGGTCAGTCCGGTCATCGGATCTCCTCCAGCACGGGGGCGGGCTTGCGGCCGAACGTCATGTCCCGGGTGACGTCGGCGCGGGGGGTGAAGAGGGCGTCGCGCAGGTAGTTCTGCCGGACGGTCCACGGGTCGCGGTCGCCCTGGCTCGGGAAGCGGTCCAGCGACCGCTGCACGTAGCCGGACGTCAGGTCGAGCAGCGGCCGGCGCGGTCCGGGCTTCTCCTGCGGGGTGGCGCTGGTGTAGCCGTTGCGGGCCATGTAGGACAGCAGCCGCAGGACGTAGCGGTGGGACAGGTCGGCGCGCAGGGTCCAGGAGGCGTTGGTGTAGCCGATGCAGTACGCGAAGTTCGGCACGCCGCTGAGCATCACGCCGCGGTAGGCAACCGTCTTGCCGGGGTCCACGGGCGCGCCGTCCACGGTGAGCTCGACGCCACCGAGGGGCAGCAGCGACAACCCGGTGGCCGAGACGACGACGTCCGCCTCCAGCACCCGGCCGTCGGTGAGCCGGATGCCCTCGGGCACGAACCGGTCGATGTGGGCGGTCACCACCGAGGCCGTACCCGCCTTGATGGCGGTGAACAGATCGCCGTCGGGGACCACGCACAGCCGCTGGTCCCACGGCTGGTAGGTCGGGGTGAAGTGCTCGTCCAGCAGCGCCCGGTCGCCGAGCTCGGCCAGGGTGAAGCGGCGCAGCAGGGCCTTGACCCGCTCGGGCCGGCGCCGGGCGAGCTGGTAGAAGCCCTGGGTCAGCAGGACGTTCTTCGCGCGCACGAGGGAGTGTGCGATCCGCGGCGGCAGCCCCCGGCGCAGCAGGTCGGCGAGCACGTCGCGCTCCGGCAGCACCGTCATGTACGTCGGGGAGCGCTGCAGCATCGTCACGTGCGCGGCGGTCCCGGCCATCGCGGGCACCACGGTCACCGCCGTCGCGCCGCTGCCGATGACGATCACCCGCCGGCCCGTGTAGTCCAGGTCCTCGGGCCAGAACTGCGGGTGCACGAGGGTGCCGCGGAAGTCCTCCTGGCCGGGGAACTGCGGCTGGTAGCCCTGGGCGTAGTCGTAGTAGCCCGCGCAGGCGTACAGGAAGTCGCAGGTGAAGGTGCCCCGGTCGGTGGTGACGGTCCAGCGCGAGTCCGCCCAGCTCGCGGCGAGCACCTTGGTGCCGAAGCGGATGTGCGGCATGATCCCGCCGTCCTCGGCGGTCTCGCGGATGTACGCCCGGATCGACTCCCCGGACGCGATCGCCTTGGCGCCGCGCCACGGCCGGAACGGGTAGCTGAGGGTGAACATGTCGGAGTCCGAGCGGACGCCGGGATAGCGGAACAGGTCCCAGGTGCCGCCGATCGCGGTCCGGGCCTCGAGGATCGCGTACGTCGTGCCGGGCCGTTCCCGGCTCAGCCGCCACGCCGCGCCGATCCCGGACAGGCCGGCGCCGATGATGAGGACGTCGAAGTGTTCGGCCATGACACCAGTCTTTCGCTCGTACCCGTCGGGAGACTTGCCTTTGTGCGACAGGGATCTATCCTTTCCCGCCATGGAACCGGTGGTGCGCGCGGCCAGCCTGCGGGGGCTGCCCGCGCTCCTGGACGGCCTCGGCGGCGACGGTGCCGCGCTGCTCGCGCGCTTCGGGGTGACCTGCGCGGCCGTGGAGTCCGACGACGCGGTGATCCCGGCGCTGGCCGCCGGGGAGCTGCTGGAGACGGCCGCGGCGGAGCTCGGTTGTCCGGACCTCGGACTGCGCCTCGCCGCGACGCAGAACGCATCGGTGCTGGGGCCGCTCGCCCTGGCGATCGAGAACTCCCCGACCTTCGGCGAGGCCCTCGCCACCACCCGCCGGTTCCTCTTCGTGCACAGTCCCGCGCTGACCGTCTCGCAGATCCCGGACCCGTCCGGCCGGCCCGGCGTGGTCGGCCTGCTCTACCGCAGTACGGAGGTGGAGCCGTTGCCGCCGCAGGCCGCCGGGCTGGGCCTGGGCCTGTTCCACCGGATCATCGTGCTGCTGCGCGGCGGCCCGTACGGGCTGCGCTCGGTGCACCTGCCGCACCCGGCGCTGGCGCCGGTCGAGGTGTACACCCGCTTCTTCGGCGCAGAGGTGCGTTTCGACCGGCCCGCCGCGGTGCTGCGGGTGCCCGGCGGCCTCACCGGCACCGCCGTCCCCGGCGGCAACCAGCAGCTGCACCAGCTGGCCGTCGACTCCATCGCGGGCCACTTCCCGGCGCCCGGCGAGCGGCTCGCGGAGCGGGTGCGCCTGCTGCTGACCCAGGCGCTGGGATCCTCGCCGGTCGAGGTCACCGCGGTCGCCAAGGTCCTGCGGACGCATCCGCGCACGCTGCAGCGCCGGCTGGCCGGCGAGGACACCACGTTCGAGACCATCCTGGACGAGGTCCGCCGGGTGGCCGCGCACCGGCTCATCACCCGGACCGACCTGCCGCTGACCCAGGTCACCGCCATGGTCGGCCTGGCCGAGCAGTCCGCGCTGAGCCGCGCGGTGCGGCGCTGGTACGGCCTCACGCCCCGGCATCTGCGCTCCACGGCGGCCGGCCCAGCCCGGTGAGGCGCACGCCGCCCCAGGGGTCCGGCTCGCCCAGCCGGGCCGCCGCCTCGCGCCCGCCGACGCGTACGGTCACGTCCCGCGCCCCGGCCCGCAGCTGGGCGCTGAGGGTGTCGTCGGGCGCCGCGCGTCCGGCCCAGCGGTAGCGGCCCTCGACCGGCTCGAACTGCGCCGACAGCCGTACGGTGACGGTCACCGCCGTCTCCCCGGCCCGGATCTCGGCCTCGCCCCGGTATTCCTCGTCCGCATCGCTCACAGTTTCGCCGCCAATCCTCCTGGTGTGTCCGCGGCGGACCGGACCCCGTCCATCCCGCCCCAGAGCAACGTGGTCAGGTACTCCGCGAGGGCCTCGCGGCTGATCGGCTGCTGGTGCCGTAGCCACCAGTCGCCGACGGTCTGGACGTAGCCGACGATCCCGTACGCCCACGGCAGCGCGCCCCCCGAGTCCAGCCCGAGCCCGCGCAGCCGGTCGCCGAGGATGCGGGCCAGCACGCTGGCGACCGTGTCGATCGCCTCGGCCACGATGTCGCGCTCCCGGGCGATGCCCCGCTGGTGCACCACGAACCGGTAGAGGTGCGGATCGTTCTCGATGAAGGCGAGGTAGGCGTCGACCGCCGCGGTGACCACCTCGCGGTCCTCGCCGACGGCGGCGACGGCGGGCGCCACCGCCTCGACCACCGCGGCCGCCGCCCGCCGGGCGACGGCCTCCCACAGGCCCGACTTGTCGGTGAAGTAGCGGTAGAGCACCGGCTTGCTGACGCCGGCGTGCGCGGCCACCGCGTCGATGCCGGGCTCGGGGCCCAGCTCGCGGATCGCCTCGATGACGGCGTCGATGAGCTCCTCGCGCCGCCGCTCGCGGTGGTGCGCCCACCGCTTGCTGCGCCCATCGGCACTGTTGACTGTCTCGTCGTCGGCGCTCATAGTACGAGAAGTAGCTGTTACTTCCGGTAACGTCAACCCCCCGCGGAGGTCAGACGTGGTTCTCTCCGACCGTTCCCAGACAGCGACCCGGCTGCTGCGCTCCTCGGCGGCGCACTCCTACGACCCCGGTGTCGAGATCGACTGGGCGGCGCCCCTGCTCCCGGACGCCTGGTTCGTGCCGGAGCACCGGTGCTCGCTCTACGGCACCGCCCTGTGGCGCCGGCTCACCCCCGAGCAGCGGATCACGCTGACCCGCCACGAGGTCGCCAGCATCGCGGCCCTCGGCGTCTGGTTCGAGACCATCCTCATGCAGCTGCTGCTGCGCGAGTACTACAAACAGGACCCCACCGACCCCCACGCCCAGTACGCCCTCACCGAGGTCGCGGACGAGTGCCGCCACTCGGTCATGTTCGGCCGCATGATCGAGAAGCTGGAATGCCCGGTCTACCGGGTCGGCGCGTTCGACTCCGGCCTGGGCAAGCTGATCGCGCTGACGGCCACCGGCCCCCGGATGTACGCGGCCATCCTCATCTGCGAGGAGATCCTCGACTCCCTCCAGCGCGAGGCGGCGGCCGACGAGACCGTGCAGCCGCTGGTCCGCATGGTCTCGCGCATCCACGTCATCGAGGAGGCCCGCCACGTCCGCTACGCCCGCGAGGAGCTCGCCCGCCAGGTGCGGGTGGCCAGCCGGAAGAGGCTGGCCCACGACCGGCTGATCATCGCGCGGGCCGCCTACCTGAGCGGCCGGCGCCTGATCGCGCCCGAGGTCTACCGCTCGGTCGGCATCGACCCGCGGGAGGGTGTCCGGGCGGCCTGGGCCAACCCCCACCACCGCGCGACGATGCGCTGGGCGGCCGAGAAGGTGGTCGCCTACCTGCGGGACCTCGACCTGATCGGCGGCCCGGGCATGGCCCTGTGGCGCCGGTCCGGCCTGCTCTGATTCCTTTCCGCCCGGCCGGCCCGGCACCCTTGTGTTCGCGTCCGTGATGGACGACCGTTGCCGGGCACGACTCCGGCGCGGGACCGGGGCCTGGGCGGAGGGGAAGGAACCACCATGGCGAGGACGGCCTTGGCCCTCGCCGCGGCCGGGATGCTGGCCAGCGGCGTCGCGGCCTGCGACGGCGGCGGTGACGGTGGCGGTGGGGTGGGCAGGGTCGGCGTGATCCTGCCCGACACGAAGAGCTCGGCGCGGTGGGCGACCGCCGACCCCCGCTACCTGCGGGCGGCGTTCGCCGAGGCCGGCGTGGCGGCCGACATCCAGAACGCGCAGGGCGACAAGAGCCAGTTCCAGACCATCGCGGACGGGATGATCTCCAGCGGGGTCCGGGTGCTGATGATCGTGAACCTGGACTCCGGCACCGGCAAGGCGGTCCTCGACAAGGCGAAGAAGGCCGGGATCGCGACGATCGACTACGACCGGCTGACGCTCAGCGGCGGCGCCGACTACTACGTCAGTTTCGACAACGTCGCGGTCGGCAAGCTGCAGGGCGAGGGCCTGGTGCGGTGCCTGGCCGCCAAGCGGTACGCGAAGCCGGTGGTGGCCGAGCTGAACGGATCGCCGACCGACAACAACTCCACGCTGTTCAAGCAGGGCTACGACTCGGTGCTGCAGCCGAGGTTCGACTCGGGTGACTTCGTGAAGGGCCCGGACCAGTCGGTGCCGGAGTGGGACAACGCGCAGGCCGGCACGATGTTCGAGCAGATGCTGACGCAGCACCGGGATATCAGGGGCGTCCTCGCGGCCAACGACGGCATCGCCAACGCGGCCATCGGGGTGCTGCGCAAGTACCGGCTGAACGGCGAGGTCATGGTCACCGGGCAGGACGCCACCGTGCAGGGCCTGCGCAACATCCTCGCCGGCGACCAGTGCATGACCGTCTACAAGGACATCGAGCAGGAGGCCGCCGTGGCGACCTCGCTGGCGGTCGCCCTGGCCCGGGGGCAGCGGCCCACCACGGCCGCCGACGTGGTCACCGACCCGGAGACCGGCCGGAACGTCCCCGCCATCCTGCTCACCCCGAAGGCCGTCACCCGGGACACCATCCCCGAGGTCATCGCCGAGGGGTTCGTGACGGAACAGGAGCTCTGCACCGCCGAGTACGCGGCCGCGTGTGCGGCCGCGGGCCTCGGCTGACCGCTCAGGCGGTGAACTTCACGTACTGCCAGGCGCCGGTGGCGGCGGCGTTCATGGCGTCGCCCGCGAACGAGGTGCGCACGCGGTAGGTCAGGCCCTTGGCGCGCGGGACGATGAGGTAGCCGGCGGTGATGCTCTCCTCGTTCAGCGGGACGCAGCTCGGCGTGGTCAGGGCGCGCCACTTGCCGGAGGAGTAGGCCTGGATCTGGACCTTGACGCAGCTGCCGGGGCGGGCCGGCGACACCCGGGCGCCGTACACCGGGGTGGCGGTGGTGCGGTAGAGCTTGTACTTGCCCGAGGTGCCGTAGTAGCGGTCCAGTGCCTGCTCGATCCGGGCGCGGGCGGTCACCGACCTGGTGGCGGTGGCCGGCAGGTACCACTGGTCGCCGGTGAAGGCGGCGCTGAAGGTGGTGCGGCGGGTCGTCCTGTACGTGGCGGTGACCGTACCGGTGCCGCACTTGACCTTGGTCCGGGTGCCGCCCCGCGGGGTGGCGTAGACGCAGAGCGCCCGCGAGTCGTGGGTCGTGCCCAGCTTCGCCGTGATGGTGGCGGTCCCGCCATAACTGTAGGTGATCGCGTCGGTACCGATAGTTACGCTGGTGGCGCGGCGGGAGACCGTGACGCTCGCCTGGGCGCTCGCCGGGGCCGCGGTGTCCGTGCCGGCCCAGCTCACCGTGTAGGTGTTGGTCCCGCCCACGGGGGGCTTGTCGAGCACGGTGAAGGCGCCGGAGGCGTCCGCGGTCACGTCGGGCAGGGCGTGCGTGCCGGCGAGGTCCTTACGGCTCACGGTGAGCGTGCCGGCCCCGGCGCCGAGCGTGCCGCTGAGGGTCAGCGAGCCGAGCCGGGCGACCGTCGTCGGCGCCGTGAGGGTCAGCGTCGTCGGCTCGGCCGCCGCGGACACCGGCGCCGCGGCGCCGCCCGCCGGTCCCGTCGCCGGCACGCTCAGCGCCCCGGCGCCGCCCGCCAGTGCCGCCGTCGGCACGCTCAGCGCCGCGGCGCCCCCGGCGACCACCGCCGCGATCCATGCCCGTCCCCGGTACGACACCCGTGACCTCCGTCTCCGCGGCGGGGACGGTCCCCGCCGCGATACGAGCCGATCCGTCGGCCGGCGGACGCCATTTGTGAGGCTTATCCGGCTTCATGTATCCGACCCCACCCGCTCCGGCGGGGTCCGCTAGCGTCGTCGCGTCGGGCAAAGGGATCCCAGCGCACGAGGAGGGGTTGTGGCTAAGGCCGGGGGAGTGTTCTGCGTCGAGGGCCAGTGGGAGGACGACCTCACCGAGCGCGGATCCGTGCTTCCCACGCTCGAACTGCTCGAACGCCTCGGCAGCATCCGCTTCATCCACCGTGACACGGCGACCACCGAGGAGCTGCACTACTACCTCGACACCTGGCTTTCCCGAAAGTACCAGGACTTCAAGGTCGGCTTCTTCGCCCTGCACGGTCAGCCGTCGCAGCTGTGCCTCACCGCCAAGACCACGGTCGAGCTGGACGAGATCGGCGCGTGGATGTCGGGCCGGTGCGCCGGCCGCAGCCTGTACTTCGGCAGTTGCTCGGTGCTGCGCGCCTCCGACCGGGTCCTCAAGGAGTTCCTGCACGAGACCAAGGCCGCCATGCTGTGCGGCTTCACCAAGGCGATCGACTGGGTGGAATCGGCGGCCTTCGAGACGGTCGTGCTCAACGCCATGGTCAACGGCGGCCGCATCGACAGCGTGGAACGCCTCATGCGCTCCAGCCGCTGGGGTGCGCTCGCCGACCACCTGGGCTTCCGCGTCGTCTACGCCAACGGCCGCACCGGCTGACCGCCCGTCCGCCGGCGGGCCGCGAGGTGCGAATTGGCCCGCGCCGCGGGCGGGGCCGGGCGTCTACCGTACGGCCATGGCAGACGGCGCGACGGTGGGATTTCTCGGGCTCGGGGTCATGGGCGAGCCGATGGCGCTGCGCCTGGCCCGGGCCGGCACCCCGCTGGTGGTCTGGAGCCGGCGGCCCGGGCGGTGCGACGCGGTCCGGGCGCTCGGCGCCACCGTCGCGGCGAGCCCCGCCGAGGTGCTGCGGCGCGCGGAGGTCGTCCTGATGATGCTGGCGAACGGCGCGGCGATCGACGCGGTCCTCGGGCGGGGCACGAGCGCCTTCCGGGCCGTCGGAGGGCGGCTGCTGGTGCACATGGGCACGACGTCGCCGGAGTATTCGCAGGAGCTGGCCGGCGAGGTGGCCGCCGCCGGCGGGCGCTACGTCGAGGCGCCGGTGTCGGGGTCGCGCCGGCCCGCCGAGGACGGCCAGCTCGTGGCGATGCTCGCCGGGCACCCGGCGGACGTGGCCGCGGTGCGCGAGGTCATCGCGCCGATGGTCCGTGACGCGACGGTGTGCGGTGAGGTGCCGCAGGCGCTGCTGACCAAGCTCGCCGTCAACCTGTACCTGATCAGCATGGTCACCGGCCTGGCCGAGGCGTACCACTTCGCGGCCCGGTCCGGGGTGGACCTCGCGCGGTTCGCCGCGGTGCTGGACGCCGGGCCGATGGCCAGCGACGTGTCCCGGATCAAGAGCGCCAAGCTGCTCGCCCGCGACTTCGCGGTGCAGGCCTCGCTGCGGGACGTGCTCATGAACAACGAGCTGGTCGCCGCGGCCGCCCGCCGCGCCGGGATCGCCTCGCCGGTGCTCGACGCCTGCCACGCCCTGTACGCGCAGGCGGTCGCCCTCGGCCACGGCGACGAGGACATGGCCGCCGTGGTACGGGCGCTGGAAACCCGGTGACGGTGGACCGGGCGCTCCATAGGATCGCGCGGTGACGACCTTCTTCTATGCGCCCGACGGCACCCGCCTCGCCTGCCACCACGCCGGTGGGCCGGGCGAGCCGCTGATCGTGCTGCCGGGCGGGCCCATGCACGCCGCCGCCTACCTCGGTGACCTGGGCGGCCTCTCCGCGTACCATCCGCTCGCCCTGCCGGATCTGCGCGGGACCGGTGACTCGGCCGTGCCGGCGGACCCGGAGACCTACCGGTGCGACCGTCAGGTCGGCGACGTCGAGGCGCTGCGCGTCCACCTCGGCCTCGAGCGCCCGAGCCTGGTCGCGCACTCGGCCGGTGCCACGCTCGCCCTGCTCTACGCGGCCCGGCATCCCGATCGCGTCGGTCGCCTCGTGCTGGTCACGCCCAGTCCCCGGCCGGTGGGCCTGGCGATCGCCGACGCGGACCGGCGGGAGGTCGCCGAGCGGCGCCGCGGCGAGCCGTGGTTCCCGGAGGCCTTCGCCGCCTTCGAGCGGATCTGGGCCGGCCAGGCCACGCCGGACGACTGGGCGGCGATCGGGCCGTTCTCGTACGGCCGGGACGCCGCGGCCCGCTCGCGGCGGGCCCGGGAGGCGAACCACCACCACGACGAGGCGGCGGCGGCCTACTACGCCGACGGCGCGTTCGCACCGGAGTCGGTGCGCGCGGCGCTCGGCCGGCTGGGGGCCCCGGTGCTGCTCGTCGCCGGCGAGCTCGACGTCGGTCTCCCGCCGGAGCGCGCCGCCGCGTACGCCGGGCTGTTCCCGCGGGCCGAGCTCGCCGTGCAGCCGGGCGCCGGGCATTTCCCCTGGCTGGACGATCCGGCCTGGCTCACGCGGCGGATCGCCGCGTTCCTGCGCTGACGGTCGGGTCCGGAAATTCTCCGGCCGGCCGGGCAACCTCCCGGGGGCTCGGCGGCCACTGACCGGGCATGACCCCCTTCCTGGAGATCCCGGCCGGGGCGCCGCCGGTGAGCGCCGACCTGCTGGACGGTGCGTACGACCTGCTCCGCAGCTTCGACGCGGTGGTCGGCCCGACCAGCGACGGCGGCTGGTACGCCTTCGGCCTGCGCGAGCCGTCCCGCGCGCCGCAGCTGCGCACGCTGACCGGCACGCCCGCCCTGACCCTGGCGGCGCTGCGGCTGGGCCTGCGCGTCGCCATGCTTCCCACGCTGCCGCCGAACCGGTCCGCAGAAAATCCCCGACCGGCGAGCAACCTTTCCGGCGCGGGGAGGCACTGAAGGGATGTCCGCCCGCGGGAGGGCCGTTCCCGGACCTCACGGCCTTCCCGCGGGCGGCGGACACCACTCGGTGCGGGTCGGCTTGCCGGGTGAGCGGTGACCGGCCCGGCTCAGGCGGTGGTGGCACCGGCGATCATGCGTATCGTCCAGCCCTCGCCGTCGCCGGCGGCCGCGACGTGGTCGCACGTCTGATGGGTGATCCACAGGCCCCGGCCGCCGGCGGCCGGGGCCGCGGCGGGCAGCAGGCCCGCGAACGGGTCGTCGGGCCCGGACCCGGCGTCGGTCACGGTCACCACGATGCGGTCGGCGCCGCCCCAGACCCGCACGCGCACCGGCGGCCGGCCGTACCGCAGCGCGTTGGTGACGGTCTCGCTCACCGCGACCACCAGGTCGTCCACGTCCTCGGCGGGCACGCCGCCGCGGTCCGCGGCGTGCACGGCCCGGCGCGCCCCGGCCGGCGTCGGCGACTCCAGCGTCACCGTGGGCGGCCCCTGCTGCAACGGATCCGGTACGGGCGGCCGGTGCTCGCTCAGATACACCCGGGGATCGGTGTACGTGTCGCTGTCCTCGTGCCGCCCGTCCGCCACCGCGAACCGTGGATGGGTGCGCGCCACGTCCGCCAGCACCGCGTCGGGCGTGACCCGGGTGTCGTACGCGCACATGCTCCACAGGGGAAAGTCGTCGTACGCGTGGTTGATCGCCGACTCGTAGCGCGCCCACCAGTCCCAGGTGCTGCCGAAGGCGGCGGCCGGCATCTCGCCGATGATCCGGATCTGCGTCGCGCCGGCCTCCACGTGCCGGGCCAGCAGGTCGCGGTAGCCGCGGATGGCGGCGGCCGGGCGGGCGTACACGGCGCCGCCGGACAGGAACTCCACCGGCGCCCGGGCGGGCAGTGCGGACCGCACCAGCCCCGCGGTGCGCTCGCCGAACGCCACGATCGTCGGTTCGCCGGCGGCCAGCCCGCCGAGGAGGAAGGGCATGGTGACCGCGAGCAGCTCGTCGTCCGAGTCGTAGTGCACCGCCGCGTGGAAGTATCCGGGATGGTCGGCGGCGGCGCCCGTCCTCATCGGGCGCTCTCCACCCGCAGGGCGGTGAGGCCCATCAGGGCGACCAGGCGGCCGGGAAGGACGGTCCGGGTGCGCAGGACGGCCGTCAGGCCGCGGGCCCGGGCGAACTCGTCGAGCAGGAGCAGGCAGGTGTGGTCGACGAAGGTGAGCCACCCGGCCTCGATCACCCACTCGCCCGAGCCGGGGCGCGGATCGGCGCGCTCGAGGGCCTGGGCGAACAGCTCGTGGGTCGACCAGTCGAGCTCACCGGCGAGACCGGTGTCGGCCGGCCCGGGCGCGACGGCGAACAGCCGGAACGGCGCCGCGGACACCGGGTGCAGGCAGGCCAGCTCGTCGACGGCCCCGCCGCCGAGGGTCGCCCGGTCGTAGCCGCAGAGGGCCGAGAACGGCGCGCCGCGCATGTAGCGGTCGACCAGGTGCTCGTAGCGGGCGAAGGCATCCAGCTGATCCGGCGTTGCGACCAGGGGCGTCGCCTCGGCGGCGACCCGCAGCCCGCGGTAACCGTCCTCGAGCGCCCGGTCGGTCGCGGACGCGTAGGCGGCCACCCCGGCGGCCGGGTCGATCACGCCGCCCTCGGGATAGTGGTCGCCGAGCCGGACCAGCTCCGGCCGGAAGCTCCAGCCCCGCGGCGGCTCCGGGGCGAGATACCACACCCGCTCGCCCGCGGCGACTCCCGCGGCGAGAAAGTCGCGGGCGGCGTTCTCGAAGCTGTCGGGCTCGTCGTAGCTCAGGCAGACGTGACCGCCCGTCCGTGCCGGACCGGTCGTCGTCATCCTCCGATGATAGAAGGCCCGGCGAGGTGGAGAAACTTCGGATCTCGCGGGGGTACGCCCGATCGCGGACCGCGCCGGGCTCGGGCCGCCGGTTCCCCGTGGAGCGGCTCTGTCCGGCGTGGATCCGGCCGGACATTGTGTCGGGAAAGAAAAAAATAAGAAACAAACGCCGCCGAAATTGAACCGGGGGTAATTCTCGCGAACCCTGAACCGGGCCGTGGCCGGATCCCGTACCGACTCCCGAACGCAGACAGCGAGGTCCGACGACAGGAGTGGTGATGAGACTGCGTCAGCGACGGGGTGCCGGGGTCAACCGTAAGGCGATCGGCGCCGCAGTCTTTGCCGGCGTGCTGGTGGCCGGCGGGTTGACCGGCCTGCAGTTCGCGAACGCCGGCGAGCAGGTGGCGGCCGCGGAGATCGTGGTGGTCGACGGCCAGAACTTCAACATCGCCGGCTGCGAGAAGCTGGAGGTCAACGCCGGTGCGGTCGTCTGCGACGGCGAGCCGCTGAAGCCGGAGCAGCAGGCCGGTGCCGCCGAGGCGGCCGCGGCGTCCGCCCAGCTGGTGGAGGCGGCCTGCGCCCAGTTCGCGGTCGACCAGGCGGCGGCGGCAGCCGAGGCGGGCGAGGAGCAGGCCGGTCAGGACGAGGCCGGTCAGGAGCAGGCCGGCGACGAGCAGGCGGGCGCCGTGCCGAAGTCCAAGAAGGCCAAGAAGGCCGTCGCGAAGCGCTATGCCGCGAAGATCGCCAAGGCTCAGGAGAAGGCCCAGGAGAAGGGCCAGGCCCAGGGCCACGGCAAGGGCCAGGCCGAGGGCCAGGACCAGGGTGCCGGGAACCAGGGCGCCGGTGCTGAGGACGCTGCCGGACAGGGCAACGCCGAGGAGCTCGACGCCGCGGTCACCGCGGCCCGGGAGGCTCTGCTCACCGCCTGCCTGACGCTGGAGGAAGCCAAGGCCGCCGCCGGTCAGGACGCCGGTGCGGAGGAGGAGCAGCAGGGCCAGGAGGAGCAGGGCCAGGAGGAGCAGGGTCAGGAGGAGCAGGGCCAGGAGGAGCAGGGCCAGGAGGAGCAGGGCCAGGACGAGCAGGGCCAGGACGAGCAGGGCAAGGGTGAGGGCCAGGACGAGGCCGGTGCCGGTGCCGCCGGAGAGAAGGCGGGCTCCGGCGCCAAGGGCTGAGGCCCGGCGGTAGAGCGGGTGGCGCGGTCCTGGGCGAGGGCCGCGCCACCGTCGCGTGTCAGGCGCCGGGGCGGCCCGGCGCGGTCTCGCCCAGGATCTTGTTGAGCAGCACCGGCGCGCCCGCGCGCTTGCCCCACTCCCGCGGGTAGCCGAGCGACACCTCGTGGAACGGCACCCCGTCCTGCCAGGTCACCCGGGGGATGTGCAGGTGGCCGTAGACCGCGGCCGCGGCGCGGAAGCGGACGTGCCAGTCGGCGGTCAGCTCGGTGCCGCACCACTGCGCGAACTCCGGGTACCACAGCACCTCGGTCGGATGGCGGTGCAGCGGCCAGTGGCTGACCAGCACGGTCGGCAGGGCCGGGTCCAGCGCGGCCAGGCGGCGCTCCGTCGCGGCCACGCGCTCGCGGCACCACGACTCCCGATCCGGGTACGGGTCCGGGTGCAGCAGCTCCTCGTCCGTGCAGACCACGCCGGTGCGGTAGGCGTACGCGAGCGACTCCTCCTTCGTGGACGTCCCCGGCGCCCGGAACGTGTAGTCGTAGAGCAGGAACAGCGGCGCGACGACCGCCGGGCCGCCGTCGCCGTGCCAGACCGCGTACTCGTCCTCGGGGGTGCGGACCCCCAGGTCGCGGCACATCGCGACGAGCCGCTCGTAGCGTGCGGCGCCGCGCAGGCCGACCGGGTCCTTGGCGTGCGTCCACAGCTCGTGGTTGCCCGGCGCCCAGATGACCTCGGCGAAGCGCGAGCGCAGCAGCCGCAGGGTCGCCTCGACGTGGCCGAACACCTCGGCGACGTCCCCGGCCACGATCAGCCAGTCGTCCGCCGACCGCGGGTGCAGGCCGTCGACGAGCCGGCGGTTCTCCGCGTACGCGACGTGCAGGTCGCTGACGGCGTACAGGGTTCCCGGCACGGGCGCCTCCTCGGCTCCTTCGATGTCCCTCGATCATGGATCTTGCCAGCCCGGCGTGCGCCGGTGCGCGGCCGCGTCCCCCACGGTGGTGCAATCGACTCGGAAAGGCGACAGCCGATGTGGGGACATCGGAAAGAATCTCGGCCGCCGCTGTCACGCCGGCGCCCTTCCGCGTACCTAACTAGGGGGAAGTGCGACAACCCTGGTGAACGGAGGCGATCGGTGGTCGAGGCGAACGACGTGGATCGTGACGAGTCCGCCCCGCCCCGGCCGCTGATCCCGGACCCACCGCCGGCGGCCGAGATCGAGGAGTTCTTCCGGCGCTACTGGGCGGGACTCGTGCGTCACCTGCTGCGCGAGGGGGCCGACCGCTGGGAGGCGCAGGACGCGGTCGCCGAGGCCATCCGCGAGGCCCTGCGGCGCTGGTCCGACCTGACCCACCCGGTCGCCTGGGTGCGCACCGCCGCCCGCTCGCACTGGCTCAAGCAGCGCCGCGCCACCGGCCGGGGCGACCTCGAGGTGCTGGTCGCCGACGTCACCGAGCTGAGCGAGGGGCGTGCCGACGATCCCGAGCTGGTCGCGTACGAGCTGGAGGAGTGGTTCACCGGCGTGCTCGCCCAGCTCCCGCCCGCCCGCCGCGAGGCGCTGGAGCTCTCCGCGCAGGGCCTGACGCCCTCGGAGATCGCCGCCCGGGTCGGCAAGACGCCCGAGGCGGTCCGTACCGCGCTCAAGCTGGGCCGCAAGCAGGCCGTCGCGCTCTGGCAGGCGGTACCGGGACAGCGCACCGGCCGCCGGGCGGGCCACGCGGAGGGAGGCGAGAACTGATGGCGTACGCCGGAGCGCACGACGAACCGTTCGAGCAGGACGACCCGGTGCTCAGCCACGCGATGATGATCGCCGCGCTCAACGAGGCCCTCGCCGACTGCGGCTACCCGCCGGTCGTCGAGGAGGCCGAGCCGGTGGCGCTGCCGGCCGGGGACGCCGCCGACCGGCTCATCGAGGACGCCCGGCACCGGGCCGACGGGATCGTCGCCGCCGCCCTGGAGACCGCGGTGGAGTACACCGACGCCGCCCTGCACCGGGCCGCCCGGACGGTGCTCACCGCCCGGCGGGCGGTGGACGGCTCCGCCGCGCCGGCACCGGCCGCCGCGGCCGTGCCGGCACCGGTCGACCCGGCCCCGCTGCTCGCCGCCGCGGACGAGGGCCGCCCCGTCGGCGAGCGGTGGCTCACGGCGGTCGTCGCGGCCGGCGTCTACCTGCCCGTGGACGAGGCCGCCGCGGTGCAGAGCCTGGACGGGTACGCGGCCCGGCTGCGCGACGCGGCGCGTTCGGTGCCGGCCGACCTCGACGCGGCGTACCGGATCGGCACCGAGGTCGTCGCGCTCGGCGTCGGCCGCCCCGAGGCGCTGCCCGCCACGATGAGCATCGTCCTCGACCACCTCGCCGACGGCGCGGTGGTCGACCGGGCGGCCCGGCAGGTCGCGGGCGGTTTCGCCGCGGGTTTCGCCGCGGCGCTGCAGGCCGGCACCCTCGCCCAGCAGGAGTCCCTGCACCGCGCCACCCAGCGGGCCGCGCGGGAGTTCCAGGTCGCGCTGCAGACCAGCGAGGCCCGCTACCGCCGGCTCGCCGACTACGACCCCGTCACCGGCCTGGCCAGCAAGAGCCGGCTGGTGCAGCGCCTGCGGCAGGCGGCGCACGGCGACGACCCCGAGCGCCACGCGGGGCTCTGCCTGGTCGAGCTCGGCGGCCACGCCGCCGTCGGGGAGCAGTTCGGCGCCCACGCCGGCGACCAGGTGCTCGCCGAGGTGGCCCGCCGGCTGCAGCAGGTGGTGCACCATCCGGACTATCTGACGGCCCGCCACGGCCCGCACACCTTCGCGATCCTGGTGCAGGACAGCGGCGGCCTCGCCCACCTCGCCGACCTGGCCGAGCGGGTCGTCGAGGCGCTCGGCGCGCCGGTGCCGCTGCCCGGCACCGGCCTGACCGTCCCGCTGCGCGCCCGCGTCGGCGTCGTCGACGTGCCCACCGGCGATCTCGACGTCGGCCGGGTCCTGGTGGACGCGGAGATCGCGCTGCGCCGGGCCCGGACCGGGACGACCGGCTGGGCGGTGCACGACGCCCGCCCCGCCGCCGGTGCGGGCGCCGGCGGGACCAGCGTGACCGGGCTGGTCACCGGGCCGCCGGCCTACCAGCCGATCGTCGCGCTCGGCTCGGGCCGGGTCGCCGGGCTGCACACCCGGCCCACCTGGCGGCATCCGCACCTCGGCACGCTGGACCTCGCGCGGATCGGCCAGCTCACCGGGGACCGGGACACCACCACCCGGCTGGCCGGCAGCCTGCTGCACCAGACGTGCCGGCAGGCGATGCTGTGGGACGGTGGCGAGAACGGCCCGTTCCTCGGCGTCGACCTGCCGATACACCAGATCGGGTATCCGGAGGTCGCGGAGCTGGTCCAGGAGGCGCTCACGGTGAGCGGCCTGCCCCCGCACCGCCTGCACCTGCACCTGTCCGGTCTCGACACGGTGCCGGCCGGGGCGCACAGCCACGCGGTGCTGAGCGCGCTCGCCGCGCTCGGCGTGCGGCTCGTCCTCGACGACTTCGGTACGGGGCACAGCAGCCTCGCCTACCTGCGCGACCTGCCGGTGCACGGGCTGCGTACGCCGGCCGGCCTGCTGCACACCACGACGGGCGGCGCGGAGGCCGACCGCGCCCTGCTGTCCGGCATGGCCCGGGTCGCGCACGCGCTCGGCCTCACCCTGACGGTGCACGGCGTCGACGACGACCTGCGGGCGGCCATCCTCACCGGCACCGGCTGCGACGCCGCGCAGGGCCTGCGGTACGGCGCGCCCACGACCCCGCACCAGGTGCCGGCCCTGCTGCGCCGCGGCGGCAAGCTCGTGCCGCTCCCCGGCCGCTCCAACGGATTGGTGGCCTCGTGACCGAGCGGCGGGTGGCCTCATGACAGACCACAGTGGAGTAGGCTTCCTCGGCATGGCGAACGCCGACACCGACCCCGCGCACCGGCCCAGCAGCGCCCGCATCTACGACGCCCTGCTCGGCGGCAACCACAATTTCGCCGCCGACCGCGAGGCGGCGCAGCACCTGCTCGCCGCGATACCGGGCGCGGGCGAGATGGCCCGGGCCAACCGGGCGTTCCTGCACCGGGCGGTGCGGTTCCTGCTCGACCGCGGCATCCGCCAGTTCCTCGACATCGGCAGCGGCATCCCGACGGTCGGCAACGTCCACGAGGTCGCCCAGCGCCGCGTCCCGGGCGCCCGGGTCGTCTACGTGGACATCGACCCGGTGGCCGTGGCCCACAGCAACGACATCCTCAAGGACAATCCGTCGGCGGTGGCGGTCCAGGCCGACATGCGCTTCCCCGAGGCGATCCTCGAGCACCCCGACGTGCGGGCGCTGCTCGACCTCGGCGAGCCGGTCGGCCTGCTGCTGGTCGCCATGCTGCACTTCGTGCCGGACGACGACGCCTACACCGCGGTCGCCCGGCTGCGGGCCGCGCTGCCTCCCGGGTCCTACATCGTCATCTCGCACGGCGTGCTGGAGACCGTGGCCGACGCGGCCACCGAGCAGGTCACCGCCCTCTACCGCCGCACCGACGTCTCTGCCGCGCACGGCCGCACCCGCGCCCAGATCCTGCGCTTCTTCGGCGACGCGGTCCTCGTGCCGCCCGGACTGGTCTGGGTGCACGAGTGGCCGGACGGCGGCGACGGCGAGCCGCACGGCATGGCGGTCGTCGGCGCGGTCGCCCAGGTGTGACCGCCCGGGCCACGACGACGCGCGGCCCGCGGTCGACCGGCGCGGTGTCCACGCCGGAAATTCACTTCCGCCTCCTGGCAGAGTGGTGGGGTGAATCTCGATGAGGGCGCCGGCCTGCTGCACCGGCTCACGTCGTACGTGCCGGACCGCGAGTGGGACGTCCCGGTGGACGATCCGCGGGTGCGCCACGACCTGATCCCGAACGACCGCGCCACGCTGCCGCCGCCGATGAAGGCGTACCCGGACGGGCTCGAGGTGCTGGAGCTGCCCCGCGAGCTGCCCGATCCTCAGGTGAGCGCCACGGCGGTGCTCGCCGGGGTGGCCGCCCCGGCCCGGCCGCTGGACGCCGCGCAGCTGGGCCGCGTGCTCTTCCTCGGTGCCGGCGTCGTGCGCACCGGCGAGCGCGACGGCCGCCGGACGCTCTACCGGGCCTCCGGCTCGGCCGGCGCCCGGTTCCCGCTGGAGGTCTACGTGAGCGCCCGCGGCGTGACCGGGGTCCCGGACGCGGTGTACTGGTACGACGCCGAGCGGCACGCCCTCGTGCGGATCGCGTCCGCCGCCGCCGGCACGGTGACCACCCTGATCGTGACGGGGGTGCCCTGGCGCACGGGCTGGCGCTACGCCGAGCGCGGCTGGCGGCATCTGTACTGGGATGCCGGGACGCTGCTGGCCCAGCTGGAGGCCGCGGCCGGCAGTGCCGGTCTCGCGCCGCGGCTGCGTTCGCTGTTCCCGGACGCGACGGTGCGCAGGTTGGTGGGCGCGGACGGTGTGCACGAGTACCCGCTGGCGCTGCTCTCGCTCGGCGACGGCGAGCCGGCGATCGGACCGGCCGGCCCGGCGGTCCCGGGCGAGCTGCCCCGGGTGGAGCTGCCGCTCTGCACGCAGGCGCAGCGCAGCGGCGAGCGCGACGTCCTGGGCGGGCCCTGGCCGGAGGCCGCGGCGCTGCCCGACGTGCCGCCGTCCGCCTCGCTCGACGAGGTCGTCCGCCGCCGGGGCTCACAGCGGCGGATGGACCGCTCCCGGACGCTGCCGCCCGAGCTGCTGCGGTGGCCCCTGGCCGCGGCGCTGCGCGGGGTACGGGTGCCGCACTGGGTGGCCGTGCACGGCGTGGACGGCGTGACTCCGGGGCTGTACCGGTGGCCGGACCTGCAGCGGCCGACGCGGGCCGCGGCGCTGCGCGGCGAGCTGCTGCGGGTCTGCCTGGACCAGGGACTGGCCGCCGACGCGGCGTACGTGGTGATCGCGGCCACGCCGCTCGCCGGGCTCGACGACCGGGGCTACCGCGACGCCCAGCTGGCGGCGGGCCTGGTGGAGGGAAGGCTGCACCTGGCCGCGTACGCCCTGGGCGCCAGTGCCTCCGGCATGACCTTCCTCGACTCGGACGTGCCGGACCTGCTGGGCGAACCGGACGACCTGGCGGCGCTGCTGTTCACGTGCGTGGGGGTTGCGGAATACCGCGCCCGGCCCGGCGGTGGACCGGGCGCCCCGGTTCCCATCCGCCCGGTCACGCCGCGCCTGGGCGAGTCCTGACGCCACGGGCTTCGCGGGGACGCCGGTTCACGAACACCTCGGCCGCCTTTAAGGCTCCCTTATGACTGGCCGGGCTACGGTCCTGCCAGTCGTTGTCCCGGCGAGCCGATCGAGGTCTTCATGGTGCCAGTCATGGTCGCGGAGAGGGACGCCACCGAGCGTCGGCAGCAGGCACGGTCGATCGACCTCCTGGTCGGGCGGAAGCTGGAGTATCTGCGGCTCGGTGACGCCCTCGTGCTGAGCTTCAGCGGCGGCGGCCAGGTGTGGATCGAGACCGCCGCCCAGCTCCACGGGGCGGGCGGCCGGGTGGACGTCGAGCCGGGTGAGCAGCGCTGCGACGTGCTCGCGACGCTGCTCGGCGACGTGGTCCGGGCGGCGCGCGCGAGCGACGCCGGCGAGCTTCGGCTCACCTTCGCCAGCGGGTCGTGGCTGTCGGTCCCGGCCGACGACGACGTCGAGTCCTGGGCCGTCACCGGGCCCGCCGGCGTCCTGATGGTGTGCCTGGCCCGCGGCGAGCTGGCCGTCTGGGGCGACGCGACGCGTCGCCTCGCCTGACGGCACGGCGCCCGCGGCGGCCGGGCCCGCCGCCGGATTGGACGGATGGCGACAATTCCCGCCCTTCCCACCCAGCTCCGATCATGTTCCGGGTTCTGGGAGGCTGCCACCGGATGTTTCCGACACCTGTGTGGAAGGCATGGGAGGCACCACCATGAACCGACCGGCGAAGAGCCGCCGGGTGCTGGCGTGGTCGACGGCCGTCCTGACCGTCGCCGCCGGCGCCCTGACCGGCAGCGTGGCTCCGGCGTCCGCGCGGCTGGACGCCACGCTGATCTCGCACCACTCCTTCGGCACGATCGCCCGGGGCGGCACCGTGTGCGTCGGCCCGCTGTCACCGACCGCCGACCCCACCGGCGGCACGCCCGGGGTCCAGATCTCCGGCTTCACCAACGGCTCGTCGAACCTCACCTGGCAGGTGTTCTCGGGTTCGTCGCAGAGCGCTCCGACCCGCGTCTTCCAGACGAGCGCCCGTTTCGTGGACCACACGGTCCCGCCCGAGGGCAATCTGCTGTACCACGCGTGCGTCGTGAAGAGCTCCGGCAGCACGCAGGACTACGACCTGACGCTCAACTCGTTCCCCGTCGAGTGACGCCGGCCGGGGGAGCCGACGTGCCGGGCTCCCTCGGCGATGCCGGCGATCGCCGCCGGGACGATCCCAGGCGCTGACCCGGTGTAGTCGTCGCGGCGGTCCTCGCCGATGCCGGACGCGTCCAGGGTGGCCTCGTCGGCCGGCACGGCCTGCACGATCACGTCGCCGATCACCCGGCCGCACGGCCGTGTCCCGCCGCCCGGGATCGGCGGGGACGTCACCGAACGTGTCGAGTCCGAACTCCACAGAGGTCATGGATGCGGAGAGTGTGATCAACGGCACTCCGTGTTTAGACATCCATGATCATCAGGCTCACCTCATCCTTACGCGGCGACCGGCATTCTCTCCGCGAACCGCTGACGAGGGGGAGGAATCCGACAGTGGGGCGTTATCGACAATGGACCTGGGGAGCGGGCATCGCGACGGTGACCGCGGTGACCGCCTTCGGGGTGGCCGCGTGGCAGGCGAACGCCGCGCCGGCGCCCACGCCGCCGACCGTGGCGGGGGAGCAGCCCGCAGTGACCGACCCGAACCCGGGCCCGGTGCCCGCGACGGGCATCGGCAGTGACGCGCTGACCGCCGGGGAGGTGGACAAGGCCCGCAAGGTGGCGGTGACGCCCCAGCTGGCCGCGGCCGCCGAGGACGTGACCGGTGCCAAGGGGCCCGAGTACCTCTCGGCGACCATCGTCGCCGAGGGCACCGCACGCCGGGCCGAGCTGTACTACTACGACTACAAGGCCGAGAAGGTGATCAAGCAGGTCGTCGACCTGGCCAGCGGCAAGCTGGCCGGCTCCTACTCGGCCGCCGGCGTGCAGCCGCCGGCCTCGAAGCGCGAGGCCGCCACCGGCCTGGACCTGCTGCTGGCGAACCCGCTCGCGGCCGACCTGAAGAGCGCCTACCAGAAGGCCACCGGCAAGCAGTTCGCGGGCAAGGACGACGTCACCGTCACCGCGCACGTCTACAAGGCGAAGCCCGCCGACTCCCGCAACAAGCAGTGCGGCCAGAACCGGTGCCTGCAGCTCGTCGTGGAGACCAAGGACGGGCTCTTCATCGACGTGAACCACCTCATCATCGATCTCTCCGGGCGCACGGTCGCCCGCCTGGCGTAGACGGGGAACCGGTCAGCATGATGTTCCGAACGACAGCCGGCGCCGCCGCGCTGGTGACCATCGCCTCGCTGGGCCTCGCGGCGACGCCCGCGGCCGCGAAGGCGCCCCCGCCGCCCGCGCCGTGCGCGGCGTCCTCGATGGTCAAGGAGACCCTGCCGAACGGCACCACCTGGCAGCTCTGCTGGCGGATCGAGGCGCAGGCCGGGCTGGTCCTGGAGAAGGCCTTCGTCTCCTCCAAGCGCTACCCGCAGCCGGTGCAGGTGCTCGACTCGATCCGGCTCGCGCAGCTCAACGTGCCGTACGACTCGGGCGAGACCGAGTACAACGACATCACCGAGTACGGGTTCGGCGGCGGATACCTGCGGACCCTCGCCGGCGACGACTGCAAGGGCGGCTCGGCCCGCGAGGGCTTCGACGGCGGCGCCGAACCGCAGCGGCGCAAGGTGCTGTGCGTCAGCGCGGAGGCCAGCGGTCTGGCCTACCGGCTGAACGACTACGAGAACGGTCAGGAGAAGACGTACTCGAAGCAGGGCCACGACCTGGTGCTGCGCACGGTCGCCAAGGTCGGCTGGTACGAGTACATGACCGAGTACCGCCTGCACGACGACGGCCAGATCTCGGCCCGCCTGGGCGCCACCGGCGACCTGTCGCCCAGCGACTACGTCAACGCCGACCAGGGGTGGCCGATCGGCAAGGGCGCCCGTGACTTCTCGGCGATGCACTACCACAGCGCCTTCTGGCGGGTGGACATGAACATCGACGGCAAGGGCGGCGAGAAGGTCGAGCAGTACGACACCAAGCTCGACGGCCGGGGCTCGAGGACGGCGAAACTGAAGACCACGAAGACGGCGATCGCCAAGGAGGGCAGCTTCAGCAAGGTGAACCGTCGCTGGTGGCGGCTGGTCAGCCCGACCAGCAAGAACAAGGACGGCCACGCGCGCTCGTACGAGCTGGTGACCGGCGCCGACGACCGGTACGAGGCGCACCCCGAGACCACGCCCGACGTCACGTTCACCGAGAACAACGCCTGCGAGAAGTACGCCACCGGCAACAACGACCCGCAGTGCGCCACCAAGAAGACCATTCTGGACTTCGCCCGGGACAAGCAGAACCTCAAGGACCCCGTGATGTGGGTGCGGGTGGGCTTCCACCACGTCCCCCGGGACGAGGACCAGAGCCCGATGCCGCTGCACTGGCAGGGCTTCGACCTGGTCCCGCGGGACTTCACCGAGATGAACCCGCTCACCCCGGACGCCCGCGGCACCGTCAACGGGCAGAACCCCAACTGATCACCCGGCCCGGCCCGGTCACCGCGACCGGGCCGGGCCGTACCCCGCAGGAGGAAACCCGCGTGGCTCCACGCCGCCTCGCCGCCGCTCTCGTGCTGGCGGCCACCGCCCTGGCCGTGCTGGCGTTCACCGTGTCCGGCGGCGCCGAGCCGGACGCGGGCCGCCCGGCGCCGGTCGCGGCCCGCCCGGTCGCCGCGACGTCGGTCGCCCCGCCGACGGGTGCGGACGTGAACTACGCGCTGATGATGGTCGTCCACCACGAGCAGGCGGTCCGCATGAGCCGCGCGCTGGTCGCCAAGCCCGGCGTGCCGGAGCGGGTACGGCTGATCGCCGACTTCATCGCGCACGACCAGCAGCGCGAGATCGACGAGACGAACGCCTGGCTGACCGCGTGGGGTCACCCGCCGGCCCGGGCGCACCGGCACGGCGCCGCCCCCGGCACGCACGGCATGCTCTCCGAGGCGCAGCTGCGCGGGCTGGACGCCGCGGCCGGCGAGCAGGCCGCGCCGATGTTCCTGCGCCTCATGATCGAGCACCACACCGGGGCCATCACGGCGTCCCGGGCGCTGCTCGACGGCGGTGGCCGCAACGTCTACATCCACGGCCTGGCCAAGCACGTCATCAACGAGCAGTCCGCCGAGAACGACGCCATGCGCGCGCTGCTGCCCACCGCCGGTGCGGCGGCCGGGGCCCGCTGAGTCCTCAGCGTGGCAGCGGCCGGGCGAGGTGCCGGCGCAGCAGCCGGGCCGCCGGGCGTTCGGCGTACCGGTGCAGGAGCCAGGCGGCGAACGTCACGAGGGCGACCACCGCCGCCAGGGTCGCGTAGCGCGGCAGGAACGGGCGCAGCGCCGCGATGAGCGTCCAGCCGATGTATTCGTGCAGCAGGTACAGCGGGTACGTCAGCGCGCCCGCCACGGTGAGCCACCGTCCCCGCAGGCGGGAGAGCCGTCCCGTCGCCGCGAGCGCCGTGACCGCGAAGATGGCGGCGACCACCGCCAGCGCCGGCAGGACCGGCAGCGGCCGCCCGAGCACGTCGCGGGCCACGTGGCGCAGCTGCTCCGCGACCTGGTGCTGGGCCAGGAGGAAGGCGGCCCCGGCGAGCGCCCACAGCGCCGCGTGGCCGCCGCAGCGGTGCACGAGGTACAGCGCGATCCCCGCGACGAAGTACGGCGCGTGCTCCGGCATGACCAGCACGTTCAGCGCGCGGACCTCCATCTGGTCGGCCAGGGCGGCCGCGACCAGCCAGCCGTAGCCGAAGAGCGTCGCGGTGCGCACGCTCAGCCCGCGCCAGACCAGCAGCGCGAACAGCAGGTAGAAGCGGGCCTCCACCCACAGCGTCCAGTACACCGCGTCGACCGACCGGACGCCCAGGGGCTCCTGCAGCATCGTCAGGTTGACCAGCAGGTCACCGGCGCCGACCGGCGCGCGCACGAGCGGCCACAGGCTCAGCACCGCGAAGGTGAGCAGTGCCGCCACCCAGTACGCCGGGTACAGCCGGACCACCCGCGAGCGCAGGAACTCGCCCGGCGTCCGGTCCCAGGCGCTGAGGCAGATCACGAAGCCGCTGATCACGAAGAACAGCTGGACCCCGAGCCAGCCGTAGGACGCCGGCAGGTACAGCCACGGGAACACCCGGTCCGCGGCGGCGCCCCACGGCGGCTCGGTGCCCCGGTCGTACGCGACGAAGTGATAGCCGACGACCATCAGCGCGGCGACGAGCCGCAGCCCGTCGAGCGCCTCGATCCGGTGGCGGGGCCGCGGTGCGGTGGTCGCGGCGGCCCGGCGCTGCGCAGGGGTCACGAGAACGGCCATGAAGGACACAACCGCCGGCCCCGGCCCGGGGCAACGGCCGCGACGGGGTTCAGACAGCGGCCAGGACGGTCCTGCGGCGCAGCATCGCGTCGAACTCCGGGGCGGGCAGCGGCCTGCTGAACAGGTAGCCCTGGATCGCCGGGCAGTCGGCGTGCCGCAGCGCCTGCCGGTCCGCCTCCGCCTCGACGCCCTCGGCGACCGCCGTCATGCCCAGCGAGCGGGCCAGCCACAGCACCGCCGAGATGATCGAGGACTTGCGGACGTCGCCGGCCAGGCCCGCGACGAACGAGCGGTCCAGCTTCACCACGTCCGCCGGGACCGACTGCAGCCAGGTCAGTGAGCTGTAGCCGGTGCCGAAGTCGTCCAGGGCGATCCGTACGCCCAGGGCCTTGACCGCGCTCAGCCTCTCCTGCAGGTCGACCGAGGTGCCCAGCAGCGCGGTCTCGGTGATCTCGAGGACCAGCCGGTGCGGCGCCAGCGCCGGCACGCGGGCCAGCAGCCCGGCGAGCATCGGCACGAAGCCGGGCTCGGAGAGCTGCCGGGGGCTCACGTTGACCGACACGTACCCGAGCTCGTCCTGCCACAGCAGCAGGTGCCGCAGCGCGGAGATCAGCACGTGCTCGCCGAGCGGCACGACCAGGCCGGTCTCCTCGGCGGCGGCGATGAAGTGCCCGGGTGCCAGGATCTCGCCGTCCGGGGTGCACATCCGCACCAGCGCCTCGGCGCCCAGGATCCGTCCGTCGGCGGCGGAGACGATGGGCTGGAACCACACCGGCAGGGTGGCGTCGCGGTCGCCGTCGAGCGCCTGCCGGAGCCGGGCCTCGGCGAGGATGCGGTCCTGGACGCTGACGCGCATCCGGTCGTTGAAGACCTCGAGGCGGTTGCCGCCGGCGCGCTTGGCCGCGTACATGGCGGTGTCGGCGGCCAGGACGCCCTGCTCGGCCTGCCCGGCGCCCGCGGCGACGGCCAGGCCGACGCTGGCGGCCAGCTGCAGACGCCCGTCGGCGACGGTGAGCGGCTCGGCGACGGCGGCCAGGACCGCCTGGCCGATCCGGATCCCGGTGTCGAGCGGCGCGGGCAGGGCGACCACGAACTCGTCGCCGCCGATCCGCGCCACCAGGGCGTCGCCGGGCACGCACCGTGCGATCCGGGCGGCGAGGGCGCGCAGCACCTCGTCGCCGCAGGTGTGCCCGGCGCCGTCGTTGATCGACTTGAACCGGTCGACGTCGAGGTAGAGCACGCAGACCGGCTCGGGGCGCTCGGCGAGCAGCGCCGCCAGGTCGTGCTCGAACGCCGAACGCGACAGCACGCCGGTCAGCGAGTCGTGGCGCACCTGGTGGCGCAGCTCCGCCTCGTGCTCGCGGGCGCGGGTGACGTCGATGCAGTGCACGAACAGCAGCCGCAGCCGCCCCTGCGGGTCACGCAGGGCAGTGCTGTGGATCTCCACCCAGCTGAGCGCGCCGTCGGTGGCGCGCCGGAACTGCCGGGTGACGACGACCGGCTCGATCGCCTCGGTCAGCTGCGCGAACAGCGTGAGGTTGTCACCGTCGACGGCCCGCAGCGGCAGATCGGGCACCGCGAGCCCGGCCGGGTCGTCGGGCAGGCTCAGCCATTTCCGGTACGCCGCGTTGGTGCGCAGCAGCCGCCCGTCCGGCGCGAGCATCGCCATGGGCGTCGGCGTCTCGTCGAACGCGAGGCTGAGCTGCGCCTGGCTGTCGTCCAGGCTCTCCTGGGCGCGGCGCTCCTCGGCCTCGGTGAGCCGCCAGGCGACGACCTGGAACGCCGCGGCGAACAGCACCGCCACGCCGTGCAGGACGGCCCAGAGCAACGGGTGGGCGTACGCGCTGTCGTGGTCGTACGTACGGTGGCTGACGACCGCGCCGAACACCGCGTGGTGCAGCGTGGTGAAGATCAGGAAGACGCCGAACGGGGCCCAGTCGCGGTACAGGGCCAGCGCGGCAACGGCGATGAAGAAGGTGAAGTGCGACTCGGTGAGCCCCTCGGTCATCGCCACGAACCCGCCACAGGCGATGGTGAACCCGAGCGCCACGAAGATCGAGGGCAGCCGCCGCGGTGGCAGGACGACGGCCGCGACGACGCAGGGCAGGATCAGCAGGACGCTGATCAGCCAGGACTGGTCGAGGCCGGTGCCCAGCGCCCCGAAGCCGGTGAGCGCGAGCACGCAGGCGGCGAGCAACGCCGTGAGGAGCCGGTGCCGGCGTGCCCAGTCCTCGTCCCGCAGGCCGCCTCCGGTGGGTATCCAGCCGCTCATCACCCCCGGAAGATCGGATTCGGCGACCGCGGTCTGAGCTTTTGCCGCCGCCGCCGGCGGCTGGGACAGGGCCGTCCCGGAAATGATGGCCTAGAGTGCAGTTGTCCTCACCCTTTGTGATCATGAGGAGGTCCGGTGCGGTACCCCCGGCACGTCGTCGTCCTGGCCCTGCTCGGCATGTTCGCGCTGGCCTGCGAGGCGGGGGCGGACGCCGGTCCCGCGCCCACCGGCAAGCCCGGGGCCGCCCGGCCGTCGATGGCAGCGCTGGGCGACTCCATCACGGCGGGCGTCGCGACCTGCGCCGTGTACGTCGCCTGCAGCCGCAACTCCTGGTCCACCGGGGCGGCGGAGGCCGTGGACAGCCACTACCGGCGGTTGCAGGCGGCGAACCCCGCCGTCAAGGGTCGGGCCCGCAACTTCGCCGTCCCCGGCGCCCGGATGGCGGACCTCGGCGCTCAGGCCGCCTCCGCGGTCGACGCCGGGCCGGCGTACGTGACGATCCTGATCGGCGCCAACGACGTCTGCACCGGCGGCGTGGACGACATGACCCCGGTAGGGACCTTCCGGTCGCACCTCGACAAGGCCCTGGGGAGGCTGAAGCGGGGCCTGCCGGAGGCGAGGATCCTCGTGGCGAGCATCCCGGACGTGTACCGGCTGTGGGAGCTGGGCCACGACGACCCCGACGCGGTCCAGGCCTGGCGCCGCGGCGTCTGCCCGGCCATGCTGGCGAACGCCACCTCGACGGCGCCGGCCGACGACGAGCGCCGGCGCCGGGTGGACGCGCGGATCGACGCCTACAACGACCAGCTCGCCCAGGCCTGCGAGGCGTACGGCCGGCACTGCCGCTGGGACGGCGGTGCCGCGCACGGGGTGCGGTTCTCGCTGGACCTGGTCAGCAAGGCGGACTACTTCCATCCCAACGTGGCCGGTCAGAACCGCCTCGCCGACGTCACCTACCCGGGACGGGTCACCTGGTGACGTGCGGCGTCACGGGATGTCGTTCTCCTCGCACAGCTTGGCGAAGCGGCCGGCGCACACCGTCTTCCTGGTGACGAAGCCGTCCTTGATGACGTCGCCCACGTTCTCCTTGAAGATGGCCTTCGGCTCGCTCAGCACCGCCGGGACCGAGGCGCCCGACACCGGGTCCTTGACCTGGTCCTTCACCGCCGTGGGCTGGCCCTTGAAGAGGTCGATCGCGAGCTTCGCCGCCGCGTCCGCCTCCTTCTTGATCGGCTTGTAGACCGTCATGCACTGGTCGCCGGCGAGGATGTTCTGCAGGCCCTGCACGGTGGCGTCCTGCCCGGTCACCGGCACCGTGCCGTTCATGCCGCGCTGGCGCAGCACCTTGATCGCCTCGCCGCCCAGCCCGTCGTTGGCCGCCAGCACGCCGTCGATCTTGTTGTCGTACCGGTTGAGCATCTCGATGAAGATGGTCCGGCCGACCTCGTTGTCCCACCGGTCGACGGGCTGGTCCGGGCCCTTGAGGTAGCTGCCGTCGTCGAACTTCGGCTGCAGCACCGAGTCGTAGCCGACCTTGAACAGGGTGGCGTTGTTGTCCTCCGGCGCGCCGTTGAGGTACGCGATGCGGGGCGTCCGTTCCCGCTTGCCGCCGGCGTTCAGGCACCGGATCAGACCCTCGCCCTGCAGCTGGCCGACCTTCTCGTTGTCGAAGCTCACGTAGTAGCTGGCGCCGCCGTTGAGGGTGAGCCGGTCGTAGTCGATCGTCTTCACGCCGGCCGCGCGCGCCTTGTCGAGCACGTACCTGCCGCTGGCCGGGGTGAGGTTGGCGATGATCAGCACGGTGGCGCCCTCGGCGATCATGCGGTCGCCGATGCGCTGGAAGTTGGCCGCGTCGCCCCGGGCGTTCTCGATCTCGACCGGCACGTTGGCCGCGTCGAAGGCGGCCTTGAGCAGCTTCGGGTCGTCGGTGCCCCAGCGCTGGGAGGTGGTCGTGTCGGGCAGGATCACGCCCACCTTGCCCGTGCCGTCGCCGCCGCGCAGCTTGACCCCGGCCTTGGTCTCGCCGTCGTCGGTGCAGGCGGTGAGTCCACTCATGGTCAGCAGCGCGGCCGTCGCAAGGGCCACCAGGTTCCGGCGCACGTCTTCTCCTCGATGAGCGAAAAACGCGGCAAGATTACCAGTGCGGCGGACATGAAGCTTCCTGCACGTTATGCCTTCGGTCCGGAAGTACCGCCCGCCGGTGCACCTTTCGGCTCCGGCCGCCTCAGCCGAGCGCGGCCCGGACGGCCGCGCGCCCCGCGACCCGCTCCGGGACGGGCCGCCCGGCCCGGGCGAACCCGGGACGGCCCGGACCGCTGACCGGGCGGGCCGAGCGCGCCACGGCCGCCGCCGGGCGTACGGCACGGGCCGGCGCCGGACGGGCGGGCGCCGCCGGAGCGGTCCGCGCGAGCACCGCGGTGACGGCCGTACCGGTGGCGGGACGCACGACGCGGGCCGTGCCCCGGGCCGCTCGCCCGACCGGCGCCACACCGCGGGCCGCGCGGGCGACGGGCGCCAGACCCTGGACCGCCTGGGCGACCGGCGCCACGCCCCGGGCCGCGCGGGCGACGGGCGCCAGACCCTGGACCGCCTGGGCGACCGGCGCCACGCCCCGGGCCGCCCGGGCGACCGGCGCCACGCCGCCGGCGGCCGGGACCGGGCGGCCGGCCGTCAGCAGCACCCAGCAGACGGTCAGCGCGCCGGCCAGGCCCGCCGAGGCCGACAGCCAGACGGCCGGCTGGGCGGCGGCCAGACCGTAGGTCATCCAGCAGGCGCAGGTGAGCGCGGCCAGCCGCCAGCGCAGCGGGGACAGGCCGCTGACGTCCTGTGTACGGTCGCGCAGCAGCGACAACGGCTGCGGGATGGAGGACAGCACGGCGGCCACGGTCAGCACCCCGCCGAGGAGCACCGCGAGCCGGGCGCCGGTGGCGTCGGTGAGGAGCGCGACCGCGGCGCAGCCCAGCGCGGTGGCCAGGACGCCCGCCGCGCCGGCCGCGCTGAGCACCAGCGTGCGGCCGCGGCGCAGCTCGCCGTGGCGAGCCAGGACGACGACGAGGACGGCGAGCCCGGCGGTGCCGGTCACCGTGTTGGTCACGACCTGCACGGTCTCGCCGGTCAGCAGGCCGTAGGAGATCCAGCCGGCCGGCATCGCCGCACCCATCCAGCAGCTCGTCGCGTTGAGGCCGCCGGTGCGGCGCTGGACGCAGGAGCGCCAGACCTGGGGCCAGGGGAGGGTCATGGACAGTGCGGCGCCGAGCCAGCCGAGCAGTGCGGTGGTGAGCATGATCCATTTCCGGTCGAGGTGATCAGGAGGGCCGTCGATCGGTCGCGGCCTTCCGACCCATCGGCCCGCCGGCCCGCCGGCCTGACAAGATCGACTGGTGAGAGGCGACACGGACGGAAACCACCGTTCTGCACCCAGGAACCGGGGAGGACGGGCGATGCTGCCCCTGATCGACCTGCACCGGCACCTGGAGGGTTCGATCCGCTCCAGCACGTTCCTGGACATCGCGCGGCGTGACGGGCACCCGTTCGCGCGCGTGGCCCGGCCCCGCGACGAGCTGGTGGCGCAGGGCGCGATGGGCGGGCTGCTGCCGTACCTCGCGAAGGTGGACGACCGGATCGGGGTGATCGCCGGGCTCGCCGACTGGCGGCGGGTGGCGCGGGAGGCCGTCGAGGACGCGTTCGACGACGGGCTCGACTACGTGGAGTTCCGGTTCAGCCCGTACTTCATCCGCCAGCAGACCGGCCTGGCGCCCGAGGCGGTCGCCGACGCGGTGGCCGAGGGCGTCGCGGCCGGCTCGCAGGTCACCGGGCTGAAGGTCGGGCTGATCGCCACCATCCTGCGCGACCTGGGCCCCGAGGCGGCCGTCGCGCAGGTGTCGGCGTTCCTGACCCGCCGGGAGATGTTCTGCGGGGTGGACCTGGCCGGCAACGAGGCCGGGTACGCCGCGGAGCTGTTCCGCCCGGCGTTCCAGGCGGTGCGCGACGCCGGCCTGCACGTCACCGTGCACGCCGGGGAGGCCGCGGGACCGGCGAGCGTCCGCGCCGCGGTGCGCGAGCTGGGGGCCGAGCGCATCGGTCACGGCGTGCGCGCGGCGGAGGACCCCGCGCTGATGGCCGAGCTCGCGCAGGCCGGGGTCACCCTCGAGGTCGCCCTCACCAGCAACACCCAGACCGGTGCGGCACCCGGGTACCGGCAGCACCAGATCCACGCCCTGCTGGCGGCCGGCGTTCCGGTCACGCTCAACACCGACAACCCCCGGGTCAGTGACACCACCCTGTCCCATGAGTACGCCTTGGCCCGTCTCGCCACGGGACTGACCGAGGAACAGGTACGGACGGTCGCAGAGCAGTCCGTACGGGCAGCTTTCACCGACTTGAGGATTCCGCCGGCGCGAACCTGACTGCAACCGTCGTGCGCCCGTTGTGCACTC
>NZ_BMQY01000008.1:0-44333 GCF_014648355.1 Couchioplanes azureus
GCGGAGATCGGCGCGTTCTACGACTACGGCAACGCGCACACCAAGCTGTTCGTCTACGACGACGTGGCGGGCACCGCCACCGCCCGGTGGACGTGGGACTCGCAGAAGGGCAACTGGGAATCGGGCCGGGCGTCGTACGTCGCCGGTGACTTCGACGGTGACGGCCAGGGCGAGATCGGCGCCTTCTACGACTACGGCGACGCGCACGCGAAGCTGTTCGTGTTCGACGACGTGACCGGCAAGCCGACCAGCCGTACGGTGTGGGACTCCGGGCGCGGCAACTGGGACATGGCCCGGACCCGGCTCGTGTCCGGCTCCTGAGCAGCAGTAGCGCACCGACCCTGCGGTCGTGCGGCCGGGGACCGTCCTCGGCCGCACGACCGTGTCCGGGTGCCCGCCGGATCGGTGACGGATATCCGACCTGCCGATTACAAGATTCGCAAAGATCGATGAGTCCTCCCGGGTGAGAATGGCAACCGCGTCCACGGTGGAGGGGGCGGAATGCGCGAGCCCGGAAGTCGGCGACCGCCGGAGCGTGCCTGCGCCGGCCGGCGCGGCGATCACCTGCTCATTCGCCACGTCCTGGTGACCGGTGCCCAGGTGAGCGGCCGTGAAGTGGTGGTGGCGGCGCTCGCCCGCGCGCAGAATGCCTTGCCGCTGACCCGGGCCACCGTGGTGGCGGCGGGTCCCGCCGCGTCCGGCCCGCCCCTGGGCGGCGCCGAGGGCGGGGCCGTGACGGTCGTGCCGGGGCGGGGGCTGCGGGCCTGGCTCCGCGCGCTGCTGGTCCTGTGGCGCGCAGGGCCGGATCCGGCCGCGACGCACGTGCTGCACACCCACGGATCGTCCGCCCTGCTGCTCGCCTGCGTGCTCCGTCTGCCGCCGGGTGCCCGCTGGCGGTGCGCCGCGCTCGTCCACACCAACCACGGGTTCGTCGAGACGCTGGTGGCGCGCCGCATGCTGGGGCCGGCCGAGCTGTTCCTCCACCGCTTCGCCGACCGGGTGGTCGCCTGCAGCCCGCGGCAGGTCGCGCGCCTGGCGAGGGGCGCCGGCCGGCCGGTCGACGTCGTCGTCAACGGGATCGAGGTGCCGCCGCCGGTCACCGCCCGGCGGCGTGCGCTGGCCCGCGCCCGGCTGGGACTCGGCGACCGGTTCCCCGTGGTCGGCATCGTCGGCCGGCTGGCCCCGGAGAAGCGCCACGACGTCTTCCTGACCGCCGGCGAAGGCATCATCCGCCACTTCCCGGACGCGGTCCTGGTGATCGCCGGCGACGGTCCCCGCCGGGACGAGATCCGCAGGATCGTCCGGGAGCGCCGCCTCGGCGACCGCGTCGTGCTGCTCGGCCACGTCGCCGACACCGCCGGGGTGTACGCCGCCCTGGATCTGTTGCTGCACACGTCCGACACCGAGGGCACGCCGCTCGCCGTGATCGAGGCGATGGCGGCCGGCGTGCCGGTGGTCGCGACCGCCGTCGGCGGCGTACCGGCGCTGCTCGGCCACGGGCGGCACGGCGCGCTCGCGCCGCGCCGCCGGCCCCACCTGCTCGCCGCGGCCGCGGTCCGGGTGCTGGCCGATCCGGCCCTGCGGCAATCCCTGGCCCGCTCGGCCCGCGCGCACGCCGCCGGGGAACTGTCGGCCGAGCGCATGTGCACCCGGCTCGGCGAGGTGTACGCCGCGGCCACGGGCGGTTGATCGAGGTGGACGGACCCGAGCCCGGCGACCTCGCCGACCTGCCGCTGCGGGAGTACATCCCGCGTTCGTGCCTGCGCACCGCGGAGTCGCCGAGGCCGCGCGCCCGGTTCGCCGCGGTCGACTCGCACACCCACCTCGGGCGGTGGCTGACCGGCGGCAGGTGGGCGGTTCCCGACACCTCCGCGTTCCTCGCGCTCATGGACGAGTGCAACGTGGCCGCGGCGGTCAATCTGGACGGCCGGTGGGGCGACGAACTGGAGGCGAACCTCGACCGGTACGACCGCCGGCACCCCGAGCGCTTCGCCACCTTCTGCCACGTCGACTGGACCGCGCTCGCCGGCGCCGGGGGCGGCGAGCGGCTCGCCGCCAGCCTCTGCCGGTCCGTGGCGGCCGGCGCGCGCGGCCTCAAGGTGTGGAAGGACCTCGGGCTGCGGGTCCGCGACGCCGACGGCGCGCTCGTGCTGCCCGACGATCCGCGGCTCGACCCGCTCTGGCGCGCGGCGGGGGAGCTGGGCGTTCCGGTCGCGATCCACACCGCGGACCCGGTGGCGTTCTTCGATCCCGTGAACCGGCACAACGAGCGGCTGGAGGAACTGCTGGCGCACCCGGACTGGTCGTTCGCCGGCCCGGGTTTCCCGCGCTTCGCCCGGCTGATCGACGCGTTGGAAGCCCTCGTGGCGACGTACCCGCAGACGACCTTCGTCGGTGTGCACGCCGGGTGCTATGCCGAGGACCTGGGGTGGGTCGACCGGATGCTCGGCACGTACCCGAATTTCCACATCGACATCGCGGCGCGCATCGCCGAGCTCGGCCGTCAGCCGCGTGCCGCCCGCCGCCTCGTCCTGCGCCACCCGGCGCGCGTGCTGTTCGGCACCGACGGCATCCCGCCGTGCCGCAGCGACTACGAGATCGCGTTCCGGTTCCTGGAGACCGCCGACGAGGCCTTCCCGTACTCGGCGTCCGATCCGCCGCCGACCGGTCGCTGGCCGGTGTCCGCGCTCGACCTGCCGCACCGGGTCCTCGAGGGCGTCTACGCGGGCAACTGCCGCCGGCTGGTCCCGGGCCTCGCCCCGGCCGGAGGACACCCATGAGGTGGCTGGTCACCGGTGGCGCCGGCTACATCGGTGCCCACGTCGTGCGCCGGCTGCGGGCGGCCCGCCACGTCGTGGTCGTACTCGACGACCTGTCCTGCGGCCGGGCCGGGCGGCTGCCGCGGGACGTCCCGCTGGTCGTCTCGACGGTGCGCGACCGGCGGGCCGTCGCCTGGGCGCTGCGCCGCCACGCCCTCACCGGCGTCGTCCATCTCGCCGCGCGCAAGTCGCCGGCCGAGTCGGTGTCCCGGCCGGAGCTCTACTACGAGGAGAACGTCGGCGGGTTCCTCGCCGTGCTCCAGGCGATGTCCGACGCCGGTGTCCGGCGGCTGGTCTACTCGTCGTCGGCGGCCGTCTACGGTGCGCCGCCGCCCGGACCGGTGGACGAGGGCGACCGGACGGCGCCGATCAACCCGTACGGGCACAGCAAGCTCCTCGGCGAGCAACTCCTGCGCGCGGCCGGAACCGGGACCGGGCTCTCCTGGGTGGCGCTGCGCTACTTCAACGTCAGCGGCGCGGCCCACGCCTCGCTCGCCGACGCCACCCCGACCGGGCTGTTCCCGCTGCTGTTCGACGCGGTGGTGTCCCGGCGGCCGTTCACCGTCACGGGAACCGACTACCCGACGGCCGACGGCAGTGCGGTCCGCGACTACGTGCACGTGGACGACGTGGCGCGGGCCCACCTCGCGGCCATGGCCCGGCTGCGGGCGGGTGCCGCGCCTCAGGCGGTGTTCAACGTCGGCACCGGCAACGGGCACTCGGTGTACGAGGTGGTCCGGTCGGTGGAGGCGGTGACCGGGAGGGCGGTCCCGTGCCGCACGGGACCGCGCCGCGCGGGCGACCCGCCCGCGGTCGTGGCGGACATCGCACGCATCCGGTGCGAGCTCGGCTGGCGGCCGCGCCGGACGCTGCCGGAGATGGTGGCCTCGATGTGGCCGGCCTGGCAACCGCGGCCGGGGCGCGCGGCGCTGGCCGGCGCGACGGACCCGGGAGCGCCGCGGTGAACCGCGCCGGCGAGCCGGCCCTGACCTTCCGGCTCGCCGAGGACGGGCCCGATCTGTCGAGGCTCGTCGCGATGCGCGACGCCGCCGCCCGGTGGCAGATCGCCCACGGCATCGCGCAGTGGCGCCCGGGTGAGCTCACCGAGGCCCACTTCCGGGAGCGTATCCGGCGCGGCGAGGTGTGGCTCGCCCTGCGCCTGCCGTCCGGCCGGCTGGTCGGGGCGTGGGAGCTGTGGTGGAAGGACCCTGTCGACTGGGGACCGCAGCCTCCCTGCGCCGGGTACGTGCACCGGCTCATGACCGACCGCGCGGCCGCGCGGCCCGGCACCGGGCGCGTGCTGCTGGAGGTGGCCGAGCGGCGCATCGCCGCGGCCGGCCGGCTGCTCGCCCGGTTGAGCTGCGCCGCCGGCAACGCCCGGTTGTGCCGCTACTACGCGGAGGCGGGCTACCACGAGGTGGGGCGGCGGCCGCACAGTTGCCCGTCCGGCTACCCCGTGGCCCTGTTCGAGAAGCCCGTCGACCGGGGCGGGTGGTGATGTCCCGCGGCCGCGAGCCCCGACTCGCCACCGATGTCCCGGCCCTCGTGTGCAAGATCGGCAGCTATCCCTGGCACCACGGCGGGCTCGCCGTCGTGCGCAGCCTCGCCCGGGCCGGAGTGGCCGCGTACGCCGTGGTCGAGCACCGGCACGCGGCCTCCGCGACGTCGTCCCTGCTGTCCGGCGGGTTCGCCTGGCCCACCGGGCGCGACGACGCGGCCGGGGACCGGTTCGTGGCGGCCCTGCGCCGGATGGCCGCGCACCTCGGCCGCCCGAGCGTGGTGGTGCCCACCGACGACGTCGCGGCGATGCTCTGCAACGAGCACGCCGCCGACCTGGCCGGCGTGGTGCTGCTGCCCCCGTGTCCCGCCGGCCTCGCCCGGCGGCTGGCGAGCAAGGTGAGCTGTGCCGACAGCGCGGCACGGGCGGGGCTGGGCGTCCCCGCGGCCGTGGCCCTGTGCTGCCCGGCCGCCGACGCCGACGTCGCGGGGCTGCGCCTGCCGGCGGTGGTCAAGCGCCCGGTGGCGGGCCTGCGCCCGGACGGTACGCGCACGTTCAGCACGGTGATCGCGCGGGACCGGGAGGCGTTGCGCCGGACGCTCCAGGACCGCTCGGCGGGGCCGTACGAGGTGATCGTGCAGGAGGTCCTCGCGGGCGACGACTGGCTCTACCACGGCTACTACGACGCGACCTCCACGCCACTGGTCAGCTTCACCGGCCGCAAGTTGCGATCCCGCCCCGCATTCGCCGGCGAGACGGCGTACGCCCGGACGGAGACCAACGGCGAGCTGCGCCGGGCCGTGGAGCGGTTCCTGCGCGACATCCGGTACGCGGGTCCGATCGGCATCGACCTCCGCCACGACCCGCGCACCGGCACCTACCGTCTGCTCGACGCGAACCCGCGGGTCTGCGCGTGCTTCCGGCTGTTCGTCACGGACCGGGACATCGACGTCGTGCGTGCCATGCACCTCGACCTGACCGGTCGGGAGGTGCCCCGCGGGACGCAGGTCGACGGCCGTACCTACGTGGTCGAGAACTACGACTGGGCCGTGCGCGGGTCGTACGGCCCGACCGGCCTGCGCGGCACCGCCTCGTGGCTGGCCCGCATGTGGCACGCCGACGAGCGGGCCTGGGTGCAGCGCGGCGACCTGCGCCCGGCGGTCGTCGCGGGCCTGCGGTCGCGGGTGGCGCGCGGCCGGCAGGGCGCGATCGGGCCCGCTGCGCCGCGCTACTTCGCGGGACGCCACCACGAACGCGCGGAGGACTGATCATGTGCGGCATCACGGGCTGGGTCTCGTTCGAGCGCGACCTGACCGACTCGCCGGCCGTCGGCGCGATGCTCGCGACCCTGCGCGAGCGGGGACCGGACGACGAGGGGCGGTGGAGCGACCGGCACGTGGCCCTGGGCCATCGCCGGCTCGCGGTCGTCGACCTGCCGGGCGGGCGGCAACCGATGACCGCGCCGACGCCGGACGGCCCCGTGACGATCACCTACAGCGGCGAGGTCTACAACTACGTCGAGCTGCGCGGGGAGCTGCGGGCACGGGGGCACCGGTTCCGCACCTCCAGCGACACCGAGGTGGTGCTGCGCGCCTACCTCCAGTGGGGCACCGGGCTCGCCGGGCGGCTCAACGGCATCTTCGCGTTCGCGGTCTGGGACGCTCGCAACGAGCGGCTGGCGCTGGTCCGCGACCGGCTGGGCGTGAAGCCGCTCTACTACCAGCGCACGGAGGACGGCCTGCTCTTCGGGTCCGAGCCGAAGGCGATCCTCGCCCACCCCTGCGCCGAGCGGGTGGTGGACATCGAGGGCCTGCACCGGATGCTCGCCTACACCGTGACGCTGCCCGGCGTACCGTGGCGGGGGTTGCGGGAGGTGGAGCCCGGCACGGTGGTGACGGTCTCGCGCGCCGGGCTGACCGCCCGGACCTACTGGACCCTCGGCACCCGGCCGCACCGGGACGACCTGCCGGCCACCATCGCGCACACCCGGCACCTCCTCGACGACATCGTGCGCCGGCAGCTCGTCGCCGACGTGCCGGTGTGCGTGCTGCTGTCCGGGGGCATCGACTCGGGCGCGCTGACCGCGCTCGCCGCGGCCGAGCTGGCCGGACGGGAGCGGGTACGCACCTGCACGGTCGACTTCGCCGGATACAGCCAGTCGTTCGTACCGGACGACGAGAGGGCCGACCCGGACCAGCCCTACGTGCGCGAGGTCGTGGATCACGTGGGCTGCGACCACCGGGACCTCGTGCTCGACGACGTCGTGCTGGCCGAGCCGTCCCTGCGCCGGCGGGCCGTGTGGTCCTACGACACCCCGCCGGGCTCCGGCGATCGCGACCGCTCGCTCTACCTGCTGTTCCGGGCCGTCCGTGAGCACTCGGTCGTCGCCCTGTCCGGTGAGTCGGCCGACGAGCTGTTCGGCGGGTACCACTGGTTCCACGACCCGGCCGTCCAGCGCACCGGCATGTTCGGCTGGATCACGTCCCTCTTCCGGACGTACGGGCCGCTGCCCGAGGCGATCGCCCCGGATCTGGCGCCCCGTGTCGACGTGTGGGACCACGTGGTGCAGGCGTACGCCGCGGCGGTGCGCGAGGTGGAACCGCTCGACGGCGAGACTCCGGGGGAGCACCGGATGCGGGTGGCCGGCCACCACCACCTGACCCGGCACCTGCGGGTCCTGCTCGACCGCAAGGACCGGCTGAGCATGGCGACCGGACTGGAGGCGCGGGTGCCGTACTGCGACCACCGGCTGGTGGAGTACGTCTACAACGTACCGTGGGCCTGGAAGGCCTTCGACGGCCGGCCGAAGAGCCTGCTGCGCTCGGCCGTGCGCGACATGCTGCCGGCGTCGGTGCTCCACCGCGCCAAGAGCGCCTTCCCCGCCATCCAGGAGCCGATGTACGTGGCGGCCCTCCAGCGCCAGGCCAAGGAGCTCGTCGCCGAGCGCGACCACCGCGTCTTCGAGGTCGTCGACCGGCGGTGGCTGGGCGAGGCGGTGGAGACCGCGCCGTCCCGCGTGCCGCCGCGGGTGCGCAACAACCTCGAATGGGTGCTGAATCTCAGCGCCTGGCTGGAGCTGTACCGCCCGCAGCTGAAACTGTCGTGACGGGCGGCGGTGTCGTGGGAGAATCCGGCGCAGACGGAAGGCGGCCCGAATGGAGCTCATCCTCGATCTGCGTCAGGGCCAGCACCAGCCGGTCGACACGTCGGCCCGCGGGCAGGTGGTGCAGCCGTACCACATCGAGGCCGTCGCCGGACGGACGCCCGGCGCGCCGGCGATGGGGTTCGACGGGCGCCGCAGCCGCATCGTCGTTCCCCCGTCGCCCGAGTTCCGCCGGCTCGGTGGCATCCGGGTGACCAGCTCGGTCTGGGTGGACCGGGTCCGCGGCCGCCATACGATCGTCGAGGGGTACCTCGCGTTCGCCCTGTTCATCGATCCCGACCGCAGCCTCGGCGGAACGGTCTACGACGGCATCGACTGGGGCGGCGTGCAGAGCGAGCCGGATGCCGTCCCACTGGGACGGTGGATACGGATCGTCTTCACCTACGACGGCATCGACACCTGCACCCTGTCCATCGACGACCGGCGGTGCGCGGCGGAGTACAGCCCCCTCGGCCGGGTGCAGGGCGTCGAGTGGCCGTACGGGGTCAACGTGGGCGCCTGGCCCGACGCCGACAAGCGGGTCTTCGCCGGCCGCATGCAGGAGCTGGCTTTGTGGCGCAGCGTGGGCGGCGACCCCGGCACGCTGGGCTGACCCGTCCGGTCAGGGCCACCACGTCATGATCCGCCGGCTGGTGCCGGCCAGGGCGTGCAGGGCCTCGGGGCCGGCGAGCTTCTCGGCGACCGGCAGCAGGTTGACCGCCTCCCGCAGGAAGTCCTCGCGCTCGGCGAGCGCGAGGGTCTGCAGTGCCTCCCGCCAGTACTCGTGCAGCGTGACCGGCTCGGCGCCGAGCGCCGCGACCCGGCACGCCAGCGCGGTCAGGACCCGCCCGCGCTGCCGGCGGCCCTCGACGGCCCGGGTCCGCGCGAGGATCCGGCCACAGTGTCCCTCGTCGGCGTGTTCGGTGACCCCGGCGAGCGCCGTGGCCAGCGCCTGCTCGTTGACGATCTCCGCGGCGAGGCCGAGGGCCCGCGCCACGTCCCCGTGCGCCGCCAGGGCGGCCGCCACGGCGGCGACCGCGTCCGCGCGCAGTCGCGCACTCGCTTCCATGGAGTCGGCCGCATCGGCCGCCTCGGCGAGGAACCGCGTCGCGTCGTCTCCGCCGGCCGCCTCGGCGAGCAGCACGAGCGCGCGCACCCGCGACGCCGGCGCGGCGATGGACGACGCCGTGTCGTACGCCGCGGCGAACGCCGCGCCGCGTTGCGCCCCGGGCAGCTCCGCCGCGCACCTGGCGGTCAACGCCGCGCGGCGGTGCGGGTGCGGCGCCGCCTGTGCCCAGGCCAGCGCCTCACCGGTACGCCCGGCGTGCACCAGCGCCGGAACCAGCTGGTCCACCGCCCGGCCGTACCAGTACTCGTCGTCCATCTCCCGTACCAGGCCGAGCGCCGAGTCGTCGCCGAGCGCGACGCCGCGGGCCGCGAGCAGGCCCAGGACCCGCATCCTCTGTTCCGGGTGGCCGAGGCGTGCGGCCGTACGGAAGGCCCGTTCCCAGGCCGCCCGGTCGGCGTACGGCGCGACCGCGGCGAGCCGGTCGGCCAGGATGCCGGCGGGCAGGTCGTCGCCCCCGGGCAGGGTCAGCTCCTCGACCATGCGGGCCAGGTCCGCCCCCCGCAACGCGGGCAGCAGGGTCCGGCAGGCGCGCAGCAGCGTCCAGGGATCGGCCAGCGCGTCCAGCTCGTCGAGCTCGATCCGGGTCGCGCCCAGGGCCGCGAGCTCGCAGCGCACCAGCAGACGGTCGGCGTCGCCCAGCGTCCCCTCGGCGAGCAGCGCCTCGGCCCCCGCGGTGTCCCCGAGCGCCGCCATCCGCAGCGCGACCACCCGGACCAGGCCGGCGTGCGCGGCATCGCCGCCGACGGCCCCGGCGGCGGCGATCGCCGGCTCCAGGAACTCGTCGGACTCGTCGGCGAGCGCGGCGTACGCCTGCGCCGCCCAGTGCGGCGACGTGATGGACTCCGCGCCGCGCTTGCGCAGGAGCTCGCCCAGGCCGCGGACCGCGTGCAGGCCGCGTTGGGCGTACTCGCCCAGGTAGTCGTCGCGGAACGAGAGCTGCCCCTCGGTCAGGCCGTACTCCTCGGTCACGACGTTGGCTCGCCCGAACTGCAGCGACGCCAGCCGGGCACGAAGGTCGGCGTCGAGGTCGCGACCCAGCACGGCCATCGCCACCGCGCTGTAGTACGGATCGTGGAACCGGTCGGCGACGAGCTGCGCGTGCGACGCCAGCGCCGCCGGCAGCCGGGGGACGAGCTGTCCCAGCTCGGCCACCCGCCAGTACTCGTCCTCCACGGCGGCCACGGCGGCGAGCGCCTCGGCGGCCACCTCGGACGCGGTTCGCTCGTCGAGGAACGGCAGGAGGCTCCGGAGCCCTTCCGCCCGCTGGCGCGGATCCGGGACCTGGCGGACGTACGACAGCGCCTCCTCCTGGCCGAGCAGGTCGCGCCGGACCAGGGCGGCGAGCAGCCGTACGGGGACGTTGGCGGACAGGTTGCGCACCGAGGCGAGGCTCAGCGCGTAGTGGAACTCGTGGACGATGCCGAACCCGGTGCGTCCGGCACGCAGGTCCGCCGCGGTGACCCGCCCGGCGCTGCGTGCGGCGTACTCCACCTGGTCGATGTAGCGCCGCTGGTCGCCGTCGCGGGTGGCGGCCACGTACCAGGCGTTGCCCGACCGGCCGGTCAGCCGTCGTCGCCGGTCGGCCCGGTCGTCCGGCACGGTGTCCTCCAAGCTCAGCAGCCAGTGCATCTCGTCGATGCGTCCGGCTTCGGCCAGGTGGCGAGGCAGATGCCGGAGGTCGTAGTCCGACAGGAGGTGGAAGGGATCACTCATCGACCATCCTCCAACGCCACCCGGCCGCTACGGAAGCCCGGAGGCTCCCGGGCCGCTCAGGAAGGCGGGGATCTTCAGCAGGGCCGCGGAGGCTATCTGGTCGTGGTACCAGCGCAGGTCCTCCTGCTCGTCGAGGAAATCCGCGAAGCTGCGGTGGTAGATGCGGTACCGGCTGGGGGACGTCCTGGTGTCCTCGTTGAGGAACTCGCGCCACTGGTGGATCACCGCCCGCAGATCGCCCGGCGTGAGCCGCGTCCACTCCGTCAGCTGGTGGATCGTGACCGGCTCCCGGCCGATGGCGAGGAAACACAGCACCGGGCGCTGGAGCCGGGCGAACCGCTCGGGATCCTCGTCCTTCATGTCGCGCCAGTGCCGCTGGTAGTAGCCCTTCAGCCCCCGGGGAAGGCCCTGGATGGCGCCGACGGTGTCCCGGCTCAACCGGGCCTGCGCGATCTCGGGCAGGACGTGCACCAGATACATGAAGTTGCCCTCGGAGAAGCGGGCCAGCTCCTGGACGAACTCCGCCGGGCTCAGCTGCCACTCGGCCATGCGGGCCGTCATGACCTCGGCGTTCGCCTCGACGAAGCCCTCGATGTAGCGCCTGACGTCCCGCTCGTTGGCGGGATCGTCGTCGCGGATCCAGATGTCCTCCAGGTGGTCGACGTCGAGGCGGTAGTCGATCTCCTCGCGTGTGGTGACGACGAAGAAGACGCCGTCGGGCAGCGCGCGCGGCAGGAACAGGCGGTTGGCCGAGTGGGGCAGGCCAGTGTCCTCGGCCTCGTCGAGCGCGTCCACCACGACGACCACCGGCGACGTGCCGCGTTCGCGAGCCCGCTCGGCGGCCTCGCCGAGCAGCTGGGAGAGGAAACCGGCGTCGGCGCCCGCCTCGGCCGGCATCGCGGAGTGCGGCAGGTCGTAGCGCACGATGAGTTGCGCACAGACGTTCTCGAGAAACTGGCGCGGCGACCGGATGTTCTCCGGGGCGATGTTGAAATGATGCACGCAGCCCCAGCGCAGGACCAGCGACGCGGCGATCGACGTCTTGCCGATGCCGGGCTCGCCGCGAATCACGACGTAACCGGACCCGAACTGCTCGCCGGTGGTGAGCCGGGCGACGCTGTCGAAAACGAACTCCCGGCCGACGAAATGCCTGGTGCGCTCCGCCACGACGGTGCGGAACTGCGCCGCCCGGATATACGAGGCGATGGGACGGGACTGGTCGGCGAACGACTGGAACACGGTGGCGTAGTCGCCGACCACGACACCTTTGCCGCCGGAGATCCCGATGTCTCGACGGCGATCAGTCACGGTCGTCGAAATTCATCGTCGTGGTCGCGTGGTCGCCGACCACGACGCCCTTTCCTCCGCTGATCGAGACGGAATATTTGTGGGCCCGGGCGCCCGCCGGGTCGACCGTCTCCAGCAGCCCCTGGGCGGCCGCCACCAGCTCCTCGTCGCGGTCGGCGCCGGCGGCCCGCAGCCGCTCGGCGAGCCCCGCCGGATCGGAATCCAACTCGCGTTCCTGCCGCGCCAATTCCTCCTGCGCCTCGGGGCTGCCACCGCACCGGCGCAGAATCATCCTTTTGAGGCCCTGGTACGCATCTCTCACGATGGCCGAAGTCGTGTCCTGGGCCGCCGCGGTGGCGCCGGCGGTAATCGCCGCGATGATCAGAGAGATCGGTTCCATGAGAGCCTCCGGCCCTGAGCCCAGCGAGTCGCGACGAAAGCTGTATAGCGGTGGGGAGTTTTCGGGGTCAAGCAGAATGGAAGTTATCCGACAATCTCGCTGCGCCCACCTTTTTCGCAAAAGGTGGGCGCAGCCGCTAGCGGGACGATCCGCCCGGCAGGGCGTTGTGCAGCGCGCTCATCAGCGTGCCGCCGGCCGTGTCGCCCGACATCTCCCAGACCATGGCGCCGAGCAGGTTCTGCCGCTTGAGCCAGGCGCTCTTCTGCCCGATCGACCAGGCATCGTCGAAGGTCCACCACTGGCCGCCGGCGCCGGTGTAGCAGAAGGCCGAGACCGACTGCGTGTCGTGGCGGACGGTGCAGCCGGGGACCATGGCGACGAGGTTCGCGTATCCCCGGGTGCCGGCCTCCTCGGCGAACTGGCCGGGGGCGGCGCCCGTGGCGCTCTGCCACTCGCCGTCGGCACCGGCCGGCCCGGCGGCCACCCCCTGCCAGCCGCGGCCGTAGAACGCGAAACCGACGGTGAGCTTGCGCGGGTTCACCCCGGCGTCGGTGTAGGTGCGAACGGCCCGCTCCACGCTGAACTCGAACGGGTACGGGTCCTGCGCGTCGCGGTACAGGTTGCCCTGGTGGCCGGTGCGGTTCGGCTCCCAGGAGTTGTCGCTGCCGGCCCCGTGGAAGTCGTAGCCCTGGACGTTGGCGAAGTCGAGCGAGTCGAACACGCTCGGCGTGCCGTCGGCGCGGGTGATGTCCCAGCCGGCATCGATCTTCGCCGGGTCGGCCGGGGTGAAGGCGGTCAGCAGGTACCGCTTGCCGGTCGTCGCGCCGAGGGCGTCCATCTGCCGGCGGAACTCGGCCAGTAGCGCGGTGTTGTTGGCCTTGTCGTGCGGTCCCCAGTGGTTGCCCGGGTGCCCCTCGGCGCCCGGCCATTCCCAGTCGAGGTCGATGCCGTCGAAGATGCCCGCCGCGCTGCCCGGCCCGCCGGCGCCGTTGTACACCGGCAGGTTTCCCCGCAGATACATGTCCACGCAGGAGCGCACCAGCTTCTCCCGTGCCGCCGGGGTGGCTGCCGCATCGGAGAAGAACTTGGAGTACGTCCAGCCGCCGAGCGAGATGAGCACCTTGAGGTGCGGGTGCTTGGCCTTGAGCTTGCGCAGCTGGTTGAAGTTTCCGCGCAGCGTCTCCCAGCCGGTGTCGGCGACCCCGTCGACGGACTGCGCCGCGCTGAACGGACGGCCGTAGTCGGCGTCGGCGTCGCCGGCACCGGTGCCCTGGTCGGGGTCCTGCGGGTTGGCGGTGGTGCCTCGGGTGACCCCTTGCAGGCAGGTGAGGCCGACCGGGTCGAGGTTGGCGAAGGCGTAGTTGAGGTGGGTGCCGGGCCGCCGCCCCGGAGGTGTCGAGGTTGCGGACGAAGTACTGCCGGCCGTAGATGCCCCACTGGACGAAGTAGCCCACCTTCGCGTAGCCGCCGGTGCCCACGGCGTCGTCGGTGGTGACCGTGACGGCGCTGGACGGCGGTGAGGCGTTGTCGTAGTTGTCACGGGCGCGCACCGTGAACGTGTACTCGGTGAGGGGGCTGAGCCCGCCGACGGTCGCGGTGGTGCCGGTGACCGACGCGGCCAGGGCCGCGCCCCGGTAGACGTCGTAACCCGCGATGCCGCCGGCGTCCGAGACCGGGTTCCAGGCGAGGGTCACGGCGACCGCGCCTGTGGCGGTGGCGCGCAGCCCGCCGGGAGCCGGCGGCGCGGTGGTGTCGGCGGCGGGGTCGAGGGTGGTGGCGGTGACCGCGGTCGAGCTGGCGGAGACGTTGCCGCGCGAATCCTTGGCGCGCACCGTGAACGTGTACGCGGTGCGCGGCGTCAGGCCGGAAATCGTCGCCGCCGGTTCGGTGACTGTGGCGGCCGGTTCCGTACCGCGGTGGACGTCGTACCCGGCGATCGGGAAGTCGGTCGCGACGGCGGGGGTCCAGCGCAGCGACACGGTCGTGGTGGTGCGCCCCGCGACGGTCAGCCCGGTGGGCGTGCCGGGCGCCCGGTCGGCACTGCCGTCGCACTTGTCGCCGTTGACCCGGCAGTTGAGCGGCGCGGCCTGCGATCCGGTGGCGATGAACCAGAAACTGTACGGCTCGGTGGTGCCTCCGGCGGCCACGGTGCCGTTGTAGTGCGCATTGACCACCGTGACATGGTTGCCGGTCCGGGTCACGGTGCCGTGGTGGGCGTCGCCCATGGTGACGCCGGCCGGCAGGTCGAACTCCAGCTTCCAGCCGGTGACCGCGGCGCTGGTCGGATTGCTGATGACGTACTTGTCGACGGAGTAGGTGCCGTGGTCGGTGGCCGAGAAGGCGGCGGTGAGTCCCGCCGGGGCGGCGTGGGCGGGGGCGGCGGCCGCCGTCGCCGAGCCCGCGAGGAGCAGGACGGCGACGAGGCCGCGAGCGTAGATGGTCACCCTGGTCCCCCCTTTAAGAAGGTTTCCTAAGAGTTATCAGCCCGTTCATAATCAAGTCAAGAATGTCGATTTCCCGTCCGGCTCAGGCCGGGTTGTCGGCCGACGTCGGCGTCATGACGGCACCGGCGTGCCGGTCTCGTACCGGGCGTGGAACTCCAGCGCCGCGGCGAACCGGCCGGTAGATGTAGGCCGGCACCCGCCCGCGCCACAGCGCGAGGGGTTGTCTGCCCGCCCTGACCTTGGCCCGCACGAAGTCGAGCTGCGCCCGGCTCACGAGCACGCCGGGGTGGGCGAAGGCGGCCCTGGCGGGTGGCTGTCTCTCGACCGCCGGCGTGGCGGGTCGTTTCGCGCGCTCCGGCGAGGGAGGCCGGGGTGAGCATCGCCGCGACGAGCACGGCGTACATCGATATCATGCGGCGTCTGCGCATCGGGGTTCTCCCGGAGTCGTCTGTGGACCGCGCACAGCCAAGCGGAAGCTTCCCTGACGCCGCATACGATGACCCTTGCCTTCCACTGAGGTTTCCTTGCCCGTGCGCGTACCGTGAGCAGCGCGTCGATCTGGTCCGCCCGGCGCCCGGGCTCTTTGGCCGAGGCGAAGGGCCGGCGCCGCGGGCCTCGCCGTCGCGGACCAGGCGGCGCGTCGCCGCGAGGGGGCTCTCCCGGGTCGCCTCGACGATCGAGTTCGCACCATCTGTCACCGGGGCCGGATCGGTTCGCCGGGCGGGTGCAGCGCCGTTCCGGCGACAGCCGCGCGTACCCGATCCGCCCGAGCGGCGCTTGCGCCGCTCGGGGCGAGGTAGCGGCCGGTGTCGAGGATCTCCGGGGCGTCGCGGGCCGGCGCCCGCAGTTCCTCGCTCATCGCCCGGCATTCACCGCCCGCCCGGCTTCCGGACGACATTCATCCATCCCTGCCGGCCGGCGTCCGGCGGTGCGGTTCGGCGGGCGCCGCACGGGGTATGCGAGAGCGACGGGACATTCATCGACGACGATCAAGGAGTCTGTGATGCAGCCCTTCGCGTTCGAGCCGTGGACCTGGCGCGACCCTTCGCTGAGCGGCACCGCCAGGGCCGGCGACGCCGGCCGCGTGGACGAGCGGACCGGCGCCGACCTGGCCGGTTACCACGTCGAGGCCACCGACGGCGGGATCGGCAAGATCGACGAGGCCACCTACGAGGTGGGCAGCGCCCACCTGGTCGTGGACACTGGGCCGTGGATCTTCGGCCGTAAGGTGCTGTTGCCGGCCGGCACGGTGCAGCGGATCGACCACGACGACCGCAAGGTGTACGTCGACCGCACCAAGGACCAGATCAAGGATTCGCCGGAGTACGACAAGGAAACCTTCGGTACGCCGGAGTACCGCGAGCAGGTCGGCAACTACTACACCACCAGCTACCGCGACATGCCGCCGGTGCAGTGACCCGCGCCGGACGGCCCATCGGCGCCGTCGTCGCCCCCGCCGGGTGACGGCGGCGTCCTGCGTTGCGGCCGGTGTCCGGGCCCGGTCGCCACGGTCACGGGAGGACAGCCCGCTGCGCAGCGGACCGGCGGGAAGCGCCGGCGCCGCCCGTACGGGCCAGCAGGGCGTCGGCGACCCGCTCGGTGCCCCGGCCGTCGATGGCGGCCCAGGCCCGCGCCGCCAGGCCCCCGCGTGCCGCCGGGTCGGTGAGCAGGCCGCGCAGCACGCGGGTGGCGGTGTCCGCCGCGGCACCGGGTGGGCGCAGTGCCGGCAGGTGGCCGAGGCCCGAGGCGAAACCCCGGGCGACCGTCCGTTCGTACCCGTGGATCTGGTTGTCCACGACGCGGACCACCGCGGCGGGCACGCCGAGGCAGAGCAGCTCCCAGGTCGCGGTGCCGCTTGCGCTGACCGCGAGGTCGGCGCCGGCGAGCAGCTCGGGCAGCCGGTCGGTCGGCGCGATCACGTCGATCCGCTGGCCGGGGCCGGGGGTCAGCGCGAGCAGCTCCCCGCGCAGGCCGGCGTCGGCGGCCACGACGGCGGCCTCGAACGCCGCGCCGGTGCGCACCAGCAGCCGTCCGATCACCGGGGCCGCGCGGAAGGCGTCGGTGCCACCGAAGAAAGCCACGACCCTGGGGGTACGGGTGGCGTCCGGCCGGCGCGGCGACGCGGGTCGCAACTGCCGTACACCACGGCGCAGGAGGGCGTACTCGAGGCCGGCGAGCCGGGTCGCGCCGCGGGGCAGGGCGGGCGCGGTGAGCTCCGCGTCGAGGTTCTGGTCGACGTAGACGTCGGCGTGCTGACCGCGCAGCTCCCCGTCGACGACGGCCAGCACCGGGCGTCCGGTGGCCCGCACGGCGGCGCTGTGCGCGGGCGGGAGCCGGTAGGAGTCGACGACCAGCGCGTCCAGGCCGAGCCGGCCGGTGACGGCGAGCAGGGCGGTGGCGGTCGGCGGCGGGGGATGCCGCGGCAGGCCGCGGGTGGTCAGCTGCGTCTCGGCCCAGGCAAGGCCGCCCAGGTCACCGAGGAAGTGCACCTCGGCGCCGCGGGCGGTCAGCTCCTCGGCCAGCGCCACGCACCGCACGAGGTGTCCCACGCCGGTGCGGGGCCCGGCGTCGCAGCGGATCCCGACGCGCGGCGCCGTCACGCCTCCACCAGGGCCTTCTGCCGGACGTGGGCGTTGAGCTCGACGAGGTCCGGGCGTTCCGCGAGCCAGCCGGCCAGCGTGCGCACGGCCGCCGGCTCGTCGCCGAAGTGCGCCACGACCGCCTCGACCAGCTGCCAGTCCTCCTCGGTGTCCAGCGTGAGACGCAGGTGCGAGAGGTCCGGTTGCAGGGTCAGCCCCAGCACCGTGAAGTCCTCGGGGTGCGAATACACGTACGAGGTCACATGGGTGCGATGGTGCCCCGTCGCGAGGGAGTCGAGGCGGCGCAGCACGTCTGTGTGGACCACCTCGACGTCGGTGCCGCGTGGCAGGGTGCGGGCGATGGAGGTGCTCAGGTAGTCCACGCCCGGTGCCGCCGCGAACGTCCGGGCGGCCAGCCGCACCAGCCCGGGGTCGAGCAGCGGGCAGTCCGCCGTGAAGCGCAGCACCGCGTCGCTGTCGCAGGCGTCCACCACGCCCAGGAACCGGGTGAGCACGTCGTCCACCGGCCCGCGGTGGCACCGCACGCCGAGCGCGGCGCATTCGGCCACGATCGCGTCGTCGCGCGCCTCCACGGTGGTGGCCACGACGAGGTCGTCGAGGACGCCGCCGGCCTGTGCCGCGGCGACGACCCGGGCCAGCACGGTACGCCCGCCGAGCGGCCGCAGGACCTTGCCGGGCAGCCGGGAGGAGCCCATCCGGGCCTGGACGATGCCGAGGGTACGCATGTCGTTCCTTCCGTACGGGACGGTCACCGCCGCACCCGGCGCAGCAGCCGGACGGCGAGGCGGGTGAGGCGGTAGGGCAGGGTTCCGCTGAAGGCGTCGATCTGCAGCCGGGCCCGGCGCAGCTCGCCGTCGCGGCGGTCGAGCTCCTCGCGGTACCACTGCGCCAGGTCGGTGGCGTCGGCCAGCTGCCGGCGCAGGGCGCCGAGTTGCTCGTGGTGCTCGCGCAGCGCCACCGGCGCCGGGGTGGCCCCGGCCGGCGCGGGGTCGGTGCCCTCCTCGTCGAGCCCGGCCGCTCCGGCCAGGACGGCGGTGAGCGAGGCCTCGTCGGCGACCGCCGGCCAGGGATGGGCGTACCCGCCGGTGAGGACGGTGCGGGCGAATCGGCGCAGTGCCCCCGCCGCGGCGGCCGGCGTGCCGACCGCCGCGGCCGGAGCGCCCGGGTCGATCAGCCGGTACGTCTCACCGTCGACGAGGACGTTGTCCGCGGTGGCGGCCGCGCGGTCGGTGGGCGCCAGGGTGCCGAGCCAGCCGACCCAGCCGGTCAGCAGCCGCCGGACCACCGGCAGGTCGTGCCGCAGCAGCGCGCCCAGCAACAGCTCCTCGAGCAGCCGCCCGGCCGGCAGGAGACCTTCGGCGCCCCGGGCCACCTCGGTGACCGGCCCGTCGCCGAGCAGCACCGACGGCCCGGCGAAGGCCGGGGCCGACCGGGGCTCCCGGTGCGCGACGACCAGCCAGCAGGGGGCGAGGGCGGCGCCGAGTCCGGCGTGGACGGCCGCCGCGGCGAGCCGCCGCGGGTCGCTGAGGACGAGCCGGCCGGCGTACGCCCGCGCGACCGCGCGCGCCGCGGCGGCCGACAGCGCGCCGGCCGGCTCGGCGCCAAGCGCCTCCGCGGTGGCGATCAGTGTCGGGGCCGACGGCAGCGGCCAGGCCGCCGCCTGCCAGCTCACCGTGAGCCCGTCCGCGGCGAGCCGGCCGGCCAGCCGGGCCGGGTTCCCCGGGGTGGTGCCGAACTCGCCGAGTGCCTGCCAGGTCGCGCCCGCGTGGGCGGACGTGGCCGTGTGCGGGTCGACCAGCCGGTGCACACCCAGCTCGTTCTCGACGGCCAGCAGCAGGATGCCACCCGGGCGCAGCACACCTTGCAGCACCTGGCGGCTGCCGTCCCAGCCGAGCTGTGGCTCCTCGACCGAGCACAGCCGGTCCAGGCCGTCGAGCGCCACGACGGCGTCGTATCCCGGGCTGTCGTCCAGTTTGGCCAGGCTGCCGCACAATGTCGTGATGCCGCGCTCCGCGGCGGCGCGCGCGTCCGGCTCGCCGCGCAGCAGGCAGCTGACCGGCCCGTACGTGGACAGCGCGTCCACGAGAGCGTCGTCGTGCGGACCGGCCACCAGCAGCCGCCCGCCGGGCGGCAGGAGGGCGCCGACCCGATGGGCCAGCTCGACCAGCAGGGGCCCGCCCGCCGGTGGCCGGGCGCCGGCCCGGCGATCGGACCAGCCGGGCATCTCGCCGCCGATGAGGTGCAGCTCGCCGCTCATGCCGCGGCGGCCGATCGCCGGCTCCAGCCGAGGAGGGCCCGCAGCTCGCCCGGTGCGGCGACGCTGTCCGCGCCGAGCTCGGCGGCCGCGACCTCCGCGGCGACGACGGGATCCGGGTCGACGCCGTGCAGCTGGCTCCACTGCCGCCGGATCCGGTCGGCGGTCCGGCGGTCCTCGTGTGCCAGCCGCATCGGGTCGCCGTAGACGGCGGGCGTGCAACCGGCCACCGCGCCGTAGAGGACGGCGCTGCCGAGCCGGTTGGAGGCCACCCGCCGGTGCCGGCGCAGCTCGGCGAGCTGCCGGCGGAGGAAGTCCACGTCGGTGTCCCGCCGCTGCAAGCCCCGGTAGCCGTGACACACGACCCGTCCGGCGGCCTCGTACACGGCCCGGATGCGGTCGTCGCGATACTCGTGCCAGTAGAGGCAGAAGGTGACCGGGCCCGGCTCGGTGGCCCGGATCTCGTCGATCAGCCGCCGGTGGTCGCCGCGGACGTGCTGGCCCTCCCAGCCGTGGAAGGGGTACCAGATGGTTCCCTCGCGGGCCGGCGGCGGCTCCGGCGGGGGCTGCATCGTCAGCAGGTACAGCCACGGCGCGCCGATCGCCGTGGCCAGCCGCCGGCCCATGGACCAGGCCCGGCGGCGGGTCTGCGGTGACCAGACGAAGATCGGGTGGCCGGGGGCGTACGGCGTCCCCGGGCCGAGGCCGTCCAGGACGTTCCACCCGTGCTGCAGGTAGCCCCCGATCCGGGGCGGGTCGCCGCGGCCCAGCCCGCAGTACTCGGCCAGCACGTGCGCATGGCCGTAGAAGTGGTTGGCGTGGTGCACCCGGTCAGCCCTCCAGGATCGCGCGCAGCACGCCGACCACCCGGTCCTGGTCGGCCTCGCTCAGGTCGGCGAAGAGCGGCAGGGAGAGCTGTTCGGCGTAGAACGCCTCGGCCACCGGGCACATGCCCCGCCGGTAGCCGAGGTCGGCGAAGACGGGCTGCCAGTACACCGGCAGGTAGTTGACCTGCACGCCGATGCCGGCCGCACGCATGCGGTCGTACACCTCGCGGCGCCGCCCGTCGAGGATCCGGACGGGGTAGAGGTGACGCATCGGGTCCACCCAGGCCCGTTGCGCGGGCAGTCGCAGTCCCGGTACGCCGGCGAGCAGCTCGTCGTAGCGGGCGGACAGTGCCGACCGGCGGGCCTTGAACGCGTCGAGCCGGCGCAGCTGGGCGCTGCCCAGCGCGCACAGCACATCGGGCAGGCGGTAGTTGAGCCCGAGCTCGTGCACCTCCTGGTGCCAGCCGCCCTCGTCCGGATGGCGCAGCCGGGCGCGGTCGCGGACCAGCCCCCCGGTGCGGAAGGCCCGTACCCGCTCCAGCAGGGTCGCGTCGGTGGCGGCCACCGCGCCGCCCTCGGCGGTGGTCAGGTTCTTGGTGGGGAAGAAGGAGAACGTGGTCAGGTCGGCCAGGGTGCCCACCGGCCGGCCCCGGTAGCGGGACCCGATGGCGTGGGCCGCGTCCGCGATGAGGGTGGCCCCCGCGGTGTCGGCCACCTTGCGCAGCTCGTCGTACTCGGCCGGGTGGCCGGCGTAGTCGACGGCGGTGACCGCCCGGGTCCGCGTCGAGCACAGCGCCCCGGCCGCCGCCGGATCGAGGTTGCCGGTGTCCTCCTCCACGTCGGCGAAGACCACGGTGGCACCCAGCAGGACGGCGGTGGACGCGGTCGCCACGAAGGTCATCGGTGAGGTCACCACCTCGCGGCCGGGACCCACGCCCGCGGCGGCGTACGCGCTGTGCAGCGCGGCGGTGCCGTTGGCGACCGCCGCACAGGGCGCGCCGGCGACCCGTTGCAGGTCGGCCTCGAAGGTGGCCACGGCGGGCCCGGTGGTGAGCCAGTCGCTGCGCAGCGCGGCGACGACGGCCGCCACGTCCGAGTCGTCGATGGACTGGCGCCCGTACGGGAGCATCACTGCCGCTCCAGGATCTCGCGCATCTGATCGACCTCGAGCCACAGATCGTTGTTGTCGGAGCGGTAGTTGAACCCGTCGGGGACGCGCTCGCCGCCGTCCGGCGTCTCGTAGCCCCAGCTCGCCATGACCGGCTGGACCACGTAGCGGTCCGGAAAGCGCAGCGTCCGGCGGCTGTCGTCGGCCGAGATCATCTCCTCGTGCAGCTTCTCCCCGGGACGCATGCCCACCTCGTGCGTGGTGGCGTTGGGCGCGACGGCCGCCACCAGGTCGACGATGCGCATGCTGGGGATGCGGGGCACGTACAGCTCACCGCCCTGCATGCGGTCGAACGAGTCCACCACGAACCGCACGGCCTGCTCCAGGGTGATCCAGAAGCGGGTCATCCGCTTGTCGGTGACGGGCAGGCTGCGCCCCTCGGCGTTGAGCCGCCGGAACAGCGGCACGACCGAGCCGCGGCTGCCCATCACGTTGCCGTAGCGCACCACCGCGAACCGGGTCCGGTGGTGGGCGGCGTAGTGGTTGCCGGCGATGAACAGCTTGTCCGCGACCAGCTTGGTGGCGCCGTAGAGGTTGACCGGGCTGGACGCCTTGTCGGTCGACAGCGCCACGACCTTGTGCACCCCGGCCGCGATCGCCGCGTCGATGACGTTCTGCGAGCCGTCGACGTTCGTCGCGACGTACTCCGACGGGTTGTACTCGGCCGTGTCGACCTGCTTGAGGGCGGCGGCGTGCACGACGTGGTCGATGCCGTGCATGGCCCGCACCAGGCGGTCGCGGTCGCGGATGTCGCCGATGAAGAAGCGCAGCCGGGGGTCGTCCGCGAACATCTGCCGCAGCTCGTACTGCTTGAGCTCGTCGCGGGAGAAGACCACGATGCGGTGCGGATCCAGGTGGGTCAGGGCGTGGCGCAGGAAGGCCTTGCCGAACGAGCCGGTGGCGCCGGTGACCAGTATCGACGATCCGCTGGAAATGCTCATTTCAGCTGCTCCGGGGTGGGATTGAGGGCGACTCGAGCCGGAAGCATAACGAGCCGATGGACCATTTCCAATGGCTGTCCAAAAAGGCGGTCAGCGTTCACGTACAGTTCAACCGGGATTTGTCGCGGCGCGCCGGCCGGCTTGGAGAAGGTGGTGCCCTGTGCCCCTTTTCCCTGGAGTGAACCGTGATTGAGCTGCAGCGACTGCGTGAGGTGTTCCGGGTGTCGCTCGACCTGCCCGCGGACCGGCACGTCGACGACCTGCAATACCAGGACGACAAGTGGGATTCACTGGCTCACATGTCCCTGGTCGCGTCGATCGAAGATGAATTCTCGGTGATGCTCGATACCGACGACGTCATCAATATGAGCAGCTTCGCGGAGGCCGTGCGAATTCTGGGTAAATACGGGATTGACGTTCATGGCTGACCGGGTGGCACTGGTCACCGGGGCGTCCCGCGGCATCGGCCGGGCCACCGCCACCCGGCTGGCCGAGCAGGGACACCACCTCGTGCTGCACGGGCAGCACCGCGATCCGGTCGGCGAGGTGGCCGCCGAGCTGGCCGGCAAGTTCGACGTCACGGTCGTGCCCACCCACGGCGACGTCGCCGAGCCGGCGACCAGCCGGACCGCCGTGCGGCTGGCGTTCGAGCAATTCGGCCGGCTGGACGCGCTGGTGGTCAACGCCGGCACGCACGGCGCCGGGATGCTGGGCATGACCGACGACGCCACCGTGCAGCGGCTGTTCGCGGTCAACGCGGCCGGTGCGGTGCACCTGTTGCAGAGCGCCGCCCGCCTGCTCGGCCGCGGCACCGCCCCCGCCGTCGTGCTCGTGTCGTCGCTGGTGGGCACCGCGGGGATCGCCGGTCAGGCGGCGTACGCGGCGAGCAAGGCCGCGGTCGCCGGGCTCGCCCGCTCGGCCGCCAAGGAATGGGGACCGCGCGGGATCCGGGTCAACGCGGTGGCCCCGGGGTTCATCACCACCGACATGCTGGCCTCGCTGGACGAGGACGGCCGCGCCGGGCGGGTCGCCGCCACGCCGCTGGGGCGGCTCGGCAGCCCGGAGGAGGTCGCCGACGTGATCGCCTTCCTGCTCGGCGATCAGGCCCGCTTCGTCACCGGCCAGGTGCTGGGCGTCGACGGAGGTCTCACGCTGTGAACCTGCTCCACCCCGCCGCCCGCGTGATCGACGCCGCGACCGGCGAGACGCTCGACCACGCCGCCGTGGCGGCCGCCGCCGAGGCCTTCGACCGCAGCCCGCCGGGCGCGGTGTTCCTCCCCATGCCGACGGAGCTCCCGGCCGTCGCACGCTATCTCGGCGCCCTGCGAGCCGGCCGGCCCGTGGCGCTGCTCGACCCCGGCCTGGCCCCGCCGGTCCTGGCCTCCTGGGTGCGGCGTTTCGCGCCCGCGACCGTCGCCGGCGCGTCCGCCGAGCCGCCCGCCGGCTACCGGGCCACCGGCGGCGACTGGGTCCGCACGTCACCGGCGGCCGGCGTCCACGCCGACCTGGCGCTGCTGCTGACCACGAGCGGGTCGACCGGCGACCCGAAGCTGGTGCGGCTGTCCCGCTCGGCGGTGCGCTCCAACGCGGAGGCCATCGCCGCCAGCCTGGGCATCGGCGGCGGCGACGTGACGGTGACCACCCTGCCGCTGTTCTACACGTACGGGCTGTCGGTGCTGCACAGTCACCTGCTGCGCGGCGCGACGGTCGTCCTGGAGCGGACCGGCCTCGCGCAGCGTGCCTTCTGGACGGCCGTGGACGAGCACGGCGTGACCTCCCTGGCCGCCGTGCCGTACCAGTACGAGATGCTGCGGCGGCTGCGCTTCGACCCGGCCCGGCATCCTGCGCTGCGTACCCTGACGCAGGCCGGCGGGCGGCTGCGGACCGAGCTGGTCGCCGAGTTCGGCCGGCGCATGGCCGACGCCGGCGGCCGCCTGGTGGTCATGTACGGCCAGACCGAGGCCACCGCCCGCATGACGGTCCTGCCGCCGGAGCGGATCGCCGACCGGCTCGGCTCCGTGGGGCTGCCGATACCGGGCGGATCGCTGGCGATACACGACGGCGAGGTCGTCTACACCGGACCCAACACCATGATGGGGTACGCCGAAAGCGCCGCCGACCTGGCCCGCGGCGACGACCTGCACGGCGTGCTGCACACCGGTGACCTCGGGCACGTCGACGACGAGGGCTTCCTGTTCGTGACCGGCCGCCGCAAACGCATCGGCAAGGTGTTCGGCGTGCGCGTCAACCTCGACGACGTCGAGCGGGAACTGGCCGGGCACGGCGCGGTCGCGGCGGTCGCCGGCGAGGACCGGCTGCACGTCTTCGTCGAGGGCGCCGATACGGCCGCGGCCCGGGCCATCCGTACCGAGCTGGCGACCCTGCTCGACACCCACTTCACCGGGCTGGACGTCCGCGGCGTCGACACCCTGCCGTTGCTGCCCACCGGCAAGGTGGACTATCGCAGCCTGGAGGCACAGGTATGACCGTCTTCACCCTGTCGCAGGACGAACGGGAACCGCGACTGCTGCGGCAGCTCACCGACCTGGTGGACCACCACCGTGAGCGGTGCGCGCCCTACGCCCGGATCCTCGCCGCCGACGGCTACACCGCGGCGGACAGCATCGCCGAGCTGCCCTGGCTGCCGGTGCGGTTGTTCAAGAACCTGGACCTCAAGAGCATCCCGGACGACCAGGTGTTCAAGGTCCTCACGTCCAGCGGGACGACCGGTGAGGTCAGCCGCATCCACCTGGACCGGGCGGCCGCGGCCACCCAGACCCGGCAGCTCGGTGCCACCGTGCAGACCGTCCTCGGTCCCCGGCGGCTGCCGATGCTGCTCGTGGACTCGCGCGGCATCCTCGCCAACCGCCACACGTTCAGCGCGCGCGGCGCCGGGGTGCTGGGGATGGCGACCTTCGGCCGCGACCACGCGTGGGCCCTCGACGAGCAGGGCCGGCCCGACCTGTCCGCGATCCGCGGCTTCCTGGCCGCACACGGCGACGCGCCCTTTCTGATCTTCGGCTTCACCTATCTGGTGTGGCTGCACCTCTACGACGTCGCCCGCGACGCGGGTCTCGACCTCGGCAACGGTATCCTGATCCACTCCGGCGGCTGGAAGAAGCTGACCGACCGAGCCGTCTCGCCGGCCGAGTTCCGCCGGCGCCTGGCCCACGACATCGGGCTGACCCGCGTGCACAACTTCTACGGCATGGTCGAGCAGATCGGCACCATCTTCCTCGAGGGCCCGTCCGGAGGAAGCCTGTACTGTCCCGACTTCGCCGACGTGGTGATCCGCGACCCGGCCACCTGGGCCGAGCTGCCGCCCGGCGAGCCGGGACTCGTCGAGGTGGTGAGTACCCTGCCGACCTCGTACCCGGGCCATGTGCTGCTCACCGAGGACCTCGGCGTCGTGCACGGCATCGACGACGGCGACTGGCCCGGCAAGCGGTTCACGGTGCACGGCCGGCTGCCGCGCGCCGAGGCGCGCGGCTGCAGCGACACGTATCGGCAGGCGGCATGAAGGTCCGCTTCGGCGCTCCCGCCGGCAACCTCGACGACCTGATCGCGCCGGGCCGGGACCGGCTCGCCGTGGGTGACCCGCGCGTGGTGGATTTCCTGACCCGGTTCGCGCGCCGCCTGCTCGCCCCGGCCGTGGCCCGGCGGCACCCCGAACTGGGCTCCCTGGGCTACTTCCTGCGCCCCGCCGAGCTGGCGCGGGCCGTCGCGCGCATGCGGCGCGACGACGCCCTGGTGTTCCCGCGCGGCAACGTCTTCCACGTGCCGCCCGCCAACGTCGACACCATCTTCGTCTACTCGTGGGCGCTGTCCGCGCTGGCCGGCAACCACAACATCGTCCGGATCTCGCCGCGGGCGGCGGCGGCCGCCGAGACGGTGCTGGAGGCGCTGACCGCCACCCTGGCCGACGCCGATCCGGTGATCGCCCGTACCCAGCGCATGGTCACCTACGGCCGGGACGACGCGGTCACCGGCGTCCTGAGCGGCTGGTGCGATCTGCGGGTGATCTGGGGTGGCGACGCGGCCGTCGACACCATCCGGCGGCTCCCGCTGCGTCCCTCCGGGCGCGACCTGACCTTCCCGGACCGCACCTCCTGGGCGGTGCTGTCGGTGCCGGGCTGGCGGGCCGCGGACCCGGCCGCCCGCCGCGCCGCCGTCACCGGTTTCGCCAACGACGCCTACTGGTTCGACCAGGCCGCCTGCTCGTCACCGCGCACGGTGTTCCTCGTCGGTCCGCCGGCACCCGCGGTCGCCGACGAGTTCCTGCACCTGCTGGCCGGCGTCGTCGCGAAGCGCGGCTGGAGCGTGGACGCCGCGATGGCCGTCGAGAAGCGGGTCCACGCCTACGGCCTCGCCGCCACCGGCGCGGTCAGCGCCATCCGGCACACCGGGAACGAGGTCACCGGCCTGGCCCTGCGCCACGCCGAGGCGGCGCCCCGGCACTGGATCGGGGCCGGCGCGTTCCCGTTCGCGTCGGTGAGCTCGCTGGACGAGCTGGTGCCGGCGATGACCCGCCACGACCAGACGGTCAGCCACTTCGGCTTCACCCCGGCCGAGCTGCAGGGCTTCGCCCAGGCGCTGGGCGGCCGTGGCGTGGACCGGATCGTGCCGTTCGGGTCGGCGCTCACCTTCGGCGTGCTCTGGGACGGCTACGACCTGCTGCACGAGTTCACCCGGCTGACCACCGTGCAGACCTAGCCGTCAGGCCGGGAGGCCGAGCTCGCAGCAGGGGCGGCCGGGGCTCGGCGCGTCCGAGTCGATCCGGATGTTGCGCAACTGGACCTGCGGCGCCTGCTCCACCAGGACCGGGGACCACGTGCCGGCGGTACCGGTGCCGGACAGGCGGCAGTCGCGGATGACCGTGTCGGCGTACCGCAGCACGGTCACCGCCCCGTCCACCTCGCTGCGGCCCCAGCCCGCGACGCGGACGGCGTACCGCGGGCCGGTCCAGGCCACACAGGCCCGCGCGATCTCGATGCCCGCACCGATCCGCGCCGACGTCACGTACCGGTCGGTGTTGTCTCCGGGCAGCAGCCGGAAGCCCATCTCCACGTCGCGCAGGCAGCAGCCGACGACCCGGACGTCGTGCACCGAGCTCAGGTAGAAGCCCTCCACCGCGTCCCGGACCCGTAGCCCGGTGATGTCCAGCCGGTGCGGGTGGAAGGTCGGCCCGGCGACCGACGACACGTCCGCGCCGACGGCTCCCCAGTGCACGGCCAGCGCCGTGTGGCCTCCGCGCACCGTGACGTCCTCCAGTGCCACGTCGCGGACGGCGCCCATCAGTGCGATGCCGTTCGCGTGCCGGTCTCCGGGCCGTTCCACATGCACCCGCCGCACCTCGACCCCGGTGATCCACTGCGGAGGTGCGGCGTACAGGTAACGGCCGACGGTGAGCGCGGTGCCACGGTCGCCGCCGTGTTCACCGGGGTCCGCCGACGCCGGCCGCAGCCCGAGGTCCCGCACGGACACGCCGGAACCCAGCACGTGCACCAGCGGGTGGTCGGTGGAGTCGGCCGACACGAGCCAGCTCGCCGGACGGCCCTCGGAGCCGGCCGCACCGCGGATGCTCCAGCCCTGCGGCACGGCCAGCCCGCCGGCCACCGGATGGTCGCCCGGTGGCAGCTCCAGGATGCCGGGCCTCGCCGTGTCCAGTAGTTCCTGCACGATGCGGCGGTTGCCGGCGGCATCCGCGGTCAGGCGCGGACGGTAGGTCATCGCCGGGACTCCTGGGTGATCCGGAGGGCCAGTCGCGGGTCCGGATCGGCCAGGCCCAGCAGGACCGGGGCGGAAACCGGTGCGGTCAGCTCCACCTCGACGAAGCCCGGTCCTCGGCGCAGCACCGTGACCGGCGCCGGCGCGGCGTCGCCCAGCAGGGTCGCGCGGACGGTCGGCGGCGCGACCCGCCGGATCCGTGGTGCCCCGGCGGCGTGCAGGGCGGCGCGGCGGGCCAGGCGCGACACCTTGAACACCGCGCGGGCCGGCTTCTGCCGGGTCCACCGGTTGGCCGGCGAGCGGGCCACCGGTGGGGCCGGCGGGACGAGCCCGGCGGCCAGGCGGATCCGCCGTGCCGGGCCGGGGGGAAGGACCGCCAGATCGCATCCCGTCTCCGACGGCGCCGGGGTCACCGCGGCCGGGCCGGCGGGCCGGGGCCGCACCCGGATGCGCTCGATGCGCAGCCCGACGGCGCCGCGCGGCGACACGCGGTCCCGGGCCCAGGGCGGCACCGGCGGTTCGGCCAGCTCGACGACGAGCAGGCCGTCCGGTGCGAGCTCGCCGGCGGCGAGCTCGAACTCGACCACGGTGGTGGCGGCCGTGGCGCGGCGCCAGCCCTGCCGGCGGGCCAGCACCGCCGCCCCGCGGACGGCGCCCTGACAGCGCAGCAGCACCAGGCGGGGCCGTTCCGGCGCGTGGCGCGGCGGCCGGACCCGGTCGGCCCACCACCGCGTCGCCGTCTCGTCGAGGTTCAGCTCGACCGTGACGACCACCGGACCGGCCCCGCCGCGCACCTTGAGCACGACCCCGCCGCAGTCGCCGGTGAGCCGGCCGACGATGGCGGCGCCGCGCACCACCTGGTCGACGATGCGCACGCCCGGGTGCTGGCCGCTGGTGACCTCGACCGGCAGGTCGAGCACGGTGGCCGGGGCGTCGAAGTCGGTGGCGAACCAGGAGCCGATCACAGGTCCACCCGGGTCAGCATGGGCTCGCGACGGTGCCACATCCGCTCCACCGCCGCGAACAGCGGGTCGGCGTCGCTCTCGATGTGCCGGAAGGTGGCGCGCATGACCTTCAACAGGGTGTCCGCCGGCCACACCTCCCACTGCGGCACGAGCGGAGTGACCACGTCGGTGCCGCTGCGGTAGAGCCACAGCCAGAGCCGGGCGCGCCGCACCTGCTCCTCGCTGATCGGTACCGTGCCGTCGCACAGCGCCGTGATGCGGTCCTCCAGGGTCTTCCAGTACGCGTCGGTGTCGTCGACCACCGTCGACAGCCCGCACGAGCTCCACTCCGACCAGCCGGCCTGGATCACCGGGATGCCGTACGCGGGCAGCTCGTTGCTCACGCTGCCGCGGACCGTCACTCCGAGGTCGGTCAGGCTCCACAAGGCGTTCTTGCTCAGTGCGGCGCTGGGACGGAACACCAGGTGCCGTGCCCCGCGATGCTGCCGGGAGACCCGGGCGAAGAAGTCGGTCGAGTCGTACAGCGCCTGGCTGGGATGGTCGAGGAACAGCCATTGCGCCTCGGTGTGGCCGGCGGCGTAGGCGGCGGTGCCGGAGAACCAGTCGGCCAGCGAGCCGAACACCTCCCGATTGGTGCCCAGCGCGTCGGAGACGGCGTGGTTGAACACGGAGACCACCGGCCGGTCGGGATCGAGGCCCAGGCGGCGGGCCGTGTGGGTGCGCAGCCGGGCCCGGTCGGCGGCGTCGTCGAGGTCGACCGAGGCGGACACGCCGCCGCGCCACCAGCTCGGCCGGCCGAGGTTCACCTTGGCCCGCCAGGCGACGAGCTCGCCGGCCGTGTGCAGCTCGGCGCGGCGCGGCCACACCCGACCCTCGAACGTCGCACCGATCTGCCGGGTCAGCTCCTGGCGGAACGTCCCGGCGCCGGTGTCGTGCTCCGGGAACAGGCCGTACGCCTTCATGCAGCCGGTCTGCTGGGTGTGGATGACCGGTACGCCCCGCCGGCGCGCCGACTCGACCGCCAGCCCCCACTGGTCGTAGTCGACATGGCTGGTGACCAGCGCGACCACGTGGCCGCCGAAGGTCTTCTCGTAGACGGCCGACAGCGCCGTGGCGTACCGGCGGCGTAGCTGGTAGTCGGGCCGCGACGCGTGGTCCGCGGGCAGGCTGGGAAGCTTGCCCAGGCGGCAGTACGTCGCGTCGGCGTAGGCCGTCAGCGTCGCCTCGTCGAGGGTCGGACCCGACGGCCCGGCCCGGACGGCGTCCCACACGTCGACGACCTCGGCCGCCCCGTACGCCTGCGCGACCCGGCGCACCGTGTCGACGTCGAACCCGCTCCACAACGTACGCCGCCAGTGCTCCTCGACGCCGGTGACCACCACCAGGCGGGCCGGGCGCAGCCGGCGGACCGCGTTCGCGAAGGCCAGGTTCCGCAGCGTCACCCGGATGTCCTGGTGGAACGCCTCGACCAGGACGACGGCGTCGTCATCCGGGCGCCGCAGGTTCTTGTCCCAGTAGACCGCCGCCGCCTCCAGGAACCATTGCAGTTCCCGACTGTTCGCTTTCAGCCACACCGTGGAGTTCCGTGCCTTTCGCCGACTAGATGAGGTCCCAGGTGAGCGGCGTGCCCATCGCCGCGTCGTGCCGGAAGGCGCGGCCGAGGACCGAGCCGATCGCGTCCGGTGGCAGACCTCCGGTGGGGCGGATGGACCGGACGTTCCGCTCGGTGACGAGCTCGCCGGCCCGCACGTCGGCCACGACGTAGAGGGAGCGACGGAAGCGCAGGCTCTCCCGCTCGGCCTCGGTCGGGCCGATGCTCGTGGTGCCGAGCGCCTGCCAGGCCCGCTCCGACTCGGTCACCAGGTCGCGGAGCTCCGCCGGCTCGAGCGAGAAGGCGGCGTCGACGCCCCCGGCGGCCCGGTCCAGCGTCACGTGCTTCTCGATCAGGCAGGCGCCCAGGGCCACGGCGGCGATCGGCACGCCGATGCCGAGGGTGTGGTCGCTGAGTCCCACCGGTACCCGCAGGGAGTCGGCCAGCACGGGGATCCGCCGCAGGTTCGTCTGCTCCGGCGGCGCCGGATAGGAGGCGGTGCAGGAGAGAACCACCAGGTCGCGGCACCCCGCCTCGCGCGCCGCGGTCACCGCCGCGGCGATCTCGCCGAGGGTCGCCATCCCGGTCGAGATGATCACCGGCTTCCCGGTGCCGGCCGCCAGGCGCACCAGCGGCAGGTCGGTGATCTCCGAGGAGGCGATCTTGTACATCGGGACGTCGAGCTTCTCCAGGAACTCCACGGCGGTGCGGTCGAACGGGCTGGAGAAGGCGGCGAGGCCCCGCGACCGCGCCCGCTCGAAGATGGCCTCATGCCATTCCCACGGCGTGTGCGCCTGCGCGAAGAGCTGGTGGAGGTACTGGCCTGGCCACAGGTCGTGAGCCTCGGAGATGCGGAACCGGGGGTGCCGGACGTCCACGGTCATCGTGTCGGCCGTGTAGGTCTGCAGCTTGACGGCGTGGGCACCGGCGTCCGCCACCGCGTCGACCAGCGCCAGCGCCGTGTCCAGCGAGCCGTTGTGGTTGCCGGACATCTCCGCCACGATGTACGGCCGTAGCCCCGCGCCGATCTCGGCCTGGTTGACGATCACTGTCTTCCTCTCTCGGTCCACACCACGGTCTGCGGCGTGCCGTCGACCAGCCGTTCGTACCGGCGGAGCTCCCGGAAGCCGAAGCGCCGGTGCAGCGCCAGCACCTGCCGGTTGCTCGCCAGGGCCTCTCCGCCGAGCCGGTCGAGTCCGAGCTCGCCGAAGGCGTACGCCACGGCCTCGCGTTCCAGCCGCATCCAGGCCGGCAGCAACGCCGCCCCCAGCCCGGCCACGTCGAGGTAGAAGGACCAGACGGCCGGATCCCGCCGCAGGTCGAACAGCACCACGCCGGCCGGCACGCCGTCGTCACAGAAGATGAGAACGTGGCGCGCGGGATCTGTCGTCGCGGCCGTCCACCACCGCGCGTGTTCCTCCGCGCCGATGACGTGGGTGGACAGGCTCACCCGCCGTACCTCCGGATGGTTGCGCCAGACGAGCACGGTGTCGCGATCGGCGTCGACGGCGGCACGTAGCATCCGACACACCACCCCCTTCAGGTCGGAGGTCACCGTAAGGACGCGGATTGAGGGGACCATGACGCCGAGGCGAGGTCCGGACCAACCGCAGGTGTCCAGTCGGGGTCGGCCGGACCAGGGTCCGGGCCGGCCGCCGGCGGCGCCCGATCCGGATTGCAGGGCGCTGGCAACGCGACTGCACCCGGCGGCCGGTATCCATGACCTGTGACCCATCCCCGTTCGACAGGTGAAGCAGGCGCCGTCGCCCACCGGTGGTACCTCGCCGTCGGTGGGCTGATCGTGCTGCTCGGCACGCTGCTCGACCTCGAGGTGCGGATCTGGCTGTACATGGCGGTCGCGGCGTCGGTCATGGGGGCCGTCACGGTCGGTGTACGCCGGTACCGGCCGGCCTGGAGCGCGCCGTGGTGGCTGATGGTCGCGGCGGTGGCCGCGTCGTTGCTGGCCAATGCCGGCTGGGCCCTGGCGCTCACGCCGGCGGGTGTGCCGCGGTTCCCGTCGTTCGGCGACCTGTTCTACGCGCTCATGCTGGTGCTGCTGGTCCTGAGCAACTACTGGTGGGTCCGTCCCGGGCAGCGCCGCGGCGGGGCCGTGGAGGCCGCCATCGTGGCGCTGGGCGGCGGTGCCTTCTCGTGGACCCTGGTGATCGAGCCGTTGCTGTTCGACGACCGGTTCGGCGGGCTGCGGCTGGCCAGCTACCTCTGCTATGCCGCCATGGACCTGGTCATTCTCGTGCTCATCGTGCGCATCGCGGTGGTCTCGCGGGTGCGTACGCCCGCGTACCGGCTGATGGTCGCCGCGGGCGGCCTGCTGATCATCACGAACACCGTGAACTTCGCCGGGTTGCTGTCCGGCACGGACCTCGACCGGGTGACCGCGCTCGGCTGGCTGGGCACGTACCTGCTGATCGGCGGCGCGGCGCTGCATCCGTCGATGGCGCTGAGCACCGGCACCGTCACCCGCAACCCGGCGCCGGCCTCGCGGAGACGGCTCCTGCTCTACGTGACGCTGATCCTGGCGATCAGCGCGCTGACCGTCACCAGCCTGGCGACCGACCTCGGCGGGCACTCACCCCGCACGATCGTGCTGGAGCTGCTCGGCTGCGCGATGTCGGTCCTGCTCATCGCCCGGATGTCGCAGCTCGCCGCGCTGCTCAACGGCCGCTCCCGGCTGGACGGCCTGACCGGGCTCGGCAACCGTTCCCGGCTGCAGGACGCCCTGGACGGCGGCGGCGGCCGGGACCAGGCGCTGCTGCTGGTCGACCTGGACGGCTTCCGCGACCTCAACGACAGCTTCGGCGACCAGACCGGCGACGCGGTCCTGGTGGAGGCCGCCCGGCGGCTGCGCGCCGCTCTGCCCGGCCGGGCCGTCGTGGTCCGGATCAGCGGCGACGAGTTCGCCGTGCTCACCGACACCGGCGACGGCCTCGACGGCGCCGCCGTCGCCCAGGACATCCTCGACGGGCTGCACCACCCGTACCGGCTGCCGGGGATCCCGGCCCGGCGCATCGCCGCCAGCATCGGCGTGGTGCCCCTGGCCGCGAACGCCCCGCGCGGGCAGGCGTTGCGCGACGCCGACCTGGCCCTGCGCAGCGCCCGATCGGCCGGCGGGCAGCAGGTCGCGGTCTACGACGCCGCCGTGCACGCCGAACGGCTCGCCAACACCCAGCTCGTGGCCGACCTGCACCGCGCCCTCGAGGCCGGCGAGTTCACCGTCCACTACCAGCCGATCGTGGCACTGGCCACCGGCGACGTCGTCGAGGCCGAGGCGCTGCTGCGCTGGACCCGTCCCGACGGGACCGTCGTCCCGCCCGGGCGGTTCATCCCGCTCGCCGAGCAGAGCGGCGCGATCGTGGCCATCGGGTCCTGGGTGCTGGCCCAGGTCTGTGCCGACCTGCGGGACCTGCACCGCGAGCACGGGCTGTCCGTGACCGTGAACGTCTCGGCCCAGCAGCTGCGCGACGCACGGTTCGCACAGCGGGTCCTCGACCTGCTGGGACGTCACGACGTGCCGGGCTCGGCGCTGATCGTCGAGATCACCGAGACGGTGCTCGTCACCTCGGTCGTCGACGCCGCCACCGTCACCGAGCAGCTGCAGATCCTGCGCGACCACGGGGTTCGTATCGCGATCGACGACTTCGGCACCGGCTACTCGTCGCTGGCCTACCTGCGCCAGCTGCCGGTCGACATCCTCAAGATGGACGGGTCCTTCACCGCGCTGCAGATCGAGGAGGGCACCGTACGCGATCTCGCCTTCATCCGCGCCATCCTGGAGCTGAGCCGCAACCTCGGGCTGCAGACCATCGCCGAGGCGGTGGAGACCGCGGCCCAGGCGGACCGGCTCCGGGAGCTCGGCTGCGACCTCGCCCAGGGCTACCATTTCGCCCGGCCCGCGCCGGTCGCCGCCCTGCACGAGCTGATGAGCGAGCGCCGCGGGCGGACCGGGACCGCCCTGCCGCAGCTCATCTGAGCACCGCTCCGGCGGCCGAAGTTCACCGAACCTTCATGTTTCCTCGCCGGATCCCGGGTATCCGGCCGGTATGGGCAGCGAGGAAGGCACCGTGATGGTGTTCGCACCTGTGCCGCAGCTGACGGTCACCATCGAGCAGCAGACCGACGCCCCGGAGCTGCACGTGCACCCCGGCAGTCAGGGGATCTGGCAGGCGCGGATGTGCGCCGCGCTGGGCGCCTCGGTCACCCTGTGCGCCGCGGTGGGCGGCGAGATCGGTGACGTCGTCGCCTCCCTGCTCGATCGCGAGCAGTTCGCCGTCCGCCTGGTGGGGCGTGCGACCGGCACCGGCTGGTACGTGCACGACCGGCGCGGTGGCTCCCGGGAGGCGCTCGGCGAGCATCCCGGCGCGCCGCTGGGCCGGCACGATCTGGACGAGCTCTACGGTGTCGCCCTGGCCGAGGGTTTGCGGGCCCGGGTGTGCATCCTCAGCGGGCCGGCCGGTCCCGAGGTGGTCGCGCCGGAGGTCTACCGGCGGCTGGCCGCGGATCTGTCGGTCCACGGGGCGCAGGTCGTCGCCGACCTGTCCGGCGATCATCTGAGCGCCGCGCTGGACGGCGGCGCCGCCTTCGTCAAGGTCAGCCACGAGGAGCTGCTCGGCGACGGCCGGGCCGGCGACGACAGCGTCGACGCGCTGGTCGGGGCCGCCCGGGACCTGCGCCGCACCGGGGCGCGCAACGTCCTGGTCAGCCGGGCCGGCGAACCGGCGATCGCGCTGATCGACGACGAAGCGGTGCTCGTCGAGCTGCCGTCGCTGCAGGTGGTGGACCATCGCGGCGCCGGCGACTCGATGACCGCCGGCGTGGCCGCGGTCCTGGCGCGCGGGGGAGAGCTGCGCGAGGCGGTGTGCACCGGTGCCGCGGCCGGCGCGCTCAACGTCACCCGCCACGGACTGGGCACGGGCCGCCGCGACGCGATCGCCGAGCTGGTCGGGCGCGTGCGGCTCACCCCGCTGCCGGGCGGACGACCCGGGGACTGACCCTCTGTCGTTGGTGGACGGCCTTGCGACGGGCAATCGGTGAGCCGCGCACGGTTGACGAATCCGGCACGCAGGACTGGACTGGGACCGATGCGGCGAATCGACCCGCATCACTGTCACTGATCATCCGGTCGACGAAGGAGCCGATCATGGCTGACGAGCGGAGCGTGCCGAAGAAGCGGGCGAGGGCCGGCAAGGCGACGGCCGAGCCGGAACCCACGGCCGAGGGTCTGGACGGCACGGCGGCGGAGGGCGTGGACCCGGCCGCCGAGAGGTCCACCGGCGGCGGCGAGGCCACCGGCGGGACCGCCGGCCGGTCGCCGGGAATAGCTCCGGGCGCCGCCTTGGGCGGGGCGTCGGCGGCGGAGGGCGGCGGCCGGGGCGGGGCGTCGGCCGCGGAGGGCGGCGGCCGGGGCGGTATCCCGGTGCCGTTCACCGGCGTGCGTATCGCCGTGCCGCACGTTCCCCTGCCGTCCCAGCACGACGTCGTCGTCGGCGCGGTCCGGGCGAGCAACGTCGTACGGGAGAACACGCCGAGCGCCGACCAGCTGCTCTACTACGGCGGTCTCGGCGTGCTGGCCGCCTTCGGGGTCGTGGACTGGCCGGTCGCCGCGGCGATCGGCGCGGGGGTGTGGATCGCTCGCCGGCACGGCGGCGAACGGCAGGAAGCGGAGACCCGCAGAGCGCCCGAACCGGGGCCGCACGAGCGCGACGCCGCGCCGGGCGCGACTCCGAGGCGGGAGCCCGTGGCCGTCCCGTGATCCACAGAAGTCACCTGGAGGACGATCGTCATTAACTCTGCATTACGACGGGGTAACCTTTGTGTCATCGGGTCCGCATAGGCTCCGGGGACCCGGCGCATTCGAGGAGGCTCCGATGACCGAGGTGCTCGCCGCCATCACCGTCCAGGTCGTCAGCTCGCTGCTGATCGCCCTCATCGTCGCTGTCGCCAAGCGAGTCTTCACCGCCGTCTTCTGAGGACGCGACCCGCGCCGCAGGGGTGCCGGCGCTCCGCCCCGGCACCCCTGCGCCCTCACCGGCGCGAGATTCGACCGGCCGAGGTGCGGGACCGGGCGGATCGCCCGGCCCCGCTCGCGGTGGTCCGGCTCAGCCCAGGTACTTCTCCCACGGGCCGGTGATCGCCAGGGTGAGACCCGGGTCCTGCATGTTGACGAAGAGGACCCGGCCGTCGGCGGTGAAGGTCGGCCCGCAGAACTCGGAGTCGTTGAGCTGGTTGCGGGCGATGGCGTAGGTCGGGCCGCCCGGGAACGCGCTGAGCACGTGGGAGGCGCCGGCGCCGTCCTCGGCGAGCACGAGACTTCCCCACGGCGTCACGGTCACGTTGTCCGGGCCGTCGAAGGTCAGGTCGGAGTACTTCGCCACGGCACCGTTCTCTGCGGTTTTCTGGTGCGGGAAGTAGGTGACCAGCTGAATGGTCCGGGCACGGTAGTCGTAGAACCAGACCATGCCGTCGTGTGGGACCGCGTCCGCGGGCAGGTCGCCGTCCTTCCAGGCGTAGGAGTTGACGACGTACACGCCTTTGTCGGTGCCCCACACGCCCTCGAACTTGCGGCCGCGGGTGATCTGTGCGTCGGTGAACTGCTTGCGCACGGGCGTGGTCTTCGCGTCGCGCTCGGGCACCTCGATCCACCGTACCGGGAAAGGCCGGCCCAGCTGGGCGGAGGTGAGGTAGGCGACGTCCGGCAGTACCGAGCCGTCGTCCATGATGATCTGCATCGCGGCGAGCACGCCGGCGTCCGGGGCGAGGCGGGTGAGCACGCCGGGGCCGACCCGCACGCCGCGGGGCGCGGTCCACCGGTAGAAGAGGCCGTTGGGCTTGGCGGCGTCCTCGGAGAGGTAGACGTGTGTGCGGTCGGTGTCGATGGCCAGCGCTTCGTGGGCGTAGCGGCCCAGGCACTTGATCGGTCTCGGGTCGGCGGTGCCGTCGGCCCGGACCTCGAAGACGTAGCCGTGGTCCTTCTGGTAGACACCGCTGCGGTTGCCTTCGGTCCAGGTCGTTCCGGCCCGGTCCTCGGTTTCCTCGCAGGTCAGCCAGGTCCCCCACGGGGTGGGGCCGCCGGCGCAGTTGACGGCGGTGCCGGAGAGGGCGACGAACTCGCCGAGGTTGCGGCCGGCGCGGTCGGTCCTGATGACCGTGCAGCCGCCGGCGTCGACGGCGCCGGGGTCGTACACCGTGCCCTTCACGTGCGGTACGCCGAACTCGGCGCCCGGGTGGATCTCGTGGTTCTGGATCAGGGTGTAGCGGCCGTGCCCGGCGGGGTAGACGGCCATGCCGTCGTGGCTGGCCGGGGTGAGGCCCTGGCCGCGGTCGAGCCGGGTCACGCCGGTCCGGGTGACGACGGCGTAGCGGAAGCCCGCGGGCAGAGCCAGGATGCCGTCCGGGTCGTCGACGAGCGGCGGGAAGGGCACGCGGCTCCCGGCGGGCCGGTGCCCCCGGCCCGGTGCGGCCTGGGCCAGCGACGGGACGGCACCGGCGACGGCGAGACCCACGCCGGCGGCGGTGCCGCCGGTCAGAAAGGTACGGCGAGAGGTAGGCACGCGAGGTAGCTCCTTCTTTCACGTGTGGACGGCGACAGCCAACCTCCGCGGGCCGACACCGGAGCGCCGTTCATGTGAGGGGCGGGTGGCATCGGGATGAAGAAACGGCGTCGACTCAGGACCGGGCTTCCCGCGCCGCGCTGTGTGTCTCGAGCAGCCGCAGCCACACTTCGCTGACCGTCGGGTAGCTGGGCACCACGTGCCACAGCACCGGGACGGGGATCCTCGCGACCACCGCCATCGTGGCCGAATGGGTCAGCTCGGCCACCCCGGCGCCGGCGAAGGTGGCCCCGACGACGACGTCGGCCGACCTGTCCAGGACGAGTTTGGCCCGGCCCACGTAGTTGTCGCGCAGCACGTAGGTGCCGGCCAGCTGAGCCAGGTCGTACTCGACCACCTCGACGTCCAGGTGGCGCGCGCGGGCCTCGGCCTCGGTCAGGCCCACCGCCCCGATCTCCGGATCGGTGAAGATCACCTGAGGGACGAGGCCGTGGTCGGCGAGGTCGGCGTAGCGGCTGTACGACCCGCTGCCGAGCGGCCGGCCGGCGGCCCGGGCGGCGATCACCCGGCCGGCCACCCGCGCCTGGTACTTGGCCATGTGCGTCAGCTGGGCGCGACCACAGAGGTCGCCGATGGCGTAGAGCCAGTCGCCGCCGGCCCCGAGCACCGTCATGTGGTCGTCGACGACGAGCGGCTTGCCGGGGTCCAGGCCGACGGTCTCCAGCCCGATGCCCTCGTTGTTCGGCGTACGGCCGGTCGCCACGACGACCTCGTCCGCGGTCACCGTGTCGCCGTCCGAGAGGCTCACCGTCAGCTCGCCCCCGTGCAGACGACCGGCACCGGCGTCGGTGACGTCCGCACGCCGGACCGAGGTCGCCGTGGTGCGCAGGCGCAGGACTATCCCGGACTCGCGGAACCCGGCCGCGACGAGCTCACCGGCGAACGGCTCGTTGCGCTCCAGCAACCGGCTTCCCCGGTGCACGATGGTGACCTGGGCGACGCCCAGGCCGCGCAGCCACGTCGCGGCCTCGCAGGCCACCACGCCCGCGCCCAGGATGACGACCCGCGCCGGCACCTCGTGCAGGTTGGTGACATCTCGCGAGGTCCACGGCCGCGCTTCGCGCAGCCCGGGAACGGCAGGCACGAAGGGGCTGCTCCCGGTGTCGAGGACCACGGCGTGCCGCGCGGTGAGCCGCCGGTCGCGGCCGTCCGGGCCCGCCACCACCACGGTCCGCTCACCGTCGAGGCGCCCGTGGCCCCGCACGACGTCGATGCCCGCGTCCAGGGCCCACCGCACCTGTGACGAGTCGTCGAGATGCTTCACGACCGTGTCGCGACGGGCCAGCACCGCCGCGGTGTCCAGGGCGCGGTCGCCGATCGCCTCCCGTACGCCGGGCAGGTCCCGCCCGGCGGCGAGCACCTCGACCGGGCGGAGCAGCGCCTTGCTCGGCATGCACGCCCAGTACGAACACTCGCCGCCGACCAGGTCCTTCTCCACGATGACCGCGGTCAGGCCGGAGAACTGCGTCGCGTACAGTGCGGCGTTCTCGCCGGCGGCCGCGCCACCCAGGACGATCACGTCCCACTCGGACCGATCGGGATCCACCGTCGCCGTCATGGCCGCCTCCTCGTTCGCGCCACAGCCGACGGTGGCACCGCAGGGCCCGTGCGTCGATCGGTCGCAATACGTCGTGGGTGGTGATTCCCCGCATCGTGCAGGCCGGGTCAGCTCACCGCGATGTCGGCCGGTCTGCGACGCATCGGGGAGCGTTTGCGGGCCGGCACGCGTTCGGACAGGACGGGCTTGCGGGTCTCGCCCTGGCCGGGCCGGCAGCGGTGCTCGTCGCCGTCGCCGCCGTCGCCGGTCAACAGGCCGTTCAGGGTGCGGGCGCACTGCTCGGCGCAGCTGAGCGCGTCGGCGGCGAGGCGCCGCCGCTCGCCGGGGGTGATGGGCCGCTTGGCGACCAGGTTCTGGCGCAGACTTGTCATCTGCTGCAGGTGCAGGTCCAGCGCTTGAAGGACTTCGCTGTGCATGGGATTCGTCTGCCTCGCTCCACGCTCGGACGGAGGTGTGCCGCCGTCACGGCCGCGGGAGCCGGCAGCGGACAGCATGGCAGGGCCCACCTCGCGCCCGGATGCGATGGCCGGGACGGCGAGGCGGGCCCGTCGGCTACTTCTTCTTCGCCTTGCCCTTCTTGTCCTTCTTGTCCTTCTTGCTCTTCTTCGCCATGGTCGCCAGCCCCTCTCCGTCGCACCGTGTCTGGTTCGGCTTCGCGTAACCTTCCGTATTCTTGCCGTTACGCAGACGGCAGCTTACGCAGACATTGATAAGAGGCGATATCAGGAATGTTTCTCCATGACGTGTACGTAGGTGGCTGTGGCCTCAGGGCTGGTCGTCGTCGACGGCGTAGCGGCGCAGGGCGGCCGGGCCGGCGACCGGCGGGGTGTCGTGGTGCAGCACGTCGAGGCCGGGCCGCCCGGCGGTGACCTGGAACTGGGCGGCGGTGGTGACGGTCGCGGCGGGCGCCCAGACGGTGCTGACCGTACGCAGCGAGGCCAGCAGCCGCTCCGGGGTGAGGTCGCACACCAGGTAGCCGCGCCGGTTGTCGATGTACTTCCAGTGCGGGCTCTCGGCCATGATCGGGTCGTAGGTGCGGTGGAACGCGGCGGTGTCCGGGTCGCCGCCGGAGGAGACGGACGTGCCGGTGATCTCGGCGGCGACCGCGGGGGTACCGGGCCGGTCGAAGTCCGGGCGCAGGTCGCAGGCCCAGGTGGCGTGCCGGTCGCCGGTGAGGACGACCGGGTTGCCGGCCGCGCCGGAGCCGAGGAATTCGAGCAGCCGGCGGCGCTGGACGCGGTAACCGTCCCAGTTGTCGAAGTCGAAGCTGTCCGCGGGCCCGGCGGTGCGGTCGTTGGAGGCCCACATGACCTGGCTGGCGAGCAGGTTCCACCGGGTGCCGGCGTGGCTCAACCCGGCCGTCAGCCAGCGCTCCTGCTCGGTGCCGGTCATGGTGCGGGCGGGGTCGTCCGCCTCGGCCAGGGTGGCGGGCTGGTCGCTGCGGTACTGGCGGGTGTCCAGCACGTGCAGGGCGGCGAGCCGCCCGAAGGTGAGTTGCCGGTAGACCCGCATGTCGATGCCACGCGGCAGCGAGGAGCGGCGCAGAGGCATGTGCTCGTAGTACGCCTGGAACGCCGCGGCGCGCCGCGCCCGGAACGCCTCGGGGCTCTGCTGGGCGGGGTCCTGCGGGATCTCGTCGGCCCAGTTGTTGTCGATCTCGTGGTCGTCGAAGGTGACGATCCACGGTACGGCGGCGTGCGCCGCCTGCAGGTCGGGGTCGGTCTTGTAGCAGGCGTGCCGGTTGCGGTAGTCGGTCAGCGTGTACGGCTCCCCGGTGCCGTCGTGCTGACGGTAGGACGCGGGGTTGCGCGGGCTCTCGTAGATGTAGTCGCCGAGAAACGCCACGAAGGCGAGGTCCTCCCGGGCCAGGTGCTGGTAGGCGGTGTACCGGCCGGCCTGGAAGTCCTGGCAGCTGGCGAACGCGAACCGCAGCCGGGCTGGTTGCGCGTCCACCGCCGGTGCGGTGCGGGTCCGCCCCACCGGGGACGCCTGGCCGTCGACCAGGAACCGGTAGTGGTAGACCCGGTCCGGCTCCAGGCCGGACACCTCGGCGTGCACGCTGTGCCCCCAGCCCGGCTCTGCCGTGGCGGTGCCGCGCCGCCGGATGCGAGCGAACCGGTCGTCGTCGGCGAGCTCCCAGGCCACCGTCACGCTCTGGTTCGGCATGCCGCCGCCGTGCACCGGATCGGGCGCGAGCCGGGTCCACAACACCATGCCGTCCGGGCCCGGATCACCCGAGGCGACGCCCAAGGTGAACACATTCGCCGGCACCCGCGCGGCCGGGCCGGGGCGCGGCACCGCCCGAGCGGCGCCGGCAGCATCGACGAGGGCCGGGCCGCAGATCAGTCCGGCGACTGTGCCGCCGGCCGCGGCCACGAACCGGCGGCGGCCGATGCCCGGCGGCCGCTCCGGTGGTTCCGTCGGCGCCGGCGGGGCAATGCAATGAAAAGACATACATCGATGCTCGGAAATGCCCCGTGGCCGTCGACACCGGACTCATGCGAACCCCGCGACAACGGAACATGACAGAGCTGTGAAGCTGCGGCCGGGTGGTGCTCTGCTTGGGGGAGCTTCACCCGGTCGAGGGTGCCCGCTGGGCCGGCCCGTCGCTCGGCGCCCGGGGGCGCGGAGCGGACGGAGGTCGCGGAGTGCCGCCCGTGAGCTCGTCGAGGACACCCATCGCCTGCAGAACCTGCAGTACGCGACCGCGCGGGCCGGTCGTGACCAGCCGGCAGCCGAAGCCGGTGGCCGCCTGGCAGGCGCCGACCAGGACGCCGACGGAGCGGGAGTCGACGAAATCCAGCGCCGACAGGTCGACCTCCACCCGCTCCGGATGTTCCCGGAGGGCGTCGGCCAGGATGTCTCGCAAGTCCTCCACCACGGCGAAGTCGGCCTTGCCGGCCAGGGTCACTCGCACCAGGGCGCCGGAGCGTTCGACGGTGTGACTGAACGTCATGATGGATGCCTCTCACCGCCACGCTGCTCGAGTTGATTGTCTCCTCAACAAAGCGTTCGTGGCGCCGGGTCCGTTACACCCGGCTCGCCGCCTCAGCGCGCGGGCAGGGCGCTGGCCACCTGGTTGAGGGCGGCCCCGAGCGCCTCGAAGCCGGCGGGCGTCAGCTTGCCGTCCTCGCGCAGGTCGACGAGCGTCCGGGCAGCCTTCCGCAGCTGCATCCGTACCTTGCGGATCTCCCCGGCCGCGAGGGCGTCCGCCACCTCGGCCAGCCGCTCGTCCAGCCGCTCGGCGGCGTCCCGGTCGAGCTGGCCGGTGGCCGCCAGCTGGTCGAGCCCGGCGCGGATGCCGGCGATGAGCTCGCCCGGGCGAGCGGGGGGACGGGCGGACGGCGCCACGGTGGGCGAGGGCGACGGCTCCGCCGTGGCCGAGGGCCCGGCGCTGGCGGAGGGTTCGGCGCTGGCGCCCGCCGGCGCGGAGCCGGCGTCCGCCGGCGCCGCGGGGGCCGGCGCGGAGCTACGGCGCTCGGCCCCGCCGCCGGCGAGCAGCGCGGCACCCAGCAGGGCCAGCACGACGGCGAGGGCGGCACCGCCGGCGACCAGCAGCAGGAGCCGTCGGCGGCCGGAGGCGAGGCCGGACCCCGCCCGCCGCCGCCGACCGGTGCGCACCTCGGGCAGGGCAAGCGTGGGTGCGGACAGATCCGGCGCGTGGGCGCCCAACGGCGCCGGCGGGAGGTCGCTCGACATGGCAGCACACCTTAGGGCCTCGCGGCCGGGACGCAACACCCACGAGGCGGGGACCGGATGGCGGATTCTTGGTGGAACCTTGGCCGTTCGCCAACCGTTGGCTGGCCAGCGGCGGGCAGATCAGCCTCGAACAAGCCCCCGGCACCGGCGTGGACGCCACCATCCGCCTGCGACGGCATTGCCCGGCACCTCGCCCCGCAGGCGCGCACATGCGGCCGGCGACACGCGTCGCGCCCGGACCAGTACGCCGCAATCACCGCGCACTGGAACAGATCCGCTGACAATGGTTCGTGCGTTCCCCATGCTGAAGGGCCTGTTCGATGTCTCGTTACCTGCTGCGCCGCGCTGTCCCGGCCGGTGTCGCCGTTGTCTTCTTGTTCGCCGGGTCCGGCTGCGGTGGTGGTGACCATTCCTCGACCGGCTCGTCCGGTCACGGCTCCGCCGCGTCCGCGCCGGCCGGCAGCCCGGCGCCGGGAGCGCAGTTCGGCGACGCCGACGTGGCGTTCGCCCAGCACATGATCGTGCACCACCGCCAGGCCGTGGAGATGGCCTCCCTCGCGGGCACCCGCGCGGCGAACGCGGAGGTCGAGCGGCTGGCCGCGAAGATCAAGTCCGCGCAGGACCCGGAAGTCACCACGATGGCCGGCTGGCTCGGCGCCTGGGGCGAGCCGGTTCCGGCCCCCGACGCGCACGGCGCCGGCCACGAGTCCATGCCGGGAATGATGTCGCAGGACGACATAACCAAGCTGGCCGCGGCGAGCGGCCCGGCGTTCGACAAGCAGTTCCTCACCATGATGATCGCCCACCACGAGGGCGCGATCACGATGGCGGACGAGGAGTCCGGTGCGGGTGTCAACCTGGACGCCAAGGCGCTGGCCGCGAAGATCGCCGCCGATCAGCAGGCCGAGATCGGCCTGATGGAGGACCTGCTCGGCAGGCTGTGAGA
>NZ_BMQY01000008.1:44364-287069 GCF_014648355.1 Couchioplanes azureus
CGCCCGCCCGCCGCGGGCTGTGCCCGGTCAGTGGTGGTACCGGTGCACCACCGCGTGGCCCTGGCCGTGCGAGATCAGCCACCGGTTGACCGGGACGGTGAGCACGAACGCCACGGCCAGCGCGAACGCCAGCGACGCCCAGAAGACCCCGCTGGTCAGGCCGGCCTCCATGGCGCCGGGCACGACCAGCATGACGGCGTTGTCCAGGATCTCCATGACCGTGATGGAGACGGTGTCGGCCGCCAGGGCGACCGTCAGCGCGGTGCGCACGTCCACGCCGGCGCGCAGCACGCCGCGCATGGTGAGGGCGTAGCCGAACACGAACGCCAGCGCGACCGCCAGGACGACCGTCGGCCAGGCCGGCCAGCCCAGCGCGGTGCCGATCACCATGCCGAGCACCTCGCCGATGGCGCAGCCGGTCAGGCAGTGCAGGGTCGCCTGCGCCGCCGTCCGCCACGACGTGCCCGCCTGCGCGGAGCCCACGTGGTGGCCGTGCTGGTGGATGGAGTGATTCATGACAGGCCTCCTTCGACGACTCGCCGAATATACCCCCAGGGGGTATCGGCGGGAAGGGGTGGCGGGAGGTCGTTCAGGTGCCGGGCAGCCCGGCGAGGCCGGCGGCGAGCCCGAGTGCGCCGCACACGCCCAGGACCCGCAGGACCGACCACTTGCGCCAGAAAATCAGAGCGACGGCCACGACCGTGATGGCGACGGACGCGGGCCGTACGGTGGCGGCATCGGGCACGGTGAGGTGGACGACGCCGGCGTCGACCTCGCGGGTGCGCTCGAACAGGGTGTGCACGGCGAAGTACAGCCCGAGGTTGGCGATGACGCCGACGACGGCGGCGGTGATGCCGGTCAGCGCGGCGGAGAGGGCGTGATTGCCGCGAAGCCTCTCGATGTAGGGGGCGCCGAGCAGGACGAACAGGAAGCAGGGCACGAAGGTCACCCACGTGGTCAGCAGCGACGCGGCGATGCCGGCCGTCCACGGGTCGAGCGGGCCGGGGGCGCGGTAGGCGCCGAGGAACGCGACGAACTGGACCACCATGATCAGCGGTCCGGGCGTGCTCTCCGCGAGCGCGAGGCCGCGGACCATGTCGCCGGCGGTGAGCCAGCCGTAGTGCTCGACGGCGCGCTGGGCGACGAAGGCGAGCACGGCATAGGCGCCGCCGAAGGTGACGACGGCGGTGCCGGAGAAGAACAGCCCTTGCTGGGTGAAGACGCTGTCGCGGCCGGTGAACAGCGCGAACCCGGCAACCGGCAGCAACCAGCAGACGAGACCCACGGAGAGGATCGTCGCGGTACGCCGTCCGGACGGCTGCTCGTGGTGAAGGATGTCGTCGGAGATGAGCGGTTCCGGCCGCTCCCCGGCGTCCTTCTGTTCCCCTCCCGCGGCGACGACCGGCGAGCCCCAGCGGTGCAGGGCCCAGCCGGCGAGCGCGGCTACCGCGATGACGACCGGGAACGGCGTGCCGAACACGGCGAGGGCGGCGAAGGCGGCGATCGCGAGGCCGAGCAGGACCCGGTTGGTCAGCGCGCGGTTGCCGACGCGCCACACCGCCTGGGCGACGATCGCGACCACGGCGGGGGCGAGGCCGGCGAACAGGGCGGCGACGACGGTCGTGTCGCCGTACGTCACGTAGATGCCGGAGAGCGCGAGCAGCGCGACCAGGCCCGGCAGGACGAACAGCGTGCCGGCGACCAGTCCGCCGCGCAGGCCGTTCAGCAGCCAGCCCACGTAGATCGCGAGCTGCTGTGCCTCGGGACCGGGCAGCAGCATGCAGTAGTTCAGCGCGTGCAGGAACCGGCGCTGGCCGATCCAGCGGCGCTCGTCGACCAGGTGGTGCTGCATGACGGCGATCTGTCCCGCGGGACCGCCGAAGGTCTGCAGCGAGATCGTGAACCAGGCGCGAACGGCCTGGCGAAACGGTACGACGTCCCGCCGGTCTCCGGTGGCGGCATCCGGTGTCATGCAAGATCCTTCCGGCGAACTGGGCTTTGTCAACGCGGAACCACCATGGCAGACGGTGAGTTCGCGCGCCGAGCCCGTCCCGGCGATCACGCCGATGTCGTCCTCCGGACCGCGGTCCCGCGGTAGGTGCCCAGGTGCCGTCTCAGGCGGCCGTGAGATGGGTGCCGTGCGTGTCGCCCGGCTCGGACGGCACGTCGGCGAGCAGCCGGTCGACGGCTTCCCGGGTCATCGGCCGGTGGAACAGGAAGCCCTGCGCCAGGTGGCAGTTCATGTGCTGCAACAGCGCCGCCTGCTGGGGCGTCTCGACGCCCTCGGCGATGGTGCTCAGCCGCAGCGTCTCGCTGAGGTGCAGGATGGCCCGGATGAACGCGTGATCCTGCGGGCCGGGGGCGCTGCCGCCGTCGGAGCGCACGAAGGACCGGTCGATCTTGAGGATGTCGACGGGCAGGTGCCGCAGGTAGGACAGGGACGCGTAGCCGGTGCCGAAGTCGTCGATGGCGATGCGGATGCCGTGCTCGCGCAGCCATTGCAGACAGGCGTGCACATCCGTCGCGGCGGAGCCGGTCACCGCGACCAACGCGGTCTCGGTGATCTCCAGGATCAGGGCGGTCGGCGGCAGTCCGCTGGCCGACAGCGCGTCGAGAACCGTCTGCGCGAACTGCGGGTCGGTGAGCTGGTGGCCCGAGACGTTGACCGACAGGCTCAGGCCGAACCGGCGATGCCACCCGGCGGCCTGCTCGGTGGCGTGGCGCAGCACCCACGCGCCGATCGGGACGATCAGCCCGCTGTCCTCGGCGGCCGGGATGAACTCGTCGGGCGCGACGTGCGTGCCGTCCGGCTTGGTCCAGCGCAGCAGCGCCTCCAGGGACCGCACCTCGCCGGTGCGCGAGTCGACCACCGGCTGGTAGTGCAGGCGGAACTCGCCGTCGGTGAGTGCCCGGCGCAGGTCGTCCACGAGCCGGGCGGTGTCCACCCGGTGGCTGCGCAGGTCGGCGTCGAAGGCGGCGATCCGGTTGCGGCCGTCGGCCTTGGCGGTGCGCAGCGCCGCCCCCGCGTCGCGGAGCGCCTCGGCGGCGGTCAGCGGCGTGTCCATCACGCGGTACCCGATGCTGGCGGTGACGAGCACCTCGCGGCCGTCGTGCGCGTACGGGATGCGGCCGGCCGCCATGACCTGTGCGGCGCGCAGCGCGGGGTCGGTGGCCGCCGGGTCCTCCAGCAGCAACGCGAACTCGTCGGCGCCGACCCGGGCCAGGCTGTCGGACTCGGTGAGCAGGCCCAGCAGCCGGGTCGACAGCTCGACCAGCACCCGGTCGCCGGCCTCGTGGCCGAGCGTGTCGTTGACGTCGGCGAAGCCGTCCAGGCCCACCAGCAGCAGCGCGGGCGCGCCGGTGACCGGGCGGCGGGCGAGGGACCGCTCCAGCCGCTCCAGCAGCAGCGCACGGTTGGGCAGGCCGGTGAGCGGGTCGTGCAGCGCGCGGTGGGTGAGTTGCCGCTGCAGCGTCTCCTGGTCGCGCAGGGCCCTCGTCAGCTCGGCGGCCTGCCGGTCCAGCAGGGTCGCCCGGCGCTGGGCGACCCGGGCCAGCATGCCGAGCCGCACGACGAGCAGGGCGGAGATGATCGCGCCCAGCAGGGTGGGCACGAGCGTGTCGTACCAGGCGGTGCTCGCGGCGTAGCGCTGGACGATGCGGACGCCGGTGACGACGGCGAGGGGGCACAGGAAGGCGATGCCGGCGAAGACCAGCAACCGGCCGGAGCGCACGCCGCGGGTGGCCCGGCGGACCCGGCCGAGCCCGGCGGCCGAGGGGTGCAGCGAGGCGGCGCCGAACAGCAGGGCCCAGGTGAGCCACAGGGCGTTGTCGAGGTTGCTCACCGAGATGTAGCCGTCCAGCGCGGCCCGCGCGAAGTAGACGACGTCGCCGGCCAGCAGCGCGACGAGCGAGGCGGTCAGCAGAGCGCTGACCGGGCGCCGGGAGCCCGTCGTGAAGATCAGCCGGGCCAGGCCGGTGAGGATCAGCAGATCGCACACCGCGTACGCCATCCAGGTGCCCACCATGGCCGAGTTCGCGCCGGGCTGGTGGAGGTACGGCTGCACCACCACGGTCCACCAGAGTGCCGCGACGCCCGCGGTGACCACTCCGGCGTCGACGAGCTCGGCCGCCGTCCAGGCCCAGGAGCGCCGCGGCACGACGACCGCCAGCCCGGCGATCAGCAGCCCGTACATCAGGAAGTAGACGCCGTCCACGATCGACAGGAAGACGCCCTGGCCGTAGACCTCGAAGCCGACCGCGAACATGGTGTTGGCCAGCGTCGACACGGCGAGCGCCGCGATCAGCAGCCACCATCCCGCCCCGCGCGCCGGCCGGTGCCGCCGGACGCCGACGACCGCCGCCACCACGCCGGACCCCATGACCAGGGCGAAGACCGCGATGCCGAGCATGCGCGGGCAGAGCAGGAAGGCCGCCAGGGCGACCATGCCCAGCACCAGGTACCGCGCCCACGCGCCCGCACCGATCGACCGCCGCCAGGATGCACCCGGGGTCGGCCGCGCCACAGACCATCCCATGCAGAACCGCCTTCGACGCGCTCCCGGGCCGAGCAGCCCATGGCCGTTCGCCCATCTAACGGTCGGCATGGTGCAGCTCTGGATCAGTACGGGTGCAAACAGGTAGCTGCCCTCAGCAGCCAGGGGTCCGGCTGCTACCGCGCGGCGAAGCGGCTGCGGTACTGGGACGGGGAGAGGCCGGTGTGGCGGCGCAGCAGCGCCCGGAGGTTGGTGGCGGTGCCGAGCCCGCAGCTGCGGGCGACGACGTCGAGCCGGGCCTCGCCGCGTTCGATCAGCCGGCAGGCCAGCGCGATCCGTTCGCCGGTGAGCCAGGCCAGCGGCGTGGTGCCGAGCTGGGCACGGAACCGGCGGTGCAGGGTGGCCGGGCTGACCGCGGCGTGCGCGGCGAGCTCCGGCACGGACAGCGGCCGGTCCAGCCTCGCCTGGGCCCAGGCCAGGAGCGGTGCGAGCGACTCGTCCGGCACGTCGGGGATGGGCCGCTCCACGAACTGCCGCTGTCCGCCGTCGCGGTGAGCGGCGAAGACCAGCCGCCGGCTCACGGCGTTGGCGATGTCGGCGCCGTGGTCGCGGCGCACGATGTGCAGGCCGAGATCGAGCGCCGCGGCGCTGCCCGCGGCGGTGAGGACGTCGCCGTCGTCGACGAAGAGCACGTCGGCCTCGAGGCGTACGGACGGGAAGCGGGTCCGGAACGCGTCCGCCCACTGCCAGTGCGCGGTGGCCCGGCGGCCGTCCAGGACGCCCGCCTCGGCGAGGGTGAAGGCGCCGCTGCAGAATCCGACCAGCCGCGCGCCCCGGCGGTGTGCCCGGCGTACCGCCTCGAGCAGGGCCGGGCGGCGGGGAGTCTCGACGTCGGGGCGGTTGGGCACGATCAGCGTGTCCGCCGAGTCGGCCAGGTCGAGGCCGCCGACCCCGGTGAGCGTGAAGAACCCGTCGCGCATCGGCGTGCGGGGCTCGGGGGAGCAGATGCGGAAGTCGTAGAGGTTGCGGCCGATCTCCGGGCGGCGCAGTCCGAAGATCTCCGTGGCGCAGCCGAGCTCGAACGGGTTCGAGTTGTCGTCGACGACCAGCACGACCCGGTGCGAGGATTCTTGCGCCATCCGCCATTTCTAGCACTCACGCCGCCGTACCGCCGCCGCGACGATGGTGGCATGCCTACCGAACCGATCGTCCTGGCCGCGGCGCTGGCCTCCTTCGACGCGCTGTGGAGTCCGCACGTCGTCACCCGGGTCAACGACTACGACGTCCGCGTCGCCAAGGTCCGCGGCGAGCATCTGTGGCACACGCACGAGGACACCGACGAATTCTTCCTGGTGCTGGAGGGAGAGCTGCACATCTCGCTGCGTGAGCCCGCCGGTGAGCGAACCGTGCGGCTGACCCGCGGCGCTGTCCTCACCGTGCCGCGGGGGACCGCGCACAAGCCGTACGCGCCGGTCGACACCGCGTTGCTGCTGTTCGAGCCGGTGGGCACCTCGTCGGTCGGCGACCGTCACGACGAGGTGCCCGACCATGTCGATGCGACCACGGGGCGGCCCCTGGGGCGGTGAGCCGGTAGCCGCCATGAGGCCGGCCCGGCCCGCACCACCACGGCGACCGCCACGTCCTAGGCGAGGTCCCGGGGCTCCAGGGGCTTGTTGGCCGGACCCTGGACGACCGCGCCGTCGATCCCGAACCGGGAGCCGTGGCACGGGCACTCCCAGGCGGTTTCGGCGTCGTTGAAGTGGACGATGCAGCCCAGGTGGGTGCACCGGGCCGACACGGCGTGAATCCGGCCGGTGTCGTCCCGGTAGGCGGCACACTGCCGTCCGCGTACCCGGACGACGGCGCCGGTGCCCGGCGCGATGTCCTCGACCGAGTCGACGCGGGACGGTCGTACCCGGTCGCCGACGAAGTGACCGGCCACCTTGGCCTGGAGTTTCAGCATCGAACCGGCCTCGCGCGCCGGGTGGAGCCGGCGCGGGTCGTAGAGGCCGGCCCACGGGGGCTCGGCCCCGGTGAGGCACGCGGCGAGCAGCTGTCCGGTCAGCACGCCGGTGCTCATACCCCAGCCGCCGAAGCCGGTGGCGACGTACACCCGGTCGGTGCCGGGATGGAAGCGTCCGATGAAGGGCACCTGGTCGGTGGTGGTGTTGTCCTGGGTCGCCCAGCGGTAGGCGATCTGCGCGCCAGGGAAGCGCTGCCCGGTCCACTCGGCGAGCTTCCGCCAGTGCCCGGTGACGTCCGACGTGCCGGGCGTGAAGTGCTCGCCGGTCACGATGAGCAGCCGCTGCCCGTCGCGGTACGGGGCGGTGCGCACCGACCGGGTGTTCTGCTCGGTGGTGAGGTACACGCCCCCGGGGTCGCGGTCGGCGGGGATCGCCGCGGCGACCACCAGCTCGCGTCGGGGTTCGAGGCGGGCGAACAGCAGCGCCCGGTCGAACACGGGGTAGTGGGTGGCGACGACCACCTGCCGGGCGGTGATGGTGTGCCCGCCCTCGGTGGTCACCGTGCAGGGGTCGCCCTCGTCCAGCCCGGTCGCCCGGGTCCGTTCGAAGATCCGCCCGCCGCGGCGCGTGAGGTCCTCGGCGAGGGCGAGCAGGTACTTGCGGGGATGGAACTGCGCCTGGTCCTCGACCCGGACGGCGCCGGCGACCGGGAACGGCAGGCCCGTCTCGGTGACGAAGGAGGCCGCCAGCCCGGCCTCGGCCGCGGCGTCGGCCTCGGCCCGGATCCGGTCGAGGCCGTCGGGCGACTCCGCGTACGTGAACGCGGGCACGCGCTCCAGGTCGCAGTCGATGCCTAGCCGCGCGGTCAGCTCGGCCACCCGCCGCACCGCCAGCCGCTGGGACTCGGCGTAGAGCCGCGCCGCGTCCGGGCCGGAGGACGTGCGTACCTTGTCGTAGATCAGCGTGTGGAGCACGGACAGCTTCGCCGTGGTGTATCCCGTGACACCCGCCGCGATCCGGTCCGCCTCCACCAGCGCCACGGTCCGCCCGGCCTCGGTGAGCTCCCACGCCGTGCACAGCCCGGCGATGCCGCCGCCGACGACGACCACGTCGACGTCGGCGAGGTCCGCGGTGAGCGCCGGATAGGCGGTGGCCGAGGTCGTGTCCATCCAGTACGACTCGTCGGTGCCTGGCAGCATGCGGGACTCGGCCACGGTGCGCTCCTCGCGTGGGGACTCGGAAGCCGGGCACGTACCCGCAGAACGGGACGGCAAACGGCGTTCTCTACCGGGCCGGACCGTCGTCCGGCTTCCGGTCACCGGGCGACGGGCAGGGTGAGCACGACCTCGAACCCGCCCGCCGGACGGGGACCGGCGGTGACGCTGCCGCCGTAGAGCGCCGCGCGTTCGCGCATGCCGGCCAGGCCCTGCCCGCCGCCCGCCGGCTCCGGTACGACGGACGCCGCTGTCCCGCCGTCGTCGACGATCCGGGCGTGGAACCGGTCGGCGTCGTACCGCAGGGTCACGGTGACCGAGGCGCCGCCGGCGTGCCTGAGCACATTGGTCAGGCTCTCCTGGATGACGCGGTAGGCGCACAGGTCCACACCGGGCGGCAGCCGTCGCGGGGTGCCGGCGACGACCACGTCGACCGTCACTCCGGCCCGGCGCACGCGGTCCACGAGTTCCTGGAGGCGCTCCAGCCGCAGTGCGGAACCCTGCGTGTCGTCGGCCCCGGGCTCCTCCGGGTCGACCCGCAGCACGGTCAGCAGGCGGCGCATCTCCCCGAGCGCCTCGCTGCTGCTGTCGAGGACCGTTCCCAGCGCGGCATGCGACGTCTCGGGATCGGAGCGCAGCACGTACCGGGCGAGGCCGGCCTGCACCGAGACCACCGACATGTGGTGCGCGACGACGTCGTGCAGCTCCCGGGCGATGCGGACCCGCTCCCTGACGACCGCCCGCCGCGCCCGTTCCTCGCGGTCGCGCCGCAGGAGCGTGGTGAGGCGCTCGAGCCGGCGGCCACGCTCGGCCAGGAGCCGGGCGCGGCTGCCGAACCAGCAGACCACCGAGGTCCAGACGACGCTCTGACCCAGGACCGTCGGGACGGCGTCCGCGTCGCCCACCAGGCCCGCGTACACCCAGATCATGCCGGTGAGCACGGCGGCGGCGAGGGTCACCCGGGGCGGCCGCAGCGCGGCGACGGTGTAGAGCGTGAGCAGCGCCCCGGCGCTGTTGACGACGGGCCAGTAACCCGCCGTCACGTAGACGCACCAGAGGACGCCGTGCCCGAGGAGGACGGCCATCGGCGCCCGACGGCGCGCCACCAGGGTCAGGCTCGCCAGGCAGGTCAGGGCGACGCCGGCCCCGTCCATCGGCCGCCAGTCGCCCGGATACTCCTGTCGCCCGAGCGCGAGGCTCACCGCCGCCGTGGCGGCGGCCAGCAGCACGTCGAGCAGCAGCGGATGCCGTTCGCCCAGCGCCCAGATCCGCGCCGGCGACAAGGGACGCCGCACCCTCGACGTGCCGGCACCGCCTCCCACGGGGGCACGGTATCGCGCCGCCGGCGGCGGGAAACCGGCCGCCGCCGGCGGCGTCGCGCCCGTCACTCCCGGTCCGGCAACCGGCGCAGCTACCTGCTTCCCGTCCGGCCGGCGGGTGCCGGAGGCAGCGACCGGGCCCGGCTCACCGGGTCCGGTATGAAGTATTCGCTCTTCTTCGGTTGTTCCGCCGTGGAGCTGCGCCCGCGCTGCCGGGGGACCTCCACGAGGCGCGGGATGTTCTTCGCACAGTGGATGTAGGCCTCCTGCACCCGGGCGACGACCCAGAGCCGGGCGCGTTGCCCGGGCGGTGTGCCGGCCTGGTCCCCGGGATCCGAGATGATCTCCGCCGTGCCGTTGACGTGCAGCCCGACGACCTCGCCGAAGTCGATGAAGAGGAGCCCGACCCGGGGGTTCTCGGTGATGTTGCCGAGGCTCGCCATGACGCCGTTGCCGCGGTACTCCGGCCAGCTGAGGTGCTCCTCGTCGAGCACCCGGACGAACCCGGGCGGCCCGGCCCGGAAGGTGTTGTCGCAGCTGCCGCTCGCGTCGGCTGTGGCCAGGAACATCATCGTCTGCCGTGCGATGAAGGACTGCATCCTGTCGTTGAGGTAGGGCAGGGTCTGTCGCGCGTGGAAGGCGTCGGCTTGCTGCCGAGTGCCGAGGGTGTCCTGCAGTTGTCGCTCGCCGCGGTTCATGAGGGGCCTCCTGCTGGCGGTTGCTTCCTCCCCCGTAGCGCCAGTGTCATACCGTAGCCATGTTGTTGCAGCGTGTTGCAATTTGCAGGTGTACGACCGGCCCGCCGGGGTAAGCCGGCGCGTGCCCGTGCCTTCTTCGCCGTTCTCCCTGGCCTATTCTCCGGCCCTCGACGGCGTCCGAGCCCTCGCCGTCGGCGCCGTCCTGCTCTTCCACGGCGGGGTGGCCGTGCTCGGCGGAGGCTTTCTCGGTGTCGACGCCTTCTTCGTGCTCTCCGGCTTCCTGATCACCTCGCTGCTGCTCGCCGAGTACCGGGGGTCCGGGCGCATCGACCTGCCGGCGTTCTGGGCCCGCCGGGCCCGCCGGTTGCTTCCGGCGCTGCTGCTGGTCCTGGGCACCGTGGTCGTCGTCGGCCGCGGGACGTCCGCGCCGGAGGAACTGCCGGCGCTGCGGCTGGACGCCCTGTCCGCCGTCGCCTACGTCGCCAACTGGCGGATGATGGACCGCGGCGGCGGCTACTTCGCGGAGACGGCGGCGCCGTCGCCCCTGCAGCACACCTGGTCGCTGGCCATCGAGGAGCAGTTCTATCTGCTCTGGCCGCTGCTCGTGGTCCTGGTGCTGGCGCTGGCCCGGCACCGGCGGCGGCGTGCCCTGCTGGCGGTGTGCGGCGCCGGCGCCGCCGGCTCCTGGATCGCCGCGGCGGTCCTGTCCGGCCCGGCCCACGCCGACCGCGCGTACTACGGGACCGACACCCGGGCGGCGGCGCTGCTGGGCGGGGCGGCTCTGGCCGTCGTGCTGACCCGCGGTACGGCGGGGCGCGACGCGTCACCGGCGCTCCGGCGGCTGCTCGGTGCGGCCGCCGCCGTGGGGGCCGCGGTCACCGCCGGCTTGTGGATCGGCGCCGACGGCGCCGACCGGTGGCTGTACCACGGCGGTTTCGTGGTGGCCGCGCTCGCCGTGATGGCCGTCCTGGCCCACGTCGTGGTGTCTCCCGGCGCGCCGATGGCGCGGCTGCTCGCGGTGGCGCCGCTGGTCTGGCTGGGGCGCATCTCGTACGGGGTCTATCTGTGGCACTGGCCGCTGTTCCAGTGGCTGAGCGCGGACCGTACCGGCCTGACGGGTCCGGGGCTGCTCGCGGTACGGGTCACGGCGACCCTGGCCGTGGCCGCCGCGTCGTACGTGCTGGTGGAGCGGCCACTGCGGCATGCCCGGTGGATCCGCCGCCCGGCGTTCACCCCCGGGCTGGCCGGCGCCACGACGGCGGCGACCGCGGTGGTCGCCGTGCTGGCGACCGTGCCGCCGCCGGTGCCACCCGCCGCCGCCATCGACCTGGACCAGGCCCTGACCGTGCCCAGCGCCGGCGCCGGTCCGCGCACACGCGACGCGGCCATGACGACACCGCCGCCGGCGCAGCGTCCGGGCCGTCGTCCCGGCAAGCCGCGGATCAGCATCTTCGGTGACTCCGTCGCCTGGTCGCTCGGCACCTACCTGCCCGAGCAGTCGAGGCTGGACATCGAGTCCCGGGGCGTGCAGGGCTGTGGCATCGCGCGGTTGCCGGAGATCCGCTACATCGGCTTCCCGCACACCAACTATCCGGGCTGCGAGACCTGGGACCGCCGCTGGCGCCGGAACGTCCGCCAGGACGACCCCGATGTGGCGGTGATCCTGCTGGACCGCTGGGAGCTGATGGACCGCAAGCTCGACGGGCGGTACCGCCACGTCGGGCAGCCGGACTACGACGCCTACCTGCGCGGCGAACTGGACCTGGCGATCCGCACCGTCACCTCGCGGGGCGCGGTGCCGGTGCTGCTCACCGCGCCGTACACCCGCCGGGCGGAACGGCCCGACGGAGGACTGTGGCCGGAGGACCAGCCGCAGCGGGTCGACGCCTGGAACGCCCTGTTGAAGGACGCCGCGCGACGCCATGGCGCCGCGGTCCTCGACCTCAACCGCCGGGTCTGCCCGGACGGCGAGTTCACCTGGCGCGCCGGCGGGGTGCGGGTCCGCGGCGACGGCCTGCACTTCACCCCCGACGGCGTACGCCGGCACATCGCCCCGTGGTTGCTGCCGCACCTCGCCCGCATCGCCGTCCGGGGGCCTCAGGGATGACGCCTCGGTCAGTCCGGGCGGTAGGCGTCGGTGTCACCCGACACGGCAGCGGCGTCGTAGCCCCCGTCCATGCCGGCCTCGCGCTGATCACCGGGGTCGTCCTCTCCGGTGGTCACCGACTCGCCCGGCGGGCGCAGGGAGGCGGCGTGGGCCGTCGTGCCGTCGGGTTCGTCGGTGGGATGCCGGTCGGCGCGTACTTCGGAGTCACTCATGACCGGCGACTTCCCCTCCGGCGACCGGGCAAACTCCGTCCTCGGTGCCGCCCCCGGAGTGGCCGGGGGCGGCACCGCGTCCGGTCAGACGGTGCGGCGCCGGGTGGTGAGCAGCCCCAGGCCGATCATGCCGATCCCCAGCAGGAAGTGCAGCCAGTCGTCGGCGGTGTTGACCGGGACGAAGTTGGCGGCGCTGTCGTGGTCGATGATCAACCCGTAGAGCCAGAGCACCAGGTAGATCGCGCCGCCGCCCAGGAGGTAGAGGCGCGCTCCCGGCGCGGTGCGGGCCATCGCCACGCCTGCGACGCCGAACAGCAGATGCACGATGTTGTGCAGCACGGACACCTCGAAGATGCCGAGCAGCGCGGCGTCGGACTCGTGCCCGGCGAAGGTCATGGTGTCGTAGCCGGTCGTGATGCCGGGAATGAAGCCGAGGACGCCGACGAGCAGGAAGACGACGCCGACGGCGAGGGCCGCGGTCTGGACGAGTGAGCGGCGGGACGCTGTGCGCGCCCGATCGGTAGTCATGATCACACCTCCGGTAAAGAGTGCCAGGGCAGGCGCGTACCCCGCTTTCCGGCATGTATGAGCATGGATCCTCGTCTTTGCACCCCCAGGGGTGATGCGGCAGGCGTGACCGCGGGGCAGATGGGTATAGCCCGATCATGAGCGACGTCAATCCTGAGCAGGTCACGACGCAGGACGGACCGGGACCGGCCGAGGCCGGCCGCGAGCGGGCGGACCGGTCGCACGCCGAGCAGGAGCATCCCGAGCAGGATGCCCACGGCGGCAGCATGGCGCCCGGCCTGGTGGACGACACCGGTCACCCGACCGGTGACTCGCCCCCGGCCGAGTAGCGCCGCCGCGCACGCGGTCCGGTCGTCAGACCAGCGGTGGCAGGCGCTGCGGCCGGTCGAGCACGTCCCGGAAGAGATCACCCCGCTGCTCGCAGCGGGCCAGGATGCTGCGCACGGTGAAACCGTCCGGGCGCAGTGCGGGATCGTCCAGCTCGGCCCAGTCGATCGGCGCGGACACCGGGGCGCCCGGCGCCGGCCGCGTGCTGTACGGGGCGACGAGGGTGCGGTTGATCGCGTTCTGCGTGTAGTCCAACCGAGCCAGCCCGCCCCGGTCGCTCTTCTGCCACTTCCAGCTCACGAGCTCCGGTACCACGGCGCCGATGGTCCGCGACAGCCGCTGCACCCAGTCCCGGGTCTGCGCGAAGTCCGGTCCGGCGGCGATCGGCACCCAGATCTGGATGCCGCGCCGCCCGGTCACCTTCGCGCGGGCGGTGACGCCGAGGTGTTCGAGCGCCGTGCGGTGCAGCCTGGCCAGGGTCAGGACGTCGTCCCAGGTCGTCGTGGTGCCGGGGTCGATGTCGATCAGAGCGTACGTCGGCTGGTGCGGCGTCTCGGTGCGTGACGTCCACGGATGCCATTCGAGCGCGCCGAAGTTCGCCGCCCAGACCAGTGCGGCCGGCTCGTCCACCACCAGGTACGTGCGGGTCTCGCCCGGATCGGCCTCGGGGTTGGTCCAGCGCGGCAGCCAGTCGGGCGCGTGGTCGGGCAGCTCCTTGTGCCAGAAGCCCTTGGTGTGCGCGCCGTTCGGATACCGGTGCAGATTGATCGCGCGCCCGGCCAGGTACGGCGTCAGAGCGGGCGCGATCCGGGCGGTGTAGTGCAGAAACTCCCGCTTGGTCACCGGCGGTTCCCCGGGGCGGCCGGGGAACAGCACCTTGTCCAGGTTGGTGACCCGGAGCCGGCGCCCGTGGACGGTCCAGGTGCCACCGGCGCCCAGCGTGCCGAGCTCGGCGAGCTCACCGGGCGCCGGGGCGACGGCCGGCGCGCGCCGGTGCGTCGTCGACGGTTCCGCGGGCGGCGACATCCCTGTCGCATACCCCGGCCCGGCAATGTTATGGGTGCGTCCGAGCAGCGGGGGACCGCTACTGTGTCGCGCGTGGAATTCGGGATCCTGGGTCCGCTCCGGGTGCTCGCGGACGGCGGTGAGGTGGCGGCCGGGCGGCGGCGCGAACGGTGCCTGCTCGGCGTCCTCCTGATGCACCCGGGGCAGGCCATCCCCGCGGAACGGCTCATCGAGCTGCTGTGGGAGGGGCAGGATCGCCCGGCGCAGGCGCAGCGAACCCTGCGGACCCACGTGGCGCGCCTTCGCGGTGTGTTCGGCCGGTTGCCGGTGCGGGAGCAACCACGGCTGCTCACCGCCGGGTCCGGGTACTCGTTGCAGGTGGCTCCCGAGGCGGTCGACGCCTATCGGTTCCGGGCGATGGTCGGCACGGCCCGCTCGGAGCCGTCCGTGGCGGGGCGCCGGAAGCTGCTGGCCGACGCCCTGGCGCTGTGGCGCGGGCCCGTGCTCGACGGCACGCTGTCGGTCGCGCTGCGCGAGCGCCTCTGTCGCGACCTCGAGGAGCTCCGGCTGACCGCCATCGAGGACCATGCCGCCGCCGAGCTCGACCTCGGCGGGCACCGGGAGCTCGTCGGCGAGCTGGCGACCCTGGTGGGCGAACACCCCGAGCGGGAACTGCTGCTGGCCCTGTACATGCGGGCACTGGACCGCTGTGGCCGTACCTCCGACGCACTGCGCGCCTTCGACGCGCGGCGCCGGTGGCTGGCGGATCACGAGGGCCTGGATCCCGGTCAGGAACTTCGCGCTGCCCATGCCGCGATCCTGCGCGGTGAGAACACGCCGCCGGAACCACCGCCGGCCGTGATCGCGGCGCCACCGGAGCCGCCGGCCGGCCCGGCGCAGCTTCCCGCCCAGCCGGCCTTCTTCGTCGGTCGTCGCGACGCCCTCGACCGGCTGGACGCGGCGGCGGCGCGGCATCCGCCCACGCCGGTCCTGATCACCGGCATGGGCGGCATCGGCAAGACGGCGCTCGCCCTCCGGTGGGCCCACCGGGCCCTCGCGGAGTACCCGGATGCGCAGCTCTACCACGACCTGCGAGGCCACGACTGGGACGCTCCGGTGCCCACGCTGCGCGTCGTCTCCGCCTTCCTGCGCGCGCTCGGGGTGGCACCCAGCCGGGTGCCGGGCACCTTGGACGAGGCATCCGCCTTGTACCGGACCATGACCGCGGGCCGCCGGGTGCTCGTGCTACTCGACAACGTCGCCGGCGCCGACCAGGTGCGTGCGCTGCTGCCGGGCGGATCGACCGCCATGACGCTCGTGACCAGCCGTCACCGCATGCCCGGCCTGGTGGCCCGGGACGGGGCGTCGCTGGTGGAGCTGGACGCACTGCCGTCGGACGAGGCCGTCGGGCTGCTCGCCGCCGTCGTGGGCGGCGACCGCGTCGGCCGCGAGCCGGTCACCGCGGCGGCCCTGGCCGCCGCCTGCGGACATCTGCCGCTCGCCTTGCGCATCGTCGGCGCGGAACTGGCCGCGCACCCCGGCATGACGTTGTCGCAGCAACTGGCGAACCTGCGGGCCGGGGGCCGGCTGTCGCGCCTGACGCCCGACGGTGACGTGCGGTCGGCGGTCCGGTCCCTCGTCGACCGGTCGCACCAGCGGCTGGCGCCGGCGACCGCGCGCATGTTCCGGCTGCTGGCCGCGGCGCCGCTGCTCGACTTCGACGCCGACACCGCGGCCGCGGTGGCCGGTGTCGGGCGGGCGGATGCCGTCCCCCTGCTCGGGCACCTCGTCGGAGCCCACATGCTCACCGAGGGCGGCGGCCGGTTCGCCTTCCACGACCTGGTGCGCGAGTACGGCCAGGAGCTCGCCGGCAGCGGCCCCGCGGGGGAGACGGCCGAGGCCACCGACCGGTTGTCCGCGTACCTGCGGGCACGGGTGGACGCCGCGGCGGCCATGATCGATCCGAACGCGTTGCGGTTGCCGCGCGACGAGGCGCTTTCCCCGGGGCGGACGCCGCCGTGGTCCGAGGTCGGCCAGGCCCGGGCGTGGCTGGACCGGGAGCTGGCCAACATCGTCGCGGTCATCACCCATGCCGCCGGGACGGCCCAGCCGACGGCCTGGTTGCTGGCGGACGGCCTCCGGCGTCACATGTTCCAGCAGGGCAACGCCATCGACGCTCTCGCCGTCGCCGGGCCGGCGCTGCGTGCCGCCGAGGCCGCCGGCGACGGCGCGGCGACCGCCGCCATGCTGCTCAGCACCGCTCAGGCCGAGGAGCACGCGGGGGAGTACCGGGAAGCGATGGACCTCGCCGTGCGGTCCGCGGACACCGCCCGTGAGGCCGGCTGGCGCCGGGGCGAGGCGGCGGCCCTGGCCAATCTCGGCGAGATCTCGATCGCGCTCGGCCGGCTCAAGGACACGGCCGGGTACTTCGAGGCGGCGCTGACGCTGTTCCGGGACGTCGGTGACGTCAACGGCGAGGCCAACTGCCGCAACGGCCTCGGCGGGACGGCGCTGCAGCTGGGCCGCCCGGACGAGGCGGCGGAGCACTACCGGGAGGCACTGCGGCTGTACCGCGAGGCGAGCTCGGCGGGCGGCGCGGCGGTCGCGCTGTCCAACCTGGGCGAGGTGGAACTCGACCGGGGGAGGGTGGCAGAGGCCGTCAGGTATCACGACGAGGCGCTGACGCTGTACCGCCTGAACGGTCGCGCCGACGGGACCGCCTTCTCGCTCGTCCGCCTGGCCGCGGCTCACCTCGAGGCGGGCCGGAGCGACGAGGCGTTGCGCTGCGCGGTGGAAGGCCTGGACGTGGTGGACCGTACGGATCTGCCGTACCGCAGAGTCTCGGCGTTGTCCGCACTGGGCGCCGTCGCCCGCGTCCGCGGCGACCTGCCGCTCGCCCTGCGCTACCACGAGGAGGCCGTCCACCTGGCTCGCGAGCTCGGGCTCCGGTACCTCGTCGCCGATGCCCTGGTCAGCCGCGGACAGGCCGGTCTGGATGCCGGACGCCCGGAGGAGGCTGCGGCCGCGGCGGACGAGGCGGTGCGGTTGGCGGACAACGAGGACTACCGGCTGCTCGCCAGTCAGGGCCGCACGCTGCGGGCCCAGGCCGCTCTTGCGGTCGGTGACCGTCGGACCGCCTGCGAGTACGCCGAGCAGGCGCTCGCCATCGCCACCGCCGGCGGGTTCCGGCTCGCCGGGGCCCTGGCGCTGGAGGTGCTCGGCCGGGCCGGTCCGCCCGAGCAGGCCGAGCGGTCTCTGACCGCGGCGTGGCACACGCTCAGCGAGCTCGGCAGCGCGGCCGCCGGCAGGGTACGGGCGGCACTCGACGCGGTCCACGCCTAGGGTGCCCGGAACACGGCGGCGATGTCGTCGAAGCGGATGACGACCAGGGCGAGGACGGCGGCGACGCCGGCCGCGAGCGCGATGCCGGCCGGGTGTGCCGCGGTGGTGTGCCCCACCGCCGCGGCGGCCGCGGCCAGCGTCGCGAGCACGAGGTTGCGTACCACGTGGTGCCAGCGCAGCGGTTCCGCGGCCGCGCCGAAGCACCGGCAGGCCGCCTGCACGCCGGTGCGCAGGGCACCCGCGACGCCGGCCGCCAGGAGCAGGGCCAAGGCGGCGGCCGCGACCAGACCGACGCGTGCGGTGCCCGGCGCGCAGAGCAACGCGACGGTTCCCGTCTCGGCGGCGACGACACCGAACGCGGCCGCCCGCGGCCGCTGCCGGGCGAGCGGGATGCCGCGCAGCGAACCGGCGAAGGCGGCGAACCGGGCCGGTCCGGCCTTGCCCGCGACGGCCGTAGCGAACACCAGCACCAGCAGCACCCGCACGCCGGTCGACAGATACAAATCCATGATCCTCACCGTCCGGGGCGCGCGGCCCGCAGCGACCAGCGCACCACTCCCACCAGCCGGTCGGCCGGCACGTAACCGATGAACCGGGAGTCGAAACTGCCCTCGGCCCGGTCGCCGAGCACGACGAGGCAGCCTTCGGGCACCGGGCCGCGCAGCGCCGCGAGCGCCGGCCCGAGGTGGGCGGGCACCGGGTCGCCGGGCACGGCCCCGATCCGCTTCACCATCAGGCGCCGCCGCGCCGGTCCGGGCGAGGTCCACCGCCCGTCGTCGCCGGGCCGCTCCACGATCACCACCTCGCCGCGGCGGACCTGACCGATCCCGGCGCGGCGCACCAGCACCCGGTCGCCGTCGTGCAGTGCGGGCGTCATGCTGTCGCCGTCCACCGTGACGAGCAGCAGGCGCCGGCGAGCCGCGAGCAGACCCACCGCGGCCAGCCCGAGCAGCCCGGCGGCGACCAGGAGGGCGCTCATCGACGCGGTCCCCGTGCGGGCAACGCCGGCTCGCCGTCGCGGTACGGGCCGGCCTGCAACCGGAAGAGCTCGGCGTAGCGGCCGCCGGCGGCGACCAGCTCGTCGTGGCGTCCCTGTTCGGCGATGCGGCCGTCGGCGAGCACCACGATGCGGTCCGCGTCGCGCAGCACACCGAGGCGGTGGGAGATCAGCAGGCTGGTCCGGCCCTGCCGGTGCGCCCGCAGGCCGACGTGGATCTCGTGCTCCGCGGCGGGATCGAGCCCGGCGCTCGGCTCGTCGAGGATCAGCAGGTCGCGCCCGTCGCGCAGCATCGCCCTGGCCAGCGCCAGGCGCTGCCACTGCCCGCCCGACAGCACCACCCCCGGGTCGGGGTCGCCGCCGTCGGATCCGTCGAAGAAGCTGCGGGTCAGCAGTGTGTCGTAGCCGCGGGGCAGCCCGGCGACGGTCCGGTCCACCCCGGCCCGCCGGGCGGCCCGCCGGATCCGCTGCGGATCGTCGAGCGCGTCGAGGTCGCCGAGGGCGATGTTCTCCCGCGCGCTCAGGTCGTAGCGCATGAAGTCCTGGAACACGGCGGACATCCGTTCCCGCAGCGCGGCGACGGGGATGTCCCGCACGTCGACGCCGTCCCACAGGATCCGGCCGCGGGTCGGTTCGTACAGGCGGCAGAGCAGCTTGACCAGCGTGCTCTTGCCCGCGCCGTTCTGGCCGACCAGCGCCACCGCGGCGCCCGCCGGGATGAACAGGTCGACGCCCCGCAGGATCCACGGGTGGTCGTCGGCATACCGGAACCACACGTCGTGCAGCTCGATGCCGTGCCGCAGCGCGGGTGGTGCCGCCGCGGCGGGCGGCTCGGGGCCGGGCTCGGCGTCCACGACGTCGAGATAGTGGCGGAACAGCAGCAGGTGCTGGCGGGTCGAGCCGAGGTCACGGACCGCGCCGGCCAGGCCGCCCTGCACGCCGGCCACCGCGGCGACGAACATCGAGACGTCGCCGACGGTGAGCCGGCCGGACCCGGCGGCCAGCACCGCCCAGACCAGGCCGCCGCCCGCGATGGCGGCCGCCAGCAGCGTCAGGCCGCCCTGGGTGAGCAGGTCCGCCCGGTCCATCCGGCGGTGCCGGGCGTCGGTGTCCGCCCGCAAGCGGCGCACCCTCGACCGCAGGAACCGGCCCGTGCCGAAGAGCCTGATCTCCTTGGCCGCCTGCACGTCCAGCAGCAGCTCACCGTAGAAGATCTCGCGTCGCACGACCGGGGTCATCCGCGCCATGGCGGTGGCCCGGTGGCCGGCGAGGGCCAGCTGCGCCCAGAGCGCGGGCAGCGCCGCCGCCGCGACGACCAGGGTCATCACCGGGCTGAGCACGGCGAGCGAGCCGACGAAGCCCCCGACGACCAGCATCGACCGGAGCAGGCCGACGGCGCCGTCGACGGTCGCGTCGGGCGCGCTGCCGGCCGCCTGCCGGGCCAGCCGCAGCCGGTCCAGGAAGGCCGGGTTCTCGAACGGCGCCAGCCCGGGCAAGCGCAGGACCGCGGCCAGCAGGCGATCCTGGGCGAGCGCGGACGCCGCCCGGCTCAGCCGCGCCCGCAGGTACTGCAGCAGCTCCGGCAGGATCAGCACCATCGCGCTCGCGATCGCGAGCAGGACGGCCGTGGTCCTCAGCGCCGGGCCGCCGCTGCCGCGGCTCACGCCGTCGAGCACCACCTTGGTCAGCCAGGCCACCGCGACCGGCACGGCGGCGGCCGCCACGCTGACCACCAGCGACAGCACCAGGCTGGCCGGGGCGGCCCGCCGGACCAGGGCGACGGCACGCAGGAGCGCGGCGCGTTTCCGGTGGTTCGCCAACCCTCGGCCCGCCTACCGGGTCGCGGCCGGGGCCGCGAAGACGCCGGCGGTCACGCCGCTGCTGCGTACCCGCTGCCGGTCGTCGAGCACGGCGAACGCGGGAAAGCTGCGCACCTGGAACGCGGTGGCCACGGGCCCGTCGGCCGGCTCGACCACCACGCGGCTGACCCCCGTGAGAGCCGCGACGTAGGCGTCGAATCCGTCCCCGGAGCCACTCAGGACCGCCAGCGCGGCGTCCCGGCCGCCGGGGATCCGGCTCACCCGGTCGACGAAGGCGGGCAGCAGCTCGGCGCACGGCCCACAGCCCGGCGCGAAGAAGCCGACGACCGTGCCGGCGGCGAGCGCGTCGTCGCTCACCGGCTCACCGTCGAGCGTCTGCGCCTGGAACGCGCCGACCCGCCGGCCCGCGCCGACGACCAGGTCGCCACCGGGCAGGCTCGGCCCGGACGATGCGTCCGGCAGCCGCTGCCGGCGGATCAGGCCCAGCGTCAGGACGAGGTTGAACACGCAGAGGACGGCGGTGGCGACGACCGCCGCAACGACATAGACCACGACAGGACTCCTCCGAGGATGGGCGGGCGACCGGGACCGGCCGGCCGGGTGGCACCCGGCCGGCCGGTGCGCGGCGCCGGACGACGTCCCGGGTCCGGGACGGTCCGCCTCTAGCAGCTGGCCGGCCACTCGCTGTACGAGTAGCTGATGTTGCAGTTCGGCTGGCGGTGCGCGTCGATCCGCCAGCCCCGGCCGTTGCTGCACCCGCTGGCGTGACACCACGAGGCCGGGCTGCACACCTCGGCCGAGGCGACGTCCGCCGGCAGCAGGCGCGCCAGCAGACCGTCGGCAAGCCGTCCCAGGGTCTTCTGCACTGGTATCTCCCCTTCGTCGCCGGTGCCGCCCCGCGATCGCGCCGGCGGCACCGTCCATTGCGTACGACGGAGACTCTCGCCCCGGGCTGTTGCCGCGCAGTTGACAAACGGTTGCCATGCCCGGCGTCCGGCGAAACAGAGAGCGCTCCGTACCCCATGGCGATCGCCGTGGGGTACGGAGCGCGTCAGCGAACCGGGTAGGACGCTCCTAGCCGGCCTTCGGAAGCTTCCACTGCTGGTGGGCGCCGCCGTTGCAGGAGTGGACGTACAGCTGGGTGCCCTCGTTCGTGCTGGGTACGTCCAGGCAGAACTTGGTCAGCGCGTTGTACAGCGTGCCGTCGGAGCTCTGGCTCCACTGCTGGGCGGGGGTGCCGTTGCAGGACCACAGGTAGACGAGCCGCTCCCCGGGACCGCCGAACGCCGGGCCCGCGGCGTCGACGCACTTGCCGACCACCCGCAGGGTGCCGTCGCCGGGAATCGTGACGTCCTGCGCCGAACCGCTGTTGCAGCCGTACAGTTGCACGGCGTTGCCGTCGTGGTTGCGGCCGAGGACCACGTCGAGGCACTTGCCGGACACCCCGATCACCTTGCCGAAGCGGGCGCCGGAGGCGGCCGGGAGCTTCCACTGCTGGTGCTCGCCGAGGTTGCAGGCGTGGACGTACAGCTGCGCGCCGTCGTTGCCGCTGGGTACGTCGAGGCAGCGGTCCGTCGCCGGGTGGTAGATGGTGCCGTTGGGGCGCTGCTGCCACCGCTGGGGACCGGTGCCGTTGCAGGACCACAGGTGGACGAGCTGGTCCCCGGGGGCGCCGGTCGCCGGTCCACCGGCGTCGACGCACTTGCCGAAGACTCGCAGGGTGCCGTCGCCGGGCGAGCTCACGTCCTGGGCGTCGTTGCCGTTGCAGGCGGTCAGCTGCACCGGCGTGCCGTCCTCGGTGCGGCTGTTGGCGATGTCGACGCACTTGCCGCCGAGGCCGGTGACCCGGCCGAAGCGGACGCCGTCGTTGAGGGCGTCCGGCAGGTCGGGCTTGACCGCGTACTGACCGAAGTGCAGGAACTCGGCGACGTCCGCGGGTGTGCCGGCGAGGGCCTTGCGGGCGGCCTGCGGCAGGTTGAGCTGTCCGGCCTTCTCGGCCCGGGCGAGGATGTCCTCGACGAGACGGCGCTCCTCGGCCGCCTTCCTGTCCAGGGCGATCTGGATGTCACGGTCCCTGGCCTGGTGGATGCCGGTGTCGATGAAGGCCTTCCAGTCGGCCGGCACGAGGCTGCCGGCGGCCTGGACGGCGGCGATCCGGACCTGGGTGCCGTCGGCCTGGTGGTGCCAGACCGTCACGACGAAGTCGCGATCGGGCAGGTCGAGCAGTTCCTTGGTGACCGGCAGGCCGATCCGGTTGGCGGCGAACTGCTTCGCGGCGCGGGCCAGCTCGGCGGCCTTCTGCTCCTGGGTCTTCTGCTCGTCCCGCCGGATGCGGTCGTCGGTGTCCTGCTTGGCGGCGGCGGCCAGGCCGGTGGCGATGAAGTCGCGCTGCTCCTGCTCGCTGCCGTCCCGGGCGGCCCGGGCGGCGGCCTTGACCCGGGGCCACTTCTCGCTCCGGTCGGCGCTCTCCCAGATCAGCCGGATGAAGTTCAGGTCCGTGGTGTTGAGCATCTCCGGGCCGGCGACGATGTCGATGGCCGCGGCGGCGGTGCTGCGGGCCAGATCGCTGCGCCGCTTCTCCTCGGCCTCCCGCAGCTCCCGCGCGGCATCGCGCTCGATCGCGACCAGCACGTCAGCCACGATGAACTGGTGACACGCGGCGTCCGAAGTGGTGTACGCCTGTTCCGCGGCGGTGCGGACCTCGAGGTGGTCGGAATCGTCCTTGATGTGCTTCCAGAGCGCGATGACGAAGTCGCGGTCGGCGCGTTCGATCAGGTCGGTACGGTCGCCGAGGCCGAACTTGACGGCGACGGCGAGTTTCTGCTCGTAGTCGGCGGCCTGGGCCGCCGACGCGGGCGCGGCGAGGGCCGGTGCGGCGACGGCGGCGGCCGGCGACGCCAGGGCGAGGCCCACCGCCGCGATGCCCGCGGTGAGGAGCCTGCGCATGGTGAACCCGTCGGAAATGCGGTGCATGTAGGAATTCCCCCGTGTGATGACCAGCTGCGTCCCTCGAAGTCGGACACCGGCCGGACGGCGCAAGTGGTACGAGTGCCGGACGACGCGGGCCGCATGGACGCTCGGGCAAGCTAGCCGGTCTCCCGGCCGCTGACAAGCACGCGCCGCTATGACGGATCCCTCACCGCCGATGCCTGCGCTGGTCAGAGCGTTTCCGGCTCCGCCGCGGGCATGCGGCGGCTGGCGCGTGGAGAATATCCATGCTTCGATCTTGGCCGCCGTGCCGGCGAGGTCAGGCCAGGACCACCCGGTTCCGGCCGGCTTCCTTCGCCTGGTACAGCGCGTGGTCCGCGCGGGCGAGCAGCGTGTCCAGATCGTCGTCGTCCGGGTTCAGGCGGGCCATTCCCAGGCTGATCGTCACGGGGACGGGACCCACCCGGGTGGCGATCGGCTCGGTGGCCACCATGGCGCGCGTCCGCTCGGCCACGGTCTGCTCCTCGCCGCCGCAGTCGGGCAGCACGACCGCGAACTCCTCGCCGCCGTAGCGGCCGAGCACGTCGGACTGCCGGACGCTCAGGCCGAGCCGGCGGGCGACCTCGCGGATGACGTCGTCCCCCGCGCCGTGGCCGTACGTGTCGTTGACCTTCTTGAAGTGGTCGATGTCCAGCATGATCGCGGCGAGCGGCCGTTCGCTGCGCCGGGCCACGTTGACCAGCGTCTCCGCCAGGTCGTGGAAGTGCCGGCGGTTCGCCACCCCGGTCAGGCCGTCGGTGGTGGCGAGCTCCTGGACCCGGCTGAACAACTGGGCGTTGTCGTAGGCGCTGGCGCCCTGGCTGGCCAGGGCGGCCGCGACCTCGCGGGCGGCCGCGTCCAGCTCCGCGCCGGGCAGGAAGACCACGGCGATGAGCCGGTCGCGGGCCAGGACCGGCACGGTCAGCGCCGGCGCATCCGCGGCGAGCGGCCCGGTCAGCTCCGCCGGTGCCGGCGCGAGCTCCGGCCGGCCGGTGGCCAGCCGCGCCGCGAACTCCGTCGCGGACGCCAGGTCGAGATGGGTGCCCAGCAGTCCCTGGTCGACAGCGCCGCGAGTGGCGACCACCGTCAGCAGGGTGCCGTCGGCTCGCATCAGGCAGCCGCCGGCCGCGCCGGACCACTCGACGAGGGTGGCGAACAGCCGATCCAGGACCGCGCCCGGGTCGTGCAGCCCGCCCAGCTCGGCGAGGCTGGTGCGCAGCAGCTCGGCCACCTCCTGCTGGCGGCGCGCGGTGCGTACGGCGGCGTCGAGCTGGGCGGCGCGGGCCGTCTCCAGGGCCACCGCGACGTGGCTGACGACCGCGGTGAGCACGTCCGCGTCGGCCTCGGTGAAGATGCCCCGGGCGAGCCGGCTGTCGAGGTAGACCACGCCGGTCATCCGGCCGCCCTGCAGCACCGGGGCGACGATGATGCTGCGCAGCCCGTGCGCCACCACGCTGCGCGAGCCCAGCGCCGCGCCGTGCTCGGTGCCGGTGACCACCACCGCCTGTCCGGACTCGCGTACCCGTTCGAGCAGGGTGGAGCCGTAGTCGGTGACCGACTCCAGGTCGGCGCCGGTGGCGTCGCGCCCGGCGAAGCGGCGTAGCTCGCCGTCGTCGTCGCAGATGAACAGCAGCGCCCGCTCCGCGCCGAGGATGCGCAGCGTCTCGTCGAGCGCGACGCGGGCCAGTTCCACCGGGTCGAGGACCGTGGCCGCGGCCACGCTGATCTGCTGCAGCGCCTCCAGCCTGCGGTTGCGGTGGGGGTCCGTGGCGCCGGTGCTCGTGTACGAGTGGCGCCTGCTCAACTGGGTCCTGGCGACCATCCCGAACTCGGCCCGTACCTGACGGGCCCGGTGGTCCCAGCCCTGCGCCTCGGCGAGGTGGTGCGCCTGCTGGGCCTGCCGCCCGGCGGCGCCGTGGTGGCCCAGCCGGCGCAGCGCGCGCGCCCGGATGCGGGCTGCGTCGAACTCCAGCAGCGGGGCGTCGAGCACCCAGGTGTCCCGCTCGGTGCGGGTCACCGCGGCGAGCGCCTCGGCCGGCTTGCCGGACTGCTCCAGCAGCGCCGCCCCGGCCAGTCCGTGGATCGCCTTGGACAGCGGCGTGATGGCGGCCCGGCCGAGGTCACGGATCGCCCGCCGGGCGGCGGCCAGCCGGGCCGGTCGCTCGTCCGGCGTGGCGAGCCGGCACTGTGCCAGCCGGCCGACCGCGGCCAGCACGTAGAACCAGCGGTGGATGACGGACATCTCCGCGCGGCGCAGCCCGAGCGCCTCGAACTCGGCGACCGCCGCCTCGAACGGCTCGCCGAACTCGCCCTCCTCGACCACGACGCACAGCTGGGCGACCGCGATGTTGCCCCGCTCGCCGGGGGTGGCGTCGGCCGGCACGGCCGCCCGGATGGCGGCCAGCGCGCGGGCGGCCTCGGCCGGCCGTCCCTGCATCGCCGGGGCCATCACGCCGAGCAGCGAGAAGTAGTCGGCGGCGAGCCGGGTCGTGCCCGGCGGCAGCAGGGACAGACCGCGCTCGTGCGCGGCCCGGGACTGCTCGACGTGGCCGCAGAGCAGCTTGCGGATGCCGAGGAAGCTGTAGCTGAACAGGAACTGCGGCGGGTCCAGCCAGCGGGCGTCGCGGTGGATGGCCCGCTCCCACTCGGTGCCGTCGTCGGCGCCGGTGACGAAGCGGTTCATGCCGCACAGCCAGTTCACGAAGGCGATCAGCGCCGGGTCGCCGGTCCGCTCGGCGGCGTGTGCGCCCCGTGCCAGGCACCGGGCCGCGCTGCGGTGCACCTTCGCCAGCCCCAGCACGTAGCCGAGCAGGGCGTACACCCGGGCGTAGGCCGTACCCGGGCCCAGGCGGTTGACCGAGTACAGCGCCTGCAGCAGGAACAGGATCGACGGTACGACCTGCTGCACGGTCGCCGCGCCGTAGCCGGCGCCGTACAGCAGCATCGCCCGGCGCTCCAGGTCGGCCCGGCGCTCGCCGTCGACGGTGCCGGCGCCCAGGCCGGTGCGGCGGACCACGCCACCCGCGATCGCGCTGCCCAGCGCGGACAGCAGCCGGGCCAGGCCGTGCCCGGGAAGCGGGTGACCCAGCTCGGCCAGGGCGCGGGTGGTCGCCGCCACCGCGGCGGCGCCGGCGAACGCGTCGTGCTCCACCTCGGCGAGGGTGCCCCACAGCCGGGACCGTGCGGCCGGGTCGGCCTCGGCGTCGAGCGCCGTGCGCAGCACCTCGCGGGCCGCCTCGAAGCGGGCGGTACGCAGGTAGGCGAGCGCCAGCGCATGGGCGACCTCGGTCGGCAGCGGCCGCCCGGACCGCGCGGCGGCGGCGCGGGCGCGTTCCAGGTGCTCGACGGCGTCGCCCGGGGCCCGGTCGGCCAGCGCCCGCCGGCCGGCGGCGACCGCGGTGCGGTACAGCACCTCGGGGTCGGTCGCCGCGCCGCCGTGCGCGTAGTGGTGTGCCACGGCGTAGACGTGCGGCGCATCCTGCGCATCCGGCGTCAGTGCCTCCAGCGTCGTGGCGAGGCGGTGGTGCAGCCGCTCCACCTCCGCCGGTGCCAGCTCGGCGAGCAGCGCCTCGGGCAGGGCGGGGTGCACGAACGCGTAGCGGCCGCCGGCGCCGCCCTCGACCAGGCCGCGCGCCGTGGCCGCGCCGATCGCCTCGGCGACGACGTCCGCCGGCAGGTCGCCGGCGGCCGCCACCAGGTCGAAGCGGAAGCGCACGCCGGCCACCGCGGCGACCCGCAGGACCGCCCGGTGCTCCGGCTCGACCTCGGCCAGCCGGGCCACGACCAGGTCCCGGCCGCTGCCCGCCGGAAGCTCGTGCAGGCGTCCTGGGTCGAACTGCCACTCTCCCCAGTGCGGGACCAGCAGGCCGCGGTCGGTCAGGGCACGCACGTACTCGACCGCGGCGAGCGGCAGTCCACCGCTGCGGGCGGCGACGTGGGCGGCCAGCTCCGCGGGGACGGCGGCGCCCGGGAGCCGGGCCGCCAGCAGACCTGCCACCTCGCTCTCGGCGAGCGGGGACAGCGCCACGGTGGTGTCCAGCGCCCGGCCGCAGCTCTGCCGTACGGCGGCGAGGCCGGACCCGTCCGGTGCGGTCACCACCACCAGCAGCGGCGCCTGCGCGATCCCCGCGGCGAGCGCGGCCAGCACCCGCTGACCGGCCGGGTCGAGCCAGTGGGCGTCGTCGAGCACCAGCACCGCGCCGCCGTGCTCGCACGCCAGCTCGGTGAGGAAGGCCGCCACCGCGGCGGCCAGCCGCTCGTCGCGCCCGTCGGAAGGCTCGGCGCTCATGTCGCCGAGCAGGTCGGCGAGCGCCGGGGAGACCGTGCGGACCAGGGCGGCGCCGGCCGTCTCCGCGGCCCGGCGCGCCAGGGCGCGGTCGCTGTCCCGCGCCTCGGGAGCCAGCCGGTCGAGCCCCCGCAGGTATCCGTCGATGGCGTCCCGCAGAGCGGCCATCGGTGCCTCGACGTCCGGCGAGCAGCGCGCGTGCAGGGCCGGCTTCGCGTCGTCGTCCCGCGTGCCGAGCTGGGCGGCCAGCGCGCTGCGGCCGACGCCGGGCGGGCCGTGCACCACCGCGATCCCGCCGGTGCCGGCCTGCGCGGTGGCCCGGCGGGCGGTCAGGACGGTCAGCTCGCGCTCGCGTCCGACCAGCGGGGGTGTCGCCGGCGGGGCCGCGTCACCGCCGGTCTGGCGGCGCAGCGCGGCCAGCAGGGCGGGTGCGTCCGGGAACCGGTCGTCGGGGTCCTTGGCCAGCAGCCGCGCCACGATGCCGGCGAGCCCGGCGTCGACCTGCGGCCGCAGCGTACGGACGTCCGGGGCGGGGGTGACGGTGTGCATCCGCAGCAGCTCGCCGACGCTGGACGCGGTGAACGGCGGTTGCCCGGTCAGGCACTCGAACAGCACCACGCCGAGGGAGTACAGGTCGGAGCGGCCGTCCACCGGCCGCTTGAGCATGCCGGTCTGCTCGGGGGCGGTGTAGCTGAAGGTGCCGACCGCGGTGTGCTCGGCGTCCGGTTCGTCGCCGAGGGCGGCCAGCCCGAAGTCGATCAGCACCGCCGGGCCGTCGGCGGGCACGATGATGTTCTGCGGCTTGAGGTCGCGATGCACCAGGCCGGTACGGTGGGCGGCGCTCAGGGCGCCGGCCAGCTCCATGCCGAGCTGCGCGGTCCGGGCCTGCGACAGCGGTCCGTCGGCGAGCAGTTCGGCCAGCGGGCGGCCTTCGACGAGCTCGGTGACCAGCGCGGCGCGGCCCTCGTACAGGCCGGTGGCGCGGGCCCGTACCACGCCGGGGTGGTCGACGCAGGCGAGCAGGGCCGCCTCGCGCCGGAAGGCCAGCAGGGCGGCCGCCTCGTCGGCGGCGTCGCGCTGCTGCTTGACGGCGTACCGCTGGTCGCCGCGGCGCACGACGTGTACGACGGTGTGCGCGCCGTGGCCGAGCAGCTCCTCGGTCACCAGGCCGGTCAGCTCTGCCGCGGCCGACCCCGGCGCCGGTACGCCCTGTCCCGCCACGCCGACACCTCACGTTCTCGCCGAACCCCACCCCATGATCGGCCGAAAGGGCGCGCATCTGAGGGTTCGGGACCCGGTGTCCGGATCCGGGCGCCCGGAGCGCCGCCCGGTCATCCACGATCACCGGAGGAGCCGGCCCCGGCGCGCCCGTGCGCACCGGGGCGGCACCTCCGGCGCGGACCGGTGGTCAGCCCCAGAACACGTAGCGGGCACCGTACGGGACGGCGACGGTCTCGCCCGGCGTGCAGGCGCGGGCCGGAGCGACGCCGCCCGAGGTGGAGAGCCGCTGGATGTAGGCCGCGTCCGCGAGGATGCCGTCGGCCGGGCCCGCGTGGCTGGTGACCTCCAAAAGCAGCTCGGGGATCGTGCCCGGGCGCGGCAGCTCGCCCACCTTCGCGGCCTTCACCAGCGACCCGTCGCGCTCGGACTGCCAGCTCGGCCCGGCGAAGTGGTGGACGCGCCCGCCGGTGCCGGCGAGCATGGCCTCCGGCACCGAGGGGCCGGCGAACGCGCCGCCGGCGTTGCAGGTGTAGGTCTGCGTCCCGCTGATCACCCGGTACGCGCCGATCCTGCGCACCCCCGGGGGCGGCGTGATGGGCGAGGGCGTGGCGCTGACGCTGGGCCTGGGCCGGGGGAGGGCCTGCTCGGCGGCGGAGGCCTGGACGCTCACGGCGGTGACGGCGCCGAGGACGGCGACGGCGGCGCCGCCGAGGATCGCGGTACGACGTGGGGTTCGCAGCACAGTGGGCTCCTACGACGGAAGGTCGGCACTGGGCCGACGCGGGTGTCGAGGTTGGACACGGAGCCGTCCCCGCTCCCGGTTCATCGACCTGTCCGAATGGACTCCGGAGTCCGGCCGTTCGGCCAACCCGCCAGGGGCGACGTGCCGGTGCTCGTTCCTGATCTCTAGGATGCGAATGCTTCGATGCCAGGTCTTCACGGGAGGAACCCATGCACCACCCTTCGGCCCGGCGGCTGCTCGCCGGACTGGCCGCCGCGGGCGCGGCCGCCCTCGGCCTGGCCGCCCCGGCCCAGGCGGCACCCGCCGCCACCGTCGACGTGAGTCTGTCCGCCGTCACCGTCGGGATCGGTGCGCAGACCGAACTCCGGCCCGTCCTCTCCGCGGACCGCGAGGTCAGCCTCTCCGGCGCCACCATGACCTACCAGCTCTCCGGCGATCTCGCCGGAGCCGGCCTGGTGGCCGGGGACGAGGACTGCGCCGTCGCCTCGCCGGCCACCCTCACCTGCAGCACGCCCTTCGAGGTGGAGTTCGGTCCCGAGGGAGCCGTCGGCTACCTCGGCGCCCGGCTCCAGGCGGCCCGGACCGCCGTCGCCGGCGCGACGGGCACGCTGACCGTGACCTTCGCCGCCGAGGGTGTGACCCCGGTGAGCGACACCGCCACGGTGACCGTGGCCGAGGGCGTCGACCTCACCGCCGCCGAGCCCGACCGGGAGATCCGGCTCGAGCCCGGCGCGACCTTCACCGCGGCACTCGCGGTGGCGAACGCCGGCGACCGGACCGTCCGCGGCGCGGGCCTGTTCTTCGCCACCGACTACGCCTTCCAGGCCACCCGGAAGTACCGCAACTGCCTCTACGTGGACGACCGCCTGCGCGGTTGCCTGTTCGACCAGGCCATCGAGCCCGGTGGGCGGTACGGCACGACCGTGCCCTACCGGCTGCGCAAGGACACGTACGCCCCCAGCTACATCGGCGGCGAGTTCCAGTGGATGACCACCGAGGCGTACCGCGACCTCGTCGCCGGCCTGCGCGAGGCCGGTACGCCCGGCGACGGCCCGGCGCTGAAGCTGGAGCCGAAGCCGGCACCGCGGCGCGCGGCCGCCGCACCGCAGACCGACATCGACCCGGACGACAACTGGCAGCGGCTCACCGTCGCGGCCACCGGCAAGCGGGGCGCGGACGTCGCCGCGGTCGGCGGCCGGTTCTCCGGCGCGGCCGGCGCCACCGTGGACGCCGCGGTCGGCCTGCGCAACAACGGCCCGGCCACCCTGGACACCGGCCGCCGCGGCGGCCCGGCCAGCGTCGCCGTCGTCACCATCCCGGCCGGTGCCAAGGTCGTCACCGTGCCGGCCGGCTGCCGCCTCGTCGACGGCGAGGAGTGGCCCGCCAGCAAGGCGGTGCGGTACTACTGCGAGACGGGTTTCCTGTTCCGCGCCGGTGAGACCGTGACGTGGACGTTCGGCCTGCTCGTCGAGAAGGTGGTTCCGGACGCGGCAGGCGCGGTCGAGGCCAATCCGGACTGTCCGTGCGAGCGCTTCACCCAGGATCTGAAGAAGGCCAACGACAAGGCCGCGCTGATCCTCCACCCGACCGGCAAGCCCGGCAGCACGGGCGGCGCGGGCAGCGGCGACGATGGCCAGGGCAGCGGTGGTCAGGGTAGCGGCGGCCAGGGCGGCGGGAGCGGCGGGCTGCCGGTCACCGGGCCGCGGAGCGCGGCCGTCGCCGGGGCGGGCGTGCTGCTCGTGGCGGCGGGCGTGGCCGGGCTCGCGGCGACGCGGCGGCGTACCCGCTCCGAGGCCTGATCCGGCTGCCGACGCGGATGGGCGCCACTGCCGTGCAAACGGGTGGCGCCCATCGCTTCCGGTGCCGGAGGGCTCACCGCAGGGGCAGGTCCAGCCAGGACGGGCCGGCGAGCGTGAGCGGTGCGCCCCGGGTGTTGGCGTCGAAGTAGAGCGGGTCCTTGGTGTCCACCACGAGGGCCACCCGATGCCCCGGCTTGATGTCGTACGCCGTCATCGGCAGCGCCAGGTCCACCGTGAACGGCCGGGTGGCGCCGTGCCAGCTGGTGGGTGCGTGGGTGATCAGCCGGCCGACGCCCAGCGAGTCGAGGTCGTAGAGGTACGCGATGACGGTACCGTCCGGCCGTTGCGGGACGATGCCCAGGTGGACCCGGGCGATGCCGCGGACCGGTGCCGCGGTGGCCTGCCGGTCGGACACCCACACGCCGGCGCGCCTGCGGTCGACCGTGGGCAGCCACACCGTCGGGGGAATCCCGGTCAGCTGCTCCAGGCCGTTGCTGACCAGGGCGATGCCGCCGTTCGCGGTGGTGTGCAGGCCGGAGGCGACCCGGTAGGACCAGTCGGTGCCGGTCGCCCGGCCGAGGGTTCCGGTCCTGTCCCACCCGTCGGGCTTGCCGAGCTCCTGCCGCTTGACCTGGGCGGAGACCCCGCCGGTGCCGGCGTAGGACTCCACGGCGCCGGAGCCGTGCGGGCGCATCACCACCGGCGGTTCACGGTCGATGCCGTTGTCCACCTGGCGCAGGTAGCGGTCCAGCCACTGGTGCAGGCTGGTCCAGACGTGGTTGGGCACGCCGAGCAGGCCGGAGATCTCGACCGTGGCGTGGTCGCCGGGGGCCAGCTCCAGCCGCCGGGGGGTCCGCAGATTGTCGAAGAGGTCCACCATCTGGTTGACCGGGAAGATGCTGTCGCCGTAGGCGTGCGCGAGCAGGACGGCCGGGTTGTTGGCGTTGAGCTCGTCGATGCTGTAGCGCACGGATCGGCCCCGGGCCCACTGCTCGCGGTAGTCGTCGTTGCGGCCAGCCCAGTAGTCGTCGAGGATCTGGTCCATCTCGTCCGACGGCTGTCCCACGAGACGGGCGACGGACTGCAGGAAGAAGGCCGCTTGCGGCCGGCGGGTCTCCTCGCCGGACATCGACTCGGCCATGTCGGCCCAGCCGCTCAGGGAGGCGACCGCCCGGAGGCGCTTGTCGTGGGCCGCGGCCAGCAGGCTGATGCCGCCGCCGTAGGAGAGCCCGGCGATGCCGATGCGCTCCGGGTCGACCGGGGTGTGCGCGATCAGCCAGTCGACGGCGGTCGAGGCGTCCGCGATGTCCGGTGGGCCGGCCACCTCGATCTCCCCGCCGGAGAACCAGAATCCCCGTGCGGTGTAGGAGAGGACGACGTACCCGCTCTCGGCCAGCTTGCGGGCCTGCGCCAGGTACTGGAAGTCGTTGAGTCCCCAGCTGGCCACGAAGATGACCCCGGGGTGGCGGCCGGGTGCCGCCGGGGCGATGACGTTGGACTTCAGCGTCACGCCGTCGGTGGCGGTGATGTCGTTCCAGTGGAAACCGGTGGTGGAGGCGGCGGCCTCCGCGCGGGTGAACGGGCCGGCGGTCAGTACGATGAGGAGCACGGCCATCGCGGCGACGAGACGACGCATAGATGAACCTCGATTCCTTGGGGATTACCGCAAGGTAACTTAATCCCGCCTTTCGGACAAGCCCGGCCCTTCGCGTGAAGTCCACTGAGATGTTTGGATGCCCCAGGGCTTGGTATGTCTCCGGTATGCGACGTACTGGAAAGCTCTTGATCGCGGCGGGTGCGGTGGCGACCGCCGCCACCGTCGTCTCCCGGCGACGCTCCCGGCCCCGGGCCGGTGAGGCCGCCCGGCGGCATGTCATCACGGTGTTCCGCCCGTTCGACGAGCTGACCGCGGCGCAGCTGCCGGGCTCGCTCACCGAGCTGGGTGACGCCGTCGAGGTGAGCCTGCGGGCCGCGCCGGGCGGCCGCGGCACCGAGATCGCGGTCGCCGCCGTGGGTGACACGTCGCCCGAGCGGATCCGCCGCGCCCTGCGGGAGACCAGGTCGCTGCTGGAGGCGGGCGACGTCCTGCTGCCCGGCGGGCCGCCCACCACGGAGCCGACGCCGCTGAACCGGCCGCTGCGCGCGGCGACCCGGCACGGCCGCGAGGGAGGACTGCTGTGAAGGCGTTGCAATGGCAGGGCGTCGACAAGCTCGCCGTCGGGGAGGTGCCCGATCCGCAACTGCGCAACCCGGGCGACATCATCGTGAAGGTCACCCGGAGCGTCACCTGCGGCTCCGACCTGCACCTGCTCGGCGGCTACATCCCCTTCATGGCCAAGGGTGACGTGCTCGGCCACGAGTTCCTCGGCGAGGTCGTCGAGGTGGGACCCGACGTGCGGCGGCACCGGGTCGGCGACCGGGTGGTGGTCTCCTCCTTCATCTCCTGCGGCCGATGCTGGTACTGCGATCAGGAGCTGTACTCGCTCTGCGACAACGGCAACACCAACCCGGCGATCACCGAGACGTTGTGGGGGCAGGCGCCCGGCGGCTGCTTCGGGTACTCGCATGCCATGGGCGGCAACCCGGGCAGCCACGCCGAGTACATCCGCGTCCCGTTCGCCGACGTGGGCGCCTTCACGGTGCCCGAGGCGGTCAGCGACGAGCGGGCCCTGTTCGCCTCGGACTCGGCCGCGACGGGCTGGATGGGCGCCGAGCTCGGCGGGGTGAAGCCCGGCGACGTGGTGGCCGTCTGGGGCGCCGGTGCGGTCGGGCAGCTGGCCGCGCGGGCCTCGGCGCTGCTCGGCGCCGACCGGGTCATCGTCATCGACCGGTACCCCAACCGTCTGGACCAGGCCGCCAAGTACGCCGGGGCGGAGACCCTCGACTACACCCGCGACGACGTGGCCGGTGAGCTGCGCGAGCGCAGCGGCGGCCGGGGGCCGGACGTGTGCATCGAGGCGGTCGGCATGGAGGCGCACACCCCCGGCCCGCAGTTCGCCTACGACCAGCTCAAGCAGCAGCTGCGCCTGCAGACCGACCGGCCCGCCGCGGTGCGCGACGCGATCCACGCGTGCCGCAAGGGCGGTTCGGTGTTCGTGCTCGGCGTCTACGCCGGCTTCGTCGACAAGTTCCCGCTGGGTGCGCTGATGAACAAGGGCCTGACCGTACGCGGCGCCCAGATGCACGGTCAGCGCTACATTCCGATGTTGCTGGAGCGCATGGCCCGCGGCGAGCTGGTGACCGAGCACCTCGCGACCCACGTGATGCCGCTCAGCCGGGCACCCGAGGGATACCGGATCTTCAAGGAGAAGGAGGACGGTTGCGTCCGGGCGGTATTTCTGCCCCACGCGGCGGACAATGCGTAGGCATCACCATTGTCGACGCATTTCCGAATGCGGGGCGGTGTTCCACGGAAATGGTGCATCCGCCGTGTCCACCGAGGTCAGCGCCCGCCTTCCGGAGTTCGACGTCGATCGCAAGATCAATTCATGTACGCCGGAAGGCGGCTCGCCGGGCGCCGGGGTGTGGATCCCGTCTCCCTCGTTCGGGGGATTAGGTAGTTAGGGAAGGCTTAGTTTATCGTCGCCCCATGCCCGGCCCGCTCGACCTCGACGCACCCGCCCCGCGCCTGCTGCTGGGCCGGGACCTCGCCGCGTTCGGCGAGCGCACCGCGCTGGTCACCGCGGACGAGGAGATCTCGTACGCGGAACTCGCGGCGCGGGTGGAACGGGCCGCCGCGGCGCTCGGGGCCACCCGCCGGCTGGTGCTGGTCGCGGGCGCGAACACCGTCGACGCGGTGGTGGGATACCTCGGTGTGCTCGCCGCCGGTCACGTGGTGCTGCTCGTCCCGGACGAGGACCGGGTGGTCGAGTCGCTGATCCGGGCATATGACCCGGACGTGGTGTGCCGGACCGTCGGCGGAGTGTGGCGCCACGTCGAGCGGCGGCCCGGCTCGGCCCACGAGCTGCACCCCGACCTGGCGCTACTGCTCAGCACGTCCGGCTCGACCGGCTCGCCGAAGCTCGTGCGGCTGTCGTACGAGAATCTGCGCGCCAACGCCGAGTCGATCGCCACCTACCTCGGCATCCGCGACGACGACCGGGCGGCGACCACGCTGCCCCTGCACTATTGCTACGGCCTGTCCGTGCTGCACAGCAATCTGGTCCGCGGCGCCGGGATCATCCTGACCGGGCTGTCGGTCGCCGACGCCTGCTTCTGGGAGCTGTTCCGCGCGGCGCGGGGCACCGCCATCGCCGGCGTGCCGTACACGTTCACGCTGCTGGACCGGGTCGGGTTCCCCGCCATGGAGCTGCCGCACCTGCGCTACGTGACGCAGGCCGGCGGCCCGATGCCGCCCGAGCAGGTGCGGCGCTACGCCGAGCTGGGGCGGCGGCGCGGATTCCAGCTCTTCGTCATGTACGGGCAGACCGAGGCGACCGCGCGGATGGCGTACCTGCCGCCGGACCAGGCGCTGGCGCATCCGTCCGCGATCGGCGTGCCCGTGCCGGGTGGGGCGTTGCGGCTGGCCCCGATCGACGGGGCGCCCGGCGGCGACGGCGTCGGGGAACTGGTCTACTCGGGTCCCAACGTGATGCTGGGGTACGCCGGACGGCCGGCCGACCTGGCCCTCGGCCGTACCGTGCACGAGCTGTTCACCGGGGACCTGGCGCGGCGCACCGACGGAGGCCTGTTCGAGATCGTCGGCCGGCGCAGCCGCTTCGCGAAGCTGTTCGGGATCCGCATCGACCTGCACCACCTGGAGGCGGGCCTGGAGTCCGGCGGCATCCGGGCCTGCTGCGTGGCCGGTGAGGACGAGCTGGTCGTGGCGATCGAGCAGGAGGAGCGTCGCGAGGACGCCCGGCGGCTGGTGGCCGCGAGCTGCAAGGTGCCGGCCCGGTCCGTACGCGTGCTGGTGCTGCCGGAACTGCCGCGCCTGGCGTCGGGCAAGGTCGACCTCCAGGCGGTCGCGGCGCTGGCCGCCGCGCCGGTCCCGGCGGCGCCCGCCGCGGCGCACGGCACGGACCTGCGCCTGCTGTACGCCGAGATCCTCGACCGCGCCGACGTCACCGACGACAGCACCTTCGTCGGGCTCGGAGGCGACTCGCTGTCGTACGTCGAGATGTCGGTACGTCTCGAACAGGTCCTCGGCGTGCTCCCGGTGGGCTGGCACACCATGCCGATCCGCCGGCTGCGCGAGGGCGCCGGCGCGCCGGCGCCGCGCCGGCGTCGCACGCTCGACACCGGTGTCGCCCTGCGGGCCGTCGCCATCGTCCTGATCGTCGGTACGCACGCCGATCTGTTCACCGTGCGCGGCGGCGCGCACCTGCTGCTCGCGCTGGCCGGGTTCAACTTCGCGCGCTTCCATCTCACCGAGGCTCCGCGGGAGACGCGCATCCGGCACCTGGGCGCATCCGTGGCCCGCATCGCCGTGCCGTCGTCGCTGTACCTGGCGGTGGTGGCCCTGGTCGACCACAAGTACAGCTGGCAGAACGCGCTGCTGCTCAACGAGGCCATCGGCCCCCGCTTCGGCGCGCAGCGGCACTACTGGTTCGTCGAGACCCTGGTGTACCTGCTGGTGGCGCTGGCGGCGGTGCTCGCGATCCGCAGGATGGACCGGTGGGAGCGGCGGTGGCCGTTCCTGCTGCCCGTGGTGCTGCTGGCCGTCGGCCTCACCGTCCGTTACGACCTGATTCCGCTCAGCTTCTCGGACAATCTCACCACACCGGCGACGCTGTTCTGGTTCTTCGCCCTCGGCTGGGCGGTCGCCAAGGCGGACGTCCCGTGGCGGCGCCTGCTGGTCACCGCGGCCGGCATCGTGGCGGTGATCGGCTATTTCGGCAACCCGCTGCGCGAGACGGTGATCGCCGCCGGCCTGGTGCTGCTGGCCTGGGTCCCGCACCTGCCGAGCCTGCCCGGGGTGAACCGGGTGGCCGGGCTGCTGGCGAGCAGCTCGCTCTACATCTATCTGGTCCACTGGCAGGTCTATCCACCCCTGCAAGGGTTCTCCCCGCTGCTGGCCACGCTGGCGTCCGTGGTCGCGGGCGTCGCGCTCGGCGCCGCGGTGGGACGGGCCACGCAGCGGCTGGGCGGACTCCGGCTCCGGCACCGCGCACCGGTCGTGTCCGGTCCCCGGTGTGCCCTCGCCGACTGACCGACGACTTGCCGACGAACCCCCTCAATTTCGCGAAGGAGAAACCGTGCGGACCTGGAGTGCAAGACCCGCCCTGCTGACGGCGCTGTGTGCCGTCCTGCTGACGGGAACGGCCGCCTGCGGCGGTGAACCCGAGAGCGAACCGGGCGACAAGACGGTCGTCCTCTACAGCGGCCGGAACGAGGCGCTGGTCAAGCCGTTGTTCGAGATGTTCGAGAAGAAGACCGGCATCGAGATCGAGGCCCGGTACGGCTCGACCGCGCAGATGGCGGCCCAGCTCGCCGAGGAGGGCGAGAAGTCGCCGGCCGAGGCGTTCCTGTCGCAGGACGCCGGCGGCCTCGGCGCGGTCAACAAGAAGGGCCTGCTCGCCACGCTGCCCACCGAGCTGACCGCGAAGGTGCCGGCGACCTATCGGGCCAAGGACGGCAACTGGGTGGGCGTCACCGCGCGGTCCCGGGTCCTGGTCTACAACCCGAGCCTGGTCAAGAAGGAGGAGCTGCCTCCCTCGGTGTTCGACCTGACCGATCCCAAGTGGAAGGGCAAGGTGGCGATCGCGCCCACCAACGGCTCCTTCCAGGCCTTCGTGACCGCGGTCCGGGTGCAGCACGGCGAGGACAAGGCGAAGGAGTTCTTCTCCGGGCTCAAGGCCAACGACGTGCAGATCCGGGACAACAACATCGCCATCGTGGAGGACGTGGAGGCCGGCAAGGTGCCGGTCGGCCTGGTCAACCACTACTACCTCGGCGAGGTGGCCAAGGAGCGCGGCACCACGCCCGACAAGCTCGCCGCGAAGCTGCACTTCTTCGCCGCCGGCGACAGCGGCGCCATGGTCAACGCCTCCGGCATCGGCGTGCTGCGCCGCTCGGCCACCGACCCGGACGTCCGGGCGCTGCTCGACTACCTGCTCTCCACCGAGGCGCAGACCTGGTTCGCCCGGACGACGTACGAATACCCGCTGGTCGGTGGCGCCCCGGCACCCGCGTACGTGCCGCCGCTGGCCGAGCTGAAGGTGCCGGACATCGACCTGAACGACCTCGAGACCCTCGAGGCCAGCATCGCCCTGATCAAGTCGACGGGACTGACGCCCTGACCATCGTGACCTCCCCGGCGCGGCGGGTGCGCCACGACGCGCCCGCCGTGGCCGCGTGGCGCCGGGCGGCACGGCGGTGGGCGCCGCGTCCGGTCCTGCTGACCGCCGCGGCGCTGGCCGTGTCGGTAGCCCTGCTGCCGCTGGTCTACCTGCTCGTCCGCGCCGGTGAGGCCGGCGCCGACCGGGTCGCGGCGGAACTGCTCACCGCCCGGGTCGGCGAGCTCGCCGCGCGCAGCCTGGGCCTGGCCGCCGTGGTGACCGCGGCGTGCACGGTGCTCGGCGTCGGCACGGCGTTCCTGGTCACCCGCACCGACCTCCCGGCCTCGCGGCTGTTCTCCGTGCTGGCCGCCCTGCCCCTGGCGGTGCCCACCTACATCGCCGCCTTCACCTGGATCTCGACGGTGGACGGGTTCGCCGGCTTCTGGGCCTCCGCGCTGGTGCTGGTGCTGTGCTGCTACCCGTACATGTTCCTGCCGGTGGCCGCGACGCTGCACCGGGCCGATCCGGCACAGGAGGACGTCGCCCGCTCGCTGGGACACCACCCCTGGCGGACGTTCCGCTCGGTCACCCTGCCCCAGCTGCGCCCGGCGGTGGCCGGCGGCGCGCTGCTCGTGGCGCTGTACGTGCTCTCCGACTTCGGGGCCGTGGCGCTGCTGCGTACCGACACCTTCACCCGGGCCGTCTTCACCGCCCTGGAGCTCGGCTTCGACCGCACCGGCGCGCTCGTGCTCTCCACGGTGCTGGTCGCGCTCACCACGCTGCTGCTGGCCGGCGAGTCGCTCACCCGCCGCCGCAGCGCCCGGTACGCCCCGGTGGGATCCGGCGCGCGCCGCCCCAGCGTGCGGATCGGGCTCGGCCGGTGGCGGTGGCCGGTCACCCTGCTGCTCGGCTCGGTGTCGGCGCTGGCGCTGGGCGTACCCGCGGTGAGCCTGACGAAGCGCCTCGTCGCCGGGGTGTCCCGGCCCGGCTCGCTGGCCGAGATGGCCTGGGCCGCCGGCAACTCGCTGACCGTGTCCGCCGCCGGCGCGCTGCTGACCATGCTGCTGGCCCTGCCGATCGGCCTGGCCGCCGCCCGCGCGCCCGGGCCGCTGGCGGCCTTCGTCGACCGGCTGGGCTACCTCACGCACGCCCTGCCCGGCGTGGTGATCGGGCTGTCGCTCGTCTTCTTCGGCATCCACGTCGCCTATCCGCTGTACCAGACCCGCTGGCTGCTCATGCTGGCGTACGCGGCGCTCTTCCTGCCGCTCGCCGTCGCCTCCGTGGGGGCCGCGGCGGCGCAGGCGCCCCCGGTGCTCGACGACGTCGCCCGCAGCCTGGGCCGCTCGCCCTGGCGGGTCTTCGCCTCGGTCACCGCGCCGCTGGTCGCGCCCGGTATCGCCGCCGGCACCGCGCTCGTCTTCCTCACCTGCATGAAGGAGCTGCCGGCCACGCTGCTGCTGCGGCCCACCGGCATGGACACGCTCGCCACCGAGCTGTGGACGCACACCACGGTCGCGGCGTACGCGGCCGCCGCCCCGTACGCCGCGCTGCTCGTCCTGCTGTCCGCGATCCCCGCCTGGTTCCTCGCCGCCCGCAGCGGCGCGATCGGCCCTCGAGGAGACCGATGACCGCCCTCACCGTGACGGCCGCCCGCAAGAGCTTCGGCGCCGTACCCGCCCTGGCCGACGTCGGCCTGTCCGTGCCGGCCGGCGAGCTGGCCGCGGTGCTCGGGCCGTCCGGCTGCGGCAAGACCACCCTGCTGCGCTGCATCGCCGGCCTGGAACGCCTCGACGCCGGCGAGATCCGGGTGGCCGGGTCCCTGGTCGCCGGGGCGCGGACGCACGTGCCGGCCCACCGCCGGCGGGTCGCCCTGGTGCCCCAGGAAGGCGCGTTGTTCCCCCATCTGTCCGTGGCCGGCAACGTCGAGTACGGCCTCGACCGCGCCGGGCGCCGCTCCGGCCGGGCCGACGAGGTGCTCGCGCTGGTCGGACTCGACGGCTACCAGCGCCGGATGCCGCACGAGCTCTCCGGTGGCCAGCAGCAGCGGGTCGCCCTGGCCCGGGCGCTGGCGCCGCGTCCCCGGCTGATCCTGCTCGACGAGCCGTTCAGCGCGCTGGACGCGGGCCTGCGCAGCAGCCTGCGGCAGGACGTCCGGACGGCGCTGCGCGCGGACGGCGCCACCGCGGTGCTCGTCACCCACGACCAGGCCGAGGCGCTGTCGCTGGCCGACCACGTCGTGGTGATGCGCGACGGCAGGGTCGTGCAGGACGGCCCGCCCACCGGCGTGTACGCGGCACCGGCCGACCCCTGGGTCGCCCGGTTCGTCGGCGACGCGATGCTGCTGCCCGGCGTGGTCCGCGACGGGCGGGCCCATACCGCGGCCGGTGCGGCGCCGCTGCACGGCGGCGCCGGCGCCGGTGGGCATCGGGTGACGGTTCTGGTGCGGCCGGAACAGGTGCGTCTCACGCCGGTCGAGGCGCCGGGGGCCGGCGAGCCGACCGCCCGGGTGCTGCGGCACAACTTCCACGGGCACGACTCGCTGACCGTGGTGCGCCTCGACGACGGCACCGAGCTGCAGTGCCGCCGGCTCAACGACGGGGCGACGGTCGGGCTGGGCTCGGCCGTGCGGGTGAGCATCCACGGCTCGGTGCTCGCCTGGCACGCCGACGAGGCCGGGTGAGCCCCTCGCCGTCCTACTGCTGGGTGTCTCCGGCGCCGGTGCGCTTCTGCGCCTCGTCGACGCCCTTGTCGATCTGCGCCGAGTATTTGTCACCCGTACGCTGGTCCACCTGGTCGCCGGCCTGCTGAATCGCCTGGTCGACCTGCTGGTCGTGGTCGTCGGCGAATTCCTTGACCTTGTCCATGAAACCCACGGTGCACTCCTTCGCCTCGGATGTCGCGAAGGCGGATACCCGACCCGGTGTCCCCCAAACGGGGGCCGCCGTCAGAGCAGCTGGGCGCCCTGGCGGGCGAGGAGGGCCAGGGCCCGCGCGGCACCGGGGGCGAAGCGCCCCGGGCGGTCGTCCATGACGCACAGTGTGGCGACGACGTGGCCGTCGCCGTCGGGCAGGGGCGCACCGGCGTACGAGCGGATGCCCGCCTCGGTGAGGAGCGGGTTGTCGGTGTGCCGCGGGTCGTCGTGGGTGTCGCGCAGAACGACGGCCGCGCCGGTGCGGACAACCTGGCTGCAGGGCGCCCACGCGGTCGGGATGGCTCCTGTCCGGGCGATCCAGCCGTTCAGTCCGGTCGCGGCCACGACGTGGACGACGTCGCCGAGGACCAGGTGGACGGCCGCGATCGGGGCGTTCAGCAGCCGGGCGGTGCGTTCGGCGAGCGTCGTCAGCGCGCGGTGGTCCCGTGTCGCGCCGGCACCGGTGAGCACGGTGTAGGCGGCGGAGAGCCGGGCGGGATCGAGCAGCGGGTCCGGCAGCGCGAAGGTGACCGTGGGCTCGAGCGTCGCGACGGCGTTGGCCAGCATGTCGGACGTGACGTCGACCAGGTGCCGGCGGCGCAGTGGCTTGTTCATGACGTGGTCGAACACGCGCACCGCGTTGTCGGGGGCGGCGGCGCTGAGCATCAGCATGGGCAGCGTGGCGGTGACCGGGTCGGCGCGCAGCAGGTCCGCCACCTGCAGGCCGCTCATGTCGGGCATGAAGTGGTCGAGGATGACCAGGTCCGGGCGGTGGTCCGCGATCAGCCCCAGAGCCGACTGCCCGTGCCGGGCCGGTGGTCGTGGGGGCTGGTGGCGATGGTGCCGTGGTGGCGCTCGGCGATGAGTTTCGCGATGGCCAGGCCCAGGCCGGCGCCGGGGATCGCCAGTTCGGTCGTGATGGCGCCGCGGAAGAAGCGGTCGAACACGTGCGGGCGCTCGTGCTCGGGTATGCCGAAGCCGGTGTCGCTGACCGCGATGGCGGCGGTGGTCTCCGTGCCGGTGACGGTGATGCCGATGGCGCCGCCGTCGGGGGTGTAGGCGATGGCGTTGTCGAGGAGCGCGGTGACCAGCTGGGTGAGCCGTCCGGGATCGCCCTGCATCGGCAGGCGGGCCGGGGTGGTCTGGGTGAGGGTGAGGTTCCTTTCGTCGGCGCGGGCCTCGACGGCGCAGGCGGCGCCGGTCACCACGGCCACCAGGTCGATGTCGGTCGTCGTGAGCGGGCTGCGGCCGGCGTCGAGGGCCGACAGGTCCAGCAACGCCTCGACGAGCCGGCGGAGCCGTTCGCTGCCGCGCCGGGCGCCGGCGATCATCGGCAGCAGGTCCGCGACCGGCGCGCCGGGATCGCTGTCGCCCATCAGCTCCAGGTAGGAGCCGACGATCGTCACCGGGGTCCGCAGCTCGTGGCCCACGAGGCTGAGGTATTCGTCCTTGGCCCGGCTGAGCATCTGTTGCAGGTGTTCGGCGCGGCGGGTCTCGGTGATGTCGTGGAAGACCGACACGGCGCCCAGGCGCCGTCCCTGGAGGCCGGTGATCGGGTGGGCGTTGACGCGCAACTGGTGGCGTCCCTGCCGGCCGTGCAGCTCGTACTCGACCCCGCGGACGTCGCTGCCGTGCATCGCCCGCAGCAGGGGCATCTGCTCGGTCCTGATCGGGCCACCGTCGGGCGTGGTGACAGGTAGCCGCCGGACCCACTCCTCGGCGCTGCCCTCCACCTTGTCGGTGCCGAGGCGGTCGCGCAGGGAGCGGTTGACGAGCACGAGACGGCCGTCGGCGTCGCAGGCGGCGACGCCGGTGTCGAGACTGTTGAGCAACGTGTCGAGGAACACCCGCTGTTCTTGTTCGGCCTCGCGGGCGCGCTGTTCGGCGACGAACGCGGTGCAGGCCTGCGCGCCGTCGTCGACGGCCGTCAGCTCGTCGGGTTGCCACTGCCGGGGCTGGTAGTCCATCACCGCGCACACGCCGACGATCGCGCCGTCCGGGTCGCGTACCGGGAACCCGGCGTAGGAGCGGATGCCCACGGCGCGGACCGGCGCGTCGACGGGCACCCGCTCGTCGGCGTCCACGTCGCTGACGACCACCGGGAAACCGGTCCGCAACAGCACCCCGCCCAGCGTGGCCGACATCGGCACGTCCTGCATCGGTTCGAAGCCCTGCGGCATGTGGTGGCCGCCGATCAACCGCAGATTGCGGCCCTCGACCAGATGGATCATGGCGCACGCGGCCCGGGCGCCGCGCGTGGTGAGCGCGGCGAGCCGGTCCGCCGCCGTCCGCGACATGCCGCCCGGCGCCATCTCCACGGCGGCCACCGGCGCGCCGGCCGGCGCCGCCTTGGTGATCAAGGAACCGCGGGTCGGCTCCGTAGCCGGATCCATCCCTTCATCATGACCGCAGACCGGCGCCCACCGGGCCGAATCGCCGGAAGCGGGCCGGGACCGCTATGGCGGTGAATGCGCGACGCCGCGACGGTTGCCGTCCGGTTGTCGATCTGTCGATTGGTTCCGCGACGGCGTGCCTGATGTGCCGCGGCTCTCATGGTCGTCAGGACGGAAACGTTCAACGCGAAACTGTCGCCGTCGACTGGCAGGTGGTGAGAACGGAACCGACGGGCGACGACATCCGCCCCGCCGTGCTGGGCCGGCTGCTGACCCTGGGTGGACGCCGCATGGAGGCCACGCTCGGCCGGGTGCTGCGGGACCACGGCCTGACCCCCAACGCGTGGTGGGTGCTGACCGAGCTCCACGGCGCGGGGACCGGCCCGGCGCTGCCCCTGGGCCGGTGGGCGCAGCGGGGCGGGTTGCCGGCGTCGTCGGTGACCGTCGCGGCCGACCTGCTGGTCCAGCGCGAGCTGGTGCGGTGCTGGCGGGAAAGCGGCAACCGCCGGGTCGTGCTCGCGGAGATCACCGATTCCGGCCGGCGTCTGGTCGACCGGATCCGCGACGAGCTGGACGCCGCGACCGCGGACGTGCACGCGCTCTTCACCGTTCGGGAACGCCGCATCCTCGCCGAGCTGCTCACCCGCGTCGTCCCGTGCGACGCCGACGCCGCCTGACCTACCCCTTCCTTCCCTTTCCCCCCGATCGGCCGGCTCGCCGGCACGACTAGGAGCACTGTCATGCACGCGACAATGGACCGGCTGCGGTACGTCACCAAGCCGGGTGTCACCGCGCGGCTCGCCGCACTGACGATGATCGCCGTGGTCAGCGTCGTCGTCATGCTGGCCGCGTCGATGATCACGACGCGCGACAATCTGTACGCCGAACGGGAGCGGCAGACCGAGCAGCTGGTCGAGACGGCCATCGGGGTGGTGGACAGTTACGTCGCGCGGGAGGCGACCGGCGAGCTGACCCGGGAGCAGGCACAGCGGCAGGCCGCGGCCGCGGTGAAGGTGCTGCGCTACGACACGGGCAACTACTTCTGGATCAACGACATGACCCCGAAGATGGTCATGCACCCGGTCAAGCCTGAGCTCGACGGCACCGACCTGTCGGACGACGCGGACCCCCACGGCAAGCATCTGTTCGTCGAGATGGTCGACGTGGTGAAGAACCGCAAGGCCGGCTTCGTCGAGTACGGGTGGGCCAAGCCGGGCGAGAAGGACGCCCAGCCGAAGATCGCCTACGTCCAGGGCGTGCCGCAGTGGGGCTGGGTGGTCGGTTCGGGCGTCTGGGTCGACGACATCGACACCGCGGCGTGGGCGGCGGCCCGGGGCCAGGCCCTGGCCGGCGGCATCGGCCTGGCGCTGCTGATCGTCGTGGCGTGGCGCAGCGTGCGGCGGATCGGCACCGCGCTCGGCGCGGTGCGCCGTACCCTGGAACGGGTCGCCGCCGGTGACCTCACCGCCCGCGTGCAGCTGACCGGCAACGACGACCTGGCCCGCATGGCCCGGGCCGTGGACACGGCGGTCGCCAACAACCGCGACGTCATCCACCAGCTGCACGCCGCCGCGGAGACGTTGTCCGCGAACAGCACCCAGCTCGAGGCCGCCAGCGCCGAGATCACCGAGGTCACCGCCGGCACCGCCGGGCAGGCGCAGTCGATGAACGATGCCGCCGACGCGATGACCGACCAGGTCACCACCATGGCGAGCGGCGCGGAGGAGATGCACGCCTCGATCGCCGAGATCGCGCGCAACGCCGCGGAGGCGGCGGTCATCGCCTCCGACGCCGTGACCGTCGCGACCGACGCCACGCACAGCATCAGCCGGCTCGGCACCTCCAGCACCGAGATCGGCAACGTCATCGCCCTCATCGACTCCATCGCCAAGCAGACCAACCTGCTCGCGCTCAACGCCACCATCGAGGCCGCGCGGGCCGGCGAGCAGGGCAAGGGGTTCGCCGTGGTCGCCACCGAGGTCAAGGACCTGGCCAACGAGACCGCGAAGGCCACCGCGCAGGTGGTCGACCGGATCACCGCGATCCAGGACGACACCGGCGCGGCCGTGCGGGCGATCGAGCGCATCACCGAGGTCATCGAGCGGATCAACGACTACCAGACCACCATCGCCGCCGCGGTCGAGGAGCAGGCCGCCACGACCAACCTGCTCTCCGCCAGCGCCGTGACCACCACCAGCCAGGTCACCACCATGAACGACGCCATCCGGACCGTCTCCTCGGGCGCCACCGGGGCGGCGCACAACGCTCAGCAGGTCAACGCGTCCGCGACCGACCTCGGCGAGCTGGCCGCCTCCATCCGGGGCCTGACCGAGACGTTCACCGTCTGACCCCCGCTCCCACGGCGGTCAGCGCGGGCCGTGGTAGCGGCGGTCCAGGACCTCGAGCGCCAGGCGGCCCCAGGCGATGTTCTCGCGCTCGAAGCTGATTCCACGCTGGAGGGTCAGGTAGGGGCCGATGCGGTTGCCCGTCTTCAGGAACTCCTCGTCGTCACGGCCGCCGAGGATCTCCACCAGCCGCTCCTGGTAGGCCTGCAGCCGGCGGGCGCTGCCTTCGATGCGGGACTCGATCGAGGAGCGCACGCTGGGGACGTCCGCGTGGGCGAGCGCCTCGACCTGCACCAGCAGCTCGTCGCGGACCGTCGTCGGCCGCGGCTCCTGCCTGGTGAACTCGTGGAGCGCGGCGCGCCCGGCGTCGGTGAGCGAGTAGAGCCGCTTGTCCGGCCGCTTGGACTGGGCGACGACCCGCGCGGAGAGCAGCCCGTCCGACTCCATCCTCTCCAGCTCCCGGTAGAGCTGCTGCGAGGTGGCGGTCCAGAAGTTGGCGACCGAGACGTGGAACTGCTTGGCCAGCTCGTAGCCGGACGCCTCGCGGTTGATCAGGGCGGCGAGGACTGCGTTGCGAAGCGACACGGCACCCAGATTACGAGGTGAGGGGTCGAGCGCCGGTCAGCGCGCGCGGGACCGGTACTCGGGTGAGGTCTTGCTGCGGGCGGCGCGCTGGGCGATCCGGGTGTTCGGCAGCATGAGCAGCCGCAGCTGGATCCGCCTCTCCCGCGCGAAGGTCCGCCGGGCGCTGCCGGTCACGGCGCCGTCGAGCAGTCGCTTGGCGGCGGCGACGGCGTCCGGGGACCGGGTGGCGAGCTGCCGCGCGAAGGCGGTCGCGGCGGCGACCGGATCGTCGTGCACCTCGGTGACCAGGCCGATGCGGGCCGCGTCGGCTCCGGAGATCTCCTCAGCGGTCATCGTGAGACGCTTGGCGACGTCCAGGCCGACGACCTCGGAGAGGCTGCGCATCCCGGTCATGTCCGGGATGATCCCCCACTTGCCTTCCAGTACGGACCACTTCGAGTCCGGCGTCGCGAAGCGGAAATCGGCGCCGAGCGCGATCTGCACGCCACCGCCGTAACAGTGCCCGTGCACCGCGGCGATCACCGGGACGGGAACCCGCCGCCATGCCCAGCAGGCTTCCTGGAAGAGGTTGGTCCCGCGCCACGGTGCGGGCACGAAGGCACCGAAGATGCGGCGAGGGGTGCGCAGCACGGTGGGGAAGTCCAGACCGGAGCAGAACGACTCGCCCTCGCCCGCGACGACGACCGCCCGCAGCGTACGGTCGCGGCGCAGCCATCGCGCCGTCCGGACCAGCTCGTGCAAGGTGTCCAGGGTGAGCGCGTTGAGCTTGTCCGGCCGGGCCAGGCGGACGTGCGCGATCGCGTCCTCGACCCGGGTCGTCACGAGCCTCGCGGATGGCTGCTTGCTGGTCATGGCATGCGCTCCTCGGTGGTCAGAGCCGGGCGGCGAGCTCGGTCGCCTGCTTGATCGCGCGCTTGGCGTCCAGCTCGGCGGCGACGTCGGCGCCGCCGATGACATGGACGGACACGCCCTGGCGGGTGAGCGGGTCGACGAGGTCGCGGACCGACTCCTGGCCGGCGCAGATCACGACCGTGTCGACGGCCAGGACCCGGGCCTGGCGCGGCGACTTCGGGTCGCGGAGGTCCTGCGGCACGGTGATGTGCAGGCCGTCGTCGTCGACGCGGACGTACTCGACTCCGCGCAGCATGGTGACGCCCGAGTCCTGCAGGGTGGCGCGGTGCACCCAGCCGGTGGTCTTGCCGAGTCCCTTGCCCAGCGACGTGGTCTTGCGCTGCAGCAGGTGGACCTCGCGGCGGGCAGGCGCCGCCGTCTTGGTGGTGAGGCCGCCTCGGTGCAGCGCCGGATCGGTGACGCCCCAGCGCCGCATCCACTCCTCGGCCGGCTCGCCCGGCTCGTGCAGCAGGAACTCGGCGACGTCGAACCCGATCCCGCCGGCGCCGACGACGGCGACGCGGTCACCCACGGCGGCCCGGTCGGCGATCACCTGCGGGTAGGTGAGAACCTTCGGATGGTCCATCCCGGGGATGCGCGGCACCCGGGGCGTCACCCCGGTCGCCACGATCACCTCGTCGAAGTCGGCCAGGTCCGCCGCGGACGCGCGGACGCCCAGGTGCAGGGTGATTCCGCGCACCTCGATCATGTGCTGGTAGTAGGCGAGAGTGTGGGCGAAGTCCTCTTTGCCGGGGATGCGGGCCGCCAGGCGGAACTGCCCGCCGATCCGGTCCGAGGCCTCGAAGAGCTCGACGCGGTGGCCGCGGCCGGCGAGCTCGACCGCCGCCGCCAGTCCGGCGGGACCGGCGCCGACCACCGCGATGCGCTTGGTCGTCCGGGTCGGCGCGAGCACCAGCTCCGTCTCGTACCCGGCCCGCGGGTTGAGCATGCAGGTGGCGCGCTTGTTCCGGAAGGTGTGGTCGAGGCACGCCTGGTTGCAGGCGATGCACGTGATGATCTCCCGGTCCCGGCCCTCGGCCGCCTTGATCACGAACTCGGGATCGGCCAGCAGTGGCCGGGCCATCGAGACCAGGTCGGCGTCGCCGGCGGCGAGCACCTGCTCGGCGATCTCCGGCCGGTTGATGCGGTTGGAGGCGATCACCGGCACCGACACCTCGCGGCGCAGCTTGCCGGTGACCCAGGCGAAGGCGGCCGGCGGCACCGAGGTGACGATGGTCGGCACCCGGGCCTCGTGCCAGCCGATTCCGGTGTTCAGGATCGACACGCCTCGCTCCTGCAGCCCGCGCGCGAGCTCGACGGTCTCCTCCCAGGACTGGGCGTCGTCGACGAGGTCCAGCAGACTGATCCGGTACTGCACGATGAAGTCGTCGCCGACCAGGTCGCGGGTCCGCCGGACGATCTCCAGCGGGAAGGCCATCCGCCGGGCCGCGCTGCCGCCCCACTTGTCGGTGCGGTCGTTGGTCCGGGCGGCGAGGAACTGGTTGATCAGGTAGCCCTCCGAGCCCATGATCTCCACGCCGTCGTACCCCGCCTGGCGGGCCAGGCCCGCGGCCCGGGCGAAGGCGGTGACCGTACGGTCGACCTCCCGCGTGCTCATGGCCCGCGGCCGGAACGGTGTGATCGGCGACTTGCGCCGCGACGCGCCGGTGCTGAACGGGTGGTACGCGTACCGCCCGGCGTGCAGCACCTGAAGGAGGATCTTCCCGTCGTGCTCGTGGACGGCGTCGGTCACCACCCGGTGGGCCCGCGCGTGCCCCCGCGAGGTCATCATGCTGCCGAACGGCGCCAGCCAGCCCCGCCACGTCGGCGCGAACCCGCCGGTGACCATGAGCGCGACCCCGCCCCGCGCGCGCTCGGCGAAGAACGCGGCCAGCTTCGGCAGGTCCCGCGCCCGGTCCTCCAGCTTGGTGTGCATCGAACCCATCACCACGCGGTTGCGCAGCACCGTGTGACCGAGGTCCAGCGGGCTCAACAGGGTCGGATACCGGCTGTCAGGGGACGCGCTCACGTCTGCCTCCTCGCCTCGGGCACGCTGGACGGGGGCAGCCTATACAACAAATCACCTATGCAACAGGTTGCATAGGTGATTCGTGGTCGGCTCACTGACAGAACGTGGTCAGCTCACTCGCAGAACGTCGCCAGCGGAACGAGCCAGGCGGTGAACTCGGGCTTCAGCACCCGGTCGATGTCCTTCTCAGATTTGATCTTCGCGAAGAAGGCGTCGTCCCCGGCGGTGCGGGTCATGTTCGCGAGGGTCTCCTCGCCGGCCGCCCTCAGCTCCGGATCCTTCGCCGCCGCCGTTGCCTCGTTCAGCGCCTCGCCCCAGGCCTTCAGGTTCTCGCCGGCCTTGACGCGGGCCTTCTTCGCCGATTCGGTGGCGTTCGCCTCCCGGTAGATCGCCTGCTTGGCCAGCTCCTCGACGAACTTCTGCATCTTCTTGCCCTCGATGAGCTTGTCGAGGCCGGCGCACACCTTCTTCGTGTCCGCGGTGTAGTCCGCCGACGGGCTGGCCGACACGGTCGCGGCGGACGCCGCGGGGGCGGCGGCGGTGGTAGTGGTGTCGGACTTCGCCGAGCCGCAGGCCGAGCCGGTCAGCAGCAGCGCGCCCGTGGTGGCCGCGAGAATCATGCGTCGCATGGGGTGATTCCTCGTATTCTGAAAGATCGAGACGCGGCACGATAAGCCGGGCACGGCCGGGACCGACACCGGATCTTCGGGTCGACCCCCCGGCCCGATCGGCTCGCGGCCGGCTCGCCGGATCGGCGCCGGACCGGCGACCTGCGGCGGCCGGGGGCGCGTCAGCGTCCGGCGGGACGGTGGACGTGCAGGTCGCCATGGCGTGCCAGCGTCGCGGCGAGGCCATCGGTCCGGCCGCGCAGGGTCGCGTCGAGGAACGCGGCGCAGGTCTCCGTGGTCATCCGCACGCTCTCGGCGCGGCCGAGCGAGCCGGCGACCGCCGGTACCGGTGGCAGGTACAGCGGGGCGTCGGTGAAGGTCAGGTGCGCGCTGCCGGGCACGGTCAGCCGGTAGCTGGTCGCGGTGGCGGGTTCGAGCACCGCCGTCAGCAGGGCCACGTACTCCGCGTCGTCCGGACCGTCGATCGCCTGGGTGAGCGCGAGCACCGGTTGCCGCACCGGTCCCTGCTCCCGGCCGATCCCGCCGTCCAGGTCGATCACGGCGGTGAACCGCGGGTCCCGGGCGGCGGCCCGCAGCGCGGCGGCCCCGCCGAGGGAGTGGCCGGTCGCCGCGGCCCGGGCGGTGTCGAGCCGGCCGGCGAGCGGGTGGCCGAGCTCGCCGCGGTCGAGGCGGCCGAGCTGGGTCAGCACGAAGCTGAGGTCCGCCGCCCGCACGGCCCTCCAGCCGGCGGCACGCTTGTCGTCCTCCTCCGGGTCGCCGCTGGCGGCGACCGTCGTTCTCACCGTACGGCCGTCGGCGAGCACGACCGCAGCCGAGTCGTAGGGATGGTCGACGGCGGCGACGACGTAGCCGCGGCTCGCCAGGTCCTCGGCCCAGGCGGTGTTCTGGGTGCGGACACCGCCCAGCCCGGGGGAGAACAGGACGACCGGGAACCGGCCGTCGGCCGCAGCGGCGCCGGGCACGGCGTGGCTGTGCGCGCCCGCCGGCCCGGACAGCAGGAGCGCAGGCACGCCGAGATAGTCGGCCGCCCCCGCCGCGACGGTCCGCGCCTCGGCGGGGGTCCGGCCGAGATAGTGCGCCCGCGGCGCGTCAGGGGCCGCCGGCCGCGCCGGGTACCACAGCTGGACCACCACGCTCCGGCGGTCGGCGGCGTCCGGCGTACCCGGCTCGTCGCGTGCCGCGTCGGTCCACTGCACGACGGTTGTGCCCACCGCGAAGGGCCCGGACGGCTCCGGGAAGCGGGGCACCGGCAGGGCCCAGGCCGCCACCGAGCCCGCGGCGACCAGGCCGAGGCACGCCAGCGTGCCGGGCACGGCCAGCCACCGCGGTGCCCGCCCCTCCGCCCGGCCGGCGCGCCGCCGCAGCAGCCGGGCGATGCCGGCCCCGGCGAGCAGGAACGCGTCGCCGGCCAGCACCGGCACCAACTGCCATCGCAGGCCGGGAAGGGTCGCGAGGGTGCCGGCCACGACGCCGGCCGCCGCGGCGACCGCGGTCCGGCGGCGGGCGGCGCTCGGCAGCCACCGGGCCAGGACGAGCACGAGCGACCCGAGGACGACGACGAGCTCACGTACGGTCAGATGCAGGCCGGGGATCATGTCCGTCACCCGGGGATCGTCCGGCAGCCCGACTGAGAGCACGCTGAGCGCCGGCGACCTCCGCCGGGACGCCGCCCGGAAACGGGTCGCGCCGGGCGGCGGTGCGGCCTAGCGTGATCGCCATGTTCGCGCCCGGTCTGCAGCTGCCCGCGGGATTCCTCCCGCCGGTGGCTCCCGCGTGCGTGCTTCCCGGCGCCGACACCCGAGTCTGACCCTTCCCCGTCAGCTTCGGAACCCAGGGGAAGGGTGGAGCGCGGCACGCTGCGCGCCGGCGAGCCGGTCGAGGTGGTCGGGCTGGGCCCCACCCTCGCCACGGTGGCGACGGGGCTGGAGACGTTCGGCAGGTCGCTGCCGTCCGCGCAGGCGGGTGACAACGCGGCCGTCCTGCTCCGCGGCGTCAAGCGCGACCAGGTGCGGCGGGGCCAGGTGGTGGCGTCGCCGGGGAGCGTCACCCCGCACCGCGGCTTCCGGGCCCGAATGTACGCCCTGACGAAGGAGGAAGGCGGCCGTCATACGCCGTTCGTGGCGAACTACCGCCCGCAGTTCTTCTTCCGTACCACGGACGTGCCCGGTGCGATCGACCTCGGTGACCTGCCGATGGTCTCGCCGGGCGACACCGTGGAGCTGACCGTGCGCCTGGGCGCGGAGGTGCCGATGGACGCCGGCCTCGGCTTCGCGGTCCGCGAGGGCGGCCGTACGGTCGCGGCGGGCACGGTGATCGAGGTCCTCGACTGAGCGTCATCGGCCAAGGGAGGGCCGCCCGGCAGGGCGGTCCTCCTCAGCCGCCCGCCACGACCGTGACGACGGCTTCACCGGTGACGTTCTCGCCACCTCCCCGGCGGGAGTGGCTCACGGCGTAGTCGCCCGGTGGGGCGTCGCGCGGAATCGCGATCTCGCTAACCGGGGGAGTGCCCGGCGAGCCGGACACCTTGACCGGCGCGGCGGTGAGCCGCAGACCGACCGCCGCGCCCGCCGCGCCGGTCGGGCCCGCCATCACGGCCGTCAGCTCGACGTTCTCCGCGGCCGGCCGGCCCTCCTTCTCCTCGGCGACCCAGTGCAGAGTGAGCGTCTCCCCGGGCCGATACGTCTTCTGCAGGTCCTCCTGCCGGCAGCAGGTGTAGACCACGCTCTTGCCGGAAGACGCCTCATCGCCGCATGCCGCCGCCCCGAGCGGGCCGACCAGGCACAAGCCGACCGCCAGATGTCCGAGCCTCATCCCTCAAGTCTGGGGTGCCGAGGGCCGGCGCAACGGCACATTCGCCCCTTTCAGTCGAGCGCGGACATGGCGTGCTTGACGCGCGTGTACTCCAGCAGTCCCTGCATCGCGAGGTCGCTGCCGTGCCCGGAGTCGCCGGTGCCGCCGTGCGGCATCTCGGAGACCGTCGTGCCGTGGGTGTTGACCCAGACGATGCCGGCCTCCAGGTCCCGCATGGCGCGCATGGCCCGGCCGTGGTCGCGGGTCCACACCCCGGCGGCGAGGCCGTACGGCGTGCCGTTGGCCAGCCGCAGGGCCTCCTGCTCGGTGCCGAAGCGCTGCACGGTGACGACCGGCCCGAACGTCTCGTGCCGCACGACGTCGTCCTGCTGCCGCACGCCGGCGACCACGGTCGGCTCGTGGTGGAAGCCCGGACCGCCCGGCGGCCGGCCGCCGCACACCACCGTGGCGTGCGCGGGCAGGCCGTCCAGCACCGCCCGCACGCCGGCCAGCTGGGCGGCGCTGTTGAGCGGCCCATAGTGGACGTCCTGCCGCAGCTCGCCGGCCGCCGAGGCGAACGCCGCGACGAACGCGTCGTGGATGCGGTCGTGCACCAGCAGCCGGGACGGCGCGGTGCAGTCCTGACCGGCGTTGTAGTACGCGACCGGGGCCAGCGCCCCGGCCACCGCGCCGACGTCGACGTCGTCCCAGACCACGACCGGTGCGTTGCCGCCCAGCTCCAGGTGGACCCGCTTGAGCCCGGCGCCGGCCTCGGCGGCGATCTCCCGGCCGGCGCGGACGCTGCCGGTGACCGCGACCAGCCGGGGCACCGGATGGCGGACCAGCAGCCGGCCGGTGTCGCGGTCGCCGCAGACGACGTTCAGCACCCCCTCGGGCAGGTGGCCGGCGGCCAGCTCGGCCAGCCGCAGCGCGGTCGACGGCGTGGTCTCGGCCGGCTTGAGCACCACCGTGTTGCCCGCCGCGAGGGCCGGCGCGATCTTCCACACCGCCATCATCAGCGGGTAGTTCCACGGGGTGATCTGGGCGCACACCCCGACCGGCTCGCGGCGCAGCATGGAGGTGAAGCCGTCGGCGTACTCGCCGGTGGCCTGGCCGGGCAGCGCCCGCGCGGCGCCGGCGTAGAAGCGCAGCGTGTCGACGATCGCCGGCAGCTCGTCGGCGGCGAACTGCCGGCGCGGCTTGCCGGTGTCCCGGCACTCGGCCTCGACCAGAGCGTCCGCGTCGAGCGCCACGGCGTCGGCGAGGCCGAGCAGCGCGCGCTGCCGGGTGGCCGGGCTGGTCCGCGACCACGGCCCGAACGCCGCGGCCGCGGCCTGGCAGGCCGCGTCCACCTCGGCCGCCGAGGCGATCGGCACCCGGCCGTGCGCGGCACCCGTCACCGGGTCGATCAGCGTCAGGTCAGCCATGCTCGAGCACCTCCGCGGCGGCCGCGCGCCCGGTGCGCACGGCGCCCTCCAGGTAGCCGGCGACCCACTGGTCGGAGCCGCACACGTAGAACGGTGGCTCGTGGGTGCCGTGCCGCGGCCCGACCGCCAGCACGTCGCCCGGCGCCCACTGCGTCACGTACCCCTGGGTCCACCGGTCCCGGCCCCACATGCGCAGGTAGAACGCGCTCGGTGCGAGCGCCTCGTCGCCGTACATCCGGGCGACCTCGGCGAGCAGCTCGCGTTGCCGCAGGTGGGCCGGGATGCCGTCGAGCACGGCGAGGCGCTCCGGCGGCACCAGCGCGGACAGGACGCCCTCGCGCTGCACCCAGGTGCTGCCGAGCACGGCCTCGGACTCCGACAGGCCGGCCAGGCCGAGGCCGCGCCAGAACGGCCGGTCGTAGGCCATGGCCACCTTCGCCGCGCGGGCGTGGCGCTGCCGGTGCAGGGAGTCGAGCCGTTCGGCCGGGACGCCGCGGATGGCGACGTCGCGCAGCGGGCCGACCGGCAGGGCGCTCACCACCGCGCCGGCGGTGAACGTCTCGCCGTCGGCCAGCCGTACGGCGCAGCCGGCGGGCGCGATGTCGACCGCGGCGACCGGCGCGCCGGTGCGGACCCGGCCGGGCAGCGCCGCGGCCAGGCGCAGCGCGACCGTGGCGGAGCCCTCGGCGACCCGCAGGCACTCCCAGTCGGCCAGCTCGTAGTGCCCGGTGCTGGGCACGGCGGCCGACTTGCGCAGCGCGGCCAGCAGCGAGGTGCGCTCGCAGGAGCCGCCGGCGAGGCTGAGCTGGCCGATCTCCCACAGCCGCAGCACCGCCGGGGTGGCGCCCTCGGCGCGCAGCCAGTCGCCGACGCTGAGCGCGTCCAGCCTGGCCGCGTCCGGGTGCGACCACGGGTCGTCCGGGTTCACGGTGCGGGCCAGCCGCACGTACGCGGCGGTCACCCGCTCGTTGCCGGCGGCGTCGCCGGTGCCGAACCAGGCGGGCGGGTCGCCGGCGCGGACGCCCTCCGGCACGGCCCGCACGATGTCCCCGGGCTCGGCGACATACGAGGGCACGAGGGTGAGCCCGAGCTCGGCGACGAGTGCGAGGTACGCGGTGTGCGCGTGCCCGACCACCTCGCCGCCGAGCTGGACCAGCCGGCCGTCCGGCAGCGCGGCCTGCTCGACCCGGCCGCCGACCCGGTCGCGGGCCTCCAGCACCAGCACGTCGGCGCCGGCGGCGGCCAGGTCCCGGGCCGCACTCAGCCCGGCGAGGCCGGCGCCCAGCACGATCACGTCGTGTCTCACGGCAGCACCAGGCAATCCTCGGGGCGCCAGCCCAGCTCGACCTGTTCGCCGCCCTCCCAGCGGTCCTCCCGCCGGGCCCGCGCGGTGTTCTGCTCCAGTGCCGCGATGCGCAGGCCGGGCGCCAGGTCGATGAGGTAGGTGGTGGTCGGTCCGGAGTACACGGTCTCCCGGATCACGCCGGTGAGCCGGACCATCGCCGGTTCGAAGTCGGACAGCCAGATCTTCTCCGGCCGTACCGACACCGCCACCGTGCTGCCGTCGGCGCAGCCGCCGCGCCGGCCCACCGGGAGCCGTACGTCGCCGTCGAGGGTGACCGTGCCGCCCGCGTAGACGCCGGTCATGAGGTTCGAGGTGCCCATGAACGAGGCGACGAACCGGCTGGCCGGCCGCTCGTACACGTCCTCGGGGGTGCCGCACTGCTCGACGAGGCCGCCGTCCATCACGGCGACCCGGTCGGCCATGGTGAGCGCCTCGTCCTGGTCGTGGGTGACGAACACGAACGTGATGCCGACCTCGCGCTGGATCTGCTTGAGCTCCACCTGCATCTGGCGGCGCAGCTTGAGGTCGAGCGCGGCCAGCGGCTCGTCCAGCAGCAGCACCTTGGGGCGGTTGACCAGCGCCCGGGCCACCGCCACCCGCTGGCGCTGCCCGCCGGACAGCGTGCGGGGCCGCCGCGCCGCCAGCTCGCCGAGCTGCACCAGCTCCAGCATCCGGCCCACGCGCTCGCGGATCTCGGCCCGGGGCCGGCCCCGGCGCTTGAGCCCGAAGGCGACGTTGTCCCAGATGCTGAGGTGGTCGAAGAGCGCGTAGCTCTGGAAGACGGTGTTCACGTCGCGCCGGTGCGGCGGCTGCGCGGTGACGTCGACGCCGTCGAGGTGGATGCTGCCGGACGTCGGCGTGGTGAACCCGCCGATCATGCGCAGCGTGGTGGTCTTGCCGCAGCCGGACGGCCCGAGCAGCGCGAAGAACTCGCCCTGGGCGATGTCCAGGTCGATGTTCCGCACGGCGGGTGCGGTGCCGAACGACTTGGTGACGGCGGTGAGGCGGACGGCCGGATGCGCCATGGGCTCACTCTCCTGACAGGATCGACAGGCCACCACGGCGGCCGAAGAAGCGGGGGATCACCAACGCCAGCGCGATCAGGGCGACCGAGCCGAGCAGCATGACCGTGCCGACGGCGTTGATGGTGGGTTGCACGCCGAACCGGATCGCCGAGTAGATCCGCACGGACAGCGGTTGCGGCGTGACGCCGGTGGTGAAGTACGCCAGCACGAAGTCGTCGAAGACCAGCGCGAAGATCAGCACCGCGCTGGCCAGGATCGCCGGCAGCAGCGCCGGCAGCGTCACCAGCCGCAGCGCCTGCCAGCGCGTCGCGCCGAGGTCCATCGCCGCCTCCTCCAGCTCGGGGTTCAACGCGGCGACCCGCGAGCGCAGGATGACGGTGACGTACGAGATGGAGAAGGTGACCTCGGCGATCATCACGGTGCCGGTGGACAGCGGCACGCCGAAGCCCTTGAACAGCATCATCGACGCGACCCCGGTGACGATCTCCGGCGTGACCAGGGGCACGAGCATGACCAGCCCGGCGAACGAGCCGAGCACGCCCCGGGTGCGCACCAGGCCGAGCGCGAGCGCCACCCCGAGCACGACCGAGCCGATCATCGCCACCAGCGACACGCGCAGGCTCATGCCCAGCGACTGCAGCAGCTCCTGGTCGTCCAGGAACGCCTGGTACCAGCGCAGGCTGAATCCTTTCAGCACGCTCAGCGACTTCTGGCCGTTGAACGAGAAGAGCACCACGACGACGATCGGTGCGTACAGCAGGGTGAAGAACGCCAGGGTGGCGGCGATGGCGAAGCGGGGCCGGCGTGGCGTGCTCATCGGGCCTCGCTCCCGGTCTCGTCGCGGCGTACCCGCCGCAGGTAGCCGCCCATCACCACCAGCAGCACCAGCATCAGCAGCATGGTGAGCGCCGAGCCGAGCGGCCAGTCCTGCCCGCCGAAGAAAGCGCCCTGGATCAGGTTGCCGATCATCACCTGGTCCGGCCCGCCGAGGAACGACGCGCTGACGAAGTCGCCCATGGCCGGCAGGAAGACCAGCACCAGCCCCGCGAGCGCGCCCTGGCGGGTGGCCGGCACGGTGACGAACAGGAACGTGCGCAGCGGGCCGCCGTAGAGGTCGCGGCCGGCCTCGATGAGGGAGGTGTCCATCCGTTCCAGCGCCGCGTACAGCGGCAGGATCATGAAGACCACGAAGCCGTAGCAGAGCCCGGCCACGACGCCGAAGCCGGTGTTGACGATGCGCCAGTCCGGCGGCGCGCCGAGCGCGCGGGCCAGCCGCAGCACCGGTCCCTCGTCGGCGAGCAGCACCGACCAGCCGTACATGCGCACCAGGAAGTTGGCGAAGAACGGCACGACGATCGCGGCGACGAGCGCGTTCTTGTACCGCCCGCCGTGCAGCGCGATGGCGTACGCGACCGGGTAGGCCACCAGCAGGCAGATCACCGACGTGGCCGCGGCGTAGAGCAGCGAGCGCAGGATCACCACCCGGTACACCGGGTCGGCGACGGCGGCGACGTTGGCCAGCGAGGTGCCGAACCGGGGGTTGCCCAGCTCGTCGGTGCTGCCGAAGGCGAGCGCGGTCACCAGCAGCAGCGCCGCCACGAAGAAGACCGACATCCAGATCGTGCCGGGCAGCAGCAGGACGGACCAGAGGCCGCTGCCCGGTGCGCGGGCGCCGGTGCGCTGACGGGCCACGCCTCAGCCGGCCTTGGCTTCGGTCCAGGCCTTGTCGCGGGCCCGCTCCTGCTCCTGGGTGCCGTTGCGGTACATCATGTCCTGGCGCAGGTCCGCCGGGGTCACCGCGCACTGCGGCAGGGACTCGATCAGTGGCGCGTAGATCTGCTCGGCGCCCTTCACCGGCATGGGGTAGCCGATGTAGGTGATGTTCTTCTTCACGTTCTCCGGGCGCAGCATGTAGTCGATGAACAGCAGCGCGGTGCCGGGATGGGCGGCGTTGGCCGGGATCGCGTAGCAGTCGGAGTTCAGCGGCGCGCCCTCCCGGGCCACCTCGAAGCCGTACCTGTCCGCGTCCTCGGCCTGGTTGAGTACGGCCACCATGTCGCCGCTCCACGCCTGGGTCAGGTGGGCGTTGCCGCTGAGCAGGTTGTTCCAGTCGTCGCTGGAGAACCCGCGCAGGTTCGGGCGCAGTCCCTTGAGCTCGGCGACGATGCGCCTCAGGTCGTCGTCGGCCGAGGTGTTCAGGTCGAGGCCGAGCTTGAGGGCCGCCATGCCGAGCACCTCGTCCCGGTCGTCGAGCACGTAGGCGTACCCCTTGGCCTTGGGGTTCCACAGGTCGGCCCAGGAGCCGCCGAGGCTCTCGCCGAGCTTGTCCTTGCGCCAGCCGATGCCGGTCTTGTACATGCTGAACGGGACGCTGTGCGCCGACTGGGGGTCGTACCAGGGATCGGCGAAGTACGAGTAGGTGCCGAAGACCGACTCGGCGTTGCGCAGCGTGGTGTGGTCGATACGGCGCAGTTTGCCACCCCGGGCCAGCCGCTGGGTCCATTTCGCCGACGGGAAGATCAGGTCGTACGCGTTGCCGGCGTTGATCTTCGCGACCATCGACTCCATCGAGTCGAAGTGGGACTGCACGACCTTGACGCCGTACTCCTTGCCGAAGCCCTCGAAGACCGACGGGTCCACGTAGTCCGCCCAGTTGAAGTAGATGAGCGGGCCGTCGATCCTGGGCTGGACCGGCGGTGAGGTGTCCTCGGGTGCGGCGGAGGAGGCGTTCTGCTGCGAGTCCGCCGCGAACGAGCAGGCGCTCGTGGCGAGGCCGGTCAGGCCGGCCAGCGACGCGCCCAGCAGGGCTCGCCGGGAGAGGGGTCTGGACATGGAGGAACCACCTTTGACGAAGGGCAGGGTGGATCGCCCCGGCGGGGGGAGCCGGGGATGGGGGGTGCGTGTGGTCTATCTGCGCAGGGAAACCTTGGACGCGGGGAAGGCCCCGGTGAGACCGAGGTCGGCGCTCAGCGCGAGCCACACCGCGGCCCGCGCGTCGTCGAGGGTGAGCTGCGGGTCGTCCAGCAGCAGCCGGATGCCGTAGCCGTCGGTGAGCACGAGCAGCAGGTCGGCCACCCGGTCCACGGTGCAGTCGGTGAACTCGCCGGCGGCGATGCCGGCCCGGATGACGCCGGCGGCCCACTCCCGCATCTGGCGGTAGAGGTCCACCGCCAGCAGCCGGGAGTCGACGTCCCGGGCGGCGCGCAGCCACAGCTCCTGCCAGAGCAGGAAGTCGCGGCGCAGCTCCGGGGTGCGGGGCAGGCAGGCGTCGATGATCCGGGCCAGCATCCAGGTGTGCGGTTGCTCGGCGGGCGGCTCGGCCTGGTAGTCCTCCGCGCCGGCGTGCTCGAAGGAATAGGCCATCGCGGCCAGGAAGAGTTTCTCGCGGTTGTCGAAGTGGTAGTGCAGCAGGGCCGTGGAGACCCCGGCGCGCTCGGCGATGTGCCGCATCCGTACGCCCTCGAAGCCGACCTCGGCGATCGCGTCGCAGGCCGCCTGCACGATGCGGCGCCGGGTCTGCTCGGTGCGCGCGTCGCTCATCGGGTGCCTCCCTGCGGTGCCTGCCCCGGTGCCAGGGCGGCGTCCATCGGTGCCAGGTCGGCCCGGATCCGGTCGGCGAACCAGCCGACGGCGGTCTCCCGCTGCGACAGCGGGCCGGGCGACCAGCCGGGCGTCGAGACACCCCGCTGCACCCGGGCGACCAGCTCGGCGTCCTCGTCGTTGGTGATCCAGCCGATCTTGATGTTGAGCCGCTGCGCGAGCCGGGTCCGCCAGCTCGTGCCCGGCTTAGCGTAGAAGGCGCCGGGGAGCGCGGAGCGCGACACCCCGAGCGGATGCACCGACCAGGCGATGACATGGTCGGGGTACAGGTCGATGAGGGTGTTGGGATAGATGACGGCGTAGCGCCACATCCGGTGGTCCTCGGGCCGCAGGCCCGGCATCGGGCTGGCGAGGCGCTGGTAGAGCCGTTCCCGCCGGTTCGACGACGGCTTGTCCCGGATCGGCACCTCGAAATACACATAGGACTCGCGGATGGTCGCGGTGTAGCGCTGGTAGTCCAGCAGGCGCATCAGCCCGGGATGGGCCACCGGGACGTGGTAGCCCTCGAGGTAGTTGTCGACCACCACCTTCCAGTTGGCGTCCTGGGCCTCGGTGGCGGTGTCCTGGATGCGGTACCGGCCGACCGGCTCGAGGTCGGCGCCGAGGTAGCGCCCGATGAGGTCGGCGAGCCCGGGTACCCGCTGGTGCAGCGGCACCGCGTGCGGGTCGAGATTGGCGAACAGCAGGCCGAGGAACGACTCCACCCGTACGCCGAACAGCCCGAGTTTCGGCTTGTCCAGGCAGGGGATCGTGCGGCTCTCCGGCGCGCCGACCAGCGAGCCGTCCAGCCGGTAGGTCCAGCCGTGGTACGGGCAGCGGATCGCCTTGCCTGCGGGCTCCGCGGCGGCGACCAGCCGCGAGCCGCGGTGCCGGCAGACGTTGAGGTGGCCGGCCAGGCCGCCGTCCTCGGTGCGCACCACGAGCACCTCGCGGCCGGCGACCGGCGCGACGATGCGTGCACCCGGCCGCGGCAGGTCGGACTCGTGGCCGACCAGCTGCCAGCTGGAGCCGAACACACGGTCGGTCTCCCACTCGGCGATTCGCGGGTCGGTGTAGAAGCGGGCGGCGAGTGCCGCGCCGGTTGCCGCTGCCGTGGTCATGTCGACTCCCCTCGGCGCCGGGCTGACTGATTGGTTAGCGAGACTCCTCCCGTCTTCGCAGGCCTGTCAAGGCCTTGATTGCTAACTAATCATTTAGTTAGTGTCCGCCGCATGCATCCCCCACCCACCCGGCTCGCCTGGCTGGGCCTCACCCCGGAACCGGAGCGCGAGCTGCCCGCGGCCGTCGCGGTGCTGCACGCCGGCTCGGCGGCCACGGAGCGGTCCCGGATCGAGCGGCTGCTGCTGCGCGGCACGCAGCGCGCCTGGTTGCGCTACCTCGACGAGGTGACCCGGATGGTCGTGGCCGCCGCGGAGGCGAGCGACCCGCGGCGGCGCGACAGCGCCCGGCACGTCGCCGCCGTCGTGCTGGAGCACCACCGGATGCTCATCGGGCTGCCCGGCCCGGCGTACGACCGGACCGCCGCGCAGCGCGAGGCACTGCAGGCGGCGCTGGACAAGCTGGGCGGTGCGCCGTGACCGAGCCGTCGATCCTGGTGGGCGGCACCGGGCACCTGCTCGGGCCGGAGCCGTACGCGGTGGAGAACCTCGCCACGTACCGCGCCCGGGGCGGCTACCGCACCGGACCGTCCCCTGAGGAACTGCTCGGTCTGGTCGACGCGGCGGGACTGCTCGGCCGCGGCGGCGCGGCGTTCCCGCTCGCGGTGAAGCTGCGCGCGGTGCGCGAGCGGCCCGGGCCCCGGGTGGTGGTGGCCAACGGCGCCGAGGGCGAGCCCGGCTCGGTCAAGGACCGGCACCTCATGCGCGCCCGCCCGCACCTGGTGCTGGACGGGCTGCGCCGCGCCTGCGAGGTCACCGGCGCCGGCGCCGGCCACCTCTACGTCGCCGACCCGGTCGCGGCCGGGCGGCTGCGGGCGGCCCTGGCCGCGGCGCCGCCGCCGGTGCCGATCGCGGTCACCGGGGCGCCGGCGGCCTACGTGGCGGGTGAGGAGAGCGCCGCCGTCCGCTTCCTCGGCGGCGGGCCGGCACTGCCCACGGCCAAGCCGCCGCGGGTGTTCGAGCACGGCGTGGGCGGCGCGCCCACGCTGGTGGCCAACGTCGAGACCCTCGCACACCTGGCCCTGCTGGCCGCCGGCCGGCCGGCGGCCGGCGACCTGCTGATCACCGTCGCCGGCGCCGGCCACCCGCCGCTGCTGGCCGAGGTGCCGCTCGGCACCCCGCTGCGCACGCTGTTCCCCCGGTCCGCGGCGGTGTCCGGCGCGCTGGTCGGCGGCCTGTTCGGCGGCCTGCTCGATGCGGGCGTGCTGGACCTGCCGCTCACCCCGCAGGCGTACGCGGCGGCCGGCGGCGCGCTCGGCTGCGGCGCGATCCGGCTGCTCGGCCCGGACGACTGCCCGGTCGCCGTGGCCGCCGAGGCGGTGGGCCACCTCGCCGCGCAGAGCGCCCGGCAGTGCGGCGTCTGCGTCTCCGGTACGCGCGGCCTGGCCGGCGCGCTGACCGCCCTCGCCACCGGCCCGGACCCCGCCGCGGGCCGGCTGGCCGACCTGAGCCGGTGGAGCGCGAGCCTGCCCGGCCGGGGCGCGTGCGGGCTGCTCGACGCCGCCGCCCGCGTCGCCGGATCGCTGGTGCGCGTCCACGGCGCTCTGGCCGAGCGGCACGCCGAGCGCCCCTGTCCCGCCTGCCACGCCCGTCCCCCGGCCGCCGGTGACCGCCTGCTGGTGCCGCCCACCGAGCCGTACCTCCCCGAAGGAGCACGATGAGACTTCACCTGGATCCGACCTCCTGCCAGGCCTACGGCCTGTGCCACGAGGAGGCGCCGAACCTCGTCGACCTCGACGAATGGGGCTACGCCCAGCCGCGCGGCACCGACGTGCCACCCGGCGAGCAGGCCGCCGCCGAGGCGGCCGTACGCGCCTGCCCGAACGCGGCGCTACGGCTGGCGCAGCGGTGAGCCGCGATCTGCGGGCGCTGTTCGACCCGGCCTCGGTCGCCATCGTCGGCGCCAGCGACGACCCGGCGAAGTGGGGCAACGCGGTGGCCCGCCAGGCGCTGCGGGCCGGCGGGCGGCGCCCGGTCCACCTGGTCAACCGCCGGGGCGGCACGATCCTCGGCCGGCGGGCGGCGACCAGCGTCGCCGGGCTGGGCGAGCCGGTCGAGCTGGTGGTCGTCGCCGTGCCGGCCGCGTCGTTCGAGGCCGCCGTGGACGACGCCCTGGCCGCCGGCGCCCGCGCGATCGTCGGGATCACCGCGGGCTTCGCCGAGACCGGTGCGGCCGGGCGCCAGCGGCAGGAGGCCGTCGTCGCGCGGTGCCGCGCCGCGGGGGCACTGCTCGTCGGCCCCAACTGCCTCGGGCTGGTGGACAACACGACCGAGGTCTACCTGTCCTCGGACCGGTTCGGTCCCGGCGGCGTCGCCCTGCTGTCGCAGAGCGGCAACCTCGCCCTGGAGCTGCAGCTGCGGCTCGACCGCCACGGCCTGGGCTTCTCCCGCTTCGTCTCGTTCGGCAACCAGGCCGACGTCACCCTCGTCGACCTGGTCGCCGACTGCGCCGCGCACCCGGCGACCGGCGCCGTCGCCGTGTACGCCGAGGACTTCGGCGACGGGCGGGCCTTCGCGTCGGCGGCGGGCCGCACCGGCAAGCCGGTCGTGCTGCTCCACGCCGGCGGCGGCGAGGCGTCGGCCCGGGGCGCCCGCTCGCACACCGGCGCGCTGACCAGTTCGTCGGAGGTGGTCCGGGCGGCCGCGCGCGACGCCGGCATCCACCTGGCCGAGACGCCTCGCGAGCTGGCCACCCTGCTGGTCGCGCTGAGCGGGCCGCGGCGGGCGGCCGGGCGGCGCACCGTCGTGGTGACCGACGGCGGCGGGCACGGCGCCGTCGCCGCGGACGTCGCCGAGCGGGCCGGGCTGAGCGTGCCGGAGACCGGCCCCGCCCTGGCCGGCGCGCTGCGCGACCAGCTGTGGGGGCCGTCCGCGGTGGGCAACCCGGTCGACCTCGCCGGGATGGGTGAGCAGGACCCGCGGTCCTACGCGCGCACCGTGGCCACCCTGCTGGACGCGTCCGAGGTGGACGCGGTCCTGCTGACCGGCTTCTTCGGCGGGTACTCGGCGGCGGCCGACCCGGGCGCGGACACCGGCGGGTTGGGCGGGGGACTGGCCGCCGGTGAGCTGGCCGCGGCCCGGACGCTGGCGGAGCACGCCGCGGCCGGGGCCACCCCGGTCGTGGTCCACTCGATGTACCCCGAGTCGCCCACCTGTGCCGCCCTGCGCGCCGGCGGGGTGCCGGTGTTCGACGCGGTCGAGGACGCCGCCCGGGCGCTGACCGCGGTGACCGGGACGGCCGCGCCCCGGGGCGTCCCGTCGCTGCCCGCGCCGGCGCCGGCGGTCACCGACGTCTCGTACTTCGCCGTCCGCCGGTTGCTGGCCGGCGCCGGAGTGCCGTTCCTGCCGGCGCGCGAGTTCTCCGCGCCGGAGGAGCTGGACGGACTGTTCGACGGGCCGTACGTGCTCAAGGCGCCGCATCTGCTGCACAAGTCCGATGCCGGCGGCGTGGCCCTGCGGCTGGCCGACCGGGCCGAGCTGACCGCCGCGTACCACCGCATGCACCGCTCCCTGGGCGCGCCGTCCTACTCCGTCGAGCCGATGGCCGACCTCGCCGGCGGGGTCGAGCTGATCGCCGGCGTGCGGTGGGATCCCCGGTTCGGCCCGGTCGCGCTGGTCGGTGTCGGCGGGGTCAGCGCCGAGGTGCTGCGCGACGTCGTGTTCGCGCTCGCGCCGGTGTCCGCCGGGCAGGCGCGGAGACTGCTGCTCGGCCTGCGCTCGGCGCCGCTGCTGCTCGGGCACCGCGGCGCACCGCCCGTCGACCTCGGCGCCGCCGCCCGGGCGATCGCACACCTCACGCAGGTCGCGGCGGCCCACCCCGAGCTGACCGAGATCGAGGTCAACCCGTTGCTCGTCACGCCCACCGGCGCGCTCGCCCTCGACGCCCGGGCCGTCGTCCAGGAGGATCGATGAACTTCGCCTATTCGCCCGCGCAGGTGGACCTGAAGCGGCGCGCGGCCGGCTATGCCGAGCTGCTCATGCAGTACGAGAACGAGTCCGAGGAAGCCGGCGGGCCGCTGCCGGCGCAGACCGTCCGCGACCTCGCCCGGGCCGCGATGGACGCCGGCGTCTACGCCATCAACATGCCCGCGGAGTGGGGTGGCGCCGGGCTGAGCCTGCTGGACCAGGTGATCGTCGAGGAGGAGTTCGGCCGGGTCACCAACTGCCTGTGGGACATACCGTGGCGGCCGGCGAACGTGCTCGCCTACGCCACGCCCGAGCAGCGCGAGCGCTATCTGCTGCCGGTCGTCCGGGGCGAGCGCTTCGACGCGTTCGCCGTCACCGAGCCGGGCGCCGGCTCGGACCCCGGCTCCGGCAGCACGGTCGCGGAGCGGGTGGACGGCGGCTGGCGGCTCACCGGCGAGAAGTGGTTCGTCACCTGCGGCGACATCGCCGACTTCCTGGTGGTGCAGGCCGACGCCGGGCCGGACCGGCTGCCCACGCTGTTCTTCGTGGACAGGAAGGCACCGGGCCTGGTCATGTCGCGGGTGCCGCGCTTCATGCACTCCGCGGTCAACGGCCACCCCGAGTTCACGCTGACCGGCGTGTTCGTCGCCGACGCCGACGTGCTCGGCGAGGTCGGTCAGGGGTACGACCTGACCCGGGAGTGGTTCACCGACGAGCGCCTGATGATCGCCGCGCGGACCGTCGGCGCCGCCGAACGGGCGCTCGGCCTGGCCCGGGACTGGGCGGTCGGCCGCGAGCAGTTCGGCCGGCCGATCGCCGAATTCCAGCTGGTCCAGGGCATGCTGGCCGACTGCGCCACGGAGATCGCGGTGAACCGGGCCTTCACCCACCAGGTGGCCTGGGAAGCCGGGAACGGCATCGACGCCAAGACCCTGCACGCCAAGGCGTCGATGGCGAAGCTGTCGGCGAGCGAGGCGGCCGGCCGGGTCGTCGACCGGTGCGTGCAGATCTTCGGCGGCCGCGGATACGACCGTTCCTATCCGGTCGAGCGGCTCTACCGCGAGGTGCGGGTCGACCGGATCTGGGAGGGCACCTCCGAGATCCAGCGGCTGATCATCGCCAACGAACTGGTCAAGCGCGGCACGCGCGCCCTGCAACTTTCCATCCCCGGCTGAGAGGACCACCCATGCACGTGCAGTACACCGAGCGGCAGGCCGCGCTCAAGGCCACCGCGCACGAGCTGTACCAGACCATCGCCGGCTACGAGCAGCAGTGCGAGCAGGAGAACGGCCTGCCGGCCGAGGCGCACGCCGCGGTGCGCAAGGCGGTGCTGGAGAGCGGCCTGCAGGCGGTCAACATGCCGGCCGAGTGGGGCGGCGCCGGGCTGTCCATCCTGGAACAGGCGATCGTGCAGGAGGAGCTCGGCCGGCTGACCGGCGCGCTGTGGGACATGGTCTGGCGCCCGGCCAACGCGCTGCGCTTCTGCACGCCGGAGCAGCGCGAGCGGTACCTGGTGCCGGTCATCGACGGCGATCGCCGCGACTGTTACGCGGTGACCGAGCCGGGCGCCGGGTCCGACCCGCAGAACCTGGCCACCACGGCGACCGCGGTGGACGGCGGCTGGCGGATCGACGGCGAGAAGTGGTTCGTCACCGTCGGCGACCACGCCGACTTCATCATCCTGCTGGCCGCCGCCGGCCCCGAGCGCGCGCCGACGCTGTTCCTGGTGGACAAGGACACCCCCGGCGTCACGATGACCCGGGTGCCGCGCTTCATGCACACCTTCGTGTACGAGCACCCCGAGTTCACGTTCACCGACGTCTTCGTGCCGGCCGGCAACGTGCTCGGCGGGGTCGGCAAGGGTTACGACATCACCCGGTCCTGGTTCACCGAGGAGCGGCTGATGATCGCCGCGCGTACGATCGGCGCCGCCGAGCGTGCGCTCGGCCTGGCCCGCGACTGGGCGGTGGGCCGCGAGCAGTTCGGCGCGCCGATCGCCAGCTTCCAGCTCGTGCAGGCGATGCTGGCGGACAGCGCGGTCGACGTGGCGGTCAACCGGGCGTACACCCATCAGGTCGCCTGGGAGGCCGACCGGTCCGGCACCGACCGCAAGAGCCTGCACGCCAAGGCGGCGATGGCGAAGCTCTCGGCCAGCGAGGCTTCCGGCCGGGTGATCGACCGGTGCGTGCAGATCTTCGGCGGCCGCGGATACGACCGCGCGTACCCGGTCGAGCGGCTCTACCGGGAGTTGCGAGTGGACCGGATCTGGGAGGGAACCTCGGAGATCCAGCGGCTCGTCGTCGCGAACGAGCTGATCAAGCGCGGCATCGACTGCCTGCGACTTCCGCATGCCTGAGCGGGCTCGCGAAGATCGTCCAAACGGATCTGGTGCATTCGTGCCCCTGGATGGCTAGTCTCGGGGGTCGCCCGCGACGGGCGGCCTGTCGAGAGGCAAGGCATGAGAAGAATCCTGGCGGCTACCGCCGCCGTGGCGATGGGGCTGGCGGTGGGCGGCGGCGTGATCCCGGCGCCGGCCCAGGCCCGCACGGAGCCCGGTTACGGTGCCACGCCGCCCGCCATCGCCTGGGGCGAGTGCGCCAGCGCCGCGCTCGAGTCCCGGGGCGCGCAGTGCGGCTTCGTGACCGTCCCGCTGGACTACTCGCGGCCGGGTGGCACCACGATCAAGCTGGCCGTGTCCCGGATCAAGCACACCTCGTCCGAGGCCGACTACCAGGGCGTCATGCTGACGAACCCCGGTGGTCCGGGCGGCTCCGGCCTGACCCTGTCGGTGCTCGGCGAGTACGTGCCCGGCGGCGTCGGCGGCGACTACGACTGGATCGGCTTCGACCCGCGCGGGGTCGGCTCCAGCGAGCCGGCACTGACCTGCGACCCCGGGTACGCCGGCTACAACCGGCCCTACTACGTGCCGGTGAACGCCGCGCTCGAACGGGCCTGGCTCACCAGGACGGCGAGCTACGCCCAGGCCTGTGACCGGGCCGGCGGCGCATTGCTCGACCACGTCAAGACCACCGACACCATCGCCGACATGGAGAGCATCCGCCGGGCGCTCGGCGCCGAGCAGATCAACTTCTACGGCTTCTCGTACGGGACCTACCTGGGCCAGGTCTACGCGACGCTGCACCCGGGCAAGGTCCGCCGGATGGTGCTGGACGGCAACGTCGACCCCCGGCGCGTCTGGTACGACGCCAACCTGGACCAGGACGTCGCGTTCGACAAGAACATGGACGTCTTCTTCGCGTGGGTGGCGAAGCACGACTCCGTCTACCACCTCGGCACGCGCGCCCGGGCCGTGCGGGGCAAGTACTACGCGACCCTGCAGAAGCTGCGCAAGGCCCCCGCGGGCGGGCTCATCGGCCCGGACGAGTGGAACGACGTCTTCGTCTCCGCCGGCTACAACGTGGGCGGCTGGCCGGAGGTCGCACAGGCGTTCGCCGCGTGGGTCGACCACGGCGACGCCGCCGCGCTGAAGGAGCTCTACCCCGCCCCGGGCGACGTCGAGGCGGAGAACGGCTACGCGATGTACCTCGCGACCCAGTGCACCGACGTCCGCTGGCCGAAGCGCTGGTCGACGTGGAAGCGGGACAACTGGCGGACGTACGCGAAGGCGCCGTTCATGACCTGGAACAACGCCTGGTACAACGCACCGTGCCGCAGCTGGGGGGCCAAGCCCGGCAAGCCGGTGACCGTCAACGGCAGGAAGGCACCGCCGATCCTGCTGATCAGCGAGACCAAGGACGCGGCCACCCCGTACTCCGGCAGCCTCGAGGTCCGCAAGCGCTTCCCGCGTGCGGTCCTGCTCGAGGGCGTCGGCGGCACCACGCACTCCGGCTCGCTCAGCGGCATCGCCTGCACCGACGACACCGTCGCCGCGTACCTGGACACCGGTGCGCTGCCGAAGCGGGTGCACGGCAACCGCTCCGACAAGCAGTGCGAGCCGGTCCCGGCACCGGATCCGGCCCCGGTCCCGGCGGCCGCCCGGGCCAAGGCCGAGAGCCTGAACGCGGCGGACGACGCCGCCCGGCCCGCGCTGCGCGACCTGGTCACCATTCGCTGAGTGCCGGCGTCGCAGCACCGCCCCGGAAGCTCTGCCCGAGCTTCCGGGGCGGACGTCTGAGAACGCGCAGGGCGGGTATCAGCGGACGGTGCTGCCTCTCGCCCTGTCCGCCCCGCGGCCCCGTCGCGGCTGGGTGAGCCGCTGGTCGACGGTTGCGGGCGTACGCACCCACGAGCGGTGCCGCGCCGCTCCCGTGCCCGCCCTGCCCGTGGTGATGCTGCACGGCCTCGCGGTGTCCCACCGGTACCTGATGCCGACCGCGGACGCGCTCGCCGACCGGCACCCGGTGCTGGTCCCCGACCTGCCCGGCTTCGGGTTCAGCGCCAAGCCGCCGGTCGCGTACGACGTCGCGCGGCACGCCGCCTTCGTCTCCGCGTGGCTGGACGAGCACCGCCTCGCCCGGGTGGCCGTCCTCGGGCACTCGTTCGGGGCGGAGGTCGCGGCCGCCGTCGCCGCCCTGCGCCCGGACGCGGTGGCCGCGCTGGTGCTGGCGAGCCCGACGACCGATCCCGCCGCGCGCAGCCGGCGTGCCCTGATCGGCCGGTGGTTCGCCGACCTGCCCGCCGAGGACCCGCGGCAGGCCGCGATCCTGGCCCGCGACGTGTGGGACGCGCGCCCGTGGCGGGTCTGGGCGACCGTCGGGCACTCGGTCCGCAACCGCGTCGAGGAGGATCTGCGCCGGGTGTCGGCGCCGACGCTGGTGCTCGGCGGCGACCGGGATCCGGTCGCGCCGCTGCGCTGGCGTACCCGGGTGGCCGAGCTCACCGGCGGCGTCTCGGTGACCCTGCCCGGGGCCGCGCACAACGCGCTCACCACCGCCGGCGGCGCGGCCGCGGACGCGATCGCCGCACATCTCGCCCTGATCGCGAGTGCTTCCGGCACCAGCGGGTAGACGGGTGGCATGCGTATCGGGAACACAGAGGTCCGGGTCCTGGGCGGCGGTCTCGGCTGCCTCACGATGATCGTCGTGTCGGTCGTGCTGTCGGTGCTGCTGACCCTGCTGCTCAACGTCGTCTTCTAGGACGACCGTTCGCGGCGGTGCGGAACCGGCGCGCCCCGGTATTCTGCGGGGGCAGGCGAAGTCACGCCGGAAGGCGGTCCGATGCGCGTTGACCGGATCAGGACGGAGTCCGCCGAGCGCTCGGTGATCCTCCGGGCCGATGTGCACTTCGACACCCACTGGGTGTGGGGCGACGAGCCCTTCCGTCTCTGGTACCGCTACCCGGCCGAGTTCGCGCCGCGGGTGAGCGCCGCCAACGGCGACCCGTTCGTCGCCGCGCTGCTCGGCGTCGCCATGCGCCTCGGCGAGGACCTGCACATCGACGCCGAGGTCTCGCCCCGGCTCCACCGGCACGCCGCCGGAACGATCCAGGACATCTGGACCCGGTGGCACGCCGACTTCCGGCGCGTGCGTCTCGACTGCGGCGTGGGCGAGCCCCGCCGGCCCGGGCGGGAACCGCGGCGGGGGTTGTTCTTCTCCCTGGGCGTGGACTCGGCGTACTGCCTGGCCAAGAACCGTCGTGGCGGTCCCGGCGCGGAGGACCGCATCGACGACCTGGTGATGATCGAGGGCTTCGACGTCTACCTGTGGGAGTCCGAGCGGTTCCCGCCCATGGTCGCCGCGGCCGAACGGGTGGCCGCCGCCATGGGGGCCCGCATCGTGCCGGTCACGACCAACCTGCGCGAGGTCACCGACCGGGTCGTCGACTGGGTCACCATGCACTTCGCCGCCGGTCTGGCCAGCACGGTGCTCGGTCTGGGCGCCTACGACGCCGTGCACCTCGCCGCCTCGTTCACCTACGACCACCTCTTCCCGGGCGGCTCGCACCCCCTGCTGGACCCGCTCTGGGGCACGGAGGCGCTGACCATCGTGCACGACGGCTGCGAGGCCGACCGCATGGACAAGATCAGGCTTCTCGCCGACCCGGCGCACCAGGTGCTGCTGGACCATCTGCGGGTCTGCAACACCGGCGAGCTGACCGACGCCTACAACTGCGGGCGCTGCGAGAAGTGTGTCCGGACGATGATCGCGCTGCGGGCGGTGCGGGCCCTGGACCGCTGCGCCTCCCTGCCGTCCACCATCGACGTCGAGCGCTTCGCGGGCTTTCCCCTGCGGCCGGAATACCACCTCATCGCCTACCGGGAACTGCTCGGCGCGCTGGGCGACGACGAGCTGGACCGGCGGCTGCGCGGCGTACTGGAGGACAAGCTGCGCGTGTGCGCCGAGGCCGGCACCGCCATAGGCCTGCAGGTGGCCGGCCCGTGACCTCGGCTCCCCGGGTGCTCAGGCGCCGAGGTCGGTGAGCAGCCGCCGCAGCACCCCGCCCGCCTCGAAGTAGTCCTCCGCCACCCGGCCGGCCGCCGCGGCGTGCCGGTCGTAGTCGCTCTCGACCCGCCGTACCGCCTCCGCGGCCTCCTCGGGGCAGGTGAACACCAGCAGGCCCGCCCCCACCGGCAACCCGGCCGGCAGACCGGTCTGCTGGACCACGACCGGTCGTCGCGCCGCCAGGTAGCAGGCGGAACGGGTGCTGAACCAGCCCGTCCGCAGCGCGGTGTAGATCTCCTTGACCGGCGTCAGCTCGCCGCGGGACCCTTCGATGAACTCGCGGTAGCTGCGCGGACTGATCGTCATGGCGGGCGCGTCGACCACCTGCCAGCCGTACGCGCGCAGCCGGTCGCCCGGAGCGCCGAGGCCGCCCAGCGCCACCCGCACCGGCACCGGCACCCGCCGGGGCAGGTCGATGAGGCGCTCGAACTCGGCGTCCTTGCTGCGGTACTCGACCCCGTCGAGCACGATGCGATGGCCGAAGGCGTTCCAGGTCGTGACCGTCGACCAGGGTGCGTCCCGGGGCGCCGGGGGACAGTCGCGCCACAGGGCCGTGACCACCGGCATCCGCGTGGTGCGCCAGGGAAAGTCGCCGGCCGGCACGCGGCAGTCCGCGCCACCGATGTTCTCCCCGTACGTGAAGAAGCGGTCGTGGCTGGTGATCCCCCACGGCCCGGAGTCGTCCGACCAGGCCAGCCGCTGCCGCAGCATGATCTGGTTGTAGCCGGGATCGGTGTCGACGAACACCCGCGCGGCGCCGGCCGGCAGTTCCTCCGGGACCGCGCTGCCCCCGCTGACGTTGAGGAAGACGTCGGCCGTGCCCGCCACCCGGCGGAACGCGGCCGCGCTCATCCCGTGGTGCTCGGTGGCCAGGTGCACGTAGTGCCACCGGCCGGCGAGCTCCGGTGCCCAGTCGGCGAGGAAGGCGGCGATGAAGGCGGCGGAGTACGTCCCGTCCGCGCTGAACGTGACGTCGACCGGCTGGTACGGCCACCGCCAGGTGTCCTCGTGGTAGTACACGTCGTGCCCGAGCCGGGCCAGGCCGATCACGTACTGCAGGTAGTCCCACGCGACGCCGCCCAGCGGGTACAGGCCCACGAGCCCGCTGACGACGATGCGCAACCGGGTCACGGCCGCCCCGCCGCGAGGTCGCGGACCTGCCGTCCGATGCGCCGGTGCGCCCGCCGCGCCCGGGCCAGGGCGGGCGCCGGGTCGGGCTGCGCGTCGAGGCGGCCCAGCAGTTCCGGCAGGCGGTCCACCTGCTCCTGCCCCAGCACCCAGTCGCCGAGCCCGACCGCCGACATGAACGACTCGATCTTCCAGTCGCCGGACACCGCCACGACCCGGCGGCCGGTGGCCACGGCGATGATGCAGCCGTGCAGCCGCGAGGTGACCACGGCGTCGCAGGCGCGGTAGAGGTCCAGCACCCGTTCCAGGCCCGCGGCGTCGCCGTCGCGGTGCAGGTTGTTGGTCTCCCGGTACGCCCGTCCCGTCCGCGCGGCGAAGCGGGCGGCGGCACGGCCCATCGCCTCGTACTCCGCCTCGCCGACGGTGGTGAGGTTGTCGACGTGCAGCACCCCCCAGCCGCGCCGCCGGGACCGGCGCAGCACGAGCACGCTCGGGCAGGCCACCGCGGGCGGCAGCGGCGGGCCGCCGAGCAGCCCGCGGGTGTGCTCGTCGCGTACCCGGCACAGCAGGGCGCGAGCGGCGAGACCGCGCGGCAGCCCCGGCTCCAGCCGCGAGTCCTCCCGCTTCAGATCCACCGCCCCCACGCCCCACAGGCAGTAGCGCAGCCGGTCCTGCAGAGCCGCCAGTCCCGTCCAGAACGGTGCGAAGTAGTCCATCAGCAGCCCGCCGCCGCCGATCACCACCAGGTCGCCGGGGCCCGCCGAGGCCAGGGCGCGCAGCGTCCGCCGGACGAACGGGGCGTCGCACAGATGGGTGACGACCGGCACGCCGGCGAGCTGGCTCCGGATGCCCTGGGCGGCCAGCCAGTCACCGGCGTTGGACCGGTTGGCGAAGACGTGGTGGATCACCATCGTGGCTCGCGGTACGCCTCGGCGTAGTCGCCGCCCGGCCAGCTGTGCATCTCGCCGCGGTAGCGGGCCAGCCCGGCGAGCGCGTCGTCGAACCGCAGCACCCGGCACTGGCTGGCGTAGAGCCGGATCGCGGTGAGCTTGGCGTCGATCACCGGCGAGATGTCGACGAGCTCGTCCAGCTCGCCGAGCGGCGTCCACACCTCGAACATGAGCACGCGGGGGCGCGCGGCGCCGCCGTCGAGCCGGGCGGTGGCACGGTGCACCAGCCGGGCGGCGGCCCGGTGGTCGGGGTGCTGCTCACCGTCGTGCGGCACGTAGATCACGTCCGGCCGGAAGGTGCTGATCAGCTCGGACAGTCGCGCCGAGGTGGCGCGGGTGGCGGTCAGCCTGCCGTCGGGCAGCCGCCAGAACTCGATGCCGGCCAGGCCGAGCGCCGCGGCCGCGGCCGCGGCCTCCGCCTCCCGGGTGCGCCGGGTCTCGTCCGGGCCGAGCCCGTGCCCGCCGGCCTCACCGGAGGTGAGGAAGACGACGCGCACCTCGGCGCCCGCGAGGACGTGCAGCCGCAGCGCCCCGCCGCACCCGACGGTCTCGTCGTCCGGGTGCGGGCTCACCACCAGAATCCGCCGGGCCATCTCAGCCGGTCCGGGGGCCGAGGGGGTACAGCCCCCAGGTCCGCACGGTCCGCACGCCGGTCGCGAACCGGTACTTGAACGCCTCGTCGCCGATGCCGAAGTCGAAGCGGGTGCAGCCGGGAATCTCGCGGGCGAGCAGCAGCAGGCGGCGCAGCAGCACCTCGCCCGGCGAGCGGGCCGCGTACGCCGGATCGAACGACGGCTTGTACCACAGCAGCGAGCCGGCGAAGTCGAACCCGAGATGGAACGCGACCGCGGTGCCGTTCCAGCGCACCGTCGTGAAGACCACCCAGCCGTGCGCGGCGCCGGCGGCGGCGACCGCGCGGAAGAAGGCGCGGCAGCCGGGGGCCGTGAAGGCGCTCGGGTACGGGGTGCCCGCCCAGCGCCGGACGTGCTGCGCGAAGAACGGCTCCAGGTCGTCCGCCGTGGGCGCCCGGTCGTGCACCACACTCAGCTCGCCGCAGCGGGCGAGGCCGCGCTCGTGCCGCACGAGGCTGCGCCGGTGGGCCGCAGGCCGCGGCGAGACGGCGTCGGCGGCCAGGTCGACGTACGGAGCGTCCATCGTGCCCTCGTCGACCAGGTCGAGTCCGAGGACCGTGGCGGCGCCGCGCAGCGCGTCCGCGGTGCGGGAGCCGTCGGGCACGTGATGCAGGCGGAAGCCCACGAACCCGGCAGTCGCCGCGCGTGCCGCCGCGAGCGCGGTGCCGACCGCCCCGGTGTCCGTCACGTCGCCGAGCAGGTCGAGGTAGTCGGCGCTGCCGGCGCCGCAGAAGAACACCATGCCGGCCTCCGCGAAGAACGGCGCCATCAGCACCGGCACGCCGTCGCGCAGGACGAGCACGGGCAGGATCCGCCCGCGGGGATGACAGCGCCACCAGGCGTCCAGCCACTCCCGGGTGAGGAAGACCTCCCGCGTGTCGCCCCGGTCGAGCAACGCCCGCCATTGCGCCGCCGGCAGCGCCGGGTCGCCGATGCCGCGCAGCACCCGGGCGGCGAGACCCGCCCTAGCGGTGACCATCATCGGCCACCTCCCGCAACAGCGACTCCAGCCGCCGCAGGCAGCGGCGCCGGTCGGCGTGGCGCTCCACGTACGCGCGGGCTTCCTGCCCCATCCGGGCGGCCCGCGGCGCATCGGCCAGCAGGGCCTGCAGGGCGCCGGTCAGCGCGGGTACGTCGCCCGGCGGCACGACCAACCCGGTGCTTCCGTGCCGGACCACCTCCACGGCGCCGCCGGCCGCGGTGGCCACCACCGGCACCCCGCACGCCATGGCCTCCAGGTACACCAGCCCGGGGCCGCCCTCGTAGCGCGACGGCAGGGCGAAGACGGCCGCCCCGGCCAGCACGGCGGGCAGCTCGTCATGACCGAGCGGCCCGCGCAGCTGGAGCACCTCGCGCCGGCCGGCGGCGGATGCCCGCTCGGCGAGCCGGCGGGCCACGCCCGGATCGCCGGGCCCGACGACGGTCAGCCGCAGGTCCTGGGGCGGGTCCGGTACCGCCAGCACCGCGTCCAGCAGGTCCAGGACCCCCTTGCTCTCGGCGACCCGGCCGACGAAGACCACCCCGTGCCGCTCGGCGCCGGGGACCGGCCGGAACCGGTCGACGTCCACGCCGGTGTGCAGCGTGGGGACGGGTCCGGCCGGGGCGCCGTAGTGCCGCCGGCACCACTCGGCCGAACAGGCGCTGGAGGAGTAGATGCGCTCGGCGAGCCGGACGCACGCCTTCTCCATGCCGATGCCGACCTCGTGCAGCGTGCCGCCGGGCTCGGGCCAGCCGATCGTGTGGGCCAGCATGACGAGCGGGCCGTGCAGCTGCATCGCCACGGGCGCACGGTCCTGCGGTTCCCGGCCGGCCAGGTAGGCGTACCCCTCGCCGCCGTAGTCGGGCAGGTCCACGACGTCCAGGCCGGGCCCGTCGGCGAGGGCGGTGAGCTCGGCGGCCACCGCGACGCTGTAGCCGAGCCACCGACCGGCCTCGGTGTACGGGCGCGCCGGGAACCCGGCACCCGGCACGCGGATCAGGTGCACGCCGTCGCGGCGGCGTTCGCTGCGGCCGCCGTCGAGGCTGTGCGTGACGACGTGCACGTCGTGGCCGAGCGCCGCGAGGCCGTACGCCTTGGCGGCCGTCTGCGTGCCGATGCCCCCGCCGTCGGGCGCGAACTGCTGGGCGGCCACGGCGATCCTCATCGGACCTGCCCGGGTGCGCCGATGAGGTGCAGATGGTGGTAGCGGGCGTAGGTGCCGCCGGCGGTGAGGAGTTGGGTGTGGGTGCCGTGTTCGGTGATGTGTCCGTTGTCGAGGACGATGATGCGGTCGGCGTGGCGCACGGTGCTGAGGCGGTGGGCGATGATCAGGACGGTGCGTCCGGTGGTGGCGTGGGTGAGGGCGGGCACGAGCAGTGCTTCGGATTCGGGGTCGAGGGCTGCGGTGGGTTCGTCGAGGATGAGTACGGGTGCGTCTTTGAGCAGGGCGCGGGCGATGGCGAGGCGTTGTTGCTGGCCGCCGGAGAGGGTGGTGCCGTGTTCGCCGAGGATGGTGTCGTAGCCGTGGGGCAGGGCTTGGATGAAGTCGTGGGCGTGGGCTTGGCGGGCGGCGTGTTCGATGTCGTGGTGGGTGGCGTCGGGTCTTCCGTAGGCGATGTTGTCGGCGATGCTCAGGGGCAGGAGCAGGGGTTGTTGCCGGACGATGGAGATGCGGGTGCGGAGTTGGTGTAGTCGGGTGTGGCGGATGTCGGTGCCGTTGTAGTGGATGTGGCCGGTCCAGGGGTCGAGGAAGCGGGGGATGAGGGCGGCGAGGGTGGATTTGCCGGCGCCGGTGGGTCCGACCAGGGCGATGGTTTCGCCGGGGTCGATGTGCAGGGTGATGTCGTGCAGGACCGGCCGGCCGGGTTGGTAGCCGAAGGTGACCTGGTCGAAGTCCAGGGCCGCGCCCCGGCCCGCCGCGGGCAACGGCACCGGATGGTGCGGTTCCGGCACGTCCTGCGCCGGCTCCAGGACCTCCAGGACACGGTCCAGCCCCGCCTGGGCGACCCGTACGTCCCGCTGGAGCTGGAGCAGCCCCCGCGCCTCGGCCTCGATGGTGCGGGCGTAGACGAGGAAGACGAGCAGGGACCCGACGGTGAGCCGGCCGCGCAGTACCTGGTGACCGCCCACGAGCAGCACGGTGGCGACCGCGGCGGCGCTGAGCAGGCCACCGACGGACTCCGAGACCGTCTCGGCCGTCGCGGCCCGCCGGCCCGCGCTCACGGCACCGTCCACGCGGTCGCGCATGGCGCGCAGGTTGCGGTCCTCGGCGGTGTACGCCTGGACGACCGGCAGCGCGTGCAGCACCTGCGTCACGAAGGCGACGAGCGCGGACTGGGCGCGGCGGAACCCGAGTGCCCGGCCCTTCACCCGCGCGCCGAGGACGTGCGCGACGAGCGCGAGGAGTGGCGCCGCGGCGAACAGGACCCCGGTGAGCACGGCGTTCAGCCGCCAGGCGGCCAGCCCCACGGCGGCCAGCGTCAGGATGTGCAGCAGCGGTCCGACCAGCAGGGCATGGGTCGCGGCGTAGACCGCGTAGCTGTCCGTACCGACCCGGCTCATCAGGTCGCCGGCCGGCCGGGTGGCGTGGAAGCCGGCGGATCGACGCTGGAGGCGGTCGACCAGGTCGACGGCGACGGCCCGGGTCAGGCGCAGACCGGTCGTCTCGACCAGCCAGGCCGTGACCGCGTGCACCGCCGTGGCGAGCACGGCCGTCACGCCGGTGAGGACCGCGGCGGCCAGCACGATCGATGCGGCGGAACCGCCGAGGCCGAGGGCGGTGAACGCCGCGCCGGCCGCGCCGGCCGGCGGACGCCCCGAGAGACCGTTGTCGACCAGCACCTGCAGCGGCAGCGGCTGGACGGCGGTCAGCGCCGCCGACAGTGCGGTCAGGGCGGCGAGCACCGACAGCCTCGCCCGCTGGGCGCGGGGATAGCGCAGCAGCAGACGGTAGCGGCGGGCGCGCAGCATCAGACCGCGAGCTGGGCCAGCTCGTCGCGGATGAGGGCGTCGACGTGGGCGCCGACCTCCCGGGCCCGGATCGCCGGGTGCTTCATGAGGCGGTCGAGCATCTCTTCCTGCCTTGCCTGCCGGCAGCGTACCTCCGTGTAGGGGCGCCGGGAGAAGGCCACCATCGTGTAGAGGGGCACGAACCGGTCCGGGCCCAGCCGGTACGCGCGGTCCTCCAGCCATTTGCGGATCCGGAACAGCGGGTCCCGGGCCCGGACCGCCAGCTCCTCGTAGTGCTGTTCGGCCAGCTGGATCACGGTTTCGCAGTTCTCCGTACGGTCCTGCTCGTAGCGGCGCAGGGCGGCGTGCCCGTCGTCGCCGTGCTCGGAGAGGCAGTCGAGCAGCACGGTGCAGTCCTCGAAGCCGGCGTTGAGGCCCTGGCCGAGGAACGGCACCAGCGCGTGCGCGGCGTCGCCCACCAGCGCCAGCCAGTCCTCGTGGACCCAGGGCCGGCAGCTGCTGCTGACCAGCAACGACGGCGGGCGGGCGAAGAAGTCCTGCACCAGGTCGGGCGAGGCGGCGAGCAGGTCGGGGCATTCGTCGCGCAGGAAGCGGGTCAGCTCGTGCGGCGTGGTCAGCGCCGCGAACGACTCCTCTCCGGTCAGCGGCATGAACATGGACACGGTCGCGCTGCCGTCGACGTTGGGGAAGCCCACCAGCATGCACTGGCCGCGCGGCCACAGGTGCAGGGCCTCGCGGTGGGCGAGGTCCCCGGTGAGGCCGCTGGGCGGCAACCGCAGCTCCCGGTAGAGCATGGGCGACAGGCGCTGGAAGAAGCTGCCGGCGTGCGCGCGCAGCAGTCCGCGGCGCAGGGTGGACCAGGCGCCGTCGGCGGCGAACACCTGGCGGGCCGTGACCGCCGTCGTCACCCCGCCGGGGCCGACGAAGCTCAGCCGGCGCCGGTCGAAGTCCGGCTCCAGGCACCGGTGGTCGAAGTGGACGCGCACGCCCGGATGCGCGCGGACCATCTCCAGGAGCAGATCGGTCAGCTGGGCCCGGGAGGCGGAGTAGATGGCGTCGTGCCGGCTGGTGTACGGCTGGAACGCGCAGGCGCCGTACGGGGAGTGGATCATCCGGCCGTACAGCGGCACACAGATCTCGTGCACGGCGGCGTCGGCGTCCACCGCCCGCAGGGCGTGCCAGCCGCGCTCGGCGAGGGTCAGGTTGATGGACCGCCCCGGCGGCGCCGGCAGGCGGCGGGGATCGGGCCGGCTCTCGTAGACCGTGACCTGGTGGCCCCGCCGGGCGAGCAGCAGCGCGAGCAGTGAGCCCACCGGTCCGGCACCGACGACCACGGTCTGTGCCGCGACGGTACGCGTCATGTCGTCTCCCGGGATGAGCCGGCCCGGCGGGTGGTGTGCGTCAGGGCGGCGTGGACGCGACGGCGCAGCACCAGCGCCTCGGATCCGATCGCGACGGCCGCCGCGCCGGTGCCGGCCGCCGCCAGCGCGGGGTCGACGGCGGTCAGCCCGGCGAGCGCCGCGAGGAGCACCGGCAGGGCGGGCCGGGGCAGCCACCGCACCCGGTACGCCGGCTGCCAGCGCCACAGCACGGCGGTGACGATCCGGGCGGTCAGGAACGGCCCGACGGCCGCGCAGACGTCCCAGGCGCTGCACGGGCCGCCCCGGTGGACGACGCACCGGCGGGCCGTGAGGTCGTCCTGCAGGTGCCGCAGCCAGGCCGGCCGGTCGCCGGACCAGGCGGGCTCCCGCGCAGGTGCCGCACTCAGCGGACGCCCCCGGAGGCGGCCCCACAGCCGGGCGAACGGTTGCAGCACGTGCAAAGCCGCGACGAGCAGCCGCAGTGCGACCGGCCGCGGCTCGGCCGGGGGCACAACGAGGGTCGTCGCGACGACCAGCGCGTAGCCCAGCACCGCGGCGACCGCGGCGGCGCCGGCCGGCAGTGCCCAGGACGTCACCGGCGCGAGCAGCAGACCGGCGAGCGCCGGCGCCAGGGTCAGCGGCAGGAGCACCCCGCCGTACTGCACCGCGGTCTCCGCCCGCCGCCGGGCGACCGGCTGGTAGGGCGCCGTGCCGGCGGGGCCGTGGTAGACCACCGGCCGCAGCAGCCGGGTGGCGATGCGGGCGCCGCCGTAGACGAAGCCGGACCAGCGGGCCTGGCCCAGGCGGTTGAAGCGGTGGGGGTGGGCACCGGAGAGCATGCGTTCGGCCCGGCCGTAGCCGCGCTGCTGGCGCAGGTATCCGCCGACGGTGTCGCGCCGGTGGTGGTACACCTGCGCGGCGGCCGCGAAGGCGATCTGCCGTCCCTCGTCGAGCAGCTTCCAGCAGACGTCCACGTCGTCACCGGCGGCGGTGTAGTCCGGCCGGAACCCGCCGACGGCGCGCAGCGCGTCGCGCCGGTAGGCCATGTTGCAGCCGGGCACGTGCTCGGCCCGGTCGTCGCTGACGAGCACCTCGGTGGGGCCGCCGGGGGAGAGGGCCACCGCCCGCTCCACGATGCCGGCGCCGGGGCAGGGCAGGTTGGGGCCGCCGGTGGCGGCCACCCGGGCGTCGTCGAAGGACAGCACCAGGTGGTGCAGCCAGTCCGGGTGGCACGCGGCATCGGAGTCGAGGTAGGCGACGATCTCCCCGGTCGCCGCGTCCAGGCCGGCGTTGCGCGCGCAGCTCAGGCCGGCGTGCGCGAGCCGCAGCAGCCGGAACGGGTACCGCGCCGCGATCTGCGCCGTCCGGTCGGTCGAGCCGTCGTCGCAGACGAGTACCTCGAAGTCCGGGTATCCGCACCGCAGCAGCGACGTCAGGCACTCGTCGAGGGTCCGCTCCGCGTTGTACGCGCAGACGAGCACGCTGACCCGCGGCCACGCCCCCCGCAGGTCCCCGAGGCCGGTGGCGGCCCACCGGCTCACCACCGCCAGGCCCGGCCGGGGACGGCGCTCGGTGTCCGTGAGGCCGAAGCCCCAGCCCCGCACGGGCGTCCCGGCGACCGCCCAGTCGTCGGTCCAGGAGAACACCGTGGCGCCCGCACAGCCGGTCTCGTCCACGACCGGCAGCTGCGCGGCGAGCGACGTGGCCTGGACGGTGTCGCCGTGCACCAGGGCGGGGACGCCCAGCTCGCCGATGACCAGCGGCCGGTCGCCGGCCACCACGCGCAGGTGCCGCAGGTACGCCCGCAACCGCGCGGCCTCGTCGAGGAACACGTGGTAACAGACCAGGTCCTGGCCCTCGGCGTCGAGGAACTCGGTCGTCGGGAAGTTGCCGTAGGTGACCAGCAGACCCGGGTCGCCCGCGTGGCAGCGGGCCACCAGGTCGGCGAGGCCGTCCGCGACGGTGCCGATGCCGTGCAGCCGGACGACGTCGCACGGGTACTCGTTGCCGACGGCCAGGGCCAGGATCCGTGGATCTCCCGCGTACGACTCCAGCGCCGCGTCGACGGCCCGCCGCCCGGCGTCGCGGACCCGGATCCGCGCCGCCCGCCCGGCCCGCGGCTCCATCCGCCAGTCGTGGTGGTGCAGCCCCACGAGGACCCGCAGGGACAGCTCACCGGCGAGGTCCAGCAGGTCTTCGGGGACGGGATCGTAGGTGCGTACCGTGGTCAGCCCGGCCTCGGCGATCGCCACCAGGTCCCGCTTGAGCACGGCGTGCTCGGGAAAGGCGGCGCCGTCGCGGCGTGCGGCGAAGCCTCCGTAGGTGACGCCCCGGACGTGGAAGACCTCGTCGCCGACGCGCAGGTGACGACCGTCGGCGAGCACGCGGGAGCGGGAACCCGGCGACATGCCCGGCGCCGTCATCGGTCGTAGCCGGCCGGGTTGAGCTGCTGGAACCGCCACGAGTCCTGGCACATCGTCGCGAGGTCGCGCCGCGCGTGCCAGTTCCAGTCGCGGGCCGCCCGGCCCGCGTCGGTGACCAGTTCGGCGACGTCGCCCGGACGGCGGCCGGCGAACCGGTACGGCAGGTCCCGCCCGCAGGCGGCGGCGAAGGCGGCGATGAGCTCGAGCACCGAGGTGCCGGTTCCCGTGCCCAGGTTGTAGACCCGCAGGCCGGTCCGGTCGCCGAGGTGCTCCGCCGCGAGCCGATGACCCTCCGCGACGTCGGCCACGTGGACGTAGTCGCGGATGCAGGTGCCGTCGCGGGTCGGGTAGTCGTGGCCGAACACGTTCAGGTGGTGGCGCCGCCCGACGGCCACCTGGGCGAGATAGGGCAGGAGGTTGTTCGGCACACCGAGCGGGTCCTCGCCCAGCAGGCCGCTGTCGTGCGCCCCGACGGGGTTGAAGTACCGGAGCGCGATGACCGACAGATCGCTGTAGCGCGCGCAGGCGTCGGCCAGGACCAGCTCACACATCCACTTCGACCGGCCATAGGGGCTCACGGGTGTGCCGGCGTCCGTTTCCATGATCGGAATGCGGCAGGGACGGCCGTACACCGAGCAGGACGACGAGAAGACCAGCTCCCGTACGCCGTAGCGGCACATCACGTCCAGCAGAGTCACCGTCCCGCAGACGTTGACGTCGTAATAATGCAGTGGCCTGCGCACCGACTCGCCGACCGCCTTCTTCGCCGCGAAATGGATCACCGCGTCGACCCGGTGTGCCGCGAACACCTCCGCGAGCTCGCGGCGGTCCCGCAGGTCGACCCGGTAGAGCGGCACCTGCCGGCCGGCCAGCTTCTCGACCCGCTCCACGGCGGCGGGAACGCTGTTCGAGAAGTCGTCCACCACGACGACCTGGTAGTCGTGTTCCAGAAGCTCCAGGCAGGTGTGGCTGCCGATGAAACCGGCGCCACCGGTCAACAGGAGCGTTCTCTGTTCGGGCATGTGGCATCGCTCCACGAGAATGGGCACAGCCTCGGATGCAACCGGCATCATGCACAGTGGCTGCCGGCTGAGATTTCTCCGGACATGCGTCGGCCGTGGTGAACAGGGCCGCGGATGGCGACGTCGACACGGTATTCGTCGAGGCGGATAGGGTCGGCGCCCAAGACGACAGGGAAATGACGAATTTTTAAAGATTTGTTTCGCGGCCCGAAGGAATCGCTTGGTCGCTGATGCTAGTCAATGCCCCGGGATTGCACAAGCGCACCCACGGCAAACTGCGACGCCCGGCCTCGCGATTGCCGGTGCGGCATAAAGAATCATGCGAATCCCGGACTGTTCCCGACGTTAAGCAAAGATGATGCTTGCTTGAAGACAAATGCCTCGCTTGTCGGTGTTTGTCCCGGCGGCCCGGCTGCCCTCAATCCCTCTTTCCCTTGTTGCCCTTGCCGGGCCCTCTTCCTTTCCCTTGCTTCTTGCCCTCGCCCTTTTCGTCCCGGTCGTCGGCGTTGTTCTTTCTTTCGCCGCCGTTTCCGCGGTGTGCGGTCGTCCGGGCCGGCGGCACCGTCTGGTCGGCCGCCGACAGGACCGTCGCGCAGGCGGTGCCGTTGAGCCGGAACTCGGCGGGCAGGGCGGTGGTCTCGCGGTAGGTGCCGTCGAGGCGCGTGGCGGCCGACGCCCGGGCCGGCAGGTCGCCGCCGGTCGCCTGCACGGTGCGGCCCACCTGCCGCCACCGGGCGTTCCAGCCCCGGATCAGCTCCTGCTCGGCGGGGAAGGTGAAGGTCAGCCGCCAGTCGGAGATCGGCGCGGTGCCGGTGTTGGCGACGGTGACGGCGGCGGAGAACTTCCCGCCGACCGCGCGCCGGACGGCGTACCGCACCTCGCAGCGGGGCTCGGGCTGCTTCGGAGCGGCCACCGCCGCGGGGGGAGCCGCCAGCGGGGAGATCTGCCCGGCGTCGGTCTCGTCGCCGAGCCAGACGGCGCCGGCCGCGCCGGAGACGAGCACCGCCGCCGCGGTCGACAAGCCCAGCGCCGTACGCCGGCGCCCGGGCCGGCGCCGCGGACGACCGAACGGGTTCGCCAGCGCCTTGGTCGCGGGGCCCGTGCTGCCCGGCCGTCCGGTGTCCGCTCCGAACGCGGCGGCGGGCCGGGCGCCGCCGGTGGCGAGGTGGGCCTGCGGGGGCGCCGCCGCGACGAGACCGGCCGCGAGGCCGAGGACGCGGGCCGCCTCGGCCGCGTCGGGCCGGTCCTGGGGGCGCTTGTGCAGGCACCGCCGGCAGAGCCGGACCACCTCCGGCGGCAGCTGGGCGATCGGCGGCAGCGGTGCCGGTTCCTGCTCGCGGTGTGCGACGAGCATCTCCACGGTGGTGGCGGCGGGCCAGGGCATCCGCCCGGCGAGTGCCCGGTACAGCAGCAGGCCGAGCGAGTACACGTCCGCGGCGGGGCTGACCGGCGCGCCGTCGATCCGCTCCGGCGCGAGATAGGCCGGCGTGCCCAGCACCTGGCCGTCGGGGTCGTCCGGCTCCCCGGTCGTGGCCGAGATGCCGAAGTCGACGAGCTTGACCTCGGCCTCGGTGACCAGCACGTTGCCGGGTTTGACGTCGCGGTGCACGATGCCCCGCGCATGCGCCGCGGTCAGCGCCGCGGCGACCTGGGCGCAGATCGCCACGGCCCGGGGCCACGGCAGGGCCCCGCCGGTGAACAGCTGCGCCAGCGAGGGTCCGTCGACCAGCTCCATCACCACGTACGGCCGGGCCGGCCCGGCCGCCTCGTCCTGCCCGTAGTCGTAGACCTCGACGATGTTGGGGTGATGCAGCGCGGCCACGGCCCGGGCTTCCCGGTGCACCTGGTCCACGAACGCAGGGTCGGCGGCCGTGTGCGGCGCCAGCATCTTGACGGCGACGTCGCGGCCCAGCACCTCGTCGTGGGCGCACCACACCACCGACATGCCGCCGACGCCCACCTGCCGGCGCAGCCGGTAGCGCCCGGCCAGCAGTCGCCCAGTCCTCATGGCGTCTGTCGATGCCCGCATGCCGACCGCTCCAAACGGCCGACCAGGGCTAATGCCGGCCGGGATGCCGCGCCGGACGGTGTCGCGCCGGCCGCTGTGCGGCGCCGGCCCGTCAGCGGAGACCGGCGAACAGGTCGTCCTCGGGCAGCGGAGCGCCGGTCCTGTCGTACGCCCGCACGAACGTCTCGATGCCCATCAGCTCGGTGAACCGCTCCCTGCCCATGCGCAGGAACACGACGTTCTCGCTCTGGCTGGCGTGCGCGGCCAGCGAGTCGTACTTCCGATCACCGAACGCCCGGGCGTCCACCCAGGTGCTGATCTCGTCGTCGGGCAGGCCGAGCGGCGGGGGACCGTCGTCCTCGGCGATCCGGGCCTCCTCCCAGTCGACCCCGAGCTCGCGCAGCACCTTGCCGAAGGCGGCCATCGCCGAGTGCGGTGCGGTCGTCCAGTAGACCTTGGCGGGGACGTCCGTGAGGGCGACCGCCGCCATGGTGATGCGGTGCGCCTGGATATGGTCCGGATGCCCGTAGAAGCCGTTCTCGTCGTAGGTGACGACGACGTCCGGCCGGTAGCGCCGGATCAGCTCGGCGAGCCGCTGCGCCCCCTCGGCGACGGGGGTGCTCCAGAACGAGCCGGGCGCCTCGTTGGTGGGCCAGCCCATCATCCCGGAGTCGGCGTATCCCAGCAGCTCCAGGTGCGTGACCTGCAAGGCGGCGCAGCTGGCCTCGAGCTCCGCGCGGCGCAGCGCCGCCACGGCCGGCGGGTCGTGCCCCGGGTCGCCGGGCTTGACCCCGCCCGGGCCGTCACCGCACCGGCCGTCGGTGCAGGTGACCACGACCGTCGTGATGCCCTCCGCCGCGTAGCGGGCGAGGGCGCCGCCGCCGCTCGTGGCCTCGTCGTCGGGATGTGCGTGCACCGCCATCAGGGTCAGGGAGCGCTCGGCCATGACGCCACCCTACGACCGCCGTGGCGATACCTTGGACGGCGAGCAGGGGTGGCTGCTGCGGCGACGAAGGAATCCCGACCATGGACCGTACGACGGTCGTCAACCTCAAGGGACATCGCGACGACCCGGACTACGCCGACGTCGTCTACGTGGGCCGGGCGATGACCCGGGGCGGCTGGCGCCTGGCGGAGTCGCCGTTCGCCTGCCCCTACCGTCCGGGACGCGACGGCTCGCGGGAGGAGGTCGTGGCCAGGTACCGGGAGTACCTCCTGGCCCGGCCCGACCTCCTGGCCCTCCTGCCGGACCTGCGCGGCCGGCGGCTGGGCTGCTGGTGCGCGCCGCTGCCGTGCCACGCCGAGGTGATCGCCGAGCTCGCCGATTCGCGACATCGATCAGGAAAAGATTGACGTCAATGCGACGGTGGCCGCGATATCGCTCCCGCCGGGGCGTCCATTCGTCATCAGGAATTACCATTTTCGACCGTTGACGACCGGGTGCCGCGGATTTACGGTTGACGTGACTGTGCCGAATGGCTGGACGACACCGCTCCGCGAGAGGAGATGCCGGATTCGCCATGCGTCTCACGAGATGATCGTGTAGCCACCTTGGTCGCTGCGAGCAGCTCGAACGCCGGTCCGGTAGGGTGCGGCGCGGTAGGCCGGGGCCGCTCGGTCGGTGCATTCGGCGTGCGGGCGCCCGGCGGCGAGGATTGCCGAGAAGGGTGGATCCCGTGATATCCGGTGAGCCCGGTCGTCACCGCGGGCCGACAATTCTTCGGAGACGAAACGTATCGGCTCACCGTCCACCGGCCTGGGCGTCGACGGTGGACGAGTATTTCGGTCATCGGCAGATCGCCGATGTGTGACACGGAAGGTGGACCATGCGCATGACATCAAAGCCTCGCTTCGCTGCCACGGTCGTCACCGCGGCGGCGGGCATCGTGCTCGCCGCCGGAGCGCCGGCCGGGGCCGCGCCGGCCGACCCGGCGGCGGCGTCGCTCGCTGTGCAGGTGGCGGCGGACGGGCAACTCCGGGCGCGCGGTGCCGCGGTCACGGTGCCCATCGACGTCGTCTGCAGCGAGGGCGCCGCGACCAGCTGGTTGTCGATGGAGGTCATCCAGCGGGCGCACGGCGGCGAGGTCGGCCGGGCATTCGCGTACCTGGAGAGACTGCCGTGTGACGGGACGATGCACACTGTGGAGCTCACGGCGACCGCTCAGACGCTGGCCTTCCACCCGGGGGCGGCGTACGTCACGGCGGTCGGTTCCGTCTGCGCCCCGGACGCATGCGTCAACGTGCAGAAGGCGGGCGAGCTGCAGCTGCGCCGCTGACCCTGTACCGGCGCGGACCCCTGGCCCGGCCCGGCCCGCATCGCCGCGGGCCGGGCCGTCGCGCACCCGGCGCGCGACCGCAGCCGGCCGGGAGGACGCCCCGGCGGCCGCGAGGACGCCGTCAGCGGATCGCCAGTGCCTGGCGCTTGATCAACTCGAACTCCTCGACGGAGATCCGTCCCTCGTCGTGGAGCCGGGCCGCGGTGGCGATCTCGTCGGCGGGACGGTGCGCCGGGCCGACGCTTCCGGTCGCCGGCGCATGCGGAACCGACGCGCCGTCCCGCGGCGTCGCCGCGTGCGTGACCAGGTAGATGAGCGCCCCCAGCAGCGGCAGCACCACGATGAGCGCGATCCATCCGGCCTTCGCCCAGCCCGGCATCCGCCGGTGGAACAGATCATTGAAGACGGCGATGAACGTCCAGATGATCCCGAACCAGAAGCACGCCAGGAACATCAGGTAGAAGAACGTACCGAACGACCAGTCCACGGGCCTGCCCTCCTGTACGGAACCGGTGCACGGCCATCGTGGGCGTCCGCGCCCGGCGGCGGCATCATCCCGGGCGCATGAGTCGCCTCACGCCTCGGCTGCCGGGGGCGCGCCGCCGGGGCGGGCCATCTCCGACGTGCCGTAGATGCTGCGGAGCCAGATCGTCGCCAGGGCGTCCACCCGCCGCCGGTCGTCGGGCGTCTCCGCCGGGCCCAGGCTTTCCAGGACCCGGTCGCTGAGTCCGAGCAGCAGCGCGGCGAGGGTGCGGCTGTGCGGCCCGGCGGGGGCGTGCCCGGCCGCCCGCTCCCGGTCGATGTACTGCGCCGTCGGCGCCACGAAGGAGTCCAGGTAGCCGTCCCACATCTCGCGGATCGCGCCGCTGTGCCGGCGGGCCTCGAGCATGGCCCGGTAGAGGTAGTGGTGCCGGCGCACCGACGCGGTGAGGTCGTGCACCATCCGCTCGATCCGGCGCGCCGGGGGCAGCGAGTCGTCGGAGAGGTGCGCGGCCGCGGCGACGCTGGCCACGTAGACGTCGGCGCCCAGCGCCGCCATGCAGGCCGCCTTGTTGGCGAAGTAGAAGTAGAACCCCGACCGCGTCACCCCGGCCCGGGCCGTGATGTCGGCGATGGTGATGGACTCCAGGTCGGATTCGTGCAGGAGCTCGTCCAGGGCGCGCAGCAGGGCGTCCCGGCGCTGGTCGCCCCGGCTCGCGGTGATACGCGGTGCCTCCATGAGCCTCCCGAAGCCACGGACGACTGCTCTGGACAACCTGACGGCGCAGACTCTATAAACGAATTTGACACGCGTCAATTAATCCCGGGCATGACGGAGTCACCATGACCCACCTGCAGATCCGGAAGATCGATTTTCGCTTCGACGAGACCACGCCGTTCCAGTGGCTGCCGAGCCATCCGAAGTTCGGGCTGATGGCCAACGCGATCAGCATCATGGCGATCGCCTTCGAGAAGTTCATCGTCACCAACACGCGAGCCGCGATCCCGCTGATCGACGACCCGGCCGCGGCCGAGGAGGCCGAGGCGTTCCTGCGCCAGGAGGCGCAGCACGCGAAGAACCACCGCAAGCACGTCGCCGCCCTGGTCCGGCAGTACCCCGACCTGCAGAAGACCGTCGACGCGGCGGTCGCCTCCTTCGACCGGCTGGTGGAGACCACGCCGCTCGCGTACCGGCTCGCCTACACCGCGGATCTCGAGTCGACCTTCACCCCGATCTTCAAGGTGATGCTCGACCACGAGGACGTGCTGTTCCGCCCGGGCGACGAACGCGTCGCCTCGCTGTTCCTCTGGCACTTCGTCGAGGAGGTCGAGCACCGCAGCTCGGCGCTGATCGTGTGCGACGCCGTCGTGCGCAACCGCTACTACCGCACCCGCGTCGCCCGTTCCGTGTTCCGGCACATCATGCAGCTCTACCGCGACATCCTCGCCGGTTTCGAGGAGCATGTGCCGGAGGCGGACCGGCGCGCGGAGTACCGCAACGTCTCCCCGGACGGCGTGCGCCGCGAGGAGCTGCTCGCCCGGCTGCCGCTGCGGACCTCGTGGCGGACCCGCCTCGGGATGTTCCCGCCCGCCACCTTCGCCCCGGCCTCCAACCGGGAGATGCTCGTCCTGGTCTACCGGCTGCTGCTGTCGCAGGTGCCGCACCACCGGCCGGCCCGGGAGCCGTTGCCCCGCTTCGCGGACACCTGGTTCGCCCGCTACGCCGCCGGGCACGACGTGACCCGGTTCTACTCGGGCACCCGGCCGGCCGGCGGGGCGCCGTGAGCAGCTGCCCGCCCGGGTTCGCCGAGACCGCCGGCACCCTCGGGGGGATCGACTGCACGACCACCTCACCCGTCGTCTCCGTACGCTCGCCCGCCTCGCTGGCGGACCCCACGATGCCGGTCGTCGAGGCGTTCATGGTGCTCGCCGCGGGCGTCGCGCTCGTCCACGCGGTGCTGTGGTGGCGCCGTCGCGGCGACCCCACCAACCTCGGGCTCTGGTGCGCCACCCTGGTGTACCTGGTGGTGCTCGAACCGCCGCTGTACTTTCCGGAGCGGTTCGGCCTGCAGGACCAGCTCGGCCTGATCTTCGTGCACAACGTGTTCTCGGTGCAGTTCCTGCACGACCGGTTGCCGCTGTACATCGTCGCCGTCTACCCGGCGCTCACCTATGCGGCGTACGCGCTGGTCCAGCGGACCGGACTGCTGGAGCGGCACTCGCCGGCCGCCGGAGCGGCGTGCGTGGCCGTCGTCTTCCACTGCTTCTACGAGATCTTCGACCAGCTGGGCCCGCAGCTGCGGTGGTGGGCCTGGAATCCCGCGGCGCCGTCGAACTCGCCCTGGCTGGCGGCCGTCCCGGTCAGCAGTGTGGTCGTCTTCGCGGCCGCCTCCCCGTTCGGGATGGTGCTGCTGACCCGGCTGCTGCTGGCCGGACGTCCTCGCCCGGGGCCGGCGGGGCTGCGGGTCCTCGCCGTCGGGGTGCTCACGCCGTTCGCCATGATGCTCTGCTCGGTGCCGTACGGCGTGCTGTCCCGGTGGCCCGGCCGGTTCGAGGCCGGCCGGGCCGTGGCGCTCTGGGCGGTCCTCGCGGTGTTCGTCCTGGTGGCCGCGCTGACGGTGGCGCGCGACCTGCGGGAGCGGCCGGGCGGGGAGCCCGCGCCCCCGGACGGGTTCCTCGGCCGTTATCCCGTCGCCGCCGGGGTGGCCTTCCTCGTCGTGTTCACCGCCCTGTGGGCGGCCGCGCTGCCGGAGTATCTGACCGCGAGGGCGGGGCGCACCCCCTCCGGCACGCCGGTCGGCAGCCTCGGGTACGCGACGGCATGCGCACTCCTGGCCGCGGGCACTCTCGTGGCGGCCGGGCGGGTACGAGCGGTCACCACACCCGGCACGAGCCCGAGGCGGTCGCCGACGGGTCGCTCTCGGAGGTGACGGTGACCGTGGCCTTCGCCGCCCGCCGGGTGCCGTCGTCGCGCTTGACGTAGACCTCCACCGGCGCGGTCCGCCCGTCCGCCACGGCGACCACGGCGCGCGGCAGCCAGACCGTCGAGCCGGCATCGGCCCAGGCGGCGATCCGGTAGACGTCGGACCCGGCGGCTCCGGAGCCGCCGGTGTTGCGCATCGCGAGCCGGCAACGGGCCCACCCGGAGGGCCCCGCGACGCCGGCGGCGTGGGAGAGGGTCACGCCGCGGGGGTGCGGGCCGGCGCCGTCGAGGGACCGCACCGCGACCGTGTACGACAGCACCCCGACCCGGTCCCGGTGCCGCTCCAGCACGTAGAAGTGCAGCCGGTTCGCCGGGTCGACGTACTCGTAGCGGCTGCCGGAGTCCGTCCCGGCGTGGAACAGCGCGTCGGAGAGCTGCCGGTAGTCGCCGATCGTCATCTTGTGCGGCGTGCCGTCCGGCGCCACGAAGTCGACCTTGTCGATGTCCTGCGGGTTGGCGTCCACCGTCCAGATGTACGGCGCCCGGTCGGCGTCCCTGGTCTTGGCGAGCAGGACTCCCGAGTCGGGGGTGAACGAGTCGAAGCCCATCCGGTCGACGACCTCGAGGGTGTAGTTGTCGTACCCGCCGCCGTCGCAGTACGGGTCGGTGGCGGTGTCGCAGGCGGGGCTCTGGTCCCCGCCGTCCAGCCTCACGGTGATCCCGGCGAGCCCGCGCGGGCCGGGCTGCACCGAGCGCGCCGTCACGCGCGCCACCACGACCCCGGAGCTGGCGAGCGCAGCGCGGGAGAGGCGCAGCACGGCGGTGTCGTCGACGATGCCGAGCTTCAGTTTGTTGCGCAACATGTGCTGGGCGCCCATGGACGACCCGGCTGTGCCCGGGATGAGCCACCGGCTGTGCGGCCCGCCGGGCCCGTTGAAGGTGCCGCGGCTGAGCATCTCCCAGGGGCCGCTGTAGTCCCGGCGGGCGGGCACCGAGTACGGGTTGTTGTAGTTGTCGGCCACACCGAGGATGTGGCTGAACTCGTGCGCATAGGTGGACATGCCGGAGCTCTCCGCCTGCACCGAGCTGCCGCCGGTGGCGTTGGGCCAGATGTTCGCCGACGCCTGCCAGGAGGTCCACTCGACGTACCGGGTCGCGTTCCAGTTGGCCAGCGCCTCGTCGGGCGGCCCGAAGGCCTCGGTGACCTGCTCCTTGGTGGCGAACTTCATCGGGCCGAACTCCTGCCAGGTCGACGACTCGTCCTGGCCGGCGGCGAGGAAGAAGACGAAGTCGTACGCCCCGGCGGTGTCCTCGCCGACCTCGGCGATCCAGGCGGCCCGGGCATCGGCGCGGATGTCCCGGCCGCAGGTGTCACCGGCCGGACAGCCGAGGCCTCGCTGCCAGGAGTTCTCGATGCCGTACTCGTGGCCCAGGTGCGGCATCCGGTACACCCCGAAGCTGCCGAGCTCGATGCCGTACCGCCCGCCGGAGTCCTCCATCCAGTACTCGTGGATGGTGTGTCCCCGGTTGAGCGGGCCCGGACGGTTGAGGAAGTCGCGATAGAACGCCGGCACGTCGGCGCGCGGCAGGTCGTGCACGGCGAAGGGGTTGCCGTAGACGGTCGAGTTGGCCGGCTGGGTCACGACGAAGGGCTGGTCGGCGAAGTCGACGAGCACCAGCGCGCCCCGGAAGGTGCGCTCCGAGCCCGGCACGGCCGGGTCCGCCCAGTCGGTGCCCGGCACCGGCACATAGTCTTCCCAGGTCATCGTGTCCGGCAGCTCGTAGGTCTGCGGATCGACCGGGTACGGCGCGCCGGGCGGGCGGATCGGGGCCGCCGGTTGCGCACGCTGCCATGGTTGCGTCTGCGGCCAGTGCCGCATCCGCCAGGGGGTTTCCGTGCGCGTACCGGCCGGGGGGTCGGCGTGGGCCGGGGCCGCCGGCAGGGCGCCGGCCAGCACCAGCAGCACGCCCGCGAGGGACGACGTGACACGCCGTTTCCTGCTCATCGAGCGCCACCAGTCATCGGCCCATCCTGACAGCTTCAGCGATAACCATCAATCTATCGAGGTGGTGGCCTCTTGTCGCAGATGGCGCCAGCGGGCGAGAGCGAGCACACCGCCGATCGCCGCCGCCACGACCGCGCCCGCGGCGGTGGTCCGGCCGTCGGACTGCCAGTGGGTGCGGGGCCGGTCGGTGAACCAGGAGATCAGGGAGAGGACGAGCCAGCCGAGCGCCCCTCCGGCGAGGGCCGCGAACAGAATGTCGAGCCTGGCCCAGCCGGGGCTGTGATCGGCGCCCCGGGGCCAGCGCAGCACCGCGGACGGCAGGGCCAGGGCGATCGCCGCGAGCAGGGCGATGGTGGGTGGCTGGAGGCGGGCGGGCAGGGGCACCTCGTACTCCAGGCTCTGGACCGCGGCGAGCAGCATGAGGACCGCGCCGATGACGGCGGTCTGCAGCAGGGTCAGGCTGGCCTTGCGCTCGGCCAGGCGGGTGGTCACCACGGCCGCGGCGAGCCGGCTCTGCTCGGCGGCCTTGAGCTGGGCGGCCGCGAGGTAGGCCTCCTCGGTGCGGAGCTGGACGAGGGTGCGGTCGGCCATCCGGCGGTCCGCCGGGGCGAGCTCGCGCGACTCCCGGCCCCGCGCCGCGGCGCCGATGCGGCCGACCGCCTCCAGGTTGTGCGTGATCGCCTCGACCGTGCCGGTCATCGCGCGCACGAGGGTGAGCTGTTCGACGACGCCGCCCTGGTCGGTGCTGAGCCGGGTGAGGGCCTGGTCGGCCTCGAGGATGCGGGCCAGGGGCACGTCCGTGCCCGCGAGTGCCGTGCGCATGGCCGTGCAATGCTCGTCGATCTTCTCCGCGACGGCGGTGAACCGCGGGCGCAAGCCGCGCAGTTCCGCATTCTGGTGGCGGAGCTGGGCGGCCTGCAGCAGGTAGCGGGTCAGCGCCGGCAGGCCGGCTCCCGGGCTGGTCCAGAGCCACTCGTCGAGGGTGGCCTCGGCCGGGGCGACCGCGAACAGCCCTCGGTGGCGTGCCCGCGCGGTGTGCAGCTCGGCGACGAGCATCCCCGGCGTGGGCTGCCACCACGATCCGGTCCGGGCCGCCGGCGCGAGGCGGCCGGCCCCGGCGGCGGAAGTGCCGCGCCGGACCAGGCACGAGTAGATCTGGGCGGTGCCGAGCGGCTGGTCGCCGGCTCCGACGAGATCGAGCCAGCCGAGGTCGAACTCCGGCCACGCGGCGCAGCGGCAGCGGGTGGCGTCCACGGCGCTGACGCCGATGACGTCGTGGACCTGGTAGACGAGGATCTCCCGGGCCCGGCCCGCCGTCGTCCGGGCCGCGCCGGCCAGCACCGTCAGCGAGTCCCGTTCCGTCGTCCGGTCCGGCAGCGACAGCGACGCCGGCCACGATCCGATGGGTTCCCGGTAGCGCTGCCGGCCCGCCCACTCCCAGATCCGCTCGACCGCCTTGCGGGCCGGGGACCCGGGCTCCCCGATCACGTTGCGGGCCGGGAAGAAGGCGTGGGTCACCACGGCCGGCCGGTGCAGCGCCCCGCTCATTCCGCCGGGGTCGGGCGGCGCGGCTCGGCCACCTCCGGCCGCTGGCCCGCTCGGATCATGCGGACCATGACCTCGTGGGTGTCCTCGTCCGCCTCCTGCAGCGACGGGTCTGCCATGTCGGGGTTGGCGTGCCCGCGCAGCCTGCGCAGGTCCAGCAGGTGTTCCAGGTTGATCGCGACCGCCTCCAGGCTGCCGCCGCGCTCCCGGGCGTCGGCGAACTCGCGGGCGAGGCGTCTCACCTCGGCCCAGTCCTCCGGCCGGAGCTTCGCGTCGAGGAGCAGCCGCACCTTGCGCGCGATGTCTTCGGGCCGATCCAGCATGACGTCTCCGTCCCCTGCGCCGATGCTCAAAGATATAGACAGAACGGCATGTACTCGGTCAGCACCTCCGGTCGCAGGCCGAGCCCCGCCACATGGCGGTATCGCTCGTGCAGGGCCTGCACGGGGTCGTAGACGCCGGCTCCGGAGGAGACCGCGGCGCGGCTCGCGGCCAGCAGCGGGCCCACCGTACGGATCATGGCGCCGTCCTCGACGCTCCACAGCGGCATGCCGATGGCACCCGCGCCGGCGGCGATCAGCGACCGCAGGAAGCCGGAGACCTCGCCGCTGTCGGTCTTGGCCCCCTGCCCGGCGAGGCAGGCGCCGAGCACGGTCAGCTTGTTGCGGGGCAGCCGCAGCCGCAGCGCCACGTCGTACTGCGTCAGGTAGGTGCCGTTGAGGTCGAGGTACGGGCCGAGCTGCGCGAACTGCGGGTCGTAGCCGCCGTGGCCGGCGTACACGAAGAACTCGGGTTTGGCCTGCATCAGCTGCCGGAAACCCTCGGTGTCCGCGGCGAAGAACCGCCGCACGCCCGACAGGCCCGGGCTGCGCGCGCCCAGCACGATCATGTGCTCCGGCTGCCATCCACTGTCCAGGAGCTCCCCGCCCGACACCCCGCGGCGGCCCCCGAGCGCCTCCTCGTCCGCGATCACGATGGCGGCCAGGTCGTCCGCCGTGCTCACCGGCTGACGGCGCAGGAAGCTGCGGCCCCGGCTGACGAAGGCCGTCGCGCTGACCGACAGCGACATCGGCAGCCGGGCGGCCAGCGGCACGTCCGCCTCCGGCGCCCAGGCCAGGTGCAGCGGGATGGCGAAGAGGGCGTCGGTGGGGACCAGCACCAGGTGGCCCGGCTCGGCCGGGTGGCGCACGTGGTCCCAGACCGGTGCCAGCAGCGTCCGCCAGATCGCCTCGCACTGCGCCCGCGCCGGGGCATGGTCCGTCGTGATCTCCTGCGCCAGGGTCTCCACCTCGGCGTACGGGATGCCGGTGACCCGCTGCATGTCGCCGTCGCGGAACACGAAGGCGCCCAGGAACGCGGGTGCGGCCGGCCCGTACGCGAAGTAGCGCACCACGCAGGTGTCCGGATTGTTCACCGTGAACATCCGCACCCGGTGCGCGATCTCGGCGTCCGCCGGGGTGCCCTCGATCGGGTGCTGGAGGAAAGCCTCCTCGAACTCCGTCTCCCGGCGGGCCAGCTCGGACCGGTCCGCCGACCGGACGTCGCCGCCCGCCCGGCGTACCGCGCCGCGGCGGACCACCGTGCGCCGCCGCCCCGGCCCCGCGACGGCCAACGCGGCATCCGCCTCCGGGCCCCGCTCGGCCGCCATCGCCGCCTCCGCGGCCGCCGGGATCTCCCACTTCGCCGGCTCGGCGGACACCCGCGGCAGCGGCGGCAGCTCGGGCATGGCGGCGGTGGAGAGCATGTCGAGCAGCTCGCGGGCGGACGAGGCCTCCACCAGGCCGAACGCCTCCTCCGCGCGCGCGGTGCCGGCCTCGCCGGTGGCGGCCGACGACGCGATGCGGTCGGCGATCCGCTCCAGGAAGCTCGGCCGGATCGTGCGGGAGTACGCCTGCTTGTAGGCCGGCATCGCCACCACCCGGCGGACGGACTCCGCCATCAGGAACCGCTTCTCCGCCACGTCGTCGGTCAGCCGGATCCGCTCGGCGTCGTCCAGGCCCCCGGCGACCTCGGCCACCGCGGCGGCGTACTGGTCCATCGTGATGGCGGCGACGTGGATGTCGAGCCCGGTGCTGCCGTGCGCCCGCGCGGCGCTGATCAGCTCCTCCATGAGCGTACGCAGCTCGCGGACGCTCTCCATGCCGCGTTTGCGGATCGCGAGGTGCTGGCGCGCGATCAGGCGCCCGCGGACGTACGGGCCCTGCGCGAGCCGGTGGAACAGCTCCGGAGCGCGCTCGGGGTCCAGCAGCGCCTGGTGGTTGAGCGACTGGTAGATGCGGAAGTGGTCGCCGAGCGCCTGGGAGATCCGGATCGACTCCTCGGAGACGGCGAGGGACTGCCGCGCGTCGTCCGGGGACTTGTCGCGTACGGATTTGTCCTTGAGCGCCAGGGCCAGGTTGTGCAGCACGCTTGAGTAGCCGCGCAGGTACTCCCGATGCTGGATCGGGGCGTCGCGATCGATGTCGCCGGTCGCCACGCCGTGCTCGGCGGCGTCGCGCAGGATCCGCTCCCGTTCCGCGGTGAGGGACTCGATCAGCGTCTCGATGTGCGGGGCGCCGCTCTGCCGCGACTCCTCGTACCGGCCGCGGTGCACGTTGCTGCGCATGTCGGGCAGGCACCACCAGAGCCGGTGCCGCCCGGCGACGGACACGGCGGTCTCGAAAGCGATCCGGGCCCGGGTGTAGCCGCCCAGGCGGTACCGGATCTTGCCGGTCATGTCCTGCCAGCGCGCGGTCACGTAGGCCAGGAAGCCCCCGGCGTGCGGATCGGCCCGGACCACGTCCAGCAGCGCCGCGGCGTCGTCCGCGGACGCCTCGATCATGCGCAGCGCGGCCCAGTGGTCGTAGACCATGTCGGACCGGACGATGTCGCACCAGTGCGCGCCGACGCGCCGGGCGACCGCCGGCAGGTCGTGCGACGAGACGGGGCGGAACGCCTCCACCATGCGCAGCACACCGAGCGCGTACTCGTGGCGCAGCGGGATGTCGAAGTCCACGTCGTAGCGCAGGATCAGGTCGTCGATGTGGAACTTGTCGGCGAAGTCCTTGATGCGATCGCTGTACACGCCCACCTCGCGTCGCCATGGGGGACCGGTCGGTGTCTCCTGCCCCGCCAACCTAGCGAGGCGGACCTCGCCGCCTGAAGGGACGGACGTCCATATTCACCCGTCCGGTCGGTTCGTCCGCCCGCCGGGCGCGATCGATCGGCTAGCGTGACCATGAGCCCAGACACGGGAGGCACGCGGTGGACGAGAGCTTTCGCCGGTCGACGTACGCCAGCCTGCGCGAGTCCTTTCCGGAGCTGTTCGTGAACCCGCCCGGCGCGGCGTTCGAGATCCTCACCGAGCCGGCGGAGGTCGAGGCGGCCGAGCGGGCCCAGGCCGCCGACCTGGCCAGGGCCGGCATGCCCGCCAGCATGGCCGAGACCGGCGTGGTCTTCGCCGACCCGTACACCACGATCGTGCGCGACGCGGTCCGGACCAGGTCGGGCAGGTACGGCACCTACGGGCGCACGATCAGCCCGGGCAACGCGTCCGGCGTCGTGGTGCTGCCGCGGGTGGCGGAGGGCATCGTGCTGCTGCACCACTTCCGGCACAGCACCCGCAGCTGGCACCTCGAGATCCCGCGGGGCTTCGGCACGCCGGGCGTCGCCGACCCGGTCGAGGACGCCCGGCGCGAGCTGCGCGAGGAGATCGGCGTCGCCGCCGCCGCCGTCCACGACCTGGGCAGCTACTACCCGGACACCGGCGCGACCACCACCGCGGTGCGGCTGTTCCTGGCCGAGGTCACCAAGACGCCGTCCGCGGCGGACGCGGAGGAGGGCATCGACGCCATCCGGATCGTCACGCCGGACGAGCTCGCGTCGCTGATCGCCGACGCGACGATCAGCGACGGCTACACCATCGCCGCCTACACCCGTGCCGTCCTGCGCGGCCTGCTGCCGGGGGCCACCGACGGCGGGCGGCGTCTCCCGGGGGCGCGGGAGCGGTGACCGATCCGTCCGTCGCGTCCGGACCCGCCAAGGACCTGCTGATCGCCGAGTTCGGCAATCTGCGGCAGGAACAGTTCAGCCGGACCAACGTGCAACAGGCGATCGCCGGGCTCAACTTCACGACCGCGATGGCCCTCGGCGGCGTGGCGGCGAGCCAGTTCGCGGCCGGCACCGCGGCGTCGCTGCTGACGGCCGCCATGCTTCTCGCCATCGTGCCGACCGCGAGCATCATCTTCGGGATCGCGTACTACGAGCAGCACCGCAGCATCCTGATGATCGGCGAGTACATCCATGACGTCCTCGCACCTCAGGCGAAGATGCTCGCCGGCGGGGACACCTTCCAGTGGGAGGACTTCATCAGGACGTACGAGCGCGGTTCCAGCTTCACCGCGTCCATCCTGGTGGGAACGCCGATCCTGATCTACGGGACGAGCCTGCTGTCCCTGGTGGCGTCCGCGCCCCTGGTCCTCGTCCGTCTCGGCCATCCCTGGCTCGTCGTCACCTGGGTCGCCGAGCTCGCCGCCACGGTGGCGCTGATCGCCGCGTGGATCCTCCGCAGGGGTGGACACCTGAGGCCCCTGTGGGCCACGGCGAGGGTCAGCGGACGAGCCGGTCGACGAACGCCGTGACGGCGTCGTCGGGGGAGAGGTCGGCACCGATCGAGGTCGTCAGCAGGTCGAGCAGCAGGCCGTCCATGGCGTAGTGCAGCAGCGCGATTTCGGCCGCCCCGCCGGGCAGCCCGGTGGTCTCGTGGAAGGCGACGTCGTCGCGGTAGTGGCGGCGCAGCGTCCCGCCGAGGATCTCGGCGAGCCCGGGGCGGCGGGCCGCCTCCAGGCGCAGCTCGATGAGTGCCCGGGTCAGCTCGGGATGCGCGGTGGTGCGCTCCAGGATGTACCGCAGGTAGTCGACGAACAGCTCGCGGCCCGGCTCCCGGGTGGCGAGCCCGGCGAGCACCGCCTCGTCCGGTGCGAACCGCTCCATGATCCGCTCGCCCAGGGCGCCGAGCAGGGCGTCGCGGGAGCGGAAGTAGTTCGACGCCGTGCCGACGGGTACGGCCGCCTCGGCGTCCACGGCGCGGTGGGTGAGGCCGCGGGCGCCGGACTCGGCGAGCACGCGCAGCCCGGCGTCGGCCAGCAGCCGGCGGCGCTCCGGATTCTTTGCCACGGAAAGAGGCTAGCACTGACCACTACAGCTGATGTAGTTTCAACCACGACAACGATAGTGGTTGATGGGGAGTCCAGATGCGAAAGCTCGTGTACTACGTGGCCGCCACCCTCGACGGTTTCATCGCCGCACCGGACGGGAGCTGGGAGTTCTTCGGGCCGGTGGATCCGGAGCTGGGAGCGTTCATCACTGCGCGCTTTCCGGAGACCCTGCCCACCGCCGTGCGGGAGCAGTCCGGCATCACCGCGCCGCACCAGGCCTTCGACACCGTGGTCATGGGGCGCGGCACCTACGAGCCCGCGCTGGCGGCCGGTGTCACCAGCCCGTACGCCCACCTGCGCCAGTACGTGTTCTCCCGGACGCTGGACCCGGCCACCGACCCGGCGGTGACCGTCGTCGCCGGCGACCCGGTGTCCTACCTGCGCGAGCTGAAGCAGCAGCCCGGCATGGACATCTGGCTGTGCGGCGGCGGCGCGTTCGCCGCCGCCGTCCGGGCGGAGATCGACGAGTTCGTGGTCAAGCTCAACCCGGTGCTCGCCGGGGGAGGCGTCCCGCTCGTCGGCGGCCCGTTCGATCCGCGGCGACTGACGCTGCTCGAGGCGACCCCGGTCGGCAAGAGCGGGATCGTGGTCCTGCGCTACTGCGCGGACCGTGATCGCCCCTAAAGCATATCGAGGCTGTTGATCTTCAGGCGAGCCCGGAGCGCCGGATTCGCGTTCTCCCTCAATCTTGCGGCTGCCCGCTGGTGCGTGCCGCCTCCCTGGCCCACATTGGTCGCCGCGGCCACCGCCGCTCGTCCAGGGAGGAGCTCGTATCACCGACGCGAAGGCAGCACCGCAGCGTCCCGCAGCCGAGAACACTCACGGGGGAGAGTTCCGTTTGTCGATGACCACTGTGACCGTATGGGACGACATCGTCGCCGTCCTGAGCGCCTGGGGCGCACCGATGCGACCGCCGGGCGCCGGCCGGTCCGGATCGCCGGCCGTTCCGTCGCGTCAGACCGTCCTGCACGTCAGGCGGAGAGAAGAGCACCGGTTGTACCGGTGACCCGAGGTCGTGCGGGCGCCCTGTGCCGGGGCGCCCGCACGACGGCTCAGCCCCGGTCCGGCGGATCCGTGAACACCCGGCTGCGCCGGACGTCCTCCTCGGTGATCAGCATCAGGTCGTCGCGGCCGACCTGGCCGGAGAGCGCGACCAGCCGGTTGGCCTGCCGGAGGCGGGCCCGTTCCAGGGCGTTGCGGACGCTGCGCGCGTTCGCGAAGCGCGGCATCGTCCGCCGGCGGTCGAGGTACTCGCGGAACGCCTCCCGGGCGCCCTCGGTGAAGCGGTAGGCGTCCCGGGTGAGCATCAGCTCGGCGATCTCGGCCAGTTCGTCCGTGGCGTAGTCCTCGAACTGGATGTGGTGCGACACCCGCGAGCTCAGGCCGGGGTTGGAGGAGAAGAACGTCTCCATCCGGTCCTCGTAACCGGCGAAGATCACCACCAGCGAGGCGCGGGCCGACTCCATCTCCTGCAGCAGGATCTCGATCGCCTCCTGCCCGTAGTCGCGTTCGTTGTCCGGGCGGTACAGGTAGTAGGCCTCGTCGATGAACAAGACGCCGCCGGCCGCCCTGGCCAGCGCCTCCTTGGTCTTGGGGGCGGTGTGGCCGATGAACTGGCCGACCAGGTCGTCGCGGGTGACCGGGTGCACCCGCGGCGCGCGCAGATAGCCCAGGGCGTGCAGGATCTCGGCCATCCGCAGCGCGACGGTGGTCTTGCCGGTGCCCGGCCCGCCCGCGAAGCTCATGTGCAGCGAGGGCCTGCTGGCCTCCAGGCCGAACCGCGCGCGTGCCCGGTCCACCATCAGCAGCGCCGCGATCTCCCGGATCCGCCGCTTCACGCCGGCGAGCCCGACCAGCTCCGCGTCGACGGCGGCGAGCACGGCCCGGACCCGGGCGGCGGCCTCGTCCGCCTGCATGTCCACCTTCGCCTCGGGGCCGAGGAGCGGCTCCGGCGGCGCCTCCGCCGGAGCGGGGGCGCCGCTCGCGGGGGCGGCCCCCGGCCGGTACATCGAGAAGCCGGTTGCGGAGGCGCTCACCGCGACCCGTCTCCGCCGCGGCCGTAGCGGGCGCCGGCCGGTGCCTCCGTGGCGTAGGAATGCACGCTGTACCGCTGCACCCGGTTGCTGTCCTCGGTGCGGTCCAGGCGGAAGCCGGGCTCCTCGGCCGGGCGCTGCACCACGAAGCTCAGCGCGGTGGTCTGCCGGCCGAGCCGCGCGTCGTACGCCAGGACCCGGACGTAGTGACCGGGGAAGGTGGCCCGGCACTCGTTGATCTCGCGCAGCACGCCGTCGGGTTCGGCCAGGTCGAACATCGGCAGGCCCCACATCTCCCAGTAGACGTTGCGGGGGTGCGGATCGTCGGTGTACTCCACCGAGATCGGCCAGCCGTTCAGCAGCGCGTAGCGGACCTGCGCGGCGATCTCGTCGTCGGTCAGCTCCGGCAGGTAGGAAAACGCTCCATGGCGCAGGTACATGTCGGCTCCTAGACGCTTGCCGTGGGAACGGCGTCGGGGGCATCGGTGGCGGCGTAGTCGAACGTGACGTCGCCCCAGGTGGCGAGCGCCACCTCCAGCGGCCGGTTGCGCTGCGCGGCGGACCGCAGGATGTCCGGGCCCTCCTTGAGGAGGTTGCGCCCCTCGTTGCGGGCCTTGACGACGGCCTCCAGCGCCACCCGGTTGGCCTCGGCGCCGGCCGCCACGCCGAGCGGGTGACCGATGGTGCCGCCGCCGAACTGCAGGATGACGTCCTCGCCGAGCAGGTCGACCAGCTGGTGCATCTGCCCGGCGTGGATCCCGCCCGAGGCGACCGGCATGACGCCGGGCAGGCTCGCCCAGTCCTGGTCGAAGTAGATCCCGTTGCCGTGCTCGGCCGGGACGTGCCCCAGGCGCAGCGTGTCGTAGAACCCCTTGGTGGTGGCGGGGTCGCCCTCCAGCTTGCCCACGATCGTGCCGGCGTGGACGTGGTCGACGCCGATCAGCCGCGACCACTTGGCGATCACCCGGAAGCTGACCCCGTGCGTCTTCTGCCGGGTGTAGGTGCTGTGGCCGGCGCGATGCAGGTGCAGCAGCACGCTGTTGCGGCGGGCCCAGTGGGCCATCGACTGCATCGCCGAGTAGCCCACCGTCAGGTCCATCATCACGACGACGCTGCCCAGCTCCTTGGCGAACTCCGCGCGCTCGTACATGTCCTCGACCGTCGCGGCGGTGATGTTGAGGTAGTGACCCTTGATCTCGCCGGTCTGGGCCATCGCCCGGTTCACCCCCTCCATCGCGTAGAGGAACCGGTCCCGCCACCGCATGAAGGGCTGCGAGTTGATGTTCTCGTCGTCCTTGGTGAAGTCGAGGCCGCCGCGGCAGGCCTCGTAGACCACCCGGCCGTAGTTGCGCGCCGAGAGGCCCAGCTTCGGCTTGACGGTCGCGCCCAGCAGCGGGCGGCCGAACTTGTTGAGGATCTCGCGCTCCATCACGATGCCGTGGGCGGGGCCCTGGAAGGTCTTCACGTACGCCACCGGGATGCGCATGTCCTCCAGGCGCAGCGCCTTCAGCGGCTTGAACCCGAACACGTTGCCGATGATCGACGAGGTGAGGTTGGCGATCGAGCCCTCCTCGAACAGGTCGATGTCGTAGGCGACGTAGGCCAGGTGTTCGCCCTCCCGGCCGGGAACGGGATCCACCCGGTAGCACTTGGCCTGGTAGTGCGTGTGCGTGGTGAGCCGGTCGGTCCACACCACGGTCCAGGTCGCCGTCGACGACTCGCCCGCCACCGCCGCCGCGGCCTCCACCGGGTCGACGCCCGGCTGGGGGGTCACCCGGAACACGGCCAGGACGTCGGTGTCCTTGGGCCGGTAGTCGGCGTCGTAGTAGCCCATGCTGGCGTAGCTGTGCACGCCCGGGTCCCATCGGTCCGGCTCGGTCACGTCGCCTCCTCCGCTTCGGCCCGGTCGGCCGGGCTCGGTCCTTCCACAATGGCCGCCGGCGCCTTGAGCCGTCTAGCGAGTGTTTGCCATGGACACATGAGCGAATGCTTGACTATGGTGGCGCCGTGACCCCGGCCCGGCTGCAGACCTTTCTGGCGATCGTCGAGCACGGCTCGGCGCGCGCCGCGGCGGAACGGCTGTCGGTGACCGAGTCGGCCGTGTCCGCCGCGCTGGCCGCCCTGCACCGCGAGGCCGGCGTGGTGCTGTTCGAGCGGCACGGCCGCGGCCTGCGCCTCACCGAGTCCGGGCGGATCTTCGCCGGCTACGCGCGGCGCATCCTCGGCCTCATCGACGAGGGCCTGGACGCCGCCCGGCGCAGCGGCGACCCCGAGCGGGGCCGGGTCCGCCTCGGCGCGGTCACGACCGCGGGCGAATACCTGGTCCCGGGGCTGCTCGCCTCCTTCCGGGCCCGGTATCCGCGGGTGGAGGTGACCCTCGACGTCGGCGTCCGCGACCGGATGTCCGCCCTGCTGGCCGACCACCAACTCGACCTCGTCATCGGCGGCCGGCCCCGGGCGGGCCGCGGCCTGACCACCCGGGCGACCCGGCCGAACTCGCTGATCGTGGTGGCCGCGCCGGGCCGGGTGCCGGAGCTGTCCACCGTGACCTGGCTGCTGCGCGAGCCCGGCTCGGGAACCCGCGACACCACCCTCGCGCTGCTCGACGCGCTGCAGGTGGCGCCGCCGACCCTGGCGCTGGGCTCGCACGGCGCCGTCGTGGCCTCGGCGGCCCTCGGCCTGGGCGTCACGCTGGTGTCCGCCGACGCCGTGACCGAGCACCTGCGGCAGGGGTCGCTGCAACGCGTGCCGGTGCGGGGCACCCCGCTGGACCGCCCCTGGCACGCCGTCACCACCGCGAGCCCCACCGCCACCGCGGCGCTGTTCCTCGAGCACCTCACCGATCCGGACGGCGCCGGCGAGCTGGCGTTCCGGCCGCGGCGCGCGCCGGCCCGCGGCTGAGCGCCCGGCACACTCACCCCCGTGGCCCCCCGTGCGGGTGAGGCCCGCACGGCGTCATCCGTCCTACGGTCGCCTCCAACGCCGAGAGGGGGCCCGCCGTGCCGGAGGCGCACAAGACGCTGACCCGTTACACCATCGAGCAGGAGCACCGGCATCGCGACTCGACCGGTGACTTCTCCGGCCTGCTGAACGCGATCAGCACCGCGGTGAAGATCATCGCGAACCAGGTGAACAAGGGTGCGCTGGTCGGCGCCCCGAAGAACCTGGACGGGATCAGCAACGAGGTGATCGTCGGCGAGACGGAGTGGACCGGCCATCTGGCGGCCATGAGCTCCGACCGTACGGGGGACGTCTACCCCGTGCCGCAGCCCTACCGGCGGGGCAAGTATCTGCTGCTCTTCGACCCGCTCGACGGCTCCGGCACCGTCGACGTCGGCATCCCCGTGGGCACCATCTTCTCCATCCTGCGCAGTCCCCACCCCCACGCGCCGGCGAGCGCGGCGGACTTCCTGCAGCAGGGCGTCGCCCAGGTCTGCGCCGGGTTCGCCCTCTACGGGCCCTCGACGGTGCTGGTGCTCACCACCGGCGACGGCGTCGACGGCTTCACCTTGGACCGCGACATCGGTGCCTTCATCCTCACGCATCCACACATGCGGATACCCGAGAGCACGGAGGAGTTCGCCATCAACGCCTCGAACGAGCGGTTCTGGGAACCGCCCGTGAAGCGCTACGTCGCCGAGTGCCTGGCCGGCCGCTCGGGGGCGCGCCACCGCGACTTCACCATGCGCTGGGTCGCCTGCCTGGTCGCCGAGACGTTCCGCATCCTCACCCGGGGCGGCGTCTTCCTCGACCCGGACGACAGCGGCGAGGGACTCCCGCACCGGCCGCGCCTGCTGTACGCGGCCAACCCCATCGCGTACGTCGTCGAGCAGGCCGGCGGCCTGGCGAGCACCGGCCGGCAGCGGCTGATGACCTGCGTGCCCGGCAGCCTCGGGGACCGCGTGCCGCTGATCTTCGGCTCGCGCCGGGAGGTGGAGCGCATCGAGCGTTACCACCGCGACCGCGTCGACCTGCACGACGACGACTTCTCCCTGTTCAACACCCGCTCGCTGTTCCGTTCGTGACGCATCCGGAAGAGGTCAGGCCTTGTCCGTCAGACATCCCGTCGTCGCCGTCACCGGCTCGTCCGGCGCCGGCACCACGTCGGTCACCAGGACGATGCAGCAGATCTTCCGTCGCGAGGAGATCACGCCGGTGGTGGTCGAGGGTGACTCGTTCCACCGCTTCGACCGTACGCAGATGCAGGCCGAGATGGCCCGGGCGGGGGCCGAGGGCAACCATCATTTCTGCCACTTCGGCCCGGAGGCCAACCTCCTGGAGGACCTGGAGGAGTTGTTCCGCGGCTACGGCGAGAACGGTTCCGGCAAGATCCGCAGATACCTGCACGACGAGACGGAGGCCGCGCCGTACGGGCAGGAGCCGGGCACCTTCACCGCGTGGGAGGACATCCCGGCCGGCACCGACCTGCTGTTCTACGAGGGCCTGCACGGCGCGGCCGTCACCGAGAAGGTCGACGTCGCGCGGCACACCGATCTGATCGTGGGCGTCGTACCGATCATCAACCTCGAGTGGATCCAGAAGCTGCACCGCGACCGGACAGCCCGTGGCTACAGCAGCGAGGCGGTCGTCGACACGATCCTGCGCCGGATGCCGGACTACCTGAACTACATCTGTCCCCAGTTCTCGCGGACGCACATCAACTTCCAGCGGGTTCCCACTGTGGACACGTCCAACCCGTTCATCGCCCGCTACATCCCGACGGCCGACGAGAGCTTCCTCGTGATCCGCTTCGCCGATCCCAAGGGCATCGACTTCCCGTACCTGCTGGCGATGCTGCACGACTCGTTCATGTCGCGGCCGAACATCATCGTCGTACCCGGCGGGAAGATGGAGCTGGCGATGCAGCTCATCCTGACGCCGATGGTGTTGCGGCTGATGGAGCGGCGCCGGCGTGCCTAGCACACGTTGGGGACCGTCACCTCCACCGTGGTCCCGGCGCCCGGCCGCGACTCGATGCGCAGCCGGCCGCCGAGCAGGTGCACGCGTTCCGCCATCGTCCTCAGCCCGTAGCCGGATCCGGGACTGCCCGGCACGTCGAATCCGGGACTGCCCGGCACGTCGAATCCCGTCCCGTCGTCGGTGATGCGGAGCATGACCATGTGCCCGTGCCGGGTCAGGCGGATCACGGCCCGGCCGGCCCCGGCGTGCTTGACGACGTTCTGCACCGACTCCTGGGCGATGCGGAACAACGAGGTGCTCACATGGCCGGGCAGCGGGAAGTCCGTGGCGTCCACCTCGATCCGCGGGCCCCGCACGCCGCGCGCCATGGCGGCCAGGCCGGCCGCCAGCCCCTGGTCGTCCAGGACCGGGCTGTGCAGCCCGGTGATCGCGCTGCGCGTCTCGCCGAGCGCCAGGTCGGCCAGCGACCGGGCCGCCGTGACCTGCTCGGCGACGTACCCCACGTCCCCGTCGCCGAGCGCCACGTCCGCCGCCGACAGGTGGAAGGACAGGCTCGCGATCGCCTGGGTGACCCCGTCGTGCAGGTCGGCGGCCACCCGCCGGCGTTCCGCCTCCTGGGCGGCGACGGCGCTGGCGACGACCGCGTCCCACTCGTCGCGGTGCTCGCGCATCGTCGTCAGCGCGGCGGCGACGTAGGCGCGCAGGCCGACGAGGTCCGCGACCCGCTGGGCGGCGTCGCGCTCGAGCCGGCCGAACTCGCGCCGGGTACGGCTGTGCAGGGCCAGAACGGCGGTGCTCGGGCCACCGGCCAGGCGCGCCGGGACGTACAGCCGCGACACCGGCTGGCCGGGGGAGAGGCCGAGCAGCTCGCGGTGCCGGGGGTGGCGCGGGTGGTCGTCCACCAGGGCGACCGGGGTCCCCTCGGCCGCCACCCGGCCGGCGATGCCGAACCCCGCGGGCAGCCGCAGCGGCGCGCCCGCCGTGACCGGCGCCGGATGGCTCGCCGCCAGCACCAGGTCGCCGCCGTTCTCGACCAGGAACGCCAGGCAGCCGTCGGCGCCGAGCGCCTCGGTGAGCAGGCGCGCGACCTCGGTGAGGACGACGGTCAGCGCCGGCTCCCTGGTCACCCAGCGCGCGGCGGCGGCGACGAGCGCGTCCCGGTCGGGAGTCGCCGGATCCATCAGTGGAACAGACCCTCGCGCAGCGCGGTCGCCACCGCGCCGCCCCGGTCCCGGACTCCCAGCTTGCGGTACAGGCCCCGCACGTGGGTCTTCACGGTGTCGTCGCTGACCACCAGCCGGGCCGCTATGGCCTTGTTCGACAAGCCGCCGACCAGCAGGGCGAGCACCTCGCTCTCGCGCTGGGTGAGGCCCAGGCGGGCGCCGGGCCAGAACTCGCCCTTCTGCAGATGCGCGGCCGAGCTGGCGATCCGGCCGGCGAGGCTGGGATCGATGACGACCTCACCGAGGCTCACGTTCTCCAGATGGCGCACCAGCTCGTGCGCGTCCACCCGCTTGAGCAGGTAGCCGGAGGCACCCGCGCGCAACGCCTGATAGAGGTACTGCTCGTCGTCGTAGACGGTCAGGAAGACCACCTTCGCCCCGGCGTCGACGTCCCGGATCGCCTTGCAGACGTCCAGTCCGCTGGCCCGGCGCAGCCGGACGTCGCAGAGCACGATGTCCGGCCGGTCGTCGGTGACCGCGCCGACCGCGCCCGGCAGCTCGCTCGCCGTCCCGATCACCTGCACCCGGTCGGGGAACCGGGACAGCATGGCGGACACGCCGTGCAGCACCATCTCGTGGTCGTCGACCAGGAGGACGCGGATCGGCGGCATGGTCCCACCGTAGCGGTCCCCGCGGGGGCATTCAGCTTCCTCGATCTGAGGATAATTCCTCAAAAAAAGCTCATAACTGAGAGTGCCTGGACGACTGCAAGGCGCAACACCCCGCGATGGGGGTGGCACGCCGGATCGTCCAAGGAGTTCTCATGCTCGTTCGTTTCCTCCAGGCTCTGCTCAACCCCGAACTCCGCGACGACGAGGGAGCCACGGCCGTGGAGTACGGCCTCATGGTGGCTCTCATCGCGGTCGTCATCATCGGCGCGGTGATCCTGCTCGGGGACAACCTCAGCGGCATGTTCGGCGGCGTGGCCGATCAGGTGCAGGCGCCGACGCCGTGAGCCGGCTGGGGCGTGGCGGGCGCACCTCTCCCGCCACGCCTGCCCCCGGCGACCAGGGGGCGGCCGCCGTGGAGATGGCGCTGGTCCTGCCCCTGCTCCTGCTCCTGCTCTTCGGGATCATCGACTTCGGTCGTGCGCTGAACGCCCAGATCACGCTGACCGAGGCGGCCCGCGAGGGAGCCAGGGCGGCGGCCCTGGGGTTCGACGGGCGTACCCGCGTCACGTCGGCCGCCGGACCGCTCACGGTCGACGCCCTGGACATCAGTGCGTGCGACGGCGACCTCGGCGCCGACGCCGTGGTCCGCGTGTCGCACGCCTTCCGCCCGGTGACGCCGCTGGGCTCCCTGATGGGATTCTTCGGCGGACGCTCGGACGGGTCCCTCACCATCGTCGCCCGAGGGGTCATGCCATGCGTCGGATGACGACCCGGCGCCGGCCGGGCCGCGGCGACGACGGCGCGGTCACCGCGCTCGTCGCGATACTGCTCGGGACCGGCGTCCTGCTCGGCGTGGCCGCCGTCGTCGTCGACGTCGGTCGCCTCTACGCCGAGCGGGAGCAGCTGCAGAGCGGCGCCGACGCGGCGGCCTGGGCGGTCGCCGAGGGCTGCGTCCTGACGCCCGCCGGGTGCGCCGGGCAGAGCGGCACGGCGGGAGCGTACGCGGACGGCAACGCCGCCGACGCGGCCGCGACGGTGACCGAGATCTGCGGCACCGGGCCGGGCCTGCCCGCGTGCCCGGCCCCGGCCACCAACCGGACGAGCTGCCTGGGCACGGTTCCGGCCGCGGTCCCGTACGCGGAGGTGCGGGTGCAGACCCGGCTGCCGGACGGCTCGACCGTGCTGCCGTCCGTGTTCGCCCGGGCGCTGACCGGCCAGGACGACGGTACGACGGTCGGCGCCTGCGCCCGGGTCGCCTGGGGGCCGCCCCGGGTGGCCGAGGGCTTCGCCGTCACGTTCTCGATCTGCGAGTGGCGCGAGCTCACCCACGACGGCACGGCGTTCTGGCCGGCCCCGTCGGCGGGCCTGCCACCGCGGGAGGCGGAGCAGGTCATCCGGCTCAAGGACAGCGCCGGCGCGAGCACCTGCCCGGCCGGTCCGTCCGGCTGGGACCGGCCGGGCGGGTTCGGGTGGCTCGACGACCCGTCCGGGTCCTGCGCGGTGACGGTCGAGACGGACGGCACCTTCGGCGGCAACACCGGCAACTCGGCGTCGCAGCCGTGCCGCGACGCGCTGCGCCAGGCCTGGGAGACGCCCGCCGTCGTGCTGATCCCGGTCTACGACGCCGTCCGGTCGCAGGGGGCGGGGATCACCTACCACCTGGCCGGCTTCACGTCGTTCGTGCTGACCGGGTACGAGCTCTCCGGCTTCTCGGCACCGTCCTGGCTGACCGGCCTGCGGCGGTGCGGGGGCTCCGAGCGGTGCCTCTACGGCTATTTCGTGCGCGGCCTGGTCCGGACCACGGGCGCGCAGATCGGCGGGCCCGACCTGGGCACCGCGATCGTCAACCTCGTCGGCTGAGTCGAGCAGGGAGTACAGGGATGAGACGGCGGCTTCTCGCGGTCCTCGTGGCGGCCGTCCTGGCGGGTGTGGGCTGCCTGGCGGTGGTCGCGTACGTGCGCGGCGCCGACCAGCGGGCACTCGCCGGCCGGGAGGCGGTCTGGGTGCTCGTCAGCACGCGGCGCATCCCGGCCGGCACCACCGCGGCCGGCATCCGCGCCGGCGGGTACACCGAGAAGGTCGCCATGCCGGCCGGCACCGTCCCCGGCACCGCGCTCGGCGAGGTGGACGCCCGGCTCGACGGCCTGGTGCTCACCGCCGACCTGCTGCCCAGCCAGCTGCTGCTGCGCGGGATGTTCGCCGAGCCCAGCCAGGTGACCGGCGGCCTCGCCGTACCGGACGGCAAGCTGGCCGTGAGCGTGCAGGTCACCGCCGCCGCCCGGGTCGCCGGCTACGTCCGCCCCGGCTCGCGGGTCGCCGTCTTCACCACCTTCACCATGCGCGAGGGGCGCGGTCGCGTCCCGGCGGGCGACGGCCTGAGCAGCGGCCACGAGTACAACCAGGCGACCCGCATGCTGCTGCCCCGCGTCGAGGTGATCGCCGTCGGGGAGCGCGGGGCCGCCGGGGCGGTGACCGCCGGCGACGCCCCCACGGCGCAGCCGAGCGCGCCGGCCGGCTCGAGCGGCCCGAAGTCCGCCGCCGGGATGCTGGTCACCGTCGCGGTGACCCAGCAGGAGGCGGAGAAGCTGCTCCACGTCTCGCTGACCGGCGTGCTGTCGCTGGCGCTGCTGGACGACACGGCCACCGTCCAGCCCGACGAGGGCGTCGACAACAACTCTCTCTTTCCGTGACGGGGCGCCGCTGATGACCATCTACTGTGACCCCGCCTCCCGGTCCGGTTACCCCGGCTCGGCGGAGCCCGACTGCGCCGTGGCCGAGCCGTCGCAGCTGCCGGCGGTGCTGGCCGAGCGCCCCGACGCCCCGCTGGTGGTGCTCGGCCCCGGCGTGCCGCTCGACGAGGCTCTCGCCTTCACCGCCCGGCAGCGCGTGGAGCGGCCCTCCCTCGGCGTCGTGCTGCTGCGCGACCGCGTCGAGGTGGACGTGCTCGCCGAGGCCATGCGCGCCGGCGTCCGGGAGGTCGTCGCGGCCGGGGACCGCGACGCCGTGGACGCCGCCTGCGCGCGGTCCCTCGACCTCACGCGCCGGCTCAGCCCGGCCGCGCCGGTCACGGGCGCCCAGGTGATCACCGTCTTCGCCGGCAAGGGCGGGGTCGGCAAGAGCACGGTCGCCACCAACCTGGCCGTCACCCTGGCCGCCGGTGGCCGGCGCCGGGTGTGCCTGGTCGACCTGGACCTGCAGTTCGGCGACGTCGGCATCCTGCTGCAACTGCCGCCCGAGCGGGGCCTGGCGGACGCGGTCGCGATGGCCGGCCGGCTGGACGAGGACGGGGTACGTTCCCTCGTCACGTCCTACCGTCCCGGGATCGACGCGCTGCTGGCCCCGGCCGGCCCCGCCGAGGGCGACCAGGTGGACCGCGAGCTGGTGACGGAACTGCTCGGCGTGCTGACGACGATGTACGACTACGTCGTCGTGGACACCCCGCCGTACGTCAGCGACCAGGTGCTGGCCGCCCTCGACCGCACCGACTGGTTCGTCCTGGTCGTGACCCCCGACCTGCCCGCCCTCAAGAGCGCCCGGCTGACCCTCAACACCTTCGAGATGCTCGAGTACCCGGCCGAGCGCCGGCACATCCTGCTGAACCGGGCCGACTCCGAGGTCGGCCTCACCGTCGCCGACGTGGAGAAGGCGCTGGGACAGCCGACATCGGTGCTGATGCCGTCCTCGCGGGACGTGCCGCTGTCGGTCAACCGGGGCGTCCCGCTCGCCGCGGAACGCCCGGCCCATCCGGTCGCCCGGGCGATGGGGGAGCTCGCCGCGCGCTGCGGCGCCCTGGAGGATGCCCCGGCGCGCCGCCCGCGGGCACGGCTGTTCGGCCGGAGGCGCTGACATGGGCCTGAGCGACCACCTGTCGCAGCGGCAGCGCGCCTCGTCGGCCGGCGGTGACCGGCGGCCGGCGAACCCGGCCCGCGCCGAGGCCGGCCCGGCCCGCGCCGGTGCCGCCCGTCCGGCGCCGGACCCGCTCGGCGACGTGCGGCAGCGCATCCAGCGCCGGCTGGCCGAGCTGCTCGGCCCGAAGCTGTACGACGACATGGGCGCGGCCGACGAGCTGGAGCTGCAGGTACGCCGTACCGTCGCCGAGCTGCTCGCCGCCGAGGAGACCCCGCTGACCAGCGCGGACCGGGCGCGGATCACCGGCGAGGTGACCGACGAGATCCTCGGCCACGGGCCGATCGAGCCGCTGCTGCGCGACCCGTCGGTCAACGAGGTGATGGTGAACGGCCCGCACCGCGTCTACGTCGAGCGCGGCGGCCGCCTGGAGCCCGCCGGGGTCGAGTTCGCCGACGAGGCCCACCTGCGCCGGGTCATCGACCGCATCGTGTCCCGGGTGGGCCGCCGCGTCGACGAGGCCAGCCCGATGGTCGACGCCCGCCTGCCCGACGGCAGCCGGGTGAACGCCGTCGTGCCGCCGATCGCGCTGGACGGCTCGTCGCTGACCATCCGCAAGTTCTCCCGGGACCCGTTCACCGTCGACGACCTCGTCGCCTTCGGCACGCTGACCCGGCAGACCGCCGACCTGCTGCGGGCCTGCGTCCGCGGCCACCTCAACATCGTCGTCAGCGGGGGCACCGGCTCCGGCAAGACCACGACGCTCAACGTGCTCTCCGGGTTCGTGCCCGCCGAGGAACGGATCGTCACGGTCGAGGACGCCGCGGAGCTGCAACTGCACCAGGAGCACGTCGTACGCCTCGAGTCCCGGCCGCCGAACGTGGAGGGGCGCGGCGCGGTCACCACCCGGGACCTGGTGCGCAACGCGCTGCGGATGCGGCCGGACCGCATCGTCGTCGGCGAGGTCCGCGACGGCGCGGCGCTGGACATGCTCCAGGCCATGAACACCGGCCACGACGGGTCGCTGACCACGCTGCACGCCAACACCCCGCGCGACGCGCTCGCCCGGATGGAGACGATGGTCCTGATGGCCGGCATGGACCTGCCGGTCCGGGCCATTCGCGAGCAGGTCGCCTCGGCCGTGCACCTCATCATCCAGGTCAGCCGGCTGCAGGACGGCAGCCGCCGGATCACCCACGTCACCGAGGTCGTCGGCATGGAGTCCGGCGTCATCACCCTGCAGGACCTGTTCCTGTTCGACCTGAAGGCGGGCACCGACGCCGCCGGGCGCTTCCGCGGCAAGCTGCAGCCGACCGGCCTGCGCCCCCGCTTCCTGGACCATCTCGCCGCGCACGGGGTCACGGTCCCGGTCGACGTCTTCCAGGCCGGTGCCCGGTGATCCGGCCCCTGGTCGCCGCGGCCTTCGCACTGGCCGCGACAATGCTGTCCGCGGGCGGCGCCGCCGCGGCCCCGCCCGGCTCGCCGGGCATCGTGCTCACCGGCCTGCAGCCGTCGCCCGGCGCCGTCGAGTTCTTCGTCTCCGGTCACGACCTGCCGGCGGGAACCACCCTCGCCGGGGCGCGGTGGACCGCGACGGCGGACGGCGTCACCTTCGGGGCCGAAAGCCGGCCGGTGGCCGGAACGCCGGCCCGCGCCCCGGCCCGCGCGGTCGTGCTCGTCCTCGACACGAGCGGATCCATGGCGGGCGCCCGGCTGGTGGCCGCCCGCGCCGCGGCGCTCGACTACGCCGCGGCCGCGCCGGCCGACGTCCGGCTGGGCGTGGTCACCGTCTCCGACGCCGCCGCCGTCGCCCTGGAACCCACCACCGACCGGGCGGCCTTCGGCCGGACCGTCGAGGGACTCGCGGCCCGCGGCCGGACCGCGCTCTACGACGGCATCAGCCTCGCCGGAAACCTGCTCGACCCGCGGCGCAATCCCGCGGCGGACGGCTTCCTCGAGCGCCGCATCGTCGTCCTGTCCGACGGCGCCGACACCTCCTCCCGGCTGAGCGCGGACCGGCTGCTGTCCGGCGCGGCCCGGGTCGACGCCACGATGGACGCGGTGGCGTTCGGCGCCGACGCGGACCGCCGCCGCCTGGCGGACCTCACCGGAGTCACCGGCGGCCGGGTGCTCACCGCGGGCGACGCCAAGGCGCTCCGCGCGTCCTTCCGCGGCATGGCGGAGAACCTGTCGGCGCCGGTGGTGGTGCGCGCCGGCGTACCGGGAGACCTGGCCGGACGGTCGACCGTGCTGCGCGTCGAGGCCCGGCTCGGCACCCTGGTGCTGACCGCCGAGGCACCCGTCACGTTCCGGGCCGACCCGGCCGGCGGATCCGGCCCGCTGCCGGTCCTGGCACCCGCGTCCCGCCCGGCCGGGCCGGGCTTCATGCTGGCGGTGGTGGCCGTCGCGATCTTCGGCGCGACGCTGCTGGCCGCGCGCCCCCTCGCCGCGCGCGGCCGGGTCCAGCGACGGCTGGGGGAGCTGGACCGGTTCGCCCCGGTCCGCCGCGGCGCACCGGCGGAGGCCCCCGACGGCAACGGCCTCGTCCGCGCCGTCATGGAGGCGTCGGAGCGCGCCGTCCGCGAACCGGACCGCCGCAAGCGCCTCGAGCTGGCGCTCGACCGCGCCGGAAGCTCGCTGCGCCCGGCGGAGTGGCAGCTGATCCGGCTCGGCTGCGCCGTCGGCGGCGCGGTGGCCCTGCTGACCGTGCTGCCCTGGTGGGCCGCCATGCCGGGCGGGATGCTGGCCGGTTGGTGCGGATCCGGGCTGTACCTGCGGCTGCGGGCGACGCTGCGCACCCGCGCGTTCGCCGACCAGCTGCCCGACGCCCTGCAACTGCTGGTCGGCTCTCTGCGGTCCGGCTTCTCGCTGCCGCAGTCCCTGGACGCCCTGGTCCGCGACGGTGCCGAGCCGATCGCCGGGGAGCTGGGCCGCGCGCTGGCCGAGACCCGGCTCGGCGGAGACCTGGAGGAGGCGCTGGAACGGGTCGCCGAGCGCAACGCCAGCCAGGACCTCTCCTGGCTGGTCATGGCGATCCGGATCCAGCGCGAGGTCGGCGGAAGCCTGTCGGAGGTGCTGGAGACGGCGGTCGCGACCATGCGGGACCGGGCCCGCCTGCACCGGCACGTCCGCGCCCTCTCGGCGGAGGGCCGGCTGTCCGCCCTCATCCTGCTCAGCATGCCGATCGTGCTCGGCGCCTGGATGTTCGTGTTCCGGCGCGAGTACCTGCGCCCGCTCTACACCGAGCCGCTGGGCCTGCTCATGCTGGGCGCCTCGGTGACCGGCGTCCTCATCGGCGCCCTCTGGCTGCGCAAGCTCGTCAAGGTGGAGGTGTAGCGTGCCGCCCTCGGTCCTGCTCGGACTCGGCCTGGTTGCCCTGACCGCCGCCGTGCTCGTGCTGGCGCTGGCCCTCACCGGCGCCCCGGCCGGCGCCGCGGTGGCCCGCCTCCTCGAGGCGACCCCCCGGCCGAACCCGGCGACGTTCGTCGCCCCGCGCGACCGGCCCCTGGCCGAGCGGCTCGGTGCACCGCTGGCCCGGCGGCTGGGCCGGCTCGGCACGCTCCTGACGCCGTCCGGCGCCGTGGCCCGCCTGCAACGGCACCTCGACTACGCCGGCAACCCGCCGTCCCTGCCCCTGCACCGGGTGGTGCCGCTCAAGGGCGTCACGCTCGTGGCGGGCGCGCTCGTCGGCGCCGGCTTCACCGCGCTGCTCGGCGCCGGCGGCGGAGCGGTGGCCGGCGGGGTCGTGGGAGCGGCCGCCGGGTTCCTGGGACCGGACCTGCTGATCTACAACATGGCCCTGAAGCGGCAGCAGGAACTCCTGCTGTCCATGCCGGACGTCCTCGACACGCTGGTCATCAGCGTCGAGGCGGGTCTGGGGTTCGACGCCGCCATGGCGCAGGTGGCGCAGCACGGCCGTACCCCGATGGCGCGCGAGCTGCTGCGGGTGCTGCAGGAGATGCAGCTGGGCGTCGGGCGGGCGGCGGCGCTGCGCGCGCTGGCGGAGCGGACCACGGTCGCGGAGCTGCGCACGTTCGTGACGGCGGTCGTGCAGGCCGGCGAGCTGGGCATCCCGATCGCAGGGGTGCTGCGCGAGCACGCCGGAGAGATGCGGGTACGGCGCCGCCAGCGCGCGGAGGAGATCGCCCAGAAGGTGCCGATCAAGATTCTTTTTCCGGTGCTGTTCTGTCTGTTCCCGGCCCTGTTCGTGGTGATCCTCGGACCGGGGGTGCTGCAGATGATCCATGCGTTCGCCCGCTGACCGGGAGGTGGTTCGCCGCGAACCCGAGTTCCTGTCAGACCCGAGCTCGCCTCAGACCCGAGCTCGCCTCAGACCCGAGCTCGCCTCAGACCCGAGCTCGCCTCAGACCCGAGCTCGCCTCAGACCCGATTTCTTATCAGACCCGATTTGATCCAGAGCCGATTTGATCCAGAGCCGGTCCTCTCCGGAAGACCGGTTCCCTCCCAAGACCCGGGGGTTCCTCGCTCTCTCAAGACCGGGGCGGATCTCCCAAGGACGAAAGGACAGGAGCGCATGGCCAAGGTCCTGGTGGTCGATGACGACCCGGCGATCCGGCAGTTGCTGAGCGACGTGCTGGAGCTGGACGGTCACGAGGTGCACGTCGCGGTGGACGGCGCGGACGGCGTCCGCGCGTTCGAGGACCTGCACCCGGACTTCGTGGTGCTGGACCTCATGATGCCGCGGCTGGACGGGTACGAGGTGCTGCGCAGCATCCGGATCAAGCAGGGTTCCGAGGCTCCGGTGCTGCTGCTGACCGCGGCCCCGGACGCCGCCGCACGCGGCCGGGAGAGCGGGGCGAACTACTACCTCGCCAAGCCGTTCACGGCGGACGAGGTGCTGTACCTGATCGACGGCGTGCTGGGCCACGACACCCCGATCGCCGACGTCCGCGCGGCCGTCGAGGTGGCCCGCGGACGCGGCTACTCCGGCTGCACCTGACAGCATGTCGACCTGGTAGTCGTTCGCAGGCAGCAGCCAGCATGGTCACATGCGGGAGCCCATCTGGTAGGTGATGGCAGCGCGCCCCACCGGGGAAGCGGATCCAGGCGTGCTCCACGAGGGCCAGCGCGTCCTGCATTGCGGGTAGTCCTTTCATGGGCGGCGGCGGCCGTGTGGCAGGCGATGATCACTGCACCGCCTCCGGCCACGGAGGCTTCCACGGGGCTCCGGACGCCTCATGTGGGAGCGAGCAGCGTCGTCACGGCGGTGGCGAACTCCTCCGGGTGCTCGAAGAGAGCGCGGTGACCGCCCGGGATGGTTTGCCGTCTCTTGTCCGGCGACTGAAGCTCGGCGTACCACTGGTCGAAGACGACGGCCAGACCGCGCATCTCCTGGGCGCCTTGGACGAAGTAGGCGGGGATGGGCAGCGCGGGCACCTCCTGGCGCAGGTCGGTGTTCTGCATGCGGGGGTAGAGGACGTGCCAGGTGTCCATGATCGCGTTGACGGAGTGTGCCTTCTCCAGCAGCGTGAACTCGCTGGCGTCCGTTTCCAGGGTCGGCTCGCCTTGGGCGTAGGCCTCGTTCTCGTGGAGCAGGAGCGGCTCGTAGGACCAGAAGTCCGCGTACGGTGGCGCACCCTGTGCGGTGAGCTGGTCCGCCACGTCGTCGTGTCCGGTGGTGCGTGCCCAGGCCATGATGTCGGTGTAGAACATCCGATCGCTGGCCTCCAGATCGACTGCCTGGCCCGTGCCGATGTAGGCGTGGTAGCGGTCGGGGTGCCGGTGGGCCGCGAGGGTGGCCAGCACTGAGCCGCCGGAGAAGCCGAGCAGATAGATCCGCTGCTGTCGGAAGCGGTTCCGCAGGTGGTCGGTGACGGCGACGATGTCCGCGACGGCGTCGTCGACGGTGACGGTGGAGGTGGGGTCGAGGGCCGCGTAGGACGAGCCGCCGCCGCGCCGGTCCAGGGTGACCACGACGAAGTGCTTCTCCAGCGCGGCGAGGTGGCGTCGCGCCGCACCCTTCTCCGAACCCCCTGGGGTGCCAGGCACGAACAGCAGCACCGGCAGGGCGGGGCTCTGCCCGCGGATCAACATGCCGAGGCGGTGGCCGTTGGCGTCGACGCTGGTGAGTTCGGCGACGCCGCCCGGGATCGGCGGGGTGCGGGCCGGGAGCGCTACGCCCGCGGTGACCAAGACGAGGAGGGCCGTGGTCGTGGAGACGAGTATCCGGCCCCGGCGATTCCGGCGGTCTCGGTGGTCCTGACGGTCGTCGTAGTCGTGACGGTCCTCGTGGTCGTGACAGTCCTGATGGTTCTCGCGGTCGTGACGGTCCTGATGGTTCTCGCGGTCGTGAGGGTCGTGACGGTCCTCGTGGTCGTGAGGGTCCTCGTGGTCGTGAGGTTGCTGAGATTCTCGACGGTCCTGGTGATCTCGGCGCACCTGGCGGCCCAGGCCGTAGGCCGCGCCCAGTGCAAGGGGGAGCAGTGCCAGCAGGCCGTGGACGCCACGGCCGGCGAGCAGGGCCATCAGCCCGAAGACGCTCAGGTGGGGCGCGTCCACGGACGGCCCTGTCACGGTCAGCCGGGTCAGCTCGACGGCGACCGCGTATGCCACCGGGCCGCCGATGATCGCCCAGCGTGAGCGGGCCGACCGGCCGGCCACAAAGCCCACCGCCAGGCTGATCGCGATGGACCAGAGCGCCTCCGCGGTGGTGAGGGGGCCGCGCGGAGTCCAGAGCCCGGCCACCACACCCCACAGTGCCGCGGCGAGCATCGCCGTTCCGAAACGGAGCAAGGTCATGCCGGGAAGCATGCGATGTGCAGGCGGGTCGCCACAGCCTTCTCAGGGATCGGTGCGAACCCTACTTTGGTACGTTCCCCCGCGCCGGACGTTCCTCCTAGGCTTCCCGCATGTTGTTCGATCTCCTCGTGCCCCGGCCCGGCGCAGGGACGGCAGCCAGGGACCGGCTCGCCGACGGCATAGCCATAGCCCTGGCCATGGCATACGGATCGGTGATGGTGATTCTGGGTGACGCGACCCGGCCCGGCGCGCTGATCCCGTGGCAGGCGGACGTCGCTCTGGGGCTCGGATGCGCGGCCGCGCTGCTGCTGCGCCGCCGGCATCCGCTCGGCCTGACACTGGCGCTACTGCCGTTCGGCGCGTTGTCCGTCACTGCCACCGGGGCGATCACCCTGGCACTGTTCACCGCGGCGATCCGGTGCCGTCCGCGGCTGTTGCTGCTGCTGGGCGCGGCCAACGTGGGGACCGCGGGAATCTACTACCTGCTGCACGACCACCCCGGCTTCGCGATCTGGGTCGACTTCGTGGTGCGCGGGGTGGTCACCGCGGCGGCGATCGGCTGGGGAATGTTCATGCAGGCATACCGGCGGCTCACCGCATCGCTCCGGGAGCATGCCGCGCGCCTGGAAGCCGAGCAGCAGTTGCGCGCCGAGCAGGCGAAGCTCACCGAGCGGGCGCGGATCGCCCGGGAGATGCACGATGTGGTGGCGCACCGGATGTCGCTGATCAGCCTGCACGCGGGCGCACTGGAGGTGCGCTCCGGGGTGTCTCCGCAGGAGTTGTCGATCGCCGCCGGGGCTATCCGGTCCAGCGCGCGGGAGGCCCTGACGGAGTTGCGTGCGGTGGTGGGCTCGCCACACGGCCGTCCAGAGCCGCCGCAGCCCGGCCTCGCCGACATGGTCGAGCTGGTGAAGAGCGCACGAGCGGCGGGGATGACGGTGGACTTCGTCAACGCGGTGGAGGCCGATGAGCCACCGACGGTGCTGGGACGGACCGCGTACCGGATCGTTCAGGAGGGACTCACCAACGCACGCAAACACGGATCGGGCCCGGCGGCGTCGGTGCGCCTGGCGGGCGAAGCCGGGCACGGCCTGCGCATCACGATCGTCAACCCGTGTCCCGACGCGCGCGACACTCCGCCGCCGCACGGCGGACTCGGCCTGGTGGGCATAGGGGAGCGGGTGGCGCTCGCCGGCGGGCAGGTGCGCTACGGCGGGGACAGAGGCCAATTCAGACTGGAGGCGGAGCTACCGTGGCCCGCGTGAACGACTCGCGCCTCGGCGCGCCGGACAGTGGCGTCGTCGCTCTTACAGGTGCTTCAGAGCGTGACGGCGTCCTCGTTGCTCTCTCGGAACGCCGGTGTGGCGCCGTGCCGGATCGTGCTCTCGGTGATTCTCCCGGGAACTCGTGTAGTTCGGTGCCGGGCGGTGTCCTCGACGCTTCGCCGGGAGGCTCGTGTGGTTCGGTGCCGGGCGGTGCCCTCGGTGCTCCGCCGAGTGGCTCGTCCGGCTCCGTCCTGGACGGTGCCATCGACGCTTCGCCGAGAGGCTCGTCCGGCTCCGTGCCGGGCGGTGCTCTCTTTGCTTCTTCGGGAGAGTCGTGTGGCCCTGCGCCGGAGGGTGTCCTCGATGCTTCGCGCGTAAGCGCGTGCCGCTCCGTGGCGGATGACGCTCCTCAACGGCCTATCCGGCTGGCGATCGTCGACGACGATCCGCTGGTTCGGGCCGGGTTACGGATCCTGGTCGGCGAGTCGCCGGATATCGAGGTGGTGGCCGAGGCGGACGACGGCTCCGAGGCGGTGCGTGTGGCCGCCGCGCACTGGCCCGACGTGATCCTGATGGACATCCGGATGCCGCGGGTGGACGGCCTGGTCGCCACCCGGCGCATCCGCAGCCGTCCGGGCGCTCCTCAGGTGATCGTGCTGACGACCTTCGACGCTGACGAGTATGTGCTCGAGGCTCTGCGCGGCGGGGCGAGCGGCTTCCTTCTGAAGGACACCCCACCGTGGGAGATCCTGGCGGCCGTGCGGGCCGTCGCCTCGGGCGCGGCGACACTGTCACCGTCGGTGATCCGCTGCCTGATCGACCACGTTGCCGATCCCGAGGCGGGCACCCGGCGGGCCCGGGCACGGCAGCGGCTGACCATGCTCACCGACCGCGAGCGGGAGGTGGCGGTGCTGGTCGGGCGGGGCCGCTCGAACGCGGAGATCGGGAGCGACCTGGGCATGGGGGTGCCGACGGTGAAGGGCCACGTCTCCCGCCTGCTCAGCAAGCTCGATCTGAACAACCGGGTCCAGATAGCCCTCCTGGTCCACGACGCCGAGCTCATCTGACGACATGACCGCGGCGAGGAGCGTCCCTGACGGCAAGGCCGGTCTGCGGCGGGCCCGGCGTGGCTCGGGACGCGGGACTCCTTGGAAGGCAGTGCCGACCGGTGAGTATCCACGGTGACATGGACGATCTCCGGTGGGGTTCGGCAACCCGGGGCGCGGGACTCCTGGGGACGACAGGGCCGGGCCAGACGACGCGGCAGGGGGAGGTGGAGGTGACGCGGCAGGGGGAGGTGACGCGGCAGGGCTAGGTGGCGCGGCAGGGCTAGGTGGCGCGGCAGGGGGAGGTGGCGCGGCAGGGCGAGGTGGCGCGGCAGGGCGAGGTGACCGGCAGGGTCGACGATACGGCCTGGCCATGAGCGTTGACGACGCTGAGGTCTTGGACGACACGGTTGGCGGTCAGTGTTCCGGCGTGCCGTCCAGCAGGGCGTCCCCCAGCTCGGTGATCCGGTGCAGCATGAGGTTGCCGTGGCGCCGGCTCTCGATCAGACCGGACTCGCGCAGGACGGAGGTGTGGTGGCTGGCGGTGCCGAGGGAGATGCCGACGCGGCGGGCCAGTTCGCTGGTGGTGGCCCCGGGCACCGCGGAGCGCAGGACGGCCAGGCGGGTGTGGCCGATCAGCGGGCCCAGGTCGCGTCGCCGGACCGGTGGTGGCTCGCCGCGTTGCCGGCGCGCGGGGTAGACCAGGGTGGGCGGCAGTTCCGGGTCGGCGAGGGCAATGGGGGCGTGCCAGCAGAAGTACGAGGGGATCAGCACGATTCCGCGACCGCCGAGCTCGAAGTGCCTTTCCCGCGGATAGGGGTGGATGGAGAGCACCGGCGGATCCCATCGGGTGTCCGGCCCGAGGTCGTCGAGGAGCTGCCCGGCGCCGGCGGTGAGGACCTTGGCTCCGCGCAGCGCCCGGTCGTCCGAGACGGCGGCGCTGATCTCTGACCAGTACGGGGCGATCGCCGTGTCGAAGTAGCGGCGCAGCGAGGTGCCCAGCTCGTGCAGGGCGGGAGTGCGCCCGGCGGCGAGGTCGTCGAGCCAGGCGTCGGTGCCGGGGCCACCGGTCAGCCTCCCTATCTCCTCGCGCAGCCGTGGACGGCCGGTGGCTAGGACCAGGTCGATGCCGTGACCGGGATCGGTGACCGGTCCCGGAGTGAGGAAGTCAGGAAAGTAGCTGGTCAGGGGCGCGATCGGGAGCAGTCGCCGGCGGACGGTCTCGGTGAGGCCGGTCCGGTTCACGTCGAGGCGGGCCTGCCGGTGCCAGTCGGCGAAGTCGGCATAGCCCCGTCTGGTCTGCAGGCGGTGCAGGCTGCAGACGATCTCCCACAACGGGTCCGGTCCGGTGGCCAGGCGGGTACGGCTGACGTCCTCGGCGGTGAAGTGGATGTGCAGTGTCCCCATGGGACCAGTGTCCCGGCTCCTGATCGCCGGATTCTGTCCGCTGATCGACACCCGCCGATTGTCACGCCGTCGGCCGCCCGTGGCGGGGCGGCGGTTCGTTGGGTGCGGCGGTGGGTTGGGCGCGGCGGTCAGTTAGGCACGGCGGTGGGTCGGCCGGTGATAGGGGCGCGGCGGTCGGTCGGACCCGGCGGTCGGTCGGGCGCGGCGGTCGGTCGGGCGCGGCGGTCGGTCGGGCGCGGCGGTTGATCGGGCGCGGCGGTTGATCGGGGCGCGGGAGACGGGTCGCCGGGGTGCGGAGGTCGATCACGGCGCGGCGGTCGGGTCGCCGGGTGCGTCGGGGCGTCGGGTCTTCGCGCCGGGCGCAAACGCCGGCTTTGCCCGTGCCGGGCAGCGATACCCCCGTCATCGCTGCCCGGCACGCCCCCGCACCTGTGCGGCGTCAGCAGCGGGAGAGCGAGACGCTGTTGTACCAGCTCCCGCGCCACTCGCCGAAGAAGTTCACGTCGTACCGGTACGGGTTCGACACACCGCCTCCATAGCGGTGGAACTGGATGTAGCGCCCGCCGGTGCCGAGGTAACGGAAGTATTCCGGGCCCAGCGGATCGGAGTTGATGAAGTTGTCGGCGAAGGTTCTGCTGGCGGTGTCGGCCTTGCCGGTCTGTGGCAGTCCGTAGGTGGCCTGCCAGGCACGCGTGTTGGCCTCGGTCTGCGGGCCGAACTCGCAGTCGATGTCGGCCTCGTTCATGTGGCCGTCGGCCCAGAGGATCGTCTGCCAGAGCGCCGCGTAGTTGCTGCGCCAGTACGAGCCGTGGTTGGACAGGGTGGCCTCGTCGCCCCAGTCGTCGCGCTGGTCGTCGACGCCGTCCACATAGCCGCGGGACGGGTTGCGGAGCGCGTCGGCTCCGGTGGTGGGTGCGGAGCCGGACCCGGACGGCGGCGGCACGGGCTTCGGTCCGACGGCGGGCCCGCCAGCCGCGGGCCCGCCAGCCGCGAGCGTCCCGGCCGCAAGCCGGTCGGCCGCGAGCCCGCCAGCCGCGAGCGTCCCGGCCGCAAGCCGGTCGGCCGCGAGCCCGCCAGCCGCGAGCGTCCCGGCCGCAAGCCGGTCGGCCGCGAGCCCGCCAGCCGCGAGCATCCCGGCCGCAAGCCGGTCGGCCGCAAGCCCGCCGGCCGCGATGGGGCCGCCACCTGCAAACCCGCCGGTCGCGATGGGCACGCTCGCCGCGAGGGACCGGCCGGCCGCGGCGGGCCCGCCGGCCGTCAGCGTCGGCAGCGCCACGACCGCGGCGGCCACCGCCGCGGTGAAGATCCGCTGCAACGGTTTCTCCTTCCTCGATGCGTTCTGTGCCGCCCAGCCTCGGCGCCCCGCTCGCGCCGGGCCAGAGACATTCGAGCAGGGTCGAAACTGTCGGCCGGGCGGTCCGGCCGCGCCGTCCTTGATAGCCTCGACGGGATCGACATCAGACGATGCGAGGTCGGGATGACGGCGGAGAGCAGCGGGCAGCGGATGGCCGCCCGGTCCCCGCTCCGGCTGGTCGTCCTCCGGCTCCGGCGTGACCGGTCCATGCTGGCCGGCGGCCTGGGGTGTGCGTTCTTCGTGATTCTGGCGGCGGCCGCGCCGTGGGTTGCCGCCGCGTACGGCGTCGCTCCTGAGGAGACGTTCACCGGCGAGCTCGATCCGTACGGCATGCCCTACGGCGTGGCGGGCGGCGTCTCGGCGGCGCACTGGTTCGGCGTCGAGCCGGCGCTCGGCCGGGACCTGTTCATCCAGATCGTCTTCGGCCTGCGCACCTCCCTGGGCATCGCGGTGCCGGCCGCCGTGCTCGCCACCGCGCTGGGCTGCCTGGTCGGCGGCCTCGCCGGTTACCTGGGCGGCCGGGTGGACGCCGTCCTGGGCTGGGTCACCGACGTCGCACTCGCCCTGCCGTTCCTGATCTGCGCCATCGCGCTGATCCGCCCCCTGGATCTGCACTTCTACGGCCCCCGCGAGGTGGTGCCGGGATGGTTCCGGGCCGGGTCGCTGATCGGGTTGTTCGCGGCGTTCGGCTGGGCGGGCACCGCCCGGCTGGTTCGCGGCCAGCTGCTGTCGTTGCGCCACCGCGAGTTCGTGCTGGCGGCCCGGGCCAGTGGGGCGGGCCCCCGCCGGATTCTGGTCCGCGAGCTGCTGGTCCATCTGGGAGCGCCGCTTCTGGTCGGGTTCTCGCTGCTGGTCCCCGCGTACATCGCCGGCGAGGCGGCGCTGTCGTTCCTCGGTGTGGGGATGCTCGAACCGACTCCCGACTTCGGTCGGACGCTGTACCGCGGGCTCGACTACCTGCAGACGGATCCCGCGTACGTGCTGTTTCCCGGGGTGACGTTGTTCCTGCTCGTGCTCGCCGTCAACCTGGTGAGCGACGGGGTGCGCGACGCGCTCGATCCGCGGTCGTCGCGGCCGGTGCCGCGGTGATGGCCGTCTTCCTGCTCCGCCGGCTGCTGGCCGGGGTGCTCACGCTGGCGACGGTCAGCGTGCTCACCTTCGGGATGTTCTTCGTGCTGCCGCGCGACCCGGCGGCCGCGATGTGCCCGAAGAACTGCGACACCGCCCGGCTCGAACGGGTCCGCGCGGAGTGGGGACTCGACGAGGCCCTACCCGTGCAGTATCTGCGGTACGTGCGGGGCCTGGTCGCCGGCCGGGACCTGGGGCGCGCGCAGGGCGGGAGCTGCCCGGCGCCGTGCCTCGGCTACTCGTACGTCACCGGGGAGGCGGTGACGGCGACCGTCGCGCGGACCCTGCCGGTGACCGTGAGCATCGTGATCCCGGCCGCCGTGCTGTGGCTGACGATCGGCCTCGGGCTCGGGATGACCTCCGCGCTGCGCCGCGGCGCCCTGGCCGACCGGGTGCTGTCCGGGCTGTGCATCGCGGGGGTGTCGGTGCCGCTCTACCTCTTCGGCGGCGTCCTGCTGCTGACCTTCGTGTACGGTCTGCGGCTGCTGCCGTACCCGCAGTACACCTCGATCCTCGACGACCCGGCGGCCTGGGCCACCGCCCTGGTCCTGCCCTGGTGCACGCTGGCCTTGCTGTTCTCGGCCGCCTATGTGCGGCTCACCCGCGCGCAGCTGCTGGAGACGATGTCGGAGGACTTCGTGCGGACCGCGGAGGCCAAGGGCCTGCCGCGGCGCACGGTGGTCCGCCGGCACGTCCTGCGCGCCTCGATCACGCCCCTGGTCACGGTCGCCGGGCTGGACGTGGGTGCCGCGCTCGGCGGCACCCTGGTCACCGAGACCACGTTCGGCCTGCACGGCCTGGGCCGGACGACGGTCGACGCGGTCAACCAGGGCGACCTGCCCATGGTCATGGGCACGGTCCTGCTCGCGGCCGCCGTCGTCGTCGCGGCCAACCTCGCCGTGGACGTGCTGTACGCGGTGATCGACCCACGGGTCCGGCTGCGCTGAACACCTGGAGGAAGAGATGCGGCACCCCATCGTCCCGGCGCTCACGGCGCTGATGCTCGGCGCCGTCCTCGGCGGGTGCACCGGCAACGACCGGGCCGGCGAACCCGCGGCGCAACCGGACCGCCAGGTGGTCGGCGCCATCGCCACCGACCCGGCCGAGTCCGCCGGCCCGGCACCGCCGGTGCCCGGCGCGCGAGCGGGCGGGACGGTCACCGTCATCCGGCAGACCGCCCTGGCTCGCCGGGATCCTCAGCGGATCTATTCCTTCCTCGGGCTCAACGCGTCGCAGCTCTACGCCCGGCGGCTCACCACCTTCGCCGACGACGGGCAGGGCCGGGTGCGGCTGGTGGGCGATCTCGCCGAGACGCCGGGCACCGACGTGGGCGGGGACTGCCGGACGTGGGAGTTCCGGATCAAGCGCAACGTCCGGTTCGAGGACGGCACTGTGGTCACGGCCCGGGACATCGCGTACGGCATCGCCCGCTCGTTCGACCTGGCGCTCACCGGCGGGCCGACGTACCTGCAGGAGTGGCTGGCCGGCACGCCCCGGTACGACACCGTGTTCGACTTCGCGGCCGACCGGTCCGCGCTGCCGCCCGGCCTGAGCGCGCCGGATCCGCGTACCCTGCGGCTGGCGTTCGACGCACCGCACTGTGACCTGCCGTTCGCGGCGTCGCTGCCGGCCACCGCCCCGGTGCCGGCGGCGCGGGACACCGGCGTGGGCTACGACGCCCGGCCGGTGTCGTCGGGTCCGTACCGGATCACCGGCACGGTCCCCGGCACCTCGATCACCCTGGAGCGCAACCCGCACTGGGACCCCGCCACGGACCCGGTCCGCCACCAGTACCCGGACCGGTTCGTCCTGGAGTTCGGCCCCGACCCGGCCACGCAGATCAACCGGATCATCGGCGACCGTGGTGCCGACCGGACCGCGGTGTCCTGGGACGGCGTGGGGCCCTCGCTCGTCGCCCGGGTGCTCGGCGACGCCGGCCTGCGCACCCGCACCCTGCAGTCGCCGGCGTCGACGCTGAGCACCCTGACCATCAACACGCGGCGGGTCACGGACCTCGCGGTGCGCCGGGCCCTGAACTACGCCGTCGACCGCGACGGCCTGGTCAAGACGCTGGGCGGGGCGGTGGTCGCCCGGCCGGTCACCACGCTGATGCCGCCGGCGACGATCGGCCGGCGCGACTACGACGCCTATCCCGCGGGGCCGGGCGGCGACCCGCGCAAGGCCCGGGAGCTGCTCGGGGGCGCGTCTGCGGAGCTGGTCCTCGCCTTCCCCGACGACGCCGAGGGCCAGACGGTGGGTGCCTTCCTGAAGGGGAACCTGGAGCGGGCCGGCTTCCGGATCCGGATGAAGATGGTCCCGGCGGGCTCGTTCCTGGAGGAGACCAAGAAGCGGGACAACCCCTGGGACCTGTACCCGGGGTCCTGGGCCGCGGACTGGCCCAGCGGGAGCGCCATCCTGCCGGTGCTCTACGACGGGCGGTCGATCAAGGCGGACGGCAGCAACAACGGCACGTCCTACCTCGACGCCCCGGCCCTGAACGCGGAGTTCGACCGGGTCCTGCGCCTGCCGCCGGGGCAGCAGGGGCCCGGATGGGCGGCGCTCGACGAGAAGATCATGCGGGAGTACGCGCCCGTGGTGCCGCTCTACGTGGAGATGACGTTCACCCTGCACGGTTCCCAGGTGGGCGGTCTCTTCGTGGACAGCATCTTCGGCGGCCCGGCGTTCGTGAACGCCTTCGTCGCGCCGTGACGGCCCTCGGTGCCCGAGCCGGGCTCACTCGCCGGCGGCGGACAGCAGGGCGGTCAGGTCGGCGGTGCGCGGGGGCGTCCAGCCGTCCGGCGCCGCGATGTCCGCCCAGGCCGTGACGGGGGCCGTACCGTAGCTGTGCCCGTGGCCGGCGGGCACCCCGGTGGAGAACGCCATGTCGGCGGTCACCTGCCAGAACGTCACGAGCGGGAACCAGCGTACGTCCGGCGACACGTCGGCGCCGCGCGGCTCGCGCAGCCAGTCGGGGCGGCTGACGGCCAGGCGCGGCGCCCACCACACGATCGGGTCCGACGGGTGCTGCAGGTAGACCACCCGCGGCGTGCCCCAGGCGGTGGCCGGCCGGTCGAGGTCGCCGGCCGGGTCGCGGGCGAACCGGATCGTGGCGCCCTGCTCGTAGCTGGGCAGGATCTCGGTGCTGCCCGGGTCGCGGCCGGCGACGTACTCCCGCCACAGCGTGTTCCGGTTGGGCGGTCCGACCAGCAGCATCCCGTCGACGCGGTTGCGGATGTCGTCGGCGCCGCCGAACGCCGACTCGGCGCCGAACGAACCCAGGCTCTCCCCGAAGACGAGCAGCTTGGGCCGGGCACCCGTCGGCATCCTCGACCAGACGGCGTACACCTGGTTGTACAGGTCCCGTCCGGCCTCGCGGGCCCGTTCCTTGTCGACCAGGAAGGAGAGCCAGCTCGGCAGGTACGAGTACTGCAGCGCCACCATCGCGGTGTCGCCGTGGTACATGTACTCCAGGGGCACCACCCCGTTCTCGTCCACCCAGCCGGTCCCGGTGGTCGTGATCACGAGCAGCGCCTTGCGCTGGAACGCGCCGGTCCGCTCCAGCTCCCGGACGGCGAGCCGGGCTCGCTCCCGGGAGGTCGGCGCGGAGTCCAGCCCGGCGTACACCCGGACGGGACGCCGGGCCCCGGCGCCGCCGAAGGCGCGCAGCTCCTCCGGGCCGGGACCGCCCGCGACGAACTGCCGGCCCTGGTTGCCCAGCGACGCCCACGACACCCCGGAACCGGGACCGCCGGAGCGCAGCGGATCGTCCGGCGGGGCCAGGCCCGGTTCGGTCTCGTCGTTGACGTCGCGGAACGCGGCGTCCGTGACGGCGAACAAGCCATCGATCACCACGCCGTTGAGGACGCCCAGCGCGAGCAGCGCCACCGCCAGTCCGGCGATCACCCGGGCGGTGGCCGCGGGTATCCACCGGCCGAGCAACCGGCCGGTCGCCCGCGCGGCGGCCCGCAGGACCCGCATGAGACCGACGAGCCCGGCCGCGGTCCCGGCCGCGACGACCAGGACCACGAGGAACCCGGACCGGGACGGCGCCGGCATCCCCATCAGGTGGTGTACCTCGCGCTGCCAGACCGACCCCAGGAAGAGGAAGACTCCCACGACGGGTACGGCGACGATCGCCAGCCAGCGCCAGTGCACCGGCCGCGGCCCCGGCAGCGGCCGGTGGGACAGCTTCGCCGCCAGCCAGACCAGGAGCACGCCGAGCCCGTAGCCGAGGGCCGTGGTGATCCCGCTGACGATGCCCTGCAGGACCGGTCCACGGGGCAGCAGCGACGGCGTCACCGACAGGCAGAAGAAGATCAGTGCACCCACCGCGCCGACCAGGGCGGGCGCAGCGGGCCGGAGGGTTCTCGTCATCGCCGTACCGTCCTTCCACCGGAGGCGGCCCGGCGACCAGCGTCGCCGCCCCGCCGTCCGCCGGCCTCACCCCTGCCGGATGAGGCCGGCCGGGCCCCGGCGGCACCCCCATCCCATCCGGCGTCCCGCGATGGGCACGTTTCGCCTGCTCAAGGGGGGAGGGGCCGTCCCTCTGTCCCAGGTGCGGGCGGCGTCGTCGTTGCGCCACGGTCGTCCAGACAGGCTCGCGGCTGTTCATCCGTACCTGCCCGATCAGGAGAGCAACAGTGCAGAAGACTTCGATCCTCCGGCGGTTCGCCGTCGCCGGCTTTGCCGCCGGCGCGATGGCGGCCGGGGCCTTCGTCTCCGCCGAGCCGGCCGCCGCCGCGGTCACCTACGGCTGCGAGTACCCCCGGGTCTGCTTCTACGGCAACAGCGACGACGCCAGCCGCAAGCGCAACCCGACCGCCGGCTACAAGGACGCCGGGTACTGGCAGAAACTCGGTCCGCGCAGCCGCGGCGCGTACGCCGTCTACAACTCGCGTGACGACGACACCGCCCTGCTGAAGTTCGACATGGGCGGCGACGGCGTCGTGTGGTGCGTGCGCCCGAACGAGTACCTCTTCCTCAACCCCACCGAGTACCCCGGCGCGGTCGTCGAGCTGAAGATCTCGAGCCGGGCCACCTGTCCCTGACCGCACGGCGAACCCGCCCACGCCCCGCGCAGCCCCGGCTGCGCGGGGCGTTTCTCTCTTCGCCGGGTACGGCGCCCCGCGCGTCCCGGCCGGTCTCCCATCTCCCCGGCTCCGCCGCAGGTCAGGGCCGTCCTCCCATCCCAGCGTCCCAGGGCGCGACCGCGGCGTTGTGTGCCCCGTCCGCCGCTTGGCACGGTTTCGCCGCGGTCGATATGGGCGCCCGTCGCGGACGCCCACGGACCGCTCGGACAAGCACCCGCGACGCAATGAGGAGGTTCCCGTGACGGGACGAAAGACGGCGGGCGCGCTCGCGGCGCTGGGGCTGGGCTCGCTGGCCGTGGCGCTGGCCCCGGCGGCACCCGCGGCCGCGGCCACCAGCTGCTACGGCGGGCAGGTCAGCGTGACGTACACGGCCGGTAGCGCGAGGCAGAACTTCGGGCCGTACACGGCCAGCGACCGGTGCAACGACGTCAACGTGCGCGTCCCCGGCGGCGACCACTTCGTCTTCGCCTGCGTCGTGTTCGTCGACCACACCGAGAAGTGCAACCGCAACGACACGTTCCAGGGCGTCGGCAAGGACTGGGTCGCCGTCGCGACGGACGTCAGGAACGGCACCCGCTTCAAGGTCCGGCTGGTCGACGCGTCGAAGTCACCGCTGAAGGTCTCGATCGCCTTCTGAGCAACACGTCCAAATCGGACGCTCCTCATCCATATCCTCGGGAGGATTCATGCTGCCTCGCCACGTCCTTCGTGGCCGCGGCCCGACTCGGCTCGTCATGATGCTCGGCGTCGTCCTTGCCGCGCTGCTCGGCGCCGGCACCACCGCGTACGCCGCCCCGGCCGCGTACTTCCACCCGCAGAGCGTCGGCAACCGCGGTACCGACGTCGTCGCCCTGCAATACCTGCTCGCCGCCCACGGCACCACCGTGGACACCGACGGGGTCTTCGGCCCCGGCACCCAGAACGCCGTCAAGTCCTTCCAGCGCTCGGCCGGGCTGGAGGCCGACGGCATCGTCGGGCCGGACACCTGGTCGAAGCTGGTCAAGACCGTTCGCGAGGGCGACAAGGGCCCGGCGGTGAAGGCGCTCCAGACGCTGCTGAACGCCAAGCGGGCGGCCGGGCTGGGCGTCGACGGCGACTTCGGCGGCGGCACCGACCGCGCGGTCCGCGCCTTCCAGACGCACGCGGGCATCGGCGCCGACGGCATCGCCGGCCCGAACACCTGGAAGCAGCTGCTCTGGCACTTCGAGAAGGTGAACTTCGCCGGCACCATGTGCGACCAGAACCCCGACGGCAACGCCTCCGCGAACTGGGGTACCGCCGCGGCGGTCGCCCAGCTGGAGGCCGCCGCCCGCAACTTCGGCGGCGGCAACGGCAAGGTCCCGGTCGGCGACGCGAGCTTCGAGCACGGCGGCGACATCGACGGCCACGCCAGCCACGAGCGCGGCATGGACATCGACATCTGGCCGATCCGTACGGACTCGGCGCAGTGTACCGGCGGCCGGATCACCTGGCGTTCGTCCACGTACGACCGTGCCGCCACCCGCAAGCTCGTCAACGAGATCCGGGCCGCCGCCCCGGGCCACGTGAAGTTCATCTACTTCAACGACCCCGAGCTGATCAGCGCCGGCCTGACGTCCAAGTACGACAACCACGACAACCACCTGCACATCCGGTACTGCGAGCGGGCGCACCCCAACCCCATGTACCGCTGCTGAGGCTCGCGCCGGCACCACCACCCCTCACCCAGGAGAAGCGATGAGACGAGGCATTCTCGCCGCGGCGACGCTCGCGGCGCTCGCCCCGGCGTTCTTCGCCACCGCGCCCGTGCAGGCCGTCACCCCGGCCTTCGAGGTCGCGGCCGTGCAGGCGGCCGCCGCGCAGGGCTGGCCCACGGTCAAGCGCGGCGACAAGGGCGCGGACGTCACGGCGATCCAGTACCTGCTCTCGCAGCACGGCTACGACACGGACGCGGACGGCGACTTCGGGCCCGGTACCGAGACCAACGTCAAGAAGTTCCAGAGCGCCAAGGGGCTCGTGTCCGACGGCGACGTCGGCCCGAAGACCTGGGCCAAGCTGATCGTCCAGGTCCAGCAGGGCAGCTCGGGCCACGCGGTCAAGGCCGCACAGTCCCAGCTCAAGGCCAACGGCTACGGCGTCGACGTGGACGGCAAGTTCGGGCCGGACACGGAGAAGGAGACCAAGGCGTTCCAGCGCAAGGCCGGCCTCGACGCCGACGGCATCATCGGCCCGAACACCTGGCAGGCCCTGGTCAACAACGCCGGCGACGGCAACAACGGCGGCGGCGGTGGCGGCGGCACCCGGGCCGACCTCGCCAGGCACCTGCGCGACGACCCGGACACCGTGCTGCTGAACTCGCACGTGAGCGGCCGGAGCCACGCGGCGTCCACCGCGCGGGCCAACATCGTCGACACCGCGGCCGGCCGGCCGGCGAAGACGAGCCCGTGGAGCGACGTCGGCGTCGAGGACGTGACGCTCAACATCAACATGCTCCGCGGCATGGTCAAGCTCGACACCGAGAAGAGCTACAGCTACCGGGTCACCGCGATCGCCGGTGGCGACCACAGCTCCACCTCCCGGCACTACCAGGGCCGCGCCTTCGACGTCGACACCGTCAACGGCCGGCGGGTCGGCAGCGGCGCCGACCACCGTGGCTTCATGGCCGCCTGCCGCCAGTTCGGCGCCACCGAGGTGCTCGGCCCCGGCGACGCCGGCCACAGCACCCACATCCACTGCGGCTGGTAACCCCCCACGCCGCATCCCCACCACCGGCGGCCGCGGGGCGGGTAGCCCCCCTCCTCACCCCGCGGCCGCCGGGCCCCTCCAGACCGACCGTCCGAAGGACCGATGTGCACCTCTCCACGACCCTCCGCCGCTGGGGCGGCGCGGCCCTGCTGGTGACCGCCGCCCTGCTCGCCACCGCCGTCCCGGCGCAGGCGGCGGCGCCCACCACCCCCGTCTTCGGCGCGGCGATCGACCCGTACGCCGCCGAGGACCCCCAGAAGCTCTGCGACCCGAGCGTCAAGCCGGGCGTCGCCGGCTTCCGCGAGCTGGTCCTGCGGACGTACCCGGCGACCGGCGACTCCGGCGTCGTCCGCGAGTGCTCGCCCGACGACGTCAGCGAGCACGAGGAGGGACGCGCGTGGGACTGGCGGGTCGACGCCCGCAACAGCGCCGACCGCGCCCGGGTCGACGAGTTCCTCGGCTGGCTGCTCGCCACGGACCGCCACGGCAACAAGCACGCCATGGCCCGGCGGCTCGGCGTGATGTACGTCATCTGGAACGGCCGGATCTGGGGCTCGTACCGGGCCGCCGAGGGCTGGCGGCAGTACAGCGGCTCCAGCCCGCACACCGACCACGTCCACTTCAGCTTCAGCTGGGCCGGCGCCCGCCGGCAGACCACCTGGTGGACCGCGGCGACCCAGCCTGCCGCCTGGCCGAAGGTCGAGCGCGGCGCCACCGGGGTGGACGTGTGGACCGTGCAGCACCTGCTCACCGCCGCCGGCCACCCGGTGGACGCGGACGGGAAGTTCGGTCCCGGCACCGAGGCGGCGGTCAAGAAGTTCCAGGCCGCGCAGGGAGCGACCGCGGACGGCATCGTCGGGATGATGTCCTGGTCGAAGCTGATCCGCGCCGTCCGGCCGGGCGACCGCGGAGACGCGGTCAAGGCCGTGCAGGTCCAGCTCAATGCGCTGGGGTACGGCCTGGAGGTGGACGGCGCCTTCGGTGACCGGACCGCGGCGGCGGTCCGCGCCGTCCAGAACGAGTCTCAGCTGCCCGCGGACGGGGTCGTCACGCCGACGGTGTGGCAGCTGCTGGTAGGGCGGACCGCGTAGTCCGCATCGGGGGCGGCCGGTCGCCACGGGCCCGGGGGTCCGCGGCGACCGGCCGTACGCTCAGCTCGGCAGCGCCGCCTTCAGGCAGGCGGGCCAGTTGCTGAAGCCCTGCTTGTCGATATACAGCCGATGCGCCGTCTGGATGTTCCACTCCGGGTCGAACGCCTGCCGGGGCGTGCCCTGGTACCGGTCGAGCACGACGTCGGCGAGCTGGAAGACGCCCCAGTTGCGGGTGCCGTTGGTGTTCGGCGTGATCCAGTGCGGATCGAGGTACGACTGGCAGCGGGCGATCCGCACGGCCAGGTCCGGCTCCTCGTGGAACACCTGCCGGACCCGGCGCTCCACCTGCTCGGGCGACCAGGTCTTCAGGGAGATCCGGCCGGCGTACAGCGCCTCCTTGGTCGCGTCGTCGACGACCCCCTTGGTCGGCAGCCCGGCGAGGACCTGGAAGGCGGTGACCCGGCGCAGCGTCTCCGGGCCGAAGGACGCGTCCACCTGGATGGTGGTGCCGGCCTGGGAGAGCAGCCGCTGCACCTCCCGGACGCATTCGTCGTGCTGTCCCATGCTCACCACGTCGGCGCAGGCGGGCGTGAAGAGCAGGCGCCCGTCCGCCGCGTTCCCGGTGGCCGTCGCGCCGCCGGTGTCGCGCTCCTGCCAGTGCCTGGCCGCGAAGGCGGCCGTCGTCATCACGCCGACGAAGGCCAGCGCGATCGCCGCGACCAGGTAACGGCGCGGAATTCGCCGGGACCTCGGCGCCGCCGTCCCGGCGCCCTCGTCGCCGGCATTCGCCGTCCCGGCGGCCTCGTCGCCGGTATCGGGCGTCCCGGCGGCCTCGTCGTCGCCGGCTGCCGGCGCCGGAGCGGCAACCAGCGTTCCCGCGGCGGCAGTCGCTCCCGCGGCAGCGGGGGACGGGCCCCCGGCGGCCGCCGGTGCCGCGGCGGCCGCCGCGTCCTCAATGGTGGGAGACGTCGCGGGGGTCTCCCGCGGCGCGGCGCTGGCCAGCGCCCAGCGCCGGTGAAGTTCGAGCAGCTCCTCCCGATTTGCCCCGCAGGCCCGAGCCAGCCGGCTCAGACTCTCGAAGTCGGCCGGCACGGCCGCCCCGGAGCAGTACCGGTGCACACTGGACCGGCTCAGGTTCGCCCGGCGGGCCAGCGCGTCGTAGCTTCGGCCCGTCCGCGCCTTCAGCCGCTGCAGCAGGTCGGCCAGATCCTGAATGGAATCAACTGACACCAGAGGTACCCCCCATGTCGAGCAGCATCGGCACCGGTGGCGGCGGGACGACGGCGGCCCCCGCGCCGTACCCGGCGTCCCGGCACCCGGCGGACCCGCCGAAGGCGGTACGCCGCGGGCGACTGTAGCCGAACACTGTTCGGCCTGCGCATCCGGTCGGCGGTTTTCGATGTCCGTCCGGCCCGACCGGCCTCTGAGGAGTCCCGCCGACGCGCCGGGAGGTTCGCGAGCCGGGTTCGCGAAGTCGTTTTCTGGCGGTTTAGTAGTAACGACAGGCCCGGCGGCGAGTAACGGGCATCCGGAGCACATGCGCCGTCGTGGAAGTTCCGACATCCCCTTCTTGCCCCGGCCCGACCCCGCCCTCCAACATCGCCCTTTCGCCGGATCCGCATGCCGCTGCTCCCCGCGCAGGAATGGACGACACGTGCAGCAGAATTCGCCCGCCAGCGAACGTGGCTCGTACGAGCCGGCCACCGTGGACCTCAGCGGTCGGTGCGTCGGCAGCTCATACATCCTCATCTGTCCCGTCGGGCACGGCGCGACCGGCACGGTGTGGCGGGGGATGGAGCGCACCTCCGGCGAGCACGTGGCGGTCAAGCTCCTGCACGAGGGCATGCTGCGCCAGCCCAAGCTGGTGACGCGGTTCGTGCAGGAGCGCACCATCCTGATGATGCTGCGCCACGAGTACATCGTCGGTGTGCGCGACCTGTTCAGCGCCGGCGAGTCGCTCGGGCTGGTCATGGACTTCGTCGCCGGCGGCAGCCTGCGGGAGCATCTGCGCCGGGAGGGCACCCTGCCGGCCGGCGAGGCGGCGCGGCTGCTCGCCCAGGTGGCGGCGGCCCTGGCCGAGGCGCACGGGATCGGCGTGGTCCATCGCGACGTCAAGCCGGACAACATCCTGCTGCGGGAGAGCGACGGCCGCCGGGACGTGCGGCTGACCGACTTCGGCATCGCCCGGATCCTGGACGCGCCGGGTCTCACCACCCCGCAGGCGATCATCGGAACGCCGCACTACATGGCCCCCGAGACGATCAGCGGCGGCGAGCCCACCCCGCCGGCCGACGTGTACGCCCTGGGTGTGGTGCTCTACGAGCTCGTGGCCGGCCGGCCCCCGTACGCCGGTGACCCGATGGCGGTGCTGCGCAGCCACCTCGACGACAAGCCGGTACGCCCGGCCGGGGTCGCCGAGGAGCTGTGGTCGGTGATCAGCTCCTGCATGGACAAGGACAAGGACCGGCGGCCGTCGGCCGTCGAGCTCGCGGACACCCTCTCCGGCCTGGCCCGGCTCCTGGGGGACGTGCCGGCGCTGCCCGCGCCCGTCGCCGGGGCGGACGCCGGCGAGGACGATCCGCCGCGGCTCTCACCCCCGCCGGTGCGACCCGCCCGCCATCCCTCGGCGCACCCCGGGCCGCGGCCGAGGGCGCCCCGCAACCGCCCCGGCACCTGGCGGTGGCGCCGCCCGGGCGCGCTGGCGGCCCTGATCACCGTGGTCCTGCTGTCCTCGGCGGCCGCCGGCTACGGCGTGTGGCAGTCGGGGTATCTGCAGGCGGCGGGGGCCTCCTCCGCCGCGGCGCCGCCGGCCGGGCCCGGCGGGAACCCGCCGGGCGGGCGCTCGACGGCCGGCCCGTCCCGGATGCCCGGGCCGGTGCCGGCCCAGCCCGTGGTGGCGGGGGCCGCAGCGGCGTCCGCCGCGGACGGGCGGCGGCAGGACTCCGGCGCAGCGCAGGCCGAGGTGTCGGCCGGTCCGGCGCATGCCGGTGTCTCCGTCGGCCCCGGGCAGGTGGACGGTCTCGTCCGCTTCGGCCCGTACCAGTGCGGCGACGCCTACACCTGGGACATCGGTCATCCCGTGCTCGCCAAGCCGTGCCACGCGGTCGGTAGCGCGATCCGCGTGGTGGGGCACATCGAGGCGACGCCGGGGGTGCAGACGGACGTGTCCCTGTCGGTGGAGGACGCGCAGACCAAGGACGTCGTCGCCGGGCCGTACGTCTGCAAGGGTCTGATGTTCACCGACTTCGCGCTCAAGCACACCTGCGGGCCGGTCGACCTCGACGCTCCGCGTGGCCGCCGCTACCGGGTCGTGGAGAGCTGGGAGTACACCGGCCGGTCGCTGCTGCCGGGCGGGACGGCACGGGGACCGGAGTTCGTCTGGTGATCACTGCCGGTCGCGGTTGACGCCGGCCGTAATGGTGCTAATAATGCTAGCACTATGAGATGGGTGATCGATCATTCGTCGCGGGAGTTGTTGCAGCACCAGATCGCCGCCTGTGTCCGTCAGGGCGTGGGGTCCGGTGAGCTGAAGGTCGGCGAGCAGCTTCCTCCGGCGGTGGAGCTCGGGGCCGCCCTGTCGGTCGACCGCAACACGGTGCTGGCGGCCTACCGGCAGCTGCGCGACGAGGGCGTGCTCGAGTTCCGCCGGGGCCGTGGGGCGCGGGTGGCGTCCGCCGCCACGCCGCCCGCCCCGGTCGCCGAGGCGGCCCGGGCGCTGGTGACCGCCGCCCGCGAGCACGGACTCGGGCGCAACGACCTGATCCGGCTCATCGAGCAGCTGACCTGACCCGCCGTCGTGGCCCGAGACCGACGCAGAACCGGAAGGACACACCCGTGAGCACACCCGCCCTCGCCGGCCCGGGCCGGCACGCCGTCTACACCGGCCGCGTCACGAACTGGCCCATGGTGGTGCTGAGCGCCGCACTGCTGGCGCCGTTGCTGATCCTCGGCAGTGCGGGGGGAGGGGACTGGAGCGGCGTGGCGGTTCCGCTGCTGGTCGCCGCCGCCGGCCTGCTGCTCAACCTGCTGACCGTGACCAGCGTCCGCACGGCGGCGGGCCCCAACGGGGTCTCGGTGCGCTACGGGGTGCTCGGCTGGCCCCGGCTGCACTACCGCATCGAGGAGATCGCGGACGCGGAGGTCGTCGACCTTCCGGGCTGGTATGTCGTGTACGGATTCTGGTGGACTCCTCGCCGCACCTGCTGCACGTTGCGCTCCGGGCCGACCCTGCGCCTGACGCTGCGTACCGGCCGGACGGTGACCGTCACGGTGCCGGACCCCGGAGCGGCCGTCGCCGCCATCCGCGAGGCCCGCCCGGCCTGACCGTCACGGGCGCCCGGTCAGGCGGCGGCGACGCGGGACTCGCCCTCGGCCGGCCCGGCGAGCTCGTCACGTCCACCACCAGCGCTGCTCGCTCACATCGACCCGAACAGCGTCACTGGCCGTCGCGGATCCCCAGCGCCGTTCCATGGCCGAAAGGGTGGAATACCCACCCGCTCCGGCTGTTCGGACATCTCCCGGCACGCGGCGGCGCTCAAACCTATTAAACACATGGGAATTGAGGGTGATCTGGCCCACAGTGCGCTGACCGGGAGTCACGCCGGAGGTTACGGTGCTCCCATGAACCGGAGCACGCGTCTCATCCGACGCCGCTTCGTCGATTTCCTCCGGGTGTGCAGCACCGCCTGTTGAGGGACGGCGACGCACCAGCCGCCACCCATCTCCCGGGCATCGTCGCCCGTTTCCCCAGCCGGTGAGTCACCGGCGTCCCGCCGACGGCGCCGCTGAGCCGTCGGACTCCTTCACGCCTTGATGCCGCCTGCCGCAGGCGGTCCACCGGCATACCCGTGCATCGAATCCAGGAGTGTCCGTATGAGACGAGTCAGAGCATCGTGGGCGGTCGCCGCCCTGATCGCGGCGGTGACGGCGGCCTCGGGCTGCGGCGCCGCCGGTGGGTCGGAGGTGACGCAGCTGCGCTACCAGGGATCGGTCGGCCAGGTCACGCCCCCGGAACTGGCCCAGGATCTCGGCTACCTCGGCAACGTCAAGCTTTCGTGGATCGGCAACACGATCAGCGGTCCCCAGGACATCCAGGCCGCCACCACCGGCGACACCGACTTCGGCGGGGCCTTCAACGGCGCCATCGTCAAGCTGGCCGCCGCCAAGGCTCCCGTCAAGGCCGTCGTCGGCTACTACGGTTCCGACAAGCTCACCAACATGGGCTTCTTCGTCCTCGACGGCGGTCCGATCAGGACCGCCCGGGACCTGATCGGCAGGAAGATCGGCGTCAACACGCTCGGCGCCCACGCCGAGGCCGTGACGAAGACCTATCTGGCCCGCAACGGGCTGACCGACGCCGAGATCAAGCAGGTCGAGCTCGTCGTCGTGCCGCCGGTGAACGCCGAGCAGTCGCTGCGCCAGGGGCAGATCGACGTCGCCGCGCTGAGCCAGACGCTGCGCGACAAGGCGCTGGACCGCGGTGGCATCCGCGCCCTGTTCACCGACGTGGGCCTGCTCGGCGAGTTCACCGCCGGCAGCTACGTGGTGCGCACCGACTTCCTGAAGAAGAACCCCACGACGATGCGGACCTTCGTCACGGGCGTCGGCAAGGCTATCGAGTGGGCCCGTACGCAGCCGCGCGACGTCGTCCGCGCCCGGTTCGCCGACATCATCCGCAAGCGCGGCCGCAACGAGGACACCAGCCTGGTGACGTACTGGAAGAGCTGGGGTGTCGCCAGTGCCGGCGGGGTCATCGAGGAGCGGGAGTTCAGCACCTGGATCGACTGGCTGGAGCGGACCGGCGAGCTGAAGGGCCGGCAGGTCAGCGCGAAGGACGTCTACACCAACGAGTTCAACGACGCCGCGCCGGGCGGTGCGGCCCGATGACCGTCAAGGTGCGCTTCGAGAACGTCGGCAAGCGCTTCCACGCCCGGGGCCGGACCGTCACCGCCCTCGACGACGTCAGCCTCGACGTCCGGACCGGCGAGTTCCTGGTCATCGTCGGTCCCAGCGGCTGCGGCAAGTCGACGCTGCTCGACCTGCTGGGCGGGCTCACCGCCCCGACGTCCGGCCGGGTCCTGGTCGACGGCCGGCCCGTGCGCGGGCCCGGACTCGACCGGGGCGTCGTGTTCCAGCAGTACGCCCTGCTTCCCTGGCGGACCGCGCAGGGCAACGTCGAGTTCGGACTCGAGGCCAAGGGCGTGCCGCGGCGCGACCGGGAGGCCCTCGCCCGCGAGCACCTCGACCTCGTCGGGCTCGACGGATTCGCCGACCGCTACCCCCACGAGCTCTCCGGCGGCATGAAACAGCGGGTCGCCATCGCCCGCAGCCTCGCGTTCGACCCGGAGATCCTGCTGATGGACGAGCCCTTCGCCGCCCTGGACGCGCAGACCCGCGACGGGTTGCAGGACGAGCTGCTGCGCATCTGGGAACGCACCGGCAAGACCGTCGTCTTCATCACCCACGGCATCGAGGAGGCCGTCTACCTCGGGCAGCGGGTCGCCGTGCTGACGTCGCGCCCGGGACGGCTCAAGGCCGTCGTCGAGGTGCCCCTGACCGCCCGGCCGGCCACCGAGGACCTGCGCTCCGACCCCGCGTTCACCCGCTACCGGCACGAGATCTGGAGCCTGCTGCGCGACGAGGTCACCCGGGCGCAGCGCCAGGAACTGACCGCCGAGGAGGCCTCCGTTGGCTAGTCTGACCAGCACCTCGACGGCCGTGCGGCTGCCGCGGGTCACCGCGGCGGTGAGCGCGCTGCGCCTGGCCGGCGCGATCGGCAGCCGCCTCGCGGCGATCGCCGTCCTCGCCGCCGTCTGGGAGACGCTCCCGCGCCTCGGCGTCGTGGACCGGACGTTCCTGCCGCCGCTGTCCGAGGTCCTCACGGCGTGGTGGCAGCTGGTCCGCTCCGGCGAGCTCACGGCCCACCTCCGGGCCAGCCTGAGCCGGTCGCTGAGCGGGTTCGCCCTGGCCGTCGCCGCCGCCATCCCGCTCGGCCTGGTGATCGGCTGGTACCGGCCGGTCGCCAACCTGCTGAACCCCCTGCTGGAGCTGTTCCGCAACACCGCCGCGCTGGCCTTGCTGCCCGTCTTCGTGCTCGTCCTGGGACTCGGCGAGACCTCGAAGATCGCCATCATCTGCTACGCCTGCGCCTGGCCGATCCTGCTCAACACCGTCAGCGCCGTCCGTACCGTCGACCCGCTGCTGGTGAGGTCGGCCCGGTCGCTCGGGATCCGGCCGGTCGGGATATTCCAGAAGGTCGTCCTGCCGGCGGCCGTCCCGGCCATCTTCACCGGCATCCGCCTCGCCGGTGCCTTCTCCATCCTCATCCTCGTCGCCGCCGAGATGGTCGGCGCCAAGGCCGGGCTCGGCTACCTCATCAACTACGCCCAGTACAACTTCGCCATCCCCGACATGTACGCCGGGATCATCACCATCTCCGCCGTCGGCCTCGTCGTGAACCAGCTGCTGCTCGCCGTCGAGCGCCGGTTCTCGACCTGGCGGACCTCGTGAAAGGACACCCACCCGTGAGCCGACAACTGCACCTCAACGCCTTCCTCATGGGCGTCGGGCACCACGAGGCGGCCTGGCGCCACCCGCGCACCGACGCCGGCCGGGTCGCCGACGTGCGGCACTACGTCGACGTGGCGAGGATCGCCGAGCGGGGACTGCTCGACTCGGTGTTCTTCGCCGACGGCCTGTCCGCCGGCCCGCACGCCCGGCACCGCCTCCAGGCCGTGTTCGAGCCGATCACCCTGCTCACCGCGATCGCCGGCGCCACCACCCACATCGGCCTGATCGCCACCGCGTCGACCAGCTACTACGAGCCGTTCCACCTGGCCCGGCTCTTCGCCTCGCTGGACCACATCAGCGGCGGCCGCGCCGGCTGGAACATCGTCACGTCGGCCAGCGACGCGGAGGCCCGCAACTTCAACCGCGACGCCGCCGCCCCGCACGCCGCCCGCTACGGGCGCGCCGCGGAATTCGTCGAGGTCGCCCTCAAGCTGTGGGACAGCTGGGAAGCCGGCGCGCTGGTCCTCGATCCGGCGTCCGGGATCTTCGCCGACACCGACAAGATCCACGAGGTGGCGCACTCCGGCACCCACTTCACGGTGCAGGGGCCGCTCAACAGCCCCCGGTCCCCGCAGGGCCGCCCGCTGCTCGTGCAGGCCGGGTCGTCGCCCGACGGCCGGGCGTTCGCCGCCCGCTACGCCGAGGCCGTCTTCACCGCCCAGCAGACGCTCGCCGAGGCCCAGGAGTTCTTCACCGCGCTCAAGAGCGACATCGCCGCCGCCGGGCGCGACCCCGGCCAGGTCGCCGTCCTGCCCGGCGTGGTCCCGGTGATCGGCGGCACCGAGGCCGAGGCCGTCCGGCTGGCACGGGAGTTCGACGACCTCATCGTCACCGACCACGCCCTCGCCCAGCTGTCGCAGTTCCTCGACCGGGACCTGTCGGCGTACCCGCTCGACGGGCCGCTGCCCGCGCTGCCCGATCCCGGCACCGTCGAGGCGCATCAGTCCCGGTTCAAGCTCATCGTCGACCTGGCCCGCCGGGACGACCTGAGCATCCGGGAGATCCTGCGCCGGCTCGGCGGCGGCCGCGGCCACCGGGTCGTCGCGGGTACGCCCGAACAGATCGCCGACGAGCTGGAGACCTGGTTCCGGCAGGGCGCCGCGGACGGGTTCAACGTCATGCCGCCGTACCTGCCGGGCGGCCTCGAGGACTTCGTCGACCACGTCGTGCCCGAGTTGCAGCGGCGCGGGCTGTTCCGCACCGCATACACCGCGGACACCCTGCGGGGGCACTACGGCCTGCCGCAGCCCGTCAACGCGTACGCGCGCGTACCCGCCGCCGTCTGACCCGGGAGGAACCGTGACCCTGACCACCGAGCCGGAGCGGACCGGGCTGGACGCCGTGCGGTTCCGGGGACTCCTCCGGCGCCAGGCCAGCACCGTCACCGTGGTGACCGCGCCCGGCGAGCCCCCCGCCGGGTTCACCGCCACCTCCTTCACGTCGGTCTCCCTGGACCCGCCGCTGGTGTCGTTCTGCCTGAACCGCGGCTCGTCGAGCTGGCCCGCCTTCGCCCGTGCCGCGCACGTGGCGGTGCACCTGCTCGGCGCCGGCCAGGCCGCCGTGGCCCAGCGCTTCGCGACCAGCGGCATCGACCGGTTCGCCACCCCGACCGCCTGGCGGCCCGGGCCGCACGGCGTGCCGGTCCTGGACGCCGCGCTCGCCTGGCTGCTGTGCCGGGTGACCGAGCGGGTCGTCGCCGGAGACCACGTCGTGCTCCTCGCCGAGCCGCTGCTCGGCGAGCACGGCGACGGCGACCCGCTGCTCTACCACGACGGGGGCTATACCTACCTCGACACCCGCTGACTCTCCTCAAGTCCGTCCGGCGGCGACCGATAGACGCGGTACCCACCGGAAAGCAGGTCCCACCACCATGTTGCCCTCGGCGTCGAGCGGTTCCGCCTCTCCACGCCAGGGCAGGATCCGTGCCAGCGCCCTGCGGAGCCTGCTGGTGCCGGCGGCCGCGACGGTCTACGTCCTGGGCACGCCGGACGGGCGGCACCGCGGTGCCATGCTGGCGGTCATCGTGGCCATGGCCGCCGTCGGACTGTTCCCCCTGGTGGCGGCCCCGGTGCTGGCCCGCTCGCGGCTGCGGGTCCCGGTCCAGCTCTTCGCCGTGGTCGTCACGACCGTCGGCACCTCGGGGCTCGCGCTGCTGGACGGGGGCGTCACCAGCCCGCTCGGCGCGCTGGAGCTGTACTCGCTGACGTTCTTCGCCGTGGTGCTGCCGGCCCGTCTGTTCGCCCCGATGGCGCTGCTCTGCCTCGCCGCGTACGCCACCGTGGCGGTGGCGGGCAGCGCCGCGCCTCCCGGGTTCGCCTGGGTCTTCGTCTGCACGTACGGCGGGGTGGCGTGGCTCGCCATGCGGCACACGTCGGCGCTCGCGGCGATGCGCCATCGGCTGGCCGAGGTGTCGCAGATCGACGCGCTGACCGGCTGCCTCAACCGCCGCGGCTTCGACGAGCGGCTGGAGGCGGAGTTCACCGCGGCCGCGGGCCGCGGCGGGCGGGTCACGCTGCTCCTGGCCGACCTGGACCGGTTCAAGGAGGTCAACGACCGCTACGGCCACCGGGGCGGCGACGACCTGCTGGCCTGGACCGGGCGCGCGCTGGCCCGCCGGGTCCGCGACGGCGACGCGGTCGGCCGGATCGGCGGGGACGAGTTCGCCGCGGTGCTGGTCGACGCGGACGGCGCCGACGCACAGTCGGTGGTGGACCGCGTGCGCGCCGACCTCGACCCGGTCTCGCCCGCCAGCCTCGGCTGCGCCTCGTACCCGGACGACGGGGAGACGCTCGCGGCGCTGCGTCAGCTCGCCGACGAGCGCGTGTACGCCGACAAGCTGGCCCGGCACGCCGCGCCGGGGTCCCGTACGCCGCCGGCGCGGCCACCGGTCCCGGCCGGGCGGCGCGCCACCCCGGCGGTCTCCGGGCGCGAGCGGCGCCGGCGCTCGGTCGCGGACGGCGGCCGGCTGGCCGTGTCGGTGTCCGGGGTCGGCCTCGGCTACATCCTGCTCTTCGCGGCCGGGCACCCGCACCGCCTCGCGATCGGCGTGCTGCTCGGGACCTGCTGCGTGCTGGGGACCGCGGTCATCGCGGCCGCCGACCGGCTGAGCCGCTCGGCCGGTCTGCGCGGGTGGATGGCCGTCTTCGGCCTGGTCGAGCTGATCACCTCCGCGTTCATCGTGGCGCTCAGCGGCGGCGCGACCACCGCCCTGGCGGTCGGGCTGCTGGCGCCGCTGCCGCTCATCGCGCTGAGCACCCCGCCCCGCGTCGGGGTGCCGCTGGTCGGTGTGACCTCCGGCTTCTACGTCGCGGTGGGATTCCTCGTGGGTGCCACCAGCCCGTGGCACGTGGCGACGCACCTCGGCGGCAGCATCGCGCTGGCCGTGGCGTGCGGCCTGCAGGGTGCCGAGGCCGGCCGCCAGCGCCGCCGGCTGACCCGGCTGTCGCGTACGGACGCGCTGACGGACACCCTGAACCGGCGTGGTTTCGAAGAGCGGTTCGCCGCCCGGACCGCCGGCGCCGACGCCGCCTTCTCGCTGCTCATCCTCGACCTGGACCGCTTCAAGGAGGTCAACGACCGGTACGGCCACGCGGCCGGTGACGAGTTGCTCGCCTGGGTCGCCGGCACGCTGCGGGCCGTCCTGCCGCCGTCCGACGTGGTGGGCCGCCTCGGCGGCGACGAGTTCGTGGTCCTGCTCGCGTCCACCGACGCGGCGTCCGCCGCGGACCGGCTGACCGCGGCGCTGGCCGAGCGTACGGCCGTGAGCATCGGCACCGCCCGGCTGGGCGTGCACGGCCGGGACTTCGAGAGCCTGTACGCCCACGCCGACGCGGAGCTGTACGCCCGGAAGCGGCGCCGCATCCCCGCGGCGCGAGCCGGACGCGAGACGGCGCCGGCCGCCCTGGAGACGGCGCCGGCCGGACCGGAGGCATAGGCCCTCAGACCGGGGCGAGCACGCTGCGGCTCTTGCCGCCCGCCTTGGCCGCGTACATGGCGGCGTCGGCGCGGCGCAGCAACGCGTCGCCGTCACCGTCGCCGACCGCGCGGATCGCGATGCCGACGCTGGCGGTCACCCGCGCGACGCCGTTGTCGAGGTGAAACGGATCCGCGACGACCCGGACCACCCGGTCGGCCACGATCGACGCCTCGCGCTCGTCGCGGATCGGCTCCATGATCACCGCGAACTCGTCGCCGCCGAGCCGGGCCAGGACGTCCGTGGAGCGGACACAGCCGCGCAGCCGCTCGGCGACGAGCAGCAGCAGGGCGTCGCCGGCGGCGTGCCCGAGCCGGTCGTTGACGGCCTTGAAGCCGTCGAGGTCGATGTAGAGGACCGCCACCGCCGTGCCCCGCCGGTCCTGGCGGGCGAGGGCGTGCGACGCCTGCTGATGGAAGAGCGCTCGGTTGGCCAGCCCGGTCAGCGGGTCGTGGAAGGCCAGGTACTCGAGCTGTCGTTCGCGTTCCCGCAGCTGTGCGACGGTGCTGCCGAGGCGGCGGTTCAGCTTGAGATTGTCCCGGATGGCCGCCAGCTGGCGGGCCACCACGAGCACCACCACGCCCATCGCCATCAGATACAACACGGGGTCCAGCGTCCAGTCCCGCAACGTGAGCACGAGCGTCGTGACCATACCGACGGCGAGCGGGGTGTAGGGCAGGACCAGTCGCAGCAGCGAGAAGCGCTCCGCCTGCTCGCCGCCGACGCGCAGCCGGGCACCGGCCGGCTCCGCGGCCTCCTCCGCCGGTCCTGCGCAGCCGGTCTCCGGCCCTTTCCACCAGATGCCGTAGCCGACCAGCACGAAACCGACCACCCAGCCGAGGTCGGCCAGCCCACCGGCCTGGTACTGGTCCTGGTGGGCCAGGTAGGCGAAGACGCTGTCGGCGATGGCCAGGCCGAGGGCGCCGAGCACCACGGTGAGCAGCGGGCCGCGCTGCGCCGTCCCGGCCCGGGCCAGGACCATCAGGGCGATGCCGACCGTGGCGACGTCGGCCACCGGGTACAGCAGCAGCAGGCTCCACTCGAGCGGGCTGCCGGCGCCCTCGCGGACGATCGGGCCGAGCACCAGCGCCCAGCTCACGTAGAGCAGCGAGCTGGCGATCAGGGCGCCGTCCAGGCCGGTCAGCACCCGGCGCAGCCGCCCCGGTACGAGCACCGCGATGCCGACGAGCAGGAAGAGCACCGACGCGACGTACCCGACGTCGGCCAGCGACGGGAACGGCGGCTCGCCGGCGTAGAGCTCGTAGTAGCACCAGGCGGTCTGGCCGATGCCGTAGGAGAACAGGGCCAGCGCCAGCAGCAGGCTGCCGGAGCGCGGCGTGCCCGCGGCGCGGCGCCAGCCGAGCAGCGCCAGCACCGTGGCGAACATCGGCACCAGCACCAGGAACAGGTCCCCGAAGACGATCATGCCGTGGTCGGTCAGCGGCCGGGCCAGCACGACGAAGAGGTACAGGGCGATGATCGCCGCGCACAGGATGCCGACCGCGCGCAGGCGGCGGGGCGGGATTCCGTTCGTCATCCCTTGCGACACCATGCCCCTATCTTCCGTCCTCAGGCGCAGGAGAGTGCGGAGGGGAGCTCACGCCGGCCCCCGCACACCGAGTTTCTGGTACCAGCGTTGCAGGTGGTTCTCGGCGGTCCGCACGGAGAGCACCAGCCGGTGCGCGATCTCGGGTTTTCCCAGCCCGTCGGCGGCCAAACGGCACACCTGGCGCTCCCGCCGCGCAGCAGGCAGACGGTCGCGCAACCGCGGGCCGCGCTGCTCGAGAGCGTGGAGGTCCGGTAGGGGGGGCGAGCAGGGCCGCCGCGGACGTCACAGCGACGCCGCGGCGGCCGCCGTGCCCGCCAGGCGGCCGCCGTCAGGAGCCGGGACCTGCCGCCGCGCCGGTTCGGTCCCGGCGGCTCGACTCCCAGCGGAACTGGCGCGTCGTCGTGGAGAACCAGCGGTCGGTGAGTCCCTCGTCGCGCATGCCGAGCCGCCGGGCCACCGCCTGCGAGGCGGTGTTGTCCGGATCGGTCACCGCCAGCACGCTGGTCAGTCCCGCCTCGGCGGCGGCGCCCAGCAGCGCCCGCGCCGCCTCGGTGACCAGGCCCCGGCCCTGATGGTCCGGGTGCAGGTTCCAGCCGATCTCCACCTCGCCGGTCGTCCCCGAGGCGTCCTGCAGAGGCAGCAGCAGCACCGTTCCCACCGGATCCGCGGACCAGCGACCGGTCGCGTCCGCAACGACGAGCGCCCACAACCCGTAGGGCAACGGCAGGCCGGCCTCACGCTCCCGCCGGCGCGCGAGCCGCTGGCGGGCCTCCTCCAGGTCGGCCACCACGCGCCGCGGCTGGGGTCCCAGCCACCGCATGATCTCCCACCGGGAATAGATCTCGAAGTACGCCGGAAGGTCGTCCTCCCGCCAGCGCCGGAGCAGGGTCCGGGACGTGCGCAGCAGCTCCACGCCACGACCATAGTGTGCACCGGCCGGCTTCCCGGGCTGGGAAGCCGGCCGGACCGTTCCGGGCTCAGAACACGATGCCCTGGGTGTCGCGCTTGTCGCCGTTCCAGTCCCCGACGATCGGGATCTCCCGGCCGTCGCCGTTGCCGTAGGCGACGTGGTGGGTCACCTCCGCGCCGTCGGTCACCGCGCTCGTCCGGAAGTAGTAGCCGTTGCCCATCCGGACCCCGATGTTGTCCTTGCCGTCGCCGTCCCAGTCACCCACCAGCGGCAGCGCCCCGGGGTTGCCGTAGGCGACGGTCCGGGTGGCCTCGGGCTGGTTGTTGGCGGAGGTCCGCAGGTAGAAGAGGTTCGAGCCGGGCTTGGTGACGCCGAGGTTGCCGATCCCGTCGCCGTCCCAGTCGCCGATCAGCGGGGTGTCCGCGGGATCGCCGTACGCTACCGCCACGGTGGTCTCCGTCCCGCTGGTCACCGGGCTGGTCCGCAGGTAGAACGTGTTGCCCATGCGTACGCCGACGTTGTCCCTGCCGTCGCCGTCCCAGTCGCCGACCAGCGGGACGGCGCCCGGGTTGCCGTACGCGAAGCTGTACTGGGCCGCGCCGGTGGCCGGATCGTTGCTGAGCAGGAAGCGGCCGCCGGTGGGGTCGTACGCGCTGACCGTGTCGGTGCCGTCGCCGTTCCAGTCGCCGACCACCGGGATCATCGGGCTGTTGCCGTAGTGGATCACCGGGCGGGTGTTCACGCCGGACGCCGGATCGTCGGAGAGGAAGAAGTCGAGCACCCCGAGATCCGGTGTGCCGCCACCGCCGCAGTTGCGGCTCGTGAGCACCTGCGAACGTCCCACCTCGACGGTGACGAGCTGGCCGTCGAACGCGGACCGGACCGTGGTGCCGTCCTGGATCTGCTCGAAGTGCAGGTGCGGCGCGCCGCTGTCGCCCGTGCTGCCCACCCGCCCGATGAGCTGGCCCTGCACGACGGTCTGATGGAGGGAGACCGCCGGTGCCGAGATCATGTGCAGGTACCGCGTCTGCCAGCCGTTGCCGTGGTCGATGCGGACGTGCCAGCCGCCGCCGTCGTCGTAGGCCGACTTGACCACCCGGCCGCCGGCCGCGGCCAGGATCGGCTGGTTGTTGCTGCCGCCGCCCACCTTCATCAGATCGAGGCTGTTCGGATTGGGAATGTGGTCGCTGCGGGTGCTCGCCGTCCATTGCTGCCCGCAGGTGAACGGCAACTGGAACAACGGGCGGGGGCCGGCGGCGTGGCCGGGGGCGGGAGCCGGCAATGCCGCCGCGACGCCCGCGAGCGCCAGTGCGAATGCGGTGACCAAGCGGAAACTGCGTACGCGCATTATGTCCTCCGTGGTGATTTCCGGTGAGGGCCAGCGACAGCTTGCCGGCGCACCGCCGTCGATGGAAGGCGCCGGGACGGGAAGGGATGAAACGCCGCGTCCACCAGGGACTTCGCGCGGGAGCGGGACGCCCGGGCGGCGCGACCTACCCTGTAGCCATGCATCCTGGGGGGGCGATGACGGGAAGGGCCGGTGCGGCGCAGACATTGGCGTCCGTGCTCCGCGAACTGAAAAGCCGCAGCGGGCGCAGTTTCGAGGCGTTGGCCAAACGGCTCGCGGTCAGTAAATCCGCATTGCACCGGTATACCTCGGGCGAGGTCGTACCGGCCCGATTCAGCATCGTCGAATTGTGGGCGCGCGAATGCGGCGCCACCGCGGCCGAGATGGCCGAACTGCGCCGGCTCTGGATCGCCGCCACCGATCCCCGGCCGGACGAACCCGGCCCGCCGGACCCGGCCGGCGGCCCGGGTGGCGGCACCGATCCGGGTGACGAGTCCGGTCCCGGTGACGCCGGCGCACCCGCCGACGGCTGGCGCGCCGGTGCCCGGACGTCCGGCCGGCGTCGTCGCCGGTGGCTCGCGCCGGCCGCGTTCCTCGCCGTGGCGGGCATCGTCGCCGCCCTCGTCGCGCTGGCGCCACGGTGGGCTGTCCGGAAAGCCGGCGCCGGTACCGGGCGGCGCGGCGGCCGCCGATCCGGCTCCGGGCCGCTGCGAGGCCCGCGCGGGAGTGCGCCACGTCGATGCGCGCCGCGCCGGGCACATCTGGCGTACCGACTACGTCTGCCCGAACAGCCCCGGCGTCGCGCTCTACGACGAGCCCGGCGGGACGCGGAAGATCGCCGTCATGGAGACCGGGCGGAGCTGGTTCACCTGCTGGACCTCGGGGGCCGACGCCCGGGTCTGGTACTACACCCGGGGCGACCGCAGCGAGCCCGGCACCGAGGCCTGGGACGGCTGGGGCTTCGTCGCCGCCGAGCACGTCGCCCTGCCCGCCCACCCGGCGCCCTCGATGCCGGACTGCTGGTTCATGCCCGACGGCCCGCGACGGAGTCCGTGAGCTCCGGCGGCCGCCCCGGCGCTCGGGCCGGACCGCGTGTGCCAGGCTGTGCGGATGCAGGACGACCTGATCGCACCGGGGTTGCATCCGATGCTCGCCGCGCGGTGGAGCCCGACGACGTTCGACCCGGTGCACGAGGTCGACGCCGGCCAGGTCGAGCTGCTCGTGGAGGCGGCGCGGTGGGCCCCGTCCGCCGGGAACTCGCAGCCCTGGGCGTTCGTCGTCGGCCGCCGCGGCGACGAGACGCACCGGCGGCTGGTGCGCCACCTCGCCGCCAGCTCCGGCCGCTGGGCGCCCTCGGCAAGCGTGCTCGTCGCCAACCTGGCCCACCGGTACGTCGAGGACACCGACTGGGAATACTCGGAGTTCGCGCACTACGACCTGGGCCAGGCGGTGGCCCACATGACTCTGCAGGCGCAGGCGCTCGGGTTGTTCGTCCGCCAGTTCCGCGCGTTCGACCGGGACGGCGTGGCCGCTGAGTTCGGCGTTCCCGCCCACTGGGAGGTCACGACCATGTCCGCGATCGGCCGGGTGCCGGCGGGCGCCGGTCCCCTCGACAGCCCGGTTCCCGCGTCGCGCGAACGACGTCCGGTCGGCGAACTGCTCTGGACGCGGGTCTAGCCGTCGCCGGCCGCCGGTTCCGTGGCCGGTGGGCGTGGCGACTCGGCCGGCCGGCCGAACCGCCGCCCTGGGCACCCCTGCACGGTCCGGGAGTCACCACCATCGAAGCGTGTGGCTGTCCTGCCCCGTCAGTCCCAGAACGGCAGAGCGTACGTCGCCGCCTGGCCGATGGCGGTGCCGTCGATCGCGATCGCAGTCCGGGCGAGGCCGAGGTTCCGCCACTCGGCGACGAACTCGAAGGAGGCCGGCGGTGGCAGCGGCGAGAGCCAGAGCCGCTGATGGCCGTGGTAGTGCCGGTCGTCGCCGGAGGACTCGCTGCCGGCCTCGACCAGCATGGGTCGGTGCGGTCTGTCGGAGGAAGGCGCCCCAGCCCGGAAGGGGTGCTCGACGGTCGTGGCCGTCCCGCCGTCCGGGAAGCGGACGCCGAACCTCAGGCCTCCGTCGGCCACCGTGGAGCCGAGGCCGGCTCCACGGTGGCTGTCGACCACGCTGTCCCAGACCGGGTCGTCCAGCGAGTCCCGGCGGACCGCCACGGACAGCGCGAGGATGCATCCCTGAGGAAAGGCAACCGCGTGCTGCAGGGCGATCACCGCGCCCCGGGTACGGGCGACGAACCGCTGGATCGGCACCGGCCGTCCCAGGACGTCCGGGGGTGGCCCCTGCCACGAGGCTGTGTCCATGGAGAGACCCTAGCCTTCAGAGAGGTGCCGACCACGACGGTGGCGAGCCGCCGAGGACGGCCCCGGCCCCGGACGGCTCAGAGCCCGCTGATCGAGACGTCGGGCCGGCCGGAGAAGCAGATCGTGCCGTCGTTGAGGGTCGCGCCCCCGGCGGAGACGTAGTCATGGGTCCAGCCGTACTGGTTCAGGTTGGACCAGGTGCGCGACGCCGAGGTGCCGGAGGTCGGTCCGCTGTGGGATTGATGTGACGTGCCGTTGCGGTCGGTGAGCGTGACGGTCCAGGTCCAGAAGAAGGCCGACGCCGGAAGGTTCCGGTAGCCGCTGGCGATCGAGACCTTGTGAGCGCCGGTCTGCGTGACGCGGATCCACGAGACGCCGCAGTTTCCCCAGACCTCGTTGTAGTCGGTGTTCGCGGCGCTGGCCGTCACGGGACGGTGGGGCGACGCCGCGTCCGCGGGCGCCTGCCGGTGCAGGAGCGGACCCTTCGGCAGCTTCGACGTCGGATCGATCGGAACCGACTGCCGATCGCCGTTCGCATAGGTCACGATCTTGTAGCCGTGGGCCTTGGCGACGTCCGGGTCGAAGCCCGCCACGTACATCCCGACCTGCTTCTCCTGCGGGGTCGGGCTCGGCGCCGCCGGGGAGGCGAGCGCGGCCGAGGTGGCGCTGAGCGTGCCCAGCGTCATCGCGAGCACGGTGAACGCCCTGAACGGTTTCCGGTTCCTGGTCATTGTGATCTTCATCCTCTCTTCCGATCTCTCGGTTGACCCTTGACCGGCCGGGGAGTGGCTCGCCGGCCAAGCGCCACCGATGTTTCTGATGCGGGGTGGGCAGCCACAAGGACAACCGGCTGTCCCGGACGGCTGCGGCACTGTTCGACCTGGTCACGGCCTTGTTCGGGACGTGTTCCGAACGAGGCCGTGCGGAGTGCGAAACCGTTCCAGGGCAGCCGGCGGGGATGATTGCGACACGCCCGCTGCGCCCGGGCGCCGGGGTCAGTGGCTCAGGTTGAGGACGGCGACGCTGCCGTTGGCGGACCCGCCTGCGACGTAGACGTCGCGGCCGTCCGGACTGACCGCGATGCCGGCGGTCCCGGTGGCCCCGCCGAGGCTCATCCCGAGGACCGCGGTGCACCCGGCGGCCGTGGTGAGGGCCACACAGCCACTCGTGCCGGACAGCTGCGTCAGGACACCGGTGCCGTTGTTGTGGCGGAAGACTGCGACGGCGTCGCTGCCCGCGGCGGGCACGAAGGCGAACAGCCCGTCGGGGCTGAAGGCGATGCCGACCGGGTTCGTGACCGCCCTGGCGGTGGTGCACCCGGTCATCGTGCCGCCGTACACGCAGGAGTTCGGGCTGGCCAACTGGGTCAGGAGACCGCTGGTGGCGTTGCGGGTGAAGGCGGCGACGGTGCCGCCGGTGTTGCCCACGCCGTACACGGTGGCGCCGTCGGGTGCGACACCGACGAAGTACGCGCCGGAGAGACCCTTCACGAGGGTGCAGTTCGCGTTGCCGTTGCCGGTGTAGACGCAGCCGTTCGGGCTGGCGGGCTGCATGAGCACGCCCGTGCTCATGTTGCGCTGGAAGATCGCGATGGCGTTGCTCCGGTACGCCGCCACGTACACGGTGGTGCCGTCCGGAGACGTACGCAGGTAGTACGGCTCGTCCATCCCCCGCGCGAGCGTGCAGGTGCCGGCGGTGCTGTTGTTGGTGTAGCAGCCGGAGGCGTCGGCGGGCTGGGTGAGCGCTCCGGTGGTCGCGTTGCGTGCCAAGACGGTCAGCGCGTCGGATCCGTGGCTGGCGACGTACACGTAGGCACCGTCCGGGCTCACGATGACGCCGTCGGGGTTGAGGAACTTCCGGGCGGCTGTGCACCCACCGGGATTGGCGACGGTGTTGTCGTAGAGGCAGCGGGCGGTGCCGCTCAGCGGCGTCAACGCGCCGGTGGTGGCGTTGCGCGAGAAGGCGACGAGCGTCGACGAGCCGAAGGCGACCGCATAGACGTGCCTGCCGTCCGGACTGATGGCCAGGTCGTACACCGACAGCAGGAGCCCCTGCACCGTGGTGCAGCCCGTCACGTCCACGTTGCTGTAGCACCGGTGGGGACTGGCCAACTGAGTCAAGGCGCCGGTGGTGGTGTTGCGGGAGAACGCGGCCACGCCGGAGCTGTCGCCGTTCACCGAGCCGACGTACACGTGCTTGCCGTCGGGGCTCACCACCACGCTCGTGCCGCCCACGATGCCGGTGGCGCCAGTGCAGCCGCTGGTTCCGGTGTCGTTGAGGCATCCCGCGGTCTGGGTGAGACCGAACGTGGAGCGCGCGGGGAAGGTGGAGGCCGGGCCTGTGGTGGTTGCCGTGAACGCGGCGGAGCTGACCGGCATCAGGGCGGTGCCGCCCAGGTAGAGAAGGGTGAGCAGGGCAGCGACGACCCACGCGGGGCGACCGCGCGTTGCGCGGGCATGTCGTCCAGCCATCACCCATCCTCCCCTCGGTACGTCGGCAGCGGACCGCCGTACTCAAGCCTTTCGCCCGACCGGGGCGGCCCGGATCACCGGGCGCGGCTCCGCGTGGCTAGGCCCGGCTCGCTCGTGCGTCTCCGGCGCGCAGGGCCGAGGCGGCCGTGCGGAGCGTCGGGGCCAGCGCGTCGGCGATGAGCGCGTAGCCGGCGCTGGAGGGGTGGAACCGGTCGGCGCTGAACAGCGCCGGGTCCGCGGCGAACGCGGCGGACGCGGCCGCGCCGATGTCGGCGATCCGGGCGCCGGCGGCCGTCGCCGCGCGGGTCTGGTGCTGCTGGAGCAGCGTGCTGCCGGTACGGACGAGCATCCGCATCTGCGGGGGTACCCACGGCACGACGCTGAGGTCCGGCGCGGGGACCACCACCACCTCGGCGCCGGCGGTCGTGAGGGTCCGGACGGCGTCGCCGAGGAGCGTGGCGGCGTGCTGTGCGGGGACGAGGTGGGTGAGGTCGTTGGCGCCGATGATGATCAGCGCGAGGTCCGGCGCCCATGCCGCGGCCCGGTGCGCCTGGGCGGCCAGGCCCCGGCTGTCGGCCCCGGGCACGGCGAACACGCGGGCCTCGGTGGGAGTGCCGGAGGCGGTCAGGTCAGCGGCCAGGCGCTCGCCGATCGTGTCGGCGGGACGCAACGCGCCCTGCCCGTACGCGATGGAGTCGCCGAGGACGGCGAAGGCAAGTGTCACAGCGATCGACAACGCCGGCGACGCCGCCCGCCTTCCGGCGCCGCCGTGTGGCGTCGCTGACATCGTCGCTGCTCACCGGGGCCGTGCGGAGCGCAGGCGGGCACGTCTGTCGGGGCCCGTGGGGCGAAGCCGAACCAGAGGGACTCGGGGGGCCTCCGGGGCGCCGGGTCGGTGCGGCCGCGCCGCGACCCGCAGACGGACTGGCGGGTCCACGGCGCGGCCGAGGTTGGCGACGGAGTGGGTCAGTCGATCCGGTAGTGGTCGCCGTAGATCGAGAACTCCAGCGGGGTGTTCAGGTCGAAGTTGCGGTTGCGCAGGAACACCCGCTGGGCCGTGTCCACCCGTGAGGTGTCCGAGTGGGCCTCCTCCTTCTTCATCTCGATCACCCGCTCGTCCAGGAAGGCGTTGAGCCAGGTGGTCTCGCTGCCGCCCTGGGACGGCGGCTTGGCCCGGTGCAGCGCACGGCTGCGGATCGCGCGCATGCCCTCGTAGCCGTGCATGACGGCCGCGTCGTAGTACGCGAACTGGCCCAGCGCCCGGACCTTGTCCGACTTGCCGTCGCGGACGGAGGGGTTGAAGTAGACCCGGTCCCGCTCGGCCTCCTGCGCGTCCCGGAAGGCCGGGTCGCCCGCGGCGGTCCGCCAGTCGCGGGGGAAGTGCGGGTCGAGGCCGGCGTGCGAGTCGGTGCCGTTGACGCGGCGCAGCGCGGGCAGGTATTTCGCCAGCACGTTGCCCGGCTCGTCGTCGGTGTACCGCTCGACCAGCTCCAGCATGTCGCCGGTGCCGGAGCAGAAGCCGATGATCCCGGCCGTGTAGCCGCGCCCGTCGTCGATGTCCTCGATGTAGGAGAACTGGTCCCGCCAGTCGAGCGACGAGTTCTCGGCGGCGGACACGATCTGCATGGCGATCTCCTTCTTCGCCGGGTTGTCGAGGTTGACCCCGGCGACGGCCGCCGGGTTGCCGACGGAGGCCCCGGCGACGGCCGCCGGGTTGCCGGGGTCGGCCCCGGCGACGGCCACCGGGTTCTCCAGGCTCGTCGCGGCGCCGGCCGGTGGGAGGCCGTAGGCGATTCCCGCGACGGGCAGCAGCAGGCCGCCCAGGGCGTACGCGAGGGTCCGCCGGCGGTTGCGGGGGGTGGAGGGGACGGTCATGGCGCTCCTCGGGTGGGGGATGGAGGGATCTGCGCACAGGGGTATCCATCGGCGACGGTCTTTCTGTCCACCGTCGTCGTGGCGATGAGTGGTCACGCTAGGTCAGTTAAAGTGATTTATCAATACCCGTCGATAAGTCCGATATGCAGGGATGGCTGGCGGTTTGAAGGGCCCCGGCGGCCGCCCGAGCGCGCGATCCTTCACGTGCCGTGACGAAGGTCTTGACAGCGCATCGACGGCGGTCCTACGGTCGGATCAATTGTTAGTTTGTTTGCCAATCATCCGAGGGGGCGCCGTGCCGAGGCTGGCGGGCTCGTCCAAGCTGCTGCGCGCGATGAACGAGAGCGCGGCGCTCGCCCACCTGCTCGAGCTCGGCCGGCTCACCCGGGCCGACCTGCGCCGGCTCACCGCGCTCTCCACCCCGACCATCTCGGAGGTGCTGCGCCGGCTCACCGACGCCGGCCTGGTCACCGTGGTCGGCCACCACAGCGGCAAGCCCGGGCCTAACGCCGAGATCTACTCGGCCGACCCGGACGCCGCCTACGCCGCGGCGGTGTCCGTCCGCGACGTCGGCAGCACCGGAGCCCCCGCCGTGGTCGCCGCCCTGTGCGACCTGAGCGGCGAGGTCCGGGCCCGCGCCGAGTCCCGGGTGGACTTCCTGGAAACCGAGCCGAAGGCCGCGCTGGTCGACGTGGTCGCGGACCTGCGGCGCCGGGCCGGCGTGCCGGCCGAGCGCCTGCGCCACGTGCAGCTCGGCGTGGCCGGCTCGTACGACGGCGCGACCCGGACGATCCGGCACGTCGACGTCCCCGGCTTCGGCCGCCCCGGCCTGGTACCGGAGATCGCCACGGCCCTCGGCACCGGCGTCGGCGTGGACAACGACGTCAACCTCGCCGCCGTGGCCGAGCGCCGCCGCGGGGTGGGCCGCGACGCCGACGGCTTCGCCCTGCTCTGGCTCGGCGAGGAGGGCCTCGGCCTCGCCATCGACATCGGTGGCACGCTGCTGCGCGGCGCGCGCGGTGGCGCCGGCGAGATCGGGTACATGCCGCTGTACGCGCCCGACTCCACCCATCGCAAGGTCGACCTGCAGGACCTGGTCGGCGGCGCGGCCGTCCTCGACCTGGCCCGGGACCACGGCGTGGCCGGGCGTACCCCGCTCGAGGTCGTCGCCACCGCGGCGGCCGGCCCGGAGGCCGGCGAGTTCCTGGTCCGGTTCGCCGACCGGATCGCGGTCGGCCTGGCCGCGGTGATCGCCGTGCTCGACCCGCCGCTCGTCGTCCTCGCCGGCCCGATCGCCCAGGCCGGCGGGCCGGCCCTGCTCACCACGGTCACCGGCGCGGTCGGCCGCGCGGCGCCGCTGGAGAGCACCATCGCCGTCACGTCCATCTCCGACGACGCGGTCCTGCTCGGCGCCCTCGACGCCGGCCTGACCGCCGTCCGCGAGGCGCTGATCGCCTCCATCCGCGACCACCAGGCCTGACGCCCGCCGGCACCACCCCCCGAGAGGACCCCCGACATGGACAAACGGATACCTGCTGCGCAAAAAGCGGTCGTGGCCGCGGCCCTGTTGCTCACCGCCGCCTGCACTCCGGTCGCCAAGGAACACAAGATCGCCGACGCCGGCGCCGAGGTCTCCGGGACCGTCGAGCTGTGGCACTTCTTCACCGAGCGCGAGGCCGCCGCGATCGACGCCGTGGTCAAGGAGTTCACGGCCACCCACCCGAAGATCAAGGTCACCGTGAAGGCGGGCCAGGACGACTCGAAGATGACCCAGGCGATCGGCGCCGGCAACGGCCCCGACATCGGGCTCTCCTACTCCACCGACATCGTCGGCAAGTTCTGCTCGTCCGGCGCGTGGGTCGACCTGTCGCCGTACGTCAAGCGGGACAACGTGGACCTGAACCAGCTCAACGCCACCACCCGCCAGTACACCGAGTTCGCCGGCAAGCGGTGCGCGATGCCGTTCCTGGCCGACGCGTACGGGATGTTCTACAACAAGGACCTGTTCGCCAAGGCCGGCATCGCCGGACCGCCGAAGACCCTCGAGGAGCTCACCGACGCCGCCAAGAAGCTGACCGTGAAGAATCCGGACGGCTCGCTGAAGACGGTCGGCTTCCTCCCGCTCTTCGACTTCTACGAGAACGCGGCCGCGCACCTCGCCCCGGCCGTCGGGGCGACGTGGCTGACCGCCGACGGCAGGTCGGCGGTGGCCGGCGACCCGGCCTGGAAGACGCTGCTCACCTGGCAGAAGGACCTGGTCGACTGGTACGGCTACGACAACCTGCAGAAGTTCCGGGCCGGCCTGGGCGACGAGTTCAGCGCGGACAACGCGTTCCAGAAGGGCCAGGTGGCGATCAACATCGACGCCGAGTACCGGCTCGCGTTCGTCAGGGACCAGGCGCCCGGCCTTCGGTACGGCGTCGCGCCCATCCCCACCACCGACCCGGCCCGGTACGGCGCCGGCTACGTCACCGGCAACATCGTCGGCATCTCGAAGAACGCCCGGAACCCGGAGGCGGCCTGGGAGCTGATCAAGTTTCTGACCACCGACGACAAGACCATCGTGAAGCTGTCCAACGCGCTGAAGAACATCCCGACCACGGCCGGGGCGACCCGTGACCCGGGGCTGCAGGTGGAGCCCGAGTTCCGGACCTTCATGGACATCTTCGCCCACCCGCAGTCGTCCACCTCGCCCCCGGCGGCGTCCGGCCCGGCGTACCAGGACACCTTCGCCACCTTCGCCACCGCCTGGCAGGCCGGCAAGGTCGCCGATCTCGGCGCGGGCCTCGCCGAGGCCGACAAGCAGATCAACAGCGTGATGAACCTGGGCGGCTGAGGATGCGGCTCCGGCGCAACCTGACCGCCCTGTCCTTCCTGGCGCCCGCGCTGGCCGGCATCGTGGTGTTCTTCCTGTACCCGCTGATCAGCGCCGCCTGGTTCTCGTTCACCAAGTTCGACCTGCTCACCGCGCCGCGGTGGGCCGGTCTGGCGAACTACCGGCGGATGGCCGACGACCCGTACCTGTGGCAGTCCATCCGGAACACCCTCTGGATGGTCGCCGTCTTCGTCCCGGTCCGCATCGTCGCCGCGATCGGCCTGTCGATGCTGCTCAGCCGGCTCCGGCGGGGCGCCGGCCTCTTCCGGACGATCTTCTACCTGCCGGCGCTGGCCCCGCCGGTCGCGGCCACCATCGCGTTCGTCTACCTGCTGAAGCCGGGTACCGGGCCGGTCAACACCTTCCTGGCCCAGCTCGGCATCGAGGGCCCGCTCTGGTTCAACTCGCCGGACTGGTCGAAGCCGTCGCTGGTGCTGCTCGGCCTGTGGGGCATCGGCGACCTGATGATCATCTTCCTGGCCGCGGTGCTCGGCGTGCCGGCCAGCCTCTACGAGGCGGCCGACCTGGACGGCGCCAACGCCTGGCACCGGTTCCGCTACGTCACGCTGCCGGCCATCCGCCCGGTGATCCTCTTCGCCGCCGTCACCGGCGTCATCTTCACCCTGCAGTACTTCGACCAGGCCGCGGTCGCCGGGTCGATCGCCAGCGGGCAGGCCGTGACGGGCGGCGGCATCTCCTCGTCCTTCGGCTTCCCCGAGGGCTCCACCTTCACCTATCCGCTCTGGCTCTACACGGTCGGCTTCCGGTACCACGCGCTCGGCTACGCCAACGCGATGGCCATCGCCCTGTTCGTCGTGGCGTTCGCGGTCACGGTCGTCCTGCTGCGTCGTTCCAGGGCCTTCTCCGGGGAGGACCAATGACAGCCCTCGCGGCTCCGCCGGTGGCACCCGCCGCGCCGGTCCCGGTGACCGGACGCCGGGTGAGGCGGCAGCGCCGGCTCGCCTGGATCGCCCGGCACAGCATCGCGATCGCGCTCGCGATCATGTTCCTGACCCCGGTGGGTTACCTGGTGCTGCTCTCCGTGATGACCAGCGAGCAGGCGCTGACCAGTGACTACTGGCCGAACAGCTGGCACTTCGAGAACTACGCCCGGGTCTTCGAGGTCACTCCGCTGCCGCGGTACCTGCTCAACACCGTGATCTACGCGGCGGCGGCGACCGTACTGATGCTGCTGTCCAGCGTGCCGGCGGCGTACGCCCTGGCCAAGCTGCGGTTCCGCGGCCGCAACGCGATGTTCCTCGCGGTCGTCTGCGTGATGATGCTGCCGCCGCAAGTGGTCACCGTCCCGCTCTATCTCATGTGGGCCCGGTACGGCCTCACCGGCTCGCTGGCGCCGCTGATCGTTCCCATGCTCTTCGGCGACGCGTTCTGCATCTTCCTCCTGCGGCAGTTCCTGCTCACCATCCCGTCCGAGTACCTGGACGCGGCCCGGGTGGACGGCTGCGGCGAGTGGCGCACCCTGCTACGGGTCGTGCTGCCGATGGCCCGGCCGGGCATCGCGGCGGCCGCGCTGTTCCAGTTCTTCTACGCCTGGAACGACTACTACGGTCCACTGCTCTACACGAGCGAGAACGAGAGCTCCTGGACGCTGTCCCTGGGGCTCGCCTCGTTCCGCGGTGTCCATCACGTCGACTGGAACCTGGTCACGGCCGCCACGGTGCTGGCCATGGTGCCGATCGTCGTCGTGTTCTTCCTCGCCCAGAAGGCATTCGTCCAGGGCGTCACACTCACGGGGGTCAAGGGGTGAAGATCGCTGTCGTCGGCGGTGGCTCGACGTACACGCCGGAGCTGGTGGACGGGTTCGCCCGGCTCGGTGCGACGGTGTCCGAACTGGTCCTGATCGATCCGGCGGCCGACCGGCTGGAGGTCGTCGGCCGGTTCGCCGCCCGCATCTTCGCCCACCACGGCCACCCGGGCAGGGTCAGCTGGACCACCGACCTGGAGGCCGGCGCGACCGACGCCGACGCGGCCGTCGTCCAGCTGCGGGTGGGCGGGCAGGCCGCGCGGATCAGCGACGAGACGTTCCCGCTGGAGTGCGGATGCGTGGGCCAGGAGACCACCGGTGCGGGCGGGCTCGCCAAGGCCCTGCGGACGGTGCCGGTGGTGCTGGACGTGGCCGCCCGGATCCGGGCCCGGGCCCGGCCGGGCGCCTGGATCGTCGACTTCACCAACCCGGTCGGCATCGTGACCCGGGCGCTGCTCGACGAGGGGCACCGGGCGGTCGGGCTGTGCAACGTGGCGATCGGCTTCCAGCGCCGGTTCGCCCGCATGCTCGGCGTCGACCCGGCCGCGGTGGTCCTCGACCACGTCGGCCTCAACCATCTGACGTGGGAACGCGCCGCGTACGTCGACGGCGTGGACCGGCTCCCCGGCCTGCTCGCGGCGCACGTCGAGGAGCTGGCCGCGGAGGTCGGCCTGCCGACCGGGGTGCTGACCGCGCTCGGCTGCGTGCCGTCGTACTACCTCGGCTACTTCTACGCCCACGACCGGCACGTCGAGCAGGCCCGTGGCGCGCAGACCCGCGGAGAACGGGTCGCCGAGATCGAGGCGGCCCTGCTGGAGCAGTACCGGGACCCCGCGCTGCGCGAGAAGCCCGCCCTGCTGGGCGAGCGGGGCGGCGCGTTCTACTCGGAGGCGGCGGTGGGCCTGATCGCCGCCCTGCACGGCCTCGACCCGGACGGCGTCCACTCGGTCAACCTGCGCAACGAGGGCATCCTGCCGTTCCTGCCGGACCATGCGGTCGTCGAGGTCTCGGCCCGGGCCGGCGCCGACGGGCCGGTGCCGTTGCCGGTCGCCCCGCTGCCGCCGGACCTGGCCGGACTGATCGGCCACGTGGCGGCGTACGAGGAACTCGCCCTCGACGCGGCCGTGCGCGGGGGCCGGTCCCGGGTGTACCGGGCGCTGCTCGCCCACCCCCTCGTCGCCCAGCACGAGCGGGCCGAGGCGCTCACCGACCGGCTGCTCGCGGCGGGCGCCCGGCACCTGGCCTGGGCCCGATGACGGCGTACTACCTGGCCGTGGACGGCGGCAACTCCAAGACCGACGTGCTCCTGGGCAGCGGGGACGGCGAGATCCTGGGGTTCGTCCGGGGCCCGGCCACCTCGCCGCACACCCTCGGCCTCGACGGCGCGGTGGACCTGCTGGCGGAGCTGGTCCGTACGGTGCGTGCCGAGGCGGGCGTCGCGCCGGCCGCCGTGATCGACCTGGCCGCCGTCTATCTGGCGGGCGCCGACCTGCCCGTCGAGGTGTTCCGGCTGCGGCAGGCGATCTCGGCCCGGCGGTGGACCCGGCAGACCGTCGTGGACAACGACACCTTCGCGCTGCTGCGCGCGGGCACGTCGCGGCCGGACGCGGTCGCCGTGGTCTGCGGGGCGGGGAGCAACTGCGTGGGACGGGCGGCGGACGGCCGCGCGGCCCGGTTCGTGGCCCTGGGCCCGATTTCGGGCGACTGGGGCGGTGGCCACGACCTGGCGGCCCACACGCTGCGCCTGGCCGCCCGGGGCGAGGACGGCCGGGGCGTGCCGACCGCCCTGTCCGCGGCGGTCGCCCGGTACTTCGGCCGGGCCACCGTGGAGGAGGTGAGCATCGCGCTGCACCTGGGCGAGCTGGCGGCGGTCCGGGTCCGGGAGCTGACGCCGCTGCTGTTCGAGGTCGCGGCGACGGGCGACCCGGTGGCGACCGGGCTGGTCCGCCGCCAGGCGCACGAGGTCGTGGTGCAGCACCGGGTGGCCGCGGCCCGGCTGGGGCTGCTGGACGCGCCGCACGCCCTCGTCCTGGGCGGCGGGGTCCTGCGGGCGCGGCATCCGGTGCTGCACCGGCGGGTGCTGGCCGGCGTACGGCGCCAGGCCCCGCGGGTGGAGGTCAGCGTGCCCGACTCGCCCCCGGCGCTCGGCGCGGCGCTGCTGGCCCTGGACGCGCTGGGCGCGACGTCGGCCGCGGCGGCCCGGCTGCGGGCGGCGATGCGCACCGCCGTCCCCGGCGGCATGGTCGCGCCGGCACCGGTCGCCGTGCCGTCCGCGCCTACCGGGTGACGGCTGGGGCGGGTTCCGGGGCGAGGGCCACCTGGCTGCGGCGCGCGGCCGGGATGATCAGCGCGGACGCGACCAGCGCGGCGGCGGCGACGCCCAGCCAGCCCCAGAGGCCGAAGGTCATCACCAGTCCGGACAGCACGGCCGGGCCGACGACGTTCTGGGTGATCACGTGCAGGTCGAAGGCGCCCAGGTATTCACCCTGCGCGTGCTCGGGAGCGAGCCCGAACGCGAGACCCCAGCCCGACGCGGCCTGCATCACCTCCGCCGTGGACAGGATCAGTACGGCGCCGACGATCGCGACGCAGGCCAGCACCTTGTCGTCGCCGAGCGCGGTCAGCGCGATGACGAGGCAGCCGCCGGCCAGCCAGTAGCCCGAGCGCCGGGCGAGCCGGCCGGCGCCTTCCACGGTGTCCGCGCCCCGGCTGGCCCGCACCTGGAACAGGATGACGAACACGGTGTTGAAGACGAGCAGCAGCGGGATCAGGAAGTGCGGCAGCGACGTGTGGTTGAGCGCCCACAGCGGCATCGTGACCAGGATGACGGTGACGTGCGAGGCCAGCACCGAGGAGATCGCGATGACGGCGAGGAACCGCGGGTCGCGGACCGCGGCGAAGCGCTTGAAGCCCACCGGGACCGGACGCGCCGGCACGTCGGGCAGCCGGGTCACCAGCACCGCGGCGCCGGCCATCAGGGCGGCGGTGGTGAGCGGGATCAGCACGAGCAGCCGCTGGCTGAGCGCGGCGACGGCGGCCACGCCGATGCCGATGCTGAAGCCGATGTTGAACACCGACCGCATCATGGCCTTGAGCTTGACCCGTTCCTCCGCGGGCACGAGGGTGCCGACGACGGCCCCGTTGGCCGGGCCGGTGCCGTACTCGAGGAAGCCGACGGCGACCACCAGGGCGAAGAACTGGGGCGCGGTGCCCACCACGGCGTAGAGGCCGAAGCCCACCGCCAGCGCCGCGAACAGCATGACGAGCAGCCTGCGCGCGCCCACCCGGTCGGCGATCACGCCGAAGACGACGGAGGACAGGAAGGCGGAGAGGCCCGCGGCGGACAGCCCGAGGCCGACCTGCCGGGCGTCGAGTCCGACGCGGAGCGTGAAGTAGACGACGCTGCCGCTGAGGAACACTCCCTTGCCGATCGACTCGGCGAGCCGAATCGCGATCAATTTCCTGCGCAGCGGATCGGCCGGCACCAAACGGGTGGATAGGTCTATCAATCGCGACAAGGGCATATTTGCACGTCCTGGTGTGATGGGCGGTCGGGGCCAATTCTCGCGTCCGCGGCGCCGGGTACGACAGGGGCGTCGCGCGGCGCCCAGCCAGGACGACTTCCCGGGTCGCCCGGGAGCGGGCACCGTGGACATCCGGCGGACCCTGTGGTATTCCCAGGTCAGCCACCTGCCGTGCGCCTTTGCGTAAGCGGCCGTTCACGCTATTGATCCGCTGTGGACCTGTCGTCTAACCTGCCGAGCGAAGCGTTTCGTCCGAACTCCCATTGACCAGTCGGAATGCGTCAGAAGGTTGACGCGTCGTTTGTCCGCCCGCGTTTCTGTGCTGTTCTGGCGACCATCATGAGAAGTTCACGCCGATGGAGATCGGCAGGTCCGCGGTGCCTGGCGCAGAGCGAGGACCGCGGCCGTGAGGACGGGGGTGAGGTTTTTTAATGGTCAGCGTTAGCCCGGCCTCGGGACCGGCTCACACGACGAGCGGAGACCCGGGGAGAGTCACGGACGAGGCACAACCCGATGCCGTGACGGTCGTGCTGGCTGACGCTCAGCCGGTGGTACGCAGGGGCCTGCGCGCCCTGCTCTGCCCGGCCGAGGTCACGGTGGTCGCCGAGGCGGCGACCGCACGCGAGGCGATGAAGGCGGCGGCGGAGCTGCGCCCCGACGTGCTCGTGCTCGACGTCGACATGCCCGGTGTCCAGCTGGGAGTGACGTTCCAGGAGATAGCCCGGATCTCGCCGAAGACCGCGGTGCTCGTCTTCACCGCCGTCCAGGACGAGGGGACGGTCTTCGCCGCCATGCGGGCCGGCGCGCGGGGCTACGTGCTCAAGAGCTGCCCGGGCGACGGCATCGTCCGGACGATCCGGGGCGTCGCCACCGGCGAGGTCATCCTCGGGCCCACGATCGCCGACCAGCTGATCGGGCAGCTCTGCCGCGAGCCGCGCAACCAGCAGCTCTACCCGGAGCTGACGGCGCGGGAGCGGGAGGTGCTGGAGCTGATCGCGTCCGGCCTGCGCAACGCGGCGATCGCGACGCGGCTCAACCTCTCCCCGAAGACGGTCAGCAACCACATCTCGACCATCTTCGGCAAGCTGCACGTCTCCGACCGGTTCGAGGCCATCGAGGTGGTCCGCATGGCCAGGATGGGGCGGCCCGGGGGAGGCCCGCTGGTCGCGCACCACGGCCCGGTGACCCGCCAGCGGGTAGGTGCCGCATGACCCTGGACCTGGAAGCGACCGCGCGCCGGCTGGAGCCGCGGTTCGGCAGGGCGGCGCACCGCTGGGTGGGCACGCTGCCGCAGCGGCTCGACGAGCTCGCCGCCCACTGGGAGCTGGACCTGAAGGACCAGCTCAAGTCCGGGAACTCGTCGGTGGTCCTCACCTGCCACGGCCCGCTGGGCGACGCGGTCCTGAAGCTGTCCCCGGACAGCTACGCCGTCCGCGAGGAGGTGGACATGCTGCGGCAGTTCGCCCCCAGCGGCCGGGTGCCGGCGGTGCTGGCCGCCGCCAAAGGCGCGGTGCTGCTGGAGGCGATCCACCCCGGCACGCTGGTCGAGAAGATGCCCGTGCCGCCGTCCCCGGCCGAGTACGCCGCCTTCCTCACCGACCTGCACGCGGCCGGCGATCCGGAAAGCGCGCCGAGGCAGCTCGCCGACTGGATCGACGTGCTGTTCAACTCGGCGACCCGGCGCGGCGCCGAGCTGACGGAGTCGAAACGGCTGCGTGAGGAGCTGTTCGCGACCCCCTGCGACACCGTGCTGCTCCACGGCGACCTCCACCTGGGCAACGTGCTCGGCGGCGGCGCCAAGGGCCTGGTGGCCATCGACCCGATGGCCTGCGCCGGCGATCCCTGCTTCGACGCCGTGGACTACGTGCTCGAGGGCCTGGACCGGGCGGAGATGCTGCGCCGGCGCGACGCCCTGGCCGCCGCGGCCGGCATCGACGTCGGGCGGCTGGACATGTGGTGCCGGGTGACCGCCCCGATCGGGGCGACCTATGTCAGCAACCCGGGGCACTCCGCGGAGCTGGCCGCCTTCGGGCGCGGCGAATACTAGGGACACCGGGCCTGCCCCGGTCCGGCGGTCGACCCGCCGGACCGGGGCAGCGTCGTGCCCGGGCCCGGATACCGCGGTGTCGGCCCCGCGACCGGGAGGATTTCCCTGGCCGGGTGGGTGAGTGCTCTCTGCCGGGCGGGACGTCCCGGCGGCCAGGATCCAGACATGGTTCGTACCGGTCGTGCTTCGTTCGCTCAGGAACGCTTCTACTTCCTCAACCGGCTCCAGCCCGGCAACCCCGCCTACGTGGTGGCCTTCGCGGTGCACCTGCACGGCACGCTGCGGCCCGGCGCGCTCAGCCGGGCGCTGACCCGCGTCGTCGCCCGGCACGACGCGCTGCGCACCACCTTCAGCCTGGACGACGGCGTGCTCACGCAGCGGGTCTCGCCCGACCCGCTGGTGGACATCGACGTGCAGCAGGGCGACTGGGCCGACCGGGACACCCAGGAGGCGTACCTGCGCGCCCTGGTCGCCGAGCAGGCCCGCCGGCCCTTCTCGCTCGACGACGGCCCGGTGCTGCGCGCCTTCCTGCGCTCCTGGGGGCCGGACGAGCACACGCTGGCCGTGCTGGTGCACCACATCGCGTGCGACGGCTGGTCGGTGGGCCTGCTGCTGCGGGACCTGGCGGACGAGTACAACGCCCCGGACCGGGTCGCCGAGGCCGCGGAGTCCTATCTCGCGTACGCCGGGCGGCAGCGCGAGGACTGGGAGCGGGACGGCTCCGGCCTGGACTTCTGGCGCGCAACCCTGCGTGACGCGCCCCGGCTGGCGCTGCCCACCGACTTCCCGCGGCCCGGCGTGCTCAGCGCCCGGGGCGCGGTGCTGCGCCACCCGATCGATCCCGAGCTGGTCGAGCGGCTGAGCGCCTGGGCCAGGTCCCGCGGCGCGACGCTGTTCGCGGTGGCGCTCGCGGCGTACGCCTCGGTGCTGTCCCGGTACGCCCGCCAGGACGAGGTGGTGATCGGCGTGCCCGTCGCCAACCGGATGGACGAGGCGGAGGAACGCATCGTCGGCTGCCTGGTCAACACCCTGCCGATCCGCCTCGACCTGTCCGGCGGGCCGGGCTTCGCCGAGCTGGTGGAGCGCGCCCGCCGGAGCAGTATGGCGGCGTTCGCCCACCAGGACGTGCCGTTCGAGCGGATCGTCCAGGCATGCGCGGGTGAGCGGGAGCTCAGCCATGCGCCGCTGTTCCAGACCTCGCTGACCGTGCAGAACTTCCCGTTCGAGTTTCCCGAGTTCGACGCGCTGAAGCTGACCGAGGTGGACGTCGAGATCGACGTCACCAAGTTCGACCTCGGCCTCACCCTCGACGTGTCCACCGGCGTGCCGTTCCTGCGCGCCGAGTACAGCACGGAGCTTTTCACCGCGGACACCGTCGCGACCCTGCTCCGGCACTACCTCACCTTCCTGCGGTCGGTCGTCGACGCGCCCGGCGCCGAGCCGTCCATGGTGGACGAGGCGGAGCGGCTGCGGCTGACCGTCGGCCTGAACCCGCCCGTCGCGGAGGAGCCGGTCGACCACCCGTCGGTGCTGCGCCGGTTCGCCGCACACGTGGCGCGGAACCCGGACGCGGTCGCGGTGCGCCACCGGGACGTGGACGTGACCTACGCCGAGCTCGACCGGTGGGCCGGGCGCATCGCGGCGGGCCTGGCCGACCGCGGGGTACGCCCGGGTGACCGCGTCGGGCTGCTGCTGCGCCGCTCACCCGCGATCATCGCGGCGATCCTGGGCGTGTGGAAGCTCGGCGGCGTCTACGTGCCGCTGGACCCGGAGTACCCGCAGCACCGGCTGGAGCTGATCACCGCGAGCGCCCGCCCGCCACTCATGCTGGTGGAGTGCGGTACGGCCGAGCTGGCCGAGCGGCTCGCCGACGGCCGGGACATCCGGCTCGCCGACGCGCACTCCCTCGACGGCCGGTCCGTGGTCGCCGAGCGGTATCCCGGGCCGGGGGAGCAGGCGTACATCATCTACACCTCCGGCTCGACCGGCGTGCCCAAGGGCGTCATGGTCGGCCACGGCGGCCTGAACGCCCTGAACACCCCCACCCCGGCAGGGCTGGAGGTCACCGGCGACGACGTCTGGCTGGCCGCGAGCTCGTTCTCCTTCGACGCCTCGGTGTGGGAGATGTGGGGCGCGCTGACCACCGGCGCCCGGCTGGTCATCGCCGACCAGGCCGACCTGGTGGACCGCCAGCGGCTGGCCGCGCTGGTGCGCCGGGAGGCCGTCACGGTGGTGTTCCAGACCCCGGGCGCGCTCTACCGGCTGCTGCCGCCGTACCTGCGGCTGCTGGGCCCGGACGAGGTCTCCACCATCCGCTACGTCGTCCTCGGCGGCGAGGCGCTGAGCTGGTCGCGGCTCGCGGCGCTGGTCTCCGGCGCGCCGGGGCTGCGCGCGGTGTTCGTCAACATGTACGGCATCACCGAGGGCACCATCCACGTCACGATCCACCAGGCGCCCACCGCCGGCCTGGCCCGGGTCAAGGAGGGCAACGTCGGCGTGCCCCTGCCGTCGGGGCGCTGCTACGTGCTCGACGACGACCTGCAGCCGGCCGGGCTCAATGTGCCGGGCGAGCTGTACTGCGGCGGCGTGCTCGTCGCGCACGGCTACGTGGACGACCCGGAGCTGACCGGCGCGCGCTTCCTGCCCGACCCGTACGGGCGGGGCCGCATGTACAAGACCGGCGACGTGGTCAAGTGGGGCACCGACGGCGAGCTGGTCTACCTCGGTCGCAACGACACCCAGGTGCAGCTGCGCGGCTACCGCGTCGAGTGCGCCGAGGTCGAGGGCGCGTTCCTGGCCCACCCGTCGGTGCAGTCCTGCGCCGTGGCCGCCGAGGACGACGAGCTGGTCGCGTTCGTCGCCGGCGCGCTCGGGCCGGACGCCGAACGGGAGCTGCGCGGGTACGTGCGGTCGACGCTGCCGGCGTACATGGTGCCGTCGAAGATCTTGACGGTCGACGCGATCCCGCTGACCGCGCACGGCAAGGTGGACACCGCCCGTCTGCTGGCCGGGAGCCGGGCCGCGCGGACCGCCGTGGTGCCCGCGGCCGGGCGGCGGGTGGCCGCCGGCACCGGCGTCGAGGAGCGCATCCGCGCCTGCTGGAGCGAGGTGCTCGCGCGCGCCGACGTCGGGCTGCACGACAACTTCTTCGACCTGGGTGGCCACAGCTTCGCCCTGATCGTGCTGCAACAGCGGCTGGCGGAGGAGGGCTTGGAGGTCAGCGTGACGGACCTGTTCCGCGCCGGGACCGTGGCCGGTTGCGCGGCCCACCTGCAGCGGAGGACCCCCGTGGTCGCCGACCCGCAGGCCGCGCAGCGCCGCCGGGGAAGCGCCCGGCTCGCCGACCGGCGCCGCGGGATCGGGGGCGGACGTGGCTGAGCTCGACGACGGCGCCGCGGTGGCGGTGGTCGGGATGGCGATCCGGGTCCCCGGCGCCGAGCGCGACCTCGACCTGTTCTGGCGGCACGTGGTGACCGGCATCGACGCGGTCAGCTTCTTCACGCCGGAGCAGCTCACCGGCTGGGGTGTGGCCAAGGAGCTGGTGGAGCACCCGCACTTCGTGCCCGCCCGCGCGGTGCTGCGCGACGCCGGCTGCTTCGACCACCGGCTGTTCGGCTACTCGCCGTCGGACAGCGCGCTGATGGACCCCCAGCAGCGGATCCTGCTGGAGTGCGCCTGGGCCGCGCTGGAACATGCCGGCTATCCGCCGGTCGCCGCCGACGGCAACCGCATCGGGGTGTACGTCGGCACCGGCCTGAACGTCTACCTGCTCGACAACGTGTGGCCCAACGAGCGCGCGGTCGAGGCCGCCGGCGGCCTGCAACTGATCATCGGCAGCGACAAGGACTTCGCGGGTACGCGGATCGCGTACAAGCTGAACCTGCAGGGTCCCGCCATGACCGTGCAGACCGCGTGCTCGACCTCGCTGGTGGCGGTGCACGCCGCGGCGCAGGCGCTGCTGACCTACGACGCGGACGTCGCGCTGGCCGGGGCCGCCACGGTGGCCCCGCCGACCCGGCGCGGCCACGTGCACGAGCCCGGCGGGATCTTCTCCGCCGACGGCCGGTGCCGGGCCTTCGACGCGGCCGCCGACGGCACCGTGCCCGGCGACGGCGCCGGCATCGTGGTGCTCAAGCGGCTCGAGGACGCGCTGCGCGACGGGGACACCGTGCACGCGGTGATCCGCGGTTCCGCGGTCAACAACGACGGCTCCCGCAAGGCCGGCTTCACCGCACCCGGCCCCACCGGCCAGGCCGCGGTGATCTCGGCCGCGCTCGGCGTGGCGGGCGTCGATCCGGACACCGTCGGCCTGATCGAGACCCACGGCACCGGCACCGCGCTCGGCGACCCGATCGAGGTCGCCGCGCTGCGGCAGGTGTTCGGCACCGGCCGGCCCGGCCGGGCGCCGTGCGCGCTCGGCGCGGTCAAGTCGGTCGTCGGGCACCTGGACACCGCCGCCGGGGTCATCGGTCTCGTCAAGACGGTCCTCGCGCTGCGGCACCGCACCATCCCGCCGATCGCCCACCTGAACACGCCCAACCCGGCGATCACGCGGGACGGGCCGGCGTTCGAGCTGCCGACCTCGTCCCGGCCCTGGACGCCGGTCGACGGCGTCCGCCGGGCGGGGGTGAGCGCCTTCGGCATCGGCGGGACCAACGCCCACGTCGTGCTGGAGGAGGCGCCGTCCGCCCGGCCGCGGCCCCGCCGTCACGTCACCGAGCTGGTCCTGGTCTCCGCCAGGACCACCGCGGCGGCGCAGCGGAGCCTGGACCGGGCCACGGCGTTCGTGGCCGCGACGGTTCCCGGCGAGCTGGCCGACGTCGCGTACACGCTGCGTACCGGCCGGGCCGAGCTGCCCTGGCGGGCCGCGTTCCTGACCGGCCCGCACGGCTCGCCGGCGCAGGTCCGGCGGACGGACGCGACGGCGCGCTCGCGCGGTGTGGCGTTCCACCTCACCGGGGCCGGCGAGCTGACCGGCAACCGGCCGAACTACGACGCCGACCCGGTGTACCGCCGGATCGTCGACGAGGGCGTGGCGCGGCTGCGCGACCGTGACCTCGGCGCCGCCGTCCGAGAGCGCTGCACCCGGCTGCTGGCCTGCGCCGGCCTGGCGCAGTCGCTGCGCAGCCGGGGCGTGAGCCCGCGCGCCGTGGCCGGCACGGGCGTCGGCGCGCTCGCCGCCGCGGTCGTGGCCGGCGTCATGCCCCTCGCGGACGCACTGGACCTGATCTGCGGCGCCGCCGTGGACGAGATCCGGCCGGGCCCCGCCGAGCTGCCCGTCCACATCGGCGGCGAGCCCCTGACCGCCGCGGAGTGCGGCGACCCCGCGTACTGGCAGGCGCAGGCGGCCGACCCGGGCCCGCCCGCGGCGCCGCCCGCCGACCTCGACGTGCTCTGGATCGAGGTCGGCACGCAGGTCACCCCGCACCTGGGCGCGGACCGGCCCGAGCTGCCGGCCGACCGGCACGCCCGCCTGCTGGCCACCGTCGGCGCGCTGTGGCAGCTGGGCGTCGCCGGCGCCTGGGACGCCGTGCACGACACCGGCCGGTGCCGGCTGCCCGCCCCCACCTACCCCTTCGAAGCGACCCGGCACTACCTGGACGCCCCCGCGGCCCACCTGGACACAGAGAGGCACCACTGATGAGCGACGTACAAGACCGGACCTGGGTGGCCCAGCTCGAAGAGCTCTGGATGGAGGTGCTCGGCGTCGACGAGGTCGACGACGAGGACGACTTCTTCGACCTCGGCGGGCACTCGCTCAGCGCGCTGCGGCTGAGCACCCTGATCCGCCAGGAGCTCAACCTGGCGGTGATGTTCGGCCACGTCCTGGAGAACCCCCGCTTCGCCGACCTGCGCGACATCGCGGGCCAGGTGCCGGCGGACAAGCCGATCGAGGAGACCGTGTGACCGCCGCCCCCGACCTCGACGCCTGGACGCCGCTCGCCGCGCGGGTGCTGGGCCTCGCGCCCGAGCACCTGCGGGGCGCGGCGGGCACCGAGTCGTTCGTCGGCCTGGGCGGCACCTCGCTGCAGGCCATCACGCTGGTGTCGCTGGGCCAGCGCGAGCTGCGCGCGCACGTGGACAGCGCCCGGCTGCTGTCGGCGCTGCCGCTGGCGCAGGCCCTGGCCACCGCCGTCGGCTACGTCGACACGGCGCCCCCGGCCGGCGCCCCGGGGCCGGTGGAGCGGGAGCTGCTGCCGGGCCAGCGGTCCATGCTGGCCGCCCACCTGCTCGGCCGGGACGCGCCGTACCACCTGATGTTCACGCTGGAGGCGCCCGGGCCGCTCGACGCCGCCCGGACCCGGTCGGTGCTGCGGGAGCTGACGACCCGGCACGAGTCGCTGCGCACCATGTTCGTCCGCGATCCGCGGCAGGCCCGGATCGTGCTGCCCGCGCCGTACGAGCCGCGGCTGCTCCACCAGAGCCTGCCCGGTGGCGACGACGCGGTCCGCACCGTGCACCAGCTGTACGGCCGGACCGCCGCCGAGCTGCTGCGCCCGTTCGCCCAGCCGCCGGTCGTGTTCGTGCTGACCCGCTGCGGCGGGCGGGACCTGCTCACCATGCTGGTGCACCACACGCTCGCCGACGGCTGGAGCATCGGCGTGCTCGCCCGCGAGTTCACCGGGCGGTACGCCGGAGAGTTCCCGACCGGCGCCGCCGCACCGTCGCCGGACTGGGGCGGCACCCGGCTCGCCGCGGTCGAGGCGTCCGGGGCCCTGGACGCCGCGCTGACCCGGGTCGGGGCCCGGCTGGACGGCGCGCCCCACACGGTGACCCTGCCCACCGACCTGCCCCCGCTCGTCGAGGCCGACGGCCGCGGCGCGCGCCTGCCGTTCCGCCTCGGCGCGGCGGCGGCCCGGGCCGCCACGGAGCTGGCCCGGCACTGCCGGGTGACGGTGACGTCGGTGGCCATGGCGGCGTGGGCGCTGGCCGCCGCCCGCCGCGCGGGCCTGACCGACCTGGTGCTCGGCGTGCCGGCGGCGGGCCGGTTCGAGGCGGGCATGGACGCCGTCGTGGGCCTGTGCACCCGGGTCGTGCCGGTGCGCTGCGCCGCGGCCGACGACCTCGCCGTGCGCGACTACGTCCGGGGCACCGCCGCGGCGCTGGCCGAGGCGGTCGCGGACGCCGACCTGCCGTTCGACCGGGTGGTCTCCGGGCTGGGCGTCGCCGCCGACGCGGGCCGCAACCCGCTCGCGCAGATCGGCTTCGCCGCCCACCACGAACTGGTGCCCGACGAGCTGTCCGCGGGCGACGGGACCTGGCGGGTGCACGAGGGACACTGCCACGGCGCGGTGTTCGACGCGCTGCTCTACCTGCAGTCCTGGTCGGACCGGCCGCGGTTCGCGCTGGAGTACGCGACCTCGGCGCTGACCGCCGCCGACGCGGGGGAACTGGCCGAGTCGTTCCAGGCGGCGGTGCTGGAGCTCGCCGCCCGCCCGGACGCGGCCCTGCGCGAGGTCACCACCCTGTCGGCGGCCCAGCGCGCCCGGCTGGGGGAGCTGGGCGCGGGAGGGGAGCACGACACCGCCGACGACCTGTGGAGCCGGTTCGCGGCGCACGCGGAGCTCGCCGGCGAGCGGATCGCGCTGGTCGACGCGCACGCCGGGCGCACCCTGACCTACCGGGAGCTGCACGACTACGCCGTCGAGCAGTCGCGGCTGCTGCACGGGCACGGCGTCCGCGCCGGCGACGCGGTCGTCCTCCAGGTGCCGCGCTCGGCCGCCGAGGCCGTCGCGGTGCTGGGCGTGCTGCGGCTGGGCGCGCACTTCGTCGCGGTCGACCGGCAGGCCACCGCCGAGTGGCGCTCGCAGGTGGCCGCGGCCGTCGCGCCGCGGGCCCGGCTCGGCGACGGCGCGCCCGGCCCCGAGTTCGCGGGCGCGGCCGACTGTGCCCTGGCCGACCTCGATGCGCCGCCGCGGGTGGAGGACGGCTCGGTCAAGCCGGCCCCGGCCGACCCGGCGCGGACCGCGTACGTCTCCTTCACCTCCGGCTCGACCGGGGTGCCCAAGGGCGTGGTGGTGCCGCACCGCGCGGTGCTGCGCCTGGCCGACGACCCGCGGATGTTCGCCGGCGGGCCGGCGGGCCGGCGGATGATGCGGCTGTCCCCGCTGGCGTTCGACGCGTCCACGCTGGAGCTGCTGGTGCCGCTGGCCGGCGGCGACACCGTGGCGGTGTTCCCGCCCGGGGAGCCGACGCCGAGCGCCCTGGCCGGGTTCCTGCGCACCGCCGGGATCACCCACGCCTGGCTCACCTCGGGCGTCTTCCACCTGGTCGCCGACCACCGCCCGGACGCGTTCGTCGGGCTGCGGCAGCTGTTCACCGGCGGCGGCGTGGTCTCCGCGGCGCACGTCCGCCGCGTGCTGCGGGCCTGCCCGGGACTGCGGGTCACCAACGGCTACGGCCCCACCGAGAACACCACGTTCACCACGACGTACTCGATGGAGCACGCCGACGCGACCCCGGACCCGCTGCCGATCGGCGCGGCGGTGCACGGAACCGGCCTGTACGTCGTCGACCCGGCCGGGCGCCTCGTCCCGCCGGGTGCGATCGGTGAGCTGCAGGCGGCGGGCACCGGGCTCGCCGACGGCTACCTCGCCGATCCCGCACGCACGGAGGCGTCGTTCGTCCGGCACCCCGGCCTGGGGCAGCGCCTGTACCGCACCGGGGACCTGGTGCGCTGGGGCGCGGACGGGCAGCTGCGCTTCCTCGGCCGCAACGACCGCCAGGTGAAGATCGCCGGGCACCGGGTGGAGCTGGTCGACGTGGAGCGCAGGCTGCGCTCGCAGGCCGGGGTGCAGGACGCGGTGGTGTTCACCACCGGCGACGCGGCGACGGGCCTGCGCCTGTGCGCGGCGCTCAAGCCGGCGCCGGGCGGCGTGGACCCGGCCGAGGTGCGCCGCGCCGTGGAGGGCGAGCTGGCCCCGTACGCCCGGCCGCAGCAGTGGGTGACCGTGGCCGAGTTCCCGCTCGACCGCAACGGCAAGGTGGACCTCCGGGCCCTGGGTGCGCTGGTCGAGACCCCGCCGGAAGGGAAGCCGGCGCCGGTTCCCGCGCGGGGTGCCGCGTCGCCGGCCGAGCTCGAGGAGACGGTGACCGAGGCCTGGATCGAGGCGCTGGGCACCGGCGACTTCGACGTCGACGAGACGTTCTTCGACGTCGGCGGGGACTCGCTGCGGCTGGCGATCGTGCGCCGGCTGCTGCAGGAGCGGCTGGGCCGGGCCGTTGCGCTGACCGACCTCTACCGGTTCCCGACGGTCCAGACGCTGGCCGGGCATCTGCACGCACAGATCACAGGAGTGGGCGCGAAATGAACGGCGACATCGCGATCGTAGGCATGGCGGGCCGGTTCCCCGGCGCCGCCGACGTCGGGGAGCTCTGGTCCCACGTCGCCGCCGGGCGGATCACCGTCAGCGAGCTGACCCGCGGCGAGCTGCTGGCCGCGGGCGTGAGCCCGGACCAGCTCGACGACCCGGCGTACGTACCGGCGCGGGGGGTGCTGGCCGACCCGGAGCTGTTCGACGCCGCCTTCTTCGGCATCACGCCGCGCGACGCCGAGATCATGGATCCCCAGCACCGGCTGCTGATGCAGACGGCATGGGCCGCCCTGGAGTCCGCGGGACTCGCCACCGACCAGCCCTTCGGCCGGGTCGGCGTGTTCGCCGGGGCGGGGTTCAACTACTACGCGCTGCGCCACGTGTTCGCCCGCCCGGGCCTGGTCGACACCCAGGGTCTGCTGGCGGTGGTGCTCGGCAACGAGAAGGACCACCTGGCCACGAAGATCGCGTACCGGCTGAACCTGGGCGGTCCCGCGGTCACGGTGCAGACCGCCTGCTCGACGTCGCTGGTGGCGGTCCACCTGGCGGCCCAGAGCCTGCGCAACGGCGACGCGGACGTCGCGCTCGCCGGCGGGGCCTGCGTGGCGGTGCCGCAGCAGGCCGGCTACCACTACGAGGCCAAGGGAATCATGTCGCCGGACGGCGCGTGCCGGCCGTTCGACGCCTCGGCCAACGGGACGGTCCCCGGCAACGGCGTGGCCATGGTGGTCCTCAAGCGCGCCGAGGACGCCCGCCGGGACTCCGACACCGTGTACGCCCTGATCAAGGGGTCGGCGGTGAACAACGACGGGGGCATGAAGGTCGGCTACACCGCACCCGGCATCGCCGGGCAGGTCGACGTCCTGCAGCGCGCGTACGCCGCCGCGGGCGTGGACCCGGCGACGGTCGGCTACCTCGAGGCCCACGGCACCGCGACCGAGGTGGGCGACGCGATCGAGCTCTCCGCGCTGACCGAGGTGTTCCGCCGCGGCGCCCGGCCCTGCTCGCTCGGGTCGGTCAAGGCCAACGTCGGCCACCTCGACGCCGCCGCCGGCGTCACCGCCCTCATCAAGGCCGCGCTGGCCCTGCACTATCGGCAGATACCCCCGCTGGCCGGCCTCAAGCAGGCCCGTCCCGAGCTGCTCGACGGGTCGACGCCGTTCACCGTGGACAGTGTGGCCCGGCGGTGGGACGGCGCCGGCGGACCCCGGCGGGCCGGAGTGAGCTCGTTCGGGCTGGGCGGCACCAACGCCCACGTGGTGCTGGAGGAGGCCGACCCGGTGGCCGTGCCGGCCCCGCCCGCCACCGGTGGGCAGGCCGAGCTGATCGTGCTGTCCGCGCGCAGCCCGGAGGCTGTCCGCGACGCCGCCGATCAGTGGAGCGAACACCTGCGGCAGCGGCCGGACCTGGCCGTCGGTGACGTCGCGCTGACCTCGCAGGCGTACCGGCGGCACTTCCCGTACCGGCTCGCGGTCGCGGCCCAGGACATCCCGACGGCGCTGGCGCGGCTGCGCCGGGCACCGGTCCGCGAGGCGGTGCGCCGGCCGAGCGTGGTGTTGCTGTTCCCGGGCCAGGGCGCGGAGGTCCCCGCCATGTCGCGGGACCTCTACGACCGCTACCCGTCGTTCCGCGCCGACCTCGACCACGGTGCGGACCTGCTGGCCCCGGTCCTGCGGCTCGACCTGCGTGACGTGCTGGTCGGTGCCGACCCCGGCGGGGTCGTGCACCGCACCGACGTCACCCAGCCGGCGCTGGCGCTGCACGAGCTCGCCCTCGGCCGGCTGCTGACCTCCTGGGGCGTCCGCCCGGCGGCGCTCGTCGGGCACTCGGTCGGCGAGTTCGCGGCCGCGGCACTGGCCGGGGAGCTGGCGGCCGACGACATGCTGCGCCTGGTGGCGACCCGCGGCGCGCTGATGCAGGCCGCCCCCGAGGGCGGCATGCTGGCCGTGCTCGCGGCGCCGTCCACCGTCGCGGCGCACCTGACCGGCCTGGACGACCTCGACCTGGCCGCGCACAACGGCCCCGGCTCCACCGTGCTGGCCGGGCCGGTGGCGCAGCTCGCCGTCCTGCGGGAACGGCTGGCGGCGGCCGGCGTGACCTGCCGCGCGCTGCCCGCCCGGCGGGCCTTCCACTCGCGGATGATGGCCGGCGCCGCCCGGCTGCTCGGCGCCGAGGCGGACCGCATCGCCCAGCGACCCCGCGGCATCCCGGTGGTCAGCAGCCTCGACGGCGAGCTGCTCGGCAAGGGACGAACCCGCGCCGCGGGCTACTGGGCCGCGCAACTGCGCAGCCCGGTGCGCTTCCACGACGCGCTGCTGACCGCGCTGGGCCTGAGCGACCCGGTCCTGGTCGAGGTCGGGCCCGGCACCACGCTCACCGGCCTGGCCCGGCAGACGCCGCAGGGCCGGTCGGTGCCCGGGTTCGCCCTGCAACCCCGGCCGGGGGCGCAGTCCGGTGACGTGCTCGCCGGAGTCGGCGGGCTGTGGACCGCCGGCGTGGCGGTGGACTGGGCCGCCGTGCGCGGCGAGAGCGGCGCCCGGCGGGTGGCGCTGCCCACGTACCCGTTCGCCCGGACCCGGCACTGGCTCGACGCCGCGCCGGTGGAACCCGCGGCGGACCCCGCGGAACCGGCGCCGCCACCCGCGGAAGCCGGCGAGGACGAGAAGGTGAGAGAGATCATCGACCTGTGGAGCAGGATGCTCGGCACCCCCGGCATCGGGCCGGACACCAACTTCTTCGCGCTCGGCGGTGAGTCGCTGCAGTTCATCCGCATGATCACCCAGGTGCGGCGCCGGTTCGGGGTGCAGATCCCGGTGGCCGAGCTGGCCGGCGACCCCACGCCCCGCACGCTCGCCGGGCTGTTGACGTCATGACCGGCCACGACGATCCGGAGCTGGCCGCGGCGGTGGCGGCGGTGCTCTGCCACCGCCTCTCGGACGCGACGTCGATCGCGGTGCACGGCCCGCGAGGCGGCCTCCTGCTGCGCGTCGGCCCGGACGACACCCTGACCCGGGTACGCGAGCAGGCGCGCGACCTGCCGCCGGGCACCGTCGCGGCGGACGTCGTGCTCGCCGGGCCTCCGGCGGGCGAAGCCGTCACGCGGGCGGCCGTGGGCGGGACTCCGGTCTGCTTCGCCCGGCACCACGGCGATCCCGTGCACCTGCAGGAGCGCCTGGACACCCTGCACGCCTGGCTCGCCGCCCATCCGGACCGGCCGGTGCGCGAGGCCGAGCTCGTCGGTCCGGTGGAGCGCAAGACGCTGCTCGGCTTCAACCCCGCGCCGGGCATCGCGCCGCGCACACCCGTGCACGAGACGATCTGCCGTCAGGCGCGGCTCATGCCGGACGCCGTCGCGTTGCGCGGCGGCGGGCGGGACCGGACCTACCGCGAGCTTCTGGACGAGGCGGCGGCGTTGGCCGGGCGGCTGCGGGCGCAGGACGTGGGACCCGGCACCGTGGTCGGGCTGTGCACCGAGCGCAGCCCGGAGATGGTGGTCGCCGTGCTCGGCATCCTGCTGGCCGGCGGGGCGTACCTGCCGCTCGATGCGTCCCATCCGCGCGCCCGGCTGGACCGGATGCTGCGGACGGCGGGCGCGGCGCTGGTGCTGGCCGACGACGCGGGACGGCAGGCGCTGACCTGCGGTGGCGAACCGGACGTCGCCGTGCGGCCGCTCTCGGGCGGGGACCTGAGCGCCGCGCCGCTCGACTGGCGCGACTACGAGGCACCCCAGGAGGTGGTGCGGGGTCTGTCGTACGTCATCTTCACCTCGGGTTCCACCGGAGCGCCCAAGGGCGTGCAGATGACGCATCTGTCGCTGGCCAACCGGCTGGTGTGGATGCAGGACGAGTACCGCATCGGCCCCGGCGACGTGGTGCTGCAGAAGACGCCGTACACCTTCGACGTGTCGGTGTGGGAGCTGTTGTGGGCGTTCATGACCGGCGCGACGCTGGTCACGGCCGAGCCCCAGGCGCACCGCGACCCGCAGGAGCTCGCCGACGTCGTCGCCCGCGAGGCGGTGACCACCCTGCACTTCGTGCCGTCGATGCTGGCCCTGTTCGTCGAGGAGGCCGGCCTGGCTCGGTGCACCGCCCTGCGCCGGGTGATCTGCAGCGGGGAGGCGCTGTCGCCGAAGCTGGTCAACAAGCTCACCGCCACCCTGCCGCAGGTCGAGGTGCACAACCTGTACGGGCCCACCGAGGCCGCCATCGACGTGACCGCCTGGCCGTGCCGCCGCCCCGAACCGGACGACACCGTGCCCATCGGCCGGCCGATCACGAACGTCGCCGCGTACGTCCTCGACGAGCGCGGCCGGCTCGCGCCGCTGGGCCGGCGCGGGGAACTGGTCCTGGGCGGCGACTGCCTGGCCCGTGGGTACGCCGGGCGAGCGGACCTGACCGCGGAGCGGTTCGTCGAGGTGGACGTCGCGGGCCGCCCGCAGCGGGTGTACCGCACCGGCGACCTCGCCTGGTGGTCGCCGGAAGGACACCTGCACTACGCCGGGCGCATCGACACGCAGGTGAAGATCCGCGGGCAGCGGGTCGAGCTGGGCGAGATCGAGTCCGTGCTCAACGGCCATCCGCTCGTCGCCAACAGCGTCGTAGTGCTGCGCGACGACCTGGGCGCCGCCGCGACGCTGGTGGCGTACGTGGTGGCCGAACGCGACGCGGACCCGGGGGCGACGACCGAAGCGGCCCTGCGCGCCTTCATGGCCGGGCAGCTGCCCGACTACATGGTGCCGCTGCGCTACGTGGCCCTGCCCGAGCTGCCCGCGACCGCGAACGGCAAGGTCGACCGGCGCGCCCTGCCGCTCCCACCGGCCCGGCTCCGCAGGCGGGCCGCACGGTGACCGCCGCTCCGCCCACCTGGAGGGGTGGGCGGAGGTCACCGCGGGGGTTAGGCGGCCGGGACGTCGGTCCGCCCACGCGACGGTGAATCGAGATTCAGTATGCTGAGTGCCCGAGGAGGTGGACGGTGGGCATTCGCAAACAGCGGGCGGCTGAAACGGAGGCCGCGCTGAAGGAAGCGGCCTGCACGCTGTTCGCCACCCGCGGATACCTGAACACCAAGATCAGCGATATCGCGGCCGCCGCCGGACGAGCGACCGGTTCGTTCTACGACCACTTCACCAACAAGGAAGAGCTGCTTCAGGCCTTGTTGGGGGAGATGCGCGAGCAGGCGGGCAGGGCGATGAGCGGCGAGGATCATTCCGACCACGACCTCACCGACCGGGACCAGCTGCACGCGCACATCGCGGTGGCGTGGCAGGTGTTCCGCGACCATCTGCCGGTGATGGTGGCGCTCTACCAGTCGTCGGCGGCGACCGAGCCCGGTTCCGGGGAACCCTGGCGGCGCCTCGTCCAGGACACCCGGATGCTCTGCGAGCATCTGGAGCATCTCCGCCGGCAGAACCGTGACCTGCCCGGCGAGCCGGAGCTGGTGGCGGCGGCGATGGGCGCGATGCTGTCCACCCTGGGCTACTCGTTGTTGACGGCCGACCCCCAGGGCCCGAAGGTGAGCGACGACGAGGTCGTGGACACGCTCACCGACCTCCTGCTCTACGGGCTGGCGGGCCCCGCCGGGCGCCGCACCGCAGTCGACTCCGGTGGCAGCGGCATCAAAGCAGTGTGACGAGTGCCGCGGTTCGCCGCGGTCCACCACTGTGTCCGGTCCGCCCCGGCCGAGCGGGGACGTCCGCCGGCGCCGATCCTGCCGGGGCGCCGGGCCGCACCCCGATGGCCCGACGCGGTGGTCGTCGGCATGACGCACTGCGCCGGGCAGCAGGCCGCGGCGCTCGCCGGGTGCAGGCGTACGCGGTGATCGGCATCGACGCCGAGCCGTAGGGGCAGCCGCGGTGTCCTCTTCAAGGCCTGGTTCCCGTGCCGCGCGACGTCGTGCTCGCGGCCATCGCGGTGCCGCGCCCGCCCGTGGAAGCCGCTTGACCGCCTCGACCGCCGTCGACATACTGAACCGACACTCGGTGAATATGAATTCGGCGAATGATGATTCAGGAGGCGTGCCATGCCTGGTCCAGGGCCTGACCCAGACCCCGTGCGGGTTTCCGAGGCGCTGCAGTTGGTGGGCGTCCGCAAGACGTACGGCGCCGCCGGCACCACGGTCACGGCGCTGGACGGCGTCTCGTTGAGCCTCTCGGCCGGCACCTTCACCGCGATCATGGGGCCGTCCGGCTCGGGCAAGTCGACCCTGCTGCAGTGCGCCGCCGGGCTCGACCGGCCGGACAGCGGCACCATCGTCGTCGACGGGCAGCCGCTGGCCGGTCGCAGCGAGGCTCAGCTGACGCGCTTCCGCCGGCAGCGCATCGGCTTCGTGTTCCAGCAGTACAACCTGCTGCCGGCGCTGACCGTCCTGCAGAACACGGTGCTGCCGCTCGAGCTCGCCGGTCGCCGCGTCGACCTGGCCCGGGCGCGGGAGATCCTCGGCCAGGTCGGCCTGGGCAACCGGCTCGGCAACCGCCCGGACCAGCTCTCCGGCGGCCAGCGCCAGCGCGTCGCGATCGCCCGTGCGCTGCTCACCGAGCCGAGCGTGATCTTCGCCGACGAGCCGACCGGCGCGCTGGACACCCGCAGCGCGCGGGAGATCCTGCTGCTGCTGCGGGAGGCGGTCGACGTGCGCGGCCGCACCGTGGTGATGGTGACCCACGACCCGGTGGCCGCCTCGCACGCGGACACCGTGCTGTTCCTCGCCGACGGCCGGATCGCCGGCGAGTTGCCCCGGCCCACCGCCGACGCCGTCGCCGAGCGGCTCACGCACCTGGGTGACGCGGTGGCCGCCCACGACGTCGCCATGGAGGTGTGACCCGTGTTGTCCCTCGCCCTGAGCTCCGTACGGCACCGTCCCGGACGCTTCGCGGCGACGCTGCTCGCCGCCTTCCTCGGTGCGGCGATCATCATGCTGTTCAACTCCCTGCACGACACCGCCGTCGGTGCGGGCGTGGACCCGGCCAGCGCCGAGTCGCTGCACCTCACCGGGGGAGTGGTCGGCGGGTACGGGACGCTGCTGGTCTTCTTCGCCATCGCGTCGACGCTCACCGTGAACGTCCGCCAGCGTGGCGAGGAGATGGGCCTGCTGCGCCGGGCCGGCGCCACGCCGGGGCAGATCCGGCTGATGGTCGTCGCAGAGGCGGCGATCGTCGGCGTGGTCGGTTCCGCGCTCGCCGTCTGGCCCGCCATGCTGGCCGGGCGGGCCCTGGTCGACCGGTTCCAGGAGACCGGGCAGGTCGCTGGCGGTGTCGCCCACGCCTTCGGGCCGCTGGCGTACGGAGTGGGCTGCGGCGTGACCCTGCTCTCCTCGGTGGGTGCCGCCTCCCTCGCCGTGCGGCGGGCCGCCCGGGCCGCGGCGGGCATGCGCAGAAGAGGCCGCGCCGAGCTGGCCGGCGGTGCCCTGGCGCTGCTCGCCGGTGCAGGGGGGATCTCCGCCACCTTCGCCCTGAAGGCGACCGACAGCGCGCTGATGGCCGCTCCCGCCTACGGCGCCGTCCTGCTCGCGGTCGGCTTCGGGGTCTTCTCGCCGTACCTGCTGCGCGTGGTGATCGGCCCGTCCGAGCGGCTGCTGTCGCGGGTCTTCGGGGCGGGCGGGCACCTGGCCGTGCTGAACACCCGGCAGCGGACGGCCCGGCTGTCCGAGGTGCTCATGCCGCTCGTGGTGTTCACCGGACTGGCGACCGTCACCCTGTATCTGCAGGCCGTGGAGAGCGACGCGATCCGGGCCGCGGGGCTCACCAGGTCCGTCGAGGACAAGAACCTCGAGACGCTGAACTTCACCGTGGTCGGCATCATCGCCGGGTTCGCCTGCCTGATGCTGATCAACAGCCTTGTCGCCGCCACCTGCTACCGGCGCCGCGAGTTCGGACAGCAGCGCCTCGCCGGGGCCACGCCGGGCCAGGTGCTCGCCATGGTCGGCTGCGAGGGCCTGCTGATGACGGTCACCGGAGTCCTGTTCGGCACGCTCGCCGGTGTGGCCGGCATCGTCGCCTTCAGCGCCGTCCGCACCGGCTCGGTCCGGCCGGGCCAGGGCCCCGGCATCTGGCTCGGCATCGTCGCCCTGGCCGCGGCCGCGACCCTGCTCACCGGCCTCGGTACGGCGAGCCGCCAGGTGCGCGTCCCGGCGGTCGACGCGGTCGCCACGGCGTGACCGGGGCCGACCGGCCCCGTTGCGGTGGTTCCCGGGCGAGGGTCGTACCAGTATGCGGAACGCCCAGGTGGCGCAATGCCCGTGCTCGCGGACGTCTTCGCAGCTAGCGGTGGTTCTGGGGAGGCGTCCTGGCGGCGCAGCCCCCGGCGTCTTCCCCATCTCCCATAAGTTTCATATGGTTTGGCGCACGCCGACCACGGGAGGACGACGATGGGACCACACCCCGGGCCTGCCGGCAGCCTGGAGCGGGCCCGGCGGCGCCGCGCCGACCGGGCCCGGCAGGTCGCCGACGTGCTGCGGCACCAGGTGCTGGCCGGCGCGTTCCCCGGCGGCCAGCTGCCCCGCGAGGCCCAGCTCTGCCGGGACTTCGACGTCTCCCGCAACACGGTCCGCGAGGCGCTGGCGCTGCTCGCCGGCGAAGGGCTGGTCGAGCGCTGCCCGGGCGTCGGCACGACGGTGCTCACCGAGAAGTACGCGCACGGCCTGCACCGCCTCATGGGCCTCGGGGAGACGATGCACGCCCAGGGGCAGATCACCAACGACGTCCGGACCGCCGCCCTCATCCGGCCGCCCGCTGCCGTGGCGCAGCGCCTCGCGGTCAGCGGCGACGAGCCCGTGGTCTACCTGGAGCGGCTGCGCCGGCTCGACGGCGCGCCCCTGTCGCTGGACCTCACCTACCTACCGCGGGACATCGGTGAGCCGCTGCTCGCCGCGGACCTCGCCGGGCAGGACATCTTCGTCCTGATCGAGCGGCTGGCCCGGCAGCCGCTCGGCACCGCGGACGTCTCGTTCGAGGCGGTCAACGCCGACCCGCACTCCGCGGCGCTGCTGGACTCCCCGCCGGGCGCGGCACTGCTCATGGTGGAACGGCTGACCCGCCTCGCCGACGGCCGCCCGGTGGACCTCGAGTGGATCCGGTTCCGCGGTGACCGGCTCACCATGCACGGCCAGTTGCAGCGCGGCTCGCCGCTGCCCCGCATGATCGCCGGCTGACTCCGCCCGCCTGCCGCCCGGCGCCGAGCCCCTCGGCGTCCGTTCCACGCTGCCCCCGACGAGGAGAGATCCATGCCCTTGGTCAACCAGCGGGTCGACGTCCCCGTGACGATCGACGAGAGCCTCTGCATCGACGGCTGCACCCTTTGCGTCGACATGTGCCCACTCGACTCGCTCGCGATCGACCCCGAGTCCGGGAAGGCGTACATGCACGTCGACGAATGCTGGTACTGCGGCCCCTGCGCCGCCCGCTGCCCCAGCAACGCCGTGACGGTCCACATGCCGTTCCTGATCCGATGAGGTCGCCCATGAACAGACCACGTTCCGTCTCCCTGCTGATCGCCCTGGTCATCGGCCTCACCGGTTGCACCGTCGCCGGCCAGGCCCACGAGAGCGACGCGGAGCCCGTGGTGGTCGGCTACCAGTCGAAGACCATCAACACGGTGACCGCCGGTACGCTGCTGCGGGCCCAGGGCTTCTTCGAGCGGCGCCTCGCCGAGCTGGGCCGCAGCACGGGCAAGAAGTACGCCGTGACGTGGCAGGACTACGACACCGGCGCGCCGATCACGGCGCAGATGATGGCCGGGAAGATCGACATCGGCTCGATGGGCGACTACCCGCTGCTCATCAACGGTGCCCGCGGCCAGCAGTCCGCCGCCACGCGCACCAAGCTGATCGCGGTCACCGGCTACAACCTGCGAGGCGCGCTGAACACGGTCGTGGTGGCGCCGGGGTCGCCGATCCGTACGCTCGCCGACCTGAAGGGCAAGGTCGTCTCGGCCAGTTCCGGGTCGGCCGGCCACGGCCTGCTCGTCCAGGCGCTGCGCAAGAACGGGCTGGACGCCGCGGACGTCAAGGTCGAGAACCAGCAGCCGCCGGTCGGCGCGTCCGCGCTGCAGTCCGGCAACGTGGCCGCACTGTCGCAGTTCGTCGCCTGGCCGGGACTCCTCGTGCACCAGGGCACCGCCGAGGTGCTCTACGACGGCGGCGAGCTCGGGGTGCCCACGCTGCACGGCACCGTCGTCCGGGAGCAGTACGCCGCCGGCCACCGCGACGTGGTCAAGGCCTTCCTGCACGCCCAGCTCGACGCCAACCGGCTGCTCTGGAGCGAACCGCTGAAGGCCGCCGAGATCGTGGCGAAGGAGACGGGCCTGCCGAGCGAGGTGGTCTACCTCTACAACGGCGCCAACGGCATCGCCACCTTCGACCCGACCATCAAGGCGCCCCTGCGCGCCGCGCTCGACCAGGACGTGCCGTTCCTCAAGTCCATCGGGGTCCTGCAGCGGATCGACCTCGGCGCGTTCGTCGACGACAGCCTGATCCGCGAGGTCTACGGCCCCGGGTACGACGCCGACGCCGCGGGCACCGTCAACAAGGCCGCCCTGACCGGCACCGACCCGGTCTGCCGACGGCCCGTCACCGATCCCGCGCTGGCCGGCGAGCTGTGGGTGGGCGAGCGTACCCAGCCCGCGGCCGACCCGGCCTGCCTGCTGCGCGCCGTGAAGGCCGCCCGGGCCGCCGGGCAGCAGATCCGCGCCGCCTACGTGCCGGATGCCAGCACGGGCACCCGCTGGTTCGCCGACCGGAGCACCTGGGTCCGCGACGGCGCCGCGTTCCGGCCGTTCGCCAGCAGGGCCGCGGCCCAGCGGTACGTGGCGGCCCACGCCGGGGCGACCGTGCTGCCGTACGCCGAGGCGGTGCAGGCCTCGTGACCGCCGTCTCCACGGCGGCTCCCTCCGCCCGTACCGGAGAACCCGCGGTCCGGTCCCCGCGGCGCGCCGCCCGGCGGGCGCACCCGCTGCGCTGGGCCATCCGGATCGGGTCGCTCGTCGCCGCGCTGGTGTTGTGGCAGTGGCTCACCACGGCCGACGTCACCCTCGGGGTCCGCTTCGACCGGCTCCCCACGCCGGTGGCCGTGGGCGAGCACTTCGCCCACGTCGCCCGCGACCCGGTGTACTACCAGGACATCGCCCAGAGCCTGGTGCGCATCCTGACCGGCTTCGCGCTCGCCGCGGTGGCGGGCGTGGCCGCCGGTGTCGCGGTCGCCCGGTCCTGGCTGCTGTCCGACGTGCTCGAGCCGCTGTTCGAGGTGGTCCGCCCGATTCCCGCGATCGCGCTGGTCCCGATCGCGATCCTGCTCTTCCCGCGCAACGAGCAGGGCATCGTGTTCATCACCTTCACCGCCGCGTTCTTCCCGATCCTGGTCAGCACCCGGCACGCCGTGCGTGCCCTGCCGACGGTGTGGGAGGACGCGGTCCGGACGATGGGCGGCGGCCGCTGGCGGGTCCTGTCGAGCGTCGTGCTGCCCGGCGCCCTGCCGGGCGTCCTCGGCGGGCTGTCGGTCGGCATCGGGGTGTCCTGGATCTGTGTCATCTCCGCCGAGATGATCTCCGGGGACTTCGGGGTCGGATACCGGACCTGGCACGCCTACACCATCGTGGACTATCCGGCCGTCCTCGTCGGCATGGTCACCATCGGCGTGCTCGGCTGGACCACCGCCGCCGCGGTGGAGCTGCTCGGCCGGCGCGTGACCCGGTGGTTGCCCGCCCGCCAGGCGGAGGGCGGGCGATGACGCGCACCGGTCTGCGGTTGCGGGCGGAGGACGTCAGCGTCGGGTACGGCGCCGAACCCGTCCTGCGCGACCTCACGCTCGCGGTGGCGCCGGGCGAGATCCTGGTGGTGGTCGGCGCCTCCGGCTGCGGCAAGTCCACCCTGCTCCGTACGCTCGCGGGCCTTCAGCCGGTCGCCGGCGGCACGCTCACCGCCGACGGCACCGCCATCCGCGGGCCGTCGCCCGACCGGGCGCTGGTCTTCCAGGACGACGCCCTGCTGCCCTGGCGCAGTGCGCGCCGCAACGTCGAGCTGCCGCTGTCGATCCGGAAGGTCCCGCGCGCCGAGCGGCGGGCGCAGGCCCAGCGCTGGCTGGCCCGGGTCGGCCTGGCCGGGCAGGAGCACCGGCTGCCGGCCCAGCTGTCCGGCGGCATGCGCCAGCGGGTCCAGCTCGCCCGGACGCTCGCCGGCGGCCCTCGCGCGATCCTCATGGACGAGCCGTTCGGCGCGCTCGACGCGCAGACCCGCGCCGCGATGCAGCGGCTGCTCGTGGACGTCCTGCGCGCCACCGAGGCGACCGTCGTGTTCGTCACCCACGACGTCGACGAGGCGCTGGTCATCGGGGACCGGATCGCCGTGCTCGGCCCCGAGGGGGTGCGGACCGTCGTCGACGTGCCGCAGCCGCGCGACCTCGCCACCCGCGGCACCCCGGTCACGCGCGCCGCCCGCTCCACCATCCTCGCCGCGCTCGGCGCCGACGACAGGAGCAACTGATGCAGATCCCCGCCCTCACCGACCGCCGCGAGCTGACCTGTGACGTGCTGGTCATCGGCGGCGGCACCGCCGGAACCATGGCCGCGCTGTCGGCGGCCGAGCACGGCGCCCGGGTCCTGCTGCTGGAGAAGGCGCACGTGCGGCATTCCGGGGCCCTCGCCATGGGCATGGACGGCGTCAACAACGCGGTCATCCCCGGCAAGGCCACCCCCGAGGACTATGTCCGGGAGATCACCCGCGCGAACGACGGCATCGTCGACCAGCGCACGGTCCTGCAGACCGCCACGCGGGGCTTCGCGATGGTTCAGCGCCTGGAGCGCTACGGCGTCAAGTTCGAGAAGGACGAGTACGGCGAGTACGCCGTGCGGCAGGTGCACCGCTCCGGTCGGTACGTGCTGCCCATGCCGGAGGGGCGCGACGTGAAGAAGGTGCTCTACCGGGTCCTGCGCACCCGCCAGTACCGCGAGAAGATCCAGATCGAGAACCGGGTGATGCCGGTACGGGTGCTGACCCGCGGCGGCCGCGCCGTCGGCGCCGCCGGCTTCGACACCCGCAGCGGCGAGTTCGTCACCGTGGCCGCCGGCGCGGTGATCCTGGCGACCGGCGCGTGCGGCCGGCTGGGGCTGCCGGCCAGCGGCTACCTCTACGGCACCTACGAGAACCCGACGAACGCCGGCGACGGTTACGCGATGGCGTACCACGCCGGGGCCGAGCTGTCCGGCATCGAGTGCTTCCAGATCAACCCGTTGATCAAGGACTACAACGGTCCCGCGTGCGCGTACGTGGCGAACCCCTTCGGCGGCTACCAGGTCAACAACCGCGGCGAGCGCTTCGTCGACTGCGACTACTGGTCCGGGCAGATGATGGCCGAGGTGGCCCGCGAGCTGGAGTCCGACCGCGGCCCGATCTACCTGAAGCTGACCCACCTGCCGGAGGAGTCGATCGGGCGGCTCGAGGCGATCCTGCACACCACCGAGCGGCCGACCCGCGGCACCTTCCACGCCGGACGCGGTCACGACTACCGCACCCACGACGTGGAGATGCACATCTCCGAGATCGGCCTCTGCGGCGGGCACTCCGCGTCCGGCGTCTGGGTGGACGAGAACGGCGCCACGACGGTTCCCGGCCTCTACGCCGCCGGCGACCTCGCCTGCGTGCCGCACAACTACATGATCGGTGCCTTCGTCTTCGGCGACCTGGCCGGCACCCACGCCGCCACCCGTCCGCAGGTCCCCGGGCCGCTGCCCGCCGACCAGATCGCCGACGCGCACGAGCTGGTCTACCGTCCGCTGCGGCACCCGGACGGGCCGCCGCAGCCGCAGGTGGAGTACAAGCTGCGCCGGTTCGTCAACGACTACGTGGCCCCGCCGAAGTCCGCGGCCAACCTGGAGATCGCGGTCGAGACGTTCCGCCGCATGGCCGGCGAGATCGCCGGCATGGGTGCCCGTACGCCGCACGAGCTGATGCGCTGCGCGGAGGTGACCTTCATCCGCGACTGCGCCGAGATGGCGGCACGGGCGTCGCTGGTGCGTACCGAGAGCCGCTGGGGGCTGTACCACGACCGCACCGACCATCCCGCCCGCGACGACGGCGAGTGGTTCTACCACCTCAACCTGCGGCGCCGCGCGGACGGCGACATGGAGTTCGTGAAGCGGCCGGTGCACGAGTACCTCGTCCCGGTGGACGACCTGCGGCCCCCGCACGCGCCCGCGGAGACCGTCGTGGCGGAGGCCCGCCGGTTCGCGGTGGCGGCATCCGGTCCGGCCGGGACCCGCCGGTCCGGGCGGGCGAGCGGGCCCGCCGCCGACCGGATCGTGGCGGTGCTGGCCCTGGCCGAGCGCGCGGCGACGCTGGCGGCGTTTCAGCCGTTCCTCGGCGATCCCGAGCCGGACGTGCGCCGGACCGCGGTGGCCACCTTGACCGAGGCGGCGCCCGAGGGCGTCGCCGACGCCCTCGTCGACGCCCTGCACGACCCGCACCCGGACGTCCGCGCGGCCGCGGCGGCCGGGCTGCGGGAACTGGCGGACGTCCTGCCCGGTTCGCCGGCGCTGGCCGGGCGGCTGCGGGACGCCGGGACCAGTGCCGACCCGCTCGTGCGCCAGGTGGCCGTGGAGCTGCAGCGGATCACCGGGGCCGGTCGCGCCGGGGACTTCCGCGCCGCGGTCGCCGATGCCGACGCCGGCGTACGCCTGCAGGCCGTCCGCGGCCTGGTGCGCCGGGACGACGTCGCGGGGCTCGCGGGCGCGGCGGACGACCCGGCACGGGAGGTGCGCGTCGCGGTGGCGCACGGCGTCGGCACGGTCGGGGACCCGCGCGGGACCCCGGTGCTGCAGCGGCTCTCGGCCGACGGCGATCCGCTGGTCCGGGCCGCCGCGTTGCAGGCGGCGAGGCAGGTCGGCTGCCCGGGTGACCTGGCCGCGGTGGCGCTGGGTGCGCTGGCCGACCCGTCCTGGCAGGTACGCGAGGGGGCGGCGACGGCGCTCGGCGGCGCCGACCCGGACGTCGCCGTGCCGGCCCTGACCGGGGCCGCCCACGACCCGAACCTCGACGTGCGGCGGGCCGCCGTCCGATCGCTGGCGGGCTGGGCGTACCGGGCCGACGTGACCGCCGTCCTGCGCTCCGCCTCGACCGACCCCGACGCCGACGTCCGCGCCTACGCCCGGCGCGCCCTGGCCGCCGGCGCCCCCACGGTCGAGCCGGCCTGAGCCCGGCGCGCCGGACCGGTGCCGGTCATGCCTCGTGCTCGTACGCGGCGACCGCGACGGCGAGGTCCTGCCAGGCCATGCCGGTGCTCTTGAAGATGCGGGGGCGGGTCACCGGCGGCCGCCCGGGTCCGCGTACCACTTGCTGGAGGGTGACGAGGTCCTTCTCCTCGACGGCCCCCTCGGCGAGGGCCTGGATGACGTCGCCCGCTTCCCGCAGCGCGGTGGCGCGTGACTCGACCACCGTCGTGCCGCGGGCGAACAGGGCGGCGTCGAGTTCCCGGGCGTCCGGGGTGTGGGAGCCGACCGCGATGACCAGTGCGTGGGCGGCGACGTCGGTGCCGGCGAAGAGCGGCTCGCGGGCGTCGGTGCAGCAGCAGACGACGTCGGCCCGCGACACGGAGCCGGCGGTGGCGGGAGCGATCTCGACGCCGCGGTCGCGCCAGTGTGCGACGAAGGCGTCGACCGCCTCCGGCCGGCGGCCGGCCACCTCGATCCGGGTCAGCGGCAGGACGCGCCGCAGCGCCTCGACGTGACCGTGTGCCTGGGGGCCGGTGCCGAAGAGCAGGAGCCGCTGTGCCTCGGCGGCGGCGAGATGGCGGGCGGCGACGGCCGACACCGCGGGAGTGCGCAGCGCCGTCAGCTGCGTGCCGTCCATGATGGACAGCGGGCTGAGCGTCGCGGCGTCGAACAGGATGTAGAGGCCCTGAATGCGCGGCAGTCCGTGGGCGGGATTGCCGGACGCGACCGAGACGAGCTTGACGCCCACGTAGCGGTCGCCGACCGACGGCATCGTCAGCAGGTGCCCGCCCTGGGCCGGCACGGCCGAGCGGGCCGGTTCCCGCTCGGGGTCGAGGTCACCCCCGACGGCGGCCTCCACGGCGGCGACGGCGGCGTCCATGCTCAGGCGGCCCAGCCGCGGATCCGGGTGGTACGGAAGGGAGGCTGACACACCGCGGAGCGTACCCGGGCCGTGCCGGCAAGATCCCCTGGGTTGACGTCTCGTCCGATTCATGTGAGTATGGCTCGGTGATCTACTGACGCGCACCCAGCCCGCTGCCGCGGCCCTCCGCCTTCTCGTGGAGTGATGCCCCGGCGGGCAGCCGATTCCCTTTTCCTCTTCGGCGATTGGTGTCCGCGTGTCAAACGTGTCTGTTCTGCATGCTCTCGACCTGGTGAAAAGCTACGGCGACCGGGTCGTTCTCGACGGTGTCCGGCTCTCCGCCGGGCCCGGCCAGCGACTGGGCCTGGTAGGCGAGAACGGTATCGGCAAGTCCACCCTGCTCAGACTGCTCTCCGGTGCCGAGGAACCCGACGCCGGCGAGGTCCAGCGGCCGGGTGACACGGAGTTCCTCCGGCAGGAGCTTCCGTTCCCCTCCGACGCCCCGCTCAGCGCCGTGGTGGACGACGCCCTGGCGGAGTTCCACCGGGTCCGGGACCGGCTCGACGAGCTGGGCGAGACGCTGGCCGACCGGCCGGACGACGCGGCCGCGCTCGCCGTCTACGGCGAGCTGCTCGAGTGGGCCCAGGACCACGACCTGTGGGACGCCGACCACCGGGCGAAGCTGGTCCTCGACGGGCTCGGGCTGTCGGGTGTGGACATGAGCCGGCCGATCGGCTCGCTGTCCGGCGGCCAGCGGACCCGGCTCGCGCTCGCCGCGCTGCTGATCAGGCAGCCGCGGGCGATGCTGCTCGACGAGCCGACCAACCATCTCGACGACGAGGCGGTGACCTTCCTCGAACAGCGGCTGGCGAACCTGCCGGGCGCCGTGGTGGTCGCGTCCCACGACCGCGCCTTCCTGGACGCGGTGTGCACCGACATCGTGGACCTCGATCCGTCCCGGGGTGGCATCACCCGCTACGGCGGCACGTATTCCGACTACCTCGGCGTCAAGCGGCTCGAACGGGTGCGCTGGGAGCAGCAGTACGCCACCGAGCAGAAGGAGCTCAAGGAGCTGCGCCAGGCGGTGGCGACCACGGCGCACGAGGTCAACCACGCCCGCACCATCAAGGACAACAACAAGATCGGGTACGACCGGCACGGCGGCCGGGTGCAGAAGCAGATCTCCCGGCGGGTCCGCAACGCGCAGCAGCGGCTCGACGAGCTGACCGCCAACCAGGTCCGCCGGCCCCCGGCCCAGCTGAGCTTCACCGCCGCGCTGACCGGGGCCGCCACGCACGAGGGTGCGGTGTCGCTGCGCGGCGTCCGCGTCCACGGCCGGCTGGCGATCGACGACCTCACCGTGGGCACCGGCGAGCGGTTGCTGGTCACCGGTCCCAACGGTGCCGGCAAGTCCACGCTGCTGCGGGTGCTCGCCGGGCAGCTGGCGCCCGACGCCGGGTCGGCGTACCGGTCCGCGGGACTGCGGGTCGCCCTGCTGGAACAGGACGTGGAGTTCCCCGACCCGCAGCGGCCGGCCCGCTCGTACTACGCCGAGGCGGCCGGCGACGACCCGGCGGTGCCGCTGTCCCGGCTCGGCCTGCTGGCCGGGCGGGACCTGGACCGGCCGGTCGGGCAGCTCTCCACGGGCCAGCGCCGCCGGGTGGCCCTGGCGGTGCTGGTGGCGCGCCCGCCGGACGTGCTGCTGCTCGACGAGCCGACCAACCACCTGTCGCTGCGCCTGGTGGAGGAGCTGGAGGACGCGCTGCGCAGCGCACCGGGCGGGGTCGTCGTCGCCTCGCACGACCGCTGGCTGCGCCGGGGGTGGCAGGGGGCCGAGCTGGCCCTGATCGACGGCCACGTCCGCGCCTGACCGACCAGAGAGGAGTCGTCATGTCTACTCAGCTCGCGCTGCACGCGGTGAGCAAGGCGTACGTCCACGGCCGGGTGCTGGATCAGGTGTCCTGCTCGGTGCGCAGCGGCGAACGGGTCGCCGTGGTGGGGGAGAACGGTGCCGGGAAGTCCACCCTGCTGCGGCTCATGGCCGGGCAGGAGCGACCCGACGACGGGGACCTGGTGGTCACCGCCGACGGGGGCATCGGCTACCTCGGCCAGGTGCTCGACCTGCCGGACACCGCGACCGTCGGCGACGCCGTCGACGCCGCGCTGGCCGACCTGCGGGACCTGCAGCGGCGGATCGCGATGGCGGAGCGGGAGCTGAGCACCGCCGACGACGCCGCGCTGGCCGCGTACGGCGAGATGCTCACGACCTTCGAGTTGCGCGGTGGCTACGAGGCCGACGCGCGGGTGCGCTCGACGATGTCGCTGCTCGGCATCGGCGAGCTGACGCCGCAGCGGCGGCTGGGCACGCTCTCCGGCGGGCAGCGGGCCCGGCTGGCGCTGGCCGGCGTGCTCTCCGCGGAACCGGAGCTGCTGCTGCTCGACGAGCCCACGAACCACCTCGACGAGGCGGCCCTGGGCTGGCTGGAGGTCCGGCTGCGCCGGCACCGCGGCACCCTCGTGGTCGTCACCCACGACCGGTTGCTGCTGCAGCGGGTCGCGACCGCGATCCTGGAGGTCGACGGGGACCGCGCGAGCGTGGCGCGCTACGGCAACGGCTATGCCGGCTATCTCGCCGAGAAGCGGGCGGCACGGCAGCGCTGGGAGCAGGCGTACGCCGAGTGGGTCGCGGAGATCGAGCACTGGACCGAATGGGGTGCGACGACCGCGTACCGGGTGGCTCCGGGACGGGCCATCAAGGACCACAACAAGTGCAAGTACAACGGCGACGGCCGCCGCGTGCAGGCGTCGATCTCCACCCGGGTACGCAGCGCCGCGGAGCGTCTGGACCGGCTGCGGGCGGAGCCGGTGCCCCGCCCGCCGGACCCGTTGCGCCTGCATGCGCCGCTCGACTCCGCCGTCCGCGAGGGCTGGGTTCTCGACGTGCGCGACGTGCGCGTCGGTGCGCGGCTGCAGGTGCCGGAGCTGCGCGTCGCCGCCGGTGACCGGGTGCTCGTCACCGGGCCCAACGGCGCGGGCAAGTCCACCCTGCTCGACGTGCTGGCCGGCGTGCTGGCGCCGGACGAGGGCACGGTCGGGCGCCGCGGTGACCTGGGCTATCTGCCCCAGGAGACGCCGAACGACGACCCGGGGCGGAGCCTGCTGTCCGCCTTCGCCGACGGGCGTGCCGGCACCCGCGAGGAGCACGCGGAACGGCTGACGGCGCTGGGGCTGTTCCGCACCGCCGACTTCGGCAAGCCGGTGGGGGTGCTGTCGGTGGGTCAGCGCCGGCGGCTGGCGCTGGCGCGGCTGCTGGTCCGGGAGGCCGACGTGCTGCTGCTCGACGAGCCCACCAACCACCTGTCGCTGGTGCTGGTGGAGCAGCTCGAGGAGGCCCTGGCGGACTACCCGGGGGCCGTGGTGGTGGTCTCGCACGACCGGCTGTTCCGCGAGCGCTGGTCGGGCACCCAGGTGGCCCTCGACGGCGGGCGGCTGCTCGCGCCCGTGCCGTGACCTGGTCAAGGACCGCTTGACGAGCCGCCCGGCCGGGCCCTTCGGTGCCTAGCGTGGGGCCATGACCGACACGACGTTCAGCGCGTACCGATCCGAGCTCCTGGGGCGCGATGAGCCGCCGCCGTGCAGCACCGACGGCGCCGCGCTGGAGGAGTCGGCGCGTCGGATCATGGCCCCCGGGCCGTTCGGCTACGTGGCCGGCGGCGCCGGGTCCGGTGCGACCGTGCGCGCGAACCGCGAGGCGTTCGACCGGCACCGGATCGTGCCCCGGATGCTGCGCGGGGCACACAAGAGGGAGTTGGGAGTGCGTCTGTTCGGCGTACCGCTGCCGGCTCCGGTCGTGCTGGCGCCCATCGGCGTCCAGACCCTCGTGCACCCGGACGGCGAGCTGGCGGTGGCCCGGGCCGCGGCGTCGGTAGGGCTGCCGATGACCGTGAGCACCACCGCTTCCTATCCGCTGGAGCAGGTGGCGGCGGCCGCCGCCGGCCCGCGCTGGTTCCAGCTCTACTGGCCGGACGACGACGAGGTGTGCCTGAGCCTGCTGGACCGGGCCCGCCGCTCGGGGTACGCGACCCTGGTGGTCACGGCGGACAACTGGGCCTTCGGGTGGAGAACCACCGATCTGGACCTGGGCTACGCGCCGGCCGCGGACGGCCTCGGCTCCGCGAACGCCCTGGCCGATCCGGTGTTCCGCAGGCGGCTCGCCCGCCCGCCCGAGCAGGACCGGCCGGCCGCGGTCGCGCGCTGGGCCGCGATGTTCACGGGTACGGACCGGGACTGGGACCAGCTGGCCTGGCTGCGCCGGCAGTGGGCGGGCACGCTGCTGCTCAAGGGCGTCCTGCACGCCGACGACGCGCGGCAGGCGGTGGCCGCCGGGGTGGACGGGGTGGTCGTGTCGAACCACGGTGGGCGCCAGGTGGATGGCGCGGTGGCGGCCCTGGACGCGCTGCCCGCCGTCGCCGCCGCGGTGGGTGACCGCGCCACGGTGCTGTTCGACTCCGGGATCCGCACCGGTGCGGACATGGTCAAGGCGCTGTGCCTGGGCGCCGACGCCGTCTGCGTCGGACGGCCCTATCTGTACGGCCTGGCGCACGGCGGTGAGCCGGGCGTGCGTCACGTGCTGCGCAGCCTGCTGGCCGACCTGGACCTGACGATGGCGCTCAGCGGCGTCCGGGCCATCGACGAACTGCGACCCGGACTGCTGCGTCCCCGGTGATCGTCCGATGCAGATCCTTCACTTGACATACCGGGTGGTCGGTTTTGTATTGTCGTCTCATCCGGTGCGGCGCCGACGCACCGTGGCCGACAATGGGGGAGAGACATGGACGTTCGGGTGCTGGGGCCGTTGCAGGTCACCATCGGACAGGCCGCCGTGATGCCGAGTGCCGCCAAGCCGCGCAAGGTGCTCGCGATGCTCGCGCTGCACGCCAACGAGATGGTCCCCGTCCCGGCGTTGTTCGAGGAGCTCTGGGGTGACGCCGTGCCGCGCAAGGCGAGCACCACGCTGCAGACCTACATCCTGCAGCTGCGCAACCTCATCGCACCGGCGCTGAGCCGCGACCCGGCGACCGCGGGGCTGGACGCCAAGGACGTCATCGCCACCCAGCCCGGCGGTTACCTGCTGCACGTCCCGCAGCCCGCGGTGGACGCCGGCGAGTTCGAGCGGCTCGCGGCCGTCGGGCACCGGGCGCACGAGCGCGGCGACTTCCCGAGGGCCGCGCAGCTGTTCCGCGACGCGCTGGCGTACTGGCGCGGCACGGCGCTGGCCGACATCCAGCTGGGAGCGTTGCTGGCGGTGGAGTGCCGCCGGCTGGAGGAGACCCGGATCAACACGCTCGACCGGCGCATCGACGCCGACCTGCGCATGGGACGGCACCACGAGATCATCGGCGAGCTCACCGCGCTGGTGGCGCGCAACCGCACCAACGAGGGGCTGTCGGCGCATCTCATGGTGGCCCTGCACCGCTGCGGCCGGCGTGGCGACGCGATCGGCGTGTACCGGGGGCTGCGGGCCAGCCTCGTCGCCGACCTCGGGCTCGAGCCGTCGCCGCTGCTGCACCGGCTGCACCGGCACATCCTCACCGCCGACGCGCCGCTGGCGTACGACGTCCCGCCGGTCCGCGAGCTGCAACGTGCCAGCTGACGAGCCGCTAGGGGGCCTCGGAGACGATGCAGAACCGCGCACAGCAGACACGCACGAGACTCGTGCGGGCCGCGGCGGACTCCTTCGACCGCTACGGTTACACGGGCACGAACATGGCGGGCGTGGCGAGGAGCGCCGGGGTGACCAAGGGGGCGCTGTACTTCCACTTCGCCACGAAGATCGATCTGGTCCGGGCGCTGAACGAGGAGAGCCGGCTGCTGTTGCGCGGCTACGCCGCGGCGATCGAGCTGCGGCGGCCGTCGCCGTTGCAGGCCGTGGTGGACCTGAGCCACGGCCTCGCCGGCGCTTTGCGGACCGAGCCGATCATCCGGGCCACCCTGCGGGTCGCGCGCGAGTGCGGGAACTGTGGTGAACCGTTCCTCGACTTCTATCTGCAGTGGGCCCAGGCCGTCACGGACCTGCTGCGCGGATCCACCCAGGACTGCCTGGCCCCGGCCGTCGAACCGGACGCGCTGGCGGCCCTTCTCCTGGCGCTGCACATCGGCGCGGACGCCATGGTGAGCGCCGCGGAGCCGCGGCTGGGTGCCGCCTGGGACCTCGCCGGCGCCTGGCGGATGATCCTGCCCGGCGTGGCCGCGGACGGCGTGCTGGGCCACCTCGAGGCCGCCGGATCGGCGCCGGCCGGCGCGTGACGGGCGCCCTCCCGGCGCGTGACGGGCGCCCTCCCGGCGCGTGACGGGCGCCCTCCCGGCGCGTGACCCGCCGCCCGGGCCGTCCCGGGCGTGCTCAGCTGGCCGTGGCCGCCTTCGCCGCGGTTGCTCTCGCGGAGGTTGCCGTCGCCGTGGTCGTGGTCGCCGTGGTCGTGGTCGCGGCGGAACCCTCGGGGCGGAACTTCGCCAGCCGCCGCGGCGGCACCAGGCCCGGCAGGACGATCTCCCACATGCTGGTGATGCGCCGCTGGATGTCCGCGCGCTCGGTGAGCACCTGCGAGCTGATCTGCACGCCGGTGAACGACGAGATGATGAAGGTCGACACGTCCAGCGACACCATCCCCGGCCGCAGGTCGCCCTTGGCCCGGGCCGCCACCAGGCACTCCTCGACGGCGGCGATCCACTGCTGGTAGGCCGCCGGCGCCGGGTCGTTGAAGGTGCCGTGCTCGACCACGAGCCGGATGCCGGCGCGCACGCGGGTGTCGCGCTGGAGCAGGCCGCCCAGGTCGTGCGTCATGTCGATGACCGTCTGCAGGCCCAGGCCCGAGGTGTCCTTCAGCGGCTGCCAGACCTTGAACTGCTCGTCGATGATCGTGCGGGCGATCTCCTCCTTCGACGTGAAGTGGAAGTACAGCGCGCCCTTGGTCACCGCGGCGCGCTTGAGGATGTCGGACAGGCTCGCGCCCGCGAAACCCCGCCGGTCGAATTCCTCGGCCGCGGCGTCGATGATCGCCGCCCGGGTTCGTCCCGCTCGTTCCTGCCTGGCCATCTTCTCGCATCCTTCCGGTTCCCTGTGCGGCAGATCCTATCCCGACGGCCGAACGGTATCGACAAACATACCGGCCGGTTAGTACGTTTGGTGCACGGAAGTCCACGAGGGGAGAAACATGAGCCAGCTGGTCAAGGTCCGCCCTGAGGTCCATACCGAGCCGATCGGTGTCGATTTCGAGCAGACCGTGCCCCGCAGCCTGGTGCACCGCAGGGCGGTCTCCGAGGTGTTCCTCACCGACCTGCTGCCGGTCGACGACAGCACCGTCGAGGTCGGCGCCCAGTGGCCGCGCGACCACAGCTTCTACCGCCTGCGTTCCGGGCAGTTCCACGACCCGCTACTGCTGGCCGAGAGCATCCGGCAGGCCGGCCTGGCCATCGCCCACCGGGTGTTCGGCGTACCGATGGACTGGCAGTTCCTGACCCGCCGGCAGGACTACCAGATCAGCACCGCCGGTCTGGCCCGGGAAAGCCAGCCGGTCGACCTTCTGCTCGGCGTCGCCTGCCGCGACGTCAAGCGCACCCGGCGCGGCGTCAGCGGGATGAGCATGGACATGGTCGTCTACCGCGACTGCGAGCGGGTCGGCACCGGCTTCGTCGACTGGAGCTGCGTGTCGCCCGCCTCGTACGCCCGGCTGCGCTCCGCCACCGCCGCCGCGGGCGTCACCGGGCCGCTGCCCCGGCCCGTGGCGCCCGGGCTGGTCGGCCGCGACCGGGAGCACGACGTCGTGCTGACCCCGGGCCCCACCCGCGACACCTGGCAGCTGCGGGTCGACCAGGAGCACGCCGTGCTCTTCGACCACTTCGTCGACCACGTGCCCGGCATGGTGCTGATGGAGGCCGCCCGGCAGGCGACGATCCTGCACTGCGGCGGCACCGAGGTGATCCCGGTGCGCTCGCAGTTCACCTTCGACCGCTATGTGGAGCTGGACGAACCGGCCACGGTCACCGTGTCATCGCTTGCGGGGGGCGCTGACGCGAGGACGGTCCGGGCGGACTTCGTCCAGGGTGGCCGCATCATGGCCACCGGCCTGCTCGACGTGCTGACCGGCGGCTGAGGTACCGCCGCGGATGCCTTCCCCCGCGACCGGCGGGCGCCCCCGCATCCTGGTGACCGGCGGCACCGGCTTCGTCGGCTCCGCCGTCCTGCGGGTCCTGCGCGAGCGCTGCCGGGCACTGACCGCGGCGAGCCGCCCGGAGATCCGGGTCCTGACCCGGCGCCCCCTGCCGCCGGAACTGGTCGCCGCCGGGGTGGTCGAGGTGCGAGGCGATCTCGCCGACCCGGCCACCCTGCGCGGCGCCTGCGACGACGTGTCCACAGTGCTCCATCTCGCCGCGCAGGTCGGCGGCGATGCCGGCAGATGCGTGGCCGTCAACGAGCGCGGCACCGAGGCGCTGCTGCACCGGGCCGCGGCCGCCGGGGTGGGCCGGCTGGTCTATCTGAGCACCACCGGGGTCTACGGCTCGGGGGTGCACCGCGGTGCCGGCGAGGACGACCTGCCGATGGCGCCGGTCTCGGCGACCAGCCGCAGCCGCGCCGCCGCCGAGGTCGCCGTGCGCGAGTCCGGTGGCATCGTGCTGCGTCCTCACCTCGTCTACGGCCCGGGCGACACCTGGTTCGTGCCCACCGTGCTCGGCCTCTTCGACCGGGTGCCCGCCTGGATCGACGGCGGAGCGGCGCGCGCCTCCCTGGTCCGCGTCGAGGACCTCGGCGCGGTGGGCGCGGCGCTGGCCCTGGGCGCCGGCGCTGGAGCCGGCGGCGGTGTCTTCCACGTCAACCATCCGGAGCCGGTGTCCGTACGGACGCTGGTCACCAGCATCTGCGCGCGCCTCGGCCGCCCGGCACCGCGCGACGACCTGCCCGCGCGCCGGCACCGGGAACTGACCCGCCGGGCCCTGCCGGGGCTGACGGACCACCAGTTCGAACTGCTCGCCGAGGACCACTACTACGAGAGCTCGCGCATCTGGCGGTGGACCGGGGTGCCGGCCGGAGCGGGCTTCGCCGCCCACGTCGCAGAGGCGGCCGACTGGTACGGCCGGGCGACCGCTCCCGCTCCTGCGGCGGACACCGCCTCCCTCGCGAGGACCAGCCGGCCCCGCTGACCGCTCCCGCGAGGGAGGCGGCGGGGCCGTCCGGGGGAGCGTCCCTCCCTCCGCGGAGCGGGAGAATTCGCTGCGGGAAATGGCTCCCGGAGCGGATTGTTGCGATTTCGACGGTCGCGAAAAATTGCCGTCGTGGAAGCGAAGATCGGCTCGCCCCGCGCCGCCACGACGGGCGTTCGCGAGCCAAAAGAGCTGCTCGAGCGCATGATGACGTCGCGTGAATGCGACCGTCGATCGGGCCTGACGCTGCGCCAGGGCCACGCCTGGTTCGCCATTTCCTCCGCCGGTCACGAGGCATTCGCCGCGCTGGAGGACGTTCTCGAGCCGCAGGACTACGTCTTTCCTCACTACCGGGACCGGGCGCTGGTCATGGCCCGCGGCATGACGGTCGAGGACGTCGCCCGGGACCTCATGGCCAAGGCGGGCTCCCACTCGGCCGGTCGCTCCATGACCTCCCACTTCAGCCACCCGGCCGGCAACGTGGTCTCGCTGGCCAGCCCCACCGCCAGCCAGTGCCTGCCGGCCGCCGGGGTGGCCTGGGCCGCGGCCCGCCGTGGCGACCGCGCGGTCGTCGTCTGCTCGCTCGGTGAGGCGTCCACCCGCCAGGGCGAGTTCTTCGAGGCGCTCGCGTTCGCCCTGCAGAAGAACCTGCCCCTCGTCCTCGTGGTGGCCGACAACGGTTACGGCATCAGCACCCCGACCGCCGGCACCTCCCCACGCGACCTCGGCATGCTGCCCGCCGGCCACCTCCTCGACGTCGACGGCGCCGACCCCGAGGCGGTCCTCGCCGCCGGACGCACCGCCGTCGAGCGGGCCCGCGGCGGCGGTGGCCCCACCGTCCTCTGGTGCCGGGTGGACCGCCTCGACCCGCACAGCTCCTCGGACGACCACCGCGTCTACCGCACGGCCGACGAGCTGGCCGCCCTGCGCGACCCGGTCGCCGGGTACGCGCGCAAGCTCCTCGCCGACGGCGTCATCGACCAGTCCTGGTGGGACGCCGCCGCCGCGCGGATCGCCGGCGAGGTCGAGCGCATCTTCGCCCGGGTGGCCCAGGAGCCGGCCGCGGATCCCAAGGAGATCACCGACCACCTGTACGGGCCGTCACGGCCGGTGCCGCCGGTGGAACCGCGGGGTGGGACCATCGTGGCGGCCGTCAACGACGCACTGGGCGCGGCCCTCACCCGCGAGCCGGGCACACTCGTGTTCGGCGAGGACGTCGAGGACCCCAAGGGCGGGGTGTTCGGCTTCACCAAGGGGCTGGGCACCGAGCGGGTGGTCAACGCCCCGCTCGCCGAGGCGACCATCGTCGGCATCGCCGTCGGGCTGGCCGCCGCCGGCCTGCGCCCCGTCGCCGAGCTGCAGTTCGTCGACTTCGCCGGCCCCGCCTGGAACCAGATCGCCGCGCAGCTCACCACGCTGCGCTGGCGGTCGGCCTCCGGCTGGGCGTGCCCCGTGGTGCTCTATGCGCCCTGGGGCGCGTACCTGCCCGGCGGTGGGATCTGGCACAGCCAGAGCAACGAGAGCCTGTTCACCCACCTGCCCGGTCTGCGGGTCGTCGTGCCGTCGTCGCCGGAGGACGCCACGGCCGCCTTCGCGGCGGCCACCGGCGGCGCGGATCCCACGCTGATCCTGCTGCCCAAGCACCTGATGCGCCGGCGGCAGGAGCCCGCGCCCGCGGCGGTCGACGCGTACGGCGCCCGCACGCTGCGCACCGGCGCGGACGTCACGGTCGTGACCTGGGGCAACGGCGTGGAGCTCGCCCTGGAGGCGGCCGGCGCCCTCGCCGCCGAGGGGGTCGATGCCGAGGTGATCGACCTGCGCTGGCTGGTGCCGTGGGACCGCGACACGGTGGCCGCCTCGCTGCGGCGTACCGGCCGGCTCGTGGTGGTGCAGGAGGACGCCCGCACGAGCAGCTTCGGCGCCGGCGTGATCAGCGACCTGGTCGGCGCCGATGCCGACTTCTACACGCTTCTGGCGCCGCCGCGGCTGGTCAGCCGCGACGACGTGCACGTCCCGTTTCACCCCGATCTCGAACGCGCGGTCCTGCCCGGCGTGAGCGACGTGCTCGCCGCGGTCCGCAGCGTTCTGAGCCGAGTTCCGGAATGAGGAGTCGATGACGCAGCTGGTGGTCCCTCGGCTCGGTGAGGGCATCGTCGAGGTACGGATAACCGCCCTGCTGAGGGCGCCGGGCGACCGCGTGGCCAAGGACGAGGTCGTGTACGAGCTGGAGCACGACAAGGCCGCGCTGGAGATCGAGTCCCCGGCGGACGGGGTGCTCGGGAGGTGGCTGGTCGCCGAGGGCGACACCGTCGCGGTCGGCACGCCGGTCGCGGAGCTCGAGCCGGTGGGCGTACCCGCCGGGCAGGCGGCGGTGGGCGTACCCGCCGGGCAGGCGGCGGTGGGCGTACCCGCCGGGCAGGCGGCGGTGGGCGTACCCGCCGGGCAGGCGGCGGTGGGCGTACCCGGCGGGCAGGAGGCGCCGCCGCCGTGGATCCCGCCGCGTACCCGGGCCTTCGGCCGTCAGTTCGGCCTCAAGCGCGCCGACCTCGCCGCGATCCCCGCCGCCGGAACGGTTCTCCTGCCCGAGGACGTGGCCGCCTACCTGGACGGCCGCGCGGCGCCGGCCGAGGAGGCCGGCGTACCGGCCGCGGCGGTGGATGCGTCCACGCCGATCAGTCCCCGGCAGCAGCGGCTCAACGCCGCCATGCGCCGCTCCGCGGGTACGGTCGTGACCGCCGCCGTCACCGTGCCGCTGCCCGAGGACGCGCTGGCGGAGGCTGCCGCGCTGGACCCGTCGGCCACGCCGTTCCGGACGTTCGCCCGGGTCGTCGCGACGGTGGCCGCCGACCACCCGCTGGTGCGCTCGCGAATCGCCGGCGACCGGCTGCACCTTCTGCCGCACGTCAACCTCGGCATCGCGGTGACCAGCGACGAGGGGGACCTGTGCGTCGCCGTGGTGCCGGAGGCCGACACCTTGAGCCCCGCGGGGTTCGCGGCCGGCTACGAGGAGGCCGTCCGCGCGGCCCGCGCCGGATCCTCCGCGGCCGACGACAGCGTCACCCTGATCCTGTCCCATCTGGACGAGAGCGTCGTCTCGGCCACGCCGGTGGTCGTACCGCCCGCGACGGCCACGCTGTTCCTGGGCGGCGTACGGGACGGGTCCCGCGAGATGGTGCTCGCCTTCGACCACTGTGTACTCAACGGTCGCCAGGCGGCGGACTTCCTCGGTGCCGTCCGCGCGGCCCTGCCGGCACGGTCCGCCGGGGATCCCGTCCCGGTGGAACCCGCCGGGGAACCGGTCCCGGCGGCCACGGATCTGCTCGAACGGCTCACCGGCGTCGCGGCCGCCGTGCTGCGGCGGCCGGTCGACCCGGATCTGCCCTTGCAGGAGCAGGGTCTGACGTCGGCGCAGGCGGTGCGTTACGCCCGCGCGGCCGGGGAGGCCGCTGGTGTCACCCTGCCGGTGGTGGCGCTCTGGCGCTTCCCGCGTCCCCGCGATCTGGCCGTCCACGTGGCCGAGCTGCGGTCCCGCTCCGCGCCGGTGGGGGTGAGCGAAGCCACCGCAACCGCGCCGGACGTGGCCGTGAGCGACGGCGCCGCCTCTGCCCGCGGGGACGAGGACATCGCGGTCATCGGCATGTCCTGCCTGGTGCCCGGCGCGTCCGGGCCGGACGAGTTCTGGGAGCTGCTGCGCCGGGGCGAGTGCCGCATCGGGCCCGTGCCGCCCTCCCGGCGGGCGAGCCTCGGCACCGAGCTCACCGCCGCGCTGCTCGACCGCATCGACCTCTTCGACGCCGACCACTTCGGCGTCACCGCCCGGCAGGCCGCGGCGATGGACCCGCAACAGCGGATGCTGCTCGAGCTGAGCCGGCACGCCCTCGACCACGCCGGCATCGACCCGGCCGCGCTGGCCGGCACGGACACCGGCGTCTACGTCGCCGCCTGCGGATACGACTACCGCGAGCTCGCCGTCACCGCCGGCACCGCGGACGGCTACGCCACCGTCGGGACGTTCCCCGCCTTCCTGGCCAACCGCGTGTCGTTCCACTACGACCTCGCCGGGCCGAGCATCACCCTCGACACCGCCTGCTCCGGCGGCCTCACCGCGCTGGCCACCGCGATCGCCGGCCTGCGTGCCGGGGACTGCTCCACCGCGCTCGTGGGCGCCGCCAACCTCATCAGCAACCAGTTCAACACCGCCGCGTACGGTCAGGCCGGGATGCTGTCCCCGCACGGGCGCAGCCGGGTGTTCGACGCCGACGCCGACGGCTTCGTCCGCGGCGAGGGCGCGGGCTGGGTGGTGCTCAAGCCGCTGTCCAAGGCCCGGGCCGACGGCGACCCCGTCCTCGCCGTCGTCCGCGGGGTGGCGGTGAACCACGGTGGACGTGCCGCCTCGCTCACCGCGCCCAACCCCGCCGCGCAGACCCGGCTGATCCGCCGGGCCCTGCACCGTGCCGGCGTGGCCCCCGAGCGCCTCGGCTACCTCGAAGCGCACGGCACGGGCACCGCGCTCGGCGACCCGATCGAGATGGCCGGCCTGCTCGGTGCGCTCGGCGCCGACTCCGGCGAGGTCCCCGCCCGCGCCGGCGGACCCGGCGGCAGGTTGTGGGTCGGGTCGGTGAAGTCCAACATCGGCCACCTCGAGGCGGCGGCCGGGCTGATCGGCCTGATCAAGGTGGTCCAGCTGCTGCGGCACGGGGTCGTCCCGGCCAGCGTGGGTCACGACCGGCTCAACCCCGGCATCGACCTGGCCGGTACGCCGGTCGCCGTGCCGACCGGCGCCACCCCGTGGCCCGCCACGCCGGGCCGGCCGCGCGTCGCCGCGGTCAGCGCCTTCGGATTCGGCGGCTCCAACGCCCACGCGGTGGTGCAGGAGGCACCCGAGGGATACCCGGGCCGGGCGTCGCGGCCGCCGTTCGAGTTCCGCCGCCGGCCGTACTGGCTCTCCGGCGATCCTGCGGCGATGGCCGTCGGCGCCGCGGCTCCCGGTGACGGCCCGTTCGACCCGGACGGACCGCTGGCCCGGCACACCGTGCGGGGGCGGGCGGTCCTGCCCGGCGCCGCGCTCCTCGACAGCCTCGGTACCGGGGGACCGCTGCATCTGCGCCAGGTTCGCTTCCTGCGCCCGGTCGACGCCGGCGACGGCGACACGCTGCGCGTGGAGGCGGACGCGGCCGGGCGTACCGTGCTGGCCGCCGGCGAGCCGTGTGTCACCGCCACGGCCGCCGCCACCGCCGCCGCGGAGGAGCCCGGCGGCGACGGCCCCGGGACGACCGGTGGCGAGCCGGTCGATCTGCCGCTGTTGCTGAGCGGGCGCGGCATCGACGTGGGGCCGGTGTACCGGGTCGTGCACGAGCTGCGCCGTGCCGGTGACCGTGCCGCGGGCGTCGTGGTTCCCCCGGCGCACCCCGATCCGCGGACCCGGCGCGTCGCCTGGCTCGACGCCGTGTTGCAGGCCTCGCACGCGGTCCTCGACACCTCCGCGACGCTCGTCGCGGCCGGCATCGACGAGCTGGACTGGACCGGCGAGGTGCCCCGGCGGGCCGCCGTGCAGGTGTCCCGCGTGGAGTCGGGCACCGGCCACGCCACCGTCGACGTCGTCGTGCCCGGCGTGGTCCGGATCCGGGGACTGCGGCTGCGGGCCGTGCCGTCCGGCGACGACGCCGACCCGGCGCCCGCGTTCCTTCTCACGCCGCAGTGGGTGCCCCTGCCGGCCGCGGGCGCTCCCGAACCCGGCCGGCGCACCGTCGTGGTGCACGACTCCGGCACCGCCGGACTCGCCGCGGCAGACGGCATCGACGCCGCCGACCCCGAGCTGCACCGGCGCCTGCGCGCCGCCGCCGGCGAGGGCACCGGGCCGCTGGACGTGCACCTGCTGGTCGGCGGCGCGCGGTGGCGTGCCGACGAGACCGGCGTCCAGGCGCTGCGTACCTGGCTGATCGCCGTGCTGACGGTCGCCGAGGTGCTGGCCGACACGGCCGTCCCCGCGACCGTCCGCCTGGTCACCACCGGGCTCGCCGCACCCCTCGGCGGTGCGCCCCGGCCCGGCGCGGCGTTGCAGGGCGCGTTGCTCGGCGCCGTCCGGAGCATCCCCCGCGAACTGCCCGCCGTCACGGTGTGCGCCCTCGACCTGGCCGGCACCGACGCCGACCCGGCCCCGGTGGCGTGCGAGCCGTGCGGCCCGGACGCACCCCTGGTGGCGCTGCGCCACCAGCAGCGCTGGCAGCAGGTGTGGCAGCGGAAGCGGCCCGGCGCCGGGCATGCGGGCCTGCGCCCCGGCGGCACCTACGTCATCCTGGGCGGGACCGGCGGCATCGGCAGCGCGACCGCCCGGCACCTCGCGACCCGGTACGGCGCCCGGCTGCTGCTGGTCGGCCGGTCACCCGCCGGAGACCACACGGACCGGCTGCTGGCGGACGTCACGGCGGCCGGCGGCCGGGCCGAGTACCGGCAGGCCGACCTGAGCCGCGCCGCGGACGTGGCCGACGTCCTGGCGTACTGCCGGTCGCGTCTCGGCGAGCCGGACGCCGTGCTGCACACCGTCGGGTCGGTCAGCGCCGCCCGCATCGGCGAGCTGACGCCCGCCGACCTGGACGCCGTCCTGGCCACCAAGGTCACCGCGGTGCTGGAGCTGCACCGGCGGCTCGACGGCGTACCGCTGCTGCTGTCGTCCTCCATCGCCGGCCTGTTCGGCAGCGAGGGCGGGCTCAACTACGCCGCCGCCAACAGCTTCCTCGACTTCTTCGCCGCCGCCACCGACGGCCGGCCCGGACCGGTCCGCACCGTCGGTTGGGGGCTGTGGCAGGACACCGGGCTCGCCCGCCGGTACAGCCGGCACGTGCTGCGCAGCTATCCGGGGCTGGCCCCGTTCTCGCCGCAGGTCGGCATCGCCGCCCTGGAAGCCGCGCTGACCGGCGACGACGCGCAGGTGGCCGTCCTCGCCGGCGACCCCGAAGCGCTGCGGGCGCACCTCGCCCCCGGCGATCCGGGCGCCCCGCGGGCCGCTCTCGCCTCCGGCGCGCCGGACGAGACGGCCGGCCCGCGGGCCGCTCTCGCCCCCGGCGCGCCGGACGAGACGGCCAGCCCGCAGGCCGGTCTCGGCCCCGGTGCGCCCGGCGGTCCGGCCGCGGCCGCGGCCCGGCGGCTGGAGCGCTACGCCACCGCCCTGATCGGACGGAAGCTGGGTGAGCTCGGCCTCACCGACGCCGGGGTGTCGCTCGGCGCCGCGGTGGAGCGGCTGCGGGCCGTACCGGCACACCACCGCCTCGTCGCGGCGCTGCTCGACCTGCTCGCCGGCGCCGCCACCGGCGCGGATCCGGCCGCACTGCGCCGCGACCTGCTCGCCGACCACGGTGACCTGGACGGTCATCTCGACCTGCTGGACCGGGTCGCCGACCGGATCGGGCCGGTGCTGCGCGGAGAGCAGAGCCCCACCGAGGTTCTCTTCCCGCGCGGCGACCTCACCGGCGTCTCCCGCATCTACTCCGGCAACCTGCTGTTCGACCCGGCCAACGCGGCGGTGGCGGACGAGGCCGCCCGGGTCGTCGCGGCGCTCGCGGGCACCGGTCGCCGGCCGCGGGTCCTCGAGGTCGGCGCCGGCGTGGGCGGCACCACGCGGGTCGTGCGACCCCGCCTCCCGCAGGACACCGACTATGTCTACAGCGACCTGTCGCCCGCGTTCCTCAACGAGGGGCGACGCCGCTTCGGCGACGCGATCCGCACCGCCATCCTGGACGTCGAACGCGACCCGGCGGAGCAGGGCTTCACACCCGGTTCGTTCGACCTCGTCCTCGCGAGCAACGTCGTGCACGCCACCACGGACCTCGCCACGACGCTGCGGCACCTGGGCACGCTGCTCGCCCCGGGCGGGAGCCTGGTGCTCGGCGAGATGGTGGTCCCGGCCGCCGTCTACACGATCGTCTTCGGCATCACCGACGGGTGGTGGCGTACCGCCGACCCGCAGCGCCGGCTGCCGCACGGGCCGCTGCTCGACGTGGCACGCTGGGAACGGCTCTTCGCCGAGCAGGGCTGGCGGATGAGCGCCGCACCGCACTCGGGCGCGCCCGGCGCGGTCACCGTGCTGACCGCCGTGCGCACCGGCCCTGCCGGCCGGGAGGGGTCGCAGGACATCGGCGACGAGCTGCGGGCCATCGTGCGCAAGCTCACCGGTGAAGCCTCGTCCCCGCTGCCCGGCGACGCGACCTGGCAGGAGATGGGCATCGACTCGCTGCTCAACAACGAGCTCGTGGACGCGGTGTCCCGGCGCTTCGGCGCCGATCTCGCCTCGACCGTCCTCTTCGAGCACCGGACCCTCGACGCGCTGGCCGGCCACCTCGCCACCCTGGTTCCCTCGACCCCGGTCGTCCCCGCGCCCGTCGTCCCCGCGCCCGTCGTCCCCGCGCCCGTCGTCCCCGCGCCCGTACTCCCCGCGTCCGTCGTCGCCGCGACGCCGCCCGCCGCGCCGGTGACGGCGCCGGTGTCCGCCGGGGAACTGCGGCCCGTGGTGGCCGGCGCGGAGCCGGGCGCGGCGACGCCGATCGCCGTCGTCGGCCTGGCCGGGCGCTATCCCGGCGCCCCGGACGTCGACTCCTTCTGGGAGCTGCTGCGCGCCGGACGTTCGACCGCCCGCGAGGTCCCCGCCGAGCGCTGGGACTGGCGCACCGCCCGCACCGTCGGCGGCGGCTACGCCCGCTGGGGGCATTTCCTCGACGACCACGACGGCTTCGACGCCGCCCTGTTCCGCATCGCGCCCCGCGAGGCCGCCGCGATGGACCCCCAGGAGCGGGTCTTCCTGGAGACCGCGTGGACGGCGTTCGAGACCGCGGGCTATGCGCGGCGTTCCCTGGCCGGGCGACCGGTCGGCATCTACGCCGGCGTCACCGGCACCAGCGGCCTGCTCGCCGGCCGCGACCGGCGCCGGGCCGGTGCGGACAACCCGGAGTACGCCGTCACCGCCCTCGCCTCGGTCGCCAACCGCGTCTCGCACGCCTTCGACCTGCGCGGGCCCAGCCTGGCCGTGGACACCATGTGCTCCAGCTCGCTCACGGCGGTGCACCTGGCCGCCCAGGCGCTCGCGGCCCGCGAGGTGGACCTCGCCCTCGCCGGCGGTGTCAACCTCTACCTGCACCCCGACCGCTTCGCCGGGCTCTGCGCGCTCGGCATGCCGTCGCACGGGGACGCCACCCGGGCGTTCGGCGCCGGCGGTGACGGCTTCGTGCCCGGCGAGGGCGCCGGCGCGCTGGTGCTCAAGCGACTCGCCGACGCCGAGGCGGACGGCGACACGGTGTACGCCGTCATCCGCGGCACCGCCGTCAACCACGGCGGCGGCACCGGCGGATACACCGTGCCCAACCCGGTGGCGCAGGCCGAGCTGATCTCCGCCGTCCTGCGACGCGCCGGCGTCGCCCCGCACACGGTGGGCGCGGTCGAGGCCCACGGCACCGGCACCGAGCTCGGCGACCCCATCGAGCTGCGCGCCCTCACCCTGGCCCTCGACGGCGCCGAGGGTGTGAGCCTGGGATCCGTCAAGTCCAACATCGGCCACGGCGAGGCGGCGGCCGGCGTCGCCGGGCTCACCAAGGCGATCCTGCAACTGCACCACGCCACCCTCGTTCCCACGCTGCACGTGGACCGGGTGAACCCGAAGCTGCGCCTGGACGAGAGCCCGTTGCGGCTGCAGCGCGAGGCCGCCGCCTGGCCCGCCGGCGCCGGACCGCGTCGCGCCGCGGTCAGCTCCTTCGGCGCCGGCGGCACCAACGCGCACGTGATCCTCGAGGAACACCCGGCAGCGCGGCGGGCCGGTGAGGACGGGCCGGTCGCCGTGCCCGTCTGCGCGCCGGACCCCGGGCGGCTGGCGGAGCTTGCCGGACGGCTGGCCCGGCTGGCCGCCGACGACGCTCCGCGGCAGGCGCTCGTGCGGTTCCCCGACCGGCTGAGCGACCTAGCGTACACCATGGACGCCGGGCGCGAGCGGTTCCCCTGCGCCGCCGTCGTGTCCGGGAGCACGCGCGCCGAGCTGGCCGCCGCCTTCGCCGCGCTGGCCCGCGGCGAGGACCACCCGGGCGTACGGACGGGCGCCCCCGACGTCCCGCCCCCGAAGGGACGCCGGGTGCCCCTGCCGACCACGTCGTTCGACCACAGTGCACCGGCCATCGCGGGGCGTACCGCGGGGCTGCCCCTGCTCGGGGTCGTCGACGCGCCGCGGGAACGGCACGCCGAGCTGACCCTGACCGGCGCCTCCGCGCTGCTGAGCGACCACGTCGTGGACTCCGCACCGACCCTGCCCGGTGCCCTCCACCCGGAGCTGGTCTACGAGGCGCTGCTCGCGGCCGGGCGCTCGCCGTACGACGTCGCCCTGGAGGCTCTGACCTGGCCCGAGGCGGCCACCGGCGCGCCGCTCACCGTCCGCGTCGAGCTGCGCGACGGCGGCTTCCGGACGCGGGCCGGCGAGCGGACGGTCGCCGAGGGGCTCGTCACCGCACGCCGCGGCGCGGTTCCCGCCCCGGGGCCGCTCGACCCCGACGGAGGCGTCGGCGCGGACGAGTTCTACGCCGCGTTCTCGGCCGCGGGCTTCGCCTACGGCCGCACGTACCGTACCGTCCGGTCGGTCCGCGACGACGGCACCGAGGTCGTCGCCCGGTTCGCCCTCGCGCCCGGCGAGGACGCCGACGGACGGCAGGTGCTGCACCCGGCCGTGCTCGACGCCGCCTGCCAGGTCGCCGCGTGGACCCTGGTGAGCGCCGCACCCGGGCGCCGGTACCGGCCGCTGGGTATCGACCGGCTCACCGTGCACCGGCCCGCCGGATCCGAGGGGTGGCTGCGGGTGCGGCGTACCGGGCCGGTCACGTTCGACCTGACCGTGGTGACCGCCGGCGGAGAGGTGGCCGCGGTCGCCGAGGGCTTCACCGTCTCGGCCTCCGGCGGGACCACCCCGGTCGCGGCCCCGCCGGTCGCCGCCTACCGGCACGGATGGGAGCCCGCGGACGGCGGCGGTCACCCGGTGCCGCGGGTCCGCGTCCTCGGCCGCGGTGCGGTCGCCGACGCGGCCGGCGCGAACCCCGGGCCCGCGAGCGAGGTGATCGTCGACCTGACCGGTCACGACGACGGGTACGGTGTGCGCCCCGGCGCCCACTACGACGACTTCCCGGCGCTCGCACCGTTCCGGCACCTGCGCGACCTCATCCGCGACCGTGAGCTCGACGGCACCCGGGTGCACGTGCTCACCGCCGCCGACGGCGACCCCTCGCCGTTCCTGCACGCCCTGCACGGGCTGGTCCGTACGGCCGCGGGGGAGACGGCCCGGCTGGGCATCCGGCTGGTGACCGTCGCCCGCGCCGCGCTGGCCGACCCCCGGGCGGTGCCGGACGCCCTCACCGGCGACCCCGGGTTCACCAGCGGATCGTGGCTGCGCCTGGACCGCGGCCGCCGCGAGCGCGCCGTGCTGGTGCGCCGGGACCCCGCGCCGGCCGCGCCGGAGCTCGCCGCCGACGGCTGCTACCTGCTCCTCGGCGGGCTCGGCGGACTCGGCCGGGCGGTCGCCGCGGATCTGCTGCGCCGCTGCCCCCGCGCCACCCTGGTCCTGGCCGGGCGGTCCCCGGCCGCCGAGCCGGTGCTCGCCGAGTTGCGCGCCGCCGCACCGCAGGCGCAGATCCGCTACCGCAGGTGCGACGTGACCGACCCGGCCCAGGTCGGGGACCTGGCCGCCGCCGAGCCCACGGTCACCGGCATCGTGTACCTCGCCGGGGTCCTGCGCGACGGCTTCCTGCGCGGCAAGCGCGACGAGAACATCCGCGCCGTGTGCGCCGCGAAGATCCTCGGCGCCGTGACGGTGGACGAGGCGTTCGCCGGGCACCGCCTCGACTTCTTCGTGCTCGCCTCGTCGCTGGCCGCCGCCGCGGGCAACCAGGGCCAGTCGGACTACGCGTTCGCCAACGGCTTCCTGGACGGCTTCGCCGCCGCCCGGGCGGCCGCCGTCGCCCGCGGGGAGCGCCGCGGCCGCACGTTCTCCGCGGGCCTGCCCGTCCTGGCCGACGCGGGCATGCTGCCCGACGAGGCGTCGCTGGCCTACCTCGCCGAGACCCTCGGGCTCACCCCGATGCCGTCCGCGTACGCCGCCGAGCTGCTGTGGCGGGAGTGCGCCGCAGACGACGGGCCGGCGTACCTGGCCCTGGTGCACGGAGACCGCCGGCGCTGGGAGGCCGCGGTACCCACGGTCGCCACAGCCACAGCCACAGCCACGGCCACAGCCACGGCCGCACCGGCGCCCGCCGCGCCCGCCGCGCCCGCCGCGCCCGCCGCGCCCGCCGCGCCCGCCGCGCCCGCCGCGCCCGCCGCGCCCGCCGCGCCCGCCGCGCCCGCCGCGCCCGCCGCGCCCGCCGCGCCCGGCACCTCGGCGCCGCTGATCGACTGGTTGCGGCGGCATGTCGCCGAGGCGGTCGGCATCGACCCGGCCGGGATCGCACCGGACCGTGACCTGATCGAGTACGGCGTCGACTCGGTGGCGCTCATGCGGCTCAACCGGGGCCTCGAGGCGGAGATCGGGCGCCTGCCGATGGGTACCCTCATGGACTGCGCCACGCTGGCCGATCTGGCCCGGACGATCGAGGCCGAGCGCGCCGACCGGATCGGCGGACTGCTCGCCGCCACCCCGGCACCGGCTCCGGCCGCTCCCACCGCGGACACCGGCGTCGACGACCGGCTGCCGGAACGGCTCTTCGGGATCTGGCTCGCCGACCAGGCGACGACCGCGGCCGCGCCGTACAACATCTCCCAGGCGTGGCGGCTGCCCTCCGATGTGGACCGGGATGCGCTCGCCGCCGCCGTCACCGCCCTGGTGCAGCGCCATCCCGTGCTGGCCTCGCAGCTCACCGCCGACGCCGGCGAGGTGCGCCTCACCCCCTCGGACCGGCCGCCCGCACTGACCGTCCGCAGGGTGCACGAGCCCGTGGCCGAGCTGGTACGCCGCGAGGCCGACCGGCGGTTCCGGCTCGACGCCGAGCCCCCGCTGCGGGCGATCCTCTGGCAGGGCGACGACGAGCCGCCCGTACTGCAGCTCGTCACCCACCACCTGGTCGTGGACGGGCGCTCCGCCGAGCTGGTGCGCGACGACCTCGCCGCCCTGTACGCCGGGGAGCGGCTGCCGGCGGTGCCCCCGTTCGGCGCGGCCCTGAGCGCCGAGCGCGACGTGCCCGCGGGCCGGCTGGACGCCTGCGAGGCCTACTGGTCCGACCGGCTCGCCGGCGCGCCCGCGCCGACCCTGTTCGCCCACAGCGACGACCCGGCCGGGGGCCAGCGCCACCACCGGTTCCCCACCCAGCTGACCGAGGCCGCCACGGCGGTGGCCCGCGAGGCCGCGGTGACGCCCTTCGTGGTGCTGCTGGCCGCGTTCGCCCTCGCCGTCGCCCGGCGCAGCGGCCACCGCGCCTTCACCGTCGCGGTGCCCACCTACGGCCGGCCCGGCCCCGAGTACGACGGCACGGTCGGCTGCTTCGTCAACCCGGTGCCGGTCCGCGTCGACGTGGACGCCGCCCGGACCGTGCCGGACTGGCTGGCGATCCTGCGCGACGAGGTACGTGGTGCGCTGGAGCACGTCGACCTGCCGTACCCGCGGATCCTGCGGCACTGCGCCGAGGCGCCGAGGCTGCTGTTCGCCTTCCAGAACTGGCAGCGTGGCGAGAGCCGCCCCGGGATCCTCGGCACGCTGCTGCACCAGCGGGGCCAGCAGGGGCACTTCGACCTCGGCCTGGAGGTCACCGCCTCCGGCGACGGCATGGCGGTGCTGGCCGCCCACCGTACGGGCGCGCTGGGCGCCGCCGACGTGGACGCGCTGGTCGACGACGTACGTCGGATGATCGGCGAGCTCGCCCGCGACCCCCGCGCCGAGCTGGGCACGCTGCTCGACCCCGGCGCGGCCACTCTGGTGAGCCGCATCCGGCACCGCATCGCCCGGCACCCCGGCGCGGTGGCGGCGCAGGACGCGACCCGGACGCTCAGCTACGACGAGCTGGGCCGGATCGCCGGCCGCGTCACCGCCGCGGTGGCCGCCGCCGCCGAGCCGGGCGAGCCGGTCGCCGTGCTGCTGCCGCGCGATGCCACCCTGCCGGCCGTTCTGCTCGGCGTCCTCGGCGCCGGATGCCCGTACGTGCCGCTCGACCCGGCCTATCCGCCGCAGCGGCTGGCGCTGATCCTCGAAGGCGCCGGATGCCGGCTCGCGGTGGCCTCGCCCGAGCTCACCGCGCTGCTGCCGGACGACGTGCGCACCCTGGATCCGGCCGCGATGCCCGAGGCGGACGGCGCGGCCCCGGGGCCACGCCCGGACGACCTCGCCTATCTCATGTTCACCTCCGGCAGCACCGGCAGACCCAAGGGCGTCGGCGTCGCGCACTCCCACGTCGTGCACACCCTCGACGCGATCGCCGCGGCCGCGGACCTCGGCGCCACGGACCGGCTGCTGGCCGTGACCACCGTGGGCTTCGACATCTCGGTGCTGGAGCTGTTCCTGCCACTGCTCACCGGCGGCACCGTGGTGGTGGCGACCCGGGACGTCGTGCTCGACGCGCGCCGGCTCGCCCGGACCCTCGACGAGCAGCGCATCACCGTCATGCAGGCCACGCCCTCCGGCTGGCAGCTGCTGCTGGACGGCGGCTGGGCGGGACGCCCCGGGCTCACCGCACTGTGCGGCGGCGAGCCGCTGCCCGACCCGCTGGCGGCCGCCCTGCGCGAGCGGACCGGCCGCCTCTGGAACGTGTACGGCCCCACCGAGGCCACCATCTGGTCCACCATGGGCCTGCTGCGCGCCGGTGAACCGGTCCACCTCGGCGGCCCGATCGGCGCCACTGACCTGGTCGTCGCACCCGACGGCGAGCTGTGGATCGGTGGGCCCGCGGTGGCGGCCGGGTACTGGCGCCAGCCCGAGCTGACCGCCCGCCGCTTCGCCGCCCACCCCCTCGACCCGGACGCGGGTGGCCGCTACTTCCGTACCGGAGACCTGGTCCGCCGCGACGACGCGGGACGCCTGCTGTTCCTGGGCCGCATCGACGACCAGGTCAAGATCCGGGGTCACCGGGTGGAGCTGGGTGAGATCGAGTCGGTCCTGGCCGGGCATCCGGCGGTGGCCCGGGCGGTGGTGCTGCTGACCGGCGAGGGGGCGCACGCCCGGCTCACCGCGGTCGTGCTGCCTCGGCCCGGAGCCACCGCGCCGGACCTCGGCGAGCTGCGGGACCTGGCCGCCCGGCGGCTGCCGCCCTGGATGGTCCCGGACCATGCCCGCACGGTGACCGAGCTGCCGATGACCAGCAGCGGCAAGGTGGACCGCCGGGCCCTGGCCGGCACGGTCGCCGGCGATGCGCCGCAGCCCGCCACACCCGAGCCCGCCCCGCACCGGGCAACGGCGGCCCGCTCGGTGACCGAGGCGGTCGCCCGCGCCTGGGCCGACGTGCTCGGCGGGGTGCCGGCCGGCGACCGCACCTTCTTCGAGGCCGGCGGCAACTCGTTGCTGCTGGGCCACCTGTACGCCCGGCTCGCCCCGCTGTTCCCGGACAGCCGGCTCGAGGTGGCGGACCTGTTCGCCCGCCCCACCATCGCCGACCAGGCGGAGCTGATCAACGCCCGGATGCAGCCGCCCGCCGCCCCCGCCGCCCCCGCCGCCGCCCCCGCCGCGCCCCGGTCACGGCGTGCGCTGCGCAGAGCCCTTCGACATGGAGACGCCGGATGAGCACCGACACCACCGCCCTCGACCCCCACGCCGTCGCCGTCGTCGGACTGGCCTGCCGGTTCGGGCCCGCGGACTCCGCCGGGGCCCTGTGGGACCTGTGGCGCAGCGGCCACAGCGGCATCCGCCGCTACGAGCCGGCCGAGCTGGTCGCGCTGGGACACGACGAACGGACCCTACGGCGCAGCGGGTTCGTGCCCTACGGCAGCGTGCTCGCCGGCGCCGAGGCCTTCGACGCCGCCGTCTTCGGCTACAGCCCGCAGCACGCCGCGTGGCTCGACCCGCAACAGCGGCTGCTGCTGGAGACGAGCCGGCACGCGCTGGAGGACGCCGCCCTCGACCCGCGCGGCGGCGACCGCCCCACCGGGGTGTTCCTCTCCGTCGGCCAGCCCGTCAACCCCCCGGTACGCATCACCGAGCTGGACGCGGCCGGCATGATGCGGTTCTCCTCGACCGACAAGGACTTCGCGGCGACCCGGGTGTCGTACAAACTCGGCCTGACCGGACCCAGCCTGACCGTGCAGACCGCCTGCTCCAGCTCGCTGGTCGGCATCCACCTGGCGGTCGAGAGCCTGCTCGGCGAGGAGTGCGACATCGCCGTGGCCGGCGGCGTCTCGCTGCACTTCCCGCAGGCCGGTTACCTGGCCGGGCCCGACATGATCCTGTCGCCGACCGGCGGCTGCCGGCCCTTCGACGACGCCGCCGACGGCACGGTCTTCGGCAACGGCGTCGGCGTCGTGGTCCTGCGCCGGCTGGCGGACGCGCTGGCCGACGGCGACCCGATCCGGGCGGTGATCCGCGGCAGCGCCGTCAACAACGACGGCGACCGCAAGATGGACTATCACGCGCCGTCGCCGCACGGGCAGGAGGCGGCGATCCGGGAGGCCCTCGCGCTCGGCGGCGTACCCGCGGCGTCGGTCGGCTACGTGGAGACCCACGGCACCGGCACCCACCTCGGCGACCCGGTCGAGTTCTCCGCCCTGGCCCAGGTGTACGGCGCCGTCAGCGGCCGGGCCGAACCCTGCGTGCTGGGCTCGGTCAAGCACCTCGTCGGGCACACGAACACCGCCGCCGGGGTGGCCGGCTTCATCGCCGCCGTCCTCGCCCTCGAACACGGCACCGTGCCCGCGACGGCGTACCTCGCCGTGCCGAACCGGCGCATCCCGATCGACGGCTCCGGGCTGCGGATCGGTCCCGCCGGGCCGGCCTGGCCGGTGCCGCAGGGGCCCCGCCGGGCGGCGGTCAGCTCCTTCGGCATCGGCGGGACCAACGCCCACGTCGTGCTGGAACAGGCGCCGGCCGCGGCCGCGCCGGTGCCCGCGCCGCGGGAGCGGCTGGTCGTGGCGGTCTCCGCGCACACCCCGGCCGCGCTGGACGCCGCCGCCGGGCAACTCGCCGACGCCCTCGACGCGGCGCTCGCCGGGGGCGATCCTCCCGCGTTGCGCGACGTGGTGGCGACGCTGACCCACGGTCGCAGCCACGAGCGCGAGCGCCTGGCCGTGGTCGCCGACGACCTGAGCGCCGCGATCGCCGGGCTGCGTGACGGTTCCGGCATGCGCGGCAGCCTGGCCGCCGGACAACGCCGCGACACCCCGGTCCCGGCCGTCGAGAGCCCGGAGGCGGCCGCCCGCGCCTGGGTCGGCGGCAGCGGCGCACTGCCGCCGGCGGCACCCGGTGCGCGGCGGCTGAGGCTTCCCGGATATCCGTACGAACGCCGCGAGTTCCCGCGTCCGGCCGGGCCGGACGCGGCACCCGAGCGGCTGGCGGCCCTGCTCGACCGCAACGTGTCGACCGTGGACGGCATCGCGTTCGAGCGGTTCCTCGAACCGGACGAGCCGCTGGTCGCCGACCACGTGGTGGCCGGCGAGGCGATCCTTCCCGCCGCGGCCCAGCTGGACATGGCGCTGGCCGCGGGGCAGCAGGCCCTGGGCGTACCGCTCGCCGGGCTCACCGGCGTGACCTTCCACCGGCCCGTGCGCGTCGCCGCCCGCACCCGGCTGACGGCGGAGCTCGACGCCGACCGCCGTACGGTCCGCATCGTCTCGGACGTCGACGGCGTCCGTACCGTGCACGCCGAGGGCGAGGTGCTCACCGGCGCCGGGCCCGACGGCCTGCCCGTCTCCGCCGAGGGCACCGCGCGGGTCCCGGCCGCGGAGGTGTACGGCCGGTTCGCCGGCAACGGCGTGGAGTACGGCCCGGCCTTCCAGGTCGTCGACGAGCTGCACGCCGGCCCCGACGGCGCCGTGGCGACGGTGACCGCCGCCGCGAGGGACGGGCACCGGGTGTCGCCCTACCTGCTGGACGGCGTGCTGCAGACCGTGCTCGGCTGTCTCGGCGCCGACACCCTCGGCGGGGAAACCTACATCCCCTTCGCGATCGAGCGCCTGGAGGCCGCCGCCGCGCTGCCCGAGCGTATCCACGTGCAGGCGCGCCCGACCGCCACGGCCGGCAGCGGCCGGCGGGTGCGCAAGTTCGACCTCACCGCCACCGACGACGACGGCGCCGTGGTCCTGCGCCTCACCGGCCTCACCCTGCGCCCCACCGCCCCCGCGCCTGCCGCGCCCGTGGCGGGATCGCCATGGCCCGAGGGCCTGCACGCGTACGCGCCGACCACGCGGCAGGTCGCATCCGGCGCGCTCCCCGCCGGGCCGGTGATCCTGCTGGAGGGCACCGATGCGCAGGCCGCCGCGCTGGGCCTGCCCGGGGTGCTCCGCGAGGTGCCCGAGTCGGTGCCGGCCGAGCCGCCGCTCGTGGTCTGGCCGATGCCCGCCGGCGACAGCCGCGAGCAGGGGCTGCGGCTGATCGCCATGCTCCGCGGGCTGCTGCGGCCGCTGTCGCGCACCGGCGCCCGGATCGTCGTGCCGTACCCGCCCGGGTGCGCCGCCGGTCGCGGCGCCGCCGCCGTGGGTCGCAGCCTGGCCCAGGAGAACCCGCGCTTCGCGCTCGTCGCGGTCGAGGCCACCGAGGCCGGATGGGCCGGCGCGGTACGCACCGCGGCCGGTGCCCTCCCGCCGAGCCGTCACCTCGTCGGTGGCCGGGCCACCGGCCTGGCCCGGATCGCGCCCGTCCCCGGCGCCGGCGCCGCCTTCGTCCCCGGCGGCCGGTACTGGATCAACGGCATGGGCCGCCTCGCCGAGCACCTGGCCGCCCACCTGCTGGAGCGCTACGGCGCCCACGTGATCCTCACCGGCCGCTCGCCCGCGACGGGGGACCGCGCCGCGGCGCTGCAACGGCTGTCCTCGCTGGGCGGCACCGTGGAGTACCACTGCCTCGACTGCACCGACGCCACCGCCGTGCGCGAGTTCGCCGCCGGACAGCGGCCGGTACGCGGCGTCCTGCACTGCGCCGGCGTCCTGCGCGACTCCTTCCTGATCCGCAAGACCCCGGAGTCCGCCGCCCAGGTCCTCGACCCCAAGCTGCTCGGCGCCGCCGCACTGGACGCGGCGACCGCGGACTGGCAGCTCGACCACTTCGTCGTCTTCTCGTCGGTGTCCGCCGCGCTCGGCAGCGCGGGGCAGGCCGACTACGCGTTCGCCAACGCGGCCGTGGACGCGTTCGCCGTCGAGCGCGCCGGCCGCCGCGCCGGGCGCACCCTCTCCGTCGCCTGGCCGTACTGGGCGCAGGGCGCCATGGGCTCCGGGGACGCCGTCGAGGAGGTGCTGGCGGGGGCGGGCATGCGGCCGTTGTCCACGGCGGACGGCATGGCCGCCCTGGAGGTCCTGCTCACGGCCCCGGACGTGCCCGCGGACCCGGTGCTGCTGGCCGGCGACCGTACCCGGATGGAGGAGGCGTTCCCGATCCTGGGTGGCGACGCACCGCAACCGCCCGGGGAGCCTCCTGCGAGCGGGGAACCCGGCGCGGACGTCCGGGCCGCGGTCTGCGACCGCGTCACCGAGATCCTTGCCGAGGCGACCGGGAACCCGGCGGACGCCATCGACGCCGACCGCCACTTCGACGACCTCGGCATCGACTCGCTGCTGGTCATCCGGATCGTCGAGATGCTCCGTGCCGACTTCGGCCGGCAACCCAAGACGCTGCTGTTCGAGTGCCAGACCGTGGCCGAACTGACCGACCACCTCCTGCAGGACTGCCCGCAGCGGTGTGCGGACCTGCTGCCGGCGAGCGCCGCGCCGGCCGGCGATGCGGCGGCGCAGGCCCCCACGGAGCCCGCGCCCGCCGCACGAGAAACCGTCGTGGACGTCATCGACCCCGTGCCGGCCGGGCAGGCGGCTGCGGCCGGTGCGGCCGGGCCCGGCCGGGCCGAGGGGGCGATCGCCATCATCGGCATGGCCGGTCGCTATCCGGGCGGCGCCGACGCGCACGAGTTCTGGCAGACGCTCGCCGCCGGCGGCGATCTCGTGACCGAGGTGCCCGCCGACCGCTGGGACGCCGCCGCGCTGTACGACGCCGACCGCAACCGGGTCGACCGTACGCACACCAAATGGGGCTCCTTCCTGGACGGCGTCGCCGACTTCGACGCGCCGCTGTTCCACATGTCCCCGCGAGAGGCCGGGGTCACCGACCCGCAGGCCCGCCTGATGCTGCAGAGCTGCTGGTCGGTGCTCGAGGACGCCGGCTACCGCCCCGACGCCCTGGTCACCACCGACGACCCGCTGCGCCGGCGCGACGTCGGGGTGTTCGTCGGCGTGATGTACGGCGAGTACCAGCTGCACGAGGCCGAGGAGCGGCTGCGTGGCAATCCGGTCCTGGCCAACAGCTCGTACTGGTCGATCGCGAACCGGGTGTCGTACTTCTTCGACTTCCAGGGGCCCAGCGTCGCCGTCGACACCGCCTGCTCCTCCGCACTGACCGCGGTCCACATGGCCTGCGAGTCGCTGCGCTCGGGCAGCTGCCAGGTCGCCATCGCCGGCGGCGTCAACGTGCTCATCCATCCCAACAAGTACTTCATGCTCGGCCAGGGCAGATTCGCCTCGTCCGACGGGCGGTGCCGCAGCTTCGGCGCGGGCGGCGACGGGTACGTCCCCGGGGAGGGCGTCGGCACGGTGCTGCTGAAGCCGCTGGAGGCGGCGCTCGCCGACGGTGACCACATCCACGGCGTCATCCTGGCCACGGCAGCCAACCACGGCGGCCGGACCAACGGCTACACCGTGCCCAACCCGCGCGCCCAGGCCGACCTGGTCGGCAAGGCGCTGCAGGAGGCCGGCCTCGGCGCGGACGCGATCGACTACGTGGAGGCGCACGGCACGGGCACCGCTCTCGGCGACCCGATCGAGGTGCGCGGCCTCACCTCCGCCTTCCGCCGCGCCGGCGACCCCGGCACCGGCCCGGTCCCGATCGGCTCGGTCAAGTCGAACCTGGGCCACCTGGAGTCCGCGGCGGGCGTGGTCGCGCTGCACAAGGTGCTCCTGCAACTGCGGCACCGCACCTTGGTCCCGTCGCTGCACGCGGACCCGCCCAACCCGGAGATCGACTTCGCCGCCACGCCGTTCGTGGTGCAGCGCGAGGTCGCGCCCTGGCACTCGCGCGACGGCGGCCCGCTGCGGGCCGGCATCAGCTCCTTCGGGGCGGGTGGCGCCAACGCCCACATCATCGTGGCGCAGCCCCCGCCGGCGCCTCCCCGGGCGCCGGACAGCGGCGAGCCGGTCGTCGTCTTCCTCTCCGCGCGCACCGATGCGGCGTTGCGGGCGTACGCCGAGCGGCTGCGCGAGCACCTCGCCCGGGAGCGGCCGGCGCTCGCCGACGTGGCGTACACGTTCGCGGTGGGCCGGGCCGAGCTGGCGCAGCGGTGCGCCCTCGAGGCGTCGTCGCTGGAGGAGTTGCTCGCGGGTCTGGACCGGGTGGCCCGCGGCGAGCGGCCCGGCACCGCCGGCACGGCGGACTGGGAGGCCGGCGGCCGGTGCGACCGGCTCGCCGCCTGCGGCGCCGGGGACCGGGGCCGGCGCATCCCGTTGCCGCACTACCCGTTCGAGGCGATCCGCTGCTGGTACGACAACCAGATCGAGCACCTCGACGCGCAGCGCGACGCGCTCGACCCGCCACCGCGGCCGTCCCTGCGCGACTTCGGCCGCCCGGCCCCGGCCGCGGAAGAGCGCGACTTCGGCCGCCCGGCCCCGGCCGCGGAAGAGCGCGACTTCGGCCGCCCGGCCCCGGCCGCGGAAGAGCCGGTGCCCGCCGTCCCGGCCCTGAGTCTTCGCCGTCCCATCACTGTGAAAGGGGAAACCATGTCGCGGCAGCAGAAGGTAGTGCTTGCGCCGCTCACCCGCACCGGTCCCACCATCGGGGCCCCGGCCGCCACACCGGGGCCCGCCCGGCCGGAGCCGGCGGGGCCCGCCCCGTCCTCGCGGCCGGCGCCGGTGGCCGCCGGACCGGACGTCGAGGCGGCGGTGGCCGAGCGGCTCGCCGAGGTGCTGTACCTGGAACCGGGCGCGCTCGACATCCGCTCGTCCTTCCAGGACCTGGGCGTCGACTCGATCCTCGGCGTGGAGTTCGTCCGCGCGCTCAACGACCGGCTCGGCATCTCGGTCAAGGCGACCGCGCTCTACGACCACCCCACCCCGGCCGACCTCGCGAACCACGTCCGCGGCCTCCTGTCCGCCGCCGCGGCACCCGCGGCTCCGGCAGCCGCGGCTCCGGCGCCCGTCGTCCAGACGCCGGCAGCCGCGGAGCGGGCGGCGGCGGGTGGCGGGAGCGACGGTGCGGAGATCCGCCGGCGGCTGCGCACCAGGATCGCCGAGGTGCTCTTCCTGCAGCCCGGCGAGCTGGACGACCACACCTCCTTCCACGAGCTCGGCCTGGACTCCATCCTCGGCGTCGAGCTGGTGACCGGCATCAACCACGAGTACGGCCTGGACGTCAAGGCCGGCGTCCTCTACGACCACCCCACCATCGCCGACCTGGCCGCGCACCTCGGCGGGCTCACCGCCGGCTCGCCGGGCGCACCCTCCGGGACGGACGCCGTGCTGGCCGCCGTCCGCGACGGGTCGCTATCCGTGGACCAGGCGCTCGGCCTGCTGCAAGCCACCACCAAGGAGATCCGATGACCGACGACGAGATCTTCGAGGTCGTCCGCCGCCACGTCCTCGACGTGCTGCCCGGCGTCGACCCGGACGCCGTACGCCCCGACCGGGCCATGCGCGACCTCGGCGCCAACTCCCTCGACCGCATGGACGTCGTGATCGGCGTCCAGGACGAGCTGGGGGTGCGGGTGCCCACCGCCGCCCTGGCCGGGGTGAACGACCTGCGGTCGCTGGTCGGCGTGCTGCGGGAGCACACGTGACCCGCGCCGCCGTGGTGCTCACCGCGGCCACCGTGCTCAGCAGCATCGCGGAGGACCTCGACGGGTTCACCGCGGCGCTGCTGGCCGGGCGGACCGGGGTGCGGCACGGGCCCGGCGAGTCGCCCGCCGCGCTCCTCGACACGTTCACGCTGGCCCGCTGGAGCGAACGTCACCTGGCCGGGGACGCGGAGACCGCCGGGCGGCTCGTGCGCGTCGCCGGCCGGGCCACCCGCCCGGCGCAGACGGCGGCGTGCGTGGCGCTGGACGCGGTGCGCCGTGCCGGGTTCACGCCCGGTGCGCGGACCGGGCTGCTGGTCGCCGGCGCCAACCTCGCCCTCGACCACCAGGCCCGCACCGTGCTGGAGTACCAGCGGCACCCCGGCCGGCTGCGCGCCTCGTACGCGCTGACCCACCTCGACGCCGACGTCGTGGGCGTGGTCAGCGAGCTCACCGGCATCCGCGGCGAGGGCTGGACGGTCGGCGCCGGCTCGGCCGCCGGGACCCTCGCGGTGATCCAGGCCGCCCGCCTCGTGCAGTCCGGCTGGCTCGACGAGTGCCTGGTGGTGGCGCCGATGGCCGAACTGTCCCCGGTGGAGCGCGAGGCGTTCCGGCGTACCGGGGCGATGGCCACCGTCGAGCAGCCGGGGCAGGCGCCGCGGGCGTGCCGGCCCTTCGACAGCCGCCGCCGCGGCTTCGTCTACGGTCAGGCGGCGGCCGCCGTACTGCTGGAACGCGCCGACGCGGCGCACCGGCGCGGCGCCCCGGTCCTCGCCGAGCTGGCCGGGCACGGGCAGGCCCTCGACGCCCGCCGCGGCACCGAGCCGGACAGCGCCGGCCAGGTGGCCGCCATCCGTGCCGCCCTGGCCGCCGCCGGGGCCGCGCCGGACGACATCGACTACGTGAACACCCACGGCACCGGCTCGGTGCTGGGCGACGAGACCGAGGCGCGGTCGCTGCGCACCGTCTTCGGCCGGCGCAGTCCGCTGGTCAACTCCACCAAGCCGCTCGTCGGGCACTGCCTGTCCGCGGCGGGCCTGGTCGAGCTGGTCGCCACCGTCGCCCAGCTGCGAGCCGGCGCCTGCCATCCCAACCCCAATCTCGACGACCCCATCGACCGCCACCTGGCCTTCGTCGGCGGCACCGCGCTGACCGGACCGCTGCGGACGGCGCTGTCCACCAGCTTCGCGTTCGGCGGCATCAACGGTTCGCTCGTGGTCCGGGCCGTACGACCCGAGGAGTCCTCATGAAGCCTGTCGGCATCGAAGCCATCAACGCCTACCTCGGCGAGACCTTCGTCGACGTACCCGAGCTGTTCCGGGCCCGGCGCCTGGACGACAGCCGCCTGGACAACCTGATGATGCGGCGCAAGAGCGTGGCGCTGCACTGCGAGGACGCGGTGTCGTTCGCGGTCAACGCGGCGAAGCCGCTCGTGGACGCGCTCACCGAGGAGCAGCGGGCCGGCATCGAGCTGCTCGTCGTGGGCACCGAGTCGGGGCTCGACTTCGGCAAGTCGCTGGCCACGTACGTGCACGACCAGCTCGGCCTGCCGCGCAGCTGCCGGCTCGTCGAGACCAAGCAGGCCTGCTACAGCGCCACGGCCGCGATGCAGCTGGCCGCGGGCGTGGTCGCCGCGAGCCCGTACGAGGGCACCCGCGCGCTGGTGATCGCCAGCGACGTCGCGCGCCCGGTGCCCTTCACCTACGTGGAGCCGAGCCAGGGAGCCGGCGCGGTGGCCATGCTGATCGGCGACGACCCGGTCGTGGCGGCGCTGGACCCGGGCGCCAACGGGTTCCACAGCTTCGAGGTGATGGACACCTGCCGGCCCACCCCGACCGAGGAGGCCGGCGACGCGGACCTGTCGCTGCTCACCTACATCGAGTGCCTCGGCGCGGCCTTCGCCGACTATGCCCGCAAGGTCGAAGGCGCCGACCTCGTCGACACCTTCGACCTGCTGGCCATGCACACCCCGTTCCCCGGCATGGTCAAGGGCGCTCACCGTACGGTGCTGCGCCGGGCGAAGCGGATGGGTCCCGCCGAGCTGGAGGCCGACTTCGCCCGGCGGCTCGGCCCGTCGCTGCGCTATCCGAGCGAGGTCGGCAACGTCTACGCCGGCACGGTGTTCCTCTCCCTGCTCAGCACGCTGGACCATGCCCCGCTCGACGGCCCGCGCCGGGTCGGGGTCTTCTCCTACGGCTCCGGCTGCTCGTCGGAGTTCTACAGCGCCGTGGTCACACCCGCCTCGCAGCGGGCCACCCGGGCGATGGGCGTCGAGGCGGCGCTCGCCGACCGCTACCGGCTGGCGATGGACGAGTACGACGAACTGCTCGCGGCCACCGCCGAGCTGACCTTCGGCACCCCGGACTTCACCATGGACCTCGACCGGTTCCCGCAGATCGTCAAGCGGCAGCTGGCCCGGCGCTCGCGCCTGGTGCTGCACGAGGTCCGCGGCCACCACCGGGAGTACGTCTGGCTCGGCGGGGCACACTGATGCCCGCCGTGCGATCGGGTCCGGGATACCGCGAGGTGGTGCTCGACCGTCCCGGGCGGCGCAACGTCATCGACGCGGAGCTGCTCACCGGGCTGCTGGCGGCCGTCCGGGACGCCGAGGCCGATCCCGGCTGCCGGGTGCTGGTGCTCAGCGCCGAGGGGCCGGACTTCTGCGCCGGGATGGACCTCGCCGCCCCCGTGGATCCCGCGGCGGTGGCGGACGACGTGCCGTACTGGACGCTCCTGCGGTCGCTGTCGACCTCCGAGCTGGTCACCGTGGCCGTGGTCGACGGGGCGGCCACCGCCGGCGGGGTCGGGCTCGCCGCCGCGTGCGACCTGGTGCTCGCCGGCGACGCCGCGACGTTCCGGCTCACCGAGGCCCTGTTCGGGCTGCTGCCCGCGATGGCGCTGCCGTTCGTGGCCCGGCGTACCGGCGAACAGCGTGCCTTCGCCGCGACCCTGACCGCCCGGACCTGGACCGCGGCCGAGGCCCTCGAGGCCGGCCTCGCCGACCGTGCCGGCGCCTCGGCGGCGCAGCTGCTGCGTCCGCTGCTGGTCGAGCTGCGCCGGCTGGAGCGCCCGGCGGTGGCCGCGCTCAAGCGCTACCGCGAGGCGGCCTTCGGCTGGCCCGCCGAGCTGGGCCGCACCGCCGGGCGGGCGTTCGCGGAGCGGCTGGCGGCACCGGAGGTCCGGCAGCGCATCGCGGTGCTGCGCCAGGCGGTGACGGCGTGAGCGCCGAGGTCGTGCACCTGCGCCGGGAGGGTGCCGTCGCGGTGGTCACCATGGCCGACCGCGGCAACCGCAACACCTTCGGGGCGGCGTTGTGCGCGCAGCTCGTCCGGGCGGTGGAGGCCGCGGCGGCCGGTCCGCAGGCCCGGGTGGTGCTGGTGGAGGGCCTGCCGGAGCTGTTCTGCGGTGGCGGTTCCCGCGACGAGCTGCTGCGCTTCGCCCGCGGTGACGGCACCTTCGACACCGACGACTTCTTCCGCGTCTTCGCGCGGTGCCCGCTGCCGGTGGTCGCCGCCGTGCAGGGTCACGCGATCGGCGGCGGACTGGTCCTGGCGCTCTACGCGGACCTGGTCGTGCTCTCCGAGCGCTCGCTCTACACCACCAACTTCATGCGGTACGGCTTCACGCCGGGCATGGGCGCCACCCACGTCGTCCCGGCCCGGTTCGGCGCGGCGCTGGGACAGGAGATGCTCTGGACCGCCCGGGGCTACCGCGGCGCGGAGCTGCGGGCACGCGGCGTGCCGCTGCCGGTGGTACGCCACGACGCGGTCCCCGGCCACGCCCGCGACCTGGCCGCCGCGGTCGCCGAGGCGCCGCGCAGCTCACTGGAACTGCTCAAGCGGGAGCTGGCGGACCCGCTGCTGGAGCGCACCGGACGGGCCATCGATCGCGAGGTGGCGATGCACCGGATCTCCTTCCGCCTGCCCGAGGTACACGACCGGATCGCCGCCGCGTACGGCGGCACCCGATGAGGCGAGGACCCATGGACGCACGAGAGATTCTGACCCGGCTCGGGCGCGGCGAGCTGGACGTGGTGGAGGCCGCGGCCGAGCTGCGCCGCACACCGCACACCGCCGCGGAGCCGGCCCCCGCACCCGCGCCGCCCGCGCCGGAGGGGCCCGGGCCGATCGCGGTGGTGGGTCTGAGCGCCCGCCTGCCCGGCGCCCGGGACGCCGACGAGTTCTGGTCGCTGCTGCTGGACGGCGCCGACCTGGTCACCGAGGTGCCGCCGGAGCGCTGGGCGGTCGACGAGCACTTCGACCCGGATCCCGCCGCGACGGGAGCCAGCCGCTCACGCTGGGGCGCGTTCATCCGGGACGCGGACGCCTTCGACGCCGACTTCTTCCGGCTGACGCCGCGCGAGGCGGAGTTGATGGACCCGCAGGCGCGGCTCTTCCTGCAGGAGTCCTGGCGTGCCCTGGAGAACGCCGGCCTGCGCCCGGGAGCCCTGGCCGGCTCCCGGTGCGGCGTCTACGCCGGGGTGATGCTCAACGACTACGAGCACCGCATCGAACGGCACAGCCCGCACGCCCGGCTTCCGCAGGTGATGCAGGGCAACTCCAACTCGATGCTGGCCGCGCGGCTGGCGTACGAGCTGGACCTGCGCGGGCCGACGGCCACGGTGGACACGGCCTGTTCCTCGTCGCTCGTGGCGCTGCACCTCGCCTGCCAGTCGCTGTGGCTCGGGGAGGCGGACCTCATGGTGGTCGGCGGCGTCACGCTCTACTGCACCGAGCTGCCGTACGTGTACATGAGCGGCGCGGGCATGCTGTCGCCGACCGGCCGGGAGCGCCCGTTCGCCGCGGGCGCGGACGGCATCGTCCCGGGCGAGGGCTGCGTCGTGGCGGTCCTCAAGCCGCTGGACCGCGCCCTTGCCGACGGCGACCCGGTCCACGCCGTCATCCGGGCCAGCGGCATCAACGCCGACGGCCGCACCAACGGGATCACCGCGCCGAGCGGCCGCTCGCAGGCCGACCTGATCGCCGGGGTGTACGAGCGCTTCGGCATCGACCCGGCCACCATCGACTACGTCGAGTGCCACGGCACCGGCACCCCGCTGGGCGACCCGATCGAGATCGACGCGCTGAACCGGGTGTTCGCCCCGGCCGGGCTGCCCGGCGGCAGCGTCCCGGTCGGCTCGGTCAAGTCGAACACCGGCCACACCTCCGCCGCCGCGGGACTGACCGGCCTGCTCAAGGCGGTCGGCGTGGTGCGCAGCGGCACGGTGCCGCCGACCCTGCACCACGACGAGCCGAACCCGCGCGTGCCGTTCGCCGAGGGCCCCTTCACCCTGGCCACCCGGCGCCTTGCGGTGCCGGACGCCGGACGCCCCCGCCGGGCCGCGGTGAGCGCGTTCGGGTTCAGCGGCACCAATGCCCACCTCGTCGTGGAACAGGCGCCCGAGCGGGAACCGGCGGTCGCCCCGGACCGGCCGGTGGTGGTGGCGCTCTCCGCCCGTACCCCGCAACGGCTCGCCGCCGCCCGCGCCGAGCTGGCCCGCTGGCTGACCGGACCGGGCACGGCGGCGTCCACCGCCGACGTCGCCTACACCCTGGCCGCCGCGCGGGACCATCACGAACACCGTGAGGCGTACGTGGTCGCGGGCCGCCGGCAGCTGCTCGCCGCGCTCGCGGGCGAGCCGGTGCCGCCGGGCCCGGCGGAGCTCGCCGATCTGGCCACCGCCTACACCGCCGGCGCCGCCCTGGATCCGGAGGCCGCGGTGCCCGGCGGTCCGGCGCGCCGGGTGGCCCTGCCCGGCTACCCCTTCGCCACCGACCGGCACGACGTCCGCCCGCCGGCGGAAGCCGGCCTGCCCGCCCTGGACGCCGTGGACGTGCTGGCGCCGGCCACGGTGGACCTGCCCGTGCCGGCCGGCGTGCCGCAGACCCCGCCCCTGGTCGTCCACGACCCGATCGGTGACCTGGCCGCCGCGCTCCCGCAAGCCGGGTCCGGCCCGGCCGAGGCCGTGGTGGTGCGTCTGACCGGCCCGGAGCCCGGGACGCTGGAAGCCGCCCTCGGCGCGGTGGCCCGGGCGCTCACCACCGGCGCCCGCGACCGCCGGTGCACCGTCCTGCTCGTCACCGACGACGTGGCGCTCGCCGCCGGCGCCGGGGCCTTCGTCCGCTGCCTGCGGGCCGAGAACCCGCGGGTCGGGGGCCGCGCCGTCCTGGTCACCGACGCGGGCGCCGCCGCCGCGGCGGTGGTCCGCGAGGAGCTGACCGCCGCCGACCGGCCGGGCGACACGCTGGTGGACCGCCGGGCCGGCGCGCGCCGCGGCGTCGCCTGGGCCCCGGCGCCCGGGGCGGGCGCCGGCCGGCCGGGCAGTGCCTTCCGCAGCGGCGGGGTCTACCTCGTCACCGGCGGCGCCGGCGGTATCGGCCGGGCCCTGGCCCAGCATCTCGCCGACCGCCACGGCGCCCGCGTGGTGCTCTGCGGCCGGCGCCGGCCGGAGGACCTCGACCCGGCGCAGCGGCCCACCGCGGGCGGCCCGATCACCTATCGCAGGTGCGACGTGTCCGACCAGGACGCCGTCGCGGAGCTGGTGGCGGACATCGTGCGCACCGAGGGGGCGCTGCACGGCGTCCTGCACGCCGCGGGGGTTCTCCGCGACGCGTTCCTCAGCCGCAAGCAGCCCGGCGACATCGCCGCCGTGCTCACTCCGAAGATCGCCGGGGTCCGGGCCCTCGACCGGGCGACCGCCGATCTGCCGCTCGACCTCTTCGTGCTCTTCTCCTCGGTGGCCGCGGTGACGGGCAATGTCGGCCAGACCGACTACGCGTTCGGCAACGGCTACCTCGACGCCTTCGCCCGGGAGCGCTCGGCCCTGGTGCGCCGGGGCGAGCGGTCGGGCCGGACGCTGTCGGTGAACTGGCCGCTGTGGGACGGCGCGGGGATGAGCATCCCGGAGCCGGTCCGCGCGGTGCTCGGCGAGGAGGTCGGGCTCGTGCCGCTGCCCGTACCGCTGGGCCTGTCCGTGCTCGAGCGCCTGCTGGTCACCGAGGACCTGGACGGAGCCGTGGTCTTCCACGGCGACACGGCGCTGTGGCGCCGGCGCCTGGCCGACGCGGGGCTGTACGCCGATGCCGCCGCGGCGCCTTCGGAGCCCGCCGTCGTCGCCCCGGCCGCGGTCGTCGCCCCGGCCGCCGTCGCGGCGCCGCCGGCGGTCGCCGGTCCGGCCGTGCTGCCCCGGGTGATCGAGGCGGTCGCCGCGGTCACCGGGCGCCCCGTCGCCGGCCTGACCGCCGCCACCACGCTGGAGAGCCTGGCGCTCGACTCCATCATGATCCGTACGCTGATGGGGGAGCTGAGCCGCCGGATCGCCCCCGTCGGCCCCGAGCTGCTGTACGAGGCGCGCGACCTCGCCGGCCTGGCAGCCCACCTCGCGCCGCGACCGCCCGCCCCGGCGACCCGGGCCCCAGCCCCAGCCCCAGCCCCAGCCCCCGCCCCTGCCCCTGCCCCTGCCCCTGCCCCTGCCCCTGCCCCTGCCCCTGCTCCCGCTCCCGCCCCCACCCCCGCCCCGGATTCCATCCGGGCTTCGGATCGAGGCGGCCAGGAGCCGGAGCGCTACGCCGTCGTCGGGCTGGCCGGGCGGTACCCGGGAGCCGACGACCTCGCCGCACTCTGGGACAACCTGGTCACCGGCCGGGACACGGTCACCGACCTGCCCACCGACCGCTGGGACGACGCCGGCGGGGTCACCGCGCGCGGCCACTTCCTCGACGACGTCGGTCGCTTCGACGCCGCCTTCTTCGGCCTGTCCGAGCACGATGCGGCCCTGACCGACCCGCAGGAGCGGCTCTGGCTGGAAACCGCGTGGGCGGCGCTGGAGGACGCCAACTACGCCGGGCCACGCCTGGACGCCCTCGTCGGCGCCGACGGGCGCGGCCGCAGCGTGGGCGTGTTCGTCGGGGTCACCTCCAGCGACTACCGCCTGCTCGGCGCCGAACGCTGGGCCGCCGGCGGCCGTACCGTGCCGGCCGGGCACTACTGGAGCCTGGCCAACCGGGTCTCGTACCTGTTCGACCTGGCCGGGCCCAGTCAGCCGGTGGACACCGCGTGCTCCTCGTCGCTCGTCGCCCTGCACCAGGCGGTCGACAGCATCCGCCGCGGCGAGTGCGCGGCCGCGCTGGTGGGCGGCGTCAACCTCTACCTGCACCCGTCCCGGTTCCGGATGTTGCAGCAGTCCGGCTTCCTGTCCCCGGACGGGCGCTGCCGCTCGTTCGGCGCCGGTGGCACCGGTTTCGGCCCCGGCGAGGGCGTCGGCGCCGTGCTGATCCGCCCGCTCGCCGACGCGGTCGCCGCCGGGGACGTCATCCACGGGGTGGTGCTGGGCACCGCCGTCTCGCACGGCGGGCGCACCAACGGCTACACCGTCCCGAGCCCCGACGCGCAGGCCCGGGTGATCGGGCAGGCGCTGGCCCGCTCGGGCGTCGACCCGGCCACCGTCACCGCGATCGAGGCGCACGGCACCGGCACCGAGCTGGGTGACCCGGTCGAGGTCGCGGGACTGCTGCGGGCGTACGGCGGCACCGGGCGCAGCGTCCTGGGCTCGGTCAAGTCCGCCCTCGGGCACGGCGAGTCGGCGGCCGGCATCGCCGCGCTCACCAAGGTCCTGCTGCAGATGCGCCACGGCACCCTGGCGCCGACGCTGCACGCCGACCCGGTCAACCCGGAGCTGGACCTCGCCTCCGGCCGCTTCGTCCTGCCCGGCACCGCCCAGCCGTGGGAACGCCTGAGCGACGGCGCCGGCGGCCTGGTGCCGCGCCGCGCGGGGATCAGCAGCTTCGGCGCCGGCGGGGTGAACGCCCATGTGGTCGTCGAGGAGTACGAGACCGCCGCACCGCCCGCGCCGCCCGGCAAGGCCGACCTGTTCGTCCTCTCCGGACCGACGCCGGAGCACGTCCGGGCCACCGCCGCACGCCTGGCGGCGTGGCTGCCCGACCACCCGGCCGGCCTGCCGTCGCTGGCGCGTGCCCTGCGCGAGGGCCGGGCCACCGGGGCGTGCCGGGTCGCCGTCGTCGCCGCGGACGCGGCCGAACTCACCGACCGGCTCGGCGCGGCCACCGTCACCGACCTGCGCGAGCGGTCCGAGGGGCACGGTCTCGCGGAGCTGCCGGAGACCGCCGAGTTCCTCGCCCGGCTGTGGGAGAACGGCCGGCTCACCGAGATCGGCCGGCTGTGGCAGGACGGGCTCGACGTCCGCTGGGACCGCCTGCCGGCCACCGCGCCGCTGCTGGCCGCCCCGGGCTCGGCCCTGCTCGGCAAACGGCTGTGGCTGCCCGGCGCAACGCCCGCGCTGTCCACCCGGCCCGCACCGGAGCCTGCCGAACGCGAACCGTCCCCAGCACCGGGGCCTGCCGAACGGGAACCGTCCGCCGCGCCGGAGCCTTCCGGGCGGGAACCGTCCGAGGGGCACGGCATGCCGATGACGATGACGCCGTCCGCCGCGCCGGAGCCGCCCGCGAACGGCGACATCCTGGCGGATCTGGTGGGCCTCACCGAGACCAAGGCGGTCGGCGTGACCGGCCCCCTCGACCCCGCGCGCCCCCTGCTGGACCTGGGCGTGGACTCGATCAACCTGATGAACCTCCGGTTCGAGGTCACCGAGCGGTTCGGGCTCTCCATCCCGCTCGACGAGCTGGCCCGGAGCACCGTACGCGAGCTGGCCGGCCGGATCGCCGCCCACGGCGCACAGAGCTAGGAGCCGACGATGCAAGACACAGCCCCCTTTCCGCTGACGGAGATCCAGGAGTCGTTCTTCGTCGGCCGTACGGTCACCGGCGGCCGCGGCGCCGAGGTGCACGTCGAGTTCGAGGTCGCCGACCTCGACGTGGACCGGATGGAACGCAGCTGGAACCGGCTCGTGGCCGGCACCGACATGCTGCGCACGACCGTGCGGCCGGACGGCACCCAGGTGACGGCGGCGACGGCGGCGCCGTACCGGATCACCACCGTGGACCTCGCCGGCCGCGGCCCCGCCGAGCGGTCGGCGGCGCTGGCCGGCCTGCGCCGCCACGACGGCTTCGACCCGGCGTCCGGCCCGCCGTTCGCGGTACGCGTCGCGCTGCTCGGCGGCGGCGCCGCCCGGGTGCTGCTCACCGTCGACGAGATGGTCGCCGACGGCCCGAGCGTCTCCATGCTCCTGCGCCAGTGGTACGCGCTCTACCGCGACGGCACCGAGCCGCCGGCGCCCGGCATCTCCTTCCGCGAGTACGCCGAGCTGACCTCGGCACCGCCGCCCGCGGACGACCTCGGCTACTGGCGGGACAAGCTCGCCGCCGCGGAGCTGGACCGGCCCGCGCCGTTCACCGTACGGGCCGGCGGCGACGAGTCCGAGCGCCGCCGGTTGTCGCAGCGCCTCGGCGCCGCCGAGTGGGAGAGCGTCGGCCGGATCGCGCGGACCGCCGGGGTCACACCGTCCGCCCTGCTCCTCGCGCTCTACACGGCCGCCCTCGGTGACTCGGGGCTGCCGCTCGTGCTGACCACGTACAACCGTCGTCCCGTGCACCGCGACGTGCCGCGCCTGGTCGGCCCGTTCATCTCCACCGCCGTCTTCCTCGCCCCGTCCGCCGGCGGCACGCTGCGCGACCGGCTCGAGGCCGTGCAGCGCCAGCTGTGGCAGGACCTCGAGCACGGCACGGTCAGCGGTATCCGGGCGCACCGGGACTGGGTCCGCCGCGACCGTGGCCGCTCGGGCGCGCCCATCCCGGTCGTGTTCACCAGCCTGCTCGGCAGCCTCACCGCGGACGGAGGCGCGGTGGACCCCGACAGCTGGGTGCGGCACGTCGACGACGCCGCCACGATCACCCGTACGCCGGGTGTGCACCTCGAATGCTGCGTGCAGCGCGGCGCCGAAGGGGACCTGGTGGTGTCGTGGGACTACGCCCCCGGTGTGCTCGACAGCGAGGCGGTCGGGGCGGCCTTCGCGCGGCTGGGCGCGTACCTGCGGCGGATGGCGGCCGACGGCGACGCGATCCTCGCCGACGACCTCGCGGAGCTGACCGCGGCCGCTGCGGACGTGACCGGGCTTCCGCTGACCGGCGTCCAGTCCGCGTACGTGGTCGGCCGCACCGCGGGCCTCGGCGGTGACGCCGAGACCCGGGTGTACCAGGAGCTGGAGCTGCGCCACCACGACCCGGACCGGCTGGAGGCGGCGTGGCGCCGGCTGATCGGCCACCACCCGGCCCTGCGCGGGGTCGTCGAGCCGGACGGCACCCTCACCGTGCGGGGCGCCGTGCCCGCGTACGCCATCGCCCGCCACGACCTGACCGCCGCCGCACCGCAGGAGGTGGAGAGCCGCCTGGCCGAGGTCGCGACCCGGATGCGCAACCGGCCGTTCGGGCTGGGCCGCTGGCCGATGTTCACCCTCGAGATCAGCCTGCTGCCGGGCGGCGTGGTGGTGCTGCACGTCGCGATCGACGCCCTGTGCGCGGACGCGCAGAGCATCGCGGTGCTCCTGAGCCAGCTGCTCGCCCTGCACGACGGCCGCGACGACGTGCTGGACGCCGGCGGCGGGGAGCTGATCGCCCATCTGCGGGGCCTGGCCGGCGCGGCCCGGCTGCCCGCCGCCGCGGCCGCGGCCCGGCAGTGGACGGACAAGTTCGCCACGCTGCCGCCGGGACCGGATCTGGCCGACACCGGCGAGCGCGTCCACCGGCGCTTCGACCTGCCGGGCTGGGCCGTCCTGCGGGACAACGCCGCCGCGCTGGGCGTGCCCGCGGACATGGTGCTGCTGACCGCGTACGTCGACGCCCTGCGCGAGCGCTTCGGCGGCCCGTTCACCGTCGTGGTCGTCTCCTGGGACCGGCCCACAGGCAGGGAGTCGATGGTGGGCGACTTCACCGGCCTCGCGTGGCTGGTCGTCGACGACACCCTGCCGGCCGGGCACGACGAGCGGGCCCGGGAGATCTGGCGCCGGGTCCGGGAGGACCTGGACCGCGGCGCCGCCGACCCCGGGCTCGACCATCTGCGACGGCGGGTGTTCCGCGCCCGCGGGGCGCTGCGCCTTCCGGTGGTCTTCACCCGGATCCCGGACGTGCCCGAGGGCCTGCACGCCCACGGTGTCCGGGTGCGTACCAGCCAGTCGCAGACCGCGCAGGTGGCTCTCGACAACGTGCCGCTGGTGGCCGGCGACGCCCTGATCTGCCAGTGGGACGCCGCCGGTGACGCCCTGAGCGCCGAGGACCTCGACGAGCTGTTCGCCGGCTACGAGCGTCGGGTCCGGGCGGCGGCGGCCGCCGGTCCGCCGTCCACCGTCTCGCGGCTGCTGGCCCGCGCGTTCGCGGAGCACGCCGCCGCGCCCGCCGTGCACGGCGACCGCGCCACGCTGACCTACGCCGAGTTGGACCGCCGTACCGCCCGGCTGGCCGCGCGCCTGGTGCGGCACGGCTGCCGTCCCGGGGACCACGTCGGCGTCCACATGGACCGCTCCACCGATCTGGTCACCGCGCTCGTCGCGGTGGTGCGCGCCGGCGGCGTCTACGTGCCCGTCGACCCGGCCAACCCGCCGGAGCGGGTCCGGTTCCTGCTCGACGACGCCGGTGCCGCTCTGGTGCTCACCGACCGCGCCCACGCCGACGTCGCCTGCGGCGACGCCCGCGTCCTCGTCGTCGGCGAGCCCGGCGACGAGCCGGACGACGCCGCGTCGTGGGCCGAGGTGGGCCCCGGCGACCCGATCTACATGATCTACACCTCGGGCACCACCGGCCGGCCGAAGGGCTGCCGTAACACCCACGGCGGTGTGGCCAACCGTCTGGAGTGGATGCAGCAGAGGTTCCCCATCGCCGGTGGCGACCGCGTGCTGCAGAAGACCCCGTACGGATTCGACGTCTCCGCCTGGGAGTTCTTCTGGCCGTTGCTCGCCGGCGCCGCCATCGTGGTGGCCCGGCCCGGGGGCCACCAGGACACCGGCTACCTGGCCCGGCTGATCGCCGAGGCCGGGGTGACCGTCACCCACTTCGTCCCGCCGGTGCTCGACATGTTCCTGCGCGACCCGGCGGCCGGCCGCTGCACCAGCCTGCGGTACGTCTTCGCGAGCGGCGAGGCGCTGCCCGCGAGCACCATGCACCAGTTCTTCGCCACCCTCCCCGGCGCCGAGCTGCACAACCTGTACGGCCCCACCGAGGCCGCCATCGACGTCACCCACTGGCCCTGCCGCCCGGACTGGACCGGCGCCACCGTGCCGATCGGGCGTCCGGTCGCCAACACCGCGATCCACCTGCTGGACGCGAACCTCGAGCCGGTGCCGGAGGGCACGCCGGGGGAGATCTGTATCGGCGGCGTTCAGGTGGCGCTCGGCTACCACCGCCGCCCGGAGCTGACCGCCGAGCGGTTCGTCACCACCCCCGGCACCGGCCGGGTCTACCGCACCGGCGACCTGGGCCGCTGGTCGGACGACGGGGAGCTGCTCTACCTGGGCCGCATGGACAACCAGTTCAAGCTCCGCGGCCTGCGGATCGAGCCGGAGGAGATCGAGGCGGCCCTGGTCGCGCACGCCGGGTGCGCCGACGCCCGGGTGCTGCCGGTGCCGGGCGACGCCGACGGGCCGAGCCTGGGCGCCCTCTGTGTCACCGCCGGGCCGCCGAGGCCGGTGGGCGAGATCCGCAGGGCGCTGGCCGCGGTGCTGCCGGCGTCCCTGGTGCCCAACCGGTACCGGTTCGTGCCCCGGCTGCCGCTGACCCCGAACGGCAAGCTCGACCGGTCGGCCGCCGCGGCGCTGTTCGCCGTGCCGCAGACCGAGCCGGCCGCCGTGTCGCCGGCCGAGCCGGCTGCGGTGCCGCAGACCGGTCCGGCGGAGGCGGCCGCTGCGGCGCAAGCGGCGGGCGACCTCGCCGCCACGGTCGCGGTGGTCGCCGCCGAGGCGCTCGGCGTCACCGAGGTGGCCCCGGACGCCGATCTGTTCGACCTGGGCGCCACCTCGTTCACCGCGATCCGGATCGCCCAGGAGATCGAGCGGCGCACCGGCCGGAACCTGCCGGTCGACGCCTTCGTCGACGCACCGACGGTCGCCGGGCTGACCGCCGCGCTCGGTGGCACACCGTCCACCTCGGGCGCCACCGCGGTCGCTCCCGGCGCGGCGCAGATCGCGGCGATCGCCGCCGAGCTGCTCGGTGCCGCCGAGGTGGCCCCGGACGCCGATCTGTTCGACCTGGGCGCCACCTCGTTCACCATGATCCGGCTCGCCCGGGCCCTGCAGGAGCGGCACGGCGCCGACGTGCCGGTGGACGCCCTCATCGACGACCCGAGCCCGGCCGGCATCGCCCGGCACCTCGCCGGGCAGGGCGCCGGGGAGGCCACCGCCCCGAACGGCGGCGGGGCGGCGCCGGACATCCGGATCGCGTTCGACCCGGCCGCGAAGAAGGCGTTCCAGCAGGCCCGCATCGCCGAGCGGAGGCTGCCGGACGACCTCGTCCGGGTCCCGCTCGGCCCGGTGAGCGCCACCGAGGCGGCCGAGCTCTTCGACGCCTCCTCGTTCCGCAGCTTCGCCACCGAGGCCATGGCCCTGGAGCCGCTCACCGACCTGCTGGCCCTGCTGGTCGCGGGCACCCTGGACGGGCGCCGCAAGCGCCGCTACCCGTCGGCCGGCGGCTTCTACCCGGTGCAGGTGTACGTGCACGTGCGCGACGGCCGGGTGACCGGCCTGGACGGCGGCCTGTACTACCTGGACCCCGGCCGGCGTTGCCTGGTGCGGATGGCGCCCGGCGGCACGTTCGACGAGGGCGACCACGTCGCGCACAACCGGCCGGTGGTGCACGCCGCCGCCCTGGCCGTCTACCTGGTGTCCACGCCCGCGGCGATCGCACCGGCGTACGGCGCCCGGCTCGCGGCCCGCTACAGCGCCGTCGAGGCCGGGCACATCGCCCAGCTCACCATGGTCGAGGCGGCCCGGCGGGGGCTCGGTTTCTGCCCGGTCGGCGAGATGAACGCCGCCTCGCTGCGCGCCGCGCTGCGGCTGGACGACGACCAGGAGCTGCTCCTGTCGCTGTGGGGCGGCGCGCTCCCGGAGGAGACGGTCCGGCACCGCGCCCGCCTGGCCGGGCTCCCGGCGGAGCGGACGACCGTGACGGAGCCGGCGAGCGTGGCGGAGCCGGCGAGCGTGGCGGAGCCGGCGAGCGTGGCGGAGCCCGTGGCGGTCGCCGGGCCCGCGCCGATCGCCGTCGTCGGGTTCGCGGCCCGGTTGCCCGGCGCGCGGACCCTCGACGACCTGGACGCCCTGCTGCGCTCCGGCGACACCGCGATCGGGCCCGCGCCCGGGGACCGGTGGGCGCCGCTGGCTCCGCGGTCCGCTCGCGGCGGCGTGAAGGTCGGCGGATACCTCGACGACGTGACCGCCTTCGAGTCCGAGGAGTTCGGCATCACCCCGGTCGAGGCCCGCGCCGTCGACCCGCAGGAGCGGCTGCTGCTCGCCGTCACCCGGGCCTGTCTGGAGGACGCCGGCATCACCGCCGGGCAGCTGTCCGCCGCGGGGCCGGTGGGGGTGTTCGTCGGCGCGATGTGGGCCGACCATGCCCTGTTCGGTGTGGACGCCCGCGCCCGTGGCGAGGACGGCACCCACGCGACCCGCGGCGGGCTGGCCCACCGCATCTCGCACGCCTTCGACCTGTCCGGGCCCAGCGTCGTGCTCGACAGCGGCTGCGTGTCCGGGCTGGCCGCCGTCGCCGACGCCGTCCACGCGCTGCGGTCCGGGCGCTGCACCGCCGCCGTGGCCGCCGCCAGCAACCTCGTGCTGCATCCCGATCACCTGGACGTGCTGGCCGAACTGGGCCTGGTCGCCGAGGAGGCCGACTCGTGCGCCTTCACCGACCGGGCGAGCGGGTGGATCGTCGGCGAGGGCGTGGGCGCGGTCCTGCTCAAGCCGCTGGACCGCGCGCTCGCCGACGGCGACCCGATCCACGCGGTGATCCGCGGCGCGGCGGTGCGGCACTCCGGCGCCACCCGGCAGTTCGGGCTGCCGAACCGGGCCCGGCAGGAGGAGACGCTGCGTGCGGCGCTCGCCGACGCGGCGCTGCCGGCCGGCGCGATCGGCTACGTCGAGGCCGCCGCCTCCGGTGCCGCCCTGGCCGACGCCCTGGAGGTGCAGGGCGTGGCGCGGGTGTTCGGCGACGCCGGCCCGGTCGCGGTCGGCTCGATGAAGCCCACCCTCGGGCATCTGGAGGCCGCCTCCGTCTTCGGCCAACTGGGCAAGGTCATCTGCCAGCTGCGCACCGGGCGGCTGTACGGCACCCGGCTCACCGCCGAGCTGAGCACGGGCGTCGCGGCGGCCGCCGACCGCGCTCCCGTGGTCCGCGACCACCAGCCGTGGCCGCCCCGGTCCGGACCGGACGGCGTGCCCCGCCACCGCGCGCTCATCAACGGCTTCGCCGGCACCGGCGCGTACGGCTGCCTGGTCGTGGAGGCGCCCCCGGCGCCGCCCGCGCAGGACGCCGGGGACGGCCCGCACCTGCTGCCGCTGTCCGCGGACACCGCGGCCAACCTCGCCGCCCTGGCGGACGCGCTCGCCGACGCCGTGCCGCGGCTGCCGCTCGCGGCGGTGGCCCGGACCCTGCAGCACGGCCGCGTCGCCCGGGCGGAACGGGCGCTGGTCGTGGCCACCGGCCCGGAGCAGGCCGCCCGCCTGTTGCGGGAGCTGGCCGCGGCCGTCCGCGACGGCACCGAGCGGGTGGCCGGCACCATCCTGGACTCCACCACCGGGCTGGCCGCCGACTGGTGTGCCGGCCGGCCGGTGTCCTGGCCCGCCCCGGCCACCGGCCCCCGGGTGTCGCTGCCGGTCACACCTCTGCGGACCCGCGAACCGGAGGCCGCCGTGGCGCCGCCGGCCGTCCCGGGTGGCACCCCGGTCGACCGGCTCGCCGCCATCGTCACCACCGAGACCGGCATCGACACCGGCCGGCTGACCCCGGCCAGCGATCTGCTCGCCCTCGGCGTCACCAGCCGGCAGCTCCAGCGGATCGCGGCGCGGGTCTGCGCCGAGGGAGGCCGGCCGCTCGCCCTGGAAACCCTCTTCGAGACCGACAACCTGGACGGTCTCGCCACCGCCGCGTTCGGAGGCGAACGATGAGCACCACCACCACGACCACCGGCTGGTCCGCCGTACCGCTGACCGAGGAACAGCAGGGCCTGCTCTACCTGCACCGGATGGAACCCGGGTCGGGCCGCTACCACGTGCCGGTCGCGTTCGAGATCACCGGCGAGCTGGACGAGGACGCCCTGGCGGCGGCGCTGCGCGGCCTGGTGCGCCGGCATCCGCTGCTCACCGCCGTGCCCGGCGACGCGACTCTGCGCGCCGACCCGGACCGGCCGCTGCCGCTGACCCGGCTCACCCGCGTCGGCCTGTCCCTGCCCGACGCGGTGCCGCTGCTGCGCGAGGAGGCCGCCGCGCCGCTGGACGCCGACGGTGCCGGGCTGGGCCGGGCCGTGCTGGTCACCGCCGCGCCGGACCGGCACTACCTGCTGATCGTCGTGCACCACCTGGTTCTCGACGGCGAGTCCGCCGGGATCCTGGTCGCCGACCTGTGGCGCTGCTACACCGCGGCGCGCACCGGTGCCGAGATGCCGGGCGAGGCGGCGGATCCCCGGACGTACGCCCGGGCCGCCGCCCGCCGCGGCGAGGAGTGCGAGCGGGACGCGGCAAGGCTCACCGGCTACTGGCGCGACGTGCTGGCCGGCGGGGCCGGACCCGTCGGGCTGCCCTCCGACGGCGACACCGGCGGCGACATCGGCGGCGACAGCGGCGGCGACAGCGGCCGCGGTACCGGCGGTGACACCGGCGTCGTCGCCCTCGACACCGCCGGCGCCGAGGTCGCGGCGTTCGCCCGGCGCCGGCGGGTGGGGGTGTTCGCGGTGCTGCTCGCCGCGTACCAGCGCACGCTGGCCCGGTATGCGCGCGCGGCGCAGGTGACCGTGGCGGTGCCGGTCAGCGTCCGGCAGGGCGCGGATCTGGACGGCGTGGTGGGCAACTACGTCAACACCGTGCTGGTGCGCTCGCCGGAGGACGTCACCCTCCCGGTCGCCGGCTACGTCCGCGCGGTGCAGGCCGAGGTGGCCCGGGCCATCGACCACAGCGCGCTGCCGTACCCCCGGATCGCCGCCCTCGCCGGGGGAGCCGGCCCGCTGTTCGACTGCGTCTTCACCTTCCAGAGCTGGTACGACCGGACGGCCCTCGGCGACGGCGTGCCGGGCCTGCGCCTGCGCCTGCTGCCCGAGGTGCACCAGCCGGTGGTCGGCGACCTGACCCTGGAGATGTACGCCGACGGCGACCGGTTGCGCGGCTCCCTGCGGTACGCCCGTGAGCGCCTCGCCGCGGAGACGGTGACCGCGTTCGCCGCCCAGTTCACCGCCACGCTGAGCGCCATGGTGGCGGCCGCGGACTGCGCGGTCGCCGAGCTGCCGGACGTGCCCGCCGTACCGATCACCGGGGCGGTGCACGAGGTCGACCGCGACGCCGACGTCGACAGCCTGCTGCGCGCCGCCGTCCGGGAGCACGGTGACCGGGTCGCCCTGCAGGAACGGGACCGGCGGTGGACGTACCGGCAGCTCGACGAGCGGATCGCCGAGCTCGCCGCGGGCCTGCACGGACGGGGGGTGCGGGCCGGCGACACGGTCGGCATCAGCCTGCCGCGCAGCGCCGAGCAGGTGCTGGCCGTCCTCGCCGTGCTGCGCGCCGGTGCGGTGGTCGTGCCGCTCGATCCGGGACATCCGGCCTCGCGGCGCGCCGACATCGCCCGGCGGGCGCGTCTGGTCCTGGTCGTCCACCATCCGGGCGCCGACGTGCCGGACGGGGTGCCCGCGGCGACGCTCGGCGATCTCGACGGTGGCGGTGGCGCCGCGGCGCCCGCGGCGCGACCCGGCGAACC
>NZ_BMQY01000008.1:287121-317549 GCF_014648355.1 Couchioplanes azureus
GAACACCGTGCCCTGGTCAACCACCTCGCCTGGTCCCGGCGGTACTTCGCGGTGACCCCCGCCGACGCGATGGCGTTCTCCGGCACGCTGAGCTTCGACGTGACCATGCACCAGCTGTTCGTGCCGCTGGTCTGCGGCGCCCGCCTCGTGGTGGTGCCGGAGGGCGAACAGCGCGACCCGGACGCGATGGCAGCCACCCTGCGCTCCGGCGGGGTCACCCTGCTGCACGTGGTCCCGGCCCTGCTCCGGTTGCTCACGGACAGCCCGGTGCTGGCCGAGGTGACGACCCTGCGGGCGGTGGTCAGCGCGGGCGAGGCGCTCACCAACAATCTGCGGCGCCGCTTCACCGCGGCGCACCCGGCCCGCCTCTACAACGCGTACGGGCCCACCGAGGCGACCATCTACGCCACCGTGTTCGACGCCGGGGTGGCCCCGGGACGCTGGGCCGCTCAGGCCGACGTGCCGATCGGGCGCCCGCTGGACAACGTCGTCTGCCATGTCCTGGACGAGTCGCTGCGGCCGGTGCCGCCCGGTGCGCCGGGAGAGCTGTGCCTGTCCGGAGTGGCGCTGGCCGCCGGCTACCACGACGACCCGCAGCGCACCGCCGAGCAGTTCGTCGAGGCCGACGCGGGGGACGGGCCGGTACGCCTGTACCGCACCGGGGACCTCGTCCGCCGCCTGGGCGACGGCGAACTGTCCTACCTGGGCCGGCTGGACCATCAGGTCAAGCTCAACGGCTTCCGGGTGGAGCTGGGCGAGGTCGAGGCGGCGATGCTGGATGCCGCCGGTGTGCGGGACGCGGTCGCCGTGGTGCGCCGCCCGGACGAGGGGCACGCCCAGCTCGTCGGGTACGTGACCCCGGACACCGTGGACGTCGGCGCGCTGCGGGCCTGCGTGGCCGAGCGGCTGCCGGCGTACATGGTGCCCGCCCGGCTCGTGGCCCTGTCCGAGCTGCCCCGGCTCCCCAGCGGCAAGGCCGACCGGAAGGCTCTGCCGCCGCCACCGGCCACGCCGCCGGGACAGGCGGCGCAGCCCGGAGCGGTCCCGGCGGAGGTCGCGCCGCCCGGCCGGGTCCTGGGACTGGTCCGCGACGCCTGGACGGCGATGCTGGGTGCGCCGGCCGGCGACGACGCGCACTTCTTCGCCTCCGGCGGCGACTCGATCCTGGCGATGCGGCTCGTCGCGGAGCTGCGCCGGGCCGGGCTGGCGCTCGACCTGCGCCTGCTGCACGCCCATCCGGTCCTGACCGACCTCGCCGCCGCCCTGGGCGCCGGAACGGGAACCGACCGCGCCGCCGCCCCGGGCGCCGGAACGGGAGCCGACGGCACCGCCGTCCCGGGCGCCGGAACCGGACCGCAGGCGCGGCACGCCGCGGCGCTCGCACCGATCCAGCGGTGGTTCCTCGACACCGTGCACACCGACCGTCACCAGTGGAACCAGTCGGTGCTGCTGCGGCTCACCGCACCGGCCGACCCGGCGCTGCTCGGCATGGCCTTGCAGGCGCTGGTGCTCGCCCACCCCGAACTGTCCGCACGACTCGACGGCGACCGCATGGCCCGCGCGGAACCGTTCACCGCGATGCGTCCCGCCGAACTGTACGACACCGTCACCGTCGCCTCCGCCGAGGAGCGCGACGCGGCGATCCGCGAGGTGCAGCGCTCCCTCGACCCCGCGGCCGGGATCCTCGTCCGGGCGCGGCTCCTGCACGACCCGGCGAGCGGCACCGACCTGCTGCTCGTCGTCGTCCACCACCTCGTGGTCGACGGCGTCTCCTGGCGCATCCTGCTGGGCGACCTCGATGCCGCGGTGACCGCCCTCCACCGAGGCGAGCTACCGCGGATGCCCGCCGAGAGCCGGTCCTACCGGGCCTGGCTCGCCGGGCTGCCGGGCGTGGCCGCCGACGAGCCGACCGCCGCCTACTGGCGCACGGTCGTCCGTCGGCGCCACGCCGCCGGCGCCTTGCTGCGGGCGGCGCCCGCCGGACGCGAGGGTGACAGCGACCGCCTCGAACGGCACCTCGACCCGGCCACCACCGCCGCGCTGCTCGGACCCGTCCCCGCGGCACTGGGGCTGCCGGTGCACGACGTGCTCACCGGCCTCGTCGCGCTGGCGCTGGCCCGCTGGCGCGGATGCACGCCGGTCACCCTGGACGTGGAGGGTCACGGGCGGGACACCGACGGGGAGCTCGCCCGTACCGTCGGGTGGTTCACCGCGCTGTATCCGGTGGTGCTGGACGTGGACCGTACCCACGAACCGGCCGCGCATCTGCGGGCCGTACGGGCGCAGCTCGCGGCCGTGCCGCACGGCGGTGCCAGCCACGGCGCGGTCCGGTCCTTCGCGCCCGCCGCGCAGGTCCGGGACGAACTGGCCGCGGCGCCCCCGGCCCTGGTCAGCTTCAACTACCTCGGCCGGCTGGACGCCGATCTCGCCGGCAGCCGCTTCGAGATCGTCGGCTCCCCGGTGCCGGAGGATCGGTCGCCCCGCGCCGAGCGCCCGCACACCGTGGAGCTGTACGGGCTGGTCCGCGACGGCCGGCTCACCGTGGGCGCCACGTACGCGGCCCAGCCGGTCGACGGGGTGGACGGCCCGGCGGTGACCGCCCTGCTGGACCACCTGGCGGGTCTCTGCCGGGCCCTGGTGAGCGAGGCCGCCGAGCCGGTGGAGGTGCCCATCACCGCGCAGCAGTACGGCATCCTCGTCGACTCGCTGGCCCGCCGCGGCACCGGCCGCTACGTCGAGCAGCTGAGCTGGGTGTGGCAGGGCCCGCTGGATCTCGACCGCTTCCGCGCCGCGTGGCGGCACGCCGCCGGACGGCACGCCGCCCTGCGCTCGGCGTTCCGCTGGGACGAGCAGGCCCGGGTGGTGGTGCATGCCCGGGTCGAGCCGGAGGTCCGGGTGGTGACCGACGGGCCGTGGGAGCGCGTGCTCCAGGAGGACCGCGCCCGCGACTTCGACCCGGCACGGCCACCGCTGTTCCGTCTCACCGTCCGGCCGGGCGAGGAACGGCACCGGGTGTTGTTCAGCTTCCACCACGCGCTGCTGGACGGCTGGAGCGCGGCGCTGGTGCTCGAGGACTTCTACCGGGCGTACCTGCACCGGCCGCGGCCGGAGGACCCGGCCGAGCCCGACGCCCGCGACCATGCCCGCTGGCTGGCGGAGCAGGACACCACCGACGCCGAGGCGTTCTGGTCCTCCCGGCTGTGCGAGCGGCAGCCGGCGACCCGGCCGGGGGTGCCGGGCCCGGCCGCCCCCGGCACCGGCGTCGGCCGCCACGAGGTACGGCTGCCCCGCGCGGAGCTGACCGGGCTGTTCGCCGCCGCGGCGCAGCGGTCGGCCACCGAGAGCACCGTGTTGCAGAGCCTCTGGGCGGCATTGCTGTGGCGGGCCACCGGCACCGCCGCCGAGGCGCCGGTGTGCTTCGGCGTCACCCTCTCCGGCCGGGCGATCGACCTGCCGGGCGCGGACCGGGTGGCCGGCCTCCTGATGACCACGCTGCCGTTGGTCGTGGAGGTACGCCCGGACGAGCCGGTGCTGGAGCTGATGGCGCGCACCCGGGCCGCCGCGCTGGAGATGTCCACCTTCGAGTGGGTGTCGACCGGGCAGGTGCACGACTGGAGCGGCCGTCACGGCGGGACGCCGCTCTTCGAAAGCCTGCTGGTCGTGGAGAACTACCCGAGCGACCTGGGCGACGTCGGGGAGCTGCTGGCCGGCGAGGGCGTCCGGGTCCACGGGATGTCCGGCACGGGTGGCGAGACGGCGTACCCGTGCACCGTGCTGGTCCACCACGACGGCGACGACCTGGTGCTGACCGTGGTGCACGACCGGCGTGCGGTGGACGACACGGCCGCCCGGCGCATCGGTGAGCTGTGGCGCACGGTGCTGCGGGAGCTGGCCGCGCGGCCGGGCTCGACCGTCGCCGAGCTGGCCGGCGCGGTGCCCGACGACATGCTGCCGGTGCTGGCCCGGCCGGCGCCGCCCGCGACGTCCGGCGGCTCGCCGGGGCAGTGGCCGCCGGGCCCGCACACCGAGCTCGTGCGGGAGGTGTGGGGCCGGGTGCTCGGCGTGGCCGAGGTCGCCCCGGACGACCACTTCTTCTTCAGCGGCGGGCACTCGCTGCTGGCGAGCCGCTTCCTGCGCGAGATCCAGGAGCGCTGCGACCGTCCGGTACGCCTGGACGACCTGCTCACCCACCCGACCGCCGCGGCCTTCGCCCAGGTGCTCGCCGGCGCCCCGGCGGACGCCGGACGGTCCACCGTGGTGCCGCTGGCACCGGGCGTGAGCCCCGCGGTCTACCTGCTGCACCCGCCGGGCGGCCAGGTCGCCTGCTACGGCGAGTTCGCGCGGCACTACCCCGGCGCCGAGGCGCTGTTCGGCCTGCGCGACCCGCGCGCGGACCGGCCCGGCCCGCCGCCGGACTGGACCGTGCGGGAACTCGCCGAGCGGCATCTGCGGGAGCTGGGGCCCCGGCTCGGTTCCGGGCCGGTGGTGCTGGGCGGATTCTCCGGGGGCGGAGTGGTCGCGCACGAGATGGCCTGCCTCGTGCACGAGCGCACCGGCGCCACGCCGCTGGTGCTGATCGTCGACGCGGCGGCGCCGACCGGCCGGGTCACCGACACCGCGGCCGAGGGCAGCTTCCTGCGCCGGGTCGCCGACCACGACCGCGCGGGCGCCGACGGCGGCGCGGGCACGCCGGCCACGGGCGACGCCTACCTCGACGAACTGGCCACCGTGGCCGAGTGGATGCGCGGCGCCGGGCACGGCGACCCGTACGCGCTGCTGGCCTGCACCCTCAACGCGGTCGAGCGGCACCGGCCGCGGCCGTACCCCGGCCCGGTCGTGCTGCTGCGCGCCGCCGACACCGGGCTCGGCGTGGACGGAGAGTTCACCGTCGACGACTACTACGCCCTGCCCGACATGGGATGGGGCGGCCTCTGTGGCGACCTGAGCGTGCAGACCGTGGCCGGCAACCACATCACGTTGCTGACCGGGGAGCAGGCCCGCGGGCTCGCCGGCACGGTCGCCGCGATCGTGCGCCACCACAAGGGAAGGGACGCCCGATGACCAGGGTTCTGCTGTTCGCCGGACAGGGTTCGCAACGTGCCGGCATGGGACGCGCGGAGTTCGACCGCTACCCCGAGGCCGAGCGCGAGGCGAGCGACGTGCTCGGCTACTCGCTGCGGGAGCTGTGCCTCGAGGACCCGCACGGGCGGCTCGGGGACACCCGCTACACCCAGCCGGCCGTCTTCGTGGTCAACGCGCTGGCGTACCGGGCCCGCCGTGAGGACGGCGAGCAGGCGCCCGACCTGGCGCTCGGGCACAGCCTGGGCGAGTACAACGCGTTGTGCGCGGCGGGCGTCTTCGGCTTCGCCGAGGGTCTGCGTCTGGTGCAGGCGCGGGCCGCCGCGATGGCCCGGATCACCGGCGGAGGCATGTCGGTGGTGATCGGGCTGTCCGAGACGTACCTGCGGTTCCTGCTGCTGCGCGGCGGCTTCGGCACGCTGGATCTGGCGAACCGCAACTCGCCCGTGCAGCACGTGGTGGCCGGGCCGCTGGCCGACCTGGAGGAGTTCGCCCCGATCGCGGAGGACGCCGGCGCCCGCATGGTGCGCCGGTTGCCGGTCAGCGGCCCGTTCCACTCCCGCTACATGACGCCGGCCGCTGAGGAGATCGCGCCGCTGCTGCGCGCCGCCCGCCTGGCGCCACCGGCCTTCGACGTGATCGCCAACAGCACCGCGCAGCCGTATCCGGCGGACCGGATCGCCGACCACCTGATCGCCCAGATCGACCATCCGGTGCGGTGGGTGGAGTCGCTGCAGCCGCTGGCACAGCGCGACGACGTCACCTTCGCCGAGATCGGCGGCACCGCCCTGACCAGCATGGTCCGGCAGATCCGCCAGGCCGCCACCGCCGGGGAGGCGGCATGAGGACGGGGCAGGCCGCGGGGCGGACCGTGCTGTGCCCGTACCCGGTGCCCGACCCGGCGGTCCGGGTGTTCCTGCTGCACCATGCCGGCGGCTCGCACCTGCTCTTCCGGGACTGGCCGAGGCACTTCCCGAGCGACTGGGAGGTGTGCCTGATGGAGGCGCCGGGCCGTGGCCGGCTGGCCGACGAGCCGCCGGTGGCCCAGGTCGAGGACCTCCTCCCGCGCCTGCGCGCCGACATGCTGCCCCTGCTCGACCGGCCGTACGTCCTCTTCGGGCACAGCATGGGCGCCCTGGTCGCGCACCAGCTCGCGGCGCGGCTGATCGAGTACGGCGATCCGGCGCCGCGCTGGCTGGGCGTGTCGGCCCGCGCCGCCCCCCGGCCCGACGGTGGCCTGGACATGCGTACCCGGCACCTGCTGCCGGACGAGGAGCTGCGGGCCTCGATCGCCGAGATGGGCGGCACCCCGCGCGAGGTGCTGGCCGACCCGGAGTGGTGGGCGTACCTGGCGCCGCTGTTGCGGGCCGACCTGCGCCTGGTCGAGACGTGGCGGCCGCGGCCGGGCGCGGGGCGGCTCCCCGTGCCGGTCACGGCCTTCGGCGGCGACCGCGACGTGGTGGTCCGCCCGCACCGGCTGGCCGACTGGCGCGAGCACACCACCCGGTTCCTCGGCCTGCACCTCTACCCGGGAGACCATTTCTACCTGCAGAGCCGGATCCCCGCCTTCGTGGCCCGCCTGGTGGCGGACGCCCGGCTGGCGATCGGAGGTGGTGGATGAGCGACGACGCGCCGGTACAGCTGTGGCTGTGCCGCAACGAGGATCTGCCCGAGGTGCACGCGGTCGACCTGGCCCGGTGCTGGCTCGACCCGGCGGAGCAGGAACGCGCGCGCCGTTTCGTGTTCCCGGCCGACCGGCGCCAGTACCTGGTCGCGCATGCCCTCGTGCGGCGGGTGCTGGCCGGGCACACCGGCGTGCCGGAGAGCCGGCTGCGGTTCTGGCGCAGCCGGCGGGGCCGGCCGTTCCTGAGCCCGCCGCCGGAGGGCTGGCCGCGCGGCGACACCGGCCTGGACTTCAACCTGTCGCACGCCCGCGGCGTCAACGTGGTGGGCACGGCCGTCAACCGGCGCATCGGCGTGGACGTCGAACGACTGGACCGCGACGACGCCGAGTCCTGGATGCGGGTCGCCGAGTCGTTCACCGCGGAGGAACGCCGCTGGATCGACGGGCTGGTGCCCTCCGAGCGGGCCCGTGGCGTGCTGCGGCTCTGGACGTTGAAGGAGGCGTACGCCAAGGCCCGCGGCCTGGGACTGTCGCTGCCGTTCGACTCGTTCGCCTTCGTGCTCGACGGCGGGCGGCGGGTGCGGCGCTTCCGCCCGTCCCGCGACGACGCGGTGGGGCGCTGGCAGTTCCTGCAGCTGGAACCGATGGCGTCGACGATCGTGGCGGTCGCGGTCGAGGCGGCCGCCGGGGATGCCGTCACCGCACACCTGAGGTACGGATTTCCGTGGATGTCCCAGCCGCCCGTCGTGCTGGACCTGCCGCCCACACCCGGCCCGCCGGACACGACACCGGCTGATAGAGAAGGAGTGATCGTCCGATGACGAAGCCCGTCACCACCGCGCCCGCGGTCGCCGCCCACCGGTGGAGGCTGCTGGCGGTGGTCTGCCTCGTGCAGTTCATGCTCATGGTGGACGACACGGTGGTCAACGTGGCGCTGCCGAGCATCCAGGAGGGGCTGGGCTTCGCCCCCGCCGGGCTGCCGTGGGTGGTCAACGCCTACATCCTCGCGTTCGGCGGTCTGCTCGTGGTCGCCGGGCGCATCGGCGACCGGGTGGGCCTGGTGCGCACCTTCGTCGCCGGCACCGCGGTGTTCGCGCTCGCCTCGCTGGCGTGCGGCCTGGCCCAGGAGCCGTGGCAGCTGGTCACCGCCCGGTTCGCGCAGGGCACCGGCGCGGCCCTGGTCTCACCGACGGTGCTGGGCCTGATCGCGCTGAGCTTCACCGACGCCGCCGAACGTGCCCGCGCCTTCGCGGTCTGGGGCACGGTGGCGGTGACCGGCGGCCTGTCCGGGGTGGTGCTCGGCGGGATCATCACCGGCACCCTGTCCTGGCCCTGGGTGTTCCTGGTCAACCTTCCGGTCGCCGCCGCGGCCCTGGTGCTGCTGCCCCTGTTCGCCCGCGGCGTCGCCGGCGGCAGGCGGGAGGTCCGCGTCGGCGCGCGGGGCGCGGTACTGCTCACCGGCGCCGTGGGCGCGCTGGCGTACGGCCTGCTGAGCCTGCACTCCGGCGACGGCGTCGTGCGGTTGCTGGTCGCTCTGGCGGTGGCGGCGGTGCTCGCGGCCGGCTTCGTGCTGGGGGAGCGGGCCGGATCGGTACGGCTCATCCCGCCGGGCCTGCTGGCCGACCGTTCCCGGGTCGTGGCCCTGGCGATGGGCGTGCTCGCGACCGGCGCGTTGTTCGGGGTCTTCTTCACCCTGACCTTGCAGCTCCAGCGGACGCTGGGGCTGTCGCCGGTGCTGGCGGGGCTGGCGTACCTGCCGTTCGCGGCCGGTTCCTTCGCCGCGCTGCGGCTGATGCCCGGGCTCGCCGGGCGGATGCCGCCCGGACGGCTGCTGGCCGCCGCGTTCGCGGTGGTGCTCGCCGGCGCGCTGCTGCTGGCCGGCGGGGTCGCGGTCGGCGGCTACCCGGCGCTGCTGCCCGGCCTGGTGGTGTTCGGCTTCGGGATGTCGGCGGTGCTGCCGGCCACCGCGCAGGCGGCGGTGGCGGGCGTCGCCCCCGAGGAGGCCGGTGTCTCCAGCGGCCTGGTGACCAGCGCGCAGCAACTCGGCGGCGCGCTCGGGCTGGCCTTCGCCGGGGTGCTGCTCGGCGCCGCCGGCGACCGGCATCTCGCCGCCATCGGCGGCGCGGCGGTGCTGGCGGCCGGGGCGCTGCTGCTGGCGGTCACCCGGCGATGACGACAAGCCGGCCGGGTCCGCCAGGGACCCGGCCGGCTCGTCGTGCGGGGGTCAGTGGCGTTCGCCGCCGACACCCCAGCGGCTGGCCGGGATGCCGCTGAGCGAGATCCAGGTCTGGGCCCGGATCTCCTCGCCGAACACCCGGACGACCGCGTCGGTCATCTCGTCGATGAGCCGCTGTTCCACCTCGTCGGTCAGCCGGCTCTCGAACAGCTTGACGTCGATGTAGGGCATGTCGCCTCCTCAGGCGGGCAGGGTCCGGACGGCGGGTCCGCCCCGGACGGTTCGGGTCCGGTCCGGCACCTCGGCGAGGGCGCGGTCCAGCGTGTGCACCAGGTGATCGACCTGCGTGTCGGTCAGCCCGGGGTGGCAGGGCAGGTTCATGTGCTCGGTGAACCACAGCCGCTCCGCGGTGGGGCACTCGCCGGGACCGTGCCCGCGCCAGCGCCACTCCGGCGTGAGGTGCTGCGGGAAGTAGCGCAGCTGGACCTCCACGCCCTGCCGGTGCAGCGTCCGGACCAGCTCGTCGCGGGCCTGCGACCCGCCACCGGCGAAGAACGTGTAGAGGTGGTAGGCGTGTCCCACGCCCGCCGGCGGGCGCTGGCGGCGTACGTGCGGGTGGCGGTCCAGGACCTCGTCCAGCCGGCCCGCGATCCGGCGGCGGCGCGCCACCAGCGTCTCGAGGCGGTCCAGCTGGGTCAGGCCCACGCCGGCGGCGGCCTCCGCGAGCGTCGCGTTGGTGCCGGCGCGGCGGACGCCCACGCACGCCTGCCGGTACACGTCCGCGGAGAACTTCATCCACGGCAGCAGGAACGGCTCCTGCTCGTCCGCGGGCAGATAGATACCGTCGACCTCGTTGTTGCGCCGGCGGTCGAGGCGCTCGGCCCAGTCGTCGCGGTCGGTGGTGATCATGCCGCCCTCGCCGAGGGTGGTGATGTTCTTCGTCGCGTGGAAGCTGAAGCACGAGATGTCGGCCAGCGCGCCGGGCCTGCTGCCGTGGTACGTGCTGCCGAGGGCGTGCGCGCTGTCCTCCAGCACGAGCACGCCGTGGCGGCGGGCGATCGCCATGATGCGGTCCATGTCGGCGGCCCAGCCGCCGTAGTGCACCAGCAGGATCGCCCGGGTCCGCGGCGTGATCAGCGTCTCCAGCACGTCCGCGTCGAGGTTGAGCGACTCGGGGTCGACGTCACAGAACCGTACGGTGACGTCGCGGTCGAGCAGCGGCTGCAGGGTCGCCTGGAAGGTCTGCGGTGTGGCCACCACCTCGTCGCCGGGCCGCAGCTCGAGCAGCTCGATGGCCAGCTCCAGGGCGACCGTCCCGCTGGTGACCGACAGCGCGTGCCGGCTGCCGACGTGGCGGGCGAACCGGGACTCGAACCGCTCCCGCAGGCCGCCGGCGGACAGCGGGGCGTCCGAGTCGACCAGCGCCGCCAGCGCGGCGATCTCCTCGGCGCCGACGATGCTGCCGCGCCGGGCGAACGGCACGACGAAGTCGCCGTTCATCGCGGAACCTCCTCGGAGAGCGCGGCGACCAGCGCCTTCTTGTCCACCTTGCCGAGTCCGGTCAGCGGCAGCCGGGCCACCACCTCGACCCGGTCCGGCAGCTTGTAGTCGGCCAGCCCGCGCTCGCGCAGCATGCGACGCAGCTGCGGCAGGCGCGGCGCGGTCCCGGCGGCGACGATGACCGCGCAGGTCTTCTCGCCGTGCACCGGGTCGGCCACGGGTATCACGGCCGCCTGTGCCACCTGCGGGTGCGCGATGAGGTGCGACTCGACCTCGGTGGCGGACACCTTGTCGCCGCCGCGGTTGATGACCTCCTTGATCCGCCCTTCCACCACCATGTGCCCGGTGGGCGTCATGCGGACCAGGTCGCCGCTGCGGTAGAAGCCGTCCTCGGTGAACGCCCGCCGGTTGTGCTCCGCCGCGTGGTAGTAGCCGCGCAGCGTGTACGGCCCGCGGGTGAGAAGCTCGCCGACCTCGCCGGCGGGCACCTCGGCGCCGTCGTCGCCGACCACGCGGATCTCGTCGGCGGGGGAGACCGGCAGTCCCTGCGTGGTCAGGACGATCTCCTGCGGATCGTCGTCGCGGGTGAACGTGAGCAGCCCCTCCGCCATGCCGAACACCTGCTGCAGCCGGCAGCCGAGCGCCGGCCCGATCCGGGCGGCGACCTCCGGGTGCAGCTTCGCGCTGCCGACCTGCACGAGGTCCAGGCTGCCGAGGTCGTACGGCGTGCCGTCGGCCGCCTCGAGCCACAGGTGGACGATGGTGGGCACGATCGACGTCATGGTGACCCGCTCGCGGGCGATCAGCGGGAAGCACTCCGCGGGCGACGGTGTGCTCGCCAGCACGGCGGTGCCGCCGGCCGACAGTACGCCGAGGATGCCCGGGCAGCCCCACGGGAAGTTGAACTCGACCGGCAGCACGGTCAGGTAGACGGTGTCCGGCCCGAGCCCGCACAGCTGGGTGGTGATGCGCACCTGGTAGGCGTAGTCGTCGTGGGTCCGCGGGATCAGCTTCGGCAGCGCCGTCGTCCCGCCGGAGAGCAGGAAGAACGCGACGTCGCGCGGGTCCGGCTCGGCCAGTGCCACCGGGTCCGCCTCGACCTGCGCCAGGGAGGGGAAGTCGCCGCCGTCGCCGGCGACGAAGACCTGCCGTACGCCCGGCAGCTCCCGTTGCATCGACGCCGCCAGCTCACGGTGGTCGTAGCCCTGGAAGACGTCCGGCACCACGTAGGCGATCGCGCCCGACAGCTCGCACAGGTGCCGGATCTCGCTGGCCCGGTACGACGGCAGCGCGAACACCGGCAGCGCGCCGAGGCGGAACATGGCGAAGCACAGCGCGACGAACTCCGGCACGTTCGGCAGCTGCACGACGATCCGGTCCCGTGGCCGGATACCCCGCGCGGCCAGCCCGGCGGCCAGCCGGTCGGCCCAGGAGTCCAGCTCGGCGTAGCTGATCCGGCGCTCGCCGTGCACCAGCGCGGTACGGCCCGGGTGCCGGCCGGCCCACCGGCGCAGGAGCGTCCCGAGCGTCTCCCCGCGCCAGTAGCCGGCGTCGGTGTAGGTCCTGGCCAGGTCGTCGGGCCAGGGCACGCATCCTTCGAGCATCGTGGTCCTTTCGTCGTCGTGGGTCAGAAGCCGGAGGCGGCGGAGAGCTGGCTGACCGCGCGCACCAGCGCCTCCTGCTGCTGCACGAGCGAGTTCATGCGGGTCCGGAGCTGGTCGATCTCGCGGGTCAGGTGGGCGCTGGCGGGCTCGGCCTCGGCGCGGACGAGGGCGGGGCGGCCCGGGACCATCAGGGCGGGCGAGTGGTTCAGCACGGCCTGCATCCGCCCGCGCAGCGCCGGCCCGGGCTCCACACCCAGCTCCCGCAGCAAGGCCCGCCGGGTCCGGTCGTACACGCCGATCGCCTCGGACTGCCGGCCGCAGCGGTACAGCGCCACCATCAGCTGGTCCTGGAAGCGCTCGCGCAGCGGGTGCGCGGCCGACGCCTCTTCCAGCTCGCCGACCAGCTCGCCGTGGCGGCCCAGGGTCAGCTGGGTGTCGTAGAGGCCTTCCTGCACGCACAGGCGCTGCTCCTGCAGCAGCCCGGCCTCGGTGGTCAGGACGGGGCCCAGCGCGCAGCCGTCGAACGCGGTGCCGCGCCACAGGGCCAGCGCCTCGCGGAACAGCTCTCCGGCACGTTCCGGCTGGTCCCCCGCCACCGACCGGGCCGTGCCGGAGAGCCGCTGGAAGCGCTCGGCGTCCGACTCACCGGGGCGCAGCCGCAGCGCGTACCCGGTGGGGTCGGTGCACAGTCGCTCGCCGTCGGCACCGGCCTCGGCGAGCATCTTGCGGAGCCGGGCGACGTGGGCCTGCAGCGCGTTGGTGGCGTTCTGCGGGGTGTCCTCGCCCCAGATCTCCTCGATCAGCCGGTACAGCGAGGTGGTCCGGCCGGCGCGCACCACCAGCAGGGCGAACAGGGTGCGCTGCTTGGCGCCGCCCGGGCTGAGCCCCCGACCGCGGACGTCGTCGTAGATGTCTACCGGTCCCAGGATGCGAAGCTGCACGAGTCGTCCTTACGTCGTTCACGAGAAGCGGTCGGGATCGGCGAAGCCGAGGGGGCACCGCGTCGGGCTGCCCTGGACCAGGTCGGCGAGGGCCTCACCGAGGCCGGTGGCGTGCTTGAAGCCGTGTCCGGCGCAGCCCACCCCGACGACCAGCCGCGGGTCGCCGCTGGGCCGTCCGACGAGGAACTGCCCGTCCGGCGTCCGCGTCTTCATGCACCCGGCGACCGCGGACGGCGCCGCACCCACGCCGGGCACCGCGGTGGCGAGCAGGCCGGACAACCGGTCCCAGTCGGCCGGGGTGACCACCGTGCGGGCGCCGTCGTCCGGGTCGACGCGGGCGAAGCCGGCGCCGCCGTCCTCCAGCCCGAGCTTCACGTCGTGCGGGTCGGCTCCCGGCGCGAAGCCGGCGGACCAGCCGTGTCCCCAGATGGCGGTGCCGGGCTCCAGCTCCCGGATGAACACCGGGAAGCGGTCCAGGGCCAGGTCGGCGGCGTCCTGGCCGGGCCGGTACCACGTCATCGGCATGCGGACGGTTTCCAGCGGCAGATCGGGCAGCAGCGTGGTGGCCCACGCGCCGACGGTCACCACCACCTGCGCCACCGGGAACTCGGCCGCCGGGGTGCGCACCACCGCGCCGCCGCCGGCCAGCTCGATGCCGGTGACGCGGGTGTGGCGGTAGACCCGGGCGCCCGCCTTCTCGGCGGCGGTGACCGCCGAACGCACGCATTCCTCCGGCCGGAGCAGTCCCGCACCGGGCTCCCACACTCCGATGTGGTCGTCCGGCAGCGCGGCGTGGGCCGGGAAGCGCCGCCGCACGGTGGCCGCGTCGAGCACCTCGACCGGCAGCTCGTGCTCGCGCGCCACCGCGAGCGCACCGCCGGCGAGGTGCCCGTCACGGGAACCCAGCAGCAGCCCGCCGGTACGGGTGAACAGCGGTTGTCCCGCCTCCTCCGCCAGCTCGTGCCACAGCCTCAGCGAGCGCTGCGCCAGCGGCACCAGCCCGGAGTGCTCCAGGCACGCGGTGCGGAACATCCGGCTGCCGCCGTGCGAGGAACCGAGGGCGTGCCCGGGCTCGAACTGCTCGAAGCCGACGACCGGTACGCCGCGCTTGGCGAGCTGCCACAGCGCGGCGGAACCCCAGGCGCCCAGGCCGATGACGGCCACCGTGCCGGCGCGGGTCACCGTGCCGCCCCGGCGAGCTCGCCGCGGAAGACGGGCGCGACCTCGCGGGCGAAGAGCGTCATCGCCTCCCGGGCCGCGGCGAGGGTCGTCGTGCCCGGGTTGAACTGCAGGCTGACCGACAGGTCCGCGCCGTAGTCGTCACGGATCGCCGAGAGCTGCGCGCTCACGTCGTCGGGAGTGCCCGCCAGGACCTTGTTGCCCCGCAGCGCCGCGTCGAAGTCGTACGTGCGCGCCTTCTCGACGAACTTCTCGTAGCCGGGGTACTGGTCGCTGCGGGCGCCGGCCCAGGACGCGACGGCCTCGGCCATCTGCGACACGTAGTTGCGCTCGTGCTCGGCTCCGGCGGCCAGGGCCTCGGTCCGGTCCGCGGCGACGTACACGGTGTACTTGATCTGGATCCGCGGCGTGCCGGAGTGGCCCGCCGCCGCCCACGCCCGGCGGTACGCGCCGATCATCTCGCGCAGCGCCTCCGCCGAGGTCACCGACGGCACGACCTGCAGGTGATGACCGGCCGTGCCGGCCGCGGCGCAGGACTCGGCACTGGTCGCCGACGCGACGAAGATGGGCGGGTGCGGGTTTTGGAACGGGCGCGGCAGCATGGTGATCGGCCCGAACCGGAAGAACGGGCTCTCGCTGACGACGTCCTCCTCGGTCCACAACCGGCGGACCGTCTCCACCATCGCGGCGAAGCGGGCCCGGCTGCTGTCCATGGGCACCTCGAAGGTGGCGAACTCGTCCGGCAGGAAGCCCCGGCCGAAGCCGGCGTCGAGGCGCCCGTGCGACAGGTGGTCGAGCATGGCCAGCTTGCCGGCGACCTGCACCGGGTGACTGAACGCCGCGATGATGGCGCCGGTGCAGACCCGGATGCGGCTGGTGCGGGCCGCCGCGGCGGTGAGGAAGGTGACCGGGTCGGGACTGTAGCCGCCGTACGGGGTGCCGTAGTGCTCCACCGTCTGCACGTGCTCGTAGCCCAGCCGGTCGGCCAGCTCGACCAGCTCGAGGCTCTCGTCGAAGTACGCCGTGGCGCTCTTGCGGGACGGGTCCACCACCGGGAAGAAGTTGATTCCGAATTCCATGTCAGCTCCGTATCTCGCTCGGCTGGGCGCTGAGAACGTCGCCAACGTAAGCGAGATCGGGCGGCCTACCCGCGGTCGTCGAGCCCTTGTTGAGCAAGCGACGAGCGGGTTGCTAGCAGCTGCCACCACCGGCCGATGCGCGGATCGGCGATGAGGTCGTCGGCGCCGACCGGGACTCCGGCCGCGGTCCACCGGCCGGCGAGGCTCAGCACGGTGACCGAGTCCAGTCCCCAGTCGACCAGGTCGTCCTCGTCGGACAGCTCGGCCGGGGCGACCCCGAGCTTGGCGGCGATCAGCGCGCGCAGTTCTTCCTTGTCGGCCGGTGTGCGGCGTGCGGTGTCCGTCATGGCACCGAAGCTAGACCGGCGCGGGTCCTCTCCGGGGGCTCCCGTCAGCCCTTTGTCACGCCGGTGTCAGCGCCGTACGCAGCATGGACGGCAACTCACCGGTTGGAGAAGTTGTGCCCGCGCCCGAGTCCTGCCATGATGTCCGACATGATCTACTGAGGTCGCTTCGACGCCGTTCCTACGGGCGTCCCTCCGTCGCACGCCGTTCGCTTCCGCTTCGGCGTTCCCTTCCGTTCCCGCATGCCGCGCCACCCGTGAACACCGTCCGGGTCGCTGCGCCGTGGCCGGGGACGGGGGCAGTCACCGGCCTGGCCGGGACGGATCGCGTCGAAGCCGACTCGGGAGATTCCTCATGACAACGACCCAGCCCCATACTGCTCGGACCCAGGCTCCTCAGCCTCATCCGCAGCGCTGGCTGATCCTCGCCGTGCTGTGCCTGACCCTGCTCACCGTGGTCTTCGACAACACCGTCCTCAACGTCGCGCTGCCGTCGCTCACCGAGGGGCTGGGCGCGAGCACCGCCGACGTGCAGTGGATGATCAACGCGTACTCCATCGCCATGGCCGGCCTGCTGATGGCCGCCGGCAGCGCGGCCGACCGGTACGGCCGCAAGCGCGCCCTGCTCGCCGGCCTGCTGCTGTTCGGCGCCGGGTCCGCCGTGGCCACCCTGGCCGACGCCCCCGGGCAGGTCATCGCCGCCCGGGCGGCGATGGGCGTCGGCGCGGCCCTGCTCACCCCGTGCACGCTGGCCGTGCTGGTACGGGTCTTCGACGCCGAGGAACGACGGCGGGCGATCGGCATCTGGGCCGCGGTCTCCTCGCTGGGCATCGCCTGCGGGCCGGTGATCGGCGGCCTGCTGCTGGACCACTTCTGGTGGGGCTCGATCTTCCTGCTCAACGTGCCGATCGCGGCGATCGCGCTGATCGCGGTCGCCGTCCTGGTCCCCGAGTCGAAGGATCCGGTCGGTGACCGCCCGGACGTGCTCGGCGGGGTGCTGTCCGCGGTGGTCATGGTCGCCCTGGTGGCCTCCGTGATCGCCGCCGGGGACGACGGCTGGGCGTCGGGCGCGGTCTGGACCGGTCTGCTGGTGTGCCTGACCGCCCTGGTGGCCTTCGTTTTCTGGCAGCGTCGGGCCGCCCATCCGATGCTCGACCTCGGGCTGTTCGCCGACCGCCGGTTCACCGGCGCGGCGGCCGGGGGCCTGCTCGGCGCCTTCGGCATGGCCGGCGCGCTGTTCCTGATCACCCAACATCTGCAGTTCGTGCTGGGCTTCTCGCCGCTGACCGCCGGCTTCGCGATCGCGCCCCTGGCCGTCTCCACCATGATCAGCAGTACGCTGCTCAGCGCCCGGGCGGGCCGCCGGCTCGGCGCCGGCGCCGCGATGGCCGTGGGCATGGCCGGGGCCGCCGCCGGGCTCACCGTCGTCGCGCTCGCCGGGCGCGACGCGGGCTACCCGGCCACCGTGGCCGGGCTGGTCCTGATCGGACTCGGCGTCGGGCTGGCGATGCCCGTCGCCGCGCACGCCCTGCTCGGTGCGATCCCGCCCGAGCGCGCGGGCACGGGATCCGGGCTCGTGCAGAGCCTGCAGGAGGTCGGCGCGTCCCTCGGCGTCGCCGTGCTCGGTGCCGTGCTCACCGCCGGGTTCGGGGCGGGGTTGCCGGCCGGTCTCGGTCCGGACGCCTCCCGCTCGCTGCCCACCGCGCTGTCCGGGGCGGGCGGCGACCCGGCGGTGCGCGACCGGGTCACCGCCGCCTTCGCCGACGGGATGACCGGCAGCCAGCTCATCGCCGCGGCCGCCGTGCTCTGCGGCGGCCTGCTCGCCGGACACCTGCTGCGCCGTGCGCAGCTCGCGGCGGGTGCGCCCGCCGCGGACGCACCATCCCGGAGCTGACCTCCGGGCCCCGCCTTCCGGGTGGCCGGTTCCCCCCGTGCCGGCCGCCCGGATCCTCTTCGGAAGGAACTCCATGACCGCCTCCCTGATCCCGGCCCGTCCCTCCACCCAGGACGGTGGTGGCGCGCTGCTCGCCTGGCTGCGCCGGATGCGCGACGACAACCCGGTCTGGCGTGACGAGTACGGCGTCACCCACGTCTTCCGCTACGCCGACGTCCTGCGCGTGCTCAACGACCACGAGACGTTCTCCTCGGACATCAGCCGGATCATGCCCGAGGCGAACCCGCTGTCGCGCGACATCCTGTCGGTGATCGACCCGCCGCTGCACCGCAAGCTGCGCCGGCTGGTCGGCCAGGCGTTCACCCTGCGGATGATCACCGAGCTGGAGCCGCGCATCCGCACGCTCGGCGCCGAGCTGCTGGCCGGGATCGAGGGCGACGAGTTCGACCTCGTGGACACGTTCGCGTACACCCTGCCGGTCATCGTCATCGCGGAACTGCTGGGCGTGCCGCCGGAGGACCGGGTGCTGTTCCGGGGCTGGTCCGAGCGCATGCTCTCCAAGGAGTTCAGCGATCCCGTCGCGATGCAGTTCGAGAACGACGACGCGGAGTTCCGGGAGCTCGTCGGCACCCCGATGGAGCAGATGCGCGAATACCTGGCCCGGCACTGCGCCCAGCGCCGGGCCCGGCCCACCGACGACCTGCTGAGCCGGCTGGTGGCGGCGGAGGTGGACGGGCAGCGGCTCGCCGACCGCCAGGTCGTCGACTTCGCCTGCCTGCTGTTGATGGCGGGGCACGTGTCCACCACCATGCTGCTCGGCAACACCGTGCTGTGCATGCAGGACGATCCCGGCCTGCAGGACCGGTTGCGCGCCGACCGGTCGGCGATCCCCGCCGCGCTGGAGGAGGTGATGCGCACCCGTACCCCGATCACCATGGCCAGCCGGGTCACCACCAGGCCGGCCGAGGTCGCCGGCGTCGCCATCGGCGAGAACACCATGGTCCTGCCGTGGTTGCTCTCGGCCAATCACGACGAGCGGGTCTTCGACGCCCCGGAGCGGTTCCGGCCCGGACGCCCGGACGCCCAGCAGCTCGCCTTCGGCCACGGGATCCACTACTGCCTCGGCGCGCCTCTGGCCCGTCTCGAGGGCCGCATCGCCCTGGAGCTCATGCTGGACGCGTTCGCCGACATCCGCGTCACCCCCGGCGCCGAGGTGACGTACCACCGGGAGGGCCTGTTCGGGCCCCGGACGCTACCCGTGACGGTGCGCCGCCACTGACCACCTTCCGGCATGGGTGTCCCCTCCCACCCATGCGTGCGACCCGGTCCCCGTGACCGGGTCGCCCGCCGCCCCCGGCCGTGCGCACGGCCGGGGGCGGTGCGCTGTCCGGGCCCCGGTCGTGACAGGGCTTTGTCAAGGGCACGTCAGAGCGGCTCGGCAGACTTCGGCGCATACCTGATCCCCTAGGCGAGAGGTGGCCCGATGCCCGCCCTGCCGCTGACCGCCGCGCAGCTCGGTGTCTGGTACGCGAGCCGCCTGGCCCCGGACAACCCGGCCTACCAGGCGGGCGAGTACGTCGAGCTGCACGGCGTGGACGTCGCGACACTGCGCGCGGCCATCCGGCGTACCGTCGCGGAGACCGAGGCGCTGCGCGTCCGGTTCGTCCAGGGCGACGACGGCGCCGTCCGGCAGCGCGTGGCCGACGTGCCGGCGCCGGTGCCGGTCGTCGACCTGCGCGGCGAGCCGGACGCCCGGGACCACGCCGAGGGGCTGATGCGCGCGGACCTCCGCCGGCCCGCCGACCCGGCCGGCGACGACCTCGACGGCCACACCCTCTACCTCGTCGGCGACGACACCGTGCTGTGGTACCACCGGGCGTACCATGCGCTGCTGGACCTGGCCGGCTTCCGGCTGGTGGCCGCCCGCGTCGCCGAGGTCTACACGGCGCTCGCCGCCGGGACGCCGGTCCCGGCGAACCCCGCCGGCCCGCTCGCCGACGTGGTGGCGGAGGACGAGCGCTACCGCGCCTCGTCCCGGTACGAGACCGACCGCGAGTACTGGACCGCCCGGCTGGCCGGCATGCCCGAGCCCGTCTCGCCCGCCGACCGGGACGCTCCCGTCGGCAACACCTTCCACCGCGGTACGGCCCAGCTCGGCGCCCCCACCCTGGCCGGGCTGACCCGGCTGGCCGACGTGGCGGACACCGCCTGGCCCACCGCGGTGCTGACCGCCGTGGCCGTCTACCTGAGCCGGGTCACCGGCAGCGCCGCGCAGGTGCTCGGCCTCCCGGTCGCCGCCCGCGCCCGCACGGTCCGCGACACGCCCGCGATGGTCGCCAACGTCGTGCCGGTCTCGCTCGCCGTCCATCCCGGCCGCACCGTACGGGACCTGCTCGCCGGCACCGCCGCGGAGATCACCGGCGCGCTGCGCCACCAGCGCTACCGCCTGGAGGACATGCGCCGTGACCTGTCCGCGCTGGACGGTGGTCGGCGCCTCTACGGCCCGGTGGTCAACGTGGTGACGTCCGGCGCCGAGCCGGCGTTCGCCGGCCGCCGCGCCACCTGGCACAGCCTGTCCACCGGGCCGGTCGAGGATCTCAAGATCTCGGTACGCCCCCTGGACGGCGGGCTGCGCCTCGACGTCGACGCCAACCCGCACCTCTACTCCGCGGCGGACGCGGCCGCCCACTGTGCCCGGATCGCCGCGCTCCTGACCGATCTGGCCGGAGGCGACGCGGACCGCCCGGCGGGCCGCCTGCGGGCGGGCACCGACGACACGCGGCATCCCCGCGCCGCGGTGGTGCCGGCCGTACCCGCTCCCGCGGTGGGCGCGCACGCGGTCACCGGCGCGACCCTGCCCGAGGCGTTCGCCGCCGCCGCGCGGGCCTACCCGGACGCCGTCGCGGTCAGCCACGACGGCGTCGACCTGACGTACGCCGCCCTGGACGCCCGCGCGAACCGGCTGGCGCACCGGCTCGTCGCGCGCGGGGTGCGCCCCGAGGATCTCGTCGCCGTCCGGCTGCCCCGCGGCGCGGACCTCGTGGTCGCCCTGCTGGCCGTGCTCAAGGCGGGCGCGGCGTACCTGCCCGTCGACCCGCGGTACCCCGAGGCCCGCATCCGTTACCTGGTGGACGACGCCGCCGCCCGGTACGTGCTCACCGAGGACGACCTCGCGCACCTCGGCGACGGAGCGGACCACGCGCCGCACGTGCCCGGCCTGCACCCGGACCATCCCGCGTACGTCATCTACACCTCGGGGTCGACCGGCATGCCCAAGGGCGTCGTGGTCACCCACCGCAACGTGCTGCGGCTGTTCACCGGCACCGCCGCGTGGCTGCCGTTCGGGCCGTCGGACGTGTGGACGCTGTTCCACTCCTTCGCCTTCGACTTCTCCGTCTGGGAGCTGTGGGGTGCGCTCCTGCACGGCGGGCGGCTGGTCGTGGTGCCGTACGAGGTGTCCCGCGCCGCCGGCGACTTCCTCGACCTCGTCGCCGCGCAGCGGGTGACGGTGCTGAACCAGACCCCGTCGGCGTTCGCGGCCCTGGACGACGCCGACCGCGAGGAACCCGGGCGCACCTCGTCGCTGCGTCTGGTGATCTTCGGTGGCGAGGCGCTGGACCCGGCCCAGCTGCGCGGCTGGTACGGGCGCCACCCGGGCGACGCCCCCCGGCTCGTGAACATGTACGGCATCACCGAGACCACGGTGCACGTCACCTACCAGCCGCTCGACGCTCGCGAGCCGGGCGGCAGCCCGATCGGCGTGCCCCTGGCCGACCTGCGCGTCGAGGTGCTCGACCCCGCCCTACAGCCGGTCCCGGCGGGCGTCGCCGGGGAGATGTACGTGTCCGGTGGCGGGCTCGCGCGCGGCTACCTGAACCGGCCGGGGCTGACCGCGTCCCGGTTCGTGGCCGGGCCGTCGGGGGAGCGCCGGTACCGTACCGGCGACCTGGCGCGCCGCCGTCCCGACGGGACGCTGGACTACCTCGGCCGTGCCGACCACCAGGTCAAGATCCGGGGCTTCCGGGTGGAGCTGGGGGAGATCGAGGCCGCCGTGGCCGCCGTACCCGGCGTCGCCACGGCCACCGTGCTGCTGCGCGAGGACGAGCCCGGTCGGCGGATGCTGGTGGCCTACGCGGTGGGCGTACCCGGCGCGGCGCCGGAGCCCGAGGACGTGTGCCGCCGGGTCGCCGCCCAGCTGCCCGAGCATCTCGTGCCCGCCGCCGTCGTCGTGCTCGACGCCCTTCCGCTGACCGTCAACGGCAAGCTCGACCGCGCCGCCCTGCCGGAGCCGAGCTTCGCCGCCGGCGCCGGGCGCGACACCGGCGACGACCCGCGGCTGACGATCCTGCGCGGCCTGGTCGCCGAGGTCCTCGGGCTTTCCACGGTCGGCGCCGGCGACAACTTCTTCCGGCTCGGCGGCGACTCGCTGCTCGCCGACAAGCTGTCCCGGGCGGTACGGGCCACGCTCGGCGTGGACCTCGGCATCGCCCGCATCTTCGAGGCGGGCACGGTGGCCGCGCTGGCCGGGGCGCTGCCGTCGTCCCGCAGCGACCTGCCCGCCCTGCGTCCCGCCGCGAGGCCGGACGTCCTGCCGCTGTCGGCCGCGCAGCTGCGGCTGTGGTTCCTCGACCGGCTGGACAGCCCGCCCGGCACCTACGTGGTGCCCCTCGGGGTGCGCCTGGCCGGTCCGATCGACCCGTCCGCCCTGCGCGCGGCCCTGGCCGACCTCTGCGACCGGCACGAGATCCTGCGCACGGTCTACCCGGAGGTCGACGGGGTGCCGCGCCAGGTCGTCCGCCCGGCCGGCACCGTGGCGCCGGAGCTGACCGTCAGCCACACGTCCGAGGAGGAGCTCGGCAAGGCCTTCGCCGCCGCCGCGGAACAGGCCTTCGACCTCGGCGCGGCCGCACCGATCCGGGCGCACCTCTTCGTACTGGGCGAAGGCGGGCACATGCTGCAGCTCGCGGTGCACCACATCGCCTGCGACGGGTGGTCGCTGTACCCGCTCGGCCGTGACCTCGCCGAGGCCTACACCGCCCGGCTGCACGGCACGGCCCCCGCCTGGCAACCGCTTGCCGTCCAGTACGCCGACTACACGCTGTGGCAGCGTGCCCTGCTGGCCGACGATCGCCCGGACGGTCCGGTGGCGCGGCAGCTGGCCTTCTGGCGTACGACCCTCGACGGGGCACCGGACGAGCTGGCGCTGCCCGCCGACCGCCCCCGTCCGGCCGTCGCCGGCTACCGCGGCGGCACCGTCGCTCTGCACGTCGACCCGGAGCTGCACGAGGCCCTGCGCCGGCTCGCGACCGAGCACCGCGTCACGGTCTTCATGGTGCTGCAGGCGGCGCTCGCCACGCTGCTCACCCGGTTCGGCGCGGGCACCGACGTGCCGATCGGCAGCCCGGTCGCGGGCCGCGCCGACACGGCCGCCGACGAGCTGGTCGGCTGCTTCATCAACACGCTGGTGCTGCGCACCGACACCGCCGGCGATCCGAGCTTCGCCGAGCTGCTGTCCCGGGTCCGGGCCACCGACCTCGCCGCCTTCGCCCATGCCGACCTGCCGTTCGAGCGCCTGGTCGACGAGCTGGGCGGGGACCGCTCCCTGGCCCGGCAGCCGCTGTTCCAGGTGATGCTGGTGCTGCAGAACACCCGCCGGGCCACGGCAGACTTCGCCGGGACCGCCGGCGAGCTGCGCCCGGTCCACATCGGCGCGGCCAAGTTCGACCTGACCGTCGAGCTGACCGAGCGGTCCGGCGGCGGCATGGACGGATTCGTCGAGTTCAGCCACGACCTGTTCGCCCCGGCGACCGCCTCGATGCTGGCCCGCGGCCTGCTCACCGTGCTGCGTGCCGCCGCCGCGCGTCCGCGGAGCCCGCTCAGCGCGCTCCCGGTGCTCGACGCGGACGCCCGCGAGCTGGTGCTGCACCGGTGGAACGACACCGCCAGCGGACGGGCGGCCGCCGACCCGGCCGCTCTCTTCGAGGCCCGCGTGTCGGCCGATCCGGCGGCCACGGCGCTGATCGCCGGCGACCGCACGGTCAGCTACGGCGAGCTGAACGCCCGCGCCAACCGGCTCGCGCGGCGGCTGCGGCGGCGCGGCGCCGGGCCGGAATGCCGCGTCGCGCTCGCCGTGCCGCGCTCGGCCGACCTGGTCGTGGCGATCCTGGCGATCGTCAAGGCCGGCGCCTGCTACGTGCCGGTGCACGAGGACCAGCCCGCCGACCGGATGCGCGCCCTGGTCGCCGGGACCGCCTGCGAGCTGCTGCTGACCGACCGGCCGGACCACCCGCTCGCCGCGGACCTGACCACCCTCACGGTCTCCGACGGCGCGGACGGCGGCGAGGACGACGGGAACCTCGGCGTCGTCGCCCACGGGGAGCAGCTCGCCTACGTCATGTTCACCTCCGGCTCCACCGGGGTGCCCAAGGGCGTGGGCGTCACGCGCGCGGGCGTGGCCGCCCTCGCCACCGACACCGCGTTCGCCGGCGACGCGCACCGCAGGGTGCTGCTGCACTCGCCGCACTCCTTCGACGCCTCCACGTACGAGCTGTGGGTGCCGCTGCTGCGCGGCGGTGAGCTGGTCGTCGCGCCACCCGGCCTGCCGGACGTGGCCGCCTGGGGAGACCTCGTCCGCGACACCGGCGTCACCGCGCTGTGGCTCACCGCGGGGTTGTTCCGGGTGATGGCCGAGGAGCGTCCGGACTGCTTCGCCGGCGTCCGGCAGGTGTGGGCGGGCGGGGACGTGGTGCCGGTGTCCGCCGTCCGCCGGGTACTGGCGGCCTGCCCGGGCATCACGGTCGTCAACGGGTACGGCCCCACGGAGACCACCACCTTCGCCACCACCCGGGCGACGACGGCGGTCGCGGCCGACAGTTCCCGGCTCCCGATCGGCCGCCCGCTGGACGACATGCGCGTCTACGTGCTCGACGGGCGGCTCGCACCGGTACCGCCCGGCGCCACCGGCGAGCTCTACCTGGCGGGCGCCGGCCTGGCCCGCGGGTACGTCGCCCAGCCGGCCCGTACCGCCGAGCGTTTCGTCGCCGCTCCCTTCGGCCCGGCCGGCGAGCGCATGTACCGCACCGGCGACCTGGTGCGCTGGAGCGCCGACGGGGAGCTGGAGTTCCTCGGGCGGGCCGACGACCAGGTCAAGATTCGCGGCTACCGGATCGAACCGGGGGAGATCGAACGGCGCCTGGCCGAGCTGCCCGCGGTGACCGGCGCGGTGGTCGTGGTCCGCGAGGACCGCCCCGGCGACAAGCGCATCGTCGGGTACGTCGTCGGCGGCGACGGCCCGGCGCCGGAGCCGGACCGCATCCTCGAGCTCCTGGCCGGCTCCCTGCCCGGCTACCTGCTGCCCTCCGCGGTGGTGGTGCTGGACGCCCTGCCGCTGACCCGTAACGGCAAGGTGGACCGGCGGGCACTGCCCGCGCCGCCCGACCGCACCGCGCCGCCTGATGGCACCGCGCCGCGGCGCTCCGCGCCGCGCACCGAGGCGGAGCGGGTGCTCGCCGACCTCTTCGCCGAGGTGCTGGGCCTGCCCGGGGTCGGCGTCGACGACGGCTTCTTCGCGCTGGGCGGGGACAGCATCACCTCCATCCAGCTGGTCAGCCGCGCCCGCCGGCGGGGCTGGACGATCACGCCGCGGCAGGTGTTCGAGCAGCGTACGGTCGCCCGGCTGGCCCGCGTGGCGGCAGCCGTCACGGCGCCCGCGGCGTCCACCCCGGACGGCGGCGAGCGCGGCGACGTGCCGCTGACCCCGGTGATGCACTGGCTGCGCGAACGCGGCGGTCCGATCGACGCGTTCAGCCAGTCCATGTGGGTCACCGTGCCGGCCGGCGTCACCGGCGACGACCTGCGCCGGGCCCTCGCGGTCCTGCTCGACCACCACCCCGTGCTGCGGGCCCGGCTGCGGCGCGGCACCGGCGAATGGGCGTTGCACCTGCCACCGCCCGGCGGGCCCGGCGACGTGCTCGTCACCGCCGCCGTGGACGCCGACCCCGCGGGGCAGGCGAGGGCCGCCCGGCAACGGCTGGACCCGGACCGCGGCGTGCTGGTCCAGGCGGTCTGGTTCCCGGCGGAGCGGCGGTTGCTGCTGGTCGTGCACCACCTCGCGGTCGACGGCGTGTCGTGGCGCATCCTGCTCGCGGACCTGGCCGCGGTGGTCGGCGGGGGCCGGCCCGAGCCGGTACCCACGTCGTTCGCCTCCTGGGCGCGCTCGCTGCCGGACCGGGCCGCCGCCCGCCGGCCGGAGCTGCCGCAATGGCAGCGCATCGGCGCGGCACCGGACCGCCCGCTGGCCCCGGCCCCGCTCGACCCCGTGCTCGACACCGTGGGCCGGGCGGCGCACCTGACTCTCACCCTGCCCGCCGAGCCGACCGCGACGCTGCTCGGCGCCGCACCGGCCGCCTTCCACGGAACCGTCGACGACGTGCTGCTGACCGCGTTCGCGCTGGCGGTCACCGACTGGCGGCGGCGCCGCGGCGGGGGAGACGACCCGCGGGTCCTGCTCGACCTGGAGGGACACGGTCGCCGCCTGGACGACACCGACCTGTCCGGCACGGTCGGGTGGTTCACCGCCATCCGCCCGGTACGCCTCGACCTCGCCGCCGTCGACCGTCGCGAGGCGCTCGCCGGCGGCCCCGCGCTGGGCCGGGCCGCCAAGGCCGTCAAGGAGCAACTGCGCGAGCTGCCCGACCACGGCCTCGGCTACGGGCTGCTGCGCTACCTCGACCCGGAGGGCCGCGAACGGCTGGGACACCACCGTGCACCCCAGCTCGCCTTCAACTACCTGGGCCGCTTCGCCGCCGAGGACGGCGCCGACTGGTCGGCCGCCCCGGACGCCGAGGCACTCACCGGGGGCGCCGACGCCGGGCTGCCGCTGGCCCACCTCATCGAGCTCAACGCGGTCACCGCCGAGCACGGCGACGGCCCGCGCCTCGAGGCCACCTGGACGTGGGCGGCCCGGCTGGTGAGCGAGGCGGACGTCCAGGACCTGGCCCGGACGTGGTTCCGCGCCCTGCGGGCCGTGGTCACCCACGTCGCCCGGCCGGGGTCGGGCGGCCGGACGCCGTCCGACCTGCCGCTGGTGTCGCTGAGCCAGGACCAGCTCGACCTACTGGAAGCCGCATGGAGGGGTACCAAATGACGCCGTCGGGACTCGCTGACGTCCTCCCGCTCACGCCGCTGCAGGAAGGCCTGCTCTTCCATGCGGAGCTCGCCGACGACGAGGTGGACGTCTACCACGTCCAGCTGGTGTTCGCGCTCGCCGGCGAGGTCCGGGTGCCCGACCTGCGCGCCGCGCTCGCGGGCCTGCTGGAGCGGCACCCGAACCTGCGGGCCGCGTTCTGGCAGCAGGGTCTCGACCGGGCCGTCCAGGTGATCCCGCACCACGCGGAGATGCCGTGGGAGGAGCACGACCTGAGCGGCACACCCGCCGGGGAGCGCGAGGAAGCCCTGCGGCGGCTGCTGCGCGCCGACCGCGCGCGCCGCTTCGACCTGGCCCGTGCGCCGCTGTGGCGGGCCGCCCTCGTCGCCATGGGCGAGGGGAAGCACCGCCTGGTGCTCACCACCCACCACATCCTCATCGACGGCTGGTCGATGCCGCTGCTCACCCGCGAGCTGTTCGCCCTGTACGGCGCCGGCGGCGATCCGCACGCCCTGGAACCGGCCGTCCCCTACCGGGACTACCTCACGTGGCGCGCCGGCCGCGACGGCGACGCGGCCCGGGCCGCCTGGCGGGAGGCGCTGGCCGGGCTCGACGCGCCGACCCTCGTGGCGCCGGGCGCGGGACACCGGTCCACCGGCCTGCCCGTGCAGCGGCACCGGGAGCTTCCCGCCGACCTCACCGCCGCGCTCACCGACACCGCCCGGCGGTACGGCCTCACCCTCAGCACGCTCGTCCAGGGTGCCTGGGCGATGCTGGTCGGCGCGCTGACCGGGCGTACGGACGTCGTCCTCGGCGCGACGAGCGCCGGCCGTCCCCCCGAGGTGCCCGGCGTCGAGTCGATGATCGGCCTGTTCATCGGCACCCTGCCGGTGCGGGTCACCCTGCGCCCGGACGCTACGGTGCTCGACACCCTGCGAGAGGTCCAGGACCGGCAGGTCCGCCTGCTCGAGCACGAGCACCTCGGCCTGGCCGAGATCCAGCAGGCCACCGGGCACGAGAACCTGTTCGACACCGTCGTGGTGTTCGAGAACTACCCGCTGGACGCGGCCGTGCTGCGCTCGGAGGCGGGCGGCCTGCGGATGACCGGCATCGAGGTCAACGACGCCACCCACTATCCGCTGAGCCTGCTGGTGATCCCCGGCGAGCGCATGCGCCTGCGGCTGGACCACCGGCCCGGCGCCGTCGAGGCGGCGCCGCTGCTGGACCGGCTGGAGGGTCTGCTGCGCCGGTTCGCGGCCGGGCTCGACGTGCCGGTGTCGCAGGTGGACGCCCTCGCCCCCGGAGAACGCTCCCGCCTGCTCGACCGCGCCGGCGCCGCGCACCCGCTCGCCGAGGACACGCTGGCCGCCCGCCTCCAGCGCAGCGCCGCCGAGCACGCCGACGCGGTCGCGGTCACGTACGCCGGCCAGTCGCTGACCTACCGCGAGCTCGACGTGCGCGCCAACCGGCTGGCGCACGCGCTGCTCGCCGACGGCGCCGGGCCGGGCGACGTGGTGGCGCTGGCGCTGCCCCGCGGCCTGGACCTGGTGACCGCCGTCGTCGCCGTGCTGAAGACCGGCGCCGCGTACCTGCCCGTCGACCCCGGCTATCCGCGCGCCCGGATCGAGGCCATGCTCGCCGACGCCCGGCCTGCCCGCGTGCTCACCACCGCGGCCGTCGACCTGCCCGGCGGCACGCCGCGGCTGCTGGTCGACGACCCGGACGTCGTCGCCGGGCAGCCGGAGCACGCCCCCACGGACGCCGACCGGCCCACCCCGCTGACCCTCGACCACCCCGTCTACGTCATCTACACCTCCGGGTCCACCGGCGTGCCCAAGGGCATCGTGCTGCCCGGCCGTGCCCTGGCCAACCTGCTCACCTGGCAGCCGGTGGGCGGCCCCGGCACGGTCACCGCCCAGTTCACCACGATCAGCTTCGACGTGGCCGCCCAGGAGATCCTGTCCGCGCTGCTGGCCGGCAAGACCCTCGCCGTACCGCCGGACGAGGTGCGCCGCAGCGCCGAGGACTTCGTCCACTGGCTCGCCGCCCACCGCGTCAACGAGCTGTACGCCCCCAACCTCGTCATCCAGTCGCTGGCCGAGGCCGCCGTCGAGGGCGGGATCGCGCTGCCGGACCTCACCCGCGTGGCGCAGGCCGGCGAGGCGTTCACCCTCGGCGGGACGCTGCGCGACTTCTGCCGCGACAGCGCCCGCCCGGCCCTGCACAACCACTACGGTCCGGCGGAGACCCACGTCGTCACCACGGCGGAGGTGGACGCCGACCCGGCCCGCTGGCCCGCCGCCCCGCCCATCGGCACGCCGATCGGCAACGTACGCGCGTACGTGCTCGACGGCATGATGCGGCTCGCCCCCGACGGCGTGGCCGGCGAGCTCTACGTGGCCGGCCCCGCCCTGGCGCTGGGCTACCTGCACCGCCCCGCGCTCACCGCCGGCCGGTTCGTCGCCGACCCGTACGGCCCGCCCGGCGAGCGCATGTACCGCACCGGGGACCTGGTCCGCTGGAACACCGACGGCGAGCTGGAGTTCCTCGGCCGCGCCGACCACCAGGTCAAGGTCCGCGGGTTCCGGGTCGAGCCGGGCGAGATCGAGGCAGCGCTGCTGGCCGGGCCCGGCATCACCGCGGCCGTGGTCGTCGCCCGCGGCGGCGTGCTCGTCGGGTACGTCACCGGCGCGGCCGACGTGGATCCGGCCGCCCTGCGCGAGGCCCTGGCCGAGCGGCTTCCCGGCTTCATGGTGCCGTCGGCGATCGTGTGGCTCGCCGAGTTCCCGCTGACCCCCAACGGCAAGCTGGACCGTGCGGCGCTGCCGGCGCCCGACGCCGCGCCCGGTGCCCGGGGGCCGCGCACCCCGCACGAGTCCTTGATGTGCAACCTGTTCGCCTCCGTGCTCGGCCGCGAGGAGGTCGGCCCGGACGACGACTTCTTCGCCCTCGGCGGCCACTCGCTGCTGGCCACCCGGCTGATCAGCCGGATCCGCGGCGTGCTCGGCGCCGGCGTCTCGGTGCGCGAGCTGTTCGCCGCGCCCACGCCGGCGGCCCTGGCCGCCGCCGTCCGCCAGTCCGGTGACTCGCGGGCACCGCTGCTCCCGCAGCCACGCCCGGACCGGCTGCCGCTGTCCTACGCACAGCAGCGCCTGTGGTTCCTGCACCGGCTCGAAGGGCCCAGCTCGACCTACAACATGCCGATCGGGCTGCGCCTGTCCGGCCCGCTCGACATCGGCGCGCTGCGGCTCGCGGCGGCCGACCTGGTACGCCGGCACGAGACCCTGCGCACGATCCTGCCCGAGGCGGACGGCGAGCCGTACCAGCTCGTGACCGTCGACCCCGCCGTGCCCTTCGAGGTCCGCGACGTCCCGGCGGACCGGCTCGCCGCCGAGCTGGCCGCGGCCGGCCGGCGACCCTTCGACCTCGCCACCGAGCTGCCGCTGCGGCTGACGCTGTTCCGGCTCGGCCCGCGTGAGCACGTGCTGTTGCTGCTGCTGCACCACATCGCCGGTGACGGCTGGTCGCTCGGCCCGCTGGTGCGCGATCTCGGCACCGCGTACGGGGCCCGGCTCGCCGGGGACGCTCCGCAGTGGACGCCGTTGCCGGTGCAGTACGCCGACTACGCGCTCTGGCAGCGTGACCTGCTCGACGAGGACGACCCGGACGGGCTCTTCGCCCGGCAACTGACCCACTGGTCGGCCACCCTGGACGGGCTTCCCGAACATCTGGAGCTGCCCGCCGACCGGCCCCGCCCGGCGGTGTCCCGGCACCGCGGCGAGACCTGGCCGTTCGAGCTGGACGCCGAGCTGCACCGGGCGTTGCTGCGCCTGGCTCGTGAGCATGACGTGACGTTGTTCATG
>NZ_BMQY01000009.1 GCF_014648355.1 Couchioplanes azureus
GTCGGCGCGACCCTGCTGATCGCGGCGCTGTCGATGAGCGTGTGGGCGCACCACATGTTCGTCACCGGCCAGGTGCTGCTGCCGTTCTTCAGCTTCCTGAGCTTCCTGATCGCGGTGCCCACCGGCATGAAGTTCTTCGTGTGGATCGGCACGATGTGGCGCGGGCAGATCAGCTTCGAGTCGCCGATGCTCTTCGCGATCGGCTTCATGGTCACGTTCCTCTTCGGTGGCCTCTCCGGCGTGCTGCTGGCGGCCCCGCCGATCGACTTCCACGTGTCGGACTCGTACTTCGTCATCGCGCACTTCCACTACGTGCTGTTCGGCACGATCGTGTTCGCCGTGTTCTCCGGCATCTACTTCTGGTTCCCGAAGATGTTCGGCCGGATGCTCGACGACCGCCTCGGCAAGGTCCACTTCTGGCTGACCTTCCTCGGCTTCCACGGCACGTTCCTGGTGCAGCACTGGCTCGGCGCCGAGGGCTTCCCCCGCCGGTACGCCGACTACCAGGCCGACGACGGCTTCACCACGCTGAACATGATCTCGACCGTCGGCGCGTTCGTGCTCGGCGCCTCGACCCTGCCGTTCATCTACAACGTGTGGAAGTCGTACAAGGTCGGCCAGCTCGTCACGGTGGACGACCCGTGGGGCGCGGGCAACTCGCTGGAGTGGGCGACGTCCTGCCCGCCGCCGCTGCGCAACTTCGACCGCATGCCGCGCATCCGTTCGGAGCGCCCGGCGTTCGACGCCAAGTACCCGGAGCTGGCCGCCGGCGAGCAGTCCATCGCCGGCCCGCCCGAGGGCGGCGCCCGCCCGCTGACCGGCGAGTCCGACGGCGGCGCGACCTACCGGGAAGACGTGAGCGACCGCAAGTAACACCGAGGCGATCCTCGCACCGACGCAGCGAAGCCCGCTCCGGCGCCGACCCGGGGCGGGCTTCGCCGTGAGCTCCGTCAAATCCGTTGGGAATGTCGTACCCCTGGCGGACACTGTCGGGCGGAGGTTAGGACCGCAAATGACACTCACGCCTTACCGGGAGACGCTCGCCCTGCGCGGGATCCCGTCGTTGCTCATCGTCGCGACCCTCGCCCGGATCCCCGTCACCGCCGGCACGGTCGTGCTCACCCTGCACGTCACCCAGGATCTCCACCTCGGGTACGGCGCCGCCGGGCTGGTCGGCGCCGCCTTCACCATCGGTGGCTCGCTCGGCGCTCCCGTCCTGGGCCGGATCACCGACCGCAAGGGGCTGCGGCCCGTGCTGGTGCTCACCACCGCCGCCGAGGTGACGTTCTGGACGGCGGCGCAGTCCCTGCCGTACTGGACGCTCCTCGTCGCTGCCCTGATCGGCGGCTTCCTGACGCTGCCCGCGTTCTCGGTGGCCCGGCAGTCGATCGCGGCGCTGGCCCCCGAGTCGCATCGGCTGCCCGCCTTCGCGCTCGACTCGATCACCACCGAGCTGTCGTTCATGGCGGGGCCCGCCCTGGGCGTCCTGATCTCCACGACCGCGGGCGCGCGCGTCGCGATGTTCGCCGTCGGCGCCGGCATCCTGGCCTCCGGCCTCGGCCTCTACCTGCTCAACCCGCCGATCCGGGGCGAGGACGAGGCGCCGATCTCGGCCGGCGAACGGGTGCCCCGCAGCGCCTGGCTGCGACCCCGCCTGGTCGCCGTCCTGGCCGCCAGCAGCGCCGCCACCCTGGTGCTCAGCGGCACGGACGTCGCGGTGGTCGCCGTGCTCCAGCACTCCGGTGAGGTCCAGTGGACCGGGGCGGTGCTCGCCATGTGGGCCGCCTACTCGCTGCTGGGCGGCTTCGCGTACGGAACGGTCAAGCGGGGCCTGTCGCCGCTGCTCCTGCTGGCCCCGATGGCCCTGCTCACGATCCCCGTGGGCCTGGGCGGCGGTCACTGGTGGCTGCTCGGGTTGCTCCTGCTGCCCGCGGGCGCCCTGTGCGCCCCGACCATCACCGCGACGGCGGACGCGGTGAGCCGGCTGACCCCCGCCGCCGCCCGCGGCGAGGCGATGGGCTGGCACAACTCGTCCCTGACGGTGGGCGTCGCGCTGGGCGCACCGCTGGCGGGCGTGGTGATGGACGCCTCGTCCCCGGCCTGGGGCTTCGCGGCCGTCGGCGGGGTGGGGCTCGCGGTCGCCCTGCTGGTGCTCCCGGCGGAGCTCCGCCGCCGCGGCACCGAGCCCCCGGACGCCGCCGCGGAAGCCGGCGAAGGAGCGCAGGCCGCGGACGGCGTGGCGGCCCGGACCGGGGACGGCGTGGCGGTCCGGTCCGCGGACGGCGTGGCGGTCCGGTCCGCGGACGGCGTGGCGGTCCGGTCCGCGGACGGCGTGGCGGCCCGGGCCGGGGACGGAGTTTGGGAGCGCGGCGAGGCCGGTCCCGCCTGTGAGTTTCCGAGGCAGGACGACGAGCCGGTCCGGGCCCGCTGACCGCCCCTCGCGCGCCGGGCCGGGGCGGGGTCAGGGGGCGGTGATGACGACCGGCTCGCCCGTCGTCGTCACCGCGGCCTCCTCGAACTGCGTAAGGGCCGCCGCCGTGGTCGCGGGGGCCACGCCGGCCGTCAGGTCCAGCAGCACCGTGGTGGCGAAGCCCGCCGCCTTGGCGTCCAGCGCCGTCGCCCGTACGCAGTGGTCGGTCGCGATGCCCACCACGTCGACCTCGGTCACGCCGCGACCGCGCAGCCAGTCCGCCAGGCCCTCGCCGGAGTCGGTGTGGCCCTCGAAGCCGGAGTACGCCGCCGCGTGCTCGCCCTTGCGGAAGACCGCCTCCACCCGGTCGGTGACCAGTGCCGGGTGGAACTCCGAGCCGGGCGTGCCCACGACGCAGTGCGCCGGCCACGAGTCCACGAAGTCGGGGTGCGCGCTGAAATGCGCCCCCGGGTCGACGTGGTAGTCCTTCGTCGCCACGACGTGATCCCAGCGGTCCCCGGAGCCGGTGAGCGCCGAGGAGATGGCGGCCGCCACGCCGGCGCCGCCCTGGACGGCCAGCGAGCCGCCCTCGCAGAAGTCGTTCTGGACGTCAACGATGATCAAGGCGCGGGCCATGGTTCCTCCGGGATTCGGGCAGCGGTCAGGTGGTGGGGACGACCGTGACGGGAACGGCCGGGTCTCCGGCCGAGAGCTTGAGCCCCTCCCACGGGATCGAGATCAGGCACTGCCGCAGATGCTCGCGCGACTCCGCCAGCGTCGGCGCCTCGGCCACCTCGCCGCCCACCACGAAGGACCGCTGCAGCAGCCGGTCGTTCGGCTGGTGATCGGGCACGCCCTGGGAGACGACGATCTCCTCGGTGGCCGTGCCCGTGGGCTTGTGGCGGCGGATCGCCGTCTTGCGGCCGCCGACGGTCGCCTTGTTCTCCGAGCGCTTCACCACCGGCCGGCCCTCCACCTCGACCAGCTTGTAGACCAGCCCGGCCGTGGGCGCCCCGGAGCCGGTGACCACCGCCGTGCCCGCGCCGTACATGTCGACCGGTTCCGCGGCCAGGGTCGCGATCGCGTACTCGTCCATGTCGCCCGAAACGATGATCTTCGTCTCGGTGGCGCCGAGGGTGTCGAGCAGCTCGCGCGAGTGCTGGGCCAGGACCGACAGGTCGCCCGAGTCGATGCGGATCGCCCGCAGGTCCGGGCCCGCCACCGCGATGGCGTTGCGGATGCCCTGCGCGATGTCGTACGTGTCCACCAGCAGCGTCGTGTTCTTGCCCAGCGCCGCCACCTGCGAGGCGAACGCGGCCGGTTCGTCGTCGTGGAGCAGGGTGAAGGCGTGCGCGGACGTACCCGTGGTGGGAATGCCGTAGCGCCCGCCCGCCGCCAGGTTCGACGTGGACGCGAAACCCGCGAGGTAGGCCGCGCGGGCCGCGGCCACGGCGGCCTCCTCGTGCGTACGCCGGGAGCCCATCTCGATGATCGGCCTGCCCCGGGCGGCGGTGACCATCCGGGCGGCCGCCGAGGCGATCGCGCAGTCGTGGTTGAGCACCGACAGGATCAGCGTCTCCAGCACCACGCACTCGGCGAACCCGCCGGAGACGGTGAGGATCGGGGAGCCGGGGAAGAAGAGCTCGCCCTCGGCGTACCCGTCGATGTCGCCCGTGAACCGGTAGTCCGCGAGCCAGGATGCCGTGGTCTCGTCGACGATGCCCGCCTTCCGCAGGAAGGCCACGTCCTCGTCGGTGAAGCGGAAGTCGCGGACCAGCTCGATCAGCCGTCCCTGACCGGCGGCCACGCCGTAGCGGCGCCCGGTGGGCAGCCGGCGGGCGAACACCTCGAAGACGCTGCGGCGATGCGCCGTCCCGTCCCGCAGGGCCGCACTCACCATGGTCAGCTCGTAGTGATCGGTCAGCAGGGCCGGAGAGAACGCGGCAGTCACGAGTGCCTCCTCGACATGCCTTGCCGGCCGTTGCCGTCACGGCCGTTGCCGCGGAGAGGTGGGCGTAGCTCGGTGCAGTCAGTCACGCTGTGTCTCCTTGGCGTGCCTTCCTGGCCCTCGCCGTCACGGCCGTTGCCGCGGAGAGGTGGGCGTAGCTCGGTGCAGTCAGTCACGCCCCTACCTTATTGCGGCAGCAATCGCAGTGCGGGCGCCAGTTCGTTGCGGCCGCTGACGCCGAGCTTGGTGTAGACACGCTGTAGGTGATTCTCCACCGTGCGTGGTGAGAGGAAGAGCCGGTCGGCGATCTCGCGGCTGCGGACGCCGCTCGCCGCCAGCTCGGCCACCTGTCGCTCCCGGACGGTCAGCGTCGGCTGCACCGCCAGCAGCGCCGGCGTCCGCAGGGTCTCGCAGCGGGCCAGCAGATCGGCGAGCAGGGTGCTGGCACCGAGCGCCCGCGGATCCCGTTCGGTGCGGAAGATCTGGACCGCGCGCGCGGCCGCCTCGGCCGCGAAGACCTGATACCCGTGTACGGAGAGCTCGCGCGCCACCGCGAGGTGGGCCTCGCCGTCCGCGCCGGCGCACGCGTGGCGCACCAGCAGCGGGGTCGCCCGCCCGCCGACGGCCTCGGCGAGCTCGGCCATCCGGGCGGCGGCCAGCTCGGGGCTGCCGAGCCGGACGAGGTCGTAGAGCACCAGCAGCTCCACCGCGTGGAAGCCGGCCGTGCGCAGCCGCGCGGCGACGTCGAGCAGCACGCGTACGGCGGAGGCGAGATCCCCCGCGCAGGCGTGGGTCCAGGCCCGGGCCTGCTGCCGCCAGGCGTAGTAGAGGCCGGTGGCGTGGCCGGCGGCCGAGTCCGCGATCTCCAGCGACGACCGGGCCAGGGAGTGGTCGCCGCGCTGCGCCGCGACGGTGGCCCGGGCGACATGTGCGCAGCCGTCGTAGACGCGGGTCATGGCGAGCGCGGCGCAGGCCTGCTCCACCGCCCGCAACGCCTCGTCGGTGCGCCCGGACAACAACGCGGCCCGGGACTCCAGCAGCGACACCCAGCCCGAGCCGAACCCGAAGCCGCCCGTCTGGGCGAGGGCGGCGAACTCCGCGGTCACGATCCGGTCGATCGCCGGCAGGTCCAGCGAGACGCTGGCCAGGGTGCCCTCGCACATCTGGAGCGCGTACTGCAGGGCCGGGATGTCCCGCCGCCAGGCGGCGGGGTCGGCGCCGGCCGTCGTGAGCAGCTCCCGGGCGCCGTCGGGGTCGCCGGCGAGGGCCGCCAGGAAGGCCAGCACGCAGCGCGCCAGCCCGCGGGCGGGGACGCCCGCCGCCGGGTTGCCCAGGACGCCGACCGCGAGCTCCCGGGCCCGGGCGGCCTGGTCGCACTGCAGGCGGATGAAGGACTCGACGGCCCGTACGCGCGCCGCGTCGGCCGGGTCGGCGTGCACGGCGGCGGCGAGCGTGTCGGCGGCTTCCGGCCTGCCCAGGCCGAAGAACTCCACCGTCGCGCGGGCGGTGGTCCATCGGGCGCTGTCCTCCGGCGAGGCGTCCAGGACCGCCAGGGCCTCCTCGGGCTCGTCGGCGAAGAGCAGCGCCGTGGCGAGCAGCTCGGCGGCCGGGCCGGGCCTCGGGGCGCCGGACGTGGAAACGCGGCCGGGCCTGGCAGTGGGGCCGGGCGTGGAAACGCGGCCGGGTCTGGGGGCGAGGCCGGGTTTGGTAGCGGGGCCGGTCTTGGAAGCGAGGCCGGGTTTGGTAGCGGGGCCGGGTTTGGTAGCGGGGCCGGTCTTGGAAGCGGGGCCGGTCTTGGAAGCGGGGCCGGTCTTGGAAGCGGGGCCGGTCTTGGAAGCGGGGCCGGGATTCTGGGTGTCGGGGCGGGCGCCGGGTTCGCCGACGGCCAGGCCCGAGGCGGCTGGGCCGGGACTGGCCGGGCCGGAGGTGGCTGGGCCGGGGCCGGGGCTGGCCAGGCCGGGGGTGGCGTCGTGGGCGGCGGATGCCAGGCGGCGGGCCAGGGCGATGTCGAAGCGGGCGAAGGCCTGCGACGCCGCGTCGAGCAGGAGCGCGTCGTCCTGGGCCGTGCCGGAGTCGAGTCGCCAGACCGCGACCCGCAGCAGATCGTCGCGGCGCCGGGCGCCGACGGATTCCACCAGGTCGGCGAGGGTGGCCAGGAGCCGGCGGGCCCGGGTGACCGGGCAGCGGCGGCGCACCACCTCGCCGTAGAGCGGGTGGGCCAGGCTCACGTCGCGCCGGCGTTCGTCGCGGGTCACCCGGATCAGCCCGCGCTCCTCGGCGGCCTCGACGTCGGCCGGGTCCGCGGCACGCAACAGCAGCGGCAGGCCGATCGGCTCGCCGAAGGAGGTGAGCTCCAGGACGTCGCGGACCCCGGCCGTCAGGCTCCCGACCCGGGCGTCGACCAGCTCCGCCAGGCTCGGCGCCAGCATCAGGCGACCGGTCCAGCGCCAGAAACCGTACGCCTGGAGCAGCTCCCCGCCGCGGACCGCGGCCATGACCAGCTCGCGCAGCAGCAGTGGGTTGCCGCCGCCCAGCCGGCCGAGCCGTTGCGCGGACCCCGCCTCGACCGGTCCGCCGGTCAGGGCGGTGAGCAGCGCCTGCGACTCGTCGGTGGGCAGCGGGGCCAGCTCGGCGTGGCCGACGAGGCCCTCGGTCCACAGTGCCGAGATGGGCGGCGGCACCGGCTCGGAGGTCCGCAGGGTGGCGAGCAGCGTCGCTCCCTCGCGGACGAGCAGGTGCACCAGCGCCGCCGAGGGCGGATCGAGCAGGTGGGCGTCGTCGACGGCGAGCACGACCGGGCAGTCGCCGGCGGCGGCGTGCACGGCCTCGGCCGCCCACCGCAGCAACCCGGCGGGGGAGAGGCCGGCGGGCGGGTCCGGCGGCAGGATCTGGGCGAGGCCGCCGAACGGCAGCCCGGAGCTCGCGATGGTGGCCGAGGCGGAGAGGACCGCCCACTTGTCCCCCGGAAGGCCGGTGACCGCCTCCCGCAGCAACCGGCTCTTGCCGATGCCGGCAACGCCACTGAGGATCAGGCCGTGCTCGGACTGGCTGGTCGCGACGGTGCGGAGGCGGGCCAACTCGTCGGCGCGGCCGACGAATTCCCAGTGCTCCACGGGCTCAGCATATCGAGATCTATCATCCCCGCGGTGCCCCCGGTGCCCGCGTCCGGAATGAGTATGTGCGGGTAAAACGGTGAGTAATCCGACATCTGTCCCGAGCCGTTCCGGCCGTTTACGGTTCGGCGGTGCCGGCGCAACGTGCCCGGGCGTGCCTGGCGGGGCAGGCCCGGGCGCCCGCCCATCCTCGCCAGGGGCGGGCCAGGGTGCCCGCGCATCTCTGCCGGAGGGCGGGCCAGGGTACCCGCGCATCTTCGCCGGGGGCGGGCCCGGGCGCCTGCGCATCTTCGCCGGGGGCGGGCCCGCGCGCCTGCACTTCTTTGCGCCGGGAGCTGGCCCTGGCCGTCTCCACGTGTGCGGTGCGCCGGCGCTGACGACCGGCCGGGCGATCGCCGCCCGTGGCGGGCCGCTGGCGTCCTGTCGGACCGGGGGATCTGCGGGTTCGCCCTGGCGACCGGCGGCGCCGGGCACCGGGCCGGCGGGGTGGAACACGAGGTTCGCGCCGCGTCATCCCTCGGCGGCTGGACCCCAGCCCCGGGCGGCGTGGCACGATGGGGGCATGGCGTTGCCTCAGGTCGCTCCCGTCGAGACGCCGCAGATCGAGGAGGTGCCGGCTGATGACCGGCCGTGGGTGACCATCGTCTGGGACGATCCGGTCAATCTGATGTCGTACGTGACCTGGGTGTTCCAGAAGCTCTTCGGCTACAGCCACGAGAAGGCCGAGAAGCTCATGATGGACGTCCACAACAAGGGCAAGGCGATCGTCTCGTCCGGCGCGCGCGAGCGCATGGAGATGGACGCCTCCCAGCTTCACGGATACGGTCTGTGGGCGACGGTGGACCGCGCGTGACTTTTGAGCTTGGGTTCGATGCTAGGCGGGTGATCGGCTGATGTTCCGGCGCAACGGCAACCAATGCGTGGCCACCTTCGCCGTGGACGAGGTGCGGGTGCTGCGCAAGGTGGCCGGCGAGGTCGTCGGCCTGCTGATGGACGGCTTCGACCACACCGACCCCGTCGTCGCGCGGCTCTTTCCCGACACCTACCCCGACCGTCCCGACGACTCCGCCGAGTTCCGCCTCTACACCGAGGGGGACCTCAAGACGGGCAAGATCGACCAGGCGGGCGCGATCCTGGCCGCGCTGCCGGACGACGGCCCGGGCGAGGTGCGGCTGGACGGGGAGGAGGCCGAGGCCTGGCTGCGCGCGATCAACGACGCCCGGCTGGCCATGGCCACCCGGCTCGACATCCAGTCCGACACCGACCTCGGCGAGGAGCTCGACGAGGCCGTGATCCACGATCCCGGGTCCAGCCGGGTCTTCCAGCTTTCCGTGTACGCGTACCTGGGCTATCTCCAGGAGTCCCTGCTCAACGCCCTTCCGGAGATCGAGCAGGCGTAGCGCGTGACCACCGCCACGCCCGCGGTCCCGGCCCGTCGCGGTAATGTGAACGTCGTGCTGACCATCGACAGCGCGATCATCGAAGCGATCGTCGCCCACGCTCGCCGGGACCACCCCGACGAGGCCTGCGGCGTGGTCGCCGGCCCGATCGGCAGCGACCTGCCGACCCGGCACATCGCCATGGACAACGCGGCGCGTTCGATGACGTTCTACGAGTTCGACTCGATGGAGCAGCTGCGGGTGTGGCGCGAGATGGACGACAACGACGAGGAGCCGGTCGTCATCTACCACTCGCACACCGCGACCGAGGCCTATCCGTCCCGCACGGATATCTCTTTCGCCGGTGAGCCGGGTGCCCACTACCTGCTCGTCTCGACCCGTGAACCGGATTCCGAGGAGATCCGCTCGTTCCGTATCGTGGACGGTGTGGTGACCGAGGAAAAGGTCAACATCGTGGATGCGACGGTGGACGCGTGAGGAAGAGTGCGGACGGGTTCGCCGTCCAGTCGTACATGTTCGGGCAGAGCCCTGCGTCGGTCTATTACGAGTGTCGCTGAGCGACGACTCCCGACCTGTCCCGAACGTCTTTTCGACACCCTCTTTCTGCTAGGAGCCCACAACCATGGCTATCGAAGTTCGCGTTCCGACCATTCTGCGCACGTACACCGGCGGCTCGAAGGTCGTCGAGGGGTCCGGTGACACTCTGTCCCGCCTGATCGACGACCTGGACGCCAAGCACTCGGGCATCAAGCAGCGGCTCATCACCCCCGAGGGCGGCCTGCACCGCTTCGTCAACATCTACGTCAACGACGAGGACGTCCGCTTCCTCGGCGCGCTCGACGCCCAGGTCAACGACGGTGACTCCGTCACCATCCTGCCCGCCGTGGCCGGCGGCGCGCTCGGCTTCGTCGCCGCCGCCGCACTGCTCGGCCGCCCCTTCACCGAAGGCCAGTAATCCGATGGCTCGCTACGAGAGCCTTCTGGACGCCTGCGGGGGCACGCCGCTCGTCGGCCTGCCCCGGCTCGCACCGACGGTGCCCGAGGGGGCGCCGCCGGTGCGGCTGTGGGCGAAGCTCGAGGACCGCAACCCGACGGGCAGCATCAAGGACCGGCCGGCGCTGTTCATGGTGCGCGAGGCGGAGGAGTCCGGCCGCCTCCGCCCGGGCGACACGATCCTCGAACCCACCAGCGGCAACACCGGCATCTCGCTGGCCATGGTCGCCAAGACGCGCGGCTACCGGCTGGTCTGCGTGATGCCCGAGAACGTGTCCGCGGAGCGCGTCCAGCTCCTCCGCATGTACGGCGCGGAGATCATCTTCTCGCCCGCGGCGGGCGGCTCCAACCAGGCGGTCGCCGTCGCCAAGCAGATCGCGACGGAGCACCCGGACTGGGTGATGCTCTTCCAGTACGGCAACGCCGCGAACGCCCGGGCCCACTACGAGACGACCGGCCCGGAGCTGCTGCACGACCTGCCGACGATCACCCACTTCGTGGCCGGCCTGGGCACCACCGGCACGCTCATGGGCACCGGCCGCTACCTGCGGGAGAAGGTCGACGGCATCCAGATCGTCGCGGCGGAGCCCCGCTACGGCGAGCTGGTGTACGGCCTGCGCAACATCGACGAGGGCTACGTCCCCGAGCTCTACGACGCCACGGTGCTGACCCGGCGCTTCTCGGTCGGCACCCGGGACGCGGTCCTGCGCACCCGCCAGCTCGTCGAGGTCGAGGGCATCTTCGCGGGCTTCTCCAGCGGCGCCATCCTGCACGCGGCGCTCGCGGTGGCCCACGAGGCGGTCCGGGAGGGCCGGCGGGCGGACGTGGCCTTCGTGGTCGCCGACGCGGGCTGGAAATACCTCTCGACCGGCGCATATGGCGGCACCCTCTCCGACGCCGAGGACGCCCTCGAAGGTCAGCTCTGGGCCTGAGAGCCGGACGCCGCCAGGTGTGAGGCCGCCGAACCGGGGGCCGGAGCGGCCGGCTCCGGGCGAGGCGGCGGACTGCCGGGCCGGTGTCCGCCTGCCCGCGTCGGCGTCAGGCGGCCGGTCGGTGCGGTCCACGTGTCAGGCGGCCGGGATCCGTGTGGGACCGCCGCGCCGGGACAAACCGGGCCGGAGCGGACCGGGACACGGCCGTCTGAATCCACGATCGCGGCCGCTGTGTGGGGGCCGCCGGGGCGGGGTGGACGCCGCCCGGCCCGGGGTACGTCCCGGTTGCGGCCGGACGGCTTCAGTAGGCCACCGCGAGCATCACGTCCACGATCAGCGGCACGGCCGCGGAGATCAGCAGGAGCCACGGCAGGAGCCGCCGGTGGATCGACAGGAACGCGCCCACCGACAATGCCACGCTCACCATGCCGAGGAAGGCCAGAACCCACGTGTACCAGCCGGGCACCCCGCCGCCGATCTGCGACAGCAGGCCGCGTACGCCGACACCCACGCCGGCCAGGCCCAGCAGCGCCGAGTAGATCGACATGCCGAGCAGCCGGCGGGTGCCGGGAGCCGGGTCGTCGGCGGCGGGGAAGCGGAACAGGGCCTCCTCGCCGGCGGCCGGCGGGGCGGCCGGGCGGACCGGTTCCCAGCCGAAGGGCACGACCTCCGGCGCCGCCACCTCGGGTGCCTTGGTGGCGTGGTCCACGTCCGTCGTCGTCACTTTTCGCCCCTTTGCATTTGCCCCGTCTGTCCCCTTCACGGTGTGCAACGGATGGAACTCACGAGGCGTAACGCGACCGGAAATGACCCAGCTCACGCCCGGTGTGACATACGTTGTCGATTTAGCGACAAATCGATCAGACGTTTACGTGACGCGCTGGTCCCGGCGTAGGCTGCGCAGCGTGATTGACTGGTCTGCAATATTTGCCGGTGGTCAGTCGGCAAAGAAGTGGACGACCGAGTGTGAACCAGAGGGACCCGCATGCGACTGACCGTTCTCGGCTGTGCCGGCAGTTTCCCCGGCCCCGAGTCGGCCTGTTCCGCCTACCTCGTGGAGGCCGACGGCTTCCGGCTGCTGATCGACTTCGGCTCCGGCTCACTGTCCGCGCTGCAGCGCTACGCGGGCATCGACGCCGTCGACGCGATCCTGCTGACCCACCTGCACTGCGATCACATGCTCGACGCCTGCACGTACGTGGTGGTCCGCCGCTATGCGCCCGGCGGGCCGCTGCCTCCGCTGCCGGTCTACGCGCCGATGGGCGCCGCCGAGCGCATCTCCGCGGCCTACAGCGCCGACAACGAGCCCGTCGACGACGTCTACACCTTCTATGCCCTGCAGCCCGGCACGTTCCCGATCGGCCCGTTCACCGTCACCGCCGACCGGGTCAACCACCCCATCGAAACCTATGGCGTACGGGTGGAGCACAACGGCCGCGTCCTCGCCTACTCGTCGGACACCGCGCCCTGCGAGCCGTTGCTGCGCCTGGCGCAGGGCGCCGATCTGTTCCTCTGTGAGGCGAGTTACCTCGACGGCGTGGCCAACCCGCCCGACCTGCACCTGACCGGCGGCGAGGCGGGCGAGGCCGCCACCAAGGCCGACGTCGCCCGCCTGCTGCTGACCCATCTGGTTCCCGCCTGGGCCTCGGAAGCCTCTACTGTGGAGGCGGCGTGCGCCGCTTACGCGGGTCCGGTGGAGGTGGTCCGGCCCGGGGCCCGCTACGATCTGTGAGCCGAGGGGACGGCACCAGAGCGCCATCGATTCGATCGTGACCTTGGAGTGCCCTGCATGACCGGTGGATCAGTGGGCGGGCGCGGGCTGCGCATCGTCCGACTGGCGAACTTCGTCTCACCTCGCTCCGGCGGTCTGCGGACGGCCCTGCGCCACCTCGGCGAGGGCTACCGCCAGGCGGGGCACGAGCCGATTCTGATCATGCCGGGCCGCGCGCACTCCGACGAGATGACCGAGCAGGGCCGCGTCATCACGCTGCCGGGTCATCACCTGCCGCGCACGGGCGGCTACCGCGTCCTCGCGGGCCGCCGCCGGCTCGCCCGGCTGCTCGACGAGCTCGCGCCGGACCGCCTCGAGGTGTCCGACCAGGCCACCCTGCGCTGGACCGGCCGCTGGGCGCGCGAGCGCGGCGTGGGGTCGATGATGGTGTCCCACGAGAGCCTGGCGGGCCTGCTGGGCGTCTGGGGCATGCCGCACCGCGACGCGCTCGCCGACCGGCTCAACCGGCGTACGGCGGAGTCGTTCGACCAGATCGTCTGCACCACCGCCTTCGCCGCCGCGGAGTTCCGCCGCCTCGGCGTGCCCAACCTGGTGGAGATCCCGCTCGGGGTGAACCTGCGCCAGTTCCACCCGGGCCGCCGCGACCCGGCCCTGCGCGAGCGGTACGCCCGGCCCGACGAGCTGCTGGTCGTCTACTGCAGCCGGCTCTCCGCGGACAAGCGCCCCGAGCTCGCGGTGGACACCGTGGCCGCGCTGCGCGCCGCCAAGGCGCCCGCCGTGCTGGTGATGGCCGGCGACGGGTCGCGGCGGGCCGCGCTGGCCTACCGTGCGGCCCGGCTGCCGGTGCGCTTCGCGGGACACATCACCGACCGTGACGCCGTCGCCGCGCTGCTCGCCAGCGCGGACGTGGCCCTGGCGCCCGGGCCGGTGGAGACGTTCGGGCTCGCCGCCCTGGAGGCGCTGGCGTGCGGCACGCCGGTGGTGGTCGACCGGGCCAGCGCGCTCCCCGAGGTCGTGGGCCGGGCCGGGATGGCCGTGCCGGGCACGCCGGAGGACTTCGCCGCGGGCGTACGCAATCTGATGGAGCGTCCCGAGACGGAGCGCCGCGCCGCCGCACGGGCCCGGGCCGAGCTGTTCGGATGGCCGCAGGCAGTCGACGGCTTCCTGCGGGCCCACGGGACGTCGCCGGCGCCGCGGCCGGTGGTCGCCCGGCAGAGCCCGCGGACGCTGCGACCCGCGGTTCCGGTCGGCGCGCCCGGCGACAGCCTCTGACGAGCGCGTTGTCCGCAGGATCCTGCGGGCGAGTTGTCCACAGGATCTGGCGGGCGCTGGTGTCCACAGGCCCTGACGGGCGCGTTGTCCACAGGCTCGGCACCCGGCGGCGCGAAGAGGTCACCGTCCGCCTAGGCTCTTGGCCATGGCACGCCCCGACGGCCGAGCGCCGGATCAACTCCGTCCCGTGACCCTCACCCGCCGGTGGAGCATCCATCCGGAGGGATCGGTGCTCGTCGAGTTCGGCGACACCCGCGTGCTCTGCACGGCCAGCGTGACCGAGGGGGTCCCGCGCTGGCGCAAGGGTTCCGGGCTCGGCTGGGTCACCGCCGAATACGCGATGCTGCCGCGCGCCACCAACACCCGCGGCGACCGGGAGAGCGTCAAGGGCAAGGTCGGCGGCCGGACCCAGGAGATCTCCCGGCTGATCGGGCGCAGCCTGCGGGCCTGCATCGACCTCAAGGCGCTCGGTGAGAATTCCATCGTCCTCGACTGCGACGTGCTGCAGGCCGACGGCGGCACCCGGACGGCGGCCATCACCGGGGCCTATGTCGCGCTCCACGACGCCGTCACCTGGCTTGCCGACCGCAAGTCGCTGGCCGGCAAGCCGGCCGCGGTCGTGCACCGCTCGATCCAGGCGGTCAGCGTCGGCATCATCGCCGGCGAACCCCGCCTCGACCTCATGTATGCCGAGGACGTCGCCGCCGACGTCGACATGAACGTCGTCTGCACCGGCGACGGCGACTTCGTCGAGGTCCAGGGCACCGGCGAGGCGAACGTGTTCCGCCGTGACCAGCTCGACGCCCTGCTCGACCTCGGCGTCCTCGGCTGCGCGGAGCTCGCCGCCGCCCAGCAGAAGGCCCTCGCGTCGTGACCGCCCGCCTGCTGCTGGCCACGGCCAACGAGAAGAAGCTCGTCGAGCTGCAGCGCATCCTCGACGTCGCGCTCGGCGCGGGCGGCATCGAGCTGGTCGGCCTCGGCGACTTCCCGAACTATCCGGACGTTCCCGAGACCGGCCTGACCTTCGGCGAGAACGCGCTGATCAAGGCCCGCGAGGGCGTTTCCCGCACCGGCCTGCCTACGATCGCCGACGACTCCGGCCTGAGCGTCGACGCGCTCAACGGCATGCCGGGTGTCTTCAGCGCCCGCTGGTCCGGCGGCCACGGCGACGACCGGGCCAACCTCGACCTCGTCCTGGCGCAGATCAGCGACGTCCCCGACGGCCACCGCGGCGGCGCCTTCGTCTGCGCGGCGGCCCTGGTGCTGCCCAACGGCCGCGAGCACCTCGTCGAGGGCCGGCAGCGCGGCCAGATCCTGCGTTCCCGCCGCGGCACCGGCGGTTTCGGCTACGACCCGGTCTTCCTCGGCGAGGGCCAGGAGCGCACCAACGCGGAGCTGTCCCCGGTGGAGAAGGACGCCATCAGCCACCGCGGCAAGGCCTTCCGCGAGCTTGCCAAGGTGATCGCCAAGGAACTGACCCGCTGACCCGTCGGCGGGTCAGGCGGCGGTGCGCAGTGCCGTGATCAAGGCGTCGGCGGGTGTGCTGGCCGGGCGGTCGCTCACCTGCCCGTCGCCGATCTCGACCATCCGCCAGCCGCCGTCGGCGTGCCGGACCAGGTCCGCGGTCACGAACGGCAGGTCCAGTCCGGCGATCAGCGGTGCGAAGGCCGCCGGGTCGACATCGGCCGGTGGCTGCTCGCCGGGGGTGTCCGGATGGGCGGTGACCAGCCGGCAGACGCCGCCGATCCACCACGTGCGCACCTCCGCGCCGGTGAAGGGCTCGAAGCGGCGCAGGACGAAGCCGCCGGCGAAATCGTCGGCGCGCAGCTCCCGGAACCGGCTCGCGACCCGCCACGCGGCGTCCGCGTCGGCGACGTCGGGGATGAACGCGGCCTCGTCCCAGTGGTGCTTCATCGACTTGGTGTAGTCGCGCAGCACGGCCGGACCGGACGCCAGGGCGGCGAGCGCTTCCTCGAAGCCGGACCGCTCGGCTCCCTGCGTCCACACCGCCTCCGGAGTCGCCGCCCGCACCGCGGCGTACCAACCGGGAAGCTCGTGTCCGCGCCGATACTGCTCGGCGCTCGTCCGCAGCACCACGTCGCGGGCCGCCAGCGCCGTCGCCAGCGCCGCGTACTGCTCCGCGCGCAGCATCCATCCGCGGTAGACGGCGTCGCGACCGGCCGGCACCCGGGCGACCGCCGCGGCGTGGTCCCCGCCCCGGGTGAAGGCGTCATGGTCGACGACGGCGACCTCGAGGCAGGCCGCACGGGCCGCCGAAGCCTCGGCCGCGAAGTGTTCGTCCGGCCGGCGGGGCCGGAGCGGATCCCCGGGTACGAGCAGCAGCATGCGTCCATGATCGATGAGCCGCCGGTGGCGGGGCCGCGCAGGGTGGGACGGCAACCGCACCGCGACGTCAGCCGCGCCGGCCGGGCTACCGCTTGCAGGGGTCCGGCAGCAGACCGGTCTCGCGGGCACGCAGCACGGTCGCCAGCCGGTCGCTGGTGCCCAGCTTGCGGTACAGCCGGCCCAGATGCTTGTGGACGGTGCCCGGGCTTATCCCGAGCCGCCGGGCGATCGTCGCGGCGGTCAGCGAGTCGGCGAGCAGCCGCAGGATGCTCAGCTCGCGCGGGGTCAGCCGCGGGACCGGTGTCGTGGGCGGGGCGGGCGCACCCGCGACCGCCTCGCCCGCGGGGACCACGCCGCTCGGCGCGACGAGGGGGACGCCGGTCAGGGTCTCCAGCCAGCGGGGGAACGCGTCGCAGGCGGCGAAGCCCCGCCGGGCGGTGGCCCCGGCCCGGTCCGCGGCCGCCGTGGAGCCGAGGTCGCGGTACGCCGCCGCGGCGTACACGTGGGCCTGGGCGGCGCCGATCCGGTCGCCGGACCGCTCGAAGGCGGCGGCCGCGCGCGCCGCGTGGGCGGCGGCGGCCGCGGGGTCGCCGCGCCGTGTCGCGTGGACCTGCGCGAGGTGGATGAACCCCGCGCGGCGGGGCAGGTCGTCGATCGTCGGGAGCGCGCGGGCGCGGGCCGCCCACCGCGCCGCGCCGCGGTCGTCGCCGGCGTCGGCGGCGGCCGCGGTCAGCCACTGGTACCAGCGTGCCTGCCACACCGGCCGCACCGACACCCGGCCCCCGGTGTGCCCGCCGCGGATCATCAGCTCCAGGCCCGCCTCGGGGTCGCCGGCGGCGTGCCGGGCGAAGCCGTGGTAGATCTCCGTCGAGCCACCCTGCCAGTCCGGGCCGTCCCCGACGGCCGCCAGTTCCGCCGCCCGCTCGCCGAAGGCCAGCGCCTCGTCCAGCTCGCCCCGCCAGACGCTGACCCACGACCGGTAGCTGAGCACGCGCGCGTGGGTCTGCGGAGAGCCGGTGAGCACGGCCGACTCCATCGCGTCCGCCAGGTGCCCGAGGGCCCGGGTGAGCTGACCGGTCATGCTGGTGAGGACCCCCAGCAGGGTACGCAGCGCGCCGATCAGGTGGCTCTGCCCGCTGCCCCGGGCGACCCGCAGCGCCCGTTGCAGGTGCCGGCGGGCGGCGTCGAAGCGTTCCCGGTACAGCTCGCCCCAGCTCACGAACAGCACCGTGTCGAGCCGCTCGGCGAGCTCGCCGTCCGGCATGGCGTCCACGAGCCGGCCGGCCTCGTCCAGCCAGGTGGTGATGTGCGGGTCGGTGATGTCGAAGGAGTGCTTGGCCACCGCGCCGACGCTCAGGGCGAAGGCGAGCAGGGGGCGGTTGCCCGTACCGCGGGCCACGCGGATCGCCTCGCCCACGGCCGCGGGGTCGGACGGGCCGTACATGACGGTGGTCAGGGTCTGCCCGACCCGCAGTACGCCGGCGGCGAGACCGTACTGGTCCGGCAGCGTCGCCAGCTCCTGCGCCAGCAGGGCACGGGCCTCGGCGTGGTCGCCGATCAAGTTCTGCAGCACGGCCAGGAAGCTGACCGCCTTCATCCGCTCGTCGGTGCCGGCGGGCAGCAGCCGGAGGATCTCGCCGAGGATCTCCCGGCTCTCGTCGAGCCGGCCGGTGACGCCCAGCGCCCGGCCGCGCAGGTTCAGCAGCTCCAGCCGCAGCGCGACGGTGTCCGGTGACCGCGGCAGCAGCCGCAGCGCCGAGCCCAGCCAGTGCGCCGCGGCGGCCGGGGTGGCGTGCACCGCCTCCAGCGCGGCGGTGTGGAGCTGCTCGACCGCCGCCAGGTCGCCGACCGCCGCCGACGCCTCGATGTGCGGGGCCCGTACGTCCATCGGCGCCCGGCGGTCGCGCAGCTCCGCCGCCGCCCGGGCGTGCGCGCCGAGCCGCCATCCCGCTCCGGCGTGGTGGTACGCCGCGCTGCGCAGCAGCGGATGGCGGAACCGGAACCGGCCCGGGGCGCTGCCCTCCCGGAGGAGGTCGCGCTGCGCCAGCTCGTCCAGCGCGGCCAGCACGTCCGGCTCGGCGAGGTCGGCGACCGCTGCGAGCAGGCCGAGGTCGAACTCGTCGCCCGCGACCGCCGCGGCGTGCAGCACCCGCCGGCGCAGCGGCTCCAGCGTGGCGAACTCCCCGGCCAGGGCGGCGCCGACCGGTCCCCAGGCGGGCGAGTCCGGCGCCGGCGGGGCCGTCGCGCCGCTGCGGGCCAGCACCTCGAGGTAGAACGGGTTGCCTCCGGCGGCGCGGTACAGCCGCTCGCGCTGCATCGGGTTCAGGCCCGCGGGCAGCAGGCCGTCGGCCTCGGCGGCGCTCAGCGGTCCCACCTCGACCGTCGTGGCCAGCCCCCGCTGGACCGCCCCGGCCAGCGCCTGGAGCAGCCGGGTCGGCGCCTGCCGCGGCCGGTACGCCACGGCCAGCACGATCGGGGCACCGGGCGGATGCCGCATCAGGTGGTCGAGAAGTTCCAGCGAGCCGTCGTCGGCCCAGTGCAGGTCGTCGAGGGCGAGCACGAGTCCCGCGTCGCCGGCGATGGCCTCCAGCGCGGCCCGGACCGCCCGGTGCAGCCGGTACCGCTCACCGGCCAGCAGTACGGGGGCGCCGCCCGGCCCGTCCTCGGCGAGCGCGCGGAAGGCGCTGGGCAGCAGCCGCAGGTCGGTGGCTTCCAGACGCTCGGGTCGCGACGCGTGCCATCGGCGCAGATAGTCCTCCATGGCGTTGCGCAGCACACCGAACGGCACTTCGCGCTCGAACTCGGCGGCCCCGCCGGCCAGCACCACGCGACCGTCGCGCCCCGCCTCGGCGAGCAGCTCGGCCAGCAGGCGGGACTTGCCGATGCCCGGGTCGCCGGCGACGGCCACCACGGCCGGCGCGCCGGCACCCTGGCGGAGGGCGGCGCGCAGGGCCGCCACCTCCGGGGCCCGGCCGATCAGTGGGGCCGTGAGGCCGGCTTCCCGCTGCCCGTCGCCGTCGAGTGTCCGATGCCCCATGTCCCCTGCCCGCGCCCGTCCCGGCGTCGGGTGGATCGACGCCGATGGGATCGTAGCGAGCCGATGCATCCATGCCGGTCACGCGCGGGCGCCGGGGCCCGGGCGCGGCCCGGACCCCGGCGGATCGGCCGGTCACCAGTAGTACTGCTCCCACGGCCCGATCACCGTGGCGCGGGCGCGCAGCATGCCGTAGTCGCCGGCGCTGTAGCCGATCTCCGTGGAGACCCAGCGGCCGTTGCCGTAGGCGTACATCGAGAACCAGCTTCCCGGCTGGGAGGTGGTGTAGTACTGCTCCCACGGTCCGACGATGGTGGCGCGGGCGCGCAGCATGCCGTAGTCGCCGGCGCTGTAGCCGAGCTCCGTCGACACCACCAGGCCGGTGTCCTGGGAGGCCCAGTAGGTGTATCCGGTCACGTTGTCGCGGCAGACCACGAAGCGTTCCCACGGGCCGACGACCGTCGCGCGGGCGCGCAGCATGCCGTTGTCGGTGCCGCTGTAGCCCTTCTCCATGGAGACCCACCGGCGGTTGGCGTTGGCGTAGATCGTCACGTTGTGCCAGCAGAGGACGGCCTGGGCGGCCGCGTTGTGCCGGGCGGCGATGGCCGAGCGCTGCTGCTCCACCGCGGCCGAGCCCGCCCCGTACGGGATGAGCTCGGCGGTCGACGCGGGCGGAGCGGTCGCCGGTGCGGGAGCCGCGGCGGCGGGTGTGCCGGCGAGCCCGGCGGCGGTGGTCACGCCGATCGCCAGGATGGCGGCGGCGCGCGCGAACATTCTCATGTCTGCTACCTCCCCCTCACGGAGTCGGCGGCGGGGGTTCCGCGGCCGTCCTCCGTCCTATGTGCTACCAGGCAGAGAGATAGAAGATTACCGATCTGTCCTCGATCGATCACTGTGAAGAAAACGGCGATGTCCTCAGTGGAGGGTGCCGATTTCGTGCTCGATTTCCGTTCGCAGGACGCGATTCGCGATGACGGCTCGTGCCCGCTCCATCACCGGCGCGAGGAAGAGGTCGGGACCGGGCTCGCCGGCGAAGACCGATACCGCCGATACCGCGGCCCGGCCCGCCGGTGAAGGCGTCAGCGGCGCGCGGAGCTGGATCCCGCGGACGCCCGAGATGAGCTCGACCGCCAGCACGCTGGTGAGATTGTCGAGCACCGTGCGCAGCTTCTTCGTCGCCGCCCAGCCCATCGAGACGTGGTCCTCCTGCATGCCGCTGGTGGGCAGCGAGTCCACCGACGCGGGACTCGCCAGCCGGCGGTTCTCCGCGACGATCCCGGCCGCCGTGTACTGCGCGATCATCAGGCCCGAGTTGACGCCGGCGTCCGGGGAGAGGAACGGCGGCAGGTCGCGGGAGCGCGCCACGTCGAGCAGCCGGTCCACGCGGCGTTCCGCGATCGCGCCCACCTCGGCCGCGGCGATGGCGAGGAAGTCCGCGGCGAAGCCCAGCGGCGCGCCGTGGAAGTTGCCCGTCGACTCCACCCGGCCGTCGGTGAGCACGACCGGGTTGTCCACCACCGAGCGCAGCTCCCGCGCGGCCGTCGTACGGACGAACTCCAGCGTGTCCCGGGCGGCGCCGGCCACCTGCGGCGCGCACCGCATCGAGTACGCGTCCTGCACCGCGTGGGCGAGGTCGTCGCGGTGCGAATCCATGATCGCCGAGTTCTGCAGCAGCTTGTGGATGTTCGCGGCGGACGCCGCCTGGCCCGGGTGCGGGCGGATGGAGTGCAGCTCCGGCAGGAACGGGCGCTCCGAGCCGAGCATCGCCTCGATCGCCAGCGCGGCCGTCACGTCGGCCATCGCGAACAGGTGCTCGGCGTCGTCGATCGCCAGCAGCAGCATGCCGAGCATGCCGTCGGTGCCGTTGATCAGCGCCAGCCCCTCCTTGGCGGCCAGGTCGAGCGGCTCGAGGTGGGCGGCGTGCAGGGCCTGCGCGGCGTCCACGCGGGCGCCGTCCTTGCCCAGCACCCAGCCCTCGCCCAGCAGCACGAGCGCGCAGTGGGCGAGCGGCGCCAGGTCGCCGGAGGCACCCAGCGAGCCGTGCTCGGGCACCCACGGCGTGATGTCGTTGTTGAGCAGGTCGACCAGGCCCTGGGCCAGCTTGGGGCGGACGCCCGACAGGCCCAGCGCGAGCGAGCGGACCCGCAGCAGCATCATCGCGCGGACCACCTCCCGTGACATGGGGACGCCCACCCCGGCCGCGTGCGAGCGGATCAGGGCGTGCTGGAGCTCCGCCCGGCGCTCCGGCTCGATGGACGTGTTCGCCAGGGCGCCGAAGCCGGTGCTGACGCCGTACACGGGGCGGCCGGAGGCCTCGATGCCGTCGACGATGGCGCGGCTGCGTTCCATGGCCGCGACCGCGGCCTCGGAGAGCTCGACCTTCGCGTCGCGCCGGGCGACGGCGAGAACGTCGGCGGGGGTGATGCCGGTGGGCTGGACGATGACTCTCATTGGGGCACTCCGTCGTGCAGAACTGTGCTGATCAGCGGAACTCCGGGCCGGTAGGCCAGGTGCAGGTGGGAGGGCGCGTCGAGGACGACCGCGTCGGCGCGGGCGCCGGGGCGCAGCACCCCGATGTCGTCGCGGCGCAGCGCCCGGGCGCCGCCCAGGGTCGCGGCCCGGACGGCCTCCGCCGGCGTCATGCGCATCTCGCGCACGGCGAGGGCGATGCAGAACGGCATGGACGACGTGTACGACGAACCGGGGTTGCAGTCGGTGGCCAGCGCGACGGTCACGCCGGCGTCGAGCAGCCTGCGCGCATCCGGGTACGGCGACCGCGTCGAGAACTCGGCACCCGGCAGCAGCGTCGCCACGGTCGCCGATCCGGCGAGCGCGTCCACGTCCGCATCGCTCAGATGCGTGCAGTGGTCGGCGCTGGCGGCGCCCAGCTCCACGGCGAGCCGCACGCCGGGGCCGGCGGTGAGCTGGTTGGCGTGGATCCGCGCGCCCAGCCCCGCCTTCAGCCCGGCGGTGAGAATCTGCCGGGCCTGGTCGGCGTCGAAGGCGCCGCGCTCGCAGAACACGTCCACCCACCGGGCGTGGCCCGCGACGGCGTCCAGCATCGGCCCGCAGACCAGGTCGACGTAGTCGTCGGGCCGGTCGGCGTACTCGGCCGGCACCACGTGCGCGCCGAGGAACGTGGTCTCCTCGGTCAGGTCGCGGGCGATGCGCAGGCTGCGCGCCTCGTGCTCGACGTTCAGCCCGTAGCCGCTCTTGATCTCGACGGTGGTACTGCCCTGCCGCCGCATCTCGGCGACCAGCCGTGCGGCTGCCGCGCGCAGGTCGTCGTCGGAAGCCGCCCGGGTGGCGGCGACCGTGGTGCGGATGCCGCCGCCGGTGTAGGGCTCACCGTTCATCCGCGCGGCGAACTCGGCGGCGCGGTCGCCGGCGAAGACCAGATGGGCGTGGCTGTCGACGAAGCCCGGCAGCACCGCCCGCCCGCCCGCGTCGAGCCGCTCGTCGGCCGCCGGGGCCTGCGCGGCCGGCCCGACCCACGCGACGCGGCCGCCGTCTGCGACGAAGGCCGCGTCGTGCAGCGTGCCCAGCTCGTCGTCGCCGGTGACCAGCTCGCCGATGTTGGTGACCACGAGACTCATGAGAGCGCCTCCCGCAGGGCGGCCGGTACGTCGAAGCCGGTGTGCCGCCCCCCGTCCACGATCATCCGCCCGTCCGCGACGACGTGGGTGACATCGGCGTTGGTGGCGGCGAAGACCACCCCGGAGGGGTCGACGCCCGCGGTGCGTACCGAGTCGAGCGCGACCGCGACCAGGTCGGCCCGCCTGCCCACGGCGATCTCCCCGGCGTCGTCCCAGCCGAGCGCGGAGTGCGCGGTGGCGGCGGCGACCAGCTCGTCCGCCGCGAAGTGGCCCCGGCGCTCGGTCGCCAGGCGCTCGTCCAGCTCCACGCCGCGGGCCTCCTCGAACACGTCGATGACGGCGTGGCTGTCGCTGCCCAGGCTCAGCGGCGACCCCGCGTCGGCCAGCGCCCGGCCGGGTCCGATGCCGTCCGCGAGGTCGCGCTCGGTGGTGGGGCAGAGACACACGCCGGTGCCGCTGCCGCCCAGCAGCTTGATGTCGCCGTCGCTGAGGTGGGTCGCGTGCACCGCGGTGGTGCCCGGACCGAGGACGCCGTGCCGGTGCAGCAGCTCGGTGGGGGAACAGCCGTGCACCGCGCGGCACTGCTCGTTCTCGGCGCGCTGCTCGGAGAGGTGCACGTGCAGCGGCGCGCGGCCCGCGAGGCCGTCGAGGAAACGCGCCGGCACCGCGCGTACGGAATGCAGCGCCGCACCGATCCGCACGCCCTCGCCGTCGCGCAGCGCGGCGGTCCGCTCCCGCCAGCCGTCGAGGTCGCCGTCGCCGAAGCGGCGCTGGACGCCCTCGAGCGGCTTGCCGTCCACCGTGGACGTGAGATAGAGGGTGTCGAGCAGGGTGATCCGGATGCCGGCGTCCCGCGCCGCCCGCACCACGGCGTGGCCCATCGCGTTGGGATCGGCGTACGGCTGGCCGTCCGGGGCATGGTGCAGGTAGTGGAACTCGCCGACGCAGGTGATGCCGGCGAGGGCCATCTCGCCGTAGACCGCCCGGGCGAGCGTGTAGTAGCTGTCCGGGTCCAGGCGCCCGGCCACCTCGTACATCCGCTCGCGCCAGGTCCAGAAACTGCCGCGGTCGCCGTGCGTACGCCCGCGCAGCGCCCGGTGGAACGCGTGGGAATGGGCGTTGGCGAGGCCGGGCAGCACCAGGCCGGGCAGGCGGGTGCCGCCCGGGGCGGCGCCGGATGTGACCGCGGTGAACCGGCCGCCGGCGACGTCGACGGCGACGTCGCGCTCAACCCGTCCGCCGATCCAGGCCAGCTCCGCGAAGTACCTCATGTCAGCGCCTCGAGAACCTTCGCGAGCGCCTCGACGCCCGCCGCGCAGTCCTCGTCCGGCGCGTGCTCGGCGGGAGAGTGCGACACCCCGGTCGGGTTGCGCACGAACAGCATCGCGGTCGGCACGTGCGCCGAGAAGACGCCCGCGTCGTGCCCGGCCCCGGTCGGCAGGATCGGCGCACCGCCGAGCAGCTCGGCGATCCGCTGGGCCAGCGCCGTGTCGAACGCGACCTGGGCGGTCACCGACTCGGCCGTCACGTCGACCTCGGTGCCGTCGCGGCCGGCCCGGTCGTGGGCGCGCTTGACGATCGCGTCCACCACACCGTCCAGCGTGGACTCCTCCGCGGCCCGCGCGTCGAGCCAGCCGCGCACCCGCGCCGGGATGGCGTTGGTGGCGTTGGGCTCGACCTGCACCCGGGCCATCGTGGCGTGCGCACCGGAGAGCCGGGCCTCCTTGTTGGCGGCCAGCACGGTGTAGGCGAACGTCAGCATCGGGTCGCGCCGGTCGGCCATCAGCGTGGTGCCGGCGTGGTCGCCGCGCCCGGTGAAGTCGAACCGCCACCGCCCGTGCGGCCAGATGGCGCTCGCCACCCCGACCGGCACGTCCAGCGCCCGCCCCTGCTCGATGTGCAGCTCCACCAGCGCCGACACCCGGCCCACGAGATCGGGCCGGGCGCCGGACGGGGTCGCGCCCAGTGCCGCGCCGAAGCTCACCCCGTCGCGGTCGGTCAGCGCGGCCGCCCGCTCCGGGTCGATCGCGCCGGTCAGCAGCCGGGAGCCGAGGCACGGCAGCCCGAACCGGCCGCCCTCCTCCTCGACGAACGCGACGATGCCCAGCGGCCGGCCCGGCGCGTACCCGTCGGCGCGGAGCCGGTCGAGCGCCAGGAACGCGCTGACGATGCCGAGCGGCCCGTCGTACCCGCCGCCGTGCGGCACCGAGTCGAAGTGCGACCCGGTGAGCACGCATCCCTCGCCCCAGGGCTCGCCCCACCAGGCGAACAGGTTGCCGTTGCCGTCCTCGGTGACCGGCAGGTCGCGCGCGGCGGCCTGGGCCCGGAACCAGTCCCGCAGGGCCAGTTCCGGTGCGGTGAGGGCGTACCGCAGGTAGCCGCCGCCGTCGGCCCGGCCGATCGGCGCGATCTCCGCCCAGAGGGCGGCGAACTGCGCGACGCTCATCGCTTCATGGGGATGTGGACCCCGGAGGCGGCGGCCGACTCGTAGCCCGCGTCGACGTGCCGGATGACGCCCATGCCCGGGTCGTTGGTGAGCACCCGCTCGATCTTCTGCCCGGCGAGCTCGGTGCCGTCGGCGACGCAGACCTGCCCGGCGTGGATGGAGCGGCCGATGCCGACCCCGCCGCCGTGGTGGATGGAGACCCAGCTGGCGCCGCTGGCGGTGTTCACCAGGGCGTTCAGCAGCGGCCAGTCGGCGATCGCGTCCGAGCCGTCGAGCATCGCCTCGGTCTCCCGGTACGGCGACGCCACCGACCCGGCGTCGAGGTGGTCGCGGCCGATCACGATCGGGGCCGACACCTCGCCGCGCTGCACCATGTCGTTGAACCGCACGCCGGCCTTGTCGCGCTCGCCGTAGCCGAGCCAGCAGATCCGCGCGGGCAGGCCCTGGTACGCGACCCGCTCGCCGGCCATCTTGATCCACCGGGCCAGCGGCTCGTTCTCCGGGAACAGGTCGAGCACGGCCCGGTCGGTGGCCGCGATGTCGGCCGGGTCGCCGGAGAGCGCCGCCCAGCGGAACGGGCCCTTGCCCTCGGCGAACAGCGGCCGGATGTACGCCGGCACGAAGCCGGGGAACGCGAACGCCCGGTCGTACCCGCCGAGCTGGGCCTCGCCGCGGATGGAGTTGCCGTAGTCGAACACCTCGGCGCCGCCGTCCAGGAAGCCCACCATGGCCTCGACGTGCCGGGCCATGCTGGCGCGGGCCCGGTCGGTGAACTCCTCGGGCTTGCTGCGCGCGTACTCGGCGGCGTCGGCCAGGTCGACCCCGACGGGGATGTAGCTGAGCGGGTCGTGGGCGCTGGTCTGGTCGGTCACGATGTCGATGGCCACGCCGCGGCGCAGCAGCTCGGGGAAGATCTCGGCGGCGTTGCCCACCACGCCGACGCTCTTCGCCACCCGGTCCCGCTTGGCGGCCTCGACCTGCGCGACGGCGTCGTCCAGATCCCGGGCCACCGTGTCCAGGTAGCGGTCCTTCACCCGGCGGCGCAGCCGCGACTCGTCGACGTCCACGATCAGGCAGGCGCCGCCGTTCATCGTCACGGCCAGCGGCTGGGCGCCGCCCATGCCGCCGCAGCCGGCGGTCAGGGTCAGCGTGCCGGCGAGGTCGCCGCCGAAGCGCTTGGCGGCCACCGCGGCGAACGTCTCGTACGTGCCCTGCAGGATGCCCTGGGTGCCGATGTAGATCCACGAGCCCGCGGTCATCTGGCCGTACATGGTCAGGCCGAGCTTCTCCAGGCGGCGGAACTCCGGCCAGGTCGCCCAGTCGCCGACGAGGTTGGAGTTGGCGATCAGCACGCGCGGCGCCCACTCGTGGGTGCGGAACACGCCGACCGGGCGGCCGGACTGCACCAGCAGCGTCTCGTCGCCCTTCAGCTCGTCGAGCTCGCGGACGATCGCGTGGAACGAGGGCCAGTCGCGGGCGGCCCGGCCGGTGCCGCCGTAGACGACGAGGTCGTCGGGGCGCTCGGCCACGTCCGGGTCGAGGTTGTTCATCAGCATCCGCTTGGCGGCCTCCTGCGGCCAGCCGTTCGCGGTGTACGCCGTGCCGCGCGGCGCGCGTACCTCAGGCATGCCGGACTCCTTCATGCTTCGAAGATGTGGCGGCGGATGGCCGTCGCCTCGAACTCCTCCAGGCGGCGCTGCGCCGTTTCCGGCGCCGCGTCGCACATGGCTTGCAGCAGCACCATGGCCATCGCCATGGGGCCGGTGTGCAGGTCGAACACGAGCTGGGTGCCGACCGGCGCGGGCAGCACCACGTCGGCGGCCTCGGCGACCGGGCTCACCGCCGAGTCGGTGAGCGCGACCACGGCGAGACCCAGCTCCTTCGCCTCGCGGATCGCGTCGAGCGTCTCCCGCGGACAGCGCGGCAGCACGATGGCCAGCACCGCGCTCGCCCCGGCGGCCCGCGCCTGGTCGAGACGGTCGAGCAGGATGGTGCCGCCGCCGTCGAGCACCCGGACGTCGGGATGCACCTTGGCCGCGAAGTACCCGAAGTATCCGGCCAGCGGCGCCGCGGCGCGCAGGCCCAGCACGGGCAGCGGGCGGCTGCCGACGAGCATCCCCGCGGCTTGCTCGATCGCGCGGAGATCGCCGAGCTCGTCCGCCATCCGTTCCAGGCGCCGGCTCTCGGCCCGCAGCGCCTCCTGCATCGGGTTCTCGCCGGGCTCCGGCGGGATGGCCGGCTCCGCGGCGAGCGCCCGCAGCTCGCGCCGCAGGGCGGGATAGCCGGCGTAGCCGAGCGCCATCGCGAACCGGGTCACCGAGGGCTGGCTCACCCCGGCGAGCTCGGCGACCTCGGCGGCCGACAGGTACGCGGCCGACGGCCCGTGCTGCACCAGACTGTGCGCGATGCGCCGCTGGGTGGGGGTGAGCCGGGCGCCCTGGAAGAGGCCGAGCACCCGCCCGCCCGTTCCCACCGCCACGTCATTCACGTACGCAGACTATGCATAAAAACTTTCACTCCGCTAGTGCCTCGGCCGGATTGGCCGTGCACGGCTGTGCGAGGCTGGCCCGATGCGGATCGCTTCGCTGCACACGTACCCGCTCAAAGGGTGTCATCGGCTGGACCACGACGTGGCGGTGACCGAGCCCTGGGGCCTGGCCGGCGACCGGCGGTGGATGGCGGTCGACGCCGACGGGGTGGGCATCACCCAGCGCGAGGCGCCCGCCCTCACCCAGCTGCACGCCGTGCCGCGTCCCGGCGGCCTGCTGCTCGACGGCCTCGACGTGGACGAGCCCGCCGGGGGGCCGCCCGCGACCGCCCGCGTCTTCCGCGCCAAGCCGCCGGTGCCCGTCCGGCTCGCCCCGGCCGCCACGGCATTCCTGTCGGATCTCCTGGGCCGCGACGCCCGGCTCGCCTGGCTCGCCGACCCTGCCGCCGCGCGGCCGATCCAGCGCAACGCCCACCCGGACGACCGGGTCAACCTCGCGGACGGGTTTCCGATCCTGCTCACCAGCGAGGCTTCCCTGGACGCCCTCAACGGCCGGCTCGACGAGCCGGTGCCGATGACCCGGTTCCGGCCCAACCTGGTCCTCACCGGCGCCGGCGCCTGGGCCGAGGACACGTGGGTGGGCGGGCGCCTGCGGATCGGGGAGACGACCTACCGGGTCGCCGAGCCGAGCAACCGGTGTCTCGTCACCACCATCGACCAGGAGACCGGCGAGCGCGGCCGGGAGCCGCTGCGCACGCTCGGCCGGTTCCGCCGGCGCGACGGTGGGCTGCACTTCGGCGTCAACCTGATCCCGGACCTCCGCCCCGGCGACACGGGTGTCATCCGGGTGGGGGAGTCTGTCTTAAGCGTGTCTTAGGAGAGTTGCCCGCGGCGGCGGAGGCCCCGGAGTATGCCTCAGCGTGACAGCTCACCGCCTCCTGCGTCCCCGCTGGCTCGCCACCGGCGGTGCCGTGCTCCTGGCCGGCGTGCTCGGCGTGGCGATCCTGCTGCAGAACGGCGGTGGCGCGTGCGCGGCCCCGCCGACCAGCGCCAAGCGTTCGGGCAAGGCCACCTTCTACGACCTGGCGGGCACGGTGGGCAACTGCAACTTCGCGCCGCCGGCCGACGATCTGTACGTGGCCCTGGGGCGCAGCGAGTACTCCGGGGCGCTGTCCTGCGGCAGCTACCTCGACGTCACCGGACCCAAGGGCACGGTACGCGTCAAGGTCTTCGACTCCTGCCCCGAGTGCACGCCCGGCTGGCTGGACCTGAGCCGCACCGCGTTCCAGAGGATCGCGGACCCGGTGCAGGGCATCGTGCCGATCACCTACCGGGCCGTGCCGGACGCGCCGACACCCGGGCCGCTGAGCATCACCTTCGCCGAGGGATCGTCGCAGTACTGGTGGGCGGTGCTGATCGACAACCACGCCAACCCCATCGCCAAGGTGCGGGCCAAGGGGCCGGGCGGCGACTGGATGACCGCTTCGCGCACCGACTACAACTTCTGGATCATCGACCGGCAGACCGGGAACGGCCCGTTCCAGATCGCGGTGACCGACATCTACGGCAAGACGGTGACCGCGCGGAACGTCAAGCTCGTCCCCAAGAAGAAGCAGGTGACGTCCGCGCGGGCCGCCGCCGAGGTCTCGGCACCGGCGCCGAAGAAGAAGGCGACGGCGAAGGCCAAGGCGACGGTGAAGGTGAAGCCCACGGCGTCCCGCACGCCGATCGTCGAGTCGAGCTCGGCGCCCGCGACGGACGCCGGCGAGAGCGAGAACCTCGATCTGACCGCGGCGCCGGCCTGTTAACCACCCGGGTGGTTCGTGGAATGCTGGGACGGTGAACCGGGACGACCTCGTCCGGCTGCGCCGGGCCCGCGATCGGATGGACCGCGACTTCGCGGAGCCGCTGGACGTGCCCGCGCTGGCCCGGGAGGCCCTGATGTCGCCGGGACACTTCTCGCGCAGCTTCCGGGCGGCGTTCGGCGAGACCCCGTACAGCCACCTCATGACCCGGCGGATCGAGCGGGCGAAGGCGTTGCTGCGCCGCGGCGACCTGTCCGTCACCGAGGTCTGCTTCGCCGTCGGCTGCACCTCGCTCGGCTCGTTCAGCTCGCGCTTCACCGAGCTGGTCGGCGAGACGCCGAGCGCCTACCGGGCGCGGACCCACGAGGCCGGGGCCGCCATCCCCGCGTGCTTCGCCAAGATCCTGACCCGGCCGGTCAGGAACGGAGAAGCCCGCGCGGGGTCGCCGAACGTATCGTGACCTGCATGGACATCAGGGTTTCGCACTGCTTCATCACGGTTGACGACCACGACAAGGCGCTCGGCTTCTATCGGGACGTGCTCGGTCTGGAGGTCCGCAGCGACGTCAAGTTCGAGGGCATGCGGTGGGTGACGGTGTCCCCGCCGAGCCAGCCCGAGCTCGAGATCACCATCGAGACGCCCGACTCCAACCCGAGCTCCTCGGCCGAGGACAAGCGCAAGCAGTCGGAACTGCTCGCCAAGGGCCTGCTGCGCGGGCTCATCTTCGTCACCGACGACGTCGACGCCACCTTCGAGCACCTCCGCGCCTCCGGCGCCGAGGTGCTGCAGGAGCCGGTCGACCAGGCGTACGGCGTCCGCGACTGCGCCTTCCGCGACCCGGCAGGGAACATGATCCGCTTCAACCAGCCGCGCAAGAGCTGACGCGGGTCCCGCCGCATCCGCAGCGTGTCCCGGTCGTCGTCCGGTGCCACCCGGAGGGCGCCCGGGACGCGTCCCTCCGGTGCCAGCTGGGTGCGGAAGGCGGGACTTGAACCCGCACACCCTCACGGATACGGGCTCCTAAGGCCCGCGCGTCTGCCTATTCCGCCACTTCCGCCCGACGCGCCCCGGTGGGCCGTCGATGCCAGCAGTCTAGACGCTGGCCTGCGGATCCACCGCCCGGGCAGGCCCGGGACCCGGTACGCGGCACGGCGGCCGCCTCGCGGATCCAGGCCGCATGACGGCCGCCGTGGGCCGGGGTCCGCGCCGAGGGTGCCCAGTGGCGGAACACTCCAGACTTATCGGCACCGCGCCCCGGGATCCGCGAACTTCGCGCGGGAACTCAGTCGATACCGAGATCGCGTCGCAGCTTCGCGACGTGCCCGGTCGCCTTGACGTTGTAGAGCGCCCGCTCGATGACCCCGTTCTCGTCGATCACGAAGGTCGAGCGGATGACGCCGGTCACCGTCTTGCCGTAGAGCTGCTTCTCGCCGAAGGCCCCGTACGCCGTCAGCACGCTCTTGTCCCGGTCGCTGACCAGCGGGAACGTGATCGCGTCCCGCTCGCGGAAGGTCGCCAGCCGGGCCGGGGTGTCCGGCGAGATGCCGACCACCTCGTAGCCCGCGGCCTGCAGCGAGGCCAGGGAGTCGCGGAAGTCGCAGGCCTGCTTGGTGCAGCCCGGCGTCATCGCCGCGGGGTAGGCGTACAGCACGACCCGGCGGCCGCGGAGCTCCTTCAGCGTCAGAGTGCCGCCACTGTCGGTGGGCAGGGTGAAGTCGGGGGCCGGATCACCCGGCGAGAGACGCTCAGTCATGCGTCCGAAGATATCCGGGCCGGTGCCGGGGAACGCAGGCGCAGCAGCGCCGAGACGGCCGCACCGGCACCCGCGCCGAGCGCGACGAGCACCGCGGCGCGCGGGACCCAGCCCGGCCCCGGGAAGTCGACCACGGCCTGGGTGAGGACCCCCGCGTCGCCCAGGCCGCCGAAGATCACCAGCGCGGTGCCGCCGAGGAACGCCAGGAACGGCGTACGCCCGAGCACGGTCGCGGCCCCGGCGGCCGTCGCGAGCACGGCCGCCCCGATCGCCGGCGCCTGCCCGGGCACGCCCAGGGCGGCGCGCGTCACCGCGTACCCGATGGTGACGAGGCCCGCGACCAGCGTGATCGCGCCCACCCCGCGGAACCGGCGCACGCCCAGGGCGACCACCGCCGCGGCCAGCGCGGCCGCGCCCAGCCACCAGGCCCACGTCACGGGCGGCGGCTCCCAGGTCAGCGTGCCGCGCACCTCGAACGGGACCAGGTCCTGGCGCAGCGGCACCACCCAGTCCCGCAGCCGGTGCGCGCGGTCCGGGTCGGCCTGCGCCTGCGGCGGCAGGCCGGGGCTCAGCCACCGGGTGCGCTGGTCGTGCCAGCGCACGGTCCGCCCGGCGGAGATCTTCTGCCATTGCGGTGCGGCGGCCGGCGACGCATGCGACGGTACGGACGAATCGCCGCCGAGCGTCTGGTTCGTGTACGTGGCCGGCGAGTTGACGTTCTGGTACGTGCCGTCCGGCCGCACCTCCAGGTACGGCTCACCGGCGTAGCCGAGCACCTCGACCGCGCGCCCCGTGTCGTTGACCAGCTCCAGGCGGGCGCCCGCCTCGACCGCGCGCACGGTCAGCCCCGGCACCGGGGCGCTGAGGCCGGTCACCTCGGTGCGGTAGGCGGTGGCGTCGGGCGCCTCGCCGCCGTGCGCGGCCGCCGGACCGGCCGGCCCGAGGAGCAGGCCGGCCAGCACGGTCAGGAAGAGGACGCCGCGTCTCACGCCGCGGCCGCCCCCACCGCGGCGGTCAGCGCCTCCGGCGTCGGACGCTCCAGCGGCTTGCCCGCGACCAGCACGGTGGGCGTGGCCGTGATCCCGCGCGACGATGCGGTGTCGGTGACCTTCGTGGCCCAGGCCGTGTAGGTCCTGTTCTCGATCGCGTCGGCGAACGCCTGGTCGGTCAGGCCCACCGACCGGCCGATCTCGATCAGCTTCGCGTCGTCGAGCCCCGGGCCGCCCTCCGGGGGCTGCTGGGCGAACAGCGCCTCGTGGTACTCGAAGAACTTGCCGCTCTGCGCCGCGGCCGCCACCGCGCCCGCCGCCCGGGTGGAGTACTGCGTCGAGGAGAGGCGGTCGAGAATGGCGATGGGGTGGTAGCGCACCGTCACCTTGCCGGCGTCGACGAGCTGCGTGATCGCGGGCCCGGTCGCCGCCTCGACCCGCCGGCAGTTCGGGCACAGGAAGTCCTCGTAGACGTCGATCTGCACCGGTCCGGTGCCGCGGGCGAAGGCCGTCCCGTCGTCCACCGCCGTCGACGGAACCGTCAGCTTGCCCGCGGTGGCCTTCTCCTGCCCCGCGGCGACGCCCCAGCCGATCAGCCCCGCGATGACCAGCACCGCCACCACCCCCACGGTGGTCCAGAGCGTGACCGTGCGGCGGCGTTCCCGGGCGAGCTGCTCCCGTACCACCTGCTTGGCCTGCGCCCGTTTCTTGTCGCCCTTGCTCACTGCTCGTCCCCCATCAGGATGCCGTCGATCGAAAAGCGGGTCCGCGGCCGCCACAGCAGGATCCCGGCGAGCAGCAGGAAACCGGCGTCGCGGGCGATGTCCCACCCGTACGCCGGGTCGACGCCCGCGCCCAGCTCGCCGCCCGTGCTGAAGCAGCCGCAGTCGATCTGCAGGCCGCGAGCCCACGCCGAGACGATCCCGGCGATGAAGATCAGCAACAGGGCGGCGGAGATGCCGGCACTGAGGCGTACGGCGAGACCGGCCAGCAGGAGCAGCCCGAGGGCGATCTCCAGGAACGGCTGGACGGCGCCGACGACCTTCGCCACCTCGTACGGGAACAGCTGGTAGGCGTTGACCGCACGCCCGGAGGCGGCCAGGTCCCCGACCTTCAGGGCGCCGGCGATCAGCCACACCGCGGCGAGGCCGAGCCGGGCGGCGGTCGAGATCCACGGCCATGCCGTCCGCGTACGCGTTTCCATGCTCACCCCCCTTAGTCGGCGCGCGGCGTCGCCGGGTTCCGTTGTACCGCCTGGGGGTTGGCTGTGTATCGGGCCGAAAGACCCTGAGAATCAGCTCGCGCGGGCCGCGACGACCGCGGCCATCAGCTCGTCGCGGGCGCGCGCCACCCGGGAACGGATGGTGCCGACCGGGACGTCCTCGATCTCGGCGGCTTCCGCGTAGGACAAGCCGAGCAGCTGGGTGAGCACGAACGCCGTCCGCCGCTCCTCGCCGAGCCGCTGCAGCAGGTCGGCGCTGCCCAGCCGGTGCGCCGGGTCCGGGTGCGCCCGGTGGTCCGCGCACGCCTCGGCGGCCAGCCGGGCGTCGAGCCGGCGCCGCCGCACCACGCCGCGGAGGTGGTCGGCGCACGTGCGCCGGGCGATGCCGAGCAGCCAGGTGCGCACGTGCGCGCGCCCCTCGAACCCCGGCAGCGCCCGGAACGCCCGCAGAAAGGTCTCCTGCGTCAGGTCGTCCGCGGAACCGGGATCGACCAGCGCGGCGGTGAAACGCCACACCTCGGCCTGCGTGGCCCGCACCAGAGCGGACTGCGCGCCGGCGTCGCCGGACCGCGCCCGGAGGGCGAGCGCGGTGAGAGATTCGCTCGCTGTCACGACCGCACATCGTACGCGGTGGAGAATTGTCGTACTGAGCGGGAACTATCGGGCCCGGGCGTCCGACTGTTCTTCGTCCGTCCGCGCCCGCGCGACCACGTTGTCGTGCCCTTCGAGCCATCGGGGAGCATTGCTCGCATGACCGTTGATCGACGCCGGGCTTCGGTGGCCCTCGCCGGGCTGCTTCTCGGGCTCCTGGGCCTGCTCGCCGGGCCGGCGAGCCCGGCCAGCGCCCACGCCGCGCTGGTCGCCAGCGACCCCGGCGCCAACACGATCGTCCCGGACGCGCCCAACCGCGTCACCCTGACCTTCAGCGAGTCGGTGCAGCTCATCGCGGGCAAGATCCAGGTGCTCGCACCCGACGGCAGCCGCGCCGACCAGGGCGAACCGGAGGCCGCCGGGAGCACGGTGACCATCCCGCTGCGCTCCGGCGGCGCCCGCGGCACCTACCTGGTCAGTTACCGCGTCGTCTCCGCCGACAGCCACCCGGTGGCGGGCACGCTGACCTACTCGGTGGGCGCGACGTCCACCCCGCCGAGCGAGGCGGACGCCGCGCAGGCGGTCGACCCGGTCGTGCGCGCGCTCATCCCGGTCGGCAAATACCTCGGGTACGCCGGCCTGGTGCTGCTGGTCGGGCCGGTGCTGGTGCTCGCGCTGCTCTGGCCGCACCGGCTCTCCCGCACCGGACCCGCGCGGCTCGTCTGGACCGGCGTGGGGCTGGTGCTCGCGAGCACGGTGCTGGGGCTGTGGTTGCAGGCGCCGTACACCACCGGCAGCGGGCTGTTCGGCGTCTCCGGCGGCGATCTGCAGACCGTGCTCGGCAGCACGTTCGGAGCGGTGATGCTGGTCCGGCTCGGCGTCATCGGGGCGGCGGCCTTCCTGCTGCGACCGCTGCTGCGCGGCGACGGCGGCGAGTCCAAGGCCGACCTGGCCCTGCTCGGCGTCCTGGGCGTCTCGGCCCTGGCCACCTGGCCGCTGACCGGGCATCCGACCGCCTCGCCGGTGGCCGGCGTCTCCGTGGTCGTCGACGCGATCCACCTGGCCGCGATGGCGGTCTGGCTCGGCGGGCTGGTGATGCTGGCCGGCTTCCTGCTGCGGCACGCCAACGAGGGCGAGCTCGGCGCGATCCTGCCGATCTGGTCCCGGTGGGCGGCCACCGCCGTCGCCGCGCTGATCATCGCCGGCGTCGTCCAGGCGCTCATCGAGGTCGCGTCCTTCGACGGCCTGTTCACCACCACGTACGGGCGGCTCATCCTGGCCAAGGTCGGCCTCGCCGCGGTGGTGATCGCGATGGCGGCGTTCTCCCGCAAGCTGGTGCGCAGCCGCCGGGCCGAGACCGGCCCGCGCACCCTGCGCCGCGTGGTACTCGCCGAGCTGGCGGTCACGGCGGTGGTGCTCGGCGTGACGGCGGCGCTGGTGCAGATTCCGCCGCCGCGCACGGCCGAGGCGGCCGAGACCGGCGCCACGTCCACCACCATCACGCAGACCGTGTCGGACGCCCGGGTCTCGTTGCAGGTGGACGTCTTCCCCGCCACGGTGGGCAACAACTCGCTGCACCTGTACGCGTACACGCCGGACAACAAGCCACTGCCGGTCGTGGAGTGGACCGCCACGGCGGCCCTGCCGGCCAAGGGCATCGAGCCGATCGAGGTGCCGCTGCTGCGGATCACCGACTTCCACGCCATCGGCGACATCGCGCTGCCCATGGCGGGGGAGTGGACGTTCAAGTTCACCGTACGCACGAGCGAGATCGACCAGTCCACGCTCACCGTGAAAGCGAAGATCTCCTAAGCGCGCTCTCCTCGCGAGGGCCGGTCCGCCAGGGCCGGCCCTCGCTGCCTTTTGCTCTCCCCAGGGTTCTTTCAGCGACGCCCTTTATACCGGTAGGGGCTGAAGTAACCGTTTATCCATTTTGGTGTTATTTCGGTCTGTATGGTCTGCCGCAGTACCACCGAGAAGGGGGAGATCGAGATGCGGGTGCTCCGCACGATCCTCGGCATGCTGTTGCTGACCGTCGGCATCCCGGCGCTACTGGTAGGCGGCGCCTTCTGGGCCGCCATGCAACACCGGGACGCCGGAGGCGCCTTCAGCGGGACGATGCAGCGCGTGGCGACCTCCGGGTACGCCGTCGTGGTCGACGACGTCGACGCCCTGCTGCGCAAGGACGCCCCGTTCGCCCGCCTCGGCGACACCCGGCTGCGCATCACGGCGGTCTCCTCCGGCGCCCCCGCCTTCGTGGGCATCGCACCCCGCGGGCGCGCCGACGCGTACCTGGCCGACATCCCCCGCATCTCGGTGGCCGCGATCGACCTCGGCACCGGAGCACTCCCGGTGACGGCGAAACCCGTCCCCGGCACCCGGGCCCCGGAACAACTGCCGGGCCGGGAACGCATCTGGATCGCCGCGGGCACCGGCGCCGTCGACTGGAACCCCACCACGCTGCGCGACACCGAATACAGCCTGGTCATCATGAACCCGGCGGCGCAGCCCGGCATCCGCCTGGAATCCACCGCGGGCGTGCGCCCCGGCTGGCTCAACCAGGCCACCTGGACCCTGCTGACCGCCGGCAGCATCCTGGTGATGATCGGCATGATCATCCTCGGCTGGCCGTCCCGCCGCCGCGAGGTCGTCTACATCGTCGAACCCAGCCAGGTCCCGGACCTCATGCAGGCGATCGGCGCCCCGTTGCCGCTCAGCCGCGTCGGCGGAGGCCGCCACTCGGCAACCCACCGCCCCCGCACCCTCGCCGACTGCCAGCCCCGCAGCCGCCCACCGTCGCTGACCTGGCCGCCGTCGTCCACGAGAAACCAGCCGTCGGCCCGCGGCCCGGCCATCCCGATGCCGTCCTCCCCGGAACCCGCCCCGCCGGTACCGGTCGCCGCTCCTTCGTCCCCGGCGGTGGCTCCTTCCTCGCCGGTGGTCGCTCCCTCGGTGCCGGTGGCCGCTCCTTCGTCCCCGGCGGTGCCCTCGCCGTCGTTGCCGTCTCCCTCTTCCGCGTCTTCTCCCGAGGTGGCGCCCGCTGCTCCGGCGGCGGCTTCCCCGGTCCCATCGCCGGTGCCGGCGTCCGCGCTCCCTTCGCCGGCGTCCCCGGTCTCTTCGCCGGCATCCCCGGTCTCTTCGCCCGCGTCCTCGGTCTCCTCGCCGGCGCCCGGCGAGCCACTGGGTCTGATCACGCCCCGGGTCACTCCGGCAGCGGGCCCCGCGGCCGCACCGCCCGCGGCCGCCGCCACCGACCCGCTCTTCGGCCGCGCCCCGGATCGAGCCGCCCGCCGCCGGACCGCCCCCCAGCCCACGGACCTGCCCATCTTCGAGGCCTCAGCGGTCGGAGCCTGGGTAGCGGAGACGGCCGCAGCCCGAGCCCGCGAAACCGAGGCCCGCGCCGTAGCCGCCCTCAACGCCTCCCGCAAAGCAGCCGCCACCACCGCGGCGGCGGCGAAGCAGCCAACCGCCCAGCCCACCGACCCGAAGCCGCCTGCCACCACCGGCCCGGCCTCCGTGGTCGGGCCCGCTCCCACCAGCGGCGCGACGGTCGCCGCCGACGCCCTGGCCGGCCAAACCGAAGCTGACGCGGCGAAGACGCGCCCGGCCGTGGCGATCTCGCCTCCGGACCGTCCGGCCGCGACCGGTCCGGCTCCGGAGCGCCCGGCTGCATCCGTTCCGCCGAAGGGTTACGACGTCCTGGTGACCGGTCTCTCCGTACCCGCAGGGACGGACGAGCCGCTCCACGCCGAGCCCGGAACGGCGCCGCGCGCCGAGACCGCGAAAGCGTCCAGGCCCGCCGAGCCCGACACGGCTTCGCGCGCCGAGACCGCGAAAGCGTCCAGGCCCGCCGAGCCCGACACGGCTTCGCGCGCCGGGGCCGGGAAAGTCTCCGGGCCCGCCGAGGCCGGCACGGCGTCGCGCGCCGGGGCCGGGAAAGTCTCCGGGCCCGCCGAGGCCGGCACGGCGTCGCGCGCCGAGACCGCGAAGGCACCCCAGCCCACGCCCACCGAGCCGGCCGAGCCCAATGCGCCCGCCCAGCCCGCCCAAGGAGCCGAGTCCGCCGAGTCCGCCGAGCCCGCCGCCGGGAAGGGTGCGCCGGCCAGCACTGTCGGCGCCGCGCCGAAGCCCAGCCAGCCTGCGAAGAACCCGCCGCGGAACGCCCTCTTCGGCGGCCCGCCGGCGAGCGCCTGGGCGGCAACCGGCCTCACCCGGGCCGACTCGGGCCGAGTCGGCACCAGCCTCGGTGCGTCCAAGCCCGCCGATCCGGCTGCGGAGCCCGCCGATCCCGCTGCTCAGGCCAAGCCGGTCAGCCCGGTGGAGCCGAGCAAGCCGGTCAGCCCGGCTGCGCAGGGCAAGCCGGTCAGCCCGGTCGAGCCCGGCAAGCCGGTCAGCCCGGCTGCGCAGGGCAAGCCGGTCAGCCCGGTCGAGCCCGGCAAGCCGGTCAGCCCGGCTGCGCAGGCCAAGCCCGTCGGCCCGGCTGTGCTGGACAAGCCTGCGGGTCCGGCGACGCAGGGGAAGGCCGAGCAGGTGCCGGCGAAGGCTGGGTCCATGCCGCAGCCGGCCAAGGCGCAGGAGCCGGTCAAGGTGCAGGCCGAGCCGGCTCCGGTCAAGGCGGGCACCGCGCCCGCGCCGGCCAGGCCGGTGTCTCCGGGGCCGGTCTCGCCGAAGCCCGTGGCACCCGCGCCGGTCTCTCCCGCGCCCGCTCCGTCGCGGCCCTCGGTTCCCGGGCCCTCGAGGCCGGCCGAGCCGGCTCGCGAGCCCGTACCGTCGGGCAAGGTCGAAGCGTCCGGGGCGGCTCCGACGGCTACCGCCCAGCGACCTTCGGCGTGGCCGGCGGTCTCCTCCGGCCCGGCAGAGCCGGCATCCGGCTCGGCCCGCGCCGACGCGAGTCCCGCGAATGTCGCGGATGCGGCGCCGAAGGTCGAGACCCGGATCGCCGGGCAGCGCACCGAGCAGGCCCAGCCGGCGGAGGCGAAGCCGGAGCAGCGTGCCGCCGCAGATGTGCAGGCGGAGCAGCGTCCCGTCGCAGATGCGATGGCGGACCAGCGTGCCGTCGCGGACGCGAAGCCGCAGGAGCGTGCCGTCGCGGACATGACGTCGGAAGCACCGGCCGTCGCGGAGGTGAAGCCGGTGCAGGAGCAGGGCGCCGAGAAGGGTTCCGGCGAGGTGGCGAGCGCCCGGCAGCCTGTCAAGCGGGGGCTGTTGGGCAGCTACAAGGACGAGGTTGCCGAGTTGCTGGGCGGTGCGAAGGCCAGGCGCCGGCGCAATGTCACGGCGTCCGGGTTGCCGGCGCCGGATCCCGACAGCCAGGAGCCTCCGATCAAGGTGACCCGGCCTCCTCGCCGGGGTCGCGGGCAGAGCAAGGACTGACGGACGGAGCGAAGCGGGGAAGCCCCGGGCGACGAGCCCGGGGCTTCCGCGTTTTCGTACCGAAAGGGCCCTCCGCGCTGCCGACGCGGAGGGCCCTTTACCGGGGGAACGGAGTAACCGAAGGGGGGCTTCGTCCGTTAAGCCCAGTTTAGCCCGTACTTGGGCGAAGTGGGTAGTCCTGGTGCCGATACCGACAATCTAGGGTGAATCCGGACGCCTGGGTGCGTTGAGTATCGAACAGGTGGGTACTACCGGGCGTCCCGCGCGTCACCAGTTCGTGCGCGTAGGCTGATCCTGTGGCGGATCTTCTGGTATGGATCGACTGTGAGATGACCGGGCTCGACCTGGGCAAAGATGCCCTGATCGAGGTGGCGGCGCTGGTCACCGATCCGGATCTCAACATCCTCGGTGAGGGCGTCGACCTCGTCATCCACGCCGACGACGCCGCGCTGGACGCGATGCCCGAGGTCGTGCGGGAGATGCATGCCAAGTCCGGCCTCACCGAAGAGGTGCGGCGGTCCACGGTCACGATGGCGGAGGCCGAGGAGGTCGTCCTGGCGTACGTGAAGCAGTTCGTGACCAGCCCGCGCACCGCCCCCCTCTGCGGCAACTCGATCGCGACCGACCGGGGTTTCCTGGCCCGCGACATGCCGACGCTGGACAGCTTCCTGCACTACCGCATGATCGACGTCTCGTCGCTCAAGGAGCTGGCCCGCCGCTGGTACCCGCGGGTGTACTTCGGGCAGCCCCAGAAGGGCCTGGCGCACCGCGCGCTCGCCGACATCCGGGAGAGCATCCGCGAGCTGGAGTACTACCGGCGCACGATGTTCGTGCCGCAGCCGGGACCGGACGTCGACCAGGCCCGGGCGATCGCCGCCGAGCTGTAGGTCCGCCGCGCCGCGCCGGGCGGTAACCCGGTCGACGGCGGGGTGGGGAGTCCGGCTATGCTTGTCCGGCGCCCGCTGCGGAGGTCATCCTCAGGCGGGGCATGGTGGTCGTAGCTCAGCTGGTAGAGCACCGGGTTGTGGTCCCGGGGGTCGCGGGTTCGAGTCCCGTCGATCACCCCAGAGAAAGTCCAAGGTCAGAGCGCCGGATCGCGAAAGCGGTCCGGCGCTCTGCCGTTCAGGTGTCCGATTTTGGGAGCAGGCTGGGAGCGGGTGCTCCGAGCGGGAGCGATCGGGGCCGGTTGGGGAGCGCCAGCAGGGCCGCGTTCAGCGCCGGGACCGCCGAAGAGGGCGACAGGGCGGCACGAGCCCGCAGCGATGCCATCCAGCGTTCCTGAAGGGCTCCGCAGAGTTCGGCCTCGGCCCTGCGGCGGCGTGTGCGGCTGGTCCGTCTCCGCTGCCGGCCATGGCGGCAGCGGCTTGCCGGGCCAGGGGTGCCGGTGGTCGACCAGGAATGCGTACCCATGTCCGGTGCACCATGGGATGCCCCCGGTGCCGCTGGCCTGTGCCACACAGTCGCATCTCAGCGGGACGCCTGAGGAGAGGTGACGCTTTAAGAGCCCATTGAGGAACGGCGGCGTCGCTACCGTCCGCATGGACCCGTCTTTCGGGCGACCGCCGTAGAACCGGCCGTTGAGTTCGTACAGCTTCCAATGCAGATCGATAGCGACGTCGACGACGGGGACGCTCAGAATCGTCGGATGTCGACGCCTCGCTGTTCCAGCGGCGGCAGGACGGCGTTCAGGAACTCGGCCTTGTCCTCGGAGCCCCCGCCGTACACCGCGGCCGGAATGATCATCGGCTGGTTCTCCGCGCCCACGTGTACGCCCTCGGTGGCGAAGATGGCGATCTGGGTCACCTGGTCCCAGCGGATCGTCCTGATGGCGCCTCGGGCCGTGCCCACCAGGCCGTGGTCGTAGATGTAGACCGCCATCCGAGCCCGGAGCAGTCCACGCACCGCCCGGATCAGGCCGATCAGTACGCCGGCGACCAGAACGATGAGCAGGCCACGGAGGATCGTCACCCAGCCGGCGTCGCCGAATGGAGTCAGGATCAGGTTGATCACGTACAGCGCGGCCGCCGAACCGATGGCCAGCGCGATGCCGTTCAGGGTTTCGCCGGCCGGGCCGGGTTCCCGCCGGGCCAGCCGTAACGCGCCGAGCCCGGCGGCGGCCGAGCGGACGCGGTCAGTCTCGAGCGCCGGCCGCCAGGTGGTCGTACCGTTGCCGTCCGACTCCGGTACGGGCGGCGCGGTGTGACCCGCTTGATTTGCCGAATCCTGCTCTGCCATGAATGTCCTTCCGAATGTCGGAGCGGCATCGGAGCCTAATGGGGCGTCGCTGCTCTGGCCAATCCCTGGCCGCTGGGTTCTGCTGTTGTCCACACCTGGACGAGATCAGCAAGATGTGCGCGTTGGGACGTTTGAGAACTACCTGCGCCCAGGCGTTTACGTAATGAAGCGAAACCCTTACGCCTCTCATGGTTCGGGACGAAGACCGTCGGTCACTGCGTGGAGCGAAGGTGGGAGCGGAATGCGCGTTCAGGTGCGGTCAGGTGCTGCGAAGATCGGCCTCGAGGCCTAGCTGACCTGCGAGGATGCCCGACATCGCGGGTTCCGCCCAATCGGTAACCTTGGTTGTGGTCCCGGGGGTCGCGGGTTCGAGTCCCGTCGATCAACCCAGATAAGTGCAGGTGAGAGACTCGATCGCGGAAGCGGTCGGGCCTTTCGTCGGCCCCGGCCGCTCCACCGATCGGGGTCCGCGCGCCACCGACTCGGCCGGTGACTCGTTGACAGCGCATGCCGGACGCGGGAGGGCCGCGGTTGCGCCCGTCGGACGACGAGTCGCTGTGCGAGCGGATGCGGCAGTCGGTGGCCGCCACGGTGACGTCGAGCGCGGGTGCCCTGCGCTCGGCCTCCGCGTCCACGATCGTCGGGGTGCTGGCCGTCGCCGCGCTCGCGCCCGTGGTCGCGGCGGCCGGGGGCGCGGGCGTCACCCTGGTGGCGGGCGTCGGGGTGGCCGGGTCGGTCGGGGCGAACATGCTCACCGCGGTCATCTCCGACGCGGTGCAGAAGCTGCGTGGGGGAGGCGCCGACGCGCGGGACGATCTCGTCGAGCGGATCGCGGTGGCGTTCCGTACCGAGGAGAACCGGGCGTTGCGCGCCGAGATCGTCGCCCTCTTCCAGAAGGCCGACCTGGCCAGCGCGGCCGTGCGCTCCGCCGCCGAGGGCGGCGACCGGGAGCTGCTGCCCCGGCTCGGCTTCGCCTTCGCCCAGCTCAGCGGCGAGTTCGGCGCCGCGCTTGCCGAGCTGACGGACGAGGTACGCCGGGAGGCCACCCGGCGCAGCGCCGACCGTGAGCGGTTCCGGCAGATGGCGGCCGACCTGGCCTGGCTGCGCGAGACGTTGCGGTGCCGCGCGGTGGTGCCGGAGCCCGGCGTCGAGCCGCGCCCTCGCTGGGAAGGCAATCCGTACCGGGGATTGCTGCCGTTCGGGGAGTACCACGCCGCGGTCTTCCACGGCCGCCGGGAACTGACCCGCCGCCTGGTCGTCCGGGCCGCGGAACAGCTCGACGCCGGCGGCCTGCTGCTGGTGGTGGGACCGTCCGGCGCCGGGAAGTCGTCGCTGCTGGAGGCTGGTCTGCTGTACGCCCTCGCGAACGACGAGGTGGCGGCCGGCTCGTCGGCCTGGCCCCGGCGGGTGATCACGCCGACCGCGGATCCGCTGCGGCATCTGGCCACCCACCTGGCCGACCTGGCCGGGACCGACGCCATCTCCGCTCATCACGCGGTGCGGGCCGAGCCGTGCGCGGCGCATCTGCTCGTACGGCAGGCCTTGCTGACCGTCCCGCAGTCCCGGCTGGTGCTCGTGGTCGACCAGTTCGAGGAGCTGTTCACCCTGGTGGACGACCAGGCGACCCGGCAGGCGTACCTGGGCGCGCTGCACAGCCTGGCCACCGAGCCGGCCCTGCCGGACGGCCGGCCGGGCGCGCTGGTCGTCGTCGGGATCCGGGGTGACTTTCTGGACCAGGCGATGGCGTGGCCGGCGGTGCGGGACGCGGTGGAGGCCGGCCCGTTCGGGGTCGGCGCGATGAGCGAGGCCGAGCTGCGCGCGGCGATCACCGGGCCGGCCGCCCAGGCGGGTGTCGCGGTCCCGGCCGCGCTCACCGACGCGATCGTCGAGGACCTGCGGGATCCGGGACTGCCGACCGGGTTCGACACCGGGGCGCTGCCGCTGTTGTCCCAGGCGCTGTTCCTGATGTGGCCGGACGGGCTGACCTTGGACGGCTACCGGACCACCGAAGGTGTCGCGGACATCGTCCGGTCCAGCGCCGACCGGGTCCACGAGTCGCTCACCGAGGCGCAGCGCGAGGTCGCCCGGCGGGTGTTCCAGTACCTCGTGGTGCATACCGACGGCCGGCCGGCGCGGCGGCCGGCGACCCGGCAGGAACTTCGTCTGACCGCCGGTGACGAGGGCCTGGACAAGGTGCTGGAGGTCTTCGCGGAGCGGCGGCTGCTGATCCTCGGCGACGACGATCAGGTGCACATCGCCCACGAGCAGCTCATCCAGTCGTGGCACACGCTGCGCAACTGGCTGGAGAGCAGCGCCGCCGACCGGGCGCTGCACCGGGAACTGGTGGAGCAGGCGTCGGCCTGGCACCGCGGGCGCGACCCGTCCTATCTGTACCGGGGCACCCGGCTGGCTGCCGCCTGGTACGCCACCGAGCGGACCGGGGCCGAGCCGGCGGTCGAGGAGTTTCTCACGGCGAGTAGCCGGCGCGAGCGGCGCAGGCGCCGGCTGAACCGGGCGACCGCGGCCGCGGTGGTCTTGCTGCTGGCGGGTGTGGTCGCCGGTGCCGTCCTGTACGACCGGCAGTCCTCCGTCGCGCTGTCCCGCAAGTTCGCCGCCCGGAGTCTGCTGCTGGGTCCGGAATCCTGGCTGAGCGCGCAGCGGCTGGCCTTGGCGGCGCTGCGCACGGCACCCACCGAGGAGGCGTACAAGGCGGTGAACGCCGTGCTCACCGGCTATCACAGCACCCTCGGGGTGGACGGCCCGGTGGAGGCCCTCGCATTCAGCCCGGACGGCCGGCACCTGGCGGCAAGCGGGTCCCGCGGCACGCGGATCTGGGATCGTGGCAGCGACCGGGTGGTCGCCGAGCTGCCTTCGGCGACCGATCTCGCGTTCAGCCGGGACAGCCGGCACCTCGTCGCCTTCGACAGCCTCGGCCCGGCGGAATTGTGGAAGGTCCCGGCGCCAGGGCAGGCCTGGACGAACCGTGCGGACGTCCTGCCGTTCGACTCGCGAGACCTGCCCCGGTTCGGCGGCTCGGCGGCACTCAGTCCCGGCGGTGACCGGGTTGTCGTCGAGACCCACGGCCGCACGGCGGACCTGTTCGACACCGGAACCAGGAGCCGCGTCGCATCCCTGCCGGCCGGGCCGGGCACCACCACGGCCGACGTCGCCTACAGCCCGGACGGCCGGTACATCGCCGTCGGCGACGGACGCGGCGCGATCCGGGTCTGGCACACGGCAACCCGCACGGCGGCGTATCCGGCGCTCACGGGCGGGACGGCGGACATCGTCCAGGTGCTCTTCACGCCGGACGGCAAGATCCTGCTGGCCCTGGCTTCCGATGGCTCGGTGTCCAGGTGGGACACGGTGACCGGCAGGGCCCGGGGTGTCCTCCCCGCGCCGCCCGGGAAGACCGCCGGGACCGACGTGGCGATCTCGCCGGACGGCCGGATGCTCGCGCTGGCCGGGGGCGGCGGGCCGCCCGAGCTGGTGGACGCCGCGACCGGGCGGCCTGCCGGGCCGCCGCTGACCGGGCCGCGCGACGACGCGACCCGGGTCGCCTTCAGCCCGGACGGCCGGATCCTCGCGGCCGGTGCGAACGGTGTCGTCCGGTTGTGGGATCTGGCCGGTCGCCGGCTGGTGGAGGCGGCGCCCGAGCTTCCGGCCGCGGTGCGTGCCCTGGCCTACAGCCCGGACGGTGCCCGGCTCGCGGTCGCCGACGACCGGGACCGCGTGCAGATCTTGGACGCGGCCACGATGCTTCCCTCCGGCCCGGTCCTGCGCACCAGCGCGGACGGCCTGGCGTTTCATCGCGACGGCGGGCTGCTGGCCGGTCGCGCCTACGGCGGCCTGACTCACCTCTGGGAACTGGGCGCCGGCAAGTCGCGGAAGAGGACGTCGGCGGGCGAGTCGAGATTCCCGGAGGAGCCGTTGCGGCGAACCGGGGTCGGGCTGGCCTACAGCCGCGACGGCCGGGTGCTGGCCATCGGCGGTGAAGACAGCCGTCCCTGGGTCTGGCGGCCCGACAGCGAGCCGGCGGCCGTGCCGCTGGCCGGGCACCGCGGCAACCTGGTCAGCCTGGCGCTGACGCCGGACGGGACGACGCTGATCACCGGGAGCGCCGGGCGGGTCGAGCGGTGGGACACCCGGACCCGGGCGGCGCGGGGTGACCCGCTCATCGACGAGGACGTCGACGACGTCGACGTGGAGTTCGGACGCGCCGAGTTCTACCGGGTGGCGCTCGACCCGAGCGGAACCCTGCTGGCCACCGCGTCCTCCTCGGGTTCCGTCCGGATCTGGTATACGCCCACCGGCTCGCCGGCCGGCCCCGAGTGGAAGGCCGGCGAGAGCGTGGACGGCGTGGCGTTCAGCCCGGACGGCCGGCAGCTCCTGGTCACCAGCGAGGAGGGCGCCGTGCTGTGGGATCCGCGTACCGGCCGGCGCCTCGGCGTACCGATGAGCAGGGCCCGCTGGCAGACGACCTTGTTCGCCTTCCGGCCGGACGGCCGCCGGCTGGCCACCGCCGACGGCCACGGCATCCAGATCTGGGACCCGGAGGTCTACCGGGATCCGGTGGGCAGCCTCTGCGCCCAGGCCGGCGACATGACCGAGCTGGACTGGGACCTCTACGCGCCGGAGGAGACCTCGTTCCGGAGCTGTGGTTGACGACGGCGGACGAAGAACGCCGTTGCGAATTCCACGGGGGAAGAACTCGCAACGGCGTGAGTCCTACCCTAATCGATGAAGTGTCAATCGTCCATATCGGCGGTCGAGATTGCCCCAACGGGCACCAGATCCCGGCCCGCGACGGCCGTGGCCCGGCGGGGCGCGCCGGTCGGCGCTTCCTCGATATTGCCGTACATCGATGAACACTTGCCGTGCGTGACCGAAATGTATCTATAGTGAGGTAGGTGGTGGGGGCAGGCCGGCTGAGGAAGGCTCATGGGTCGTGTGCGGCACATTCGACTAGGGAGCACATCGGAGCCGTCGTGGTGAGCCGGAACGGTGGTCCCCGGCCGGTGCACCCGATCCACTCCGGAAACGCGCGTGCGCCCGTGCACCACTCCGGACGCGGTCGTACGGCCCCGCCCGCGGTCGTCGCGGAGCTCACCGAGATCGTCGGCGCGCCGGAGCCCATCGCGGTCCGGGCGGAGGCCGTGCTCACCACCGTGCGGCACCGCTTCCGCTTCGACGCCGGCCGGATCAGCCTGCTGGACCCGGAGCGCCGGATCCAGCCCACGCTGGTCAGCTACGGCTATGACCAGCGGGTACAGGACTATCTGGAGGGGCGGGACCTCCTCCACGACGTCGAGGTCGTGGATCTGCACCGGCATCCGGCACCCGTACGGATCAGCTCGCTGCCCGTGCCGCCCGCCGAACTGCCGGTCTGGGCGGAGTATCTGCACCCGGCCGGCTTCCGGGAGGGGATCGCCGTACCGCTGCGCACCGCCGACGGCCGCTATCTCGGGTTGTTCGGAGCCTGCACCGAGACGGCCGCGCCGATCTGCGACGCGACGTGCCGGTTGCTGGCCCGCGTCGGCGGCCTGATCGCGCACGCCGTCGATCCGATGCGCACCATCGCCGCCATGGCCGCGATCGTCACCGACGCCGTGGCGGGCGTGATCCTCACCCGCGCGGGCAACACCGAGGACCTGCCCGGCCTGCCCCGGCACCGGCTGCTCGCGCCCGGGTCGCCCGTCCTCGAGGAGGCCATCGCCTGTTACCGCGACGGCGACAGTCGCGCCGGGTTTCTCACCCCCACCCGTCCGCCGGATCCGCCCGGCTATCTGAAGGCCACCATGCTCGCCTGCGGCGACGAGCTGCCGCACCATCTCACCGCCGTCGTCGTGCTGCATCCCGCCGGCGATCTGCGGCACCTGTCCCACCGGGAGATGGCCGTCCTCGGCCGCCTGATCACCGGCGGCACGCCGGACCAGATCGCGGCCGCCCTGCACATCCCGCTCTCGGCCGTCATCGTGGCGCTCGAGCAGGCGCGGACGAAGCTCGGCGCCCGCAGCACCGCGGCCGCCGTCATGCGCGCGGCCGACCTGGGCCTCTACCTGCCGCCCGCGACGGCATCCGGGTGCCCACCCGTACCCGAGTGAGCACCCGGAGCAGGACCGTCCGGTCAGGCGGTCGCCCGGCGGTACTTCTCCCACCAGGTGAACGCCGTGCGGTAGGCCGCCGGTGTGTCGTCGGCCGCGTGGTTGGCCAGCCCGTTACGACCGAAGTAGTAGTCGTGGATCTGCTGGGCGGCCGGCGCCGACAGGTCGGGGTCCGAGATCGCGACGGCGTGGATGTGGTGCGGCCAGGATCCCTGGGGCGGGGTACGCCACCAGGCGGCGAAGCCGACCGTTCGCAGCGCCCGTACCGTCTGCCAGCGCTGGGTGGTCGTCAGGTTCGCCACCGTGATGTCGACCGCGCCGCCGCCGTCGTGCGTGCCCGCGGAGGTCGGGTCGGACGTGCTGTACGAGCCCTGGTCGAGCGCCAGGTTCCAGGTCAGCCGGGCGTCGGCGGCGGCCAGCATGTCCCGGGTACGGGCGTTGACCTTCCGGCCGCCGTACGTGGTGGAGGAGCCGGCGGAGACGGCCCGGGTCACCGTGAACCGGCCGTCCCCGAGCTTGGCGAGCGACGTGGCGCCCGGGAGGCCGTTCGCGTCGATGCCCGAGAAACCGAGGGAACGCTGCCAGGCGGCGTACGCGGACCGGGTGGAGGTCCCGTAGTGTCCGTCGACCGCACTCGCCGCGAGCAGCCCCTTGGCGTTCAGGGCCCGCTCCACCTCCCGGACGTGGGCGGCCGCGCCGTCGGTGGCGCCGGTGCCGTCCTTCGGCGGGTCGACCTGGGCGGCGAGGAGGACCATCTCCATGTCGACCGCCGGAAGGGCCGAGGCCTCGCCGGCGACCAGCATGCCGGTGACGGTCGCCGCGATGCCGACCGCGGTGCCGCGCGACAGCAGCCACCGTCTCGAGCGGCCGGTTCTCGGTGCGTGCTGGTTCATGGCGCGCTCCCTCAGCTGCAGTGGACGCGGTCGTAGTGGCTGTAACCGCCGCCGCCGGACGTGTCGAAGCTGCCCCAGATGTCGATGCAGGAGTTCGGCGCGTGGACGTACAGCGGCCCGGCGAACTTGGTGAAGTGCTGGCCCGGCTTCTGGCCGTCGCTCTGCCAGGTGCCGCCGCTCTTACGGACCCCGACGGCGATGTCGTTGGACCAGCTGTGGATCACGTTGTCGTTCACCCGCGCCATGACGCAGTTGTAGCCGTTGGTCCGGTTGTAGTAGACGTCGATGTAGCCACCGGTGCGGGTCCGCCAGTCGATGGACCACGACTTCAGGAACGCGTAGGCGCTGCCGCACTGGTTCGTCCGCGGGATGGCCTGAGCCGGTGCGGCCGAGATCCCGACCACGCCGCTGCTGATCAGGGCGACGGCGCCGAGCGCGGCGGCGGTCCGGGCACGGAGGGACTTTCGCATGGTGGGAGCATCCGTTCTGTCTGGGAAGGAACTCCGACCACCACACCAGGAGCCGGCCCCGCGCAGTAGGTGGCGAAGCGGCCACCAATTCCTCCCCCCGCCGCGTCGCTCGAAGCCTTCGTCAAGAAAAGCTCAAGCCGCCGCCCGGCCGGTCGATGGTGCCGCTGCCAACTCGCCCGGCGCCCCGCCGTGGCGGCATGCCGCAAGGTGGTGCTCGCATGTCAGTCTCTTCGATCGGCTCGGGTGCGGCGCTGTGGGGCCACGTCATGGCCCCCGGCCAGGTGCGCGACCCGCAGGCGGAGCAGGCGCAGGTCAATGCCCAGGCCGACCTGCTGCAGGCGGTCCGCGGCGTCCAGGCCGGGACCGTCGTCGCCGCCCGGGTCACCGGCGGGACCGGGATCGACGTCTACGCGTGACGTCCCCCCGGCCCGGGTGACGTCTTCGGCGGTGGACGCCCTATCGGGCGACGCCCGAGACAAGCCCGGGATGAGCGGCGACGAACTGCGGCAGCGTGCCGTCCCGGACCGCGCGGAACATCTCGTACGCCTCCGGTTCCAGCTCCTCGCCGAGATATTGGCCGGCGCGGTGCACGCCGTGCCCCGGCGTCTTGATCATGGTGATCCGGTCGGGGCTGATCCCGCGCAGGGCCAGCGCCAGGTCGGTCGGACTGGCCGGCCCGGTCGTCATCGTCATCGCGTTGCCGGCTCGCCGGAGCACCGCGTCGAGCTTGATCGGGTTGGTCGCCAGGTTCTGCCGCTTGGCCTCCGCGGCGATCGCCGCGATGAACTCCTGCTGGTGGTGCTGGCGCCCGTAGTCGCTGCCCTTGACCGCCTTGCGCTGGCGCAGGTAGTCGATGGCCTCGGCGCCGGTCATCCGGTTGCAGCCCTTCGGGAACACCCGGTCGGTGTGTATCGAGCGGACCTGGGCGTCGACGCAGACGCGCAGCCCGCCGAGCGCCCGGATCACGTCGGCGAAACCGTAGAAGTCGACGAGCACCGCAGCGTCCAGCCCGGGCAGGCCGGTCAGCCGCTTGACCGTGGCGGCCAGCAGCCGGCCGCCCCGGGCCCGGTCCTGGTCCAGCCCGGACCCGTACGCGAAGGAGCTGTTGAGCCGGTCGCGGCCGCCCTGGAAACCGACCTCGGGCAGCGCCGGGATGTCGACCAGGGTGTCCCGCGGCAGCGAGAACAGGTACGCGCGATCCTTGCTCTTCGGCACGTGCAGGACGATCACGGTGTCCGACCGGATCGTGCCGGTGGACCCCTTCCGCCAGTCGATGCCGATCAGCAGGATGGTGAGCGGCTTGTCGAGGCTCCAGCCGTCCGGGTCCATGCGGTAGGCGGCCGCGTCGCCGAGCAGGTCGGCGCGCTGGATGGAGTTCTCGTACCGGTGGCGCAGGGCCGTGGTGACCACCGCCGTCGTGCCGCTCATCGCGACCAGCACGACGCCGGTCCACAGGGTGATCCGGGCCCACAGCGGGCCCTTGTCGCGCCCGAGCCGCCGCAGCCGGACCCGCCGCTGGATGCGCGCGGCGCGGGAGTCGGCCGAGGGAGCGTTCGGGACGAGAGCCGCCGCACGCCCGGTGCGCGGCGTGACGTGCCAGCGCAGCCGGCTGCCGATCAGTGCGGTCACCGCCGACTGGATCGTCACCAGATAGATGAGCTGCCGGTAACCGATCTGCTGCAACGGCAGTGACCACAGCGGACCGGCCGGCTCCCGGTCGAGGCGGAACGCGTAGACGGCGACCAGGAACTGGGCGAGGTGGATGCCGAGCCAGAGCACCGCGATCCAGCCGGCCGGCTCGAACAGCAGCGACCAGAGCAGGTAGATGTCGACGGCCGGGGCCAGCATGGGCTGCAGGACCTGGAAGATGGCGACGTAGACCGAGCCACGGCGGCCGAGCCGGCCGCCGGCACCGCGTTCGCGCAGCGCGGCCCGGTGCTTCCACATCGCCTGCATGGTGCCGTAGCACCACCGGTAGCGTTGCCGCCACAGCCCGGCCCAGGTGCTCGGCGCCTCGGTCCAGGCGCAGGCCTTGTCGTCGTAGACCACCCGCCATCCGGCCCGGCAGATGGCCATCGTGATGTCGGTGTCCTCGGCCAGCGTGTCGGTGTCGAAACCGCCGGCCGCCTCCAGCGCGGCCCGGCGGAAGGCCCCGAGGGCGCCGGGCACGGTCATCATGCAGCCGGCGGTCTCGAACACCCGGCGGTCCAGGTTGAACGCGACGACGTACTCCACGTGCTGCCAGCGGCCGATCACGCCGGTACGGTTCGCGACCTTGGCGTTGCCGGCGACCGCGCCCACCCCCGCGTCGGCGAACCGCCGGACGAGCAGCTCGATGGTGTCCGGCTCGACGATCGTGTCGCCGTCGATCAGCACCAGGATGTCGTGACGCGCCTCCGCGACGCCGGTACGCAACGCGGCCGCCTTGCCCCGGTTCGCCCGGCGCAGGACGCGTACGCCGGGCCGGCCGAGCCCCTCCACCAGGGCCGCGGTGTCGTCGGTCGATCCGTCGTCGACGACCACGATCTCCAGGTCGGGATAGCCGGTGGCGAGCAGCGACTCGACGGTGGCGACGATGTTGGCGGCCTCGTTGTGCGCCGGCACGATCACCGACACCGGCGCGCGGAACGGTGGCGGCGTCCGGCGCGAGCGGCGGGAGTGCCGCCACGCGCAGAAGGTCTGGATCAGCATGCGGGTGCCGGCGAGCACGGTCGCGAAGATCATGAGGGCGAAGAGGGCGTCGCCCACCAGGCCGGCGCCGTGCTGCGCGATCGCGAACGCCTGACCGTGCACGCGCATGCGCTGTGGCGCCTGCGTGGTGGCGGGCAGGTCCGGCAGGGCGTCCGAGAGGGTGACGCTCTGCCGCCCCTGTGCGGCGAGCTGCGGCAGCAGCAGGTCCAGCGCCGCGACGGTCTGCCGCCGGTCGCCGCCGCCGTCGTGCATCAGCACGATCGTTCCGGCGTCCCCGCGGGGCAGGGCGGCGTCGACGATCCACCGGGTGCCCGGGCGGCGCCAGTCGTTGGTGTCCCGGTCCGCGAGCACCGTGACGTAGCCGTCGCGCCCGGCGGCCCGGATCAGGTCGAGGCCGCGTTGGTCGACGCGGGCCGCCGATGCCAGGTAGGGCGGCCGGAACAGGCGGACGTCGCGGCCGGTGGCGTGGGCGACCGCGTTGCGCGTCAAGGCGAACTCGATCCGGCGCCGGCTCGGCGACATCGCCGACAGGTCGTGATGGGTGAAGGAGTGCAGGCCCAGCTGATGGCCCTCGGCGAGGATCCGGCGTACCAGCTCGGGATGCTTGTTCACCTGGGCGCCCACCACGAAGAACGTGGCCTTGGCGCCGTGCCGGCGCAGCGCGTCGAGGATCTGCGGCGTCCACACCGGATCCGGGCCGTCGTCGAAGGTCAGGGCGACGGCCCGGGCGGGGAGCCGCCGGGCGCTCAACCGTTCGTCCTCGGACCGGATGACCGGCCCGGAGAGACCCGACGCCTTGTCGACGATCTCCGTCTTGCCGGGCTGCACGGTGCCGCCGCCGGTCGTCGTGGTGTACGCGTTGACACTCAGAGTGATCATCAGGGCGGTCACGGCCAGCGCGAAGATCACCCAGTGCGCGCGGGGACGATCGGCGCTTCGCCTGCGCCCCACCCATGAGCTCAGGACGGTGCCGCCGCGACGACGACGCTCACCACGATGATGGCGAGCCAGGCGGTGAGCGCGGCCGCCACGAGTACGCCGGCCGCGCCCAGCAGCCGGCGTCGCGCCCCCCGCCGATCGACGAACACACCCGGTCGTAGCAGGCCGAGCACCTGCGTGTCGCTTGTCTGTTCCCAGTTCCCCCGTTGCACGCGGCGATGGTAGTCATTGATGCCCACCGGTGCCCTTCAAGAGCCGGAGACGATCGACACACAGCGATCAGCAACCATCCGACCGCGCCCAGTGATCAGTGGCCGGTCTTTTGCGGCTCGGGCGGCAGACGACCGGTTCAGGCCGACACGGCGGCTATGACCAGTGCCAGCAGCAGCGAGTCCACCCGGTCCAACAGGCCGCCCGAGCCCGCCAGCCAGCTCGCGGAGTCCTTGGCGCCCAGCCCCCGTTTGAGCATCGACTCCACCAGGTCGCCCAGCGGGGCGCCGAGCACCACCGCGGTGATCAGAGGCAGGGTCCCGGCGCCCAGGGCGACCAGCGTGGCGGCCCCGGCGATCGCGCCGGTCAGGGCGCCGCTCCACCGCTTGGCCGGGGAGAGAGGTGACAGGCGCGGGCCGCCGAGCCGCCGTCCGCCGACGTAGGCGGCCACGTCGGCGACCGAGACGGCCACGAACAGCACCAGCGCCGTGGGGCCGAGTACCACGACCAGGGCCAGTGGCGCCAGCCAGAGCACGCCGAACGCGCCGTGGGTCAGCCGGCGGAAGCCGTCGGCGCCGTCGCCGGCGAGGAGCGGCACGAGCGCCACCGCCAGCATCCCGACGGCGAGCAGCCGCGGCAGCCACGCCGGTTCGAGCCAGGCCGCGACCACCGTCGCGAGGACCACGGCAGTGAGCACCACCCGGTCGGGCCGGGGCAGGGCCGCCAGTCGGGCGTACTCGGCGGCACACACGACGGCGACCAGACCGGCCAGGGCGGCGGTGCCCGGCGGACCCAGCAGGAAGGCGCCGACGACGACCGGGACACCGACCGCCCACGCGCACCACCGCAGGAGCAACTCGCGCCGGCGGGACACCAGCACGACCGCCCCGGCAGCGAGCAGCCCGCCGCCGAGATAGGGCACCAGGTGGCGGGCGCCGGTCATGCCCGCCCCGGCGCGGCGCCCGCGCGGGGCGAGCCCGCCGGCGACAACGTCCGCAGCGCCTCGGCCACCACGTCGACGATCCGCGCGTTGGCGGCCGTGTCGCGCACGGCCACCCGCACGGTACGCCCCTCGAACGCCGGCGACACCGGGGACAGGTCGCGCAGGAAGACACCGTGGCGCCGGCATTCGCGTACCAGGCGGGGCGCGCCCGGACCGTGCGGCGGCAGCGTCATCAGCACGAAGTTGGCCAGCGCCTGTTCCACTTCGACGCCCGGACCGGTCCCGGCGAGGCCGGCCGCCAGCTCGGCGCGCAGGGTCGCCGTCTGCGCCCAGCGACCGGCGTAGTACCGCGGGTCCTGCAGCGCGCGGACCGCCGCCAGCTGCGCGGGCAGGCTCACCGCCCACGGCGGCGTCCACCGCCGGATCTCGGCGGCGATCGGCTCCGCCGCCACCAGGTACGCCGCGCGCATCCCGGACAGCGCGTACGCCTTCGACAGCGACTTGCACACCACGACGTTCGGCCGGCCGGCCGCGTACGCCTCCAGCGACTGCCCGGCACCGGCGTAGTCCACGTACGCCTCGTCCACCCAGACCCGGGTCCGCTCGCTCGCCTCGTCGAGCAGCCGGCGCAGCTGGCCGGCCGGGAGCAGGCGGCCCGTGGGGTTGTTCGGATTGACCAGTACGACCAGGTCGGGGCCGTCGCGCAGGGCGGCGCGCAGCGCGTCCGGGTCGATGCGCCAGCCGTCGGCACGCCGCACCGGCAACCACCGCACCCGGCACCCGGCGACCCTGCTCACCACGTGGGCGTACTCGCCGTAGCTCGGGTCGACGAGCAGGACGCTGCTCGTGGGGTCCAGCCACCCGCGGAACGCCCGGAAGATGAGATCGGAGGAGCCGGCCCCGACGGCGACGGTGCCGGGCGCCAGGCCGCGGCGCGTCGCGATCTCGGCGACCAGACCCTCGGCGCCGGTCGGCGGCGAGGTACGCGCGCTCCAGGCCGGGTCCTCCGCCAGTGCGGCCACGACCCCCGGCGCGGGCGGGAACCAGGCGTCGAGCACATCCGCGGCGACGATCTCGTGCCGGCGGTGCAGCGTCGCGAAATCCGCGCCCAATGCGTCGAACGAGGCGCCGCCGTGCTCGCACGCGCCCGCACCGGGCAGCATCGGCACGTCCAGCTCCCAGCGCACGGCGCCCGCCATCCGGCGCAGCAGCCCGCCGTACCGGGAGAGGGCCCGGTCGGCCAGGTCGGACACGGCGCCCTCCAGCACCTCGAAGGTCACCGCCCCCCGCGGTGATGCGCCGGCCGACGGCCCGCAGCCCCACGGCCCGGTACATGTCGAGGATCTCGGTGCGCCCCATGGCGACCACCCGCCGGCCGCCGCGGGAAGTGATCCAGCGCAGTGCCGCCCACATGAGCGCCGGTGCGGCGAGGCAGCCCCGCCGCCGCGCGGTGACGGTGAGGACCCGGATCTCGAACGGGTCGTCCGCGACCAGTCTCTCGTCGCGGGGAACGTACTTCTCCAGGGAGTAGCGGCCCCACCAGGGCGGCGTGACGCTGACGAAGCCGACGCGCTCGGACCCGTACGCCGCGACGAGGTAGACGTTCCCCGCGTCGAGCCCGTCGGTGATCATGCCGCCGGGCTGGGGCGAATGCTGGCCCAGCTCGGCGGCGTAGACGTCGTGGCGGACCCGGTAGATCCACCGCCGGTCGGCGGCGGTCGCGGCTCGCAGTTCCAGCATGGGTGTGTGCATGCGCTGCCTCCTGGCTGCTCGGGCCGTTCAGCCTCGGGCATCGCCGCGCCGCATGACATGAGTACCCGTACCGGAATCGTGGAGGTCACTCCACCGGGACGGTCATCGCCCGGCGGCCTGGCGCAGCATCGCGTCGATCTCGGGGTCGGGCATGAGCTCCCGCACCTCCTGCGCGCAGCGGCAAGCGGCGGCGATCTTGGCAGCCCACGCCAGCGCCTCCTCGCGTGCGGCCACGTCGACGACCACGAGCCCGCCGATGACTTCCTTGGTCTCCGGATAAGGCCCGTCGGTGACGCTTCCGTCCATGGCCACGACGCTCGCCCTCTGCCTCTGCAGTCCGCCGCCGAACACCCACACGCCGGCGTTCATGGCCTCCTGGATCACCGCGTGCGCGGCCCTGCCCACGTCGGGCAGGTCCTGCTCGGGAATGTGGTCCATCGCGCCGTCGTCGAACGAGATCACGTACCGCGTCATCGCATGGCTCCCTGGTCGCGGCGGCCTCCGGCGGCCACCTGTCGTGTGTTCTACGAACGACCCGCCCCGGAATCGACGCCATGCCGGGAAGTTCTTCGCGGGATCTCCGCCGCGCGGCGCCCGGCCGTGCGTCGACGCACGCGGCCGGCGTCGAGGAGAGGTCGGGCTCACCAAACGGAGTCAGGGCGCACTGGTACGTCAAGGGCAGGCTGTCGGCCTGGCCTGTACCGGGGTACGCGGATCAGGGCGTCGTCGACGCGGCCGGGCTCGGCGGGGCGCCGGGGACGGTGGCGGAGACGTTGATGGTCTGGGAGCGCTGCTTCCCGCCGCCGACCGTGTACAGGGTGTAGACGTGGGTCTCGGTGCTCCCCGGCCCCCCACCGCAGGAGAAGTTGAGCGTCTCGGTGCCGGTGGTGCCGGTGTAGCTGCGGTAGCTGCCGACCACCCCGGGATTGTCCACCGAGAGCGCGGCGCCGGTCGCGCCGCTGAGCTTCCATTGCACGGTGGCGGGCGTGTGGTTGCCGGCGGTGTCGCACCTCGGCTGCTGCTGGACGCGGAAGTAGACGATCTGCGGGCCGGCCGGCTTCGGGGCGTGGTGGCCGCCGCCGGCGGGTGTCCCGGCCGCGGCCGGCGCCTGGTGGTCGCGGGTCGGGGGTTGGCTCACGGGCGGTGTCGACGAGATGTTGCTCAGGTCGGCCCGCGTGCCGGTGCCGGCCCGGTCCCGGGCGGCCTGCTGCTGTCGGCCGTCCGGCCCGTCCAGCACCACGATGGCGATGGCGGCGATGGCGCTGAGCAGGGCGAGCACGCCGAGGAAGACGAGCGCGACGGTGAGGCGCCGGTCGATGGTGCGGGTCGGCTGGTGGGGTTCCATGATGTTCTCCTCGGGAGCGGCAACCATTCGTGAGGCTAGGCGCCCGCCGCCTTCCCGCACCTCGCCGATTCGTGCCATTGCCACGAGGTCAGCGCCCCGCTGGCCAGCGCTGGAACCAAGCACCGCCGGTTCGGCCGGTGCGGCCCGCGTCGTGGGTAAGCCGGGCGGACCCCTCCTTCCTGATCGACTCCTGTCAGGCCGGTCGATGCGCCGAATCGGGGCCGGTGCCCGGTGCGCGACGGTTGAGAATGAGGTCGGCGGCACGGGCGCGGACCTGGGCGCGGGTGCGGTCGCCGTGGTCCGCGGCGAGGTAGTGCTCGCCGATCGCCACGCAGAAGGCGAGCAGACTGCGGGCTTCGACCTCATCGGCATCGGAGCAGAACGTGCCGATCGCTTCGCGAAGCAGCGCCATCCGCCGATTGTCGACCCGCTGCAGGCGCTCGGCGACCGCCTCGTCGCGTCGGGCCCAGTCCCGGATGGCGAGGTCGATGGGGAGCAGGCGATCGCTGGAGAAGGTGAGCTGACCCGCGCGCTGAACCTTGGTCGTCGGATCGCCGCCCTCTCGCTCGATGCGTTCGATCACCTCGTCGGTGCTCTCGCGCTCCCACACGTCGAGCATCGCCCGCAGCAGCGCGTCACGGTCGGCGAAGAACCCGTAGAACCCGCCTTTCGTGACGCCCAGTTCCTTGGCCAAGGCCTCGATCCGGATGGCATCCGGGCCGCCGACTGCGAGCGCTCGCAGTCCCGCTTCGATCCACCTGTCACGTGGCGTACGCGTCGCGCCCACGATGTGTCCCACCTCACACTCAGCCTCATCTATACGCCACCGTATAAAAGAGGCTAGCCTCGTCATATACGGCATCGTATACAAGATCGGGGGAATGCGATGACGTCAGGTTTCGTAGTCGGCACTGTGGGGACCCGCAAGATCTCGAAGCGCATCCGCGCGCTCAGCTCGTTGCGCGCCGTGGACTACGCCGACCAGTTCACCTTTTCCACGCACGTCGACGCCAACGCCGAGCGGTGGGCCCGAGCGATGTTCGGCGACGTTCCCAGCCTCGCCGAGCGGCTGATCTGGCGCGGTCTGCTCGGGCTGCAGCTCAGCCGAGGACGATCGCCCACCACCGTGGCCGGCTGGCAGATCACCGGACACGGCCCGGACTGGGTCCGGCTCGAGGCCGCTTCCTGGTTCCTCAGCGCCAACCTCGTCATCCAGGCAACCGACGGACGGGTGTCGCTGGGAACGTTCCTGCACTACGACCGGAGCCTGGGACGCGGCGCCTGGCCACCGCTGTCAGCCATCCACCGTCGCCTGGCACCGGGATTGCTGCGCAGCGCCGCAGAGAAGATCCGAGCCTCCGGCTGACGCGACCACATGTCGCTCGGAGTGCGTTCCAGCGGACCATCCACTACCAACTGTGCCCAGGCCAGCCGACGTCGCCTGGCCGGTGGCTGAGGGGAGTCCCACGTGGCGGGTGGCGGTGTGCCGGGTGCGGGAGCCGGGCGGCATCGGTGGCGCTGGCCCCGACTTTGGACCACCGAGCCGGACCGGCTTCGGCGTGCCGCGAATCCTGAGCTGGGGACCGGCGTCAGTCGACGCTGCAGCCCTACGACCCGGCAGCTGTGGCCGGCCCCGTCATGGACTGGCGGGGCCGGACAGCAGCAGCTCGGCTCCGATCTGGTGGAACAGCCATCGCAGACGTGGGCTCGCGCCGCGGACGTGGAAAGGGTCGCCATGGCCGGCCACCGCTTCGGCCAGCCTCGCCAAGGCCCGGGCCCCGGCAACGTCGCAGAAGGCGAGGCCGGTCAGATCCACCACGACCGGCCCGACCGGCCCGAGGGCGAGCACGGCGTGGAGCTCGTCCACCAATGCCGAGATGGTGGACAGGTCGAGTTCACCGGTGAGTCGGATAGTCAACTCGGTACTGACCGCCGTCGTGACGCGGACTGCACCCGTGGGGTCGTGGGCGGCCGAAGACTGCATGAACGTCACCGCTTCGCGACCTCGGGCCGGATCGTGGCCCAGACGGCCTTGCCCTGCGCGGTGGGTATCGCACCCCACACGGTGGCGGCCGCGTGCACCACCGCCAGCCCCAACCCGCGTGACGGCAGCACGCCCGCCGGTGTCGGGAGCACCGCCAGGAGCCGGGGCAGAATCGGATCACCGTCGTGCACCATCAGGTGCACGCCGGTGCCCCGCCGGGACACGACCAGGGTGATCGGGGTGCCGGCGTGTTGCGCGGCGTTGGCCACCAGTTCCGAAACCACCAGCTCGGCCCGGTCGGCGAGATCGCCGAGGTGCCAGGCCGCACACGCCTCGGTGACCGCGCGCCGGGCCGGGACCGCCGTGCCCGGCCCGGCGGGAAGCCGCACCACGATCCGGTCGGTCAACGGTCGCCGTTCGCACGCCGCGGCCCGGGCCTGCTCCATAGTGGCGAACACCGGAAGGAACCGCCGCGCGCCCCATCGCTGCAGCCGCGCCGCGACCTCGCTGTCCGCAGGGGCGCACACCACCACCTGCACCGGCGGATCCATCCGCTCGGCCCGACGGCAAATTGTCAGCCACAGACCCGCGCTGGCACCCGTCGGATCATCCAGCTCCTGCAGGTCGGCGATGAGACCGGCGGGATGCCCGCTCAGGCACTTACGAACCGCGAGGTGAGCATCGCGTTGCAGCCGCAGCACGTAGGTGCCGTGCACCGCCAGCACCGCCACCGACGACTCCATGTCCAACGTGGCGCTGACACCGGCATCCCGGCCGGGCTCGTTGCGATGCAATAGATACGGCGGTACCAGACGCTTGCCCCGGGCCATGCGTCCGCCGGCCCGGCCACGTCGATCTTCATGCACCAAGTTGCGGCCTTCCAGCCAGAGCTCCGCATCGCCGCGGCGCCGTCACCAGAAGTTTGCCAATGCGGCGGCTATGGTCACAACCGTTCGCATCTGCGTCACAGTGCCGACTCCTCGAACGCCTCTCGTCACACCGGCGGTCGCTCTGCCTGCGGAAACAGGTTCTGAGGCAGCCACTAACGTGGACCTCGACCGCCCGTCTCTCCTCCTACCCGCCAGCGGGACTGTTCACGGCGCTCATGCGCGGCGAACCGTTCGGCCGCCGCGGCGGCCGCGAGGTGCTCCCCGGCTCGCCCAGGATCCAAGGCAGCCATCTGCCGTCGAACCGCCGCGACCTGCTCCTCAGTGTCCGCGATCGCACCGGCGAGTCTGGCCACCTCCTCACACAACACCACCGCCCGATCAAGCTGGGTGGCAGCGCCGCGGTCGTCGCGCAACACGCCTCCAGAATCCGCCTAGAACCAGCCGGCAACAATGGCCGACTTGCCCTAAATCCACCGCGTCACAAGCGGTATGGTGCCGGTGGCGAGAGCGCGGCAGGTGTGCAGGGTGCCGATGGTTGCGGCGTCGATGAAGATCACGTGGCGCACGTCGAGGGTGATCGTGGCGCGGCCGGCGGCCAGATGTCATCAGACGAGGTTCTGCCCGGTGACTGTGCGGTGGGCGAAGTCGTCGGTCGCGGGCTGACCACGGCAGCTGCTCCGGAGCTGCTCGGCCCGGGCACGGGCGTGACGGGCGGCGGCACAGGCGTCGGCGGCCTGGCGACCGAACCGATTTGCGACGGCTCGGCGCTGTTCGGCGCGGTAGCGCGCCTGCTCGGCGTCGGCGCGCCGTTCGAGGGCGCGCCGACGGGCGTCCGGGATGTCATCCATGTCTTCAGGCGACCCTCGGTTGACGTCGGCGGCAAACCGGGTCGATGGTGGACTTCGTTGTGCGGGTAGATGCAACGTTTCACGCGTACTCGGGTGCAGCCTCGTGAAGGGATGAGGTGCATGTCCGCGCTGCCGCCCCGCCTGCCGATCCAGCAAGCCGCGACGCAATCGGGTGACCTCGGCGAAGAGTTGCCGCGAATCACGAGAAGCATCGGCGAGGTCGCGGAGTTGCGTTGAATGCAAAGAAGCTTCGTGTTTCTGACCTTCTGGCATGGGCGAGCGCAACAGTGCTGACCTTCCCTGATGGACCCGCTTGACCTGCGGCTTTGCAGCGCCTCGTGCGTTTGATGCAAGATTCGTGCACTGACCGGAGGGATCGCTGAGGCGAGGATCTCGCGTGCAGACACGGTCCTCATGCCGGCTGCGCCGCGAGATCCACAAGGGCCGGCCCGGCGCGGGACGACCGGTGGAAGCGTCGGCTGGTGCAGTGGTCAGCGATCAAGCATGGCGCGGATTCGGCGGTTTTCTGCCAGCAGGGCGTGGGCCCGATCGATCAGCGCCGCGGATGTGGCGGCTACTTCCTTTACGGTGCAGGGGGAGGCCGGCGTGGTGCGCCCGCGGCGGCCGGAGGGCGGTCTGTCCTCGACCTTCGGTTCCGGGCTGGCGTCGCGCCGGTCGTCGTGTGGGGTGGCGGTGAGGTTCAGGACCCAGGCGACGGCGTCGGTGGCGTTGCTGATGGCCATGGTGGCGCCGGCGTCGCGGACCAGGGCGTGGCAGGTGAGCAGGGTTCTGACGGTCGCGGCGTCGATGAACGTGACGCGGCGCAGGTCCACGATGATCGCGCGGTGGCCGGCGATGACCATGTCACGAACCGCGGCGGCGATCTTCTGACAATTGTCGAGGTCGAATTCGCCGCCGGCGTGCAGCGTCGCTGTGTGCGGGGTGGCCGGGTCGGGGGCGGCGATGTCGATCGAGCCCGGTTCGGCGGCGTCGGCCATCCATGCCTCCTCGGGTCGGTGTCGCCGCGGCAGCGGGCATGGCTGGCCGCACCGGTCCAAGTCCTGTCCATGCTCGTCCGGGCCTCAGCAGTCCGGCTAGGTCATGAGGCGAAGTTCTCGGCCGGTGATTGTGTGGTGGGCGAAGTGGCCGCGTGCGCATGCCCGACAGCGCTGCTGCGCAGCTGCTCGCGCCGGGCACAAGCGGCTGCTGCGGCGGTCGGGGCAGCTGCGGCCCGGCGGGGCGTGCTCGTCCGCAGCGGCCCGGCGCCGTTCCGAGCGCTTTTGCGCGCGCTGCGCGTGGCCAGCCACCGCAGAGCGCGCTGAGATGCGGCGGTGGGGTCGTCCACGCTTCCAGGTGACGCCAGGGTTGACGCACGAGCGTCGCTGGACTGAGGGTGGACTGCGTCCAGCGGGTAAGTACGACGTTCGGCACGCATTCCCGGTGTGTCCAGGGAAAAGGAGAGTGGCGATGTCCGTACCGGCGTCTCCCGTGCCGATCGAGCATGCCTCGGTGCGCTCCAGCGACCTGGACTGGGTGCGGGAGATCATCAATCAGCGATACACCGATCACGTTCCCCGCGTCATGGGACACGGTCACCAGTTCGGGTTCCGGTCGCAGTTGGCCAGGGCCGGCGTGCTGAGCATCGACCGGGTCAGCTACCAGGCGTGCATGGCAATCAGCGCCGATCCACACGAGACCATTCTGATCATCAGGATGGTCCGTGGCGGATTCGACGTCTCCGCGGGGCGGCAACGCTGCCGAGTCGGCGGCGGCGAGGCACTGTTTCTGCCCCCCGCTGGTCTTGACATGGTGCAGGACTGGCCGGCCTACGAGGTGGCGCAGTTCCCGGCCGAGGCGGTGACCCGGCTCGCCGACCAGCTCGGCGTCGCACCGGCCGACTTCCGGTTCGACGCGATGACCGCCGTATCCCCCGCGATGAACCGGCTGTGGCTGGCCACCCACACCCACCTCACCGAGCTGCTGGCCACTGCCGGCGACACCGGCGTACCCGCGCTGCTGCTGAGCGCGGCAATCGACACCGCGGCCGCCGCGGCGCTGAGCGTGTTCCCGAACACCACCATGACCGTCGACTACGTTCCCGGCCCGGGCCGGGTCCCGCCCGCCACGGTGCGCCGCGCGGTCGCCTACATCGACGCGCACGCCGCCGACCCGGTCACCGCCGCGGACATCGCCGCCGCGGCCGGGGTCAGCGTCCGCGCGCTGCAAGCCGGATTCCGCCGGCACCTGGACACCACCCCACTGGGCTACCAGCGCCGGGTCCGGCTCGAACGCGCCCACCGCGACCTGCAAGCCGCCGACCCCACCACCGGCGCCACCGTCGCCACCGTCGCCCGCCGCTGGGGCTTCACCGACATGAGCCGCTTCGCCGCCGACTACCGCACCACCTACGGCCAGCCGCCCAGCCGGACTCTGCGTACCTGACCGGAGACGACGCCATGACCACGGCGGACGCCACCGCCCCGCAGACCACCACGCTCACGCTCACCGGCGCGGACGCGATCGAGCAGTTCCTCAGGAGCACGTACAGCGGTATGCACATGCACAGCGACATCGACCGGCCGTGGCTGCGCCACCACCGCATCGGCGCCGGGGTGTTCGCCCTGGATGACGTCGAGCAGTCCACCAGCCTGGACTTTCGTGTCGCGCCACTGCACGCGATTCTGATCACCCGGCCACTTACCTCCCGGATGCAGCGCGCGTGTGGCGATGCCGACCAGCGCTACGCCCCTGGGGACCTGTTCATCGTCGCCGACCCCGATCAGCCCTACACGATGCGGTGGCTACCCGGAAGGCTCACCACAGCCGTCCTCGACCCCGGCGTGCTGGCCCGGGTCGCGGCCACCGCCCCCGGCCGGCGGCCCGAACCGATCCAATTCACCAGCCTCGACCCGATATCAGCGCCCGCGGCAGCGCAGTGGTGGAACGTCCGCGCGTACGCCACCGAACTGGTCGGCAACGCCGAAACTGCAGCGCCGCTGATCCTCGCCAGCACGGCTCAGCTGCTCGCCGCCGCAACCCTCACCACGTTCCCGAACACCGCGCTGACCGACCCCACCATCGAGGACCGCCACGACGCCCACCCGGCCAACCTGCGCCGCGCCATCAGCTTCATCGACGACAACGCCCACCACGCCATCAGCCCCGCCGACATCGCTACCGCCGCCCACGTCACCATCCGCACCCTGCAACTCGCCTTCCGCCGCCACCTGGAGACCACCCCCACCGGCTATCTACGCCGTGTACGACTCGACCACGCCCACCGCGACCTGCAAGCCGCCGACCCGACCACCGGCGCCACCGTCAGCGCCATCGCCGCCCGCTGGGGCTTCGCCAACCACAGCCGATTCACCGCCGAATACCGCACCACCTACGGCATCACCCCGTCACAGACCCTGCGCCGCTAGACCGCGAAGACCGGCCCACTGCCGGAACCAGCAACCGCAACCGTCTGAGTACGTCCAGCAACGACGTAGGCGAGCGAGTCGGTGGCTAGCAGGGTAGGGCAGACGACCCGGTTCTGCGGGTCGAGCAGGCTCGGAGTGAGCTCGCGGTCGACGGCGATCAGCCCCTACGGATGGGCTTGGCTGGCCAGCCACAGGTGCAGCGACTAGAAGGCGCTCCTGCGCGGCGACGAAGGCGGGCGCCCAGGCTTCGACGCGCGGCTCGTCGAACGCGCGGGTGAACGCGTCGACATCCAGCGTGATGGCGCTGCGGTCGTCGATGGCCAGGGCGTCCCCGCGCAGCCGGATCCGCCGCAGCGGTGGCTTCCGGCGCCTTGCATCGGCACTCATGCGGACCACATGGTCATGCCGACGGGGCCTGGGCAGAAGTCCCGTCCTGCTCGGGAACGTGAGGCACCCGTGAAACCGAAACTTGGACCCGCGGGATCAACAGCCGCTCCTCGAGCCGGTGCCGCCGGGCCGTGGTGCGGTGGCCGGTCAGGGCTGAGCAGCGAATGCACCGGGTAGCAGGTCGGCGGCCGGTAACGCGAAGTCGATGAACTGGGCGACCTGCAGGGCGACCGGTGGGTCCAGGTTGGCCAGCACCACCGTGACGTGCCCCGATGCGGGATGGATGGTCAGCACGGCGTTTGCGCCGGGGAACCCGCCGGTGCCACCGATCGCCCGGATGCTGTGTACGGTCTGCTCGCGGAACCCGTACGCCTGCCGCCCGTTGAAGCCCGCGTTCACCTTGCCGGTGGTCAGCAGGTCGGTGTGTGTGGCGTCCAACAGGTCGTGATGCAGGATCGCTAGCGCGAACCGGCGCAGGTCACCGGCTGTGGCGTAGGCGCCGCCGGCCGGGTTGCCCAGTAGCGACCGGTAGTCGGTGTTCGGGGTGAGTTCGTCGCCGTGATAGCCGATGGCCAGGTCCGGGGCCGGTGGCTCACTGGGGTTGTTGCCGGAGCGGGTCATGCCGGCCGGACGCAGCACAGCGGTGTCCAAGTCGGCCAGGTAGCCGTGGCCGGTCGTGCGCTCGATGATCGCCCCGAGCAGGATGTAGCCGTAGTTGCTGTAGTCGTACATGCTGCCGGGCTCGAAGGTGGGGGCTCGGCGGCCGAACAGGGCGATGAAGTCGTCCGGAGTACGGATCTCGTCTCGGCGGTCCCAGTAGCCGTCGGTGAGGATGTCGCCGGTGCCGCCGGTATGGGTGAGCAGGTGGTGCACAGTGACCTTGGCGGCCAGTTCGGCGTTCGGGTAGTCCGGTAGGTACCGGCCGATGGGGTCGGTCACGGACACCCGACCATCCTGGATCAGTCGCACGATCGAGGTGGCGGTGAACAGTTTGGTGATCGACCCTATCCGGAATCGGGTGTCCATGGTCACCGGTGTCTTCCGCTCCCGGTCGGCCAGACCGTAAGCACCGGTGAATAGCGTCTCATCGCGCCGGGTGACCAGGACCATTCCGCTGAACCGGTCGGCTGCCGACTCCTCGTCCAGGATCGCGGTCAAGCGCTGCTGCCAGTCCATGAATCCCCCTCGGGCACCCACGTGAGTGCACCCATTGGTCTAGCTGAACGTCCGGCAACCCGCCATCGAATTTCTAGCCGGCTCGGTACGGGAACCGCTCGCGATTCCCAACCCCACCGTCCACACGTCGGCAGCGGCGGCATTTGCGGATGCGAAAGGCCCACCGTCACCGGCAGATCCGGACGCCGTCGGGTCGACGAGCCTCCACCTCATGGAGTCGAGGATTCCATCTTCGCTGCGACCGACAACCGGAACCACCCGGAGCGGCGCTGAAACTCGCACGACACGCAGTCGCTGCAAAATCAAGCGACGCTGAAAGTGACCGACGGCCGGCGCTCAGGCCGCTCGGATGTCCTCGGTCAAGGCCGCATGTCGCCGCCGTCCAGGAGGGAGCGAGGTGCCGAGCGGCGTCAGCCGGGGAGGGGGGCCGCCGGCGGGTGGCCTAGGACCACGCGGTCGCGGCCGGCGTTCTTGGCGGCGTAGAGGGCGGCGTCGGCGACGCGGACCAGTTCGTCGGAGCCGGGGATCACGCGTGGGGTGGTTGCGCCGCCGAGCGATACGGTGACGGTCAGTTCCACCCCGGTGGTCACGGGTACGGGCTGGGCGACGATGCTGTGGCGTACGCGTTCGGCGAGCTCGTGCAGCTCGGTGCGGGACACGTCGGCGGCGAGGATGGCGAATTCCTCGCCGCCGAAGCGGGCGATGACGTCGTCGCGCCGGCACGCCTGCTCGAGCCGGCGGGCGACCTCGATCAGCACCCGGTCGCCGGCCGGGTGGCCGTACGTGTCGTTGACCTGTTTGAAGTGGTCCACGTCGACGATCAGCAGGCCCGTCTCGCCATCGCGACGTGGCCGCGGTGGTGGGGCTTCGAGGCGTTCCTGCAGGAAGCGGCGGGTGTGCAGGCCGGTCAGCTCGTCGGTGATGGCCAGCTGGCGCTGGGCGGAGACCAGGCCCGCCATCCGGGCCAGCACGAGCAGGAACAGCACGGTGCAGGCGGCGGCGATGATCAGCAGGTTGGTGCGTGAGCCGCGCAGGTGTTCCACGACCAGCACGGCGGGGACCACCATGACGGCGGCGGTGAGTAGCCCGAGGCGCCATCGGGAGATCGACTCGGTGTTGACCGGGCCCGGTTCGTCGATGCGCCGCATGGACGGGTGCAGTGCCGCGGCGCCGAGCAGCACGTACCCCGCCAGCCAGAGTGCGTCCAGCCAGCTGCCGTTGACGAACTCGCCGAGCAATGTCTGCAGCCCGTACGCGGTGTCGGCCAGCAGCGTGAGCGTGAGAAAGCCGGTCAGCAGGTGGAACGACGTGGTGTGGCGGCCGCCGCCGAGGACGAGGCGCAGCGCGACGGCGAGCACGGCAAGGTCCATCACCGGGTAGGCGGTCGCGGCGAACCGGTCCGCGGTCGAGACGCCGGGGGCGGTGACGATCGGCTGGATCAGGTACGTCCACCACAGCAGCGTCGCGCCCGTGGCCACGGTGCCGGCGTCGATGAAGGTGGTCGCGTTGTTGCCTGTGCTGCGGCGCCGGATCAGCAGTGCCAGGGCGGCGGCGACGAGCGGATACTGAGCGAGGTAGAAGAGGTTTGCGACGACGGGGTAGCTTGCGCTCGGGTCGTTGGTCGTGATCACGGTGTACGCGATGTCGCCCGTGGTGAACATGATCTGCCCGGCGCCGAGCAGCCACCATGCTGCCCGCGCCTGCGGCCGGTGCATGCGCTGCCCGGCCAGGACGGCGGCCGCCGAGCCGGAGCTGATCACGCAGTACCAGGCACCCTGGCCGGCCGGGGAAGCGCCGGCGAGTGGCAGCAGGTAGTACGCGACGACGGCGAAGGTGCCGCCCAGTAGCCACCACAGGTGAAGGGGCGGCCTACGTTGGCCGGTAGTCATCGGTCCAGTCGAGCGCGGCACCGTTGCAATCAGGTATCCGTACCGGAGCCGAACGGTGGTCGCCGGTCCATGCGTGCCGCGACCGGTCAGCTTGTCCTTCAGGCGGCCAGCCCTCACGGCCACGAGGCACTGCGGGCTGCCGTCCTTGCCTCGCGGCTACAGCGTTGTGGGCGAGCTCGACCCCGGGCCGCGCCATCGGCCTGAACTCCTGGTCCGGCGCCGAGGGCCAGGGTGCTGACGGCGATGGGAGCATCGGCAAAGCGGTGCGGCCGATTTTGCCGTTGGAGGGATTGCAGGGGTATTTGGCGTCACGGCGCGAGCTCGGTCGGCGTGCGTCGTGCGCGGTCGAGTTCGGCCGCCATCGCCCGGCCCAGCGCGGGCAGTCCCACGGCCACGGCGTGCCGCTCGGCCTCCGACAGGCTGGCCAGGATGCGTTCGTGCCTGCGGCCCATGGCGTCGGCGAGTTCCAGCGCGGTGCGGCGGCCTGGATCGGTGAGTCTTACCTTGTGATAGCGGCGGTTGTTCGCGTCGCGTTCCTTGATGACCCACCCTTTGCTGGCCATCGCGTCGATGAGCCGGCTGACGGTGCTTTTCTCCAGTCCCAGATGGGAGCCCAGCTCGGATTGGGTCGCCTCGCTGCGCGACAGGAGTTCCTGCAGCGCCATCGCCTCCGATAGCGACGCACTCAGGCCGGGGATGGCTTGGGTGGGGTCCAGGACTCCGCGTAGCCGGAACAGCATGCTGAGGCCGACCTGCAGGACGTCGGAGTCTTCCTTCATGGTCACCCTCACAGTTGTGTCATGCAACTATGACCGGCTAGGCTCGCCGGACAGTTGCACAATACAACTCAGGGGAGTGCGTCATGCGCGCAGCCATGGACGGCATGCAGTACCTGTTCGATCACCACGGCCACGGCTACGACCGGTTCACCCGTGCCGTCTTCGGCCGCTTGCACGCTCGCGTGCTGGCCGACGCTGCCGCGGCCGCGCCGACCGGGGGAGTGGTACTCGACGTCGGTGCCGGACCCGGACGCCTCGCCGTCGCCCTCGCCGCATCCCGGCCGGACCTCACGGTGCTCGCCGTCGACGTCTCGCCGAGCATGGTCGAGGTGGCGAACCGGCGCGCTGCGAACGCCGGACTCGGGCAGCGGGTGCGGGTGGACCGGGCCGATGTGGCGGCCCTGCCCCTCGACGACGCGAGCGTGGATCTCGTCGTGTCGAGCGTCAGCTTCCATCACTGGACCGACGTGCCGGGAGCGGTGCGCGAAATGCGTCGGGTGATCCGGCCCACCGGCCGCATCTGGATCTACGACGCCCGGATCGCCCCATGGCGACGGCTCGCCGCCGCCGCGTACGGCTCGCTGCCGCGTACGTCTGCTGGGTTGCTGTTCACCCGCGCCGAGGTGCCCGCCGCGGCAGGTGTCCGATGAGAATTCTGGTCCTGGGCGGGTACGGCGCCGTCGGCGCCCGGATCGTCGCCGAGCTGCGCGCGGCCGGAGAACAGGCCGTCGTCGCAGGCCGTGACCCCGCCCGCGCCGACCGGGTCGTCGACCTCAGCGACGTGACCACCTACCGTGCGGCGCTGACCGGCATCGACGTGGTGGTCAACGCCGCTGGCACCGAGGATCCGGCTCTCGCGGTGGTCGCCACCGAGTGCGGGGCGGCGTTCGTCGACATCACCGCCACCACCGGCTACGTCGCGGCGTTGCAGGGCCTCGCGCCCGCCAGGCCGATCATCCTCAGCGTGGGCCTCGCCCCGGGTCTGACCAACCTCCTTGCCGCCGCGGTATGCGCCGACGGGCCCGCGCCGGTGGACATCGCGGTGGTCCTCGGCGCGGGAGAGCGGCACGGCGCCGCAGCTACCGCCTGGTCCTACCGCCTGCTCGGGCGCACCTTCACCGATGCCGCCGGTGTGCGGGTGCGCAACTACACCCGGCCCCGCACCTTCGACCTGCCCAACCGCGGGCGCCGCCGCCTCTATCGCGCCGACTTCAGCGACCAGCACATCCTCACCCGCGACCTCGGCGTGCCGGTACGCACCTACTTCGGCGTCGACTCGCGCACTGCCATGGCGGCCCTGGCCTTGCTGACGTGGATTCCCGGCGCGGCCCGAGCTCCTCGCGGCCTGCACCTACCCGGCACCGATGCCTGGCTGGCATTGGCCCGCACCGACGCCGGCGCCCTGCGCTGGGCCGTCGGACGCGGCCAGTCGCACGCCACGGCCATCCTCGCCGTCACCGCGGCTCGTCTGGGCGCCCGGCTGTCGCCGGGCGTGCACCACCTGCACCAGGTCGCCACGCTCGCGGATGTACCGCCCGGAGTCGGCATCGAGCTGCATGGGTCCGGCCGAGGTGCCTGCCGAGTTCTCTAGCGGGCTCGGCGGCCGGGGGTTCTCCCGGCGGTCTTCATCAGCCTGCTTCCCATCCCTGCGGCGGTAGGGACCTTCGGTCCTCGTCAAGTGCCGTTGGCCGGTACCCGCCCCCCGGTTGCCCGGAGCAGGGTGGAGGTGTCCCGAGCGGAAGGGGAATGTCATGAGACTGGGTCTGTACGCGATCGCCGTGGCGCTCCTCGCCGTCGGACTCATCGCTCTCGGCGTGCCGGCGAACACGCTGGTGGTCGGGGCGTTGGTGCTGGCCTGCCCCCTGATGATGATGGCCATGATGGCGGGCATGCATGGCGCCCACGGCGCCGAGCAGCGCGACCGCACACCCGACGAAGCCCCCAGAACCCGTCGTCCGCGTAGCCCGCAGGACCGGTGACCAAGGAGGGCACGATGATGTACTTCGGCAACGGCATGGGTGGTTGGGGCATGGTCCTCATGGCCATGAGCAGCCTGCTGTTCTGGGCGCTGGTGATCGTCGGCATCGTCGCTCTGATCCGCTACACCAGCGGCGGTGCCCAGCGCAGCGAGCCTGTCGTGCATGGACCGACGCCGCAGCAGACCCTCGCCGAGCGGTTCGCCCGCGGGGACATCGACGAGGAGGAGTACGGCCGGCGCCTGCAGGTTCTCGGTGGGACGGCACCGACGAGCGGACCCGGCGGCTGACATGGACGCTGGTGCCGCGTACGGGCTGTGGCCCTTGGCCAGCCGACGGCTCGTCAGGCCTAGGTGGTTCCGGCGTCGATCTGCGGGTTCGAAACAGGCTGCATCTCCGTATCCGCTGGCAATTTCGGCAACGCACGATGGTGGCCCGGCGCCTCGCAGGGCCACCATGGCGAGAGGGATGAATTGCTAGAAGCAGTTCAGACTGGAGGCCCTGTCGTTGATGTTCTTGGGCAGTCCCGAACTTTCGGTCAAGGTGAACATCTGGAAGAGACGAGGGCCGCCGGCTCCGACGTCCGACCAGACGTCGACGTCGAAGTCGGTATTGTTGGCCCAGGACGAGGTTATGTCGTTGAAATTGAACGAGGGTAGGTTGATGATGCGGTTGTCGCACAGCCTGTCCCGGAACGATACGGAATCGCCGCCGAAGTTGGCGTCCGCGTACAGGCAGAACCGGCCGTCCGGGCAGGGCGCCGCATCCGCTGTCTGGACTCCCTCGATGTTCGTGCGTGCCAAGGTCAGAACGACGTCGCCCTGCTGCCAGGAGACAGTGTTCCTGCTGGTCTGAATGGCGTCGGGATGCTGGGCCAATAGTTTATCGATCTTCTGCTGGGTCGCATCAGGGGAGATGGCGACCGCCGCGGCGCCGCTGGTAGCCAGCAGAGCGATCCCCCCGGCGACTGTAGCGAGCATTGCGGCCAGAATGCGCTTCATCTCAGTTCCTCCGGTAATGCGAGGTGAATGTGATGCCCTCTATTAAGGCTGCACCGACTGGACCCTAACTGGACATCGACTGGACGAGGGCCATCCCTGGCTCGGATCGGCATGACACCTCCACCCAGCGAACGGGTCACCCGGGCGCCTTCGAATACAATCCGTCGATCCTCGCACCGGCTTTCCGGATGAGGCCAGATCACACCGCTACTCCATCGAGTACCGGTGGGGCCACTTCAAACCGCCCGAGCGCGGCCAACCGGAGGGTTCTGTCGCGGGAAGTGTGGTGGGTCAGCGATCCTGTGGCGGGGACTACACCCTTGTGTGGCCGGAGGCTCGTTCGAGTCGCGCTTTACCCTGATCCAGTCATCGTCCAGGATTGAATAGATCGCTGTGTCGCGCCACGAGCCGTCAGCGCGACGGCGGTGCTTTCGTAGTACGCCTTCCCGCACTGCGCCGAGGCGTTCGATGGCGTTCTGAGCCCGCTGGTTGCGAATGTCGGTGACCAGGACCACGCGCACCGCGTGCAGTGTCTCGAAGCGAAGGATGTCGTGCCGATGAACTGCCCTGTCGCGGAGTCGATCTGGGCGTAGGGGAGGCGTTTGGCGCGCGCACGTGCCGCCAGGGCAGCGGTGATGTGCCGGCGCGCGTCAGACAACGTCGCTGGTTGCGCCAACGCGCCGCCTGCAGGGCTCTGCCAGCGGAAAATCTCGGCCGCTTCGTCTGGCGTCCCGGCGGCCGTCTCCTCGCAGATGGTCCGTGACTGGAGCAACAACGCCTCGAGTCTTGCTGGATACCCCCCGGGGGTATATGTTGGGTACTGGGAGAGGTGATGGGAATGAGTTCCAACGACAGCGAGGACATGTCCCGTCCGCCTGTGACGGGCCACCCGCACCACAGCGCCACGGCCACCCGGTCCGTCGGCGCGCAAAGTGAGCACCGAGGCCACGGCGCCGGCGTGATGACCGCCCATGACCATGCCGATCACAGTGGTGCGGCCACCGGTCACGGGCACATGGCGCATGGCGCGCACGGCGGTCACGACAAGCACGCCGGTCATGACCCCGAGATGTTCCGGCGCAAGTTCCGGCTCAGCCTCCTGCTGACGGTGCCGATCGTGCTGACCAGCCACATGGTGATGGAGTGGTTCGGCTACCGGATCGGCTTCCCCGGCATGAACCTGGTCGGTCCGGTCCTGGGCACGGTCGTCTTCTTCTACGGTGGCTGGCCGTTCCTGGTCGGTGGAGTGCGCGAGGTCCGTGACCGGGCTCCGGGCATGATGCTGCTGATCTCGATGGCGATCACGGTCGCCTATGTGGCGTCGCTGGCCACCAGTCTGGGCGCGTTCGATCTCGATTTCTGGTGGGAGCTGGCCGGGCTGGTGACCATCATGCTGCTGGGCCACTGGCAGGAGATGAAGGCGATCGGCCAGGCGCAGGGGGCCCTGGCCGCGCTGGCGGCGCTGCTTCCCGACGACGCGGAACGCCTCGGCGGCGGCGGTGAGGTCGAGCGGGTGCCGGTCACCGAGCTGCGGGTCGCAGACATGGTGCTGGTGCGCTCCGGCGGCCGGGTGCCCGCCGACGGTCGCATCGTGGACGGTTCGGCCGAGTTCGACGAATCGATGATCACCGGAGAGTCGCGGCCGGTTGCGCGATCGGTGGGCGACCGGGTGGTCGCCGGCACCGTGGCCACCGACTCGGCGGTGCGCGTACAGGTCGATGCGGTGGGGGAGGACACCGCTCTGGCGGGGATCGGTCGGCTCGTCGCCCAGGCCCAGGCATCGAGCGGGCGGGCGCAGGTGCTGGCGGACCGGTTCGCGGCGATGCTGTTCTACATCGCGGCGGCTGCCGCCGTAATCACGTTCGCCGTGTGGTGGGCGCTCGGCGACCTCGACCAGTCGGTGGTGCGTACCGTGACGGTCTTGGTGATCGCCTGCCCCCACGCGCTCGGCCTGGCGATCCCGCTCGTGATCGCGTTGTCCACCGCTTTGTCGGCCAAGGCCGGCATCCTGGTCAAGGACCGCCTCGCCCTGGAGCGTATGCGTACCGTGGACGCGGTGCTGTTCGACAAGACCGGCACCCTGACCAAGGGCGCCCACACGGTCACCGCACTGGCAGCCGCGGACGGCAGCACCGAGCAGGACGTGTTGCGCATCGCCGGAGCGGTGGAGGCGGACAGCGAACACCCCCTGGCCCGGGCACTGGTCGCGGTCGCCCGTGAGCGCGCTCCGCGGGCGACGGCCACCGACTTCCGGTCGCTGACCGGCAGGGGAGTGCAGGCGGTCGTGGACGGTACGACGTACGCGGTGGGCGGCCCGGCACTGCTGCGCGAGCTCAACGCCGCCGTGCCCGACAGTCTCGCGCAGACTGCGAAGCAGTGGTCGGCGCGTGGTGCGGCCGTGCTGCACCTGGTGCGACTGCCCAGCACGGGCGGCCCGGAGGTGATCGGCGCGTTCGCGCTCGAGGACGAGATCCGGCCGGAGGCGCGGCAGGCGATCGAGCAGCTGCGCGGTCACGGCGTCCAGAAGATCGTGATGATCACCGGTGACGCCCGGCCGGTCGCCGAGGCCGTCGCGGCCGACCTGGGGTTCCGGCCCGGCGTGGACGAGGTCTTCGCCGATGTGCTGCCCGCGGACAAGGACCAGGCGGTCGCCGAGCTGCAAGCACGTGGACTGACCGTGGCGATGGTCGGCGACGGCGTCAACGACGCTCCGGCGCTGGCGCGCGCCGACGTCGGTCTGGCCATCGGCGCCGGCACCGACGTGGCGATCGAGTCGGCGGGCGTGGTGCTGGCCTCCTCGGACCCGCGCGCGGTGACCAGCGTGATCCGGCTGTCGAAGGCGTCGTACCGCAAGATGATCCAGAATCTCGCCTGGGCGGCCGGCTACAACGTGATCGCCATCCCGCTCGCGGCCGGTGTGCTGGCCTGGGCCGGCGTCACGCTGAGCCCGGCGATCGGCGCGGTGCTCATGTCAGCGTCGACGATCGTCGTGGCACTTAACGCGCAACTGCTGCGTCGGGTGCACCTCAATCCGCAGCAGCAGTAGTCGACGGCTACTGGGGTAGGGGCGCGGGTTCTTCCAGAATCCGCGCCCCTGTGCGGGATGCCGGCTGCCCGTCGGTGAATCCTGACCGGACTCGGCGGCGTTCGCATCAAGGTTGGCTGGCCCCCGCGCGTTGCCTGGCCGTCGCCTGCGCTCGCCGGCGACCGTACGTGGTCATCCCACGGGGCTTGTCAACGGCGAGAACGGTTGCCACCAGCAGTACCGCGAGACCGCCGCCGGCGTGCACCACCAGTGAGAACCGCGCCTCGCGCAACTGTCCGGACGTGAGACCCGCGCTGATGGAAAGGTCAGCCAGATAGCCGATCGGCGTCAGTTGCAGCAGCAACACGAGCGTGGCCACCACGACCAGCAGGAACTTCACCAGCACCCAGTAATGGCGAAACAGGCCCCACGTGGTGCCCAGCGACGAGACCAGCCCCGTGATCAGCGAGGCGAAGGCTAGCGGGACGATCGCGTAGCGCACCGACACGTCCATCGCCACATAGGCGGCGCGGGCCATCGCCTGATCGCGTTCGCGCACACCGGCGATCGCGAATACGAGAAACACCACGACCGCCCCGAACCAGCCCACCGAGGACAGCACGTGGGCGGTCAACGCCGCCCGCCGGCCGGCCGGCGGCAGCATCATCCGAGCGGCCCCATCAGCAGTACGGCGCCGAGCCCACCGGCCGGCACATGCCGATTCGGCCCATGCTGTCCGCCGCCGAAGATTTGATGGGCGACCACGGCGAGCACCAGCACCCCCACCACGACGAGCAGGACTCGGACCCACCGTGGCATCCGCTCGGAGGCGGGGTCGCCATCACGATGGTCGTCTGAGCGCTTGGCCATGACCTTCTCCGTGTCTGGGAGAGATGCGGACATCCGGCACAGCTTTATCGAGACAGCCTGTCTCTGTCAATGACGATGTGTCGTACCCTGACCGGTGTGTCGTATGGTGGCGGCGTGGCCCCCCGGTTGTGGAACGACACCATCGAGGCGCACCGGCGCGCGGTGCGCGACGCGACACTGGATGCCGCGCAGCGGCTCGTTGCCGAGCGAGGGCTCGCGTCGGTGACGATGTCGCAGATCGCGCAGACGACCGGGATCGGACGAGCCACGCTGTACAAGTACTTCCCGGACGTGGACGCCGTGTTGGTCGCTTGGCACGAGCGGCAGATTCACCGCCATCTGCACCAGCTGGCCGAGGCTCGCGCCGGCGAGAAGGACCCCGGGGACAGGTTGCGTGCCGTCCTGCTGACGTACGCCCTGCTGCGTCGCGATCACCCGGTCGGGGACCTCGCCGCCGGACTGCACCGCGACAGTCACGCAGTCGAGGCTCATCGGCATTTGCACGACTTCGTCGTTGAACTCATCGACGACGCCGCGCGTACTGCAGACGTGCGTACCGATGTGCCCGCCACGGAACTGGCCGCCTACTGCCTGCACGCCCTCAGCGCCTGCACCGGCATGGCCGAGGAGGCGGTCCATCGCCTGGTTGCGGTGACCTTGTCCGGGCTGCGCCCGTGACCGTTCACGACCCGGCACCCCGGGCCGGGGATGCCTGCGCCGCTGGCCGGCGGGCGCGCTAGCGTGGAGGCCGTGACCAGCGCAGGAGCACCAGGCGTCGGGCGTGCCGTCCGGTGGCTGCTGCTGTTCTGCACCGTTTTCGGGCTGGCGACCATGCACACGCTCGGCCACGCTGACCCACACGTGGACAGCCACGACCCTGCGGTCGCCATGGCCGTCACCGGGCCCGCCATGGGGTCAGGTGCCTTCCCTGCGGCTGTCGCCGAGATGGTCGGCGCGCCCGGCGGACACTGCCCGGAGGGTCATTGCGGCGGCGGGCCGGGCCATGGCGGCATGAGCGGCTGGGCGGTGTGCCTGGCGGTGCTCGGCGGCTTCGGCGTGGTCATGCTTCTGGCGGCACTCTTGCTGTTCGCGGCGGGCGGCGCCGTGGGGGCGGGCCGCCGGCGACTGTCCGTGCTGGGCGGGCCGAGGCCGCCGCCGCGACGGCGCTGGGGATTGACCGTGGCTTCGGTGGCGGTGCTGCGCATATAGAACGCCCTCGGCGCGCGCCCATGCCGGCGCCCTGAGACGTTCACGCGCACCATCGTTACCGTTTCTGAAAGGTCATTCACCCATGATGAGCACTTCTGCCCTGTCTTCCGTTGTCCTGCGTCGCAGCCTGCTCGCCGGCGCCGCTGTCACCGCCACCCTGGTCCTGTCCGCCTGCGGCGGCGACAGTACCTCCTCCGACTCGGGGATGAACCACGGCGGCATGACCGCGACCAGCAGCGCTCCGGTCAGCGCTTCGGCCGGTGCGTCGACGTCCAACGACGCGGACGTGACGTTCGCCCAGTCGATGATCGAACACCACCGGCAGGCGATCGAGATGGCCGAGATGGCCGACGGTCGCGCCGCCGACGCCGAGGTCAAGGACCTCGCGACCAAGGTCATGGCAGCCCAGCAGCCCGAGATCGACACCATGACCCAGTGGTTGACCGCCTGGGGCAAGCCCACCGCCCTGCCCAGCATGGGCGGGCACGGCACGGACCACAGCTCGATGCCCGGCATGATGTCCGAGAAGGACATGGCGAAGATGAGGGACGCCAAGGGAGCGGCTTTCGACAAGCAGTTCCTCACCATGATGATCGCCCACCACGAGGGCGCCGTGGAGATGTCTCAGCAGGAAACGGCGCAGGGGTCCAACCCCGAAGCCAAGGCCCTCGCCCAGAAGATCATCACGGACCAGCAGGCGGAGATCGCCACGATGAAGAAGATCCTCGAGCGACTCTGACCGGTGAGGCGCGTGTGCTGGGCGCCGCGCAGGCGCCCGGCACACGCGCGTAAGGCAGCAAACGGCAGTTCGTCCTCGCAGAGCTGCCGAGTTCCTGCGGTGAGCCGTCCGTGCGGAGTCGCGACTTGCACTGATCTCGAATGCGGCGACCGGATGGTGAGCCGCCGTGTGGCACGACCGAACCTTTCCTGACGCCGCACGTTTGCGCCGTATCGACTCGCGCATCACGCCCGAGCCGCCTTCTCTGAGAACTCCTGCGCTGAGGTGCGACTCACCCTCTCAACACTTCATACCCCTAGGGGGTATGGGTACAGTCGTTGGTGGGCGGGCACAGGCGTCCGCACACCCGACCGTTCGAGGAGGAGTTCGCCATGGCGACGACGACGTACACGGTGACCGGTATGACCTGCGGGCACTGCGTCAACTCGGTCAGTTCCGAGATCAAGCAGATCCCCGGCGTGACCGACGTCCAGGTCGACCTGGCCAGCGGCGCCGTCACCGTCACCAGCGACCAGCCCGTCGACGACGCCGCCGTAGCGGCCGCGGTCGACGAGGCCGGCTACGAACTTGCGAGGTAGTCATGCGCACCACCGTCAAGGTGAGCGGTTTCACGCTCGGGCTGGCGGCCGTGTTCACGGCCGCCCTCGGGCTCGGCCACGCGGTCGGCCCGACCCGGGCCACGACCGCCGCCCACACCGCCGGCCACGACAGCAACAGCACCGAACAGACCCCCGGTGCCTCCACGCATCTGCCGGCGGGCCTGCAAGTCACCCAGGACGGCTACCGGCTCACCCCGCTGACCGCCACCCTCGCCACCGGCGCCCCTCAGCCGTTCCGGTTCCAGATCACCGGCCCCGACGGCACCCCGGTGACCCGCTACACCACCAGCCACGACAAGGACCTGCACCTGATCGTGGTGCGCCGCGACCTGTCCGGCTTCCAGCACGTGCACCCCAGCCTCGCCGCGGACGGCACCTGGAGCGTCCCGCTCGCCGTGGCCGCGCCCGGGCAGTACCGGGCGTTCGCCGACTTCCAACCGGCCGGCCGGGCCGAAGGACTCACCTTGGGCGTCGACGTCGCCGCACCGGGCCACTACCGCCCTGCCGCGCTGCCCGCCCCGGCGGCGAGCGCCACGGTCGACGGCTACACCGTGACCCTCAACGGCACCCTCGTCCCGGGCACCTCCTCCAAGCTGACCCTGTCGGTCAGCAAGGACGGCAGCCCGGTCACCGACCTGCAGCCCTACCTCGGCGCGTACGGGCACCTGGTGGCGCTACGCGACGGCGATCTGGCATACCTGCACGTCCACCCGGACGGTGCACCGGGCGACGGCCGGACCGCCGCCGGGCCGCAGATCAGCTTCTCCGCCGAAGTCCCCTCGGCCGGCGCGTACCGCCTGTACCTGGACTTCCAGCACGCCGGGAAGGTGCGTACCGCCGAGTTCACCGCCGTCGCCGCAGCGCCCGGACGGCAAGCCGCCGCGCCGCCGCCGACGGGCACCGCGTCGCCGCAACCGTCGCCGAGTCACGGCGATGACAGCCACACCCACGGGTAAGGAGAGCAGTCATGGCCTCTGTCGCCAAGCCGTTGCCCACGGCCCCGCACCAGATCGAGCTGTCGATCGGCGGGATGACCTGTGCCTCCTGCGCGTCGCGGATCGAGAAGAAGCTCAACCGCATGGACGGCGTCACCGCCACGGTCAACTACGCCACCGAGAAGGCCACCGTCCGCTACGCCGACCAGGTGACCCCGGACGATCTGATCGCCACGGTCGAGAAGACCGGCTACACCGCCGCCGTCCCGGCGCCGCCGCGCTCGGCCGGCGATGATCCGGCCGAGCAGGCGCCACCGGTCGACGAGCTGCGCGCCCTGCGGACCCGGCTGTGGGTCGCGATCGTGCTCAGCGTCCCGGTGGTGGCGCTGGCCATGGTCCCGGCCTGGCAGTTCACCTACTGGCAATGGCTGTCGCTCACCCTCGCCGCACCCGTGGTCGTCTACGGCGGGCTGCCGTTCCACACGGCGGCCTGGACGAACCTGCGCCACGGCGCCGCGACCATGGACACCCTCATCTCGATGGGCACCCTGGCCGCGTTCGGCTGGTCGCTGTGGGCGCTGTTCTTCGGCACCGCCGGCACGCCCGGCATGACCCACCCGTTCGAGCTCGCGATCGGCCGTACCGACGGCGCCGGCGCCATCTACCTCGAGGCCGCCGCGGGCGTCACCACGTTCATCCTCGCCGGCCGTTACTTCGAGGCCCGTTCCAAGCGCCGCGCCGGGGCCGCCCTACGGGCCCTGCTCGAACTCGGCGCGAAGGACGTGACCGTGCTGCGCGACGGCGCCGAGCGGCGCATCCCGATCACCGAGCTGGCCGTCGGGGACCGGTTCGTGGTGCGGCCGGGGGAGAAGATCGCCACCGACGGCATCGTCGAGGACGGCAGCTCCGCGGTCGACGCGAGCATGCTGACCGGGGAATCCGTGCCGGTCGAGGTGCGAGCGGGCGACACCGTCACCGGCGCGACGGTCAACGCGGGCGGCCGGTTGATCGTGCGGGCTACCCGCGTCGGCGCCGACACCCAGCTGGCACAGATGGCCACGCTCGTCGAGCAGGCCCAGACCGGCAAGGCCGCCGTGCAACGCCTGGCCGACCGGATCTCCGGAGTGTTCGTGCCGATCGTCATCGCGCTCGCCGTGGCGACGCTGGGCTGGTGGGTCGGCACCGGCGGCGGCTGGACCGCCGCGTTCACCGCCGCGGTCGCCGTACTGATCATCGCCTGCCCGTGCGCGCTCGGCCTGGCCACCCCGACGGCGCTGCTGGTCGGCACCGGCCGCGGCGCCCAGCTCGGCATCCTCATCAAGGGCCCCGAGGTACTCGAATCCACCCGCACCGTCGACACGGTGGTGCTCGACAAGACCGGCACCGTCACCACCGGCCGGATGACCCTCGTCGAGGTCACACCGGCCGACGGTCAGGACCGCGAGCAGCTGCTGCGCCTGGCCGGCGCGGTCGAGGCCGCCTCCGAGCACCCCATCGCGCAGGCCGTCGCCCGCGGCGCCGCCGACATCGCCGGCGATCTGCCGCCCGTCGCGAACTTCGCCAACACCGAAGGGCTCGGCGTGCGCGGCACCGTCGACGGCCACGAGGTGGTCGTGGGACGTCCCGCGCTGCTGCGCCAGGCCGGCCTCGACGTACCCGCGCAGGTCGAGCAGGCGCTCGCCGCGGCGCAGCAGGGCGGGCGAACCGCCATCGTCGCCGGCTGGGACGGCACCGCCCGCGGTGCCCTCGCGGTCGCCGACGTCGTCAAGGCGACCAGCCGCGACGCCGTCGCGGCGCTGCGGCGTCTGGGGCTCACCCCGGTCCTGCTGACCGGTGACAACGCCACCGTCGCCCGAGCCGTGGCCGACGAGGTCGGCATCGAGCAGGTCTTCGCCGACGTGCTGCCCGCCGACAAGGTCGACGTGGTCAAACGGCTGCAGGCCGACGGTAAGGCGGTCGCCATGGTGGGCGACGGCGTCAACGACGCGGCGGCGCTCGCCCAGGCCGATCTGGGTCTCGCCATGGGCACCGGCACCGACGTCGCCATCGAGGCATCCGACCTGACCCTGGTACGCGGTGACCTGATGGCCGCGGTCGACGCGATCCGCCTGTCGCGGCGCACGCTGCGGATCATCAAGAGCAACCTGTTCTGGGCCTTCGCCTACAACGTGGCCGCCCTGCCGCTGGCCGCCGCCGGCATGCTGAACCCGATGATCGCCGGAGCCGCCATGGCGTTCTCCTCGGTGTTCGTCGTGGCCAACAGCCTGCGACTGCGCCGCTTCACCACCGTGCAGTAACCGCCGGCCCGTCCGAGGCGATCTGGTCTCGGGCGGGCCGCCGGCCGGTTCCGCGGGAGAAAGTCAGGACCGCACGAGCCGGGCGATCGCCGCCGTGGCCTCTTTGACCTTCTGGTCGGCGTTGCCCTCGGCCGCGGCCTGGACGACGCAATGGCGCAGATGGTCCTCCAACAGCCCCACCGCGACGGCCTGCAACGCCTTCGTCGCCGCCGAGATCTGGGTCAGTACGTCGATGCAGTACGTGTCCTCGTCGACCATGCGCTGAAGCCCGCGGATCTGGCCCTCCACCCGGCGCAACCGCGACAGCAACGCCTGCTTCTCCGCCGAGTAGCCGTGCTGTCCCGCCGACGTCTTCTCCACCATGGCCGCCAACATACCCCGTACCCGTACCACGTCGGCGCCCTTGGGCAGGGCCTGGAGCTGCTTCACGGTCGCCGCGATGGTGCTGCTCTGGCCCTGCGACACCCCGGCCGTTCCGACACCACCTGGTGGCCCGACCCAGGTCCACGGTCAGGTCCTCGCCGTGTCGCCGCAGCCGTGCCCCGCCGGGCCGGAAGCAGAAGACGATTTTCCTGTCGCCCCGAATGCGATCTGCGGGACCGTGACCGTGAAACTGGCCAGCGGCCCGGACACGGGCACCACCGTCACGACCGACATCCCCGCCGGTCCCGGCGCGGTACAGGTCACCGCTGGCGACGACGCCGTGCTGCTGATGCTGCAGAAGCCCGACGGCGGCGGCGTCACCTACTCGATCTCGGATTTCCAGCGGTCCACGCAGCTGTGGCTGCTGACCGTCACCCGGTCCGCGACCGTCAGGGAGCTGGCACGCGCGAACCCGAAGTACCGGTTCCGGCAGCTCTACGGCGCCGCGACCCGCATCGGCCGCGCCCACATCGCCTCGGTCGTCAACACCATCGTGCTGGCCTACGCCGGCGCGTCGCTGCCGCTGATGCTGCTGTTCGCCGTCGGTAACACACCCGCCGGAGAACTACTCACCGGACAACTCATCGCCCAGGAACTCGTCCGCGCCGCGGTCGGCACCATCGGGCTCATCGCCGGCGTTCCCATCACGACCGCCCTCGCCGCGCTCGTCGCCGCACGCACCTCCCACCCCGAGAAACTGTCCGACGTCGACAGCGACGGCGTCGTCCGGCCCGCCGCTGCAAGCCGGGCGAGCCCGCGCCCGGCCGACGACCCGTGGGCGGCGTTCGTGGAGCGGCACCCCGGCTGGCAGGAGAAGGAGACCCCTCAGATTCCCGGCGCCAGCTCGTCTGACGCGGCATCGGAGCAGGTGGGGGCGCACCGAACCGGTTGCGCCCCCCACCTGTGCACCTCCGCGCCGAGAAATCAGACCAGGCGGCGCACGACGTAGTTGTTGCTGTAGACCTTCTGCTTGCTGACGGAGCCACCCGGCTTCGGTGCGGCCCACATGTAGCCGCCGCCCGCGTAGATGGCGACGTGGGTGCCGTAGGAGCCGGAACGGAAGACGATCAGGTCGCCCGGCTTCTTGTTGCTCTTGCTCACGGCCTTGCCGTAGTTCTGCTGCAGGTTCGCCTTGTGCGGCAGCTTCTTGCCGATGGCCTTGCGGTAGACGTACTGCGTGTAACCCGAGCAGTCGAAGCGCCTGGGGCCCGCGGCGCCGAACACGTAAGGCGCGCCGTTGTGCTTCCTGGCCTCGGCGAGAATCTTGGAGCCATCGGCCCTGACGGTGATCCTCATGGGCTTGGTGGCTGCCGCGCCGTAGGTGGTGCGGAACAACCTGGTCACATGGGGACCGGTCTTGAAGGCGACGACCCCGGAGGTGTTGCGCCGCTTCTGCCAGGTCTTCCACTTGTTGCCGTACTTGCCCTGGAGGAGTACGTACCCGCCGACCAGCTTCTTGCCGGTCTTCGGGTCGATCACCGTCGTGGTCACTCGGACCTTGGTACCTCGGCTGATCGTGCGCTTGTCGTACGAGGCGGAGATGCGCGGCTTCACCGGGGCTGCGGCGACCGTCGTCGTGGCGGCGGAAGCGGATGCCGCGGAGGCTGCCGGCGTCGCGACCAGTTGGCCGGCGCAGAGGCAGAGACCCAGGGACAGTGCGACGGTTGCGGTGCCGGCGGACATGCGGCGGCCACGGCTCGAACTGCGTTCGTGCACGGTAGAAGATTCCCTCCGGCACGCCTGCGAGGTTAGCTGTCGGGTTCGGGCGGGAAGGTGTGCCCGGCCGCCGGAAAGGCGGCTTCACCCCGAGGTCCGCCGGGCCTTGCGACCCGGGATGGACCGGATATGGGTCCCCCGTCCCTGCCCCGTATGCCTGTGTGGTTGTGCGTGTACTTCGTGGTCGCACCACTGGGACCGGGGCAGGGCTCGGCGATGATCCGGGCGGTGCGAGCGGCGAGCGGTCGCTCACCAGCCCCTCTTGCCTATCCGATTTCCGGAGCGGCCGTCGGCCGCCGCCTGTAACCGTGCGTGTTTGGCATATCGCCCGGTGTCCGGTTTGTGACCTCGCTGTGACAAATGCCGTTGCAGTGGGCGGGCACTTGACTACCCAGAGGTTAAGGTTGCGGGTGGCTCTGATCACAGAAAATGGCGGACTGATGCCGGTCATGGAGGGTCTCAGGCTGTCTCAAGCGTCCCTGTTTGCTTGATTCGTCCCCGAACGGCCGATGTCGTCATCGGTCACCTGCCGTCCTTGATGGGCATGATCCTGGGTGGACGGGCCGCTCGGATTGGGTCGCCTCGCTGCACGACAGGAGTTCCTGCAGCGCCATCGCCTCCGATAGCGACGCACTCAGGCCGGGGATGGCTTGGGTGGGGTCCAGGACTCCGCGTAGCCGGAACAGCATGCTGAGGCCGACCTGCAGGAGGTCGGAGTCTTCCCCCATGGCGCTGAACGAGCCGGAGCCGGCGGTCGTCACCTCGACTGCCAAGACGGCGCTCGCGACGAGCATCGACCGGCACGGCGCGATCAGTCGCCGGCTGACGCGGCCTGCTCGGTGGGGTGCACCCCGGCGGCGAAGCGGATCAGATCCGCGTCGCCGACCGGGTACCGCGCCGGTACCCGGACGACGAGCGACTGTCCCCGGTCGTCGAGTGCGACCGTGAGCGTCGTGTCGGCCGCGGTGCGGCGCAGCGTTCCCCGGTACCGCCCGACCGGCGTGGTCGGCCCGGTCAGCGGTCGGGCGCCGATCAGCGTGCAGCTGATCCGGTCCGCGTCGGTGCCGGTCCCGCCGGCGGGCCGCCAGGACATCGTGGAGGTCGTGACGGTGTCCACCGGCATGCCGGCCGGTGCGAGGTCGAGCCGGAACGGCGCGGCCGCCGGAACGGTGTCCGGCCGCAGCCGGTTGGCGAAGTTGACCAGCTCCGCGTCGGTGAGCGTGTCGTCGGTGTCGATCCGTACCCATCGGGTCGGCGACTCCTGCCAGTAGAGGCTGAGCTGGGCGGCCGGCGTCACGGAGACCCGGCGCAGGGTGGCCGTCCGGTCGCCGCGCAGCCGGTGCGGACTCTCCCCCACCGGGCCGGCCGGCGCGGCGAAGCGCGGTCGGCCCGCACCGACGCTCACCGTGACGTCGGCGCCGCGCACGGGGTCCTTCGCCTCGTAGTACGCGACGATCCACCCGGCCTCGACCGAGACGACCGGCGGGGCCAGCCCACCGGCCGGCGTCACCCCCGGCCGGTACGGAAACACGGGCACGTCAGCCGCGGACGGCGGCGACAGCGACAACCCCGCGGAAGGATCATGGACGTCCTGCGGAGGTTGCGCGGCGAGCCGGGACGGGCTTCCGCCGCCCGGCCAGGCCACCGTGCCGGCCACCCCGGCGACGGCGAGGACCGCCGCCAGTCCGGCCCCGAGCGCCGTGAGACGCCGGCGGCGGCCCAGCCGCGCGGAGCGGCGATGGACGTCGGCCAGGAGGCTCGAGGCGGCCGGCGTACGCTCGGCGTGCTCGTGCAGCGACTCGCGCACCCGGCGGTCTATATCGCTCACTGTGCCCCCGCCCTGCTTCCGCTACCGGCCCGGTCGGCCAGCGCCGCGCGGAGCCGGCCCAACGCACGGGAAGCGTGCGCCCGCACGGTCGACGGGGCGCAATCCAACGTCACGGCGATCTCCTCGTCGGTCATGTCCGCATAGAACCGCAGGACCAGCACGACCCGCTGGGCCCGGGGGAGGCCGGCGAGCAACGTCCACATCTCGTCCCGGGCCGCCAGCTCGTGCGCCGGGTCGGCGGTGAGCGGCGGCCGGTCCGGCAGCTCGGCCATGGTCCGCTCGGTGCTGGACCGGCGGCGGCGCCAGGAGAGGAATTCCCGCACGACCGCCTTGCGGACGTACGCCTCGGGCAACGTCATGGCCTCGATCCGGTCCCAGCGCCGGTGCGCCCGGGCCAGCACCTCCTGGACGAGATCCTCGGCCAGGTGCGAATCGCCGCAGAGGACGTGGGCGAAACGCAGCAGCGCATGTCCCCGGGCCACCACGAAGGCGTCGAATCCCCTCGACATACGCTGCGGCCCCTCGGTCAGCAGGCTCGGTACACGTAGTCGGACGAGCCCGGTGCGGTCACGAGACGGTCCCGTAGAACGATCGACAGTGTACGGCCGAAGCCACGGCACGCCTCGTCGAAGTCATCCTCGGTGTACTCGATCACGATGACCCGGTCGCCGTACGTCTCGACGTACGTCTGACACTCGTCCCAGTGGGCGCACTCCTCGGCGATGGCGAAGTCGAAGCCTGTCGCCGGACGCATCCGCGCCGCCAGCTCGGCGGCGTTCTTCTGGCCGACGGCGAGGTCGCGGCCGTGGGCGTGGTCGGTCAGGAGCTTCCCGTACGCCGTGGCGTGGTCGGCGGTCAGCAGGTCGTCGGAGCGGGTGAAGGTGTCGAGGTTGTCCACCTCCACCGCCTGGAAACCCTTGCGCGCGCACTCGTCGATCCAGCCGTTGACGATGGCGGCCAGGGCCGAGCGTTTGGCCGGCGTGGAGATGTCGAGCAGGATCTCGCCCCACTCCTCGTCGATCACCTCCTGGCCGTCGCGGGTGAGCAGCAGGTCACGGTGGCGGGTGCGCCACCAGTCGGCGTCCTCCGGCTGGGTCTGGAAACCGTTGACGTAACAGACGTTGTACTTGCCGGCCGCCGGTGCGGCGCCGTGGTCGCGCAGCACCACGTCGACGCCGGCCGGCGGCGGGTACGGCGTACCGATCTGATAGTCGACGCCGGCGTTCGCCGGTGGCGGAGCGAAGCGCCCGACGGCCGCGTCCGGCGCCCGGGGTGCCGGAGAGGTCGGTCCGGCAGCTTGCAGGTCCGCGGCCCGCGCGACACCCGCACCCGGCCGGGCCCGGTCCGGACCGTGGTCGTCCGCCACCGCCACCCCCGTGCCGACGGCCAGGACCAGCATGGTGGTCCCGACGACCACGCCGCGCGGGCGCCACCGGGACCTGCTCTGTTCGCGTGCCGACATGCCTGCTCCCTCGGTCGAAGATCAGCGATCCAACTCTGGAACGCGGCGGCGGCCGCGTCCTGCTGTCAACGGAGGCCGAAAACTTTGCGTCACCGATCAGGAGGCGATGTTGACGAGGAACCAGACCTGGTCGTCGGTGGGTTCCCACGTGCACGGGCTGTGGACGATCCCGATGCCGTCCTCGGTGGACCGGTTCTGCACGCCCGCGCAGTACTCGCTGGCTTCGCTCTGCATCGCGATGCCGCCCGTGGGAGCGCCGGGGAACCGCCAGTGTTCGTACTCGACGGGCGTACCGCCGCAGCGCCGCAGTTGCAGGACGTGGGTGTCGTTCTCCCGCGGGGGAACGCTCAGGCACTGTCCGGTCGCGATGGAGATGATCTGACTGCCCTCCGTACCCGCGTGCAGCTTCCATTGTTGGCGGAGCTCCCCGGTGACGGATTGCTGCGCCACCGTGTTGCTGTCCTGCAGGACGTGCAGTGCCTTGCCGGTGACCTGGTTCTTCACCACGACGGGCCGCTCCCAGGTGGTGGATTTCTCGGTGGCGCCGAGCTTGACGGCGGTGGGGGCCGGGCGTTGCGGGCTGGTGGGAGCTGGACGCGGCGGGGCGGCGGTGGCTGCCGGTGGTGCCGGCCTGTTCTGCGAAGCCGACGCCGGGGGCGGTGTGACGGCGGCGGCGGACGTCGACGCCGAGCCTGCCTGTGACGGGGCCGTTGCGGGGAAGGCCGGTGCGTCGAGGGTTTGCGCAGGGGTCGCGGCGGCGGACGGTGGTTCGTCGGCATCGAGGAGCCGGGTGGCGATGAAGGCCGCGGCGAGCACGTTCAAGCAGGTCACGGCGGCTATCAAGGGACGCCGCGACCGCCTGGCACGGTCGGTGCGGCGGTGCCGGCCCAGCGGTACGGCGGTGAGAGCTGCGCTGCGGGTGGCGGGGATCGGTGTGGCGGGGATCGGTGTGGCGGCGGGCGGTGTGGCGGCGGGCGGTGTGGCGGCGGGCGTCCATCCGGGTGCCGGTGGGCGTGCCTTGTCCGGCGTGGGTGTCGGCGCGGGCCGACGCGGCGTGGTGGGTGCGGTTGCATCAGCCCTCGCCGCGCCCGCATCAGCTCCCGCGGCGGTTGCATCAGCCCTCGCCGCGGCCGCACCGGCCCTCGCCTCGCCGACGGTTCCCGCCGCCCCCACCGTTCCCGGCGCGTCCGACATCGCAGCGAACCGCCCGCTCACACTGTCCGCGACGGCGGTGGGTGCGGGTGGCGCCGCGGGTGCTGGTGCGGCGTATGCCGATGCGGCCGGAACGGCGCGCACGGCGGGCGGCGGTTCGGCGGGCGGCGGTTCGGCGGGCGGCGGTTCGGCGGGCGGCGGTTCGGCGGGCGGCGGTTCGGCGGGCGGCGGTTCGGCGGGCGGCGGTTCGGCGGGCGGCGCCGGGATGTCGCCCGGCGTGCTGAGGGTCGGCCGGTTCACGGTGACGGTCTCCGCAGGGGGCTGGGCGCGTCCGGCGGCCGCCCGCTTCCACAGGAGCTGCGTGGTCTGGGGGTCGGTGTCGGCGCAGACCTGCGCGAAGCGGAGTACGGCCGTGCCGTCGGGAAAGGACTCGCCGCTGAGCCAGCGGCTCAGGGTCGCCGGGGAGCAGTGCACCTTGCGGCCGATCTGTGCCGAGCTGGTGCCGCACGCTTCGCGCAGGGCGCGCAGCCGTACGACCAGGGCCCGATGCTCGTCGGTGAGCCCGTCGATGATCGGTTTGAGGCTGCGCCGGGTGGTTGCCTGCCCTGGATTGTCCATACCGGCCTTTCTCGCGATAGTCCATGACATCGACATCAACGGATCAACATAGTGGTGATGCCGGACCATCGGTAGGTCGTGTACTGACGGCGTCCCGCCCGCCGAGCCGCTCCGCGCCGGACGACCGCCGAGCCGCTCCGCGCCGGACGCCCGCCGAGCCGCTCCGCGCCGGACGGCCGCCGAGCCGCTCCGCGCCGGACGCCCGCCGAGCCGCTCCGCGCCGGACGGCCGCCGAGCCGCTCCGCGCCGGACGGCCGCCGAGCCGCTCCGCGCCGGACGGCCGCCGAGCCGCTCCGCGCCGGACGACCGCCGAGCCGCTCCGCGCCGGACGGCCGCCGAGAGCGATTGCCAGGTGCGAATGCCAATTGCGGTCACCAAGTGCAGTTGCCTAGCGCGGTTGCCGCTGCCGCTGCGGGTGCGCTTGTGGAGGTCACGACTCCGCGTGCGGTTGCCACGGCTGCGGACGCCGGGTGGGGCGACGCGGTGATGCGGGCGCGAGGAAGGACTCGACCGGTTCGCTCCAGCTGCGGAGATCCGGCTCCCTGCTCATCTGCTGTATCTCAGGGTCTCGGTGACTGTGGAGAGGCGGTTGGTGTGCAGTCGCGCGGCGGGCTTCCGGAGTCGTCCCCACCGTCCTGAGTGGATGCGGAGGGAGGAGCGGTGGAGGGCTGGTCGGGTCCGGGCAGGATTATCGGTCCGGCGCTGGGGTCGGGTCGGGGCGGGACCATCGGTCCAGCGCTGGGCTCGGGTCGGGGCAGCGGGATCGGGTCGAGGCAGGGGGCGGGAGTGGACGGCTCTGGGCGGGGTTGCCCGGGCTGGTCGTCGTCCGGTGCTGTGGTGGCGGGGAAGATGACGGGTGCATGGTTGCCGGCGGGCGAGGGGCGCCAGGGTGCGGCGAACGGCTGCGCCGCGGTGGCGCTGGAGGCGACGCCGTAGTCGATCTCCCGGGCGTTGCCGCTGCCGGTGACGTGGGTGAAGTGGCCGCTGGCCTGCACGGCGGCCCCGACGGGCAGCACGAACCGCGCATGGCGGGGATCGTTCCACGCCCGCGGGTTCACGTCGAAGGTACCGACGGCCCGCCACGGCGCCTCGCCTGCGGCGTCGGCGATGACTCGCAGCAGGGCCGGAGCGTCGCGGCCACCGGCCGTGGCGTGCAGGGTGAAGAGCCAGGTGCCGCTGATCCGTACGCCGAACGCCGGCCGGGAACCGTCGCCCTCGGGATGGGGGACCACCATGAACCCGTCGGTGGGTTGCGCCGCGGGCAGGACCAGGGCCAGGCCCGTCGGCCGGTTCCCGCCGGCCAGCGGCCAGTGGACGCGATAGCTGACTTCGTCGACGGTGAGCGTGCCCGTACGGTAGGTGAAGACCTCGCGGCCACCGACTGTGGTGACCGGGGTCGAGGCGGTGGCCACGTCACTCAGGCCGGTGAGGGGGCCGGTTCCCTGCAACGCCATCACCAACGAGCCGCCGCCCGGGTTGTGCTGACGCAACAGCGCGGTGATCTTCCGACCCCAGGAAGTCTCGCCCGGCGTCGATGCGTCCGATGGTGCCGCGGACACCTGGCCGGACACTGACACCGAAGGCGCCGGTCCGGGTGCAGACGGCCCGGCTCCGGTTGCTGACGGTGCCGGGTCGGAGGCCGACGTCGACGGTGCCGGTGCGGATGTCGGGGAGGCCGACATCGACGGTGCCGGTGCGGATGTCGGGGAGGCCGACATCGACGGTGCCGGTGCGGATGTCGGCGGTGCCGGGTCGGGCGCGGGACTCGATGGTGCTGGTCCGGACGCTGACGGCGCTGGACCGGGTGCCGGCGGGCGCGGGCTCGTCGCGGCGCCGTGCAGGTTGTAGCTCACCACGGTGGGGGCCGTGGTGACGGCGTCCGCGGGATACATGGCCATCGCGCCGGCGAGGCTCGGGATGCTGAGGGCGATCGCCCAGCCGGCGGCCCGGGCCCACCGGCTGGGAGCGCGGCGGTGCGAGACCGGTAGCGGGCGCGCCGACGAGAACGGCCGCGCCGCCGGTGCGCCGGGTGCGGCACGATGGCGTCCACCCGCGGCCGCCGCATGGCGTCCTCCGGCGTACGGCTGGGGCAGCGGACGGCGTTCTCCGGCGGGTGTCGCCGGAAACGTCCTGTGGAGCATCCACACAGCAGTCTCCTTCGCGGTTCGAGAAGAGGTGGCGCGCAGCCAGGGGGCCGGATCTCCGCCGGCCTCGGGATGGCCCGGGCGAGGACCGATCGCCCGCTCGTCGACCGGCCGGGCGTGCGGCTCGCCCGGGGGTCCCGCCCGCCTCGGCGTGAGCTCGGCGGCGGGCGGGACTGTCTTCACCGGGACTCAGATGTCACGGCTGAGGGGGATTCGGCTTGTGGCCGATTTCTTCACACAGCGTCGACTTGGCCGGGGGGATGCACAGGCCCGGATCCCCGGGCAGTTCGGGTTTCTCCTCCGGCAGGTCGGGCCAGGGCTCCTTCGGCCAGACCGGGCCGATCGGCCCGATCGGTTCCGGGATCGCCGGGTCGGCCGGGTGTTCCCGCCCCAGCGGGGGTTCGATGGTGGGTTCCTGCTCCCCGCGGGCGCGCAGGTTCATCCCGAAGGCGACGGGCACGTGGTCCGTACCGTTGGGGATCTGCGGCGGGATGATGGTCCGTGATCCGGGCGGCGCCTCCCCGGAGGTGATGCCGTAGTCGAGCTCCGCGAGGTCACCTTCCGGCCCGAAGTGGGTGTACGTCTCGGTGCGCTGGACCTGTGCCCCGGCGGGCAGGACGAAGTGCGGGTGTTCCGGGTTGTCCCACACGCCCGGATCCACGTTGAAGTCGCCGAACACGTGCCACGGCGCGGAGCCCACGGCGGCGGCGATCTCCCGCAGGAGAGGCGGCATGTCGTTGCCGCTGCCGGTGAATCCGTGCACGGTGAAGTACCAGGTCTGGCCGAGCCTGATGCCGAACGCCGGCCGGCCGCCCATCGGGCTGGTGACCAGCATCCGCCCCTGGGGTCGCTGACGGGACGGGACCAGGATCGCCAGGTTCACCCGGTTGCCGTTGGGGTCGGTCGGCACCCAGTAGATGGTGTAGGGCGTGCGGTGCTGTTCCCAGTCGCTGTACGTACGGATCGTGAAAGCCGGACCGCCGTTGACCGGGATGAGTGTCTGGGTGTCGGTGTGCCGGCCCGGCACCCAGTCGGCGCTGCCGGCTTCCTGCAGCGACATGACGAGCTCGGCGCCGCCCGGATTGTTGTCAGGGGACAGCGTGTGGCCCACCTCGGTGCTCCACGCCGACTCGCCCTGCGACGAACCGCCCTGCATGTTGTAGGTGATCACGGTGCGCTCACCCACGGCGGCATGCGCCACCGGGCCCGGCGACGCCAGCGCCAGCGCCGCACCGGTCCCTCCGGTCGCGACGACCAGGGCGGCCGCGGCCACCCGGCGCGCCCAGCGGGGAGCGACCGTACGGTGCGACACCGGTCCGAGCGTTGCGATGGGGACCGGCGAGGCCGGCCGGGAACGAAACGCCTCGTAGTGCCGTCCGGCTTTCGGCGGCGCGAACACCGCACGTGCTCTGTGCCAGATCAACACGGACTCCTTCCGTGAACAATGGAATTGCGGAGAAGGTCCCGGGCCCGGACCACTACCCGGCGCCCGGCCCGAGTGGGCCCGAGGCGTCGGATACGCATTCATCCTGTCCACTGCCACCACCCGGGCGGCAAGCAGTCCACATTGCATTTCCGCAGGTAGAAACGTTGCACCCGCGCTACCAGCCGAAAGCAACGACAACGCGATGCACCGCAACGTTGCCGCACGCGCTCAAGCTAAGCCCGCCCGACGGTGCCCCGAGGTGACGTCGTGGCCGGTACGGGGTCGCGCTCGTCAGGTCCGGACGGGCCCCGCCGCTGCCGTCCGTTGCGTCTTCCCACGTTTACTGCCACCTTCCTCACCCTCGTAGCGAAGGATCGGTTGCCGTGATGTGGTGGCGGGTCCAGCACGGCGGTATCGAATCCGATCTCCACGTTCGAACAAGCATTCTGGAGCCTCTCCGCCGGCACCTGACCGGCAGAGAGGCCCAAGCACTCGCGCACCCCGGAAGCGTCAGGAAACGGCTGCGTGGTGACGCAGCTTGGTGGGTAGTCGCACGGTGAAGGTGGTGGCCGCCTCGTCGGGTTCGTTGACTTCGATGGTGCCGCCGTGTTGTTCGACCACGGCCCGGGCGAAGGTCAGACCGAGCCCGGTGCCGGGTACGCCCTTTTGGTGGGCGTCAGCGGTGCGCATGAACAGCTCGAAGATGCGGTCGCGTTCCTCGGCGGGAATGCGCGGGCCGGTGTTGGTGACCGCGAGCGCGGCGGTGTGTTCATCGGCGTGCACTGTCAGCCCGACAGTGCTGTCTTCCGGTGCCCACGTGACGGCGTTGGTGAGCAGTTCGTCGATGACCGCACGGAGCCGGTGCGGATCGCCCTGCACCATCGCCTGCGGTGGGCTGTTGACCGCCACCGCTACCGGCGAGTCGGCTGCGGCCTGGTCAGCGGCCTCGTGTGCCAAGGCGGCGAGGTCGACCGGGACGGGCTCCAGGCTGATGTGCCCGGAGCGGGTACCGGCAACGTCGAGCAGCTTCGAGATCAGCGTGTGCACGCGGGTGGCGTTGCGGTGCATCACCTCGAGCATCGGCGCCCGCTCCTCAGCCGATAGGCCCGGCTCGGCACGCATCACTTCGGTGTAGGACTGGATGCTGGTCAACGGGGTGCGCAGCTCGTGACCGACCAGCGCGATGTACTCGTTGCGGGTTTGATCCAGCTCGGCGGCGTACTGCTGAGCCTTGCGGCGGGAGAAGAACTCGCCGATGTGCGCCGCGATGCCGGTCATCACGGCGGTGCGCGTGTCATCCGGTGTCTCGCAGTGACCGCTGTAACAGACAAGTACCCCGAGAGTGACACCGCCTTGGGGGACGGGCACGGCGAGGGCCCCGCGAAGGGTGCCCCAGTCATGGGTCTGCCGCGCGGCGTCGGCGTCAGCGCGCAAGTCACCCGACCAGGCAGGGTCGGTGGTGCGCCATGCGCGGCCGGCGACGCCTTCGCCCTCGCCGAGCTGGTCGGGCAGATCGCAGGGCAGTTGGTGACCGTGCGCGGCCCAGCAGGGTCCGCGGCGCAACACCTGCCCGACCGGATCGACGGTCCAGAACTCGGTGGCCGCCCAGTCGAGCATGTCCCCGATCACTCGCACGACGTTCGTGATCACCGTGTCGGGCGGCTCGGGCTCGGCCAGCAGATCGGAGACCCGCATCTCGCAGTCCTTGAGCCGCGCGGTGCGCCGCTGCACGGTGGTCTCGTGCAAAGCGACGACCGCGGCGACCGGGCCGTCGTCCGGCACGGTATTGCCGTGGACTCTGAAGGATCGCCAGGTCCCGTCCGGGTCAGTGAACACCACCTCAGTGGCGTCGATCTTGCCGCCGGCCAACGCACGCGCCAGGAGCGAATCTCCGCCGCGCACGCGACGACCGTGGGTATCGGTGACGTTGAGATGTTCCAGCCACGAGGTGACCGGCATGTCGTCGATCAAGGGGCCGAAGAGGGTCCCGAGCAGCCTGATTGCACAGCATGGCGCGACCCTCGGCGTCGCACCCCACCACGACCGTTTCGAGGCTATCGAGGACTGCCCGCAAGGCATGCTCGGATCCCATTGGCCACCCTTCGCCCTATTTGCCAATACTAGAAGGCGATAGCGGCGGCCGCGCGAGCTTCGCAAGATGGCATGCTCTACCTGCGTCACACTCGGCGCGAAATCGCAACAGCACCGATGAGTCGGCCTCTGCAGTTGGCCGCCGACCTGATCCGCAGGTCAATCCACCGGCGCGAAGAGCCGGTCGAGCTGGTGATCGATCAGCTCGATCGCCCGCTCCGCGCTCAGCTGCCCGAGCAGCATTTGGCCCTGCAGACCGGTCGTTCCCGCCAGCAGGAAGTCCGCTTCGTCGCGCCGTCCCTCTGGCAGGAGCATGGCGATCAGATCCTCCAGCTCCGGCGGCGCGTCGCGGATCCGATCGCGTAGGGCATCCTCGGTCATGAACCGAACGAAGTAGGCCATGTGCACCAGGTGCCGTTGTCGGCGGCTCTCGTCGAGCGGGAGGAATTCGAGCAGGACGCTGCGCAGTATGTCGCGAGGTTCCGGCTCCGGGCCTAGCGCGGCGACGCGTTCCCGGGCCTCCGCTTCACCGTCGCGGTTGAGTAGCTCGAGAGCGCCGAGTAGCAGGTCCTCGCGGGTGCCGAAGTAGTACTGCAACTGTCGGGCGGGTACTCCCGCCTCCGCGGCGACGCGCCGGATCGTCGCGTCTTCGAGCCCTCCGGATGCGGCCAGCCGCCATACCGCAGCAGCGATGTGGCGGCGTCGTGCCTCATGGTCGACCTGGCGAGGCATTCGAAGCTCCCATCGATCTGGTACGGTCGTACCAATAAGATTTGGTGCAGTCGTACCAATATAGGGGGGCTTTGCCATGAGGACAGCAACGCTGGTTGTCGGCATGATTCTGCTGGTCTACGGAGCTCAAGGCACGGTGCGCCAACTCGTGGACCACGACAACGCTGGCTTGCTCGGCTGGCTACCCGGCGGCTTCGGGGCTCAACTGGCTGGCCATATCGTCCTAGTGGTCGCCGGTCTGCTCCTTGCTGGCTGGGCTGGACACCGCCCCAGTCACTGAACGCCCGCTCCCCGAAGTAGGTCCTGAATCCAGTCCGCCGTTCAGGAGCGATGCCTTGAAGTCGTCCTGTCACTACGCAGACATCAACGGTCACCAACATGGAACCGATCTGCGTCAGGACGGATGGGGCTTAGGGCCGATCGGATGAGACAGGGACATCACCTCCCGGCTTCACGCGTTCTCATCACCGTCACGGTACGGTGATGAGAACGGCAGAAATGTGCCTCGGCAGGCCAAAATCACGCTACCTGCGGAACAGGTTGCGAGACACCCACCAACTAACGAGCATTCGATCGCCGACGGTCAACGCTGTCCCGGGGACCAGCCGGTGGCAGTCGCCCACTCCTCCGCGACAATCACGACGAGGTCGACCACTGGGTCTTTGACGTCCGTGTAGATGTCCACGTCGTCAACGGCGGCGGCCAGAACACCCTTGAACCGCGCATACGCCGGCACGGCCTGGGCGTGGGATCGAAACCAGTCTCGAAACAGCAGGGCAAGCCGCGCGTTCGGCGAGCCGACGAGTCGGCAGTGCAGATTGACCTGCTGCTCACCGGGGTTCCGCTTATTCCAGTACCGCTTGGCCCAGCGCTGCGGCGGGTCGTCACGACCGGCCGGTACGTGGTCTTGCTCGTACGGTCGTCGGAAGAACCCGAAGGCGGCCAGTGGCCCATCGAACGCGGTCGCCGCGGCGTCGAGGTCGGCGACACTGACCTGCAGATCGATCGCCGGCTTCGCTGCCATGCCCGGAATGGAAGTGCTGCCGATGTGATCCACCCGAAGCGCCAGCGGCATCAGCGCGACATGCAACTCGCTGGCGAGAGCTTCCCCCTGTCGCTGCCAGGCCGGATCGTACGCAACGATGAATGTCGCGGCGGCCGAGTCTGGAATGGACACGTGGAGCAAGGTAGCGCACCGGGTGCGGGAAGATTCCTGCGGCGTTCGTCTCTCGACGTCGAGGTTCGGCCTTGCGGCGTTCGAGCGATCGGCGTCACTGTGACGGCCGCGTTGTCAACGGCTGGCTAAAGGATGTCTCGTGACTGCCGCGCACACGACGGTGAGACGCTAGCCGGGAGGCGAGGTCATGCGCCCCGGGAGGATGAGGTCATGGGCAACGAGGCGAGACGCGGTGCGGTGGCTGCGCTGATTGAGCTTGCGGGAAGCTCCGACTACCGCGACCGAGCTGACGCAGGCCGCGGTCTGGCGAGCTTGGTCGACGTACCTCAGGCCCGGGGAATGCTGTTGGACCTCCTACTCGACGCGGAGGATACGTTCGTCACCCGGGTAACGGCGGAGGCGCTGCTGCGGCGTCGGGACAAGACTGGCCTCGCGACGGTCGCCTTAGCACTTGGTACTGCCGACCCTGACCACGTCGACTGGATCGACGCAGCGGTAGTGGAAGTGTTGGGGGTGTTCGCCAGCGACCGGGATGCCGCTGTGCGCGAGTGTGAGGCGTTGACCAAGGACGCGGATGACCAAGTCCGCCACGGCGCTCATCGATTGATGGCGATGCTCACCGAGCTGAATCCGATCCTTCTCCCGGCGCAGAACGGATAGGGGGAGTCCTATGACGCGGCGGCTGTTTCCTCTGCGTCGCCGTCTTGCCGCGCCATTCGATCAGCGTAGGCGCGCTGCGACGGCACAAGTAGGCGCGAGAGGGCTGGTGCCGTTACGAAGCGCATTCGTGGCGCGGCCGAGGCGAGAACACGGCGAGGCCCCGGCGGCGGCCATCCTCAGAGAGTCGGCCGAGCTCGCCGGGGCCACGTCAGAGGGTCAGTGCGTGTGCGCGTCGGTGCGAGGGTCGACGTCGCTGCTGCGGCTGCCCGACTTCGCGAGGCCGCGGCTGATCGTGTAGCCGATGGTCAGCAGGGTGATGTACCACCACGCCTTGTCCGCGGCGAAGTAGTCCCCGCCGTCGTTCTTGGCGCCATCGCCGACCACGTACGACGCGATCAGCACGCCGATCACGGCGAGCACGTAAACGACCAGCTCGGTGGTCTTGAATGACGGCTTGGTCTCCTCACCGCGCAGGCGGTTGTGGGCACCTCGCGTGACGTCGTTGTGCATGGGGGTAGACGTAGCCATCTGAAAACCAACTCCTGAAGCTTCGGGGATCACTGCCGCCGGCCACCTGATCACCGGCGCTGCCGTGATCTACCCGGTTGCCAGGACCTTCACACTCGTCGAAGCTGCGAGGTGACAATGTCATAGATGCGGGACGGGGATCCGGCCCGCCCGCGACACCGGTCCGGACAACTGCGCGAACTATCGCCATACTCGCCGGAGGACGGCGACTGCGATGGTTGTCTGCGCCTGCTAACTGGCGTGGTCCGCAGGGCGACCCGCCAGGTGCCCACCCCGGTCAGCGCCGACGGCAGCACCGAACTGGGCGAGACGCTCGGCGGCGAGGATCACGAGTATGAGCTGGCGGAGGCCCCGCATCGCTCTAGCTCCGACGATGGCGGCCCTGGACGTGCGGGAGCAGAAGATCGTCACGCTGCGGTTCTACGGCAACCTGACCCAGTCGCAGATCGCCGAGCAGGTCGGCATCTCCCAGATGCCCGTCTCCCGGCTGCTCACCAAGGCGCTGGTCAAGATGCGCGGGCACTTGGACGTCGCTGCCTGATCCTCAGTTGCCCACCAGCGCAGACGGGTCACGATGTGCAGGTCAGGGTCAGCGCGGGTCGAGCACTGTCTCCGCCGGTGGATGGCCTGTGGTCCACTGCCGGTGCGGCACGGGATGTCGTCGCTGTGCCGTCTGGCGCCGGCGTGTCGGCTCTCGACCAGCAGGGCGTCGAAGTATCGGTCGGGGTCTTCGGTGACGGCCAGGCGGGTGGCGAGATCGACGAAGAGTTCTTCGCCGAGGCGGGTGCCGTCATCGGTGGAGCCTTCGATGACACCGTCGGCGGACAGCAGCAATCCCGCCACGGCGGGCACGGTGGCCACCGGTTCACGCCACGGGCCCCGTCCGGGTGCCAATCGGAGGCCGAGCCGTACGTTATCGCTGCGGAGTGTGGGCCGAGAGCGCGGTCGGTTCCGGACGCCGGCGGTTTGAGCCCGCTGCCGGCGCGCCGCCCCGCGGCGGGGCCCGGGCGCGACGGCGTCGGGGCGGCCCGCTCACTGCAGGTCTAGGACGACCTTGATGTCGTCCGGGCGGGCGTCCAGGGCCTGGGCGAAGTCGGCCAGCGGGAGCCGGCGGGTGATCAGGCGGGCCAGCCAGCCGGCGTCGGCCGCGGCCAGCGCTTCGGCGGCCGCGGCGTAGTGGGCCAGGTTGGCGTTGACGGAGCCGACGACCACGTCGTTCTCGAGCACCATCTCGCGGTTCGCGGTGCCGACGTCGACCGAGATCTTGTGCCCGACGGGTGAGACACCGGTGAGACAGACGACCCCGTACGCGGCGTTGCCGGTCAGCGCCCCGAAGACGACGCTCGGCACGCCGGTCGCCTCGATGACGATGTCCGGCTTGACCCGCGCGGCCACCTCGTTCATCTCGGCCGAGTGGTACTGCGCTCCGAGATCGCGGACCACCGGGGGCTTCGGCCCGTCGGTGGCCACGTCGAGGACGTGCACGTCCAGGCCCCGCTGCACGCCGAGCAGGGCAGCGAGCAGCCCGATCGGCCCGGCGCCGGTGACGAGGACGCGTTCGGGGGCGAACCACGACCGCCCGCCGACCTTCTCTACCTGTTCCCATGCCTTGGCGACCACCGACGCGGGTTCCATCAGGACGCCGGTCTCCGACAGGCCGGCGTCCAGCTTCACTGCGTAGTCCGGCTCCACGGTCCACAGCTGGCTGCCGTACCCGTCGAGCTGCTTGATGCCCCGCTCGGTGTACCGGCCGTTGCGGCACATGTCGAACTCGCCGCGGGCGCACGCACCGCACGGCTCCGGGTCGGGCCTGCGTACCACGCCCACGACGAGGTCACCGGCGGCGAAGCCGCTGTCGGCGGGTGCGCTGCGCACCCGGCCCAGCGACTCGTGTCCGAGCACGAGCCGGTCCCCGCCGTCCGGTGGCCAGCCGTACTCGCCCTCGGCGATCTCCCGGTCGGTCCCACAGACGCCCAGCGACAGGCCCTCGACCAGCAGCTCGCCGGGGCCGGGCTCCGGGTCCGGCACATCGCGTACGTCGGCGCTGTTCGCCTTGAGCGGTTCGACGGTCAACGCCCGCATCGCATCTCCCCATGGTCAGGTGAGCCGGCGCAGCACCCTGATGCTGCGGCCGGTCAGTTCGACGGTGTCCCCCGCCTGGATCACCTCGTCCGGGTTCGGCACCGCGTGCTCGGTGTCGACCTCGGTGGCCCATTGCTTGCCGTACCCCGCGTCGGGCACGGTGAACGGCAGCGGCTCGTGGTGGGCGTTGAACATCACCAGGAACGAGTCGTCCACGACGCGCTCGCCGCGCCGCCCGGGCTCGGTGATGGCGTCGCCGTTGAGGAACATGGTCACCGTACGGGCGTGGTCGACGTCCCAGTGCTCCTCGGCCATCTCCGTGCCGTCGAGGGTGAGCCAGGCGATGTCCGGCAGCGCCTCGCCGACGTCGCGGACCGGTGAGCCGCGCAGGAACCGCCGCCGCCGGAAGACCGGGTGCCGCCGTTGCAGCGTGATGAGTCGCCGGGTGAAGTCCAGCAGGTCGGCGTTCGCTTCGGCGAGGGACCAGTCGATCCAGGAGATTTCGTTGTCCTGGCAGTAGGCGTTGTTGTTGCCGCCCTGGGTACGGCCGAACTCGTCGCCGGCCAGCAACATCGGCACACCCTGGGAGAGCAGCAGCGTGACCAGCATGTTGCGCTGCTGGCGGGCCCGTACCTCGAGCACCTGCCGGTCCTCGGAGGGGCCTTCGGCGCCGCAGTTCCAGGACCGGTTGTGGCTCTCCCCGTCGTTGTTGTCCTCGCCGTTCGCCTCGTTGTGCTTCTCGTGGTACGACACCAGGTCGTTCAGGGTGAAGCCGTCGTGCGCGGTGACGAAGTTGATCGACGCCACCGGCCGCCGTCCGTCGTCCTGGTACAGGTCCGCCGAGCCGGTCAGCCGGGAGGTGAAGTCGGCCAACGTCGCGGGTTCGCCACGCCAGAAGTCGCGTACGGTGTCGCGGAACTTGCCGTTCCATTCGGTCCACGCCGGCGGGAAGTTGCCGACCTGGTAGCCGCCGTCGCCGATGTCCCACGGTTCCGCGATCAGCTTGACCTGCGACACGACCGGGTCCTGCTGGATCAGGTCGAAGAACGCCGACAGCTTGTCGACCTCGTGGAACTGTCGGGCCAGCGTGGCGGCGAGGTCGAAGCGGAAGCCGTCGACGTGCATCTCGGTGACCCAGTACCGCAGCGAGTCCATGATCATCTGCAGCGTGTGCGGGTTGCGCATCAGCAGGCTGTTGCCGGTGCCGGTGGTGTCCATGTAGTAGCGCGGGTCGTCGTCGACGAGCCGGTAGTAGGCCTGGTTGTCCAGCCCGCGAAAGCTCAGCGTGGGCCCCATGTGGTTGCCCTCGGCGGTGTGGTTGTAGACCACGTCGAGGATCACCTCGATGCCGGCGCTGTGCAGCTCGCGGACCATCGCGCGGAATTCCTGGACCTGCTCGCCCCGGGTGCCCCAGGCCGCGTACGCGTTGTGCGGCGCGAAGAATCCGATGCTGTTGTAGCCCCAGTAGTTGCGCAGGCCGCGTTCCAGCAGGTGGTTGTCCTGGACGAACTGGTGCACCGGCATGAGCTCCACGGCGGTGACGCCGAGCCCGCACAGGTGCTCGATCATCGCCGGGTGGCCGAGGCCGGCATAGGTGCCGCGCAGGTGCTCCGGCACTGCGGGATGCAGCCGGGTCAGGCCCTTGACGTGCGCCTCGTAGATGACCGTCTTGTGGTAAGGGATGCGCGGCGGGCGGTCGTTGCGCCAGTCGAAGTACGGGTTGACCACCACCGCCTTCATCATGTGCGGCCCGCTGTCCAGGTCGTTGCGCGCATCGGGGTCGCCGAAGCGGTACCCGAACAGCGCCTCGTCCCAGTCGATGTCGCCGTCGATCGCCTTCGCGTACGGGTCCAGCAGCAGCTTCGCCGGGTTGCACCGAAACCCCGCCGCCGGCTCGTACGGCCCGGACACGCGGTAGCCGTACCGAGTCCCGGCGCCGACGCCCGGGAGGTAGGCATGCCACACGAAGCCGTCCACCGACGTCAGCCGGTGCCGGGTCTCGGCCCCCGCGTCGTCGAACAGGCACAGTTCCACCACCTCCGCGGCCTCGCTGAACACCGCGAAGTTCGTGCCGGTGCCGTCGTAGTTCGCGCCCAGTGGATAGCTGCTCCCGGGCCAGATTTCCTGCCGCATGTCGCCCCCGTTTTCTGCGGCCGGAAGCCACCGGGCGTCCCTCAGCCCGCGCCACCGACGCCCGACGGTGACGGATACCCCGTCCTAAATGTCGAAAACATGCTAAATGCGAGTGGGATCCGGAGCAGCTGCGGTGTGCAGCACGAACAAGGTGCCTGCAGACACAGTCGGTCGTGTCGTCGACGAGCTCTTCGCGACCGTTGGCCCGGCGTTGGTGCGAAGCGGCGATCTGTCCCTCGTGCTCGCCGGACTGCAGCGTTTGCGCCGGCAGGGCACGGGTGCGACCCGGCAACGCGGCGTCCACCAGCGCACCGGCGACCTGCGCGCGGTACTGGCCGACCTCGCGGAACAAACTGCCCGAGGATGACCACGCCACCGCCCTCGTCAAGAGGGTCCGACGGCAGGGCGTGTCCCGTATGTATCGACCGGCTACACGGCGCTGTCCGCCGCCGTGCAGCCCCAGGGCGGCGCGCCGGACATCACGAGGAGGCGGCGGGCTGTGCGAGCAGTGTTGTCGCCAGCTCGTCCCAGGACGAGATCACGGTGGTGACCCCCGCATCGAGGAGTTCACGCCGCCGGGCGTCGCGTTCCTCCGGCCGGACGAACGTGATGTTGCCGACCGTGGGGATCCCGGCTGCGACGGCTGACTGCGCTCCCGGGACGGAGTCCTCGATCGCAAGGCACTGCTGCGGTACGAGGCCGAGTTGCTCGGCGGCGTACCGGTAGACCGCGGGGTCCGGCTTGCTGGTCGGCCGGGGGAGTGAGTCCTCGGCGCTGTACCGGCGCGGGGCGGGAATGAGCTCGTCGAGGTCGGTTGCGCGGAAACACTCGTCGAGCCGGGACAGCGCGCTAGAGCTGACCGCTGCGAACTGGTAACGCGGGGCAAGCCGGCGCAGCGGTTCCACGACGGCCGGGTCCGGGCTCAGCACCTGGCCCAGGTACTCGCTGACGACCTTCTTCTCTTCCGTGACCCAGTCGTCCAGCACCGTAGCCGTCAGCGCAGGTCGGCCCGAGCCGGCGTCGGCGCCAGGGTGCGACGCCGGTTCCACGGCGACGCCGTGGGCGATGGCCAGGTCGACCGCGGTGGTGCGGAAGTTCTTACCAGTAGTGGTCTTGAGCAGCTGCTCTGCGGTGTAGCTCACGTTTACGCCCAGGGAGGCGAGGAAGCGGTTGGTGACGTCGGCGGAGGCGACGAAGGCGGGCTCCTCGGAGGGGAACAGGTTGCCGTCCGCGTCGAGCAGCAGCACCTGCAGGTCGGCGGGGAACATGGGGTCGGTCATCAGCGGACTCCTCGCACGGACAGCCAGGTCTCGATGGTCTCGCGCGGCCCCGCCCGTAACGCTTCGGACGCGACGTGCAGGTCGCGGACGAACTCCGGGTTGTCGGCAAGGCTGTCGAAGACGTCTCGCACAGTGAGCAGCGGCCGCGGGTTCAGCCCGTCCTGCTGGGCCAGCGGGACGAGCTCGTCCTCGCGGGGCCCCTCGACCCGGATGGGATCGCCGGCGTAGTCCTCGCCCTGCAGGTAGCGGAACCAGCCGGCGACGGCCAGCGTGAGCAGCGGCACCGGGCGTCCCTGTTCCAGCGTCTCGGTGATCGAGGGCAACAGATAGGAGGGCACCTTTGTGGAGCCGCGCCGGCACAGCCGGGAAAGTTGATCGGCGATCTCCGGGTTGGCCAGCCGTTCCATCAGTGCCGCCTGGTATTTGTCGAGGTCGATGCCATCGACAGCAGGGAGAAGCGGCTTGATCTCGTCGACCAGAGCGGAAATGTACGCGGCGTAGGCGGGGTCGGCCATGACCTCGGCTGTCGTGCGGTAGCCGGCCAGGTAGCCGAGGTAGCCGAGCGCGCAGTGGCTGGCGTTGAGCAGCCGCTTCTTGGTCAGCTCGTAGGGGGCGACGTCCTCGACGAACTGCACGCCCACTTTCTCCAAGGGCGGCCGGTCGTTGCAGAAGCGGTCCTCGATGACCCACTGGGTGAACCGCTCGGTGATCACCGGCCAGCGGTCGTCGATGCCGAACGACCGGACGATCCGATCGCGCTCCTCCGGCGTGGTCTCCGGGGTGATGCGGTCGACCATGCTGCTCGGGAACGCGACGTGCTCGTCGATCCACCGGGCCAGCTCGGGGTCGCGCAGCTCGGCGAAGGACACGACCATGGTGCGGGCCGCGACACCGTTGCTGGGAATGTTGTCGCAGGACAGGACGGTGAACGGTGCCGCACCGGCGCGGCGGCGGCGGTCCAGTGCCTCCACCAGGTAGCCGAAGACGGTGTCGGGCCGGCCGGGGTCCTCGAGCTCGGAGGCGACCAGCGGGTCGTCGACGGAGAACTCGCCGTCAGATGTCAGGTTGTAGCCGTTACCGGTGATCGTCAGCGTGACCAGGCGGGTGGCGGGATCGCTGAGCGCGTCCAGCACGGCCGGCCGTTCGTCCGGCGCGTACAGGTAGCGGCCCATCGCCGCGACGACCCTCGCGGTGGTGCCGGCCCCGCTGCGTTCGACGACCAGGTACAGGCCGTCCTGAGCCTTCAGCACCTCACCCATCTGCGGGCTGTGCAGCCCGACACCGACCAGCCCCCAGTCAGCGGCCAACCCTCGGCGGGCCAGCTCGTCGAAGTACACGGCCTGATGGGCCCGGTGGAAACCGCCGACGCCGATGTGTACGACGCCCGGTCGTACGGTGCCCCGGTCGTACCCCGGTGCCTCGACACCGTCCGGGAGTACGGGCAGATTCGCGTTGTTCAGCGGCACCAGGTCGGTGATGGTCCCGGGCTGTTCCTGTGCAGGCATGATGATCCGTTCAAAGCAGGCGAGTCGGGGAGGGCGTGGGGCCCTGGCTACCCGCCGGAGCAGCGGATACACTGCATTTCATGCTTTATCCGGACCTAGTGGTCATGCGTCCGTGCCGGATCGTGATCGCTCGACCCCCGTCTCGGGACGTGCGCGGGCAGCCGTCATGACACCGCATCCCCACGCCCGGGCTGTCGCCGGTTCATGCACTCGGCCTCCGGTCTATCGAGCGGCGTCCGGATGTCCGGGCATGCCGGATCCACCGCCGCTGCCGCCGGACGCACCGCCTGCTGTGCCGGAGCCGTCCGGCGCAGTGACGATGTCGCTCTGAGGCATTTCCTCGGGCATCCGCTCGCTATCTACCTGACCGGCTGGGGTCCTCTCCTCGCGCTTGACGGCCGGGTCGGTGACCGGCTCACCTGTGGGATTTCGATCATTCGTCGTCATGCCGGCCGCGTACCCCCGAGCTGCCCGTTCACACGTGCCCGGTCGCATGGCGCGGTCAGCAAGCAGAGATGTCTCCCCTAGATCTCCGTGCTCGCCGGTCCTCTCCCCACCGTGCACCGCCCTGTCCATGGTGTTCACCCGAGCCGGGTTCGCCGTACATGCGACGACCAGTGGGGCGGACGCTCTGAGTAGTGCACATGCCCAACGCCCGGACGTCGTACTCACCGACCTCGAGCTGCCCGACATGACGGGGACACAGCTGTGTCAGGCCAACCGGCAAGGCTCGGGCCGTGACCGTCACCCACGACGACGGCCCGTCCCCGCTGGTCGTCCGAAGCACTCCGGGAGCCGCCGCTTGGTCGCCGCAGACAACGATCCACGCGGTCCTGCCGTGTGTGCACGCCGCGTCGATCAACCCAACGGCAAGGACATGCATCTCATCGAGGCCGTCGCCGACCGGGGGCGTCCGTCGCCACGACGTGTCCGAGGACGGCGAGGGTGCGCAGGAGCGGTCGGTGGCCCAGCCTGCGAAGTCCCATAGCGGTGGTCAGGCGGGGGTGTGCCACTTCCTGTGTGCTTGCCTGTCGCCCAGCCACTCGCCGAGTCGGCGCCGCAGCCGGCCACGACGATATCCGCCGTGCACCGCCCCGGCGGGTGGCGGCTCGAACAGCGATCCCGGACCCGGCTCCGCTTTGCCCTGCCTGGTCACGAACGTCGCGCTCCACCGGGCGACCAACGCCTCGGTGATATGCGGCGCGATCCGGTGGCCCACGAGTGCCAGGTGGGAGACCACACCGGCGGTCGCCTGTCTGCGCGGACGACCGGCGCACGCGAGGATCTTGGCAGCGAGGCGCTCCGGAGCGTACGCGGGCGGGATCGCGCGCAGTTGGCGGCCCGAATGGTTGGCGGCCCGCCGGAAGAACGGCGTGTCGACCGGCCCGGGCAGTATGAGGCAGACGTCTATCCGCCGATGGCGGGCCACCGCCTGCTGAAGGTTCAGGGCCAGCCCCCTGATGGCGAACTTGCTCATGGAGTAGAGCGGCACCATCGGATTGGGGAACAGCGACAGCAGCGACCCCACAAGCACGAGCGTGCCGTGGCCCTGCGCGCGGAATGTGTTCAAGGCTGCGCGGACGCACAGCACGGTGCCGAAGACGTTGGTGTCCACCAACCGGCGAATCTCGCCCACCGACTCGGAGCCCAGCGGCCCGGCGATGCCGACGGCCACCGCCTCGACCCAGACGTCGATCTGCCCGAACCGCTGCACAGCCAGCCGGGCCAACCGCTCGACCGCTTCCGGATCTGCGATGTCGGTCGGCACCACCAGCGCCTGGCCGCCTCGCGCCCGGCAGTCCCGTTCCACCTCCGCAAGCGCTTCGGCGCTGCGCGACGCCAGTACCAACCTGGCCCCTTCGGCAGCGAACGCCAACGCGGTCGCACGCCCGATCCCACTAGAGGCCCCCGTGACCAGCACCACGGCGTCACGGAAGGTTCTACGCTTCGCCATCACACCTCCCGCAACGCAGCAAGTTCGGAACCAACCGCCTACCCACGTACCGGACGATCACTCCGGGCGCATCACGGCAAGGTGACCAGTTCTCTTCTCTACCGCTCGGCCGGCGACCGGGCGAGATCGGGCCTGTTCCCGGGCGGGTACGGCCAGCGGCACGTCCGCCGCGACGGGTCACACCGAGTCGCAGCGTGCCGTTGGCCGAGCTCGGACGACCGCAAGACACAAGCCGCCGGCGATATCTGCCCCGGCCACCGCCGAACCCGGCTGTTCAGTCGGGTGAGTGCTTCCGGCTGGCTCTGGCCTGCTGCATGCGGCTCTTGAATTCGGTGTGACCGTTCGGGCAAACCACGAGCATCACCAGACCGGCAGAGACCACCGGATCCACCGTGCTTGATCCCGTCGCGCCGACCGGCATGGATGACGTGTCGACCCGCCGCCAGCGGGTTCGCGAATCAGCGGATCCGCTGGCGGCCGCACCGACCAGCCGAACGGGACGGACATCGCCGATGAACACCGGAAGCACATCCAAACGCTGCCACTGCCGCGACCGGGGAACCGGCAAACCGCTGGGCAGCACATGCCCGAAGCTGCGCCGAGGCAACAGCTGGAACCCCAATCACGGCCAATGGCAATACCAGATCGAACTGCCGCGGGCGGCGAACGGACGGCGTCGCCCGCTCCGCCGAGGCGGCTTCGACAGCCCAGCCGAAGCGGGCGACGTCCTGCGCCGCATCACCGACGTGACCGGTCTGCTGACGATGTTCATGACCAGCAGAGGCGGAGGCCGAGGCAAGAGAAAGAAGATCAAGGAAGGCACCCGCCGCTCCTACCAAGGCCACATCGACAACCACCTCATCCCGCACCTGGGCACGGTCCGCGCCGACCGGCTCACCGCCGGCCTCATCGAAGGCATGTTCGACAAGATCGAAGAACGCAACGACCGCCTCGACCTGTACCGCGCCAGCCCCGACCCGAAGAAGCAGCGCGAGGTCAAAGGGCTCCGCACCGGCGGTATCGCCACCCAGCACCGGATCCTCGCCACCCTGCGCGCCGCCTACAACTGGGCCATGCGACGCGGCATCGTCACAGTCAACCCGGCGAAGCTGGTCGAGATCGCCCCCGAGAAGGCACCCAAGAAGGCCCCGGACGCCCGCCGGGCTCCCGCAACCGGCGCACCGCGATCCGTCACGACGTGGGACTCATCCTGGTCACCGGCCAGGTACACCACCGGCCTGCCCATCACAAGAGGGGGCACCGAGCCTCGCCGGACTGGTTGAACGACAAGCTCAGTGGCTGTCCTTGAACCTGAAAGGTCATCGAGATGATGGTCCGGGCCCAGATGTTCGACCGGCCGGGTCGGGTCAGTCCAGCCAGGCGAGTCGGGCCACCCTATCGGCGACCGTGACCACCCTCGCCCGGAGCAGCGCGTCGTTGATCTTCAGGACCACGTGTTCCTTGCGGGCTGGGCACTGCTGGGCGCCGGACACCACGCAGGCTATCCGGGTCGGCTTGGCGGTGACCGGCTGGGCGCCGATGCTGGACCACAGAACCGCGTCGGTGCTGGTGCCGTCCCAGGTTCGGGCGGGGCGAGTGAAAACCAGGTGCTTGGCCAGCTCCGACTCCTGCATGCCGATGTCGGTGTAGGCGAAGTGGGCCTGCCGGTCCTGCACGGTGATACACCGGGCGATTGCCAGCAGCGGCTGATAAGAGCCGTCTATCCGCACCGCCACGTCGGCTCCCTCCGGTGGCGCGTGGTCGAGCACAGCGGCGAATCCGCCGACCGACACGTCGAGGGTGTGACCGACGCTCTCCACGGAGGTGTGGGGCCACCACACCGTCACCGGAAGGTTCAGCTCCCGTCGCGGGTACTGGCGCCGGTCGGTCTCATCATGGGCAGGGCGGCCCAGTCGAACCCATCCGTCGCCGACCGTCCGCACCGCCGCCCACCATCGGCTTACCGGCGGCGTGTGGATCAGCTGTACCACATCGAACGGACTGACCCCAAGATCACCTTTGACTTCGACGTCCAGGGTGCCGGTTGTCGGATCCGCCGCGATCAGGACGGCGGAAGCGCCGTTGACAGTGACCGTCGAACCGACCCGCTCTGCCCAGCTGTCCACCCGGTCAGCGTAGAACCGAGCAGGACCTTCTCGCGGGCGAAGCGACGCTACGGCGACCCTGTCGGTGGCGGCCAACACGGGCCGAGGTCCGCATGCGGCCGCCCCCGGCCGTCGCGGCTTCGCCTGGGTTCGACGGGCACGCCTGGCGTGAAGGCACATACGGCTGGTGGGGCCGCTCCGGCACCTTCGGGTAACCATCACCGTGACGCAACACCGCACGACAGCCGCAAGCCCCCTATCACCCCAAACCGCGCCCCACCTGCGGAACCAGGGTTGAGAGAGAACCACTCAGCAGACTGGGGCAGCGTCAGCGAGCGCGCAGCCTGGCCCGGACGGGCGGGATACCCCGTCACCTCGGTCTACCGCTCCTGGCGCGATGAGCGGACCGGATGGGAACGCGGGAACGCGGGCTCACCAAGCCACGGACCCGGGCGCCGACAGAACCATCCCAATATGTGAACTGGATCACGCAGAGATCACCGCGACGTGAATGTCGGCCCCTGTCGCCCGGTATGAACATCTCTAGATCACGCGCTCGTCCACAGGGGACAGAAAAATGGCCCTGACCAAACATGGAACGCCTGGTCAAGGCCATGATCACCTGTGCGCCGCGTAGGACTTGAACCTACAACCCGCGGATTAAGAGTAGATCGCAGGTGCCGAGTACCGGATTGAGCGCCTGCTCTTGATGTACCCCGTTGTCGGTCAATGTCGCTCGACGTCTGAAGGCTTGGCTGTACTGGTGGCTGTACCCGACGGACCTCAGCCAGAATCCCGAACCTGCTCAACCAGTCGCCGAGGTCTTGACGCTTAGCGGAATGGGGATGGTCGAGCAGAGGACATGACCTCCCACTTCTGCTCCCATGCGGGATTCGTGCCGACGGCAAGACGACGCATCCTGCCAGCAGCCCCGGGTACGGCCGCCGCGCCGCACCCGGGCGCCAGCCTCAGGCCGCGAGGTCACCGCCGACAGCGCCCCACAAGCTCGCGAACAGCTCGATCTGGACGTCGAGGTACTTTTCCACGTGCGCCAGACCCCGGGCAGGCAGGTGGTAATCCTTGCTGCGGCGCACGTCGACCACGCAAGGGGTCGCCCCGGGATGCAAAGCTGCCCTGTGCCGCCACATCAGGTAGAGCAGCACCTCCGCGGCAGGCCCGGCCAACGGCTCCTCGTACGGCCACAGGTACAAGACCTCCACCCGACCGTCGCGGCACCTCAGACCCAGCTGGGGCGCAACCTTGATGCTGAGCCCGCAACGAACCTCGATCGCCTTGCCGACCGGGACCACGGAGAGGCCGCCAGGGCCGCCCCGAGACTCGACGAACTGCTTGAACCCGCGTCCGAGCTGGCAGTAGTGCTCACCGAGCCTCTCTGATATCTTCCGCGCGCGCTGGTACGCAGCCCGCAGGTGCTCGAAGTCGGACTGCTCCAAGTCGCGGCGGGCCGCGTCGTAGAAGATCTGCCAGTACCAGGAGTTACCGCGACTCAGGCGGAGCATGTCCCTCACCATTTGGGGGTGGTGAGACGCCTGACTGTTGAGGATGCGGGCGAGCTGGGGTCCGGTGAGGTGGTGCCTCGGTCTGGCTGTCATAGGTGCTCCTTTGGTCGGCGCCTGGGTCACGCGCAGCAGGGCACGTGAGGCCCCCGCCCAAGGAGTCCCGAGTTGGATCGGACGGCCAACTGACCGAGCCTCTCCGCACTCGGTAAAGTCAGAACTTGGTACGCCCTGACCCGTCCCTGAGGCGGGAGCCCGGCCTCGTGAGTTCCAGCTCACGAGGCCGGTTCACGTTTCGAGGGGGTCAGCCTAGCGGACGGTAGTGGCGAGCGCACACCACGCGACAATTGCGCGTCCCAGCCGTCGCGCGGGCAAACCACCGATTCGCAGCTCAGATGGCGCATCCGGGACCTAGGGCTACTCGATGACCAGGGAGCGCCTACTGTCGAAAACCTCACGCTGCGCATTCAAGCTCGCTGGTCGGCGGCTGGCCGGTCGCAGGTAGATCATGGTGTCCCAATTGTTCGCTCTCGGCAGTATTCGAACCTGCGCTTCGCCTCCGGAGGGCGACGGCGAGGCCAGCATCGCCAAGCCGCTGAACAGGACAAGCATCAGTGGCCGGTGCTGCGGCCATGCCACTTGGCCGCCCATTTGCCGCCAGCAGAAATGTCTCGACGGATTTACAGTCCGCATGACCGAGTGCTACTGAGCTGCTCAAACGCTCTTACGGGCGCGGCTGTGGCCGCATATTCGCCGTGCGAGCGCCCACCTGTGGGCGTGGAGCCGCCAACCTTCCGACCTTCAGTCCGCGTGTCCGCTTGTCAGCCCGTGGCGTCCGCTCGGTTCCGGTTCGCGCCGACGATGGTCACGACCGGCGCGCGTTGTCGCCGGTTGGGATTCAGTCTCATCGGTTGTTCAGGCAGTGCGTGAGCAGCCTATGAGCAACTCGCACAGTCTGCGACCTCACCGGAAACTGCTCAATGAGATCTTGTTCAGGCTGTTCGAAGGACGAATGACTGATCGTGTCGTCTTCGAGCCCTACGGGTGACACCTACCGAACAGGCTACTGATCTTGATCTCTAGGACTCGCAGCCGCCGGTGTCTGCGGGCACTAGACGGCCGAGCTGGGGTCCCGGGTCCAGACGCCACCCAGGCGGCCACGTAGCGTCCTTCTGGCCACCCATTTTCACTACAGCATTCTTCAGGATTGGCGGGAAAATGTGATTGTAGGCGACATCACGGAACTGGGCTTGTTCGGTGAAGGTCGCTTTGGCAAATATGGCTTTTCTTTTGAAGGTGGCCCGATCAAAGAGCGGGCCATGGTTGAACGTCGCATTGTTGAACCAGGCGTCCTCGCCGAAGGTCGCCTTGGCGAAGCCAGTGGGACCGTTAAAGGTTGCTTCCACGAACCTCGCTATCGTGGTGAAAGTAGTCTCAATAAACGTCGCGAAACTGGTGAAGGTTGCCGCGGTGAAGTCGGCGTTTCCGTTGAAGACGGATTCGCCGAAGTCGGCATTCTCATTGAAGGTTGCCACGCGAAAATCTACTTCCCGGGCAAAATTCGCCTCGGCGAATTCGGCGGCGCCCATGAAAAAAGCATTGGTAAACTTTGCTGAGTCGGTGAAGGTAGTTTTTGAAAATTCCGCATGTCCCGCGAACATCACCTCACGGAACTGTGCAGAGCCGACGAAGGTAGTCTTCGTGAAGGTTGCATTGCGGAGGTTTCCTCCTACGAGCTCCCAGTCGACGAGGGTGGCGCCGGTGAGATCAAGGTCCAGGCAGGGCCAGAAGGGCTGATGCGGGCTTGCGGCAAGCGAAGCGGCCTGTTGGACGTCTATGTCGCTTGGCGTGCGCAGATGGGTGGTGAGGATGCGTTGCGCAGTCAGCCGGACCTGCAGTTCCTGATGTGGGCCGCGACCATCGGCAAATGCGGCGGCGTCCGATGACAGTGATGGGGCGTTCAGCGGCATTGGTGCCGCTGCCGTCTCGAACGCGCCGTCGTCCGGCAGGGCATAGGGCATGCGCAGGTAAGCGCACAAGACATTAACGATAGTTTGCCGCTGGCGGGGGTTGTTCTGCGCAACGCGCTCCAAGGCGTACAGGGCACCGAGGCGGACGGCGGCGTCGGTAGAGCCGAGCAGTTCGACCGCTTTGGTGTAGAGATCGGTGACGCGACGTTCGGCGGCGTCGTCGACAGTGTGTTCGTGGACATTCTCTTCGTGTCGTTGCCGTCGTAGGGCCAGTAATAGGGCAGCAGCAGCCCCGCCGGCGGCAACGGAGCCGAGCCCATACTTGATCGCCTCAATCTGCAGTTTGGCCCGCTCGGCGGGCGCACTCACATCGGCGGCGATGCCTAGCATCAGGACGAGGGTGCTGGCGCCAAGGGCGACTAGAACACCCGCGACGGCAAACAAGCCTTTATCGGTCAGCAGCCACGGCAACCGCCGCCGATCAGAGGTTGCTTCCGATTCTGCCGTCCGACGGTGATGCCCCCATCCCGCGGCCAACGCAATGAGCAGAACGGAAGCGGCGAGTGGGACCAGATGCTTCCCGAGAACCGCAGCTATGGACGGCCATGGCCACCGCCAAACTTGAAGCTCCGCCACTCCCACAACCATCACGATCGCAGCGGCGATACCAACCCGAACGCTACGGCGCTCCCACATACACGCATGGTGACGCACGGCGGGCCGCAAAGGCGGTGTTCGGGCGGATCCACGCGCTGCCGAATCGCGTGACCTATGGCGCGCGGCGGGGCCGCCGGCCAGTTACCGAGGCCGAGCTCGCTCGCGTCGCCGAACTCCACTCGCACCACACGCAACGACCTCGCTTACGCCTACGCGTCGGCGGGACGCCTCGACGACGCGATTTCCCTGTACGAGCGGGCCCTCGCTCATTGCGAGCGAGTGCACGGGATCGTGCATCCCACGACGAAGGTGATCCGCGGCAACCTCGCCGCCGTACGTGCCGCTCGGGGTACCTAGTTGGGCTATATCCCCGTATCGATTTCCCCGATTGCCGCGAGTGGCGGCGGGTGTCGCGGCATGTCGCGTTGGGCCGGCGTGATGGCCATAGCGACGAGGTGTGCGTGGCCAGGGGAGATCTAGGTTCTCGTACTCACGTGTCTCTATCGCCTAGGTTGGTAGGTTCTCAACCGGAACCGAGGGGGCGGTATGGAGACGCAGGTCGACCCGGCGGTCTTGGATGCGGCTGCCGGCAAGTGCGGGGATCTGGGGCAGCGGCTGGGTCAGGCGGTGGCCGCGGTGCAGCCGGACAGTCGCGCGGCGGTTGCAGGGTTGGGCAGCGGGTTCCTGCTGCGCTCGGCGCTGGAGCGGGTGCTTGCCTCCCGGGTCGACGAGTTCGGCAAGTTCGAGCGTTACCTCGGCAAGGTCGGAGAGGCGCTGACGGCTACCGCGGCCGACTATCGGCGCAGCGACGAGGTCAGTGCGGACCGGTTCGCGTTCCTGCGGGAAGGCTGACCGCTGATGGTGACCGTCGGAGAGCTTCGCGACGCCCAGCTCAGCAGCCTGGACGCGGCGGCGGATGCCTGGATCGCCTTCGGCAAGCAGGCGGAGGATTGGTCCGGCGACACGTCCGCGGAGCTGATCGGCCCGCTGCGGGCATCGCCGTGGGCCGGGCCGGCCGCGGACGCCGCGTTCAGCCTGCTGGACAAGGTTGATGACGAGTTCGAGGTGGCGGCCATGCAGGTCCGTACCGTCGGCTCCCTGCTGGCCGGGGCTGCGGACGAGCTTCGCGGCCTGCAGCGGCAACTACAGACGGTGCTCGACGAGGCGGCCGGGCAGGGCTTCACCGTGGGAGACGACGGCAGGGTCATCCCGCCGCCGCAGACGTACGCCGAGATCCACGACCCGGACGCCGCGCTGATCGTGCGGCAGCGCATGGACGTCGCCCGCGATCTCGCCCAGCGCGTCGGTGACATCCTGACCACGGCCACCGAGACGGACAGCCGCTGCGCGCGAGCGCTCGGCGAGCTGACCACTCTCGTGTTCGGGCAGGAACCGTACGAGTACGGCAACGCCAGCGACGACGCCCGCGCCGCCGCCGAAGCGCTCGGCCTGACCGATGCCTCGATTCCAGCGGCCGGCACCGACCCGCGGCAGGTCAACAACTGGTGGAAGACCCTCACCCCGGAGCAACAGCAGCTCTACCTGACCGCCTACCCAGCCCGGTTCGGCGCCCTGGACGGCATGCCGTCGGGCGACCGGGACTTCGCCAACCGCCTCGCGCTGCGCGACTACATCGGCGACAACGTCAACAACCGGCTCGATCGCGGCAACGACCAGCACGACCGGGCGCTGATGCTGCTCGACAAGCTGGAACGCTCCGAGCAAGGCCCCGAGAGCAAGCGGCTGTACCTGCTCACCATCGACCCGGTCGGGGACGGCAAGGCCGCCGTCGCGGTCGGCAACCCGGACACCGCCGACCGGGCCGCCGTCCTCGTCCCGGGTGTCGGCACCGAACTGGACGACATCCGGGGCCTGATCGGCCGGGCCAGCGACATCCAGAGCCAGGCCGCGCTGATGGACCCGACCAGTCAGGTCGCGGTCATCGGCTGGCTCGGCTACGACACCCCCTCACTCGACGAGGACATCGTCACCGCCACCAGCGGCGGCAAGTCCCGCGCCGGCGCCGTCGCTCTGGACGGGTTCGTCAACGGTCTGCACGCCAGCCACGACGGCCCGGCGCACATCACCGCGATCGGGCACAGCTACGGCAGCACGGTACTCGGTGAGGCCGCCAGCACCGGCGACGGCCTGGCCGTCAAAGACCTGGTCGCGCTGGGCAGCCCCGGCATGCGCGTCGACAACGCCGCCGAGTTCACCACGCCTGTCGATCACGTGTGGGCCGGCGCTGCCGCCGATGACAACTTCGTCGCCCGCCCGGAGAATACGGCCAGGAAGATCCCGATCCCGTTCCTCAACGACTGGATCGGTGACGCCGCGAACGAGGGCATCCACGGTCCCGGGCCGCACTACCCCGAATTCGGCGGCAACGTGCTGCGCATCGACACCCACGGCCACTCCGGATACTGGGATGCGAACTCGATCAGCCTGCAGAGCCAGGCCGCGATCGTCCTCGGCGACTACGAACTCGCACCGCTGACCGCCGGGAAGGCACCCTCATGACACGCCGCGCAGGGATCGCCCTCGTCACCGCACTGCTGCTCGCCGCGAGCGGCTGCAGCTCCACCGACGACCAGCCCGGCGGCAAGGAGGCCCCGTTGCAAACCAAGACGAAAGCCGACGTGGAAGCGCTTGCCCGTCAGCAGTTCGAGACCATCGCCCAGCTCGCCGGCGGTGAACTGACCAACTGGGAAGCCCGCACCACCGCCTGCCAGGGACAGAACGGCGAGATCGCCGACGACGGCCGATGGAACCTGACCGCGTTCGCCGCGGTGAAGCTCCCGGCGGACAAGCACGTCGCCGCGCTGCGCGCCGTCCACGACAAATGGCAGGCTCAAGGCTGGGAGATCGCTGACTACCGCACCCTGTCCGATGGCGCGCGGGGCACGCTGTCCGGACGTGACCCGGCGTCGGGCAACAGCATCTCCCTGGCCAGCAGCAAACCACCCGTGCAGATCGCGATGAACCTTGGCAGCGCCTGCTACCAGCCCGCACCAGGCGAAGATCCCGCCAATAGCTGAGGAGCTCGCCGTCAGCCGGGCGCCCGGAGGGCGACATTCTCCTGGCCGGTGCGATGGGGAGTGGCGGCGGCCCGGTCCAAGGAGGGTGCGGATGACACCCATTGCCGCATTGCTTCCGCCTGGCCGGGCCCGCCATCACACCTACTGTGACCTGCGGAATCACCCGCGCCAAGAGGCTTGGGCGAACTACAACCGGGTAGTTTGATCAATCCGCGGCATGAGGCTTGTGGGACGGGATTCCCTCACCCGAGGCCGAGGACCAGGCCCTCGGCGGCAACCATGCCCACCGCGCTGGTCCACCACCACGCGGTCCCGTTGACGTACAGGCACGGCGCGGACGCGGTGATGTCGTCACGCAGCACCTCCACCCGTACGCCCGGCATGAGCAACCGCACCACTCGGCCGTCGGTGAACGGCAGGTCCCAGCCGAACCGACCATCGCGGTCCGGCCCCGGGTCACGCACGGGATCACCGACGAGGCCGGCGACGCGCCGCTTGAACGGCTCGGCCTCCATCTCGGCCGCGCGCCTGCGAACTTCGGCCAGGAACACGTCGAGCGCGGCAACCGCCAGCGCCTCGCTCGCGTTCTCTGCGGGCGTTGTGCCCGGGTTGATGACCCCGCCCGTGTTGATCATGCAGTGACCGTAGCCGCTCAGGGCAGGTGTTTGCGCTGCTGGTCGTGCCGTTCAGCCGACCGCGTCGACGACCGGTGGGCGGTGAGCGGCGATCCACGACTCAACGTCCTCGGCCAACCACACGTTACCCATCGACAGCTGCGCGACCGGCGCCGGGAAGTCCCGACGGCTGGTGAGCTGATACACCCGCTGACGGCTGATCGAACCGAGCATGACTCGGATCTCGTGTGCCCCAAGGAGCCGCAAGGTCTTGGCAGCCATACCGTCACTCTAGTCGTGTGACTGCTGGTCGCTCGAACCTGACTCATGTCAAGTCATAAGGTGCGGGGCCCGCCCCGCGGACCAGCGACCCCTGACAGGCGCGCCGTCCAGCGCGTCTTCCGTGTGCATCCCATCACACCCGACGCGGTCGGTGCTGCGCTTGGGGCCTTGCAAGGTGGGCGGGCTGGGGAACTACGCAGCGAGATCGACCCTTCTGTGACCTGAAGGCCCCGCGGCCTGTTGAGCAGTCGCCTGACCCGCGCACACAGCCGCCAAAGAAGTGGCAATAGCCAACAACTTCTTGTGTTCAATGGTCGATAGCGCCACACTGGGTAACCGTCCATTGTGGGCCGCCGATAGTCGTAGATCACCAATATCGGTATCAGTGTCGATGGGTGGATCCGGCAAGCTAGGCTGCGCGGTCGTCCGGCAGTGACTGTGCTGTGCGACCGCTTCTGACCTGGGGAACGAATTGATAAGGCTTGCTCGATCGCGGATGGTGGTGGGCGTCGTCCTGGCGGCCGCGGGTGCGGGATTGCTCGGTGTGACGCCGGCGTATGCCGTCGGCGGTACCGCGAATGTGCCGAACGATGCGTACGGTTTCGCCGCGCGGATCGACGTCAGTGGGGTGCGGGCCTGCTCGGGTGCCCTCGTCGCACCGCAGTGGATTGTCACGTCTGCGGTGTGTTTCGCCGAGCCGGGCCGGCCGGTGACCGCCGGTGCGCCGCCTCGCGCCGCGTCGGTGACCGTGGGCCGGGTGGTGAGCGCGGCGAAGCCGCTGGCCGTCACGAAGATCGTGCCGCATGCCGAGCGTGACATCGTGCTGGCCAAGCTGCAGTCGCGGGTCACCGGCGTCACTCCAGTGCCGATCGCGAAGAGTGTGCCGACCATCGGTGAGGTGCTGCGCGCGGCGGGGTTCGGCCGTACCAAGACGCAGTGGCTGCCTGACGAGTTGCACGTCGCCGCGTTCGCGGTGCGAGGTGTGCGGGTCAATGCCCTGGATCTGACTCGCCAGGACGCCGCCGCGGGGATCTGCAAGGGCGACGCCGGCGGGCCGTTGATGCGCGAGGCGGCAGGCCGGGTGGAGCTGGTCGCCATCCACCGCAGCGCCGGGCAGAGCGGCTGCCTCGGCTCGTCGGATGCCGGCAAGGACGCGGTGGACACCCGCCTGGACGACGTGGCCGGCTGGATCACGCAGACCACCGCGCACCCCACCGAGAACGTCCGGGCGTTCTACGGCTACGACGGGGCGCGGACCAGCCTGTTCACCTTCACCGGCTCGCCGGTCGCTCCGGCGCAGAGCTGGGACTCCGGGCCTAACTCCTGGAGCGGTGCGCGGGTCAAGGCAGTGGAGGGCGACTTCGACGGCGACGGCACACAGGACGTCGCCGCCTTCTACAACTACGACAACGCGCAGACCAAGCTGTGGCTGTTCTCGGCCGCCGACGGCAAGACCGGCTCGAAGCTGGCCTGGGACTCCGGTCGCGGTAACTGGGACTGGAGCAAGGCGGACTACGTCGCCGGTGACTTCGACGGCGACGGCCGCGACGAGATCGCCGGGTTCTACGACTACGGCAACGCGCAGACCAAGCTGTTCGTCTTCGACGACATCGCCGCGACGGTGACCAGGCGGATGACCTGGGATTCCACCGCGAGCAAGTGGGACGCCAACCGGGCCAAGCTGGTCGCGGGAGACGTCGACGGCGACGGCAAGGCCGAGATCGCCGCGTTCTACAACAACGACCACGCGCAGACCAAGACCTACCTGTTCGCCGACGTGACGGACAAGCCGACCCCCGCACAGGTGTGGGACTCCGGGCGCGGTAACTGGGACTGGAGCAAGGCGGACTACGCCGCAGCCGATTTCGACGCCGACGGCCGCACCGAGATCGCCGGGTTCCACCAGTACGCCGACGCGCAGACGAAACTGTTCGTGTTCGATGACATCGCGGGCCGGATCACCAGGCGCATGACCTGGGACTCCACCGCGAAGGCCTGGGACGGCAGCCGCGCGAAGATCGTCGCCGGGGATGTCGACGGCGACGGTAAGGCCGAGATCGCGGCGTTCTACAACAACGACAACGCGCAGACCAAGCTCTTCCTGTTCACCAACGTGACCGACCAGCCGGCCCGGCGGATGGCCTGGGACTCCGGCCAGAACAACTGGGACTGGACACGGATCCGGCTGACAACCGGCTCCTGACACCTCAACGACTAACGGCCGCCTGCCTGCCGGTCACGACTTTGACTGGCAGGCAGGCCTGCGCCCGCACTTCGCGTGGTGTAACACCTCTCACGGCGCATTTCAGATAGTGGAGTATCGAACAGTGAAGACTTTCAATAAATTGCTTACCGCGGGACTCGCGCTTGCCACCGCCGGTGCGGCCATGATTGGCCTGACGGCGACCATGGCAAACGCCGAGGACAATCCGGCCGATGCGAATGCGGGTTCCCTCGTGGAGGACTACACCTATCCCAACGGGGACGCCACTCCGGGCATCAAGCTTTTCCGGGGGAACGGGCGCATCCTTCTCGTGGAATGCGCCAAGGGCGGCGCGAACCTGGTGCGCGTGCGTAGCTCCGTGCAACTGGCCGAATTCTGCTTCGAGGTGAAGGGCCCGGAAGGATACCTCGCTCTGGAGCTGCGGCAGACCTACCAGATCCGCCGCCACGGCGCACACAAGATCGAGGCGGAGGTCACCATCAACGGTGCCCCCCAGCCCGAGCCGGTCGCGGTCCCAGAGACCACCTGGGCCACACTGCCGGTCACTCCCGGAGCCGGAAACACCCTGGTCGAGCTCCGCTCGAGCAAGTAGCGCGCCCACGGCGACTCGGCGACAGTGACCCGCTGAGGACCATAAGCGAGCCCCGTAACCGGGAAGCAAGCCTGGTGCGTCGGAGTGCCCGTGGATATGCACACTGGCCAGGCGCATCGCCTTGTCGCCTCATCGATCCTGACGGTTTGACCAACTAGGCCACGTGGATGGCAGTCACCCTGCTGCCGTTGCGCTGGCCTACGTCGAAGCTTCTTTCCGCCGTGGCTGCATCAGTCGGTGCAGCCACGGCACTCGCCTTCCTCAGCGAAACCGCCTCGACCGCGAAGCCCATCGTCTTTTCCATGCCTGTAGCGGGCGTCTCACCTCGATTGTGGAGGATTTGTGGTGTTACCTAATGGCCGTAGTCCGGCGCGCCGATGGCGGCGGTTGATTTCAGCGCTTTCAGTGCCGACGTTGCTCGCCAGCCTGGTTGCGGCTCCGGCAAGAGCAGGAGAGCCGGATTGGGAGGTGACGTCGGACGACCGCGCCGATGTCGTGTACCTGGCTCGCTCCGGTGGCCCGGTGACCGCTGGAGCGGCACGTGCGGCGTTGCTCGGGTCGGATGACGATCTGCGTCGCTTTTTGGATGAGGGGTGGGACGAGGCCAGGGTCCACGATGACCGAGTCCGGGCTGGTATGGCGGGCATCATCGGTGGGCCGGTGGTTGCCGACGCGGCGTCTGCGGCACTGGACAGTGGCGACCCCGCGGATGTGCGCAAGTTCCTGACCTCAGGTTTCGACGAGGCGTGGATTCATGACGAGCGGATCCGGGTCGGTGACGCGATCAGGACTGGTGGTCCGCATGTCATCGACGCGGGCAACCGCGCGTTGGATGCCGGTGATGACGCGGTCGCCGAGTTCCTGTCCGAGGGGCTGGAAACCGCGCGGGTGCACGACGACTTCTACGCGGCCGGGATGATCGTCAACGCGGGCGGGCCGGCGGTGCAGGCGGCCGGTACCGCGGCGTTGGACGGCACGATCGACGATGTCCGCGAGTTCCTGGCCCGGGGTCAGTACGTGGCGCAGGCGCGGGACGAGGAGATCGCGACGCTTTCGCAGCTCGCTGCACAAGCCAAGGCGGCCCGTGATCAGGCGCGACGGGCCACCGCGGCGGCGAAGGTCCTGGCGCGCAAGGCGTCCAAGAAGGCCGTCGCGGCGGGCAAGGCGGCCAAGACCGCGGTACGTGAGGCAGCGGCGGCCAAGAACTCCGCGCAGCGTGCGGCGAGCGCTGCCAGGCGGGCGGCCGACGCGGCGGCACAGGCTGCCGATGCGATGCGCGAAGCGATCGGAGCAGCGCGGGCGGCGAACCAGGCGGCGCGGGTGGCGGCGAACGCGGCTTCGGCGGCGGCCTCGGCGGCCGCGCGGGCCGGGCAGGCCGCTTCCCGGGCGCGGGATGAGGCCAATGCGGCGTGGAAGGACAAGGCCAAGGCCGGTGATGCGCGTAAGGCCGCCGATACCGCGAACGCGGCGGCGCAGAACGCGCAGGATGCCGGCGAGGCGTCGGTCCAGGCCACGGTCGCGCTGGAAGAAGCGTTGAACGCGGTCCGGGCCGTGGTGAGCGCGGCCGGCAACGCGGACCAGGCTGCGGCCGCCGCGGATGAGGCCGGTCAGCACTCGGCGCAGGCCCAGGCGCAGGCCGCCCGAGCGAAGCAGGCGGCTGCCCGGGCGAGGATGTACGCGGGGCAGGCCCGCCGGGCGATGCAGGAAGCCGAGCGCCTCGCTGCCCGGGCGAAGGCGGCGGCGCAGCAGGCGGGTGCCGCGGCGAGGGACGCCGCCGGGCACGCCCGCCGCGCGGCCGCGGCGGCGAAGAAGGCCGCCGACAATGCCGGGCAGGCCGCGGACCTGGCCAAGGACACCAACGCCGAAGCCGCCGAGGCGCAGGCCGCGGCGAAGATCGCCACTGACGCCAGCATGCAGGCCGTGGAAGTGGCCGCCACGGCGCGGGAGCTCGACGCCGAACGGTTGCGGCTGGACACCGAAGACGCCATGCAACTCGCCCATGACGCTGCCGCGGAAGAAGCAGCGACGCCGGAGCCGGAACGGACCGACATACCCGAGCTGCAGCGCGTGGATGCCGAAACCACCCGGCTGCTCGCTGAGGCATCCGCCGCCGGGGCCTCCGTTGAGGTGATGCTCGACCGAGGTCGCCGGGCTGCGTTGCGGCTGATGGACGCCGGCTCGCCGTGGACGCGTGCCGCAGCCGAGCAGGCCCTGGCCGGCGGTGAGCTGGAGATGCGCCACTTCCTGACCACCGGCCGACTGGCCGCGGCCGAGCAGGACGACCGCGCCCGCGTTGGTCTGCTCGCCGAGCAAACCACCCGGCCGGCACAACGCGCCGCCGCGGAAAAGGCGCTGACCGGCACACACGCCGACGTGGTGCGATTCCTGACCACCCAAGACTACGAAGGCAAGGTCCACGACGACCGCATCGCGGTCGGTGACCTGATCCGCGCCGGTGGCCCGACCATGCAGGACGCCGGTAACAAGGCGCTGGACGGCACCGCGCAAGACGCCGCGGAGTTCTTGCGCACCGGCCAGTACGAGGCCGCCGAACACGACGAGAAGATCGCCGTAGGCGACCTCGCCCGCACCGGCGGACCGGAGGTCAAGGCCGCTGCGAACATCGCGCTGGAAGGCACCGCCGCCATGCGCCGGGCTTTCCTCGAGGTGGGCCAGCACCGGGCCGCCGAACGGGACCAGGCCGCGGCGATGCACGCCGCGACCGCCGCACGTTACGTCGCCGACGCCGCCCACTCTGCGGCTCTGGCCCGTGAGGATGCCGCGAAGGCTGCCTTCGCAGCGGCCAACGCCAACCGAGACGCCGCCAAGGCAGCAGCGAGCAAGAAACTTGCCGATACCGCGGCACAGCAAGCTACCGTCGCTGCCGGTGATGCCGCCAAGTCACACGCGCAGGCCAAGAAGTCAGCCGACCAAGCCGCCACCTCCGCCAAGACCGCCCGCACGGCAGCGGCCCGAGCCACCAAGGCCGCGAATGCCGCCGACACGTCAGCGGCGCACGCCGCCGACTCCGCCGTCCGCGCCGCCAAAGCCGCCCAACGCGCCCGCGACGCCGCCGACAACGCCCGCAACGCCGCACTTGCCGCCGGCAAAGACGCCACCGCCGCGTTGAAGGCCGCTACAGACGCGGAAAAGGCGGCCCAGGCCAAAGAGAACGCCGCCGCGAAACAGCACCGAGACAAGCAACAGCAGCAAGGCGGCTTCACCTGCAAGGACAGAGAGGCCGCACTGGAGCCACTGTGCGGCGCGAGATTCAGCAAACAACTGGGTATCACCGATCTCGAGTGCCCCTCCGCAATGCATTTCGGCAACGGAATCTGCGGTCCCGCCGAAACGGCGGCCTGGGCACAGCTGAACAAAGATAAGGCCGAACGGACGCGTCTGCGCGCCCAACTCGCCCTGACCACGTGCGGAATGGTCGACGCGTACGGCATCGGCACCTTCTGCGACGGCACCGACGTACTCATCTCCGCCATCAACGGCGACTGGGGCGACGCCGCACTCGGCGCCTTCTCCATGATCCCGTTTGTAGGACTCCCGGGCAATGTCATGCGAGCGCAAGAGCTCGTCCGTGACCTCGACAAGCTTCGGAAGAAGGCCTGCAAAACGAAGAAGGCTGACAGCTTCGGCCCCGACACACCGGTTCTACTCGCCGACGGCAGCCACAAGCCCATCCGCGACATCCGCCCCGGCGACCACGTTCTCGCCACCGACCCGCAAACCGGCACCACCCGGCCCAAGCCAGTTACTGCACTGCACCGCAACCTCGACACCGACCTCGCTGACATCACAGTCAGGTCGACTGGTGGCCGCGACGCAGTCGTTGAAACTACGCAACGACATCCTTTCTGGAACGACACCAGCAAGCGGTGGGTGGATGCTCGGGAGTTGACGCCCGGCGCTAAGCTGCGAACTCCAAATGGGACGAGCGCGACGGTCGTCAATGCTCGGCTGCATGTTGGTGAGCGCTACATGCACAACCTCACTGTCGCCGACATCCACACTTTCTACGTGGTTGTCGGGAGGGCGTCTGTACTTGTCCACAACTTCAACCGGGTCTCGCTGAATCTTCAGCTTGCTGCACTACCGTGTAACGCGCCGCCGGGCACAACGATCCCGGTACGCAAACCCGCGACGGTGGGATGGAGCACCACAAAGAGCTACAGGAAGACGTTCTTCAAGGCCCACCCGGAACTGGAAAAAAAGGTATGGGTTCACCACGCAGTCGAGCGAGACGTCTTGAAGAGGTATCCCGGCCTCTTCAAGGAAGAAGAGCTGCACTCCTTAGAGAACCTACGGGGCGTCCCCAAGAGGGTAAACAGCGACGTTCACCTGAGCGAGATCCGCGTCCTGTGGAATAGGTTCTACGATTCGAACCCTGCGCCGACTCGGCAGCAGGTACTAGACTACGCAACATACGTAGACGATCAACTGGGTGACTACTTTTCGCCGCGAATTAGGTGAGGCAAGATGTGGGTTGAACTGGCATTGAGCGTTTATCCTGAGGTCGAACTTTTTGAGCGCGCACGCTCGGAAGACATCGATCGGATTGAGCGAATCGTAGGAGCGCCCCTTCCGGCCGACCTACGCGGCCTGCTTCTGGAAACCGACGGAATGCTTGGCGAGTACTCTCTTGATGTGGTATGGAATGCTCGGCGCATCGCCGACGACAACGCGTCATTCCGGGCCAACGCCTCGTTTGCTGACCTGTACCAGCCCTTCGATGACCTACTCTTCTTCGGTGACAATGGGGGAGGTGACCAGTTCGCGTTCATGCCGCATGATCCGCAAGCTGGCGTCATTGTTTGGCAACACGAAAACGACAATCGGCGAAAGGTCGCCGAAGATTTGTCGGATTATCTTCGCAAGATTCTGTCGTCAGAAGGGGACGAGTGGTACGACGAGTGACGCGTACTGCACGATAGGAACCCGCGACTAAACGACGAATCGGGTCCCGTCGCACAACGCCGTAGCTAAGATGCTTACGGCGTTGTGCGACGCTCCGGCAAACGAAGAAGGCCGCGGTGCTAGAAGCGGAGTGGCTACGCGAGCGGTACCCGAACGGTCTGCTCTGACCTTGACGCGCGCGGAACGTTCGCTCAGACATGATCGACAGCGGTCGACAAGGTCGCTTATCGTGCCGGGATGGTCACGGAATGGCGAGATCGGATCACGCGGCTGGTCGACATGCTACGACGCTGGTCGGAGCAGCCGCACGGGCAGCGCATCGCGGGACGGTCGATCCGGCGGCGGTGGGTGGTGTTGGTGCTCCTGCCGACCCTGCTCGTGTGCTGCGGCGGGTCCGTGGTCGCCGTGCCGGTGGCGTGGGTGTGGCGGCTGACCGCCGAGGCGAGCCAAGGGGCGGTGTCGCCGGACGTCGCGGCGAGCCAGTACCTCCAGGCGCTCAGCTACGGCGAGGACGAAGGCCTGATCACGGTGCTCGACGACGAGCGCGAGGAGGAGCTGCTCACCAGCTGGCGGGCCTACCGCAACGCGATGACGCGCAGCGAGGCGAGCCGGTTGAGTTTCGGCACGCTGACGGTCGAGCCGATCCAGGAAGGCCGGGCCGCCGTGACGGTCGACGTGACCGCGGTCTGGTGGAGCTCCAGCGGCGGTGCGTTGAGCCATCAGAGCGAGCCGCTGACGTGGCGTTTCGAGACCCGCGACACGGACGACAAGTGGCAAGTGGCCAACGTCGAAGCACCCGCATGGTGCGGTAGGTACGTCGCCCGGTGCCCAGAAGAGGCGGCTAACACGCCCAACACCAGCAGCTCGCCGTCGAGCCCATCTCCGGCGCCCTCAGAGGACCTGGTGAAGCATCCGCGCTCAATGCTCAGGTGTGGGCCGAACGATCCGTTCCGGGCGCTGCACTCCTGCCCGCCGACCTCCCAGCCAGTGCCGAGCTCGTCCTGACGAGGCGCCCACCCGGACACAGCGATGCGCCTCGACACCGGCCGTTGTGCCAGGCTAAGCAGCGGCCCGTCCTACATAAGTGAAGCGTTACGTGGTGAAATCGAGCGCGGGAAGACGATAGATGGCGACCCGCATGGCGTGGAGTTTACGTACGGCTTGACGCCTGTCGCTCGTGGCTCGGCTGCTTGGGGCTACGACCCTCATGTTCGAGCCGCTCTCTTTCCAACGGGTCGCTGAAAAAGCGCACCTGATCCACGGTGTCGTAGGTTCACGACTCGTACGGCATCGAATCCCTGCCGCGCATAATATGCGTGCAGCGGTTCGTTGGTTCGCCAGGCATCCAGTCGGAGCAATCTCTTGCCTCGGGTCGCAGCCAATTTGTCGGCCTCGTCTAGCAGCTTACCTCCGACATTGTTTCCAGACGCGGAGCGGGCGACGACCATCCGATGCACGTACAGAGCGTCGGATGGATCGTCGTCAGCAGCCCAGAACTCGGGATCGGCGAACTCATCCACCGTCATCATGCCAACCTGTCGCCCCTCGATCTCGGCTACGTAGCACTCGCCTCGCTCGATCGACGGCAGGAGCTTAGTTCGGATCCTATCCGGAGTATTGGCTGCCCACTGGTTTGAGCCCTTTTTCGCAAGCCACGAGCGGGCTTCCTCGTAGAGCGCGACTAGCGCCTCCAGATCGCTAGTCACCGCTGGACGGATAGCAAGGTGTGTCATTTCTTATTCGCGTCCATTCCGTCACGCTCGTAAACAATGACGTGGCGGTCCCCGGGCAGAATATTTACTACTACTCGAACAGGCGTGCCGTCAGGGCACAACCCCGTACATATATGGCAAGCTATGGGCGTTCCAGGAGCTAGCTCAAGGCGCCGGATCTCGTCCGGCGTTGGCATGCGCAAATAGATTTCATCTAGCGCGCGGACCTGTGGATAACCGCTTTCGGCTAGAACCTCGTTCGCCCCCCGGGCGATATCCACCGGCCGCATGATTTCAGTGTCTTGCACGAACTTGAGTGGGTAATAGCTATCGTTAGTATTGAACGGCTCACCGTCGAGGTACCGAATGCGACGACGGACGGCTGCTAGTTCACCCTCGGCTAGCTTGAGTCGTTTCTTGACGTCAGCCGGCGGGTCGACGATGGAAACCTCAATTCTCTGCTGGGGTTCCCTGCCATCCGCCGAATGGTCTGCCATGAAGCGGTCCATCTCTGGCGTCTTGGGCTGTGGCCGAAACTCCTGCTGAGGACGATAGAACAGGGGCCGTCGCTGGCGAACGAAGTAGCCGCGGGGCGCCTGCGGAACGATCAAGCCCTCGTTCACTAAGGCCGTCAGCGCCTGCCGGACGGTCGCTCGGGCGACGCCGTACTGGGTGGTCAAGTCCGCCTCGGTGGGGAGGCGAGCGTCTGGCTGGTACGTGCCGTCCGTGATCTTCGACCGCAGATCTTCTGCGATCTGCGCCCACACCGCCGCCTTACTTTGCCTGGTCACAGCCACGCCGCGCCTCCTCGCCGAACTCTGTCTAGACAGTTTAGGCAGAAGCCCTTGACATTGCATCGGTCAATCTGGCAGCTTCATCACACCAACATTGTCTAGTCAGTACAGACGGGCTAGTCGGTACAGCCAGAACAGGGGCGCGAGCGAGGCGGCTTCGGCCGCGCCGGCCGTAGCTGCTCTGCCTGGTTGCTCGCTTCACGGGTCTTTGAGAAGTCGATAGTGACGTTGACTAGCTAGAACGTTGATCTAGCGAGGCGTGGACCGGGCTGTCCTCCGGTCTGGGAGCGTCGTCATACCGGCGAGTGAGTGCACCTCGCCGTGTGGCGGCCGGCGTGGGGTGGAACCTGCGTCGCTGCCTTGAGCCGTGGTTGAACCCACGGGGAGCGGGCGCCGGAGAAGGACGGATGTCCACGTCGCATTTCTGCGGCCAGCTGCGCTGAGTGGCGTGACCTCAGCGCGCCGCCGCCCACTTTCTGATCTTCCTGCTGTCGATCGAGCTGTTGGAGGCGTGTTTGCCATGGCTTCTCTCGCTTCGCTCGTACGCGTTTCCGCACGTCAGAGCGCCTGCTGGCGCGAGTGCAAGGGCTGCGCCGACCTGGCGCCTTTGGCGCCGGACGAGACCCACTGCCAGGGCTGCCGCGCCGGGCGCCGCCGGGTGAACACCCGTCGCCGGCTGCCGCGGGCCGCCTGATCCTTCCGGGAAGGACACCCGCTAACCCATGAACGACTTCGACTTCTCCGCCGTGGAGCCGTCGGCCGCTGATCTGGCGGCGATCGAGTTCGAGGAACCGCTGATCAACGCCGAGATCGAAATGTTGAACGCCGAGATCGGCATCCTGTACGCCGCCGAGCGCGGCGGCCCGACTCCGTTGGACTGGCGTCGCCTGCGTCGCGCCAACCGGCGCGTCATCCGGGCCGCGCTCGACCTTGACGCCGTGGCCCGCGCCCCGCACGGCACCCGCCGAAACACCCTGTACGGCGCGGCGCGAGGCGTGGCCCGGATGGTCGCCGCCGGATCCCTCACCCCCGCCGACGCCTACCAAGCGCTCTACGACGCGGGCGTCCGCGCCCAGCAGACCCACCGCGACATCCATGCCGCCATCCTCGGCGGGTTCCGCGCGGAATCCGTTGTCCCGCCAGGGATTGCGGCGTGAGCACCCGCCGCCACCGCTGGCAACACCGCGATGCCTACAACGCCCATTGCGAGAACTGCGGCACGTGCGCACAGAAGCGGCCCTCGCCGTACGGCCGTCGCTGGTTCACCGAGTGGCGACTACCCGACGGCAGCTACCGCGACAACTACCACGGCGAGCGCACACCGCCGTGTGAACCCAGGATCGGAGAACCGGCATGACACAACCACACCGGATCATCGAGGGAATCGCCATCCTCGACCGGCTCCACGCCACCCGCCTCAACAAGCCGCAGGCGGTGGCCTGATGAACCTGCGCAAGCTCGCCGGTCTGGCCGTGGGCGCGTTCGCCGTGTTCTACGCGATCACGAACCCGGCCGATGCCGCCGACTTCATCCGCACCGTCGCGTCAGGAATTGGCGCGTTCGCGTCCGCCCTCGCCGACGGAGGGGGCCGATGACCGCCGCCACGATGCCCCGCACCGCCCGCCCCGCCCGGACGGCGCGTAGCGCGTACCCGGCCGCCGTGGACGACCTGATCCCGCTGGCCCGCGACTACGCCACCGAGCTGCGCACCATCCCGACCCGCAACCAGCTCATGAAGCGGTTCCGGATCGGCGCGCCAAAGGCCAAGACCCTGCTCGCCGCCCTGGCACCCACACCCGCCGAGACCGAAACAGCACCGCTGCACCCGAACCTCGTTGTGGAGGACGAAGCGGCCACGATCGTCGCCCCGCCGCCGACTGGGACGGCTCCCGACGTGCCCGGCGGCGACCACGGAGCCGAGGCACCGTTGATCGGCACGGACACCCGCGGCCCCGAGCTGGCCGAGTTCGCCGCGCTGTTCCGGCCTGGCTGCGACACCGGTGCCGGCCCGTCGGACGATGACGCACCGACCGACGAACCGGCCCGCAGCGATACCCGAACGGCGCAGCGCACCCGGGCGGCCCGCTACGGCATGGGCGTACTGCTCACGGTCGTCGGGGTGCTGCTGGCCGGGGTGATCGTCGCCCCGATCGCCTTGTCGAGTCAGGACATCATCGCCTGGGCCGACAGCCCGACCGGGCTCGGCCTGGCCGGGCCGTGGCCGTGGGTCACGTTCTTCGCGCTGGACGCCGCCGCCGCGGTGTGTGTCGGTCTGGTCGTCTACTGCGCCTGGCGCGGTGAGAGCGCGGGGGTGTTCGCCTGGCTGGTGTGGGCGTTCGCCGGCATGAGTGCGTACGCGAACTACTCACACAGCTCCGGTAGTACGGCCCGCGATGCGGTGTGGTTCTTCCCCGCCATGAGTCTGGCCGGGCCGTTCCTGCTGGAAATCCTGGTGCGGCGGGTGCGGCGCTGGGTGCAGGAAGGCACCGGCCGGCGCACCCGGCACCACGTGTCGTTCGGCCTGCCCCGCTGGATTCCCGGCGTCGGCGCACTGCGCGAGACCTACGGCGCGTGGCGGCTGGCCCGCCTCGACGGCATCAACGACGCCGACCACGCCGTACGCGAGTACCGGCGGCTATGCCCGGACGGCTCCATCCGGGTCCTGTCCGCCCTGCGCGCCAGAGACCAGCACTGAATTCGCCCGGCGACACAGCCCACAGCCTGCAAGCACGTGCTGTGCCGCCGGTCCTCTCCGCCAGTCACGAAGACCTTTGGGAGGTCACCAGTATGGCAAGCAACCTGTTCGGCCCGGGCGCCCGCCCCGAGCGCAGCGCCCACGACGTCAAGGCAGCCCAGGACGCAGCGCACGCCGCCGACGCCCATCGCATCCGTACCGGCGCGGCGGCCGGGCGTGACCGCCGCTCGATCGGCAAGAGCGGGGGCCGCTGACCATGGCGTTGACGAAGAAGACCCATGGCCACGCCTTCGACAAGAAGGGCCGTCTGGTCATCACGGACGAAACGTTCAACCCGCGCAAGGGCTCCCTGGACTTCGAGGGCACGACCAAGCGCCGCTTCGGTCTGGGTGACTCGATCCGCACTTTCATGGCCGGCCGGTGATGCGCCGCCGCCCGCGCGACCCGGCCGCAGCCCGTCTGCTGGCCACGGTCGCCTCCGAGTCTCGCCCGTACACCGACCCCGCCGCGAGCTACCCCCGCGCCCGCGCCTACCAGCGCATCCGCGCGCAGGTCTCCACGCCGGGCCGCTGACGACCTCCGCACGGGACCGGCAGCAAACGCCGGTCCCGTGCGGTGGTCGCCAGATCGGCGCCCAGGAAGGAGACCCCCTCATGGCCAGCAAGCAGACCTGCAGCACCTGCCGGGGCACCGCCAAGTGCCGTACCTGCAACGGCTCCGGCAAGTGGTGGTTCGCCGGCAAGTACGTGGCCTGTTCCGGCTGCTCCGGCACCCGGCTGTGCGCCGCCTGCGGCGGGCGAGGACGCCACTGATGGACGTGAACCCGCACACCACCGGCAGTACCGACGTGACGGAGAGACCCGCCATGGATGGCCCCGACAAGACCCACCGCGCCTACCACACCCTGCGCGCCGACCTGCTCGAGCTGCACGGCTGGGCCGAAAGCGCGCTCAACACCGACCACGACCGGCAATGCATCGCCGAGCACCTGACCCGCACTCTGTGGGCGCTGCTGACCGACGTGACCCCGCCGATCCCACCGTTCCCCACCGAGGCCCGCACCTACACCCACCCCGACGTGCTCACCATCGGCGTACGCGACGGCTGGGCCGACCCGGAAACCGACCCCCGGCGCATCGACTGGACCGCCCGGCAGGCCGCCGCCGCGATCCCGTTCGAAGTCATCAACGGACGACCGGTCAACCCGTGCGAGAGCACCGGCATCCGCCACGGCCGCAACCAGCTCGGGCATTGGGGCGAGGCCCTGGCCGCCGACGCCATGGTGACCGCCACCGACGGCACCGGCGCCCGCTGGCTACTCATGGTCGAACGCAGCGACGGCCACGGATGGGCACTGCCAGGCGGCTTCGTAGAGCCGGACGAGGACCCGGAAGACGCCGCCGTGCGGGAGCTGTCCGAGGAGACCTGCATTCTCCTGCCGGACATCGCCGACTCGCAGGTCGATGCACCCCGCTACGTGCCCGACCCGCGCGCCAGCGACGAGGCATGGATGGTCACCGTCCTGACCCGCATCGACCTCGGCACCTACCCGTCCCCGGCCGACTTCCCGCCGGTACACGGCAGCGACGACGCCGCCCGCGCCGCGTGGCTGCCCGCCCACGACTACCGCACCCTCACGCGCTGCCTGGCCGGCCTCGGTGCCGAGGTGTTCCCCGCCCACCGCCAGATGCTCGCCGACGCCCTCGCCCGCTAGCCCCGCCGCCCCACCGGAAGAGGTGCACCCGATGAACCTCAAGCCTCTGGCCTTGATCGCCGCCGCTGTCGTGCTGGTCCTGCCGGTCCTGTCCGGGTGCCGGGCGCAGCCCGGCTCGTCCGGCGCGACCGGTGTCGTGATCGACCACCACCGGTGGAAGTGCTCGGTGCGCAACGTCGACAAGTGCCGCCGGCACTCCATCACCATCCGCGAAACCAGCGGCAAGACCGACAAGGGATGGGTGTCGCGCGAGGTCTTCGACGCCTGCCAGATCGGCGACCCCTGGCCCGCCTGCAAGCCCTGAACCCCGACCCCGAAGGAGCACGAACCGTCATGGCCAAGCACCGACTCACCGACGAACGTGCCCTCGCCGAGCGCACGGTCGCCGACCTCGACCGGCTCTGCAAGGACTGCGGCATCGACAAACAGATCCGCGCGCTGATGACCCCCAAACAGCGCGCCGACCTGGACCGCACGCTGCGCGACCACGCGCGCCACACCCGCCGCTAGCTGCGCCCGGCGGCACGGCCCCAACCGCCAAGTCAAGAGCCGTGCCGCCGGTCTCCACCCCGGTAAGCCCATCGCTTCAGACCTACGGGAGAGACCCTGATGGTGCCAGACACCACCGCCCACCTCGCCACGTTCGCCGCCGTCTTCGTCGCCCTGTTCGTCGCGCACCAGGTCGCCGACCACTGGATCCAGACCGACCACCAGGCCCTACACAAAGGCAACCCCGGCCACGCTGGACGGCTGGCCTGCGCCGCTCACGTCGCCACCTACACCGTGACCGCCGTCATCGCCCTGCACACCGTGCGGTTCGTGCTCGACTTGCCACTGCATCCGGCGCAGGTCGCTGCCGGGCTGACCGTCTCGGCGGTCACGCACTACTTCGCCGACCGGCGCGCGCCCCTGGCCGCGCTGGCCCGGCTGGCGCGCCTGGACGCCTTCTACGCCCTTGGACATCCCCGCGCGAGCCGCGACGACAAGCCGTGCATCGGCACCGGCGCCTACGCCTTGGACCAGTCCTTCCACTACCTGTTCCTGTTCGTCGCCGCCCTGATCATCGCCTGAGGGCTCTCCGTCGGTATGGGCACCGGCACAACGCCGCAGCTACCACCGCCCGGCGGTGTACCGGTCCGACCAGACCCGCTGGCCTCGTCCGGCGGCACGGCCTCTGAGCCCGGTCGCCCGTGCCGTGCGACCGGGCCTCGCGTCTTGACCCACGGCATCGGAGAGGACGGCATGGTCGCGCAGCTCATACCCCTCGCAGACCCAGGCACGACTACCTGGAAGGAGACCGCTCGATGAGTACTGCACCGACTCCGGATCCCGACCCCGACGCGATTGACCCGACCGCGGCTCGAATCGTGGACTTGAACCAGCGTCGGGAGGCCCGCGCCGCCGCCGCGGAAGGTCTCGCCGCCACCGACGTTGCTGACGGTGAGACCGTGGAGGCGCCCACGGTCGAGCACGGTGCGCCGGTGGACCCGCCGGACCCGCCCGCCGATCCGCTCGGATTCCTGGACGTGCGCCGGGTGCCGGTCCTGCCGGATTGGGTGAGCGATCCGCAGACCCGGCGGGACACGATGCGCCGGGCGGTGGCCGCGGCCGGCTATCACGCCGGGGTGCACGCGGCCCGGCTGCCGCTGTACGTGGTCCTGGTGGCCTGGTACGCGCCGCAAGGCCTGTCTCGGCTGATCGGCAAAGTGCTGGGCTGGACCAGTGCGGAGGTGGGCAACTGGGGGTTGCGGCAGGACGCCGCGACCCGTAACGACGCCAAGACGTGGCTGGAACTGGACCGGCACCGGCAGCGGCAGGCGTCGTGGCGGTGGTGGGTCACCAGCGCCGGCCTGCTCGCCGCGATCCTCGCCGCACTGGTTCTGGTGTCCGGGCTGACGCCGTGGTGGGCGCGGCTGGGAATCGCGGTGGCCGGGCTGATCGGGCTGGCCCGCTACGGGCGGCCGATCGACTCGCCGATCCTGGCCCGCACGGTCATCCGGGCGAGGTACCGCAAGCTGACCGCGGAACTGACCCGTAAGGGCATCATGGCGACCGGGCTGGTTAAGCAGCCGCAGGACATTGTGTTCCCGGCCGGGATCGGCGAGATCCGCCGCGAAGGTCCCGGCTACCTGGCGATCGCTGACCTGCCGGACGGGGTGATCGCGGTCGACGTGGTCGACAAGCGGGAACAGCTCGCCGGTGGGCTGCGGCTGCCGCTGGATCAGGTGTGGCCCGAGACGATGCCCCGCGAGCACCCGGGCCGGCTCGCGTTGTGGGTGGCCGACAAGCCGGTCTCGGCGATGCGCCAGCCCGCCTGGCCGCACCTGTCCGGCGGAACCACGGACTACTTCAAGGAGTTCGTGTACGGCTTCGACCCTCGGATGCGGCGCGTGATGTACCGCATGGACGAGCGCAACAGCCTGTTCGCCGGGTTCCCCGGCTCGGGTAAGAGCCTGTCCGGGCGGGTGTGCTGCTCGGCCATGGCGCTGGACCCGATCGTGCAGTTCGCCATCTTCGACCTCGCCGGCCGCGGCGACTACGACATGTTCGAACCGCTGTGCGCCCCGGGCCTGTTCGGCTCCGGTGCGGACGAGGGCACCAAGCAGGCCGCCTACCGGATGCTGATGTGGCTGGTCAAGCAGTGCGACGAACGTGGCCCGATCATCAAGAAGTGGGCGCAGCAGGGCCTCAACACCGAGAACAAGCTGAACCGGGCCATCGCCCTGCGCGGGTGCGGCCGATCGTCGCGCTGATCGACGAGATCCAGGAGTTGATGAACGATCCTGACCTGGGCAAAGCCGCCCGGGCCGCGGCGACCAGCGTCATCAAGCGGGGCCGGGCGCTGGGTATCCACCTGATCCTGGAAACCCAGCGCATCGACAAGGAGTCGCTGCCCAAGGGCGTCACCTCCAACATCGCCCTGCGCACCTGCTTGGCGGTGCCGTCGCATGTGGAGGTGGACCTCGCGCTCGGCACGGGCGCGTTCCGCCAAGGTGCGCGGCCGAACCAGTTCGAGATCGGCGTGGACGCCGGGTGGGGTGTGCGGGTCGGGATGGGGCCGATGACCACGGTCCGGGCCGCGTACCTCGACCGCAAGACCGTGGAGAAGATCTGCGACCGCGGCCTGAGCTTGCGCGGCGGCAAGCGTGATGAGGTCGACCTGCCACCGGCGCGGGACATCCTCGCCGACCTGATCGACGTGTGGAACGCCGGGGAACGCGGCCAGCACTGGGACACCCTCGCCGCCCGCCTGGCCGAGCGGTTCCCCGACGCCTACGCCACCCTCACCGCCGAAGCCCTCTCCGCCCTCGTGCGCGCACTCGACATCGAGTCACGCAACGTCAAAGCGGGCGGGGTTACCCGGCGTGGCATCTACCACGCCCAGCTCGTCCAGGCGCTCGACGACCGCGACCGTAGCGGCAGCGACGAGCACGACACCGAAAACCCGCAAGCGGGGTAGCAGCAGCGGTAGCGGGGCGGCGAAAGGTAGCGGCAACGCTACCGCCCCGCTACCGCGCCCACCTGGAGCAACATCCATCAGTAGCGGTAGCGGCCCGGGTCGCTTACCGCCCGTCACCCTGCCCGGAGCACCCCTGATGACCCTCGCCGTTGCCGCTACCAGCACCAACACCAGCCCAAATGGCTATGCCGGAGTTGCGATGATCCTCCTTATTGCAGTGTCCGGCTACGGAATGTGGTGCTGGATCAAACCATTCGCGGACTGTGACCGCTGCGACGGCCGCGGCACCAGCCCACGCCGCCTGTCCGACTGGTGGCGCTACCACAGCAGACCACCCGCACCCCGCGCCGCCCGCGGCGCCCGGCAATGCCCGCGCTGCCGCGGCACCGGCCTACGCCTGCGCCTCGGCCGTCGGGCGGCAAACCACCTGATCCGCCGCTACCGGCACAGCCACCCCCGCACCACCCGACCCGTGAAGGAGAACCGGCACCCGTGAACGCCTCCCACGACCCCGGCGGCCCCGTCGACCCCGACCAGCACTGGTGGCCCCGGCTGGCCGACCGGATCAACCGGTGGTGGATGGACCGCGAATCCACCCGCCCCGCCCTGCGCGAGATGGCCGCCATCCCACCCAAACCCGCACTCGCCGCGATCCTGGCCGGCACGGCCGTGCTGGTGTTGCTGATCGTGGCGCTCGTGTGGTGGCTCATTGCGGCTATCACCGGCGTCATCTCGGCCATCGCGGACGCGATCCGCGAGACCAGCGGCCACGCCACCGACACCGCCGTCAACGATCTCACCACCTGGTCGATCACCCGCACCATCACCGACCCCGTCCACACCTACCTGAGCACCCACGCCGCCGGCCTGCCGATCGCCGGCGAAACGCTGTGGTGGACGTGGCTGGCCACCACCGGCGGGATGCTCCTGCTCGCCACCCTCGGCTCCCGCGGTGCCCGCCTCGGCTGGCCCCTGACCGGCGCCCTCACCACCGCCATGGTCTACACCGCCACCCCGACAACCGGGCAGACCGTGGCCGCCGGACTCGCGATCACCGTATGGGCCGTGCTGTCGATCGCCGCCTACAACCGGCTCACCGCGCTGGAGCGGGCGCCGCTCATCCTGCGCCTTCCCATCCCGCACCGCCCCCAGCCCGACAAGGACTGACCACCCAGCCCGGCGCGGCCCGCAACCACGGGCCGGGCCGGGCCCTGCCCGAAACCGAGGTCAGCACCCCCCCATGCACGCCCTGCGTCGCCTCACCGAATATCTCGCCGACCGCATCCACGCCCGCGGCGACGCCGCCGCGGTCGCCGCCGGGCTGACCGTCACCCGCCTGCCCGGCGGACGCCGCCGCATCAGCCACCCCGACCTGCCGGCATGGCTGGACGCCCGCCGCGCCGCCGCCGTCCGCCACGGCCTCGACCCCGCCGACCGGGCCCTGCTCGACCCCGCCACCCGCGCCGCCCTCAACACCACCCGCGGCCAGATCACCGCCGACCATTACACCCGGAAGGCCGCCTGATGACCTCCACCACCGCGACCCCCGCCACCGGCACGCAGACCAGCGACCTACCCGACCGCGACAGCTCCGCGCCGCCGTGTTGCGTTCCCTGCTGGCCGTGACCGACGCACACGACCTGTCCCTGCCCGCCGACATCGGCATGAACGACCACACCGACCGCGGCGGCTACCGCTACCTGGTGTTGCGCATGGACCGCAACGCCACCCACGACTTCCACCGCTGGGCGGCCGTGCTCGGCCTCACCGCGCAGGAACCGTCCGACTTCGACCTCGACACCACCCGCCCCTGGCGAGCGCTCACGGCCCGCCAGCACGACCCCGACGGCCTGTTCACCGGATGGGGGCTGATCGAGGTCTCCTGCTACCTCGACCTGCCAGCGCGCGCCCAGATTCCGGACGGTGCCGTGTGACTGCCACGATCCCGGCCGGGGTGATCCCCGCCGTCGAGCGCGGCATCGGGTTCGTCGCCGTTGCCGTGCAATTCCCCGCCGAACCGGTCGCCCACCGTGTCACCCGGTTGTTCCACCGCCCGGACGGCACCCAGGGCGGCATCCCGGTCCGCTTCGACGGTACGGAGCCTATCCGTATCGAGATCCGTCCCGCCTGCCGCCCAGACAGCGATCCCGCCGAACGGCTCTACGAACTGTCCGTCCCGACCGCACTGGCCCGCGGCGCCACCGCGTGCGGGCACGGCGACTGCTTCGGAGGCGCCGCATGAACATCCGCCTGATGGGCGACGGCGACCAGGTCGCCGCCGCCGTCGCCGTCCTGGAAACCCTGCCCGGCCTACGGATCGCCTCCGTGTCCCGGCCGTACCCCAACCGGCGCGACCCCGAGCAGATGCGCATCTACCTCGACGCCGAGATCACCCATGTACCCGTCGGCGGGGACCAGCGCGCCGTCGAGGCCATCGAGCCGGTCGAATGACCGATGCCGGCCCGGCCGCGCTGGTCTGCGCGGCCGGGTGCGGCATCGCACTGCACCCGGCCGCCGCCGCGGGCGGGCACACCACCCACCCCGGATGCGACCTCACCGCGCAACCCGGTGGCGGACCGCCGGTGTTCCGCTGGCTGTGCCTGGCCTGCGGTGCCAACGGCCCGGCCGACTCCGCCCCGCACGCCGCTCACCTCGTGTGGGTGCACGATGTTTTCGCATGCCCGGCCGCACCGGCGATCAGCGCCGAGGAACGCACCCTGCGCGTCGCCCGCCGCCGCGATCTCTCCCGCCGCTATCCCGACCAGGCGCCGCCCGGTCACCCGCCGATCGAGAAGGAGGGTTTTCCTCGACCCCGGCCCGCTGCGGGCCGCCGCCCTCGGCCACCCCACCCGCGGCTGGCACGTCTTCCTACTGCGTCCCGACAACCGGCCACACGATGGCGAGCACCCGAAGAAGCCCGCGTTCCCCCCGCTGCCGCGAGGGACACCCTGGGTGGAAACCTCGCGCCATCTGCGACCCGGACCGCATCGGCGCGGCGTGGCAGCGCATCCCGTACCCCATCGGTATCGCCTGCGGCCCTTCCGGGCTTGTGGTGATCGACCTCGACGTGCGCCACCCGTCACCCCGCCCGCCAACTGCGAGGTTGCGGACACCGGCCTCAACGCAAACATGTGCTCGGCCCGAGATGTTCGGGCCGAGCACACTCTGCTATCCGGCCGATCGCGGCGTAGGCGTTGGGGCAGGACCAGCAGCCATCTGTCTGCGGAGACGCTCGACCGTGCCGTCCAGGTGCTCGATCATCTGGGTGATGGCGTCAAGGTCGTGGTGATGTCGCTCATGAACCTCGCGATCGGCGATCCAGACGCCACAGTGGTGGCAGCTCTCACGGCCTGGGGCGACCAGGCCGTCACTGAGCTCGACCGCGATGGGATGGGCGTCGTTCTCGGCGTGAATCCACAGTTCGCGCCAGCCGCTGTCGCTGTCCGGGTCGACTCCCAGGGCGCGCAGGACGCGCTCCAGGTTGTCCCAGGCGGGTGGCTTTCTGGCGTTGAAGATGCGACAGATCGTCGAGGCGGAGAGCCCGCAATCCTTGCCGATCACGCGGTAGGTGGGCCGGCCGGCCTCGCGATGCGCCAGCTCGAGGCGCCGCAATAGCCGGGCGAGACCTTCGCCGCCTTCAGGGGTCGGTTCTCCGTCGGAGGGACCAGTAACGAGGGTGAAGAGCGCCATATCGTTGCCACGGCCCCGTCCGCGGCTCCGCCCGGGACTCGCGGCGGCGCTACGGACGGGGGCATCACCGTGGCTGCACCCCCCGTCGTGGGGTGCAGGTGCGCAAGACCCAGGCGGTCACCTCGCCGGCGACAAGTCCGGCGCCGCCGGAAACGGCGGCCGCGTCGCTGATCGCTTCGCCTCGCACGAGCAGGATCATCGCGAAGGCGCTGACAGCGGTGGCAATGGCCAGCGTTGGCAGCAGGCCGCCGTCGGTGAGCACCCGCCGGGCGATGGCCACACTGAGCATCGTCACACCGCCCGCGAGCAATAGGGCATCGGTGACCTCGTGGCCGGTCAGCAACATCGCACAGGCGCTACCCAGGACCAGGAACACCACGATGACCGCGGGCCATGCCGGGAGGCTGTCATCTGAGCGGTCCCGTGGTTCCGGCGTCAGCGGTCCCGGCGGGATTTGGGGGATGGGGGGTGGGTGAACCGACATAGCAAATGGGCCTCCTAACTATGCGTACTCGAATAACTCCTCAGCGGGGTTCTACCCAGAGGGCACAGGGAGCGGAGGAGCGAGGTTCCCCTCCGCTCCCTGTCGTTGCTGGTCCGGGTCTCTCGGTTCGAAAGAACTCCGTCGCCCCTCAGGCCTTTGTGGAGCCCGAGACGCTGTGCGCGGCTTTCTGGTTGGCAGGCCAGACGATCAAGCCACGCGGAGACATCTTCCCCTATGAGCCCCGGTTCCGGCACGCGTGCATCACATTGGAACAAGCCCTCCGGCGCGTCCCCCGGCGGCCGGGTGCCCGACCTGACTGGCGGTCGGGAAAATTGAGCGGCAAATTGTTCGCCAAACCCTTCACTCGTTCGAGTGATAAAGGAAAGGGGGATATAAAGAAACCCCCCGCTGCCAAACGAGGGGTTTCTCTGAACCGATTCCGAAATTACGCCCGGACCAGCAGACAGCAATTCGGATGCTTGCCGGAGGCTTGGGCAAGCGACGAGCGGTCATGATGCGACTTGCTGACCGATGGCCTACAGGCTGCCCTATATGGACAGCCTCTGCAAGCTCTTGGATCACTCCAACGGGGGCAAGCTGTTGCACGGGATTGCACGTCTCAGTGGGGGTTGACGTGCAACAAGGGTCCGAAGACAGACGTACTTAAAGGCCCCCAATGTCCAACCTGGTGGCTTTTCGGACTACATCTCCGGTCGTACATCATCACTTGGAGTAGTTGTTCTATTTCATAACGTGAATGTTGATGCGTGACTTGAGTGAGATTCGCTCCGTCCTTTAGTCGGTCGGTGCGGTGAATCCGACGGCTCCGGGTGGAGCGCGCGCCGACAGAGTTGTTCTTGGCGCTTCACTCGACAGGTGACCGCTGCGTCCGCATGTCTGCCGGCTGGCCGAATAGTGGATCTTCGTCCGGATAATCCTGGCTATGCCACACAGGCCAGGCGAATTCATAAACGCAAATAACACGCGTTCGAGGGATGCGAATGAATGCAGATTCTTCTGTCCCTCAGAACGATCGAAGATGGCAGGGTCGACGGACCGTTTGTGCGAGTGTTGCGAGCCACAGACTACTCGCCGGTAGCTTTTCCGTCGGCGTGTCGCGTTTCGATCTTCCTGCGGCACGCGTGCGCGTTTCTGCGCAGAACGAGGGCCAACGGAACTGCTGCGGGCTTTCTGTTGCGCAACAGCGGTGAAATCTGCAATTGCAGATTGCGTGGCGCCTGGTCCTACGAGGACCGGTCACGGCTTAGGCGCTGTAGGGATGGCCTGCCGCTACGGCCCTCCCCGCAGCCATCCCTTTTAGCAACGCCCGCAGGTCATCACACGCCCTCATTCGCGGAGGTTCCTCATGCTGGACCCCGGCCCGCTGCGGGTCGCCGCCCTCGACCACGCCACCCGCGGCTGGCACGTCTTCCCGCTGCGTCCCGACAATCGACCGCACGATCCCGACCAGGCCAAGCGGCCCGCGTTCCCGGACCACGCCGAGGACCGATGCCCCGGCATAGACCCGCGCTGCCGGACCGGGCACACCGGGTGGGAACCCCGCGCCACCACCGACCCACACCGCATCGGCCCGGCGTGGCAGCGCGTCCCGTACAACATCGGTCTCGCCTGCGGACCCTCCGGGCTTGTGGTGATCGACCTCGACGTACGCAAACCCGGCCAGCAGCCACCACCGGAATTGGCCGACATGGACCCTCGCGACGGCGCGGACGTGTTCGGGCTGCTCTGCGCCCGCCACACCGACGACGGAGCGCCCGAAGCGTGGAACACCTACACCGTGCGCACCGGCAGCGGCGGCACCCACCTGTACTACCGACACCCGCCCGGCCCGCCGCTGCGCAACACCCAGGGGACGCGCGGCGGCCTCGGCTGGCTCATCGACACCCGGGCGCACGGCGGCTACGTCGTCGCCCCCGGCTCGACCGTAGGGGGCCGGGCCTACCACGTCCTGCTGGATCGGCCGCCGGCCGTGCTGCCCGCATGGATCGCCACCCTGCTCCGCCCGGCCGAACTGGTCGGGCCGCGCACGCTGCTACGCGATTTCTCCGCATTCAGGCGGAGTGCGTACGTGCGGGCCGCCGTTGAGCGGACTCTCGACCGGCTCGGCGCGGCCCGCGCGCCGGGGCGCAACAACGCGCTCTACATCGCCGCACTGTCCCTCGGCCAACTCGCCGCCGGCGGAGCGCTGACCGAAGCCGAGGTGTACGAGGCGCTGACTCCGACCGCCCTCGCGATCGGCCTCAGTGAGCGGGAAACCGCCCGCACCATCCGCTCCGGCCTGCTCGCCGGAGCCCGCAACCCGAGGAAGGTGGCTTAATGATCGCTTCCGTACAGGTCGGCCTAGTGATCTACCGATGCCCCGGCGTCGGATCCTACGGTCATGGCCTGACCGAGGTCAGCATTCACCTCGGCACGTGCTGCCAGCGGTTCGCCGGCCTGCCGCTCGACGACCAGAAGGCTGCCGGGTGGCGGTTCCCCGCTCCGGAGGGCTTTCAGGACGCCGATGGACTGGGGAGCGGGGTGTGACGGGGAACAACAACGGTCGGCGGCGGGTGAAGGTGGGCACCGGACCCGAGACGATCCGCACCCTCAAGCGGGAGCTGACCGAGGGCCTGCTGCCTGACACCTACGTGTCCGACGGCGCGCTCACGCACATGGAGACAGTCTCGGGTGGCCTGGCCGGCGCCGCCGACGAGGACTCGCCGCTGCCGGTCGCCGCGAGCCCGGTCACCCCGGCCGGCCTCGCGGGACTGCTCGCCGAGTATGCGCACGTCTACCGCACCAAACACCGCAAGAACGAAGGAGGCGAGATGGAGCCCTACGACGAGGAATGCACCCCGCCGCGTGAGGTGCTCTCCGCGGTGCTGGCCGGCAAGACCTGGCCCGGCGTGCCCGCGCTCCGCGCGATCATCGGCGCTCCGGTGCTGCGTCGCGACGGCACCCTGTTGCAGACGCCCGGCTACGACCCGGCCACCGGCCTCTACCTCGCCTCCAAAGTTGACCTGCCGCCCGTCCCTGACACGCCGACACGTGAGCAGGTGGTTAAGGCGCGGGCGTTCCTGCTCGGCCGGTTCCTGGGGGACTTCCCCTGGTCGACGCCAGCGGACCGGGCCAACTACGTCGCGCTATTGGCTACGCCGATCCTGCGGCACTTCACCCGTAGCCTGACCCCGTTCGGGATGATCGACGCGACCATGCCCGCCTCGGGTAAGAGCATCCTGACCGGCGGGCCGGGCATGCTCTACGGCCAAAAGATCCTCACCTGGCCCGACGAGGACGGCGAACTCCGCAAGTCCATCACCGCGGTGTTCGCCGAACAGGTCGGCGTGGTCATCTGGGACAACCTCGCGGAAGGCACCGTCATCGACTCCGCCGTCCTGGCCCAGCTGATCACTCAACGGGAATGGTCCGACCGGCAGCTCGGCGCGTCGCGCAACGTCGCATCGGTCAACGACCGACTGTGGATGGCCACCGGCAACAACCTTCAGGTCGGCGGGGACATGGCCTCGCGGACCGTGCGGGTGCACCTGGATCCGAACATGCCGCACCCCGAGGCCCGCGATCAGTCCGGGTTCGGTATCCCGCACCTCGACCAGTGGATCACCACCCCGGCGAATCAGATGACCGTGCTGTGGCACCTGCTCGTCCTGGTCCTCGACTGGACCCGCGCCGGCGCACCCCGCGCCGGGGGAATCTCGATGCGGCAGTTCACCCCCTGGGCGCAAGCCCTCGGCGGGTTCCTCGCCCATCACGGCATCGACGGATTCCTGACCAACATCGCCGACGTGCGCCAGGTCGACGAGGACGCCACCCGCTGGCGCGGCTTCCTGACGGCCTGGCACCAGCGGCACGGCACCTCGCCGGTCACCGCCGCCGAACTCCGCCGCAGCGCCGAACCCCTGCAGCTCGGCAGCGATGTGCACGACCCATGGGATGGGCTGTTCATCACCACCAAGAACGGCCGGCTGCCCAACGCCATCGTTCTGGGTCGCATGCTCACCGGCCAGAACGGCAGGTGGCGCGGCGACTACGTCCTCCGTGCCGAACCTTCGGAACGCGGCGACCGCTCCGTGTTCCGCGTCGAGCACCACGACGGGTGAGCGCAAAGCACTGAAACATCTCCGCATCTCCGCAACCCATCACAGAAATGTCCCTCTACCAGGGACAACAGACTGCGGAGATGAGAGCTCACGCATCTCCGCACATCTCCGCATCTCCGCAACCAGGACCCGCCCCAAGATCATGCGGAGATGCGGAGATGTGCGGAGATAGATTCCAGGCATCTCCGCAATGCATAACCGCAGGTCACACCTCCTGCTGCGGAGATGCGGAGATGTTTCAGCCACTCCACGCCGATTCGAGACCGCGCGGAACCATGGCGCTGAGCCCGGCGCGCTCAACTTCCGTCGCAACCGGCTCGCCGGCCTTGCGGCGCACCGTCCAGCGACATGTCCGCCACCACGTTTCCCGGCCATGCCGATCACACGAAGGGCCGTCACGGTGCGATCCACTCAACACCTCACCGCAGCGTCATACCCGGACCTTGGAGCATCCGTTGAAGAGACTCATCTGCGGCTACCACGGGCGAGCGTGCGTCCGGCCGAAGCAGCAGAGCTGCTGGGCGTCTGCCGCGACACGATCTATGTCCTGATGAGAGCCGGTCGCCTCCGTTCTGTGAGAGCCGGCCGCGCTCGCCTGATACCCCTCGCCTCGATCGAGGAGATGTTGTCGACAGAGGAGGAGTTCGCTTTATGACGAGCAAGCGCCGGAGGGCCCATGGGGAGGGGTCGGTCTACGAGCAGCGGCCCGGGCTGTGGGCCGCCTCCATCGATGTCGGCTGGGTCGACGGTAAGCGCAAGCGCAAGACCGTTTATGCCGCTTCCGAGAAGGAGGCGGTTCGTAAGCGGGGTGAGTTGCTGAGCCGCCAGCAACGGGGGGAGAACCTGGCCGCTCCGCCCCGGACGCTGTCGCAGTGGCTGGACGAGTGGATGGCCATGAAGCAGCACGAGAGCACCCGCCAGTCCACGCTGCGCGGGTATCGATGGCTCGTCGAATCACACGTTCGGCCCACGCTCGGCAGGGTGCCTCTCGACAAGCTCACGCCGACGATGATCCGTCGGGTTCTCACCGCCAAGACGGGGGAGGGACTCTCTGCCACAACGGTTCGTCACATTCACGGGCTGGTGCGCAACGTGCTCAGCGATGCCCAACGGGAGGAGTTGTTGCACCGCAATCCTGCGCTGGCCGTCCGTGCTCCTTCGGCTCGAACCGTCGAGCGACGGGCGTTGACCGTTGACGAGGCGAGGCGCCTCCTCGACTCCATCGCCGGTGAGCGCCTCGAAGCGCTGTGGGTGTGCGCCCTGACGGTGGGTCTACGGCGGGGAGAACTGCTGGGGCTTCGCTGGTCGGATCTCGACTTCGCCGGCGGCGCGCTGACGGTGAGGCAGACGGTTCTGCGGGTGGACGGCCGGCTCGTGTTCACGCCGCCGAAGACCGACCGGTCGCGCCGTACCGTGCCGGTTCCCGCGCAGACGTTGGCTCTGCTGCGCCGCCATCGTCGTCAGCAGGACGAGGAGCGGGCGAAGGCGGATGAACGGTGGCGGGAACATGGTCTGGTGTTCGCGTCAAGGCTCGGTACCCCGATGGAACCGCGCAACCTGGACCGCGAATGGCACGCCACCCGAGAACGGGCAGGCTTGCCGTGGCTTCGGCTGCATGACCTACGTCACGCGTGTGCCACCTTCCTGCTCGCCTCGGGGGCCTCGCCACGCACGGTGATGCAGACGCTGGGTCATAGCCAGATCAGCCTGACTATGAACACCTATGCCCACGTTCTGATGGAGGTGGAGCGCGCCGCGATGGACGCCGCCGCGGACCGGCTGTTCGGCTCTGCGGGCGCCGGTTAGCGTGCTGGCTGTACGGATGGCTGTACCGCCGAAAAGCAGCAAGGCCCAGGATCCGCGAGCAACTCGCTGACCTGGGCCTTTCATGGTGCGCCGCGTAGGACTTGAACCTACAACCCGCGGATTAAGAGTCCGCTGCTCTGCCAATTGAGCTAGCGGCGCTCGCTGGCAACGGAGAAACATTAACACGGGTTCCGGCGGCCCCCGAAATCGGCCCCTCCTCCATGATCGCCGGGGCGAGCCGCCCACAGGGGCCACCGCCGGCCGGGTTTCTAGGGCAGGATGTGCCCGCGGAACGCGAGAACGGGGCTGAGGATGATCGGGATGCGGCGCTCGCTGCCGGCGATCGTGTCGTTGCTGGTCGTGGCGCCCTTGGTGCTCGCCGGCTGCCGGGATGACGTGGGCGGGCCCGCGCAGGCGGCCTGGGTCGCTTCTGGACCACCTTCGGCGGTTCCGTCCGGTTCGCCCGAGTCTGCCGCCGCGCCCGCGGCTCCCGCGCCGGGCGGCCCGCTGAATGTGACTCCTGTCACCGGAAAGAAGGGCGTCCCGGTCAGCGCCGAGATCGGGTTCACCGCCTCCGGCGGCAAGGTCACCGTCGTCCTCGAGGACGACAAGGGCAAGACCGTGCGCGGCGAGCTGCGCGAGGACGGTTCCGCCTGGGTGCCGGCCAAGCCCCTCGACCACAGCCGGAAGTACGTGGCCACGGTCACGGCCGTGGACGGCGCCGGGCAGTCGCGGAGCGAGACCACGTCCTTCACCACCAGGGCGGAGGGCGGCCGGCTGACCGGGACGGGTCTCTACCTCTTCGACGGCGCGACGTACGGCGTCGCGATGCCCGTCGTGGTCGAGTTCGACCCGGGGATCAAGAAGAAGGACCGGGCCGCCGTACAGAAGCGGATGTTCGTCAAGAGCTCGCCCGCGCAGCCCGGCACCTGGTCGTGGACCGCGAGTGGCACGCAGGCCTACTACCGCCCGCCGAACTTCTGGCGCAGCGGCACCAAGCTCAGCGTGCGCATCGCCGTCGGCGGGCTGCCGACCGGCGGCGGCCGCCATGGCGACATGGACCGCTCCGCCGACGCCGAGATCGGCCGCAGCTTCGTCATGCAGGTCGACAACAAGTCGAAGCACATGACCGTCATCCAGGACGGCAAGAAGGTCCGGACGCTGCCCGTCAGCCTCGGCCGGCCGAAGTATCCGTCGGCCAGCGGCACCATGGTGGTGATGGAGAAGAAGCGCCAGACCGTCTTCGACACGCGCGGCGAGTTCCCCGCCGAGGACGCCTACCGTGCCGAGGTCGAGTACGCCCAGCGCCTCACGTGGTCCGGCCAGTACATCCACTCGGCGCCGTGGTCCGCCGCCGACCAGGGCCGGCGCAACGTCTCGCACGGGTGTGTGAACGTGTCGCAGGCGAACGCCCGGTGGTTGTTCGATCGCACGCTCATCGGTGATCCGATCACCATTCGGGGTACGGAGAACGAGCTGGCCTACGGCAACGGCTGGACTCCGTGGGACGTGAGCTGGAAAGAGTTCGTGAAGGGCAGCGCTCTGCCGGTGCCGGCCGACCTGGCCGCCCAGCCGGGCCAGGCCTGAGAAACGGCCCGTACGGGAAGGGCCTGCACAAGGGGCGCGCACAGGAAAGGGCCTGCACAAGAAGCGGGGACGACAGCGCGGAGAGGATCATGAGACTTCGTGGGGTGACCCGATCGGCCGGGCGAGGCTGGCGTGCCGCCGCGGCGGCGGTAGTGGCCGCGAGTGTCCTGCTCGGCGCCGGCTGCAGCGGTGACGAGGAGTCCCCGGCCTGGCGGGACGGGGGCTCGAGCTCCTCCCCGGCGTCGCAGCCCGCCGCGAGCACGGTGGCGGTCACCTCGCCGGCCGCGGACGCGACCGGCGTCATGGCCAGCACCGACATCAAGTACTCGTCGGAGGACCCCGCGAACACCTCGGTCGAGGTCGCGGACGCCGACGGCAACAAGGTCGAGGGCACCCTCGACAAGGATCAGAAGGTCTTCCGCCCGGCGCAGGCGCTGGAGTGGGGCAAGAAGTACACGGTGACGGTCACCGGCACCCCCTCGGGCGGCAAGGCCGGCACCGCCACCAGCTCGTTCATCGTGATGGACAAGCCGTCGAAGCTGGTCCGGGTGATGAGCTTCCTCGGCGACGACCAGACCGTCGGGGTGGGCATGCCGCTGATCGTCCGGTTCGGCCGCTCGGTCCCGGAGAAGTACCGCGCGGACGTGCAGAGCCGGATGCACGTCACGGCCACGCCGGCGCAGGAGGGCATCTGGCACTGGACCAGCCCCACCGAGGTGCACTACCGCCCACAGACCTACTGGCAGCCGCACACCAAGATCTCCTATCGGGTGCGGCTGGCGGGCGTGCCCATGGACGAGGGCTGGTACGGCCGTTCCGACCTGACCGTGAACGTCAACATCGGCCGGTCCTTCGTCATGACGGTGGAGAACAGGACCAAGCAGATGACCGTCACGCAGGACGGCAAGGTCGTCAAGACCATCCCGGTCAGCCTCGGCCGGAAGAAGTACCCGTCGTCCAGCGGCACCATGGTGGTCATCGAGAAGAAGCGCAAGACCGTCTTCGACACGCTGGACGAGTTCCCCGAGGGCGAGGGCTACCGGGTGAACATCGACTACGCCCAGCGGCTCACCTGGAGCGGCCAGTTCATCCACGCCGCCCCGTGGTCGGACGGGGAGCAGGGCCGCCGCAACGTCTCGCACGGCTGCGTCAACGTCTCCATGGCCATGGGCAAGTGGCTCTTCGAGCGCACCCTCATGGGCGACCCGGTCACGGTCAGCGGCACCGAGGACCGGCTCGAGAACGGCAACGGCTGGACCGACTGGAACATGAGCTGGGACGAGTACAAGAAGGGCAGCGCGATCTGACGCCCGGCGGGGCTGTCAGCCGCCGCTGGAGAGGCCCGAGTCGGCGCACACCGAGACCATCTCGGCCGCGGCGGCGCTGACCGCGGCCACCAGGTCCGGCTCCTCCTCGGCGCCCTGGGCCTTCACGGCCTGCTCGTAGGCCTGCTGGAGGCGGGCCGCGGCGTCCGCGACCGGGGCGTCGGCGGTGCTGGTCGAGGCGCTCACGCCGGTGATCACGCCCGGCTGCATGAGGTTGCCCGCCCGGACCGCCTCGCCGATCTTGCCGCAGGCCAGGGAGCCCGGCGGGTCGTCCGCTTCGGGCGGCGTGCTGGGCGGCGCCGCCGTCGCGGGTGCCGGGGCCGGAACGCCGGCCGGTTCGGTGCATCCGGCAGCGCCTGCCAGCAGCAGCAGGGCGCACATCGTTGCTGATCGCGACACATCTCCGACGGTAGGCGCTGGGCGTGCCGCCGATCTGCCCGTCCGGAAATCCCCCGGTCACACCACGCTCGCGTGCGCCGCGATGATGCGCCAGCCGAGCGCGTCGTCGCGGATCCAGGTACGGGTGTAGCGCATCCTCGCCGCGAAGGGCACGCCGTCGACGCTGCCGCGCAGGCTGCCGAGGAACCAGGTCACGCCGGTGTCGCCGGCGACCACGAGATCGAGCCGCTCCTCGTGCAGCGCCTCGATGACCTGCGTGCCGGTGCGGTGCACGCGCAGGTCGTCGTCCTTGCCGTAGAGGTTGCCGTCCGGGCCGGTGAAGACCAGCCGGTCGTCGAGCAGCCGGTCGAGGGCCGCGACGTCGGAGGCGAGCTGGGCGGCCTGCAACCGTCGCTCGGCGGCACGGAGTTCGTCATCCATGCCGTTCTTTGTAACCGACGCGGCCGCTACTTCGGTTGGACGAGCCAGTTCCACGCGCGGCGCAGGCCGTCGGAGAGGGAGTCGGTGCGCCTGGCCGCTTCCTCGCTGGGCTCCGCGAGCCGGTCGGCGCTCACGGCGACGATCACCCCGTGCTCGTAGATGCCGTCGACCTGGTCGGCGGCCGCGTACCGGTGGCCGCCGGGGGTCTCGAGCACCAGGCCGTGGAAGATGTCCTCGCGCTCGTCGGCCAGCACGTGCGCGACCTTGCCGACCCGGTCGCCGGCCCGGTCGAAGACCGGCGTGCCGTCGGCGAGGACGAGGAAAGACTGCGGTGCCCCGAGGTCCTCGGGGGCGGATTCGGTGTCCGGCATGGCAGAGGACGTACCCCGGCCCGCGCCGCGGTAATCAGTCCGTCGGGGGCAGGACGGCGACCTCGCGGTAGAAGCGGTCGATCGTGCGTACGGTCGACTCGAAGTCCTCCAGGTCGAACGGCTTCGTCACGTACGCGTTGGCCCGGTGCTGGTAGCTGGACACGATGTCCGGGGCGGCGCCCGAGGTGGTCAGGATGACCACCGGGATGGTCTTGAGCCGGTCGTCGGTCTTGATGGCCGCCAGCGTCTCCCGGCCGTCCATGCGCGGCATGTTGAGGTCGAGCAGGATGAGGTCGGGGCGGTGGGCATCCGCGTACGGTTCGACGTTGCGCAGGTAGTCGAGCGCCTCCCGGCCGTCGGACACCCGGTTGACGGTCGTCCGCGTCTCCGAGCTCCCCAGCGCCTCCGAGATCATGAAGGCGTCGGCGTCGTCGTCGTCGACGACGAGAATGTCCAGACTGCGCACTTCGCTCCCTTGGTTGCGGTCCGGCAAGCATAGGGTGCGTCCGGTCCGGATACCACACGCCGTAGGTATGAAATGCCGCGATGAGCGACGCTGGGCACAAAGGGCGCCTTCAGGGCGCGGCGAACCAGTCGCCGGCCTGCTCCGGTGCCACGTCCCGGCCGGTGGCGCGGGCGCCGGCCCAGTTCACCCCGACCAGCAGGCCGTCGCGGCGCAGCCCCGGCAGCCAGCTGCCGAGCCAGTCGGCCAGGGGGATCTCGACGACCTCGAAGCCCCGGTACGCCGCCACGGCCGCGACGACCCGCTCGGCCCGGGACCGCTTGGACCAGAACGGCATGGCGCCACCGGACGCGGGGAAGCCACCAGAGTCCCGGATCGAGAACACCCGCCCCTCCCGGGGCACCTCCCGGCGGAACGCCGCCGCATGCGCCGCACTGAGCGACATCGCCGTCCCCTTTGCGCTCCTCGTGAGTCGTTGCTGTCCCTATGGTGGCCCGTCGGCGGGTCCGAGATGATTTGAACGACCAAATAGGGTCGGCGTATGGAGATCAGAGTGGCGACCGACCGGGACTGGCCGGCGATTTTTCCGTTCTTCTCGGCCATCGTCGAGGCGGGGGAGACCTACGCGTATCCGCTCGGCCTCGGCACCGACGAGGCCCGCGCCCTCTGGATGGAACCGCCGCCCGGCCGCACCGTGGTCGCCGTCGCGGGCGGCGCCGTGCTGGGCTCGGCCAAGATGGGACCGAACCGGCCGGGCCGCGGCGCGCACATCGCCACCGGCAGCTTCATGGTCGACCCGGCGGCGCAGGGCCGTGGCGTCGGCCGGGCGCTCGGCCGCCACCTCATCGAGTGGGCCCGGGACGAGGGCTATCACGGCATCCAGTTCAACGCGGTCGTGGAGACGAACCGCGGCGCCGTCCATCTCTGGCAGGACCTCGGTTTCGAGATCATGACCACGATCCCGGAGGCGTTCGACTCCGCGGCGCACGGTCGCGTCGGCCTGCACGTCATGTACCAGAAGCTGGGGGAACGACGGGACTGAGCGGGGATACGCGCGGCCGGCGGGGGCGGCCGGCCGCGCGTACGTTCTCTACCGCGTGGCCATGATCAGTGCGGCCGGGTCGGTGCAGACCAGCTGCAGCGCCCGGGCCACCACGGCCGGGTCGTACGTCGAGGCGTGGAACGTGGCCTCCAGGTGCAGCACGCCACCCATCTCGGAGGTGGTCAGCGTGATGCCCTCGGGGCCGTTGAGGGTGGGGACGCTCTGGTTCACCCGGCCGGCCGGCTCCACCGTCCAGGGCAGGTCGGCGAGCACGTCGTGGCGGCCCTGGTTGCTGAAGGTCAGCCGCGGCCGCGGCGCCGCCGGCGCCTCGGCCGGGTACGGGTCCGGCATGCCGGGCGCCCCGGTCACGAGGATCTTGCCCTCGCGCAGCAGCATCATCGTGAGGATCCGGCCGGTGGCCAGCTCCGCCTTCAGCGTCGTGTGGATCGCCTGCGGGTCGGTCAGGCTGGGCGGCGCCAGGTACGGCCCCTGGCAGAAGTTGCTGTCGATGCTGACGCCCTTGTCGACGTAGCGCCGCGCGTCGGCCAGGAACGTGCCGCCCGCCAGGTCGGGGTTCAGCCCCACCTCCTGCAGCGCCGCGGTGAACGCCGCGAAGGTGATCGCCGACGTGGTCACGCCGGGGGCGTGCTCGTCGCGCCAGACCCGCATCTTGCCCAGCACGTCGGCCGAGCGGGCCGTCTCGACCGTCAGGTTCGCCGTCCACGGCCGCATCGCGGTCTGCTCCGGGTGCGGCGGGCGGGCGAAGCTCAGGCCCTGCTTCCACCGGCCCGGCTTGGTGCCGAACTGCTTCCACCAGGCCTTGGGCAGCGCCCAGCGGTGCCGCAGGGAGGGCCCGATGACCGCGGCGCGCTGCTCGGCGGCCGCGCGCACCAGCTCCCGGAGCAGGGTGTTCACCGGGCCCGCGTCGCCGTACGCGTGCGCCACCTTCATCGCCACGTACCCGCCGCCGACCAGGATGCGCACGGGGTGGTGGGCGCGCGGCTCGGCCTGCAACCGCCGGGTCATCGCGTCGAAGTCGGCCGGCCCGTCACCGAGGTCGGTCACGGCGTCCCGGACGTACGCGGCGAAGGCGGCGGCGTCCATGTGCAGCCAGCGGGCGCCGCTGCGGTCCAGGCGCGACACCGCGCGGTGCGTCGGGTCGGCGGCGTGCAGCCCGATCAGCGCCTCGCGCAGCCGCTCGGCCGTCACGCCGGTCAGCGGGCCGACCGTACGGATGTACTCCAGCGGCAGCCAGGCGCGCTCGCGCAGGGTCAGGCTGGTGCTCGACATGATGTTCTCTCCTTCGGGGACTGCCGTGGCGAAGACGACGCGGAGCACGGTCGGTGCGACCAGCACGGTCTCCACCGCCATCACGAGCGCCACCCAGGTGACCAGGTCGGTGAGGCTGCCGCGGCTGCCGCCGTACCAGGCGGCGGCGATCTCGGCGACGCCGGCGAACACCGCGAAGATGCCGGCACCGCGGACCGTGCCCTGCACCCGGGAGATCGCCAGGAAGAAATGGTGGAAGACGAACGGCACGTAGGTCAGCGCCAGGATGGCCAGCGCGGTGCCGGCGGCCTCCGCGTAGCTCGCGCCGAAGATGGACATGATCGGCCCGGCGGCGAACACGACCACCAGGGAGACGGGCAGGCCGCCGCCCAGGCAGATGAGCAGGCCCATCCGGACCTTGGAGCGCAGGGCGGCCTTGTCGCCGCTGGCCACCGCGAAGAGGGTGAGCGCCACGTTGCCGGGGACCATGGCCAGGAACGACAGCACCATGAAGGCCGTGTAGAACGCCGCGTTGGCCTCGGCCGACAGCACGGCGGTGACGACCAGCGGCAGCGCCGCCCGCGGCAGGTACGTCGCCAGGTTCAGCAGGTTGTGGTCGAACGTCGACCGGCCCCGGCCGCGCAGCAGCGAGGCGCGCGGGCGTACCGAATCGATCATGCCCTTGCGGCGCAGCGCCCGGCCGAGGATCGCGACCGAGAGCACCATGCCGGCCACCCAGGTCAGCAGCAGCTCGCCGCCGGTCAGGGTGATCGGCAGCAGCGCGACGGCGCCCAGCAGCGCCAGCTTGAGCAGCGAGAACCAGGCGTTGCGCATGAGCTGCAGCGGCCCCTGCAGGAGGCCGACCAGGGCCTCGTCCAGGACCAGCGTCATCGCGTTGAGCGCGATGCCGAAGACCAGCAGCACGGTGGCGGCCGATCCGCCGAGGGCGTCCCGCAGCCCGGGCATGGCGAGGTGCGCGAGCGCGACGTAGATCAGCCCGCCGAGCGTCGCGGCGCCGCCGGCGACGAGCAGGCAGGTGGAGATCAGCTCCCACTTGCGGCCCTTCAGGCCGGGCAGGTCCGAGATGAGCATGGTGCCCATGCCGAACATCCCGATGGTGCCGATCAGGGTCATCGCGGACACCGCCGCGGACGCCTGGCCGACCGCCTCGGCCGGCGCGGTCCGCGCGGCGAGCCACCAGTACGCGAACCCGAACAGCGACGTGAGCGCGGTGGTCGCCATGAGCGAGCCGGCGTTCACGAACAGGTCGAGGTGCCCGCGCAGAACGGCCACGAGTCCCGTACGGCCCGGCCCCTCGGGACCGGGATCAAGGCTCTCCGGTACGGCCTCTTTTACCGTGCTTTCCACTACTACCGCCCCCAGTTGCAGTGATCGAACCGCAACGGTAGTTACGGGGCGTGTTGATCGACCATGGCAATGCGGGGCACATCACGGATGCCGTCCGGAGTGGAGAACCTGCGGTACGGGGGAGGGGGGCGGGACCGAACGGCGGAGGTTTGTGACGGGTGTGACTCGGGGCTATTTATCCCACACCGGAACCGGCGGCAGACCTCGCCCGGCCCGGGCGGCATCGGTCAACTCCCGGATCAGTGCGGTCTTACCGCGCGTATACGCCTCTCCCGGGCCGAACCGCTCCAGCAACTGCCGGCGGGCGGCGGCGTACCGGGCGCGGGCTTGCGGGTCGGCGAGCAGATGGTCGCGCAGGAGCCGTTCGTTGCGGGTGTCCCAGGTGTCGGTCGTCACAATGTGCAGGTGGTACGCCGTGCTGTCGTAGTCCTCGCGCCGGTAGAGCAGCCGGCCCGGCGGCCCCGTGGGGTGGATCCGGTAACCGAACGTCTCCAGCGCGTCGTCGTTCACCTCGTCGAGGTCGTCGGCGGCGGCGATCAGGTCGATCACCGGAGTGGCGGGCAGCCCGGGCACCGCGGTGCCGCCGATGTGCTCGATCGCGGTGAACAGGGGTGCCAGCGCCACGCACGCCTGCCTGCCGAGTTCGGCCCAGCGCGGATCCGGATCCGCGATCGTCACAACCAGCCCACCTTCTTGAACCTCCGGTACAGCACCAGCGACGCGACGAGCATGACCGCGATGACGGCGTAGTAGCCGTACTCCCAGTCCAGCCCGGGCATGACCGCGAAGTTCATGCCGTAGACGCCGGCGACGGCCGTCTGCACGGCGGCGATGGCGGCCCACGACGCGATCTTGCGCATGTCGTTGTTCTGGTCCACGGAGACCTGCGCCAGCCGGGCCTGAAGGATCGAGTTCAGGAGGTCGTCGAAGCCGGCGACCCGTTCCACGGCCCGCGCGAGGCGACCCCGTACGTCCACAAGGTACGGATACACCGCCTCCGGCACCACCCCGCGGTCCAGAAGCCGGTGCAGCGGTTCCTGCAGGGGCAGCACCGCCCGCTTGAATTCCACCATCTCGCGCTTCAACTGGTAGATGTGGCCGATATCGGGCGATCTGTCCGCCGTGAACGCGACGGCCTCCAGAGCCTCCAGGTCGTGCTCGACATGCCCGGCGACCTCCAGATACAGGTCGACCATCCGGGCGCAGACGGCGTGCGCGACCGCCCAGGGACCCTCGGCCAGCAGCGTGGGCCGCGCCTCCAGGTCCTGGCGTACGGCCGTGAGCGCACCGGCCGCCCCGTGCCGCACGGTGATCACGAAGTGCGGCCCGAGCAGCACCGTGACGTCCCCGGTGTCGACGACCTCGGAGGACTCGGTCAGCTCCTGGTGCTCCACGTAGCGCGCGGTCCGCAGCACCAGCCGGGTCACGTCGCCGATCGTCTCGGCGGCGGGCCGGTGCCCGGGGTCGGCGGCCTGCGCGGCGGTCAGCTCGTGCAGGCCGAACACCTCGGCGATGGCCGCCATGGTGGCCTCGTCGGGCTCGTGCAACCCCAGCCAGACGAACGCGCCCCGGTGCCGCCGGGCGATCCGGGCGGCGTCGGCGTAGTGCGAGCTCCCCGGCCGGCGGCGACCGCCCTGGTAGACGGCGCAGTCCACGACCGCGCCGGGATTGTGGCGCCGCTGCCGCGGCGCGGCCGGCTCCGGCCGGCTCAGGCCCTCGATGATCCGCCCGAGCGTCCGGGGAATCAGGTACGGCTCCCGCCGCCAGCCGAACATTCGCAGCGCCTCCCGAGCGTCGACGACGATGATCCGCCCCGACGGTATCCGGCAGGAGCCCGCCGGGACCGCACCGCACGCCCGCCACAATCGGACCCATGGCGAACACCAGCGCGCGGATGCTCCGGCTGCTGTCCCTGCTGCAGACCCATCGCTACTGGCCGGGCGCGGAGCTGGCCGAGCGGCTCGAGGTCAGCCCGCGCACGCTGCGGCGCGACGTCGAACGCCTGCGCGACCTCGGCTATCCGGTGGACGCCGCCCGCGGCGTGGCCGGGGGATACCAGCTGCAGGCCGGGGCGGCGGTGCCGCCGCTGCTGCTCGACGACGAGGAGGCGGTCGCCATCGCGGTCGGCCTGCGGACGGCCGCCGCCGGCGCCGTCGCGGGCTTCGAGGAGACGTCGGTACGCGCCCTCGCGAAGGTCGTCCAGCTGTTGCCGCCCCGCCTGCGCCGCCGCATCGACGCCCTGCAGGCGGCGACCGCCCCGGTCGTCCCCGGCGGCGGGCCCGCCCTCGACGCGAGCACCCTGACCACCATCGCCCTGGCCTGCCGGGGCGAGGAGCGCCTGCGCTTCGAGTACCGGGCGCGCGACGGCGAGAGCGGCACCCGGCACGTCGAGCCGCACCGGCTGGTCTCGCTCGGCCGCCGGTGGTACCTGATCGCCTGGGATCTGGACCGGGGCGACTGGCGCAGCTTCCGGGTCGACCGCCTCACGGAGCCCGCGGCGACCGGTGCGCGCTTCCGTCCCCGCGATCTCCCCGGCGGTGATCCGGTCGCCTGGATGCGCAGCCGCCTGGCCGGGTCGGCCCACCGCTACGACGTGTCGGTGCTGATCGGCACGGAGGCGGAGGTGGTGCGCCGGCAGGTCGGTCAGTGGGCCACCGTGGAACCCGTCTCCGGGCGGAGCTGCCGGATGCGCATGAACGTCGACGACCTGGGCTGGCCGGTGATGGTCCTGGGCGTGCTCGGCGCGGACTTCACGATCGAGTCGCCGCCGGAACTTCACGCCCGCGTCCGGGAAACCGTGCAGACCCTGCTCCGCGGCGCCCCCACGGCGGGCGTGCGGGCAGGTTGAGGCAGGCGCGGATCGGCGCCCCCGTGGCGCCGATCCGCACGAGGAAACCCTAGCGGGCCCCTCTGACATTTTCGCGCAGATTAGTCCACAGTGGTGCCCTGAGCAGCGGAAACCATTGTGAGCCACGGCATACTCGGGCGCCGTCGCGGCTACCAGCGGCGTGGTTGCCCGGCCCGGTCGCGGACCGTGGCCCAGACGAGCTTGCCGCCCGCGGTGGGCAGGGCGCCCCACGCCGTGGAGTCGGCGTGCACCACCCGCAGTCCGCGGCCGCGTTCGTCGAGCGGGAGGCCGCCGCGCACGGGTGCCAGGTCGAGCACCCGGGGCAGTTCCGGGTTCCAGTCCCGGACGGCGATGTGCAGGGTCGTCCCCCGGCGCGAGACCGCGATGTCGATCCGTGTCCCCGCGTGCTCGACCGCGTTCGTGACCAGTTCCGACATGACCGCCCGCGCGGGCATCAGCAGTGTGGACATGTCCCAGTCCTGGCAGGCGCGGCCGACGAGGTCGCGGGCGATCCCCGGGGAGCCGGGTGCGGGCGGCAGGCTCAGCCGGACGACCTCACCCGAGGACAGCTGCCCGGCCAGGGCCGCGTGGGCCTCCTCGACCGACGTGTGGATCGGCAGGTCGCCAGCGTCCTCGCGGCCGGGCCGGGGACGCGGCGAGCCGGGTGGCAGGCAGACCGCGATGCGGGTCGCGGGCTCGGTGCCGGCGGTGGCCCGTACGGCGCCGAGCAGCCTCGGCACCCCCGCCGGGCCGGGATCGTCGATCCGGCTGAGGTCGAACACGATCCCCGCCGGGTTGCCCGCGAGGCACTTGCGCAGCGTGCGGGAGACGACGGGTTGCAGCGAGGCCGCCAGGTCCCCGCGCACGGCGACGTCGATGACCGCACCGTCCGGGTCGGCGGTGACGCTGAGATGCTCATCGCCGGGATCGAACAGGTACGGGGATTGCTCCTGCATTGCACGGTCCTCCCGCCGCGGGTACTCGGAGTCTTCGGGTCGCGACCGCGGCGGGTCAACGGGGAGGTCACCCGAACGGGCTCGCCCGTTCAGCGCCGATTGACGCTCAGGGTCGTCGATGGCTGCGGCGCCGGTCCCGGCCGTCGCCGGGCTTGGCGTCCGCCTTGTCCGACATGCCCCATCCGGGGGTGGCGGAGGTCGGTCGCCAGGAATCTGGAAAGAGGGTTTAGTGTTTTGGGCGGGCCGGGGCGCGGCCGCGACGAGAGGGGTGCAGCGGTGAGCAGAGGACTGGGCGATGTGATTCCCGCGCCGCTCGAGGTGCGGCCCGACGCGGCCGCACAGTTCACCCTCGATGCGGGTACGGCGATCAGCGCCGCCCCCGGGGCGCGGGAGGTGGCGGCGTACCTGGCCGGCATCCTGCGCCCGGCGACCGGCTTCGAGCTGCCGGTGGGCGACGGGCCGGGAGCGCTCGGGCTGCGGCTCGACCGGTCCCTGGGCGAGGAGGAATACCGGCTGGAGATCGCCGGCGGCGGCGTCGCGCTCACGGCGGGCGCGCCGGCCGGGCTGTTCCACGGCGTGCAGACTCTGCGCCAGTTGCTGCCCGCGGAGATCTTCGCCTCCACCCCGCAGGACGTCGCCTGGACCCTGCCCGGCGGCACGATCGCCGACCGGCCGCGCTTCGCCTACCGCGGCGCGATGCTGGACGTGGCGCGCCACTTCTTCACCGTCGCCGAGGTCAAGTCGTACCTGGATGCCCTGGCCCAATTCAAGATCAATCACCTGCACCTGCACCTCACCGACGACCAGGGCTGGCGGATCGAGATCGAGAGCTGGCCCAAGCTGACCGCGATCAGCGGCGGCGACGGCACGGGCGTGGACGGCGCCGGCCCCGGCTTCTACACCCAGGACGACTACGCGGAGATCGTCGCGTACGCGGCGAGCCGGTTCGTCGTCATCGTCCCCGAGATCGACATGCCGGGACACGTGAACGCCGCCCAGGTGGCGTACCCGGAACTGACCGCCGACGGGGTCGCCCCGCCGCAGCGGACGGACGTCGCGGTCGGCTACAGCTCGCTGGTCGCCGGCAAGGAGGAGACCTACGCCTTCGTCGACGACGTGCTGCGCGAGGTCGCGGCGCTCACCCCGGGACCCTGGCTGCACATCGGCGGCGACGAGGCGCAGGCCACCACGGCCGAGGACTACCGGACCTTCATCCAGCGGGTGCTCCCGCTGGTGGCCAAGTACGGCAAGAGCCCGGTCGGCTGGCACGAGATGGCCGCCGTGGAGCTGCCGCCCTCGGCCGTCACCCAGTTCTGGCGCATCGAGGCCACGGACGACGGCACGGCCCGGGCCGCGGCCGGCGGCGGCAAGGTGATCATGTCGCCGGCCGACCGCACGTACCTCGACATGAAGTACGCGCACGACAGCCCGCTGGGCCTGGACTGGGCGGGACTGCTCGACGTCGAGAAGGCGTACGGCTGGGACCCGGCCGAGCGCCTGCCCGGCGTCGGGGAGCAGGCCCTGCTCGGCGTCGAGGCACCACTGTGGTCGGAGACGCTGCGCAGCCTGACCGACGCGCAGACGATGACCTTTCCGCGGCTGCCCGCCATCGCGGAGATCGGCTGGTCGCCGCGGCACCGTCGGGACTGGGAGTCGTTCCGCCGCCGGCTGGCCGCCTACGGGCCCCGCTGGCGGTTCCAGGGCGTCGCCTTCCACCGCTCGCCCGAGGTGCCCTGGGCCGGCTGAGCCGTCACGCGACCACGAGCCGGACTCCGCTCGCGACCCGGGCCGGCATCCGGCTCAGGTCGATGGAGAGGTCCTGCGGCGGCAGGTAGTGGTCGAGCCGCGCCAGCCGCTGGACCAGCGTGCCCAGCACCGCCATCGTGATCTTCTCGCCGGGGCAGCGGTGGCCCGTGCGCGGATCGCCGCCGCCCTGCGGGATCAGGTCGAACTCGCCGATCGTGCGGCCCGCGAAGCGCTCCGGCCGGAAGTCGTACGGATCCGGCCACACCGCCGGGTCGTGGTGCTGGCCGTAGACGTCGAGCAGCACGAGGGTGCCCCGGGGCACGCGCTCGCCGCGGAACACCAGATCCCGGGTGGCCCGGCCGCCGAGGAACGGGGTGAAGGGGTAGAACCGCCGCACCTCGTGCGCGAACGCCGTGGTGAACTCGTCGTCACCGCTGCGCAGCGCCGCGCGGTACCCCGGCCGGCGGTCGAGGGCGTGCTCCGCGTACGCCACCAGCCACGCCACCGCGGTCGCCGGCCGGATGATGTTGAGCATCTCGACCGCGGCGGTACGCGGATCCAGCAGGCCCTCCTCGTCGCGGAAGTGCGCCACGTGCGCCAGGGCGGTGTCCGCGGCGGCGCCGGCCGGCTCCCGGCGTACCCGTGTGATCAGGTCGGCCAGCCACCGCTCCCGCCGGCGCCGGGCCGCCAGAGCCCGCCAATGCCGCGGCCCGAGCGTGCCGAAGCCGTCCACCAGCGCGACCATGTCGGCCGCCAGGCCGTCCACCTCGTCGTCGCGCACCGGTACGCCGGTCCAACGGGTGACCCCGCGGGCGATCGACCGGGCCGCCTCGTCGAAGAGCACCACCGCCGGACCGCCCCGCCACGACTCCGCGGCCTGGTCGAACGCCTCCCCGGCCAGCTTGGCGACGGCGTCGATCCCGTCGCCGAGCAGCAGCGACACGAACAACGCCTTGCGCGCCCGGTGCGCCTGAGCGTCGAGGGTGTGCACGGCGCCCTCGCCGAACAACGACGCGACGACCGGGTGCGGCAGCGCGGTGTGCCGCTCGAGGTTTCCGTCGCCGTAGAAGAACTCGGCGGCGTCGACGCCGCCGATGCCGAGGGCGGGCTGGCCCATGACGCGCATGCGTACGGGCGCCCCACCGCAGCGGCGGCGCAGGTCGGGCAGCCAGGCGTACCCCTTGATACCGAGAGCGAGAGTGCGATCGATCTTCACCATGCGCTTGTGCATCCCCCGCCGGCCGGTGCCGAAAACCGGGTACCGGGTCGCGCGGGCCGACGCGGGACACCGCCTACGCTTGCCGGGTGCAGAAGCGGGTGTGGGCCTCGGTCGCCGGGCTGGCCGGGTTCCTGGTGGTCGCGGCGTCACAGGTGGCGATCGCCGTGGTACCGGTGATTCTGGTGCTCTCGACGCTGCCCGGGGCGGCGGCACTGCGGATCGGCCTGCCGGTGTGCATCGCCACGGTCGGCGTGATGGGGTACGCGACCTGGCGCGCCCTGCACCTGCGCCGGCCGGATCCGATCGGCATTCCGGTGACCCGTACGGACGCCCCCGAACTGTGGTCCCTGCTCGACGGCGCCGCCGCCGTGGCCGGAACCCGGGCGCCCGACCGCGTGATGGTCGTGGCCGACGCCGCGGTCAAGGTGATCGAACGCACCCGCCTGCTCGGCCTCGCCGGCGGGCACCGCGACCTCTATCTCGGGCTGCCGCTGCTGCAGGCCTGGGAGACCGACCGGCTGAAGGCCGCCGTCGGGCACGAGATCGGCCACTTCTCGCCGCGCGGCGGCCGGCTCGCCCCGGTCGCGTACCGCGGGCGGATCGCGGTGGGCCGGGTCGTGCCGCGCATCGCCCGGCGCAATCCGGCGGGTCCGCTGCTGCGGGCGTACGCGCGCTTCTACCGCCGGATCGACGCACCGTTCAGCGCGGCACAGGAGCTGCAGGCCGACCGGATCGCGGCCGAGTTCGCGGGCGCGGGCGCCGCGGCCGCCGTGCTGCGCGACCTGCCCGCCCTGGACGGCATGCTGCGGGTCTTCCACGCCGAGTACCTGGGGCCGGGCTGGCAGGCGGGTCACGTGCCGGACGACATCTTCGGCGGGTTCCTGCGCATGCTGGCGGCGCGGGCGGAGGAGGTGGCCGTGCTGCGGGCCCGGGAGGTGCTCCGCGCCGGGGAGCCGGCGGCGACGTCCACCTGGGACACCCACCCGGCCCGTGCGGACCGCCTGGCCGCGCTCGCGGCGCTGCCGGACGCCCCGGCACCGGCCGGTGAGCCGTCGCCGGGCGAGGCACCCGCCGCCCCGGAACTCATTCCCGATCTCCCCGGACTCGGGCGGGCGTTGCAGAACGTCGCCTTCCCCGCGCAGGGACGCACGGCGGTCGGCTGGGACGAGTTCTTCGGCGCCGCGCGCGTCGTCGAGATGGAACGCGAGGCCGAGGTCGCCCTGACCGCCCTCTCGCGGGTGGCCGGCGCCCCGATCGCCACCGCCGCCGACGTTCTGGACCTCGCGGGCGAGGGGCGGCTGCGCGAGCTCGCCGAGTCGGTGTTCCCCGGTCTGCCCGCGGACGAGACCGCGGCGCGGGTCGCCGACCTGGTCACGCTCCTGCTGGCCCTGGCGGCGCTGCGCAGCGGTGCGGCGCGGTGGCGGCACAGCTGGACCGGCACCGCCGAGCTCGTGGCGCCCGACGGCGCGCACCTCAACCTCGGCGAACTGGCCGCGCTCGCCGCCGACCCGGACACCGTCGCGACCGTGCGCGAGCGGCTCGCCGATCTCGGCATCGACGCCTCCGCCGGGCAAGCCACCGGCGTCGCGCACCCGCGGGCCGAGGTGGTCGGTGGCGTGGTCAATCTGCTGGTGGACGGCGTGCGGACGGACGTGCTGGTGCTCGACACGGGACTCTTCCTCGTGCCGGGACTCCCGCGGTCGCAGAACGGCTCCGCGAAACGGCGCCTGGCCGAGTTCGCCGCCGCCGACATCCCGCGGCGCGACGCCATCGCGCCGGAGAGCAGGTTCGTCGCGTACGCGGACGTGGCCGGCGCCACCCAGGTCAGGCGGCGGAGCTGGGACCTGCGGCTGCGGGACGGGGCGACGCTCAGCGTGCGCACCGCGTTCGACTCCGACGAGCTGCCCGGCGGCTGGACGGCGTGGGACGACGCCGTGGCGTTTCTGTCGCGGACGAGATAGTCACGTCCGCGGATGAACCGCGGGTGCCCGCGGCCCGTGTTCATTCCTGGACGGTCGCATGTCCGACGAATCAGTGGTGGCGTCGTCACAGGCCGTCACACTGGAAAGAGTGGTGTTCTTCGCTTACCGTTCGCGAAATCGGGTAGAGCAGCGTCACGCGGATCGGCGATGATCGCCACGACAAGGGGGGAGGGGCGCTGATGGAACGGGGACCCATGGCGCTCTTCGGGGCCATCGTGGCGGTGGGCCTGGGGCCGGCGATGTGGCTGGGAGCGCAGTTCGGCGAGGCGACGCTGACGCCGCAGCGGCCACCCACGGTGATCGTGCAGCAGAACGAGCAGACCACGCCCGAGGGCGGCACCGGGGCCGGTGACACGCCGCAGGACGGTGCGAAGGTGGTCCGCAGCGAGCCCAAGGCGAACACCGGGCCGCTGCGCGGCCGGCACAAGCCCCGGCCGGCCGTCACCTCGGCCTCGCCGACGCCGTCCACCTCGACGCCGACGAGCGAGCCGCCGACCGAGTCCACGACGCCGCCGGCCGACGAGCCGGACCAGCCCAGCACGCCGCCGTCGGACTCCACGACCGAGCCGGCCACCCCGCCCGCGGACGGGGGCACGGACAAGCCGGAGCCGCCGGAGCCGCCGTCGGCCGAGGAAGTCGCCCAGGCCTGATGCCGCTGGGCGGATGCGCGCATCCGCCCAGCCCGGCTTTCTCTACAGTCCGAGGATTCGGTGGAGGATGTCGCGGTAGCCGCGCAGCTGCACGCGAAGCGCCTCGGTGTCGTCGCTGTCGCCGCCCAGGTTCTCCTTGCGGGACCGCAGGCTCGCGGTCAGCCTCTCGACCGCCTCGTCGACCAGGGCGGCGGCCTCGGCGGTCGCCTCCTTGGGGCTGTCGACGAAGCGGAGCTGGACGTCGCGCCACCGCTCCTGGAAGGCCGCGGCGTCCCCGGCGGCGAAGAAGGTGTCCGGCTGATCCGGCGTCACCGCCACCGTCTCGTGTTGCCCCCCCGCCGGGGTCCCGGTCGGTTCCTCCCGCACCTGCGGGTCGGCGAAGGTGCCGTGGTCGTCGAGTGCGACGTCGACCCCGTCGTTCGCCACGTCGCGATCATCGGCGTCCGCGTCGCGGTCCGTCGCCCCCGGCCGGTCGGAGAGCGGGCCGGTGCTGGCCGAGGCAGCCACCGCGCCGCCCACGGTCGACGCGCCGAACGCGGTGGGCGCAGGGCCCGGCTCGCGGATCTCGGTGCGGTCGGGATCGTTCCCGGCGTCCGCCGCCCGGTCCGGCACCTCGTCGTCGTCCGCGGTGGCGTGCCGGGGATCGTCGGCGGAGCCGTGGCGCGCTTCGTCGGCCGGGACGAGACGCCGGTCGCCGGTGGCGTCCTGCCGCGGGTCGACGGCCGGGGCGTCGCGCATGGCGCCGGCCGGGACGTCGCGCGTGACCTCGGCCGGAGCGTCGCGCGTGACGTCGGACGGGGTGTCGGACCAGGGCGAGGGCGGCCGCTGGCCGGGCACCGCGACCGGCTCAGACTGGACCCGCTCGGGCCGGTCGTCGCTCGCCTGCTCGTCGGCGGACTCCCGGGCGTCGTTGGAGAAGAAACGCATCGTCGCACTCCTCAGCGGCTGGTGGCGTCGGGACGGCGGCCCGCGACGTCGCTGTCGTGGTCATTGATCTTCTGGGACGGCACCTTCGGCTCGGACGCCGGGGAGGCGGCGGCCTCGGTGCGTACCGGATTCTCGCCGAGCAGGTCGGCGAAGAGCGCGCGGTAGTGCACCAGGGCCTGGCGCAGATCCTCGGTCTCGGCCTCGCCGACCTTGCTCCGCTCGCTGATCGCGTGGGCGTCGCGGTAGTGCTCGAGCGTGCGCGCATGGTCGACCGACAGGGTGGCGAGCTGCTCGTCGTGGTCGCCGGTCGGGTAGCCGCGCTCGGCGATCAGCCGGGTCACCAGCTCGTCGGCGGTGGCGACCGCTCGCTCCGGCGCGTCCACGAACTGGATCTGGACCTCTTCCCAGGCGACGGAGTACTTCGCCTTCGACTCCGCCGACAGCGGCTTGAGCTCGAGCTGGGCGTGCCGCTTCTGGCGCTCCTCCAGCTCCCGCTCGCCGGCGGCACGGCTGTCCGCGTCGGCGACGACCCGGTCGTACTCGGGCCCGAACGTATTCTGCAGCTTCTTGCGGCGGCCGGCCCGGACGCCGTACGCGACGGCGGCGACGACCAGCAGCGCCAGGACGATGAGAATGATCACGAGCGTGGGGGACATGGTCTCCTCCTTCTTCACCCGCTGGTATTCCCACCCAACCAGGGTCATCAATCCGATTCGACGCCGCGAGGTCAAATCCCTCCGACCGTGTCGTATCCTGCCGGAGGTGCGCAGCTCATCGACGGTCGTTGACGCCTCAACCACTGTCCACGCGGCGCGCGTCGTCCTGTTCATCCCTCGGGCGGAGTCTGATGCGAAGCCGCAACTGGTCGATCCGCGTGAAGATCCTCGCGTTGGTCGCGGTGCCGCTCGCGGCGCTGCTGGCGCTCTGGGCCTTCGCCACGACGATCACCGCCGGTCCGGCGCTCAACCTGTGGTCGGCGCAGACACTGCTCGACACGGTGGGCAACCCCGGCGAGGTCCTGATGGGCGAGGTCCAGCGGGAACGGCGGGTCTCCGTGCAGTTCCTCGCCGACCCCCGGGCCGCTCCGGCCGCGCTCGACGCCCAGCGGGCCGCCACCGACCGCGCCGCCGCGGAGTTCCGGCGTACGGCCGGCGGCGACCAGGCGCGGCGGGCGGCCGGCGCCACCCTGGAGTCCCGCATCCGGCAGGTGGTGTCCGACCTCGACAGCCTGACCACCGCCCGGGACTACATCGACCGGCGTGAGGTGGACCTGGTCGGGGCGCAGAACCTCTACAACGGCATCATGGACAGTGGCTTCCAGATGTTCTCGGCCACCGCCACCTTCGGCGACGAGCGCGTCGACCGGGAGATCCGCGCGCTGACCACGGTCGGTCGCGGCCAGGAACACCTGAGCCGGATCGACTCCCTGCTCGCCGGCGCCCACGTGGCCGGCAAGCTCACCGAGCAGAGCCGCGCCGAGCTCGTACAGGCGATCGGCACGGCCCGCTTCCTCTTCGCCCAGGGCGTCGGCGACCTGCCGGAACGCGACCGCGAGGCATACCAGCGGCTGAGCCGGGGAGCCGCCTTCAACCGGCTGCAGGAGCTGCAGAACGTGCTCGTGGCGTCGAGCCGGGCCGATGCGCCGTCGCCCGTCGGCGCCGAGGCGTGGCAGCCCGCGTACGACACCACCGCCCAGCAACTGCGCGCGTTCGAGATCAACGCCACCGACTCGCTCGCCGAGGACGCGCGCCCGGTCGCGGTGAACGTCCTGGTCCGGCTCGGCATCGCCGGGCTGCTCGGCCTCGCCGCCTTCGTCGCGACCGTCGCGGTCTCCGTCCGGGTCGGCCGGTCGATCGTCGGCCGGCTGATCCGCCTGCGCCGCGAGGCCCTCGAGGTGGCGAGCGAGCGGCTGCCCGCGGTGGTCCGGCGCCTGCAGCGCGGCGAGACCGTCGACGTCGACGCCGAGACCCCGCCCCTGGAGTACGGCCGGGACGAGATCGGCCAGCTGGGCCGCGCCTTCAACGAGGTGCGGCGCACGGCCGTGCAGTCGGCGGTCGAGGAGGCGGCGGTCCGCCGCGGCATCAACGAGGTCTTCCTCAACATCGCCCGGCGCAGCCAGACGCTGCTGCACCGCCAGCTCGCCCTGCTCGACCAGATGGAACGCCGCGAGACCGAGCCGCGGGAGCTCGAAGACCTCTACCGCGTCGACCACCTCGCCACCCGCATGCGCCGCCACGCCGAGGACCTGGTCATCCTGGCCGGCGCCGCCCCCGGCCGCGGCTGGCGCAACCCGGTGTCCATGATCGACGTCGTTCGCGGCGCGATCAGCGAGGTCGAGGACTACAAGCGGGTCCACATCACCGCGATCGAACCGTCCGCGGTGCTGGGCCGCGCCGTCGGCGATGTCATCCACCTGCTCGCCGAGCTGCTGGAGAACGCCACCGCGTTCTCGCCGCCGCAGACCAGGGTCGAAGTGGTCGGCCAGATTCTGCCCAACGGGTACGCCGTGGAGATCGAGGACCGGGGCCTGGGCATGTCCGCCGAGGCCATCGCCGAGGCCAACCGCAAGCTGCTCGAGCCGCCCGAGTTCGACCCCTCGAACAGCGCCCGGCTCGGCCTCTTCGTGGTGGCACAGCTCGCGGCCCGGCAGGGGCTGCGGGTCTCGCTGCGGCCCAGCTCGTACGGTGGCGTGACCGCGATCGTGCTCATCCCCGGCGAGCTGGTCACCGCCGCCCCGCCCGGCCCCGTCGCCCTGCCGGGTCCGTCAGCCGCGCCCGGCCTTGCCGCTTCCTCCGGGCCTGCGGCTTCTTCCGGACCGGGTGCTTCCGGCTCGGTCGCTTTTTCCGGGCCGATCGCTCTGCCCGGTCGCGGGGCCGAGCCGGGTCAGGGTGCCGGGCTCGGGTCCGCGGACCCGCCGGCGGCCGGGGCCGAGCCGGCCGTGGCGGCCGAGGCCTGGGACCGGCCGCGGACCGAAGAGGACGTTCCGCCGGCGCTCCACGGCAGCCCGGTGCCGCCCCGGGACGAGCCCGCCGCACGCCCGAGAACGGGCCCGACCCCCAGCGCCGTGGTCGAGGGCCTGAGCGCCGACGGCCTGGTCCGGCGGCGTCGCACCGTGCCCCGGCGCAAGACCGGCGAACCGGCCGAGCCCCCCACCCACCTGCCCCCGAACCAGACCTCCCCGGCCGACCTGACCGGCGGCGCGGCGCCGGGCGACGGCACCGCGCCCACCGAGCGGATGCCCTTCGTGGCGGGGGACGGGCTGGACGTGGACTGGCCTCCGGGCGGCCCGGACGTGGATTGGCCCTCCGGCGGCGGGCACCGCAACGGCCGCCGTCGGGACGCGGGTCTGCGGCACGGAGAGGGACCGGCACTGCTGCCCGGGCCAGGCACGCCGGGCGCACCCCGCATTCCCGCGCAGCGCGGTGCGTCCGGGCCGGTCTCGCCGGCACCTCCTACCGTCTCGCCGGCACCTCCTACCGTCTCGCCGGCACCTCCGGCCGTCGCGCCGGCGCCTCCTACCGTCTCGCCGGCGCCTCCGGCGGTGTCGCCGGGGTCTGCGGTGGACGAGCCGCGGCTGCCGCGGCGGGTGCGGCAGGCCAGCCTGGCGCCGCAGCTGCGGGAACCGGCCGCCGAGCGCGCGGAGGCCGCGACCGCCCGCTCGCCGGAGCAGGTGCGGAGCCTGATGAGCGCCCTGCAACAGGGCACCACGCGCGGACGCCGGGAGGCAGCCGCCCTCATCGCCGGTCAAGCCGGGAGAGAGGCACCGGAAGCGGCGTTGAGTGAGGGCGTCGCAGCAGGTAGTGAGCGATATACCGGCGAGGGTGACCGAATCCTCGACGGAACTGACAAACAGCGGACGGCGGGGCAGCCGCAGTGGTCCGAGGCGGCTACCGTCACTCTCCCGGCCGTGCCGGGCGATGTGGACCAGGGCGACGCCACCACGGGCAGCGCTCCCGACGACGAGAACCACCAGAACCACCGGCCGGAGAAGGACGCATAAGTGGCACAGACGACGAACCAGAGCGCCAACCTCACCTGGCTCCTCGACGAGCTCGTCGAGCGGGTGCCGTCGGCGCGGCAGGCGGTGGTCCTCTCCGCCGACGGGCTCCTGCTGGGCGCGTCGGCCGGCATGGGCCGGGAGGACGCCGAGCACCTGTCCGCGATGGCCGCCGGGTTCCAGAGCCTCGCCAAGGGCGCCAGCCGGCACTTCCGCGCCGGTCCCGTACGCCAGACCGTGGTCGAGATGGAGGACGCCTTCCTCTTCGTCACGGCCGCCGGGCAGGGCGCCTGTCTCGCCGTCGTGGCGGGCAGCGACGCGGACCTCGGGCTGATCGCGTACGAGATGGCGATGCTGGTGATCCGGGTGGGCCAGACGATGGACGCGCCGCAGCGGCTGCCCGGGTCCGATGCCCGCTGACCCGAGGCGCGCGCCGCACGACTGGCTCGACCACGACGCGGGGCCGGTCGTGCGGCCGTACGCGATGACCCAGGGTCGGGTGGCACCCGCCGGTGACGAGTTCGACCTCGTCGCGTTCGTGGTGGCGACCATGCCCGGCGCGCCTCCACCATCGACGCTGCCGCCGGAGCATCATGCAATCGTCGGCGCGGCGTGGGAGCCCACGTCCGTCGTGGAACTAGCCTCCAAACTGGACCTCTCCCTGGGAGTCGTCCGGGTCCTGCTGGGTGATCTACGCTCGGCGGGACTCATCTCGCTCTACGAGCCTCCCGCGGCCTCCCAGCCGCATGACGTCGACGTACTCAAGGCGGTTGTCAATGGACTCCGTGCGCTCTGACCGTGACGGCGCGCGCTCGCGCATCCCGGTCGCGCTCAAGATCCTCATCGCCGGCGGCTTCGGTGCGGGCAAGACCACCATGGTCGGCTCGGTCAGCGAGATCCGGCCGCTGCAGACCGAGGAGGTGCTCACCGGCGCGGAGGGCGCCGACGACACCTCCGGCGTGGAGGCCAAGCGCACCACGACGGTGACCATGGACTTCGGTCGCATCACCATCACCGACGACCTGCAGCTGTACCTGTTCGGCACGCCGGGCCAGGACCGCTTCTGGTTCCTCTGGGACGAGCTGTCCCAGGGCGCGCTGGGCGCGGTGGTGCTGGCCGACACCCGCCGGCTCGCGGACTGCTTCCCGTCCATCGACTACTTCGAGCAGCGCGGCACGCCGTTCGTGGTGGCGGTGAACTGCTTCGACGAGCGCCGCTTCGGCACGGACGCGGTGAGCCGCGCCCTCGACCTCGACCCGGACGTCCCGGTGGTGGAGTTCGACGCCCGCGAGCCACTCGCCGCCCGCAACGTCCTCATCGAGCTGGTCGAGTACGTGGCCCGCCGCCAGCTGGCCTCAGCCGGCTCCCGCTGACAGCCCGGCACGCGGCGGGTGGCGCCGGGTGGCGCCGGCCGCCCCGCTAGCTGGGCCGGCTGGCGGCGTGGGTGGCGTCCGTCGCTCCGTGCCCCCGCCCTGCCGCGCCGCGCCCTGCCCTGCCGCGCCCTGCCCTGCCCTGCCGCGCCCTGCCGCGCCGCGTCCCCCCGCCGCGCCGCGTTGCGCCCTGCCGTGCCGCGTCGCGTCGCCCCTGCTTCCCGGCCGTCGTAGTGCGGTCGGGTCCAGCGCGCCGCCCAGCCTGCTGTCTTGTGCCGCCTGTTGTCCACAGCTCCCGGGCGGCCGGGGCTCGATTGTGGTGGGATCGGGGTATGGGTGCGAACGACGAATTCGTGTTCCTCGGCTGCTACACGGGCGAGACCGGAGGTGAGGGCGAGGGGATCGTCCTGCTGCGCCGCGACGGCGCGAGCGGCTCCCTCACCCGGCTGGGCGTCGCCGCCCGGACCCCGTCGCCGTCCTTCCTGGCGCAGCATCCCACGCTGCCGGTGCTGTATGCGGTCAACGAGCTGGACTCCGGCACGGTCAGCGCCTTCGCCGTCGCCGCGGACGGCTCTCTCACCCCGCTGGCCGTGCAGTCGACGGGCGGCTCGGCCCCCTGCCACCTCGCGGTGTCCGCGGACGGCCGCCATCTGCTGGTCGCCAACTACGCCAGCGGCGACGTGGCGGTGCACCCGCTGGATGCCGAGGGCGTGCCGGGCGAGCGCTCCGACCTGCTCGGCTTCGACGGCAAAGGCCCGGTCGCCGACCGGCAGGAGGGCCCGCACGCGCACATGGTCGCCCCCGATCCGAACGGTCCGGACGTCCTCGTCTGCGATCTCGGCTCGGACCGGGTGTGGCACACCCGGCTGGATCCCGTCTCGGGCCGGCTCACGCTGATCGGACCGGCGGCCGTCGCGGAGCCAGGCACCGGTCCCCGGCACCTGCTGCGGACGAGGGACGGCGCGCTGCTGGTGGTCGGCGAGCTGGGCGCGGACCTGAGCTGGTTCCGGCCGGGCAGCAGCGGCGCCCTGGAACGCGCCGGCGCCTGCCCGGCGAGCACCGCGGCCGAAAAGGCGGACGCCGATGGGAGGGCGGGCGCCGATGAGAAGGTGAGCGTCGACGGGCAGAAGGCGGGCGGTGCGGGCAAGAAGGCGGGAGCTGCCCGGTGGAACCAGCCGTCGGAGCTGGTCGCGGGGCGCGACGGCCGCTTCGTCTATGTCGCCAACCGCGGCCCTGACACCGTTTCCGTCTTCGCGTGGGAACCCGCCGGCGGCACGTTCGTGGCCGAGGTGGCGGCCGGCGGGGAGGGCCCGCGGCACCTCGCGCTGCTCGCCGACCACCTCTATGTAGCAAATGAACGTTCACATTCTGTGACGAGATTCCGGATCGACCCCGACTCCGGCATTCCGCATCCGGAGGGGGGACCGGTTTCCGGCGGCAGTCCGACCTGTCTGCTGCGGTGGACGCCCACCCCGGCGCCGTAAAGGATTCGGCGGACGGAGACGGACACTGCCGGAGTGTCGTGATCTTCTGGGGATAAACGGCAAGGCCGGCGGGGGTGTCGCCACGTACCGAGATGGCGACACCACGCTGAGTTAATTGAGTATGCGGAATTTCCAATCCGAGTAAGTTTCGTCCGAACGTATATGGCATTCGGCTCGGCAGATGCGCAGTATGGAGCGCGTGTCAGGCCGCCATCGCAGAAATTTCACGCTCCGAGGAGCCGGCGTCGTCGCGTCTGCGATGGCGATCGTAGTAGTCCTTGCCGGAACCTGGCTGGGCTACCAGAAGCTCGCCGACAACGGCTGCTCGGGTCAGATCAAGCTCAACGTCGCCGCCGCGACGGAGATCGCGCCCGCCGTGGAGCGGGCCGCCCAGCGGTGGATGACCGACGGTGCCCAGGTCAACGGCACCTGTGTCGCCGTGACCGTCGCCGGCTCCAGCTCGAGCACCATGGCCGCGACGATCGCGGCCAAGCACGGTGTCGCGCTCACCGGCCTCGGCGCCGCCGGCAAGGCCACCGCCCCGCCGGACGTCTGGATCGCCGACTCCACCACCTGGCTGCTGCGCCTGCGCAACGAGGCCTCCGGCTTCGTGCCGACCGACGGCAAGTCCGTGGCCACCAGCCCGGTGGTCGTCGCCATGCCGGAGCGCGTGGCGCAGACCATCGGCTGGCCCGACCGCAAGCTCGGCTGGAACGACCTGCTCAAGAAGATCACCACCGCGAACTCGCTGCGGACCGGCATCGTCGACCCCACCCGGGACGCCGCCGGCCTGGCCGGCCTGCTCGCCCTGGGCAGCGCTGCCGGCGGCGGTGTGGAGGCCAAGACCCAGCAGGTCGGCGCGATGCGCGCCCTCGCGGCCGGCAGCTCGTCGCTGCGCGAGGACCTGCTCCAGAAGTTCCCCCGCTCGAACGACCCGGCCGACCTCGCCACCGGCATCAGCGCGGCGCCGCTGTCCGAGGAGGACGTCGTGGCGTACAACGCGGAGAAGCCGCCGGTGCCGCTCGCCGCGCTGTACCTGGACCCGCAGCCGCCGTCGCTGGACTACCCCTACGCGGTCATGCCCGGGGTCGACCTGACCAAGGCGGCCGCCGCCACGGGCCTGCGTGAGGCGCTGCAGCAGCCGGAGTTCAAGAACGAGCTCGCGAAGGTCGGGCTGCGAGCGCCGGACGGCACCGTGGGCGCCGGCTTCGCCGCTCCGGTCGGCGCGCCGAAGGCCACCCCGGCGGCCACGGCCCCGTCGACCGGCACCGAGGGCACCGCCGCCTCGGGCCTCGACGCCGGAGCGATCAACCGGGCGCTGGGCAGCTGGGCGGCCATCACGCTGCCGGGCCGGGTGCTCGCCGTCTTCGACGTGTCGGGCTCGATGAAGACGAAGGTGCCCACCGCCGGCAACCTCGACCGGGCCGCCGTGACCCGGGCCGCCGCCGTCCAGGGCCTCACCCTCTTCGACGACAAGTGGGAAGTCGGCACCTGGGTGTTCTCCACCGAGATGGACGGCGACAAGCCCTACAAGGAGATCGTGCCGATCACGCCGCTGACCTCCGGCCGGGCGCAGGTCCAGGCGTCGGTCTCGGAGATCGTGCCCAAGGAGGGCGGCAACACCGGCCTGTACGACACGGCGCTGGCCGCGTACAAGGAGATGCAGGACAACTGGGTGCAGGGCAAGGTCAACTCGGTCCTGCTGTTCACCGACGGCAAGAACGAGAACGCCAACGGCATCTCGCGGGAGACGCTGGTCGCCGAGCTCAAGAAGATCCGCAAGTCCGACAAGCCGATCCGCATGGTGATCATCGGTATCGGCACCGGGGTCGACGCCGACGAGCTGGAGGCGATCACCGCCGCGACCGGCGGCGGCGTCTTCATCGCCCCGGACCCGGCGAAGATCTCCGAGATCTTCCTCGAGGCGATCTCGTCCCGCTCCGGCGCCGCCCGCTGACCGGAGGACCGCAGAAGGCACCGACAGGACGTGGGGAAGCCGCTCCGCAACGGGGCGGCTGCTCAGTGACCGGGGCCGCTCCAGTCCAGGCAGACGGCGACCGCGTCGTCGTCCAGGTCCCCGCTCACGAAGGCCCGCAGATCGCCCAGGAGCGAGCGCACCGCCTGCAGCGGCGCCAGCGCCGCGGTCCGCCGCACGAACCGGTGCAGGGCCGAGTCGCCGTACCGCCCGCTCTGCCCGGCGGCGTCCGCCACCCCGTCGCTGACGACGACGAGGCGATCGCCCGGGGACAGCCGCAGCGAGCGGGTCTCGTAGTCCGACGTCTCGAACATGCCGAGCGGGAACTGCGACTCCAGCGGATGGTCCACCACCTCCCCGGCGCGCAGCATCATCAGCCGGGGCGACCCGGTGTCGACCATCGTCAGCGCGCCGGAGAGCGGGTCCAGCTCCAGCAGGAGCGCCTCCACGTGCGCCTCGCCGCGGTGCTGGGCGAAGATCGCCTGGTCGGCGAGGGCGGCCTGGTCGGCCAGGCAGAGCCCGGCACGGCGGGCGTTGCGCAGGGCGTTCACGGCCAGCGAGGTCAGGAGCGCGGCGGTCACGCCCTCGCCCATGCCGTTCAGCACGCTCACGAAGAGCCTGCCGTCGTGCTCGGACCAGTCGAAACCGTCGCCGCGGACGGCGTACGCCGGCTCCAGCTGTCCCGCCAGGCTGAACTCGCGCCCGACGCGGCACCGGCCGGGCAGCAACTGCCACTGCATCTCCGCCGCCAGGGTCAGCCGACGGGTCCGGGAGGCCACGGCGTAGCGGTCGGTGCCGGCGCCGGCCGCCTGCAGCTCGTGCGCGAGCAGCGTCGCGATCTCGGCGAGCTCGGCGCGTTCCACCTCGGTCGACGGTACGGGAGAGCGCCGCAGCACCCCGAGCCGTTCGCCCCGGGCGGTCACCGGCAGGTAGGCGACCTGCCCCGCCGTGACCTCGGCCTGATGGTCGAAGGAGCGCCACGCGGGGTCGCCGGGGCGGGTGATCGGCGGGCCGGTGAACAGGGGCAGCAGGGCCGCGAGCCGGTAGTCGACGAGGAGCAGTTCGAGGTCGCCGGCGGCGTACTCCTTGGCCACGACCTCGGCCAGGCATTCCACCACCCGGTCGGCGGGAGCGTCGGCCAGGGCGCGTCGTACGGCGGTGAGCCGCTCTGACACGCTTTCACCCCCTCGACATGTGCATCGTACGGGTAGTCTCTGCTGCACCATGGCCGAACACCATGGGCCGGATGGGCCACTCCATGCCGCGGCGGTCGACGACGCCGCGCCCGCCCTGCTGGCCGCGTGGGACGCCGCTCGCGAGCGGGCCACTCCGCGGCTGTCCTGGCCCCAACTCAACGCCCTGCTGGTGGTGGAGCGCCAGGAGGGTGTCAATCTGCGCGGCCTGGCCGGCGAGCTGAAGATGATCCTGTCCTCGGCGAGCCGGCTGTGCGACCGCCTGGTGGCGTCGGGCATGGTGGAACGCGTTCCGGGCCGGGCCGACCGGCGGGAGATTGCGCTCTATCTGACGCCGTCGTCGCGGCAGCTGCTGGACGACCTGCGCCGGACCCGCCGGGAGATCCTGGCCGAGGTGCTGCGCCGGATGAGCCCGACCGGCCGCGCGGCGCTGATCCGCGGCCTCACCGAGTTCGGTGCCGCCGCGGCCACCGCCGACGGGGATCCACAGGCACGGACGGCGTGAGTCGCCCTGGCGGCCGGCGCCCGGGATACTGCGGTGAGGAAGTCTCGCCCCCGTGGAGGTAGCCGTGCCGCTCCAGCCCACCCGCGACGACAAGTTCTCCTTCGGCCTGTGGACGGTCGGCTGGCAGGCCCGGGATCCGTTCGGGGAGGCGACCCGGGGCCCGCTCGACCCGGTGGAGGCCGTGCACAAGCTTGCCGAGCTGGGTGCGTACGGAATCACCTTCCACGACGACGACCTCGTGCCGTTCGGGTCCGACGCGCGCTCGCGCGACGGGATCCTCGCCGGTTTCCGCAAGGCGCTCGACGAGACCGGCATGGTCGTGCCGATGGTGACCACCAACCTCTTCACCCATCCGGCGTTCAAGGACGGCGGCTTCACCAGCAACGACCGCGGCGTGCGCCGCTACGCGCTGCGCAAGGTGCTCCGCAACATGGACCTCGCCGCCGAGCTGGGCGCGAAGACCCTGGTGCTGTGGGGCGGCCGGGAAGGCGCCGAGTACGACGTCGCCAAGGACGTCCACGCCGCCCTCGACCGCTACCGCGAGGCCCTCGACGTGATCGCGCGGTATTCCGAGGACAACGGCTACGGCCTGCGTTTCGCCATCGAGCCGAAGCCCAACGAGCCCCGCGGCGACATCCTGCTGCCCACTGCCGGGCATGCCCTCGCTTTTCTGCACGAGCTCGAGCGCCCCGAGCTGTTCGGGATCAACCCCGAGGTCGGCCACGAGCAGATGGCGAACCTGAACTTCGCCCACGGCGTCGCCCAGGCGCTCTGGCACGGCAAGCTGTTCCACATCGACCTGAACGGCCAGCACGGCCCCAAGTTCGACCAGGACCTGGTCTTCGGCCACGGCGACCTGCTCAACGCCTTCGCCCTGGTCGACCTGCTGGAGCACGGCGCGCCCGGCGGCGGCCCGCGTTACGACGGGCCCCGCCACTTCGACTACAAGCCGTCGCGCACCGAGGACTACACCGGGGTCTGGGCGTCCGCCGCGGCGAACATGCGCATGTATCTGCTGCTCAAGGAGCGCGCCCAGGCATTCCGGGCGGATCCCCGGGTGCAGGCCGCCCTGACCGAGTCCGGGGTGCTCGAGCTGGCGCGGCCGACCCTGGACGAGGGCGAGACCTACCGGGACCTGCTCGACGACGACAGGGGGTTCGACGCCGATGCGGCGGGTGCCCGCGGCTACGGCTTCGTGCGGCTGCACCAGCTCGCCGTCGACCACCTGCTGCGGGCGTGAGGACGGCATGGCCCTGGTCGCCGGGATCGACAGCTCCACGCAGTCCTGCAAGGTCGTCGTCCGCGACGCCGAGACCGGCGAGCTGGTCCGGCAGGGGCGCGCCGGCCATCCCGAGGGCACCGAGGTGCACCCCGACGCCTGGTGGGCCGCCCTGCGGCGGGCCGTCGAGGAGGCGGGCGGCCTGGACGACGTCGCCGCCGCCTCGGTGGCCGGCCAGCAGCACGGCATGGTCGTCCTCGACGAGGGCGGCGCGGTGGTCCGCCCGGCGCTGCTGTGGAACGACACCCGCAGCGCCGGCGCCGCCGCCGAGCTGATCGAGGAGCTGGGCGGCGGCGACGCCGGGCGCCGCGCCTGGGTCGACGCGGTCGGCATCGTCCCGGTCGCCAGCTTCACCCTCACCAAGCTGCGCTGGCTGGCGCGGCACGAGCCGCAGGCGGCGAAGCGCGTGGCGGCGGTGTGCCTGCCGCACGACTGGCTGACCTGGAAGCTGTGCGGCGCCACCGGCCTGGAGGTCCTGCGTACCGACCGCAGCGACGCCAGCGGCACGCTGTACTGGTCCGCCGCGACCGGCGCCTACCGTCCCGACCTGCTGGAGCTCGGTTTCGGGCGGCGCGTCCACACGCCCGAGGTGCTCGGCCCGACCGGCGTCGCCGGACGCCTGCCCACCGGCGCCCCGCTGGGTCCGGGCGCCGGGGACAACGCGGCGGCGGGGCTCGGCACCGGCGCGCTGCCCGGCGACGTCGTGATCTCCATCGGGACGTCCGGCACGGTGTTCGTCTCCTCCGACGTCGCCCCGGACGACCCGAGCGGGACGGTGGCCGGGTTCGCCGACGCCACCGGCCGGTTCCTGCCGATCGTGGTCACCCTCAACGCGGCCCGGGTGCTCGACGCGGCGGCCCGGCTGCTCGGCGTCGACCACGCGGAGCTGTCGCGGCTCGCGCTGACGGCGCCCGCCGGGGCCGACGGGCTGGTGCTGGTCCCGTACCTGGAGGGCGAGCGCACCCCGGACCGGCCGGACGCCACCGGGGCGATCCACGGCCTCACGCTGCGCACCTCGGATCCCGCCCACCTGGCCCGGGCTGCCGTCGAGGGCATGCTGTGCGCGCTGGCGGACGGGCTGGACGCCCTGGTCGCGCGGGGTGCCGCCGTCCGGCGGGCGGTGCTGGTGGGCGGCGGTGCGCGCAGCGAGGCCGTCCGCCGGATCGCCCCGGCGCTCTTCGGGCTGCCGGTGCTGGTCCCGCCGCCGGGCGAGTACGTCGCGGACGGCGCCGCCCGCCAGGCCGCCTGGGTCCTCGCGGGCGGCGCCGCGCCGCCGGGGTGGTCGTCCGCAAGCCCCCAGGTGTACGAGGACGACAGCGTTCCGTTGATCCGGGAGCAGTACGCGGCCGCCCGGGACAGGGTCGTCGACCGCGCCGCCCGCTAACCTTCTGCGAGTGACCGGAGGAGGCTCGGCGCACCGCGCGTACAGCGTGGTGGTCTTCGTCGTCCTCGCGTCGCTGGACAACGTCGCCATCGGCCTCGTCCCGCCGCTGTACGGCAGCATCGGCGCGGACTTCGGCGTCGGCGAGGCGCACATCGCGCTGGCCACCACGGTCATGTTCCTGATCAGCGCCGTCGCCGCGGTCGGGTGGGCGTACGCGGGCGACCGCACCGACCGCAAGCCGGTGCTGATCGCCGGCACCGCCATCTGGGTGGCCGGGACGGCCTGGTCCGGCCTGGCCGGGAGCTATCCGTCGTTCCTGCTGGCGCAGGTGCTCGCCGCGTTCGGCCTCGGCGGCGTGGCCAGCGTCAGCTTCTCGGTGGTCAGCGACCTCATCTCGCCCCGGCGCCGGGGCCTGGTGATGAGTTTCTGGGGACTGGCGCAGGGCGTCGGCACGCTGGCCGGGACGATGGTCGGCGGCCTGCTCGGGGCGGGCGACTGGCGGCGGCCGTTCCTGGTGGTCGCGGCCGCCGGGGTGGTGGCGGCGCTCGCCTACCTGCTCACCTACGACGTGCCGCGCGGCGACAGCCAGCCGGAGCTGCGCGGCGTCGAGTACGACGAGCGCATCCACCACGATCATCTGCCCCGGATCCTGGCGCGGCGCACCAACATCTGGCTGATCTTCCAGGGCCTCTCGGCGCAGATCGCGTTCGGCTCCCTGGTGTGGCTTCCGGTGCTGTTCCGGGCGCGGGCCGAGGACCAGGGCTACTCGACGCCGACGGCCATCGTCGTGGGCAGCGTCTTCGCGAGCCTCTTCCAGCTCGGCGGCGCCCTCTCGATCATCGGCGGGCTCGTCGGGGACCGCCTGCAGCGCCGGACGCCGCGGGGCCGGGCGCTGGTCGCGGCGGCCGGGGTGCTGGCCGCCGTACCGTTCTACGTGGTGCTCTACTTCGTGCCGTTCCGCATCGACGTCCCGGACGGCGGCAGCACCGGCGCGGTGATCCGGGCGATCCTCGCCGACGTGCTGACCGAGCCGACCGTCGGTCTCAGCCTCGCCACCGCCGTCTTCGCCCTCGCGCTGACCTCGGCGAACTCGCCCAACTGGTTCGCCATGATCGCCGACGTCAACCCGCCCGAGCACCGCGGCACCGTCTACAGCCTGGGCAACCTGGCCAACGGCGTGGGCCGGGCCGGCGGCAACGCGCTGGTCGGCGTCGCCTTCCGCGCGCTGTCCGGCGCCTTCCCGCCCCCGCTGAACTACGCGGTCGGGCTGGCGGCGTTCCAGTTCTTCTTCGTCCCCACCGGGATCATGTACTGGCTCGCGAGCCGGACGGTGGCCAGGGACATGGCGGACACCCATGCGGCCCTGGCCACCTACGCGGACCATGAGCAGGTGAGCCGGGAGACGCCTGCTACCCGCGCGCCCAGACCGTGACGTCCTGCGGCACCCGGCCGTCGGAGGTCAGGGGTTCGCTGGCCAGCAGCACCCGGGCGCCCAGCGGCAGCTCGGCCGGCGCGGCACCGAAGTTGGTCAGGACCAGCATCTCGCCGTTGCGGAACGCCAGCACGTCGGCGGGGGTGTCCTGCCAGGTCAGCGTGCCCGAGCCCAGCGCATGCTCGGCGCGCAGGCGCAGCGCCGAGCGGTAGAGCTCGTACGTCGAGCCGGGCACGTCCCGCTGCCGGTCGAGGGCGTACTCGGCCCAGGACTCGGGCTGGGGCAACCAGCTCGCGTCGGTGGGGCCGAAGCCGTACGACGGGGCGTCCGCCTCCCACGGGATCGGCACCCGGCACCCGTCCCGGCCGCGCTCGGCGTGCCCGGAGCGTTCCCAGGCCGGGTCCTGCCGCAGCTCGTCGGGGATCGCGGTGTGCTCGGGCAGACCCAGCTCCTCGCCCTGGTAGAGGTACGCCGAGCCGGGCAGTGCGAGCATCTGCAGCGAGGCGGCCCGGGCCCGGCGCAGGCCCAGCGGCGCGTCCGGCTGCGGGTCGTCGGCTCCGATGCCGTGCCGGCGGGGCTCGCCCACCGGATAGCCCAGCCGGGTCGCGTGCCGCACCACGTCGTGGTTGGAGAGCACCCAGGTGGTCGGGGCGCCGACGGCGGCGTTGGCGGCGGTCGTGGTGTCGATGACCCGGCGCAGCGGGTCGGCGGACCACGGGGTGTCGAGGTACTCGAAGTTGAACGCCTGGTGCATCTCGTCCGACCGCACGTAGCGCGCCAGCCGCTCGGCGGGCCGCACCCAGGCCTCGGCGACGAGGATCCGGTCACCCTCGTACGCGTCCAGCACCGCGCGCCACTCCCGGTAGATGTCGTGCACGCCGTCCTGGTCCCACATCGGCGGCGGCGGGGCGCCCTCCGGTGCCAGACCGCCGAGGATCATCTCGTCCGCGTACTCGTAGTCGGCGAGGTCGGCGTCCTTGATCAGGCCGTGGGCCACGTCCACGCGGAAGCCGTCGACGCCCCGGTCGAGCCAGAAGCGCAGGATCGCCGAGAACTCGGCCCGGACGCCGTCGTCGCCCCAGTTCAGGTCGGGCTGGGAGACGTCGAAGAGGTGCAGGTACCACTGGCCGTCGTCGACGCGCTCCCAGGCGGGACCGCCGAAGACGCTGCGCCAGTCGTTCGGCGGCTCGGCGCCGTCCGGTCCGCGGCCGTCGCGGAAGATGTAGCGCTCGCGCTCGGGGCTGCCCGGACCCGCGGCCAGGGCGGCCCGGAACCAGGCGTGCTCGCTCGAGGTGTGGTTGGGCACCAGGTCGACGATGACCTTGAGGCCCAGCGTCCGCGCCTGGGCGATCATCTTGTCGGCGTCGCCGAGGTCGCCGAAGCGGGGGTCGACGGAGCGGTAGTCGGCCACGTCGTAGCCGGCGTCGCGCTGCGGCGACGGGTAGAACGGCGACAGCCACACCGCGTCCACACCGAGGTCGCGCAGGTCGCTCAGCCGCGCGGTGATGCCGGGCAGGTCGCCCATGCCGTCGCCGTCGCCGTCGGCGAAGGAGCGCGGATAGATCTGGTAGATGACGGCGCTGCGCCACCAGTCACTGGGGGATGGCATGCCACCAGGCTATCCGTCCAGGATGGCGGCGAACCGCTGCTCCGCGAGGTCGAGCTGGTCGAGGATGTGGTCCTTGGCGGCGCGCGACAGCGGGGTGTCCGCGCGTGCGACGAGCTCGCGCAGCTTGGGCACCAGCGGCCGGTACTTCATCGCCGAGCTGCGCGCCTTGTCGTCCGTCGTGTGGATCACCCCCAGCCCGTTGTCGGTGAAGTCGCTGACCTTGATGATCCGGGCCCACGGATCCCGTTCCAGGCTGGCCGCCACGTGCGTGCGGTACTGCTCGTGGCGGTCGCGGTGCGGGTCGTACTCCGGGTTGGTGACCGAGCGGACCAGCTCGGCCACCCGCGGGTTGTAGCGTTTGGCCAGCGCGGCGACCGCCGAGTCGGTCAGTTCCCGATGGCTCAGGTCGGCGGGCAGCTCGGCCAGCTCGGCGGGATGGTCCTCGACCGCGTCGTGCAGCAGCGCCGCGGTCAGCACGTCGACGTCCCGGATGCGGTAGTAGCCCACGATGCGGATGGCGACCCGCAGCAGATGGTTCAGATAGGGCTCCCGGACCCGCCGGTCGTGGGCGTGCAGCCGGGACGCGAGCGCCAGCGCGTCCTCGAGCTGCCGCCGGTCACCGTCCGGGAGCCGCGCGATCTCGAGGTGGAAGCGGTCCCGCAGGCCGGCCTCGCCGTACACCTCGGTGATCGCGTGTAGCGGCATCGACAGCAGCATCCTTGGCGCCACCCGAACAGGTATACCGGACGCGGCCATCCCGTGGGGTCCGGCTCAGGAAGGAACGTCGATCAGCGGCTCTTCCGCGGCCGCCGGGCGCGGGGGTACGGGACGCGGCGACGGCCGGCTCCCCGGCGTACGCCGCACGGCCGACAGCGACGCCTGCTTGAGCGACCACGGGTGGTGGTTCTCGGCGTGCACGCCGCGCCGCGGGATGCCGGCGCCGTCGGTGAACTCCTCCTCGGTCATGGCCTGCAGGGCGCTGAGCGCCACCCCGAGGATGGTCGCGGCGCTGATCAGGGTGATCGGCACGATCATGAGCAGCGGCCGGATGCCGGTCGCCTGGCCGGTCACCTCGGCGAGCTCCACGTCCATGGCGGCCATGCCGGTGTAGTGCATGCCGCAGACGGCGATGGCCATGATCCCCGCGGCGCCGAGCATCGGCGCCCATCCCTTGACGGAGACGGTGAACCACAGGGCGGTGGTGGACGCGACCACCGCGATGATGGCGGAGGCGACGACCATGGGAAGGTCATAGTGGATCGTGCCGGAGACGTGCATGCCGGCCATGCCGGTGTAGTGCATCGCCAGCACGCCCGCGCCGGTGAGCGTCCCCGCCATGACGACCCGCGGCAGGCTGCGCCGGCCGTGCCCGACCACCATCAGGCCGAAGCCGACCGCGAGGACCGCCAGGCCGAGGCTGAGCATGGTCAGCTCGGGGCTGTAGCGGACCGGGCTCTGCGGGACCTCGAAGCCGAGCATCGCGGTGAAGTGCATGAGCCAGATGGCGGCGCCGCCGATGGAGAACGCCGCGATGATGAGCCATCGGCTGCGCCGGCCGCGGGTCCGCGCGGAGCGGGCCCGGCCGGTGGAGAGCAGGCCCAGGAAGGACCCGAGCATCGCCACGAGGAAAGCGGCGATCGGGTTGAACGCACCATAGGTGAAGTGATGTACCTCGGCCACAGCCGGACACCTCGCGAGGATCGGGGGGATCGATTCGCTGTGGATTCAGCCATGAGTCCGATCTACGACATCGCACTTCGTGTGCGTGTCACTACATAGTGAACCGGGGCCACCGTAGAGCTGCCTGCGAGAGACAGCGCTACGGCGACCCCGGTGCGGGTCGGGGGTTCGGGTTCGGGGGGCCTAACTGCTGAAGATGCTCACACCGCCGGGGCCCACGAGCAGGCCGACGACGATCAGCACGACGCCCCAGAGGATCTGCCGCCGGAACAGCGCGAGGACGCCGGCGACCACGAGTACGACTGCGAGAATCCAGAGCAAAAGTTCCATGACCTGCTGATACCCGAGTGGCAGAAATTGAAAACACGGGTCTACACACGACGGAGGCCCCGTCCCTTCGAGGGGTGGGGCCTCCGGAGCAAATCGGGATCAGGCGGGCACGAGATCGGCGTCCACATTCTCCGACAGCAGCTGGTAGACGTTGTAGGCCTGCTTGATGACCGCGTGGGCGACGTTGCGGACGGGCACCCCGCCGGGCGTCCGCCCCCGCTCCGAGCCGTGGTGCGCGTGCCCGTGCAGGGCCAGCGCGGTCGGCGCCGAGTCGATCGCCTGCCCCAGCAGGTACGACCCCAGGAACGGATAGATCTCCAGCGGCTCGCCCACCAGCGTCTCGGGCACGGGGGAGTAGTGCGTGAGCGCCACCAGGGCGTCGCACTCCAGCCCGCGCAGGGCTGCCCCGAGCTTCTCCGCGATCGCCTCGGTGGTGCCGACGAAGTCCTTCATCTCCCGCTCGCCGAACGCGCTGGCGCATGCCCCGGCGAACCCGCCGCCGAAGCCCTTGGCGCCGGCGATGCCCAGCCGGTGGCCGTTGAGCTCGAGCACCGTGCCGTCGCCCTCCAACACCGTGATCCCGGCGTCGGTGAGCACCCGGGTGACCTCGGCCTCCTGGTCGCTCTGGTGGTCGTGGTTGCCGAGGACGACGACGACCGGCACGGCCAGCCCGCCGAACTCGGTCGCCATGCACCTCGCCTCCTCGACCGTGCCGTGGCGGGTGAGGTCGCCCGCGATCAGCAGCGCGTCGGCGACCTCCGGCAGGCGGTCCAGCGCGGGCCGGTAGCGGCCGAGCACATCCTTGTCCACGTGGACGTCGCCCACTGCGGCGATCCGGATCATGAAATCTCCTCCACCTCGGTGGGCGCCGCGGCGCGCACGATGCCGATGTCACAGGCGATCTCGACGTCCGGGAAGTGCGTCGAGATCTGCCGGCAGATCTCGTCGCGGCGCTCGGTGCTCTCGACATCGCCGCCGAGCACGAGCAGGTGTTCCCGGCGCTGCAGGGTGATGCCCTGCTCGCAGACCGCGCCGGTCTCGGTCAGGAGGCGCTGGATCTCCGCCTCCGTGTACTCGTCGATGTGTGTTGTCATCTCATCCCCCCACGGTCAGCTGGGCACTACCCGGCTCCGGTACCACCTCGAGGCGGTCCAGCAGCACCAGGAACGCCTCCGCGTACGGCGACTTCTGGGTGTCCTGCCGTACCCGGTCCCAGTCGATCTGCTCGCGCAGCGAGCGGGCCACGGGCAGGCCGGTGGCGAAATCGCAGTAGTGCTGGGTGTAACTGAGCAGTTTGTGCACCATCAGCTGGGTCGCCGACAGCACGGGCATGCTGATCGCCTCGACCGGGCGCATCACCGTGTCTCGCAGGGTGGCGTCGGTCACCGGCGACTCGACCGGGCGGTAGATCAGGTCCACCATCCGGCCCTCGTCGTAGACCTTGACCAGCCAGTCCTCCGGCGGCTGCGCCACCTCGAAGCCGACCGCGGACAACTCGGCGAGGGCGCGTTCCTTGTCCTGTTCACGGATGAGGAAATCGACGTCGTGATCGCTGGAGTGCCCGCCGTGGGCGTACACGGCGAAGCTGCCACCGAGGGCGAACGGGATCTCGGCCTGCTTGAGCACGGAGGCCACCCGTTTGAGCGTGTTCACCAGGCCCTCGTCCACCCGATACGGCATGGCGTCTCCCTGTGTCGATTGATGTCCGTTTCCAGACGGAACGACTACCCCTCACGGCCTCGTTCGTAACGCGGGGCACCCGCTGGTCAAGGTCAAATTCAACTACTAGGACCCATTTTGTACGTCCGGAGCGCCCCGTCGCCGAGGAACCGTCCGTGACACCCGGGGCTACCCTCGGTGGGTATGGTCCCCGGCCCAGCCCTCGTGCCAGCGTCCGCCGCCTCCGTCCAGCGTCCCCGCACCATCGCCCTGGTCGGTATCGACGGCTCCGGAAAGACGACCCAGGCGCACCTGCTCGCGGCCGCGCTGGCGGCCCATGGGCTGCCGGCGAGCTACCGCCGCAACGCCGGCGGCCGGCGCTGGTTCGGCCGGCTCGCCGCCGCGCTGGGCCGGCGCGACGGCGACCATCTGCTGGGCCGCAAGGCCATGCTGGTGGTCGAGTCGGTGCTGCGCTGGCTGGCCATCCTGCGTACCCTGCTGCGCCGGCGCCTCACCGGCGAGGTCGCCGTCATGGACCGCTATGCCGTGTGCCAGTACGCCAGCATCCGCGCCCACGCCAAGACCCCGCGCCCCGAGCGGCTCAACCGGGCCGAGCGGCGGGCGCGGCTCGCCTACCGGATCTTCCCGCGTCCCGACGTCACCTTCCTGCTGGCGGTCGATCCGGCGGTCGCCTACGACCGCATCGAGCGCCGCGGATACGACCACGAGGAGATGTCCTACCTGCGGGCGGCGTCCGCGGCCTACCGGTCGCTGCCGGAGTACGGCGACTTCGTGGTGATCGACGCGAACGGCACACCGGAGCAGGTCCAGGCCGCCCTGCTGGCCCACCTCCGCGTCCCCGACCCGCTCGCCCGCCGGGATGCGCCGGTCGCGTCCGGCCCGCCGCCGGCCTCGCACACTCGCGCCGTGCTCGTGGGAGCCGCGGCGCTGACCGCGGCGGTGGCCGCCCTCACCCTGCAGCTCGCCGAGGTCTTCTAGGCGGCGTCGCTAGGCCTTGCCGTAGACGGGGATGGTCGCGCCGCTGGTCGGTGCGGACTCGTCGCCGGCGAGGAAGGCGATCACCCGGGCGATCTCCGCGGGGATGACCCAGCGGGTGTGGTCGGCGTCCGGCTGCTGCCGGCGGTTGAGCGGGGTGTCGATCACGCTGGGCAGCACGGTGTTCGCCCGTACCCCGTCCTTGCGGTACTCCACCGCGACGGCGTTGGCGAACGCGAGCACCGCCGCCTTGGCGGTGACGTATCCGGCCGCTCCGGGAAACGGTGCGACGGCGGCACGTGACGAGACACACACCACGGAGCCCCCGCCGGCCGCCACCAGGTGCGGCAGCGCCGCCGCCGTCACCAGGTACGTGGGCCGCAGGTTGAGCCGCAGCATCGCCTCGAAGTCCTCCACCGGGGTCTCGTGCACCCGGGCGCCCATCGCGAAGCCGCCCACCAGGTTGACCACGGCCGTCAGAGGTGCGCCCGGCTCGCCGGCGGCGACCGCGACGGCCCCGGCGGCGTCGTCGGGCACCGTGAGGTCGGCCTCGACGCCCGTCACGCCCGCGGGCAGCCGTCCCGTCGCTCCGGCCCGTACGGGCGCCACGACGCGCCATCCCGCGTCGCGCAGGGTCTCCGCGACCGCGCCGCCGAGCCCGCCGGCCCCACCCGTCACCACCACGCTGCGCTCCATGGGCGTCACCGTAGCCGGGGCGGCGACGGCGCGCGCCGGCCCCGCGCCACCCTTGTCGGGGCTGTGTTCTCCATCACTGTCCGTGTAGTCAGCCCGGTTGGCGGAAACGACGAGAGAACCCGATGGTCGCCCGGGCGGGGGTCACCCGGACGGGCTAGTGATCTGCGGCGGGATGTGCCGCATGGTGTCAGGGGTTCCCCGGCCCCGAGCGGTGCCGGGATCTTCGCCATGGCGTTTGCATCAAGCTTGGCGGCAACCTGTCGATGCTGGACGTGAACCCAACTGGCTACCGAGCCGTACTGGGTAGTGATGAGCGTCGCAAAGCAATCCGTGACGCCCGTCGCTGTGACGGATGAGGGGCTGATGGTGTCATGTATGGGGCGAAGGGTACGCGGCGTTGCGCGCAACCCGCGCCGGACGCGACTCCGAATGCCTTCCCTGGGAGCGCTCTTCAGTAAGTATCCACGCAGCTCTCAGGTGACGCTCAGGCATTCGTGTCACTTTCGACCCACCAGCCGGAATCAGTGCAGGGCGCCACTTGTTGTGTAGGTGTCAGCACCGCAATGCACGAACTGCGGACGTTACGGGGAGGGCTGATGGACGCAGGAATTGCCCGTAACAGGGTTAGTGAAGGCAATGAGGGGACCGTGGGCAACGTGGAGAAGAACACCGTGATGCGGACGGACGAAGTCGCCGAGGAGCGCGACCTCGTCGGCGTCTACCTGCACGAGATCTCCCGGACGCCGCTTCTGGATGCCGCCAGGGAGGTCGACCTCTCCAAGGCAATCGAGGCCGGCCTCTATGCCGAGCACCTGCTCGACAGCGGTGACGTCCGTCGCGGCGTGAGCCGGGAGGAGCTGGAGCGCCTGGTCGTCGAGGGCGAGCGGGCCAAGGACCTGTTCATCCGGGCCAACCTGCGACTGGTGGTCTCGATCGCACGCCGGTACGTGCGCTCGGGCATGCCGATGCTCGACCTGATCCAGGAGGGCAACACCGGCCTGGTCCGCGCCGTGGAGAAGTTCGACTACGAGCGCGGCTACAAGTTCTCGACGTACGCGACGTGGTGGATCCGCCAGGCGATCAGCCGGGCGATCGCGCAGCAGGAGCGCACCGTGCGCCTGCCCGTGCACCTCGTCGAGGATGTCAACCGGATGCGCAACGTCACCCGCCAGCTCGTCCGCGAGCTCGGCGCCGACCCGGAGCCGGCGCAGGTCGCCGCGGCGCTGGGCGTGACGGTCGAGCGCGTCACCGAGCTGACCCGCTGGGCCCAGGACACCGTGTCCCTGGACACCCCGGTGGGCGACGACGGCGACACGAACCTCGGCGACCTGGTCGCCGACAGCGACGCGCCGTCGCCGGAGGAGATCGTGCTCACGGCGCTCGAGCGCCAGCGCATCGAGGGCCTGCTCAACCACCTCGACGACCGGTCGGCGGGCATCATGCGCGCCCGCTACGGCCTCGAGGACGGGCGGGAGCACTCGCTGACCGAGGTGGCGTCGCGCTTCTCGCTGTCGCGGGAGCGGATCCGTCAGCTCGAGATCCAGGCCCTGGGCCGGCTGCGTGAGCTGGCCCGCGCCGAGGGTCTGCAGGCCGCCTGAGCCTGCGACCGCAGCCCACCTCCCCGTCCGACGGACGAAGGCCGGTGTCCCGCAGGGGGCACCGGCCTTCGCCGCTTCCCACGGCAGACGAAAGGCCGGTGTCCCCTCGGGGAGCACCGGCCTTCCGCGGTCGTGCGTTATTGCGGCGTGGTCATCTCACGCGGCCGTATCCGTACGGCGGCATGATGTCGATCGACACCTTGCTGATCGGCTCACCGGGCACCGAGGCGTGGATGATCTGTCCGCCGCCGACGTAGATGCCGACGTGCGCGAGGGCGCGGTAGAACACCAGGTCGCCGGGCTCGAGCTCGGACCGGTCGATCCGGCTGGTCTCGCTGAACTGTGCCGCGGCGTTGTGGGACAGGCTCTTGCCCGCCGCGCGCCAGGCCGAGGAGGTCAGGCCCGAGCAGTCGAAGGCGCCCGGACCGGCGGCACCGAACGAGTACGGCTTGCCGATCTGGTTGTACGCGAACGTCACGGCAGCGCCGGCGTCGCCCGAGATGTCGGGAATGTCGCCGGTGTAGGCCGAGCCGCTCTCGGTCGCCCGGCCGTACGCCGCGGTGCGCATGGCGTACAGCTCCTTGAGGTCGCCCTCGATCTTCTTCTTGCGGGCGGCGAGCTCCTTGACCTCGGCCGCCTGCTTGTCCTGGGTGGCCTTGAGGGCGGCCTGACGCTGGGAGAAGGTCTGCGTCGTCGTCGTGTAGGTGTCGATGTCGCGCTGCCGGCTGCGGGACAGCTGCTCCAGAATGGACATGCGGTCCATCAGGCTGTCGGTGCCGTCGAGCACGACGTTCATGGTGCCGACCCGGCCGGTCTTGTACGCCGAAGCCGCGATGACCTGCATCTGCGAGCCGGCCGCCTCGAGCGCCGCCTTGGCGGGCGCGAGCGATGCGGCGAGCTTCTTCTCGTCGGCCTTCGTCTTGTTCAGGCTGAGCCGCATCTTGTTGTACGACTCGACGACGTCCTCGAGCTGGTGGGACGCCTTCTCGATCTTCTTCGTCAGCTCCGTGGTGGAGGGTGCCGCGTGCGCGGCCGGGGCGACAGAGCTGGAGATCACGATCGCCAGGGCGGCGACCACCAGGGTGCGTAGCCTCGTGCGGGCGTGTGGCAACGGTACGTGGCCTTTCTTCCGCTGTGCCGCCTACCGGGTTAGCTGACGGATTCGGGCGGGAAGAAGGCCCTACCGCGGAACGCGGATTCACCCCAGGTGCTACTTCGGTGGTTCCCCGGATCGTCGAGGCGGTTGCGGAGCCCCGGGGGAGGGGGTCTCCGTTTCCGCCGTCGAGACTCGGCGGCGTCGGCCGGCGCCACCGGTGTGGCTGCGGACCGGACCAACCGCATCAACTTATCGGCGATCGCGATTAACACAAGAGCCGGAAGAGTGACTTGCGCCGATAATCACAATGATCCGAATGATCCCGATAACCGACCGCGATGCGCTCGATTCGCAGGGTTACTTTCTCTATTTCTCCGCCAGCGCGGCCGCCGGGGCCATCGGCCGTACGGCCCACTTGCGAGTGACGACGTGCTCCGCCCAGAACGACAGCAGCGGCACCGTGCCCGCGAGCATGACGAGCAGCATCCGGCCGAGCGGCCAGCCCGCACGGCGGCTCAGGTCGAAGGTGGCCACCAGGTAGAGCATGTAGAGGAAGCCGTGGAACGGTCCCACGGTGGCGACCACGGTGGGGTCGTCACCGGCGTACTTCAGCGGCATGCCCACCAGCACGAGCACGACGAGGACCACGCCGACGATCCAGGCGATGATCCGGTAGCGGGTGAGGGCTCCCTGCACGATCCACGTCCTTACTTGATGCCGCTCTTGCGTCCGGGGTAGTCGCCCGGCCGCGCCCCGGGGTGGGCGTTGAGCCAGGCGAGATAGTCGTTGTAGGCGTCCAGCTCCGGGTCGCTGCCGGCCTGAGCCGCCGGCCGGTTCACGGCGGCGCGCACCGGCCGGCGCACCGTCACCGGCGTGTCCGCGGCCGGGCCGGCCGGGCTCGGGACGTCCGGCTCTTCCGCGGGCTTCCCGGCCTGCCGGCGGTGGGCCTTGAGCTCCTGCTGCACCTCGCGGAACCACAGGAAAGCGACGAAGGCCGCGAAGACCGGCCATTCGAAGGTGTAGCCCCAGCTGAGGGTGTTGCCGCCGGTGGCCCGGCTGAACTGCCACCAGCCCAGGCCCAGGAAGCCGGCGATGAGCACGAGGGCGACCACGTGGCGGGCGATCCACGCCGGGGTCCACAGCGCTCTCATGCGTCGAGCGTACCGGCAGGCCTGTCCGCGCCGAGCCGGTGCCGCCGGGGGCCGGTGTGCGGGCGGGGTTTGACCCCAGGCCGCTCGGGCAACCGTTGCGGGAAGCACGAGAGAGGAAGAGATCATGAGCGACTCCGAGGTCGGCGACCGCGTCGGTACCGAGCAGGGCATCGACCCGTCGGGTCTCGCCGACGACGACCTGATCCGCGAGCTGGGCAGCCTGCACCGGACGCGGCTCGCGACGCTGCGGCACGGCCCCGACGCGGCGCTCGCCAACCACCTGCGGCGTACGGCGGAGCTGGAGACCGAGTACCTGGCCCGCCACCCCGGGCGCGAGGTCGACCCGCACCGGCTCACCCAGGACTTCTGAGAGGAACCGCATGACTCCCTCGGTACGCGCCCGGCTCGACCGGCTGCGCCGGCAGTACGCCCCGCACGAGCACCGGCCCCTGGACGGATACGCGGCCACGATGACCGCCTTCGGGGTGCTCGCGGGCAGTCTGGGCGTCGCCGCGAAGATCACCGGCCGGACCGTGCCGGAGCGCCCGGCCCTCGCGGACGTGGTGCTGATCTCGATCGCGACCCACAAGCTGAGCCGCCTGATCGCCAAGGATGCGGTCACCAGCCCCCTGCGGGCACCCTTCACCCGCTACGCCGAGCCCGGCGGCAGCGCGGAGGTGAACGAGGAGGTACGCGACCAGGGCAGCCCCGTGCGCCACTCGATCGGCGAACTGATCAGCTGCCCCTTCTGCCTGGCGGTGTGGGTGGCCACCGGGCTGACCAGCGGCCTGGTGTTCGTTCCGCGGTTCACCCGGCTGGCGGCCACCGTGTTCACGGCGACGGCGGCCTCGGACTTCCTGCAGATGGCGTACTCGCTCGCCAAGGAGGCCGCGGAGGGCGGCCCGGCGGAGAGTGCGGACGAGGAGCGGCTCGGGCAGCCGGCGGGCGGCCGGGTGACCGCGCGGGCCTGACCGAGCCCCGCGCGGGACAGGCCGTCCGGCCGCGAAAGCCCGAGGCCGCACAGGCCTCGGGCTGCTCGACCAGGCGACCGGGACGGCCTCAGGGCGGGCCGTCCTGCTCCATCCCCGACCAGCCGCGCGGGCTCTCCTGCTCGCCCGGGTCGCGGTCCTCGACGATGCCGGGCTCCACGGCCGTCGTGTCGTGCTCCCCGGCGAAGTCGCTCGCCCCGTCGGGGGTGCCGTCGTCGTCACCCAGGGCGGGCAGGCGTTCGTTCTGCTGCTGGGTCATGTCGCTCCCTAGACGTCGAGGTTGCGCAAGGCCTCGGCGGCCTCGTCCTGGGCGTACTCGCCCTCGGGCAGTGCGTCGATGCGGGTGAGGGCCGCCGCGGGAAGGTTCCCGGCCACGGCGCCGCGCTGGAGGTCGGCGCTGCTGAGCCGTTCCTGGCCGGAGTAGGCCTCGTCGAGATAGTCGTCCAGAATCTGCAGGTCGTCGCTCACGGCAGTCGACTACCCGGGCCGTGGGCGTGCAAACGGCGGCGCGACGCGTACGGCCGGAGTTCTGTGGTACAGGTCACAATGACTCGCGGAATCGCGGGCGACTGCCGACGGTTGAGGGCAGATGCCGGTGTGCCCAGTGTCCCCGGGCCTCACCCTTAGCCTTCGCGGAATACCGTTCGGCTGGAGCCGCGTTGAGCCACTCGCCGCGAGGCGACCTGCACACCGGCATCCTCGTCACGCCGCCCCCGGCCCACCGGCCGGGGGCGGCGTCGTCTCGCCTGGCGTCCGAGCCGGGATCGCCGAGTTTTCGAGGTCGCCGATCGCGGGTACCCGGCGGATATGAGTGATGATCGCGTGCGGCGGCGGGCGGTCGACCTGCTGCCGGAGGAGCAGGCCGCCGGCAGTGCCGACCCGGGGGCGCAGGCCGAGGCGATTCTCGCCGAGTCGGACGAGCGCGAGGCGGACCAGGGCGCCGCGCCGAGCACATTCCTGGAACATCGCGCGTCGGGCCAGACGGTTACGCCCGCGGACGGCACCCGTTAGTGGACACCACTTTCGTGTTCACGGATGAGCATGGCAATATCGGGCAAATGTCTGCCCCGGAACGGAGCACAGAGCGCCGGTCGGCGTCGCGTCGCGGCAAGCCGGCCAACGCCGCGGGTACGCCGGACTCCAGCCGGCTCCGCGGGCGGTCCCGGCGCGGCGCCGGGACGGCCCTCTCCGTCGCCGCCCTGCCCGCCTCCGACGGCGCTCGTGCTGGAGCGGGAAGTGCCGGGGCCTCGCCGGCTCCCGGCGACGCACCGGGCGCCAACACCACCGGCCGGCGGCGGCGCCGGCGGCGCAACGGCCGGCGGGGCGGCGGCCACAACGCGCGGCGGCCGGTCCGCAAGGCCCAGCGCGGCCGCCAGGAGGCCAGCTTCGCCAGGGACACCCGAGGGGCCGGGGACCGTGCCTCGTCGCTCCACGGCGACGGTGGCGGCGTTGCCGCGCTGCCCGCCGGGGACGGCCGATCGGCGCCGCATCCGGTCGAGGTGGCCGGGCTGCTGCACGAGCTGTCCGCCCTGTTGCTCGGCACCGACGACGTCGCGCAGGCGCTCGACCGGCTGGCCGTCTTCACCGCGAACGCGGTGCCGGGCGCGCTGCGCTGCTCGGTGGCACTGATCGGCGAAGGGGGCCCGCCCACCTTCGCCGCGTCGGATCCCGGGGCGCACGCCCTCGACGACCTCCAGTACGCGACCGGTGACGGCCCCGGCCTGGAAGCGGCGCGGACCCGCGCGGTCGTCGTCGTCCCCGACCTCTCCGCGGACGGGCGCTGGCCCGAACTGGCCGAGCGGGCGCGGGCCGAGGGCGTGCAGGCCGTCGCGTCGATCCCGCTGGATCTGCGGCGGTCGGCCGTCGGCGCCGTGACCTTGTTCGCCGAGCGGCCCGGGATCGAGCCGGAGGCTCTGCTCACCGCGATGGCGGTGGTCGGCCAGGCCGAGCTGCTCGTCGGCGAGGTCCACCGCCGGGCGGGGCAGTGCGCGGGATCGACCGTCGACCGCGCCGCCGGCGTCATCATCGCCCAGCGCGGCTGCGGCGTCCGGGAGGCCTACGACGTGCTCCGCGACACCTCCCAGCGGCTCGGCCTGCCGCGCGAGGAGGTCGCGGAGCGCCTGATCGCCGCCGCCGCCCGCAACGCCGACGCCTGACCTGCCGCCACGCGGCGGCGGGTCAGCGGGAAACGCTCTGGACGACCTCGAACTCGAGCAGCTCGGCCCCGGAGGCCACCGGGCGGGCCCGCTCACCGGAGTGTGCGGCCCGGCCCATGCCGGAGGACCACGCCTGGAAGTGTTCCTCCGTCTCCCAGCGGGTGTAGACGAAGTACCGGGTCTCGCCGGCCACCGGCCGCAGCAGTTCGAAGCCCAGGAACCCCTCGGCCTGCTCCACCGCACCCTGCCGGGCCGCGAACCGCTTCTCCAGCTCGGGGCCCGCGCCCTCGGGGACGTCGATCGCGTTGATTTTCACCACTGCCATACGACACAGGGTACGAGCGCGTGCTGCGCCCGTACCCCGTGGAGGTCGTCAGTGGGCTGTTCCGCCGGCCGCGGCGGCGGCCGCGTCGTCGGCGCGCTGCTGCTGTGCCGAGCGCTGCGACAGCGCGATCTCCGGCAGGAAGAAGACGACGACCAGGCCGACCACCATGACCGCGAGCGCCAGCAGATAGACGATCTGGATGCCGTCGGAGAAGCCGACCTTGAACGGATGCGCGAGCGCCTCCGGCAGCTTGCTGACGAACGACGTGTCGCTCAGGTCGGCGCCGCCGCCCTGCGGCGCGGGCACCCCGGCCTCCGTGTACGCCTCCCTGATCTTGGTGGGCAGCACGTTGAAGAGCACGGACAGGAAGACGGCGGTGCCGAGGGTGCCGCCCATCGACCGGAAGAACGTCACCGAGCTGGTGGCCACGCCGATCTCCCGCGGCGACACCGCGTTCTGCACCGCGGTGATCATCGGCTGCATGTTGCCGCCGAGGCCCAGCCCCATCAGCACCATGATCAGCATGGTCTTCCAGAGCGGGGTGTCCGCGCCGATCAGGGCGAACAACCCGAGCGCCGCGGTCATGAGGACGCTGCCGACGATCGGGAAGATCCGGTAGCGGCCGGTACGGGCGATGAGCTGGCCCGAGGTGATCGAGCCGGCCATGATGCCGACCACGAACGGGATCATCTGCAGGCCGGCGACGGTGGGGGAGCTGCCCTTGACGATCTGCAGGTACAGCGGGACGGTCATGAGGCCGCCGAACATCGCCATGCCGAGGATCGTGCTGGAGGCCGCGCCCACGGCGACCGTACGGTTGCCGAACAGCCGCAGCGGCAGCAGCGCCTCGTCCTTGTACGCCCGCTCGGCCAGCACGAACGCCACCAGCCCGACGGCGCCGATCACGTAGCAGGCGATCGCGCGGGTGGAGCCCCAGCCCCACTCGCGTCCCTGCTCGGCGACGGTCAGCAGCGGCACCAGGCCGACGATGAGCGCGACCGCGCCCGGCCAGTCGATGCGGTGGTCGGTGCGGTGGTGCGGCAGGTGCAGCACGCGGGCCACCACGATCATCGCCGCGATGCCGATGGGGACGTTGATGTAGAAGACCCAGCGCCAGCCGTCGACCCAGAGGATCTTGTCGGCGCCGGCGAAGAAGCCGCCGAGGATCGGGCCGATGACGCTGGCCGTGCCGAAGACCGCCAGGAAGAAACCCTGGTACTTCGCGCGCTCGCGGGGCGGGACGATGTCGCCGATGATCGCGAGGGCCAGCGACATCAGGCCGCCGGCGCCGATGCCCTGGATGGCGCGGAAGGCGGCCAGCTCGTACATGCTCTGCGACAGCCCGCACAGGATCGAGCCGAGGATGAACACGCCGATCGCGAACAGGAAGAACGGCCGCCGTCCGTAGATGTCGGAGAGCTTGCCGTAGAGCGGGGTGGAGATCGTCGAGGTGATGAGGAACGCCGTCGTCGCCCAGGCCTGCAGGTTGAAGCCGTCGAGGTCGTCGGCGATGGTCCGGGTGGCGGTGGCCATGATGGTCTGGTCGAGCGCCGCCAGGAACATCCCCATCATCAGGCCGATCAGCACCGTGATGATCTGGCGATGGGTGAATTCCCCGGTGGGTTCGGTGCCCTGGGTGCCGGCTCCGGGCCCGGACTCCGCCGCTGCGGTGGTGCTGGAGTTGGTCACGCGCTCTCCCGTGCTGATCCGGCTGGGTCGTTGCGCAGGCGCGCCTCGACGGAGCTGTTGAATTCTTCGAAGAGGCCGGCGAAGGCGCTCACCCGCTCGGCCGGCCAGCCGCTGAGCGTCTCGCTGATCAAAGCGTGCCGCGCCTCGTGCAGGCGCTGGCAGGCGCTGAGCCCGGCGTCGGTGACGGCCACCCGGGACGCGCGCCCGTCGGCCGGGTCCGCCTCCCGGCGCGCCAGGCCGGCCTTGACCAGCTGCGCCGCCTGCCGGCTGATGGTGGAGGGGTCGGCGCCCTTGACCTCGGCGAGCTCGGTGACCCGCAACGGACCCTGACGGCACAGCGGGAACAGCAGCATCAGCGCGGAGAACTCGGCGCCGAGGTCTCCGGTGTCGAGCATGCTCTTGGCCCGCGCGCCCAGGCGGAAGAACCGCTGAACTTCGTCGGCCAGCCGGGCGGTGGCGTCCTCGCCGTCCTGCCGCATCCCCGCACCTCCCCCCGATGAAGATGTGTGCAGCCTACAACTTGTTGGTTGGTGAAAGCATTGTGTTCCGCATCTCCCAGACGGCCGTGACCAGCGACTCCGTCTCCTCCAGCGCCGCGGTCACCGGCACGGTGTACTCCGCCTTGCGGATGAACAGCCGCTCGGGGAAGTACCCCCGCCCCGGGTCGCCAACCAGGATCAGCGCCCCCGAAGCGGCGAGCCGGCGCAGGGCGGAGGTCATCCGGTCGGCGACCGAGCGGGTGTAGAACACGTCCCCGGCCAGCACGACGTCGGCCGGGCCGGCGTCGGCGACGTCCGCGGCCCGGACCTCGACCGTCACGCCGTTGGCGGCGGCGTTGCGCCGGGTCGCCCCGGCCGCCGCGGGATCCAGGTCCAGCGCCTCGACGCCGGCCGCGCCCGCCCGGGCGGCCGCGATGGCCGCGACGCCGGATCCGGCGGCGACGTCCAGTACCCGCCGGCCTGCCACGGTTTCGGGATGATCCAGGATGTACCGGGCGAGGGCCTGGCCGCCCGCCCACACGAAGGCCCAGAACGGCGGCGGGACGTCGCTGCGGAACTCGCCTCCGGTCGCGTCGAACAACCCCGTGTCACCGCCGGCGAGGTGCAGGGAGATCTCCGGGGCCAGGGGTACGGGAAGAAGCTCGGTACGCACCCGGGCATTCTCGGCGCCGCAGCACGGGGACGCGCGGCATTCAGCCGTACGGTGCGGGCTTATGCGGTGATTTTCTCCGGAGCCGGCGCCTCCGCGTGGCGCGTCTCACCCAGCGCGCGCCGGGCGTTCTCCATGATCGTCCGGGCGCGCTCGGAGGCGGCGTCGACGCCGAGCGCCTGCTCCGACAGGGCCAGTGCCGTCCGCGGGTCGCCGACCGCCGAGGCGTGCCCGGCCGCGTCCAGCAGGGCGGTCACCACCCGCACGCGGTAGCGCTCGCGGGCGTCCGCGGCCCATCGTGGCTGGTCGACGTCCTCCAGCAGCGGGCGGGCGGCGAGGTGCGCCGCCGCCGTCAGCGGGCGCAGGGCGCGGCTCGCCGTACGCCCGGACGCGGCGGCCACCAGCTCCTCGAAGCGGGCGACGTCGACGCGCACCTGCTCGGCCACCAGGGCGTAACCGCCGCCGGACGTGGCGATCACCGACTCGGGATCGGCATCCGGATCGAGCCGATGGCGCAAAAGGGACAGATGACCCTCCATCGTGTCCTCCGCGGCGACCGGTGGCCGTCCGGCCCACAGCATGTCGGCCAGCTCGTCCTTGCGCAGCGCGCCGTGCAGCGCGAGCAGGGCCAGGATCTGCCGCGGCTCCGCGCCGCCGAGGTCCTCGCCGGAGAGCCGCATTCCCCGGGTGCGAACCTCGAGGCGACCGAAAAGCTGGATTTCGTACATGGGGTATCACCCTGGACGGGGGACGGTCGTGCGACAAGCCACCGCGACGGTGAACCGAACCCCGAAAGCGAGGGGTGGGTTCCGCCGAAGATACGAGTTTTGGCGGCCGCTCGTCCCCATCCGCGCGGCGGGCGGGCACCGCGGTCCGCTTGGCTCGGATGTGCTGTCAGACTGTTGGTACGCCTTGGCTGCGCGACACGGACACATAGACTTCCAGCGCTGGCGGATCAGGAGGCGTGAATGGTGAGCGAGGCGATCACGGTGCTCGTGGTGGACGGGCATCAGACGTTCGCCGAGCTGCTCGGTGTGGCGCTGGCCGGGCAGCCCGAGCTGCACTACCTGGGTCATGCGCGTACGGGTGAACAGGCCATCCGGATGGTCCAGGAGCTGCGCCCCAACGTGGTGCTGCTCGACCCGGACCTGCCGGACGCGGACGGCATCGCCATCGCCGAGCTGCTGCGGCACCGCCTGCCCGACACCCGCTTCGTGATACTGACCGCGAACAACGAGTCCGCGCTGGTCGGACGCGCGACCGCGGCAGGGGCGTCGGGCTTCCTGTCGAAGAACGGCCCGCTCGGCGACGTGATGAACGCCATCCGCACCGCCCACGGCGGCGGCATGACCGTATCGACCGACATCCTCGCGCGGCTGCTGCGCAGCACCGCCCCGGTCGTCGGGCCGCGGGCCGGTGGGCTCACCGCGCGTGAGCACGAGGTGCTCGTGCTGATGGGTTCCGGCCTCGACCCGCGGGCGATCGCCCGGCGGCTCGGCATCAGCGTGCACACCTGCCGCGGCTACGTGAAGGCCGTGCTGGGCAAACTCGGCGCGCACAGCCAGCTTGAGGCGGTCGCGGTGGCCACCCGGCGGGGCCTGCTGCGGCCCGACGGAAATAACGCAGAGTAGTTCATTCTCTCACTCATCCGCGAGGCTGCGGAATCCGTACCACTCGCCGGAGCGCGCCGGGAAGCAGGCGCCGCGGGTGGGAGGGATTCGCGTGGAACGTCTGAGCAGCGATTCGTCCGATGTGTCCGCGGTGCTGGCCAGCCTGCCGGCCAACTCCGGTGCCGACTGGGCCAACAGGGACAAAAGATCGTTGAATCGCGGTCCCGGAGCCGACCCGCTGCCGTACCGGCGACCGCCGGCGGACAGCTCGCTCCGTGACGAGTGGGAGGACAACATGGCCGACTCCGGGAGCTGGAACGCTTTCGCCGCGCCCTCGGAGGGTGGCCGCCCACCCGCGCCCGAGCCGGAGTTCGGTCCGGCGCCGCCGGCCACGGGCGGACGGGCGTCGTTCGGCGTGAGCGCCGGGCCGATCAGCGGCCACTGGCGTGACGGCCGGCCGACCTCCGGCGGTCCGGGCGGGTCCACCTCGTCCGCGTCCGGGCCGGCTACGGCTTCCGCGTCCGGGCCCGTCTCGGCACCGGCGTCCGGACCCGCTCCGGGGTCCGCCCCCTCGCCTCACTCGTGGGCCGGGTCGCCGTCGCATGCCGCGCCCTCGCACGCCGCCCCCTCGCACGCCGCGCCGTCGTCGCATACTGCGTCCTCGCATACTGCGTCCTCGCACGCCGCGCCGTCGTCGCACGCCGCGCCGTCGTCGCACGCCGCGCCGTCGTCGCACGCCGCGCCCTCGCATGCCGCGCCGTCCTCGCATGCCGTGCCGGGTTCGCAGGCTTCCTCGTCGCAGGCCGTCCCGGGCTCGCATGCCGCGGCGCCGCATTCGCATGCCGCGCCGGCGGTTCCTCCGGCGCCGGACCACCACTGGGCGGACATGTCGGGTACGTCGCAATCGCGCGATCGGGCATCCGGTGTGGACGAGTGGTTCGACGCCGCCAACCCGGCGCGCACCGTCAGCGCCCAGTCCGTGCTCGACCGCTCCCGCCGTCCCCTGGCCGGATTTCCCCCCGCCGGCGCGGACGACCACATCGGGGACGTCCTCGACGGGCCGGGCCGCGAGATCCGGCCGCACCGGGCGCCCAAGCACCCCGCCGAGCCGGCGCCGGCGCCCGGGATGCCGGCCCCGCCGCGCCGCAACCGGGGCGTCATGGTCGCCGGCCTGGCGCTCACCGCCGCCGTGCTGCTCGGTGGCACGGTCGCCGGCGTCACCTACTTCTCCGGCTCCGACTCCGACCTCACGTCCGTGCTCGAGCTCGGCGTCGGCGCGACCTCGCAGCGTACGGTCACCGGGCCCCTCGAAGGCCGCACGGCGGCGAGCCTCGACCTGGTCAGCGCGGCGAAGCGGGTGACCGTGCGCAGCGAGGACCTCGGCGACAGCCTTTACAAGATGACGACGGCCGAGGATTCCGGCTTCCTGCCGAAGGCGGCGGTCGCGCAGGACGCCGTACGGCTGGAGCTCACTCCGGACGGCAAGGGCGACACCGGCACCGTGGAGGTCGTGCTCTCCGCCAAGGTCGTCTGGACCCTGCGCTTCTCCGGAGCCGCCGAGGAACAGGTCCTCGACCTGCAGTCCGGCCGGATCGCCGGAATCGACCTCATCGGCGGGGCCCGGCGCGCCCAGATCCAGCTGCCCGCCGCGGCCGGCACCGTGCCGCTGAAGGCCAGCGGCACGGTCGAGGAGCTCGCCATGACCTCGCCGGCCGGGAACCCGGTCCGGGTCCGGGTCAAGGGCGGCGCGACGACCGTCGCGGCGGGCGACAAGACGCTGCGCGACGTGCCGCCCGGGTCCACCGTGACGCCGAAGAACTGGGCGACCAACGACCGTTACGACGTCGAGGCCGACTCCCGGCTGATCCTCCTGTCGATCGACACCGCCCAGTGAGCTCCTCGATCGCCGCCATCCCTCGCTGAGTGGCGCCCCGGAGTGCGTCGGCTCGCCCTCACTCGCTGAGGAGCACTCCCGGGTTCAGCAGGCCTGCCGGGTCGAGCGCCGCCTTGATGCGGCGCATCGCGGCCACCTCGGCCGCCGAGCGCGACAGCGGCAGCCACCGCGCCTTGGCCCGGCCGACGCCGTGCTCGGAGCTGATGCTGCCCCGGCGGGCCGCGACCAGCCGCAGCACCGCGTCGGTGACCTCCTCGGCGTGCGCGCCGGCGTCGAGCACGTTGACGTGCAGGTTGCCCTCGCCCAGGTGACCGAAGATGATCGGCCGGGCGCCGGGCGCGGCCGCCGCCACCGTGCCGGGCAGGTCGGCGACGAGCCCGGCCAGCTCGCGCAGGGGCACGGAGACGTCCAGCTTCACCGGTACGCCGGCGGCGCTGATCGCCTCGGTGTGCGTCTCCCGGTACGCCCAGAGCCGCGCCACGCCCGTGACGTCCGAGGCCACCGTCGCGTCGCGCACGGCCTCGCACTCGCCGAGCACCTCGAGCAGGTCGTCGGTGGGATCGGTGCGCGCCGCGCACTCCAGCACCACGTACGCCGGGTGCGCCTCGGCGAACGGGGCGGCGAGGTTGCCGTGCGCCCGTACCAGATCGAGGCCCTCGGAGAGGAAGAGCTCGGCCGCCGCCAGGGCCGGAAGGCCGGCGCGTGCCGCGGCCAGCAGGTCGAGCGCGCCGGCGACACCGTCGACCGCGACCAGCGCGACCGCGCGGGCGGGCAGCAGCGGGACGAGCCGGAGCCGGACCTTCGTCACGATCGCCAGCGTGCCCTCGCTGCCGGCGAGCAGCTGGGCCAGGTCGTACCCGGTGTTGTCCTTGGCGAGGCCGACCAGCCGGCTCACCACGCTGCCGTCCGCGAGGACGGCCTCGATCCCGGTCACCTGCTCGCGCATGCTGCCGTAGCGCACCACCCGGATGCCGCCCGCGTTGGTGGCGACCAGGCCGCCGACCGTGGCGGCGGACCGGGCCGCGAGGTCGACGCCGACGTCCAGGCCGTGCGGCCGGGCGTGCTGCTGGAGCCGTTCCAGCGTCACGCCCGCGCCCACCGTCACCTGGGCCTCCAGCACGTCCACGCCCTCGAGGGACGTCAGCCGGCCGAGACTCAGCAGCACCTCGCCGCCGGCCGGCACGCCGCCGCCCACCAGACCGGTGTTGCCGCCCTGCACGGTCACGGCCACGCCGGCGGCGGCGCAGGCCCGCACCACCGCGGCCACCTCGCCGGTGTCCGCCGGCCGCACCACGCAGCGGGCCTGGCCGGAGAAGCGCCGGGTCCAGTCGGTCTGATACTGCGCCTTGAGGTCCTCGTCGACGAGGACGTGCTGGTCGCCGACGACGCCGCGCAGGACGTCCTCGAGATCGCTCACGACAGCACCCGGAGGCGGACCGTCTGGTTCATGCCGCGCAGCTGGTCCAGGACGTCGGCGCTGTACTCGCCGCTGATGTCGGTGATCAGGTAGCCGTACTCGCCGCGGGTGCTGAGCAGTTGACCCTCGACGTTGACCTGGTGCTCGGCGAGGATGCTGTTGACCTGGGCCAGTACGCCGGGCATGTTGACGTGCACGTGCACGATGCGGCTCATGCCGGGCTGGGCCGGCAGGGCGACGCTGGGCAGGTTGACGCTCAGCGTGGTGTTGCCCTCGTGCACGAAGTGCGCCAGCTTGTTGGCCACGAAGTCGCCGATGTCGGCCTGGGCCTCCTCGGTGGAGCCGCCGATGTGCGGGGTCAGGATGACGTTGGGCAGGCCCCGCAGCTCGGAGACGAACTCGTCGCCGCGGCCCTTGGGCTCCTTGGGGAAGACGTCCACCGCCGCGCCCGAGAGGTGGCCGCTGGTCAGCGCCTCCCGCAGGGCGACGTGGTCGACCACGATGCCGCGGGAAAGGTTGAGGAAGATCGCGCCCTGCCGCATCCGGGCGAACTGCTCCGCGCCGAAGAAGCCCGAGTTGCCGGGGCGGCCGTCGACGTGCAGGGTGACCACGTCGGCGGACTCCAGCAGCTCCTCCAGCGAGCTGCACCGCTGGGCGTTGCCGAGCGCGAGCTTGTCCGCCGTGTCGTAGAAGGACACGTGCATGCCGAGGTTCTCCGCCAGCACGGAGAGCTGGGTGCCGATGTTGCCGTACCCGACGATGCCGAGCCGCCGGCCCCGGACCTCGTGGCTGCCGTTGGCCGCCTTGTCCCAGACGCCGGCGTGCATGAGCTCGTTCTTCTCGGTCAGCCGCCGCGTCATCGCGATGATCTCGGCGAGCGCCAGCTCGACGACCGAGCGGGTGTTCGAGAACGGGGCGTTGAACACGGCGATGCCGGCCCGCGAGGCGGCGCCCAGGTCGATCTGGTCCGTGCCGATGCAGAAGGCGCCGATCGCGACGAGGCTGTCCGCGGCCTCCAGCACCTTGGCGGTGACCTGGGTCTTCGACCGGATGCCGAGCAGGTGCACGCCCGGGATCCGGTCGATGAGCTCGACCTCGTCGAGAGCGTTGCGCAGGGACTCGACCTGGTAACCCTCGGCTTCGAGCCGGGAGACCGCGTCGGGGTGGATGCTCTCGAGCAGCAGGACTCGCACCTTGGCTTGGTCGATCATCACTGTCCGTTTCCGTGTGGGGAATCGCTTCACCCGGGCCGCCACGCCGAAGCCCAGTTCACAGGCGTCCCAGCCTAGTGGCCGCCGGTCGAGGCGAACTCGACGGTGTGCTCGGTCCCACCCTCCGGGCGTCTCCTCTTCACCGCCTTCGCCGGAAAATGTCACACCGTCGCGGCAGGATGCGTCCATGCCCAACACGCCCGCCGTGGAGACCTCGGGTCTCGTCAAGGTATTCGGAGACAACCGCGCGGTCGACGGCGTCGACCTCACCGTTCCGCAAGGCACCGTGTACGGCCTGCTCGGCCCCAACGGCGCCGGCAAGACGACCGTCGTGCGTATGCTCGCCACCCTGCTGAGACCCGACGGCGGCCAGGCCCGGGTGTTCGGACACGACGTGGTCCGCGAGGCCGACGCGGTCCGCGGCCGGGTCAGCCTCACCGGGCAGTACGCCTCGGTCGACGAGGACCTCACCGGCACGGAGAACCTCGTCCTGCTCGCCCGCCTGCTCGGCCACGGCAAGCCGGCGGCCCGGGCCCGCGCCGCTCAGCTGCTCGAGGCGTTCGGCCTCACCGAGGCGGCGGACCGGCAGGTGAAGAAGTATTCGGGCGGGATGCGGCGGCGCATCGACATCGCCGCCAGCATCCTCAACACCCCCGACCTGTTGTTCCTGGACGAGCCGACCACCGGCCTCGACCCGCGCAGCCGCAACCAGGTCTGGGACATCGTGCGGGTCGTGGTCGCCCACGGCACCACGGTCCTGCTCACCACGCAGTATCTCGACGAGGCGGACCGGCTCGCCGGCCGGATCGCCGTGATCGACCACGGCAAGGTCATCGCGGAGGGCACACCGGGGGCGCTCAAGGCGTCGATCGGCGCGGGCACCGTGCACGTACGGCTGCGCGACGCCGCGCGGCGTCCCGAGGCCGAGCGCCTGCTGGCGGCGGTGCTGGGCGCCGGCGTGCAGGCCGGGGCCGATCCGGTCGCGCTCACCGCCCGGGCCGGTGCGAGCGGCTCCGAGCAGGGCGCGGCCGAGCAGGCGTCGCGGGCCCTCGCCGCGCTGGCCGGCGCCGGCATCGTGGTCGACGACTTCTCCCTGGGTCAGCCCAGCCTCGACGAGGTCTTCCTCGCGCTGACCGACAAGCCGCTCACCGAGGAGGCGACCGCATGACCATCACGACGACCGAGGCCACCGCCGTCTACACGCCGTCGGCGGAGACGCTGGCCGCCGTGCTCGCCCGCGAGGAACGCCCCAGCCGCCCCGGCGCGCTGGCCGCGTCGCTGACCTTCGGGTGGCGGGCGATGCTGAAGATCAAGCACGTCCCCGAGCAGCTCTTCGACGTGACGGCCTTCCCGATCATCATGACGCTGATGTTCACGTACCTCTTCGGCGGTGCGCTGGCCGGCTCGACCCGGGAATACCTGCAGTTCCTGCTTCCCGGCATCATGGTCACCAGCGTCGTGATGATCACGATGTACACCGGCGTGGGGCTGAACACCGACATCGAGAAGGGCGTCTTCGACCGTTTCCGCTCCCTGCCGGTCTGGCGGCCCGCGGCCCTGGTCGGCATGATCTTCGGCGACGTCCTGCGCTACGTCCTGGCCGCGACGACCATCATGATCGTCGGCCTGGTCCTCGGCTTCCGCCCGTCCGGCGGCTTCGCCGGCGTCGCCGCGGGCGTGGGCCTGCTGGTGGTCTTCTCCTTCGCCTTCTCCTGGATCTGGACCATGTTCGGCCTGTTCCTGAGGTCGGAGAAGTCGGTCATGGGCGTGAGCATGCTGGTGCTGTTCCCCCTGACGTTCCTGAGCAACGTCTTCGTGGACCCCGGCACGATGCCCGGCTGGCTGCAGGCCTTCGTCGAGGTCAATCCGATCACCCACCTGGTCGCGGCGGTCCGTTCGCTGATGGCCGGCGACTGGGATTCGGGCGAGACCCTGTGGGTCCTGATCGCGAGCGCGGTGCTCGTCGCCGTCTTCGGCCCGCTCACCATGCGCCTCTACAACCGCAAATGACGACGTCCGCGGCTCCGGCGGAGGAGTGGCGGCTGTGGCTGCAGGCTCGCGCGGAGGAGACTCGGCGGCGCCGCACGGCCGCCGCGGCGGCCCGGCGCGACCGCTGCCGGCGCCGTGCCCACGGCCTGGCGGCCCGGCACGCGTCGCGGCTGGCCCGGCTGCACGAGGACACGCACCCGTTTCCGCCCGACCCGGCCTGCTCCGACTAGAGAGGCCCTCCGGCGCTTGGCGCCGTGACCCCGCTGTGGCAGCGTCCCGGCGCGGCGACGCTTCGGCGACCAGCTACGGCGTGTCAGCCTGGGACGACTGGAGGGCCCGGCGGCGCGGTGCCAGAAACGTCCGGTCGTGCGCCCAGCGTGCCGGGGAGAGCCCGTGCTTGCGCATGACCCGCAGCGCCTCCTCCACGACGAAGACGCCCAGCATGCCGGCAAGCCCGGCCAGCAGCGTCTGCGCGATGTCAGCCCAGGAAACAAGCACTTGGTGATCCCCCTACCCGTCGTTGGTCCTCAGTCTCGATCCGGCGCGTAGCCGGATGCGAAGCGACCCGGTTGCAGGATGGATGCGAGCGTCCCGGCCCGCGGCGGCCGGCAACGCCCGCAGCGTCCGGGCATTCCAGGCGGCCGGCCGGACAGCGGCGACTACGGGCCGACCTTCACTTTGATGGTGGATCCGGCGGAATAGCTGTCAGAAATCTGCAGGTATGCGAGGGTCGTGTCGGACGGCACTTCGAACACCAGAAGCTGATCCACGGTCTTTCCGGGATCGATCGGTTCCTTGAGGCTGCTCCCTTTGTTCGCGTAGTCCTCAGCGACCACGTCACTGTAGAGAACGCGTTCCGTCGGGCTCGTGGCCTTCAGGCTCAACGTCGGATAGGTGTCGGTCTTCTCGCCGACGTTCTTCGCCGAGAACGAGACCACGCAGAACTTGCCCTTGGCCTTCTGGGTCGCGGTGTCGTCGTAGGGCGTCGACGGGTCGTCGGGCTTGGTGATCGCCTTCTTGCTGCAGTCGACGCTGCGGACCGTCGCCTCGAACGAATTGACTCGTGCCGTGGTGCCGACCGCCACCTCTTCCACCTTGTCGGACGATCCCAGAAAGTCGCCGCCGGAGTCGGAGAACATGGACGAGAACATCAGCACCAACATGGTGCCCATCGCCAGCACGGCTCCCACGGCGTAGATCAGCACCATCAGCTTCTGGCGGCGGATCGCCTCGGGCGTCTGGGTGAACGTCCGAGCGGTGCTGATGGTGATGTTCGGCATGCCCGCGCCGCCCGGGCCGACCGGCCAGCCGGTCCGCGCGGCCTGCGGCGCCGGCATGAGCACCTCCCGCCGGCAGTACGGGCACCGCAGCACACCCGCGCCGTGGTCGACCTCCATCCCGGCTCCGCAGGACGGGCAGCTGGAGGAGACGGCGGCGGACTTCCCCGGGCCGTTCATCGGGGCATCGGGGGCGGCATGTGGGCGAACAGGTGCGCGAGCTCGGGTACGTCCGCGGCCCGCGCCCACTGAGCCATCCCGGCCCGCCACACCAGCGTCTCCCGGGTGATCGCACCGGCGCCCACCTGGCCGGTGAGGGTGCCGAGATCGAACGGTCCCTGCTGACTGCCGTGCACACCCACGTACCACTGCGGGGTCACCGGCAACGGAGGCGGCTGTACGGGTGCGGGCGCGTGACCGGCGGTCCCGTCGACGGCCCCGCCCAGGCGCTGGCCGAAGAGCATCCCGACGCCCAGCCCCGTGCCCAGGCCCGCCGCTCCGGGGTTCCGGGCGGCGTCCTCGATGGCGTTGGCGGTCTGGAACGTCGTGTACCGCTGCAGGTCGCCGATGATGCCCATCTGCGTACGCCGGTCGAGCGCCTGCTCCACCTCCGGCGGCACCGAGATGTTCTGCACGATGACGGTCGGAATCCCCAGCCCCATCGGGGCGAGCTGCTCGGCGAGCGCCGCGGTGAGCTGCGTACCGATGGCCTCCTGGTGGGCCGCCATGTCGAGCAGGGAGACGTGGGCGGTGGCCAGCGCGGAGGTCAGCCTGCTCACGATCATCTGCTGGAGGTAGCCGGCGACCTCCTCGGAACGGAACTGCGGGTCCGTGCCCACGAGCTCGGTGAGGAGCCGGCGCGGGTCGACGACCCGCAGCGCGTACGCGCCGTACGCGCGGAGCCGGACCATGCCGAATTCCGGATCCCGGACGATGACGGGATTCTGGGTGCCCCATTTGAGGTCGGTGAACTGCCGGGTGTTGACGAAGTACACCTCGGCCTTGAACGGCGACTCGAATCCGTACTTCCAACCCTTCAGGGTGGACAGTACCGGCAGATTCTGGGTGTTCAGGACGTGCGTGCCGGGACCGAAGGCGTCCGCGATGGTGCCCTCGTTCACGAAGACGGCCATCTGGGATTCGCGCACCACGAGGCGGGCGCCCATCTTGATCTCGTTGTGATACCGCGGGAACCGCCAGACGATCGTGTCGCGGCTGGCATCCAGCCACTCCACGATATCGATGAATTCACCGCGTATCTTATCCAGCATCGCCATTCGGACCTACCCGACATCTCCGAGCCGGCCGGTGCTCGGCCCGCGTCATCCGGCGGCATGATATCAACCATGATCAACGCCGCCGCACGCCTTTCGGGCAGCTCCCGCGGCCCTCGCCCCGGCGGTGAACAGGGAAGATCGAGGAGTCGGGCACATTGCAAAGAATGCGGCGAGTAATGGCGCGCCCGGCAGGATTCGAACCTGCGACCGACGGATTAGAAGTCCGTTGCTCTATCCGCTGAGCTACGAGCGCCTGGCCTGCACATACTAGAGTCCTCCCGGCCCCGAGGCGAGCCGGATGTCAGGCCGTCGGTGTGTCCGCTTTGCCCCCGGTCGTCTCGCCGGCCCTCGTCGCCTCCGCCTCCACCCGGGCCGTCGCCTCCGGGCTGTCCTCCGGGGCGGGCGGGATCTCCTCCAGCGGCGTGCCCCGCGGCGGCAGGAAGGCGTCCACCCAGCGTCCCAGCTCCCGGAACACTTCCTCGCGGACCTCCTTGCCCGACAACGTCAGGTCGTGCATGCCGCCGTCGAAGCGGGCGATCGTCACCCGCGGCCCGAGCCGCGGCGCCCACCTGACGATGTGTTCCACATCGAGAACCGAGTCGGTCACCCGGGCGTCCTCCGACCACGCTCGGCCCCGGAACGTACGGGTGGAGCACGCCACCAGCACCGGGGCGTTGATCGCCAGCCCGGCACGCAGCCGGGCCTGGCCGCGGCGGATCGCCTCCAGCCAGCCCATCCGTACGGGGAAGCCCAGCAGCGGCTTCCAGTCGAGCTCGTACGTCCACTCGCCACGGTGGTCCGAGTGCAGGCTCTGCCCGTACACGCCGAGCGTGCCGACCGGCAGGACCCGGTAGGGGTTGCGTGCGCTCGTCCGCCCGACGAGCTGGATCAGCGGGCGGCGTAGCAACCACGGCACGTTGAAGTCGAAGAACGGGCTGTTGAGGAAGAGGCCGTCGACGATGCCCCGGTCGCTGCGGGCATGCGACCACAGCGAGGTGATCAGGCCTCCGGTGGAGTGGCCCGCGACCAGGAGTTGGTCGTGGCCGTCCTGTTCGCGGATGATCCGGGCCGCCTCGTCGAGCTCCGGGAAGTATTCCGTCAGGCTGCGGGCGAAGTTCGGCGTCTGGTGGGGGAGCAGGCTGCGGCCGTACTTGCGCAGGTCGAGCGCATAGAAGTCCCAGCCGCGCTCGACGAAGAAGTCCGCCAGGTGGGTCTGGAAGAAGTAGTCGACGAAGCCGTGCACGTACAGCACCGCGCGCCGAGAGGGGGTCTCCCCGCGGCGCCGCACGAGGGTCGCGACCACCGGGCCCTCGTCGTCGGTGCCCAGGTCGATGGTGTGCCGCTCGTACGGCGGGCCCAGGACGTCGGTCTCCACGCCCGTAGGTTACCCGCGCGTAGGGGTAGGTGCGCCATAGCAGGATCGGTCGATCTTCGTGAGTTTTCCCCAACGTGCCGTCGTCCACAGGCCGGCGGGGCACTTTCTGCGGCCGCGGCGGTCTGCGCTGCACGCTTCTCCCCACGAACTCGACCGATTGAGGAGAAGCGATGTTCGACACCAACATTGTCGTGATCGGCAACGTGCTCACCGCGCCGGAATGGCGGCGGACGGCCAACTCCCAGACGCTCGTGGCCAACTTCCGGGTCGCGTCGACGGCACGCCGGCTGGACAAGGAGACCGGCCGCTGGGTCGACGGAAACCACCTTCGCGTACGCGTCAACTGCTGGCGCCGTCTCGCCGAGGGCGTGGCGTCCTCGGTCACGGTCGGCGACCCGGTGGTCGTGGCGGGACGCCTCTACACCCGCGACTGGACGGACTCGGAGGGCAATCTGCGCACGACGTACGAGATGGAGGCCGTCTCCGTCGGTCACGACCTGTCCCGCGGCCGCGCCAAGTTCTTCCGCACCAAGCCGGCCGCGACCGCGGCGGTGGAGAACCCGGAATCGGGGGACAAGGTGCGCGGCGAGGCGGCCACCCCGATCCCGGACGAGGACGCCCCCGCGGTGTACGGCGACGGCCTCCCCGACGGCGACGAACCGGCCTTCGCCGACGTGCCGGTCCGCACCCCGGAAGGGTTCGACCCGGTGGCGGCGCTCCGCGGCGGGGGCTTCGAGCCGTTCGACACGGGAATCACGGTTCCGCCCGCCGCGGCCGACATGTCGTCCGGCGCGGAGTCCGAGCGGCTCAGGCGGGAGGCGGAGATGCTCGTCGACCCGCTCGTCGGCGACGCGCACTCCACCGCACCGGCCACCGAGTCCACTGATGAAGCGGTCTCCGCGCGGCCGGCTCGTGCCGAGCAGGCCTCGGTCGAGCGGGCCTCGGTCGAGCGGGCCTCCGTCGAGCGGGCCTCGGCCGAGCAGCCCTCCGTCGAGCAGCCCTCCGTCGAGCGGGCCGCCGCGGAGCAGGCCTCCGCCGAGCCGGGCGGCGCGCGGGCGACGGCCGAGCCGAGCCCCCGGCGCATGCGGGGACGGGCTCCGCGCCGGCAGCCGGTCGCCGTCTGACCGGCCATGGACCGCCGCCGTTGCGCGGCCGCCTTCCCCCCGCGGCCTCGGAACGGCGGCACCAGCCCAGCCCCTGCCCCCGACGAGACGGGCCGATCCGGCCGGCGCCCGAACCTCCGCGGTCGCCGCCGATCGCCCGGTCGGGCGCGGCGCGGGGCTGGGAGCCGGAGCCCCGCGCCAGGGTCGGGCGCGCGGCATCCGGCCCGCCCGGGTGGGTGTTCGGTGGTCGGCACCCGCCTGGGCGGCATAGCCGCTCGTCGCACGGGAGCGAGCGAGCGGCCCGGCCCGGTCGCCGTGCCTCGGCGGCGACCGGGCCTCCCACCCCACCCGGCCGCGGCGGCGTGCCCGAGCGCGGCGGCCGGTCCGGCACGGCGGCGGGGAGCTGGCCGCCGGCCCGGGTGGTGGCGGGAGACGGCGGCCGGGGTGGGGCGGATTCCGGGCACTGCGAGACGGCGCGGCGGCGCTCACTAGGGTGGTCAGGATGGGACGAGCAAGGCGGGCCGCGATCGTCGCCGACGCGGCCGGGATCGTGGCGGGTTACCTGCTGGATTCCGTGTTCGGTGATCCGCGGCGTTTCCACCCCGTGGCCGGCTTCGGCCGCGCCGCCGCCGCGCTCGAGCGGCGTCTCTACGCGCCGACCCGGCGTGCCGGCACGGCCTTCGCCGTTGTCGCCGTGGGCCTGCCCGTGGCGGCGGGAGCCGGCCTTTCCGTGGTGACGCGCCGATGCCCGCCCGCGCGGGCGGCCTTGACGGCCGCGGCGACCTGGACCGTGCTCGGCGGGCGGACGTTGCGGCGGGAGGCCCGGGTCATGGCCGGTCATCTGGAGCGTGCCGAGCTCGACGCCGCCCGGGGACGGCTGAACCATCTCTGCGGGCGTGACCCCTCCGCCCTCGACGAGCCCGAACTGGCCCGCGCCACCGTCGAGTCCGTCGCCGAGAACACCTCCGACGCCGTCGTCGCCCCGCTGCTCTGGGGTGGTGTCGCCGGACTGCCGGGGCTGCTCGGCTACCGGGCGGCGAACACCCTGGACGCCATGGTGGGGCATCGCTCCTCCCGGTACGCCCGCTTCGGCACCGCGTCCGCCCGGCTCGACGATGTGCTCAACCTCGCGCCCTCGCGGCTGACCGGTGTGCTGACCATCGCCGCCGCGCCGCTCGCTCGGGGGTGGCCCGGGGAGGCGCTGCGGGTGTGGCGGCGGGACCGGCTCGACCATCCGAGCCCCAACGCGGGCCAGTGCGAGTCGGCGATGGCCGGGGCGCTGGGCGTGCGGCTGGGGGGACGCAACGTCTACTTCGGACGTACGGAGGTCCGGCCCTTCCTGGGCGACGGACCGCGACCGTCGGCCGCCCACGTGCGCAGGGCCGCACGCCTCTCCGGCGCGGTCGGGCTGGCGGCGGCCGGGATCGCTGCGGGAACGGCTCTCGCCCGGGGCCTCGCCCGAGAATCCCGGCGCCGTGGCCGGAACGCCCCGGATGCCGACGGGGGACGTCGATGAGCGGCGGCCTGCTGGTCGCCGGGACCACTTCGGACGCCGGCAAGAGTGTGCTCACCGCCGGGATCTGCCGGTGGCTGCGCCGCCAGGGGGTCAAGGTGGCCCCGTTCAAGGCGCAGAACATGTCGAACAACTCGGTCGTCGTAGTGGGCGCCGACGGGCGTGGCGGGGAGATCGGGCGGGCGCAGGCGATGCAGGCCGCCGCCTGCGGGATCGCGCCGGACATCCGGTTCAACCCGGTGTTGCTCAAGCCGGGCAGCGATCTCTCCAGCCAGGTCGTGCTGCTCGGCGAGGCCGTGGACACGGTCACCGCGGGCAACTACCGCGCGTTGCGGCCGAAGCTCGCCGAGACCGCGCATGCCGCTCTTGCCGCCCTGCGTGCCGAGTACGACGTCGTCATCTGTGAGGGTGCCGGGAGCCCGGCCGAGATCAACCTGCGGGACGGCGACTTCGTCAACATGGGTCTCGCGCGCCAGGCCGGCCTTCCGGCGATCGTGGTCGGCGACATCGACCGTGGCGGCGTCTTCGCCGCGCTGTTCGGGACCGTGGCCCTGCTCAGCCCCGAGGACCAGGCGCTGGTCAGCGGTTTCGTCATCAACAAGTTCCGGGGCGACCTCGGCCTGCTGCGCCCGGGACTGGACATGATCACCGCGGCCACGGGGCGGCCGGTGCACGGAGTGCTGCCCTTCGACCTCGACATCTGGCTCGACGCCGAGGACTCGCTGGCGTACGGCCGGACGCTCGGGCGGCCGGCTCAGCCGCGCGGCACCGAATGGTTGCGCGTGGCCGTGGTGCGGCTTCCGCGGATCTCCAACGCCACCGACGCCGAGGCGCTGGCGACCGAGCCGGGCGTGCGGGTGCGGCTCACCGTCGAGCCCGCCGAGATCGCGGAGGCCGATCTCGTCGTCCTGCCCGGATCGAAGGCCACCGTCAGCGACCTGGCGTGGCTGCGCGAGACCGGGCTGGCCGACGCGATCCGCGCGCACGCCGCCGCCGGCAAACCGCTGGTCGGGATCTGCGGCGGCTTCCAGATGCTCTCCGAGACCATCCACGACGAGGTGGAGAGCCGCCGCGGCACCGTTCCCGGCCTCGGGTTGCTGCCGGTCGAGATCACCTTCGGCGCGCGCAAGACCCTGGCCCGGTCGCGCGGCGCGGCCTGGGAGCAGGTCCCGGTCGCCGGCTACGAGATCCATCACGGGTACGTCTCCCGCGGCGCACCGGAGCCGTTCCTGCACTACGCGGACGGTACGCCGGAGGGAGCCGTGGTCGGCGCCGTCCGGGGCACGCACTGGCATGGTGCCTTCGAGTCCGACGAGTTCCGCCGGCGCTTCCTCACCGAGGCCGCGCGGCAGGCGGGCCGGCACGGCTTCGTGGTGGCTCCCGGCACCCGCTTCGCCGCCGTCCGCGAGAAGGCGCTCGACACCCTCGGCGACCTCGTCGAGGAGCACCTCGACACGGACGCGCTGTGGCGCCTGATCGAGTCCGGCCCACCCGGCGGACTGCCGTTCATCCCGCCGGGAGCGCCCGGTGGGTAGCTTCTCCGCGCTCGCCGCGCGGATTCTGGCGACCGAGCCCCGGCTCGGGTCCGTACGGCTCGTGGCCGTCGACGGGCCGAGCGGCGCGGGCAAGAGCTGGTTCGCCGGCCGGCTGGCGCAGGCCGCCGGCATCCCGGTCGTGCACACCGACGACCTGCTGGACGGCTGGGACGACCAGTTCACCTTCTGGGCCCGGCTCGAGGAACAGGTGCTGGAGCCGCTGCGCCACGGCCGCTCTGCCAGGTATCTGCGCTACTCGTGGGAGCGGCAGTGCTTCTCGGGAAGCCCTGTCGTCGTCGAGCCTGCTGCGGCCGTACTCGTCGAAGGGGTCTCGTCCGCGCGCCGGGCGATCCGGCCGGAGCTTTCCTTCTCGGTCTTCGTGACGGCTCCCGCCGATCTGCGGTGGCGGCGGGCCTTGGCACGTGACGGGCGCGACGATGTTGCCTTCCGGGCGTATCTTGAGCGCTGGCGCGCCGCCGAGGACGAGCACTTCGCCGCGGAGGGCACCGCCGCACAGGTGGACCTGGTGGTCGACGGTGCCGCCGAGGGGTTCGCGGACCGTTACGAGGCTGTGTGAGCAGCGGGAACGGGGACGACGATGACGACCGACGACGACAACCGGCCGACGCGGCGGCGGGTGACGCTGACCGGCATCAGTTCCCGGGCGTGGGAGCATCCCGCCGACCGCGGCGCGCTGACGGCCCTGCGTGAGCTGCGGGGTTTCGACGACGTCGTGAAGGCGTTCTTCGGCATGTGGAACGAGCGCGGATTCCGCCTGCAGTTCCTGGCCGGTGCCATCCGGGTCGACCACCGTCAGTATCCGCGGGTCTACCAGCGTTTCACCGAGGCGGCCTCGGCCCTCGACGTCGCCGAGCTGCCCGAGCTGTACGTCAGCCAGGAACCCGTGATCAACGGGCAGGCGATCGGCATGGACAAGCCGTTCATCGTGATCACCTCCGCTGCCGTGGAGAAGCTGGACGACGACGAGCTGCGCGCCCTGCTCGGTCACGAGGTCGGCCATGTCCGCAGTGGCCATGCGGTCTACAAGACGATCATGATGATCCTGACCCGGTGGGCCGCCAACCTGAGCTGGCTGCCGGTCGGGGCGATCGCCCTGCGCGCGATCATCGCGGCGATGTTCGAGTGGTGGCGCAAGGCCGAGCTGTCCGCGGACCGCGCGGGCCTGCTCGCCGGTCAGGATCCGGCGGCCTCCACGCGGCTGCTGATGAAGCTGGCCGGCGGCGGCGACCTCTCACAGATCGACACGGCCGCGTTCCTGGAACAGGCCGCCGAGTACGAAAGCGGCGGCGACCTGCGCGACAGCATCCACAAGCTGGGCATGACCGCGTGGAGCAGCCATCCCGTACCCGTCGCGCGCGCCGCCGATCTGCGCAAATGGATCGATTCCGGCGCGTACGGACGCATCCTCGGCGGCGACTACCCGCATCGCGACTCCGACGGCGACGCCTCGGTCACCGAGGACGTCAAGGCGGCCGCCGACTCGTACCGGCAGACCTTCAGCACGTCCCAGGATCCGCTGGTCGGCCTGCTGCGCAAGCTCGGCGACGGTGCCACGGACCTGGCCGGATCGGCGGTCCGCGGCGCTCGTGACTGGGCCTCCAGCGCCGGCCGTCGGCGCGGCGAGGACCCGCCACCACCGCCGAACTGACGCACCCGCCCGGTTGTCCACAGGCCCGCGAAGTGGCCCGCCACCCGCCCGGACCACAGGCCTAGGATCAGGGCATGAGCCTCACTGAAGACGAACTGCGCGCCGCGATCGCGCGGGAGCTGCCCGGTGTCCGCGCCGATCTCGAACGGCTGGTCCGCATTCCGGGGATCGCGTTCGACGGCTTCGACCACTCGCACGTCGAGCGGTCCGCGGAGGCCGTCGCCGAGCTGCTGCGCGGGTGCGGGCTCGAGGTGCAGATCGTCCGGGCCGGCGCGGGCCACCCCGCCGTCATCGGCCGCAGGCCCGCGCCGCCCGGGGCTCCGACGGTCCTGCTCTACGCGCACCACGACGTCCAGCCGGCCGGCGACCCCGCACTCTGGACCTCCGACCCGTTCGAGCCGGTCGAGCGCGACGGGCGGCTCTACGGCCGCGGCGCCGCCGACGACAAGGCCGGCGTGATGGCGCACGTCGCCGCGCTGCGGGCCTTCGGCGACGAGTTGCCGGTCGGGGTCGTGCTGTTCATCGAGGGCGAGGAGGAATACGGCTCCGACTCCCTCGACGAGCTCGTCCAGACCCACAAGGAGCTGCTGCGCTCCGACGTGATCGTGATCGCCGACTCGGGCAACTGGGACATCGGCGTGCCCGCCCTCACCACGTCCCTGCGCGGCCTGGTCAACTGCTTCGTCGAGGTCAGCACCCTGGAGAACGCCGTGCACAGCGGCATGTTCGGCGGGCCGGTTCCCGACGCGCTCACCGTGCTCTCCCGGCTGATCAGCACGCTGCACGACGAGGACGGCGAGGTCGCGGTCGACGGTCTGATCGGTCGCGAGGGTGCCACGGTCGACTACCCGGAGGACCGCCTCCGCCACGAGGCGGGCGTCCTCGACGGCGTCAAGCTCCTCGGCAGCGGCCGGCTCACCGACCGCATCTGGACCAAGCCGTCGATCGCGGTGCTCGGCATCGACGCCCCGCGCACCAGCGAGGCGGCCAACGCCCTGGTGCCCAAGGCCAAGGCCAAGCTGAGCGTACGGCTGGCGCCCGGCGACGACGCGGTCTCCGCCTATGCGGCCGTCCGCGCGCACCTCGAGAAGTACGTGCCGTGGGGCGCCCACGTGGAGGTGACGTTGGAAAGCGGCGGCGCCCCGTGCGTGATCGACGCGACCGGCCCGGCGTTCGACGCCGCCCGTGCCGCGTTCACCACCGCCTGGGACGGCGTCGCGCCGGTCGACATGGGGGTGGGTGGCTCGATCCCGTTCATCGCCACCTTCCAGGAGCTGTTCCCGCAGGCGGCGATCCTGGTCACCGGCGTCGAGGACCCCTATGCCGGGGCGCACGGGCCCGACGAGAGCCTGCATCTCGGCGAGTTCGCGCGGGTCTGCCTGGCCGAGGCCCTGCTGCTGCGCAACGTGGCAGAGCTGGAACGGTGACATGACGACCCCGGCCCCGGGCGGACCCCGGCAGAGCTGCGACGTACTGGTGGTGGGCGCCGGCCCCACCGGGCTGATGCTGGCGAACTGGCTGGTCAGACTCGGGGTCAGGGTGATCGTCGCCGACGGCAAGCAGGGTCCGACCCGCGAGTCGCGCGCGCTGGTGGTGCAGGCCCGCAGCCTCGAGGTGTACGACCAGCTCGGCATCGCCGACAAGGTCCTCGCGGCGGCACAGCGGGCCCGGGCCCTGTCGCCGGGCTTCGGCGGCCGGGTGTTCGGCCAGATCCCGCTGGGGCCGCTGGGCGATGGCCTCACGCCGTACCCGTTCATCGAGGTCCTGGAGCAGAGCCGCAACGAGGAGATCCTCTACGAGAACCTGCTGGCGCTCGGCGGCTCGGTCCGCTGGGGCGCCGCGGTGTCGTCGCTCGCGCCCGCGCCCGGCGACGATGGGTCCGTTTCGCCGTCCCCGGGCGGCGCGGGTGGCGTTGCGTCGTTGCCGGGCGGTGGTGGCGTCGAGGCGGTGGTCGGCGGTGAGACGATCACCGCGCGGTTCTGCGTCGGTGCGGACGGCGCCAACTCGATCGTCCGCAAGGCGCGCGGCATCGGTTTCGACGGCGTGACCAACCCGCACCTGTTCTACGTCATCGACGCGACTGCCGTCACCGGGCTGGTCGAGGACGCGATCAACGTGCGGCCGGGCACCGACGACTTCCTCCTCGGCTTCCCGATGACCGGAGGCGGCAACTGGCGGCTCATCGGCCTCGTCCGCGACGACGACGGCGACGGCACGGTGGGCGAGCAGGACGCCCGGGCCCGGATCCGCCGCGACTTCTCCGTCACCTATGGCGACGCCCGCTGGTTCGCCACCTACCGGGTGCACCACCGCGTCGCGGCGGCCTTCCGCCAGGGCCCGTTCTTCCTGGCCGGCGACGCCGCCCACGTGCACTCGCCGGTCGGTGGGCAGGGCATGAACACCGGCCTGCAGGATGCCCACAACCTGGCGTTCAAGCTCGCCGACGTCATCCACGGCCGGGCGGGTCAGTCGTGGCTCGACCGCTACGAGGCGGAGCGCCGGCCGGTGGCCCGTACGCTCGTCGCGACGACCGACCGCATCTTCGGCTTCATCACCTCACAGCGGGCGTCGCTGCGAGCGCTGCGCCGGGCGATCGTGCCGCTGCTGGCTCCGGTCGGCGTCCGCACGCTGCCGGGTTCGTCGGGCGGGTCGCGCCTGTTCCAGTACGTGTCCCAGACGCGCATCCGCTATCCCATGCTGCCGGACTCGCCCCGGGACGCCGTGGTGGGGCGGCGGCTGCCGTGGACGGGCGACAACTACGCGACTCTGCGGGCTCTGGAGTGGCAGATCCACACGTACGGCGGAGTGGGCTCCACACCGGACCTCGGCTTGCCGGTCCACGTCTTCGAGCCCGCTCCCCGGACGCCGCTGAAGCCCGAGTTGCTCTACCTGGTGCGGCCGGACGGCTTCGTCGCCGCGGCCGCGCCGCCGGAAGAGGCTGCGGAAGCGTTCCGCCGGGCCATGCCGTCGCGGATCTGATCGGGCAGAAGCGTTCGGCGCGGTGCCGTGTCGCGGTCGGACTGACGCGGTGCGTTCGCTCGGCCATGCCGTGCCGTGTCGCCGTCGGACTGACGCGGGCGTTCGCTCGGGCGTGCCGTGCTGCCGTCGGACTGATGCGGTGCGAGCGCTCGGCGGTAGGGAAACGTGGTGACCCAGATCTTCATCAAGCCCCCCCGAGGCGACCCGGCGCACCGCGCGATGGCAGTGAAAGCCGCGAATCGGTTCTGATCGCCCGCCCTGGGTTCACTTGATCGGATGAGTCGGCTGTGGAGCGGAGATCGTTCTTGATAGCATTCGAACATGAGTTCGAATGATGCCATCGAGGCGCTCCGCGCCGCCGGCAGTGCTCTGGGGGACGTCGACGTCTCCGGGTGGGACGACACTCTTCTCACCGACCAGCTCGCGGAGCTCTCCGCGGTCCTGTGCCAGCTCGACGCGCAGCTCAGCCGCGTCGCCGACGCCGTGCGAGCCCGTGGCTTCCGCATAGCGGAGCCGCTCGCCGCCTGATCTTCGTCCCTCTCTCAGGCCTGCCTCCGGCCGCGGACCCGTCACCCCTGGGTTGCGCGGAGACGGATCGGCAGGGAACGCCGCTGTGCCGGCCGGCCTTCGTCGCCACGGAGCCGGATGGCACAGCGGCGGACCACCGGGTCCTTGCCGACCCGGTGGTGGTCCGGGCCGGCCCGCATGTCCCAGACGGCCGGCCCGGCAGCCTTGTTCCGGGTCGGCTGCACCTCCCGGCCGGCCCGGCAGGCTTTCCGGGACCGGCCCGCATGGTGCTGACGGTCCGGGCAGCCGGCCCGGGTCCGGAAGGCCGGTCCGCAGGTTCCCGGGCCGTTCGACGTGTTTCACGGGGGAGCGCGTCTCGACGGCCCGGAAATTGTCGGAGGTGGCTGCCAGGATGAGTCCGTGCAGTTCTCGGACCTGGCAGCCACCTCGGCAGCCGTCACCGCCGTCTCGGGCCGCAAGGCGAAGATCGACCTGCTCGCCGACGCCCTGCGTCGCCTCGACCCCGGTGAGATCGCTCCCGGATCCGCCTACCTCGCCGGCGAGCTGCGGCAGCGGCAGACCGGCGTCGGCTATGCGAGCCTGCGAGATCTGCCCCCGCCCGCCGCCGCACCCAGCCTCACCGTCGCCGAGGTCGATGCGCGCATCGCCGAGATCTCCGTGGTCTCCGGTGCCGGTTCGCAGGCCCGCCGTCGTGAGCTGCTCAGCGCGTTGTTCGGCCGGGCCACCGCCGACGAGCAGCGGCACCTCGTCGGGCTCTTCGGCGGTGAGCTGCGCCAGGGCGCCCAGGCGGGCCTGCTCGCCGACGCGATCGGCCGGGCCGCCGAGGTGCCGGTCACCGCCGTCCGGCGGGCGCTGCTGCTCTGCGGCGACCTCAAGCAGGTGGCCGTCGCCGCCCTCGCCGGCGGTGCGCCCGCGCTGGCCGGGATCAGCTTGCGGGTCGGCACGCCGCTCAGCCCGATGCTGGCGAGCAGCGCTCCCGACGTCGGCGCGGCCCTGGAAGCGACCGGCTCGCCGGCCACCGTGGACGTGAAGCTCGACGGGATCCGCATCCAGGTGCACCGCTCCGGCGACGACGTGGCAGTCTTCACCCGCAGCCTCGACGACATCACCGCGCGGCTGCCCGAGGTCGTCGCCGCGGCCCGCGCGCTGCCCGCCGGCGACATCGTGCTCGACGGCGAGGCGATGGCCCTCGACGCCGCCGGGCGGCCCCGCCCGTTCCAGGAGACCTCCAGCCGGGCGGCGACCCGCGGCGCCCGCCGGGGTGCCAAGAACGGTGCGGCGGAGTTGCCCGCGCTCGTGCCGTTCTTCTTCGACGTGCTCCATATCGACGGCACCGACCTGCTGGACGAGCCGGGCCGCGTCCGCTGGGCGGCGCTCGCGGACGCGCTGCCGGCGGGGCTCATCGTCGGCCGCCGTACGGTCGAGACTCCGGAGCAGGCGCAGGAAGCCTTCGCCGCCGCGCTGGCCGCCGGCCAGGAAGGCGTCGTGATCAAGGCTCAGGAGTCGGCGTACGACGTGGGCCGTCGCGGCGCCGCCTGGGTCAAGGTGAAGCCCCGCCACACCCTGGACCTGGTGGTGCTGGCGGTCGAGTGGGGGCACGGCCGCCGCAAGGGGTGGCTGTCCAACCTGCACCTGGGTGCGCGCGACCCGCGGACCGGTGGCTTCGTGATGCTCGGCAAGACCTTCAAGGGCCTGACCGACGAACTGCTGCGCTGGCAGACCGAGCGCTTCAAGGAGCTGGCCGTCGACGACTCGGGCTGGGTGGTGACGGTCCGGCCCGAGCAGGTCGTCGAGATCGCGTTCGACGGGGTGCAGACGTCTCCCCGATACCCGGGCGGGGTGGCGCTGCGGTTCGCGCGGGTCCTCCGCTACCGCGACGACAAGCGAGCGGAGGAGGCGGACACGATCGACACAGTCAAAGCGATCGGCACCCCGGCGCCACCGGATGCCTGACGCCGGCGCATCCCGGCCCTTGACCGCGGCGTGTCCCGGCGTCTGATGGCGGCGTGTCGCGGCGTCTGGCGGCGGCGTGTCGCGGCGTCTGGCGGCGGCGTGTCGCGGCGTCCGGCGGCGGCGTGTTCCGGCGCCTGGCGGCGTCGCTGGATCGTGCGCGGTGCCCCTGTGGCCTCTGTCGGGGACGTCCAGGAACTGACCGCTGCTGCGGGATCGGGGTTACAGGGCGGCCAGCGATCTGACGTAGTTGACCTGCTGGTGGACGAACGTGACCTGTGCCTGGTCCGTCACCGGTATCCGGGCCACATACTGCCGGGTCCCGTTCGTCAGACTCACCTGCACCGTTCCCCGCGGGATCGTCACCTTGACCAGCAGGAACAGCAGGCTGAACACCGTGAGGACACAGAACCCCACGATCGACGCCACGATCGCCCAGGTCGGGATCTTCGTCTCGTGGTGCCAGTAGTCGCTGACCGTCCAGGTCGACCCCGCGAGCGGGATGTCTCCGGCCGGGGTGTGGACGACCGTGGACGTCACCCCCATGTCGCCGATCTGGACGATGACCGGGCCCGGCGCGGCCCACGCGTCCGAGGCGGGCACGGACGAGGCCAGCGGCGATGCGGGCGGCGGCGAAGCGGACGGAAATGAGACGGGTGGTGAGGCCGCCGGGGGATACGAGGCGGGCGGCGAGGAAGCGGGCGGAAACGAGGCGGGCGGTGGTGAACCGGGCGCCGGTGAAGTGGGCGGGAACGAAGCGGGCGGGGGCGGGGCGGGCACGCTCCACGGGTCGCTCGGGGCCGGATCCTGGGGGAACGTCACCCCCAAAACCCTAGCCGGGCACGAGAACACCCGAAAAGCCCAGCGGGCACCGGATCAGGACGGCGCGGCCCCGGCGCGCTGATCGGCCTCCTCCACCCGGTCCAGCCGCTTCTTCGGCGTGTCCCCGTGTGCCTCCTTGCGGGCCTGCCACCCGTACGCCAGGAGCGCCATCACCGCGAACGTCCACCACTGGACCGCGTAGCCGCCGTTCTGCCACGCGTCCTCGTGGTTGATCGGGATCGGGGAGTACCCCTCCGCCGGCTCGCTCTGCAGGATGTAGGCGCCGTACACGGGATAGGGAAGCTTTTCCGCCAGCCCGGGCAGCGCGATCCGGCGGGTGTCGATGCGGCCGTCCCGCTGCGTGATCGGCGCCGGGCGGCTCTCCGAGAGGTGGAGCCGGCCCACCACCGTCACCTCGCCCGCCGGGGGAGGGGGTGCCACCGGCGGGGACACCGCGTCGCCGTTGGCGGAGGGGACCCAGCCGCGGTCCACCAGCACCGCCGTCCCGTCGGTGAGGACCAGCGGGGTCAGGATCTCGAAGCCCACCTTGCTGCTGACCGTACGCCCGCGGGCCTGGATCTCGTGCGTGGCGTCGTACCGTCCCGTCACGGTGACCTTCGTCCACGCCTTGTCCTCGCCGGGCCGCTCGCCCAGCGTGCCCGTCGCGGTGGGCTTGGCCAGCACGGACGTCAGCGGCGCCGGTGGCGTCGCATCGGCGGCGTCGATGCGCTCGTTGACCGCTTTGCGCTCCTGGTACCGGTGGAGCTGCCAGTTGCCGAGGAACACCATGGCCACCGAGGCGGCCACGGTCAGCGCCGCCGCGGCGAGCCAGCGGGGGGTCAGCAGGAACCGGTACACGACCCGAGGCTACCGACGCGGGCTGGCGGTTGGCAGGTAGGGTGCGACTTCCGGCGGCCAATATCACGTCGGCGGCGTTTTCCGTATCCCCGAGGGAGCCACTGATGACCACCCAATCACGTCTGGTGGTGAGCGCCCCCTCGTCCGGGCACGGGAAGACCGCGATCGCGGTGGGGCTGCTGGCCGCCTGTGCCGCGCGAGGTGTGCCCGCGGCCGGCTTCAAGGTGGGCCCGGACCACACCGACGCCGCATACCTGGGTCTCGCCGCCGGCCGGCCCGGCCGCAACCTCGATCCCCGCCTGGTCGGCGCGCACCGCGTCGCCCCGCTGTTCGCGCACGGCGCGGCCGGCTCGCAGGTTGCCGTCATCGAGGGCGCGATGGGCCTGTTCGACAGCCTGACGGGCCAGCCCGAGATCGACGGTACGGCGGCGGTAGCGGCCGCCCTGCGCGCCCCGGTCCTGCTCGTCGTGGACGTCGCCGCGATGGGGCATTCGCTCGCCGCGCTGGTGCACGGCTTCCGGATGTTCGACGAGATGGTGCACCTCGGCGGCGTCGTGCTGAACCGGGTGGCGTCGCCGCGGCACGAGGAGATGCTGCGTACCGCCCTGGACGACATCGGGATGCCCGTGCTCGGCGCGCTCCGCCGCGGTGACCTGCCCGCGATCCTGCCGGCTCGCGCGCAGGGCCCGGTGCCGGTCGCCCACCGTACGGTGGAGGCCGTCCGCGCCGTACGCCGACTGGGTGAAATCGTCGCCGAAGCCCTGGATCTCGACCGCATCATGGCGCTGGCGAACACCGCTCCGGCGCTGCCCGGCGCGCCCTGGTCCCCGGCGGACGCCCTCGCCGAGGCCACCGGCGAACCACCGCTGCGGCCGGAGCACCGCCCGGTGATCGCCCTCGCCGGCGGTCCGGGCGCGCCGTACACGTACGTGGAGACCGCGGAGCTCCTGACGGCGGCCGGCGCCGACGTCGCGGTGATCGACCCGCTCCGTGACGAGGCCCTCCCGCCCGGGACCCGGGCCCTCATGATCGGCGCGGGCCTCCCGGAGGAGTACGCGGAGGAGCTCTCCGCGAACCGCCGCCTGTGCGCCGCCGTCGCGCAACTCGCCCACGACGGCGGCCCGATCATCGCCGAGGGGGTCGGCCTGCCCTGGCTGACCCGCGACTTCGACGGCCGCCCGATGTGCGCAGTCCTCGACGCGTCCGCGACGACGGCCGCCCAGACGGTGGCCGGCTACCGCGAGGCGACGGCGCCGGCCCCGTCCGCCCTCGCGCCGGCCGGGGTGCGGATCACCGGTTACAAGCAGCACCGCGCGATCGTCACGCCGCGTGCCGGGCAGGTTCCGGCGTGGACGTGGTCGGGAGGGCATCCCGAGGGCTTCGTCTGGCGGCAGGTGCACGCCTCGCAGCTGGGGCTGCACTGGGCGGGTGCGCCGGAGATCGCCCGCCGGGTCGTCGCAGCGGCGTTGCCGGTCGCGGTCCAGGCCCCGGCGACCGTGCAGGTCTCGGTTCCGGTACCGCCCGGGATGATCGCCGGTTCACCGGCAGGTCCGGCGGCCGCCGGCCAGCTGGGTGCCGCACCACAGAGTGCCGGGCCGTTGCATGCCGGTCCGCAGGGTGCCCGGCCGCAGGGTGCCGGTCCGCAGAGTGCCCGGCCGCAGAGTGCCGGTCCGCAGGGTGCCGGGCCGTCGGGCCCGGTGCCGGCTCAGCCGGCCTCTTCCCCCGCCGGCTCACCCGGCGACGACCCGGGCGAGGTCACCCTGTCGCTCTCGGCCGTGACACCCACCAACCCCTGACGGGTACGGCCGGAGTCCCGCTTCCGGAAGGTCGGTCTCCGCTCGTGGCGCACGGCGTGTCGGGGCTCGACACACCGTCCGGCAATTGTCGGAGAGCGGCTTTACGGTGGGAGGGTCAGCGAGAAGGGAGAACGGCCGTGGCAGATCGTGTGCCCCTGGACTTCGACCCGCCGGTCCGTCGGATCCGGGCACTGCTCTTCGGCGTCACCGACGAGCATCTCACCGCACCGACGCCCTGTCCCGAGTGGTCGGTCGGCGACCTGCTCGATCACCTGATGGGTCTCTGCTGGGCGTTCACCCAGGCGGCGCAGAAGAAGACCGACGCCGTCACCGCCTCGCCGCCGCCCCCGCCTTCCGCGGCGAACCTCTCGCCCCACTGGCGCAGCCGGCTCCCCGTGGTCCTCGAAGACCTCTCCACCGCCTGGAAGCAACCGACCGCCTGGGAAGGCACGGCCCAGGCCGGCGGCGTCACCATGCCGGCCGCCGCCATGGGCACCGTGGCGATCAACGAGCTCGTCATGCACGGCTGGGACCTGGCCCGCGCGACCGGCCAGGAATACGCCGTGGACCCGCGCATCCTCGAGCACCTGATCGAGTTCCTGTCCCAGGGCCCGGAGGAGGGCACCCCCGGCCTCTTCGGCCCCGTGATCGACACCGACGACGAGGCGACACTCCTCGACCACGCGGTCGCCCTCGCAGGCCGCAACCCCCACTGGCGCCCCGCCCCAGCCGCCCGCTGACAGATCCGGGCTCCACCATCCGGCCCACTCCTGGTGTGGCTCGGCGGCGCGTGCGCGAGGCGGCGCGCGGACGAGGCCGCCGGGTGGGCTCGGCCCGCGGACCAGAACGCCGGGTTCGGCTCGGCCACGCGCAGACCAGAACGCGGGTCCCGCTCGGCCTCGCGCGGACCAGAACGCCGGGTGAGGCCCAGCGGGGTGCGGAAGAGGCCGCGTCAGTCGCCGTCGCGCCAGTTGCCGTTGCCGTCGCCGTCGCCGTCGCGCCGGTCGTTGTTGTCGCGGTTGTCGTTGCCGTGGACCATTTCCGCGGGTGGTGGGGTGAACTTGGCCTTGGGGAGGCCCTTGAGGGCGTCCTTCAGCGTCTCCGCCACCGTGAACTTCGAGATCGTTCCCCGACTGGTTCCCACCGTGTTGTCCGGGTTGTCGGGATCGGCCACGAAGGCCGCCGCCGCCAGCTGCGGGGTGTAGCCGCAGAACCAGGCGCTCCGGTTGCTGTCCGTCGTCCCGCTCTTGCCGGCCACCGGCCGCCTCAGGGTCGCGTGCACCATCGGCGAGGTCGACCAGCCCCCGCAGCCTCCCTCGGCCGCGCCGTAGCCCGTCACGCAGCGGGCCGCGTCGGTCGCCGCCTGGGCCACCTGGGGGCTCAGCTCCTGGTGGCAGCGCGGCCCGGCGACCTTCTTGCCCTCGAACTCCAGGCTGGCCCCGTCCCGGGTGTTGATCATCTGGACCGGGATGGGCTGGCAGTACTTGCCCTCGGCCGCCAGGGTGGCGAAGACGTTGGCCATCTCGATGGGCGTCGCGTCGCTCACGCCGAGGGTGAACGCCCCCCAGCCGCTGGCGTGCTCGGGTCGCGCGTACTTCTGGTCGATCTCCGTACGCCACTTCAGGCCGAGCCGTTCCGCCATCCGGACCGCCTTCTCCGCGCCCACCTTCTGCTCGAGCTGGACGAAGTACGTGTTGACCGACTTGCCGAAGCCGCTCCACATGGTCTGCCGGCCGGTCATCGACTTGCTGGAGTTCTTCGGGCACCAACGGATGCCGCAGGTGGCCGGGCCCGGCGCGGTGATGTACTTCGTCACGAAGCGCTGCGGGGAGTAGAAGCTCGTGCTCAGCGGCATGCCCTCCTCCAGCGCCGCCAGCATGGTGAAGATCTTGAAGGTGGATCCGGCCTGGTAGCCGGCCATGTCGCCGCCGCCGAGGAGCGGGTTGACCGTGTTGGGGTAGTTGCCGCGGACCTGGTCGCGCCGGCGGCGGTCGCTGTGCTCGCCGTTGTCGCTCTGGTCCAGCGAGTAGCGGCGGTTCACCGCCATCGCCCTGATGCGGCCGGTGCCCGGCTCGATCACGACCTCGCCGTGGGCGTACACGCTGCGGCGCTTCTCCTTGTCCAGGATGTGCTTCATCGCCGACGCCTGGATCTTCGGGTCGAGGCTGGTGACCACCTTGTAGCCGCCGCGGCGCAGGTTGGCGAGGCGTTCCTGCGCGCTGGCGCCGAAGGCGGGCTGTTCCATCCACCAGTTGCGCAGGTAGTCGCAGAAGAAGCCCCAGTCGTTCTCCTCCTGGGGCACCGACACGCAGTCGTTCGGCGGCGACGTCAGGTTGAGCCTGATCTTCGCCTTCTGGGCCGACCGGGCCTGCGCCTGGGTGATCGAGCCCATCTCGAGCATCTGGTCGATGACGTAGTTGCGCCGGTCGGTCGCCGCGCGCTGGTCGTTGACCGCGGGGTCGTACGCCGAGGGTGCCTTGACCAGGCCGGCGAGCAGGGCCGCCTCGGTCAGGCTCAGGTCCCTGGGCGTCTTGGAGAAGAAGACCTCCGAGGCCGCGAAGATTCCGTACGCGCGGTGCCCGAAGTACGCCGAGTTCAGGTACCGCTGCAGGATCTCCTGCTTCGAGATGCGCTGCTCCAGTTCGATGGCGAGGCGCATCTCGCGCAGTTTGCGCTCGGTGGTCTGCTCGGTGGCCTCGAGCGCCTCCTTGGGCGTCTTCGCGCCGTCGCGCAGGGCCATCCGTACGTACTGCATGGTCAGCGTCGACGCGCCCTGCGAGACGCCGCCGGCCTGCTGGTTCGCGACGAAGGCGCGGGCGACGCCCTTGGGGTCGACGCCGTTGTGCTGGTAGAACCGGGTGTCCTCCGAGGCCACGATCGCGCTCGTGATGAACGGCGACATGTCCTCGATCTTGGTCGGCTTGCGGTGCTCCTCGTAGAACATGGTGAGCAGCGTCTTGCCGTCCCTGGCGTACACGTAGGTGGTCTGCGCCGACGGCACGACCGTGAGCTGCTCGGGCATGCTCTGCAGGGCGTCCGCACCGGTCTTCGCCCCGACGCCGGCGAGGGCGACCAGCGGGAAGAGCAAGCCGGCGATCGCAAGTCCGGCGATGAGTCCGGCCCGGATGAGCGGGGCGAGTCGTCCAGCTTTGGCGAGTCCGGTCTTCGTCACCCTTCGAAGGTATGACAAAAAGCCTCATGTCCTGACGGAACGGCCGAAGTGACCTCGGGTTTCCCATCCGGCATGCTGAGCGCTGTGGAGATGGATCTGCACCACCACGGCGACGCCGAGGTGGCACCCGGGATGGTCGATCTGGCGGTCAACGTCCGGCGGCACCCGATGCCCCGCTGGCTCGCCGATCCGATCGCGGCGACCCTGACCGGCTTGGCCGCCTATCCGGACGCCACCCGGGCCACCGCCGCCGTCGCGCGGCGGCACGGCCGGACCCCGGCGGAGGTCCTGCTCACCGCCGGCGCCGCGCAGGCCTTCGTGCTGATCGCCCGGGCGGTCGCGGCGCGCCGCCCGGTGGTCGTGCATCCCCAGTTCACCGAGCCGGAGGCGGCCCTGCGCAACGCCGGTCACCACGTGGGCCGGGTGCTGCTCGGCGAGCCGGACGGCTTCCGCCTGGACCCGGCGAGCGTGCCGGACGACGCCGACCTGGTCTTCGTCGGCAACCCCACCAACCCGACGTCGGTCCTGCACCCCGCCGCGGACCTCGCCGCGCTCGCCCGGCCGGGTCGCATCCTCGTCGTCGACGAGGCCTTCTCGGACACCACGTGGCGGGCCGGCGTGACCGGCGAGCCCGAGTCGCTCGCGGCTCGTACCGACCTGCCCGGCCTGGTCGTCCTGCGCAGCCTGACCAAGACCTGGGGCCTGGCGGGCCTGCGGATCGGCTACGTCCTGGCGGCACCCGAGGTGATCGGCCGGCTGGCCGCGGCCCAGCCGTTGTGGGCGGTGTCGACTCCGGCCCTCGCGGCGGCCGAGGCCTGCGCGTCGCCGGTGGCCGTCGCCGCCGAGCGCGACATCGCCGCCGCCCTCGCCGCCGAGCGCGACCATCTGGTTGCCGGCCTGCGCAACGTGCCGGATGTCACTGTTGCCGGCGAGCCGGCCAGCGCCTTCGTCGCCGTACGCCTCTCCGGCGCCGCCCAGGTGCGCCTTGAGCTGCGCAAACGCGGGTACGCGGTGCGCCGCGGCGACACCTTCCCGGGGCTGGGCGCCGACTGGCTGCGGATCGCCGTACGCGACACTGCCACCAGCGACGCGTTTCTGGCGGCGCTGACCGACGTGGTGAAGGAGCGACCGTGACCCTGGAGCCGACCCTCGCGGCCATCCGGCCCGCCGACGAGCCCGCCATGGCGGCCGCCCGTGAGCTGCAGTCCCGGCTGACCAAGCCGGCCGGTTCCCTGGGCGCGCTCGAGGAGCTGTCCGTACGCCTGTCCGGCCTCGCCGGCACCTGCCCGCCGCCGATGCCGGAGCCCGCGGCCATCGCGGTCTTCGCCGGGGACCACGGGGTGCACGCCCAAGGCGTCACCCCCTGGCCGCAGGAGGTCACGGCGCAGATGGTGGCCAACTTCGTCGGCGGGGGAGCGGTGATCAACGCGTTCGCACGGCAGGTCGGCGCCTCGCTCATGGTGGTCGACGTCGGCGTGGCCGTACCGCTGCACGGCGGCGACAACCTGCTGGACGCCAACGTGCGCCGGGGCACCCGCGACCTGGCCGTCACGGCGGCCATGACGTCCGACGAGGCGCGGGCCGCGCTGGAGGCCGGGATCTCGGTCGCCGGGGCGCTGGTCGACGGCGGGGCGCGGTGCCTGCTCACCGGCGACATGGGCATCGCCAACACCACCCCCGCGGCGGCCCTGATCGCGGCCTTCACCGGCGCCGATCCCGCCGCGGTCACCGGCCGGGGCACGGGGATCGACGACGACACGTACGCCCGCAAGGTCGACGTGGTCGCCCGGGCCCTGGCGCTGCACCGCCCGGACCCGGGCCGTCCGCTCGAAACGCTGGCCGCCGTCGGCGGCCTGGAGCACGCCGCCCTGGCCGGTTTCCTCCTCGGCGCCGCCGCCCGCCGCGTCCCCGTGCTGGTCGACGGCGTCATCGCGGCCTCGGCGGCCGTGGTCGCGGCGGCGTTCGCGCCGGACGCCGTCGCGGCGATGGTCGCCGGACACCGCTCCGCCGAGCCGGGCGCGACCGTGGCGCTCGCCCACCTCGGCCTGACCCCGCTCCTCGATCTGGGCATGCGGCTCGGCGAGGGCTCCGGCGCCGCCTTGTCGCTGCCGCTGGTCGCGGGCGCCGTGCGGGTGCTGCGCGAGGTCGCCACCTTCGACTCGGCGGGGGTCTCGGAGAAGTGAGCCTCTACCCGCTGGCATTGCGGCTCGAGGGCCGCCAGGTGCTCGTCGTGGGCGGCGGAGCGGTGGCGACCCGCCGCGTTCCGGCCCTGCTGGATGCCGGCGCCCGGGTCCGGGTCGTGTCGCCGGTGCTCACCCCGGCGCTGCGCGCGCATCTGGACGCCGGGCGGCTGACCTGGCGCGAGGGCCGCTTCGCGCCGTCCGACCTGGACGGCGCCTGGCTGGTCCAGGTGGCGGTGGACGACCCCGCGGCGGCGGCACAGGTCAGCGTCGCGGCGGAGGAGCGCCGGATCTTCTGCGTACGCGCGGACGACCGCGACGCCGCCACGGCCTGGACCCCGGCGGTGACCCGGCAGGGACAGATCACCGTCGCGGTGACCGACGGCGGCGACCGCCGCAACGCGATGGCGCTGCGCGACCTCGTCGCCGCCGCGCTGGAGAACAACGAGCTGGTCGCCCGGCGCGACCAGCCCGGCCAGGTCTTCCTGGTCGGCAGCGGCCCCGGCGACCCGGAGCTGATCACGGTCAAGGGCCGCCGGCTGCTCAACCGCGCCGACGTCGTGGTGGCGGACCGGCTGGTGCCCGGCATGCTCCTCGACGAGCTGCGTCCCGAAGTCGAGCTGGTCGACGCCGCCAAGATCCCGTACGGGCCCTCGGTGGCCCAGGAGGAGATCAACCGGGTCCTGGTGGAGCGGGCGTTGGACGGCAAGGTCGTGGTGCGGCTCAAGGGCGGCGACCCGTTCGTCTTCGGCCGCGGCGGCGAGGAGGCGCTGGCGTGCGCCAAGGCGGGCGTACCCGTGACGGTGGTGCCCGGGGTGACCAGCTCGATCGCCGCGCCCGCGCTGGCCGGCATACCGGTCACCCACCGCGGGGTGGCGCACGAGTTCACGGTCGTGTCGGGGCACGTCCCGCCGGACAGCGACCAGTCGCTGGTGGACTGGGCGGCGCTGGCCCGGCTGCGCGGCACGCTGGTGATTCTCATGGGTCTCAAGAACCTGCCGCGGATCGCCGAGCGGCTGCTCGCCGAGGGACGCCCGGGCGACACCCCGGCGGCCGTCGTCCAGGAGGGTTCGACGAGCGGGCAGCGGGTGCTGCGGAGCACCCTGGGCGAGGTCGCGGCGGCGACCGCCGCGGCGGGGCTGCGCCCGCCGGCCGTGGTGGTGATCGGCGAGGTCGTTCCCGTGCTGGGATAGTCACCGTACGGGTGGGTAATCCACGCCCATGAGTGAGCGACCGCAGATGACCGTTGCCGGGGTCGTCCTCGACTCCCCGGACGCGCAGGAGCTTGCGGCGTTCTACCAGCGCCTGCTGGGCTGGAGCGTCGTGCAGGACGAGCCGGGCTGGGTGAAGCTGGGCGCGCCGGGCGGCGGTCCGGGGCTGTCCTTCCAGACCGAGCCCGCCTACGTGCGCCCGGTCTGGCCGGCCGGCCCCGGGGACCCGCAGATGAGCGTCCACCTCGACATCCACGTGGACGATCTCGACGCGGCCTGTGCGCACGCCGAGAAGGCCGGGGCCACCCAGGCCGGCTACCAGCCGCAGGAGGACGTCCGGGTCTACCTCGACCCGGCCGGCCATCCCTTCTGCCTATTCCGGTGAGCCGTCCGCATCGGCGCCGTCCGCCTCGGTGACCTCGTCGACCGTCTCGGTGACGCCCAGCTCGGCGAGGAAGGAACGGGCCCACTCGGCGACGTCGTGGGTGCGCAGGTGCCGCTGCATGACCCGCATGCGGCGCTTGAGCTCGGCCGGTTCGGCGCCCGCGGCCCGCAGCAACGCGTCCTTGACGCCGTCCGGGTCGTGCGGGTTGCACAGGAACGCCTGGCGCAGCTCGGTCGCCGCGCCGGCGAACTCGCTGAGCACCAGCGCGCCGCCGCGGTCCGAGCGGCAGGCGACGTACTCCTTGGCGACGAGGTTCATGCCGTCGCGCAGGGGCGTGACCATCATGACGTCCGCCGCCACGTACAAGGCGGCCAGCTCCTGCCGGCTGTACGACTGGTGCAGGTAGTGCACGGCCGGCATGCCGACCTTGCCGAACTCGCCGTTGATCCGCCCGACCTCGCGCTCCACCTTCACCCGCAGCGCCTGGTAGTGCTCGACGCGTTCCCGGCTCGGGGTTGCCACCTGCACCATCACCGCGTCGGGCACGTTGAGCTTGCCGTCGGCGAGCAGCTCGCGGAACGCCTTGAGCCGCAGCTCGATGCCCTTGGTGTAGTCCAGCCGGTCGACGCCCAGGATGATCGTCTCCGGGTCGCCCAGCTCGGCGCGGATCTCCTTGGCCCGGGCCTGCACCTTCGGGTCGGCGGCCATGCGCTCCATGTCCGCGGTGTCGATGCTGATCGGGAAGGCGCCCGCCTTGACCTTGCGGCCGTCGACCTGGATCGACTGGCCCTCGTAGCGCAGGCCGAGCAGGTGCCGGGCGAGCCGGACGAAGTTCTGCGCGGCCAGCCGCTGCTGGAAGCCGACCAGGTCGGCGCCGAGCAGGCCGCGCAGGATCTCGGCGCGGAACGGCATCTGCATGAACAGCTCGATGGGCGGGAACGGGATGTGCAGGAAGAAGCCGATCCGCAGGTCCGGGCGCATCTCCCGGAGCATCGCCGGCACCAGCTGGAGCTGGTAGTCCTGCACCCAGACGGTCGCGCCCTGCGCCGCGACGTCCGCCGCGGCCTGGGCGAAACGCTGGTTGACCGTCCGGTACGCCTCGCGCCAGCGCCGTTTGTAGACGGGCGTCTCGACGGCGTCGTGGTAGAGCGGCCAGATCGTCGCGTTCGACTGGCCCTCGTAGTAGCGCTCGAGCTCTTCGGCGCTGAGCGGAACGGGATGGATGTGGATGCCTTCGAGCTCGAACGGCTCCGGCGCCTCGCCGTCGCCACCGGCCCACCCGATCCAGGTGCCCCGGTGCTGGACGAGCACCGGATGCAGGGCGGTCACGAGGCCGCCCGGGCTCGGGCGCCACTGCCGCTCGCCGTCGACGATGACCTCGTCCACGGGCAGGCGGTTGGCGACTACGACGAAGGAACTTCGTTCGGCCACGCTGAGTGCACCTCCGGGTCGTTCTGGTTCCCCGCCCCTGAGCCTACTGTGCGTAAGCGCGCGGGGCGCGTTGAGACATCTTCCGGCCGTGCGGCGCCGTGTCTGGAAAGCGGATGCCATCCTTGGCCGGTGAGCCTGCCCGCTGATCTTCCCCCGCCACGACGACCACTGTTCCTTCCTGTGGTCATCGCCACGATCTTCCTGAGCGTCATCGGGATGTCGGCGGGCTTCGTCCTGGGCACCCGCCACGAGGCGGTCCCCGTCGCCGAGCGCTCGGACGCCCCAGGCACCCCGGATACCCAGGTGAGCACCGACAAACGGACCGAGTGCCCGGAGCAGATGCAGGAGACCGCCGAGCGACGCGGCATCACCGGCACGTTGCACCAGGTCCTGCGCGTGCGAACCACGGACTTGGCGTCGGACACGGGGACGGAGACGACGGTCTGGATCTGCGAGACCCCCGACGGCGCGCTGGTCTACCAGGCGAACCGGGGCGACGAGGAGTCCGAGTGGATCGAGGGGAAGACGGCGCTCTTCCTGACCCGGGTGACCAGCGAGGGTGACACGTACGTCGCCACCGCCGACGACGGCAACAAGTTCTTCGTCAACATGAGCGAGCTGCGGATCAAGACGAAGAAGGGCGAGGAGCGCCACGACGTCGAGGTCGAGTGAGCCGGCGGCGGGAATCCGCGCGGGCCGGGCGGGGTTGTCGTCAGTGGCCGGGGAGCGACCTGGAAAGATTGTGCTCTCGTTCCGGCACCGGAAACCACGATCACGGAGGTAGGCCGCACCGTGGCCCAGTTCATCTACACCTTGGAGAAGGCGCGCAAGGCGCACGGCGACAAGGTCGTGCTCGACAACGTGACGCTGAACTTCCTGCCCGGGGTCAAGATCGGGGTGGTCGGTCCCAACGGCGCCGGTAAGTCCAGCCTCCTGAAGATCATGGCGGGCGTGGACCAGGTCAGCAACGGCGAGGCCCGGCTCATGCCCGGCTACACCGTCGGCATGCTCGCCCAGGAGCCCCCGCTCAACGACGCGAAGACGGTCCTCGGCAACATCGAGGAAGCGGTCGCGGAGACCAAGGCCAAGCTCGAACGCTTCAACAAGATCGCCGAGCAGATGGCCACCGACTACAGCGACGAGCTCATGGAGGAGATGGGCAGGCTCCAGGAGGAGCTCGACCACTCCAACGCCTGGGACGTCGACTCCCAGCTCGAACTCGCGATGGACGCGCTGCGTTGCCCGCCCCCGGACGCCGACGTCACCCAGCTCTCCGGTGGTGAGCGCCGCCGGGTGGCGCTCTGCAAGCTGCTGCTCGAGGCACCCGACCTGCTGCTGCTCGACGAGCCCACCAACCACCTGGACGCCGAGAGCGTGCAGTGGCTGGAGCAGCACCTCGCCAAGTACGCCGGCACCGTCATCGCCATCACCCACGACCGGTACTTCCTGGACAACGTGGCCACCTGGATCCTCGAGCTGGACCGTGGCCGGGCGTACCCGTACGAGGGCAACTACTCCACCTACCTGGACAAGAAGGCCCAGCGTCTCGCGGTCGAGGGCCGCAAGGACGCCAAGCTGAAGAAGCGCCTCTCCGAGGAGCTGGAGTGGGTCCGCTCCAACGCCAAGGCCCGCCAGACCAAGAGCAAGGCCCGCCTCGACCGCTACGAGGAGATGGCCACCGAGGCGGAGAAGACCCGCAAGCTCGACTTCGAGGAGATCCAGATCCCGCCGGGCCCGCGCCTGGGCAACACGGTGATCGAGGTCAAGGACCTGGTCAAGGGCTTCGACGGGCGCACGCTGATCGACCACCTGTCGTTCTCGCTGCCGCGCAACGGCATCGTCGGCATCATCGGCCCGAACGGCGTCGGCAAGACCACGCTGTTCAAGACCATCGTCGGCCTGGAACAGCCGGACGAAGGCTCGGTCCGCATCGGCGAGACCGTCCACCTCTCGTACGTCGACCAGAACCGCGCCGGCCTCGACGGCGACCAGACCGTGTGGGAGGTCGTCTCCGACGGGCTCGACCACCTGATGGTCGGCAAGGTCGAGATGCCCTCCCGGGCGTACGTGGCGGCCTTCGGCTTCAAGGGCCCCGACCAGCAGAAGCCGGTCAAGGTCCTCTCCGGTGGTGAGCGCAACCGGCTCAATCTGGCGCTGACGCTGAAGATCGGCGGCAACGTGATCCTGCTCGACGAGCCGACCAACGACCTGGACGTGGAGACGCTCGGCAGCCTGGAGAACGCGCTGCTGGAGTTCCCCGGCTGCGCCGTGGTCATCTCCCACGACCGGATGTTCCTCGACCGGGTCGCCACCCACATGCTCGCGTGGGAGGGCACGGAGGAGGACCCCGACAACTGGTTCTGGTTCGAGGGCAACTTCGAGGCGTACGAGAAGAACAAGATCGATCGCCTCGGCGCGGAGGCGGCCCGCCCGCACCGCGTCACCTACCGCAAGCTCACGCGTGACTAAGAGGTTCACTTACGACGCAGCCGTGCGTTGGTCCGACATGGACGCGTACGGCCACGTCAACAACGCGCGCTTCCTCACCCTGTACGAGGAGGCGCGCGTTGCCATGTTCTTCGTCGGCGCGCGGGCGCAGGGACTCACCTCGTTCGAGGACGGCATCGTGATCTCCCGGCACGAGATCGACTACCTGCGCCCGGTGGACTACGGCGACTCCGTCCGCATCGAGCTGTGGGTCTCCGAGCTGCGGGTGGCGGCCTTCACCGTCTCCTACGAGCTCTTCGACGGCGACGTGCTCGCGAGCCGGGCCCGGTCGGTGTGCGTGCCGTACAACCTGGCGGAGGGTTTCCCCCGCCGGCTGACGGCGGAGGAGCGGGCCTTCCTCGAGCCCTACCGGGAAGTGTCGGCGGCGTGACCGGGCACGGCATCACCGGAGTTCCGGACGCCGGGGCGTTCCTCGCCCGGCTGACCCGCCTCGACCGCACGGTCGCCGTGCGGCTGCGGTCGAGCCGCTCCGGGCGTACGGCGCTGTGGGCCCGGCTGCCGTGGGGCGTCCTGGTCACCCGCGAGGTGGCCGGGCCCGGGCCGGGCGACGCGACGGTGTCCGCGGACGCGTTGCTGTCCACATTGGCCGCCGGTGGCGAGGAGCTGCCGCCGCGCCGGGACGCGGACTGGCGCTGGCCGCTGCCGCCGGCCCGGGTGCGGGTCGTCGAGTCGGTCGCCACCGCGGAGCTCAGCCGCCTGGCGACCGCGGCGGCCGGCACTCTGCGTGAGGTCACCTCGGGCGGGCTGAGTGGTCGCGCGGTGGGGCAGCGAGCCGTGCGTGACGCCCTCCTGGATCACGTCGCGTTGGTCGTCACTCCGGCCGACGGTGGCTCGGTGACGGTGCCGCAGCGTCTCGTTCAGGCGGTCTCCCGGATGGGTTTCCTCGGACCGGCCGACATGGACGGTCCGGGAGCGCGCGTGTGCACAGCGGGACGATGGGTGGGTCTTTCGGCACCATATGGAGTTGCGTGGCTACAGCCCGTCCAAGAATTGACTGTTATGTCTATAGGGGGTCACCCGAAAGGGTGATGCTGCATCGGTTGTCCGGTCGCGCCCTCCCTTTGAGGGGATGACCTCCGCGACCTGTACGGGTACCGTCGCCCCCGGGCCACCCGCCACGTCCGGCGGCTGACCTGCTGGGGAGTGAGGTGCACAACGATGCCGTGGTGGTCATGGCGTCCCGGATCGTCCGGAGACAACGAGCGCGAGAGCGGCGAGGTCGCCGTGCAGAGCACTGTCCGTGTCGGAGTACCGGCACAGCGTGAGCCCGAGCGCTCGGCGATGTCCTCCGCCGATCTGTCCACGATCGATGAGCCCGAGCAGGTCGCCCCGGTCGACCTGACCCGGATCGGCAAAGCCCTGGACCTGCTCGACATCCGGTTCCTCGCCGACGGCGGCGGCAGCCTGCTGGCGATGTGGGAGCGGCACGCGGTGCTGTTCACCCTGGAGGGGCCGGACGACGAGATCCTCGTGATGCGGGCCCGTCCGCACGCGACCGTCCCGCCCGACTGGGCCGACCGCGCCTACCGCGTGGTCAACGAGTGGAACCACACGCGACGCTTCTGCAAGGCGTACGTCGGCGACCCCACCGAGCGTGGCCAGCTGCCGATCTACGCGGAGCTGCAGGTGCCGCTGGCCTCCGGCGCCCACGACGCCCTCCTGGTCGAGATGATCGACTGCGGCGCCGCGGTGGCCACCTCCTTCGTCGACTGGCTGCACGACGAAGGTGCTCTGTTGTAGTTCGTCACATGGAAAAGGCCGGGCCCGCAGGCCCGGCCTTTCGCGTGCGCTCAGGCGAGGGGGAACATGCCGATGCGGCCGTGGTACTCCTTGCCGAGCTGGTCGGTGTCCCAGCCGACGATCAGTCCCTCGGGCACCGCGCGGAACGCCCGGACGCCGACGTTGCGCTTGAGCGTGGGGTTCCAGGGCATTGCGCGGCCGGTCGTCGGGTGGAGTGCGCCGATTCCCACCCGGGCCACCGCGCCCGGGCCGGGGCCCTTCGCGTCGCTGCCGTACGGGTTGTCCAGGTAGCGCTGGTGGCCGCCGACGTACACGGCGCTGCCGGTCACCGCGACCGCGTAGAGCGAGTCGCCGCCGGTGCGCTGGACCCAGGTCGGGTTGTGGCGGCCGCCGCCGGCGGTCTCGAAGCGGGCGGCCGAGTCGCAGAGCTTGGTGGGGGACGAGGCGCGGCCGGTCGACACGACGACGAACCAGCGGCCGTCGGGCGAGAACTTGACCTGCCGCAGGTAGGTGTCGAAGCCCGCCATGCACTGCGGCTTGTACGCGTCGGTGTACCAGCTCAGCAGGGCCGCCGCGGGACCCGTGGTGTCGAACATGGCGATCTGCGTGCGGTCGGCGGTGCCGACCTTGAGCAGCGCGCCGATGATGACCAGGCGCCGGCCGTCGGGGGAGAGGTCGAGGTGCTCCACCCGGGTGCGGCTCAGCCCGGGCGCGGACAGCCTGGCGTCGAAGCCGGCGTCGACCGCCCCGGAGCTGGTGTGCACCCGCGCCAGGCCGACCCGCTTCACGCCGTTGACCGCGGAGAACGTGCCGCCGAGGTACAGCCGGCTGCCGTGCGCGGCCAGGACCCGGACGTCACCCCAGTTGATCTGCGCCGCGAAGCCGGGTAGCCGGGCGCCGTCGCCGAGCGACACCCGGGCGAGGCCGCGCTGGGCCGCCTTGTTCACGGTCTTGAAGGCGCCGCCGAGGTAGACGCTGTTGTCGGCGCCGGGCGCCAGGGCGTAGACCGCCGCGTCCACCTCGGGGGCGAACGGGCGGATGACGCCGTCGCGGAGCCCGTACGCGAAGATGTTCCTGCGGTCGAAGGTGACCTTGCGGGCGCTGTCCTGGACCTTGGTGAAGCTGCCGCCGACCACCACCGTGTCACCGACCACGGCGAGGGCCCATACCGTGCCGTCGAGCACGTGGGGGGTGTGGTCGACCGGATTCGCGGACACCACCGCGGGGTGGGCGAGGTCCGCCGCCGCGGGCGTCGCGCCCAGCAGGGCGGCGCAGGACAGCGCGGCAGCGGCGAACAGGCGGCGTCGCATCGGTGGCAGCTCCTGGGATCGGGACGCGGTCACCCCGATCAACGAGCGGCCGGGCCCCCAGGATGCGCGTCCGCCGTGTTGACCATGAAGTACGCGGCGCGCTCGAGATAGTCCCAGAGCGTGGTGTGCTGCGGCTCGGGCAGTTCGAGCGAGTCCACGGCGTCGCGCATGTGCCGCAGCCACGCGTCGCGTTCCTCGGCGCCGACCCGGAACGGCGCGTGCCGCATCCGCAGGCGCGGGTGGCCGCGGCTGGCCGAATACGTGGAGGGACCGCCCCAGTACTGCATCAGGAACAACGTCAGCCGCTCGGCGGCCGGTCCGAGGTCCTCCTCCGGATACATCGGGCGCAGCACGGGGTCCTCGGCGACACCCTCGTAGAACCGGTCCACGAGCTTGCGGAAGGTGGGCTCGCCGCCGACCGTCTCGAAGAAGCTGACCTCGCTCACCCGTCCAGTCTGCCAGCAGCCGGGCGACGGCCCGGCCCGGGTGTGGAACGCGCGGCGCTTCCCCGGGGCAGCGCCTTGGCGCCGTTCATCTCCGCGGGTCCGCGCGGACGGCCCGCGTTGCCGGTCAGATCCGGTCCCGGCGGGCGGGCCGGGTGCGCGCCGAGGTCGGAGGCGTGCGGCCGGTCCTGGCCGCGGGACCGGCCCGCGGGCCCGCCCGGGGCCGCCGGGACCGTACCGGTCGGCGTGCCCGGGTCGGGGGGAGGGACCGGCGAGGGGGCCACCACGGCCGGTGGCCCGGCTCCGGCATCGGTGGTCGCGGCGGTCTCGGCGGGTGTCGCGGCGGAGGCCGCCCCGGTGGTCGCGGTGTGGCTCCGCCAGCGGGCGGCCAGCGCCGCCATCAGGGCCAGTCCGCCGAGGCTCCACCACCCGACGACCAGCGGGATCGTCCAGTGCTGCGCGAGCGCGCCGCTGACGACGAGCGCCAGGCCCTGGGTGAGCTGCATGCCGCCCTGCATGACGCCGAAGGCCCGGGCGCGGTATCCGTGCGGCAGGGCGAGCACGAAGACGCCGTTGAGCGTCGGCATGAGCACGCCCTGCGCGATGCCCGAGATCACCACCAGGATGGCGACCACCGCCGCGCTGGGCGCCCACATGGTCAGCGCCAGCGCGAGCGGTACCAGCACGGCGAACGGCCTGACCAGCGAGCTCCGGCGGGTGTGCGGGACGAACCGGCCCACCGCCAGGCCACCGATCACGAAGCCCACCGGCCCGGCGGCCATGATCAGGCCCTGGTCGAAACCGCGCGCCCGGGGATCGTCGTGGAAAACCGCCGCCCAGCCCGCCGCGAGGCCCTCCGGCAGGATCGTGAAGGTGGTGAGCGCGAACACCATCAGCGCGACCGACCGCAGCAGCGGCGTGCCGAAGACCAGCCGGTATCCCTCGCTCGTCTCCCGCAGCAGATGCCGGCGCCGCTCGCGGCTGCTCGCCGCGGGCCGGGGTCGCACGCCGGCCGCGATGATCGCCGCCGAGACCACGAACGACAGGGCGTCGAGCGCGAGGCCGAGCCGGGCGCCGACCCCGGCCGCCAGCGAGGCGCCGACGAGGTAGCCGAGCACCTGGGCGGCCTGCGCCGTGGAGGAGTTCACGGCGAGGCCGGTCACCACCTGATGGCGCGGAAGCATCAGCGGGATCAGCGCGGAGCGGGCCGCCTGGGTCGGCGGCGCGCCCAGCATCGCCACGAACATCAGCACCAGGATCACCGGCACCGGCACGTCGGGCAGCGCGATCAGGGCGATCGGCACGGCCCGGGCCAGATCACAGACGATCAGGACCCTTCGGTACGGATAGCGCTCGGCGACGGCCGCCAGCACCGGTCCGCCGACGATCCACGGCAGGTAGCCCACGGCGAACGAGGCGGCCGACAGCAGCACCGACTGGCTCTGCTGGTAGACGAGCACGACGATCGCGGCCCGCGCCAGATAGTCGCCGATCCAGTTGACGACCAGGGAGACGTACAGGGCTCGGAACTCGCGGACCGCGAAGACGTCCCGGAAGGTCACCGGGCGCTCCGGCTCCGTCACGCCGCCGGGCCTGTCGCCGAGCTGCGCAGCGGGTCGGTCGTCGGACACCAGGGCCCTCCATCGATCGCGACGGCCACCGGGTCACCGAGGGCGGCCGGCCACGGACAGCGCGGGCCGGACGATTCCAGCCCGCGTACGTGACGATGCATGTGCAGACGCTTCTTGCACGATTCTGCCCGATCGGTCGATCCGTGGCTAGGGCGTACGGGGGGATCCTCGGCCGTTCGGCCAGGGGCCACATCCCCCACTATGCCCTATCCGCAGCTCAGGTGGGACCTCCCGGCGTGCCGGAAGAATCCGGCGCGGCGCCCGGCATCAGCGGCGGGACCGCCGAGCGCGGCAACATCCGCGACACGGCGATGCGTTCGGCGATGCCGGAGCTCTCCAGCGCCTCGGTGAGCCGGCGCCGCAACTCGCGCTGCACGACCGGCTGGCCGTCCGCGGTGGTCTTGGCGATGGTCCGGATGACCGCGCCGTCCACGGTCAGCTGCTCGACGCCCACGACGTCCGGCGGCTCCAGGAACTCGGTGGCGTGCTCCGGCTCGTCCGCCAGGGCCAGCGCCGCCTCGCGCAGCACGGCCGTCGCCTCCTCGGAGTTGACGAAGCCGATCGGGATGTCGATGACCACCATCGCCCACCCCTGGCTCTTGTTGCCCACGCGGACGATCTCGCCGTTGCGGATGTACCAGAGCACGCCGCGCATGTCGCGGACCGTCGTCACCCTCAGCCCGACCGTCTCCACGACGCCGACCGCGTCGCCCAGGTCCACCGAGTCGCCCACGCCGTACTGGTCCTCCAGCAGCATGAACAGGCCGGCGATGAGGTCCTTGACCAGGCTCTGCGCGCCGAAGCCCAGCGCCACGCCCACGATGCCGGCGCTGGCCAGCAGGGGGCCCAGGTTGAAGCCGAGCTCACCCATCACCAGCAGGGCCGCCATGGTGAAGACCACCGCGGTGACGAAGCTGCGCAGCACCGAGCCGATCGCCTCGGCCCGCTGGCGGCGCCGTTCCGGGATGAACTGGTTCTCGGCCGCCTGCGGCTGCTTGGCGGCCCGCTCGCGCAGCGGCTTGAGCAGCGCCGGCATCTCGGCCCGGGAGCTCGAGGTGGTCAGCCGGCTGATCGCCCGGTGCAGCACCCAGCGGATCAGCATGGCGGCCAGGATGATCGCGAGAATTTTCAGCGGCTTGACGATGAACACGAAGCTGCCGCTGGCCAGCCACAAGTTGCCGGTCTCGCCGTAGATCCAAGAGCACAGCGTGTCGTTCTTGCAGCTTTCGGTGACGTCGGGTGTCACGAAGATCGGCGGGCTGCTTCCGGACGGGTTCGGAGTGGGGGCTAGCAGGATCACGGGTCCTCACCGTACCCGCCGCGTGCCGGTGCTCAGGAACCGGACATCTTCGCACGAGACCTCAGACGTTTACGTCCCGGCCAGCAGATTGTGCTCGCAAAATCGTCATCCATCAGGGACTATTGGCGCACGAGGGTCGCCGGCACGGGGCCCTCGCGCAGACTCGGCCGGGACGACAAGCACATCGGGAGCGGTTGCAAGCACCTACACCGAAGGGTGATCGCGATGCCTGACATACGACCCACAGTGGGCTCATCCGCGTTGGTTCTGAACGCTACCTACGAGCCGCTGTGCGTCGTATCGGTGCGTCGAGCGACCATCCTGGTGCTGACCGCCAAGGCGGAATGCGTCTCCGACGGGGACGGCGTCCTGCACAGCGCCCACCACGCCCTGCCGGTCCCGTCGGTGGTCCGTCTCACCCGGTACGTGAAGGTGCCGTACCGGACGCATGTGGGTCTGTCCCGCCGGGCCATCTTCGCTCGCGACGGTGGCCGCTGCGCGTACTGCCGCGGCTCGGCGGAGACCATCGACCACGTCTTCCCCCGCAGCCGCGGCGGCCTGCACGCCTGGGAGAACGTGGTCGCGGCGTGCGCCAAGTGCAACCACAGCAAGGGCGACAAGACCCCGGCCGAGCTGGGCTGGCGGCTGCACTCGCCGCCGCAGGCACCCCGCGGCGTGGCCTGGCGGGTGCTGGGCCACCGCACCCCGGACCCGCGCTGGGCGGACTGGCTGGACCTGCCCACCCCGGTCGAGGCCGAGGCCGCCTGACCGCCGGGTTCGATCAGTGCCGCTGTTTCGTGCCGATCAGGGACGCGAACACGATGACGTTGTCGGCGTAGCCCCGCCCGGCGCCCAGCCAGGTTCCCCCGCAGGTGACCAGCCGCAGCGACGGTCTGCTGTAGTCGCCGTAGACCCGCTGGACCGGCAGGCGCGCCTTGCCGAACCGCTCCACCGAATTCACCTGGAAGACGGCCGTCTCGTCATCCTCCCGGAGGACCTCGATCCGCTGACCCGGCCGCAGGTTGCGGAGCTGGTGGAAGACCCCCGGACGGGTGTCGGTGTCCACATGGCCCACGATCAGCGCGGGACCGAACTGCCCCGGTGTGGGACCCTCCCCGAACCACCCCGTCTCGTTGCGGTTCGGCGGGGGTACGTCCACGGAGCCGTCCTTCGCCAGCCCCACCGGGAGCACCGGCGCCTCCACTTTGATGGCCGGGATCATCAGTCGCTTCGGCGGGCTGGGGTCGAGCACCGGGAAGTCGCGCGGCGGCGGCTTGTCCGGCCCCCGGAACAGGTCGCGGACGTCGAACCCGGTGGCGGCGCCGACACCCGCGCCGAGCGCGAAGAGGCCCACGAAGACCAGCACCGCGGCGATCATCCCCAGCGGCATGGGCCGGCGGCCGCGCACGGGGGAGGGCGCTGGGAGCCGCCTGCGGCGCCAGGAGTCCCGGAGCGGCCGCCCCGGCGCGTGCGGCGGCGGAGGCAAGCGGCGTGGCGGCACCATCGCTCCGGACGGCGTGGCCGTCACCGCGAGGCGCGCCACCGGAGACGCCGGCGGGACCGGACGGGCGGTCCCGGCCCGCGCGGCGGTTTCGGGCCGGGCGGCGGTCTCGGACCGGGCGGTGATCTCGGCGGGGCGGCGGCGCAGCACCGACTCCGGCATGCGGGGACCGGGTGTGGCTCCCTCCGGCGTCCGGGGTCGGGGCGTGGCTCGCTCGGGAGCGCGGGGCCCGGGGTCGGCCGGGTCCGGGCGCGACATGGGCCGCGCCTCAGCTCACCCGGCGGCGGCGCAGTGCCGCCACGCCCACGAGGATGCCGGCCGCGAGCGCCGTCGCTCCGCCGCCGAGCAGGATCTGCGCCGACCGGCCCGGTGCGGTGCCGCCGGCGCCGGTCGCCGGGCCGCGCGCCGGCTCGACCCTGGCCACCACGTGCAGCGTGGTCGTGGCCGTCTTGCCGTCGGGGCAGCGCAGCTCGATCCGGTAGGCGCCCGGGTCGGTGGTGGCGGGCACCCGGACGGTGGCGGTCAGGAAGCCGTACCGCGGAGACACCGTGACGCTGCCCATCGGGCCCGCCGTCACCTTGGCGGCGGTCAGGTTGTCGTCGCAGCTGGCCCGGATGCCGACCGGGTCGCCGGCGCGGGCGGTGCTGGGGCTGGTCTCGACGAAGACGGCGGCCGCCGACGCGGGGGAGGGCGGCAGCAGGGCGACCGGCAGGGCCAGCGTGCACATGGCGAGCGCGGCCGGGACGAACGGGCGCATGGCCTCCCCTTCCTGTCGCCCGGGCGGAAACCTCCCGGACAGCGCGTCAGGGGTGATTTTCGCACCTCGGCGCCGATTTCGCGCCGCCCGCGAGATCCCACGTAGTGGGTCTTGACACCCGGCGCTCCGTGACGGCGCCCACTCCGCTACCGTGATTGACGTTCGGATCACTGGGAACACAGTGACTTGGCCCGGTTCCTTTTGACGCCTGGGGGCGTTGAGGTTGTCGATATTCAGCACGATTCTGGTCTTCGCGGTGATCCCCTTGGCGGTCATCGTCGTGATCTCGGCCCTGGCGGCCCTCGGCGGGCGCCACAACCGGCCCGACCGTCGTTACCGGCCCGGCCGGCCGTACGACTTCGCGCCGATGTGGTTCCTGGCCTCGCCCGCGCAGGTGAGTCCGGCCTTCGGCGGCAAGACCTCCGGCCGTGCGGCGCTGGAGCCGGGCGTCGGGGAAGAGTCGGGCCGGCAGCGGCCCGGACCGGTAGGAGGCGCAAGTGACCGTTGGTGAGCAGCAGGCGTTCGTCAGCGTCGAAGAGCAGCCGCTGACCGCGCTCGACCACCCGGGCGGCCCGACGCTGACCGAGCGGCCCGAGCTGGCCATGTCCCCCGAGGGCATCGCGGCGCTCGACGGTCCGTTCTCGACGCGGCAACTGCTGCGCCTCGACGAGGCGCTGCGCGTCGCCGACCAGCAGACCGGCCTGACCTTCAGCGTCTACATCGGCGACCTGGCCGAGCCCACCCGGGAGAGCGCCGAGCAGCTGCACCGTCAGCTCCAGGGCGCGGCCCGCGCGGTACTCATCGCGATCTCGCCCAACCAGCGGATCCTGGAGATCGTCACCGGCGCGGAGGCCCGCAAGCGCATTTCCGACCGCGACGCCAAGCTCGCCGCGCTCTCGATGGCCGCGGCGTTCGCCGGAGGAGACCTGGCGGGCGGCGTCCTCGCCGGCCTCGACCAGCTGGCGTCCCACGCCGGCCGCCACTGAGCCGCCGGGAGCGAGCTACGACCAGGTGCCCGGGGAGACCCGCACCGGGAACGGGGCGTCGACCTTCACGGGGTCGGCGCCCTGAATCGTCTTCGCCGGCAGATAGCCGTCGGCGCCCAGCTCGTGCACGAACAGCACCGGCTCCGGCTCCGGCGCGACGCGCCAGTAGCAGGGGATGCCGGCGCCGGCGTACAGGGCGGGCTTGAGCAGCCGGTCGTAGCTGCGGCTGGTCGCGGACTCGACCTCGACGACCATGGCGACGTCCGCCGGATCCGCCCAGGTCGCGCCGGACGAGCGCGGCCGCAGCACGGTCACGTCCGGGATGAGGTTGCTGGTCTTCAGCGCGATGCCGAGCCGGTCGCAGATCCACCAGCCCTCCGGCGCCGCCGCGCGCAGCATGGCGATCAGCGCCTGCACCACGGTCTCGTGCGCACCGTCGAGGGGCGGCGTGACGTGCAGGCTGCCGTCGACGATCTCGTAGCGGTGACCGTCCTGCGGGAACAGGTGCAGATCCGGCTCGGTCCAGGGGCCGTCGGGGGCGGCCCATCGCACCGGGGAACCCTGGCCGATCACCACCACCGCACCACCTCCATCACCGGGGAGTGTCAGCGTACTCACGCAGTGTGGTTTCTGGTGGAATTCTGCCCGGTGAGTTCTGCGGGTCGCGAGGAACGGAACCCCGCGACCCGCATCCGGCTCAGGCGGAGGCGTCCTTGGCCCGGGCCTTCAGGGCGCGCAGCACGCCGTCGCGGCCCTCGGCCACGAGCCGGCGCAGCGACGGCGAGTGGCCCTCGGCGGCCAGCCAGGCGTCGGTCGACGCGACCGTCTCCTCGCTCACCTGGTAGGCCGGGTACGCCAGCATCACGAACTCCTGGGCCGGCTCGCTGTCCGAGCGCGCCCACACCTGGTCCACGACCTCGAAGAACTTCGACGCGTACGGCGCGGTCAGCGCCACCTGCGTCGAGGACTGGAAGCCCTGCAGCAGCGACCGGTTGAGCCAGTTCGGCAGCTTCTCGCCGCCGGTGAGCTTCGCCCAGACCGCCGCCTTGTTCTCCGGCGTGGGCAGCAGTGCCCGGGCCAGGGCGGCCTCGCGCTCGCCGCTCGCGGTGCGGTCCGAATCCAGCTCGGCGGCGATCTCCTCCTCGGTCGCGGCGCCCCGGGCGGCCAGCGACTCCAGCAGCGACCAGCGCAGCTCGGTGTCGACGGTGAGGCCCGCCGGCACGTCCCGGCCCTCCAGCCAGCCGCGCAGGACGGCGAGCTCCTCCGGGCTGCGGGCGGCACCGATGAAGGCGCGCGCCCAGGCGAGCTGGAAGCCGCTGCCCGGCTCCGCCGCCGCCAGCGCCGTGCGGGCCGTGCCGGCGAGCTGCGCCCACCCGGTCGGCGCCCACTGCGGGTCGGCGTACATGGTCAGCGTGGTCGCCGCCTGCCGCAGCGTGGCCGTGGTCAGGTTGATGTCGCGTTCCTTGGGCAGGCCGGTGCTCACCAGCGCCACGTAGTCGCGGGCCGCCAGCTCGGCGTCGCGCACCATGTCCCAGGCGGCCGCCCAGCACAGCGCCCGCGGCAGCGACGACTCGAAGCCGTCGATGTGGCGTACGACCGTCGCCATCGAGCGCTCGTCGAGGCGCAGCTTCGCGTACGTGAGGTCGTCGTCGTTGACCAGCAGCACGTCGGCCGCGGGGACCCCGGTCAGCGCGGGGATCGCCGTCTCCTCGCCGCTCACGTCGATCTCGACCCGGTCGCGGCGCACGAGCCGGTCGCCCTGCAGGTCGTAGAGGCCGACACCGATGCGGTGCGTCCGCAGCGTCGGGTATCCGGCCGGCGCCTCCTGCCGCACGACCACGCTCTCGTACGTGCCGTCCGCGCCGATCGCCACCACCGGCCGCAGCGTGTTGACCTGGGCCGTCTCGAGCCACTGCGCGGCGAACTTGCGCAGCTCGCGCCCGGACGCCGTCTCCAGCTCGGTGAGCAGGTCGTCGAAGGTGGCGTTGCCCCACGCGTGCCGCTGGAAGTACGCCCGCAGCCCGGCCCGGAACGCGTCCAGCCCGACGTACGCGACGAGCTGCTTGATGACGCTCGCGCCCTTGGCGTACGTGATGCCGTCGAAGTTGACCTCGACCGCCTCCAGGTCCGGCATCTCGCAGTAGACCGGGTGGGTCGACGAGAGCTGGTCCTGGCGGTAGCCCCACGTCTTGCGGACCGACAGGAACGTCGTCCAGGCGTCGGAGAAACGGGTGGCGCCGGTGTTGCACCAGTGGCTCGCCCACTCGGCGAACGACTCGTTCAGCCACAGGTCGTTCCACCAGCGCATGGTCACCAGGTCGCCGAACCACATGTGGGCCAGCTCGTGCAGGATCGTGTTGGCGCGCTGCTCGTACTCGTAGTCGGTGACCTGGGACCGGAAGATGTAGTGCGCCTCGGCGTGCGTGACGCAGCCGAAGTTCTCCATCGCGCCGGCGTTGAAGTCGGGCACCCAGAGCTGGTCGTACTTCGGCAGCGGGTAGCGCACCCCGAACTGCTCGTGGAAGAAGTCGAAGCCCTGCTTGGTGATGAGGAACAGGTCGTCGGCGTCGAGGTACTGCGCCATCGAGGCCCGGCAGAAGACACCCAGCTCGATGCCGTCGTGGCTGTCGCGGACCTCGTGGTACGGCCCCGCGCACAGCGCCGTGATGTACGTGCTCATCCGCGGCGAGGTCGCGAAGTGGACCGTCTTGGCGCCGGCCTCGGCGTCGACGGTGCTCTCCACCGGCATGTTCGAGACGACCTTCCAGTGCCCCGGCACCGTGGCGTGCCAGGTGAACACGCTCTTCAGGTCCGGCTGGTCGAACGCCGCGTAGACCCGCTGGGCGTCGGCGGTCTCGAACTGGCTGTAGAGGTAGACCTCCTTGTCGACCGGGTCCTCGCTGCGCTGCATGCCCTGGCCGCTCGCCGAGAAGAAGAAGTCGGCGTCCACGACGAGGGTGTTCTCGGCCGCGAGGCCGGTCAACGTCAGACCGTTCTCGGCCGACCAGCCGGAGGTGTCGACCGGCGTGCCGTTGAGCACCGCGGACCGCAGGGACGCGGCGGCGACCTCGATGAAGGTCTGGGCGCCGGGCTCGGCGCAGCGGAACGTGACCTGGGTGACCGATCGGAAGGTGCCCTCGCCCGGGCGCCCGGCGCCGTCGGTCAGATCCAGGGCGATGTCGTACCCCGTCACCTCGAGCAGGCGGGCCCGCTCGGCGGCCTCCACCTGGGTCAGGTTACGAACTCCGGCCACGTTCACTCTCCTCCACGCTGGCAGGGGCCGCGTCGCCCCGCCTCGAGCTTCGCACGCCACCTTATGCGGTGAACCCGCACCTACCACCCCCCGCTGCCACCGTGGGGGTCGTTCCGGGTAGTTCGCCGGAAAACATCACGTCCGCGGTGAGACTGTCGTTGGAATGGTGAGTACCGTCACCCTGACCGGAGGCTGCGATGGCCGAATCCGACACCGTTGCCACGAGCACCATCGCGGTGCATCGGGGCGCCTGGGCGAGCGTCTGCCCGAACCTGCCCGCCGACGTGGCCGCGATGGTCGCGCCGCCCGTGCTCGTGTCCAGCCTGCCGGTCGGCGACGCGACGGCGCAGCAGCGGCGGCGGGCCCGCGAGGCGCGCCTGCGGGGGAACATGCCGTCGGTCCCCGCGTACGGACGGCACCGGCGCGCGACCTGAAGGGTGGGACGGCCGGGGGCCGGGCCCCCACGGGAGGGGCCCGTTTCGGTAGGTTCGCGGTCATGACGGTCGTGCACCCGATCAGCCGGGCCTGGATCACCACTGGCGGCACCGGCGCGCAGAACTACGACGAGTTCGCGGACGACGCGGAGATCACCGAGATCATCGCCGCCAATCCGCACAGCGCGCTGGCCATCGAGATGCCCCACCGGGCGCCGGACGCGGTGGGCCGCTCCTTCCTCGACAGCCTGTCCGACGCCGCCACCCGCCTCGACGAGCAGAAGGCGGCCGGCTGCTACACGCCCGCCGAGCAGGTGGTCGTGCTCTACCGGATCAGCGCGCCCGGTGAGCCGGCCGCGTACGGCCTGTGGGCCATGGTCGACACGGCCCAGATCTCCACCAGCGCCGACGAGCCCGGCCTGGTGATCCGCAACGAGGACGTGTTCATCGCCAAGGTGCGCGAGCGCGTGGCCCTCGCCGAGACGTTGCGCACGCTGCTCTCTCCCGTACTCCTGCTGCAGACCGGCAAGGGCGACCAGCTGCACGCCGCGCTCGCCGCGGCGACCGAGGCGGCCGGGCCCCCGGCCGCGACCGACCAGGACCAGAGCGGGCGCACGCACGCGATCTGGGTCGTCGGCGCCGGGCCGCTGCAGGACGACCTGATCGCGCTCGCCGGTGGCGGCGAGCTCGTCGTCGCCGACGGCAACCACCGCAGCCTCGCCGCGCAGACCGGCGGCCTGCCGCGCTTCCTCGCCGTGGTGACCACCCCGGCGTCGGTCGCCATCCAGCCCTACAACCGGCTCGTCGCCGAGCTGCCGGTCGACGACCTGGTCGGGCAGCTCACCGCGGCCGGCGCGCGGGTCGAGGAGCTGCCGCGCCCCGCGGACATCCCGGCCAAGGGCACCATCCACCTGTACGCGCACGGCACGTCCTACGCGGTCACGCTGCCTGCGGCCGAGGGCGCCCCGGCGGTGGAGAACCTCGACCACGCCCTGGTCGAGCGGGTGCTGCTGCGCGACGCGCTCGGGCTGGACCCGGGCGACAAGCGGATCTCGTACGTCGGGGGCGACTATCCGGCCGAGTGGCTGCGCGGCGAGGTCGACGCCGGCCGCGCCGAGCTGGCGGTGCTGATCGCGCCGGTGACCGTCGACGACTTCGTTGCGGTGAACCTGGCCCGGCAGAAGCTGCCCCGCAAGAGCACCTGGTTCACCCCCAAGGCGCGCGGCGGCCTCGTGCTGGCCCAGCTCGACTGACCATGGCTCTCCATCCCCAGGTCGAGGCCTCTCTCGCGATCCGCCAGCGCCCCTCGGCCGAGGTGCTGGCGGCCGAGCCCCGCGAACGGTTGCGCTACGCCCGGCAGGCCATGGAGGACTCCAACGAGCGGGAATGCGGCCCGGCCATCCCGCTGCCGGTGGTGGCCGACCTGGATGCGGGCGGCGTCCCCTGCCGGCTCTACGCCACCCGCACCGGCGCGCCCGTCTTCGTCTACGTGCACGGCGGCGGCTGGTGCTACGGAAGCGTGGAGACGGTCGACCGGCTCTGCCGGCGGATCGCCGACCGCTCCGGCTGCGCGGTGCTGTCGGTGGACTACCGCCTCGCCCCCGAGCACGTCCACCCGGCCGCGCTCGACGACGTCGAGACCGTGCTGGCCTGGATCCGCAAGGAGGGCGCGAGCCTCGGCGTCGACCCGTCGCGGCTGGCCATCGGGGGCGACAGCGCGGGAGGCCAGCTCGCCACGGTCGCGGCCCGCCGCCAGCGGGACGCGACCACGCCGCTGGACTACCAGGTGCTCATCTACCCGGCGATCGACCCGATGACGGCCTCCGAGTCGTACGACGAGCTCGGCGACTACGGCCTCGACCGGGCCTCGATGCGGCTCGCCTGGGAGACCTACGTCCCCGCCCCGGCGGACCGTTTCGGCCCCGACGTGGCGCCGCTGGCCGCCGGGGACCTCGCCGGCATGCCGGCCACCCTGCTCATCACCGCGGAGTACGACGTCCTGCGCGACGAGGGGGCCGACTACGCCGACGCGCTGCTCGCGGCCGGGGTGCCGGTCGTCCACGTCCGCTACGCCGGCGTCAACCACGGCTTCGCCCGCAAGCTCGCCCTCTTCGACGCGGCCCGGGCCGCCGCGGACCAGATCGCCGCGAGCCTCCGGGCGGCGCTGACCTTCTGATCGGCGTTTGACAGACTGCCGTCATGCGCGTCTACCTCGGTTCCGACCACGCCGGCTACGAGCTGAAGAGCCACCTCGTCAACCACCTCGCCAAGCAGGGATACGACGTCGTCGACGTCGGCCCGCACGTCTACGACCCCGAGGACGACTACCCGGCGTTCTGCTTCCACACCGGCGCGAAGGTGGTCGCCGACGAGGGCAGCCTGGGCATCGTCATCGGCGGCTCGGGCAACGGCGAGCAGATCGCCGCCAACAAGGTGCCCGGCGTCCGGTCGGCGCTGGCCTGGAAGGTCGAGATCGCCCAGCTGGCCCGCCAGCACAACGACTCCAACGTCCTGGCCATCGGCGCCCGCCAGCACACCCTGGACGAGGCGACGGCGATGGCGGAGGCCTTCCTGACCACCCCGTTCTCCGGCGACGAGCGGCACGTGCGCCGCATCGGCCAGCTCACCGCCTTCGAGGGCACCCGCGAGCTGCCGCCGCTTCCGCAGGCCTGAGCGCGACCGCCGGACCGGCCGGGTCAGCGGCCCTTCGGCAGGTCCTCGCGCGGGACCCAGTTCCGGCGGACGATCACGAGATCGCGCTCGGCGTCGGCCAGCTGCTCCGCGGACGGGCGGGTCGCGTCCCGGGCCCGCATCGCCGCCGTCACGCTGACCTGTGACGAGCCGGAGCCCACGAGCCCGCGCAGGCCGCGCTCGGACTGGTCCTCCCCGGCGGGCCGGGAGGCCGGCGCGGCACGGGAGCCCGCGACGGCACGGGCGCCGGCGGTCCGGGTGGTGGTCTGCCCCCGCGACGCGGGGCTCGCGGTCGTGGCGGGCGGCGGTCCGGGGGCCGGACCCGGGGCCGCAGACGCGCGGCCGGCAGCCGGAGCCGCGGGCGGCCGGCCGGCCGGGCTCGGTGCCGCGGGCGGCGGTCCGGATGCCGGGGCCGCGGACGCGGGTCCGGGTGCCGGGGTCACGGTCGCGGCGGACGGGTCGGTGGCCGGGTCGGTCGCCGCGGTGGTCGCGGACGGCGCCGAGGGGAAGGGACGCACGCGGCGGCGCCGGCGTCCGGGTTCGTCACCCATGACGCCGAACCTACCGCCGCGGCGCCCACCTAGAACATCTCGGTCGGATTCGGCAGCAGATGCCAGCGGAACGCCGTCGACACCGCCTGCAGCGCGCCGGGCGTCAGCTCCCGGACGGCGCCGGCCGCGCCGAGCGTGGCCGGCGACACCGCCCCGAGATAAGCCGTACCCAGCTCCCGCACGGTGCAGGCCAGGTCCGCGGCGTCATCCGTACGGGCACAGCCCGCCTTCCCGGAGGCGTCGACGGTCAGCCGCCAGCGACCGGTGTTCGGTGCCAGCAGCGGATCCGTCACGTCGAGCACGACGTCGAGCGGGGCCGCGTAGCGGCGGGCGGTCAGCGCGCGGGGCAGGTCGACGATGCGGATCCACAGGGCGTCGGCCAGGGTGCTGCCGAGGCGGCGCGGCTCGTCGACCAGATACTGCAACGGCTCGTCCACGGCCGCGTAGGGCACCGTCGCCGTCCGGGCGAGATCGATGGAGAGCACGAACCGCCACAGCGCCAGATAGGCCTCCGGGTCGGCCGCGACCACCTCACGGACCCGCACCTCGCAGTCCGGGCCGTGGTCGTTCCAGCGGGACTTGGTGCGCCAGAGCGCGTACCCGGTGGGCCCGTCGGCGGTCTCGTACACGACGCCCTGCAGTGCCGTGGCACCCTCGCGGCGCGACGCGGGGTCCGCGAGCACGAAGCGCCACCACCGTTCGTCGCGGTTGGACCAGCCGGTGCGGGTGGCGCGCAGACCCTCGTACACCTTGGTCAGCTCGGCGATCGACGCGAGCGGCTCGACCAGGCGCAGCCGGCCGTCGCCCACCGCGGCGGGCAGCTGGATCTCGCGGGTCATGACGTTCATCAGCAGCCGCTGGGCCGCGGGCCCGTACCCGAACCGTGGGTAGATCCGGGTCTCGCTGGCCCAGAGGACCGCGATCGGCTCGCGGCCGGCGGCCGCGACCTCGCGCAGCTGCCGGTGCATCATCCGGGTGAGCAGCCCGCGCCGCCGGTGGGTCGGCGCGACGCCGACGGCGGTCACATGGGCGGCCGGCACGATCGCACCGGGCACGGTCAGTTCCCTCGTGTACGCGGCCGCGTGGCCGACCACGGTGCCGGCGTCCTCGACGACGAGCGACCGCTCGGGCTCGAACACCGCGCCCTCGATGTCGCGTTCCTCCCGCGACGGCGTGTGATGGAAGACACGGCCCAGCAGGTCCGAGATCGTGTCCCAGTCCTCCGCCGTGCCCACCCTGATCGTCGGTTCGAAGCCGTCCATGCTGTTTGTGTAACGGACGGCGCGCGGCACGGCGAGCGATTATGCGGGCTCGCTACTCTCGATGTGGGGCGGCGACCGGCCGTTCCAGGGGAGGGGACGATGCCAGAGCAACCGCAGTGGCCGGAGCGGACGCTCGACATGCCGCCGCAGGATCCCTGGGCCGATCCGCCGACGACGGACATGCCGCCCCGCGCGGCCGCACCGTCCTACGACCCCACCCGCCAGTACGGCGGCCCCGGCCCGGCCAGCCGGCCCGGCGGCTCCGACCCGACCCGGCTGCAGGGCGCCGCCGACCCGGCTCGCCGGCCCGGCGGGTCCGACCCGACCCGTGTGCAGGGCGCCGTCGGCCCGGCCCGGTCCGCGCACCCGGGTCCGGCACCCGACGTCCCCGCCGCGCCGCCGCCCTCGCCGTTCTCCAGTGGCCGCGCCGCCGTCACCCCGCGCCCGCAGCAGCAGTTCGTGGCGGAGCACGAGCCGACCGGCACGGGCTGGCCGGGCGCCGCGCCGCCCGTCCAGCGCCACCCGTTGAGCTGGCACGTCGCCCAGCTCCGCCGCGGCGGCGAGTGGAGCTTCGCGGGGCTGCTGTTCGCCTTCGTCTGCTGGGGCATCTGGGCCATCTCGACGGACGGCGACCTCAGCACGCCGATCGTGGTCTTCCTGGTGTCGGTGGTGGTGGCCGGCGGCGTCTTCGCGCTGTCGCGGCTGGTGGGCCGGCTCGTGCTGGAGCGCCAGTTCGGCCGCGAACGGCGTACGGCGCGGGGCGCGCACATCGTGGCGGGCCTCTTCCTGGCCGGCGTGGGCATCGCCCACCTGCGCCAGACCGAGTGGGTCATGAAGGCGGTCAACTGGGTCGTCGACCTGGCCCGCTGAGCCCGCGGCGCGTGGGTGCCGGTCTCCGCCGGCGACTCAGCGGCGGCGGCGCCTCGGGGTGACCCGGGCGGCGGCCACGGCCCGAGAGATCGCGGCCCCCGCCATTCCCGCGGCCAGCAGCGCCACGGCCAACGGGATCCGGCCCTGGGCCCAGAGGAAGCCGATCTCCACTCCGCCGGTGTTCTGCACGAGGAAGACCAGGGCGAGCAGCAGCACCGTCCCGACCAGCCCCAGCGCCAGCGGACGGGACCGCGTCCCGGACGCGCCGCGCGGGGCCGGGGCGGCGCCGGCGGGCCCCAGCCCGGCCAGCGTCCGCGCAAGTTCGTCCGGCAGCGGCGGCGCGTGGTCGGCATGGGCCGCGGCGCCGTCCGGCAGCAGGTGAGGAGCCTCCGGCACCGGCCGGTTCTCGGGGGAGTACGCCATGACTGACAGTGTTCCGCAGATCGCCCGCCCAGGTCCGCGAACTCCGCATTCGGCGGGTTAGCGTGGCCCGTGTCCGGGCATGCGACCGCCATGACCCAGGACCAGTACACGCGCCAGGACCCGCGCGGCCAGTATCCCGAACCCGCCCTCGACGGCGGCGACCAGCCGTACCCCGGCCTCACCGGCGCGATGCCCGACCGGCCGGACCACGGCGAGGAGACCTACCGCGGCAGCGGCCGCCTCACCGGGCGGCGGGCGATCATCACCGGCGGCGACTCCGGCATCGGGCGGGCGGTCGCCATCGCCTACGCCCGCGAGGGCGCCGACGTGCTGATCTCGTACCTGCCGGAGGAAGAGCCGGACGCGCGCGACACGGCGAACCTCGTCGAGGAGGCCGGGCGCAAGGCGGTGACCGTACCCGGCGACATCCGCGACGAGGCGCTCTGCGCGGCGATCGTGGACCGCGCCGTCCAGGATCTCGGCGGCGTGGACATCCTGGTCAACAACGCCGCGTACCAGATGGCCCAGCCGGGCGGCATCGCCGAGATCACCACCGAGCAGTTCGACCGGGTCATGAAGACCAACCTGTACGCGATGTTCTGGCTGTGCCGGGCGGCGGTGCCGCACATGCCGCCGGGTTCGGCGATCATCAACACCGCGTCGGTGCAGGCGTACCTGTCGTCGAGCGCGCTGCTGGACTACGCGACCACCAAGGGCGGCATCGTCGCGTTCACCAAGGCCCTGGCGGAGGACCTGGCCGAACAGGGCATCCGGGTCAACGCGGTGGCGCCCGGCCCGATCTGGACGCCGCTGATCCCGACCACGATGCCGGCGGAGAAGGTCGAGAAGTTCGGCGCCGACACCCCGCTCGGCCGGGCCGGGCAACCGGCGGAACTGGCCCCGGCGTACGTCTACTTCGCGTCGCAGGAATCCAGCTACGTGACGGGCGAGGTCCTCGGCGTGACCGGCGGCAAGCCGGTGAGCTAGGCGCAGACCCATGACGAAGGCCCAGGTCAGTGCGTCTGACCTGGGCCTTCGTCGTCGGAGCGGGCGACGAGAATCGAACTCGCGTAATCAGTTTGGAAGATCATCCGGGCTGTCCCGGTGCGCCCGAAACGCCTGCTCAAGGCGGGTCAGTTGGTGCCCGCATCTGCCCGGTCATGACCGCCGACGGACCGGCCTACTGGCACGGGAATGGCACGGCCACGGTTTGCCTGCTGGCTACTGGCGATGTTGCCCTGCCATCGCGGTCAGCCCTCGAGATACAATCTCCGTAGTCGCCTGGTAGCTCAACGGATAGAGCGCCCCTTTCGTAAGGGTGGAGGCTGCGGGTTCGAGTCCCGCCCAGCTTGGGAAGCGGAGCTGCGCATGTCGCAGCTCCGCTTTTCCCGTTCCGCACCCTGGTGGAGCGGGCCTGCCCTTGGGTCGTCGGTCTCGGTAGGCAAGCACAGGCTGAGCAGCAGGAACCCGCAAGGTGGTACGGCCTTGCGTGTCTCTCACGTCCCATAGAGGCGAGCCTTTGACCTGACCTCAACCGCTTCACGGCCAGGTACGGGAGTCCTGCCGGTACCCATCACCTGCGACCATCCCTCGCCGGTGATGGGGTTGACCTCGCCAGGATTCGGGCGATCCCGCAGGGGGCCGACTACCTCGCACACGACGGACAGCGTCCCCCTTGCTCGACGGGCTTTGCCGTGCGGGAAGCGTCCCGGCTGCGGCTGGCCGGTGGCCGGCGGGGTGGGGCCCCTCTGGGGTGCCCGGCCGGGCGCCGGGCGAGCCGCGCGGCCCGCTTGCGGGCCGCCTTGATCTAGTACAGGCGAATTCGGCAACGCTCGCCGGTGACGCGGTCACGGTCACTATGGGACGAGAACACCGCTCGACGCCGAGAACTGCGGGGACGCTCCGCTGCAAGGTCCCTTGGGCTAGGTTCTGCCACTGTCGCAGCACCGAACGGTACTCGCGAACGGGTTGTGGCGGGCGGGTGCCCCGGGCAGTGCCCACGATTGGGCGTCCGACACGCCGACCAGTCAAGCTGCAGCATCTTACGTAGGCGCTGCTCAACCGGCATGTCGCGTATCACTGGTGATACGCCAACAGCTTGACGTCTGGATCGGAAAGTCGGAGACTCCAGGAGGAAACAAAACTTCGCAGAAGTTCGCGAAAGTTCGTGATGGTGTGTTTCCATACGGAACGAGGCCCGCGCTGCGAACGCGAGCCCCGTCCTCACAGTCGTCTGGTGGCCGCGGACTCTATGGGAAGAGAAGGCTGATCCAGTCGACAAACTCCACGAAACCCCTGTGCAGCCAACCGGCTCCAGGGGTCTCGTGCATTTGGAGCAGGTTCTGCGCTCGGAAGAGCAGATCGATACTCCGTACTACGAGGCCAACTCCCTCGATCGAGGGTCGCGGGAGCTGACGGGTTGCCCGTCGGTGACGCCCCACCCGGCGACGGGTTGGGCCATCATCCTTAGGGCGGTGCCGATTTTCCAACACTGCCTCCCCTCCTCAGGTTCGCCTTTGGCAATTACGGCCGCGGGCAGGCTGCGGCTCCTATGCCGTCAGCCAGGCTTGACCGGACCAGCCGGGGCCTGAGGAGGTGAGTCACGCTGTCAATCGGCCGACGCCGAAGACGTCGGTATCAAGTGGCAGCCGCAATGGTCAGCTTCGACCGTCTCGGCGTCGCATGACTTACACCCTTGTAACTATTCCTACGTCGAACGTTAGGCCGCGACAGTCCGTACGCGCAAGCTCACTGGCGCGTCGGCGCGCCGTATTTTCTACCTCAACACGGCGGGTGTCGCAGCGTTCACGATGGGTTCCGACTCGGACAAGATCCGGAATGGAGATGGAGCGCAAAGGGGGGCGCCACGTCGCCTACCAGCGCCAATTCATCTGACCCGTTCGCCCGCGTCGCCGACGACAAACCCGACAGCGTGGTGGGACTTTCTGAGCGGTTCGGACGGCTTTAATGCTATTAGGGTAAATACCTTTCCTTGGCATCGCACGTACGTTCGAGGTCCTCCCTTCCCTTAATACATGTGTTTCAGGCCCTCCGAGTCGCCGGACATGCGTTGGGTCAGGGCAACCTTGGCGGGCGTAGAGTCTTCGTAGGCAATGCATGCATGCATGAGGGGGTCGGAGTGCCGACGGATGCATCCGCTCAGCGACTTCGAATCGGCGCTGAGCTGCGGCGACTCCGCGAGATGGCCCAGCTATCCGGCGAGCATGTTGCCCGCACGCTTGGCTGGTCTCAGCCCAAGGTGTCCCGCATCGAGGCCGGCCGCACTGCCTTCACCGTGAAGGATGTCGCGTTCCTCCTTGCCTTGTACGGGGTGACGGATGACGTGCGGGCTGAGCTGCTCGGCGCGACGGCCGAGGACACCGGCGAGGGTGCGTGGATCGTGAGAGCCGGAGGCTTCCCCCGGCGCCAGGGTTCAATCGCGGCGCTTGAGTCGGTGACGAAGCGGATCCGTCATCACCAACCTGTGGTGCTGCCCGGGTTGCTTCAGACGTACGACTACGCCAAGGCGGTCGCGAAGGCGGCTGGCGCGGCCGATCCCGATGGCATCGCCGCGGCCCGGATGCGCCGACAGGACATGCTGACTGCGAAGGGCGCACCGAAGTACGAGGTCGTCCTCGACGCTCGTGCGCTCCTTCTGGGCGTCGCCGACGCTGACTTGATCCGCAGTCAGCTTGACGCGTTGGCGGATCGGGCCGGGTCGCTGCGTCGGCTCGACCTGCGGATCATCCCGCTCGGTGTCGTCTCGCCAGCCTTCTCAACCGTCGGCTTCACCGTGTACGACTTCCGAGCCACCGAGAGCCCGTCGGTGGCATGGATCGAGTCACCCACAGGCGACGTGTACTTCTCTGCCCCCGAAGACATCGAGCGTTACACCGAGTTGTTCAAGGCTCTACAAGGCGTTGCGCTGGCACCCGACGATTCGATTGGATACCTACGGTCGCTCGCGATCGACGTGGAGCGATACCTAGATCCAACAAACCGGGGAGGCAACACACGATGAACCGTCCCGACTTCAGTAAGGCCAAGTGGCGCAAGAGCGGCGTCAGCGGCGACGGCGGCTGTGTGGAGGTCGCGTACGTCGATGGCGTCATCGGTGTCCGCGACACGAAGGACAACGGGGCTGGACCCGTACTCGCCTTCACGCAGCGGGAGTGGACGGCGTTCCTGGCCGGCGCTCAGGCTGGCGAGTTCGAACTCGACGAGCTCAAGGGCTGACATCCCATGACGGCGGAAGCAGCGGAGCAGCATGCCAAGGCAACCCGGCGTGCTACCCCGCTGCTTGCCGCCACAGGCATCTCGGTCACCGGTGACGGCGCTTTCCTCGCCGCCGCTCCGCTTCTTGCTGCCGCGCTGACGCGAGATCCGGTCGCGGTTTCGTCCGTGACCGCAGCCGTGTACGTGCCATGGCTCGTCTTCGGCCTCCCGGCTGGCGCCCTGGTCGACCGGTGGCGCCGTCGTCGCGTCATGGTGATCTCCGATATCGCCCGCGCAGGTGTACTCGCCGGACTCGTCGGACTGCTGCTGGCCGGCTGGCTCACGGTGCCCATGCTGGTGGCGGCGGTTGCCCTTGTCGGCATCGCTCAGTGCTTCTTCGACTCGGCGGCTCAGGCTGTCATCCCGGCCATCGTCGGACGGGACAAGGAAGCGCTCGCGCAAGTCAACGGGCGGTACTGGGCTCTCGATACCGTCGGGCGCTCGCTACTCGGCCCGCCACTCGGATCGGTGACCTTCCAGCTCGCCCGGCCGCTGCCGTTCATCGCGGACGCGGTCTCCTTCCTCCTGTCCGCAGCCCTCGTGCGACTGCTGCCGGACACGCCCGTCCCGGATGGCCCTCACGAGAAGATCAGCGTCGCGATCCGGTCCGGCCTCCGCCACCTGTTCAGAACCCGCGAGCTTAGAACGCTCGCATTCAGCATGGGCGCCTACAACGGCGCCTTCAACATCGCGATGGCACCCTTCGTGCTCTACGCGATCGACGTGCTCGACGTGCCGAACGCTGCGTATGGCGCCCTCCTCGCCACGACGGCGCTCGGAGGCGTCGTTGCAGGCTGGAAGGCCGGGCCGCTGACCCGCCGACTGTCGTTCCGCCAAACCATGGCGCTCGCCCACATCACGCAGTCCATCGCCTGGGCAGGCATCGCACTCGCCGGCAACGTCTGGATCGCGGCGCCGTTACTCGCCCTACTCGGAGCGGGCTCCGCCCTATCGAGCGTTGCCGTCGGATCCGCCCGTCAGGCCCTGACCCCGGACGGACTCCTCGGGCGTGTTGTCTCGGCATTCCGTCTCTTCGGCCTCGGAGCTGCTGGCCTCGGCGCCTTCGTCGGCGGGGCTGTAGCGGACATCTACGGACTTACCGCGCCGCTGGCAGTAGCCGCCGCTCTTCTGGTAGCCGCCGGGCTGCTGACCTGGCCTTTCCGCCAGCGCCCGTAACTTTCTCAAGATTCTTTTATCTTCTCCTTGAAGTTGCCTTATGCACGCGTGCATACTTCATTCATGCACGCATGAATAGGCCGTTACCGGGGAGTCCCGGTGGCACATGACAAGGAGTCAACGAGATGGCGATCCCGAACACGATGAAGGTGCCGGTGCCGTGGGAGTACATCGCTCCGAGCGGCGCGCTGTTCTTGGGCGTCGAGGCAGCGACGGATTTCGACAAGCGCGGCCAGGGCGACGACCAGCTCCGGGACAAGGAGACCGGCGAGCGGGTGTGGCTGGTCAAGGCGCTGGACCTGGACCCGGAGGCGGGCAAGTTCGGCGCGACGAAGGAGATCAAGGTCAAGGTCGTGGCGCCGGTGCAGCCGGTCCCGCCGACGGCGACGGTGCCGGGTTACCCGCCGATGGTGGAGTTCACCGGCGTGACCCTGACCCCGTACGTCGATTCGCAGAAGTGCAAGGACGCGACGGCGAAGTGCCGCGCCCGGTTGGCGTGGTCGATCCGCGCGACCGGGATGACGGAGCCGCAGGCGGCCAGCAAGCCCGCGAAGGCGGCGTGATGAGGACGCATCGCCGCACCGTCGCTGTCCTGGCTGGGCCGGGTGTCCGGGCTGCGCGCGAGGTGTACGAAACGATCCCGGCCGACGCGATCCGGGTGGCCGCCTTGGTGGAGATCGCCGCTGCTGCGGCGGCGTTGGCCCGGACGGTGGTGCGGCTGCGTCGCTTGGACCCGGATCTGATCGCCCCTCACGTGCGCGACGCCACGGATCTGCGAGCGGTACTCGGCCGTGGCCGGTGGCTGCCGACCATGATCCGGCACGTACCCGCCCCGCCATCCGGCCCCGTCCCGGGCGCAGGCGTGGCGGTGGTGCCGGTGTCTCGGTCGGTGCGCCGCCGGGTGATCCGCTCGGCGCGGGTGTCTGCTCAGGAGTCGCTGTTCCCGCTCAGTGCGTGACCGGATCCGGTACGTGGGTCCGATCCTCGGATGAAGGGATAGGCAATGTCTCGAACACGTCGAAGTACCGGCAGGGACCGCGACCGCATCGAGCGGGTGCTCGCGTCGGAACGTCCGCTGCGGGAGGCGAACTTCTTGCCGAAGTCGCAACGCAAGGTGGTCCGTAAGTCGATGGTCCGGGCGTATCTGGCAAACAAGATGGCGGATGCGCGGGTGGACCGGATGGCGCGGGTCGAGTTCTACCGGAACCTGCGTCAGATCAAGCTGCGCCGCCGGAAGATCGCCGCGGAGATGCGGGTGCTGGCTGACCTGGTGTCCGGCCTGTACCGGGAGGTCATCCGCATCGATGACCGGCACGTCGGGGAGATTCGGGTGAACGTCGGCGGCCAGCGCACGGGGATGGACATGGCTGTGGTGGACGAGGCCACCGACCTGCTCAAAACGGCTAGCGGCGCCACCAGCGCCGCCGCGGACGAGTTCGACGCGTTCTCGCGCAGGAAGGTCTACTACACGGAGGTGGCGGCATGAGCGACATCACCGGCCGCATCGATGACATCGACGTGCAGATGGAACGGATCCGGCGCCTCATCGACAACGGCGCCCGCCAGGACCCCGAACTGGGCGCCGGGCTGGGCACCACCGAGGACCTGACCGGTATTCAGCGCCGCGTCGACCGGGCGCTCGCGGCCGCCGAAGGCGTCGACCGGGCGTACCGGGACCTGCTGCGGCAGAACGCCGCCTAACACTTTTCGTCAGCAGGGAGCCACCCATTGCCAATGGTGGTGCGGCTCCCTGCTGCCCTTTTCCTGGAGGAGTCGTGGCCACCGTACGACGGCACAGCTTCGGTGATTTCCTGTTCAGCCTGATCGGCAAGCTGCTCGTCTGGGTGGCGAAGCTCGCCGCCAAACTCATCGCCCGCATGGTCGTCCTCGCGGTGTCCCACCCCCGCACCACCCTGTCCGGCGCACTGGGCTTGGCCGCCGTGCTCTACGCCGGCTGGCGGACCGTCGCCCTGGTCCTGGGCGCCACGCTGATCGCCGCGTCGACCTGGCGGGTGGCGCACGAGGACACGTTCATGTGGGTCGTCGGCGCACCGGTGCGCACGTGGTGGCGGCGCTGGTGGACCTACCGCCGGCAGTGGGCTGACGTGTTCACCCGCTGCGACCTGGCCGTCGCGGCCGACGACGAGTGGCACCCGCCGACCTTGAAGAAGGTCACGACCACGGCGTACTGGGACCGGCTGACCATCCGGATGCAGATCGGTCAGGACCTCGACCAGTTCCGGCAGAACGCGGAGAAGCTGCGGCACGGCTTCGGCGCGCAACGCGTCGCCGTTCGCGAGATCGCCCCCGCGCTGCTGGGCCTGGACCTGATGCGCCGCGACCCGCTCCTCGCACCGGTGCCCGCCACGCCGTTCGCGGAGTCGACCGCCGCCATTGACTGGGCGCGGGTCCCGGTCGGCCGGGACGAGTTCGGCGACGAGTTCACGATCAGCGTGGTCGGCGGGCACACCGCCGTCGCCGGATCGAGCGGTGCCGGGAAAGCGGGCGTGCAGTGGAACGCGCTGCGGCACCTGGCCCCGGCCATCGCTGATGGCACCGTGCGCCTGATCGGGATCGACCCGAAGGTCAAGGAGCTGGGCCGCGCCCGGGCGTTGTTCGCCGAGTATGCGGTGGATGAGGAGGACGTGGTCGAGCTGCTGCAACAGCTCGTGCGCGACATGAAGGCCGCCAACGCCGCCGACGCCGACACCGGAGAACGCGACTTCGCCCCCGCGCAGACCCGGCCCCTGCATCTGATCGTCATCGACGAGCTGGCCCCGCTGTTGAAGTACTGGCCGCGACGGACCCGCGACAAGATCGAAGATTCCCTGGGGCTGCTGCTGACCCAGGGCCGCGCCGTCGGCTACATCGTGCTCGGCGCGATCCAGGAGCCCACCAAGGACTCGTTCACGGTGCGGGACCTGTTCACCCGCCGCCTCGCGCTGCGGCTGCCCACCGAGAGCCACACCGACGCCGCGCTGATCGAGAAGGCCGTGGACTACGGCGCCCGCTGCCACGAAATCCCGGAAAGCCTCCCCGGTGTTCTGTTCTCCCTCGTCGACGGCGGCCGGCAGACCACCCGCGCCCGCCTCGGCCATGTCACCGACGCCGACATCGACGCCCTACTCGACCACGTGCGCTCGCTGCGCGCCGTCGTCGCCCTCGACACCCGCCGCCCGGCCACGACTTCGCCAGCCATCGGAATCGAGGCCGCGTGATGCGCGCCGCCCTGCTCATCCTCGCCGTCCTGACCGTGCTGTTCCTCACCGGGTGGCTGCTGGTGCCGCTGATCGCCGCCCACGCCCCGGCCATCGTCGGCGGCCTCGGCATGGTGCTGCTGCTGGCCGCCCTGCTCTGGCCCCGCAAACGCGAGTGCGGCGGCCTGCACTGCCCCGGCTGCCGCCGCCACTGACCCCCTTGACCGGAACGGAGGCGATCCTCATGTTCACCACCACTGTCCGCCGCCCGGCCGCCCGCAGGTCGTCGGTCGATACCCAACACCTCGACTGGTGCGGCGGTGGTCACCACTGCGGCCTCGGTGAGCACCGGTCCGCCCCGATCACGGCGAAGTTGCCCGGCGCCGGCACCGTGGTCATCACCCGCGTGCAAACTGCCCGGGGCCGCCAGTACGCCGACGTGCACCTGTCCGTGGCCTTGCCCGACGCCGACACCGCCGCCCGCTACCAGCTCAGCGCGCTGCTGCACCACCTGACCCGGCTGATGTCCGCCATCAACCGCCACCATGCCAGGGCCGGCCGATGAACACCCCCGCGGCCCGCGTCGAATCCGTCGCCCTGACCGTCATCCTCACCGTGGCCGCCCTCGCGGCCGGGTGGGCTTCATTCACCCACGTGCACGACTGGACCATGCGCCACGCCCCCGCCGGCACCCCGGACGCGTTCGGCTGGGTCAACGCCGTCATCAGCGAACTCGTCCCGGTCGCCGCAGTCCTCACCATCCGCCGACGCCGCCGCCTCGAGCAGCCCATCGGCTACCCACTCGCCCTACTCATCGCCGCCGCCGCCCTGTCCCTCGCTGCCCAACTCGCCGTCGCCCAGCCAAGCCCGTCCGGCTGGCTGCTGTCCGCCGTCCCCTCGCTCGCCTTCATGGCCTTGGTCAAGCTCGTCTTCACCACCGCACCGCCGACGGCCTCGTCTTCGCCCGCCGGTGAGCGCCTCGCCGTATCGGATACCAACGAGACCATCCCGCCGACGACTGACATCGCGCAGGCGCCGCCGTCGCGACCCGTCACGGTGCCGCCTCTGGTCGCGTCGCCCACGCGCCTTAACGGCGCTTCCGTCATCGGGCAGGTGACCCGATGACCGCGCCCGCCCTGCCCGGCTTCACCCTCGCCACGCCGAACTCCGAGCCCCGACCGGGATCGCGTGCCGCCCGCCTTGCGCTGCCGCTGTCGGCGCATGTGCTCAAGGACATCTGCGCCAAGTACGGCGTGTGCCTGCGCCCCGTGTCGCTGCGCCGCACCTGCCTGCACACCGGGCTGACCGAGCTGATCGACATCCCGTGCGGCGCGACCCGCGAGGACAAGTGCGCGCCCTGCGCTAAACGCGCCCGCCGGCTGCGCCAGGTCCAGATCCGCGAAGGCTGGCACCGCACCGACGAACCGCTGCCCGCCCCGGCCCCGGCCACCCACGAGCAGCGCGGGCTGATCCTGCTGCGCGCCGACTTCGAGGCCGCCCGCGACAGCGCCGTGCGCGAAGCCCAGTGGGACCAGGTCGCCGAACTGGACCAGGCCATCGCCGAAGTCGAGGAGTCCATTGCCGCAGAAGGGCTGCGCGGCCGGGTCGCACCGCCGCACCCTGGCCCCGACGACGACCCCGCCGACACCGGCAAACGCCGCCAGCGCTCCACCCGCCGCCGTCAGGACGCCCCCGCCCTGCCCCGGCAGAAGGTCGAACCACGCACCGTCGGCAAGACCTACGTCGCCCCGGACGGCAGCACCGTGCGGCCGTCGATGTGGCTGACCCTGACCCTCGACTCCTACGGCCGCGTCCTGCCCGACGGCACCCCGGTCGACCCGGCCAGCTACGACTACCGCCGCGCCGCCTGGGACGCCGTGCACTTCCCTCGCCTGCTCGACCGGTTCTGGCAGAACCTGCGCCGCTGCGTCGGCTGGAACGTCCAGTACGCCGGCTGCGTCGAACCCCAGCGCCGCCTCACCCCGCACGCGCACTTCGCGATCCGCGGCACCATCTCCCGCGCCGTCCTGCGGCAGGTCGCCGCTGCTACCTACCACCAGGTGTGGTGGCCGCCCGTGGACCGGATGCGCTACACCCCGGACCAGCCGCCCGTGTGGGATGCCGACCAGAGGGCCTGGCTCGACCCGACAAGCAGGGAACCGCTGACCCCATGGACTGACGCCCTCGACCAGGTCGACGCGGACCCGGACGCCGAACCCGCGCACGTCGCCACCTTCGGCGTTCAGGTTCGTGCGGAAGGCGTCAACGCGGGCACCGAGCACGCGAGCCGCACGATCGGCTACATCACGAAGTACATCACCAAGAGCTCCGCCGACTGTCACAAGATCGAGACCGCTCGGCAGCGGCAGCACCTGGACCGGCTTTGGCAGGAACTGCGCGTCACCCCGTGTTCCGAGCGGTGCGCGAACTGGCTGCTTTACGGCGTGCAGCCGAAGAAGGCCCACGGTCGGCTGCAGCCCGGCCGGTGCAAGGGCAAGACCCATCAGCGGGCCACCCTCGGCATCGGCGGGCGGCGCATCCTCATCTCCCGAGACTGGTCCGGCAAGACCCTCGCCGACCACCGCGCCGACAGCCGCGCCTGGGTCCGCGCCCTGCTCGGCGTCTCCACCGACGCCGAACACGCCGAAATTGCCCCGTCGGCCGAGCCGATCGGCACGTACGCCTGGGAGCTGGCCAGCCCGCACGACGCGGACCTCGCACCCCTCGGCCACCGGCTGCTGCGCGCCCTCTCACACCGGGTCCAATGGCGCACCGCCCTCCTTGCCGCCCAAGACCGCGCCGCCCAGCTCGCCACCGCTGATCTTTCGGCAGCTGCATCCGACCCAGCCCGTGGAGGGGAGATCGCACATGAGTGAAGAGCTGCTGACCAGCGAGGAGGTCGCCCAGCTCCTGCGTAGTACGCCGCGATTCGTGCGCAGGCTGGTGGCCGAGCGTCGCATCGCGTACGTCAAGAGTGGGCGCAAGGTGTTGTTCGAGCCGGTCGCGGTTCGGGCGTACATCGACTCCCACCGGGTGGCGGCGTTGACGCGAGCTGAGCATCGGGCCGAGTTGTGGCGGGCTGCCTGATGGCAAACAAGCCGGGTCGCCGTCGCTTCGGCAACGTGCGCACTCTGCCCTCCGGCCGGTGGCAGGCTCGCTACGTCGGTCCAGACGGCATCATGCGGACCGCCCCGTCAACGTTCCCCACCGAGCGGCAGGCGCTGCGATGGCTCACGGTTGTCGAGTCCGACATCATCAAGGGGGAGTGGGTCGCCCCGGAGGCCGGAGAGGTTCTGCTCGGCAAGTACGGACCGCGATGGATCGCCGAACGCAAGCTGGCCGCTCGCAGTCGCCAGGGCTACGAGTACCTCTTCCGGCTGCACATTGAGCCCCACCTCGGCGCGTTAGCTTTGGCTGCGATCAAACCGGCGACCGTCCGTGCCTGGCGGAAGAAGCTGCTCGACGCGGGTACGCCCGAGCCTCAGGCGGTCAAGGCATACACGCTGTTGCGCGCCATCCTCAACACGGCGGTGCGCGAGGACGAGATCCTCACCAAGAACCCGTGCCGGATCAAGGGCTATGACCGGTACCACACGCCGGAGCGGCCGACCGCCACCGTTGCGCAGGTGTTCGCTCTGGCCGAAGCCATGCCGCCGCGGTTCTCGGCGTTGGTGGTGGTGGCCGCCTTCTCGGGGCTGCGCTGGGGCGAGCTGGCCGAGCTGCGGCGCAAGGACGTCGACCTCGCCGCCGGTGTCGTGCGGGTCTCGCGCAAGCTGGCTGTGTTGGTCGGGCGAGTCGAAGTCGGGCCGCCCAAGTCCGCCGCCGGCGTCCGGGTCGTCGCGCTGCCGACCGTCGCGCTGGACGCGCTGGCCGCGCACATGAAGGTGAAGGAATTTGTGGCTGACGGCCCGGACGCGCTGATCTTCACGGGTGACAAGGGCGGTCACCTGCGGGCCAGCACCTTCAATCCCCAGGTGAAGTGGCGCGACACCGTCGCCCGCCTCGGACTGCCGGGCTTCCACTTCCACGATCTTCGGCACACCGGCAACACGCTCGCCGCCACGACGGGAGCCAGCACCCGCGAGCTGATGCACCGGATGGGTCACTCCACGGTCCGGGCCGCGCTGGTCTACCAGCACGCCACCAGCGAGCGGGACCGGGAGATCGCGGGGGAGATGGACAAGCGCATCGCCAAGCTGGCCGGCAGGGGCGGCAAGGCCAAGAAGTCGAAGAAGGGCAAGGCGGGCGAAAAGGGCAAAGGGAAGAAGGGTGAGGGCAGGGACACGCCGGACCTGGGGACCTGAGCTAATGGCACGGGAATGGCACGCAAGATCGACAGCGCGGTGGGAATGAAGAAGCCCAGGCCGGAGAACCTGCCTCTGACCTGGGCTTCTTGCCGTGGAGCGGGCGACGAGAATCGAACTCGCGTAATCAGTTTGGAAGACTGAGGCTCTACCATTGAGCTACGCCCGCATGACGCCGCACTCTTCGGCGCGGCGCCGTGGCTAGCGTACTGAATCTCCGCGCCGGACGCGAACCGGTTCCCCCGCGTGGCGCATCCCGGCGACGCCGAGGCACACACCACACGACCGACCGCATACACTTGCCTGCGGCCTCGGGGTGTGGCGCAGTTTGGTAGCGCACTCGCTTTGGGAGCGAGGGGCCGTGGGTTCAAATCCCGCCACCCCGACTTTCACCAACAACGAAGAGATCCATCAAGGAGTACGCCTGTGAAGAGCACCGTCGAGACTCTGAGTCCGACTCGGGTGCGGCTCGCCATCGAGGTGCCGTTCGACGAGCTGAAGCCCAGCCTGCAGAAGGCGTACCGCGAGATCGGGTCCCAGGTCCAGATCCCCGGCTTCCGGCGCGGCAAGATCCCGCCCGCCGTCATCGATCAGCGCGTCGGCCGCGGTGCGGTGCTCAACGAGGCCGTGCAGGAGGCGATCCCGCAGCAGATCCTCGCCGCCGTGCGCGAGCACGAGGTCAAGACCCTCGGCCGTCCCGAGGTGGAGATCACCGAGTTCGCCGACAACGAGCCGCTGAAGTTCACGGCCGAGGTCGACGTGCGTCCCGAGATCACCATCCCGGACCTCTCCACCATCAAGGTCGAGGTCCCGGCGCTCGAGATCGGCGACAACGAGATCGACGAGCAGATCAACGGCCTGCGCGAGCGCTTCGCCACCCTCAAGACGGTGGACCGTCCGGCCGCCGAGGGCGACTACGTGCAGCTCGACCTCAAGGCGACCGTCGACGGCGAGGAGGTGCCGGGCGGCTCGGCCACCAACATCTCCCACGAGGTCGGCAGCAAGCAGCTGCTCCCGGGGCTCGACGAGGTCCTCGTCGGCCTGTCCGCCGACGCCCAGACCACCTTCACCACGCAGCTCGTGGGCGGCGACTTCGCCGGCCGGGACGCCGAGGTGGCGGTCACCGTGCGGACGGTCAAGGACAAGCAGCTGCCCGAGATCGACGACGAGTTCGCGCAGATGGCGAGCGAGTTCGACACCCTGGAGGAGCTCCGCGCCGACCTCAAGGAGCGGCTCACCAAGGTCAAGAAGGTCGAGCAGATCTATGCCGCCCGGGACGAGGCGCTCAAGCAGCTCGTCGCGGCCGCCGACATCCCGGCTCCCGAGGGCGTCGTCAAGGAGGAGGTCGAGGGCCGCAAGCAGGCCATGACCGACCAGCTCGAGCGCATCGGCGCCACCCTCGAGGACTACCTGGCGTCCGAGGAGAAGACCGAGGAGCAGATCGACACCGAGCTCACCGAGGCCGCCGCCGAGGGCGTCAAGATCCAGCTGCTGCTCGACACGATCGCCGACGCCGAGGACATCCAGGTCTCCGACGACGAGTTCGGCCACGAGATCGTGCACCGGGCGCAGCGTGCCCAGATGCAGCCCCAGCAGTACTACGACCAGCTCGTGCGGTCGGGCGCGGCCGCGGCCGTCTTCGGCGACGTACGCCGGGGCAAGGCCCTGGCCAACGTCATGGAGCAGGTCGAGATGAAGGACAGCGAGGGCAACGTCCTCACGCTCGACGACCTGCGCGCCGCCAGCGAGGACGAGCACGCCGGGCACGACCACTGACGTTCCCCGGAAAGGGCCGCCGCGCAGCCGTGGCGGCCCTTTCTCCGTTCCGCCGGCCCCGGTGCGCTGTCAGCGAACACCTGCCCGAGCGGGAAGCTGATGCGCATTCGACCGGTTAGGTTGGTCGTACGACGGACAACCTGCCGGCCGGACCCTCGGCCGACACAGTCAGCTGTGAAGGGCTGCCATGACCGATCTGCACATCCCAGCGAGTCCCACGCTGCGTGGTGACTCCCTCAGTGGCAACCTCGACGACTCGGTCTACAACCGCCTCCTGCGCGAGCGCATCATCTTCCTCGGCAGCGAGGTGACCGACCAGGTCGCCAACCGCATCTGCGCGCAGCTGCTGCTGCTCTCCGCGGAGGACCCGGAGCGCGACATCAACCTCTGGATCAACTCGCCGGGCGGCTCGGTCTACTCCGGCATGGCGATCTACGACACGATGCAGTTCATCGACAACGACGTCTCCACCGTGGCGATGGGCATGGCGGCGTCGATGGGGCAGCTGCTGCTCTGCGCGGGAACCAAGGGCAAGCGCTACGCGCTGCCGCATGCGCGGATCATGATGCACCAGCCGTCGGGCGGCATGGGTGGCACGGCCGCCGATATCGCCATCCAGGCCGAGCAGATGCTGTATACCAAGCGCATGTTCCAGGAGCGGGTGGCTCACCACACCGGCCAGGACCAGGCGACCATCGAGGCCGACTCCGACCGCGACCGCTGGTTCACGGCGGAGGAGGCCAAGGACTACGGCTTCATCGACAAGGTGATCACCGGGGCCACACAGGTTCCCGAGGGCGCCGGAACGCTGAACTGAGGAGCTGAGCAATGACGGACCTGACCATGCCTCCCGGCTTCGCTCCGGTGCACAACCGCTACGTCCTGCCCTCGTTCGTCGAGCGCACGTCGTACGGCGTGAAGGAGTCGAACCCGTACAACAAGATGTTCGAGGACCGGATCATCTTCCTCGGCGTGCAGGTGGACGACGCGTCGGCCAACGACGTGATGGCCCAGCTGCTGACGCTGGAGAGCGCCGACCCGGACCGCGACATCCTGATGTACATCAACTCGCCCGGTGGCTCGTTCACCGCCATGACGGCCATCTACGACACCATGCAGTACGTGCGGCCCGACATCAGCACCGTGTGCCTGGGCCAGGCCGCCAGCGCCGCCGCCGTGCTGCTCGCCGGCGGCACCCCCGGCAAGCGGATGGCGCTGCCGCACTCGCGGATCATCATCCACCAGCCGGCCACCGAGGGCGGCTACGGCCAGGGTTCGGACATCGAGATCCAGGCCCGGGAGATCATGCGCATGCGTACCCAGCTGGAGGAGCTGATCTCCAAGCACTCCAACCAGCCGCTGGAGAAGGTGCGCAAGGACATCGACCGCGACAAGATCATGACGGCCGACGAGGCCAAGGACTACGGGATCGTGGACACCGTGCTCGCGACCCGCAAGAAGAGCCTGCAGGCCGCCGGCGTCGGAAGCTGACGCCCGGTTTCGCAGGTGGCGCCGGGTCGCGGTCCGGATTCTGTCCGTGACTGCAGCGCGCCGAGGGACGGATGGGAACGCGATGTCAGGGGTCGGTCGGCGCGCGCTAGACTGACTGGCCCCTGACACGCCCGTTTTGGGGGGTCGGAGAACCGCCCTCGAGCGGGTAACGTCGAGTCGGCAACCTCAGCAACGCGGGTCGGCAGACGATGAGATACCGACGAGGAAAATCGTCCTCGGGCCGAGGGCCGGTGCGAACCGGTCGATGAGCGCAGGGAGAACGTAGGTGGCACGGATCGGTGACGGTGGCGACCTACTGAAGTGCTCCTTCTGTGGGAAGTCTCAGAAGCAGGTCAAGAAGCTCATCGCGGGCCCAGGTGTCTACATCTGCGACGAGTGCATCGACCTCTGCAACGAGATCATCGAGGAAGAGCTGGCCGAAACCGGCGAAGTGAAATGGGAAGAGCTTCCCAAGCCGATGGAGATCTGCCAGTTCCTCGACAACTACGTGGTGGGGCAGGAGCAGGCCAAGAAGGCTCTCTCCGTGGCCGTCTACAACCACTACAAGCGGATCCAGGCCGAGTCGGCCGGCGCGCCCGGTGCGGGCAGCGACGTCGAGGTGGCCAAGTCCAACATCATGCTCATCGGCCCCACGGGCTGCGGTAAGACCCACCTGGCGCAGACGCTGGCGCGGATGCTCAACGTCCCGTTCGCCATCGCCGACGCCACGGCGCTGACCGAGGCGGGTTACGTCGGCGAGGACGTCGAGAACATCCTGCTCAAGCTCATCCAGGCCGCCGACTACGACGTCAAGCGCGCCGAGCAGGGCATCATCTACATCGACGAGGTCGACAAGATCGCCCGCAAGAGCGAGAACCCGTCGATCACCCGGGACGTCTCCGGCGAGGGCGTGCAGCAGGCCCTGCTCAAGATCCTCGAGGGTACGGTCGCGAACGTCCCGCCGCAGGGTGGCCGCAAGCATCCGCACCAGGAGTTCATCCAGATCGACACCACCAACGTGCTGTTCATCGTCGGTGGCGCCTTCGCCGGCCTGGACCGGATCATCGAGTCCCGGGTCGGGCAGGGCGGCGTCGGCTTCGGTGCGCACCTGCGCTCGGTCTCCGAGCGCAACACCGACGACATCTTCAGCAAGGTCATGCCGGAGGACATGCTGAAGTTCGGCCTGATCCCCGAGTTCATCGGCCGGCTCCCGGTGATCACGACCGTGCGCAACCTCGACCGCGAGGCGCTCATCAAGATCCTCACGGAGCCCCGCAACGCGTACGTGAAGCAGTACCAGCGCCTCTTCGAACTCGACGGCGTCGAGCTGGAGTTCGACCAGGGCGCCCTCGAGGCGATCGCCGACCAGGCCATGCTCCGTGGCACCGGCGCCCGCGGCCTGCGCGCCATCATGGAGGAGGTCCTCCAGAACGTCATGTTCGAGGTGCCCAGCAACCCCGACGCCGCCCGGGTGGTCATCACCCGCGAGGTCGTGGTCGAGAACGTGATACCGACGATCGTGCCCCGCGAGTTCGTGGGCCGTCGCGCCCGCCGCGAACGCGAGGAGAAGTCCGCCTGACGCGGACGCCGCTCCAGCGCTCTACGCCATGCCGTCACCGTCGCCCTTCAGGGCGGCGGTGACGTCGTTTTCCGGCGGGATGGTGGCCGGGGTAGCCGGGGCACCGGTACCGAGCGGGTGAGGGGCCGCTGAGCGTCGCGTGCGCCTTCCGGCCCGGCTCGCCCTTCGCCGGGGGTGTGGCGTCCTTCGCCGGAGGTGTGGCGTCCTTCGGCGGGGTTGTGGCGTCTTCGGCGGGGGTGTGGCCGCTGAACCCTTCCGCGTGTCCGGGTCGGCTTCCTTGCGCACTCAGGGCACCCGGGCCGAGGCGTTCCGGACGGGCGCCGAGTTCCGTACGCTGGCGGGCATGCGCGTTGCCGTCTGCCAGTTGAACGCTCGCGACGACCGTACGCTCAATCTTGCGGTGGCCCGCGACCTCCTGGGCCGAGCCGCCGCGGCCGGGGCGACCCTGGCCGTCCTTCCCGAGTATGTCGACTACCTCGGAGCGGGCCCGGGCATGCCGAAACCGGAGCCGGTCGACGGCGAGTTCGCGGCCTTCTTCGCCCGGGCCGCCCGCGAGCTCGGCATCTGGGTGCATGCGGGCTCGTTCCACGAGGCCGGCCCCGACCCGGAGCGCACCTACAACACCTCGCTGATCTTCGATCCGGCGGGCGAGCTCGTCGAGACCTACCGGAAGATCCATCTGTACGACGTGGAGATCCCGGGAAGGGTGTCCTACCAGGAGTCCCGCTCCGTGGCACCGGGCGAGCGCACGGTCGTCACCGAGATCGCCGGCGTTCCCACCGGGCTGTCGATCTGCTACGACCTGCGGTTCCCCGAGCTGTATCGGCGGCTTGCCATCGATGGCGCCAAGATGCTGGTGGTGCCGGCGGCGTTCATGATGCACACGGGGCGTGACCACTGGGAGGTGCTGCTCCGCGCCCGCGCCATCGAGAACCAGTGCTACGTGGTGGCGGCCGGTCAGATCGGAGATCACGACCCGGGCCGGACGTGCTTCGGCCGCAGCATGATCGTCGACCCGTGGGGGACCGTGGTCGCTCAGGCGCCGGACGCGGTTGGCATCGCCTGCGCCGACATCGACCTGAGCCGGCTGGACGACCTTCGTACCGAGCTGCCCAGCCTCGCGAACCGTCGCCTGTAGCGGTTGCCTCTGCGGTCAGGACACGTGCCACGGCCGGCCCTGGCGAGTTTCGAGTCGCCTCAGAAGGTCTGGAACAGGTAGCTGACCACCGCGATACAGACGACTGCTCCGCCCACGAGGAGCATCGCGCCGCCCATGCGGGACGGTCCGCGCTGGATCAAGCGGTGCACCGAGACCACCACCGCCGCCAGGACCAGAATGCCGATGACCAGCTGGGACAGCGGCATCAGGAGGCCGAACAACGCGTCGGCGGCGAGCGCCGGTTGAGGTGCCATGCCTGCCACTCTGGCACGTCCGCGCGCCCGGTGGGATTTCTGGGGCGGGGGCCGATTTGCGTTCCCGGTGGGGCGTGGCGTAACTTTCTCTCTGCCCGCGGGGAACCCGGACGGAGCGGCACGAAAGTGACCGGTCCGGCGGAGTACCTGAGGGCGGCTGGAAGCAGGCGCTAAGCTTGCGGACAGTTCCGGGCGAAGCAGGCGGCAGGATTTGCGCCAGCGAGAACGACCGGGTAGAGTTAACCGGCCAGCAGGAACCGGGCGGATCGATCACCAAGTGATCTCCGGACGGCTGCTAGGCCACCTGATGACACTCACACCTTCTAGGGTGAGCGTCTGCACGGGAAAAACTTGGGCGATGCTACGAGGATCCTCCGGGATCTTCCAAGACTCAGGTCTTGCGCTGGCGAGGTCGACCAGGTAAGTTAGAGCGGTTGCCCCGAGCGGGTCTCCTCGGAAGAGGGGGAACGAACGGTGTGTGGTTGTTCTTTGAGAACTCAACAGGGTGCTTGATAAGCCAGTGCCAAGAAT
>NZ_BMQY01000010.1:0-34664 GCF_014648355.1 Couchioplanes azureus
CCACCGCTGCCAGCCGCCAGCCCATCATCAATGAGCCGACACCACCAGCCTCACAGTCAGCCGAGGTCTGTGGGGTCGATGTTCGGGGTGGTCAGGCGAGGTCTGTGGGGTCGGTGTTGGCGCCGCAGAGAAGGACGATCACCCGTTCGCCGGGTTGCGGGGCGTAGGCGCCGCAGGTGAGTGCGGCCTGCGCGGCGGCCGTACCGTGCTCCACCGCGAGGCGGTAGTCGTCCCACAACCGGCGGCGCGCCTCGACGATCGCCTGGTCGTCGACGAGCACCGAGGTCAACCCGGCCGCGAGCGCCGTCTCGACGGCGATGGCACCCGCCCGGCGCGCGCCCAGCGAGTCCGCGGCCACCCCGGAGACGGGAACGTCCACGGGCTCCCCGGCCTCCAGGGCGGCGTTCAGCGCCCGGGCCGTACGCGGCTCGACGGCCACCACCCTGGCCCGTCCGTGCAGCGCCGCGGCCACCCCCGCGATCAGTCCGCCACCGCCGACGGCCACCAGCACGGTGTCGAAGCCGCCGGGCACCTGCTCCAGCAACTCCAGCCCCACCGTGCCGTTGCCCGCGACCATGTCCGGATCGTCGTACGCATGGCAGAAGAGGGCGCCGGTGTCGTCGGCCCGCACGACCGCGGCGGCGTACGCCTCGGCGTACTCGTCCCCGGCCTGGACGACCCGGGCCCCCAGCTTGGCCAGTTTGGCGACCTTGACCGGCGGCGCGGTGACCGGCACGTAGATCTCGGCCGGCACGTGCAGCTCGCGCGCGGCGTACGCGGCCGCAAGACCGGCGTTGCCGCCCGAGGCGGCGATGATGCCGGCGGCCGGCAGGCCTTCCTCGGCCGCCACCAGGATCTTGTTCAGCATGCCGCGGGTCTTGAACGATCCGGCGTGCTGCATCAGCTCGAGTTTGTAACCGACGGAGCCGTCGAACAGCACCGGCGTCCGCCGGATCCGGCCCTCGATGCGCCGGGCCGCGGCTTCGATCGCTTCGCGGGGTGTCACCGATCCGTTCTACACCACCCGGCCGCCGCAGCCCGCCCCGCGACACCATCACCCGGCCGGCTCCGCGGTCCCCACGGCCGACACACCATCACCGAGCCAGCAGCGCCATGTGCCCACGCCCGCGCGCAACGGCCCACGCCCGCGCGCCACTGCTGCTGCCCGCGCGCCACTGCTGCTGCCCGCGCGCCACTGCTGCTGCCCGCGCGCCACTGCTGCTGCCCGCGCGCCACTGCTGCTGCCCGCGCGCCACTGCTGCTGGCCGCGCGCCGCCCTTGCTGTCCACGCGCCGCCGCGGCCCATGTCCGCGCGTCCGCCGCCCATGTCCGCGCGCCGCGGCCCATGTCCGGGCGCCGCGGCCCATGTCCGGGCGCCGCTGCCTTGCCCGCGCGTCTCCGCCCTTGCCCGCGCGCCGTGGGACGGGTCAGGCGGCGGCGGTCTTGTAGAGGATGCCCGCCGGCACGGGCTTACGTTCCCCCACCAGGCGCGAGAGGTCGAGCAGGCGGTGGGAGAAGCCCCACTCGTTGTCGAACCAGCCGCGCACCTTGACGCCGCCGTCGGCCGTGGTCTGGGTGCCGGACGGGTCGAAGAGGCAGGACGCCGGGTTGTCGCGGACGTCGATCGAGACCGTCGGGTCCTGCTCGAAGTCGATCAGCCCGCGCATCGGACCGGCCGCCGCCTCGGCCATCGCGTGGTTCACCTCGTCGACGCTGACCGGCCGGTCGGTCTGACCACCGAGCTCGGCGAGGGAGCCGATCGGGGTGGGCACGCAGTAGTAGCTGTAGCGCACCTCGCCGAGCCGCGGCAGCGCGACGCTGACCAGGTCGCCGCTGACGTGGTCGTGCGGAATGATGCTCTCGGTCGCGGCCCGGCCGAGCCGGGGGTCGTCGCGCGAGGTGCCGGAGGTGGCGTCGTGCACCCGCTGCCAGCCCTGGACCGCGAGCACCACCGAGGTCTGCACGCTGCGCAGGCCGAAGCGGTCGAGCAGCACCTTGGCCATGACCGACAGGGCGTTCACCCCGCAGGAGGCCGGCGAGATCACGTCGTGGTGGACGGGGTCGTAGATCTCGTGGTTGACGCCGAAGACCAGGACCGCGTCGGGGTCGTCGGCGGACGCGCTGATCACGACCTTACGGGCGCCGCCGTGGGTGATGTGGGTGCGCGCGACGTCGCCGCTGCGGAACTGGCCGGTGGCCTCGATGACCACGTCGACGCCGGCGTCGGCCCACGGGATCCGGCCCGGCTGCGCCTCCTGGAACGTCCACAGGGGACGGTCGTCGACGATGAGTTGCCCACCCACCGTATCGACCGTGCCTGCGAATCGGCCGCGGAGGCTGTCGCGTTTCAACGCATGTGCCAATCTGTCCGGCGACGCGATGTCATTAATGGCGGCAACTGTGATTCCCGAACCGGGCGTGGCGCTGATGATGCGCATCACGGATCGCCCGATGCGACCGAAGCCGTTGATGCCGATCCTGACAGTCACCAAGCACTCCTCGCGGCCGCACCGACTACCTCTGCACTTCGCGCCGCGACCGTACTGGGAGCCATCCCAGCGAGCACCCGGCGTCACATATCAGACACTATGAGTATGCAACTTGCACGTCAACTCGAGCAGTCGGAGGGCATACTCACAACCCCGCGTCCCGGTGTCAAGGCGCGACCAACCGGCTTGTACTCATCGGGCGATCCTTCATGGATTCCTTTGCCCACCTGCAAGTTCTACCCGATGACAACATGATCGCAACCCCTGGCACGGTCCACCTGAGTAGATCTCCGGCCGTCGAGACCGGACAGAACGTACCGACGCCCGTCAATGCATTCCGTCACAGTCGCCATCATCGCGCCACACGGACATCACCGCAGCTCAATCCGTTTCCGAGACACCATTCCGCACCCTCGGTGCCGTTTGCAAGACCCGAATTTTCCACGGCCACACGGTAGGGTGACCATTCATTCAGGCAGCCACTACGGGTTACCGCAGAAGAACCGCGGCCGCCCTCCGGCCGCGGGAACGCGTTTCTCACCCACCGCCCTATCCGATTCACGAAAATTTAATGAAGGACATCACGGTCAGACTTTTTACGAGCCGGCCAGGAGCCACCCCCGGCGGCACGGACAACGGCACAAGGACACGAACCCATCACCCGCCGGTACCCCATCACTGCAGGTCCTCCCCACCTGGGCGCCACAACCGCAGCACCGTCACCGTCCACATCACCACGACGCGGCACCCGTCACCCGCGCCGCCACACCCATCGACGCGCCGCCACCCGTCCACCACGCCGCCACCCCTCGGCCACGCCGCCACACCAGTCAACGCGCCGCCACCGTCCACCACGCCGCCACCCCTCGACCACGCCGCCACCCTTCGACCACGCCGCCACAGCCGTCAACCGCGAAGCCCGGCCCGTCAGCTGGAACCAGCCACACCGTCAGCCGCAGACCTCGCCCCACGGGCCGCGCGCCACCACATCGCTGGCCGCACGCGACGTCATCCCTCGCACCTCTTCGCGCCGTCGCCCCGGTGCCCCGTCGTCATCGCCGCCCGCCCCACGCGTCGACGCTGTGCCTCAGGCCGTCCACCCCGCGCCGCACGCATCCGCCGCGCACTCGACGCCGTCCGCCGCACCCTACGCCGGCGACCCCGCACCGCACGCCGGGCGACCAGGCACCGCACGCCGGACGACCCGGCACCGCACGCCGGACGACCCGGCACCGCACGCCGGACGACCCCCCACCGCACGCCGGACGACGCCGCACCGCACGTGGCCGGCCGCACGGCTCCCGGCCGTCCGCTGCGCATCCCGCACCGTTGCGGTCCTGCACCGTTGCGGTCCTGCGCCGTTCGCCGCGCACCCCGGGTCGACCTCAGCGCGGCGTACCCGTCTCGTGACGGTCGGAGCGAACTCGGACCAGCAGTGCCAGCGACTCGACCCCGACCGCAGAGAAGTAGTAGACGCCATGCCCCTGATGCCGTACCAGCAACCGGCCGACTTCCTGCCGCTGCCGCCGCGCGCACGGCACCAGCACCAGCGAGCGCCCCAGGTGCAACCCTGCCACGTACAGGTGCATGATCGTCGCGTCGCCGCCCCAGTCCCGCAGCCGGCAGCGGTCCGGGTGGCGCGGACGGGCCTCCACGGCGGCGAAACCGGCCTCCCGCAGCGAAGCCACCGCCGCCCGCGCACACTGCCGGCCGGGAACAAGCCCAGCCACGGCATCCGCGGGACGGCCCACGAACTCGGAGTCGTCCAGCGGCATAGGCGAGTTCCCACCCGGCGCAGTCACCACGCCCGCCCGGAGTGGGATCGCCGAGTTCGCGCCCGGCGCAGTCACCACGCCCGCCCGGAGCGGGATCGCCGAGTTCGCGCCCGGCGCAGTCACCACGCCTGCCTGGAGCGGGATCGCCGGGCTCGCGCCCGGCGCGGTCACCATGCACGCCTCGGTCGGAATCGTCGAGCTCGCCCCCTGCGGGAGCATCGTGCTCGCGTCCGGCGGGATCATCACGCTCGCCTCCTGCGAAACGGCTTGGCCGCAGCCTAGGGAGCCGATCCCGGCGCCGGAACGCGCCAGGCGGATGCCCGACACAGCCGCGCTCCCCGGTTGCGCCGTCCCGCCGGACCCCGCATCATCGCCTGGCCGCGCATCATCACCGCTGCCGCGTGAACGCCAACCCGCGCATCATCGCGGCACCAAGGACGGCTTGATCCGCTGGGACGACGACGCGCACGATCCCGCTTCATCAGCGTTCCCGTGTCATCGCCGCTTCCCGGACCCGTGGGGCGAGCCGGACCGCCTGCCGTCTCAGACCGCTCGCTGTCCCTCGCGGGCGAGGCGCTTGCGTTCGCGCTGGTCCCGGGTGAACTGCTTGCGGGCTTCCAGGTCGCGCTTCCACTGTTCGCGGGCCGGTTGCTCGCATCCGTGCACCGCGTTCGCGGTCTGTGCGGGTCCGATCATCGACCGGAAGAACCAGTCGTCGAAGGTGGCGTGGAACCAGCGCACGAACCGGCTGCGGCGCGAAGCGCCATCGGTCTCCGGCATGGCGAGCACCTTTCCTTGATACTTGGTGGACCAATCGTTGGTACCCCAACTATTGGTAGTCTAGCGGGCGACCTGAGGAGAACCGCCGTGCGTGAGCCGATCCACACCACCGACCCGCTGGCACTGGAGCAGCAGGTCTGCTTCGCCCTGTCGGTGGCCGCGCGCAGCGTCGTGGCCGTCTACCGCCCGCTGCTCGAGCCCATGGGCCTGACCCACCCGCAGTACCTGGTGATGCTGGCACTCTGGCAACATGCGCCCCTGTCGGTACGCCGGTTGAGCGAGCTTCTCCAGCTCGATCCCGGCACCCTGTCACCACTGCTCAAAAGGCTCGAATCGGTCGGCTACCTGCGTCGCGAGCGGGATCGCAGCGACGAGCGCAGCCTGGCCATCGTCCTGACCGCCGAGGGCCGGGCCCTGCGCGAGCGCGCCGAGCGCATCCCGCCGGCCGTGGTGGAACGGCTGGGGATGCCGATCGAGGACCTCCAACTCCTGCACGCCGCCCTGACCCGGGTCATCGCCGCCGCGAAGCCGGCAACCTGAGATCACCCGCAGACCACTTCCCACGATCTTGGGCAGGCCGCGGCCGGAGAAGCGCGCAGACCGCGCTCCGAGTTCCGGTGCACATCGCGGCCCGAGGGTTGCGGGCACACCGCGCCAAGCGTTCCCGTGCACACCGGCCCCAGGTCCCGCGCACACCGCAACCCCGAGGTTGCGTGCACGCCGCGACCCCGAGGTTGCGTGCACACCGCGGCCCCGGGTTCCGCGCCGGGTGCGGTCCGAGATCTCGGGGAGACCCGGCTGAGATCTCCTGGGGGCGCCGGCGCCGTGCATCTGCGGCCCGCGCCGCCGTGCGTACCCATAGCAAGGTTTGACGCTGTCCACATTGGTCCCGGATAGCGGTGGTCTGCGGGGTCGCGCAGCGTCGGATGCCGGACTCAATCGTCATACTTGCCGGTGAGCACAGACATGCAAGTTGACCTATAGGATTCGCTCGTGGGTGGCGGCGGGACTCCGATGGTGCTCGATGTTCGCGGTGCGGAGGATGCCCTTCGCCCGGCGACGCGCGCCACTCCGCCGCGCCCGGACCGGGCCGTCTCGGCCGCATGCGGGAGAGAGCCGATCGACTCGCCCGCCGGCATCCGGGCCCGGGCAGTCCACATTGGCTGAGCGGCTGGCGGCCGGACGGCGGACGCGGTGGCACCTCGGCGCCACCTGGAGTCTCGTCGCGGCCGCGATCATCACGTTCTCGTGGCTGACGACGGCGTCCTACGTCCGCCAGACGCTCAGCCCCCGGCCGGGCGAGGCGGACACCACGATCAGCGACTGCCGGGCCACGGCGGCATGCGCGCCCGACGCGGCGGAACTCGTCGACCAGCAGCTCGCGTACCTGGGAACCACGAGGGTCCTGGCCTACGTGTCCGGATGGTCGGTCACCCTGCTCGCCACGGCCATCCTGGTCGTCGCCACCTGGCGCATCCTCCGGGCCCGCAACGACCGGGCCGCCCGTCTCCTCGGCACCGCCTGGAAGGCCCCGGCCGGAGCGGCGCTGTTCCTGCTCGTCGCGATGGCGACGGGCCTCGCCGCCGGCGCCCGGAGGTTGGCGGACATACCGGACGCGGCTCGCATGTCGACCTTCATCGCGGCCTTCGACTCGCCCTTCACGGATGCGGGCCACCTCTCCTTCCTGGCCTGGCTCGTCGCCGTCGGCGCCGCCCTGACGATCGCGATCCGCACCCTGCAGCAGCCGCTCGTCACCAAGTGAGCGACCCGGGAGGGGCACGAACGGCGGGTCGCCGGCCGGGTTCTGGGCCTGGCCGGTAGCAGCGGGGCGGCGACGCCGACCATGCGCGCTCCCGGGACAGGGCGACTCCGGCAGGGGCGCACCGGTTGGCTCGAAGGCACGGCGGGCTGTTGTCGGCGAGCGACCACGACCACGACGTGACGGCCTGCGTCGCGGTCAGCAGGGCCAGGTGGGCGACGGACGAGTCGGCCTGTACGCCGGATTTTGTCCGCGGCGATCGCTCGCCGCTGGGCGGTCATCCATCTCGGCCTGCCGTTGCCGACAGGCTCTTGCGGCCTACCCGCAGGCTCGGGCGAGCAGCCCTCGAACGCCTGCGCCGGCCCGGGCCTTGCGGTCCGGGCCTTTCTTGGCCTTGCTCCGGGTGGGGTTTACCGAGCCACCCCGGTCACCCGGGGTGCTGGTGGGCTCTTACCCCACCGTTTCACCCTTACCGGCTCGTCGCCGGCGGTCTGTTTTCTGTGGCACTTTCCCGCGGGTCACCCCGGGTTGCCGTTAGCAACCACCCTGCTCTGCGGAGTCCGGACGTTCCTCGGCGGCATCCCAGGGATGCCGACGCGACCGCCCGGCCGACTCGTCCGTCGCCCGATCATCCTACCCAGGGGCCTTCCTTCCCGCGGGACCCGGCACGTCGGCCTGCCGGACCGTGGCGGGGCGTCCGGCACCGTAGATTCTGTCGCATCATGGATGTCGGTCATGTTCTTCTGCTGGTCGCCGCCGGTGTCGCCGCCGGGGTGGTCAATGCCGTCGCCGGCGGCGGGTCGCTGATCACGTTTCCCAGCCTGCTCGGGATCGGGTTGCCGTCGGTCGAGGCCAATGTCACGAATTCGGTGTCGGTCTTTCCGGGGTACGTGTCGAGCGTGGCCGGCAGCCGGGCGGATCTGGCCGGCCAGGGGCGACGACTGTTCTGGATCCTGCCGACGAGTGTGGCCGGGGGCGCCGCGGGGTGTGCGCTGCTGCTGGGTACGCCGGCGCGGGCCTTCGAGGTCGTCGTTCCGTTCCTCGTGCTGGCGGCGACGGCGACGCTGGCCTTCCAGGATCGGCTGCGGGCCCTGGTCGGGCGGACCGGCCATGGCGACCGGCGGGTGGCGCTGCAGGTGGTCGTCTTCGTCGGGGCCGTGTACGGCGGCTACTTCGGCGCGGCGCTCGGCGTCATGTACGTGGCCGCGCTCGCCCTGGTGCTCGACGAGTCGCTGAACCGGATCAACGCGCTGAAGAATGTGCTGTCCGCCTGCGTCGGGCTGGTCACCGTGGTGGTTTTCGCGGCTTTCGCGAATATCCACTGGGGAGCGGTGCTGGTCGTCGCTCCCGCCACCGTCGTCGGTGGGTACGCCGGAGCGCGCCTCGCGCGCCGCCTGCCGGCGCCCGTACTCAAGGGCCTCATCGTCACATTCGGTGCGGTGATCGGAGTGGTGCTGCTGTGGCGGGCCTTCCGGTGACAGAATGCCGACGACGAGGGAAGGGCACATGGCTGAGGATGAGGCGGCGCTGGGCGTCATCGAGACCCAGGTCGCAATGATCGTCCGGCTGGGCGAGGCCACCCGGCGCAGTTCGCCGCGGCCGCATCGGGCGCTGGACCGGGCGGCGTACGTGATCCTGCGGCTGCTGCAGGACGCCGGCCCGCAGAACGTGTCGGCCGTCGCCCACCGGCTCAACCTGGACGGCTCGACGGTGACCCGGCAGGTCGGCGCCATGCACCGCGACGGCCTGGTCGAGCGCAGCCCGGATCCCGAGGACGGGCGCGGCACCGTGATCGCCGCGACCGCGCGCGGGCTGGCCCAGGTGGAGGCGGTGAGCCGGGCCCGCCGCGAGCTCTACGACTCGGTCCTCAGGGACTGGACGCCCCATGAGCGCAAAGAGCTCGCGGCGGTGCTGGAACGGCTGACCCGCGACATGGACACCTACATCAAGGGTCGCGGCACGGCCTAGGTCGAGGAGCCGATCGCGTCCGGGGTGGTGCGGGCCTTCTCCAGGCGCGGATCCCCCTCGTCGGCGAAGTAGTCGTCCGGCGTGGTGCCGTCCACTCCCTCCGGCGTCTTCGCCGCGCGCAGGATCAGCGTGACGACGACCGCGACCAGCAGGTTGAGCGCGACCGCGACGAAGCCGACGTAGATCGTCCGCTTGGTGTCGAAGCCGAACTCGGCGAGCGGGAACGCCGAGCCGCCGAAGTGCTTGCGCCCGGTCGCCGCGTTGGGGATCTGGTAGAGCATCCACATGCCCAGGGCCATGCCCGCGGCCCAGCCGGCGATCAGGCCGCCGCGGTGCAGCCAGCGGGTGTAGAGGCCGAGGGCGACCGCCGGGGCCGTCTGCAGGATGATGACGCCGCCGATGAGCTGCAGGTCGATGGAGAACTGCGGGTCGAGGAAGATGATGCAGGCCACCGCGCCGACCTTGACCACCAGCGACGTGATCTTGGAGACGTTCGCCTCCTGGGCGGGCGTGGCGTCCTTCCTCAGGTACTCCTTGTAGATGTTGCGGGTGAACAGGTTCGCCGCCGCGATCGACATGATCGCCGCCGGGACCAGGGCGCCGATCCCGATGGCCGCGAACGCGACGCCCGTGAACCACGCCGGGAACTGCTGGTCGAACAGCAGCGGCACGACCGTGTTGCTGTCCACGGTGCCGGCCTTGGTGCCGGGCAGCGGCTTCACGCCCGCCGAGATCGCCATGTAACCGAGCAGAGCGATCAGACCGAGCAGCAGACTGTACGCCGGCAGCGCCGACATGTTGCGCTTGATCACGTTGCGGTTCTTGCTCGCGAGCACGCCGGTGATGCTGTGCGGGTACAGGAACAGGGCCAGGGCGGAACCGAGCGCCAGGGTGACGTACTGGAGCTGGTTGTCGGCGTTGAGGATGATCCCGTCGCCCGGCGCCGGGGACGCCTGGAACTTCGCGTTCGCGTCGTCGAAGATGCTGCCCCAGCCGCCGAGCTTGTACGGCAGGTAGAGCACCGCCACCAGGATCACGATGTAGATCAGCGTGTCCTTGACGAACGCGATGAGCGCCGGGGCCCGCAACCCGGACTGGTACGTGTACGCGGCCAGGATCGCGAACGCCACGATGATCGGGGCGTGCCGGGCCAGCGCGCTCTCACCGGTGACGCCCATCGTCTTGAGCACGGCCTCGATGCCGACGAGTTGCAGCGCGATGTACGGCATGGTCGCCACGATGCCGGTGATCGCGACGAGCAGCGCGAGCGTCGGCGAGTCGAAGCGGGTGCGCACGAAGTCGGCCGGCGTCACGAAGCCGTGCCGGTGCGAGACCGACCAGAGCCGGATCAGGATCAGGAAGAACAACGGATAGATGACCACGGTGTACGGCACCGCGAAGAACCCGGCCGCACCGGCACCGAAGATCAGCGCGGGGACCGCCACGAACGTGTACGCGGTGTAGAGGTCGCCGCCCACCAGGAACCAGGTGATCCAGCCGCCGAAGCTGCGCCCGCCGAGCCCCCACTCGTCGAGGTGGGCCATGTCCTGGGGCGCCCGCCACCGGGCCGCCACGAAGCCCATGCCGCTGACGACGAGGAACAGGACGGTGAAGACGACGATCTCGGTGATGTGGTCACTCATCGCCGGCCTCCTCCGGCACCGGGCGACGCGGCGTGGGAGGGCGCCGGGTGGCCAGGTAGACCGCGGACGTGGTGGCCACCCCGAGGACGATGAAGGCGAGCTGCAGCCAGTAGAACATCGGGAAGCCGAGGAGCCGCGGCTCGTCGCGGTTGTAGAGCGGGGTCAGCAGCGGCACGACGATCGGAACGACGAGCAGCCAGTTCCACGGGCTGCGGTCACTGCGGCCGGAACGTACGGGTTCCGTCATGGTGGCACCTCCTCTTCACCGGTATGCACGGCCGTCGGCCGCACGTTACCGAGAGGTGCCGGGCCCGCACGGATGCGGAGATCATCATGCGCCGAACGGCCCGGGTGGTGCGCCGAACGGCACACCACCGGCCCCATCGACGCCGGTCAGCGCGGTCGCGCGGGCCGCGCCGCCGAGATCGGCCCGGCTAGCGCAGGTGTGCCGTCTCGTTCACCGAGCGGACCGCGATGCCGCCGTCCGGCCACATGTCGACGGTGGACACCCCGGCCGCGTCCAGGAAGAGCCGGTGCAGGAACATGTCGCTCGCCGCGAGCGCGTCCCGCAGGATCAGCTTGATCGGCGAGACGTGCGAGACCACCACGACCACCGACGACGGGTACGCCGACCGCAGCGTCGCCAGCGCCCCGCGCACCCGCTTGGACACGGCCTGGAACGACTCCCCGCCCGGCGGCGCGACGCTGGTCGACTCGAGCCACCGGTCCAGCTCGGCGGGCCAGCGCTCCTTCACCTCGGCGAAGGTCAGCCCCTCCCACTCGCCGAAGTCGCACTCGATCAGGTCGGGCAGCACGGTCACCGGGATGTCGCCCTGCTCGGCGGCGATGAGCTCGGCGGTGCGTACACACCGCTGCAAGGGCGAGGCGACGACGGCCGCGACGTCGCGGCTGATGCCGGCCACCCGGGCGGCCGCGGCCATGGCCTGGGCCTCGCCCTCGTCGCAGAGCGGGACGTCGCCGCGGCCGGAGTAGCGGCCCTGCTTGGTGAGCGCGGTCTCGCCGTGGCGCACCAGGATCAGCCGGGTGGCGGCCTCCAGGGACGGCGGCGCCCAGCTCCTCGGCGCCGCCTTCGCCCCGGTCCCGTTCCCGCCGCTCTTCGGCGGCGCCGTCGGCTCGGGCTCGATCACGTCCCGGACCGGCTTGCCGGCCGCCTCGTCCATCGCCCGGTTGGCCAGGGCGTCGGCGAGTTTGTTGCGCTCGCGCGGGATCCAGTCGAAGGTCACCGAGGCGAAGCCGTTCACCAGCCTGGCCGCCTCGGCGGCGAGCGGGCGCAGCCCCGGGTTTTTGATCTGCCAGCGGCCGGACATCTGCTCGACGACGAGCTTGGAGTCCATCCGTACGTCGACCCGGGTCGCGCCCAGCTCGGCCGCGGCCCGCAGACCCGCGATCAGCCCGGAATACTCGGCCACGTTGTTGGTGGTGGCGCCCAGGGCACCGGCACGCTCCAGCAGGACGTCGCCGCTGCCCGGGTCGCGGACGACGGCACCGTACCCGGCGGGTCCCGGATTGCCCCGCGACCCGCCGTCGGCCTCGACGACCACCCTGAGATCGGGCTCAGCGCTCATGATTCGCTTCCTCGTACGGCGCTGAGCAGGCGGCCGACCCGGTCGCTCACAGTCCGGACTCCGCCGTACGGACCATGATCCGCCGGCATTCCTCGCAGCGCACCACCTCGTCGGCGGCGGCGGACTTCACCCGGGCCAGGTCGGCGCCGTACAGCTCGATGCGGCAGCCGCCGCAGCGCCCGGCGCGGAACAGCGCGGCGCCGAGGCCGGTCTCCTCGCGGATCTTGTCGTAGAGCGTGAGCAGGTCCGGCGGCAGGTCCGCGGCGAGCGGCGCCCGGGACTGGGTCTTGAACTCCTGCTCCTTGCCGATCTCGGCGTACGCCTCGTCGCGCCGGGCCTCGGCCGCCTCCCGGCGCGCGGACGCCTCGGCGATCCGCTTCCTGACCTCGTCGAGGACCTGCTCCGCGGTCTCCCGGCGCTCCATGAGCTCGAGCTCGGCGTCCTCGAGCTCGGACTGGCGGCGGTTCAGCGTCGCCAGCTCGTGCTGCAGCCCCTCGATCTCGCGCAGCGCGCCACCGGCCTCGAGCCGGGCCTGGTCGCGGTCCTTGCGGGCGCGTACCTGCTCGATGTCCTTCTCGAAGCGGGCGATGTCGCGGTCCAGGTCGTCGACGGCGACCTGGGCCCGGACCCGCTCGTCCTCCAGCGCGGACAGCTCGCGGGCGACGGCCTCGATCTCGGCCAGCTCGGGCAGCGAGCGGCGGCGGTGCGCGAGCTGGTTGAGCGCGGTGTCGATGCCCTGCAGGTCGAGCAGGCGACGCTGGGCTTCCGGGGCGGCCTTCACAGATGGTTCTCCTTGTCGGGGCTGACCGCGTGCACGGTCCAGGGGTCGGTGTCGAGATCGGACACGAGCGCGGTGACGCCGAACTGCGCGCGCAGCCACCCGGCGACCTCGTCGAGCCAGGGCCGTTCGCTCGCCCAGTGGGCGACGTCGAGCAGGGCGGGACCGCCGGCGGCGAGGTGCTCGCTCGCGGGATGGTGGCGCAGGTCGGCACATAGGTACGCGTCCGCGCCGGCGGCGGTGGCGTCCCGCAGGAACGAGTCGCCCGCTCCCCCGCTCACCGCGAGGGTGCGCACGACGCGGTCGGGGTCGCCGGCGGCGCGGACGCCCGCGGCGGTGGCGGGCAGCCGGCGGGCGACGAAGGTCGCGAGGTCGGCCAGGCGCATCGGGGTCGCCAGCTCCCCGACCCGGCCGGCGCCCCGGCCGCCGCCCTCCGCCGGGCTGCCCGGCGCGGCCGGCACCAGCGGGCGCGGCAGGACCAGGTCGAGCCGGGCGGCGAGGGCGTCGGAGACGCCGGGGTTGGCCACGTCGGCGTTGGTGTGGGCGACGTAGAGCGCGATGTCGGCCTTGATCAACCGGTGCACGATCCGGCCCTTGTAGGTGTCGGGCGCGACCGAGGAGACCCCCTTGAGCAGCAGCGGGTGATGCGCCACGATCAGCGCGGCGCCGGCGTCCACCGCCTCCTCGACCGTCTCCGGCACGCAGTCGACGACGCAGAGGATCGTCTCGACCGGCCGGTCGAAGTCGCCGAGAACCGGGCCCACCCGGTCCCACTGCTCGGCCCAGACCCGTGGATATCGGGCATCGAGGGCAGCCATCACCTCACGGACGGTGGGTGGCGCAAGGGCGGTGTCGGTCACGGCCGCCAACTCTACCCAGCCTCGGTATCCGATCCCGGCCTCACACGGCTGCCGGCTCCGGCCGCCGCCGGCGCCGGGTCCGCCACGGCCTCAGGAGCGGGCTCCCGGCTCGACCCGGGTCTCGGTGTCGAACCGGGTGTGCAGCGCCTGCAACGCCCGGCGCCACGGGAACTGGCTGCGGAAACGATCGTTCTGGCCGGGGCCGCCGAGCCGGACGACATCGTCGCCGTGCAGCACCTGGACGCCCCAGTTGCGGAGTTTCGCGATGCTGTCGTGCAGCGTCGGATGCATCGCCATGACCTTGTTCGTGTACGGCACCACGACGGTCGGGATGCCGAAGCCGTACCCCTCGACCAGCAGGCCGAGCACGAGCGTGTCGGTGATGCCGGCCGCCCACTTGTTGACCGTGTTCACCGTCGCCGGCGCCACGATCATCGCGTCGGCCGGCGGGAGCAGATCCTCGTCACCGGGGTTCTTGTAGTAACTGCGTACGGGATGCCCGGTCTGGGCGTGCAGGGCGGCCGCGTCGACGAACTTGCGCCCGTCCGGGGTGGTGACCACACAGACCTCCCAGCCGTCGCGCTGGGCCAGGTCCACGAGCACGCCCACGTCCCGGGCGATCGGCGAACCGCACACCAGGACGTACAGCACGCCCGGTGCGGGATTGGCACTTATCACCGCAGAATCCACCTCATACGCCGACTCCCATCTGTTCGGCCAGCTCCGCGATGGGCGCCGGCGGGGTGCCCCTGGTGCGTCGCAGCACATCGGAGATGACCTCGTGGGCCAGCGGGCGGCAGCGGATCTCCGAGGGGGCGAGCCGGTCGCCCTCCAGCAGCATCTCGCTGGCCTTCTCCACGTCGCCGAGCTGCGTGTAGCCGCGCGCGATGTCCAGGTAGTGGTGCGCCCGCCGTTCGGGCAGCATCGCGGCGAACGCGGCCAGGTCGATATTCAGGTGCGTCTCGATTGCCTTGCCGCCGTCGCCGAGCTCGACCGCGGCTGCCGCTCGGTGCAACTCCACATTAGTGGGCCCAAATGAAGTCCAGTAGTAGTTGAAATCGCCGCCGAGCGCGCCCGCCGCCTGTTCCGCGCCGTTGACGAGGTCACGCACCGTCGCGCTGTCGCCGATACGGGCCGCGGCCATCGCGCCGGTCAGCAGCAGCAGCCCGTACACGGAGAGCCGTTCCGGGGTGGCCGCCTCCGGAGTCGTCGGGGCGAGCCGGTTGGCGATGTTGACGTTGACCTCGAGGGCCGAGCGCACCCGGCCGAGCGAGAGCAGCGCCATGCCGACCCGGTGGCTGGCCATCCCGGCGAGCAGCTGGTCGCCGGCCCGCTGCGAGACCGCGATCGAGCGGTCCGCGGCCAGCCAGGACAGCTCGTGCTCGCCGACCTTGCGCAGCGCCGACGAGGCGATCTGGTACACCTGGCCGAGCAGGTGCGCCGCGTCGCGGGCCTCGTCGCCGCTGGCGTGGGCACTGTCCGCCGCTTGCGCGTCCCGCAGCAGCTGCGGGAGCTTGCGCGCCAGCACGCCGTACTTCGCGTGCTGGTAGGTCAGCCAGGCGTGGCTGACCGCCTTGCGCATCTCGGTCAGCGGCGGCGCCTGCGGTACGGGGTGGAAGAACGCGCTCATCTGGTCGTACCGCTCCAGGGCGGCGCGGATCTCCTCGACCTCGACCTGGTCGATGCAGTTCTGCGTCTCCGGCCGCCGCTCGACGTCCTTGCCCAGCAGCAGCTGGACGTCGATGGCGAGCACGTCGGCGATCTCGTAGACGACGGAGAACTTGTCGAGCCGGCGGACCCCTCGCTCCACCTTGTCGACCCAGCTCTTGGACTTGCCCAACCGGTCCGCGAAGACCTGCTGGGACATCTTGCGCCGGCCGCGCCAGTAGGCGACTCGACGGCCGATCGGCAGCTCGTCCACGGTGCCTCCCCAAACTCACCCGGCGACCCCCGCCGGTGAGCACCCGGTGTTTCATCCGGCAGTGTGGACCTCACCCGTCTGTGCTGATCGCACAGCTTGTGTGATCGCCTGCCCACCGTTGCTCGTAGTTTCTCATGCAACTTGCAGTGCGTGACCTGACCGAACCAACGAAGCGTGTCGTGCTTGGTGACGGCAACTCCGGCTGATATAGCGGCGGGAGTCGGCGAATCGGGGGTATTCCGACCATGCAGTGGAGCATCCGGCAGCCGATCGGCCCATGGGCGACGATCGATCGGCTGCGCCTGCGCCGGGCGGCACTGCGCTACGCCGCCCGCGGCTGGGCGGTGACGCCGGGCGCCTACCTCACCGGCGACCGGTTCACCTGCGGCCGGCCCGGCTGCCCGATCATGGGGTGTCATCCCGCGATCGAGTGCTGGGAGGACGAGGCCGCCACGGATCCCGAACGGATCGCCCGGTGGTGGCGGGAACGCCCGTACACGGTGCTGCTGGCGACCGGGTGGAGTTTCGACGCCATCGAGGTGCCGGCCCCTGTCGGCCTGCGGGTCCTCGGCGCCGTCCGGCTGCACACGGACGTGATCGGCCCGGAGCGCGGCGACGCCCGCGGCCCGGTCGTGGTCACCCCGACGGGCCGGTGGCTGTTCCTGGTACGCCCCGGCGAGGACCTGCGCCCGGAGCTCGCGTCCTGCCTGGACGTTCTGCGGCACGGTCGCGGCTCGTGGATCCCGGCGGCGCCGAGCCGGACACCACAGGGGCCGGTGCGCTGGGCCGTCGCCCCGGAACAGACCGGCTGGCACCTGCCCGCCTCGCACACCGTGCAGGCCGTGCTGCTGGACGCACTGGACACTCTCGGCCGGCGACCACAACGGAGAGTCACCGCGACCGTGCCCCGCCAGATGTCCACGGCCCGCCGGGCGGCCTGAGCCCAGCGGCCGGGACGCCGGCCGTCCACTGTCGGCCGCCGGGCCCTCGAGCCTGGCAGCGGACGACGGGTGGGTGCGACCGAGGGTACTCATGTCAGCAGCCAAGGTATGTGCCTACTTGGCAGTAGACTAGTCACCCAAACCGGTGAAGGCGTAATTACGGAGAGCTTTGTCCACGGTGGGGCCGTGCCCGCACGTGCATGCGCTCCCCTTGCGGTCCGAAAATTGTCAGAATCTCGACGGCGTCCCCGGCCGCGCTGCCGAACCAGTGCGGGACCCGGGTGTCGAACTCGGCGGCCTCACCCGCGGGCAGGATCAGGTCGTGCTCGCCGAGGACGATTCGCAACCGCCCGGTGAGGACATACAGCCACTCGTACCCCTCGTGGGTCTGCGGGTCCGGCTTCTTCGGCGGACCGGCCGGAATGATCATCTTGAACGCCTGCAGGCCGGTCGCCTGCCGGCTGAGCGGGATGATCGTCTGGCCGCTGCGGTGCTTCACCGGCCGCGCGTAGATCCGCGGGTCGCCGGTGGCGGGCGCGCCGACCAGCTCGTCGAGCGGGACCCGGTAGGCCTGGGCCAGCGGGAGCAGGAGTTCCAGGGTCGCCCGGCGCCGGCCGGACTCCAGGCGGGAAAGGGTGCTGACCGAGATGCCGGTGAGCTCGGACAAGCCGGCGAGGGTGGTGCCGCGCTCCCGCCGCAACGCCCGCAGCCGGGGACCGACCGCGGCGAGGACGTCGTCGTTTGCCGTCACGGCACATCACTGTGCCACCCGCGCGATCCGACCTTGAGCCCGTTCGGGCCATATGCCGCTTATGAGGGCGATTCTGCCGTCCTGTCCGGTGCCGTCCCGGGGCGCCGTCAGTGCTGGTGGCCGGCGGCCAGTTCCCGGTAGGCGGCGATCACGGCCGCGGTCCGTTCGGCCAGCTCGGGGCCGGAGTCGGCGGGCGCCGCACCGGCGACGGCCAGGCGCGAGATCGCCAGCTCGGCCTCCCGGGCCGTCTCGCCGACCCGCTGCTCACGGATGAGGTTCTCGCCCGCGAGCGCGGCGGCGTTGATGCTCGCCAGAATGCGGTTGGCGGCGGCGGCCGAGGACCGCCACAGCCCCTCCACCCGCAGCCGCTGCTCGGCGAGGGCCTGCACGGCGGGACTGTCGGCGGGCAGGTTGTGGTCGGCGGCGGCGCCGAGCTCCTCGCGCAGCCGGCGGATCTGCTGCCGCCGGTTCATGATCGCGGCAAGCTCGCGGAGGGCGGCGGTGAGGCTGCGATCGGCGTCCTCCGCGTCGATCATGTGCCGCAGCTGCGGCCAGGTCCCCCGCACCCGCCGGGCGACGACCAGCGCCCGCCCGTAGGCGGCCCGCTCCTCGCCGGCATGCAGGACGACCGAGTCCTCGCCCCGGGGAAGCGCAAGCGTGCCCTTCCGCGCCGCCCGGGCCTGCTGCACGCTGACGACGGTGACCAGGGCCAGCGACCCGGCGGCCGCGGCCCACCACGGAATGCCCAGGGCGCTGAGAACGGCGGAGAGCACCAGCAGCACCAGCGACAGCTGCGACGAGAACCGCACCCGCTGCTCGCGGCTGCGCCCGCTCGGCAGCACCGGCACGACCTCGGTGACCGAACCCTGCCGCACCCGCCGGGCGCGCCCGGTCCGCATCCGGATCGGGTACGGGGACACGACGATCTTCTCGTGGTCGGCCCCGACGAAGAGGCCCTGGAGTCCGGTCACGGCGCACCCCTTCCGGCCCGCTGCCCTGGTAGCTGAGCGGACCCGGCCGCCGAGGGGGTACGGCCGGGCCCGCTCACCTGCGGAGCCGTCCGCAGGTGCCAGAAGGATCGGGTGGGGGTGACCGGACTTGAGCCGGGCCGGGGTGCAGCGAGGGTGCACCCGAGCCCTTCCCCGCGGCCCAGCCGGGATGCACCCGAGTCCCTTCCCAGCAGCCCAGCCAAGATGCACCCGACCCCCTTCCCCACAGCCCAGCCAGGGCGCACCCACGCCCCTTCCCAACAGCCCAGCGGCCAGGGACGCAGTGCCCGGTCGCCGTCGTGCCGGTGACCGATGTCGAGAAGCCGCCGGTGGTTCCGTCCCAGAGAGACCGCGCCGCATCCCCGGCGCGGCAGCAGGACGGAGAAGCCGCATGAAATACCTGCTCACGGTCACCTGTCACGGCGTCACCGGCGCCCCGATCTCCGGGCTCAACCAGGCCCCGACTTCGGGGCCCAAGGACGCCCCGGCTTCCGAGTGGAAGGACGCCTCGATCTCCGGGCGGAAGGAGACCCCGACCTCCGAGCGGAAGGAGACCCCGACCTCCGAGCGGAAGGGCGCCTCGATCTCCGGGTGGAAGCCGGAGGAGATCAAGGCACACATGGACTACCAGGCCGCCCTCCACCGGGAACTCGTGGCGAGCGGCGAGTATGTCGACGGGCACGCACTCACCGGCCCGGAGCTAGCCAAGGTGGTCACGTCGGACGGCACGACGCCCGTGGTCACCGGCGGCCCGTTCGCCGAGCCCGGCGAGGTGCTGGCCGGCTTCCACCTCGTCGACGTCGAGTCGGAGACCCGGGCCGTCGAGATCGCGGGCCGCATCTCCCAGGTCCCGGGCCCGGGTGGCACACCTTTGTGCCAGCCGGTCGGGGTCCGCCGCCTGATGGACACCGCCGACGGCGACACCCTGTGACAGCGGCCGTCCCCTGCTCAGCGGCCGCCCCGCGGGGCCCAGCGGCCTTCAGTGACTCAGCGGCCGTTCAGTGGCTCAGCGGCCGTTCAGTGGCTCAGCGGCCGTCCCCTGGCTCAGCGGCCGTTCAGTGGCTCAGCCCCGTCCCATGGCTCAGGGTGGACGGCATCGCGGCATGGTGGGGCACCGGCGGCCGGCGGCATCCGCCCCGGGGAAAGCAGCTCACCACGCTACGGAAGGAGGCCTACTCGAAGACGCGGAAGATGAAGCGCTCGTTCCAGCCGCGCCCGGCGTCCGTCGCCTCGATCTCCTCCAGGGTCCGCACGTACCGCTCGTAGAGCTCGAGGCCGAGCGCCAGCCGCAAGCTTCCGGCGTAGGTCCACACCAGCTGGAGCGGCCGCGGATCACCGGCCGCGAGCCGCCGACCGAGGTCGCTCAGGTCATGGCTGTAGTACGGCCCGTATCCGAGCGCACCGGCCAGCCGGCGGTGCAGATCTGCCTCGTCGAGGATGAACCGGCCGTCGATGACGACGTTCACCGTGCGCGCCTCCCACCCCGTTCGACACCCGACGCCTGGTCAACGATCCATGACGAGCTCACGATCATGACTAGTGGCATGCGTCTCGCCGTCTGTGCCCCCGGCACGCCCGGTGAAAACGCCTCCGCCAAGACCGACACGGACGATATGGCGGCCGATGCGTCACCTGCCAGAGCAACGGGCGCAGCCCGTGCCGGCACACACAGCGAGCAGACCCGGCCGACCCACCGACAAGCGGCAGCCACGACCCCGCTCGCGGCGCCACAGGCGGCAGCCACGACCCCGCTCGCGGCGCCACAGGCGGCAGCCAGGCGCCACCCGCACGCGACAACAGCGGCCCGGCCGCACCCGCACCTCACAACCGGCGGCCGCACCGGCACCACGAGGCAGCGACCACGGCCGCACCCGATTGCCGCAACCGGCGGCCCGGCCGGACCCGCACGCCACAGCTGACGGCCACGGCCGTGCCCGCGCGCGACGAACGGCGGGCGCGGCCGGGTACGCACGCCCGGACGGCCGGTGCCGGACCGCCCGGCCGCTCGCTCATGTCGCCCGTGCCGCCACCTCCTCGGTCGCCGGGTGGTCGACGGTGCGATGTCGCGGGCCGGCCTCCGGTGCGACCTCGCCGAGGCCTTCCAGCCGCGCCCGGATGCCGCCCCGGCTGCGCCCGAACTCCTCCATCAGCTCCCGGTCGGAGGCCCCCTCCCGGTAGCGCGCCACGAGGCGTTCGTCGTCCTCCGTGGACCAGCGGACGCCGAGGTTGGGATACCGCCTGGGTTTGCGTTCGGCCGCCCGGGGCGTGCCGCGCCTGGCGCGCAGGGCGGTGAGGCCCGACAGAGTGGAGGCGAGGGCCTCGGTCACGGCGGGGAGGTCGGCGGGCGAGATCCCTCCGCCGAGCTCGCTCACCACCTCTCCACCGGGGCCCCAGCCCGTCACGGTCAGTCTGATGCGGTCGTCGCCCGTACCCGAAGCGATCAGGTGGTAGGCGTTGTCGCCGGACAGGAAATGCCGGTCCAGGTGGGTGTGTGGGCGCCGGTCCAGTTCCGGCGCGTATGCGTTGGCTTCCATGGGACGACCGTAGGGCGAGGCACCGACAGTTTCCGGCGGGTCTGCGCCGCCCTGTCGCCTACGCGACACCGGTCAGCGAGCGATGCGCTTGTCGAGGACGCGCACTCCGGGCCCGCCGAGCTCGCTCAGCGCCACCCCGCGCCCGCACATCGCCATCATGAGCGCCTCCGCCGGGCCCGCCACCAGCGGTCCCACTCCGGAGAACCAGTCCAGGTCGGACGCCTCGAAGCGCAGTCCGGCCACCCGCCGCCGCGGCGTGAAGCCGTACGCCCGCCCGCCCGTGAGGAACTCCAGCGACGCCCTCAGCCGTTCGGGACGCAGGTCGTGGGGCAGGCCCAGCGGACGGCGCATGTCCTGGCCGTGCACCTGGAGATCGGTGAGCTGACCCTCGTACCCGACGAATGGGGGTTTGAAAGGATGGTCTGCTTTGTCGCGGAGAGCCTGGGCGAGCTCCGCCGCCGGCCGCGCCGCCGTCAGCACCGCGAGCTGCGCATTCGCCCGGTGCAGGCGGAACCCGTTGCGGGCCAGCAGCGGCAGCAGCGGTACGGGCGGCTTGTCCACCGCCGCGAGGAGGTGACCGGCCACTTCCTTGACCGTCCACTCGCCGCAGAGGCTCGGTTTGTCGAGCTGGTCCGGTTCCAGCGAGTCGAGCAGGTCGGCGATGCGGCGGCGCTCGTCGGCGATGGCGGCACGGATATCCACGGCGCCAGGCTAGCGGGCGGTTCGCCCAGGTCGCCGCGGATCCCTCCATCGAGCGCTTCAATGATCCTATGGAAGATCGACGCCCGCCGGCCGAGGTCCTGCGCGCATTCGGCGCGACCACGGACCCCGTACGCCTCACCGGCGGCAAGGGCGGCACCTGGCGCGCCGGCGACGTGGTCCTCAAGCCGGCGGAAGGCGACGACGCCGTCCGCTGGCGCTGCGAGATCCTCGCGACACTGCCCGAATCGCCGCGCTTCCGCATCGCCCGCCCGATCCGCGCCACGACCGGTGACTGGCTCGCGGACGGCTGGGAAGCGGCCTGCGCGGTCGCGGGCCAACCCGATCAACGCCGCGTCGACGACGTCATCCGCACCGGATCCGCCTTCCACGAGGCGGTCGCCCACCTGCCGCGGCCGGCCTTCCTGGACACAAGATCCGACCCTTGGGCGTACGGGGAGAAGCTCGCCTGGGGGCCCACCGGGGCCGAGCCCGCAGGCGATGCCGGACCGCTGCTCGGCAGGCTGCTCGCGGTCCGGCGCCCGGTGCACCTGCCCGACCAGATCGTGCACGCCGACCTGCTGGGCAACATCCTCTTCGCGGACGGCCTGCCCCCGGCGGTGATCGACTGGTCGGCCTACTGGCGGCCGCCCGCCTGGGCCAGCGCGGTGGCCGTGGTGGACGCGATGGTCTGGCACGGCGCCGGCTTCGACGCCGCGCTGCGCTGGTCACACCTGCCGGAGTGGGGTCAGCTCCTGGTCCGCGCCACCATCTTCCGGCTCGCCACCTGGGCGGTCGCCGGCTGGGCAAGCGAGCCGAGATCCGCCTACGAGCCGGTCGTCCGCGACGTCGTCGGCTATGTCGTACGCACGATCTAGATTCGGCCCGTGACAGAGCCCTTGTCGTCACAATGCCGACAACCATCTCGCCGGTCACCACGCCTATGGTCAGCACAGCGATGAATGTCCATGCGAGAGGAGGGCAAGCCATGGGACGTCCGGACTTCACCGCCGCCCGGTGGCGCAAGAGCAACGTCAGCTGGGACACCAACTGCGTCGAAGTGGCGTTCGCCGACGGGTTCATCGGCGTACGCGACTCGAAGAATCCTGCCGGACCGGTGCTGACTTTCACGCAGGGCGAGTGGACCGCATTCCTCGCCGGGGTCAAGGCCGAGGAGTTCGAGATCGACGACCTGGCCGGCTAGCGGGACATGACGCCGCCATCGGAGCAGCGGCAGTCCGTGACACCGGCGGCGTGCGGGGCGAGTTCCACCCCCGCGGCCGGGTCGGCTCACGACATCGCACCGCTCCTCGCCGCCACGGCGGTGTCGGTGACCGGCGACGGCGCCTTCGCCGTCGCCGCTCCCCTCCTGGCGGCGACGCTGACCACAGACCCCGTCGCGTTGTCGGTCGTGTCCGCGAGTGCCGCTCTTCCCTGGCTTCTCTTCGGGCTCCCGGCGGGCGCCTTGGTCGATCGCTGGCCACGACGCAGGGTGATGGTCGCCAGCGACCTGGCCCGTGCCGTCGTCCTCGCCGTTTTCGTGGTGCTGCTGAGCACCGGCCACGCCACCGTCGTCGTCCTCGCCGCCGCGGTGCTGCTGCTGGGCATCGGTCAGTGCTTCTTCGACAGCTCGGCGCAGGGCATGATCCCCGCCGTCGTGGGTCGGGACAAGGTGGCCCTGACGCAGGTCAACGGCCGCTTCTGGGCGCTGGACACCGCCGGCCGGTCGCTGGCCGGGCCGGCCCTGGGCTCGGCGCTCTTCGCCGCCGCCCGGATGCTGCCGTTCGTCCTCGACGCCTTGTCCTTTCTTCTCTCGGCAATCCTGGTGAGGCGGCTTCCGGAGACGACTCCCCTGGCGACTCCTCGGGCCGGCCTCGGCTCCGCGATCCGCGAAGGCTTCGCCTACGTGTGGCGCCGGAGAACACTCCGTACGCTCGTCGTGAGCACCTGCGCGAACAACGGCGCATTCAGCATCGCCATGGCGACGTTCGTGCTGTACGCGGGTCAGTCGCTGCACGTGCCGCCGGCCGGCTACGGCGCCCTGCTGGCGATCACCGCCGTCGGCGGCGTCCTCGCGGGATGGTGGGCGAAGCCGCTGACGCGCCGCCTGCCGTACCTGCCGCTGTTGAGCATCGCCTGCCTCGGCCAGGCACTGGCCTGGACGGGAATCGCGGCGGTCCGCACCATCTGGTTCACCGGCCTCATGCTCGCTCTGCTCGGCGCGGTGGCCGCCATCGGCAGCGTCGTCATCGGTTCCGCCCGGCAGGAGGGGACCCCGGACGAGCTCCTGGGCCGCGTCGTCTCGGTGTTCCGCCTCTTCGGCACGGGCACCGCCACGTTCGGCGCTCTCCTGGGTGGTGTGCTCGCCGCGGCATGGGGACTGGCGGCCCCGATGTACGTCGCCGCGCTCGTCCTGGTCATCGCAGGCACAGCGACAGCGGTCGTTCGCCGATGACCACCGGGTGGAGCGCGGAGCCTAGGCGGAGCCGGCCGCCGGGATCCGCTCCAGGGTCGCGGGGTCCGGCTCGCCGCCGTAGTACTTGTCGAGCACGGCCTGAAACACCGCGGCGTCGTCCGCGGCCCGGGCGAACAGCGTCATCGAGGACCGCAGCTTCAGGTCGTCGGGATGGCCGAGAATCTCCCGGGCCGTACGGCCCTCCACCGTCAGCAGCGCCTGCGCGCATTCGGTCAGGCGCGGGCCGAGCACGGGATGGGCCAGGTACGCGCCGGCCTCGGCCAGGTCGCGGATGGCGTACGTCCGCGCCGCCGGACTGAAGCCGAGCCCGGCAATCTGCGGAAACACGAACCACATCCAGTGACTGCGTTTGGTGCCGGCCCGCAGCTCGGCCAGCGCACGGTCGTAGATCGGCTCCTGCGCCGACACGAAGCGCTCCAGACCGTCGTGCTTCTCCACGGCCGTCCCCTCCCGTTCTCCCAGGTTCTTGGCCATGATGCGCTCCCGGCGTACGCCGTCGGGCATGAGGTCGCCGAGCTCACCCGTGTCACCGAAGCCGCATCGCCGGTAGAGCGCCTGAGCTTGCTCGTTACCCTCCACCACGGCCAGCCGTAGGGTTTCCGCGCCGGCCCGCCGGGCCCACTGTTCCACCATGCGTACGAGATGATCGCCCACGCCGCGGCCCCGCCCTTGCGGCGCCACGTACATCGAAATCAGCTCGACGACCCGGTCCTGGCCGGTCGGCACCCCGCTCGCCATTCCCACGACCTGCCCGTCGATCGCCGCGACGACGTTGTGCGAGCCGGGGATGGCCAGCCGGCCGCGCCACCGCTCCTCGCGGTCACCGTCACCCTGCCAGTCCGCCAGCTGGGAGCCGAACGCATAGCCCGCCTCCGCGAGCGCGACCAGCCGTAGTTCCCGCCAGATTCTCCAGTCGTCCTGGCTCAGCACACGCGTCTCGATCATCCGGTGAAGGCTGCCGCAGACTCCGGGACCAGACAACCCGATATGGACGCCGTCCTCGGCGGAAAAGCTCGGGGTTGCGTCACGCACTCGATTCCAGCTCACCGGCTGACGCTGTGGGAGGCACGAGCCCGTCCTCGCTCGACACCGCGAACTGCTCTGCGAGTCGGTGCTCCTGCAGCCGGCGGAGTGTCTTCAGCCCTCGCTTGGCCGCCGTGCTGACAGCTGCTCCGGAGGTCGTCCTCGCGTGATCGCCTGCGGCCAGATCCGTGAGTACGGCACCGGCGCGGTCGGCCCCGGTTGATCCCAGCGCCCTGGCCGCCCAGTACCGCATGTCCGGGTCCGGGTCCTGGGCCGCCTGCACCAGTCGATCGAGGACACCCGGGCCGAACCGCGCCAGCGCGGCCGCCAGATATCCCGCGCGCCGGCGCCGTGACCGGAGTGCCGACCAGAGGTGCTCCAGCGCCTCCCGGCCGCCGATGTCGGCCAACGCATCGCTGGCGGCGGCCCGGACGAACTCCGCGCCGTCGTCCAACAGACGAGCCAGGGGCTCCACGGCAGTGACGACCCGCAGTTGACCCAGAGCCCGGCAGGCCGCCTCGCGGACAGGACCGTCCGGGTGGCGCAGCAGGCCGGTCAGTAGCGGCTCAGCTGCGGTGACACCCAAGTGCCCGCAGGCGTTCGCCGCCCACGGCTGGCACCCGTACGCCTCGTCGTCCAGGGCCGCCAGCAAGGCATCCGTCAGACTGTCGTCGCCGAACAGCCAGAGCTGGTTGAGTGCTCGGGAGTAGATCTCCGGATCGAATCCTCGGTAGCCGGTCACGATGCCGCGAAGCGCCTGCACTGCGCCGTCGTCGCCGTTTCTCGCCAGGTCTACCAGCGTGTTCAACGCCTCGACTCGGATTCGCCGATCGGCGCTCGTCAACGCCGGCTCCTGGTGCACACCAGGAACGTACCGTCGGTGCCGACCTCTGACATCCGAGTATCCAGGACCGCGAAGTTATGAGGCTGTCGAACGCCGCCCGGGTGCGTTCCGAGTTCTCGGCCCGGGTGTGGACGTAACGAACGAGCCGCACAAGACCTACGAGCGAAGGGGTCGCAGGTGCGAAACCTGCCGCGCCCACCAGCAGCGCATCACGTGGGCGAAGATCATCCGTCGTTGTCGCCGTCAATGGCACTGGAGGCAGGTCGGGCGGCTTCCTTGCTGTCGCGTGGCAGGCTCGTGCCCGTGATCGATGATTTTGCGAAGGACTACCTGCACGGCCAGCTCAAGGCGATCCGTGAGGCGCTGGTCTGGAAGCTCGACGGCCTGTCCGAGTACGACGTCCGGCGTCCCCTGACCGCGACGGGAACCAATCTCCTTGGCCTGGTGAAGCACTTGGCGACCGTGGAGGCCTGGTATTTCGGTGAGGTATTCGACCGCAAGCTCCCGGAGCCGCTGGGGCGATGGCAGGACGCGGATGACCGCGACCTGTGGGTGACCCCGGAGGAGACCCGCGAACAGATCATCGGCTTCTATCAGCGTGTCTGGCGGCATGCGGACGCGACGATCACGGAGCTTCCGATCGACGCGCCTGGCCACGTGCCGTGGTGGTCGCGGCCCGACGTCAAGCTGTTCACCATCATGGTCCACGTCCTGGAGGAGACCGCCCGGCATGCCGGCCACGCCGACATCCTGCGCGAGCAACTCGACGGCCGGACCGGGGTGATGGCTGAGTACGAGGAGCAGATCGACACTGCGGCCCGTGCGGCGCACCGGGCCATGATCGAGCAGGCTGCGCGAGCCGCAGCCGGCGGCGCGGCCTACACCGACAGTGCCGAGACGGCGTCTTGATCGGCCGAGGTTTGGAGGCTGCCGTGTTCTGATTCGCCGACTCGTCGGCTCCGACTGCTCTGACGTTCAACTGGCGTCCATGGATGTCCGGCGAGTTCTCCTCGGTCGGCGTATCTGATCTTGCTCGAAGTTCTTCACCCGCCCGCCGGAATGCCGATGGAACACCCACGGACCCCAGCACACTCCGGCCGCTGCGGGGCCGCGGTGACGACGAGGTGAACCATGGCGACATCCCGTCGGCTGCAAGGCATGCCCCGGGCCGCTCGGGTCATCCTCGTGGTCGTATTGGTGCTCTCAGGGCTCCTCGGCGCAATGTCCTCGATCCTGTACGCATGGATCGAGATCATGTTCGCCTGTTTCAAGAGGTCACCACCGGCAGACGCCGGCATGCTGCTTCTGTGCGGCGCCGGCTTCTGTGCATCCATGGCGATACCGTGGCTGGCGTGGTGGGGTCTGCTGCCACGTGCCAGGCGGGCGAGGCTCGTCACGATGACGACCATCACCGTGCTGCTCGGCGGGATCGGCGCCGTGGTGGCCATCTATCTGACGTCGCAGCATCCGACGTTCCGGTGCTACTGAGCCGGTATCCCGCGGAAGCCGCTCAACCCCAACCGCCATGGCATCGGCCCGGCCGCCGTTGTCCGGGCCGGTTGCTGTCAGCACCGGTTGGCGCGTAAGACGTCAGCTCGGGAAAACCGGTCCGTTCTCGTCGATCCACGGAAACTCCGGAGGACGACGCCAGCAGCAAGCCAGATCGCGTGCGCAGCGGGCAGCTTACCGAGGGTGTACCTGACTCCCTTGCAGGTCACCTACTACACAGCACCTACGTAGATGTGATCACTTACCTAACCAAGCCCTTTTCCATCGTGGTCGTGCTGGTCACGATGGAAAGGGCTCTCAATGGTGATCAGCATGTTGCCGGCGGCGTACCGCACTCGGTGCCAAGGTGCGTTTCCTGCTCGGGGTGCTGGGGCGCGGTGATGTCGAGGGTGACCCCGATGACCTTTTCGATGGTTCCGTCCGGGCCGGTCTTGGCTTCGGCGCGCTCTTCGAGCCAGACGATCTGGTTGTTGTCGGGGCGTCGGATTCGGAATTGGGATCGGTAGGCGCCGCCCTCGGCGGCGATGGCGCGGACCTTGTCGAGGTGCCGGGTGGCGTCCTCGGGGAGCACGAGGGCGAAGCCCTGCTCGGCCCCGGCGAGGGCGGGTAGGCCGTAGACGTCGGCGAAGCTGTCGCTGGTGGTGATGCGGTCTTCGGACGGGATCCATTCCCAGGTGACCATGCGGGTGGCGCGGATGGCCAGGCGCATGCGTTCCTCGCTGTCGCGCAGGGCGGTCTCGGCGCGGGTCCGTTGCACCTCGGCCCAGGCGCGTCCGGCGGCCTCTTCGGCGATCGCGATCTCCTCGGCCGTCCAGGAACGGGCCGAGCGTTGGTGGACCGCGAGGGCGACGGTCGATCCTTGCCCGCGTACGAGTGGTAGGACGAGCTGCGCGCCGATCTGGAGTTTCGCCAGGGCCGGGCTGATGTCGGCGACGTGCGGGTCGGTCTGGGTGTCCTCGATCGCCAGCCGGCGGCCGGCGAGGATCGCCTCGGCGAGCGGCTGGTAGTCCTTCAGCGGGTAGCGGCCGAATCCGCCGGGCATCCCGTCGACCGCGTAGCCGCCCATGGTGATCAGCTCGCCGGCGGCCTGGTCGACCTCCACGAAGCGGGCCCGGTCGGCGCCGAGCTGCTCGACGAGCATCCGGCAGGCCGTCTGTTGGATCTCCAGCGGATCGCCGAGCGCCCGCAGCGCGTCGGACAGGCCGATCCGGAAGGCGTTCAGCTCGGCCGCGCGCCGCCGCACACGGGCGAGTTCCAGCTGTCCGCCGACGCGGGCGATCAGCTCGCGGGCGGAGAACGGCTTGACGACGTAGTCGTCCGCGCCCGCCAGGAGGCCCTCGATCGCCGCCTCCTCCCCGGCGCGCGCGGTGACCAGCACGACCGGGACCGCGCGCAGATCCGCGTCCTCGCGCAACGCGCGCAGCAGCGCGAAACCGTCCAGGCCGGGCATCATGACATCGGCGAGCACCAGATCGGGCGGGTCGGCGCGGGCGAGCGCCAGGGCCTCGGTTCCGTTCGACGCCATCTCGAGCTGCCAGTGCGGAGCCAGCAGCCGCGCCAAGTACTCGCGCATGTCAAGGCTGTCGTCGGCCACGAGAACACGGGCGGCCGGGGCGTACCCGCCGAGCGCCCGCCGGGCAGCGCCGTCGTCGGCGAACAGCTCCGGCTCGGGAGCCTCACCCCAGCGTGTCGCCTCCTCGGCCATTGCCGCCGCCACCTCGGTCGAGGCCGGTACCTGCGGCGGCACTTCCGACAGTTCCGGACGCCGTCCCGAGGGGATCCAGACGGTGAACGTGGTTCCCTTACCCACGGTGCTGGTGACGCGGACGCGGCCGTGGTGGCGGCGGACGAGTTCGTCGACGAGGGCGAGCCCGATCCCCGCACCCTCGTGTGTCCGCGCGCGGCTGTCACGTACGCGGTGGAAGCGCTTGAAGACGTGCGGCAGTTCCTCCTCGGGAATGCCGACGCCGGTGTCGCGGACAACGAGCTCGGCGTGGTGCGGCAGTCCGCGCAACGACACCGCGATCTCGCCGGAGAACGTGAACTTCAGCGCGTTCGACAGCAGGTTGGAGACGATCTTCTCCCACATCTCCACGTCCACCCAGACCGGCGCCGGAAGCGCCCCGAGGTCGACGCGCAGCGCGAGCCCCGCCCGCCCGACGGCACTGTCGAATTGCGCCACGATCTCCCGGGTGCGCTCGGCGAGATCGACCGGCGCGAACGTCGCCCGCATACGCCCGGCTTCGATCTGCGAGAAGTCGAGCATGGTACCGACGAGGCGTTGCAAGCGCCGCGCGTTGCGGCGTACCAGGTCGATGTCGGCCCGCTGCTGCGGCGAGAGCCCGTCACCGCCGTCGCGTACGAGCGCGTCGAGCGGACCGAGCATCAGCGTCAACGGGGTCCGGAACTCGTGCGAGACGTTCGAGAGAACTCCGTCTTGGCCCTGTCGAGCTCCGCCAGCCGCTCCACCCGCCGACGCTCACGATGCCGCGCCTGCGCGTCCGCCATCCGCCCCTCGACCGAGTCCCCGACCAGCATCAGAAACTCCCGGTACCGGGCATCGAGGTTCAGGTACGGATCAACGCCGAGGATCAGCATCCCGACCACCCGCTCCTCCGCGTCGTCGTGCAGCGGGTGGACGAACGCGGCCCCGGGCGTCACCTGGTCGGTCCCGACCACATGGCCGGGGAAGCGCGAGGACAGGTCGTCGACGACGACCGGTTCGCTCACCTCGTGCAACGGCCATGCGGCGCCCGGCAGCAGCGGCAGCTCCCGCGGGGCCAGCGCGCCGCCGGGCTCCACGCCGGCCGCCGCTACCAGACCGGCCCGCGTCGACGACGAGTCGAGGAGGTACGCGACGGCGAACACCACGTCTGCCGCGTCGCCCAGCATCTCGACCGCGCCAGAGAGCGCCTCCCGCCGGCTATCGGCGCGCGGTGCCTGCGCCAAGGCGTCGAGCGCGCTGAGCCGCCGCGCCGCCAGGACCTCGTCGGTGCGCTCGTGGATCACTCGATGGATGCCTCCCACGGTGCCGTCGGGCTCCCAGATCGGCGTGTTCGTGCCGTGCACCCAGACCTTCTGCATCCGCCCGTCACGCATGTACAGGTAGGGAACCGAGTGATACTGCTGCGCTTCGCCGTCCAACACACGCTGATACTGCGGGCGCACCTCATCCCAGACCTCAGGCACCACCTCCGCGTACGGCCGGCCGAGCAAGCTGCCCTCGCGCCCCGGCATGAACAGGAGGCTGGCGTCGTTACTGAGCCACAGCATATCGTCGCCCCAGAACACGAACGTGGGCTCCGGGCTCGCCATCATCAGCCGCACGACCGACCGCAGCGTCGGCGACCAACTCGACACCGGACCCAGCGGCGTCCGGCTCCAGTCCAGCTGGGCCGCCTGCCCGGCCATCACACCCTCATCACCGAAAGTGGCCCGGATGGCCTGCGTCTCGTCCGACGCCAACGGCAGCCGCCGGCCCAGCGCGGCGTCCACCAGCGCCGGCCCGATGTCGTACAGCGGCAAAACCAGATCCACCGCTCCCGCCGCCACCGCGGCGGCCGGCATTGCCGGGAACTCCGCCGTTTCCTCGCTCTGCGCGATCACCCGGCCGCCCGCGGCGCGTACGGCGGCGGCTCCCGCGGCGCCGTCGCTGCCCATCCCGGTCAGCACCACCGCGAGCGATGCGCCCGCGAAGCTGTCCCCGATCGACGTCAGCAGCGCATCCAGCGGCCGCTCGGTCTGCACGCGCTCGGCCGGGCGCAGCGCGCACGTACGATCAGGCAGAACCTCGAGCGCCGACCGCGGCGGACACACCGTCACCATCCCCGGCTGGATCCGACCGCCCTCGCACGCCCACTTCACCGGAAGCCCGATCCGCCGGGCAAGGATGTCGACGAGCACACTGCCCTGCCCCCCGAGGTGCTGGGCGAGGACGATCGCGGCGGGAAAATCTGCCGGGAGAACGCGGAGGACGCCCGACAACGCCTCCAGGCCACCCGCCGACGTCACCAGCGCCACGACCTCGACGCCACGACCTTCACTGCCCTGCCCGCCGTTGCCCGACGACGCCTCTGGCTGCGCCATAAACCCTTACGTTACTGGCGACCCGCGTGTTGATGACTCAGCGTTTCAGCCGGTGGCCACACCGACCTCGAAGCCGGCGGCCAGCCTGGTGTAGGTATCGCCGTTGCGCAGGTAGGCCAGAACGAGCAGTGCCTGTCGGCCCGCATCGAGGCGCCGCCATCGAGATCGATTGTGGTCACGGTGCGGCGGATGCGGTCGGCGAGGTGGTTCAGGGTTCGGCTGGACAAGGAGATCGTGGATGGGTGATACAGCACGGGCGAGGCTCCTTGTCGGGGCATCGGGCTTGTCGACTGCTGTCTTACCTGGAGCCTCGTCCTCATCGATTTCCGGACTTGCCGTACCCATCCTGAGCTGCAAGATCAGGTTGGAAAGGGCTCACTGATCTTGTTGAGGCCCCGCCGCATGACGAGCCCTCGATGCGACAGCTCCTGGCTGCCGTTCACGAAAGCTCCGAGCTGAACATCCTTCACGAAGTCGTCGAGGTCATGACATACGCCCGTCGCCCCGGGCGAGCACCAGTCCACTGTCGTCCGTGGCTGCTAGCCATGATCGCCGGCCGCCGCCAAAGCGGCCCACCTCTGGACTCATGTGTTCTTTCTCAGGGAGGCTGAGGACATGCCTCGTACTAACTCAAGACAGCGCAGGAGTCGGCGTCCACGACGCGAGCCACTTGACGTAGACAGTTGGCAGCCTAAACGCCATCCATCCGAGAGGCTGGAACAAGCCCTGTTTAGACGATGTCATCAAATTGAGCGAGAGATCCTGAGTCGCGTTCAATACGAAAAGGGATTCAACGAGCACAACTTTGATTCCGGTCACATGCCATCGCCTGTTCAGGCCACCGTCACCTTTCGATAGACTGGTCGAAAACGACGTCCGGAACGCATGCACGCACTACAGGTCCAATCCCCTATTCTCGGCGATCGTCGCAGCAGATCTCGACCCTAGGCTGGATCGGGATGATCTCGTAGAACACTTTATTCGCGTCAATCAGTTGCTCCCGCGCCTTGATGTGATTCGCGCGTTGTGCGTCCTAGGGCACGGAACAGTAATATGGGGCCACCGGCGGGACCCGCTAATCGATCTACCACAGACGGAAGACTTGGGTCCCGCGACGTTCATGAAAGAGGATTTGTACGACGAGCTCGTGCCGATCTACGGCCGAACCGATCCGAGCGATTCACCGCTTTTCGAACTCACTCAAAGCATCATGGCACATCTCTTCCACTCGGTCTTGGCGCCAGAGAACCTCGCCGTTCACTATGGGTTCGGCTCGAAGGTCAAAATACCTACGACACCGGGTACCACGCTGCTACCAGAGCGGACCTTGATGGCAACTCTCAATGAGTCTTGTGTAGGCCAACACAAATGCACAGAGCATGCGTACCACTCCGATGGACGGTAGGGCGAGGAACGGCTGACCAGTGGCGGTTGTGCGGTCCAGGTGTCAATGGCACCCGGACACCCACCCCACCTCCTGCGGCTCAGTGCCGTCGTCGCCGCGACCCGATTCGTGTCTCCACGCCAGCCGATGGACTGCTTGCGTGTCAGTCGCGCGCGGCGGTCAAGCGACGGACGCACGCCCAGGCGGCGGGGTGATCGGCAGCGAGACAACCACCGTTACCGCGGGCCGCCAACCGCGGTAGACGCCTTGGGGCCGCACGGTCCTGAGCGGGTAGGGCTTGGGGGGAGGTGACAGCGACCGCTGACCTGCCTGATTGATGAGGCCGTGGGTGCCTCGCTGAGGCGAGTGATGGCCAACGTCGGCCGCCAGAGGTACCGTCAGTCCGTGTATGCCGAGAAGGGTAGCGTCACTGGGTCGGTCGCGGTCCAGCTCTTCACGTCCGAGGATACGCGCCTTTCATCCGAGGCTGATCGCAATACACCGAAGCAATGGAGTTGAACAGCCCTCCGCAGTCGAGTACGCCGGCAAGGCGGTCGGGTTTGAGCTCGCGCTCATGGCACACCACCGCAGGCATCGCCATAGTCTGCTCCTACGCCATCAACGTGGCGAGCGGTGAATACAAGATGCGTGGGCTCGCAGTCCTGGTCTTCGCCTACGCGATCACGAGCATTGTCATCTGGCGCCGAGAACTCCATCCCGAAGCGCCATTGCTCAGGTACCTTGTAAGGGCACTTCTCGGGGTGGCAGGGATAGCGGCATGCCTTACGACGCTTGGCCCGGCACATTGGTATGCATTATCCACATGGACGGCGGCGGTCTCCGTAGGGTTGGCGGCCCTACTGAACGGCGACTGGCGATCCGGCTCGCGGCTGGTCACTGGAGCAGCACTGATCGGTATATCCTTCTACCAAGTGGTGTGGATTGTCGGCAACGGCAACAGATTACATGAGCCGTGGTACGAAACGGCGTTCATCTTGCTCATTCCGCTTACTTTGGCCGCCCTGGGACTTGCCATTCAGTACAATCTGCCCGGCCGGAGCCATGACCTTTATGTACTCATCTGGAACTTCGCCCTTGCGGCGATGACGTTCTTCGGAGCCGTGCTTGCCTTAGAAGCCACGGGCAACAGGGCATACCTGCTCTTCCTCTTTTCACCTCTAACCTTGCAGAGGATAAATTCCCGCGTTCGCCCCTCTTGGGCGCGTCGCATAGTACCGTGTTTTGCCGTAGCAGTGGGCGTGGGCGCGGCTGCAGCAGGTATCGCCCAAATGCACCAGGAGGTGCAGGATCATTTCGCCTTGGCAGTCGCCGGCGCCGGAATAGGCATGGCGATCATTGGAGTAAGTGAGTTGTGCCCGCACGGGTCGTTGCACCGACTGCGTAAGTGGTACAAGCGCATGACCACCGCTCCCGGTAGTGCCACGCCCTCTGGCGAGAAGTTGCCACAGAGGTGCAGTGATTCGCCGTCAGAAAATTCGCGGCCGACAGAAGATCCGAAGCGACGAAGCGAGTTCCCGGAGCCATAGATTCGCGCCGATGAACCCCGGCCTATTACCGTGGGCGGGCTCCACCCGGCGCTCCCGCCTTCCACCGACTGGCCGACTCGCCGCCTGCATGTGCTGAGGCGTGACGCGTACCGGTGCCAGGCCCGGCACGAGGACGACAGCCCGCGTCGTGCGCCGGGCGAGGATGTCGACCACAAGTGCTACGCACACCGGAGCAGCTACCGTCGATGACGACCCGTTACCAGCACATCACCGCCGGGCTGGTGACCGGCACCGCGCAACAGCTCGAAGGTCTGCTTTGGAAGCCAGAGGAAGGGCCCGAGACCGACAACTGAGACGACGG
>NZ_BMQY01000010.1:34683-251769 GCF_014648355.1 Couchioplanes azureus
TGACATCGGTGTCCGCCGTTCGTGCTGGTCGTCGTGGTGGTGGGCGCGGCAGGTTTCGAACCTGCGACCCCTCGCTTGTAAGGCGAGTGCTCTCCCGCTGAGCTACGCGCCCGGCTTGTTCCGAGTAGCCGGAGTGGCCATCCTACCCGGTCAGGCGAGCAGCTCGGCCAGCGCCTTCCGCCAGGCTCCCTGGTCGCGCCGCTCTCCCGGGCCGTGCATCTCGGCGAAGCGGATGATGCCCGCCTTGTCGATGACGAAGGTTCCGCGGTTGGCGAAGCCCGCCTCTTCGTTGAAGATCCCGTACGCCCGGGCCACGCCGCCGTGGGGCCAGAAGTCGGCCAGGAGGGGGAAGTCGTAGCCTTCTCGTTCCGCCCAGATCTTGTGGCTGTAGGCGGAGTCGACGCTGATCGTGAGGACCTGGACGTCGTCGTTGGCGTACGCCGGGAGGTTTTCCTTGATCTCGGCGAGCTCGCCCTGGCAGGTGCCGGTGAAGGCGAGGGGGTAGAAGACCAGCAGGACCGCCTTGCGGCCGCGGAAGTCCGCGAGGGTGATCTCCTGGTTGTTCTGGTCCTTGAGGGTGAAGTCCGGCGCTTCGGTGCCCGCGTCGATCAGCATCCGGTAACGATAGACGGCCGTGGTGCAGGGCCGCGCGGCGGCGGGTCCGCGCGGCGGGTGGCCGCGACGTGGGCAGCGGCGGGTGCGGGTGTCCGCTACTTCTTCTTGGCTCCGCGTGGGGAGACCAGCCTGGCCGCGGTCCAGTCCTTGCCGGCGTTCACCGTGGAGGTCTGCTGGAGGCCGGCCGTGGGTGCGCTCTCGCTGACCTCGCTGGGTTCGACGTGGCCGTCGCGGCCCGCCTTCGGGGTCAGGAGCCACACCACGCCACTGTCTGCGAGCGGGCCCAGTGCATCCGTGAGCAGTTCGAACAGGTCACCGTCGCCGTCGCGATACCAGAGCAGTACCGCGTCGACCACCTCGTCGGTGTCCTCGTCGACCAACTCGCCCACGCGTTCGGTCAGGGCGTCACGGAGATCCTCGTCGACGTCGTCGTCGTAGCCCATCTCCATGACCACCATGTTCGGCTCGAAGCCGAACCGGTCCGCCAGGCTGCGTACGCCGTCGGCCTGACCAGCGGTCGCGCTCACTGTCGAATTCCTCCTTGCTGTTCACGACGATTCTGTGGGGGTAGTCCACACACTCGGGGGCTTGCGCGCAAGTGGCGCACCGCGTGTGTGGCAATTTACCGCGCCAGCAGGGCGTGGGCACCCTGTGTGATGGCATCTTCCCCGATCAGGACGTGGTGCGCTGCCGGACCCAGCGGAACGGGCGAATCCGCGGCGGCGATCCGCCGGGCCGCCCCGACGAAACCGCCGTCCACCAGGGCCGCGAGGATTCCCTCGCCCACGCCGCCGGAGCGCCTCGTCTCGTCGGCGATCAGGACCCGGCCGGTCGCCGCGGCCTCCCGGAGCAGGTCGGCCGCCGGCAGCGGGTTCAGCCAGCGGAGGTCCACCACCCGGGATCCGTACCCCTCGGCGGCGAGGCGGGCGGCTACCCGCAGCGACATCCGGACGCCGTTACCGTACGTGAGGATGGTCAGGTCCTCGGCGGACCCCACCGGATAGGTCCGGGCGCGGCCGATCGCGATGTGCGCGGCCGGCCACTGCGCCGGCGGCGCGTACGGCGCCAGCAGCTCGCCGTCGCCCTGCTGGAGCAGGTCGCGGGAGTGGTAGAGCGCCAGCGGCTCCAGGAACACGCTGACCGTGCCGTCCACGGCCGCCGCGGCCAGGCAGGAGCGCAGCATCGGCGCGGCGTCGGCCGCGCGGGCGGGCACGGCCAGCACCAGCCCGGGTACGTCGCGCAGCACGGCGACCGAGTTGTCGTTGCGGAAGTGGCCGCCGAACGCCTGCGGGCAGGCGAGGCCCGCGACCCGGACGACCATGGGATTGCGGAACGCCCCCTGCGAGAAGAAGGACATCGTGGCGGCTTCGCCGCGGAGCTGGTCCTCCGCGCTGTGCAGGCGGGCGAGGTACGGGATCTCCGGGATCGGCAGCAGGCCACCCAGTGCGGCGCCGGCTCCCAGGCCGAGGATGGACGTCTCGTCGCGCAGGGTGTCGAAGACCCGCTCGTCGCCGAAGCGCTCGCGCAGGTTGCTCGTGATGCCGTGCACGCCACCCCGCCCCGCGACGTCCTGTCCGTACAGGATGGCGCCCGGAAGGGTGAGCAGCGCGTCGGTGAGGGTGGCGGTGATCGTCTGGGCGAGGGTGAGCGGTCCGCCCTGCTCGGGCAGCTTGCCGCCGAAGGCCCGGGCGCGGGCCGCCGAGCCGGCGCCGCTCGCCCGGGTGGCGGCGTCGGTCACGTGCCGGGCGACCCGCAGCGGACGGCGGGGTGCCAGCGGTGCCACGATCTCGGCCGTGCCGGCGAGCCGGGGCTCGCCGAGGACCTCCTCGGCGAGCTTGCGGACCTGCCAGCCCAGCTCGTCGTAGCGGGTGAGCAGCTCCTCGCCGGTGGCGAAGCCGCCCTCGACCAGCAGCCGGGCGGTGGCGACCAGCGGATCGCGGTCCAGGCCGGGCGTGGGCTCGGGATGCCCGCCGGCGGCTCCCAGGAGCCGGACCGTGCTCAGATGCAGCACGGCGGGCCGGCGCTGCTCGCGGACCCAGTCCACGGCCGCCCGCGCGGTGTCGTACGCGGCCGCCGGATCGCAGCCGTCGGCGGCGAGATACCGCAGGCCGGGACGGGCGCGCAGGGTTTCGGCGACCCACCCCTGCGCGGCGGTGTCCTCGCAGACGAGCAGCAACGGCAGGCGGCGGCCGGTGTGCGCGTACCAGCCGATGGTGTTCAGGGCGGCCGTGGCGCCGACGTGGTCGACGGCCGCGCCGCCGAAGGAGGCGACCGCGACGGCGTCGTCGGGCCAGGGCGTCTCGACGTCGCGCAGCCCGGGGACGGCGGAGATGGCGTACGCGATGCCGACGGCGCGCGGCAGGTGCGCGGCCCCCGCCGAGGCGGCGGGAATGATCCGCAGGTCGGCCCGGCCGAAGATCTGGTGCCGGCCGCCGGCCAGCGGTTCGGCGGCCGCCGCGACGACGCCGCGCAGCACGTCCCGGGCCGCCTCGGCGAGCGGATCGACGTCCGGAGCGCCCGGTGCCGAGGCGGCGCGGACACAGTAGAACGCGCCGGAGCGGTGGTGCAGCAAGGCCGGATCGTCCGGGCGCAGGGCGGCGGCGACGGCCGCGTTCCCCTCGTGGCCGGACGAGCCGAGCGTGGCGAAACCCTCGTGGAAGCCGTGCAGCCAGCGCGCGGCGAGGTCGAGGTGGCGGCTCGTCGACTGGGCGTCGAACAGCTCGCGGGCACGGGCGCCGGTGAGCGCCGAGCCCTCGCTCACCGGGTCGGCGCCGGGCCGTGCGGCGGGGCCGGCGCCGGGCCCTCCGGCGCCGCCGGGGCGGGTCGCGCCCGGCCGCAGGGCCGAGACGGCGTCGCGGAAACGCTCGTCGAGCTTCTGCGGGGTGCTCACGCGACCCAGCATCGCCGACCCCGGCCGCCTCTGCCACCGCGCGGAGACCGGGTGACCGAGCCCGATTCGGCTGCGGGGGCCCGTACGGGCGTGCTCGGCTGGGCGGATGACGGTGTGGGCCGGGGTGGGCCGGGTCGTGCTCTGCGGACTGTGGTTCCTGGTCGTGGGGGCGTCCTTCCTGGCCATGGACCTCTACATGTAAGACTCCGGTCATGGACACCACGGTGATCACCGTCCGGACCGGCGCGAGCCCGGTCGTGTGTGACATCACGCGGGAGGCCGAGCGGTTCACCCAGGGCCGGGGTGACGGCCTGCTGCACGTGTTCGTCCCGCATGCCACCGCCGGGCTGGCGATCATCGAGACCGGCGCCGGCTCCGACGACGACCTGCTCACCGCCGTCGACGACCTGCTGCCCGCCGAGGACAAGTGGCGGCACCGGCACGGATCGCGCGGGCACGGCCGGGACCATGTGCTGCCCGCCTGGATCGCGCCGTACGCGACGCTGCCGGTGATCGACGGCCGCATCGCCCTGGGCACCTGGCAGTCGATCTGCCTGGTCGATCCCAACGGCGACAACCCCGAGCGCCAGGTGCGCCTGAGCTTCCTGAGCGGCTGAACGAAGTTACTGGTCAGTACCTGTGTCGAGCGTCGCGTAGCCGGACCGTAGGCGTGACGCAAGCCGCCGCAAGGGGGCAGGATGGAACCATTCACGTGCGGTTCACACGATGGGCGCACGGACCGACTCCCGACAAGAGGAATGCCTGTGGCCACGGAACGCAAGCGCCCGGTGATCAGCGACGGCCTGCCGAGCCAGCTTCCGGACATCGACCCCGACGAGACGAACGAGTGGGTCGAGTCGCTCGACCAGGTCATCGACTCGCGCGATGCCAAGCGAGCCCGTTACGTGATGTTGCGCCTGCTCGAGCGGGCCCGGGAGCGACAGGTCGGGGTGCCGCCGCTGACCTCCACCGACTACATCAACACGATTCCGCCGGAGCGGGAGCCGTGGTTCCCCGGCGACGAGTTCGTGGAGCGGCGCATCCGGGCGTACATCCGGTGGAACGCGGCCATGCTGGTGCACCGGGCGCAGCGGCCCGAGATCGGCGTCGGCGGCCACATCTCGACGTACGCGTCGAGCGCCAGCCTCTACGAGGTCGGCATGAACCACTTCTTCCGCGGCAAGGACCACCCGGGCGGCGGCGACCACATCTTCTTCCAGGGCCACGCCTCCCCCGGCATGTACGCGCGGGCGTACCTCGAGGGTCGCCTCACCACCGACCAGCTCGACGGCTTCCGGCAGGAGCTGAGCCACCCGGGCGGCGGCCTGCCCTCCTACCCGCACCCGCGGCTGATGCCCAACTTCTGGGAGTTCCCGACGGTCAGCATGGGTCTCGGCCCGCTGAACGCGATCTACCAGGCCCGGTTCAACCGCTACCTGCACAACCGGGGGATCAAGGACACCAGCCAGCAGCACGTCTGGGCGTTCCTCGGCGACGGCGAGATGGACGAGGTCGAGTCGCTCGGCGCGATCGGCCTGGCCGCCCGCGAGGAGCTCGACAACCTGACCTTCGTGATCAACTGCAACCTGCAGCGGCTCGACGGCCCGGTCCGCGGCAACGGCAAGGTCATCCAGGAGCTGGAGGCGTTCTTCCGGGGGGCGGGCTGGAACGTCATCAAGGTCATCTGGGGCCGGGAGTGGGACCCGCTGCTCGCGGCCGACACCGACGGTGCGCTGGTCAACCTCATGAACGTCACGCCGGACGGCGACTACCAGACCTACAAGGGCGAGTCCGGCGCGTACGTCCGGGAGCACTTCTTCGGGCGTGACCCGCGCACCCGCAAGATGGTCGAGCATATGAACGACGACGAGGTGTGGAACCTCAAGCGCGGCGGGCACGACTACCGCAAGCTCTACGCGGCGTACAAGGCGGCCTTGGAGCACACCGGCCAGCCGACGGTGATCCTCGCCAAGACCATCAAGGGCTGGACGCTGGGGTCGCACTTCGAGGCGCGCAACGCCACGCACCAGATGAAGAAGCTGACCCTGGACGACCTCAAGGGCTTCCGGGACCGGCTCTACCTCGACATCAGCGACAAGCAGCTCGAGGAGAACCCGTACCTCCCGCCGTACTACCACCCCGGCGAGGGCTCGGACGAGCTGGAGTACCTCCGCGAGCGGCGCCGTGAGCTGGGCGGCTTCCTGCCGTCGCGGCGCACCACGACGATCCCGCTGGCGATCCCGTCGTCGGAGACGTTCGGCGGTGTCAAGCGGGGCTCGGGCAAGCAGAAGGTCGCCACCACCATGGCGTTCGTCCGCCTGCTCAAGGACGTCATGAAGGACAAGGACTTCGGCGCCCGCTGGGTGCCGATCATCCCGGACGAGGCGCGGACGTTCGGCATGGACTCGCTCTTCCCGACGCGCAAGATCTATTCGCCGCACGGCCAGACCTACACCTCGGTCGACCGCGAGCTCTTCCTGTCCTACAAGGAATCCACCAGCGGGCAGATCCTGCACGAGGGCATCAACGAGGCCGGGTCCACCGCCAGCTTCATCGCCGCGGGCACGTCGTACGCGACCCATGGCGAGCCGATGATCCCGCTGTACATCTTCTACTCGATGTTCGGCTTCCAGCGCACCGCGGACGAGTTGTGGGCGGCCGCCGACCAGATGACCCGCGGCTTCCTGCTCGGCGCGACCGCCGGGCGCACCACGCTGAACGGCGAGGGCCTGCAGCACGAGGACGGCCACTCGCTGCTGATCGCGGCGACGAACCCGGCGGTGGTCGCGTACGACCCGGCGTTCGCGTTCGAGATCGCGCACATCATCGAGAACGGCCTGCACCGCATGTACGGCGAGCGGCAGGAGAACGTCTTCTACTACCTGACGGTCTACAACGAGCCGATCCTGCAGCCGGCCGAGCCCGACGGGGTCGACGTGGAGGGTCTGCTCAAGGGCATCTACCGCTATGCGGCGGCGCCGGAGACCACCGGGCCCAGGGCGCAGCTGCTCGCGTCGGGCACGGGCATGCAGTGGGCGCTCAAGGCCCAGCAGCTGCTCGCCCAGGACTGGGGCGTGGCCGCCGACGTGTGGTCGGTGACCTCGTGGACCGAGCTGCGCCGCGACGCGGTCGAGGCCGAGGAGCACAACCTGCTCCACCCGGGCGACCAGCCGCGCAAGCCGTACATCCAGGCCAAGCTGGAGGGTACGGAGGGCCCGGCGATCGCGGTCAGCGACTGGATGCGGGCGGTGCCGGACCTGATCAGCCGCTGGGTGCCGAACGACTACACGTCGCTGGGCACCGACGGCTTCGGCATGAGCGACACCCGGCACGCGCTGCGCCGCCACTTCCACGTGGACGCGGAGTCGGTGGCGGTGGCGACGCTGCGCCAGCTCGCGCTGCGCGGCAAGGTGCCGTCGCACGTGCCGGCCGAGGCCGCCAAGAAGTACGCGATCGACGACGTGAACGCCGCCCCGGTCGGCGAGACCGGCGGCGACAGCTGATCGAGCGCGAGAAGGGGGTGGCCGGAGCTCCGGCCACCCCCTTCTTTCGTCCCGGCGTCGGGCCGGGACGCTTCCCCGCCGGCGTCAGGCCGGGACGTACGTGACGACCTCGACGCCGGTCGTGGTGGTCCAGGTGCCGGTGTGGCGCAGGGCCACCTTGGTGCCCTCGTGCCAGAGCCGGCGGCCCTCGCCGACCACCACCGGGTAGATCATCAGCCGGTACTCGTCGACGAGGTTGTGCCGGGTCAGGTAGTTGAGCAGGTCGGCGCTGCCGTTGAGCAGCAGGTTGCCGGGCTCGGCCTTGAGCCCGGCCACCGCGTCGGCGACCTCGCCCCGCAGGAAGGTCGCGTTCCACTCGGGCTCGGTGAGCGTGGTGGTGGCGACGTGCTTGGGCATGGAGTTCATCTTCTTGCCGAAGTCTCCGGTGCTGGCCTCCATCTGCGGCCACGCGGCCTTGAAGCCCTCGTAGGTCTTGCGGCCGAGCAGCAGTGCGTCGGCCTCGGCGAGGTTGGCGTCCTGCCAGTTGCCGAGCTCGTCGTTGAAGTAGGGGCCGCTCCAGGCCGGTTCCTCGAAGACGCCGTCGAGGGTCACATAGGAGACCGCCACCAGCTTGCCCATGTTCACTGCTCCTTTTTACTTCACAATCTCGTTAAATAACCGAAAGTAAGTTATCGAGTTTCGTGGCGGCGGGTCAAGCGATCCTTCCGGTGGGGACCCGGATCCTCCAAGGCCCGAGGGAGTTTCGTGTTTCCCGCGGGGGGGGGCATGTGCGTCAGCTGGATCGGCATGCCGCAGGCACTCGGCCTGGTGCTCGGGCCCGCGCCGGCGGCGCCGATCGTCACTCACCTCGGCGGCCACGCCACCCTCTACGCGGCCACCGCCGCCGTCACCCTGCTCGGCGCGGTCATGATCCGCTCGGTGCCCTGACGGAGAAAGCGCAGACCGGCGCCGTAGGCTTGGTCCGTGACTGTACGCGTACGCTTCGCCCCTTCTCCGACCGGAATGTTCCATGTCGGCGGCGCCCGCTCGGCGCTGCAGAACTGGATCGTCGCCCAGCAGAGCGGCGGCGCCTTCGTCCTGCGCATCGAGGACACCGATGCGGCCCGCAACCGTCCGGAATGGACCGAGGGCATCATCTCCGCGCTCGACTGGATCGGCATCGAGCGCGGCACCTACGAGGGCCCGCACTTCCAGTCGTCGTACGCGGACGAGCACACCGCCGCCGCCACCCGCCTCTACGGCGAGGGCCGGGCGTACTACTGCGACTGCAGCCGCGACGACGTCGTCCAGCGCTCCGGCAACACCCACACCGGCTACGACGGTTTCTGCCGCGACCGCGCGCTCGGCCCGGGCGAGGGCCGGGCCCTGCGCTTCCGTACGCCCGACGAGGGCGCGACCGTCGTCGTCGACCTGGTCCGCGGCGAGCCGACCTTCGAGAACAAGCTCATCGAGGACTTCGTGATCGCCCGCAGCGACGGCTCGGCGGTCTTCCTGCTCGCCAACGTGGTCGACGACATGACCATGGGCATCACCCACGTCATCCGGGCCGAGGAGCACCTGCCCAACACGCCCAAGCAGCAGCTTCTCTGGGAGGCGCTGGGGGTCGAGCCGCCGGTGTGGGCGCACGTGCCGGTCATCGTCAACGAGAAGCGGCAGAAGCTGTCCAAGCGCCGCGACAAGGTCGCGCTGGAGTCGTACCGGGACGAGGGCTACCTCGCCGCCGCGATGCGCAACTATCTGATGCTGCTCGGCTGGGCGCCCAGCGGCGACCGGGAGATCGTGCCCTGGGAGACCATCCTGCAAGAGTTCCGGCTCTCCGACGTCAACCACTCCCCCGCCTTCTTCGACGTGAAGAAGCTGCGGGCGTTCAACGGCGAGTACATCCGCGCCCTGTCCGCGGAGGAGTTCGCGGCGGTCTGCGCGCCGTGGCTCTCCGGCACCGCGACGATCCCCGCGCCGCCGTGGGACCCGGCCGCGTTCGACACCCAGGTGTTCGCCGCCGTCGCGCCGCTGGCGCAGACCCGCATCGCGGTGCTCAGCGAGATCGTCGACTACGTCGACTTCCTCTTCCTCGACGAGCCCGTCTCCGACGAGCAGTCCTGGAACAAGGCGATGAAGGAGGGCGCCGGCGACATCCTCGACGCCGCCGCGGCCGCCTTCGGCGCCCTGACCGAGTGGAAGGCCGAGCCGTTGAAGGCGGCGCTGGAGGGGGTCGGCGAGGAGCGCGGGCTCAAGCTCGGCAAGACCCAGGCCCCGGTACGGGTCGCGACGACCGGCCGTACGATCGGGCTGCCGCTCTTCGAATCGCTCGAGATCCTCGGGCGCGAGCGCACCCTCGCCCGCCTCGCGGCCGCCCGCGCGAAGCTCGGCTGAGCCACACCCGCACGGAAAATGCGCGCGCCGGGTTTCCGGCGCGCGCATTACCGTATCCGGCCACGCTCTCGCCATCGCTGAACGTCGTAGCGGTATGACTGTCAGCAGCACGGGTGACGTGGTGATCCATGGCTTGCGATCGCTGGGTACTATTCGCGCGCTGATCAGCGCTTGCCCCACCCTGCCCAGGACCGATTCCGGATGGCTCCAAAGGCCATCGCCCCGGGATGCGCCCGGACGGCTCCACAGGGAGGCTGGGGGAAGCGCGCGGCGGAGCAGTGTCCATCACGTTGGCGGGGGAGGCCGGACGATGGCTCGAGGGATGTTCGGAAGGCTGGTCTCGGCGACCGGCGTACTGGCCGCGATGATGGTCCTGGGTGCCGGGCTCGCACCGGCCGCGCATGCCGCGCCGCCGCCGCTGCGCGAGGAATCCCCGGCCGCGGCGCCGAAGGCGTCGGCGAAGCCCACCAGCCTCGAGATCTCCGGCACGGACGCCAACAAGATCGTCATCCAGCAGGCGGACCGCCCGGAGCTGTTCCAGCGCGTGCTCGGCGAGGTCAACTGGCTCTCCGGGGCGGAGCCGACCACGAACAAGCCCAAGGCGGACAAGCTCGGTCCGAAATACACCATCACCGTGCTGGCCGGGGAGAAGGCCACCCAGCTGTACGACCTCTACCCGCTCGCCTCCGGCGGGCCGCGGGCGTTCCGGCCGGAGAAGCAGCCGGCCGGCCGCAAGAGCGCCGGCTGGTTCTACGGCCGGCTCACCATGTCGGAGTCGCTGCGCGTGAGCGGCGTCCCGCTCAAGGAGAAGCCGGACGTGGTCAGCGGCGGCATCGGCGGCGGCATCGGCGAGAAGGTGGACTCGACGGAGCTGGACCCCGTGGCGGTCGGCAGCGACGTGTTCAGCCAGATGCGGCGGCTGTTCCTCATCAACGTGGCCGTGCTGCTGGTGGTCCTGGCCGGCCTGGGCGGCGTCGCCTTCCTGATCCGCCGCCGGGTCTAGCCGGCCCAGCCGCCGCAGCGGCGACGGTCTCCCGTGTGGACGTGCCCCGCCGCCTGCTCGGGCCGGTGGACCGGCGGGCCGGTCAGCCGGACGGGCGGACCGGGATCTTGAAGATCGGGCAGTCCAGGGCGGGCGCGTTGCAGCGCTCGCCCAGGCCGAAGGCGTCCGGCAGCCGGGGATCGGTCGCCGCGTCGGCCAGTTCGCGGGTCGTCAACGGCGGCTCGCCGCGCTCGCCGTCGCCGGTGCCGCGCTCACCCGTGGCCTGGACGACGACCGTGCGGCCGTCCACCGCCCGCCGGGCGATCACCTGGCGCACCTGCCAGTCCTCGTCGGCGGTGTCGGCGTAGCGGGCGTACTCGATGCCGGCCCGGGTCCGGTCGGGGCGGGCACAGGCGGTCTCGTCGGCGAGCACCGGCAGGCAGATCCCGGCCGGAGCGTCGAAGACGGCCACCTCGATCATGCCGTGCGGCTGCCCGTCGGAGTCCATCACCGCGTACTGCCGCCAGCCGGAACCCGAGGCCGGCGGGCGCGGCACGATCTGGTAGTTCTTCGCGTCGATGGGCGGTGCCAGCACCTTCAGGACCGGGTCGAGCTCCGCGGACGGCCGGGGCTGGGCGACCGGGACCGCGGCGGCCGAGGGCGGCTTCGGGCCGGGCAGCAGGACGGTGGTGAGCGCGTATCCGAGCAGCACGACGATCACCACGGCGACCAGGCCGGCCAGGATCACCGAGCGGGCGCGGCGGCGGCGCAGCCGGTCCGCGCGCTGGAAGATGTCCTCGACCGCGTCGCCGAGGGGCGGCTCGCCCGCACAGGCCCGTTCCAGCACGGCGGTCATGGCGGCACTCATCACGCCACCGCCCGGGAGCAGACGGCAGCGGCGTGGTGGTGGCCTTCCATCACGCCACCGCCGGCTGGGTCGCCCGGAGCAGGGCGTCGAAGGCGGCCAGCCCCTCCGCCTCGTACTCGGTGACCTTGTTGGCGTCCAGGCCCAGGACGTCCGCGGTCTCGGTGACGGCGAGGTGGCAGAAGTGGTGCAGCACCAGCACCGCCCGGCATTTCGGGGACAGGCGGCGCAGGGCGTCCAGCACCAGCACGGTGTAGACGTCGCTCAGGGCCGCGTCCGCGTCGGACGCGCCGCGGTCGGTGGCCTCGGGCGGGGCGACGAAGACGTGCTCGCGGCGGCCGTGGGAGGGCTTGAACGCGGCCATCAGGTCGCCGTAGGCCCAGAGGTCCAGGTCGCCGACGTCGGGATCGGTCAGTGCCCGGGCGAGGGTGGCACGGGCGAGGTCGCCGGCCCGCTCCCAGTCGCCGCACATCAGGAACGCGGCGCGGCGCAGGTGGACGTATCGCTGTGCCACGTAGTCGTCGGTCATCGCGCCCTCCGTACCTTTTGCACCTTTATAGGGCACGAGGACGGGGGCGCGGCGCGGAACGGCGGTCACGCGACCCGGACGGTGACCTCCACGAGGCGGATCAGGTCGTCGAGATCGGCGTCGAACTCGGCGTCGGCCGACAGCCCGGGCCCGGGCAGGGAAGCCGGCTCAGCCGGGGAAGCCGGGGACGGCGGCTCGGCCGGCAAAGGCGAGGACGGCGGAGACGGCGACCCGGCCGGCGAAGGCGAGGGCGGCGGGGGCGGCGGCTCGGAGGAGGAGGAGGAGGAGGAGGAGGACGGGTCCGGCTCCGGTTCCGCCGGGCGGCCGGGCGGGAGACCACCGGTCACCTCGCCGGTCGTGTAGCCGAGCAGGAAGGCGCAGATCATCCGGGTCAGCCGTGGCACCTCGGCGGCGGGCACCCCGGCGTCGTGCAGCGTGCCGCGCAAAGCCGCGGTCAGCCACGATCCCCCGGGCGACGGGCGGTTGAGCAGCAGCGGATACGCCGCCGGGTGCCGCCGGGACAGCTCGCGGACCGCCCGGCCGAGCGCCCGCAGGCGCTGCCGCCAGTCGATGCCCGCCGGGTCGGCTCCGTAGGCCGAACCGAGTTCCAGGTGCAGCAGGTCGACCAGTCCGTCGAGCAACGCGTCCTTGCCACCCACGTACGGGTAGAGCGCCATCGAGGTGAGCCCGACCCGTTCGGCCACGGCTCGCATGGACATGGCGGCCAGCCCGCGCTCGTCGACGAGGGCCAGGGCCTGGTCGAGGATCAGCCGTCTCTTGTCGTCCACCCGCACACCGTGTCGGCAGCCGACCGGCCGGGGCACCGGACGCGCCGGAGCACGACCGTCAGTCACCCCACCGGGTGAGCACCCGGCGGCCGACCCACGGCCGGGCAGCCGGGCGAATTCTCAGCACCAGCGGCCGGGCGGGCGGCCGCGGCCTGCCGCGCGGCGCCGGGGGCGCACGGCGCCGTGCAGGTGGGCTCCCGCCCAGCCGCGCAGCTCCGACCGGCAGCCGACGCGGTGCGGGACCTCGTCCGCCGGCTCCTCGCCGGCCGGCGCCACGGCGAGCACGGCAGCGTCGGGCGCGGCGGACTGCTTCTCCTCCGAGTCGTGCTCCGTGTCGGGGCGTCCGCCCTCGTGGTCCGTCACTTCCGCCTCCTTCCGCCGGTCGCCGGTATCCGGTCTGATCGGCACCGCGCCGCCCGGGTTGACCCTCTGCGGGCCGCCGGTCCGCGCGGTGCTAGGACGACACCATGCCAGGTCACCGACTGGAACTGGGGGCAAGGCGCACCGCTATTACGGACAAAGTGCCCAAAAGGTGCGACAATGTGGTCCGCGACACCCCCGGCGCACCGGGCCCCTGACATGCTGGGCGGGTGGCAGAGCGCGACAGGTCCGGGGGTACGGCCAAGCGCCCGCCCCTGGCCGCCACCCTGCGCCGGGTCGAACGCAGCGCCGGCGCCCTGGCCTCGGCGAGCGTGGCCCGGATGGACGAGACGCTGCCGTGGTTCCGGGCGCTCCCGGCCGACCAGCGCTCCTCGATCATGCTCGTCGCCCAGGCCGGCGTGCGGTCCCTGGTCGAGTGGCTGCGCTCGGGCGGCACGGCGGCCGGCACCCAGGAGATCTCCGACGAGGTCTTCGCCGCGGCGCCGCGCGCGCTGGCCCGCTCGATCACGCTGACCCAGACCGTGCAGCTCATCAAGGTCACCATCGACGTCGCCGAGTCGCAGGTCGCCCACCTGGCCGCGGCCGGCGAGGAGGACGCCCTCACCGAGGCCATCCTCAAGTTCTCCCGGGAGATCGCGTTCTCCGCCGCCCGGGTGTACGCCCGCGCCGCCGAGTCGCGCGGCGCGTGGGACGCCCGGCTGCAGGCCCTGCTCGTCGACGCCCTGCTGCGCGGCGACTCCTCCGACGTGCTGGCCAGCCGGGCGGCGGCGCTGGGCTGGGCGGACGCCCCGCCGGTCGCGGTCGTGGTGGGGCGGTCCCCCGGCGGCGACCACACCGCCGTGCTGCACACCGTCTACCGGGCCGCCCGGCGCGCCCGGGTGGAGGTCATCGGCGGCGTGCACGGCGACCGGCTGGTGGTGGTGATGGGCGGCGCCACGGATCCGATGGCCATCGCCAGACAGCTCGCCGCCGCCTTCGGGGAGGGACCGGTCGTCGTCGGGCCCGCCGTACCGTCGCTGGATCACGCCACCGAGTCGGCGCGCGCGGCCCTCGCGGGTTTCCGGGCCGCGCCCGCGTGGCCCGGCGCGCCCAACCCGGTGGCCGCGGAGGCCCTGCTGCCCGAGCGGGCCCTGGCCGGCGACTCCGAGGCGCGCCGGGCGCTGCGGCACGACGCGTACGGGGCCCTGGCGCGCGCCGGCGGCGGCCTGCTCGAAACCCTCGACGCGTTCTTCGCCGCGGGTGGCGTCCTGGAGAGCGCGGCACGGGAGCTCTTCGTGCATCCGAACACTGTGCGATACCGGCTCAAGCGGGTCGCCGAAGTAACCGGATTGTCCCCTTTGGACGGCCGGGACGCGTTCGCGCTGCGGATGGCGCTCACCATCGGCCGGCTCGATCCTGCGAGCTAAATCACCCCAACGATCGATGGGTCGGTCGGTGACGACAGCCCGGGAAAAACACCACCCAAGGGACAAATCAGGGGGTGGTTTGTAGGATCCCCACAACGCGAGTCGTAGGGTTTGGTCTCCCGCGGCAACCGCGGAACCCACTCGCATCCGGAAGAGTCGAGGTCGTGCTCGCCGTACTCTCGCCCGGCCAGGGCTCCCAGAAGCCCGGCTTCCTCTCCCCTTGGCTCGAACTCCCCGGCGCCGAGGCGCGCCTCAAGTGGTGGTCCGCCCTCGCCGGCCTCGACCTGATCCACCTCGGCACCCAGGCCGACGCCGACGAGATCAAGGACACCGCACGCACCCAGCCCCTGCTCGTCGCCGCCGCCCTGCTCGCCGGCGAGCACCTTCCGCTGTACGACGTCGGCCTGGTCGCCGGCCACAGCGTCGGCGAGCTCGGCGCCGCCGCGCTCGCCGGGGTACTGCCCGCCGAGGCGGCGATCACCCTCGCCGGCGTCCGCGGCCGCGAGATGGCCGCCGCCTGCGCGCTCGAACCGACCGGCATGAGCGCCGTGCTCGGCGGCGACGCCGAGACCGTGGTCGCCGCGATCGAGCAGCACGGCCTCTACCCGGCCAACCGCAACGGCGCCGGCCAGATCGTCGCCGCGGGCGCCGTCGACGCGCTCGCCAAGTTCGCCGCCGAGCCGCCCGAGGGCGCCCGGGTGCGGGCGCTGGCCGTCGCCGGCGCGTTCCACACCCCGTACATGGCCCCGGCCGAGCAGGCGCTGGCCGCCGTGGCCGGCGGCGTCACCGTGGCCGACCCCGGCCGCATCCTGCTGTCGAACCTGGACGGCGCCGCCGTCGTCCGCGGCCGCGAGATGGTGCAGCGCCTGGTCCGGCAGGTGACCGCGCCGGTGCGCTGGGACCTGGTCATGCGGACCCTGCGCGACCTCGGGGTCACCGGCATCGTCGAGCTGCCGCCCGCCGGCACCCTGGCCGGCCTGGTGAAGCGGGAGCTCAAGGGCGAGCACGCGCCGGAGATCGTCACCCTCAACACCCCGGACGACCTCCCCGCCGCGCGGGACCTCATCGCCCGGCACGGCATGGTGCCCAGCCTCGAACCGACGCCGGTGTTCCGCGTGGTCGTGGCCAGCAGCGCCGGCACGTTCCAGCCGGCCGAGGGCCTCGACGAGGGCGCGGCCGTCCGCAGCGGCCAGGTGATCGGCAGCGTGGTGACCCGGCAGGGCCCGGTCGAGGTCAGCGCCCACGCCGCCGGCGTGCTGACCGAGTGGCTCGCCCACCACGACGACCCGGTGGCCCCCGGCCAGCCGGTCGCCCGCATCGGCGGGCACCAGGAGTGACCCCGCCAATCGCGGCCGAAGGAGGAGCACCATGACAGCGGGTTCCCGCATTGTCGCGATGGGCCACTACCAGCCCTCGCGTGTCGTCACCAACGACGACCTCGCCACGATCGTCGACACCAACGACGAGTGGATCCGCGACCGGGTCGGCATCGCCGAGCGCCGGATCGCGGACTCCGAGTCGGTCGCCGACATGGCCACCTTCGCCGCGGAGAAGGCGCTCGCGAGCTCCGGGCTGACCGCCGCCGACATCGACTCGGTCATCGTCGCCACCTGCTCCTCCGTCGACCGCTGTCCGAACGTCGCGACCCGGGTCGCGGCCCGGCTCGGCATCACCGCGCCGGCCGCGTACGACCTCAACACCGCCTGCTCCGGGTTCTCGTACGGGCTGGCCTCCGCCGACCACGCGATCCGCGCCGGCGCCACCCGTAACGCCATCGTGATCGGCGCCGAGAAGCTGTCCGACCTGATCGACTGGAGCGACCGCAGCACCGCCGTCCTGTTCGGCGACGCTGCCGGCGCCGCGGTGGTCACCGGCGTCGCCGACGGCGAGCAGGCCGGCATCGGCCCGGTGCTCTGGGGCTCGGCCCCGGAGAAGGGCGACGTGCTGCGCATCGAGGGCTGGCGGCCGTACATCCAGCAGGAGGGCCAGAGCGTCTTCCGCTGGGCCACCACCGCGCTCGCCCCGTTCGCGCTGCAGACCCTCGAGCGGGCCGGGGTCAAGCCCGAGGAGCTGGCGGCGTTCGTGCCGCACCAGGCCAACACCCGCATCATCGACGGCATCGTCAAGCGCCTGGGCCTGGGCCCGGACGTGGTCGTCGCCAAGGATCTCGTCGAGTCCGGCAACACCTCCGCGGCGAGCATGCCGCTGGCCCTGTCCAAGCTGATCGAGCGCCGCGAGGTGCCCTCGGGCGCCCCGGTGCTGCTGTTCGGCTTCGGCGGCGGCCTCACCTACGCCGGGCAGGTCGTCCGCTGCCCCTGAGCAGCGGTCCGGCCGTCCGTCGAGTTCTCACCCACCATCGAGAGGAACCACCGAACAATGGCTACCCGCGCTGAGATCACCTCCGGCCTCGCCGAGATCCTGGAGGAGGTCGCCGGGGTGAACCCGGACGACGTCGCCGAGGAGAAGTCCTTCACCGACGACCTGGACGTGGACTCGCTCTCCATGGTCGAGGTCGTGGTGGCCGCCGAGGAGAAGTTCGGCGTCAAGATCCCCGACAACGAGGTGCAGAACCTCAAGACCGTCGGCGACGCCGTCTCCTTCATCGAGGCGAACCACTGACATGAGCTCCACAGACGTCGTCGTCACCGGGCTCGGCGCGACGACCCCGCTCGGCGGGGACGTCGCGTCCACCTGGGACGCCATGCTCAACGGCCGCTCCGGGGTGGGTGCGCTCACCCAGGAGTGGGCCGGGCAGTTGCCCGTACGCATCGCCGCCGCGCTCGCCGTCGACCCCTCCGAGGTGCTGGAGCGGGTGCGGCTGCGCAAGCTCGACCGCTCCGAGGCGATCGCCCTCATCGCCGCGCACCAGGCCTGGGCCGATGCCGGCCTGGCCGACTCCGGTCTCGACCCCGAGCGGCTCGCCGTCAGCTTCGGCAGCGGCATCGGCGGCGCCACCACCCTGCTCGACCAGGACGACATCCTGGAGGCCTCCGGGCCGCGCCGGGTCAGTCCGCACACCGTGCCGATGCTCATGCCCAACGGCCCCGCCGCCTGGGTCGGCATCGAGCTCGGCGCGCAGGCCGGCGTGCACTCCATGGCCAGCGCCTGCGCCACCGGCGCGGAAGCGATGGCGCTGGGTCTCGACCTGATCCGCTCCGGCCGGGCCGACGTGGTCGTGGCAGGTGGCACCGAGGCGGTCATCCACCCGCTGCCCATCGCCGGCTTCGCCTCGATGCGCGCCATGTCGACGCGCAACGACGACCCGGAACGGGCCTCGCGCCCCTGGGACAAGGGCCGCGACGGCTTCGTGCTGGGCGAGGGCGCGGGCGCGCTCGTGCTCGAGCGCGCCGACCACGCCGCCGCGCGCGGCGCCACCGTGTACGCCCGCCTCGCCGGCGCCGGCATCACCTCGGACGGCTTCGACATCGTCCAGCCGCACCCGGAGTGCCTCGGCGGTATCCGCGCGATGACCAGGGCGATCCGCGACGCCGGGCTCACCGGCGCCGACATCGCGCACGTCAACGCCCACGCCACCTCGACCCCGGTCGGTGACATGGGCGAGATCAAGGGCATCCGGGCCGCGGTCGGCGACCACCCGGTGCTCACCTCCACCAAGTCGATGTCCGGTCACCTGCTCGGTGCCGCGGGCGCGCTCGAGTCGATCGCCACCATCCTGGCGATCCGCGACGGCGTCGTCCCGCCGACGATCAACCTGGATGACCCGGACGACCGGCTCGACCTCGACGTGGCCGCGCACAAGGCGCGCCCGCTCGAGATCGGTGCCGCGATGAACAACTCGTTCGGCTTCGGCGGCCACAACGTGGCGCTCGTCTTCACCCGCGCGTGACCCCTCATCCCAGCTTGGAGAACGCCGTGACCACGACCTCAACCCCGGCCGACGCGACCGTCGTCGACCACCGCGACCCGGAGGCGCGCCTGCGCGCGCTCTTCGACAGCGGCTCCCTGCGCCTGCTCGCGCCCAAGGACGACTCGGGCGTGCTGTACGCACGCGGCGAGGTCGACGGCACGCCGGCGATCGCCTTCGCCACCGACGCCACCCGCCAGGGCGGCGCGATGGGCATGGAGGGCTGCCGGCACGTCGTCGACGCCATCGACACCGCGGTCCGCGAGCGGGTGCCGGTGCTCGGGCTCTGGCACTCCGGCGGCGCCCGCCTCGCCGAGGGCGTGGTCGCCCTCGACGGCGTCGGCCAGGTGTTCGCGGCGATGGTGCGGGCCTCCGGGCGCGTACCGCAGATCTCCGTGGTGCTCGGCCCGGCGGCCGGCGGTGCCGCGTACGGCCCGGCGCTGACCGACATCGTGATCATGAGCAAGGGCGGCCGGATCTTCGTGACCGGCCCCGAGGTGGTCCGCAGCGTCACCGGTGAGCAGGTCGACATGGAGCGGCTGGGCGGCCCGGAGCCGCACGGCCGCCGCTCCGGCGTCGTGCACATCACCACCAAGGACGACGCGGCCGCCCTCGAGCAGGCGCGCAAGCTCACCGTCCTGCTCGGCCACCAGGGCCGGCTCACCCCGGCGGACGTCCCCGACGGCGCCGACGAGGGCCACGACCTGGGTGCCGCGATGCCCTCCGAGGCCAACCGGGCGTACGACGTCAAGCCGGTGGTCAAGGCGCTGCTCGACGAGCCGGGCGTGGAGCTGCACGGCAAGTGGGCGCCGAACGTCGTCACGACCCTGGGCCGGTTCGCCGGGCGTACGGTCGGCGTGATCGCCAACAACCCGCTGCGCCTCGGCGGCTGCCTCGACGCGTCCAGCGCCGAGAAGGCGGCCCGGTTCGTGCGGATGTGCGACTCGCTCGGCGTGCCGCTGATCGTGCTGGTCGACGTGCCCGGCTACCTGCCCGGCCTGGGCCAGGAGTGGGACGGCGTCGTGCGCCGCGGCGCGAAGCTGCTGCACGCGTTCGCCGAGGCCGTCGTCCCGCGGGTCACCCTGGTGACGCGCAAGGCGTACGGCGGCGCGTACATCGCGATGAACTCCCGCTCGCTCGGCGCGACCGCGGTCTTCGCCTGGCCCAGCGCGGAGGTGGCGGTCATGGGCGCGAGCGCGGCCGTGAACATCCTGCACCGCAAGAAGCTGGCGGCGGCGCCGCACGAGGAGCGCGACGCGCTGCGCGAGCAGCTGATCCAGGAGCAGATCGCCACGGCGGGCGGGGTCAACCGCGCGCTGGAGATCGGCGTCGTGGACGACGTCATCAAGCCGGAGGAGACCCGCCGCCGGCTGGCCGAGGCGCTGGCCGCCGCCCCGGCCGCGCGCGGCGCGCACGGCAACATCCCGCTCTGACGAAACACGGCGAAAGGGGCGCTCCCGGCGGGAGCGCCCCTTTCGTCCTATCCGCAGGCGCTGCGCGGCAGTCCCTTGACCGGAACCGGCGACCTGCCCGGCGCCTTCGCCTTGCCGGCGATCACCGCCGCCAGCGCGGTCAACGAGGCCCGGCTCGACGAGTACGTGGCCACGAGCACCGGCGAGCGCGCCGCGGCCAGCAGGTACGGGGTGTCCATCACCACGGTGGCCTCCGCCCCGCTGCTGAGGTCGGCGGCGCTGTCCCCGTACCCGACGAGGTGGACGACCTTGCCACCCGCTTCCTGGACCGGCACGCCGGCCTGGCGCAGCGCGTCGGCGAGAGCGACCCGCGCGCTCTCCCGGCCGCCGGAGGCGGTGACGGTGACCGGGCCGCCGACCAGCGGACCGGTGCAGCGCCCCTTGAGGACGGTGACGGCCGCGGCGCTCACCTCGGCGACCGCCTGCCGATGCGCGGGCGATTCGAGAACGGACAGGGCGGGCTGCGCCACAGCGGTGCGGAACTTCAGGGTGAGGATGCGGGTGACCGCCTCGACCAGCCGCTCCCGCTTCAGCTCCCCGCTGCGCAGCCCCGCCAGGATGCCGTCCCGCGCGGCGGCGATGTCGGGCGGCATGAGCAGGATGTCGTTGCCCGCGTTCAGGGCCCGCACCGCGGCCGTGCCGGGCGGCAGCTTCATCGCCGGCGCCATGTTCATCGCGTCGGTGATCGCCACCCCGCCGAACCGCAGCCGGCCGCGCAGCACATCCGTCATGATCTTGCGCGAGAACGTCGCCGCGACACCCTTGTCGAGGCCCCGCACGTCCAGGTGACCGGACATGACCGCATCCGCGCCCGCGGCGATGCCCGCCTCGAACGGCGGACGGTCCGCCTTCTCCCAGGCCGCCGGGCTCTGCCCCACGACCGGAAGCTCGTCGTGGCTGTCGCCGGTGGTGTGGCCGTGCCCCGGGAAATGCTTCAGCGTGGCGGACACCCCGGCGGCCCGCAGACCGCGCACGGCCGCCCCCACCTGAGCACCGTTGGCGACCGGATCGGCACCGTACGCGCGGGAGCCGATGACCGAACTGCCCGCCGGGCCCAGCGTGTCGGCGACCGGGGCGAAGTCGAGGTTCACGCCCATCGCGGCGAGCTCGGTGCCGGCGGCGCGCCAGGCGGCCTCCGTGAGAGCGGGACGCCCGGCGGCACCGAACGCCATCGCCGACGGCAGCTGGGTGGTGCCGGTCTTGATCCGGGTGACCACCCCGAACTCCTGGTCCGTGCCGATCAGCAGCGGCGCTCCCCCGGGCAGCTTCCGCGCGGCTTCCTGCAGGCCGTCGGTGAGCGCGCGCACCTGCTGCGGGGTGTCGACATTGGTCGCCGGGTTGGTGGCACCGGTCGGATCACCCGGCACGAAACCGACGAGGATCAGGCCGCCGAGGTGGAACTTCGCGACCATCTGGGCGGGGGTGTCCACACCGGCCAGCCGCTGGTTTCCGGCCGTGGCCGCGGCATCGACCCGGTCGGCGCGGTCACCGTACGCATAGGGCATCAGCACCTGGCCCGCGAGCTGGACGTCGCTCAGGGTCCTGACCGTCTCCCGCGCGCGGACGGCCGGATCGGAGACGGGCACCACGCTGGCGGGCACGCTCGGGGATGCCGGAGCGGGGGCGGACGCGGCCGCCGGGTCGGCCTGAGGCTGCGCGGGCGGGTCACTGCCGCAGGCGGCCAGGACCAATCCGACGGGTACGGCCACAGCAACGCGAAACGCCCTATTCACGCTCGCCATTGGACCAGCTCCGCCCGGACATCGACAAACCGGCCACGCGGCCCGGCCGTCGCCCACCCTACGTCGCGCCCCGAGGTTCCCGGCAAGCCACCGGGTGTCCGGCGGCTCCGGGCCCTTCGGTCAGCCGACTCGGGTGAGGAGGGTGACCGGGGCGCCGTCGCCGGCGTAGCGGTAGGGCTCCAGCTCGGCGTCCCAGGCGGTGCCCAGCGCCTTGTCCAGGGCGTGCGACAGCGCCTCCGGGGCACGCGCCGAGGCCATGATCGCGCGGAGGCGGTCCTCGCCGATCTGGATGTCGCCGGAGGCGCCGATCGTGCCGCGGAACAGGCCGCGGCCCGGGACGTGCATGAAGCGTTCCCCGTCCATGCCGGGACTCGGCTCCTCGGTGACCTCGAAACGGATCATGGGCCACTGCCGGAGGGCAGCAGCCAGCTCGGCGCCAGTGCCGGGCCTTCCGGTCCAGCTGCACTCGGACCGCCGCATGCCGGGATCGACCGGCTGCGCAGTCCAGTGCAAGGTGACCGGCGCGGTCAGGACGCGCGCGATCGCCCACTCGACGTGCTGGCACACGGCGAGTGGGGTCGAGTGGACGTATACGACGCCACACGTTGGCACGGTGACCTCCCGGAGACCGAGGTGCGTCTTCCCCTACGACCTCGACCGCGGTTGATCGTGCTCCATGATGCCGGGTGGTACGGATGGTGCGCCAGAGAAACCGCAATATCGACATGTGAATGGCCGTAGTGGCACACCTGACCTAACGGACCAGCCCGCTCCCGCGGTGCGGCCCAGAGACGGTCGTGTAAGATTGCTCCGGCGTTTTATGCCGACACCCGTTCTTTCCCAAGGAGTACCGCCGTGGCGAGCAACACCTCAAAGACCGCCCGCGCATCCGTCCGCGCCGGCCAGGCAGGCCAGGGTGGCGCCCTCAGCGTGCTCGGTGAGTTCAAGTACCTCATCCCGCTGGCGAACGGCCGGTTCGCGTACGTGCGCAACCTGACCAACGGCAGGACCGCGCACCTCAAGACCGACTCGGACGCGTTCATCGAGGAGATCCGCTCCCTCGCCGCGGCGGGCCACGGCGCCAAGATCCGCGCGGAGCTGCAGAGCTACGAGCAGAACTTCCCGGAGCACGGCTGGGCCGCCACCGAGAAGCGCCTCGTCGACGCGGGCGTCTTCGAGGGCTGAGCCTGTCCTCGAAGGCTGGCTCTCTCTTCTGCCGGGCCTCTCGTCGAAGGCCGGTCATCTCTTCTCGGAGGCTGAGTTCTTCTCCGAGGGGATGAGCCGCGCTTCGAGGGGATGAGCCGCACAGGCTTCCAGGCGCTCCCCGGGCATGATGCCCGGGGAGCGCCTTTTGGCATTCGCCAGGCCAGGAACGACCTACGGGCGCAACCCGGCATAACGGCTCAAAGCGCACCGACGAGGCGCTCCCGGGCCTTCCGGCGACCGAGTAGCAGCTCCCGGCCCGCCCAGAGATCAGGTCGGCCCGCTCGGGCCGGCCCGAGGCACCGGCCCGCCGCTCGACGTCGGGGCGCGGATCAGGTCAGCAGCTCGACCCGGCCGGTGTCCAGGTCGTAGACCGCTCCGGCGATGCTCACCGTGCCCGCGGCCACCGACTCCGGGACTCCTGCCACGTCGCGCATGCGGCGTACGGTGCGGACCACGTGTGCCCGCATGGCCTTCGCCGTCACGTCGGGGTCGTCGAGGCCTACGCCGCGCACCGCCGGGGCGATCTCGTCGACCAGGTAGCCCACGTCGCCGTCCGGGCGGGAGCCGGTGCGCAGGGCGGAGACCGTCGCGTCCACCGCGCCGCAGCGGACGTGGCCGAGGACCATGATCAGCGGCACCTTCAGGGCGGAGACCGCGAAGCCGACCGAGCCCAGCACCGCGCGGTCGACGACGTGGCCGCCGGAGCGGATCACGCAGATCGAGCCGAAGGTCTGGTCGAAGATGGCCTCGAGCGGGACCCGGGAGTCGATGCAGCCCACCACGACCGCGTGCGGAAGCTGACCGATGGAGGCGGCCGCGGCCGCGGACACGTCATGACCGTGCTCCGGACGGCCGGTGACGAAGCGGCGATTGCCGGCCATCAGCTCCGCCAGGGCGTCGGCCGGCCGGGTGATCCGGACAGGCGCCGGCTCGGCGGAAGCGGACCACCCTCCAGGCGTGCGCACCCCCGCAGGACCGGCCCCGCCGCCCATAGCCAGCGAAACGGGCGCGGCCGGCAAAACAGGCGCGGCCGGAGAGACCGGCGCGGCGGAGGAAACCCACGGGCCCGGTGCGGCCGGCGCGGTCGCGTCCGGCGCGGTCGTCGAGTCGGTGGGCGCGATCACGGCCTGCGGCAGCGGCCGGGGTGCGGGGGCTGGAGCAGGGGTAGGACCCGACATGACACCGATTCTTCCCGAGACCCGGCCGGCCGGCAGACGGTCGGAGGCACATCCCGATTTCCGGCGACAGCCTCCTGTCGACTTCCCGAAACATTTTCGTTCTCTGGTGGCAATTTTGTGCGGGGCGCGTGATGATTGTTACCCGTGGGTACTGCGGGGCCGTGCGATACACGGAGGTGCCCATGCCCGAACGTTCGGAGTTCGCTCTCGCCGACGGCGTACGGCTGCATGTCGAGACGTCCGGTCCAGTCGACGCGCCGGTGACCGTCGTCTTCCTGCACGGCTGGTGTCTGGATCGGCGCACGTGGCACTACCAGCTGCGGGCCCTCGAGGGCACGAACACCAGAGTCGTCGCGTACGACGCCCGCGGGCACGGCCGGTCCAGCACCACGCGGCTGCGCTCGGCCACGCTGCGACAGCTCGGCGACGACCTCGCGGAGGTGATCGACGCGTATGCCCCAGCCGGCCCGGTCGTGCTGGCCGGGCACTCGATGGGCGGCATGACGATCATGGAGTACGCGGACTCGTACCCGCGGGAGTTCGCCGAGCGGATCGCCGGGTTGCTGTTCGTCTCCACCACCGCCGAGGGCGCCACCCACACCTGTTACGGCCTGCCGACCTCGCTGACCCCGTTCCTGCGGGCGGCGGAGCAGACCGGCGCCGCCGCCCTGGCCCGCCTCGGCGCGTGGCGCCCGCACCGGGCCATGCTGCCCGCCCTGCGGCCCGGGGTGCGCTGGCTGCTCTTCGGTGAGGAACACGAGCCGGGCGACCTGGAGCTGACCATGTCGGCGGTGGGCCGGGCCTCGCTGCGGTCGATCGGCGGCTTCCGGGCCTCGGTCGGCGCCCAGCAGCGCCTGCACACGCTCGCCGCCCTGGGCGACGTGCCGGCGGCGGCCCTGGTCGGCGACAAGGACCGGCTGACCCCGCCCGCCTGCGCGGAGTCGATCGCCCAGGCGCTGACCGGCACCGAGCTCACCGTCTGTCCGGGCGCCGGGCACATGCTGATGATGGAACGCCCGGGCCAGGTCACGGCGGCCCTGAACGCCGTCGTCGCCAAGGCGGCCCGGAGCACCCGCGCGGAGCGCCACCGCCGCGGCGTCCGGCTCCGCCGGGCCGGCTACGACCAGGCCGCCTGACCGCGAAATACGCCCGATCGCGCCGCTGGAGCAGGGAGGATGAACGGATGCCCGCGAGCGGACGGCATCGGTTCCCGGCGGGCGGACCGCGCGGGAACGGGCGTGCCGCCGTCGACTGCGGGTACGGGCAGGAGTAAGTTCGATTGCCCCCTTCGCCCGGCTGGACGTAGGGCGGCAGCCAGCCGATCCACAAGCGGGGAGCATGACCGACTTGAGCGACGCCCACGTCCTGCAGCAGGAGATCGCCGTCGAGCAGGAGCACGTCGACCGGGTGTACGCCCGCCTCGCCGAGCTCCGCCGGGACGCGTCCCGCGCCGAGAAGGAGGGCTACCAGCTCGCCGGGGTCGGCACGTTCGGCGCCCTGGTCGAGCGCGACGCGATGGTCTTCCACGCGGCGCGGCGCCGGCACGCCCTCGACACCGAGTACGAGGGCCTGGTCTTCGGGCGCCTCGACATGAAGGCCGTCGACGCCAAGCCCGGCGCGGTGCACTACGTGGGCCGGATGGGCATCCGCGACGAGGACTCCCAGTCGCTGGTGGTCGACTGGCGCGCGCCGGCCGCGGCCGCGTTCTACCGGGCCACGCCCGCCGATCCGCTGGGCGTGGTGCGGCGCCGGATGATCCAGTCGGTGCGGGAGCGGGTCACCGGCATCGAGGACGACCTGCTCGACCCGGAGGCGGCGCCCGCCGACCTGCGGGTGGTCGGCGACGGCGCGCTGCTGGCCAGCCTCTCCAAGGCCACCGGCCGCGGCATGCGCGACATCGTCGCGACCATCCAGCGTGAACAGGACGAGGCGATCCGCTCGCCCGCGTCCGGCGTGACGATCGTGACCGGCGGTCCGGGCACGGGCAAGACCGCGGTCGCGCTGCACCGCGCGGCGTACCTGCTGTATTCCGACCGCAGCCGCTTCGCCGGCGGCGGGATCCTCGTGGTCGGCCCGTCCGGGGTCTTCGTCGACTACATCGCCACGGTGCTGCCGTCGCTCGGCGAGGAGACCGCGACGCTGCGCTCGCTCGGCTCCCTGGTCCCGGGCTACGACACCGGCCGGGTCGACCCGACGGCGGTCGCGGCGGTCAAGGGTTCGCTGCGGATGCGCCGGGTCCTCGAACGCGCCTCGCACGACGCGGTGCCCGGCGGCCCGACCGAGCTGCGCCTGCTCTACCGCGGCACGCTGCTGCGCCTCGACGCGGGCGAGCTGGACCGGATCCGACGCAAGGCGCTGCCGCGCGGCGCCCGCCGCAACGAGGTCCGCGGCACCGGCTTCGACCGGGTGTTCGACGCGCTCTGGGCGCAGGCCCGCCAGGCGATCCGCAACCTGCCGGAGAAGCGGGAGTTCGAGGCGGAGCTCGCCGACCGCGCCGACTTCCGGGACTTCCTGCGCGCGTGGTGGCCGCGGTTCACGCCGATGCGGGTGCTGCGGTGGCTGGCCGATCCGGGCCGGCTGCGGTCGTACGCGAACGGGCTGTTGTCGAAGGAGGAGATCGCGCTGCTGCAGGGGTCGTTCGACGGTCTCGCCGAGCACGGCCCCACGATCGCCGACGTGGCGCTGCTCGACGAGCTCGACGAGCTGATGGGGCGTCCCCGCAAGCCGCAGCAGAAGACCAAGAACCCGTTCCACGTGCGCGACGGCATCCAGGAGGTCAGCACGTACGCCGACCGCCAGGCCGCCGCCCGCGCGCAGGCCGTGCGGCGCGACGAGGACTACCGCGACTACGCCCACGTGGTGGTGGACGAGGCGCAGGACGTGTCCCCGATGCAGTGGCGGATGATCGGCCGCCGCGGCGCGTACGCGTCCTGGACGATCGTCGGCGACCCGGCGCAGACGGCCTGGCCGGGCGATGTCGCGGAGCTGGACCGGGCCCGCGACCGGGCCCTGGGCTCCCGCAAGCGCAACACCTACGCGCTGACCACGAACTACCGCAACTCCTCGGAGATCTTCGCGGTGGCGGCCCGGGTGATCCGCACGATCATGCCGGATCTGCCGCTCCCCCGGGCGGTGCGCAGCACGGGCGTGGAACCGGTCGACCAGATCGTCGCGGCGGCGGACCTGCCGGCCGTCGCCCGGCACGCGGTGGAGAAGCACCTGGCCGACGTCGACGGCACCATCGGGGTGATCACGCCGGTGCCGAGACGCGGCGAGATGGCGGCGTGGGTGGCCGGCCTGCCGGAACGGGTGCGGGTGGTGACCGCGCTCGAGGCCAAGGGCATGGAGTACGACGCGGTGGTGCTGGTGGAACCCGCCGAGATCGCCACGGACGCCAGCGGGATCCGCACGCTGTATGTGGCCTTGTCCCGCGCGACGCAGCGACTCACGACCATCGGCACGGTGGAGTGGGAGTCCCTGGCCGGAGCAAGATCAGATTCACGGGCCTGATGTCGCAGGTCCGTGCGTGGTGCGGACCGTCGCTCCCGCCGAGGCCGGGCCCGGAGATCCATTCGCCTGGCGGCTCATGAGCGGATCCCCGGACCCTTCGTCGTGCGGAAGTGGGCGACCCGGCTCGCTCCGCATCGCCGCGGCGGTCAGGGCCGGCGGATTGCCACGGCCGTGTAGGGCGTGCCGGGGGTCGGTGTGGTCGTGAAGCGGGCGTTGGGCAGGTAGAAGCGTTTGCCGTACTCGGCGATCGTCGTGGGGACGTCGAACGCCGGGCTGGTCGTGCGGCTGACGACCGTGCCTCTGGCGGCCCGCCGGTCGAGCTTGATCTCGGCGATCAGGTTGAGGCGGTTCTGCACGACGTAGAGGGTGGTGCCGCGCAGCCACATGCCGTCGCCGTTCGGCACCGACTCGCCGCCCAGGTCGATCTCGGTGGTCACGCCCGCGTACGTGGTCCGGAAGAGCTTGCCGGTGTTGGACTGGACGACGATCAGGCCCCGGCCGTCCGGCGTGGCGGTGATGCCGTTGGCGTTGGTGCCGGTGGTGTAGACCATGTCGCCGGTGAGCGGCACGCGGACCGCCTGGGACGGCAGGGCGCCGTACCGGCCCAGCGGAAGCTTGAACAGCACCGGGTTCGCGGAGTCGGTGAACCACGCGGCGTGCCCGGTCAGCACGACGTCGTTGACGAAGGCGGGGCCGGCCTGTAGCGCGTAGGACCGGAGCAGGCGCCCGGAGGCCGTGAGCACGCGGACGTCGCCGCCCCTGCCGCCGGCGACGAAGAGCCGGCCGCGGCCGTCGAGCTTGAGGCCCAGCGACGGCGTCCCGGGGCCCTGGCTGATCACCTTGCCACGGCCGGTGAGCAGATTGGCGCGGTAGATGTCGCCGTCCACCCGCGAGCCGAAGTAGGCGTACGGGAGCCTGCCGATGGCGATGCCCTCGGGCTGGAAGCCGTTCGGCAGGCGGATGACGTCCGGCGCGAGACCGCCGCGGGCGGCGCCCGGCGCGGCGATCGCCCCGGTAGCGCGCGACGGACCGATGGGCGCGGCGATCACCCCTTCGGTGGTGGGCGCGGCGGATGCGGGCGCCGACGGCGCGGCGGCGGTGAGCGCGAGCGTGGTCAGGGCAACAATCGCGAGGGTGCGTCTGGACACGGGCGTGATCCCTCCACACGGGTTCGGTTGTCGTCGATGGGATACCCCGGAGATGACAATCGGGTTCAAGTTGCATACATAGCGATGTGAACATATATTGGCCGGGGCGGGACGGCCCGACGGAAGGTGGGCTCATGGGAGCCGGTCACGACCACGGAGGTCAGGCGCTGCGCGCCGGCGAGCGGCATCGGCCACGGCTGTGGTGGGCCGCGGGACTGCTGGCCGGCTTCATGGTCGTGGAGGCGGTCACCGCCCTGCTCACCGGCTCCCTCGCGCTGCTCTCCGATGCCGGCCACATGTTCACCGACGTCCTCGGCATCGCCATGGCCCTCGCGGCGATCCACGCCGCCGGCCGCGCGCGCACCGACTCCCGGCGTACGTTCGGGCTCTATCGCCTCGAGGTCCTCGCCGCGCTGGCGAACGCCCTGCTGCTCACCGGGGTCGCGATCTTCGTGCTGGTCGAGGCGGTCCGGCGGTTCAGCGAGCCGCCGCAGGTCCCCGCCGGCCCGATGCTCCTCGTCGCGATCGGCGGCCTGGCGGTCAACCTCGTCGCCTTCGCGCTGCTGCGCTCGGGCGCGCAGGAGAGCCTCAACGTGCGCGGCGCCTACCTGGAGGTGGTCGGCGATCTGCTCGGCTCGGCCGGGGTGATCGTCGCGGCCGGCGTCATCGCGGTCACCGGCTGGTCCTACGCCGACCCGATCGTCGCCGTCGGCGTCGCCCTGATGATCCTGCCGCGCACGTTCGCCCTGGGCCGCTCCGCGGTGCGCATCCTGGTCCAGGCGGCGCCCAAGCATCTCGACATGACCCGGATCCGCGACCGGCTCGCCGCCGTGCCCGGCGTCTGCGACGTGCACGACCTGCACGTCTGGACGCTGACCTCCGGCATGGACGTCGCCTCGGCGCACCTGAGCCTGGAACCGGCCGCCGAGCTCGGCGCGGTGCTCGCCTGCGCCCGCGAGGCGCTGCACCACGACTTCCACATCGACCACGCGACGCTGCAGGTGGAGCCGGTCGGCGCCGACGGCCGCTCCTGCACACCCGTCGGCTGGTGACCCTCGGGCCACCCGCGTCTCTACACTGGGTGACTAGCCGACAGCGGAGGACGCCATGGGCCAGCCGGTCATCCACCATGCGCAGGTCGCCTGGGACGCCGCCCGCGCCTTCGTCAGGGCGGCCGGCGGACCGGACCACGACGCCTTCTCCGCCCGGGTCCTCAGCCGCCTCGGCGCCGAGATGTACGGCGAACTGGCGAACACCCGCCAGCGACTCCTGGCCGCCTCGCTGGAAAGCGGCTTCCCCCCGCTGGAGAGCGGCTCCTCCCCGCTGGAGAGCAGCTCCTCCCCGCTGGAGAGCGGCTCCTCCCCGCTGGAGAGCGGCTCCTCCCCGCTGGAGAGCGGCGACCGCGGCCGCCGTACGGCCGACGTCGAGGCCGGCAAGTGGCGCGCGCGCCTCGAGGACCTGCTGCGCGGCCGCCCGGATCTGGCCACCGCGCTCCGCGAGCTCACCGGGTCCGTGTCCTGAGCAGGTCGGCGCCCGGCCCGCGGCCGTAAATTCCGGATCAGGCCCACACTCCTGGCCAATGGCGTAAGACTGTGCCCATGGGTAACAAAGGGGTCATGGTATTCGTGCCTGCGCCCCAGCTCACCGTGACCATCGAGCAGCAGCACGACAAACCGGAGCTGCACGTGCATCCCGGCGGCCAGGGCGTCTGGCAGGCCCGGATGATCACCCTGCTGGGCGCACAGGTCACCCTCTGCGCGGCCGCCGGGGGCGAGGTCGGCCGGGTGCTGGAGCCGCTGCTCAAGTTCCACGGCGTCACACTCAAGACCATCAAGCGCGAGTCGGGTACGGGCTGGTACGTGCACGACCGCCGCAGCGGCAAGCGCCAGGAGCTGGCCGAGGATCCGGGCCAGCCGCTGTCCCGGCACGAGATGGACGAGCTCTACAGCCTCGCGCTCGCCGAGGGCCTACGGGCGGGCATCGCCGTGCTCAGCGGTCCGGCGCATCCGTCCGTCGTACCCGCGGAGGTCTACCGGCGTCTCGCCACCGACCTCGGCGCCAACGGCTGCAAGGTGATCATCGACCTGTCCGACGCCCACCTGACGGCCGCCCTCGAGGCCCGCCCGCACGTGGTCAAGGTCAGCCACGAGGAGCTGCTGCGCGACGGCCTGATCGCGGACGACTCGACCGAGGCGATCACCAAGGCGCTGTTCAAGCTGCACGACGACGGCGCCGAGATGGCCCTGGTGTCCCGCGCCGACGAGGGCGCCCTCGCCCTGATCGAGGACACGGTCTACGAGGTCGACATGCCCCGGATGGTGGCCGCCGAGTCCCGCGGCGCGGGTGACTCGATGACCGCGGGAGTGGCCGCTGTGCTGGCACAGGGCGGGACGCTGTGTGACGCTGTCCGTACGGGCGCCGCCGCCGGCGCCCTCAACGTCACCCGCCACGGACTCGGGACGGGCCGCATCGACGCCGTCCAGGTGCTCACCGAGCGGGTACGGCTGACGCCCGTCGACGCGAAGGTGCCCGCATGACCGACTGCACCAGACCCCGACCACGCTCGCAGTCAACGGCCGCCACCAGGGCCAGGAGAGCATGCCGGAGGGGCACAGCATGACGCCACGCATCCTGATCACCAACGACGACGGCATCGATGCTCCCGGCATCCGGTGGCTGGCCCGGGCCACCGCACGCCAGGGCTTCGACGTGGTGGTCGCCGCGCCGATGACCGAGGCGAGCGGTACCAGCGCCGCCATGACCGCGGTCGAGAAGAACGGCCAGATCTGCGTGGAGCCGCGCGAGCTGCCCGGGGTCAAGAACGTGCCCGCGTACGGGGTCGCCGCGTCGCCCGCCTTCATCGTGCTGCTGGCCATGCGCGGCGCCTTCGGACCCGCCCCGGACGTGGTGCTCTCGGGCATCAACCGCGGCGCCAACGCGGGCGCGGCGGTGGTCCACTCGGGCACGGTCGGCGCCACCCTGACGGCCTCGCACGCCGGGCTGCACGGGCTGGCGGTCTCGCTCGACGTGCTCTCCCCCGCCAACGGCACGGCGGCCAGCGGCGGCCAGGCCATCGCCGACCTGGACAAGGCGGACGACGAGAAGCGCCACTGGGGCAGCGCCGCGGAGCTCGCGGTGAAGCTGCTACCGACGCTGACCCACACGCCGCCGGGCACCGTGCTGAACGTGAACGTGCCCGACCTGCACGTCGACGGCATCCGGGGCCTGCGCCGCGCCCGCCTGGCCCGGTTCGGCCAGGTGCAGATGAGCATCGCGGAAGCCGGCGAGGGCTTCGTCCGTACGGCGGTCCAGGCGGCCGACGAACCGCTCGAGCCGGGCACCGACCTGGCGGCGCTGGCGGAGGGCTACGCGGTCGTGACGCCGATCCGGGCGCCCGGCGAGGCCACCGACGTGAAGATCAATCTGGAGAACATCGTGGTCCAGACGCCGGCCATCTGAGTCCGGCCGGCGTCACGCCACGATCAGGCGCCGGAGACGACCGGCCGGTGCGCGGGATCTCCGCAGTCGGTGCACGGCTCGGGCGCGCCGAAGAGGCCCAGCAAGCCCGTCACCCACAACTGCCGGTGAGCGAACCGGCTCGGACGGGTGACGACCAGCTTCACCCCGCTCACGCTGGCGAGCTGGAAAGCGGCCACGAGGGCGGAGATGCCCACGGAGTCGATGAAGGTGACGCCGTGCATGTCGAGCTCGATGCGTTGCGCTGTGCCGGCGGCCAGTTGCTGCGCCACGGCGTCCTTGATCTCGTACGCGTTCTCGACGTCGATCTCACCCCGGGGTGAAACCTCCACCACTCCGGTGGACCTCATCGACGTCGCTATCGACAACGTCACGCCTTTACCTCCACCCGCCCGGGATTCCCGGGCGTCATCTCCTCGCACGAGGGGCTCCGCTGAACTGCGGACGTCTCCTCGCCGGGGGCGGCGTCTACTACCCCCGTGGGGTTCGGTGAAACTGCACCGAACCGTAGTGCTCGAACCTGACAGGTGGCTGTGTGCCACCCCTGAATCCGGATCAAGCGTACCCACGAGGTCTACCGGATTTCGCTTCCCGGGCCGTCCACACCCGACGGCCCACTGCTGTTCACGGCACGTTTGCGCACCGTCCGGGGTGGGCACCTCCCAGGGCAATGACCGAGCGCCGGACACGGCGATCGCAGGAGGTAGAGACGATGTTCTCCCGCAAGAGCACGGCCGAGCGCACCGCCGCCGAGGCCTGGGACTACCTGTCGTCGGCCATGGCGTCGGCCGGCGAGAGCGCCAGAGACGCCGGGAAGACCACCGCGAGCCTGGCGGGCGCGAAGGCCGCGGAACTGGCCGGAAAGGCATCGAAGCAGGCCGGCAAGGCATCGAGGCACGGCCATGAACTGGCGGGCCGGGCGTCCAGGCGGAGCCACAAGCTGACCGGGAAGGCGTCCAGGCGGAGCCAGCGGCTGGCCGGCAAGGCCAGCGCCCGGATGAACGCGGCGACCGACGAGGCCTGGGCCCGGGCGCACCGGGCCGCCGACGCCCTCGCGGGCCGCAGGCCGGGCCTGCCGTGGAGCGTGATCCTCGGCGCCAGCCTGATCGGCGTGGCCCTGGGCTGGACCGCGGCGGCGACCGCCCGGGCCGCGGCGGAGCGCCGGGCCGAGAACGAGCAGCTCGAGATGGCCGAGACCGCCATCGTCGCGACGCCCACGTACGGCGCCTGAAGCCCCGGCCGGTGACCCGCCGGACGGAGCCCTTTGCCGCCCGGCGGGCCACCGGCCGCCACCGCGGCACGTCACCGGCCACCACCTCGGCGGTCCCCGCCCGCTCCCCCGGGCGGCTCACCGGCCGCCCACCCAGCGGTCCCGCCCGCTCCCCCGGGCGGGTCCGCCCTCGGCTCCGGTGCCGGTGTTCCCGCCGCTCCGGGCGTCATCGCTGCGGTCCGGACGTGTCGTGGATCGCTTTCCATCGATCGGGCCGCGACCCCTCGCCACGACGAGTCACTCCCCGTGTTCGGTGAGTGGCGAGAGGCGGCCGAAGGGCCCCGATTCTGGCCGTTCCGCCGGGTTGACGACGCCGTTCGGTGTGCACTTTCCGCCACCCACCGACCTCGCCGGAGGATGCGTGGAATCTGTATCGTGGGGCGCGGCCCGAGCCCATCGAGCCATCATGATCAGGTCGTGGCGACACCCGAGTAGATAGGTCCGCTGGTGCTCAGTTCGGGAAGTCTCCTGGACAACCGCTACCGGTTGGACGAGCGCATCGCCACCGGTGGGATGGGCGACGTGTGGCGGGGCACCGACGTGGTGCTCGGCCGGACGATCGCCGTCAAGGTGCTGCGCGCCGCCATGCTCGCCGACCCCGAGTTCGCCGCCCGCTTCTACGGCGAGGCGCGGATGATGGCCGCGTTCCGGCACCCCGGCGTCGTCGAGGTGTACGACTACAGCGCCGGGGACGCCGACGACGAGGACCGGTGCGCCTATCTGGTCATGGCGTTCGTCGACGGGGAGCCGCTCTCCGCCCGGCTCAAGCAGCAGAGCCGCCTCGGCGTCGCCGAGACCATGTCGATCGTCGCGCAGGCCGCCGACGCCCTGCACGCCGCCCACGAGAACGGCACCGTCCACCGTGACGTGAAGCCGGGCAACCTCATCGTCAAGCCGAACGGCGCGGTCATCCTGGTCGACTTCGGGGTGGCCCGCTCCACCGCGGTGACCAGCGTGACCGCGCTCAACGCCATCGTCGGCACCGCCCTCTACATGGCGCCCGAGCAGGTGGCGAAGGGCAACGTCACCGCCGCGACGGACATCTACGCGCTCGGCGCGGTGGCGTACCACTGCATCGCCGGTTTTCCGCCGTTCGACGGCGACAACGCCCTGCAGGTGGCGCTGCACCACCTGGAGGACGAGCCCGAGCCGCTGCCCGAGAGCCTGGCACCCCCGGCGGTGCGCGAGCTGATCGCCAAGGCGATGGCGAAGAATCCGGCGGACCGGTTCGCCAGCGCCGCCGAGTTCGCCCAGGCCGCGCTGGCCGCCGCGGAGGCCCTGGACTGGCACGGGCCGGCGCAGACCGGCACGAGCCTGACACGTACGGCGCTCGTCCGGCCCGCCGCGGCCGGCGCCGCTGCGGCCGGCGCCGCCGCGCTCAGCGGTCCCGCCGGGCCCGGCACCCGCGCGGACGGGCAGTTCCTGACCGGCACCGCACTGACCCGCCCGATCAGCCCGGCCGCCGGCGGTCGCACCATGCCGGTGCAGCGCGGCCTGCTGGAGGGCGCGCCGGCCGCGGCACCGGCCCCGAAGCGGCAGTCGAAGAGCCAGCTCGCCGTGCTGTTCACGGTGATCGTCCTGCTGCTGCTGGCGGGCGGCCTGGGCACCGCCATCTGGCTGGCGGACAAGGGCAACGACAAGCGCGGGAATGTCACGCCCGCGGTGGTCCCCGGCGATTCGCAGCCGGCCGACGACACCGAGGAATCCCTCTCGCCGACGGAGGACGAGACCACCGTCGCCCCGCCGCCGGAGGACGGGTCGCAGCCGCAACCCAACGTGCCGACCAAGACCAACCGACCCTCGACCGCGCCGACGGCCACGCGCACGCCGACCACCGCCCCGACGACCACCAGCGCGAAGCCGCCCGTCGTCGATCCGCCGGAGCCCTCGCAACCGGAGGACCCCGGTCCCACCACGACCGACGACACCGGCGGCGGCGGTGACGGCGACGGCGACGGCACGGGCGGTGACGCCGGCGGCACCGACACCGGCGGCGTGAACACCGGCACCAACTGACCGGCACGACCACCCACTCGCACGGGAAGCCGTCGAGCAGGGCCGGCCCGGCTCAGCCGCGGTTCCTCGGGTGCCGCACCAAGCGGCGGAGCCGTCGACTCGGCGGCCGTCGACCCAGGCGGCGGAGCCGTCGACTCGGCGGCCGTCGACCCAGGCGGCGGAAGCCGTCGACCCGGCGGCCGTCGACCCAGGCGGCGGACCGCTCAAGCGCGGTCACCCGGTGCCGAGTTGGCTGGCCGGTGCGATCGCGCACCCGGGCCGGGCCGCCGGTACTCGGGTGGGCGCCTCCCGGCAAGTACTCAAGTCGGCGGTGTGGCCGCCGATGGAGGGGGCTGGCACGGCTGCACCCGAGCTGCTACCGGAAAGGCCCCCTGGATGACCACGCAGACCCCGTACGGCCCCGCGAGCGCGGAACACCCGCACCTCGCCGCGGGTCATGGGCAGTATCCGCCGGCCGGATACCAGCACACCGAGTACGCGCAGCACAGCGCGCCGGGCTACGCCGTGCCGGAGCAGACCCTGCCGAGCCACAGCTTGCCGGGCTATCCCCAGCAGGACGCACCGGTCTACCCAGAGCAGGCCATGGGCTACCCGCCGGAGGCGGCGCCGGCATACCCGCAGGCCGCGGGCTACCCGCCGGAGGCCACGCCGGCATACCCGCAGGCCGCGGGCTACTCGCAGGAGGCCACGCCGGCATACCCGCAGGCCGCGGGCTACTCGCAGGAGGGCGCGGGCTACCCCGAGCCCGTGGCGTACGCCGATCCGGCCGTGCCCGGCCAGGTGGAGCCGTACTGGTACCAGGGTCAGCAGGACACCGAGGTCGGCGCTCACGACGCGACCGCTTTCCCCGGCATTCAGCACCCTGGGGAGAGCGCCTACCCCGAGGTCTTGCACCAGGCCGATCCCGCGCCGCAGCAGGCCGCCTATCCGCCGAGCGCGTACCCGACCGCTCCCCCGTGGGCCACCCCGCACGCCCCGGCGCCCGCCGCGCCGGTCCCGGGCGGCGAGCCCGACGCGCTGGTCGTCACGCCCTTCGGCGTCGTGCCGCAGGTCGGTGGCCTGCTGGTGCCGTACCCGGAGGAGATGCGGAACGCGCCGCGGGCGCAGGCGCCGGCCGTGTGGCCGGTCGCCGCGTTCACCTTCTTCTTCGGTGCGTTCGGTGCGATCTCGGCGGCCCGCCGGTCGAGTCAGGCGCGGCGGGGACGCAACGGTGTGGCGCCGTACTGGGTGACCTTCGGGGTCATGATGGCCGTCAGCTCCTTCTTCTGGCTGGTGATGGCCGTTTCCGTCGGTGTGCCGGTGTACCTGAGCGTGCGCGAGGGTGCGACGGTCGCGGCGCTCGAGGAGAACGTGCTGCACGACGGGCAGCTCGAGAAGGCGAACGTCAGCGCGGACTCGGCCGACTGCCGGGCCGCGGGCGAGTGGGTCGGCGGGCGGCGGGACTTCCTGTGCGAGCTGAAGCTCAGCGACGGGCGTACCGGCCGGGTGCTGGTCAACTCCGACGACCAGGGCAACTGGAGGCCGCTCGAAGACAGCTGACCGCGGACTTGTCGTGGCGCACCCTGGGGGCCGGGGTGCGCCACGACGAATGCATCGCCGGCCTTCCGGAAACCGCAAGACCGGCGAAGCTCGGCCCGCCGGAGAGACCGCAAGACCGGCGAAGCTCGGCCCGCCGGAGAGACCGCAAGACCGGCGAAGCTCGGCCCGCCGGAGAGACCGCAAGACCGGCGAAGGTCAGCTCGCGGGGAAGACCGGGACCCCGTCGCGGACCAGGCGCCAGTTCGGCGTGAAGAAGTCCGCCGGGTTGATCTCGCCCTTGGCCTGGGCCCAGTCGATCAGCAGCTGGCGGATCTCCTGCTGGGCGTTGTAGACCTGCTCCTTCACGATGCCCGGGAAGTTGCCGCCGCCGCTGCGCCGGTAGTTGTTCACCGCCACCACGAAGCGGGCGTCCGCCGCGACCGGGGCGCCGGCGTGGTCGAGGCGGGTGATGCGGGAGCCGACCGGCTTGCTGATGTCGATGTCGTAGTCGACGCCCGAGAACACGTCGTAGTTGTAGTCGGGCACCGCCGGGTCGCTGATCGTGGCCGGGTCCGGGGTCGCGCCGGCCGGCAGCGTCACGAAGTACCGGGCCGAGAACTCCAGGTACGTCCGCAGCTCCGCGCCCGTGAGGATGACCGCTTCCAGCGTGTTGTCGTAGATGTACAGCCCGGCGACATCCTTGATCTTGACGTCGCCCTTCGGGAAGACGGCGGTCCGGCTGAACGGCGCCGTGATCGACAGCACCGGCAGTGACGCGTGCGGGGTGCCGGCCAGCGCCGCGGTCACCGTGTCAGTCTGCACCTTGTTGATGTAGTCGAGGATCGCCGTGTCCTTGTACCGCGACTCGGCGGCGGACAGCTCCTGGGTGGACGTGGCGACGACCTGGTTGACGTACGCGACGGTCTTGGCGTGCTGTGACCGCACCGCGGCGAGCACCTTCGGGTCCTCGGGGACGGTGTTGGTGTTGAGCGACTCCGCCTTCTTCTCCGTGATGGTCCACCGGCCACGCTCGCGGACCAGCGTGAAGTCCATCCGGGTGAGCCGCTGGCCCCACTTCGACGGCTCGGCGAGCAGCACCTGCGCGCCCGTCTGCGCGTTCGTCACGAAGCGCTGCGCGACCTCGCGGTGCGCGTGGCCGAAGAGGATCGCGTCGATGCCCGGGACCTGCTCGGCGATCAGCGCGCTCGGGTTCTCGTTCGGCAGCTCGGGTCCGTAGCTGCTGGTGCCGCTGTCGCCGCCGTGCGCGGAGATCAGCACCAGGTCGGCGCCGCGGGCGCGCATGACCGGCACCCAGGTCGCCGCCGTCTGGACCATGTCCTTGAAGACGAGCTTGCCCTCGACGTTGGCCTTGTCCCAGATGGCCACGCCCGGGTTGGTGAGACCCAGGATGCCCACCCGCAGGGTCGGCGCGCCCGGGCCCAGGCAGACCTTCTTGATCACGTACGGCGTGAAGGCGGGCCGCCCGGTCTTCGCGTCGACGGCGTTGGCCGCGAGCGCCGGGAAGCCGAGCTGGCGGATCCACAGGTTCAGCAGGGGCAGGCCGTAGTTGAACTCGTGGTTGCCCAGCGTGACCGCGTCGTAGTGCAGCACGTTCATCGCCCGCGCCATCGGGTGCCGCTCGCCGGTCTCGGTGATCGGCTCCTGCTTCGCGTAGTACGTGGCCAGCGGCGTGCCCTGGATGGTGTCGCCGGCGTCGAGCACCAGCGTCGCCTTGCCCCGCCGCTCGGTGCGGATCCGGTTGACCAGCGCGGCCAGCTTGGCGACGCCGACGTCGTTGTGCGCGCTGTCGTCGTACTCGAGATCCTTGTAGTAATCCCAGTTGTAGACGTTGCCGTGGGTGTCGGACGTGCCGAGCACCGTCAGATCGTATGTCTTGGCGCCGGAGCTGCCGGTCTGCGCGCCGGCGGCGCCGGAGGCGACGACGGGCGCGGCCGCACCGGCGGCGGCAGCGGCGAGCACGCTGCGCCGGGAGACGCCTGCGGGAAGGGTCATACCGAGCCTTTCTCCAAATGTGTCCGGGCGCCTCGTGGGCGCCCACCGACGCACCATAGCCCTCGATGCATCGAGCGTGGTGGGGACCGGTCAGGTCCCCAGCCGCACGGTCCGGACGGCACCGGCCGCGCCGCGGGAGTGGTGAACGGCGGCGGTGCCCGGGCGGGCGCCTCGATCGCCTAGGATCGCCGCCATGCCCGCGCAGCCCGACCTGCCGCTGCGTCCCATGACGCTCGGTGAGCTGCTGGACGCCGCCATGACCCTGTTGCGGGCCCGGGCGCTGCCCCTGCTGCTCACCGCCGGCGTGCTGGCCGCGCTCGAGCAGGCGTTGCTCATGCCGCTGCGGCACGCCGCCTTCGCCGGTCCGCCGCTCTACGGGCCGGCACGCGACAGCCTCGGCAGCTGGTGGGTGCTCGTCGCCGCCGGGTTCGCCGCCGAGGGGTTCATCATCTGCGTGCTCGGCTCGCTCGCCGCGGCGGCCGCCGGGCCCGCGCTGATCGGGCGGCCGGTGCGCCATCGTGAGCTGTGGGGCCGCACCCGCCCGGTTCCCACGCTGCTCGCGGCCCTCGCGCTGGGCGTCGCCTGCGGGGCCGCCGCGTTCGCCGGTTTCCTCGGGTGGATCCTCGTGTACGGGCTGTTCGGCCTGGTGAGCGCCGTCCTGGTGATCGACCGGGCGGGGTCGTTCGGCCGCTCGGCGCGGCTCGCCGCCCGCGGCGGGATGCGGGGCATGTGGACCCGGCTCGCGGCGTACCTGACCTGGCTGGCCGTCCGGGTCGTGCTCGGGGCGGGCTGGGTCGCCGTCTTCGCGGCGGTCACCGGGGACCAGCCGGGCTGGCTGGTGTGGATCACGCCGGTCGCGTGGGGTGCCGCCAACGCCGTCGCGTACGCCGCGCTGGGCTGCGTCGACGCCGTGCTGCTGCTGGAGACGCGGATCCGTACCGAGGGCCTCGACATCGCCGTCGCCCGGATCCGCGGCCGGGGCGAGGACCCGGCCGCCGCGCTGGGGTACGTACCGTGACCCGCGCGTGGGACGAGTTCGCGGCGGCGGTCTTCGACCGGGTCTCCCCGCCGCTGCTGCTGCTGCTGATCCTGCTCGCGGCGGCCGGCCTCACCGGCGCTCTCTGGTACTGGTTCCCGGCCTGGGTGCCGCGACGGCTGCCCCGGTGGGCCCTGCCGCGGTGGCGGATGCCCCGCTGGCGCCTGCCGCGCTGGCGCCGGCCACGGTTCTCCCGGCGCCGGCGGCCGGCAACCGAGACCCCGGCGCGGGCCACGATCGAGTTCGAGCCCACCGTCGTGCTGAGCGACGGCACGCTGCTCGCCGACCGGCTCGCCGCCGAGGGCCGCTATGCCGAAGCGGTCCGGCAGCGGCTGCGCGACATCGTCGGTGATCTCACCGCCGCCGGCGTCGTCTCGCCGCTGCCCGGCACCACCGCCGCGGAGGTCGCGGCCGCGGCCGCCGTCCGGCGTCCCGCGGTGGCGGCCCCGCTCGGCGGCGCGACCGAGCTGTTCTCCGAGATCTGGTACGGCGACCGCCCGGCGGACCGCGCGCACGACGAGCACATGCGTGCCCTGACCGGCGAGGTCCGCGCCCGGCTGAGCGGTGGTACGCCGTGAGGAACCCCCGCCGCCTGCGCCTGGTGCTGCCCGTCGCCGTGGTGCTCGGGCTCGCCACCTTCACCGGCATCGCGCACGCCGTCCAGCAGGGCGACCCCACCGACGCCTCCTTCCTCTCCCCCACCAGCGACACGGGGGACGGCGCCCGGTCGCTCGCCGACGAGCTGGCCCGCGCCGGGGTCACCGTGGACGTGCGCGCCCGCAGCGAACCTGCGCTGGCCGCGCTCGGCGCCGACGGCGAGGCCACCCTCTTCGTCACCACCCCGGAGCTGGTGCACCCCGCCTATCTGCGGCGGTTCGCCGGGCTGCCGTCCCGGGTGCGGGTCGTCCTGGTGGCCCCCGATCCGGACGTACTGGACGACGCACGGCTCGGCGTCCGCGCCCGGGGACCACGGTGGACGGCCGCCGCCCCGGAGCCGGGATGTGCCGCCGGGCCCGCCGGCGCGGCGGGGCCGGCGGCGGCGCTGCGCTGGCAGTACGAGGCCATCCGGCGGGAGTCGGTCGCCTGCTACGACGGCGGGCTCGTCGAGCTGCGGTCCCCCGGCTCCGGCGAGCTGACCCTGGTCGGCGCGGCGGACCCGTTCCGCAACGACCGGGCCGGCGAGCACGGCAACCGGCGGCTCGCCGTGGGCCTGCTCTCGCGGGCGCCCCGGGTCGTCTGGCTCGACCTGCACGAACGCGAGCCGGCCCCGGCGCGCTCCACGCCCGCGCCGGGCTCCGGGACCCCGGACCGGACCGGTGAGCCGGATGGTTCCGGCGAGGACGGCGCGCCACCCGGCGGCGAGCGGTCCGGCGACCAGCAGCCCGGCGACGGGCAGCCCCGCGACGCGGGCGACGACCGCGGAGCGGCGGCCGGCAACCCGCTGGCCCGGGCCTTCCCGCCGGGGATCTGGGCGGCGCTGGGGCTGCTCGTGCTCGCCGCGGTGGCGCTCGCCGTGGCGTCGGCCCGGCGGCTGGGCGCGCCCGTCGCCGAGCCCCTGCCCGCGCGGGTGCGGGCCGCGGAGACGGTCCGCGGCCTCGGCGGCCTGTACCGCAGGGCGGGCGCGCGCGGCGCGTCGCTGCGGACCGTACAGTCGGCGGCACGGGCGCGGTTGATCGAGCACTTCGACCTGCCGGGCGAGACCGGGGTCGACGACCTGGCCGCCCGGGTGGCGGCGGAGACCGGACAGCCGGAGGACGACGTCCGGCACGTGCTCGGCGGCGGGGTCGAGGACAGCGACGAGGAGCTGGTCCGCGCCGCGACCGCCGTGCAGGAGCTGGTCCGGCTCGTGACCGGGCGACAGAACCGGCAACACAGCGACGAGGGGAATCTGACGTGACGTCGTTCGTACCCGGCGAGGGACCCGGCGGGGCCGCCGCGGCCCGCGACGCGCTGCAGCGCCTGCGGTCCGAGGTCGCCAAGGCGGTCGTCGGCCAGGACGCGGTGGTGGGCGGGGTGGTGATCGCGCTGCTCTGCGGCGGGCACGTCCTGCTGGAGGGCGTGCCCGGCGTGGCCAAGACGCTGCTGGTCCGGGCGCTGGCGACGGCGCTGGACGTCGACACCAAGCGGGTCCAGTTCACGCCCGACCTGATGCCCGGCGACGTGACCGGCTCGCTGATCTACGACGCGCGGGCCGCGGCGTTCAGCTTCCGGCCCGGACCCGTCTTCACCAGCCTGCTGCTCGCCGACGAGATCAACCGGACCCCGCCGAAGACCCAGGCGGCGCTGCTCGAGGCGATGGAGGAGCGCACGGTCAGCACCGACGGCGAGTCCCGCCGGCTGCCCGAGCCGTTCATCGTGGTCGCGACGCAGAACCCGATCGAGTACGAGGGCACGTACCCGCTGCCGGAGGCGCAGCTCGACCGGTTCCTGCTGAAGCTGTCGGTGCCGCTGCCGGAGCGCGCGGAGGAGCTCGGCGTGCTGCGCGCCCACCACCACGGCTTCGACCCGCGCGACCTCAAGGCCGCCGGGGTGGGCCCGGTGGCCTCCGCCGCCGACCTGGCCGCGGGCCGCGAGGCGGTCCGCCGGGTCGCCGTCGCCGATCCGGTCCTCGAGTACATCGTCGACCTGTGCCGCGCCACCCGGGTCGCCCCGGCGCTGGAGCTGGGCGCCTCGCCCCGGGGCACCACCGCCCTGCTGGCCGTCGCGAAGGCGCGGGCCTGGCTCAGCGGCCGCGACTACGTGATCCCGGACGACGTGCAGGCCTTCGCCGTCCCCGTCCTGCGGCACCGGGTGCGGCTGCGCGCCGAGGCCGAGCTGGACGGCGTCACCACCGCCTCGGTGCTGCGGACCGTGCTCGGCGCCGTGCCCGCGCCCCGCTGAGCCGGCCGTGGTCACCAGGCGCTTCGCGCTGCTGCTGGCGCTGGGCGCACCGCTGCCCGCGGTGCTGCCCTCGCCCTGGCTGACGGCCCTGGCCGTGGCCGGCCTGGCGAGCGCCGCCGCGATGCTGGACCTGCTGGTCGCGGCGCCGCTGACCGGGGTGACGCTGCGGCGCCACGGCGACCGGACGGTGTGGCTCGGCGGCACGGCGACCACGACCCTGACCGTCGCCAACACCTCCGGGCGTCCGATGTGGCTGCGGCTGCGCGACCGGTGGGTCCCCTCGGCGGGCGCGGACCGCATCGAGCACCGGCTCACCCTCCCGGCCGGCGAGGAGCGGCAGGTCACCACCGCGCTGACCCCGACGCGGCACGGCGACCGGGCCGCGGTACGGGTCACGCTGCGCTCGTACGGGCCGCTCGGGCTCGCGTACCGGCAGCGCCGGCAGCGGTGGAACGAGGCCGTGACGCCGGCGTGGACGCTGCGGGTGCTGCCGCGCTTCCCGTCCCGGCGGCTGCTGCCCGAGAAGCTGGCGAAGCTGCGGGTCTTCGACGGCGCCGTGGTCACCCGCGGGCGGGGCCAGGGCACCGAGTTCGACGTGCTGCGCGAGTACGTCGTGGGCGACGACGTGCGCTCGATCGACTGGCGGGCCTCCGCGCGCACGCACGACGTGGTGGTCCGGACCTGGCGCCCGGAGCGCGACCGGCGCGTGGTGTGCGTGCTGGACACCGGCCGCACCTCGGCGGCGCGGATCGGCGACGAGCCCCGGCTGGACGCCGCGATCGACGCCGCCCTGCTGCTGGCCGTGCTGGCGTCCAAGGCCGACGACCGGGTCGACCTGCTCGCGGTGGACACCGCCGTACGCGCCCGGGTCGAGGGCGGCGGCCACCGCACCAAGCTGCCGCGGCTGATCAGCTCGCTGGCCGCGCTGGAGCCGGCCCTGGTGGAGACCGACTTCGGCCTGGCCGCCGGCGACCTGCTGCGCCGCGGCCACAAGCGCGCCCTCGTGGTGATCTTCTCGGCGCTGGACGCCGCACCCATCGTCGAGGGCCTGCTGCCGCTGCTGTCCCGCCTGACCACCCGGCACCGGGTGGTGCTGGCCAGCGTGCGGGACCCGGAGACCGCCCGGCTCGCGCGGCTGCCGGTCACCGGGGCGACCGCGGAGGACGTCCATCTGGCGGCGGCCGCCGAGCTGGCCCTGGCCGAACGCGACCGGGTCCGGGCGCTGCTCACCCAGCAGGGCGTGATCGTGGTCGACGAGCCCCGCGAGACGTTCGCCTCCAAGGTCTGCGACGTCTACCTCATGCTGAAGGCGGCCGGCCGGTTGTGACCCGTCAGGCGGTGGGGACCTCGGCCGCGGCGAGTTCCGAGCTCTCCCCGCGCCGGTCCGCGGCGCCGCCGGCCACCAGGGCGTAGGCGAGGAAGGCGAGCCAGACCGCGAACCCGATGCCCACCCGGACCGCGTCCGGCCAGCCCGACGGCGTCACGTACGCCTCCAGGATGCCCGAGACCAGCAGCATCGCGACCAGCCCGAGCGCCACCAGCATGCCCGCGCGGGCCCGTTCGGCGAGCGCCCGGCCGCGGGTGCGGTGCGGGCCGGGCGCGATCCAGGCCCAGCCGATGCGCAGGCCCACCCCGGCCGCGACGAAGATGGCGGTCAGCTCCAGGAAGCCGTGCGGCAGGATGTAGACGAAAAACGTCTCGCCGTATCCGGCGTCGATCATCAGGCCGCCGGTCAGGCCGATGTCGAAGGTGTTCTGGGCGAGGATCCACAACACCGGCACGACGAGTACGCCGGAGGCGAGGCACTGCCCGGCGATCATGGCGTTGTGCGTCCAGACGTTCACGGCGAAGTTCTGGGCCTGGAACTCGCTGTAGTACGCGACGAAGTCCTCCCCGGCGTACCGTTCGGCGACCGCCGGGGGCACGAAGGTCTCCACGATCTCCGGATGGTCCGCGAAATACGCCATCAGCACCCCGGCGACCAGCACGTCGAGCGCCATCACCGCCAGCCACCAGCGGCGGGCCCGGTAGAGCTCGAGCGGCAGCGTCGTGGTGAAGAAGCGGGCCACCGGGCGCCAGGAGTAGCGCCGGCCGCCGGTGACGGCGGAGCGCCCCGCGATCACCAGCTGCGACAGCGACGCCAGCAGGATCGGGTCGGGCGAGTGGCTGCGCACCACGGACAGATGGGTGGCCGCACGCTGGTAGAGCAGCACCAGCTCGTCGGCCTCCGCGGCGGAGAGCCGGCGGCGCCGGGTCAGGGCGTCGAGCCGGCTCCACTCCCCGCGGCGCTCGGCGACGTACGCGTCCAGGTCCACCGGCGCAGCGTAGCGGGCGGCGATCGGGTTAACTAACCGCATGACGACGGCGGCGGACGGCGGGCACCGGGAACAGCTCGTCAACGGCGAGGCCGTCGAGGTCGACGTCCGGCACGCCCGGATCGGCTCACGCGGGCTGGCGCTGCTGCTGGACATGATCGTGCAGGTGCTGCTGGCGGTCGTGCTGCTGGTCGCCGCCCAGGCCGCGTTCCTGCTGGGCGAGACCGAAGAGGCGCTGGCGGCCGCGATCGTCACGGTCATCGTGATCGCCGTGTTCGTCGCGTACCCGACGGTCACCGAGACCCTCAGCAACGGCCGCAGCCTGGGCAAGCGGGCGATGGGCCTGCGGGTCGTCCGGGAGGACGGCGGCCCGATCCGGGTGCGCCACGCCCTCGTGCGCAGCCTCGTCGGCCTCGCCGTGGAGTGGCCCGGCCTGCTCTTCCCGCCCTTCACCTGGGCGGTCGCGCTGACCACGATGCTGTTCTCGCCGCAGGGCCGGCGCCTGGGCGACCTGGCGGCCGGCACCTTCGTGATCCACGAACGGTCCCCGGCGCCGTGGGGCTGGGTGCCGGCCATGCCGCCGCCGCTCGCCGCCTGGGCCGCGGGACTCGACCTGACGAACCTCGACGACGACCTGGCCCTCGCCACGCGGCACTACCTGGCCCGCGCGGCCGAGATCCGCCCACCGATGAACGCCCGGTTCGCGCACATGCTGGCGGCCGAGGTGAGCGAGAGGATCGCCCAGCCGGTCCCGCCGGGCGTGCCACCGTGGGCCTTCCTCAGCGCGGTCCTCGCCGAACGCCGCCGCCGCGCCGGCGGCCGGGCCCAGGCCACCCGGGCCCTGACCCAGCGCATCTGGCCCGGCTTCGGCCGCCTCGAGTGGTCCCGCGCCACCGGCCCCACCTGGGACCCGGCCGGCACGAACCCGCCCCTGCTCGGCGTGATGAAGGAAGAGGGCAGGCACCCCTGAGCGCCACCCGAGCCCGCGGCAGAATGACAAGGTGACCCCCGGCGCGATGTGGGACCCGGCGGCCGGCGGCGTGCTCGCCCTGCCGTCCGGGCGGCTCGTCCGCGGTCGCGGTCTCCGCCGGCCCGTGCCGCCGGGACCCGAGCCGCAGTTCGGCCTCTACCTGCTCGGCCGCACGCCGCCGCCGACGTCCTGGGAGAGCCGCTGGCTGCGCTGGCCCGACTTCCGCCTGCCGGCCGACCGGACCGCCGCCGCGGCGGGACTGCGGGAGGCCTGGGAGCGGGCCGCCGACCAGCGGGTGGAGATCGCCTGCGGCGGCGGGCGCGGTCGCACCGGCACCGCCCTCGCCTGCCTCGCCGTGCTCGACGGCGTGCCGCCCGCAGCGGCGGTGGCCTACGTGCGCGAGCGCTACGACCGGCACGCCGTGGAGACGCCGTGGCAGCGCCGCTACGTCCAGGCGTTCCGCGGGCCCGGCCGGTGAGCGACGCCGGTGCGGCCGCGAAGCCTCACAGGGCGGCGGGAGCGGCGATGCCGAGCAGGTCCAGCCCCTGCCGCAGGGTGCGCCCGGTCAGCGCGCACAGCGCCAGCCGGCTCGCCCGGACGTCGTCGGGCGCCCTCAGCACCGGGCAGTTCTGGTAGAAGCCGCTGAACGACGACGCCAGCCCGTGCAGGTAGCCGGCCAGCCGGTGCGGCTCCAGCGTCTCGCCGACCGAGTGCACCACCGGCGCGAAGGCGAGCAGCTCCAGCGCCAGGGCGCGCTCGGCCGGATGGCAAGGCACCACCGGCCCGGGAGCATCGGTGGCCCGGTCGAGGAGGGAGCGGATCCGGGCGTACGCATACTGCAGGTAAGGCCCGGTGTCGCCGGTCAGGGCGAGCATCCGGTCCCAGTCGAAGACGTAGTCGTTGCGCCGGTCCCCGGCGAGGTCGGCGTACTTGACGGCGCCGACGCCCACCGCCTGGGCGGCCTCCGGGCCCGCCCCGAGCGCCGACGCCCGGGCGATCGCCTCGTCGAGGACGTCGGCCAGCTTGACCGAGTCGCCGGAGCGGGTACGGAACATCTTGCCGTCGGCGCCCAGGATCGAGCCGAAGGCGACGTGCTCCGCGGTGACGCCCTCGGGCAGCCAGCCGGCCGCCGCGGCCACCGCGTACACCATCCGGAAGTGGGTCCGCTGCGGTGCGCCGACGACGTAGAGCAGCCGGGTCGCGCCGAGCTCCCGGACCCGGTGGCGCAGGGCGGCCAGGTCGGTGGCCGCGTACCCGAACCCGCCGTCGCTCTTGCGCACGATGAGCGGGAGGGGCTCGCCGTCGCGGCCGGTGAAGCCGGCCGGGAACGCGCAGAGCGCGCCGTCGCTCTCGGTCAGCAGCCCCTTGCCGGCGAGCTCCGCCACGACGTCGGGCAACGCGTCCTGGTAGGTGCTCTCCCCGGCGAAGTGGGCCTCGGTGAGGGTCACCCCGAGCCTTTCGTACGCCGCCAGCAGGTACCGCCGCGACTCGGCCACATACCCGCGCCACAGCCGCAGCGTCTCCTCGTCGCCCGCCTGCAACCGGACCACCCGCAGCCGCGACCGGTTCCGGAACTCCTCGTCGGCATCGAACCTGGCGCGCGCCGCCCGGTAGAACCCGGTGAGGTCGCCCAAGCGCGGCGCACCGCTGGCACCGTGGTCGAGCAGGTGCTCGATGAGCATGCCGAAGGCCGTGCCCCAGTCACCGACGTGGTTGGCCCGCACGACGTCGTGGCCCAGCCAGGCCAGCGTCCGCGCGAGCGAGTCACCGATGACCGTGGACCGCAGGTGCCCGACGGTCAGCTCCTTGGCGATGTTCGGCGACGAGTAGTCGACGACGAGGGTCTCGGGCCGCCCGGCCGGCGGCACACCGAGCCGCGCATCGGCCGCGAGGTCGTTCACCGCGGCCGCGATCGGCTCGTCGGCGAGGGTCAGGTTGAGAAAGCCGGGCCCCGAGACCTCGATGCGCGCCAGCCCGTCCAGATCCGAACGCGCGGCGACCTCCTGCGCGACGTCCCGCGGCGGCCGGCCCAGCCGCCCGGCGAGCGACAGCACCGCCCCGGACTGGAAGTCGGCGTGCCGCGAGCGCCGTACGGCCGGGTCGACGGCCGCCCGGGCGACCTCGGCGAGCGCGGGGGCGAGCCGCGCGGAGAGCAGAGCTTCGAGATTCATGATCAGACCCATCGACGGTGCGCGGACGGCGGGGCCGACGGGGGTCACCGACTACCTGCGACACCGGCGGCGGACCCGCCGGTGGAGGACACGTGCCAGCTCAACCGGGGGTGATGGTCCGGCGTCGCTCGCGGTTGACGCTGTGCACGCCGCCGAGCCTAGCGGGCCGCCCCGGCCGCGGCGAGCGGATAAGGGTCAGCCGGCGCGGACCGCGATCGCCTGCAGGTAGGCCGAGGGGATCTTCGCCGTGCCGTCGGTGGCGACATTGTGGCCTGTGGCGAGGCCGACGAGGTCCGCGTACAGCAGCTTGGCGTCGTCGTCGCCGAGGGCCTCGAAGGCCTTGAGGGTGGGGCCGTAGTGGGCCCGGAAGTAGTCGGCGAAGTCCTCGGGCGACGCGAAACGGAACACGAACTCGAGGCGGTCCGTGCGCAGCTGCGAAACCCGGTCGCCGAACAGCTCCCGCAGCCGGGGCTCGCTGCCCCACTCGGTCGGGGCGCGCAGGCCCGCCGGCGGCGGCACCCGGCGGCCCACCGTACGGAAGAGCTCGCCGATGAAGCCGTCGGGGGTCCAGTTGGCCAGGGCTATCGTGCCGCCCGGCCGGCAGGCGCGGGTGAGCTCGGCGGCGGCGCGCTCCTGGTCCGGGGCGAACATCACCCCGACGACGGACACGACCGCGTCGAACTCGCCGTCGGCGCAGGGCAGCGCCTCCGCGTCGGCCTCGGTGAAGCGGGCCGGCAGGTGCTCGGCATCGGCGCGGGCCCGGGCCCGCTCCAGCAGAGCGGGTACGTAGTCGACGCCGGTCACCTCGCACAGGCAGCGGGCGGCGGCGAGCGCGGCGTTGCCCGTACCCGTGGCGACGTCGAGCACCCGCGACCCGGCGGACAGATCCGCGGCCTGCACGAGGCGCTCCGCGACGGGCTGGATGAGGGCTCCCACGGCGCCGTAGTCTCCGCTGGCCCACGTCTTCTGCTGCCGGGCCTTGATGCCGGTCAGCTCGGAACTCATCGTCATTCGGCCGACGCTAGGATCCGGCCGCGGCGGCGGGTAGCGCTGCGCGCCATCCGAGCAGATGGCGCACGTACGCGGCGTCAGACGGTGAAGCGGGCGACGAGTTGCTCGAGCTCGCTGCTGGTGCGGGCCAGTTCCTCGGCCGAGGCCTGCGCCTGCCGCACCACGGTCGTGGTCTCCCCGACCGCGGCCGACACCCCGTTGATGTTCTGCGCGATGTCCCGGCTGCTCTGCGCCGCCTCGGCGACGTTGCGGCCCATCTCGCCGGTGGTCGCGGTCTGCTCCTCGACCGCCGCGGCGATGAGCGTCTGGAAGTCGCTGATCCGGCTCACCACGTTGCCGATCTCGGCGATCGCGCCGACCGCGTCGCCGGTGTCGGACTGGATCGTCTGCACCAGGCGGGAGATCTCCTCGGTGGCCTTCGCGGTCTCCTGGGCCAGGTCCTTGACCTCACCGGCCACCACGGCGAAGCCCTTGCCCATCTCGCCGGCCCGGGCGGCCTCGATGGTGGCGTTGAGCGCGAGCAGGTTGGTCTGCTCGGCGATCGACGTGATCATCCGCACCACGGCGCTGATCTCGGCGGAGGACTCACCCAGCTTGCCGACGCTGACGTTGGTCCGCTCGACGACGGTGACGGCCTCGGCGGCGACCCGCGCCGCCTCGCCGGCGTTGCGGCTGATCTCGTCGATGGCGGAGCCCATCTCGCGGCTGCCCGCCTCGAGCGTACGGACGTTTCCGGAGACGTCACCGGCCAGCTGGGCGACCGCGGCCGCCTGCGTGTCGACGTGGCTGTTGGACTCGCTGACCCGGCCGGAGATCGTGGACATCTCGTCGGAGGCGGCGGCGATGGTCCCGGCGTGCCCGGCGATGGCGGCGATCGTGTCCCGCAGGGACTCGGCGGTCTTGTTCAGCGCCTCGCCGAGCCGGCCCAGCTCGTCACGGCGCTTCAGGTCGGTCCGGGCGGTGAGGTCCCGCCCGGCCAGCCGGCCGAGCGCGGCCACCACCACGTTCAGCGGGCGTACCACCGAGCGGGTCGCCCAGAACGCCAGCACGACCGCCAGCAACAGGGCGAGCACCAGCGTGCCGCCGAGGACCTTCTGGCTCATGTCGCGGATGTCCGCCATCCTCGCGGCCTCCGCCTCGGCCCGCGTCCGCACCGACTTGTAGAGCTCGGCGGTGGTGTCCAGCAGGACGGCCCACGAGTCCGACGCCGGGCCGTCGTTGATGTTGTCCATCACCTTGGCCAGGGTGGCCTTGCTGTCGTCCGCCTCGAGCCACTTCAGCATCTTGTCGTCCCAGGCGAAGAAGTCGTCCCAGGCGGGCTTGAGCTTGGCGAACGCGGCCTTCTCGGCGTCGGTGAGATCGTTGGTGTCGACGTCCGCGACGATCTTGTACACGGCGTCCTTGGAGTCCAGCAGGCCCTGGCGGTTGAACTCCTCCTCGCTGCTGAGGTATTCGAACCCGTACGCGGCGACATCGTTGATCCACAGCGACTGCCACCCGGAGATGTCGGCGGCGTAGTACTCGATGTCCTGGAAGACGTCCCGGAGCCGTTCCAGCTTCGTCACCCGGGTCTGGGAGTCGCTCTGCTGGCGCATACCCCACCAGCCGGCCCCCGCGGCCACCACGATGAGGCTGGCGAGCACGAGGAAGGACGCGCCGAGCCGCTTGCCGACGCTGACATTTGAGATACGCACGGGTTGCTCTCCGGTGGAATTCGGGTCCTACCCGCCTCTTCGACCGTTGCAGCCCGGTGCTGAGAAAGTGTCATTTCCGTCGCTGCCGGGCCGCCTCGTAGAGCGCGACGGTCCCGGCGGAGGCCGCGTTCAGGGAACTCGCCGCCCCCACCATGGGAATCCGGACAATCTGGTCACAAGCGTCGCGCCACGCGGCGCTCAGGCCGTGCGTCTCGTTGCCGACGACCAGCACGGTCGGCCCGGTCAGGTCGTGGCCGGCGAGGTCGACCGGCCCACCCTCGTCGGTCCCGACGACCTGCACGGGTACGCCGAGCGCCCGAACCCAGTCGAGCACCTCCCGGTGGCTCGGTACCCGGACGACGGGCAGGGCGAACAGGGAGCCGGTGGAGGCACGCACCGCCCGCGGATCGTACGGGTCGGCGGCGTGCCCCGTGACCATCACGCCGTGCGCCCCGAACGCGTCGGCCGAGCGCACCAGCGTGCCGATGTTGCCCGGGGTCGTGGGCCGGTCGAAGACCACGACCAGCAGGTCCGGCCCCGCCGGGATCCGGGCCGGGTCGTCGGCGGGCAGGCCCACGGCGGCCAGCAGCTCGGGCGTCTCCTCGTCCTTGCCGCCCAGCTCGCGCATGAGCTCGGCGGAGAGCACCGCCCGCGGGGCGCGCGCGGTCTCGATCACCTCCCGCGCCCACCGGGACAGGCCGGCACCCTCGGCGCTGAGCAGCGCCCGGATCTGGTGGCCGTGCTGCACGGCCAGCGAGATCGGGCGTACCCCCTGCACGAGGAACTCCCCGGCCCGCTGCCGCTTGGCCCGGTTGGTCAGCAGGGCCTGCCACTGCTGGAAGGTGGCGTTGCGGGTGGTGATCCTCAAGGTCCTCGGCACGCCGTCCGAGGTTACGGCGTCGGCGGGAAGCCGGTGTCGCCGACCGCCGGGTTCCGCTGCGGTGTTCCGGCTCTCCGGCTCCCCGCGCTCTTCGGCCGCCGTACGCTCTCCAGCAGATCCAGCCCCTCGAAGCCGTCCGCGGCGAACCGCACGCCCTCCGCCCGCAGCGAGCGCACGGCCCGCCGGTACGGCGCCCGCGAGGCGAGCGCCGAGTTGACGGCGGGCACCACCACGGTCGGCACGCCGCGCCCGATGACCTCGGCCACCGAGCTCAGCGGGTACGTGTCGGCGATGCCGAGCGCCAGCTTGTTGATGGTGTTGAAGGTGGCCGGCACCACGAGCAGGGCGTCCGCCACCGGCGACACCCGGGTGCCGTCGGGCGCGTACCCGTAGGTGGTGCGCACCGGACGGCCGCTGATCCGCGCGAGCGCCGCCACGTCGGCGATGTCCAGCGCGCTGGCCGTCGCCGTGACGTCGACCGTCCACCCCCGCGCGACCGCCTCCTCGGCGACCTCGCCCACCTCGACCGCGATCCCCGCCCCACAGACGAGCATGCGCAGGTCACTACCGCTTCCGACCTTGCTTCCGGCACTGCTCACGGCGAAAGGGTACGCACGTGCCGGGAGGGGACCCATGGCGAAGCTGCTCTATTCGGCCACCATGTCCCTAGCCGAGGTGGGCGGACCCTCGCCGGCAACCGCACGTTCCGCGGCGACAACCCGCATCGCGCCGGTCCTGCTCGGCGCGGGCACCCGCCTGCACGAGCAGGAGGACGGCACCCCCGTGAAGCTGGAACGCAGCCGCTCCGCGGAGATGCCGCACCCGTCAGACCTCTGGTTCCGCGTCCTGCGGTAGGTCGGTGAGGCCGGTCCGCAGATGACGGTTGTGCCGCGGCTCCTGCTTGGTCTTGGAGTCGTCGAGCCGCCGCCGCAGATCGTCGCGTACGTCGTGGAGGGCGGCGTGCAGATCCTCCTCGCCCGACGTCGTCACGATCTTCTGACGACCGGCGATCCAGCACTCCAGAGTGACCTTCTGCCCGCGAGACTCCCGATCCTTGACGGAGACCTCCAGCTCGGTCGTCTCCGCCGGAAAGGCCGCCAACCGCGAGTCCAGCGTCGCAAACTGCTCGGCGATCCAATTGCGATCACCCTGCGAGAAGCCGGCCCCGGCGCGCAGGCACTGCCCCACGGTCGCCGGCTCTGCCGCGACACTCATGCGCGTCTCCCTTCGGTGCGAACTAGGTGATCGACTCCGTACCCGCTCACACCGAAAATCCACCTACCGTCCCCCGCAGGCCCTACCGCCGCTGCCGCCGGACCATCAACGCCACCACGAGGCCGCCCAGCACGAGCACGACGACGGCAAGCCCCCCGGTGAGCAGAATCGGACTGACCCGCTTCGACCCCTCCGAAGCCGAAGGCACCACCACCGGCCCCGGCCCCACCGAAGCGCTGGGCGCGGCGGTAGGCGGAGCCGCCGCAACGTCGGCGGTCAACGCCTTCACCAGATCAAGCCGGCCGTACCCGTAGACGTCGTCCCGACCCGGTTCACCGGCATCCACCGCCGTCGCGGTCAGCCGCTGCACCACGTCGGCGGCACTGAGCTCGGGATATCTCGCCCGGATGAGCGCCGCCGCCCCACTGACGATCGCGGTCGCGTGGCTGGTCCCATAGCTCACGCTGTAGCCGCTCTCCCCGATGTCGGTGCTGGCGATGTCGACACCCGGAGCGACGAGATCGACCTGGGGACCCGTGATCGAGAACTTGGCGATCTTGCCGGCGCGGTCGACCGCGCCAACGGCGAGCACTTCGGGATACTTCGCGGGATAGTCCCCTTTGATCTCACCGCGGTTACCGCTGGATGCCACCAGGACGATATCAGCGGCCTGGGCGGCCCGGATCGCGTCGTGGATCAGCGCCTCGTCGTTGCCGCCGAGGGACATGTTGATGACACGGGCACCGTGCCCGGCGGCGTAGGTAATGGCATCGGCCAGCACCTTGCCACTGCTGGGCATGTTCAGAGGCACGCGGACCGGCAGCATCTTCACCGCAGGCGCGATGCCGAGAATTCCCTGCTCTCGACCGTGCCCTCTGCCCGCGAGGATCCCGGCCATCGCCGTACCGTGCCCGTCGATGTCGGTGCGGCCATCGCCGCGGGGATCGAAGAAATCCTTGCCGGGGAGCACCGCACCGGCCAGATCCTGATGTTTCGCCTGGATTCCGCTGTCGATCACCGCGACGGTGACACCTGCACCCCGCGTGACCTCGTGAGCTTCACCGACCTTCAGCGCGGCCAGGTGCCATTGCCGGTCCCGGACCGGTTGGGCGGCGGCCGGAGCCGCCGTCCCACCCACCAGGGCCAGCGAAGCGATCACCGCGGCGAAAGCGCGCCCTCGGTGGATCGACCGCCTCACTGATAGGAACCGATCACGCCTGGGCCGGGATCGTGACGGACAGTACGCGTGTCAGGCTCGATGACCGGTGCGACGCCACGGCGGACGTCCCACGTCTGATCCGCGGTTCCCTCGATCGACGAGCCGTCGGTCCCGTTCTGGTGGCCACGGCCGGCCTGGCCCACCTGGACGACCGGCTGCCGACCGCTCGCCGGGCGACCCGCCGCGCCGGTCTTCGCGCCGGCGCTACCGCCGACCTTCGCCCCGGCGTTCAGTCCGGCGCCGTTCGCCCCGATGATCCCGCCGACTTTTGCTCCGGGCCTCGCGCCGGCGCCGTTCGCCCCAGCGATTCCACCGGTCCTCACTCCGGGCCGCGCTCCGGCGCCGTTCGCGCCGATGATCGTGCCGGACGGCAACGCACTGCGCACCGGCACCGCCTGGCGGCCCGCCGACGCACCGCGCCCTCCGACGGGCCTCGACACTCCGCCGATCACTCCAGGTCCGCCACCGGGCACAAGGCCGACGGGACCGCCTCCTCCGATCACCGGACCGGGCAAGCCGCCGCCTCCTCCGGCTGCGGGTGGCGGAACGGCACCGACAGGAAGCTCTCCCGCCGGCAGCGGAGGAGCGAGGGGAAGAACGCCCGCAAGCCCGGGTCCGCTGCCGGGCAGCGACGAGCCGGTTCCTGCTCCGACGCCTCCCACTACCCCATCCGGACCGAAGACCGGCGGGGGCGGGTTGTGGGGCACGGGCACGGGCAGCGGTGCAGCACTCAGACCCGCCGAGGCGGATGAACCGAGGCCACCGACGCCTGCCGCCCCCGCGCCGGAGCCGGATGTGCCTGGCTCGTCGTCGACGGGGGTCGGGCCCACGCGGCGACCGGACGTCGGATCGAAAAGCGCGGGCGGTTGGATCTGGGTGCTGTGGTCGGCGATGGCGGCCTCGGCCTTGCGCATGGCTTGGCGGGCCTTCTCGTCGTATTCGTCCTCGGCGCCGTCCGCCCAGCGCGGGATGAGGTCCGTGCTGACCACGTTGCGTTCCTCGGCCCAGGTGCTGACCGCCGCGCGGGCCTCGGACAGCGCCTCCAGGACGCCACGGAGACCGGCGCGGGTGTCTTCGGCGCGGGTGAGGGTCTCCTGCATCGAATCCGCGAGGGAGCCCATCAGACCCAGGAACCTCTGCGCGGACGCGTTCTTGTCCGGGGACCACACCGCCGCGAGGGCTTCCTTGGCCTCCTCCAGGCGACGGTGCTGGGTGCGCACGTCGTGCGCCAGGCCCTCCCAGTTCATGACCCGGTCGGCGCCGGTGCAGGCGTTCTCCTTCTCGAGCATCCCCCAGATCGAGGGCAGGTTGTACGCCTCCCAGTTCGCTCCCGCCATCACGCCAGCCCTTCGTCGTCCATGACCTGGTTCGCCTGTGCGATCGCGCCGTCGACCAAGGCGTCGATGCGGCGTTGGGCGGCTGCCGAGGACATGTCGACGTTGGCGAAGTCGCGGGCGATGCTTTCCGCCACCTGCGCGAAGATGATCGCCATCTGGTGGTAGGCGCGCAGGTTCGCCTCGGTGTTCTCCAGGGCCTGCGCGTAGCGCTGCTTGGCCGCGAACACCGTGTCGCCGGGAATGTTGGCGCCGAAGACCACGCCGTGGCCGTGCAGGAGCGCACCCCTGTCGGCCGCGGATGCGTAACCACTGTCCGCATCCGCGCGCATGCCCTTGGCGAACTCGCCCACCTGCTCGGTGTCTATCTGAATACCGTCCGGCATTCTGCCTCCCCGTCGCCGCGACACCACAGCATATCTATCGAAAGCTACGCATGCGTGCCCCATACCGGTCGCCGTGATCTTCACACGTACGGAGGCGGCCGATGGTTCAGCCGCGAGGAGGGCAGAACAGCGTACGCCTGGTTCGCCGGCGATGTGGCCTTGATGGGGTCTAGACAGCTACCGGACTGAAATGCCCTATTAGCCCAGTTCAGCGCTAGTTTTTCCTCGACAACCGCGCGGACGTCATCAGGCTCGATTCCTCAGACCACAGCTCGGCAGAACGGGGAGAACCATGTTTTCGGCCACGCGTCTCGTGATCCTTCCGGCGGTCGCCGCCGCCACGCTGATCGTCCAGCTGCCCGCCACGTCCGCCTCGGCGGCGCCGCCCGCCGGAGGCGGCTTCAGCGGTGTCGCCGGTGACTTCAACGGCGACGGGCGGGACGACATCGTCACCTTCACCCGCGGCACCGCCGCCGACGTCTACGTCGCGCTCTCGAACGGTGCGTCGTTCCAGGGCACCGGATGGAAATGGCACGACTACTTCGCCGTCGGCACCGAGACGCCCCTGGTGGGCGATTTCAACGGCGACGGGCGCGACGACATCGCCACCTTCACCAAGGGCGCCGCCGCGGATGTCTACGTCGCCCTGTCCAACGGATCGTCGTTCCAGGGCACCGGATGGAAGTGGCACAACTACTTCGCCGCCGGCACGGAGACACCCGCGGTGGGCGACTTCAACGGCGACGGCCGCGACGACATCGCCACCTTCACCCGCGGCACCGCAGCCGACGTCTACGTCGCCCTGTCCAACGGATCGTCGTTCCAGGGCACCGGATGGAAATGGCACAACTACTTCGCCGTGGGCAGCGAGATCCCGGCGGTCGGCGACTTCAACGGCGACGGCCGCGACGACATCGCCACCTTCACCCGCGGCACCGCCGCCGACGTCTACGTCGCCACCTCGAACGGATCGTCGTTCCAGGGCACCGGCTGGAAATGGCACAACTACTTCGCCGTCGGCACCGAACTTCCCTCGGTCGGCGACTTCAACAATGACGGCCGCGACGACATCGTGACGTTCACCCGCGGCAGCGCCGCCGACGTGTACGTCGCCACCTCGAACGGGTCGTCGTTCCAGGGCACCGGCTGGAAGTGGCACAACTACTTCGCCGTCGGCACGGAGATCCCGGGTACGGGCGACTTCACCGGCGACGGCCGCACCGACATCGCGACGTTCACCCGCGGATCCGCCGCCGACGTCTACATCGCACGGTCGACCGGCAGCACGTTCCTCGGCACCGGATGGAAGTGGCACAACTTCTTCGCCGTCGGCGCCGAGATTCCGCAGCCCGGAATTCTCTGGTGACCTGACGGCTCTGGAACCGGGCCGGAATGCGGATGTGCCGCTCCGCATTCCGGCCCGGGGTCGCGGGCGTGCCGATCGAGGAACCACTCGCTCGGACCGTCCGGTCGATCCGGCCGCCCGCCCACGCCGGGGCCACCGGACCTTCCGCCGCCTGGAAACGCCACGGCCGGCGGCAAGCCATGTTCTCTCGCCATTTCCACGTCCCTGGGCCGGAGGCGACACCGATGTCGCGTCGGAGGGGCATTCATTCGAGGAGACAGCCGTGGAAGATCAGACCTGTGGAAGGTCGGGTGGCGGCGTACCGTCAGTATGCCGAGCCACGCAAGAGCGAAGAAAGGGCACGGCGCAGATTCATCGTGAACTCTTTCTTGCGATGATGACGCCGGCCGATCGCCGTTCCCCGCATGCCGTCAGCCTTCGCCATCTGTCGTCCCGCGCTGCATCGCGCTGATCTCGTTGACGATCCGGGCCAGGGAACGGCGCGTCGCATCGTCCATGCACAACGCCCGCAATGCGATGTCCCGGACCGCCGAGTCCCGCAGCGCGGCCGCGAGCGCGAGTTGCGAGTTGACGTCGTCGACCACCTGGTCGTCGAAGAAGTAGGACACCGGCACGCCGAAGAACGCGGCCAGGGCTTCGAGGTGGCGCTTGGTGGGGTTGTCCCGTTGGCCGGTGCGCAGCTGCCAGACGTACGTCTTGGAGAACGTGCCGACGGTCAGCGCCTCACAGCCGCGGGCGACCTCCTCGTAGCTGTATTCACGGCCTTTCGGCTGCACCGCCTTGAACAAGTGGTCGATGCGCCGCGCCAGAGATCCGTCCTTCGGCTCGGTCACGGCAGTCGCCGGCGTTCGCTGTTGTGGACGGATGCCATGCTCGTCACCGTACCATCACATTGACAGACATCAGTCACCCACTATCGTGGAGACTGCCCGTCAACTGAGATGAACGGCGAGCCGGCCGGTATCGGCAGCACGGGGGTGCCCGATGCCGGCCGGACGACCGGCTCTGGCCTTCCCGTCCCCCACGTCGTATAGTTCCATCTCGATGTAGCCGACTCCTTCCCCCGTGGGAGCCGGCTACATCACCACAATGGCGGCAACGCCATTCACCCAGTGCCACCATCGACGCGCGAGACCCCGGGAAGAGGCTCGGTCGGATGGTCCTCCCGTCTCGGCGCCTGAAGGCCTTCTGGCAGTTCCGGACGCTCCGGCGCCGGTGCCGGCGCCGGCTGACCGCCCTCGACCTCCCGGCCACGCCGAGCATGGCGGCACTCTGCGAGCAGCTTGCCCGGCGACGCCGGCGGCCCATCCATCTGCTGGCGATGCCCGCGCAGGACGCGCAGCCGTGCGGCGTCTGGCTGTCGCTCTCCGACGCCGACGTGATCGCGTACGAGGCCGGCACGAACTCCCGGCACCAGGACCACATCATCGCGCACGAGCTGGCGCACCTGATCTGCGGGCACTCCATGATGGACGGCTCCGGTCCGCTCGACACACGGCGGCTGTTCCCCGATCTGGACCCGGCTATGGTCCGCGCCCTGTTGCAGCGCGGGCACTACTCCGACGAGCAGGAACAGGAGGCGGAGGTCATGGCCTCGCTGCTGCTGAGCCGGGCCCGCCGGACCGCGGTCGCGCCGGGCGGCACCGAGCTCACCACCCGATTGGCGCAGGCACTCCTGCCGCCGCAGAGACGAGGACACCGCACCGATGCATGACCTGATCTACGGGATCGGCGCACTGGCCGGATGGATCGCGTTCGCGTACAAGCTGAATCACCTGCGGCAGGACTGGCACAATCCCGGATTGCGTACGATCACCGCGGCGTTCGGATTCTCCGCGCTGGCCTTCACCCTCACGGTCGGCATCGTCTACCAGCCGATCGACGCCGCCCTGGGCGTACCCAATCTGACGAAGTTGTTCATCCACTCCAGCATGGTGCTGTTCAGCATGCTGATCCTGCAGATGCTCGGCTACTGGCGTCATCCGGTACGGCGGGCCCGGCGGCGCGCCCGCGTCTATCTGGTGCTCGGCCTGGTGGTCGTCGGTGCGATGTCGGCGCTCATTCTCGTCGCGCCCATCCACGACCGGTACACCATCCACTTCTGGAAGAGCCACGCGGGCCAGACGTCGATGCTCTGGTATCTGACGATCTTCCTGACCGCGCTGAGCGTGGCGCTGGTCGCGATCGCGTACCGTGCCTGGCGTTTCGCGGCCGTGACCCGGCAGCTGCCGTGGCTGCGCCGCGGGTTGCTGACCACGGCGCTCGGCGCGGTGCTGAGCTTCGGCTACTGCGCCTGCCGCGGCGGCTTCCTGCTGCTGCTCGCCGCCGGCGTCCGGGTCGATCCGCTGGTGGACATCGCGATGCCGTTCGCCACCGCCGGGCAGATCGTCTTCTTCACCGGGCTGACCATGCCGAGCTGGGGCCCGCGTACGGGACTCGACCAGCTCGCCGCCTACCGGGCGCTGGAACCGCTGTGGTCGGCGCTGCACCGGGCGTTCCCGCAGATCGCGCTGCACTCGTCCGCCGACGGCGAGTCCACCGTGGGCGGCGTCGACTACCGCCTCTACCGGCGTATGGTCGAGATCTGGGACGGGCAGCTGGCCTTGCGGCCGTACCGCGCCGGCACACCGTCGTCCGCGCGGGAGGAGGCCGAGGCGATCCGCGACGCGTTGCACCGGCGGCGGGAGGGCCGCCCGGCAGCGGTCTCGGCCGGCGTGCACCGGCCGGCGCCGCGCGAGGACGAGCTCGAATGGCTGGTGGACGTCAGCCGGTCGTTCGCCGCCCTGACCCCGGCCCGGGAACTGGACCGTGCCTGAGACCGCGCCCGCGCGCCCACGCGTCTCCTCGGGCGCGGTCTTCTTCGACGACGACGGCCGGGTCCTGCTCGTGGACCCGACGTACAAGGATTTCTGGAACCTGCCGGGCGGCGCGGTCGACGCCGGCGAGAGCCCGCGCGAGGCCTGCATCCGGGAGGTCCGTGAGGAGCTGGGCTTGAGCGTGCCGATCGGTGCGCTGCTCGTTGCCGCGTGGACGCCCGGGAAGCTCTACTTCGTCTTCGACGGCGGCACGCTCACGCCCGCGCAGCGCGCGGCGATCGTGCTGAGCCCCGGCGAGCTCGCCGCCCATGAGTTCGTCGGCGAGCAACGGGCCAAGCTTCTGCTCGCGCCCGCACTGTGGCCGCTGATGGGCGAGATCCTCCGGGCCCGCGCGGACGGTACGACCCGCTACGTCGAGATCTCCTGACCGCTCCCCCACCGAACGGCAGTTCATACCTGCCGTTATGGTCAATTGTCATCGTCCGAAAGGCCCGTTAGCGGAGCGAGCTTCCCATTCGCCGAACCGCCGCGGGCAACCGGCCTACGCTCCGTGGTAGCCCGCTGCCCTCTCCTTCCGAGACGCCGGCGCGCTCTGGTCAGCGACCGATTCAGCACACCCGTGCCGCCGACGCGGCATCCGCGACCATGCCCGGAAAACACCACGTGGAGGACCATCATGACCAAAGTACGTACGTCCCTGTGCCGCAGGATCCTCATCGCGGCCGCCGCGGCGACGATCAGCTTCCCGCTGCTGCTCGCGCCGGCCCACGCCGCACCGGCACCGCAGGGGCAGGCCGCGCTCGCCCCCACGGGCGCCGCGGCGATCTCCGTGGCACGCAACAGCAACGGACGTCTGGAAGCCTTCGTCCGCGGCACCGACCAGGGACTCTGGCGACAACGTCAGACCGGCGCGGGCAGCGCCACCTGGACCGGCTGGACGAGCCTCGGCGGCGGCCTCGCCGGCGCACCTCGCGCGGCCGCCAACGCCGGCGGCCGGCTCCAGGTCTTCGCCCGCGGCACCGACAACGCCCTGTGGTACCGGCGCCAGGTGGTGGCCGGCAGTGCCGCGTACACCGGCTGGACCAGCCTGGGCGGCGGACTGACCAGCGACCCGACGGTCGTCCGTGACGCCCTCGGCCGCCTGGTGGTCTTCGTCGAGGGCACCGACCAAGCCCTGTGGATGCGCCGGCAGGTGGTCGCGGGCAGCGGCGCGTTCACCGCATGGAGCAGCCTCGGCGGCACCCTGAACGGGGAGACGAGCGCCGCGCTGGACCGGTTCGGCCGCCTGCACGTCTTCGTCCGCGGCACCGACAACGCCCTCTGGACCCGCCGGCAGAACTTCGCGGGCAGCAACGCCTGGATGTCCTGGACCAGCCTCGGCGGCGGCCTCACCAGTGACACGGCGGTCTCCCTCGACGCCGCCAACCGCCTGCACGTCTTCACCCGTGGCACCGACAACGCCCTCTGGACGCGCCGGCAGATGTTCGCCGGCAGCGGCGCCTGGACCGGCTGGACCAGCCTCGGCGGCGGCCTGTCCAGCAACCCCGCCGTCTGGCGCAACACCAACGGCCGCCTGCAGGTGTTCGTCCGTGGCACGGACAACGCGCTGTGGTACCGCTACCAGACCGGAGGCGGCGGCTGGAACGCCTGGACCAGCCTCGGCGGCGGACTGACCAACGAGCTGGCCGGCGCCCTCAACAGCAACGGCCGCCTGCAGGTCTTCGTCCGCGGCACCGACAACGCCCTCTGGACCCGCCGGCAGAACTTCGCGGGCAGCAACACCTGGACGGGCTGGGCCAGCCTCGGAGGCATCCTGACCTGAACCGGCTCTCCGCAGTGACGCGCACCCCGGCCGCCCGGCCGGGGTGCGCTGCGGTGTCCCGGCGACAGCCGGCACGGACGGGAAAACCACTGGTCGCGGCCGCCCACCGTGGCCTAGCGTGCTTCTCGCGGAGGCACCGAGCGGCGCCCCGGCATCGCCGGACCGCGTTCCGCGCGTGCGGTTCCTCCGACTTCCTGGCTGGCCTGAAGAGCCGAGGTTCGACTCCTCCACGGGCTGCCCCCACGACCGGTCCCCCGGGAACCGGCGGCACGGCTCTGCGGGCTTGCGACTCCGTCGCAGACGCCCCCGCCGGGCCGGCGGCGGTCGTGGGGGCCGCTCCCGGCCCGCTCTCCCCGTACCCGCGAAACCCCGAGGTGGACGACATGGCGACGATCACGGTGATGGAGTGGCAGCGCACGCTGCTCTTCACGGACGGCCGGTTCACCCGCGTGCTCGGCCCGGGCCGGCACCGCTACCGGCGCCGGCGCGTCACTCTGCACACGGTGGACGTACGGCCACGTGCCACGGCCGTGCAGGGTCAGGACGTGCTCACCGCGGACGGCGTCACGCTGAAGCTGTCGGCGCTCGCGCACTGGCGGATCGCCGACCCGCACGCGTACCTGACCGGTGCCGCCGCGGCGGATCTGCGGCTGTACTCGGCGGTCCAGCTGGCCGTCCGGGACGCCGTGGCCGCCGTGACCTTCGACGAGGTGCTGGCCGACCGGTCCCGGCTGTCGGCCGGCCTGGTGGAGGCCGCGAGCCCGGCGCTCGACGGGCTCGGCATCGAGCTGACCTCCGCCGTGGTCAAGGACCTGATGCTTCCGGGGGAGCTGCGCCGGGCCGCCACCGAGACGCTGCTCGCCCGGGAGAACGGCCGCGCCGAGCTGGAGCGGGCCCGGGCCGAGGCGGCCGCGCTGCGCACCCTGGCGAACGCGGCGCGGCTGCTGGAGCAGCATCCCGCGCTGCTGCGGCTGCGGACGATCCAGGCCGCCGCGGCGCCGGGCGCCACGGTGGTGCTCAACCCGGACCCGCACTCCGCGGTGCCGCACGGCTGAGCGCCGGGTGGGGCTCCACGATGGACCTGCCGCGGTGGATCGGGTCAGGCCGCCGCGGCCGGCGGCGCCTGCCAGGGGCCGGGCAGGAGCAGGGCGTCGAGCGGCAGGCGGGTGCGGGGTGCGCGCTCCCGGGCGGCCAGGTCGTCCGGCAGCGGTGCGGCCGGGTCGTGGCGGCCGATCGCGAGCACCGTCACCGGTCGCACCGTCGGCGGCAGCGCCAGGGCGGTGCTGACGGCGGCGGTGTCGAAGCCGCCCATCTGGTGCACGGCCAGGCCGAGGTGCTCCGCCTGCAGGACGAGCGTGGCGGCGGCCTGACCGGTGTCGTACAGCGCCCACGGCCTGGTGCGGCCGGTCTCGTCCTCGGTCTGCGCCGCGACCAGCAGCAGCATGCCGGCCGACGGCGCCCAGACGCGGTTGCCGTCGGCCAGTGCCGCGGCCAGCAGGTCGAACGTGTGCTCGCCGCGGCGGGCGGGCAGGAACCGCCAGGGCTGGCTGTTGTTGGCCGACGGCGCCCAGCGGGCGGCCTCCAGCAGCGCCGCGAGCGTGGCGTCGTCGAGGCGGTGACCGGCGTCGAAGCCGCGGGGACTCCAGCGGCGGGCGACCAGCGGGTGCAGCGGGCTCATGGCAGAACTCCTTGTCGCGTACGAGGAAGGCCGGGTCAGCCGAGGTCGGCGTGCATCTCCCAGACGAGGATCTCGGCGGGTTCGGTGGCGGTGATCCGCTGGCCCCCGGTGGCGGTGAACCGGACGGCGTCGCCGGCGCCCAGCACCCCGGTGCCTTCCAGGGTCACGGCGCCGCGCGGCACGAACAGGTGCAGGAACGGCGCGTCGGGCAGCCGTACGCTGCGGCCCGGTTGCAGGCGGGCGGCGTGGAGCGCGGCGTACTTGTTCCTGATGCGGATGGCGGCGTCGTTGCGATGCTTGTCCATGCCGGAGGCGACGGTCACCAGACCGCCGGCCAGCAGTTCGCCGTCGATCTCCAGCTGCTCGTAGCCGGGCGTGATGCCGGGCTCGTCGGGCACGACCCACATCTGCACGAAGTGCACCGGGTCGCTGTGCTGCTCGCCGGAGAGCCGCCAGGAGTCGTTCTTCTCCGAGTGCAGGATGCCGGTGCCCGCACTCATCCGCTGGGCCAGGCCGGGATAGATGACCCCGGAGTGGCCGGTCGAGTCCTGGTGCACCAGGGAGCCCTGCAGCACCCAGGTGACGATCTCCATGTCGCGGTGCGGATGGGTGTCGAAACCGGCGCCGGGGCGCACGACGTCGTCGTTGTTGACGAGCAGCAGGCCGTGGTGGGTGTTGCTGCGGTACCGGTGCTGGCCGAACGAGAACGAGTGCTTGGAGTCCAGCCAGTCGATCTTGGTCGCGTAGCGCTTCCCGGCCGGGCGGACATCGACCTTCGGCGTGAGCAGAGCGTTCATCGTGGTGCCTCCTCATGAACATGACGTGTCATGCAGTAACCAAGGTACATGACATGTCATCAGCTGGCTAGATGATGCGTCATGCAAATTGGGTATCATGGGCGTCATGGGCACCGTCTGGCTCACCGACGAACAGCAGCGCGCCTGGCGCGCCTACCTGCGCATGCAGGCCCGGCTGACCGCCGAACTCAACCGGCAGCTCCAGGCCGAGTCCGGCCTGTCGCTGCCCGACTACGAGGTGCTGGTGCAGCTCACCGACGCGCCGGCCGGCCGGCTGCGCCCGTACGAGCTGCAGAAGCTGCTGGAATGGGAGCAGAGCCGGCTGTCGCACCACCTGGCCCGCATGCAACGGCGAGACCTCATCGCCCGGCAGGAGTGCCACGACGACGCCCGCGGCGCCTACATCGCCATCACCGGCACCGGCCGCGAGGCCATCACGGCCGCCGCACCCGGGCACGTCGACACCGTCCGGCGGCTGTTCTTCGACCACCTCGACGGCGACCAGGTCCGCCTGGTCGAACAACTGAGCGGCGGCGTGCTCGCCGCCCTCGACCAGCCACCCAGCAGAAAAGGAACTCGCCGCGCTCGCAGGCCCGGTCCGCAAGGACGGTGAAGCCGGCACCACCTCAGGCAGAGACTCCGGATCGGCACACCGACCGACGGACCCTCGTGCGCCGTGTCCTGCGTCCGACTGATCACCGGCGCTGGTCGCGGTTGGCGATTCCCGACGAGGTGATCTAGCTTTTCAGTCCTTCACGGGAGGGGCGACGCATGCTGCATGACATCGACGCGGCGGCGGACTGGCTGGATTCCTGGGCCGCCGGGGTCAGTGCGCAGGCGGAGCGGGCCGCGGCGTTGTCGCGGCGGGTCGCCGGACTGACCGCGAGCGCGGCGAGCGCCGACGGGTCGATCGGCGTCACCGTCGCCGCGTCCGGCCAGGTGGAGAAGCTCGAGCTCGACGACCGGGTGCAGCGGCTGCCCGGCGCGGAGCTGGCGCGGCAGATCATGGCGGTGATGCGCTCCGCACAGGGAAAGCTCGCGAGCCGGGTGGCCGACGAGGTGCAGGCGACGGTCGGCGCGGACAGCGAGACCGGCCGGGCGGTACTCCACTCGTTCGAGTCGCGATTCCCGCGGCAGGACGAGGACGCTGCGGACAGCGCCGGCGATGGGCGCTGACGGATCGGTGCAGTTTCCGATCGACCAGGTGCACCGCCATGCCGGCACGGTGACCAGGTGTCCGACGCGATGCAGACCGCCCGCGCCGCGGTGCGTGAGGCGACCATGGACTCCCAGGCGAGCCACTTCTGCGGGTGCGGGTCGTTGCCACGTACATGCAGGCGACAGAGATCAGTGCGGCAATGTCGGCCGTGTCGGCGACGACTGCCGTCGCCGTGCTGGGGTGGACGGTGTGGCGAGCCAGAAACGACGAGAGGCAGAAGGCACTGGACCGCCGCCGCGCGCAGGCGGAGGCGGTCACGTGGTTCCTGGACGAGAATCCGCCGTCCGGCAGCCACCACACCAGGAAGGCCATCGATGCGGCCGAATTCGGTGCCTCGACCGAGGGAATGGAATTCGCCGACTTGGTGGTGTTGAACGCGAGCACGGGTTGTCTGTACGAGTGCGTCGCAGTCTTCAGCGACTTCAGCCGGCACCCAGAGACCGAGCCACTGGCGCGCCGCCTCCTCGGCGTGATCCCCCCGGGACCGACCCGGATAAGACTACCGATGCGATTCTTCCCGGGCGAAGGATCCGGGGCCTGGCGGCACATCGGCGCTTTCCAGCAGAACCGGCCGATGGAATATCTCCAGTTCAGGGATCACGACGGCATCACGTGGAAGCGGACGTGGCTCGGAGAGCTCCAGGAGCTCCCGTACCGGAAGCCGGGAACAGACCTTCCCGACTATGCGCCTTAGTCACCGAGCCATTTTCATCCTGACGGAGCAGGTCACGGAGGGACGGATTTGATGCCGAGGGTGGCCCGCTCTCGGTGGGTGCGACCGCGCACCGGTGGAGGCTGCCGTGGGACCAAGGGCGGCAAGGTGGTGTGGGCGAGCCTGCGCACCCGGATGGCTTCCCTCGGGTGACCCGGATCCGGCTCGCGCGGATCAGGCAGGATGGTCGAGTGGCACTCACACCCTGCTCCGACCTGTCCCCCGCGAGCTGGCTCGTGTCCGGCAATCGACGGTGGAACGAGTTGGTCGTCTTCGGGCCCGCCGGCTTCCCCGCGTACGCGAGGCTGCGGTTCCTGCCCGACCCAGCCTTCGAGGGGCAGAGCGAGAACGACGTCGACGACGATGGGATTGACCCATCCACTGCGCTGCGTACCGTGCTGGAGACGCTGTCACGCCACACCCGCACGCCTGACGAATGTTACTTCTGCCTGTGGGAGGGCTGGGGAAGCATGATCTGGGGCGAACACATCGACGAGGATCGACCGGCTGACACCCCTCGGCGGCCTCGGATCGCACCAGCATTCCCGTCCTCGGTGCTGAACGGGCCGAAGGTCGTGGTGCCGCACCGCTCCTACTTGCTGTTCCGCGGCCGATTGGCGGACATCGGGGACTGGGACGCGGCCGAGTTGTGGCCGGGGCAGCCCAGACCGGACATGCCCGACCCCGCGTTCATCTGGCCGGCCGACCATGCGTGGTGCGTCGCCAACGACGTCGACCCGCACTGGGCCGGAATCGGTGCGGACCTGCCGGCGATCGACGAGCTGATGGCGAATCCGGACGTCGACGTCGTTCCGGCGGACCCGCGTGAGGACCAGCCCTGCTACCGGTAGACCGCCCGCGGCCGAAGCGGGTCACTGAGCCTTCCCAAGCTGATCTTGCAGTCAGGGCAGGTACGGCCGACCCGCCGATCGATGGATGCAGTGCTCCAAGTAGGACAGCTGTCGACCAAGACCCGAAGCACCGCCCGGCAGCCTCGCCATGCTGTCCTCCCCCGCCGCTGTCGGCGTTGTCCAGCCGAACCCTGAATGACCTCGCCGACCGGAGCGCTGCCGGGCGTGACTCACGACCTGACCGCGGCCCGAGCCCACGGGATCATCGACGCACTGACCAGCGCAGACGTGATGACATTTGCCGAAAGGGCTACCAAGGTGCCCGGCGGCAGCGTGCGCACCCCGTTCAAACGACGCCACTACCGGCCGAAGCTGTCCCGCCGACAGAGGGCCGGGGACCGGGCTCACGCGAAAGTCCGTGCCCGCGGCGAACGAGCGATAGCCACCCTGAAGACCTGGAAAGTACTGGCCAAGCTGCGCTGCTGCCCACGCCGCGCCACTGCGGTCGTGCAGGCCCTTCTCTCTCTGCACCACGTCGAGGCCAACCACTACGCAGGATGAGAAGGGCTCACTGCTGCGTACCGTTCGACCGTGGCCGCTGGTCATGATGGCGTGTTCGGCGTCAAGGTGCTTATTTCGAGTCCAAGAGGCACGGTGTGCTGACCGACAGTCGCACCGTGGTCGGCGGCTCGCCGCTCGTCGCCGAGTAGACGACCGACTTCTCCAGCTCGTCCCCGCCTACCGAAAAGCGACCATGGCCGAGCGGCGTAAAGATGTCGAACCGTCCAGATCTGTGCAGCGCCAGCATGGTCCGCTCCTGATCCACCGCCGCCAGCGGTAGCTCCCAAGAGCCCTGCATCACATAGGCGCGGTCGACGTCATGCCATCGAGCGCTGTCGCAACGGGACTCGAACTCGCGCTTCGGTGGCGGCAATGTCCCGAACTGCTCCTGGAAAGCGTCGGCGGCGGTCTCCCGCACGATCGCCCGTGCCCGGTCCCGAGCCATCTCCTCCGGCGGTCGCGGCGCCTCATGATCGTCCGCGATGCAGCCCGCTGCCAGTCCGACGCCCACCAGGGCACCCACCATTCCAAGGAGACGCTGCATGCGCGGCATCCTATGAGGCGTTGGCGAACTCGCCTCACCCCTGCCGCGGCGAATCCCCGCCAGCGCCGGTTGATGCAGCGGTTGGCGAGGGCTCTTGGCACTGGCTTGTACGCGCGGCTTCCCGCCCGACCGCGTCGTCAGGTGGGCCAACGATGTCGGATCAGCGCAGCGACTCGTCCAGCCGACGGACGAGTTCTCCGACCCGTCCACCACCGGCGGGGGCGGCCGGATAACGCCCCAGGACTTCGACCACGACCGGAGATGCGAGGGCCTGCGCCCGCGCGATGTGGTCCGCACCGACTGCGGGATCGTCCCCGGCGTCGAGTTCGAACGCCCGTGCGGCATGCGCGGCGGGTCCAAGGATGTGCTTGACCTGGGTGGCCTTCGCCAATGGGTGCAGGAACGCCGCACCGGCCGCGGCGAGGGCCGCGCGGGCCGCGTCGTGCGCCGCGACCAGCCCCGCGTCGCGTGCCGCGTGGGCGGCCCGCTGGGCTGCCCACGCGCTGTCACGGATCGCCTTGGTCCGCTCGGCTCCCGCAGCGAATGCCTCCGCCGCCTCGATCGCGGCTCGCGGGCGCCGATCGTCGGGACGTTCGCGCTCGAAGATCACCAAAGCGGGCCGAGCACACGCCACCGCGTACCCGGCGACGTCGCGAAGCTCGGGGAGGCTGAGTTCGATAGGTGCAGAGTCATCCGTCACGACGCCCATTCTCCTGGTCAGCCGTTGACGGTGGACCACGCCGGGGCGTCGTCGGTGGGTCGTCTGGAAGGCGACTTCACCGTCGCAGAGAGGACGTTGATTCCCTCGCAGCCCATGCTTGAGCGTCGCAAGGCTCGTGCCATGTCATGACCGACCGACCAGAGGTGAACGCTCGTGGCGTCATCGAGGTCTTCGAGGCCCATCGCATGCTCGCGTGACACGACGAGAAGATGGCCGGGTGTGACGCGGTTCAGGTCCATGAAGACGACAACGGTCTCGGCCTCGTACACCATGCTGGCCTCGGCCTGTCGCGCCGCAATGGCGCAGAAGATGCACTTCCTGCGCTGACGATGTCGCGTTCTGTGTCGTGCGCGCAATCGTTCCGGTGGGCCCCAGACAGGTGCAATCCAGTATTGGCCTACACCTGATCGTAGCTGTCCAATCGGTGCGCGCGCTTCCGTAGCCGTCCGCGCTCGTAGCCTACGGTTGCCATCCAGTTGGACATCTACACTGCCAGGACGGTACTCGAACCAAGATCGCTGATCTGGAATCCGCTGATCGATACGGACGTAGATCGAGTGACCGTCGTTCCGTCACTCGACTACCGCTGCCCCGAGCTTGACACGAGTTGCCCTGCCGACCAACCCGCCATGGCCGTCGCGCGCGGCGACGGGCTCGCCGTGACCACCACCGCATACACTATCTAGATGGCGAGCGGAGACAGCCTGAACATCGGTGAGCTGCTCGACGGTCCCGGCACTCCGGCAATCCCCGACGGATGGGCCGTTTGTCCGCCCAGCTTCTTCGCCGGTCTCACGCCCGAGTCGAATCTGACGAAGTTCTTCAACGGTGGCGATCCCTACTGGGAAGCGGTGGTGAACCCCGGGCTCGTCCGCATCCAGCTGACGCGGGCCATTCTCGAACGCACCCGCCGACGCATCAACGAGAACAAGACCGGCATCGAGCTCGTGATCGGACCGACCGGCGAGGGCAAATCCACCGCGATTCGCCAGGCGGCGGCAATACTGGGGCTGGAGGATTCTCGTACTGTCCTCTGGCGCGAGCAGGGCTACGCCATCCTGGATGAGAGTGTGTTGGCCGCCGCCCGGGCGCTGGGCGCGAACACCGTGTTGGTGTCGGACGATGCGCACCTCGTTCTCCAGCCCCTCAACGAACTCGTCATGAACGGCAGTGTGCCGCGCGAGGGCCTGCAGATACTGCTGGCGAGCCGCGACACGGACTGGATCCGACAACGCCGCGTTCTAGGCTTCAAGCTTGACCCGAAGGACTCGTGGACGTCGAAGCTGCCCCTCGTGTCCACGAAACACCCGTTCGGACGGGTGACCGAGGACGACGCCCGCAAGATAGTCCGCAGCTGGCGCACCTTGGAACCGGACCCACCCAGCACCATCAGCAACCTTGACGACGTCGATGCGGCCAAACTGCTCAGCGAGGCCAGCACGGGCGCCGACCCTGAGAACGGCGCGCTACTCGGCGGCCTGCTGAAAATTCGCTACACCCCGGAGGAACTACGGGCCCACTTGAGGGACCTTCTGGAGTCGCTGTCGCAGGACGCCACCGAGAGCCCGATGACGCTCGCCGACGTCGTCTTCGTACTGGCCTTGGTCAACGTCGCTGGCATCGACGGTGTCCCCACCGAAGTCGTCGCCCGCTTCTGCGGCGTCGACCAGTCGCTGTTCCGCCGCGACGTGGCAAACCGGCTGGGCCGCGAAGCGGTCGCCAACTACAGCGACGACGTCATGCGGACCCGCCATCCCACAGTAGCATCGACGATTGTCGAGATCGCCATGTCGCATGACAGCGATATCGCCGCGGAGGCATCCGCGTTCCACCTGCTCGCCGCGGTGGAGCAGGCCGGCTCCAACAGCCAGTTCAGAGTCGGGTACGGGCAACTATTCGGGCTTGGCCGCAAGCTCTACAAGGCAGCCGTTCCGGCAACCGTTGCCCCGCAGAGCAGGGCGCTTGGCATCGCACTCGCCCGGCGGGTCTGCGAGCTGAGGCCCAAAACGCTGGCCAACTACATGGCGCTGTCGGAGTGCCTCCGACTAGAGAAGCAGGCACCAAAGGCGCTCACCACCGTCTGGGCACCGCTCGCCGACGAGCTCATCAGCCGAGGCGCATGGGAAGACTGGAACAAGAATTGCCGCACAGCGGTCAATGAGTTCGCCATAACCGCCAGCCTCTGCGGCGACGAGCGTGAGGCGGCGATCATCCGAATGGCCGCGTTGTCGGACATCTACCAGGCCAATCGCCTCGAATACGACAAAGTATCGTTCAGCATGCGCGGGCTTGTTCTACACTTCTCGCGGCTGTATCACAACTATGGCCAGCCCTGGGCGGAGGAAGCGCTCGGGGAGATCAACGGGTGTCTTGCCGCGTTCTTTCCCGAGTCATACCCGGTCGAGCACGGCACAGAGCAACCACTCACTCCGTTCACCACTGCCGGGACGCTGATCCGGCAGCTCAACGCCTTACAAAGCACGCTCAGGACGCATGAAAGCGACTACCTCGACATCCCTCTGTGGGTGGCGCGAAGCACCTTCTCGGAACTCGACAAATTCCTGACCAAGGCCATTCGGGAAAGCCATGGCTGACCGCAGCCGACGCCTGGCCGTCTACTGGCTCGCCGCAGCGGTCATCGGCGGCGGCATCGCGGCCGGGGCAATGCTCAACGCAACTGCGACGACAGCCCGGGCTCAGGCACCCGCGCCTTCCGCCGCACCCGCTGCGCCCATCCAGATAATAGTGCCTACGCCGACCCAACAACCGTCATCGTCGTTCGGCACCAAGGACCTCCTCGCGCCCATGGGCACCTTGCTGGGCGCGGTGGTCGGATTCCTGGGAGCAGTGACCGGCGCCCGGCTCACAGCCCGAGCCCAGGACAGACGGTCTCAGAAGGAGGCGGAACTGAAGAGAAAGGACGAGGACCGCGCCCGGGCGCATAAGAGAATCGAGGCGTTTGGCGATCAGGCCCGGGAGCTCTTCGCGGACACGGCCAAGGTGGCCAGAGGGGCCTCGTCCGCGTGGACCACCGAAACGGCAGTCGGTCGAGACGCGCTCAGGTTGAGCGCAGCACAATTGCTGGCGACTAGCCGCCTACTCGACGTCGAAATCCAGAAGATGGCGGAGGAGTTCATCCGAGCCGCGTCAACAGTCGCCAGCGCAACGACGCCCCAGGCAGCACAGGTACCGGCCCGGCAGTGCGGCGAGAAGCTGGATGACCTGATGAAGGGAATCGGCAGCAGACTCACACCGACTGCGACAGAGGCTGCGAAGCCGAGCAGGTGGTCGCTCTTTCGTCGACTCAGCTCAAGACATCTGAACTAAGGAACGCGACCATTCTAGCCAGCCCCGTTGATTCGGGGTTTTCATCTACCGGGCGGCTTGCCGTCGTAGATATGCAAGAACGTCTTCCTATCAAGGAAAAGGCATGATTGCTTCATCTGCATCGTTTCTCTTAACAGAGGCTCTTGCGAGGTGCAGGTACGGCCTGGGCGAAGGATCTGCGACCCCGGGCACCGGACGGGGATAGGGTCGCACGTCAGCACGGCGCCAGTGCGGATGCTGGCGGACCGGGTCGGGCTGACCGCAGCGCTGACCCGCGCTGCCCGTGGCCAGTCCGTCGCCCTCGACCCGCCGGTAGTGGGAGCGGGCCGGCGCCGACGCACACCACGTCAAGACGGCCTGGACGTTCGGCAGCCAGGCTGACGCGCGCCGGCGGCGGTCTGGTGCGGCATGGCACGAGAACGGCCTGGTAGTCACGACCAAGTGGGGTCGAACCCCGCAACTTCCTGCGGTTCTTGGACCGGCGCTGCGAGCTGGCGGGCGTACCCCGGATACCGGTGCATGACGCCCGGCGCACCTGCGGGTCGCCGCTGGCGGGCATTGATGCTCATCATTTGTTGTTGCTGCAACGGTCCCGCCGGGCCCATCTCCATCGATGGAACCGAACCCCCGCACCGTGGGGCGTCCGGGGGCCCGGCCCCGGAGCAGACATGACGAGTGGACTCGGACCGCGCTTCCCGCAGACAGACTCCACCCCTTCACTCGTGGGGCCGGCGGGACTCGAACCCGCGACCGAGGGAGTACCGGCGAGATGGTTGGATCAAGCCGCGTACGAGGTCGGAGCACTCGACGGAGGCTCGCATCGGTCGGTGCGGTTGCTGGCGTTGCTGTACTTCGCTGCTGTACCGCGGCAGGCTCGCACCCTGCGTTGCGAAGCGATCAGGTTGGCGGACCATCAGAGCAAGGGCCTGTAGACACCCTGGACTCCGGGGGCGGGGGGTCTTCATACGCTCGGTACCGTCGGGCTTCATGCCGTCGCCTCTAGAGAAGCGGCGTCGCCGAGCGTTCAGAGGAAGTCCATCGATTGGGTGAAATGCAGCGACGTTGTCGCTTGTAGGGTAGTCGCATGCCCAGACACCTGATGGGAGCCGCCGAAATCCGCCTACGGCTCGGAGGGATCAGCCGTCAGCGCGTGTACCAGCTCACGCATCGGTCGGACTGGCCGACACCTTACGACGAGCTGATTCAGGGCAAGGTGTGGCGCCGGGATGACGTTGAGTCCTGGATCAAGCAGCATCGGCCGGACTTGAACGACCAAACCCCTTGACCTCCGCGCAACGTACAGCGGCATAGTGCGGGCCGCCGAAGGGGTCGGCCCGTCGCCCGGGTGGTGGATGACTAGGTCCGTTGTCCAAGGGGCGGATCGGTTCGTTCGACGGACTATTGCCGTATCCTGGAGCCCGTGGTTTCTGCCGCCGAAGCGCCGAATGTCACCGATTGGATGCAAGGCTGGGGCTCTGTTCTCGGCCTGCCCCTTGCGTTCGGCGCGATGATCTTTACCGGACTCCTTCTCCTTCATGAGATCCGTGTCCGGCGTCAGGAGCGGTACCACAACGACACAGCCCAGGCTAGGTTGGTCCGCGTCGACAGAATTCATCACGATGACGGCGTGGATCGGGCAAGCGCGAGAATCACATATCGGGTGCATAATCGAAGCGCTGCTCCGGTCTTCGACGTCCACGTTTTACACCCATCGCAGGACGGCGACAGGTACGATTCACCGAGTCGAATGATCACTATAGAGGGTGGCGAGAAGGGATCAGTGTCCATCACAGACCCTTCGCTCGTTGCCGACGTCGGGCCGAATGCTAAATATTCCCATTCGCTGGACCTCCCATTCGTGCTTGTCTTCACAGACGCGGAAGGTCGCAGATGGTCGCGCTACTTAGGTGCAGGGTTGCCTGAAAGGATGCTTCGCGAGCTAAGTCCGGGACCGGGAAGCATCTTCGGGCTGCTCTTGGAACTGTTGTACCTTCGAGGCAAACTGCAAACGGCATTGCAATGGATCGATCGTCCGAGGCGCTGGGCGAAGAGTACGCTTCGACGTAAGATCTGGAAGCGACGCCAAGAGGGCATCCATCGGACAACAGAAGAAATCAAGGCATTTCTTAAGCTTCAGGATAATGCGATGGCGGCCGACGAAGGTGATGCGAAACGGGATGCGCCTTGAGGTCGCAGACGAGCGAACTGACACCCGCCTCAATACGGCGAAGATGCTCTTTGAGGATTGCAACAAGGACCATTTCGGGGAGTGATGGCCACCGCTACTGCATGCTCCTCCGATTCACCATCGGCCTACCTGCCCGATCCGTGCCCGCGGCGCTTACCAGGCGCTTACCTCCCATCCCGTCGGCCTTCGTCCACACACCGTGGTGCAGACAGGGCCTGCCTGGGCAAGGTGGAGCACCCTACGTCTGAACGACCTTGACCAGGCAGGCCCTGTCTGATCGGCTTCGCCTGGACGAAGGGTGACGGGATGGGAACCCCATCCCAGAGCGCCCGAGCGCCCCGCCGGAGGCGTAGTGCTTCACAAGCTGTAAGCCCCGGATCCGCCGGCTACCTCGGCGGCCCGGGGCTTTCCATGTTCGCGTCTGCCGCAGGGCTGTAACCGACGACGCCGTGGACGCAGTCCTAAGGCGTCGGCGGCGGGCCTCCGGCCCGGCCCTGCTGGGCGGCGCGAGCGGCCTGCGAAGCGGGCCGCCTTGAACCCGTACAGAAACTTCTCACAAGCGCTGATTGCCATGGTTAGTATCGGTGCTTGAAGCGGACGCATCTCCGTCAAAGTGCTTCGTGTCAGGTGGGCAGCGCCTGGATCGCAGCATCTGCGTACGACCAACGCGGACAACTGAGCAAACGGGGCCTACGTGTAGGTGTGGCAAACTGGTGAGCGCTCGTGCCGCAACCGTTTAACCTGGAGCTGTGGCTCAGCTCGTCTACATCGACGAAACAGGTTCAGTTGGTAGGGGCGCAAGGACCCAACCCCTTCTCACGGTCGTCGCCGCACTCGTGGACGAAAACCAGGTTCAGCCGCTAGGTGCGGCATTCAAGAAGATTGCATGGAAGCATCTGAGATGGCTCCCCGTAGACTTCGAGTTCCACGGCGCCGAGGTCTGGAACGGCATGCGTCACTGGCAGGGGAAGACTCCCACGGAGTTGATTGCGGCGTACGAAGAAGCCATAACGGTCCTCGATCAATTAAGTATCGAGATATCGTATGCGAGTATTGACAAGGCGCGTCTTCATGCGCGCCATGAAGGCGCCGCTGACGACAATGCATACCTACTGGCGCTTCAGTTTCTTCTGGAAAAGATTGACGTTTACTCCACGAAGAAGATTCTTATAGCAGACGAACAGAAAGAACATCAACTGCGGGCAATCAAGATGGTAGCCGACCTGCAGGATTGGGGAGTGGGCGAGGTTCGAGGCCGGAAACTGGAGTCGATCATCGATTCCATGCATTTCGTTAGTTCCCGTGCAAGCCCGGGTGTGCAGCTTGCGGATATGGTGGCGTTCGCATTGCAGCGCAAGTGGAATGAGCGGGACAGCCACCCCGAGGCGAGGAATGCCCTCAACCGCATCGTTGCAGTGATCCAGAATCATACCTCCACTTGGCGGGAGCCTTGGCCAGCCTCGACTCCATGACCGTCCCGGAGAGCGTTGGCGTGAGCCAGGCCACGCCCGCCTGGCGTGCGAGGGTTAGGAGTCAGTTCGCAGGCTTAAGCCAGCTGGAACTGGGCGACAGTTGCATCGTCGTGCCGCTTGGTTCGTGGATAACGCTCCCCATCAGGATCAGCGACCTCGATAGCGCGGACGTGCTGGATTAGACCTGCTGGACCGAGTTCGTCGAGGAGGTCGAGGTAGGCGCGCCAGCCGAAGCAGCCCATCTGGTCGACCGGGCGCGTCGCACCGTCGGTGAAGGCGCTCGCTCGCAGCATTGCTGCTCTTGGGTAGCTCCTCATGTGGGCGTACTGAGCCGCATTCGGGTCGGCTGCAGCCACCCACCAACCGTCTGGGCGGTTACGTGTTGCGGTTTGTCTGGCGACAAGGTCCGCCAAGGCTGCCTGGTGGCCGTCGGTGCCAAAGCGGAGGCCTGCGACGGCGTCCGGTTCGGTCCCGCTGATGTGTTCGATCGAGAGATCGCACGTCACCTCAGTGCCCGTTTCGAGGTCCACCACGATGCTGACATCGGAGAGTGCCAGGGTGTCGACCTGGTGCTCCCGAATGCGAAGAATGCCAATGGCCGCGCAGGGTGTGCCAGGGTTTGCAAGGTCGCAGGTGTCATCGTGCATGCCTGCTACCGCCGCTATGCCTGCTGCGAGTCCGTCTGCTAGCGAGATGACGGGATCCTGGGTCAAGGCTGCCAAGGTTCTTATGCCAAGTTGCCTGGCGTACCACGCGACTCCGTGGTGGCAGCCGCTGTATGGGATGCCTGCGCCGTCGACGACGACGGCGATCTCGGGGGTCGCTACGACGAAGTCTTCGTTGGGCCGGCCGGGAGCGGCGTCGGTAGCTAGCGCGAACACTCGGCGGGTACCTCCGTCACTTCCTGCCGGCCGTGCCTTGAGCCTACGACCGTTAAGTACTGCAGCCAGCGTTCCAGGTGCTGTGGTTCTTACAGCGCGCACGGCTGACGGTAGGCTTCGTCCCGTGGCAGCGGATACGACGGCGGAGTGGTGGACAACCTCCGACGTGGCTGCTTACCTGGGAGTTCAGGTAGCGACCGTGAGCAGTTACCGCAACCGGGGCCAGATGCCGGAGCCGGAGATGAGGCTCGGTCGAACCCAAGCGTGGAAGCCGTCAACCATCATCGAGTGGCACGCGTCACGGCCGCGTCCAGGCGTCGGCGGCCGGCCTTCCTCCAAGAGCACGGAAAGCGACGAAGCCAAGGAGTAGGAGCGTCAGGATCTTGGCAACAGCGGCCCCGTCCTTCGACAAGACCACTGCTGACGTCTCCCTGGCGGCTGCCGCCTTGCGGCTTGGCATCTGCTCCGAGGATGCCGAGCTGATCCGGATCGGGTCTGCGGCGGTCTACTGGCTCAGGAACCGCACCATCGTTGCTCGGGTTTCGCGGTCGCTCGACCTGCTGCCTGTAGCCGTGAATGAGATCGCGGTCTCCAAGTGGCTCGCCGGAGCGGGTGTGCCGGCCGTCATCGCACTCGAGGTGGCTCAGCCTGTCGTGGTGGGCACGCATGTCGTCACCTTCTGGGAGTCGGTGTCAGATCGCGAGGCGTACGGGACGACCTCCGAGTTGGGTCGACTTCTTCGGGCACTTCATGATCTGAATGCCCCGGAAGGCATCACGCTTCCCGACTTGGAGCCATTCGGCCGTCTCGAATCACGGATTCGAGGTGCGGTAGCACTCGATGAAGCGGATCGGGAGTTCCTGCTCCGGCGTGCTCGCGACCTATCCATGGCTTACGAGCGGCTGGCATTTCCTCTGGGGGTTGGGGTGGTTCATGGGGACGCCAGCGTCGGTAACGTCCTGCGAACCTGGACCGGCACCGCTGTGTTGTCCGACCTGGACGGGCTCGCCTACGGACCGCGGGAGTGGGACTTGCTGCTGACGGCGATGTTCTTCGAGCGCTATGGGTGGCACACGGAGGACGAGTATCGCGCGTTTGTTGACGCCTACGGCGTGGACGTCATGGATTGGGACGGCTACAAAGTGTTGGCCGATACCCGCGAACTCTCGATGGTCGCGTGGCTTTCGCAGAACGTGGCAGCAAGCGTTTCAGCCCGGCAGGAGTTCGCGAAGCGAATCCAGTCGCTGCGAACGGACGGCAGTCGCCAAGAGTGGAAGCCGCTTTAACGCTGGGCTGACAATGCCCACATCTCGTTCTCTGCGAAGGATTCTATGAACTCCTTGGCTGCCGAGCAGCTCTCGAAGGGAACGATGAGGGATCGGAAGTGACGCACATAGTCCAGACACCGGGCAGATTTCAGCGAAAGCCCCGCTGTCAGCGCCTCCCCCGCTGCACGAAAGGCCGCCTCCGGGTCGCCTTGGCCGGCGTGCCCAGCCGCGAGAACCATCGAAACGAAGAAGTCGCTACGAGCAGAGGCTCCGGCGTTCGCTAGAGCTTCGCTCGCGTACATCGCGGCTTCCCGATGACGTCCAAGATCCCTCAAGCAGTGGCAGAACTCCGCGTTCAACTCGGCCACGTCGAAGTACGCGATCCACTCCGGGTCGTCCTCCGGTCGTCGCCGCTCGAACAAGCGAGATGCTTCGGAAAGCGCGGACAGACTGCCTTTCGCGTCGCCGCCGCAGGCGAGTGCGCGAGCCTCCATGGCGTAGAAGTGGGCGGTCAAGGTTGCCGTCGCCTTGCCTTGAGTACCGGTCCGAGCGGCGCGTGCAAGATCTGCCGCCTCGCGGTGACGCCGCAGGAACGTTGCCTGGTGACTCATCGCATCGAGCACGCTGCCTGCGAGCAGCGGGTTGCCCGCCTCCTGCGCCAGACGCAGGGCCTGAATGAAGTAACGCTGGGCAGCGCCGTGCACGCCTGCGTCATATGCGGTCCATGCGGCCAAGAGGGTGGCCTCAGCGACTGCCGCATGGAGATGGCGCCCGATCGCGTCGGAGTAGCTGCCTCTGAGTAGCGCCGCACCTTCGGTGCTGAGGAACTGAATGAGGGCTTTGCGGGCCTGCCCGCCTCCGTAGGCATTGTCGAGGTTTGAGAAGGCTTTGACGGTGGCTCGGAAGGCCTCGATATCAGGCAGTCCTACACGGCGTCCAGCCGCCGACGGTGGCGAGGTAGCGCTCTGCCCTCGGACAAGCCAGGACAGCGCCGCGGCGATGCCCGCATTGCCATGCGCCGGCACGCAAAGGATCTGCGGATCGTCGGCTACGTCCGCGCGCCAAAGTTCCGCAAGCTTCTCAGTAGCGTCGTCAACGGAGTCTGCGTATACCGTCCCGAAGTCGTCGGGCAACGTTTCCATAGAGGAGAAGCCGACGTCAGCTGGTGTGACGCTTCGTGACAGGCGGGCGCTTAGGGCCTCCGCGATGTACATGGGGACTCGTCCGCGCGGGCGCATGCCGCTCAGCCAGCGACTCACTGAAGTGTGGTCGCAGTTGATCGGCTGGCCATGGCGTGCGGACACCTCGCGCACCGCCCGCGCGAACGCCTTGTTGGACAGCGCGGCCTCACTGAGGACCTGGGCTAGCTCCTCGTTGCGCTTCGGCACGCGGCACCTCCTGCCACTGCAACTGCGTCTGCACGAGTGCGCCCCCGAGTGCGCCCTCCCTGGAGGAGTCGTTCGGCGGCAACCTTGGGTTGTGTAAGTGATCGTACTCAATATCAACGACATGCGATCCTTGCCGAATACAAACCTAGTTTGTACTCTGATCCATGGGGCGACCGCCCCGCGGCCCAGGCGCCGAGGCCGGCGCCGTCGTGAACAAGAGGAGTCAGCCGTGAATCAGCCTCGTATCAGTACTCAGCCGCGTCTGATGCTGGACACGACCAACGTCATCTTTGAGATGGCGGACGACATCATGCCGAAGCTCGACCCGGATGGTGTGCAGAAGCGGGATCGGGAGACTGGTCTGCCGATGTGGACTGCACCGATGTTCGGTCGTGGTCGCGCGATCGGTCGTAAGTGGTCGGGTCAGCTCACCGTCACGATCGTGTCGGCGGAGAAGCCGGCCGCCGAAGACGGCGACCAGGTCGTGCCTCTGGACTTGGAGGCGCTGCCGTGGGTGTCGGAGCAGAACGGCAAGGCGCGCAACGGTGTCGCGTTCAAGGCCTCGGGCCTGGACGTGGTGTCCGCCCCGGTGGTGAAGGCCGCCTGAACCCTCGACCTACCTGGCTTCTGTAGCCACTGAATACAGGACGCGGGGCCGCCAGAGATTGGCGTCTGAGTGCGGCCCCGCACCTGTGCGAACTCATCCAGCCCTGTCGTAGGGAGGAATCGTCGTGTCCAAGTCTACTGGCCGTCGCCTGTTCGGCTCGCACACTAAGGGCCACACCGTCACGGTCATTGAGGCCCCGACCCGTTACAACCAGCGGCGTAAGGCCATCATCGCGTTCTGGGTCACTGTCGTGATCGTCGCCCTGTTGGGCGGCACCGTCGCCGCGCATTACATGCACCCAATCCTGGGTGGCCTGCTCGGCATCGTCGGCGGCGCCGTCTCCGGCGCAATCGTCGCTGTCCTGATCATCATCTGGCCGGTACTGCGGATGATCTGGCACTGGCTACCGGAGATCCTGCTCGCCGGGTTCCTGATCTACGGGTGGAATACCCTGATGTTCGCCACCCCGGTGTGGCTGTCCCTGCTGATCCTGGCTGTGCTTGTGGGTGGTCCGGCCGCGTACGGCCCGACCCGCCGGGCAGTGATGTCGCTGTTCTGGTGCCTGACCGTCAGGCATCGGCTGCGGATGTGCTTCGCCGCATTCGTCGCGCACAACCGGCAGGGCACCTTGCCGTTCATCCTGCTCGCCCGACCGACACCGGCCGGGGAACGGGTCTGGCTGTGGCTGCGCCCCGGCCTGTCCTTGCACGACCTGGAACAGCCCGGCCAGGTGCAGAAACTCGCGGTCGCCTGCTGGGCCAACGAGGTCCGCGTCATCCGCGCCTCGCGCAAGTACGCACCGTTCATCCGCGTCGACATCACCCGCCGCGAACCACTGACCGACACGGTCCTGTCTACCCTGCCGGACCACGTCCCAGCGCACATGCCGGCCACCGGACCGGTGTCCCCGACGGTGCCTCCACGCGGGGTGAACCTCGCCGAGGTACCCATCCCGCGCACCCCGCGGGCGAGCAATGACAACACCCATGACCGGCCGCGCACACCGCGCAATCCGCGTCCCCCGGCCGCACCGCCTGCGGACTTCGACCCGTCCGACTACGCCTAACCGTCCCTGACACGTACGTGTCAAAGCGCCCGTGTGCTCCGGCGCGACCCCGACCTCACGTCACCCAGCGTCGCGCCGGACACCCTTGCGATCGGAGCCACCCATGAGTCCCGTCCTCGCGGCCCCGCCGAGCGTTCCGGTCGGCACGGGCATGTCCATCTTCGATCCGATGTTCGTCGGCATGGACGAGTACGGCCACCCCGTCTACCTGCCGATGATCTACCGCAACATCCTCATCGGCGGTGAACCCGGCGCCGGCAAATCCAGCTTCCTGAACACCGTCATCGGCACCGCCTCGCTCTGCCTGGATGTGAGCCTGTGCCTGCTCGACGGCAAGCAGGTGGAGCTCGGCCTGTGGGAGAACTGCGCCGACGTGTTCGTCGGACCGGACCTCGATCTGGCCATCCTCACCCTGCAACGGCTGCAGACCGTGATGGACAACCGGTACGCGTTCCTCAAGTCCGTACGCCGGCAGAAGATGGTGCCCGGCGACGTGTTCGGCGCGATCCTCATCGCCATCGACGAAATCGCCTTCTACTCCGCCACCGCCGGAGACAAGAAGACCCAAGAGCAGTTCTCCTCGCTACTGCGCGACCTGGTCGCCCGGGGCCGCGCGGTCGGCATCATCGTCGCCGCCGCCACCCAACGACCCAGCTCCGACATCATCCCGACCTCGCTGCGCGACCTGTTCGCCTGGCGCTTCGCCGGCCGCTGCACCACCAACGTCTCCAGCGACATCGTGCTCGGTCACGGCTGGGCTGCCCGCGGCTACAGCAGCAACACCGTCGACCCCACCAATCAGGGCTGCGGCTACCTCATCGCCGAAGGCGGCAACCCCGTCCTGATCAAGGCCGCCTACATGAGCAACGACGACATCATCCGCGTCGCCGACTACGCCGCCTGGACCCGCCGCACCACCACGACGACCGCCTCCGCCGAGCTGCACGCGGCCGCCTGATCAGAGAGGCACCACCAGCACAACCCCATAGGAACAGCCGACGAACCGAGACCAGCCCTAGGAAAGCGAACCCGGCTCGTCGGCCACCACCACCGCCCACGAAAGGACGTGGCGTCATGAACCGTACCCAAAACCCGACCGGCACCGCCGCCGACACCGACAGCCCCACCGTGGTTGTCACTCCGGCTGACATCCTGCGCGGCGCCGCCCACTATCTCGAAACCTACGGCTGGAACCGCCGCGCCTTCTACGCCGAGGGCTTCAAGCCGTTCCCGCCTGCCTGCGTCGCGGGCGCTATCGGTATGGCTGCCTTCGGTCGCTGCGTCGACCTGCTCTACCCGGACATGGACTCCGGAATCGACCCGGAGGCCTTGCATGACCACGACGACGCTGTCGCCGTCTTCTGTAACTACCGCCTGGATCTGATGCGCAAGGCACTCGACGGCCAGGACCCTGCCACCGTCGACCGGCTCCCGGAATGGGACCTCAACACCTACGAGTGGAACGACTACGCCGACCAGACCGCCGACAAGGTCATCACCACGCTGCGCGCTGCTGCCGACGAGTACGACTCGACCCACTCCAGCGACCACCTGCCCGACGCCGACGCGGCTGACGTGCCGCTGCTCGACACCGGCGGCTACCTCGCCTGCGGCTGCCACGGCTCGCAACGCGACCACACCTGCGGCCCCCTCGACTGACCGGGAGGCCCGCCATGACCACCACGATCGCCGCTCTGCCGACCGGCAACACCGACATCATCCTCGACCGGGCCGCCAGCTACCTGGCCCGCCACGGCTGGCTCCCGTCCGGCCTCTACGACGCGCACGACGGCTGCACCCGCAAGTGCGTCTGCCACCGCACCGGCGCCTACCCCGCGTCAATTATCGGCGCGATCCGCTACGCCGTCTTCGGCCAGCCCCGCTGGTACCTCGACCTCGCCGACGGCCAGGCGCTGCACGACTACACCGCCGCCGTCGAGTGGCTCAACACCTACCTCATCGCCACCGGCCACGCCGGCCTCCACGCCCCGATCTTCGCCTGGCAGACCACTCCCGGCCGCACCGTCGTCGACGTCTGCGCCGCCCTGCACGCGGCTGCCGGCGCCTACCGCCACCACACCCTGCGGAGGGCCGCATGACCACCACCGACACCTCTGGCCTGACACGTACGTGTCAACCCACCTTCACCACGGCCGGGCTGTTGACCGCCCTGGAAACCGCCTGGGCCGCTATCCGCACCCGCCACCCGGAAGTCCCCGACGCCGTCCTGGTCGTCGGCTCCGGCTCACCCGCCAAGGGCAGCCAATCGATGAAGTGGGGCCACTTCGCCTCGCTGCGCTGGCAATCCGGCGACACCCAACTGCCCGAGGTCCTCGTCTCCGGCGAAGGACTCAAACGCACCCCCGCCGAGGTCTTCACCACCCTGCTGCACGAAGCCACCCACGGCCTCGCCGACACCCGCGGCATCCAAGACACCAGCCGCCAAGGCCGCTGGCACAACAAGAAGTTCGCCACCCTCGCCGCCGAACTCGGCCTCACCGCCGAGAAGGACGACAAGCTCGGCTACTCACCCTGCACCCTCACCGACCACGCGGCTGCTAAGTACGCGGCCACCATCACCACACTCGCCGCCGCCCTCAACGCGTACCGGCATCCCGAACCCACCGGCGACGGCAAGCAACGCACGAACAACAACAACGGCATCGCAGCCGAATGCGAGTGCCCGCGCAAAATCCGGCTCTCCAAGACCGCCTTCGAAGAGGGCGGCCCGATCGTCTGCGCCGACTGCAACGCCGCGTTCCTGCCCGAGGACATCGACCGCGACACCTACCCGCATCCCACGTTCGGCCCCGCCTGCACCCACGGCGACACCCCGGCCGACTCGGATCCGGAGGACCCGATGGTGTTCTACGACCCCACCGGCGAGCGCTACGGCATCCCCACCTACCCGTTCAAGTTCGCCCCTGACGGGCTGGCCACCCTGCGCCAGCTCCACGCCAAGAATCTGCGTCCCGGCGGGCAATCCGTTGTGGCGCAACTGATGTGGCGTCGCGGCAAACGCGTCGCCTACCTGTACCGCATCGACCTCGCCGTGCCGAAACGCACCGCGACTCCCGCGCAGCTCGCCGCCCTCGAACGGGCCAACCAAGCCAAGAGGGTCTGCCCCGCCTGCGGCCAGCTCAAGCCCTACCAGATCCCGCGCCGGACCGGCGCCTGCCTCGACTGCACCCCGGGCGGTGCCTCATGACTGCCGCCCTCACCGACTGTCTGTTCTGCATCGAGGGACACATGCCCGCCGGACGCGACGAGTCCATGGGCGAGCTCTTCGAAGTCTGTCCTGTCTGCCGCCCTGTCTGCGGCCTCTGCGACGGCCTCGCCGTCTACCCCGCGAACTACAACACCCCGGCCGAACTGGCCGTCGACCTGCTTCCCCTGCGCCTCGCCGCGGTCCTGTGCCCCGGCTGCTCGGGCGTCATCGCCCTCATCTCCCTGTGAAAGGACACCTGCGGTGACCTACATCTACAGCGCCGACTTCACCTACGAAACCACTGATGGTCAGCCGGTTTCCGGCACCCGCGAATTCAAGTACCCGCAGCTCGTCACCGACCCCACCGACCTGCGAGACATCGCCGAACACATCATCGGCATCACTGTCAGCAGCCGCCGCCTGCAGATCCTCGCCGTGCGCCCCGTGCGCGCCCGCCTCAAGACCGACTTCGTCTGACCACCCGCTTCCGGAAAGGACCACCGCCATGCCTCGCTACTACGTCTCCTTCAGCTTCCCTGGCCCGACCGGTCTCGGTATCGCCTCGGCCGACATCACCGTGCCCACCCTCGTCGCTTGCGCCGACGACCTCCAGCCGATGTATGCCTTCCTCGCCCAGCAGGGCTACCGCACCGGCGTGAAAATCCTCGGCTTCTCCCTTTACGCCGAGCCTTCGAATCCCACCAAGCCGCAGCAGAACCCGGCTCCCAAGCCGCAGCACAACACGGCGCCGCAACACTCGCGTCGTCGTCCCTCGCCCCGACCCGGGCGGTCCTGATGACCACACCACACCGATCCGCGATGGATCCCGCCAAGCCCGCGCTGACGCGCGTCGACCGTCTCCAAGACGGCATCCTGCTCGTGATCGTTCTGCTCACCGGTCTCATGGCCGGCGCTGCCTCGTTCCACCACGTCCACGAATTCACCATCAACAACTCGCCGAAGAACACCGCGGACTGGTTCGGCTGGGCCAACGCGGTCATCTGCGAACTGATCCCGACCGCCTGCCTGATCGAGATCGGACGCCGCCGACGTCACGACCCGCAGGCCTCCGTGCGCTACCCGATGGCGCTGCTCGTGGCCGCCGTCGCCGTCTCACTCACCGCACAGCTCGCCGTGGCCAAGCCCAGCGTGTTCGGCTGGATGGTCTCCGCCCTGCCGGCGCTGGCCTTCTTCGCCGTGTCCAAGCTCGTCTTCTCCGCCACCGCACCACCTCGGCCCACCCACCCGGTCACGGCGCTCACGCCGGCCACCTCGCCCGCCCCGTCACCCGACATCCCGCGCGCAGAGGTTCGCCCGGTCGCCGCAGCTCACGAAGACCAGGGCCACGACCGCCGTCACGACAGCGATACCGGCGACGAAGACCGCACCACGGATACCGGCCTCGAAGACCACCCACCGGTCACCACGGAAGCCGTCCCTGCCGTAACCGCGGCGGCTTCCGCCCTGGCACCGGCTGCTCCGGTCGAGCGTTTCCCGGCGCCGCTGCTGGCTAACGCCCGCACCATCGCCGTCTCGCACCGCGACAGCCACGGCGAAGACATCAAGGCGAACCAACTCGCCGTCAGGCTGCGCGTCCCGACCCCGATCGCGGCCGACATCCTGACCCACCTCACTAGCCCGCCCGCGGCGGCGAACACCACGCCGCACAACGGCAGCACCGTCGCAGCCCACTCGTGACCAGCTCGACGCTGCCTCTCACACCCACAACCAACTTGGTTGTGGGTGCGGGGGACACCGCCGAGACCCGCACACCCGGCACCACGCGAAAGGAGGACCGGCCGATGACGACCTATCTGGTCGACGTCCACCACCGCACCCACATTTGCCCGGCCAACCCAAAACCCCACCCGTACGACACCCGCCGCACGATCGTCGCCGTGCTCCCCGCACAGCCGTGCCAGCGGCCGGTCACCGTGCGAAGCGGCAACCGCTCCGCCGTCATCGACTGCGGACGCCACGAGCCGGCCGAACGGCAGTGCGACGCCTGCCGCACCACCATCGTCAAACGCCGCACCACCGCCACCTTCACCGGCCCCGTCGGCACGGCCGGAGCCGCGGCATGACCAGCTCAACGCGACCTCTCACACCCACCCCCGCTGTGGGTGCGGGCGAGCGCGCCGAGACCTGGCCCTGGGCCACTCCAAGTCCGGTCACCGCTCACCCGGACGCGCGGCTTGGCTTCGACCCGGGCGAAGTGGCCACCGCCCGCCGGCGGGTGCGTTCCGGCGAGTTCCTTGAATGGCTCGACCACGTCAGCGCGGCCGCCGCCTGCACCCGCCCGATCCGGCTGACCGGCGCGATCGACGTGAACAACCCCGACGGCACGCTCATGCATTCGATCGACACCGACACCATGCCCGACGGCGCCATCTACACCCCGTGCGGCAACCGCCGCGCCAGCGTGTGCCCGTCCTGCGCCGAGGTGTACCGCCGCGACACCTACCAGATCATCCGCGCCGGGCTGGAAGGCGGCCGCTACGGCCTGCCCCCACTCGGGCAGCACCTGGCCGTGTTCCTCACCGCCACCGCCCCCTCCTTCGGCCCCGTGCACCACCGCGTGGTGAAGACCCACGCGGCCGACTGCCGCAGCAAGGACCGGTGCACCTGCCGCGCCAGTCTGTGCCGGCCCTTCGGCAAGACCTGCGAGCACGGCGTCAAGATGCGCTGCACCAGCCGGCACAAGACGACCGACCCCGCGCTGGGCACGCCGCTGTGCTTGGACTGCTACGACCACGACGCCCAGGTCGTGTGGAACCACGAAGCCCCCGAACTGTGGCGGCGCACCATCCAGGAAGCCGACCGCGAACTCCAACGCCTCGGTAAGAGCCTCGGCGTCATGCTGCGCCGGCGCTACGTCAAGGTCCACGAATTCCAGGCCCGCGGCGTGATCCACTACCACGCGATCATCCGGCTCGACGGCTACCACCCGGACTGCCCGAGCGCGATCGTGCCCGCCGACCAGGTCGTCACCCGGACGATGCTCGCCAGCGTCCTGGAGACCGCGTTCCGCAAGACGTCCTACGTCAGTGCCTCACACCCCGCCCACGGCGGCCAAGGTTGGCGGATCGGGTGGGGTGATAAGGGCCTCGACCTGAAACACATCAACGTCCCGGGCGGGGACGCGAACATGGCGAAGCTGATCGCGTACCTGGCCAAGTACGTCACCAAGAGCACCGAAGCCACCGGGCAGATCTACCGCCGTATCGATGACCTGACCATCGAGCTGCACGCCACCCCGGACACCCACCTGGGCCGGCTCATCCGGGCGTGCTGGGATCTCGGTACCGCCGAGGGGTGGCATCGGCTGCGCCGCTACGCCCACCAGTACGGCCACGGCGGACACGTCACGACCAAGAGTCGGGGCTTCTCGGTCACCTACGCCTTCAAGCGCCTCGAACGGACCATCTGGCGCCGCACCCAAGGCTTTCCCCACCTCTGGGACGAGCAGCAGGCCGACCTGGTCGTGTACCGCCTCGGCTACCACGCCACCGGCTGGATCACCACCGGCGACGCTCTCCTGGCCAACAGCGCCGCCGACGCCGCCCGCCGCCGCGCCGACACCGCCCGCGACTACGCCGACGACGACCACGTCCCGGCGGCCAGGCCCATCGCCGCCTGACACGTACGTGTCAAGAACACCGTTCCTTGACAACTCCACAGCGACAGCGAGCGCCTACCTGTGGCCACCCCACGGACACTGCAACGCGACGTATGCGATCACCAATGCAAAAAGAAGTGCAGCAAGGCGCCGCGGTGGTAGGTCGAGCATGCGCGGCAGCCTAGATCAACACCGTCAGCAGGCGATATGCCCTGCCCACCCGCTCCAGCCTCGTGGTCATGCTCATCGGCCGGCCGGCCGGCCGGCCGGCTTGCCTGGCCGCCCGACCGGGGGCGCCGACACCTACGCAATTTCTTACTGAGGGAGGTTATTAATGACGCTTCAACCGCTTCGACCCCGTTGGTACTCGCCCGCCGAAGTCGCGGTGCTCCTCGGCTTCGGGCTTTCCAAGGTGAAGATGAGGATCGCCACCGGTGAGCTTCGGTCGATCAAGGACGGGAAGTACCGCCGCATTCTGCCCGAGTGGGTCGATCAATACGTTCAGGACCAGATCGACCGCCAGGACATGGTCTCCTGATGGCCGGCCGCGCCCGCGCCAACGGAGAGGGCTCGATCTACCCCTACCGCAACGGGTTCGCCGCATACGTGTGGGTCACCAAGCCCGACGGCAACCGCACCCGCAAGTACGTCTATGGCAAGAGCCGCGAGAGCGTTCACGAGAAGTGGGTGGAACTTCAGCGCCGGGCAAAGAGCGGCCCTGTTGCCGCCAAGATGCAGACACTCGGCGGCTATGTCAGCTACTGGCTGGCAGAGGTCATCGAGCCGAATCTTTCACCGGCGACGTGGGCCACGTACGACTACGTGGCTCGCCGCTATCTCGTGCCCGGCCTCGGGAAGAAACGTCTCGATCGCCTTCTAGCCCGTGACGTTCAGATGTGGTTGAACGAGGTCGGGCGTACGTGTCAGTGCTGCGCGCAGGGCAAGGATGCACGAAGGGCGCCGACCAGGCGGAAGTGTTGTGCGGTCGGACATTGCTGCCGGGACCTTCCCTCCCCCACCACCATCGACCATGTCCGGCGGGTGCTGCGGGCCGCATTGTCCCAAGCGGTCCTGGATGGGTACGCCTCGTCGAACGCCGCCATGTCGGTACGTCTACCGACCATCCGCACGCGCAAACGGAAGGCATGGACGAGTGAAGAGGCTCGTCGCTTCCTGGAGTCCGCGCGTGCGGACAATGACCGGCTCTATGCGGCTTACGTCCTGGTCCTGGTCCTCGGCCTGCGGAAAGGCGAAGTCCTCGGGCTGGGATGGGATGACGTCGATCTGCACGCCGGAGAAGTCACCATCGACTGGCAGATTCAGCGCGTTGGCAAGGTCCGGGGAATCGAACGGCGTCGCACCAAGACCGTCTCGTCGGACGCAACGCTGCCGTTACCGCCGATCTGCGTGGCCGCCCTGAAGGATCACCACAAGGCGCAGGCGGCCGCCAAGGCCGAGGCGGGTCCGGCATGGCACGACAACGGATTAGTCATCACGACTCGGTTCGGCACGCCGATCGAGCCTCGGAACTTCCTCCGGTTCTGGGACCGCCGATGCGAGCAGGCGGGCGTCCGCCGCATCACGGTGCACGACGCCCGCCGTACGTGCGGGTCCCTTCTTGCCGACCTGGACGTGCACCCACGGGTGGCCATGCAGATCCTGCGACACGCCAACTTCAAGATCACGATGGAGATCTACACCCAGGTCACGGACCAGCAGACCCGCGATGCGCTCAAGCGTCTCGGGGAAAGCCTGGGCTGATGACCCCCGCTGCTGTACTTTGCTGCTGTACGAGCCCCGCCGACCTCGGCCTAACCGTTCGTAGACGGCCGATTACCAGGCCGTTCGTGGGGCGGGCGGGACTCGAACCCGCGACCGAGGGATTATGAGTCCCCTGCTCTAACCCACTGAGCTACCGCCCCGTACCGGCGGCGATCCTATCCCGCGGCGTCCAGCGCAAGCCAGCGATCTCGCCCCAGGTCGCGCGCCGGGCGCCGGGCACGACCGGCTCATCGGCCGGCGCCTGCCAGCGCTCCGAGGGAGGCCAGGACCGCTCCTGCCGTACGCCACCCGCCCGCCAGCGCTCCCTGGATCGACGGGCTGTCGCGGTGGTCGCCCGCCACGAACAGGCCTTCTCCCAGCGACACCGGCTTGCGGAGCTGGGCCTGGGGCACCGGCGCCGCGGGCAGGGCGTGGCGGATCGGGATCACGCTGATCAGTTCCCAGTCGTCGGTCGGTACGCCGTACAGGCGGGCCAGTTCGACCCTGAGCACCGTCTCCGAGGCGCCGGACGGGGCCGCCACGCCTACTGTCGACGCCGCGATCAGAGACTTGCCGGCCGGGGCGTATTCGGGGGCCGCGTTCGACATGACGACGGTGTTGGCCACGATCTCCCGGCGGTCGCCGTCGAGGAGCAGGGTGGGTTCGTCGATCGGGGCGTGCGGGGCGCCGAAGTAGTACGTGGTGAGGCCCCGCATGTCGGGGCGGGGCAGCATGGGCAGCAGCTCCGAGGCGGTGACCGGGTCGGTGGCCACCACGACGGCCCGGCAGCGGATCTCGCCGCCCTCGGTGACGACGCGGCCCGGCTCGACGGCGAGGGTCCGGGCGTTGACCAGCAGCTGCGGGTACGGCAGCGGCCCGGCGACCGCGGCGGGCAGCATCGCCATGCCGTTGGCCGGCACGCCGATCCTGCCCCGGGTGAGCGAGCGGAGGACCATGGCGAGGACGTGGCTGGAGGTGTCGAGGCTGCGGTCGGCGAAGATGCCGGACAGGAAGGGTCGCAGCACCTCCTCGATGATGCGGTGCGACAGACCGGCCTTGCGCAACGCCTCCTGGGTGCTCATCTCCGGGGCATCGAGCAATCTCTCCGGGGTGTACGTGGCGCAGCGCGTCGCCAGCGCCGCGAACTTGAGCCGGTCGGTGAGGGAGCCGACGCCGCTGCCGAGCGCCTGGGGCGCGGTCATCGGGTCGCGCAGCGGGTTCTCCAGGCGGTGCAGGCGGCCGCCGCGGCGCACCAGCACGCCGGACGTGAAGTAGCGCATGTCCAGGGCGTCGATGTCGACGAGCGCGGGGACCCTCGGGTACGCGGTGTTGAGCACCTGGAAGCCGCGGTCGAGCCGCCAGCCGTCGACGACGTCCGTGGCCACCCGGCCGCCGATGCGGTCGGCGGCCTCGACGAGCAGCCATTCGACGCCGGCCCGATCCAGGCGCCGGGCAGCGGCGAGCCCGGCGAGACCGCCGCCCACGATGACGACGTCCACCTCTACCGGCTGCGACACGGGCACCTCACAGGAGGACAAACAAGGCAGACCTCAGCCTAGCCGCGGACTCTGCGCCCGGCAGGGAAAGAGCGAGGACCGGCCGCACCGGAAAGTCCGGCACTGCCTATCACCCGGCCATCCGCTCGTCAAGATCCCAATTTCGCCATCTGCCGCGGCACCGGGCCCGGCTCGTACCGTCGACCGCAGCGCCACGGGGGATCGAGGAGGGCGGCCTTGCAGTGCATCGACACCGGCGACTGGGAGGCCGCCCTCACGCAGGCCCGGCGGATCGCCGCAGAGGCCGGGCCCCTCGCCGCGCGCACGGCGTGGCCGGTCACCATGATGCTGTACTTCCAGGGCGACCTGACCACCGCGGGGGCGGTACTCCGCCGGGTCTCCCCTACTGTGTCCGGTGACGGCCCGGCGGACCGGGCGCTGCTCGCCGGCTGGGCCGCGGGTGTCCGCTGGGCCCTGAACGATCTGCCCGGCTGCCGCCGGGAGACGGACCGCGCCCACGCCCTCGCACAGCTCAGCGGCGAGCCGCGGGCCCTGGCGCTGGCTCACACGATGCTCGCCCTGCTGGCCGCAGCCGAGGGAGACCGCCGCGGCAACGACCGGCACTACGAGCTGGCCCTCGGTGCTGCGGTGCGCGCCGCGGACGCGACGCAACAGCTGCGGATCCGCGCGAATCGTGGGTCGCAGCGGCTGGAGGAGGGCGACCTCGAGGGCGCTCGCGCCGAGCTGGACCGGGCGCTCGACGCGGCGCCCGGGGGTCCGGTGCCCCATCCGGCGGTGGTGGGCCTGGCCCGGCACAACCGGGCGAAGGCGCTGCTGCGGAGCGGCCGCCTCGCCGCGGCCCGCGACGGGTTCCGGGCGGCGTGCACCACCTTGCAGCGGATCGGGGCCGGCTTCGTCGCGTACCCGCTGACCGGTCTCGGCGAGTGCCATGAACTGCGGGGAGATCTGCCGCAGGCGCGCGCCGCGTACGAGGAGGCGGTGCTGGTCGCCCGGAACGCCGCGATCTCCCCCGCGCTGGCGTCCGCGCGGTGCGGGCTGGCCCGGGTCCTCGCGGCCACCGGCGACGACGCCGCGGCCCGGACGGCCGCCGAGGCGGTCGCCGAGTCGACGGCCCTCACCGAGGCGCCGGCCCACGCCTGCGCGGGCTGGGCGGCACTGGCGACCGACCCGGTGGCGGCGCGCGCGTCCGCCGACACGGCGATCGCCCTGGCCCGGGCCGGACGCCACCCGGCGGCCCTCGCCGACGGGCTGGAGCTCGCCGCCATGACCCACCCGCCGGCCGAGGCGCAGCGGTTGCTGGCCGACGCGGAGCGGGTCTACGCCGACATCGGCGATCCGGTGGGCGTGGCCCGGGTCGCGCTGGCTCGCGCCCGCACCGGTCCGGGCGGGCCGGCGGCCGCCGCCCACCTCGTCGCCGAGCACCGGCTCCGCGCGCTGGACGTCGACCCGTCCACCGGCACCCGCTCGCTCGCGCGGCACCTGGGGCCGCCGGAGAGCCCGGTCGCCGTACGGATGCTGGGCTCGTTCGCCGTCGCCCACCGGGGCGCACCGGTGCCGCTGACGGCCTGGCAGAGCCGCAAGGCCCGCGACGTGCTCAAGCTCCTGGTGGCCCGGCGCGGGCGCCCGATCACCCGGGCGGCCATCGGCGAGGCCCTGTGGCCGGGCGAGGACAAGGTCGGGAACCGGCTGTCGATCGCGCTGTCCATCCTGCGTACCGTGCTGGACCCGGAACGCGCCGCCCCGCCGGACCACTTCATCGTCGCGGGGGCCGAAGGCGTCGCGTACAACCCGCGGACGCTGGTCGTGGACGTCGACGTCTTCCTGGAGATCGCTGCCGCCGGGGCCGCCGCCGCGGCGGGCGGACGGATCGGCGAGGCCCGGATGCTGCTGGAGGCGGCCGCCGCGGCGTACACCGGTGACGTGCTCGACGACGAGCCGGATCTGGAGGCGGTGCTGCCGCTGCGCGAGGAGGCCCGCGCCACGTTCCTGGCGGCCCTGCGCACCCTGGGCACGGTCTGCTCGCAGGCGGGCGACGTCGACGGCGCGGTGCGGGCCTGGCTGCGGCTGCTGCAGCACGATCCCTACGACGAGGACTGCGCGCTGCGGCTGGTCGGCGTGCTCGGCGCCGCCGGGCGGCACGGCGAGGCGGCGCGCCACCACCGGACGTACGCCCGGCGCATGCGCGAGCTGGGACTGCCGGCGCAGCCCCTGCGCCGGTCCGTCCGCAATGGAGCCGGCGCGGCGGTCCATTGCAAGATCTCCCGGGCGAGCGTATAGACGGTCATCATGATATTCCGCGCGCGGTCCCCGCGTGCCGGAGCCGAAGGGGGCACCGCATGCGCCCGTTGTCCGCCGTCGTCCGCGCCGTACCGATGCTCGTGGCCGTCCTGCTCGTCACGCTGACCCCGACCGGCGGCGCCGCCACCGCGGCGGGCGTGGTGCCGGGCTCCTACTACCTGCAGAGCGTCGTCACCGGTTTCCACACCGCCGCCGCCGGCGACGCCGTGCTGCAGCATCGGCCCAAGGGCGACGAGGACCACCAGCAGTGGGCGGTGCGCGCCGACGGCGCGGAATACCGGGTGGAGAACCTCGACCTGCCCGGCCGCTGCCTGGCCCGCTCCAGCGGCGCGCCCGTCCTGGCCTCCTGCGCGGCGGCGGGGACGCGGTGGGAGATCACGGCGGCCGGCGACGACCGGTACGCGGTCAAGGAGCCGGGCGCCGACCGTTATCTGACCGTGGTGCCCGCCGGCGACGTCTGGGCCGAGGCGCTCGCCCTCGGCCCCGACGGCGAGCGGGCCCGGTGGTATCTGACGCCGTTGCTGCCGCCGCGCGTCCCGGTGCCGGCCGACGGCGACCGCACTCTCGACCAGGTGACGTTCCTGACCGCGCACAACGCGTTCGCCAACGGCGTCGACGGCGGCTTCGCCCCGCCGATCGTCAACCTCTTCCCCAACCAGGCACGCGGCATCAGCCAGCAGCTGGCCGACGGCGTACGCGGGTTCATGTTGGACATCCACCAGACGCCCGACGGGGCGATCCTCTGCCACCACAGCTGCACCCTGGTCGCGCGTCCGGTGGCGCTCTGGGTCGACCTCCAGCGCATCGTCACCTACCTCCAGGCGCACCCGTCGGAGATCGCCACAATCTTCCTCGAGGACTACGTGGCGCCGGCGGTGCTGCGTGCCGAGCTGGCGCGGGTGCCCGGCCTGGCCGGCATGCTGATCCGGCCGGACGTCGAGGGCGTGCGCGAGCACGGCTGGCCGCGCCTGGCCGACCTGCGCGGCCGCGACAAGCGGTTGCTGATCTTCACCGATCACAGCCGCGCCGAGGACGAGGCGGCCGGACTGACCCGCGACACCTTCGGCGTGCAGTACCAGCGGGAGTGGACGGTGGAGAACTACTGGTCGATGGGGTCCGGCACGGGCACCTCGGACTGGTCCTGCTACAGCCGCTGGTACGGCGGCCCGGCCACGATCCCGCTGACGCACACCGAGCCGAATTTCCGCCCGCTGTTCGTCATGAACCACTTCCGGGACGTGCCGATACCGGCCACCAGCTCGGGCGACAACGCCAAGGTGCTCAACCGGGCCGAGCGGTTCTGCACCCCGGCGGCCCGCAAGAAGCCCAACTACCTCGCGGTCGACCGGTACGACCTCGGCGGCCCGGCCACCGCGGTCGACCGGCTGAACACCTACGACGTCTTTAGTTGATCGGCCAGCGCACGCGGGGACGCTGGGTGGAGACGGCCGGCCTCGCCCGGTTCACCAGGTCGGCCGGATGCCGGGCGAGCTGCTGAGGCGCCGGCCATTCGGGGCGCGAACCGGCGTGCGCCGTGGCGGCGCCGGTGCGCACCATCCGGTGCCACCGCAGCCTGCCGCCGAGCAGCGCCATCACGGTCGACTGGATGACCACGAGGTACATCAGCTGCCGGTAGACGATCTGCTGCAACGGCAGGCTCCACAGCGGGGTCCAGCGCTCGCCGTCGAGATGCAGCGCGTACGCGGCCGTGGCCGCCTGGACCGCGGTGAAGCCCGCCCAGGTGGCGACGACCGTGGCCGGTTCGAGGAAGAACGCGCCGTACACGGCGTACACGTCCACCATCGGCGCGGTGAGCGGCAGCAGCACCTGGAAGAGCAGGAGGTAGCCCAGTCCTCGCCGGCCGAGGCGGCCGGCGGGGCCCCGCTCGCGCAACGCACGGCGGTGCTTCCACATCGCCTGCATCGTGCCGTAGCACCAGCGGTACCGCTGCCGCCACAGCTGGCGCAGCGAGGCGGGAGCCTCGGTCCAGGCGACCGCGGTGGGCTCGTAGACCACACGCCAGCCCGCCCGCAGCACCGCCATGGTGAAGTCGGTGTCCTCGGCCAGGGTGTCCGCCGGCACGCCGCCGGCGTCGCCGATCGCCCGGCGCCGGAAGGCGCCGATCGCGCCGGGCACGGTCGGCATGCACTCGGCGACGTCGAACATGCGCCGGTCGAGGTTGAAGCCGATCACGTACTCGAGGTGCTGCCAGCGGCCGAGCAGGCCGCCGCGGTTCGCGACCTTGGTGTTGCCCGACACGGCGCCCACCCGGGGGTCGCGCAGGGGCTGCACCAGGCGGCCGACCGCGTCCGGCTCGAAGACGGTGTCGCCGTCGACCAGGACGAGGATGTCGTGCTGGGCGTACGCGATGCCGTGGTTGAGGGCCGTGGGTTTGCCGGCGTTGCGCTGGCGCAGGACGTGGACGCCGGGCAGGCCGAGGCGCGCGACGATGTCGGCGGTGCCGTCGGTGGAGCCGTCGTCGACCACGATGACCTCGACGCCGGGGTAGTCGCTGCGGACCAGCGAGCGTACGGTCGCCGCGATGTTGGCGGCCTCGTTGAAGGCGGGCACGATCACCGAGACCGGCCCCACGTACGCCGGCGGGCCGCTCTCCCGGCGCAGCCGGCGCAGGTGCAGGCGGGCGCTGACGAGCTGGGCCAGCAGCCGCAGCGCGGCGAGGACCACGGCGACGAGCATGAGCAGGGTGAGGGCGTCGGCGAGCCAGGCACCGGCGGACTGGGCGGCGCGGAAGGCGTGGCCGCGCCACTTCTGGCCGGTGCTCGCCGCCGGCATCGCGGAGAGGCCGAGGCCCTCCGAGACGGTGACGAAGCGGTAGCCCCTCGCCTGCAGGGCGGGGACGAGCCGGTCGAGGGCCGCGACGGTCTGGGCACGGTCGCCGCCGGAGTCGTGCATCATCACGACCGCGCCGGCCGAGCCCCGGGGCCGGGCCGCGGCGGCGATGGCATCCGCGCCCGGGCGGCGCCAGTCGGCGGTGTCCAGATCGGTCAGTACGAGCAGGTAGCCGGCCTCCGCGGCGCGCCGGTGGGCGCGGTGGTCGGCCGCGGTCACGGCCGCCGGCTTCGACGAGTACGGCGGGCGCAGCAGCACCGGCCGGCGCCCGGTGGCGGCGGCGACCGCGTTGGTGGTCAGGGTGAGCTCGGCGTCGAGCCGCCAGTGCGGCAGCGCGGCGACGTCGGCGTGGGAGAACGTGTGCACGCCGATCTCGTGGCCCTCGGCGAGCACCCGGCGCGCGATCTCGGGGTGCTCGTTGACCTGCGACCCGACCTGGAAGAACGTGGCGTGCGCCCGGTGCCGGGCCAGCACGTCCAGGATGGCCGGGGTCCAGCGGGGGTCCGGGCCGTCGTCGAAGGTCAGCGCGATGGTCTTGGCCGGCATGCCGCGGGTGCTGACGGCGGTGCCGGGGCCCAGGCGCTGGACCGCCGCGCCACCGGTGACCGCCGCCGGCGCCGGGCCGGATGCGGGCGCGGGCGCGGGGCCGTCGCCCTCGCCGCCCACGTGGTTCACGTAGCCGTTGAGGCTCAGCTCCGCCAGCAGCACGCCCATCGCCAGGACGAGCAGGACCCAGTGGGCCCGTGGCTCCCGCCGCAGCACACGCTTGCCCATGTCAGCGCCTCTTCCCCGGTGGTGCGGCCGGAGTGTGGGTCGGGATCCGGCGGCGGCTGCTCGGCGTCGGTGCCGCGGCGGACGTGCTCGCGGACGCGCCGGGCGTGGGCCGGGTGGTCGTGGCGGTGCGGCTCGGCTCGTTGGCGGGTGCCACCGGGACGGCGGTGCGGATGCGCGGGCGCACCGGCGTCGGGGACGGTGCCGGGTCGTGGCCGCGCAGCCGCTCCGTGCGCGACTCCGCCCAGCCCGGCAGCGACGCCGGGCCGGTGCCGGTGAAGCCGGCGACCAGCGCGAGCACGGCGACTACGAGGACGAGGGCACCCGCCGAGCCGGCCAGCGCGACCACGCGGCGGCGGCGCCCGGTGCGGTCGACGAAGACCGGCTCGACGGTCACTTCGGTCCTCGGGTCTTGTCGCTGCCGTTGTCGTCGCCGTTGCCGTCACCGGATGTGGGGGTCGGCTTGCCGGGGTGGGCGGGCTTGCCGGTGTGATCCGGCTTGCGGGTCTGATCGGGCTTGCCGGGGTGGGCGGGCTTGGCCTCGCCCGGCGCCGGGGTGGTGCCCGGCGCGCCGGGCTGGGTCGCGCAGAAGTCCGCGACGCGGTCCTCGCCACCGGCCGCGGCGATCAGGTCCCGGCGGGAGTCGGCGCTCATCGCCTTGCCGTGCGGTGTGCGCTGCGCGGCCCAGGCCCGGCAGAGCCCGGGTACGGCCGGATCCGCCGACGCCGGCCCGCCGGTGGGCGACGGGCCGGGCGCCGATCGGGCGGATGTCTGGGGGGACGGTGTGGCGGACGTCGGGGACGGGGGTCGTGCGGACGTGGTCTCGGGCGCCGGCGCGGGGACGCCGACGGCCGAGAACAGGCGATGGGCCTGTTGCTGTGCCCCGGCGGGAAGATGCCCCGTCTCCGCCGCCAGGGCGACACCACCGCCCGCCAGGACAGCCACTCCGGCCGCCACCTTCACAGCGGCCGTCCTGGCGGGCAGTGGTATGCGTACACGGCGTCTTCCTCTCGGCAGGCTGGTCGTTTCAGCGTCCCGATACGCCGCCACGAACGCGGCCACCGCCGCCCGCTCGCCGGCCAGCTCCCGGGGGGAGGCGGGCGCCTTGGCGGCGTCGAGCAGTGCGGCCAGCCCACGGTGGTCGGCCCCGGCGGGGTCGCCGGTCATCAGCCGGTCGGCCTCCGCCGGGCCGAGCCGGGAAGTTCGCCGTGTACGCATCGCAAACAGAAGAGCGCGCCAGCCTCCCATCGCGTTACACCCCCCTCGTACGGATGACGTCCTCGTCCTCGCCGCGCGCCTGCACCCGCGGGTCGGCGGCGAGTTTGCGCAGGCCACGCAGGGTGGCCACGCGGACCGCACCGGCCCGTTTGCCGAGCACCCGGGCGGTGGTCGCCACGTCGAGCCCGGCCACCACGCGCAGCATCACGGCCTCGGCCTGGTCCGGCGGCAGCCCGGCGATGATCGCGATCGCCCACTCGGTGCCGGAGCGCTCCAGGGCCTGCGCGGCGGCGTCGCCGGTCCGGCCGGCGTCCTCGGCGGTGAGCTCGGCCGGATCCTCCTGCCGCCGCCCGGCGCGCCGCCGCTCGTCGATGCCGCGGTGCCGCGCGATCCGGAACAGCCAGCCCCGGAAGGCGGCCCCGTCGCCGGTGAAGCGGTGCAGATCCCGGGCGGCCTGCAGCCAGGTCTCGGAGGCCACGTCCTCGGCGGCGTCGCCGACCACGACCCGCAGGTACCGCAGGACGGCGGGCTGCAGCGAGCGCCACAGGGCGGTGAATCCCGCCTCGTCGCCGGCGCACGCCGCCCGCACCGCCGCGGTCAGTTCGTCGTCATCCCACACGCTTGCTCGTCGACCCCTCACCCCGGCGCCGCTGTTCCGGCCCGGACAAGGCCAGCACGGTACACACCGCCGCCGGCGCGGGGTGGACGATGGGTACCGCGGTCAGACGCCGGGACGCGGGCACACAGGGGGACGCCACGGCACAGGGGAGTCAAGTGGCCACGAACGGGCCGAGACGAGGTGGAAGAGAGCTCCCCCGATTGGACTCGAACCAATAACCTGCCGGTTAACAGCCGGCTGCTCTGCCAATTGAGCTACAGGGGACTGCTGGGGCCCGACCTCCCGCGGCGCGGGTTGTCGTGGCGACCGGGGAAACAATACATCACCCGGCGCCCCGACCGCCTGCGGGGTACCCCGACACTCCCGGAGCGGACTCAACCGGCGGAAACGAGGACGGGGGGAATGAGCGGGCGGCAGGATGGGTATGCACCGGACCAGACGCACGCGCGTCACCGAACGGAAGGAGCCGCCATGCGCGGAAAGCTCATGTTCATCACGGGTCTCGCGGCGGGCTTCGTCCTGGGCAGCCGTGCCGGCCGGGAGAAGTACGAGGAGATCGCGGCCAACGCCAAGAAGGTGTGGGAACACCCGACGGTGCAAGAGGCCGCCGGCGTTGCCCAGGCGCAGGCCAACAAGCTCTACACCGAGGGCAAGGACAAGCTGAACCAGTCCAAGCTCGGTGAGAAGCTGCACTCCGCCAGCAGCAGCACGTCGTCGTCCAGCTCGGGCGACCTGTCGACCTCCACCGTGAGTTCGAACAGCACGGGCACCACGTACTGACCTGTCGCCGCATCCGGTGGCCCGGCCCGTCTCCGCACGGGCCGGGCCGCCGGCGTGTCACGAGGACGACGAGAAGGCCGCGTCGAAGGCCGCCGAGGGTGCGTCGAACGCCAGGCGGCGCACGTACCGCAGCGCCTCCGGGGCGCCCACCAGGCGGTCCATGCCGGCGTCCTCCCACTCGACCGAGAGCGGGCCGTCGTAGCCGATCGCGTTGAGGGCCCGGAAGCAGTCCTCCCACGGCACGTCACCGTGGCCGGTGGAGACGAAGTCCCAGCCCCGGCGCAGGTCCGCCCACGGCAGGTGGGACGACATCCGGCCGCGGCGGCCGTCGCCCGTACGGACCTTCGCGTCCTTGCAGTCGACGTGGTAGATCCGGTCCCGGAACTCCAGGATGAAGTTCACCGGGTCCAGGTCCTGCCACACGAAGTGGGACGGGTCCCAGTTGAGGCCGAACGCCGGGCGGTGGCCGATCGCCTCGAGCGCGCGCCGGGTCGTCCAGTAGTCGTAGGCGATCTCGCTGGGGTGGACCTCGTGCGCGAAGCGGACGCCCATCTCGTCGAAGACGTCGAGGATCGGGTTCCACCGTGCGGCGAAGTCCGCGTACCCTCGCTCGATCATGGCCGGAGGCACCGGCGGGAACATGGCCACCGTGTGCCAGATCGACGAACCGGTGAAGCCGACCACGGTCGCGACGCCGAGCCGGGCCGCCGCGCGCGCGGTGTCCTTCATCCGCTCCGCCGCCCGGGTGCGGACCCCCTCCGGATCGCCGTCGCCCCAGACGGACGCCGGCAGGATGTCCCGGTGCCGCTCGTCGATCGGATGGTCGCAGACCGCCTGGCCGACCAGGTGGTTGGAGATGGCGAACACCCGCAGGTTGTGCTTGGCGAGCTGCTCGCGCTTGCGGTCGACGTAGTCGTCCTCGGCGAGCGCCCGGTCCACCTCGAAGTGGTCACCCCAGCAGGCGATCTCGAGGCCGTCGTACCCCCACTCCGAGGCGAGCCGGCAGACCTCGTCGAACGGCAGGTCGGCCCACTGGCCGGTGAAGAGCGTGATCGGTCGCGCCATCTCATCTCCCTGTTCGCGTGCGTGACGAAGAGGGTTCCGGGCCGGGGCGAGGGTGACCGGCGGCGGCAACCGTCCGGCGGCGGGCGTTCGCGGCCGCGCCGGGACTGCGCCGCCCGGCGGACCCGCCCGCGCCGGGCGGGGTACCGGCTCAAACTCTAGGGAAACGCGACCCGGTCAACAAGGGAGGCGGGCGCCGACGGGAGCCGCGGTGCCCCCGGTGGCGAGAGCCCCAGGTCGGCGAGGTCGTCCGCGCCCGGCCGCGCGATGTCCACGTATTCGGTGGCCGGCACCGCGCCGGCCAGCAGGTGCCGCAGCGCCGCGCGCCGCACCGCGGTGGTCGCCGTGAGCGGTGGGGGCGGCTCGGATCGCCACGGTACGCGCCGGAGCACCCGCCACGGCCCCGGCGGGAACTCCCGCAGCGCCTGGGCCAGGTCGGCGACGTAGCCCCCGTCCGGGGTGGTGACCGCGTGCGGCCGCCCGTCACCCGCATAGCGGCGCAGCGTCTCGGCGGCGGCGACCGGATCGGCCACCTGCACCGCGTCCGCCGCCTCGACGCGGATCACGGGCACGCCGGCGCCGGCCAGCCGGTCGAGGTAGGCCACCGGGTCCTCCCAGGTGCACGCGAGGTGCGCCAGGTCCAGGGACACGCCGAGGCGCTCCTTGTCCACCCGGGCGAACGCGGCCGCCACGGACGCGGAGCCGTCGAGCACCGCGCCGGGCTCGGGCCGGAAGCCGACCCGCACGGCGCGGCCGGTCTGCCAGGCCACCTCCGCGAGGCCGCCGGAGAGCCGTCCCAGGATGCGCGCGCAGGCCTTCTCCTTGCCCTCGTCCCAGCCCTCGCGCCGGCCCAGGCCGACGGTGGCGACGGCGCCGCGGACCGCGTCGTCGGGCAGCAGATCCACCAGGATGCGCGCCAGGTCGAGGGTGTATTCGAGGCGCGCCGGACTGCTCCAGTCGGGCTCGTCGGCGGCGGCGCCCGGAGCGGCCTCGCCGTCGGGTTCGCCGTCCGCCGAGCAGGCGACGCCGTTCAACGTGACGACCTCGAGCCGGCGGGCGTCGAGCTCGGCCCGGAGCCGGGTCCGGGAGCGAGCGTCGATGGCGAGGGCAGCCGCGAGGGCGGGCGGGAACCAGAGGCTCACCCCGACGGTGCCCGCTTCCCGCCCGGCACGGACGGCGGCATACGTGTCGAGCTGCTCGACGACGTCGGACAGAGTCGTGGCGGGCCGCGGCTCGATGCCGTGGCTCAGGTGGACGACCCGTCCCGAGTGGTGGCGCAGACGCATCAGAATCCCTCCTGGAGCGGGGCGTCACCAGTGCCTCCGTACGCGCGTCGTCCGGCGTGGACGTCCCGGCCGCGGGTGGTCGCGGCCGTCGTGACGGACCGGCGAGATGCCATGACGCCTCCATCCGTACGGTTGCCTGCCCTCAGACACGAGCCTCGACGGCCTGCCGGATCAGCGGCGTACTCGCCGTGCGACACCCCGGCCGACCGGAACATGATCCACAAAGGTCGGTCCCATCGCCAGCCGCCGATGCGTTCTCCCTTGGTGAGCTGCCCGGACGGAAATCCGACAGCAACGGAACAGCCAGGAGGAGAGCACGCAATCCGTGCACCAAATGCACACTCGGACAGCCATTGGCATGTCACGCACGGATTACCGGCCAGGTGGGACGCGGCAAGGAAGGAGGTGCGGCAGAGCCCGGCGGCGGACACGCGACCCGGCCGGATGCGGGCGCTACGGCGCCGGGGACGGCAGGGCGCGGCCGTGCGCCACGGGAACGTTCTGTGCCCGTACTCGTGTCGGGAAAGGCTGCCCGGCAGCGACCCGGAACCCTGGGGTCGATGCCGGACACCCGTTCCGCCGCCGGCCGGTACGGCCCGGGGCGCAACCGGACCGCCCTCGCGGCACCGCGACGGACATCTCTCAGACGGAAGCCAGTTCCGCCTCCACGGGGACCCAGGCCGAGGTGGCCGCCGACCGCTCCACCGCGTCCAGCACCAGTTGCACCTGCAGGGCGTCCGCGAAGGACGGCGCCGGGTCATCCCCCACCGCGATGGCCGCGATCAGGTCCCGCACCTCGTGGGTGAAGGAGTGCTCGTAGCCGATCGGGTGCCCGGCCGGCCACCAGGCCGCCATGTACGGGTGGTCCGGCTCCGTCACCAGGATGCGGGTGAAACCCTGCTCGCTGGACGGCGCCGTGGCGTCGTAGAACTCGAGCTCGTTCATCCGCTCGAAGTCGAACGCCACCGAGCCGAGGGAGCCGTTGAGCTCGACGCGCAGGCCGTTCTTGCGGCCGGTGGCGAAGCGGGTCGCCTCGTAGGTGGCGATCGCCCCGCCGTCGAGGCGGGCCAGGAAGAGCGCCGCGTCGTCCACGGTGACCTCGCCCGATCCGGCGCGGCCGTTGCCGGTGGCCGAGAGCCCGGCCGCGTCGGCGGGCAGCGGCCGTTCCCGGACGAAGGTCTCGGTCAGGGCGCTGACGCCGGTGATCCGGGCGCCGGTCACGTACTGGGTGAGGTCGACGATGTGCGCGCCGATGTCGCCCAGCGCCCCGGACCCGGCCACATCCCGGCGCAGGCGCCAGACCAGCGGGAACTCCGGGTCGACGATCCAGTCCTGGAGGTACACCGCGCGGATGTGGCGCACGGCGCCGATCCGGCCCGCGGCCACCAGGCGGCGCATCAGGGCGACGGCGGGCACGCGACGGTAGTTGAAGCCGCACATCGTGCGTACGCCGCGGGTCTGGGCGGCCGCCGCGGCCGCGGCCATCTCGCGGGCCTCGGCGACCGAGTTGGCCAGGGGTTTCTCGCAGAGCACGTGCTTGCCGGCGGCGAGCGCCGCCAGGGCGATCTCCGCGTGGGTGTCGCCCGGCGTGCAGATGTCCACGAGGTCGACGTCGTCGCGGGCGACGACCTCGCGCCAGTCGGTGGCGTGCGATTCCCAGCCGAGCGTGGCGGCGGCGGCCGCGACGCGCTTCTCGTCGCGACCGCAGACCACCGACATCCGCGCCGACAGCGGTAGGTCGAACGCGTGGTTGACGGTGCGCCACGCCTGTGAGTGCGCGGCGCCCATGAACGCGTGACCGACCATGCCGACCCGCAGCTGCCCCATCATGCTCTCCGTTCGTCAGAAACCGAGCTTGCTGTACTGCGCCGCGTTCTCTTTGGTGATCGTCTCGGAGGCGAGCGTGATCTCCTTGGGCACCTGGAGCTCCACCAGGTCGGACATGCCCTTGCCCTGCCCGATCAGGCGGGCCAGCGAGATCGCGGAGGACGCCATCGAAGGGCTGTAGGTGACCGTCGCCTTGAGCGGGGTGTTGTCGGCGGCGATGGCGCTGATGGCGGCCTTGGAGCCGGCGCCACCGACCATGAGGAACTCCTTGCGGTTCGCCTGGTTGATCGCGGCGAGCACGCCGATGCCCTGGTCGTCGTCGTGGTTCCAGAGCGCGTCGATCTTCGGCAGGGCCTGCAGGATCTCGGTGGCCGCGCGCTGCCCGGTGTCGGCGGTGAACTCGGCCGGGCGCCGGTTGGCGACCTTGAAGCCGTAGCCGGCCAGGGCCTCGTTGAAGCCGGCGGTGCGCTCCTGGGTGAGCTCGAGCGAGTCGATGCCCGGGATCTCGCCGATGATGGGGTTCGCGACGCCCTTGGCCTTCATCTGCTCGCCGATGTAGGTGCCGGCGGCCAGGCCCATGCCGAAGTTGTCGCCCTTGATCTGCAACCGGTACGCGCCCCGGTCCGGGAACGCACGGTCCAGGTTGACCACCGGGATGCCGGCCCGCATGGCCTGGAGCCCGACCGAGTTCAGCTCCTTGCCGTCGTGCGGCAGCAGCACGATGACGTTCGGCTTCTGGGCGATCAACGTGGACAGTGCCGCGCGCTGGGCGGCCGCGTCGGTGCCCGCCTCGACACTGCGGAACTCCACGTCGGGGTACGCGGCGGCCTGCGCCTTGGCGTTGCTGGTGATCGCGGCGACCCAGCCATGGTCGGCGCCCGGGGCGGAGAAGCCGATGACGACCTTCTGGCCGGGAGCCGCGTTGTCGTCCTTGTTGGTGTTGATCTGGGTGTTCTCGCTGGGCGTGTTGCTGGTGCAGGCGGTGAGCAGGGCGCCGGCGCCCACGGCGGCGCCGCCGAGGAGGATACGACGGCGGGACAGTTCGTTCATCGATTTCTCCCAGGGATGACCGGGCGGCCGTCGCCGGTCGCCGGTGGGGGGTGAGCCGGGTGCAGGTGCGCTAGCGGGGTTCCGACGGGCGTGCGGATTCGGGCGGGCGTGCGGATTCGGGCGGGCGTGCGGATTCAGGCGGGCTTGCGGCCGAGCAGCTGGGTGAGGGAGCGGTAGCGGAACTGCTGGACCAGGACGGCGGCGACGATGATGCCGCCCTTGACCATGTTCTGCACCTCGGTGGAGAGGTTGTTGATCGCGAAGAGGTTGGTGATGGTGGAGAAGACCAGCACCCCGAACAGGGCGCCGATGATCGTGCCGCGGCCGCCGCTGAGCAGCGTGCCGCCGATGATCGCCGCGGCGATCGCGTCCAGCTCGTAGAGGTTCGCCATCGCGGCCTGCGCGCTGGTCGCCTGCGACGTCAGCATGATCGCCGCGATGCCGCAGCACAGGCCGGAGAGGGCGTACAGCAGCACGGTGTGCAGCCGGACGTTGATGCCGGCCAGCCGGGCCGCCTCGACGTTGCCGCCGACGGCGACCGTGCGGCGCCCGAAGGTGGTGCGGTTGAGCAGGACCCAGCCCGCCGCCACCACCAGCGCGAGGACGATCACCAGCATCGGGATGCCGAGCAGCTTGCGGCTGGCGAGGTCGTTGATGGTGACGTTCGTCGAGACCTGCGTCTGCTTGCCGGAGATCTGGGCGGCCAGGCCGCGCGCGGCGACCATCATGGCGAGCGTCGCGATGAAGGGCACCAGTTTCCCGTACGAGACGAGCACGCCGTTGACGAGTCCCACCACGACGCCGACCACGATCGCGGTGAAGATCATGCCGGCGGCGCCGTAGCTCTGGGTGGCCAGCGTGGTGCACCAGACTCCGGCGAGCGCGACGATGGCGCCCACGGAGAGGTCGATGCCGCCGCCGATGATCACGAACGTCATGCCGACGGTGACGACGCCGATCGCGGAGGCCTGCTGGAGGATCGTCCAGACGTTCCCGGTCACCCAGTTCGCGTCGCCGTAGAGTTCGGGGCGGGTGACGATGCCGATGACCACCAGGACGACGAGGACGCCGACCAGGCCGAGGTTGCGGCGTACGGGTTCCGCGCCGTCGCTCCGCCACCAGCTGCCCCGCGGCGGCGGCGCGGCGTGGTCGGAGGTCTTCGGCTCGACCGGCGGAGATTGCGCCGGCACGCCGGGCCGGGTGCCTTGATCCGTCATGCCGGTTCACCCTCCATGAGGGACCCCGCCATCACGAGGTCCAGGACAGTCGCTTCGTCGATCCCGTCGGCGGGCGCCTCGTGGACGAGGTGACCCTCGCGCATGACCAGCACCCGGTCGGCGAGGCCGAGCACCTCGGGCACCTCGCTGGAGACCAGCAGCACCCCCACCCCGCCGGCCGCGAGGTCGTGGATCACCTGGTAGAGCTCCGCCCGGGCGCCGACGTCGACGCCGCGGGTCGGCTCGTCGAGCAGCAGCAGCCTGGTGCCGCCGAGCAGCCACCGTCCCACGACGACCTTCTGCTGGTTGCCGCCGGACAGGGTGCGTACCGCCCGCTCGGTGTCGCGGGGACGCAGCTCCAGCAGGTCGGCGGTCTGCGCGGCGGCGGCCCGTTCCCTGCCGGTCCGGGTGAAGCCGCCGCGGGCGTACCCGGCGAAGGACGAGAGTGTCATGTTGCGGTAGATCGGCTCGTCCAGCAGCAGCGCCTGGCTCTTGCGCTCCTCGGGCGCCATGCCCATGCCGTTGCGCACGGCGGCACCGATCGAGGCGATCCGCCTGCCTGAGAGGGTGACCGTGCCGCGGTCCGCGCGGCGGGCGCCGAAGATCGTCTCCAGCAGCTCGGAGCGGCCCGAGCCGACCAGCCCGGCGATGCCGACGATCTCGCCCGCCCGGACGGTGAGCGACGCGTCCGCGAACTCGCCTTCGCGGGTCAGCCCCTCCACCTCCAGCAGCGGCGCCAGGCCGGACTTCGGCTCGCGCCGGGGGAAGACGTACTCGATCGCGCGGCCGGTCATGCGGCTGACCAGCTCGTGGGTGGGGGTGTCGCGGGCCGGCAGGTCGGCGGCGGTGGTCCGGCCGTCCTTGAGGACGGTGACCCGGTCGCCGATGTCGCGGATCTCCTCCAGCCGGTGCGAGATGTAGACGACCGCGATGCCGTGCGAGGTCAGCTCCCGGATGATCCGGAACAGGTTCTCCACCTCGTCGTGGGCGAGCACGGCGCTGGGCTCGTCCATGACGATCAGCCGGGCGTCGTGCGACAGGGCGCGGGCCATGCTGACGATCTGCTTGCCCGCCGCGGGCAGCGAGCGGACCAGGCGGCGGGGCGGGATCTGCGGGTGGCCGAGACGGGACAGGATCTCCCGCGTCCGGGCGGCCGTGGACCGCCGCCGCAGGAATCCCCCGCGGCTCTGCTCGTGCCCCAGGAAGGCGTTCTCCGCCACCGACAGGTCGTCGACGAGGTCGAGCTCCTGGTAGATCGTGGCGATCCCGGCGCGCATCGCGGCCTGCGGCGTGGCCGGGGCGAACGGCTCGCCCAGCCAGGTGATGGATCCTTCGTCGGCGTGGTGCACGCCGGCCAGGATCTTGATCAGGGTGGACTTGCCGGCGCCGTTCTGACCCAGCAGGCAGTGCACCTCGCCGGCGCGGACCTCCAGCTCGACGCCGTCCAGGGCCCGGACGCCGGGGAAGGTCTTGACGACGCCCTCGAGGCGCAGCACGACCTCGCCGGCGCCTCCGGGGGCGCTCACGACGCCTGCTCGAAGGCGGTGTCGCTGGCCAGGACCGCGGCACCCGTGACGCCCGCGCGGGAGCCCAGCTCGCTGAGCACCACCGGGAGGTTCCCGGTCGCCAGCGGGAGCGAGCGCCGGTAGACCACGCTGCGGATCTCGGCGAGCAGGATGTGACCCAGCTGCGCGAGCCCGCCGCCGATGACGATCATCGACGGGTTCGCGAAGCTGACCAGCGTGGCGAGGGTCGCGCCGAGCCGGCGCCCGCCGTCGCGGATGAGCCGGATGCAGGTGACGTCCCCCTCGGCGGCGCCGTCGGCGACGTCGCGCGCGCCGAGCTCACCGTGGAGGGCGAGGCGCTCGGAAAGCGCCGGCGACTCCCCGCTGCGGGCGGCGGCCAGCGCGTCGCGGGCCAGCGCCGCACCGCTGAAGAGGGCCTCCAGACAGCCCGCGTTGCCGCAGGAGCACACGGGACCGTGGGCGTCGACCTGGATGTGGCCGATGTCGCCGGCGCAGCCGTCCACGCCCCGGTAGACGCCGCCGCCGAGGTGGATGCCGCAGCCGATGCCCGTACCGATCTTGACGAACAGGAAGTCGTCGACGGAGTGCGCGACGCCGCCGTGCCGCTCGCCGATGGCCATGATGTTGACGTCGTTGTCCACCACGGCCGGGCAGCCGTGCTCCCGGGTGAGCAGCTCCCGCACCGGGTAGCGGTCCCAGCCGGGCATGATCGGCGGCGACACGGGGACGCCGTCGCGGAAGCTCACCGGCCCCGGCACGCCGATGCCCACGCCGTCGAGCCGCTCGTAGGCGCCGTCGGTGCGCGCCTTGGCCAGCAGCTCGTTGACCCGGTGCAGGATCGCCTTGGGACCGCTGCGGATGTCGGCGCTCTCCCGGTACGCCGCCACCGGTTCGAGCCGCCCGTTGGTCACCTCGATGTCGATGGAGCTGGCGCCGAGGTCCACGGCGGCGAACCGCAGCCGGGGGTGCAGCTCGACCAGGGTGGAGCGCCGGCCACCGCGGGAGGCGGCCATTCCGGCCTCGGCGATGTAACCGGCCGCGACCAGGCGCTCGACCTCGGCGAGCAGGCGGGGCCGGGTCAGGTCCAGCCGGTCGCCGAGCTCGGCGCGGGAGACGGGTCCCTCCTCCCGCAGCAGGCGCAGCAGGCGCAGGTGGGGGGCATCGACGACGTGCACGGGCAACCTCCGGACCGTCCCCACCGCCGATACACCGACGGTGTCACGTCCGTCACACTAGGGCCCTTCCGGCACGGTAGTCCATACCTTCTCGTTGATCACCGTAAACTTTTGTCGCCAGATACAAAAGTGGCGGCCGCGCTCCCGGGAGGGTGCGCGCCCGTCGACGGTGTCGGCGAGGGTCAGGACGTACTCAGGCCCTTCTCGCTGCCCTTCTTCAGCTTGCGGTCGTCGCGCAGCTGCAGGAACGGCTCGTCGTCCGGGGAGTGCCCGGCCGCGATGGCCCGGCCGCGCTCCAGCTCGGCGTCCAGCTCGGCCCCGAGCATGATGGCGATGTTGGAGATCCAGAGCCACACCAGGAAGGCGATGACGCCGCCCAGCGTGCCGTACGTCTTGTTGTAGCTGGCGAAGTTGGCCAGGTACACCGCGAACGCGGCGGAGGCGGCCACCCAGACCAGCACGGCGAAGACGCCGCCGGGGCTCACCCAGCGGAAGCCGCCGGTCTTGGCGTTCGGCGAGGCCCAGTACAGGATCGCGAACATCAGGCTGACGATGACGACCAGGACGGGCCACTTGGCGATGTTCCAGGTGGTGACGGCCGCCTCGCCGAGGCCGATCTTCTCGCCGACGACGCGGGCCAGGTCACCGGTGAAGACGACGATGAAGGCGGAGACGATGAGCATGAGGCCGATGACCGCGGTGACCCCGAGCCGGATCGGGACCGTCTTCCAGACCGGCCGTCCCTCGGGCACGTCGTAGATGGAGTTCGACGCCCGCATGAAGGCGCCGATGTATCCCGAGGCGGACCAGAACGCCGCCACGATACCGACGACCGCGGCGAGCCCCGCCTTGCCCGGGTCCTGCACCTGCGTCAGCACCTGGTTGACCAGACCCTGGATCTGCTCGCTGGGCGCGACCTGCTGCACCGTCTCCTGCACCGTCTGCTGGCCGTCGTTGCTGAGCATGCCCAGGATCGACACGAGCACCAGCGCACCGGGGAAGATCGACAGCACTCCGTAGTAGGTCAGGGCGGCCGCCCAGTCGGTGACGTTGTCCTGGGAGAACTGCTTGAAGGTCCGCTTGAGGGCGCCCAGGACGCCCTTGCCCTTGAGCTGTGCGGGGCTGTCCGGCCCGGCGTCCGGGCTCGGCGCCGAGAGGTCGGCGTCCCGGTCGTCCGCCGTCCGGGAGGTGGCCGCGGCGTCGAGATCGAGCCGCTCGCCGCGAGCGCCGGCCGCGTCCCGCTCGCCGGCGGCCTTCGCCTCCGCGGCGTCGGCGGGGGCGGTCGTGCCGCGGTTCGCCGCCGGGAAGGCGGGGTCGTCGTCGTGGCCGTGCTCGTGCGATGTGTCGCCGGCCTTGCCAAGAAGTCTCATCGCCGGGATACCTCCAGGGCGCTACGCGTCGTCTGCACGCCGCGTTCCGCTCCCGCTCGGCTTACCCGCCGGCCGGGCGATTCGCGACCTGACCTGGAGATGCCCGGGACTCCACCGCTTTAACCACCTTCTTCCCAGCCAGCTCAGCTCACCGGAGGCCGTCGCGGAAGCGGCGCCGCTCCGCGATCGTGACCCCCGGGTCCAGGCAGAGCCGGTCCCGGCCGCCGTTCTTCGCCTCGTAGAGGGCCTCGTCGGCCCGGGCCAGCACCGCGCCCTGGGTGTCCCCGGCCGCGGCCGCGGTGACGCCGATGCTGACCGTGACCGGCAGCTCGCCGGTGAGCGGCCGCCACGGGTGGCCGGCGACCGCCTGGCGCAGATCCTCCAGGAGCAGCGCCGCGCCCGCGACGTCGACGCCCGTGACGACCAGCAGGAACTCCTCGCCGCCGAGGCGGGCGACGAACCCGGACGGGCCGACGTCCGTACGCCCCAGCATGGCCGCCACGGCCGTCAGCACCTGGTCGCCGGTCTCGTGCGAGAGCGTGTCGTTGACGCGTTTGAAGTGGTCGAGGTCCGCCAGGGCCACTGTCACCGGAGAGCCGTCGGCGGTGGCCTTCTCCAGCAGGGCGGGCAGGCGCTCGTCGATGAACCGGCGGTTGTGCAGGCCGGTCAGCGGGTCGCGCCGCGCCTGGTCGCGGAACCACTCCGCCTGGCGGCGCGCCTCGTGGACCTCGAAGAGCGCCTGGCGGTTGCGGGCCTGGGCGTCCCGCTGCGCCGACTGCAGCCGCTTCTCCGCGGTGTGGAACCGGTGCATGGTCGCGTACGCGTGGGCGAAGTCGCCGGCCGCCGCCTCGATCTCCGCCTGCTCCAGCAGGGCCTGGACCTCGTTGAACCGCAGCTGGTGCCGGCCGCAGAGCGCGTGCACCCGGGCGATCGTCTGCTGCGCGTCGTCGAGCTCGCCGCGCAGCCGCTGCACGAAGGCGAGCGTCAGCAGCAGGTCGGCCTCGGCGTCCGCCTCCCGCGCGTTCTCCTCCCGGTACGCCCGCAGCGCCGCGTGCGCCGCCCGCTCGGCCGCGTCGAGGTCACCGAGCAGCGCCTCGACCCGGGCGATGGTGTCCAGCGCGGAGAAGTCCAGCGGCCGGCCGTGCTCCTCGCCGGCGGCCCGCAGGCGTTCCAGGACCCGCCGGGCCATGGGCAGGTTGCCGCGGTCGTACTCGGCGTACGCGTAGTTGTTGAGCGCCATCATCTGCCGGCGGGCGTTGCCGTGCTGCGTCGCCGTCAGGACCGCCTGCTCGTAGCGGTCCCGGGCGGCCGGCATCGAGCCGGTCTCGGCGTACGCGTCGGCCAGCTTGATCAGGCAGGCGATCCGCCCGGAGACCGGGGTGGTGGCGTCGAGGGCGTCGACGCATTGGATCATGTGTTCGAGATTCGCCGCCGGATCGCCCATGGCGCGGTAGAGCCGGGCCAGCACCCGGTGCGCCCGCGACCGCACGCGCGTGCAGCCGCTCACCTGCGCCCACTCCAGCACCTCGACGATCGTCTTCGCCGCGGACGCCAGCTCGCCGCGCCGCTCGACCATGTCGGCCCGCAGCAACCGCGCCCGCCAGCGCAGCTCGTCCTCCCCCGCCTCCTGCGCCGCCTGCTCGATCACCAGGGCGGCCGACTGGGCCTCCGCCACGTCGAAGTCCGCGAGGTCCTCGTACTCGTCCAGGATCTGCGCCATCCGGGCCGGGTCCAGGGGCACGCCGGTGCCCGAGCGCGTCATCATGGCCATGGCGACTCCCGGCTTGCGTCACGCCGCGGTCGGCTCCGCGGCCGGCGGGAGGGTTTGCTCCCGATCTACCGATCGGCCCGGGCCGGGCAAACCTGCGGAGAGTCGGCCGGTCACTTGCAGAGCAGTTTCTCCATCCGGCGCCCGGCGACGGCCAGCCCGAGACCGAGCAGCACCAGCAGGTACGCCACGTCGACCAGCTGGAGCCAGCCCACCGCCCCGGTCGTGATCGCGCGGATCAGGTCGACCGAGCGGTACAGCGGGGTGACCTCCACCAGCCAGCGCAGGATCGAGGGGTACGCCTCGGCCGGCACGAACGTGCCCGAGAAGAGGAAGAGCGCGAACTGGGCCGAGGCGACCAGGTCGAAGTCCTGCCAGCTGCGCATGAACGTGGACAGCGCCATGCCGGTGGCGCCGAAGGCGAAGCCGACCAGCACCGCGCCCGCGAAGCCGGCCAGGGCCCGCCCCGGCGTGGTGAGCTCCATGACCACCATGACCACCAGGAAGGCGGCCGCGTAGATGTTGCCGCGCAGCATCGCCCAGGCCAGCTCGCCCATGGCGATCTCGATGGGGCGCACGGGGGTGGCCAGCATCCCGTCGTACAGCCTCATGAACTTCATCTTCCCGAAGAAGTTGAAGGTGGTCTCCGCCAGCGCCCCGGTCATGGCCGAGGAGGCCAGCATGGCCGGCGCCACGAAGGCGGCGTAGCCGACGACCCGGCCGCCGGGCAGCGTCAGGTCGCCGACGAGGGTGCCGACGCCCACCCCGATCGAGAACAGATAGAGCACCGGCTCGACAAACCCGGACGCCATGACCAGCCAGTACGCGCTGCGCAGCGTCGCGATGTTGCGCTCGACGACGGAACCGGAACGACGGCCGGCGCCCTCGAAGGAGACGAGTCGCGGCAGGACCAGGGTGACCACGGTGAACCCCCTCAGCGCATCGGGAACGGTCGGCACGGCATCTCAGACCACCGGCCGGCGGCCGGTCGGCACGGCATCTCAGACCACCAGCCGGCGGCCGAACTGGCGCAGGGCGAGCAACCAGCCCACCGCCGCCCACAGCGCCAGGTAGAGCAGGTGGCCGAGGACGGGCCAGTCCGGTGCGGTGCCCAGGGTCGCCGCGCGGCTGAGATCGACGCCGTGCCAGAGCGGCAGCGCGTACGCGATCCAGCGCAAGGGCTCCGGCAGCGACTCGACCGGGAAGAACACGCCGGAGAACAGCGACATCGGGACGACGCCGAGCCGGAACAGGATGGCCAGGTAGCTGTCGCTGCGGATCGTCGACGCGTAGGCGAAGGTCGGGGTGGACACCGACAGGCCGACCAGCGCGGCGATCGGCAACGTGGCCAAGGCCCACCAGGAGTGCATGGTCCCGAAGACCGCGGCGATCACCAGGAAGGCGGCACAGCTGGTCAGCGTGCGGAAGACGATGAAGAGCAGGTGACCGTCGAGGATGTCCACGACCCGCAAGGGCGTCGCCGCCTGGCCGAAGTAGGTGCGCTGCCACTCGAAGCCGCCCAGCACGGGCCACGTCGAGTCGCCGATCGCGATCTGCATGGCGGTGGAGGCGATGAGTCCGGGAACCATCCAGTCGAGATAGGGCACTCCCTCGACGCCACCGGTGACGTACGCCCCGACCCCCACGCCGAAGCCGAGCATGGTCAGCAGGGGCAGCACGAACGACGAGAGCACGCTCGAACGCCAGATCCGGCGGTAGCTGACGAGGTGATACTCCAGGACGTGCCAGGTCATGTCAGTCCACCAGCGTCCGTCCGGTGAGGTGCAGGAACACGTCCTCGAGGCTGCTGCGGCGCACCAGGACGCTGGCCGGGCTCAGGGCGCGGCGCTGGACCTCGGCGACCGCCTCGTCGCCGTCGCCGACGTAGAGCAGGATGCGGTCCGGCAGGATCTCCAGGCGCTCGCCGACGCCGGCGAGCTTGCCGGCGAAGGCGTCCTGGGACTCCACGGTGAAGCGCAGCTCGACCACCTCGCGCGTGGAATACCGCTCGATCAGGGCGCGGGGCGAGCCCTCGGCCACGATACGCCCGCCGTCCATCACCACGAGCCGGTCGCAGAGCTGCTCGGCCTCGTCCATGTAGTGGGTGGTCAGCACCAGGGTCACGCCCTGCTGCTTGAGCCGGAACAGGCGCTCCCAGACCAGGTGCCGGGCCTGCGGGTCGAGGCCGGTGGTGGGCTCGTCGAGCAGCACGATGTCGGGCTCGTTGACCAGCGCGCGGGCGATGGTGAGCCGCCGTTTCATGCCGCCGGAGAGCGGCTCGACCTTGCTGTCGGCGCGCTCGCTCAGCTGCACGAAGTCGAGCAGCTCGTCGGCGCGCCGGCGGGCCACCCTGCGGGGGATGCCGAAGAAGCGGGCATAGGTGGTGAGGTTCTCCCGGACCGTGAGCTCGAGATCGAGGTTGTCGAGCTGGGGGCAGACGCCGAGGCGGGCGCGGATCGCCGGCCCGTCGCGCAGCGGGTCCTTGTCGAGGATGCGCAGGACGCCGCCGGTCGGCGGGGAGACGCAGCCGATCATGCGCATGGTGGAGCTCTTGCCCGCGCCGTTGGGACCCAGGAAGCCGAACGCCTCCCCGCGCGCCACGTCGACGTCGATGCCGTCGACGGCGGTGAAGTCGCCGAAGCGTTTGACCAGCCCGCGGGCGTGAATGAGGCTCACCCGAGCGACCTTAGTGAAAGGGTCCGACAAAACCGCGCGTTTGCTGAGCCGGCCTTGCGACCGGCTTGAGGTTGCCCGCCGATCCCTCCACCTGTCATGAAGAAGCGGGAAGGAACCTCGAAGTGAAGTTGACGCGTACGATCGCAGCCCTGAGCCTCAGCCTGCTCGGCTCCCTCGCCGTCCCGCTCTCCGCGTCGGCCGCCGTGGCCCCGCCCGCGCCCGAAGTGCCGCCCACGCCGGTCGGCGTGCACCAGGGCCGCGCGTACATGAGCCCGATGGAGACCGAGATCCGCTGGGCGTCGATGCCGCGCGCCACCAGCTACGACGTCACCGTCACCGACGGCACCACGAGCAACACCTACTCCGTGCCGAGCTCGGCCTACTACCTGGCCCAGGGCTACAAGGCCTTCGCCTTCCGGGTACCGACGCCGGACAAGTGCTCCACCTACAAGATCAGCCTCGCGGCGCGCAACGAGTCGGGCGTCAGCAAGCCGGTCCTCATGACGGAGAAGACGCTGGCCCCGACGATCGTGACCAAGGCTTCCGCCACCCGGGGCTCCGCGCCCACCATCGGCAAGTTCACCATGTCGGCGCCGCACTGGCGGGGCTACCTGGGCGACCCGGTCCGCGGTACGGCCTGGCCCGACGACCCGGTGAACGCGACCGGAACGCTGAACGTCAAGCTGGAGCTGGTCCGGATGGTGGACAACAAGGTCGTCCAGACCGCCAACTGGGCCGTCGGCAAGTGGTACACCGGCGTCCGGACGCAGAACTTCTTCGGTCTCGAGGCCAAGCGCGCCTACGTGCTGAAGGTCACCACCGCCAACGGCTGGGGCAGCTGCTCGCGCCAGGTGGGCAAGATCCTGCTCCCGCGCCTGCCGTGACGTCCGCCCGGCCCCGCGACCGATCAGGTTGCGGGGCCGGTCACGTCATGGGGGCCGGTCAGGCCGGCGGCGCGGTCGCTTCCTGCGCCGACGCGACGAGCTGGTCGGTGGCCTCGATGATCGGGTCGGCCTCGACCGCGGTCCTGGCGTCGTACCGGACCGACCAGGTCAGCCCGTCGACACCGCTGATCCGCCGCCCGACGACCCGGACGCCGCCGTTCGGCGGCAGCGGGTGGTGCGACGTGTACGCGACCGAGCGCGTCACCCGGGTGCGCACCTGGTCGGGCAGCTCCCCCGGCTCCAGCAGCAGGAAACCGACCACCGGGGCGTCCACGTGCACCGTGTAGCCGTTGCGTTCCTGGGCCACCTCGGCGGGGGTGATCCGCAGCTCGCGCCCGGACCACGCGGCCTTGTGGATCTCGTGCCAGCCGAGCCGGCGGCCGTCGGGCAGCCACAGGCCGCGGTTGGTGGCGACGAGGACGCCGTCGCCCTCGGTGGCGGCCCACGCGAGGACGCGCTCCTCGCTCTCCAGCGGGGGCCGCTTGTCGAGCGGGAGCTTCGGGACGCGGCGGAAGAGTCTCACAATGCACCTGCTGCCTGGTCACGGAGTGCGCGGGCGTGCTGTTCCAGCGAGAAAAGCTCCCCGGCGAGCGCCAGGTACTCGTCCTTGTGCGCCACCGGGTTGAGGCGCTGCACCTTCGACTTGAGGTCCTTGATCCGGGTGGTCACCGAGCCGACCTGCAGGCGGGCCAGGGTGATCTGCACGTAGCGCAGGTCGGCCTCCCCGTCGACCAGCAGCGGTTCGACCGACAGCTCGCCGACCAGCGCCTTGGCGCCCAGGTCCTGGCAGGCGTCGCGGACCGCCTCGATCCACACCGCGCCGCCGGTGGCCGAGGCGGTGCCGCCGGCCGCCGCGACGGCCGCGCGGATGTCGCGCAGGACCGGGTCGCCGTACGCGTCCACCTCGATCGCGTCGAACATCGGCCCGGCCAGCACCGGCTGCTGCAGGGCCAGCTTCAGCGTCTCCCGCTCGACCTGGCGCTGGGGGCTGTCGGCGGCGCGGCGCTGGGCCACCACCGGGGCCTCCGGCGCGTGCGCGGCGGCCACCGCCCGCTGCACGGGCTCCAGGTCCATGCCCAGGTCGCCGGCGAGCTTGCGGGCGTACTCGGGGCGCTTCTCCCGGTCCTTGATCTTGGCGACCAGCGGCGCGGCCCGGCGCATCGCCTCGACCCGGCCCTCGACGGTGTCCAGGTCGAAGCGGGCCAGGGTCTGGCGCAGGGCGAAGTCCACGAGCGGCTCCCGCCCGGCGATCATGTCCCGGACGGCGAGGTCGCCCTTGGCCAGGCGCAGTTCGCAGGGGTCCATGTTGTCCGGGCTGACCGCGATGAAGGTACGCCCGACGAACCGCTGGTCCTCCTCGAACGCCCGCAGCGCCGCCTTCTGCCCGGCCGCGTCCCCGTCGAAGGTGTAGATGATCTCGCCGGTGAAGCTGTCGCTGTCCATCAGCAGCCGGCGCAGCACGCCGATGTGGTCGACGCCGAAGGCCGTGCCACAGGTCGCGACCGCGGTCGGCTCCCCCGCCTCGTGGCAGGCCATGACGTCGGTGTACCCCTCGACGATGACCGCGCGGCCGCGCTTGGCGATCTCGCGCTTGGCGAAGTCGATGCCGTAGAGCACGTGGGACTTCTTGTAGAGCGGCGACTCGGGGGTGTTGAGGTACTTCGGGCCGTCGTCGTCGTCGAAGAGCTTGCGCGCACCGAAGCCGATGACGTCGCCGCTCAGGTCGCGGATGGGCCAGAGCAGGCGGCGGCGGAAGCGGTCGATGAGCGAGCCTGAGCGGGCCGGCTTGGCCAGGCCGCCCGTGGTCAGCTCCTCGGCGGTGAAGCCCTTCTGGCGCAGGTGCTTGGTGAGCAGGTCCCAGCCCTCGGGGGCGTAGCCGCAGCCGTACCTCTCGGCGGCGTCCCGGCCGAAGCCGCGCTGGGCGAGGAACTCGCGGGCCTTGCGCGCGCCCGCCTTGCCGAGCTGGTCGCGGTAGAACTCGGCGGCTGCCGCGTGGGCGGCGATCAGGCGCTGCTTCTGACCGGGCTGCTGCCGGGGCGTGCCGGGCCGCTCGTCCGGGGCGTCGTAGCGCAGCTGGATGCCGGCCCGGCCGGCGAGGCGCTCGAGCGACTCGACGAAGGTGAGGTGCTCGGCGTCCATGAGGAACTTGATGGCGTCCCCGCCCGCCCCGCACCCGTGGCAGAAGTAGACGTTCCGGGCGGGCGACACGGTGAACGAGGGGGTCTTCTCGTCGTGGAACGGGCAGAGACCCTTGAGGTTGCCGCCGCCCGCGGAGCGCAGCGTCACCGTCTCGCTGATCACGTCCGCGATCGAGGTGCGGTCGCGGACCAGCGCGATGTCCTCGTCCTTGACCCTGCCCGCCACGGCTACATACTGCCTCGCGTCACCGGCGGCCCGCCAAGAGGGTCCGGTGCCAGGCGACCGCCGCGGGATCGGTCAGCGACGCGACCTGGTCGACCACCACCCGCAGGCGCGCGGCGTCGTCCGCGGCGGCCTTCCACTCCTGCGCGAACATCGGGTCGAGGTGGTCGGGAGCGCGGTGGCAGAGGAGATCGACCAGGGACGTCAGGATGGCGCGCTGCTCCTCGTACCAGTCCTCCGCGGCGCGGGCGCGCATCACGTAGCGCAGTGCCATGCCCTTCAGGAGCGCGCATTGGTTACGCACCGTACGCGGCACGATCAGGTCGGCGTCGTAGCGGCGGACCCGTCCGGGCCCGTGCCTGCTGTTCGTGGCCCCGACCGCCGACGAGACGAACCGGCCGGTCAGGACGCTGGTCATCCGCTTGAGCGCGACCTGGGCGGCGTACGTGCCGTCGTAGCCGGCGGCGGCCTGCACCACACCGTCGGAGAGCAGCAGGTCGAGAGCCTCCCCGAGCGCCTCCGGGGTCTCGTCGGAGTAGGTGGCGGCGACGTCGGCGCACAGCTCGGCCCGCTCGTCGGCGTCGTCGAGCAGCGGCCGCAGCGACAGGTAGCCGCCGTGCACCCCGTCCTCGACGTCGTGCACGGAGTAGGCGACGTCGTCGGCCCAGTCCATGACCTGCGCTTCGAGGCAGCGGCGCTCGCCGTCGGGCGCGGTCGAGCGGATCCAGGCGAACACCGGCATGTCGTCGGCGTACACCCCGAACTTGCGGCTTCCCGGCCGCCGGGGCCAGGGATATTTGCAGCTCGCGTCGAGCGAGGCGCGGGTGAGGTTGAGGCCGGCGCCCTCGACCTTGGCCTCGAGGCGGGTGAGGACCCGCAGCGTCTGGGCGTTGCCCTCGAAGCCGCCGCACGGCTGCGCCACGGCGTCCAGCGCGGCCTCGCCGTTGTGCCCGAACGGCGGGTGGCCGAGGTCGTGCGCCAGCCCGGCCACGTCCACGACGTCCGGGTCGCAGCCCAGCCGCGCGCCCATCTCGCGGGAGATCTGGGCGACCTCCAGGGAGTGCGTCAGGCGCGTACGCAGGAAGTCGTCGGACCCGGCCGTGTGCACCTGGGTCTTGGCCGCCAGGCGCCGGAAGCCCGCGGAGTGCAGCACCCGGGCCCGGTCGCGCTCGAACTGGGTGCGGCCGTAGCCGCTGTCCTTGGCGGGTTCGCTCGCCCACCGCTCGGCGTCGCCCGTCATGGCTCAACCCTAAGGCCGCGGTCGATCACTCGGACTGCTTCGCGGCGAGCACACAGAACTCGTTGCCCTCCGGGTCCGCGAGCACGACCCAGCTCTCGTCCTGCTGGCCGATGTCGATGGCCCGGGCGCCCATGTCGACCAGGCGCTCCACCTCGGCCTCCTGGTCGTCCGGGCGCAGGTCGAGATGGAGCCGGTTCTTCACCGTCTTGGCGTCCGGGTTGGTGCCGAACAGCAGGCCGGGCAGCGTGTCCGGGGTACGCCGGATCTCCACCTCGTCGGGCGCCTCACGCACGATGACGTAGCCGAGCGCCTCCGCCCACCAGCGCGCGAGCCGCGCCGGGTCCTCGGCGTCGACGACGATCTGTTCCCAGGTGCTGGCCATTGGACACCCTCCACGAAACGCCATCGAAAGTGACGATCATGTCACGCGGGGACGGCGGCCGCAGCACGGATCGAAACAACGCACTCGTCGTGCGACATCCTCCGGCCAGGCGCCCGACACTGGCCGAAAGGAGGAGCGACATCGTGATTTCGCTGAGTCATCGCCTCGCCGCCCTGGCCGAGGCCGGGCGCACCGGGGCCCTGCACATCGGCGGTACGCCGGGGGGCACCGTCTATCTCGTCGCCGGGCGCATCACCCACGCCGAGTCGCCGGCCTGCCCCGGCATCGGCGAGCGACTGATCGCGTCCGGCCGCCTCTCGGCGGTGCAGTGGCGGGCCGCGTACGACGCGGGGCACCGCGCCCGGCAGGTCGGCCGGGTGCTGCTGCGCGACGGCCACCTCGGCCACCACGAACTGGCCTGCCGAGTCGTGGCGACCATCACCGCCGTCACCCACGTGCTGCTGCAGGCGGACGACGCGCCGATGCTGTTCGTGGCCGGCGAACGGCACTGGTTCGGCACGATCGCCGAGGTGGACCTCGATCTCGGACCGCAGGCGGCACGGCGGCTGCTGGCCCGGCCGCTACCCCGGGGCGCCCGGTCGGTGCGGTGCCGGCGGCGTTCGCCGGTGCCCGGATGACCATCGACGACCATGACGCACACGGGGTGCGACTCGCGATCTCAGCGTGGCCGCAGGATGGCCCATTGTGACGGCGGGACGTACGCCATCCCGCCGGAGCAAAAAATCCGGAAACACCCGACACCGCCGGCAGCGGGGACCGGCCGCCGGCGGGAGCATCACTCGGCTGAGGAGAGATGTGCCCGGGGTCGAAAACTGTCTGCAGGAGGCCATGGCGATCCCCGGCGCGATCGGCGCCAGCATCGTCGACTACACCACCGGCTTCCCGGTCGCCACGACCGGAGCCGCACCCAACGAGGACCACGAGGCCGCGGCGGCCGGCACTGCCGACGTCGTCCAGGCCGCGCAGAGCCGGGCGCTGTTCGTCTCGGCCGTACCGCACGACCTGCTCGAGGACCTCATCATCACGACCGCGGGGGGCTACCACCTGCTGCGGCTCGTCCAGACCGACTTCGACAGCCGGCTCGTGCTCTACGTGTGGCTCGACCGGATCCACGGCAACCTCGCCGTGGCCCGGCGGCGCATGCAGACGCTGGCCGACGAGTTGATCGCGACGTAAGGGATGACAACCCTGCGCAGTGAGGAGTTCACGGTGAAGCCCCCGAAGTCCGCGGCGCCCGGCCGCCTGCTCACGCAGGTCGCGGGCGAGCGGCGGACCGGCGCCCTGATCGTCGGCGGCACGCCGGGCGGCACGATCCACCTCGACGAGGGCCTGGTGACGTACGCCGAGTCGGCCGCCGCCCCGGGCGTCGGCGAGTTGCTCACCGCGTCCGGGCGGCTGGCGGCCCGGACCTGGCAGGCGGCCCTCGACGCCGGATCGCCCCGCTCCTCGGTCGGGCGGACGCTGCTCGACCAGGGCCACATCACCCAGGGCGAGCTGGAGCTGTGCGTGCTGGGGGCGACGTACGACGCCGCGTACTTCGCGCTCTCCCCCGCCTCGGCGCCGGTCGACTTCGTGGACGGCGTCAAACACTGGCTGGGCGACCTGGTCCGCGTGGACCCGGCCGCGCTCAACCGGGAGTCGCGCCGCCGCGTCCGGCTGCTGGACGAGATCTTCCCCTACCCCCAGCTCGACACGGAGGTGGTCATCCCGGTGACCCGTCCGCCCCGCGAGCGGATCACGCTGACGGCGGCGCAGTGGGAGCTGCTGGTGCACGCGGACGGCCAGCGCACCCCGGCCGACCTGGCCCAGCTGCTCGGCCGGGCCGGCTACGCGACCATCCAGGAGCTGCGCCGGCTCGCCGCGGCCGGCCTGATCGAGCTGCCCACGCCCCGGGACGCCACCGGCGCCCCCGCGTTCGTCCGCCTGCCGCGCGCCCGGGGAACGGCGGTGGACGTGCACCGGCCGGCGCCGCCCGGGCCGGCCGTACCCGCCGCCACCGCGGCCCGGCCCGGCCTGGCCTCCGGCGACCCTCCCGCGCGCGAGCCCGACCCGGCCACGGCGAACGGCACCGCCTACCGCCCGCCCCGGCTGGCCCGGCGCAAACCGGGTGCCAAGCTGCCGAAGGAGATCGCCGCCGAACCGGCGTCCATCCATCCCGGCACGGACGAGGTCCTGCTCAAACGCATCCGCACCGCCCTGAAAGCGCTGCGGTGACGCGCGCCCCTCCCGCCGCCCGGCGGTCGACACAAAGGAGAAACCGCGGATGACGGTGGACCCGGCGGTACTGAAGGAACTCGGCAACCTCCGCAACAGGCTGCCGGAGCTGTGCGGGAGCGTTCTCGCCACCGCCGACGGCATGGTGGTGGCCCACGACGCCCACGGCATCGAACCCGACAGTCTCGCCGCCCTGGCCGCCGCTCATCTCGCCCTTGCCCGGCGCTTCGCGCACGCCGTGAACCACGGCGAGTTGCGCGAGTCGGTGGTGGAGTGCGACGGCGGATACATCACCTCGTACACCGCGGGACCGAACGCCCTGCTGACCCTCGTCACGTCCGGGGGCGCGAACCTCGCCCTGGTCCATCTCGAGGCGCGCCGAGCCGTACGCCGGCTCATGAAGCTGCTGGTCCTGGAGCCCGCCGCCCCCCGGCCGGAGATCCCGATGCAGGCGGGGCCGCCGACGCCGCTCGCCCGGCGGACACCGATGGCGACGCTGCAGAACACGATCCGAGGCCGCTGAGGTCTTACCCGCAACACCCCTACCCACCATCGCGAACGAAGACGGAGGAACAGAAATGCCCAGTATGGAAACCGCACTCAAAGAGGTCATGGACATCGACGGCGCCATCGGCGTCGCGCTGGTCGACCACACGAGCGGCATGGCCCTCGGCACGGCCGGCGGCGGCAAGGATCTCGACCTGACGGTCGCCGCGGCCGGCAACACGGACGTGGTCCGGGCCAAGCTCCGGGCGATGGAGATGCTCAACCTCACCGAGAAGATCGAGGACATCCTCATCACCCTGGACACCCAGTACCACATGATCCGGCCGCTGACGAGCCGGTCGGGCAAGGGCCTGTTCCTGTACGTCGCCCTGCGCCGCGACCGCGCCAACCTGGCGATGGCCCGCCACCAGCTCAAGCGCATCGAGAACGACCTCGACGTCTGAGCGAGGCGCACGGCCACGGCGGGGAGGGCACCTGGCGCCCTCCCCGCCGGCGTCGTGTCCGCCGACCGCCCGGACCTAGCCGCCGCTGTTGTCCATCTCCGCGCCCTCCGGCACGGTGTCGTCGTCGCGGCTGTCCAGCCAGCCGTACGGCAGCGACACCTTGCCCGGCGCGTTGACCCGGCCGCGGGGCTGGCCCAGCGACTCGCGCGGGAACGGCGCGTCCGCGTCGAGCTTGCCGAGCAGGTCGTCGAGCTGGGCCAGCGACGACACCATGGACAGGCTGCGGCGCAGGTCGCCGCCGACCGGGAAGCCCTTGAGATACCAGGCGATGTGCTTGCGGAAGTCGGCGCAGCCGTGCTTCTCGTCCTCGAGCGCCTCGACCAGCAGGTGCGCGTGCCGGGACATGACGGCGGCGACCTCGCCCAGGGTCGGCAGCTCCTGGGACCGGACCCCGTCGAAGGCGGCGTGCAGGTCCTTGAAGAGCCAGGGCCGGCCGAGGCAGCCGCGGCCGACCACCACGCCGTCGACGCCGGTGTGGGCGACCATCCGCATCGCGTCGTCGGCCTCCCAGATGTCGCCGTTGCCCAGCACCGGCACGTCGAGGGCCTGCTTGAGGGTGGCGATGGCGTCCCAGTCGGCCGTGCCCGAGTAGCGCTGCTCGGCGGTGCGGGCGTGCAGGGCGACGGCCGCGACGCCGGCCTCCTGGGCGATCAGCCCGGCCTCGACGTACGTCAGGTGGTCGTCGTCGATGCCCTTGCGCATCTTGACCGTGACCGGGATGCCGGCCGGCGCCGCCGCGCGCACCGCCTGGGTGACGATGCGGCCGAAGAGCCTGCGCCGCCACGGCAGGGCGCTGCCGCCGCCGCGCCGGGTGACCTTGGGCACCGGGCAGCCGAAGTTGAGGTCGATGTGGTCGGCGAGGTTCTCCTCGGCGACCATGCGGGCGGCCGCCGCGGTCACGTCCGGGTCGACGCCGTAGAGCTGCAGGCTACGGAAGCCCTCGTCCGGCGCGAACTGGATCATCTTGAGCGTCTTGGGGATCCGCTCGACCAGCGCCCGGGTGGTGATCATCTCGCAGACGTACACGCCGCCGCCCTGTTCCCGGCAGAGCCGCCGGAACGCGACATTCGTGATGCCGGCCATCGGCGCCAGCACGACGGGCGGCCACACCTGATGATTTCCCAGCGTCAGGGCCTTGGCGGAGGGTGCGAGAGTCACGTCGTCGAGCATGGCACAGCCCTTTCCCGGCGGGAAAACCGGAAAGATCTACGGATCCGGTTCGGCGCGCCGATCGCAGACGGAGCTTGCCCGTCTCCAGAGCCAGGACTCCGCCTTCATGATCACTCGCGCACCGCGCTCCGCCGCGTCGCTGCTGTCCGCCGCAATCCTCGCCACCGGTGCACTGAGCGGGGCCGCCCTCGCCCCCGCGCCCGCCTACGCCGCCGGTGTGGCCACCGCCGTCCCGCTCAGGTTCGTCCTGCCGACCGTGGACAAGGCGACGGACGTGCTGGCCGTCGGCGGCAACGTCTGGGTGGCCGCGGGCAACGGCGTTCTCATCGCCTCGCCGTCCGGCACGGTCGGGGCGCCGGTGAACGGGCTGCTCGGAGCGAAGGCGCTCACGCTGAGCCCGGACGGGCAGAGCGTCTACGTCTCCGCGTCCACCGGCTCGAAGATCTTCCAGCTCTCCACGTCCGGTGCGGTCCTGGGCTCTTGGACGGCCCAGAACTGCCCGGGCGAGTCGGCCGTCGCCGGCGGGGCGCTCTACTACGTGTACGGCTGCGCCGGAGCGACCGCCGGCATCGCCCGGCTGGACCTCTCCACGCACGAGGACAAGAGCGTGCTGACCAAGAACCTCATCGGCATGACGGCCGCCGGTGAGACGCTGGTCACGTACACCACCGGGGGCCAGTTGACGTCCTTCGCGATCGGCGCCGACGGAGGCCTGACCGAGCAGGCCGACAAGTTCACCAGCACCACCTACGACGCGGCGCTCTCGCCCGACGGCACCCAGCTGATCACCACGGACTACGGCAACGGCTACGGCGTGGCCCGCTACGACAGCGCGACGCTGACACCGGCCGGCACCTTCGAGACCGGGGCGTACCCGAACGCCGTCGCCTGGTCCCCGGACGGCACCAAGTTCGCCGGGATCCTGGACGCCAGTTACGAGACGTCGCCGGTGCACGTCTTCTCCGCGCAGGACGGCGCGGTGCTCACCCGCGCGACCAACGCCGGCACCACGACCTACCAGAGCCTGGCGCACGAGGCGTCCTGGTCCGCGGACGGTCGGTACATCTACTCGCTGGCGCAGGGCTACACCGGCAACCCGTCGCTCGTGGTGACGCCCGCCGCCGGCCAGGCCAAGGCCCCGGTCACCGTCGCCGTCAAGGCGGCCTCCGCCTACGGCAGGAACCTCACGGTCACCGTGCGCACGACGAACCGCCCCGGTGCCCGGGTGACCGTGACCGTGACCCAGAACGGCACGGCCACCAAGAAGAGCCTCACGACCGACAAGAGCGGCGTCGCCACCTTGTCGCTCGCGGCGAGGGCCAGTGGCACCGTCACCGCGCGCACCGCGGGTGACCTGTCCTATCTGGCCGCGTCGGCGACGGCGAGGTTCAGCACGCCGTCCGTGGTGACCGCCAAGCTGACCGGTCAGGCGAGGACGAGGAGCGGTGTGGCCCAGTACACGTCGTACTCGAAGGTCCGGCTGAACATCCAGACCCTGCCGAAACACCGCGGCAAGGTGACCATCTCCCTTCAGCACCGCAGCGGCGGCACCTGGAAGACCGATCAGAAGGGCACCGTGCTCACCGCCACCGACGGCACGGTGCAGATCCTGCTGACGGGGGGCCGCAAGAAGGTGACCTTCCGCTTCGTGGTCAAGGCCGTCGCCGACTCGGTCGCCGGAGCCTCCCCCACCGTGATCTCGCAGTCCCTCATCGTCAACTGAGCCGTGGCGCCGCCCGCGAGCGGGCGGCGCCACGTCCTTCGCGTCAGCAGCCGGGCAGGCGCTTGATCAGGTAGTCCTCGATGGCGTCGAGGGAGACGCGCTCCTGCTTCATGGTGTCGCGGTCGCGGACGGTCACCGCGTCGTCGGTGAGGGTGTCGAAGTCGACCGTGACGCAGAACGGGGTGCCGATCTCGTCCTGGCGGCGGTAGCGCCGGCCGATGGCCTGGGAGTCGTCGAACTCGACCATCCAGCGCCGGCGCAGCAGCTCGGCGAGGCCGCGGGCCTTGGGCGAGAGCTCCGGGTTGCGCGACAGCGGCAGGACCGCCACCTTGATCGGGGCCAGCCGCGGGTCGAAGCGCATCACCGTGCGCTTGTCGACGCCGCCCTTGGTGTTGGGCGCCTCGTCCTCGTCGTACGCCTCCAGCAGGAAGGCCAGCACCGCGCGGGTGAGGCCGGCCGCCGGCTCGATGACGTACGGCACCCAGCGCTCCTGCTTCTCCTGGTCGAAGTACGACAGGTCGACGCCGGAGTGCTTCGAGTGCGTGGCGAGGTCGAAGTCGGTGCGGTTGGCGATGCCCTCGAGCTCGGCGAACTCGGTGCCGCCGAACTTGAAGCGGTACTCGATGTCGACCGTGCGCTTCGAGTAGTGCGAGAGCTTCTCCTTGGGGTGCTCGAAGAAGCGCAGGTTGCTCTCGCTGAGGCCGAGGTCGCGGTACCAGTTCCAGCGCTGTTCGAGCCAGTACTCGTGCCACTTCTCGTCGGTGCCGGGCTCGACGAAGAACTCCATCTCCATCTGCTCGAACTCGCGCGTACGGAAGATGAAGTTGCCCGGGGTGATCTCGTTGCGGAACGACTTGCCGACCTGCGCGATGCCGAACGGCGGCTTCTTGCGCGCGGCGGTCGCCACGTTGTTGTAGTTGACGAAGATGCCCTGGGCGGTCTCGGGGCGCAGGTAGTGCAGGCCCTCGGCGCTCTCGGTCGGGCCGAGGTAGGTCTTCATCAGGCCGTTGAACATCTTCGGCTCGGTGAAGGTGCCCTTGTTGCCGCAGTTGGGGCAGTTCAGCTCGCTCAGCGAGGCGGGCGCGGAGCCGTGCTTGGCCTCGTACGCCTCCTCGAGGTGGTCGGCGCGGAACCGCTTGTGGCACGACTGGCACTCGGTCAGCGGGTCGACGAACGCGTCGAGGTGGCCGGAGGCGGCCCACACGTCACGGGCGAGGATGACGGCGGAGTCGAGGCCGACGATGTCGTCGCGCTGCTGGACCATCGTGCGCCACCACTGCTGGCGGACGTTCTCCTTGAGCGCCACGCCGAGCGGACCGTAGTCCCAGGCCGAGCGGGTGCCTCCGTAGATCTCGCTGGAGGGGAAGACGAAGCCGCGGCGCTTGGCCAGGCTGACGACGGCGTCGATACGGTCGACAGGCATGTTCCTCCTACGCCGGCTGGTTGTCGGCGGGGACGTGTGGCGGACAAAATGAGGAGATTACCCCTCGATACTGCACACCTCGAAACCGCCCGTCCGGGGGTTCTGCGCCAGGTACGCCTCCAGCCGGTCGGTGGAGCCGTCGGCGTAGGTGACCTCGACGGGCGCGGACAGCCGGACGGGGTTGAGGTCACCGACGTCGTAGTCGGTGATCGGCTCCCGGGAGGTGGCCTCGCTGGTGAACTCCGCCTCGGTCGTGCTGTCCTTGGCGTCCTGGCACAGCATGTCGTAGGCGCTGTGCCAGCGCCGCTCGCGCAGCGCGTCGAGGTAGTCGCTGACCACGACGTCGGCCTGCTCGTTGAGCGCGCGGGTGGCCACGGTGGTGAGCCCGACGGTGGCGGCCGCGCCGCCGCCGAGGACCAGCACCAGCGCCCCGACGCCGAGGCCCACTCCGAGGCCGACCCGCCGGCCACGGCCCTCGACCGGCGGCGCCGGGAAGGGCGGCACGACTCCCGGCCCGGGCGGCGGCCCGGGCGCCTCGATCCCGCCCGGTCCCGCAGGGGCCGGCGCCGGTGCCGAGACGGCCGGCCCGGGGAAGGCGGGCGCGGAGTCACCGAGGGTGGTCATGCGAGCAAGCCTACGGCTCAGCGCCAGGGTTCGGCGGCGCGGTCGCTGGCGCTGGCGACGACGCCGGCCCCGGGCTCGGCCGCGGCGAGCGTCTCGAACGCCGACGGCTCGTCGAGCGACTCGGACAGCAGCGGTGTGGCGTGCACCTTGACGTCGAATCTGCCCAGCGCCCGGCGGTACGCTCCGACGGACTCCCATTCGGTGACCAGGGTCCAGTAGGCGGGGTCGTCCAGCGCGCGGGTGAGCCGTCCGGAGGTGTATCCGGTGCTCGCCGCGAGGGCGGCGAGGGCGGCGTGCGCCCGTTCGACGAACGGGTCCTGCAGGTCGGCGGGGACGACGAAGCGGTTGAGCACCAGCATGACGTGAGCGTACGCACCAGGAAGGAACCCGACGTGACCGTGTTGCGCAGGCTGGCCGGCGTGAACCCGACGACCGCGTTCGTCGCCGCCCTGGTGGTGCTGCTCGCGGGCCTGTTCCTGCCGGGCATCGTGGGTGCGGCGGTGCTGGTCGTGCTGGGCGCCGCGCTGGCCACGCTGACCTTCACGACGTGGCCGGTGCAGCCGCCCGCGCTGCGCACCGTACGGGTGATTCTGCTGGCCCTGCTCTTCGTGGCGGCGGTGGCCAAGGCGCTCTGACCCATGCGCTTTTGACAATCATTACCATTATCGCGCATGGTAGGTGCTATGCCGCTCCGCCGATTCCTCGCCGTGTCCGCCGCCGCGCTGCTCCTCGGCGCGACCAGCGCCTGCGGACAGGAGGCGAACGGATCGAGCGGCGGGCGGCTCGATGTGGTGACGGCGTTCTATCCGCTGAAGTTCCTGGCCGAGCGCGTCGGCGGCGACGCCGTGCGGGTCAGCCAGCTCACCAAGCCCGGTGCCGAGCCGCACGACGTGGAGCTCACCGTCCGCCAGGTCGCCGAGATTAGCGACGCCGCCCTGGTGGTCTATCTGCGGGGTTTCCAGCCGGCCGTGGACCAGGCCGTGGCGCAGCGGTCGAAGCGGGGGTTCGACGCGGGTGAGGAGGTCGAGCTGCTCCCGGCCGGCGAGCACGACCACGAAGCCGGCGAGGAGCACCAGGAGGGTGCCGGGCACGAGGGTGACGAGCACGCCGAGGGCGGCACCGATCCGCACGTCTGGCTCGATCCCGCGCGCTACGCGGCCATCGCCGACGCGCTCGCCGTACGGCTCGGCACGATCGATCCCGAGCGCGCCGCGGCCTACACCGAGCGCGCCCGTACCCTGCACGCCGAGCTGGACGCGCTGAACGGCGAGTACGCCGCCAAGCTGAAGACGTGCGCGCGCCGCGAGTTCGTGACCAGCCACACCGCATTCCACTACCTCGCCGACCGGTACTCCCTGAAGGAGATCGGCATCACCGGCATCACCCCCGAGACCGAGCCCTCCCCGCAGCGCCTGGCGGAGGTCGCCGAGCGCGCGAAGGCCACCGGTGCCACGACGATCTTCTTCGAGACGCTGGTCAGCCCCAAGGTCGCCGAGACCGTGGCGCGCGAGGCCGGGGTCGGGACCGCCGTCCTCGACCCCATCGAGGGTGTCGACGAGAGCCGGGCGGACTATTTTTCCGTCATGCGCGCCAACCTGACCGCCCTCGCCACAGCGCTGGGCTGCTCGTCGTGAGCGTCGTCGCCGTCCGGCACGCCGCGGTCGCGTACGTCGGCCGTCCCGTCCTGCACGACGTCTCCCTCGACGTCGCCCACGGCCAGGTCGTCGCGATCCTCGGCGCCAACGGCTCGGGCAAGTCGACGCTGATCCGTACGGTCCTCGGCCTGGTGCCGCTGGCCGGTGGCGAGATCGAGCTGTTCGGCACCCCGCAGCGCCGCTTCCGGGCGTGGGCGCGGATCGGCTACGTGCCGCAACGGATGGGTGCCGGCAGCGGCGTGCCCGCCACGGTCGGCGAGGTCGTGGCCTCCGGGCGGCTGGCCCGGCGCGGCATCTTCCGGCCCGCCCGCGCCGCCGACCGGGCCGCGGTCCGCGCGGCGTTGGAGGACGTGGGCCTGCTGGAGCGGATCGGCGACCCGGTCGCCACCCTCTCCGGCGGCCAGCAGCAGCGCACGCTGATCGCCCGGGCCCTCGCCGGGCGCCCCGACCTGCTCGTCCTCGACGAGCCGACGGCCGGGGTCGACGCGGCGAGCCAGGAGGCGTTCGCGGACGCCCTGCGCCGCTTCGGCGAGCGCGGCGGCACGGTGCTGCTCGTCGCGCACGAGCTGGGCCCGCTGGAGCCGCTGATCGACAGGGCCGTCGTCGTGCACGACGGGCGGATCGCCTACGAGGGACGGGTCCCGGAGCCTGCCGGGCACCACGCGCATCCCGGTCACGATCACGTCCACCCGCACGCGGACCCCGAGGACTCCGGAATCTGCGTGGCACCCACGGATCGGATGCCGGCGAACTGAGATGAACCTCCTGCTGCACGACCTCGTCCTCCTGCCGCTGGCCGGCGCGCTGGTCATCGGACTGACCGCGCCCGCGCTCGGCATCTACCTGGTGCAGCGCCGGCTGTCGCTGATCGGCGACGGCATCGGCCACGTGGCGCTGACCGGCGTCGGCGTCGGCTTGCTGCTGGATCACCACCCGGTCGTCACCGCGGTCGTGGTGGCCGTGCTCGGGGCCGTCGCCGTCGAGCTGGTCCGCGAGCGTGGGCGCACCTCCGGCGACCTGGCCCTGGCCCTGCTCTTCTACGGCGGCATCGCCGGCGGGGTGGTGCTGGTCGGGCTCTCCGAGGACAGCAGCAACGCCAACCTCATGCAGTATCTGTTCGGCTCGCTGACCACCACGTCCGGGCCGGAGCTGACGGTGATCGCGATTCTCGGCGCCGCCGTGCTGCTCACCACGCTGGGGCTGCGCCCGGCGCTGTTCGCGGTCTGCAACGACGAGGAGTACGCGCGGGTCTCCGGCCTGCCCGTCCGTACGCTCAACCTGGTGCTCGCCGTGACCACCGCCGTGACCGTCACGATCGCCATGCGCACCGTCGGCCTGCTGCTGGTCAGCGCCCTGATGGTGGTGCCGGTGGCGGCGGCCCAGCAGGTCACCCGGGGCTTCCGCACCACGATGGCGACGGCCATGACCATCGGCGTCGTCGCCGCCGCGACCGGCGTGCTGGCCTCGGTGCAGCTGGACACGGCACCGGGCGCGACCATCGTCATCGTGGCCATCGCCATCTTCGTCGCGCTGACCGCCGCGGGCGGCGCCTGGCGGACGCTGCGCAGGATGCCCGCGCAAAGACGGGCCGAGCATGCCGAACCGCCGGACGTCGTGCTCGGCGCCGGGGCCCGGTGAGCAACCCCGCCGTGGCCGGGCAGTCCGCGGCGTACGAGGCGTTCGAGGCGGCCGCCGAGCTGCTGCGGGCGCTGTCCACGCCGATCCGGGTGGCGATCGTCGCCGAGCTGGGCGGCGGCGAGCGGTGCGTGCACGAGCTGGTCGAGAAGCTGGGTGTGTCGCAGCCGCTGGTTTCCCAGCATCTGCGGGTGCTGCGGGGCGCGGGGGTGGTCCGGGGTGCCCGCCGCGGACGCGAGATCGCATACTCACTCGTGGACGAACACGTCGCGCACATCGTCGCCGATGCGGTGAGCCACGCGAGGGAGGGAACATGACGGACGACGGGACCATTGTTCGCAACACCCGGCAGCGCGCGGCGGTCCGTGAGCTCCTCGCGGACTGCGAGGGCTTCCACAGCGCCCAGGACCTGCACGCCATCCTGCGCGACCGGGGCGAGCGGGTGGGACTGACCACCGTCTACCGCACGCTGCAGGGCCTCGCCGACGCGGGCGAGATCGACGTGATGCGCCCGCCCGGCGGCGAGCACCTCTACCGCCGGTGCAGCGAGGGCCACCATCACCATCTGGTCTGCCGCTCCTGCGGGCGTACGGTCGAGGTCGAGGGCCCGGCGGTGGAGACCTGGGCCGACAAGGTCGCCGGTCAGCACGGCTTCGTCGACGTCTCGCACACCATGGAGATCTTCGGCAGGTGTCCGGAGTGCGCGGCCAAGCGAAGCTAGCCGGTCCGTGGGAGGCTGGCGCGCGTGAAGATGTACGCCGACCGGCTGCCCACCGCCGTCCGCCAGCTCCTCACCGACATCCTGGTCGTGCTCTGGGTCTACTGCTGGATCCGGGCCGGCCTCTGGGCGCACGACATGGTGGAGAGACTCGCCGTGCCCGGGCGCAAACTGCAGGAGGCCGGCACCGCCATCGCGGGCAACCTCGGCGACATCGGCGGCAAGGTCGGTCGGGTCCCGCTCGTGGGTGACGAGCTGACCTCACCCTTCTCCGGCGCGGCGGACGCGGCCGGCGGTCTGGCCGAGGCCGGCCGCCAGCAACAGGAGATCGTCGGCGACCTCGCGCTGACCGTCGCGCTGCTGATCGTCGCGGTCCCGCTGGCGCTGGTGCTCTTCGGCTGGTTGCCGCTGCGGCTGCGCTGGATGCGCCGCGCCGGGGTGGCCGCCCGGGTCCGCGACGAGCCGGCCGGCCGGGAGCTGCTGGCGCTGCGGGCGCTCGCCGGCCGTCCCCTCGGCGAGCTGACGAAGCTCGGCCCGGACATCGCCCGGTCCTGGCGCACCGGCGACGCCGCCGCCGTCGACGCGCTGGCCGCGCTGGAGCTGCGCGGGCTCGGGCTCAGGAGCGCGCGGCCGCGTTAGGCTCCGCGGCGTCCCGCGCGAACTCCTCGTCCTCCTGCTCGGCGTCCTCGTCGAGCCAGGTGCGCTTGGCGAACGGGATGGCCGCCCAGAACGTCAGGAAGTAGGCGGCGGCGACCGCGGTGAGCACGATGGCGACCCAGAAGTTCAGCAGGTAGTCGGTGATGAGCAGGATGCTGCTGACCATCGAGATCAGCATGAAGGCCAGGCCGCCGGTCGCCATGCGGTGCGAGTACCGGACCAGCTCCGGCTTGCGGCCCTGCCGGAACAGGGCCCGGTGGAAGGCGACCGGCGAGATGATCATCGCGGTGGCGAACGCCGCCGTGATGAGCGCGACCAGGTAGGTGTCCTTCTGGAACTCGGTCACCCGGGGGAAGCCGTTGCTGAACGGCAGCGTCAGCAGGAACGCGAAGAGGATCTGCACACCGGTCTGGGCGACGCGCAGCTCCTGCAGGAGATCCGCGAAATTCCGGTCCCAGCGCTGCTTTTCCGACTCGTGTTTCATCCGCGGCTTCTCGGCGGCCATCCGGGCGACTCCTGTTCGTCAACTGGCGCACCGCATGCCCGCTCGGCGAGAACGTCAAACACCGATGCGTGCGAGGGCCACCTCGGCGAGCGCCTGCGGTGCCTCCTCCGGCACCCAGTGGCCGATGCCCCGCAGGACGACCAGGCGGTAGTCCGCCTCCACCCAGGTGCGCGTCGCGGACGCGGCGGCCCGGCCCACGACGGGGTCACCGTCGCTCCAGACGTACGTCGTCGGCACGGTGACCTTGCCGACGTCGGCCAGCTCGCCGCGGGAGAGCGCCCGGTACCAGTTCAGCGCCCCGGTGAGCCGGCCCGGCTCGGCCATCGCCCCGGCGTACATCGCGGCGCGCGGACCGATGTCGCGCATCATCCCCTTCAGCACGGCGCCGTCGCGCGCCAGCAGCAGCCGCTCGGCGACCCGCGACTGGAAGACCTTCATGTAGGCGAACCGCAGCCGCTGCGACGGCTGGTTCTGCAACGCCACGGCGATGCCGCGCGGGTGCGGGACCGAGATCGCGGTCAGCGTACGGATCCGCCCGGGATGCCGGGCGGCCAGCGCCCACGCCACCTGTGCACCCCAGTCGTGGCCGATGACGTCCACCTGCTTCAGGCCGAGCGCGTCGAGCACCGCCACCGCGTCGGCCTCCGCCTCCCGCAGCCGGTAGTCGGCGACCGCGGCGGGACGCGCCCCCGGCGAGTACCCGCGCTGATCCAGGGCGTACGTCCGCAGCCCGGCACCGTGCAGCCGCGGCAGGATCAGGTCGAACTCCCGGTGATCCTGCGGAAAGCCGTGCAGCAGGAGCACCGGCCGGCCGTCCTCGGGCCCGGAAACCGCCACGTCGAAGGTCAGACCTCGGGCTTTGATCTCCACGGGACCCCTCCTATGCTGTTGGCTCCCCACCAGGGGTGTTAGCGTCATCGAAACACATGCCATATGAAGCTTGTTCGCGACGGCGAGGACGTAGTGCATCGCTCACGCGAGGCAAGCGTCAAGGTGGTCGCGAACGAACTTCACCGACAGGGGAGCGCGCGGCGCTGAGAGTGCGGGACACCCTTCCGCAGACCCTCGAACCTGATCTGGGTAATGCCAGCGCAGGGAGCTCGGTCTTCTCCAGCCGCGCCATGTCCGGAAAGCTCCGGGTGTGGCGTGCGTCTCCTCCCGGTGGTCGCTGGGAGGCATATACATGAGCAACAACACCAACGCATACCGCTGGCGCACGATCGACATCGTGATCGCCTCGGTCATCGCCGTCGCGTTCGGCGTCATCTTCTGGGCCTGGGGCCACCTCTGGACCGTCACCGAGGGCGCGTTCGCCTTCTTCCCCCCGGCGCAGGCCGTGCTCTACGGCATCTGGCTGATGCCCGCCGTACTGGCCGCGCTGATCATCCGCAAGCCGGGCGCGGCGCTCTACGCCGAGACGGTGGCGGCGGTCATCTCCGCGCTGCTCGGCGAGAAGTGGGGCGCGATGGTCATCCCCCAGGGCCTGGTCCAGGGCCTCGGCGCGGAGCTCGCCTTCGCGATGCTGTTCTACCGGTCGTGGAAGCTGCCCGCCGCCCTGCTGTCCGGGGCCCTCGCCGGTCTCGGCGCCGCCCTCTTCGACTTCTTCGCCTGGAACAGCGCCTACGACCTCTGGGACTTCCGGATCCCGTACGCGCTGTTCACCGTCGCCAGCAGCACGCTGATCGCGGGCGCCGGCAGCTGGGCGCTGACCCGGGCGCTCGCACCGACCGGCGTCCTCGACCGCTTCGCGGCGGGCCGGGACCGGGCGCTGGTCTGAGCGATGGCGGAGGTCGTGCTGCGGGGCTTCGGCTGGCGCCATGCCGGGCGCCGGGCCTGGGCGATCCGCGGCGTCGACCTGCGCATCCGCAGCGGCGAGCGGGTGCTGCTGCTCGGCCCGTCCGGGGCGGGCAAGAGCACCCTGCTCGCCGCGCTCGCCGGGCTGCTGCCGGAGGACTCCGGCGAGTCGGAGGGCACGGTCACCGTCGACGGGCGCGACCCGCACGCCCGGGAGAGCGCCGGCCTGCTCTTCCAGGACCCGCAGACCCAGCTCGTGATGGCCCGCAGCGGCGACGACGTGGCCTTCGGCCTGGAGAACAGGGGCGTGCCCGCCGGTGAGATCTGGCCACGGGTCAGCGACGCGCTGGACCGGGTCGGCTTCCCGTACCCGATCACCAGGCCGACCCACGCCCTCTCCGGCGGCGAGCAGCAACGCCTGGCGCTGGCGGGAGTCCTCGCCCTGCGGCCCGGCCTGCTGCTGCTCGACGAGCCCACCGCCAACCTCGACCCGGCCGGCGGCACCCTGATCCGCGAGGCGATCGCCCGGGCCGTCGGCCGCGACACCACCCTGATCCTCGTCGAGCACCGCGTCGAGCAGGCGCTGCCCCTGATCGACCGGGTGGTGGTGCTCGCGCCGGGCGGCGGCGTGGCCGCCGACGGCGCGCCCGAGGTGGTCTTCGCCGGTCACGGCCCGGCGCTGGCCGAGCAGGGGGTCTGGGTGCCGGGATATCCGCTGCCCCGGCACCGGGCCGTCGCCGGTCCCGGAGATGCTCTGGTACGGGCGCAGGCCGTCGCCGTCGATCGCCGCCTCCCGCCCGTACGGCTCGAGGCCCGCGCCGGCGAGGCCCTCGCGGTGACCGGCCCCAACGGTGCGGGCAAGTCCACCCTGGCGCTCGTCCTCGGCGGGCTCCTGGCGCCGACCTCGGGCACGGTGACCGCCTTCGACGATCCGTCGCCCCCGCACCGCTGGCGCGCCGCGACGCTGACCCGGCGCATCGGCTCGGTCTTCCAGGCCCCGGAACACCAGTTCGTCACCTCCCGGGTCGCCGACGAGCTCGCCCTCGGCCCCCGCCGCCTGCGCCGCCCGGCCGCCGAGGTGTCGGCCACCGTGGACGAGCTGCTGGCCCGGCTGCGGCTGACGGCGCTGGCGGAGGCCAACCCGTACACCCTCTCCGGGGGTGAGGCGCGCCGGCTCAGCGTGGCGACCGCCCTGGCGACCCGGCCCCGCCTGCTCGTGCTCGACGAGCCGACCTTCGGCCAGGACCGCGGCACCTGGATCGACCTGGTGGCCCTGCTCGCCCGGCTGCGCGACGAGGGCCACGGCATCCTCGCGGTGACCCACGACGAGGCGTTCGCCGACTCCCTGGCCGACCGGGTCCACGACCTGACCCCGGCCCTGCCCCACGCCCACCGCCGGCCCGACCGCAGACCGGCATGACGCTCGCCTGGGAGCCGGTCGCGGATCCGGCGGCGCCGCTCGCCCGCCGCAACCCGGTGGCGAAGCTCGGCGCGGCCCTGCTGTTCTCGCTGCCGCTGATCGCCACCCTCGACCCGCTCACCCCGGCCCTCGCTGTCGCCGTCGAGCTGGCCCTGCTGCCCTTCTTCGGCGTACGCCTGCGCGTCCTGGCCCGGCGGGCCTGGCCGCTGACGCTCGCGGCGGGCGGCGTTCTCGTGACGATGGTGCTGTTCGCCGCCGAGCGCACCGGCACGCTGCTGGTCGCGCTCGGCCCGTTCGACGTGACCACCGGCGTGGTCTCCACCGCCCTGGCCCTGGTGCTGCGGATCTTCGCGGTGGCGCTGCCGGGCGTCGTCGTCTTCGCCACCACCGACCCGACCGACCTGGCGGACGCCCTGGTGCAGAACGCCAAGGCGCCCGCCCGCTTCGCCATCGGCGCGCTGGCGGCCTTCCGCCTGATCCCGCTGCTGGCCCAGGAGTGGCAGATGCTGAGCCTGGCCCGCCGGGCCCGCGGCATCGACGCGGGCCGCAACCCGCTGGCTCACCTGCGGATCTTCGGCTCGACCGCGTTCGCCCTGCTGGTGGGCGCTTTGCGGCGAGGGGTCCGGCTGGCGACGGCGATGGACGCCCGGGGCTTCGACTCCCGCACGCCCCGGACCCACGCCCGCCGCCAGCACTTCGGCCCGGCCGACGCCGCCCTGCTGGCGGGCGCGGCCGTGCTGTCGGCCGCGGCCCTGACCACCAGCGTGCTGACCGGCTTCTTCACCCCGATTCTGGGCTGAGAACCGCCGTCAGTGGAGCGCGGCGGCCGCCTCCTCCTGCGCGCGGCGCTCGTCGCCGCTCAGCGTGTGCAGCGGTTTCTCCTTGATGAACAGGACCGCGATCACGGCGAGCAGTGCGATCGGGGCGCCGACCAGGAAGAGGCCGGCGGTGGCCTCGCCGTACACGTCCCGGACGACGGCCAGCACCTGCGGCGGCAGGGTGGCCAGATCCGGGACCTTCGCCGTGCCGCCCGTGGCCGCGGGCGCGCCGAAGCGCTCGGCCAGCAACGAGGTCACGTGGTTGGCCAGCACGGCGCCCAGCGCGCTGACGCCGATCGCCCCGCCCATGGTCCGGAAGAACGTCAGCGACGACGTGGTGGCGCCCAGCTCCTGGGCGGGAACGTCGTTCTGGGCCGCCAGCACCAGGTTCTGCATCAGCATGCCGACGCCGATGCCGAGCACCGCCATGAACAGCGACAGCGTCGGTACGCCGGTGTGCGCGTCGATGGTGCTCAGCAGCAGCATGCCCCCGGTCATCACCACCGCGCCGGTCACCAGGTACGCCTTCCAGCGGCCGTACCTGGTGATCAGCTGGCCCGCCACCGTCGACGACACCAGCACCCCCGCGATGAGCGGCAGGCTCATCAGGCCGGCAACCGTCGGCGACTTGCCGAGCGAGATCTGGAAGTACTGCGACAGGAACACGGTGCCGCCGAACATGGCCAGGCCGACCAGCACGCTGGCGACGATCGCCAGCGACACCGTCCGGTTGCGGAAGATGCTCAGCGGGATGATCGGCTCCTTGGCCCGGGACTCCACGTACACGGCGAGGGTGAGCAGCAGGAGCCCGCCCACGACGAAGGTGGCGGTCTGCCACGACGCCCAGGCGAACCGGTGGCCGGCCAGGGTCGACCAGATCAGCAGGTCGCACACGCCCCCGGTGACCAGGACGGCACCGAGCCAGTCGATGGAGACCGGCTTGCGCGGCGTTCGGGGCAGGTGCAGCGTCTTCTGCAGCAACGTGATCGCGGCCAGCGAGAACGGCACGCCGATGAGGAAGCACCAGCGCCAGCCCAGCCAGGAGGTGTCCACCAGCACGCCGCCGATGAGCGGGCCGGCGATGGTCGCGACGCCGAAGACGGCGCCGAACAATCCGGAATAGCGGCCGAGCTGCCGCGGCGGGATCATCGCCGCCATCACGATCAGCGCGAGCGAGCCCATGCCGCCCGCGCCGACGCCCTGCACGACCCGGCTGACGAGCAGCACCCCGACGTCCGGCGCGAGGCCGGCGATCAGCGAGCCGACGACGAACATGCCGAGCGAGAGCTGAATGAGGAGTTTCTTGCTGTAGAGGTCGGCCATCTTGCCCCACAACGGCACGGTCGCCGTCATGGCCAGGAGCTCGGTGGTGACGATCCAGGTGTACACCGACTGGCTGCCGTCCAGGTCGGCGATGATCCGCGGAAGCGCGTTGGACACGATCGTCGAGGCGAGGATGGTGACGAACATGCCGAGCATCAGGCCGGAGAGCGCCTGGACTACCTCGCGGTGCGACATCTTCCCGGCGGTTTCCGCCGATTTGTCTCCAGTGGTCTCGGGCTGGTCGGGCGAGCTGGTGACTGACGTCATCGATCTCCTCTGGTGAGGTCGTCCGCCGGTAATGCGTGGGTACCGGCATCGGTCAGCGATTCTGCGCCACCCCCAGGGCCTTGCCGCAAGCCCTATATTGCGATATAGGTTAGAACTGGAAGGAGTGTGTATCTCCTCCTTCGAACCCCTCATCCCCTACCGTCAGCCACGCCGGCGTACGGCCGGCACGGCGAGCGACGCGAGGACGGCGAGGGCCCCCACTCCGGCACAGACCGCGAAACCGGTGGTGAACGCGCCGTCGGCCGGCAGACCCTGCGGCGTGCTGTGCGCGGGAGATCACCGCCGCCGCCGGCGAGCAGGACCTGATCGGGCCCCTGCGCGACCTGACCACGGCACTGCTGGGTGATCCGCCGGAACCGAAGCCCTGACCTGTCGCACGGCGAGGTCCGCACCGGGCGCGGCCCGTGGCCATGCCGGCCGGTCCGGTGGCCTGCCAGCCGGCTCGGTGGCCTGCCGGCCGGCTCGGTGGCCTGCCAGCCGGCTCGGCGGCCTGCCAGCCGGCTCGGTGGCCTGCCGGTCCGCTCGGCGGCCTGCCAGCCGGCTCGGCGGCCTGCCGGTCCGCTCGGCGGCCTGCCGGTCCGCTCGGCGGCCTGCCGGTCCGCTCGGCGGCCGTGCCACGATGAGGCTCATGCTGATCGCCTTCTCCGTCACCCCCATCGGCGTCTCCGAGTCCGTCGGCGACCTCGTCGCCGAGGCCGTCCGGGTGGTGCGCGCCTCCGGCCTGCCGAACCGCACCGACGCGATGTTCACCACGATCGAGGGCGAGTGGGACGAGGTCATGGCCGTCGTCAAGCATGCCGTCGACGCCGTCGCCGCCCAGGCTCCGCGGGTCAGCCTGTCGCTGAAAGCCGACATACGGCCCGGGGTCACCGGTGCGCTGGAGTCGAAGGTGGAGCACATCGAACGCAGACTGGCCGACCAGTGAGGCGGCTGGCCCCGCGGCGGATTTGCACGTCTGCCGTCGCCGCCGACCGCCTCGACCCGCTCGGCGGTGCGGGGCACATCGAGCGCAAGTGGACTCAGCGGTGAGGCGGCCGGTTGCGCGACACATCGAGCGCAAGCGGGCTCAGCGGTGAGGCGGCCGGTTGCGCGACACGTCGGGCGCAGGCGGGCTCAGCGGTGAGGCGGCTGGTCATGTGGGACATCGACCACACGTTGCTGCGCGGCGGAGATGTTGCCGCGCGGGCGTGGGTGGCCGCGTTCACCGAGGTGACGGGGCTGGCCTGGCGGGCGACTCCGGCCTTCGCGGGACGTACCGACCTGGACATCTGCGCCGAGGTCTTCGCCGTGCACGGAGTCACCGACTGCACGCCCGAGCGGTTCTTCGCCCGCTACGTGGAGCAGGTGCACGCCTCGCGCCATCTCTTCGCCGAGCGGGGAACGCTGCTGCCCGGGGTGCGGGCCGTCCTCGACGCGCTGGGCACCCGCGACGACGTGGTGCAGACGCTGGTCACCGGCAACGTGCCGCAGGTCGCCGCGGCCAAGATCGCGGCCTTCGGCCTGACGGGTGTGTTCGACGCGGAAGTCGGTGGTTACGGCACGGACGACAGCGTGCGCGCGACGCTCGTCCGCCGCTCCCGGGAACGCGCGGAGGCAAAATACGGCGAGAGCTTCCGCCCGGTCGTCATCGGCGACACGGCACACGACGTGTCGGCGGCCCTGGCGAACGACGCCCTCGCCGTCGGCGTGGCGACCGGCGGCACCACCATGGCCGAACTGGCCCACGCCGGCGCCCATGCCGTCCTGCCCGACCTCTCGGACGTCGCAGCGACCATCGACATCATCACCGCCTGACCACAACCCCGGTGGGCGCTTCACCAACCCGCGCTTGCCCCAGCGATGACCCGGACGCTGCCCACCGACCCGGCAGGGCGCGGGTGTCAGCGCCGGGTGTCAGCGCTAGGCCGGCGCCCGGCGCAGGTCGCCGGCCTACAGAAGAATCCGCTGCACACGGCGGGTCACCCGGGGCACCGGCGTCACCGAGGGGCGATCGGGTTCGGGATCGCGCCGCCGAAGCGGCGGTCGCGCTGGGCGTACAGCTCGCAGGCGTACCAGAGGTGGCGGCGGTCGAAGTCGGGCCAGAGCGTGTCGAGGAACACCAGCTCCGCATAGGCCGACTGCCAGAGCAGGAAGTTGGACGTGCGCTGCTCGCCCGAGGGGCGCAGGAACAGGTCCACCTCCGGCACCTCGGGGTGGTAGAGGTACTTCTGGATGGTCTTCTCGTTGACCTTGTCGGCCCGCAGCTTCCCGGCCGCCACGTCCCGGGCGATCGCCGCCGCCGCGTCCGCGATCTCGGCCTGGCCACCGTAGTTGACGCAGAACTGCAGGGTGAGCGTCTTGTTGCCGCGGGACATCTCCTCGGCGGTCTGCAGCTCCGAGATCACGCTCTTCCAGAGCCGGCCCGCGCGGCCCGACCAGATCACCCTGACGCCGAGGTCGACGAGCTGGTCGCGGCGGCGGCGGATGACGTCGCGGTTGAAGCCCATGAGGAAGCGGACCTCCTCCGGCGAGCGCTTCCAGTTCTCGGTCGAGAACGCGTACGCCGACAGGTAGGGGATGCCGAGCTCGATGGCGCCCTCGATGGCGTCGAACAGCGAGTGCTCGCCCTGCTCGTGGCCCTTGGTGCGGGAGAGGCCGCGCTCCTTGGCCCAGCGGCCGTTGCCGTCCATCACCAGCGCCACGTGCCGCGGGATCGCGTCCTTGGGCAGCGCCGGCGGCGTCGCGCCGGAGATGTGCGGGGTGGGCGGACGTGTCACAGGATCTCCCGTTGCTCGCTGATGATGGGGTGACGCGGAACCGGCGCCGGCTCCCGACGATCGGCACCCGAAGCCGGCGCCGGCTCCCGACGAACGGCACCCGAAGCCGGCGCCGGCTCCCGACGAACGGCACCCGAAGCCGGCGGCGACTCCCGCGGGTCGGCCCGCGGAGCCGGCGGGGACTCGCGGCGGTCGACGAGGGGCAGGGCGCGCAGGTTGCGCTCCATGTGCCATTGCAGGTGGGCGGCGACCAGACCGCTGCACTCGCGGCGCACCGGCGGCTCGGCGCCGTCGGCGATCTGCCAGTCGCCGTGGGTCAGGGCCAGCATCAGGCCGACCGTCGCCGGGGCGGGATGCGCCGCGCCGGGCGGGCGGCACTCCGGGCAGACCGAGCCGCCGGCCGGCACCGAGAACGCGCCGTGCCGGCCGGGCGTGCCGCAGACCGCGCACTCGGCCAGCGCCGGCGCCCACCCGGCGAACGCCATGCCGCGCAGCAGGTAGGCGTCGAGGACGAGGCTCGTGGCGTGCTCCCCCGCGGCCAGCGCCTTCAGCGCGCCGAGGGTGAGCTGGAAGAGCCGCAGCGACGGCTCGCGCTCCACCGGGGTGAGGCGCTCGGCGGTCTCGGCGATCGCGCTCGCGGCGGTGTAGCGGGGGTAGTCCTCCAGGAACCGCTTGCCGTAGAGGGCGAGGCCCTCGACCTGGCTGATCGAGTGCAGGCTGCTGCCCACCCCCTCGGGCGAGCCGGCGAGCTGCAGGTCGACGTGGCCGAACGGCTCGAGCCGGGCCCCGAAGCGGGAGGTGGTGCGGCGCACGCCCCGGGCGACGGCGCGCAGCCGGCCGTGCCGGCGGGTCAGCAGGGTGATGATCCGGTCGCTCTCGCCGAGTTTCTGCACGCGCAGCACCACCGCGTCGTCGCGGTAGAGCTGGCGGCGGTATCCGGCGGGCACGCAGACATTCTGCCCGGTGGGTACGACAGACCCTGACCCGGATCTCAGGGTCTTCTCGGGGGCGGCTGGGTGGAGGGACGGATGGCGCCGGGCGTACCCGGGCTCATAGGTTCTGACCATGACAGCGAGGCTGACCCGGCGCGCCGGCGCACTCACCCTGATCGCCGCCGCGGCGACGGCCCTCACCGGCTGCGACGGCGCGATCGGCGCCAAGCTCACCTACGAGGACACGGAGAAGGTGAAGGTCACCGAGATCGTGGTGGCGGGGGCCTCCGGGGACGTCCGGGTGCGGACCGCGGCGATCGGCGAGACCCACATCAAGCGCGTGGTCCGCGGCGGCACGAGCGATCCGGGTGCCTCGTACCAGCTCTCCGGCACCACCCTGACCGTCGACACGAGCTGCGGCGACGACTGCCACGCCTCGTACGAGATCGAGGCGCCCACCGGCGTCGCCGTCCGCGGCACCCTGCGCTCCGGCTACCTGGACCTGCTCGGCGTGGCGACCGCCGACGTCAGCGTGACCTCCGGCGAGATCCACATCGAACAGGCCACCGGCGAGGTGAAGGCGAAGGCCACCTCGGGCAACATCGTCGCCAACCGCCTCGCCGGCCCGGCCACCCTGATCGCCACCTCCGGCAACATCGAGGCCCTGGAGCTGACCGGCGGCGGCGCGATCCGCGCGGAGGCCAGCTCGGGCAACGTCGACCTGCTCCTGCGCGAGCCGGCGTCGGTGACCGCCGGGGCGACGAGCGGCAACGTCGACCTGGCGGTACCGGCCGGCTCCTACCGGATCGTGGAGCAGGTCGGCGCCGGCAGACTCGACTCCCAGGTGCGTTCCGACCCGAAGGCGAAGCAGGTGCTCACCGTGCGGACGAGCAGCGGCGACGCCACGATCAGGACCACGTAGGAGCCGGTCAGAACCCGAGCCGGCGGAGCTGCTTCGGGTCGCGCTGCCACTCCTTCGCGACGCGGACGTGCAGATCGAGGTAGACCTTGCGGCCCAGCAAGGTCTCGATCCCGGCGCGTGCGCGGGTGCCGACGTCCTTCAGTCGGGCGCCGCGGGTACCGATGACGATCGACTTCTGGCTGTCGCGCTCGACGTACACATTGGCATAGATCTTGGTGGTCTGCCCCTCGACGAGCATCTCCTCGACCAGCACGGCGATCGAGTGCGGCAGCTCGTCGCGCACGCCCTCGAGCGCGGCCTCCCGGATCAGCTCGCCGATGAGGACCTGTTCGGGCTCCTCGGTGAGCACGTCGTCGGGGTAGAGCGGCGGCGACTCCGGAAGATGGCCGACGATCACGTCGACCAGCGTCTCCACCTGATGGCCGGAGACCGCGCTGACCGGCACGATGTCGGCGAAGTCGTACAGCCGGCTCACCTCGAGCAGGCGCTCCGCGAGGACGGCCGGAGGAACCAGGTCGACCTTGGTGACGACGGCGATGACCGTGGCCTTGAGCTCGGCGATCTCCGCGGAGATGAACCGGTCCCCGGCGCCCACCGGCTCGTCGGCCGGGAAGCACACGCCGATCACGTCGACCTCGCTCCACGTCTCCCGCACGAGGTCGTTGAGCCGCTCCCCGAGCAGCGTGCGCGGCCGGTGCAGCCCCGGCGTGTCGACCAGCACGAGCTGGGCGTTCTCCCGGTGCAGCACGCCCCGGATGACGTGCCGGGTGGTCTGCGGCTTGTTCGAGGTGATCGCGATCTTCTGCCCGATGATCGCATTGGTCAGCGTCGACTTACCGGCGTTCGGCCGCCCGACGAAACAGGCGAAACCCGCGCGATACACGTCGTCCACCGGCCGGGTGGGGCGCGCGGCCTTGTGCCGGTGCTTCTTCACCCCGGCTACCGTACGGGCGTTCCCCGAACCCGCCTTGGCCCGTGGCCCCGAGCTCACGGCTTCCCCGGACGTCCCGCCACCTCTTGCGCGACTGTCCTTCGGGTCTCTCCCGGGCCTCTTTCCGGTCGCGCTCTTCTTCCCGGAAACATCAGCATTTCCAGGACGGCCGCCTGCCTCCTGCCGCCGGACGTCCGCTTCCTGCTGCCTGCGTGCCGCGCGGCGCTCCCGGCGGCGCTGCTCGTTGCGCTCCCCCGGCGTGAGCCTGCGCTCCTCGCCGCCCGTCGGTTCCGTCACTCCGTCACCGTGCCGAGCAGGGTGCCGTCCGGCGCCGCCACGTACACCGGGGCGTCGTCGGCCAGGTCCCGCACCGCGGCGTGACCGGCGCCGTCGAGGGTGGCGGACTCCGTCGCCACCGCCGCGGCCTCGATCGTGGTCGCGCCCGCCGCCACCGCCGAGGCCACCGCGAGCTGCAGGGCGGTCACCTGCAGGCTGGGCAGGGACACCGTCGCGGCGGCGTAGGTGCGGCCGTCCTGGTCGCGTACCGATGCTCCCTCGGTCGCGCCCACCCGGGCGCGGGCGCCGCGGGCCAGGGTGACCAGCTTCGCGTCCTCGGCGCTGAGCTCGGCGTCCGCGGTGCCGGCGGGAATGCTCTGATCAGGCATCGGCGTGCTGTCTTTCCTCGGTCTCGGGGGCGTTCTCGTCGCCGGAGTCCTCCGACGGGGGCTCGACCCGGCGCACCAGCACCGAGTCGATGCGATTGCGGCGGCCGGTGGTGCCCTCGGCGATCAGGTGCAGGCCGCCCACGTCGACGGTGGCGCCGGGGATCGGCACCCGCCCCAGCGTCTGGGCCAGCAGGCCGCCGACCGTCTCCACCTCGTCGGCGGGCAGCTCGACGCCGAAGATCTCGCCCAGGTCCTCGATCGGCAGGCGCGCGGTGACCCGGACCGCGCCTCCGTCCAGGTGCTCGACCGGGGGCCGCTCCACGTCGTACTCGTCGGTGATCTCGCCGACGATCTCCTCGAGGATGTCCTCGATGGTCACCAGCCCGGCCGTGCCGCCGTACTCGTCGACGACGATGACCAGGTGCATGCGGGCCGCCTGCATCTCCGAGAGCAGGTCGTCGACCGGCTTCGACTCGGGCACGAACGTCGCGGGGCGCATCAGCTCGGCGACCGCCACCGCGGAGGAGCCCGGGTCGCCGTTCTGGGTGCGGCGGACCACGTCCTTCAGGTAGAGCACGCCCAGCACGTCGTCGACGCTGTCGCCGATCACCGGGATGCGGGAGAAACCGGAGCGCAGGAAGAGGAACAGCGCCTGCTGCAACGTCTTCGGCGCCTCGATCCACACCATCTCGGTGCGCGGCACCATCACCTCGCGGGCGATGGTGTCGCCCAGCGCGAAGACCGAGTGGATCATCTCCCGCTCGCCGTGCTCGACGACCCCGCGCTGCTCGGCCAGGTCGACCAGCTCGCGCAGCTCCACCTGGCTGCCGAACGGCCCCTCGGGGAACCCCTTGCCCGGCGTGACGGCGTTGCCGATGAGGATCAGCAGCGACGCCAGCGGGTTCAACACCCGCCCGATCCAGCGCACGAGCGGGGCGGTCGCCTTGCCGACGGCGTACGCGTGCTGCCGCCCCACCGTCCGCGGCCCGACGCCGACCACGACGAAGCTGACCAGCGTCATCGCCCCGGCGGTGACGAGCGCGGCGCGCCATCCCGCGCCCCAGCTGTCGACCGCGACGAGCGCGACGAGCGTGGTGGCGGTCAGCTCGCAGAGCAACCGCAGGAGCAGCAGGAGGTTGAGGTGCCGCACCACGTCACCGGCGACGGCGGCCAGGGCGGCGGCACCGCGCTGCCCCTCCCGCTCCATCTCGGCGGCCCGCGCCGGCGAGACGGTCCCGAGCGCGGCGTCGGTCATGGACGCGAGCCCGGCGAGGAAGACGAGCACGGCCGCGTAGACGATGAGCTGAAGATCCGGCAGCCCGGCCGCACCCGCGCTGTCGGCCGCCGCGAGCAGAGCGGAAGGGTCGGCGGGCAGAGCGGAGGGCCCGGCGTGCAGGGCCGACGGGTCGGTCGCGAGTGGCGGCGGGGCTGTCGCGGCGAACGGCGCGGACAGGTGGGTCGCCGCGGCCGGTGAGGACGGCTCCATCGGGATCAGCCGGTCCGCCGTCCGGAGCGCCAGCTCTGCAGCAGCCGGGCCTGCAGGGCGAACATCTCGCGCTCCTCGTCGGGTTCGGCGTGGTCGTAACCGAGCAGGTGCAGCACGCCGTGCACGGTGAGCAGGTGCAACTCGTCCGCGGGGGTGTGCCCCGCGGCGGCGGCCTGCTTCGCCGCCACCTCCGGCGCCAGCACGATGTCGCCGAGCAGCGCCGGCTCGCCCGTGCCCGCCTCGCCCGGGCCGTGGTCGACGCTGCCCTCGTCCATCGGGAAGGCGAGGACGTCGGTCGGCCCGTCGCTGCCCATCCAGCGATGGTTGAGCTCGGTCATGTAGTCGATGTCGACGAGCAGGATCGACAGCTCGGCGAGCGGGTTGACCCCCATCTCCTCGAGCGCGTGCCGGGCCACCGCGAGAATCGCGTCGGTGTCGACCTCGACTCCCGACTCGTTGGCGATCTCGATGGACATGTGGTGCGTTACCCCTGGTCTCGAATCGGTACGGCCCCGCCGCTCCGGCGGGCACCGGTCTTCCACGTGCTGATTGTCCCCGCTCCCGGTCCGCCCGAGCGCCTGGGCCGCCTCGGCCGTCCCGGTCGGTGCATCGCCGGCTCAGCGCCGCCGTCGGCCGCCACCGGCGGCGCGTTCCTGCACCGCCCGGACGGACTGCTGGGTGGTCTGCTGTTCCTGGTCGGCGTCGTAGCGCGCGTACGCGTCGACGATCTCGGCGACCAGCCGGTGGCGGACCACGTCGGAGCTGGACAGCTCGGCGAAGTGCACGTCCTCGACGGCCTGCAGGATCTCGCGGACGACCCGCAGCCCGCTGGTGGTGCCGCCGGGCAGGTCGACCTGGGTGACGTCGCCGGTCACCACGATCTTGGCGCCGAAGCCGAGCCGGGTCAGGAACATCTTCATCTGCTCGGGCGTCGTGTTCTGCGCCTCGTCGAGGATGATGAAGGCGTCGTTGAGCGTGCGTCCCCGCATGTACGCCAGGGGCGCGACCTCGATGGTCCCCGCCTGCATGAGCCGCGGGATCGTCTCGGGGTCGAGCATGTCGTGCAGGGCGTCGTACAGCGGGCGCAGGTACGGGTCGATCTTCTCGTTGAGCGTGCCGGGCAGGAAGCCGAGGCGCTCGCCGGCCTCGACCGCCGGCCGGGTGAGGATGATCCGGTTGATCTGCTTCGCCTGCAGCGCCTGCACGGCCTTGGCCATGGCGAGGTAGGTCTTGCCGGTGCCGGCCGGGCCGATGCCGAACACGATCGTGTTCTCGTCGATGGCGTCGACATAGCGCTTCTGACCGAGCGTCTTGGGCCGGATGGTGCGCCCGCGCCGGGACAGGATGTTGAGCGTCAGCACGTCGGCCGGGCGCTCGGCGGTGTTCTGCTCCAGCATGGCGGCGGTCCGCCGGACCGCGTCGACGGTGAGCGTCTCACCCTTCTCGATGAGCTCGATGAGCTCGGAGAAGAGCCGCTCGGCGGTGGCGTTGTCGGCCGGTGCGCCGGTGATGGTGATCTCGTTCCCGCGGACGTGCACATCGCTGGCGAGGGTGCGCTCGACGAGCCGCAGGATCTCGTCCTTCGGGCCGAGCAGGTTCACCATGATCTTCGGGTCGGCGACCGAGATCCTGGTCTGCACCCGAGCGGCAGCGCTGCTGTGTTCGGTGCCGGTCATAGGGGCGGCCGTACGGCCTACGCCACCTGCTCTCTTTCTCATCACCGCCGTGGGGGCGGCGTGCGTAAGGATCGTGCCATCGTATCCGCTCGGGAGCGAACCCGCCGAGGCCATTATCGGCCGTTTCCGGGCGCCGCCGCCCGCGGGTGTCCCGCCCGGCGACCCCTCGGACCCCACGGCCTGGGGACATCGCACCGGCAGGATGGCCCACAATGCCGCTTTCCGCCCAAACAGACAGAGAGCGGGTCAGCCCTCGGACACCGGCACGCCGTCGAAGGTTTCCTGGACGCGCGTGAACCGGTAGGTCGCCCAATGCATCCGTACGACGGTTCCCTCGGCGTCCCGCGTCAGCCGCAGCAGCTCTCCCGCTTCCCTTCCCGACACCGTACGCAGAATGTCCGGTTGGTCCGGAATCGGGCGGAAGATCGACGGCGGCCGGTCGGCCGGGGCGTCCGCCGCGCGCGACTGCAGGGCGCCGTCGTGCCAGCTGAAGATGTGCGCGAAGCCCTCGCCCCACCACGGGCCCAGGATGCTGCGGTACTGCGGCGGGGCCGCCGGGCCCGGGGACCAGGGGCGGATGTCGGCCGGGTCGGCGTCGACCGCGATGGCCAGCAGCTCGTGGACCAGGTCGTTGATCTCTGTCGCCGTACCCGAGGAGGCCAGGACCGCCGCGCCCAGCGCGCCGGGGTTGCCCTCGCCGCCGCGGCGGCCGTAGACGCCGGCCAGGAAGCCCGGCATGGCGCCGTCGTGACCGACGTGCAGCACGCGCCCGCCCTGCGGAACGAGGATCAGGCCCAGGCCGAAACCGCCGGTCCACAGGGTCTCGTCGGTGGTCGTCCGCGGCCAGCGCATCTCGTCGAGGGTGGCCGGGGCCAGCACGCGGGCGTCCGGATCGACGATCTCGGGCGAGGCGAGGAACGCCGCCCAGCGGGCCATGTCGGTGGCCGTGCTCCACAGCTGCGCCGCCGGCGAGACGCCGCCCAGGTCCAGCCGGGGCTCGGGGCGCGCGGCGTCGGAGTAGGCGTCGACGAGGTAGCCGACCGCCGCCTCGGCGGTGGGGTCGACCGTGGTGGCGGTGAGTCCGAGCGGGTCGAGGATGCGCTCCTGCAGCACCGAGGCCCAGGTGCCGCCGCGCAGCCGGGCCACCAGCTGGCCGAGGAGGGCCAGGCCCAGGTTGGAGTAGTGGTAGCGGCGGTGGGCGGGCAGGACGCGCTCGGCGCGGGCCAGGTCGTCGAGCAGCCGGCGGTCGTCCGGGGCGGTCAGCACGTCCCAGACGTCGCCGTGCGGCTCGCGCTGGTAGCCCGCCGTGTGCGAGAGGAGGCCACGGATCGTCGCCGTGCCGTGCGCCGGGACGTCGAGGTGGGCGGAGACCGGGTCGTCGAGGTCGAGCAGGCCGTCGTCGCGGGCCTGGAGCACCAGGACGGCGGTGAGCGTCTTGGTCACCGAGCCGATGCGGAAGCGCGTGCCGGCGTCGAGCGGGCGGCGCGGGTCGCCGGACGTCCCGACGGTGCAGGTCCAGGGCTCCCGGTCGGCCCGGTGCAGCGCGACGGAGAGCGCCGGGACCCGGGCGTCGGCTTGGACCTTGCGGACGGCGCGCTCGAGGCGCCGGCGGGCGTGCGTCAGGCGTTCTGGCTCCACGACGAAGATCCTAGAGCCGCCGGCGCGCCGGCCGCGTCAGCCGACGCGGGTCACGACCAGGTCCAGGCCCTTGTCGGGGTCGTTGGTCCACACCACGGTGTAGCCGGGCCACTCGCCCTCGAGCCGGCCGTCGGCGGGCACGGTGGAGTACATCCGGGCGGTGAGGGCGCCCGGCATCTGGAGTGTCTCCATCACGCAGGTCATGGCCTGCTCGGGCAGGCCGCCGAGGACGGTCTTCCCGGAGCCGTCGACGGTCAGCTTGCGGTTGCGGTCGGAGAGCTTGAGACCCTGCTTGGCGGGGTCGCACTTGCCGATCACGGTCAGCATCGGGTCGGCCTCGGCGGCGGCGACCGGCGCGGCGTCGCCGGCGTCCTCGCCGTCGAGCAGGATCTTGGGTGCCAGGACGACGCCGACCGCGACGGCGACGACGGCGAGGAACACCCACGGGAGCGGACTTCGTTTGCGCGTGTGGCGGTGCTGGGTCATGACACGTCCTAGAGCGTCGAGGGGGAGGGGATCAACGCGAGGACGAAGTTTCCTCCGCGTGACGAACCGGGACAACGATCATGACTCGAACTCGGCCGAACGGACGAGTCGACAGTGGAAGAAAGTCCTACCCGACCCCCCAGCCGGCGCTAGCGCAGATCCCGCAGGGCCGCACGCAGCAGACCGGGGGTCTCGTCCGGCGGCGCCGCGTCGATGAACAGCCGGCCCATCGCCGCCGCGTAGTGGTCGACCTCCTCGCGCTTGTCCAGGTAGATGCCGCTGGTCAAGTGCTCGATGTAGACGACATCGGGCAGGTTCCGGTGGGGGAAGCGCAGGATGGTGAACGCGCCGCCCGCCGCGGCGTGGCCGCCGGAGCGGAACGGGATCACCTGGAGCCGGATGTACGGGTAGGCGGACATCTCCAGCAGGTACTCGACCTGCTCCCGCAGGACCGCCCGGCCGCCGATCGGGCGCTTGAGCACCGCCTCGTCGATCACCGCCCACAGGCGCGGCGGCTTCTCGCGGGCCAGCAGCCGTTTGCGGGCCATGCGCAGGTCGGCACGCCGGTCGATCTCCTCCGTCGAGGCGGTGCCGTGGCCGAGCATGATGACCGCGCGGGCGTACGCATCCGTCTGCAGCAGGCCCGGCACGAACTGGATCTCGTACGAACGGATCAGCTCGGCCGCCTGCTCCAGGTCCAGATAGTTCTGGAACCAGGTGGCCAGCACGTCGCCGTACGAGTGCCACCAGCCGGGCGAGTTCGCCTCGCGGGCGAGGGCGACCAGCCGGGCGTGCTCGCCGGGGTCGGTCACGCCGTACAGGGTGAGCAGGTCGGTGACGTCGCGCTCCTTGAACGCGACGCGGCCGAGCTCCATCCGGCTGATCTTCGACTCGGAGCCGCGGATCTCGTAGCCCGCGCGGTCGCGGGTGATCCCGGCCGCCAACCGCAGGCTGCGCAGGCGCGCGCCGAGCTGGAGCCGGCGAACCGTCGGCCCGCCGTTCTGCTCGGTGGCGCTCATCGTCGCGACAGCATAGACCCCTCTCCTGACGAAAGGGGCGGCCGGCGGCCACCCCTTTCGCCCGATGGGAGGTCAGAGCTTCACGGAGCCGATCCGGTTGTCGAACCCGATCTCCCGCAGATCGGCGATGCCGCCCACGTTCTCCGCGTCCAGCGCGCCCAGTTCCTTCGACTGTCCGGTGCAGCCCGGACCGCTCCAGATCTTGACCAGTCCGTCGAACACGATGGAGGACGCGGTCCCCGGTGCGGTGGCGTCGACACAGCCGCGCTTGCCCTCGATCAGCTGCGACTGCGCGTGCTTGTCGAAGACGTTGAAGGACCGGGCGCTGAAGAGCACGACGCGCTTCGCCGGGACGTTGCGCCCGCCGCCGTCACCGGGCGGAGGAGTCTCGCCCGCCTCGTCGACGCCGGCCTTCTTGCCGTCCGGCCGGACGCCGAACCAGGTGCCGCCGACGCCCTGTCCCTTGGTGTCGCCGGGCGCGGTGTCCTTGGCGAAGCGGTAGACCGGCCATCCCCCGACGGTCACCTGGAGCCGGCCGTCGTCGCGCTTGACGACACCGACCTTGCTCTTCTGGACCCCGGCGAGGAAGATCCGGCCGCCCGGCTTCACGGTCACCGGCGGCCACTTCGCCGCGCAGTCGCCGTTGCACGTGGACTTCGACGGCTTCGCCGTGTCCTGGTCGAACCGGTAGAGCGTCAGGCCCGCGCCGTTCACCAGCACCGGGTCGAGGTCCCCGGCCCGAGCGGCGGTCAGCTGCACCCACTTCTGCGACACGGTCGCGGCCTCGCCGGTCGGGGTGCCGCCCTTCGGCGCCGCCCAGTCACCGGTGCCACGCAGCGCCTGAGAGCTTTCCGCCGTACCCGTGACCAGATCGGCCAGGGCCGCCACCGGCGCGGCGGCGGGCACGGACGAGGTGCTGCCGCACGCGGACAGGAGCAGCGCGCCACTCACGGCAACTGCGGCAAAAGAAAGCATTCGCGGGGATTGCATGACGGGGCCCTTTCTAGTGGCCTTTGCGGTACGAACGCCCTTCACACGTAGGACCCCGCGAAGCGGTTCAGGCCGCCGGCCCACCCCTCGGCGACCTCCCGGATATCACCTGGTCAGAGGCGCGGAGACCCGCGGGATGGTGGCTTGGATCACGAATCCGGCGGCGCTCAGGAGTGCTCGGCACCCGTGGGGGTGCGGGATTCCCAGGCGGCCCAGAGCCGGGCGTACCGGCCTCCCGCGGCGACCAGCTCGGCGTGCGGCCCGGACTCCACGATGGAGCCGTGCTCCAGCACGACGATGCGGTCGGCGGCGGCGGCCTGGGTCAGCCGGTGCGCCACCACGAGGGCCGTCCGGCCCCGCAGCGCGGCCGCGGCCGCCTGCTCCAGCGCCCGCGCACCCGCGCTGCCGGCTTCCGCGGTCGCCTCGTCCAGCACCGCCACGGCCGGATCGAGCAGGACCAGCCGGGCCAGGGCGAGCTGCTGCGCCTGGGCGGCGGTCAGGTCGTGCCCGCCCTCGCCGACGGCCGTGTCCAGGCCCTGCGGCAGCGCCCGTACCCACTCCAGCGCCCCGACCGTCGCCAGGGCGGCCTCGACGTCGGCGGGCGCCGCCGCCGGCCGGGCCAGCCGCAGGTCCTCCACGAGCGGGCCGGCGAAGACATGCGTCTCCTGGCTGACGATCGCCACGGTGTGCGCGGGCAGGTCGGCGACCGGCACGCCGCCGACCCGGGCGGTGCCGCTGCCGGGCCGCAGGACGCCGGCGGCGATCGACGCGACGGTGGTCTTGCCGGCGCCGGTGGAGCCCACGAGCGCGACCCGCTCCCCCGGTGCGACGCGCAGCGAGACGTCGCGCACCACCGGGGTGACCCCGTCGTAGCTGAAGCCCACGCCCTCCAGGGACAGCGACGCATCGGCCGGGGTCCGGCCGGCGACGCGCTGCTCCACCGGCATCCGCTGGACGCCCACGAGGCGGGCCAGGCTCGCCCCGGCGGCCTGCATCTCGTCGAAGGTGAAGAGCAGCATGGCCACCGGGTTGAACAGCCGGTGGAACAGCAGGGCGGCCGCCGACGTCTCGCCGACGGTGACCGCTCCCTCGCGAACCAGCAGGAAGCCGACCGTCAGGATCGCGGCGAGGCCCAGGAACTCGGCCCGGTTGATCCTGCCGACGAACCGGGTGAACAGCGCGAAGACGTGCACCGAGAGATCCCGGGCCCGGGCCGAGGCGCCGTCGATGTCGCGCAGGTGCCGGTCCTCCAGCCGGTAGGCGTGCACCGTACGCAGGCCCTGCATGCTCTCGACGAGCAGCTGGGACCGTTCCGCGACGGCCGCCCGCTCCTGGGCGTAGCGGGGCGCCGAGCGCGGCAGATACCAGCGGAGCGCGACCACGTAGAACGGCACCGCCAGGGCACCGGCGAGCCCGAGCCGCCAGTCGATGCCCGCCATCGCGCCGAGGCTCAGCGCGGCGAGCAGCACGGCCGAGATCAGCTCGGGGAGCACGTCGGACCCGGCCTTGCCGATCGCCGCGATGTCGGCGCCCACCCGCGACAGCAGGTCGCCGCGGCCCGCGCGGTCCAGCACGAGCGCGGGCAGCCGCAGCGCGGTCGCCACCGTGCTCTCCCGCAGGTCGGCGAGCATCCGGGCACCGAGCCGGCCGGCCAGGTACGTGGCCAGCCCGGTCGCCACGCCACCCACCACGGCGGCGACCACGATGACGACCGAGAGCCCGGCGATCGCCGAGGTGCCGGCGCCGGCGCGGACCCGGTCGACGAGCATGCCCAGCGCGTACACGGGGACGATCGAGGCGGCGGCGGCGAGCAGGCCGGCCACCAACACGCCGGTCACCTCGCCGCGGCGGCCGCTCAGCTCGGCCCGCAGCCATTCCCAGCTCTGCCCGGCGGAGGCGATCGGCAGCGCCGGCGCCCGGTCGCCGGCCGCCGCGGCTCCCGCCCGGCTCACCGCAGCACCAGTCGCCGGTAGGAGTCGTCCGTGGCGCCGAGGTCGGCGTGCCCGCCCTCGGCGGTGACCACGCCGTCGCCGAGGACGACCACCCGGTCGGTGGCGGCAAGCAGGGCCGGGCTACTGGTGATCACGACCGTGCCGAAGCCGGACCCCGGGCCGTGCCGCAGCGCGCGGATGCCCTGGGCGATGGCGTGCTCGGTGACCGCGTCCACGGCGGTGGTCGGGTCGTGCAGCACCAGCACCGGCGCCCGGGCGAGCAGGGCGCGCGCCAGGGCGAGCCGCTGCCGCTGGCCGCCGGAGAGGCTGGCGCCCCGCTCCGCGACCGGCGCGTCGAGGCCGGCGGGATGGGTCGCCACCACCTCGTCGGCGGCCGCCGCGGCGAGCGCCTCGGCCAGGAAGGTGGCGTCGTCGTGCACGGCCACGTTGGCCGCGAGCGTGCCGGTGAACAGGTCCGCATGGTGCGGCTCGACCAGCAGCAGGCGCCGGGCGTGGTCCCGGTCGACCTGCTCGATCGGGACGCCGCCGAGCAGCACCGTACCCTCGTAGCCGGCCGGGACGGCGAGCAGCTTGACCAGGGCCTCGGCGTCGGCCGGCCGGCGGGCCACGACGCCGACGAACTCACCCGGCCGCACGTGCAGGTCCAGGCCCGCGAGCGGGCCGTGGCGCACCCCGCTCAGGTGCAGCTCGCCCGGCCGGTCGGCGGGAGCCGCGACGCCCTCCGGCAGGATCAGACCGGCGTCGGCCACCCGGGCGACCCGGTCCGCCGACGCGCGTGCCCTGGCGATCAGGGCGGGCACGACCGCCAGCAGCCCGAAGGGCTCGACGAGGAACTGCGCCGAGCCGATCACGGCGATGAACTGGCCGACGGTGATCCGGCCGGTGAGGGCGAACCACCCGGCGAGGATCGCGATGCCGCACGCCACGAGCGTGCTCAGGATGGTCGAGGCGGCGAGATGGCCGCCCTGTGTCCGGGCGGCGCGCAGGGTGGCGGCGAGCGAGCGGCGGCTCACCGCGCGGTAGCGCTCGGCGGCCGCCTCCTGGGCGCCGATGCCGCGCAGCGGACGCAGGCCGGTGACCAGGTCGGCGGCGAGCGAGGTGGCCCGACCGGCCTGCTCCTGCTGGTGCGCGACCCGCCTGGTGATCAGCGGCGCGCCGAGCTGCAGCACGATCAGCACGAGCGGCGTGGCGACCAGCACCGCCAGCCCCAGCGGTACGGAGATCAGCAGCAGCGTCACGGCGCTCACCGCGGTGGCCACGACGGCACCGGCGATCCGGGGCACGTAGTCGAGCAGGTACGACGTGTTGTCGGCATCGGTGGTGGACACGGACAGCAGGTCCCCGGCGCGCAGGTCGGAGAGGATCCCGCGGGGATGCAGGATCCTCGCGGCGACCTCCACCCGGAGCCGGTGCGCCTCCTCGGCGATCGCTCCCACCAGCAGCCGCGACCCGATCCGGTACGCCGTGGTCAGGACGGCGAAGACCAGGCCCAGCGCGGCGACCCAGAGCGCCAGCGCGGCGCCGTCGCCCGGCGTGACGGCACGGTCGACGATCACGCCGACGAGGACCGGGATGGCCGCCTCGCAGGCCTGGAACACGCCGATGAGCGCGGTGCCGGCCGACAGGCGTCGGCCGTTGCGGCCGATCGTCCTGCGCAGGATGCGGCTGCCGGAGCGGGGTGACACGCTGACTCCTTCGCGCTGTCGCGGACTCGCCGGCTCCGTCGAGGGGCGGGCGCGCAGGCGAGGCTAGCCTAAGCTGCGGCGGCGAACCGTGATCGGGCTCTCACCAGCGGTCGAGCAGCGCCGACAGGACCGCCAGGGCGGCCACCCCCGCGGTGGACGTCCGCAACACCGCGTCACCCAGCCGCACCGGCTGGGCGCCCGCGGCGACGAACGCGCCCACCTCCTGGTCGCTGATCCCGCCCTCCGGGCCGACGACCAGCACGATCTCCCCGGTGGCGGGCAGCTTCGCCGAGGTCAGCCGGTCGGTCGCCTCCTCGTGCAGCACGAAGGCGGCCGCGGCGGCCGACAGCCGCGCGGCGGCCTGCTTGGTGGACACGTCCGGGTCGCCGGACACCACCGGCAGCCAGGGCCGGCGCGCCTGCTTGGCGGCCTCGCGCGCGGTGGACACCCACTTCTCCCGGGCCCGGACGCCCCGGTCGCCGCGCCACTGCGCCACCGACCGGGACGCGGCCCAGGGCACGATCTCGTCGACCCCGATCTCCGTCATCGCCTGCACGGCGAGCTCGCCCCGGTCGCCCTTGGCGATCCCCTGCACCACGACGAGGCGCGGATCCGGCGCCGGGGCGAACGTACGCTCCCCCACCTCGACGTCGACGCTGCCCCGGCCGACCCCGGTCACCTGGGCGCGCACCGAGCCGCCCCGCCCGTCGGCGAGGATGAGCGCCTCACCGGTCCGCAGCCGCTGCACGTCGGCAGCGTGGTGGCCCTCCCGGCCCGAGAGCGTGAAGCGCCGGGAAGTGGGCAGGTCGTCGACCAGGAACAGGGGTGCGGACACGGTCAGTGGCCGTTGAAGGCGTCCCGCATGCGCGAGAAGAACCCGCCCTGCTTGCTCAGCTCGGCCACGTCCTCGCCGCGCGTCTTGGCGAAGTCGCGCAGCATCCGCTCCTGGTCGGCGGTGAGCTTGGTCGGGGTCTTCACGTCGAGGTGCACGAAGAGGTCGCCGCGGCCCTGCCCGCGCAGGTGCGGCACGCCCTTGCCGCGTACCCGCAGGGTCGAGGCCGGCTGGGTGCCCGGTTTGACCTCGATGTTCTCCTCCGAGTCGAGGGTCTTGATGGTCAGCCGGGTGCCCAGGGCGGCGGCCGTCATCGGCAGCGTGACCCGGCAGTGCAGGTCGTCCCCCTTGCGGGAGTAGACGTCGTGCGGGCGCTCGTGGATCTCCACGTAGAGGTCGCCGGCCGTGCCGCCGCCGGGGCCGACCTCGCCCTGCTGGGCCAGGCGGATCCGCATCCCGTCCTCGACACCGGCCGGGATCTTGACGGTCAGCGAGCGCCGGGTCCGGATCCGGCCGTCACCGGCGCAGGTCGGGCAGGGCTGCGGGATGACCGTGCCGTGACCCTGGCAGTTCTGGCAGGGGCGCGACGAGACGACCTGGCCCAGGAAGGTGCGCTGCACCGACTGGACCTCGCCGCGGCCACCGCAGGTCTCGCAGGTGGCCAGGTGGGTGCCGGGTGCGGTGCCGGCGCCGGAGCACTGGGTGCAGAGCACCGCGGTGTCGACCGTGATCGGCGCCTCGACCCCGAACGCGGTCTCGACCAGGTCGAGCTCCAGGCGCAGGATCGCGTCGGCGCCGGGCCGGGTGCGCGGCCGCGGGCCCCGGGCACCGCCACCGCCCGCGGCCGTGCCGAAGAAGGCGTCCATGATGTCCTGGAAGCCGACGAACGGGCCGGCGCCGCCGGGACCGCCCGGGCCGGCACCCGCGCCGCCGCCGGGCGCGAGCGGGTCGCCGCCCAGGTCGACGATCTGGCGCTTCTGGTCGTCGGAGAGGACCTCGTAGGCGGCGTTGATGTCCTTGAACTTCTCGTGCGCCTCGGGGTCCGGATTGACGTCCGGGTGGTACTGACGGGCCAGCTTGCGGTAGGCACGCTTGATCTCGTCGTCGGTGGCTTCGCGGCTGATGCCGAGAATTCCGTAGTAGTCCTTCGCCACAGGGTTTCGAGTCCTCATGTCTGCCCCGCGCTGTGAAGCGCCGGAAACCTTCGTCGCTTTGCGTCAGTGCCGTGCTTCAGTTCTGGGCCAGCAGATCGCCAACGTAGCGTGCCACGGCGCGCACGGTGGCGATGGTGCCGGGGTAGTCCATCCGGGTCGGCCCCAGCACGCCGAGGCCACCAACGATTGTCGTACCCGGTCCGTAACCGGTACTCACCACCGACGCCGCCCGCAGATTGTCGATCTCGTTCTCGTCGCCGATGCGGACCCGGGTCGTGCTCGGCTCCACCTCGCCGATGAGCTTGAGCAGGATGACCTCCTCCTCGAGGGCCTCCAGCACCGGGCGCAGCGAGCCCTGGAAGTCCAGGACGCCGCCGCGGGTCAGGTTGGCCGTCCCGGCCAGCGCGAGACGTTCGTCACTGCGCTCGACCAGGGTCTCCAGGAGCACGGAGGCCACGCATGCCACCGTGCTGCGCTTCTCCGGGGCCGACTCGTCGACCAGCGCCTGCACCAGCGGCGGCGTGTCGGCGAGCTTCACCCCGGTCAGCTTGGCGTTGACCTTGCGCCGCATGTCGAGCACGTCGTCGGGGTGGGTCGGCTCGGGCAGCTCGACGAGCCGCTGCTCGACCCGGCCGGTGTCGGCGATCATCACGAGCATGATCCGGGTGCTGGAGATCGGCACCAGCTCGAGATGGCGCACGGCCGAGCGCGAGAGGCTCGGATACTGCACGACGGCGACCTGGCGGGTGAGCTGGGCGAGCAGCCGCACCGTGCGGTGCACGACGTCGTCCAGGTCGACCGCGCCGGCGAGGAACCGCTCGATGGCCCGGCGCTCGGCCGGGCTCAGCGCCTTGACCCGCGACAACCGGTCCACGAAGAGCCGGTAGCCGGCGTCGGTGGGGACCCGGCCCGCGCTGGTGTGCGGCTGGCGGATGTAACCCTCCTCCTCCAGCACGGCCATGTCGTTGCGCACGGTGGCCGGGGAGACGCCCAGCTGGCGCCGCTCGACCAGAGCCTTGCTGCCCACCGGCTCCTGGGTGGCGACGTAGTCCTCGACGATGGCACGGAGCACCTCGAGCTTGCGGTCATCGAGAGCCATGACCCCTCCCCCTGTCCACTGGCACTCCGTCGAGTCGAGTGCCAGTCTACGACGCACCGGGCCCGCGCGCGATGATCGACCGATGATGCCGGCACCGGTTAGCCGAGTGTCTATTCTTGGACCCACCTCGGGTGTTGCCCTCGCCAGGGCCGACCTGCGGTCCTACCGTGTCAGCCATGACTGAACCGCCGCGCCCGCCCGGTGAGGGAAATCCCTCGGACCCCACCGCGCCGCTCAACCCCTATCCGGGCAGCGAAGGGTCGGCCCCGCCGCCGCCCCCGGCATACGGAGCCCCCCAGCCCCCGACCTACGGCACCCCGCCCCCGACGTCCGGCGCCGGTGGGTACGCGCCGCCGCCCACCTCCGGCGCGGGCGGATACGGACCGCCGCCCGGTTCCGGCGCCCCGTACGGCGGGCCGCCGCCCGGCCAGCCCTACGGTGCTCCCGGCGGGTACGGCCAGCAGCCCGGCTACCCGTCGCAGGGTTACGGCCAGGGCAACGACGACAAGACCTGGGTCCTGGTCGCGCACTTCGGCGGCGCGGCCGGTGCCTTCCTCGGCGGCGGCGTCTCCGGCTGGATCGCGCCGCTGATCGCCATGCTGGTCCGGGGCAACCAGTCGCCGTGGGTGCGGTCCGAGGCGATCAAGGCGCTGAACTTCCAGATCCTCTGGGCGATCATCGCGGTCGTCGGCTGGCTCCTCGCCTGCATCTTCATCGGCATCTTCGTGGTCATCGCGGCCTGGCTGGTCGGCACGATCGTCGGCGTCATCGCCGGCGTGAAGGCGAACAACAACGAGCCGTACGACTATCCGATGAGCATCACGATGATCAAGTGACGCGGCGGGCGGCGCCGGACTCGACGGCGCCGCCCGGCCGGGTCGGACGTGCGGACGGGTCAGATCAGGTCGCGGAGCACGGCATCCGCCAGCAGACGGCCCCGCAGCGTCAGCACGGCCCGGCCCCGTCCGTACGCGATCGGCTCCAGCAGCCCCGCGTCCAGGGCCCGCCGCGCGCCGTCCTCCCGGGCCAGGGCCAACGGCAGGCCCTCGGCCAGCCGCAGCCGCAGCATGATCTCCTCGATCCGGCGGTCCTCGCCGGTCAGCACCTCCCGGCCGAGCCCCGGCGAGACCCCGTCGGCCAGCCTCTTCGCGTACGCGGAAGGGTGCTTGACGTTCCACCACCGCACCCCGCCGACGTGGCTGTGCGCGCCCGGGCCGAGCCCCCACCAGTCGCCGCCGGTCCAGTACAGGCGGTTGTGCCGGCAGCGTGCCGCCTCCGACGTCGCCCAGTTGGAGACCTCGTACCAGGAGAAACCCGCCGCGGAGAGGACGCTCTCCGCGGCCAGGTAGCGATCGGCCGCGACGTCGTCCTCCGGGTACGGCAGCTCGCCGCGGCGCATCCGGGCGGCCATCCGGGTGCCGTCCTCGACGATCAGCGAGTACGCGCTGACGTGATCGACCCCGGCGGAGATCACGGCGTCCAGCGAGGCGGCGAAGTCGTCCGCGGTCTCCCCCGGCGTCCCGTAGATCAGGTCCAGGTTGACGTGGTCGAAACCGGCCTCCCGGGCCTCCTCGGCGGCCCGCGGCGCCCGCCCGGCGGTGTGCCGGCGGTCCAGGATCGCGAGCACGCCCGGCGACGCCGACTGCATGCCCAGCGAGATGCGGTTGTAGCCGGCCTTGCGCAGCGCCTGCAGCGAGGCCGGGGTCACCGACTCGGGGTTGGCCTCGGTGGTGATCTCCGCGTCCGCGGCCAGGCCCCAGGTGCGGTCGATGCCCTCCAGGATCCGGCCGAGGTCGCCCGGGTCGAGCAGGGTGGGCGTGCCGCCGCCGACGAAGACCGTGTCGACCGGGGCCCGCAGGATCCCGCCGGCCAGCGCGAGCTCGCGCAGCACGGTGTCCGCGTACGCGTCCCGGCTCGCCCCGCCGCCCAGCTCGCTCGCCGTGTACGTGTTGAAGTCGCAGTAGCCGCACCGGCTGGCGCAGAAAGGCACGTGGACGTACACGCCGAAGCCGTTGCGCCCGGCCTCGCGCAGCGCCGCGGCGGGCAGCGAGCCGTCGGCCGGTACGGGCTCGCCGTCGGGCAGGGGACCAGGCATCTGCCAAGTGTGCACGGACACCGTTAGGGTTCGGTCATGGCTCTGGTCCGTACCGTCACCGACGCCGGGGTTACCACCCTGACGCTGGACAGCCCCTCGAATCGCAATGCGCTGTCCTCCCAGCTCATGACCGATCTGCTCAACGGCCTCAGCGCCGCGCTGACCGACGCCGCCGTCCGGGCGGTGGTGATCTCGCACACCGGCCCGGTGTTCTGCTCCGGCGCCGACCTGAAGGAGACCGCCGAGGCCCGGGAGAACGGCCGGGTGCCGGCCGAACTGCTCGCCGACGTGCTCGCGGCGATCTGGGAGTTCCCGAAGCCCGTGGTGGCCCGGGTCGGCGGCCCGGCCCGGGCCGGCGGGCTCGGCCTGGTCGCCGCCGCCGACATCGCCGTGTGCACCCGCGACGCCACGTTCGCCTTCTCCGAGGTTCGGCTCGGCGTGATCCCGTCCGTGATCAGCGCCACGGTGCTGCCGCGGCTGGCGCCCCGGGCCGCCGCCGAGCTGTATCTGACCGGCAACGTGTTCGACGGCGCCCGGGCGGAGCAGATCGGCCTGGTCACCGCCGCGGTCGAGGCCGACGGGCTGGACGCGGCCGTGCGCGCGTACTGCGATTCCCTGGTCAAGGGCGGCCCGCTCGCGCTGGCCGGCACCAAGCAGCTGCTGCGCCGCCCCCCGGGCGGGTCCATCCGCGCCGATCTCGCCGAGCTCTCCGAGCGCTCGGCGGCATACTTCAAGTCCGACGAGGGACGCGAAGGGGTGACGGCCTTCCGCGAGAAGCGCCCGGCGAGCTGGGTGCCGGTCACGTAAGCGGCGAGCGGTCGTTGTCTACGCTTGTCGTCCGAACGACGAGGGAGGCAGCGGTGAAGCGGAAGCCGGTCGCGGTGGCCGTGGTGGTCATCCTTCTCGGTGCGCTCGGCCTGTTCTTCGCCGGCAAGTCCTTCACCGGCGGTCTCAAGATGCCGCGGCTCGGGCCGGAGTGCACGGTCCGGGCCGACGGCGAGGTGGCCCTCGACTCGGTGCAGATGGCGAACGCGGCGACGATCTCGGCCGTGGGCATGCGGCACAAGCTGCCCGAGCGGGCCGTCGTGGTGGCGCTGGCCACGGCCTTCCAGGAGTCCAAGCTGGAGAACCTGGAGACCGGCGACCGTGACTCGGTCGGCCTCTTCCAGCAGCGGCCCAGCCAGGGGTGGGGCACCCCGGAGAAGATCCAGGACCCCCGGTACGCGGCGGACAAGTTCTACTCCGCGCTCAAGAAGGTCAAGGGCTGGGACGAGATGCGGGTGACGGACGCGGCACAGAAGGTGCAGCGGTCGGCGTTCCCGAACGCGTACGAGAAGTGGGCCGACGAGTCCGAGGTGCTCGCCCGGGCGCTCACCGGGCGGGCCACCGGCGCCGTCGAGTGCACGGTCAGCGGCAAGCCCGCGCTGCGCGGCGCCGCCGCGGCGGCCGCCCTGGCGGAGGGCTTCGCCCTGGACTGGGGCGTCCCGGCGACGACGGCGACGGACCTCACCGTCGCCGTCGAGGACCCGAGTTCGGGCTGGCGCTACGCGCACTGGCTGGTCTCGCACGCCGAATCCACCGGCCTCGAACGGGTACGTTTCGCCGATCGCGAATGGACGGCGCCGGACGGAAAGTGGCAGCCCGTAACCGGTGACCGCCGGGTGGCCAGCGGCACGGTGGTGGCCGAGGTCTTCCGCTGACCTGGGGCGACGTCCGGTCCATCCGGGTATTCGCGAGGCTCCACCCCGCTCGGCGTCGTCGCGGACAGCAGTCCCGTCCATAGCGCTGCGTATACATCGACATGGACAGACAGCGACCGTCCTGGTACTAGTTACTTCCGTGCTCCAAGCCCTGGAATGGATCCTCTTCGGAGCCGCGAGCGTCGGAGCCTTCGCCGTCGGGCTGAGCCGGCACCGGCCGGCCCGCCTCGCACCCTGGCTCCTGCTCGCCGCGTCGATCACCTGCCTCGCCGTCGGTGACGTCTGTTACGCGCTGGCCGCGCGCGACGCCGCGGCGATCTGCTACCTGACGATGTTCGTCTTCGTGGCGCTGGCACTGCTGCAGTTCACCCGCAGAGGCGCCCTGCTCATGAGTCGCGCGCGGCTCATCGACCTGCTCGCGGCCGCCTGCGCGGCCCTGCTCGTCGGATGGGTCTTCCTGATCGGCGACAGCGGCCGGTTCGCCGCCCTCTCCGCGACCGACGTGATCGGCGCGCTGCTGCTCATCGGCGTCACCGTCCGGCTGGCGGCGGCCGCCTGGTTGAACTGGTCCGCGCTGCTGCTCTGCACGGGCGCGATCGGCCTGCTCGTCAGCGACGTCGCGTACGGCCTGGCCCCAGGGTGGCCGAGCGAGATCGGCTACATGGTGCTCTACGTCGCGTGGGGCGCGGCCGCCCTGCACCCGTCCATGGTCCGCCTGACCACCCCGATCCCGACCCACCCGGCCCCGTGGCAGGGTCGCTGGGCGGCGCTGCTGGGAGTGTCGGTCGCCACGCCGCCGCTGGTCCTGATGGTCGAGGCGGTGTCGGGCACGGTGACCGACGGCGTGGTCATCGCGGTGGCCTCCGCCCTCACCCTGGTGCTGACGATCACCCGCCTCGCCGACTCGGTGACGCTCAACAGCCACGCCCTGGTCCGCGAACGAGCGCTGCGCGAGGCCAGCGCGGCCCTGGTCGCCGCGGCGGACGAGGTCGCCGTCGACCGCGCGGTCCGCGGGGCGGTGACCCAGCTCCTGCACCCGAACGACCTGACGCGGGTGGTGTTCGCGACCGACGACCGCGAGCTCGCCCTGGAGGCCTTCCCCCCGGCGCCGAGCGGCCCCCGCCCGCGCAGCTGGTGGCTCGACCCGTCCCGTTCCCCGGCCGGCTCCGGCGCCCGGACCGGCTCCCGGGCGCGAGATGACGCCGGCGACGGCACGCTGGTGTGCCCGCTCTGGCTCGAACCCCTGGCGGTGGCCCGCCCCAGCGGCGGCGCCCTGGTCCTCGAGGGCCGCCGCGACGTCCTGGCCGCCAGCCGCGACGCCCTCGAGGTCCTCGCCGGCCAGGCGGCCCTGGCCCTGGACCGCATCAGCCTGGTCGACGCGGTCGGCCGCCGCGACAGCGACCTCTACCTGCGCGCGGTCATCCGCAACACCGCAGACATCATGCTGGTGGTGGACGACGACCAGGTCATCCGGTACGCCAGCCCCGCCCTGCACGACCTGATGGGCATCGACGAGCTCCCGCCGTTCGCGACGCTGCCGGATCTGGTCCACCCGGACGACACCAGCCACGTCCGCCGCGCCCTCCGAGAGGACGGCGACGGCGTGCTCTACTGCGCCCTGCGCCGCCCCGACGACACCCAGATCCTCGTCGAGGCCACCTACCGCGACCTGCGCGGGGACCGCCTCGTCCAGGGCTTCGTGGTGACCGTCCGCGACGTGACCCGGGCCCACGACCCGGTCGAGCGGATGCCCCACCTGGAGCACGTCGACGCCCTCCCGGCCTGGGTGAACCGCCGCAGCGCGCAGCACAAGTTCCGGTATTGAGAAGTGGCGCCTGCTTTCCCGGCGCATACCCGAGACGCCGGGTCCCTGAGGACCCGGCGTCTGCTGGTGGTGCGGTTCCTCCAAGCCCCCGAGGGGCCCGAGGTCAGCGGCGGCTGTAGCCGCGACGACCGCCGATGCCGACGACCAGCGCCACACCCAGCGCGGCGAGGACGACCTGGAACAGCAGCTCGGTCCAGTCGACCCCGCTGGTGTCGGCCACACCGATGGCACGGGCGATCACGGTGCCCAGCAGCGCCGCCACGACGCCGATGACCATCGTCAGCCAGATCGGAATGTTCTGCTTGCCCGGTACGACCAGGCGGCCCAGGGCGCCGATGATGAGGCCGACGATGAGCGCGGTGATGATGCCGGTGACAGTCATGGAATACCTCCTCGGGGGTGGTGCATTCGTTGCGTCCGTCGCACCGCAGAGTTCCCGAGGTCCCGAAAAATCAAACCGCCGAATTGCCAGGAACCTTTCAGCCAGTCCCTGCCACCAAGGCCGCCACAACGCCGTCCGCGCAGTTCAAGGCCCTTTACGAGGTTCGCGGCGCTTTCCTGCCCGCCGGGTGGAATCCACCCCCTCGGACCACGCACCGGGCCCCCGGCCCGGACGGGATTCCGCTCTCGCCGACCGAAGCCCTACCCGCAGACGCCGGCGGCGCCGCGAATCCGTGATCCGCGACGCCGCCGGCTTGGTTGCGCCGAGCCAGGCTACTTCTTGCCGCCACCCTTGGTGTCGGGGCCGTCCGAGGTCGACAGCGCGGCGATGAAGGCCTCCTGGGGCACCTCCACCCGGCCGACCATCTTCATCCGCTTCTTGCCTTCCTTCTGCTTCTCGAGCAGCTTGCGCTTGCGGCTGATGTCACCGCCGTAGCACTTGGCGAGCACGTCCTTGCGGATGGCGCGGATCGTCTCCCGGGCGATGATCCGGCTGCCGATCGCCGCCTGGATGGGAACCTCGAACTGCTGCCGCGGGATCAGCTTCTGCAGCTTGGACGCGATCGTGACCCCGTAGTTGTAGGCCTTGTCCTTGTGCACGATGGCGCTGAACGCGTCCACCGGCTCGCCGTGCAGCAGGATGTCCACCTTCACCAGGTCGGCCACCTGCTCGCCGGAGGGCTCGTAGTCGAGGGACGCGTACCCCTTGGTCTTGCTCTTGAGCTGGTCGAAGAAGTCGAAAATGATCTCCGCGAGCGGCAGGGTGTAGCGCAGCTCGACCCGCTCGGAGGACAGGTACTCCATGCCGAGCAGGTGGCCGCGGCGGCTCTGGCACAGCTCCATGACGGCGCCCACGTACTCGTTGGGCACCAGCACCGTGGCCCGTACCACCGGCTCGTGGATCTCGGCGATCTTGCCGTTCGGGAACTCGCTCGGGTTGGTGACGACGTGCTCCTGCATGTCCTCGGTGATCACCTGATAGACCACGTTCGGCGCGGTGGAGATCAGGTCGAGGTTGAACTCCCGCTCCAGGCGCTCGCCGATGATCTCCAGGTGCAGCAGCCCGAGGAAGCCGCACCGGAACCCGAACCCGAGCGCCGCGGAGGTCTCCGGCTCGTAGGTGAGCGCGGCATCGTTGAGCTTGAGCTTGTCGAGCGCGTCGCGCAGGGCCGGATAGTCGGAGCCGTCGATCGGGTACAGCCCGGAGTACACCATCGGCTTCGGGTCCTTGTACCCGCCGAGCGGCTCCCGAGCCGGCCGGCCGTTGCCGGTGACGGTGTCGCCGACCCGCGACTGCCGCACGTCCTTCACGCCGGTGATGAGGTAGCCGACCTCACCGACCCCGAGCGCGCCGGCCTTCTCCATCTCCGGAGAGACGACCCCGATCTCGAGCAGCTCGTGCACGGCCCCGGTCGACATCATCTTGATCCGGTCCCGGGCCTCGATCCGCCCGTCGACGACCCGCACATAGGTGACGACGCCGCGGTACACGTCGTACACGGAGTCGAAGATCATCGCTCGCGCGGGCGCGTCGGCCTCGCCGACCGGCGGCTGGAACTGCCGCACGATCTCGTCGAGCAGGTGCTCGACGCCCTCGCCGGTCTTGCCGGAGACCTTCAGCACGTCGCCGGGCTCGCACCCGATCAGCTTGGCGAGCTCCTCGGCGTACTTCTCGGGCTGGGCGGCCGGCAGATCGATCTTGTTCAGCACGGGAATGATGTGCAGATCGTTCTCCATGGCCAGGTACAGGTTGGCCAGGGTCTGCGCCTCGATCCCCTGCGCCGCGTCGACCAGCAGCACCGCGCCCTCACAGGCGGCCAGACTGCGGGACACCTCGTACGTGAAGTCGACGTGCCCGGGAGTGTCGATCATGTTGAGGACCGCGGACTGACCCTGCTGCTCGCCGGCGCGAACGACCCAGGGCATGCGCACGGCCTGGCTCTTGATCGTGATGCCGCGCTCACGCTCGATGTCCATGCGGTCGAGATACTGCGCCCGCATCTGCCGTGGGTCGACCACGCCGGTGATCTGCAGCATCCGGTCGGCCAGGGTCGACTTGCCGTGGTCGATGTGGGCGATGATGCAGAAGTTGCGGATGCGACCCGGATCGGTCGCTCCGATGATGTTCACGCCGGGGTCGAGCGGTCCAGGCACGTTCGTCCGTTCTGTTCAAGCAGGTCAGATCTGCCGACTGGCAACCGGCACGAGGTCCGGCCCTCCTATCGTCCCACGCCGCGAACCCACCCCGGACAAGACCCGATCCTCCGGCCTCCCCGGCTCGGCGAGAACCCGGCCCGCCCAGCAGACCGCCGCACGAATCGCCCTCGACGGCAACCGGAACGCGCGGCCGCTCCCGCCGACCTACCTCCTCAGCCCACCTCGCCCCGGGGCCGGCGCATGTGAACCGCGCCCTGCCCCTCAGCTCCTTCCGCCGGGGCCCGCAAAGCCGGGGCCTGCAAAGCCGAGGGCCCGCAAAGCCGAGGGCCCGCAAAGCCGAGGGCCCGCAAAGCCGAGGGCCCGCAGAGCCGGGGCCTGATCGGTCAGACCCGATCCAGCGCCCGATGGGCGACCACGGTCGGCAACTCGACGGTGATGGCGTCGCCCGGCCGAACCGTCCCACCGCGCAGCACGACGGCCATGACACCGGCCTTGCGCACCAGGTTGCCGTCCGCATCCTTGCCGAGCACCTGCTTGAGCAGCCCCGCCCGGAAGCCGTTGATCTGCTGACAGGGATTACGCAACCCCGTGACGACGACGGCGGGCCGCGGGTCGGCCGTCCCATCCCGCGAACCCTCGGCCGCGACGACAGCCGCAAGCACCGCGACGGCACCCTCGGTAGCCGGATCAAGCGAAGCCCGCCGGGCGACGGCGACAACGTCGCCTGCGTCACCCGGGCCGCCCCTCCCCGCCGGGCCGGTGCCGTTCGTGCCGCTGCTGGACGGTGCAAACGGCTCCGAAGGCGGGCGCCCGAAGCGCAGAACCGTTCCACACGGGAGCGACAGGAGGTCGAGCCCCATCGTCGTGACGTTCTCCCCCAGCGCGCCCGGGGCAACGTCGTAGCCGACGGTCCGCAGCTCGTCGTGCAGCTCGGCGTGGATGAGGTGGACCTGCCGCAGGTTCGGCTGGGCCGGATCCGCGGCGACCCGGCTGCGGTGCCGCACGGTGACGCCGGCGTGGATGTCGTCACGCACGCCGAGACCGGTGACCAGCTCGATCGCGTCACGCCGAGGCTTGCCGAAGGAATAGGCGTCGTTGCGGCTCACCGCGACAACCGCGCCCCGCAGAGACGCAGGGTTCTGCCGAGGAGTGCTCATGGCGTGACCTGTCGAAGGGTGCTCATGGCGTCGATCTTCCCCATTCGTTCCCGGCGTCGTCACCCTCGCCCGCAGCACCGGGAGGGGGCGAGTCACTCCAACCCGGAGGAACCAGACAGCAGAGTCGCTCAGTCCGGGGGCTCGAGGAAGAGAGAGGACAGGCGGGGCAGGCGGCGGCGCATCTCTTCTTCGTCGTCGAAGTCCCAGAGCATGGAGGCGTCCGGGCGGTTCGGGGCGGCCTCGGCGGGCGGCAGCTCGTCGCCCGTCGCTTCCCGGTGGGCGACCTGGGCGATCGTCAGCACCTCCTCCGCCTCGAACACCGCGCCGGTCGCCGCCGCGGCGCGAACCGAGGGCAGGTCGGCGAGGGAGTCGGGGTCGCGGACGGCCCGGGCCAGGACCTCGCGGCCGTTGGCGATCAGCCATCCGCGGAAGTGGTCGAACCCGTCGTCCGAGCAGCCGCCGTTGACGAGGTAGGCCGCCGCCCACAGATCCTCCTTGCCGGAGGCGGCCATCACCTTGTCGAGGTGGCGGGCCCAGGCCACGATCTCGGCGGGGTCGCGCCCGGCCAGATCGGCGGCCGCCCGCTTCGCCACCTCGCCGGGCGAACCCGGCCGGTCGGCGGTCGCCCGGTCGATGACCGCCCAGAAGTCGTCCGTTCTCATGGGCGACAGCCTGCCAGCCGGGTACGACAAAAGCGGGGAGGCAGGATGGGGGCATGCGTCCGATATCGCTGCCCGAGGTCGCCTACGGTGCTACCGCCGTACGCCCGGATTGGGGGGATCTGCCGTTGGCCCTGCGGGCGGCGATCGAGGCCCGGCTCGGCGCCCGGGTGACCGCCTCGGCCACCGCAGGCGGGGGCTTCACCAGGGCTTTCGCGGCCGTCGTGGAGACCTCGGCCGGCGACCGCGCGTTCCTCAAGGCGGCTCCCCTGGACCACCCCGATGCCGATGCCTACGCCCGTGAGGCGGCCGTCACATCCGCGCTGCCTCCCGGCGTACGGGCACCACGGCCCCGCTGGACGCTGACGGCGGAAGGTCACTACGTGCTGTGCATGCAAGCGCTCGACGGACGCGTACCCGGACTCCCCTGGCAACCGGACGACCTCGCGGCGGCACTGCGGGCGTGGCACACGGCTGCCGCGGCTCTGTCCCGGCCGACGACCCCGGGGCTGCCGCAGCTGAGCGACATCGTGAGAGGCGAGCTGTCCTGGTGGTCGGAGATCGCGGCCGGCCGGGCCCCGCTTCCCCCGGCACCCGGGTGGGTCCGCGAGCGCCTCGACGACCTGGCGGATCTCGAGCAGGGGCTGCCGGCACTGGTCGCCGGACCCGGAATGCTCCACGGCGACCTGCGGATAGACAACGTCATGATCGACGCGTACGGGGAAGCCTGGCTGTGCGACTGGACCTGGCCGTGCCTGGGCGCACCCTGGTTCGACGCGGTGACTCTGCTGGTCACGGCGTACGCCAGCGGGCTCGACGCGGACCGGCTGCTGACACCCTGGGCGGCCCCGACGGCTGGCGTGGACGGGGCACTGGCGGCGCTGAGCGGCTACTGGCTGACCCGCGCGGCCGGAAGGCCGAGCACCGCCTCACCGCACAGCCGCCAGCACCAGAGGTTCAGCGGCGAACAGGCCCTGGCCTGGCTGGCCACCCGGCGCACCTGGCACCCACCCGCCGAGAACACCGCCTGACCTGGCCGCCGCCGAGAATGTCGCCTGGCTCCCACCCCGCGCCGCGCGGCCTTTCACCTCATGCGCCGAGAGTTCGCCCGACCTTCGGTCCGCGGCCAGATGCACCGCCCGGAGTGGCCGACCACCGTCCGCTGCGCCCACCCGGAGGCCACCCCGCTGCGGAGGTCCTCGGCGACCCGCTAACGTTCCCCGGGACGAACCGGCCCCGTGGACTGCTCGATTTGGGCGGGCCCGATCAGGCCTGATACATTGGTTCGTCGCGTGTGGTGACGCGCTGCTGCTTGCCGTCCGTCGCCACCGTCCGAGTACATCATCCGAACTAGTCAGGACAAGGCTGTCGCGTGGCGAACATCAAGTCCCAGATCAAGCGCAACCGGCAGAACGAGAAGGCCCGGCTGCGCAACAAGTCGGTCAAGTCGTCGCTGAAGACCGTGATCCGCAAGCTGCACGAGGCGAGCGAGGCCGGCAACACCGAGACGGCCACCGCTCTGCTGCGTGACGCCTCGCGTCAGCTCGACAAGGCCGTGAGCAAGGGCGTCATCCACAAGAACCAGGCGGCGAACCGCAAGTCGGCCATCGCCAAGCGGGTCGCCTCGCTGTCTGCCTGATCACTGACCAACCACGGTCGCGCCCCCGGGGCCCGACCGGGTCGTAGATCGCTCTCCAGGCACCGCCGGACTCTCCGAGTCCAGCGGTGCCTGAGCTGTTTCCACCTCCCGGGCCGCCGGAAGCGGCCCGCCCGCCGCGACCGCAACCAGCACGGGCCGGCAACAACCGACACAGCTCGTCCCGGGCCGATCCCACCCGGCCTGACCCAGCACGGGCCGACGCCACCAAGAACGGCCCGACGCGACTCGGCGCGGCGCGCCGCGACCAGGGGTCACGCGACCCCACGTGACCCAGTGCGTACCAACCTCCACCCAGCATGGGCCGGCGCGGTTCGGCCTGACGTGACCCGGCGCGGTTCGGCCCGGCGCGGTTCGGCGCGGTTCGGCCCGGCGCGAAGCCGCCCCGCGCCGCCTGGTGCAAAGCGGCCCCGCACGGCTTGGCGCGGTTCCGCCCTGCGCGGTTCGGCGCGGTTCCACGCGGCGCGGTTCGGCCCGGCGCCAAACCACCCCGCACGGCCTGGCGCGGTTCCACCCCGCACGGTTCGGCGCGGTTCGGCGCGCGGCCCGGCGTCATACCGCTGGCGATGGAATCCGGGGGGTGGTGCGGGGCCGCTCCCGCCCTCGCCGACTAGATCACTGACGGTGTCCGGTCGCCGTGGCGGAGAAGAGCTGGCGTGATGTCGGCGAAAGGCGTGGAGCGCACGCGGGACCACCGACTCCGGCGGATGCGCGCGTGACCAGGGTCGGGACGGCAGGTGCCGGGCCGTGTGTCACGGGACCGGACTGTGCCCGTACTTATAAAAAGCCCCACCCCCGACACGCCCGAATTAGGCCTTGTGTTTGGTTCGACCCCCGGCTATCGGTCGGGATGTGCGTCGGATCACGTTCCCGGCGTGGCGGCGCCGTCCCTCCTGATCGAGGCGGTTGTGCACGCGGCGGGCATGGCAGCCTACCGATATGTCTGGTTTCGCGTTCGATGATCAGACAGCTGCGCGCAGGAGTGAGGCTCGCGGAAGTGTCGGACCGACATGCAAAGATTCTGTACGTGAAAAGCGCACCTCCCGCCCCCGTCGTCCTCGTTCTCGGTGACGAGGAGCTGCTTGCCGCGCGTGCGATCACCGCGACGGTCGAGGCGGCGCGGGAGCAGGATCCCGGGGCCGACGTCCGGGAGTACGAGGCGGGTCAGCTCAGCGCCGGCGAGGTGGCCGAGATGCTCAGCCCTTCGCTGTTCGGCGGGCGGCGCGTGCTGGTCGTGCGCGGTGGGCAGGATGCGCGCAAGGATCTCGCTTCCGCCCTGCTTTCCTATGCGAAGAGTCCCGATCCCGACGTGACGCTCGTCGTCGCCCACCTCGGCGCGGCCAAGGGCAAGGCGTTCGCCGACGGGCTGAAGTCGGCGGGGGCGACCGTGGTGCCCGCCGTCAAGCTCAAGGGCGACCGGGAGAGGATCGCGTTCGTGCGCGACGAGTTCCGGCGCCATGGCGGGCGGTGCGACGAGGCCGCCGCGTCCGCGTTGCTGCAGGCCGTGGGCACGGATTTGCGCGAGATAGCGGCCGCGTGCTCGCAGCTGCTCGCCGATACCGACGGCAGGATCAGCGCCGCCGTGGTCGCCCGCTACTACAAGGGGCGGGCCGAGGTGAGCGGGTTCGCCGTGGCCGATGCCGCGATGGTCGGCGACGTGCCGGGGGCGCTGGAGGCCCTGCGCTGGGCCCTGCACGTCGGGGTCGACCCCGTGCCGATCGCCGACGCGCTCGCCGACGGCGTGCGCACGGTCGCCCGGGTGGCGTCCGCCGGGCGCGGCAACCCCTACCAGATGGCCAGCTCCCTCGGCATGCCCGCGTGGAAGATCCAGAAGGCCCAGGAGCGCAGCCGCGGCTGGACCCCCGAGGGCCTGGTCGACGCGATGCGCGCCGCCGCCGACTGCAACGCCGCGGTCAAGGGCGGTGCCGAGGACCGGGGCTACGCGCTGGAGCAGGCGGTCTTCGCGGTGGCCCAGGCTCGGCAGTCCGGAGGTGCCCGATGACGCGGTCCCGCCGTGCCGGGCTGTCCCGCGACGAGGTGCGGCAGCAGCCGCTCTACGCGCGGATGCTGGGGCTGCAGTATCTGGCGCCCAGCGGCTTCCTCTGCTTCGTCTTCCTCGAGGGAGCGGTCGCCCTCGGCATCCTGCTGGCCCTGGCGGAGCTCGTCAGCTGGTGGGGCGTGCTGGTGCTGCCGGTGACCGTCGCGGCGATGGTCAAGCTGAACGACGTCGTGGCCGGGGCGCTGACGAGGCCGCAGGTGCGCACTTCCGGGGGCGGGGGGCGCAGCGGTGCGGAGTTCGGCGGGCGGGAGCCGGGATCCCGGGGTGCGGAGACGGTGCGGATTCCCGAGTCGCTGATCGCGAACGTCAGTGCCGCGCCGCCGACGCGACCGGCTGGGCTACCGATGGGTGGCGGACTGCCTTCGGATGCCGGGTTGCCTCCAGCCGGCGGGTTGCCGACAGCCGGGCGGGTGGAAGGCGGACGGCCGACGCGTGTCGGAGAGGGTCCGACGAGGACGTTCGAACGTGTGCCGGCCGACGGTCCGGTGGCACCCCCCGTCTCCGGAGACCGGTGGGCGCCGGAGAGCCCCGGCCGCTTCACGCCCGTCAGCGCGGACCGCTTCACAGCCGACAGCACAGACCGCTTGACGCCCGACGGTGCGGGCCGCTTCACGCCCGGCAGCGCGGGCCGCTTCGCCCCGGACAGTGCCGGCCGTTTCAGCCCTGACGGCGCCGGCCGTTTCGCCGGTGAAGGCGCGAGCTCGTTCGACCGTGACCCGGCGGCGTCGTTCACTCACGACGGTGCGGGCTCGCTCAGGGGTGACAGCCCGGCCCCGTTCCCGCACGGTGGCGGGGAGCCGTTCCCGCACGGTGGTGGAGAGCCGTTCCCGCACGGTGGTGGAGAGCCGTTCCCGCACGGTGGTGGAGAGCCGTTCCCGCACGGTGGTGGGGAGCGATGGGCGGTGCGCGACGGCGAACAGCAGCGTCCGGCCGGACCGCCGATCGGGGCGGAAGGCTTCGTCGTCGACCCGGCGGCTATGGACGGGGTCGGGGGTCCGCTGCACGCGTCCGGGGCCGCCATCGACGAACCTGGCATGTTCCAGAGCCCGCGCACGGTGCAGCAGTGGGCGAGCAGCCAGGTGGACGACCACCAGCAGCGCGCCCGCCAGTCCGCGGCGCGGCGCTACGAGTGACGGCCGCGGAACAACTTCGGAGCCTGCCGGCTGTGAGCCTCGTGGCGCCGAGGGCGCACACGGCACTACGGGCGAGGACCGCGGAACAGCTTCGGAGCTACCGGCCTTGACACTCGGCGGTGCGCGAGGGGGCATCCGGCACCGCTGGCAGGCCCGCCGGTAACCCGTCAGCGGAGTGAGCGCCCGCGACGGCATGATCAGATGGTGGCGTTGAGTTCGGAGTCGGTCGCCGCCTGGTCGGGCATCGAGTTGGTGGAGCGTCTGGCGGGCGGAGCCCGCAACGAGGTCGTCCTCGCGCGTCGCGGTGGGCGACGGGTGGTCGTACGCCGGTCTGCTCGTTCCCTGGCCGCCCTGGAGTGGGAACTGGATCTGCTGAACCACCTCGCGAGTCACGGCATCGGCGTCCCCCGTCTGGTAGCCACCGACGATGGACGCAGGCACGTGGATGGTGTGCAGGTCCACGAGTTCGTCGACGGCAGGCGGCCTCGGGACAGGCCGGACCGGCAGCGGTGATCGATGCGCTGGCGACCGTGCACGAGTTGACTGTCGGGTGGCCACAGGGCCCGGGATTTGCCTCGGCCCGGCAGTTGCTGGATCTCGACCGTGGCGGTGACGTCCGTTTGGACGCCATGCCGCCGGAAGCGGTACGAGCCGTGCGCGCCGCCTGGCAGCAGACTCTGGCCACCGCCGGCGTGGCATGGGAAGCCGCGACCTGCGGGGTACCGGAACCGGAATACGCCGCACGACGGCTGGCGGAACTCTCCGTCCGATCGAACTAGTCATGCGTGCCACGACACCGAGGCCGGGAAGACGCCGGAGGTTGGCCGGCAAAACCTTCCGCCGATCGAGCCGCCATGGGTACTCGGATATCCGGCGTTGCGGAGCGCGTCGCTCCGTATGCACGCCGTGAAGGGAACCGCTCACTACGCAGCATTGCGTATGGAAGCGCTCCGCCGTTCCTCCCTACGCTTTTGATCATGGTGATTCGTGCGGTGGTTTTCGATGTCGGAGGTGTGCTGGCGCTGGTCGAACCGATGGACTTCGACCGGCGGTGGGAGGCCGAGCTCGGCCTGGCCGACGGGGCGATCGGCGCCGCCATGGCCGACGTGTGGGCGGCCGGCGCGCTGGGCCGGGTGAGTGAGGACGAGGTGCACAAGGCCATGCGCGACCGGCTCGGGCTCACCCGGGAGCAGGTCGACGCGGTGATGGCCGAGATGTGGCGGCAGTATCTGGGTGTCCCGAACACCGAGCTGATCGCGTACGCCCGAGCGCTGCGCCCGGCGTACCGCACGGGGATCCTGAGCAACAGCTTCGTCGGCGCGCGCGAGCGGGAGCATCGGGAGTTCGGCTTCGGCGACCTGGTGGACGAGCTGATCTACTCGCACGAGGTGGGGATGAGCAAGCCGGATCCGGCGCTGTGGGAGCTCGCCTGCCGGCGCATGGGCGTCGCGCCGGGCGAGACGGTGTTTGTGGACAACGCGCCGGCCCTGGTGCAGAGCGCCCGGGAGTTCGGCATGCAAGCCGTACTCTTCCGCGACACCGTTCAGGCCACCACCGACCTCGACGCCCTGCTGGCGACGAGGTGACCCGCCGAAACCGGCCGTCGGCCCGCACGGGGACGTCTCCCCCTGAGTCCGGATGTCGCGTCCGCGGTCGTAGGCGGCCTGGGCGGCACGGGCTTTGCCGTGGCAGGGTCACTCCGACCGCCCCGCCGACCATGAATCCTGACGCTGCTCCGCCAGCCACTGGTCGAAGGTCTGCACGCCGCGGGCTCCCGGCCCGCTCGGCAGCAGGCCCCTGCCCATCGGCCCCGGCACCCAGAGCGGCAGCACCGGCCGCCGCCGCGCGCCGCCCGCGGCGATGAGCCGCCGCGCCATCGTGACCAGCGACTCCACCCGGGGCCCGGCCAGGTCTCCCGCCATTCCGCGCGGCTCCTCACCGGCCAGCGCCACGAGCGCCTCGGCGACCTCGCGCACCGCGATCGGTTGCACGGTCAGTTTCGGCACGACCGCGACCGGCCCGGGCACCCGCTCGAGCAACTGGCCCGCGAACTCGTGGAACTGGGTCGCCCGCAGCACGCTCCACGGCACCGCGCCGGCGCGGGCGACCGCCTCCTGGCACAGCTTGCCCTGGTAGTAGCCGCTCTTGACCCGGTCGATCCCGACGATCGACAGCACGACGTGGTGGCGCACCCCCGCCCGCGCGGCCGCCGCCAGCAGGTTGCGCCCCGCCCGCTCGAAGAAGCCGACCGCGACGGCGCGCCTCGTCGTCGTCACGTTGCTGACGTCGATGGTGACGTCCACCCCGTTCAGCGCCGCGTCGAGCCCGGCGCCGCTCACCAGGTCGACGCCACGCCCGCGCGCCAGCACCACCGGCTCATGGCCGGCGGCGGACAGGGTCTCGACCACATGCCGGCCGGTGAGGCCGGTTCCGCCCGCGACTGCAACCTTCATCGTCTCGCTCCCTGCTGTCAGTGTGTCGCATCAGGGACGGACCACCACCGGGGAACGTGACACCAGCGGGAGCCCGTGGTGAGCGAGCTCACGCCGGGTCGCCGCGGGCCGCGACCGCGAGACCGTTGCCGGCCAGCACGACGGCCAGGTCACCGCCTTCGTCCGTACGCAGCACCCGCGCCCCCTCCCGCCCGAGCCGGGCCAGCAACGCCGCATTGGGATGTCCGTAGTCGTTCCCGCGTCCCACCGACACCAGCGCCACGGCCGGGTCCACGGCGTCCACGAACTCGGGCGACTGGTACGCACTCCCGTGGTGCGCCACCTTCAGCACGTCGGCACGCACCGCCCGGGGACCGAGGCGCTGGAGCAGTTCCTGTTGTTCCTCGGTCTCGGCGTCGCCCGGCAACAGCACCGTCCGCCCGGCCACCCGGGCCCGCACCACGAGGGAGTTGTTGTTCGGGTCCGAGTTGGTGCCGTGCAACGGTTCGAGCGGCCCGATGACGGTCATCGCCAGGCCGCCTGTCGCATACGTCCAGCCCGGGCGCACCGCGGCCATCGGCACCCGGGCGGCGGCGGCCTGGGCGGCGACGGCGGCGCGACCGCCCGGCGGCTCGGGCCAGTCGGGGGTGACCACCGCGGCGACCGTACGGCCCCGGAAGACCCCGGCGATGCCGCCGATGTGGTCGACGTGGAAGTGGCTGACGACGAAAAGCGCCACTTCGCGGACGCCGAGCCGCCGCAGGCAGCGGTCCACCGCACCCGGCTCGGGGCCGGCGTCGACCACGACCGCCCGGCCGTCGCCCGCCGGCAGCACCACGGCGTCGCCCTGACCTACGTCGCACGTCACCACGATCCAGCGCGCCGGCGGCCACCCGGATGCCAGCAGCCGTACGGGAAGGGCGCCCAGCATCGCCGCGGCCGCGACGACCGCGACCAGCCGCCGCACCACCGGCCTGCGGGACGCGACCAGCAACGCGACGGTGAGCGCACCCAGCAGGAGCGCCCCGGCCACGCCGCCCGGCCAGGGCACCGCCCCGGCCGGCACGCGGGCGCCGTGCGTGGCGACGAGCACGAGCCACCGGGCTGGCCACTGTCCCGCCCAGGCCGCGAACTCGGCGCCGGCCGGCCAGACCGGCGACAGCACCGCGGCCGAGACGCCCAGCAGCGTCGCGGGGGCGATGGCCGGCACGACCAGGAGGTTCGCCGGCACGGCGACCAGGCTCACGCTGCCCGAGATCGCCGCCACGACGGGGCCGCAGGCGACCTGGGCGCCGGCCGGAACCGCCAGCGCATCGGCCGCCACGACCGGCCATCCGCGCCGCCGCAACGCGTCGCGCCACACCGGTGCGATCAGCAGCAGCCCGGCCGTCGCCAGCACCGAGAGGGCGAAGCCGACGTCGCCGGCCAGCTCGGGATCCACCAGGACCAGCGCCGCGACCGCGGCGGCCAGCGCGGACACCGCCGCGCGCGGCCGTCCCGCGGCGAGGCCGAGCAGCCCGATCGCACCCATCGCCGCGGCCCGCACGACACTCGGCGACGGGCGGGCGAGGATGACGAAGCCCACCAGGGCGGCGGCGCAGATCAGCGCGGTGACGACGGGTCCGGCGCGGGCCCACCGGACGGCGAACAGCACCACGCCGAGGATGATCGCCACGTTGGCGCCGCTGACGGCGTTGAGATGCGTCATGCCGGTCGCGCGGAAGTCCTCCTCGAGGGCGGGGTCCATCCGGCTCGTGTCTCCGACGACCAGCCCCGGCAGCAGCCCGCCGACGTCGTCCGGCAGCGGCGCGCAGGCACGCTGCAGCCCGGCCCGCAGGAAGCCGGCCGCACGCTGCGCGGGGGACGACCGGCCGATGAGGCTCGGCGGGTCCTTGACCGACACGACGGCGGCCCGCAGGTCACCGCCCCGCAGCGCCAGCAGCCGCCCGGTGGCCGACGCCCGCTGGCCCGGCAGCAGGGGCCGCCACGACGGGTCCGCACCGAGCACGAGGGCCCGGGCCGACAACCGCATCGAGGGGGCGTCCTCGGGATGCACGCCGGTCAGGTCCACCGGCACCAGATAGGTCGGCGGCAGGCCCGGCGAGCCGTCGATCGCGCGCGGGTCGTCGCGCACGGTCAGCTCCACCCGTACGGTGGCGCCGGCGGCGACCAGAGTGGCCAGCGGACCGGCCTCGCGCACCGCGACCCGTGCGGCCGTCGCGGCGGCTCCGCATCCCGCCCCGAGCAGCAGGGATGCCGTCAGGAACCGCACGGCCCGCCGGAAACGCAGCAGAGGTGTCACCGCGGCCGCCAGGAAGGCGACGGCCGCGACACCGAGCCCGCCGCGGAACGACAGGTGCAGCGCGGCGAGGGCCGCCAGCCAGAGCGCGACGGCGAACCCGGCGAGCCGCAGATCCGGTGCCGTCATACGGTCACCAGGTCCTTGAGCTGCTCGTAGCGCGCCGCCCCGATGCCGTCGACCTTGCGGAGGTCGGTCACGGCGCGGAAGCCGCCCTGGGCGTCGCGCGCGTCGAGGATGCGCTGGGCCAGCACCGGGCCCACGCCCGGGAGGGCGTCCAGATCCGCCAGCGTGGCGGTGTTGAGGTTGACGAGGCCACCGGCCGCCGCGGAAACGCCGGCACCGGCCGGGGCGGCGCCCGGCGGCTGCGGGACGCCCACCATGATGAGCTCGCCGTCCACCACCTTCCGGGCCAGGTTGAGCGGCGCCACGTCGACGCCCGGCCGGGCACCGCCGGCGGCCCGCACCGCGTCGGCCACCCGCGCGCCCGGCACCAACCGCACCAGGCCCGGCCTGTGCACCTTGCCGCCGACCGCCACCACCACCTCGGCGGGCCCGGAGGACGTGGCGGCCACCGCACCACCGGCTCCCGGCCCGTCCAGGGTGGAATCGGCGGCGACCGGCGCGACCGCCGGATCGACGCGGGGCCGCGCGCGCCAGGCGAGCACCGCCGCGATCAGCACGACCACGACCGCCACGGCCGCAAGCGCCCGGACACCCCGCCGACCGGGATCGAAGAGGCCGAGCCGCGGAGCGCCCTCTCCGAAGGCACCGGCACCGCCGAGCGCGGTCTCGGCGCCCGCCGACTCCCCGCTCCAGGGCGGCCGGCAGGCAAGATCGACCTCCACCGGACCAGGCGCAGGGGCAGCCGGCTCCGGCGCCGCGCCGGCAAGGATCACATCGTCGGGCCACTCCCGAGGCGAAGGGCACGGGGCCGACGAAGGCGAGGCGCAAGCGCCCGACAACGGCGAACCCGAAGGAGCGGACGAAGGCGAACGCCACAGAGCTGAGGAAGGCGAAGGCACGGGAGATGCCGCCAGCACCGTTCTCAGCCTGGCGCGTACCGGATCCTCGGGGCTGTTCTCCTCATGCACGCCGCGACCGTAGGGTTTCGCCATCATGGTCCGCGCCGCCGTCTGTGGACGGCGGCGCATTGTGGAAAACCCGGGAGTCCGATGAAGTCTGTGCTACCGGCCGAGCTGGCCGAGGCGGTCACCCGGCTGCGCGCCGCGGGCTGTGTCTTCGCCGAGGACGAGGCCGCGGTGCTCGCGGAGGCCGTCCCGGACGCCGCCGCCCTGGCCGAGGCGGTACGCCGCCGCGCCGGCGGCGAGCCCCTCGAACAGGTCGTCGGGTACGCCGACTTCTGCGGAGTGCGGGTCCGGCTGCGCCCCGGCGTCTTCGTCCCCCGGGTCCGCAGCGAGCTGCTGGTCCGGCTGGCCGCCGCCCGCGCCGTCCCCGGCACCGTCGTCGTCGACCTCTGCTGCGGGTCGGGCGCCCTGGGCCTGGCCGTGCGCCACCGCGTGCCCGGCGTCGAGCTGCACGCCGCGGACAGCGACCCCGCCGCCGTCGCCTGCGCCCGCGACAATCTCGGCGCGGGTGTCCATGAGGGAGATCTCTTCGCCGCGCTGCCCGGCGGACTGCGGGGCCGCATCGGCGTCCTGCTCGCGAACGTGCCCTACGTGGCCACCCGGCACATCCCCTTCCTGCCCGCCGAGGCCCGCCTGCACGAGCCGCACACCGCCCTGGACGGCGGCGAGGACGGGCTGGAGGTCTTCCGCGCCGTGGTCGCCGGGGCCGCCGGCTGGCTGGCTCCCGGCGGCCTGCTGCTGTCGGAGATCACCGAGGAGCAGATCGACCCCGCGACCGCGGCGGTACGGGCGGCAGGCCTGCACCCGTCGATCCACACCGACGACGACCTGGAGGCGACGGTCGTGACAGTCACCACGGCGAGGAGATAGGGTCGGCGCCCACCGACACGCGGAAGGGCACGAGTGCCGTGGGCTGGTTGCGGAGTGTCGCCCGTGCACGCCTGGCCTGCCAGGTCGTCAGGCGGCTGCGGCGGGCCGGCGTGCGGCAGGCCCGCTACCACTCCGCATCCTTCACCGTGCGCTTCACCCGTCCCGGTGACGACGAGCCGACCGTGCTGCGGCTCGGTGAGGTCCGCCGCGGGCACGTCGCCGACTTCGTGGCCGGGGTGCTGCGGGCGCCGGGCCTGCCCGCCACCTGGGCCGAGGCGCGCCCGCTGCTGCGTCCCGTGGTGCGGGGCGTGACCCCGCCGGCCGACGTCACGACGCCGCTGCACCGTCCCGCGTGGCCGTTCCTGGCCGAGTACGTGGTGGTCGACCAGCCCGACACCATGACGTACGTCAACGCCGCCCACGGCTGGGGTGTCACCGACGACGAGGTCTTCGCCGCCGCCCGGGCCAACCTGACGGGCGCCAAGCTGCTCGGCGCCGCCGACGAGCCGGTGGTCGTGCAGTTCGTCGACGACGGCGACGCGTACTGGACCTCGCACCTGCTGCTCGACGGCTGGCTCGCCGGCCTGGCCGGGCAGGTCGGCGGTCGCCCGGTGGCCTTCGCTCCGGAGCGCGGCACGCTGCTGGTCACCGCGGACGGCAGCGACCATCTGCCGGAGCTGTTCGCCCGGGCCGAGGCGATCTTCCTGCGCTCGCCGCGGGCCATCTCCCCGATGGCGTACGTCCCGGACGAGCGCGGCCGCACGGTGCCCTACTCCGCGCAGCCCGGTACGCCCTGGTGGATCTGTGTACGCCGGGCCGAGGCCGTGCTCGCCTCCTGGGGCTACGCCCGCCAGGCCGAGCGCCTGCCGCTCGCGGCCGAGCTGCTGATCACGCCGGACGGGCGGACCCGCGCGCTGTGGCCGTCGGACGGGCCGGCGCTGCTGCCCCGGGCCGACGAGGTGCAGTGCGGCGACACCGTGCGCCCGTGGGCGGAGATCAGCGGGCACCTCACGGCCCAGGGACTCGAACCCGAACGCTGGCGCGGCGAGCGCTGGCCCTAGGTCCTGCGGTGCACCACGACGCCGGCGAGGCCGGGGCCGACGTGTGCGGCGACGACCGCACCGATCTCGGTGATGTAGCAGTCGCGGAGCCGGTCGCCGAGCCGGGCCGAGACGGCGTCCGCCAGCGCCGCCGCCCGGTCGCTCGCGCCGAGGTGGTGGACGGCGATGTCGGCCTCGCCGGTGCCGGACGCCTCCACCGCCAGGTCCACGAGCCGGGCGAGGGCTCGCCCGGCCGTGCGGACCTTGTCGCGGACGACGATGGCGCCGTCGACCACGTGCAGGATGGGCTTCACCGACAGGGCGGTGCCGAGCAGGGCGGAGGCGGCGCCGATGCGGCCGCCGCGCCGCAGGAACTCCAGGGTGTCCACGTAGAAGAGCGTGCTGACCTGCGCGGCGTGCTCGACGGCCGTCCGCCGTACGGATTCCAGCGTGCCGCCCCGGTCCGCCGCGGTGGCCGCGGCCAGGGCCGCGAAGCCCAGCCCCATCCCGGTCGTCTGGCTGTCCACGACCTCGATCTGGGGCCCGATGGCGGCGGCGGCCAGCGCGGCCGCCTCGTACGTCCCGGACAGCTTCGCGGACAGGTGCACGGAGACGATCCCGTCGGCGCCGGCGTCCAGCACCTTGCGGTACGCGCGGGCGAACTGCTCCGGGGCGGGCCGTGAGGTGCTGACGGCGGAGCGCCGGGCGCCGAGCGCGCGGGCCACCTCGGCCGGGGAGATCTCCTCCCCCTCGAGCCCTTCGTCGCCGTTGATGACGACGGTGAGGGGCACGACGGTCAGGTCATAGGTGCCGCCCAGCTCGGACGGCAGGTACGCGGTGGAGTCGGTGACGACCGCGACGGGCATGCGGGCACCGTAACTGATGGTCGCCTATTTCGCGCGGATAGTGGCGACGATGAACGGCGTGCCCTGCTGACAAGTGGTCATCATGCCGGCCTCGGAGCGGCCCGTGACGGTGACGCTGGCGCCCACCTTGGCCTTGGCGCGCAGCGACTCCTGGTCGAAGACCAGCAGGTTGTCGCCGAGCAGCAGGCAGTTGGGCTCGACACCGGCGGTGATCTTGCCGGAGATGGTCCGGCTGCCGCCCGCGGCCGGCGGCTTCGCGCTCGATCCCTGGCCGGTGGTGGCAGACGGCGCGGACGCCGCGGGGGCGGACGGGGCCGGCGCGGACGACGGGGTCTCGGCGGCGGGTGCGCCCGCCGGGGCCCCGGAGCCGGAGCCGGCTCCGTTGGCGCAGCCCGCGACGGACAGCGCGAGAAGAGTCGTGGCAACGAGGGTCATGCGTTGACTGATCATGATGCCTTGGACGCTACCGGCCGGTGATCCGTTCCCACGGGGGGACGGAAGATCACAGCGACGACGGGGCCGGCCGGTCGGCGAACGGGCCGACGTTGTAGGCGGCGAGCTGCCAGCCCCGGGCGTCGTCGTAGCTGAGCTCGCTCCAGTGGCAGTTCTGCAGGGCCCGCAGGGTCCGCAGCTGCTCCCGGGGCCAGCCCAGCAGGTGACCGGCGCCGTGGCGGGCGGCCCCGCCGTGCGTGGCCACCACGACGGTCCCCCCGGCCGGAACGGCGTCCACCGCGGCCTGCAGGGCGTCGCCCACCCGCTTGGCGAGGTCGTCCAGGGTCTCGACGCCGCCGCCCACCACGTCGGCGCCGGCCTTCCAGGCGGCGTGCTCCTCGGGCCGGGTCTCGGCGACCTCGGCCATGGTGAGGCCCTGCCACGCGCCGAAGTGGCGCTCGCGCAGCCGTTCGTCGCGCCGGACGGACAGGCCGGTCAGGGCGGCGAGGGCGGCCGCAGTGTCCGCGGCACGGCGCAGATCGCTGGAGAAGAGCGCGCCGGGGCGCAGCCGGACGAGCAGCTCGGCCGCGTCGACGGCCTGCTGCTCGCCCAGGGCGTTGAGCGGGACGTCGGTCTGGCCCTGGACGCGGCCGGCCGCGTTCCAGTCGGTGTTGCCGTGCCGCCAGACGACGAGGCGGGTGGTGGTCATGCCACGCCGGAGGAGTCGGCCTCGACCATGTCCCGGTCGACGAACGGAATGGTCGGGCAGTCCTTCCACAGCCGGTCGAGGGCGTAGAACTCCCGCTCCTCGGCGTGCTGGATGTGCACGACGATGTCGACGTAGTCGAGCAGCACCCAGCGGCCCTGCCGCTCGCCCTCCCGGCGGACCGGCTTGGCCTTCTCCGGAAGGTTGATCAGAGCTTCCTCGACGGCGTCGACGATGGCGATCACCTGCCGCTCGTTGGACGCCGACGCGATGACGAACGCGTCGGTGATGTAGAGCTGCTCGGCGACGTCGATGACGACGATGTCCTGCGCCTTCTTGTCGGCGGCGGCCTGGGCCGCCGTCAACGCGAGCTCGCGGGCGCGGTCGGTGACGGGCACCGGTCTCCCCTCGTTCGGTTTCAGAGGTACTAGCGTCTCACACAGGTATGACAACCCGAGTCGGACAAACAACCAGAAGAGGGTTGTTATTCGCGATAGAGATGCCGTTTGGCGATGTACTGCACCACACCATCGGGTACGAGGTACCAGACGGGCTGGCCCTTCGCGACCCGGGAGCGGCAATCGCTCGACGAGATCGCCATGGCCGGGACCTCCACCAGAGTGACCGTGTCGGCCGGCAGGTGCGCATCGGAAAGCTCGAACCCGGGCCGGGTGACGCCCACGAAGTGCGCCAGCGAGAGCATCTCGAGCGCATCCTTCCACGACAGGATCCGCGCCAGCGCGTCGGCGCCGGTGATGAAGAACAGCTCCGCGTCCGGACCGTAGACGGCGTGCAGGTCACGCAGCGTATCCACGGTGTAGGTGGGACCGTCGCGGTCGATGTCGGCCCGGCTGACGTGGAAGTGCGGGTTGGAGGCGGTCGCGACGACGGTCATCAGGTAGCGGTCCTCGGCGGGGCTGACCTGGCCCTTCTGCCACGGCTGCCCGGTGGGTACGAAGACGACCTCGTCCAGCTCGAAGCGGCTCTGCACCTCGCTCGCCGCCACCAGGTGACCGTGGTGGATCGGGTCGAAGGTCCCGCCCATGATGCCGATCCGTCGCCGCCGTCGCATCGGCGCATCCTAGATCAGGCGGCCGGTCAGCCGTCGAGGCGCTTGCGGACGGCGGTCAGCAGGTCCTCGGCCGTGAACGGCTTCTCGACCAGCGCCGCGCCCGGATCCAGCGTCCCCTGGGAGGCGAGCACGGGCTGCGCGTAGTCGGACATGTAGAGGACTTTGGTGTCCGGGCGTACGCCGGTGAGCCGGTCGGCCAGGTCCCTGCCCAGCATGCCCGGCATCACGACGTCGCTGAGCAGCAGGTCGATCGCGCCGTCGTGCAGCCGGGCCAGCTCCAGCGCCTGGGCGCCGCCGTCGGCCGCGAGCACCCGGTAACCCGCCCCGGAGAGGATCCGCGCCGCCTCGTCGCGCAGGGCCGCCGCGTCGTCGACCAGCAGCAGCGTCTCGCCGGACCCGGCGGCGACCGCGGGCCCGGCCGCGGGCTCCGGTTCGGGTTCCGCGCGTTCCGCGGCCGGCAGCAGCACGGTCACGGTGGTGCCCATCCCCGGCTCGGAGGCCAGGCTCACGCTCCCCCGGGCCTGCGTGACGATGCCGTACACGGTGGCCAGCCCCAGGCCGGCCGCCTCGTTCTTGGGCCTGGTGCTGAAGAAGGGCTCGAACGCGCGCTCCAGGACGTCCGGTGTCATGCCGGCGCCCGAGTCCGTCACCCGCAGCCGTACGTACTCACCGGCCCCGAGTTCCGGGTGCTCGTTCGCCGACAGGTGCGCGCCGGCGGTGTCGATCACCAGGTTGCCGCCCGACGGCATGGCGGTGCGGGCGTTGGCCGCGAGGCTGACGAGCACCTGCTCGATCTGGGCGGGGTCGCAGGTCACCGGCGGCAGGGCGGCGCCGGGCCGGATGATCAGCTTGACGTCCGTGCCGAGCACGCCGCGGATCGCTTCCTCGGCCGCCGCCACCACGTCGTTGAGGTCGGTGAGCTGCGGGCGGACCGCCCCGCGCCCGGCGAACTTCAGGAGTTGCTGGGTCAGCCCGGTCCCCCGCTCGCCGGCCTTGATCACCTGGCGCGCGTCCGCCGCGATGGCCGCGACGTCCGGGGTGGGCGACTCCGTCTCCTCGACGACGAAGGTGGCATAGTTGACGATCACGCCGAGCATGTTGTTGAAGTCGTGGGCGATGCCGCCGGCGAGCTTGCTCAACGCCTCGAGCCGCTGGGCGCGCTGGCTGTGGGCGGCGGCCTTGTCCTGGTGCCGCCCGGTGACGTCCCGGACGATCGCCACGGTGAGACGGCCCCGCGGCACCTCCACGACCGCGAGCGAGGCCTCCGCGGGGAACTCGGCGCCGTCCCGGCGGCGTGCCTGCGCCACGAGCGTGCCCGCCGTGCCGGTGAAGGCCTCGCGCGCCGCCTCGGTGAGCAGGACCTCGACGTCACGGCCCAGCAGGTCGGCGCGGGACCACCCGAAGACCTCCTCGGCCCGGTCGTTGACCAGGACGATGCGGCCCTCGTCGAGAACCAGGATCGCGTCCGGGGCGGCCTGCAGCAGGCCGCCGGACAACTCGTCGGACCATTCCACCGCCCACCCCCCGTAGTTGCGAGGCTAACGGCTCGCACCGGAGTCGAGGGGCGGAATCAGGCACCCCGCGCCCGGAGCGCCCGACGGACGTCGTCGTCGCCGTCCGTCACGACCCGGCGCACGATCGCCGAGAGGCCGGGCGTGGCCAGCAGCTCCGCGGCGAACCGGCGGGTGTCCGGCGACACCACCACCCTCGGGTACGCCGCGACGGCCACCCGTTCCCCGGTCATCCCGGTACGCCGCTCCAGCAGCCCCGGGAGCTCGGCGAAGTAGCGCTCGGCGTACCCGGCGACGAGGTCGAGCTGCTCCGGCTGCCAGAAACCGAGCGCGGTGGCCTCCAGGATGCGGTTCGACGCCTCCGGGTCGTGCAGGATCAGCTCCCAGGCGCGCGCCTTGGCCCCGGCGTCGGGCAGCGCCGCCCGGCACCGGGCCGCCGCCTGCTCTCCGAGGGCGCTACGGTCGGCCGCGAGCTCCGCCTCGATCCGCTCGGGCCTGGCGGCACCCAGCACGACCAGGCGGGACAGGATCAGCCAGCGCAGGTCCGCGTCGACGGCCACCCCCTCGGGCACGTTCTCGCCGGCCAGCCAGCCTTCCAGGCGTACGGTGTCGACGCTCGCGCCGATCAGGCCGCGCAGGCCCGCCAGCTGGCGCGAGCTGCCCGGCTCGGAGGCCGCCACGAGCCGGTCGCAGGCCTGCGCGAGCAGCTCCAGGGCGGCCGGCCGGGTCTCCGGCGTGGGATACCGGTCCACCAGCGTGCGGGTCAGCTGCAGCACGTCCTCGACGACTGCCACCTCCCGCTCCACCGGCAGGGCGGCCAGCACCAGCGTGACCAGCTCCGCCACCGGCAGTTCCGCGTCGATGACGGCGTCGAGCACCGCGCTCCACACCAGCGCGCGAGTCAGGGAATCCTCCAGCAGCGGCAACATCATGGGTACGGCGTCCGCCGAGTCCGGGTCGAGCCGGACCTTGGCGAACGTGAGGTCCCCGTCGTTGACGAGCAGCAGGTCGGCGGCGGGTTCCCCGGTCAGCTCGGCAACCGGCGTCCGCCCGCCGTCCACCTCCGGGTCCACCTCGACCTCGACCAGGCGCCGGCGGGTCACCACGCCGTCCGTACCGTGGTCGTAGAGGCCCACGCAGAGCCGGTGCGGGCGCAGCGTCGGATAGTCCTCGGGAGCCGTCTGCACGATCGTGACCCGCGCGTACCGGCCGTCGCCGCCCCGCTCGACCTCGGCGCGCAGGGTGTTGACCTGGGCCCGGCGCAACCACACCTCGGCCCAGGCGGTCAGGTCGCGCCCGCTGGCCCGGGACAGGGCGCCGAGCAGGTCGGCGAGGGTGGCGTTGCCGTACGCGTGCGCGGCGAAGTGCTCGTTCAGCCCGGCCAGGAACGCCTTGTCCCCGACGTACGCGACGAGCTGGCGGAGCACGGCGGCGCCCTTGGCGTACGAGATGCCGTCGAAGTTGAGCAGTGCCAGGGCGGTGTCGTCGACGTCGCTGGGCGCCACCGGATGGGTCGAGGGCCGCTGGTCGGCGCGCAGCCCCCAGGCCTTGCGCTGCATCGCGAAGGTCGTCCAGGTCTCGGTGAACCGGGTCGCCTCGGCGGTGATCCGGGTGCCCAGATACTCGGCGAACGACTCGTTCAGCCAGAGGTCGTCCCACCACGCCATGGTGACCAGGTCGCCGAACCACTGGTGCGCCATCTCGTGGGCGACCACCATGGCCCGCTGCTCCCGCTCGGCGTCGGTGACCGCGGAGCGGAAGATGTACTCGTCGCGGAAGACCACGATGCCGGGGTTCTCCATCGCGCCGAAGTTGAACTCCGGCACGAACGCCTGCTGGTAGTGGCCGAACGGATACCGGACGTCGAAGAGCTCGTGGTAGCGGTCGAGGCACTGCTTGGTGATCGTGAAGAGCTCGCCGGCCTGCTCGTCGAGGTGCTCGGCGAGCGCCTGCCGGCAGTAGAGCGCGAGCGGAATGCCGTCGTGGGAGTCCGTCCGGGCATGGTAGGGCCCCGCGATGAACGAGATCAGGTACGTGGACAGCGGCTTCGTGGGCGCGAACCGCCACCGGCCGCCCTCCACCGCGCCCGCCCGCTCGCCGTTGGCGGCGACGAGCCAGCCCTCCGGCGCCGTGACGCTCACCGTGACGGGCGCCTTCAGGTCGGGCTGGTCGAAGCAGGGGAAGATCCGGCGCGCCCCGTCGAGGAACATGTGGGCGTACAGGTACACGCGCTCGTCGGCCGGGTCGACGAAGCGGTGCAGTCCCTCGCCGGTGTTCGAGTACCGCATCTCGCCCTCGACCACCAGCTCGTTGGCGGCGGCGAGCCCGGTCAGCGTCAGCCGCTCCTGCGCGAGAGCGGCCGGATCCACCGGAACGCCGTTGAGCGTCGCGGAAACCAGCTCCGCGGGTTCCAGCTCGACAAAGGTCGTGCTGCCCGCTTCCGCCCCGAAGAGGAGCACCGTACGCGAGCGAAAGGTGTCACCGTCCCCGGTGAGATCCAGGGCGACGTCGTATCCGGTCACGGTGATCGTGGCGGCCCGCGATACGGCCTCGGCGCGCGTCAGACTCGGCATGCGCACCATCATGTCGCACAGCGGGACGACCTATGCGTCGGCGTCCTCGTCGTCGTCCTCGGTGACCAGGACCGGCTGGGCGGACATGGAGACGGTGGAGACCGTGCCGTCCTCGTTCATGTGCAGGAGCTCGTCGTCCGAGCGGATGCGGCGGGCCTTGCGGGCCGCGAGGCGCTGGGCGGCGGTGGGCCGGTGCGAGTCCTCCTCGAGGCGGGCGTCGGTGCCCCGGGGCCCCGAGACGTACTCGCCCGTGTTGGGCTGCCAGTCGAACTCGCGGTCGGCGATGCGCACCGGGTCGCCGGGCTGGGCGCCCTTCTTGGCCAGCGCCGCCTCGACGCCGAGGCGCTCCAGGCGGTCCGCGAGGTAGCCGACGGCCTCGTCGTTGTCGAAGTTCGTCTGCCGGATCCAGCGTTCGACCTGGGTGCCGCGGACCACGTACACACCCTCGGCGTCCTGCTCGATGGTGAAGCCCTTCTCGTCGACCGCGCGCGGCCGGACCACCGTACGGCTGGGCTCGGGAGCGGGCGCGGCCAGGCGGTTCGCGGCGACGGCCTCGGCCAGGGCGTACGTGAACTCCTTGAGCCCCTCGCGGGTCACCGCGCTCACCTCGAAGACGCGCAGGCCGCGGGCCTCGAGGTCGGGGCGGACCATCTCGGCGAGGTCGCGCCCGTCCGGGATGTCGATCTTGTTGAGCACGACCATGCGGGGCCGGTCCTCGAGCCCGCCGTACGCGCGCAGCTCCGCCTCGATGGCCTCCAGATCGGCGATCGGATCGCGCTCGATCTCCAGCGCCGCCGCGTCGAGGACGTGGACCAGCACGGAGGTGCGCTCGATGTGCCGCAGGAACTCCAGGCCCAGCCCCTTGCCGGTGGCGGCGCCGGGGATGAGGCCCGGCACGTCCGCGACCGTGAAGGTCTCCTCGCCGGCCTGCACGACCCCGAGGTTGGGCACCAGCGTGGTGAACGGGTAGTCGGCGATCTTCGGCTTCGCCGCGGAGATGACCGAGATGAGCGACGACTTGCCGGCCGACGGGAAGCCCACCAGGCCCACGTCGGCGACGCTCTTGAGCTCCAGGACCACGTCGAGGCGGTCGCCGGGCTCGCCCAGCTCGGCGAAGCCGGGCACCTTGCGGCGGGTGTTGGCCAGCGAGGCGTTGCCGCGCCCGCCCCGGCCGCCGCGGGCCACCTCGAAGGTGGTGCCGGCGCCGATCAGGTCGGCGATGACCTCGCCGTCCGGGGTCTGCACGACCGTGCCGTCCGGCACCTTGAGCACGAGGTCGCCACCGTTGGCGCCGTCCCGGTTGTCGCCCATCCCGCCGACGCCGTTCTGCGCCTTGACGTGCGGGCGGAAGTGGAAGTCGAGCAGCGTGTGCTGCTGCGGGTCGACGACGAGGGTGATGCCGCCCCCGTGGCCGCCGTTGCCGCCGTCGGGACCGCCGAGCGGCTTGAACTTCTCCCGGCGTACGGACACGCAGCCGTGACCGCCGTCACCTGCGTGCAGGTGCAGCACCACCCGGTCGACGAACGTAGCCACTCGTAACTCCTACCTCGAACGCAGTGCCTGCCCGAGGGAAGAACACCAGCGAAGTCGTCCGGCTTCCCGCCGGGAGAAACAACAGCGGGCCGCGGACCCCGGAAGGTCCACGACCCGCTGCGACGCTGTCCGGCCGCTGAGCGCGGCCTGCGGCCTTACTCGGCCGCGACCGGCACGATGCTGACGGTCTTGCGGCCACGCTTGTGACCGAAGAGCACGTTGCCCGCGGCGAGCGCGAACAGCGTGTCGTCGCCACCGCGGCCGACCAGGTCGCCGGGGTGGAACTTCGTGCCGCGCTGGCGGACGATGATCTCGCCGGCGTTGACCAGCTGGCCGCCGAACCGCTTCACCCCGAGCCGCTGAGCGGCGGAGTCACGGCCGTTCCGCGAGCTGGAAGCACCCTTTTTGTGAGCCATGGCGGTTCGCCCCTACTTCCCGCTGGAGATGCCGGTCACCTTGACGCGGGTCAGCGGCTGACGGTGCCCCTGGCGCTTGTGGTAGCCGGTCTTGTTCTTGAACTTGTGGATCCGGATCTTCGGACCCTTGGTGTGCTCGGCGATCTCGCCGGACACCGTCACCTTGGCAAGCTTGGCCGCATCGGTCACCAGGTTGTCACCGTCGACGAGGAGGACCGCGGCGAGCGTCAGCGAGTCGCCGGGCACACCCGCGAGCTTCTCGACCTCGATCACGTCGCCCTCGGCAACCTTGTACTGCTTGCCGCCGGTCTTGACGATCGCGTACATCGGACGCGGACTCCCTGAGACTTACGCAGCGGACATCGCTGCTTGGCGGATGAAACTCGGGCCCCGGCGCCGCAGAACACTGCCTCGCGCACAGGAACACGGCGCTTGAAAAAGCGCCGACAGATAGCGTACTTCATCGAGCGGGTGGCGCCCAAACCGGGGAGACGCTCAGGCGGTGCCGCAGGCCCTGGCCAGGGTTTCCTGCAGGCCGGCCAGCTTCCGCGCGTCGAGCTTGCGCACGTCGCCCTGCAGCGCCGCCACCTGCTTGCCCATGTCCGTGAGGGCCTTCTTGACCTCGGGCTCGGAGGCGAGCTTCGCCATGTCGGCCAGGGCGGAGGAGTAGTTCTGCACGTCCCGGTCGGTCTTGGCCTTCGCCTTGGTCACCGCGGAGGCGTCCTGCGAGGTCTCGGCCTCGATCAGCAGTTTGAGGTCCAGCGCGAACTTCTGGGCCGCTTCCGCGCCGGTCCGCGCGGCCTGGTCGCAGATCGCCTTGGTGTTGCCCTTGAGCGCGACGTCGCCGCCCGCCGGGGACGCTCCCCCCGGAGCGGGACCGCCGCTCGCCCCGGGAGCCGCGGCGGTGCTCGGCGGGGTGGCGCCGCCGGTGGTCTCGGCGGACTTGCCGGACGAGCAGGCGCCGAGCACGAGAAGGGCGCCGCTCAGGGCGGTCGCGCACAGCAGGCGTCGCATGGTGGGCTCCTCGGGGACGTGACGGGGATGACGAGGGTAGCCGACATCGATCAGCCGACATGGCGCGGGCGGCCCCAGCAGGTAGTTCCTGCCGGGACCGCCCGCATCGTGCGCGTTACGGGCGGGTCCGCCGCCGAGAGCCGCCCCGCCGGGAGCGCCGCCGGGAGCCGGCCCCGGCGCCGACCGGCTCGTCGTCGTCCTCGTCGTCGTCGGCCGCGTCCGGGTCGTCCGCCCCGGTCAGCTGCATCGGCTCGGCCTCGTACGAACCGTTCGTCTCGTACCGGGAGAGGTCGTAGCCGCTGATGTCGTAGTCGTCGTCGCCGTCGTCGGTGGTGAGCTTCGGCGCCGGGGTGATCACGCCCGACCCGGCCGGGGCGATGATCCCGGAACCGGCCGGAGGAAGACCGGCCGTCTCCGCCACCGGGTCCTCCGTGAGGTGCTCCGGCGCCGCGGCGGCCGGGACCACGTCGTCCGGCACCACGTCGGCCGGGGCGACCTCGGCGGGAGGCTGTTCGGCCGGGGTCACCTCGGCGGGAGCCTGCTCGCCGCCGTTGCCCCGGCGGCGCCGGGACCGCGAGGAGGACTGCGCCGGCGGGGCCGGCGACTCCGGGCGTCCCGCCGCCGCGACGGCCTTGACCTGGTTGGCCGCGCCCGAGGACCGCTTCTCCGGCACCGGCTCGGTGTGGATCACCAGGCCCCGGCCCTTGCAGTGCTCGCAGTTCTCGCTGAACGCCTCCAGCAGCCCGGCGCCGATGCGCTTGCGGGTCATCTGCACGAGGCCCAGCGACGTGATCTCGGTGACCTGGTGCTTGGTACGGTCCCGGCCCAGGCACTCGGTGAGCCGCCGGAGCACCAGCTCGCGGTTGCTCTCCAGCACCATGTCGATGAAGTCGATGACCACGATGCCGCCGAGGTCGCGCAGGCGCAGCTGCCGCACGATCTCCTCGGCCGCCTCCAGGTTGTTGCGGGTGACCGTCTCCTCGAGGTTGCCGCCCGCACCGGTGTACTTGCCGGTGTTGACGTCGACCACGGTCATCGCCTCGGTGCGGTCGATCACCAGGTGACCGCCGGAGGGCAGGAAGACCTTGCGGTCGAGGGCCTTGAGGATCTGCTCGTCGACCCGCTTGTCGGCGAAGACGTCGTTGCCGCCGGTGTGCCGGTGCAGCCGCTCCAGCAGGTCCGGGGAGACCGACTCCAGGTAGTTCTCGATCTCCTGGTACGCCTGGTCGCCCTGCACGACGAGCTCGCGGAAGTCCTCGTTGAAGAGGTCGCGGACCACCCGGATGACCAGGTCGGGCTCCTCCGACAGCGGGCGCGGCGCGGCGCCCTCGGCGGCCTTGGCCTGGATGTCCTCCCACTGCGCCTGCAGCCGCTTGACGTCGCGGGCCAGCTCCTCCTCGGAGGCACCCTCCGCGGCGGTCCGCACGATGACGCCCGCGCCGTCCGGGACCAGCTTCTTCAGCACGTCCCGCAGCCGCTTGCGCTCGTTGTCGGGCAGCTTGCGGCTGATGCCCGAGGCGTTGCCGTTGGGCACGTAGACCAGGTGCCGGCCGGAGAGCGCGATGTGGCTGCTCAGCCGGGCGCCCTTGTGCCCGATCGGGTCCTTGGTGACCTGCACCAGCACCGAGTCGCCGGAGCGCAGCGCCTGCTCGATCGAGCGGGCCCGGCCCTCCAGCCCGGTGGCGTCCCAGTTGACCTCGCCGGCGTAGAGCACCGCGTTGCGGCCGCGGCCGACGTCGACGAAGGCCGCCTCCATGCTCGGCAGCACGTTCTGCACCTTGCCGAGGTAGACGTTGCCGACCATGGTCCCGGAGGTGGAGCGCGACACGTAGTGCTCGACCAGGATGCCGTCCTCGAGCACGGCGATCTGGGTGCGGTCCGGCTTCTGCCGGACGACCATGACCCGGTCGACCGCCTCGCGGCGGGCCAGGAACTCCGACTCGCTCAGGATCGGCGGCCGCGTCCGGCGCTGCTCGCGGCCGTCCCGGCGGCGCTGCCGCTTGGCCTCCAGCCGGGTGGAGCCGGAGACGCCCTGCACCTCGTCGCTGCGGCGGGGCTCGCGCACCCGCACGACGGTGTGCACCCCGTCCTCGACCCCGCCGGTCTCGGCGTCGCCGGAGCCCTTGCGGCGCCGCCGGCGGCGCCGGCGGGTGACGCCGTCGCCGTCGTCGGGGTCCTCGTCGCTCTCGGCCTCGGCCTCGGGCTCGTCGGCACCGGCCTCGTCGTTCTCGTCGCCCTCGTCGGACGGGCCCTTGCCGCGGCCGCGGCCACGGCGTCCCCGCCGGCGGCGCCGGCNNNACCCCCGCCGGCGGCGCCGGCGCCCGACCGCGTCCTCGTCGTCGAGGTCCTCGTCGGCGCCGTCCTCGACGTCGTCGGCGCTCTCGTCGGCGTCTTCCAGTGCGGGTTCTTCGGTGACCTCGGCGGCCGGGGCCTCGTCGGCCTCGGCTGCGGCACCCCGGCGGCGGCGCCGGTTCTTGCGGGCGCCCTCGGCGGGCTCCTCCTCGGCGGCGGGCACCGGCTCGGCGGACGCCTCGGCGGGCTCGGCGACCGGCTCGGCGGTGACGGCCGCGGTCGTGCCGCGGCGGCCGCGCCGGGCGGCGGGCGCCGGCTCGGCGTCCGGCTCCGGCGGCATGAACAGTACGGCGGGGGGCAGCGCCGCCTTGCGCCCGCGACGACGGGTGGGCGCCTCCTCGACGAGGTCATCGTCCAGGGGCAGCACGCCGACCAGCGGCACCTCGGCCGCGGGCGGCTCGGTGACCTGCTCTTCTTCCTCGATCGGCTCCTCGGCCGGCTCCTCGGCGGCGACCGCCTGGGCCGGGGCGGGGGCCGGGACCTCTTCCTCCGCCGGCGCGGGGGCGGCGGCCGGGGCGGCCTTCTTGCGGGCCCGGCTGCGAGTCGCCTTCACGGGGGGCGTCTCCACGGCCTCCGGAGCCGCCTCGCCGGCCTCGGGCTCCGGCGCGGCGGCCGGGACGGCCTTCTTCCGGGCCCGGCTGCGGGTGGCCTTCACCGGGGCCGCGGGGGCCTCGGCCGCGGCGGCCGCATCGACGGCGTTCGCCGCCTCGTCGGCCGCTCCGGGTTCGACGCCGGGCGCGTCGACCGGCAGGGCCGCCGGTGCGGCGGCCTTGCGGCGCGGTGCGCGCGTCCGGCGTGCGGGTGTGGTGCTCTCGGCGGCATCGGCGGCAGGAGGTGCGGACACCTCTTCCCGTTCACCGCCCTGTGGCTCGTTATCGAGCATCGGGCGCTCTCCAGTTCTGGCGGCCCCGGGCGCGGGTGAGCGCTGCCACGCAGGATCGCCGCAAGTTTTTCGGACCCGGCCGTTGGACGGGCTTCCGAAGTCTGCCAACGCGGGCACCGGCCGGACCGGCTAGCGCCCTCCGATGGGTGCGTCCTCGCGATCCGCGTCCAACGGATCGACGATCTCCCCCTGCGGGGTGAGCGAGCCCTGGGCCAGCCGGGTCACCCGTGGGGGCACCGGCGGCTCCAGACCGGCCACCACGCGCAGGCCGGACATGACGTCATCGGGCCGCACGGCGGGAGTGACCTGCCGCACGACAAGGTCGATTATCGCACACGGTGCCGCCGCCGCCTCGGAAGGTGCGTCAGACTCCGCGGTCACTGTGCACGACGCAACTGCTTTTCTCGCGTCGAACGAGCGCTTGCCCTGCTTGGTCATGCGCTCGACCAGCACCTCCCCGGCGGCGAGAAAGGCTTCGACGGCCTTCTCCGCAACCTCCGGCGCGATCTCGGGCAGTTCGATGCGCCAGCGGGACGCGTCGATCCGGTCGGCGAGTCCACCCTCCCGCGCGACGACCGCGTCGAGCACGTCGAGGCCGGGGGACAACGCCGCGTCGAGCGCGACCCGCAGGGCCGCCGGGTCGACCGGGGCCTGGAGACCGATCTCCAGGTATTCCGCCTCGCTGCCGACGCCGGTGGGCGCGGCGCTGGCGTACGAGATCTTGGGATGCGGGGTGAAGCCCTGCGAGAACGCGATCGGTACGTTCGCCCGCCGCAACGCCCGCTCGAAGGCGCGCGCGAAGTCCCGGTGTGAGGTGAAACGCAGCGGCCCGCGCTTGGCGTACCGCAGGCGGATCCGCTGGACCACCGGGGCCTGACCGCCCACGGGTTGATTCTTGGGGGGAATTGTCGGACTCCTAAACGGGTACCCGGAGTTGGTTCACCGGGGTCAGGGGGAGAAGCTTCTTGCCGGTGGGGCCGATCTGGATCTCGGTGTCCATCGACGGGCAGACACCGCAGTCGAAGCACGGCGTCCAGCGGCAGTCGTCCTGTTCGTATTCGCTCATGGCGTCCTGCCAGTCCTGCCAGAGCCAGTCCTTGTCCAGGCCGGAGTCGAGGTGGTCCCAGGGCAGCACCTCGAGCTGGTCGCGCTCGCGGGTGGTGAACCAGTCCAGGTCGACGCCGAACTGCGGGAGCACCTCGGCGCACGCCTCGACCCAGCGGGCGTACGAGAAGTGCTCCGACCAGCCGTCGAAACGCCCGCCCTTGTCCCATACCCGCCGGATCACCGCGCCGACCCGGCGGTCGCCGCGCGAGAGCAGGCCCTCGATCAGCGACGGCTCGCCGTCGTGGTAGCGGTAGCCGATCGCGCGGCCCAGCGAGCGGTCGCTGTTGATCTCCTGCTTGAGCAGCTTGAGCCGCGCGTCGATGACCTCCGGGCGCTCCATCGGCGCCCACTGGAACGGGGTGTGCGGCTTGGGCACGAACCCGCCGATCGAGACCGTGCAGCGGATGTCCTTGGTGCCCGCGGCCTCCCGGCCGGCCCGGATCACTTCGTGCGCCATGTGCGCGATCTCGAGCACGTCCTCGTCGGTCTCGGTGGGCAGGCCGCACATGAAGTACAGCTTGACCTGCCGCCAGCCGTTGGAGTACGCCGTGACGACCGTCCGGATCAGGTCCTCCTTGGTCACCATCTTGTTGATGACCTTGCGGATCCGCTCGGAACCGCCCTCCGGCGCGAAGGTGAGGCCGGTGCGCCGCCCGTTGCGCGACAGCTCCTGGGCCAGGTCGATGTTGAACGCGTCCACCCGGGTCGAGGGCAGCGACAGCGAGACGTTGGTGTCGGCGTACTGCTCGGCGAGGCCCGAGCACATGTCGCCGATCTCCGAGTGGTCGGCGCTGGAGAGCGACAGCAGGCCGACCTCGGAGAAGCCGGAGAACTCCAGGCCCTCCTTGACCATCTGGCCGACGGTCGTGATGGACCGCTCGCGGACCGGCCGGGTGATCATGCCCGCCTGGCAGAACCGGCAGCCGCGGGTGCAGCCGCGGAAGATCTCCACCGCATACCGCTCGTGGACCGTCTCGGCGAGCGGGACCAGCGGCTTCTTCGGGTACGGCCACGCGTCGAGGTCCATGGTCGTGCGCTTGGCCACCCGGAACGGCACGTCGGGGCGGTTGGGCACGACCCGCTGGATCCGGCCGTCGGGGAGGTAGTCCACGTCGTAGAACCGCGGCACGTAGATGCTCTCCGTGCGGGCGAGGCGCAGCAGCAGCTCGTCACGGCCGCCCGGGCATCCCTCGGCCTTCCACTCCCGGATGATGCCGGTGATCTCGAGGACGGCCTCCTCGCCGTCGCCCAGCACGGCGGCGTCGATGAAGTCCGCGATCGGCTCGGGGTTGAACGAGGCGTGGCCGCCCGCCAGCACGATCGGGTCCTCGTCGCCGCGGTCGGCGCTGTTCAGCGGGATGCCGGCGAGGTCGAGCGCGGAGAGCATGTTGGTGTAGCCCAGCTCGGTCGCGAACGACAGGCCGAGCACATCGAAGGCGCGGACCGGGCGGTGGGCGTCGACCGTGAACTGCGGGACGCCGTGCTCCTTCATCAGCGCCTCGAGGTCGGGCCAGACCGCGTACGTCCGCTCGGCCAGCACGTCGGGCTGCTCGTTGAGCACCTCGTACAGGATCTGCACGCCCTGGTTGGGCAGGCCCACCTCGTACGCGTCCGGATACATCAGGGCCCACCGGACGGTGGTGGCGTCCCAGTCCTTGACGACGGCACCCAGCTCGCCGCCCACGTACTGGATCGGCTTGCTGACCCGGGGCAGCAACTGCTCGAGCTGCGGAAAGACGGAAGAGACGCTCATGGGTCTCCAGGGTACGCGGGCTAGCCGCGCAAATCCTCCGCGGCCCGGTCGAGGTCCGCGGCCAGGAGATCGTCCCGGAATGCGCAGAGTTGCAGGGTCATCCGGACCGGCCCGCTCTCCCCCACCACGAGCCGGATCGGCGTGCCCGCGTGGTCCATGTCACCGACGACCGTGTCGAGCAGCCGCACCCCCGCGCTGTCCAGGAAAGAGACGGCGGTGAGGTCGATGAGCACGGCGCCGGCCCGCCCGGTGTGCCGGACGATCTCGCGGGTCAGCTCCGGGGCGTTCGCCAGGTCGATCTCCCCGGCGAGCCGGACCACCGCGGCGTCGCCGAGCCTCGAGAACGTCACCCACCGATCGGTCATACTGCCTCTTTCCGGGCACGGCGCATCGTCACCGTGGTCCCGTCCGTACGGTCGAACACGACATCGTCCATCACCTGGTGGATGAGCTGCAGTCCCCGGCCGCGCAAAGCCTGGTCCGCGGGGACGTGCCAGTCGCCGCGGTCGGTGACCCGCACCTCGATCGCCTCCGCCGAGACCACCGCGCTGACGTCGACCACGCCGAACGGGTCGTTGCGGTAACCGTGCTCGATGGCGTTGGCGACCGCCTCCGAGCAGGCCAGCAGCACCGCCTGGGTGGTCTCCTCGTCGACGTCGTGCGACACCAGCCAGCCGCGCATGTCCTTGCGCAACAGCGCGATCTGCACCGGGTCCGCCCCGATGGCGCGTTCCAGCCGCTCCTCGGTGCCGAGGGCGAGGCAGAGCAGGCAGACGTCGTCGGGGTGCTCGCGCCCCACGAGGCGCTCCGCCAGCCCGGCGGCCAGGCCCGGCAGCGGGGCGTCGCGGCGGCCGGCGTACGCCCGGGCCAGCATCTCGAAGCCGGCGTCGATGCGCCGGTGGCGGCGCTCGATGAGCCCGTCGGTGTAGAGCAGCAACCGGCTGCCGGCCGCGAGGTGCACGCGGTGCTCCACCCGGGTCCGGTGGCCGGCCCGGGTGCCCAGCGCGCCGGACCGGCCGTCGAGCAGGTAGAGCGGCGCGGCGCCGGGCTCGGTCAGCAACGGCGGGAGGTGCCCGGCACAGGCGTACGTCATCTCGCTGGTGGTGAGGTCGACCTCGGCGTACACGACGGTCGCCATGCGCGCCGACTCGACCCGGTCGACGAAGCGGTCCAGCCGCTCGAGCAGCCGCGCCGGGCCCGCCTCGGCCGACGCGAGCGCCCGGATCGCGCTGCGCAGCTGGCCCATGGTGGTCGCGGCGTCGATGCCCCGGCCCACCACGTCGCCGACGACCACGGCCAGCTTGTCCGGGGTGATCAGGAACGCGTCGAACCAGTCGCCGCCGACCTCCAGGTCGTGGGCGGCGGCCTGGTAGTGCGTCTCCACCGCGAAGCGCGGGTCGGTGGGCAGGTCGCTGGCGAGCAGACTGCGCTGCAACGTCCGGGCGACGGCGCGCTCCTGCTCGTAGAGGCGGGCGTTCTCCAGCGCCAGTCCGGCCCGGTCGGCCAGGTCGTTCAGGAAGACGGCGTCGGCCGGGGCGGTACGCCGGCCCGGCGCCATCCGCAGCGCCAGCGTGCCGAGCACCTTGCCGCCGGCGGCCAACGGCAGGACGGCGCAGCCCGGGTCGGCGCCGTCGTCCGCCAGCTCCGCCTTGCCGTGCGCGCCGACCAGGGCGACGCGCTGGGCCAGCCGGACCGGGTCGGGTGCGGGTCCGCCGGCCTCGGCCTGCAACCCGGCCGGGCCGACCTGCAGCCGTACGGCGGCCCACTCGGCGACCTCGGGGACGAGCCGGTCGACCAGGCGGCGGGCGCGGAGCATGAGCCGCGGCACCTCGTCGAGCGCCCGGGTGGTCTCGGCGAGGAAGGTGGCCCGCTCCTCGCGGCGGCGCGCGTCGTCGTACAGCCGGGCGCGGTCCAGGGCCTGGCCGGCCTGGTGCCCCAGCAGCCGGACCACGCGCAGCTCGCTGTCGCTCAGCTCGCGCTCCTCGGCGAAGGCGAAGGTGAGCACGCCGAGCACGTCGGCGCCGAGGGTCTCGCCGGGGAAGCCCGCGGTCAGCGGGAGCAGCACCACGCTGCGGTGACCCGCCTCGCGCATGGCGGCGGCCAGCTCGGGGAAGTGACGTTCGGCCTCCGTCACCGATCCGATCACGTGCAGGTCGCCGCGGCGGGCGACCTCGGCGACCGGACACGACGAGCCCAGCGGCACGTCGTCGCCCACGGCACCCGGCTCGGTGCCGGCCAGCACCCGCAGCAGCTCCCGGTCCGGCTCGAGCAGCCACACCCGGGCGTACGAGGCGCCGAAGGCGAGGCCGGGCGCCCGGACCACCGCCTCGGCGACCTCGGCGCCGGTGGGCGCCGCCGCCAGGTCCGCGACCACCTGTTGCAGCGCGCCGACCCGTTGCTCGGAAGCCTCCGCCAGCCGCCGGGCGGCAAGCAGTTCCTTCTCGTAGCCGCGCCGCTCGGTGGCGTCGAAGATGGTGGTCCGCACCACCCGCGGCCGACCGGCCGGGTCGCGCCCGAGGATCGAGTTGACCAGGATCGGCAGCCGGCGGCCGTCGGCGCGCACCAGGTCGAAGGCCATCTCGTGCACGTCGTCCTGCATGCTCAGCAGCGGCGCGTAGTGCGTCTCGTAGTAGATCTTGTCGCCCGGGCTGAGCAGGTCCCGGAACCGCCGGCGGCCGATCAGCGCCGACCGCTCGAAGCCGGTCCAGGCGAGGAACGTCGCGTTGACCTTGACGATCGTGCCGTCCGGCAACATGGTCAGGTAGCCGCACGGCGCGTGCTCGTACAGGTCGCCGGGATCCTCGTCCCAGGGCACCCGCAGTTCCTGCGTCACGTCCGGCCCACCACCGCCGCTCTCGGCCATCACCGTCAGATGTACGCCTTGATCGCCGCAACCGTCTCGGCGGGCGCGCTCAGATTCGGGCAGTGGCCGGTCGCGTTCATGGCCACCAGTGTGCTCCCGGCAAGGTGTTCGTGCACATAGTTCCCGACCGCCGAGGAGGCGATGACATCGTCGGCACACTGCAGAATCAACGCCGGGGTACGCAGTTTCGGCAGGTCGTCGCGGTTGTCGGAGAGGAAGGTGACGCGCGCGAACTTCTTGGCGATCTCCGGGTCGGTGGCGCAGAAGCTGTTGGTGAGCTCCCGGCCCAGCTCCGGCCGGTCGGGGTTGCCCATGATGACCGGCGCCATCGCGCTCGACCAGCCGAGATAGTTGCTGTCCAAGGACTCCAGCATGGCCTCGATGTCGGCGCGGCCGAAGCCGCCGACGTAGTCGCCGTCGTCGATGTATCGCGGCGACGGTCCGATGAGCACCAGCTTGGCGAACCGCTCCGGCTCCCGGATCGCGGCGAGCACCCCGATCATCGCGCTGACCGAGTGCCCCACGAAGATCACGTCCCGCAGGTCCAGGTCGTGCACGATCTCGAGGACGTCGGAGGCGTAGCCGTCCAGGGTCGAGTACCGGCGTTCGTCGTACGCCCGCAGATCGGAACGGCCCGCACCGACGTGATCGAAGAGCACCACCCGGTGGGTGTCGGCGAACTCGGGAGCGACGAACCGCCACATGTTCTGGTCGCAGCCGAAGCCGTGGGCGAACAGCATCGGCTGCCCATCCGCGCGACCGCTCTCGTGGATCGCGTTTCTCTGAGTCGTGTTCATATCCGGGGTCACCACCGGGTCACCATACGACTCCGGACGGTCTCACACATCGCCCCGCCTGTCCGTCAATCGCCCCCGATTCCGCCCGGCGTCCGGTGCCGCGTCGGCGACCGGGCGGGTGGGCGGACTGGCGCACCGGCTCTAACCTGGCCCTGAGGCAGCGACGTCCGGGAAAGGAGAGCGGATGACCGACCAGCAGCCGGACGACCCCGCCCCGGGCTCCGCACCCACCTTTCCAGGAGATGCCAAGGGCGCCGCGCCGGAGGGCGACGAGCCGGCGGCGGCCGAGGTGCCGGCGACCGAGGACGTCCCCGAGCGCTGGAGCGGCTCCGCGGCCGTCCCGCCACCCACGCCGAAGAAGTCCTGGTGGGAGCGCCGCCGCCCGGCTCACGACGAGACCCCACCGCCGCCCGCGGACCCGTGGGCGGACAGCGAGGACTGGTCCACGACTCCCCCGGTCGACCCGTGGGCCGACCAGGACACCCCGATCGACGTCCTGGAGCCGTTCCCGGAGGCGATGCCACCCACCCGCGTGGACGCGCCGCTGCCCCCGGCCGCCGCCGCGCCCCTGCCACCGACCCGCGTCGACCAGCCCCTGCCGCCGACCCGCGTGGATGCGCCTCAGTCATCGACCCATGTGGATGCGCCGCTGCCGCCGACCCGCGTCGAGGCTCCCGCCCCCGCGAACGCCGCACCACGGCCCACGGTGGACGGCACCGTGCCTGCGGTCGGGCCGGCAGGCGCGCCGCCGCTCGCGGCGCCGGGCGCCGGGCCCGCCGAGCCGCCCCGCCGGGGCTGGTGGCGCCGGGGCCGCGACAGGACCGCACCAGCGCAGGCACAGGCCGACCGCATCCCGCCCGCGCCGGCCGGCGACGCCCCGATTCAGCCCACCCCAGCCGCGCCCCCGCCCGCCACGCGGGTGCCCGCACCCAGGCGTCCGGTCGCACCGGCCGCGGTTCCCCAGGCATACCTCGACCGGGCCCGGCCGCTTCCGCCGCCACCGCCCGGCAAGAAGGCGAAGAAACGACGAAAGGGTCACCCTGCGCCCTCGGCCTGGCAGCCACCGCACGCCGGGACCAGCCTTGGCGCCCGGCCGCTGCCGCCACCACAGGCCGGGACCCGCCCCGGCGCCCGGCCGCTGCCGCCACCGCCGCGCCGCAAGCGCCGCTGGGGACGCCGGCTGTTCACGACCGCCCTGCTCGGCGCGCTCTGCTGCTGCGGCGTGCCGGGCTACTTCCTCTGGCCGGCCGCCCAGCAGTACCCCGTGTCGGCGGTGCTGCCGTCCCACGTCGCCGACCTCGACCTGCGGGAGGACGCGGCCGGTCGGCGAGCCACCGAGCGCCTCGCCGAGCAGGCGGGCGGCACCAGCCTGATCTCGTCCGGCGATCCCTTCGCCGGGGTGTACGCCGACGGCAACGGCAAGCGGGTCACCGTCTTCGGCGCCACGGGGCTGCGCCTGACCCCGGAGAGCGACGTCGAGGCCGAGCTGACCCACCTGAGCGACACCTACCGGATCGAGGACGTCCAGGCGTTCGACCTCGGCGAGGCCGGTGTGCACGAGCGGTGCGGCGTCGGCCGGGACGCTCGGGGCACGGTCGTCGTCTGCGCCTGGGCCGACCACGGGAGCCTGGCCACCGTGCTGCTGACGCGGCGCTCGGTGGACGAGAGCGCCGAGCTCACCGGCACCCTCCGCCAGGCGATCCTGGTCCGAAAATAGCGGCCGGCGAGCGCCGGCTCAGGTGGCGCGCGGCGGGGCGTAGCGCGGCACGTACTCCTGGCCGGTCAGCTTCTGGATCTCGGCCATGACCTCGTCGGTCAGCGCGCGCAGCGAGGTGCGGTCGTCGGCCCGGCCGACGGTCTCGATCGGCTTGCCGAACTTCACCGTGACCTCGCCCTTGCCCTGGCCCCACTTCGGGTACGGCTGCCCGATCGGCTGCACCTTGTCCGTGCCGATCATGCCGACCGGGATGATGGGCACGCCCGCGGCGACGGCGAGCCGGGCCACGCCCGTACGCCCGCGGTAGAGCCGACCGTCCGGAGAGCGCGTTCCCTCGGGGTAGACCGCGACCATGTCGCCGCCCTTGAGCACCGGGATGGCGCCGTCGAAGGCGGTCAGCGCGGCCCGGCCGCCGCCGCGCTCGACCTTGATCGCGCCGAGTCCGCGCATGACGAACTTGGTGACCATGCCGCTCAGGCCACCGCCGCGGAAATATTCCGCCTTGGCCCAGAAGGCGATGTGCCGGGGCACGACCGAGCCGAGGAACAGCTCGTCCGCGACGGACAGGTGATTGCCGGCGAAGATGGCGCCGCCGGTGGCCGGGATGTTCTCGAGGCCTTCGACGCGGGGTCGCCAGCCGATCATCATCGCCTTGCCGACTGTGATTTTGCCGATCGAGTAGAGCAGCGGCAACGTGTTCCTCCGGCGGGCATGCTTCGAAGAAGTGGGGGGGGGCGGTAGGACGATAACCGACGCCACCGGGGAAACTCTCGTCGAGCTTGGCACCGGGCTCGGCATTTACCGCGTAAGACGGCAAATGCCGAGCCTCATCAGGTACCGCTCAGACCGTACGGAACACCGAAACCGTGACGGTCTCGCCGTCGCCGGCCTCACCCGCGAAGCCCTCGTCCACGGCGCCGAAGCTCAGCGACGTGGCCAGGGTCTCGGCGGCGACGAAGTCGCGATGCGCCTGCACCGCGGCCACGACCGCGTCGGAGGCGGCGACGGTGAGCGCGATGCGGTCCGAGACGTCCAGGTCCGCGTCGCGCCGGGCCTGCTGCACCACCCGGATCACGTCGCGGGCCAGGCCCTCGGCGGCGAGTTCCGGGGTGACCTCGGTGTCGAGCACGACGACACCGCGGTCCCCGGGCAGCGGCGCGGAATTCTCCACGTCGGCCGCGACGAGCTTGAGCTCGTACTCGCCCTCCTGCAGGGTGACACCGGCGGCGACGGGCGCGCCGTCGACCAGCTCCCACTCGCCGGCCTTGACCGCCTTGATCACCTGCTGCACCTGCTTGCCCAGGCGCGGCCCGAGGGCCCGCGGCACCACGGTCAGGACCTGGCGGCAGTACGCGCTCAGATCGGCGCTGAGCGCGACCTCCTTGACGTTGACCTCGTCCGACAGCAGGTCCTGGAACGCCCGCAGCCGCTCGGCGTCGGGCGTGGCCACGGTGAGCCGGGCGAGCGGCAGGCGTACCCGCAGCGCGCGCGCCTTGCGCAGCGACAGAGCCGCCGACGCCACGTCGCGGATCGCGTCCATCGACGCCACGAGCTCGTGGTCCGCCGGGAACGCCTGTGCCTCCGGCCAGTCGGTCAGGTGCACCGAGCGGCCACCGGTCAGCCCGCGCCAGATCTCCTCGCTGGTCAGCGGGGCGAGCGGCGCCACGACCCGGCACAGCACCTCGAGCACGGTGGCCAGGGTGTCGAACGCGTCGGCGTCGCCGGCCCAGAAGCGGTCCCGGGAACGGCGCACGTACCAGTTGGTCAGCGCGTCGAGGTACGACCGCACCGCGCCGGCCGCGCCCGAGATGTCGTACTCGTCCATCCGGGTCCGGACGTCGGTGACCAGCTCGTTGGTCTTCGCCAGGATGTAGCGGTCGAGCAGGTGCGTCGAGTCGGTCCGCAGCGTCGCGGTGTGACCCGACGCGTTCGCGTACAGGCTGAAGAAGTACCAGACGTTCCAGAGCGGGAGCAGCACCTGCCGGACCGAGTCGCGGATCGCGGTCTCGGTGACCGGCATGTCCCCGCCGCGCAGCACCGGCGACGACATGAGCATCCAGCGCATGGCGTCCGAGCCGTACGTGTCGAACACCCGGTAGACGTCCGGATAGTTGCGCAGGCTCTTGGACATCTTGCGCCCGTCCTCGCCGAGCAGGATGCCGTGGCTGAGGCAGTTGCGGAACGCGGGCCGGTCGAACAGCGCCGTGGCCAGCACGTGCATGGTGTAGAACCAGCCGCGGGTCTGGCCGATGTACTCGACGATGAAGTCGCCCGGGTAGTGGTGCTCGAACCACTCCTTGTTCTCGAACGGGTAGTGCACCTGTGCGAACGGCATCGACCCCGACTCGAACCAGCAGTCGAGCACCTCCGGCACCCGGCGCATGGTCGACCTCCCGGTCGGGTCGTCCGGGTTGGGCCGGGTCAGCTCGTCGACGTACGGGCGGTGCAGGTCGGTGACCTTCACCCCGAAGTCGCGCTCCATCTCCTCGAACGAGCCGTAGACGTCGACCCGCGGGTAGTTCGGGTCGTCGGACTTCCACACCGGGATGGGCGAGCCCCAGAAGCGGTTCCGGGAGATCGACCAGTCCCGGGCGTTCGCCAGCCACTTGCCGAACGAGCCGTCCTTGATGTGCCCGGGCGTCCAGGTGATCTCCTGGTTCAGCTCGACCATCCGGTCCCGGAACTTCGTCACGGCCACGAACCACGACGACACCGCCTTGTAGACCAGCGGGGTGTCACAGCGCCAGCAGTGCGGGTACGAGTGCGTGTAACCCTCGTGCCGCAGCACCTGGCCGCGCCCCTTGAGGTCGGCGATGATCGGCTTGTTGGCGTCGAAGACCTGCACGCCCTCCCACGGGCCGACCAGCGACGTGAAGCGGGTGTGCTCGTCCACGGTCACGATGGTGGGGATGCCGGCCGCGTTGCAGACGTTCTGGTCGTCCTCACCGAAGGCCGGCGCCTGGTGCACGACGCCCGTACCGTCCTCGTCGCTGACGTAGTCGGCGGCCAGCACCTGGAACGCGTTCGGCCCGGCCTGCTCGACCAGGAAGTCGAACATGGGCGTGTACCGGCGCCCGGCCAGCTCGCTGCCGCGCACCGTCCCGACCTGCTCGTACCCGTCCAGTTCCCGGGCGTACGCGGCCACCCGCCCGGCGCCGAGGATGAGCTTGCGGCCGTCCTTCTCCAGCACGGCGTAGTCGATGTCCGGTCCGACGGCGAGCGCGAGGTTCGACGGCAGCGTCCACGGCGTGGTGGTCCACACCGCGATGTCCTCGCCGGTCTCCAGCCTGAACGTGACGGTCAGCGCCGGGTCCGTGCGGTCGCGGTAGACGTCGTCCATCCGCGTCTCGGTGTTCGACAGCGGCGTCTCGCACCGGAAGCAGTAGGCGAGCACCCGGAAGCCCTCGTACACCAGGCCCTTGTCGTGCAGGGTCTTGAACGCCCACATGACCGACTCCATGTAACTGGGGTCGAGGGTCTTGTAGTCGTTGCCGAAGTCGACCCACCGGGCCTGCCGGGTGACGTACCGCTCCCAATCCTTGGTGTACGTCAGCACGGACGTGCGGCAGGCGTCGTTGAACTTGTCGACGCCCAGCTCGAGGATCTGCGCCTTGGTGCTGATGCCGAGCTGCTTCTCCGCCTCCACCTCGGCGGGCAGCCCGTGGGTGTCCCACCCGAACCTCCGCTCGACACGCTTGCCCCGCATCGTCTGGTAGCGGGGGACGACGTCCTTGACGTAGCCGGTGAACAGGTGCCCGTAGTGCGGCAGCCCGTTGGCGAACGGCGGGCCGTCGTAGAAGACGTACTCGTTGCTGCCGTCCTGGCCGGCGGGGCGCTGGTCGACGGAGGCCTCGAAGGTCTTGTCGGCCGCCCAGTGCTCGAGCACGGCCCGCTCGACCGCGGGCAGGTCCGGGCTCGCGGGCACGCCGGAGGCGTCGGTGTGCTGGGGATACGCCATCGGTGGCTCGCTCTCCTCGCAGGTCACGTGGACTGCGAGGACGAGCTCGGCAGAGCCCGCGGTACCACCTCGCTTGACGGTCGCCGTGCGGCCGCCCGCTCGTTTCGCCGGCGGGGATGCGGGCCGGTGCCGCCCGGTTCTACTGAGACCCGGATCCGGGTCCGTTCTTCCGGAGGCTCCCCGGTGATGGCCGGATCAACGCCTGCTGGAACCACGATACCGCGGCGCGCATCCGGTTTTCCCGCGCGTCGCTGTCACACGGCCGGGGGCTGTCTCGTCCTGGGGGTGACATCGCAACTCACAGGAGGTTCTCATGCCCCGCTTGACGATCGACCAGGTCGCCCCGGGCGCCTACCGCGCGGTCCTCGGCATGGAGCAGTACTGCCGGCAGACCGTCGACCCGACCCTGCTGGAGCTGATCAAGCTGCGCGCCTCGATGGTGAACGGCTGCTCGTTCTGCACCGACATGCACAGCCGTGAGGCGCTGGAGCAGGGAGAGTCGTCCCGCCGCCTCTTCGCCGTCTCGGCATGGCACGACGCGCCGTTCTTCAGCGAGCGGGAGCGGGCGGCACTGGCGCTGACCGACGCGGTGACCCGGCTCGGCGAGGACGGCGTCCCGGACGAGGTCTGGGAGCCGGCCGCCAAGGCGTTCAGCGAGGAGGAGCTGGGCAACCTGCTCATGGCGATCGCCACGATCAACGTGTGGAACCGGCTCTCGGTCGCCGTACGGAACGAACCGCCCGCCCTCTGAACCACGCGCCCCGGCGCCGCGCCCATGGTCCGCGGCGCCGTGGCGCCGGCGTGGTCTTTCCGACGGTGCCGTGCCCCTGGTGCGGCACCGTGGCGCAGGCATGGTCCCTGCCCACGGCGCCCTGCCCTGCTGCGGCGCCGCGGTGCGGGCATGGTCTTTGCCGACGGCGCCGCGGCCCTGGTCAGCGGCGATGGTCTTTGCCGACGGCGCCGCGGCCCTGGTCAGCGGCGCCGGGCCGCGGCGCCGTCCGTGCCGGCGGCGCCGCGCGCCTGCCCGGGGTGGGTCAGAGCTCCGGGAACCAGAGGGCGAGCTCGCGCTTCGCGCTGTCCGGCGAGTCGGAGGCGTGGACCAGGTTCTCCCGGTTGGACAGGGACAGGTCGCCGCGGATCGTGCCCGCGGCGGCCTTGCGCCCGTCGGTGGCGCCGACCAGGGTCCGCACGACCGAGATCACCTCGTCGCCGGAGAGGACCGCCGCGACCAGCGGGCCGCCGGTCATGAACTCCTTGAGCGGCGGGTAGAAGGCCTTGTCCACGTGCTCGGCGTAGTGCGCGTCGGCCAGTTCCGCGTCCATGGTGCGCAGCTCGAGCGCCTCGAGCACGAGGCCCTTGCGCTCGAATCGGCCGAGGATCTCCCCGAGCAGGCCGCGCCGCAGCGCATCGGGCTTGACGAGCACGAGCGTGCGCTCGGCAGGGCTGGTGGACACGAAAACGGCCTCCTGGTCGGGGTACGGAACCCGGCGGCAACGCGACACGCCGCTGGTGTCATGCCGGGATGTCAGCCTATCGGTACCGCATCCGGCGCGAGCGGCAACCGCCGGGGCGGAGTGCCCCACGTCTCCGCTGCGAAGCTGCAGCACGCCGGCCGGAGCGCACTTTCCACCGCTGCTCGCCCTACGTAACCTGACGGGTAGTCCCCGGGAGGTCCACAGTGGCGAACCAGAACGGCCGGCCGATCGCGCCGGCCCGCAAGCTCGTGGCCGCGGTGGTCGGCACCATCGCCGCCTTCGTCATGGTGTTCGGCCTCGGCATGTCGAGCTGGGCGATCGTCGCGCTGGGGGTGGCGATGCTGGCCCTGGCGATCAGCACCGGGATGCTCACCGTGGTGCGCCGGGGCGCCCGCGCCTGGGTCTCCGGAACGGCCCAGGTCAAGGCCGTCTCGGAACCCCCCGCCACCGCCGTCTACGGCCGCGCCGAGCTGCTGATCCTGATCATGGCCCCCGGCCTGCCCGCCGTCGAGGTGACGATCCGTGACCCCCGCGTCCCCGTGGCCAAGTGGCCCCACCCCGGCGACATGCTCCCGGTCACCGTCGACGTCGACGACATGCGCCGGGTGAAGATCGACTGGGACGAGGCGGAACCCCACCAGGCGGCCACGACGACGGCACAGCCGGCCTTCTACGAGGAGGACGTGCCGGACGACGACCTGCTCGGAGAACCGGAACCCCCGCCGTGGGCCACGCGCGACCGCCGCTGGGGCCGAGGCCCGGAAGAACCCCCGCCGCCCCCGCCCCCGGCCCCCCGCACGGGCGACCAGGACGACCTCCCCCCGCCACCCCCGCCGGGCGTGATCGTCCGAGACGCCCCCGGAGGCCCGATCCTCGAGGGCCAACTGGTGGACGGCGACTACAGCCAGCCCCTCCCCCGCCGCGCCACCGCGACGGCGACAGCCCCGCCACCACCGGCACCGCCCACCGCACCACCGCAAGCACCGGCGGCGCCGTCCTCGGCGCGGCCCACGGCACCCGCGGCAGAACCGCCGGCGGCATCAGCGGCGCCCTCCCCAGCACCACCCTCCGCACCAGCGGCCCCCTCCGCAGAATCGCCCTCCGCACCAGCCGCTTCCTCCGAAGGATCGCCCTCCGCACCAGCGGCTCCCTCCGCAGAATCGCCCGGAGCTCCACCTTCGCCATCGGATGAGTCCTCGGCGGTCTTCGCAGCATCGCCTGTGGCGTCCGAAGCGCCTCCCACCGCGCCCGCAGAGCCTTCGGTCGCCCCCACGGCGTCGCCTCCCCCGGCGCCGACCCGCCCAGCCGACTCCCGGCCCCGCCCCCGCCCCAGGCCGAGATCAGCGACGCCCACTGAGCCGACGCCGACGGAAGAGCCCTCGGCAGCGCCGCACGAGAAGCTCGCTCCTCCCGGGCCGGCCGACCAGACCGCACCCGCCCGGGACACCGGGCCCGCCATGCCGGCACCCCACCCGGCGGGATCCCCCGACGCCGACATCGACGTCCCCCTGGACGGCGACCCGGAGCCCCCGCCGGAAACCCGCCCCCAGGCCCACGCGGCGATGGCCGCCGGCATCATGGCCCCACCGGCCACCGACCACCCGGCCGCGCCACGCGCAACCGAGCCGCCCGCCGCCGAGCCCCCTGTCACCGAGCCGCCCGCCGCCGAGCCCCCTGTCACCGACCGGCCCCCGGCTGAGCCGCCCACCGCCGAAACGCTCCCGGTCGAACCGCCCACCGCCGAGACGCCGCCGGTCGAACCGCCCACCGCCGAGACGCCGCCGGTCGAACCGCCCACCGCCGAGACGCCGCCGGTCGAACCGCCCACCGCCGAGACGCCGCCGGTCGAACCGCCCACCGCCGAGACACCCTCGGTCGGGTCGCCGGGCGCCGAGGGGCCCCCGGCACGCGACTCCGGCCGGCCCGAGGCCGAGGCGCGCGCCGCCAGAATCCTCGACGCGGAGTCGCGCCGCAAGCCGATGGATGACGCCCTCCTGGGCGATCTCGAACCGCCACCGTGGCAGCAGCGCGCCTCCCAGCCCGAAGCCCCCGCACCGGCGGAACGAACCGAAGTTCAGGCCCCACCGCCACCCTTGCCCCGCTCAGGCGAAACCGGGACCCCGGCGGCACCCGCCCGGCAGAGTGAAGCCCGGCAGAGTGAAGCCCCGCGGAGTGAAACCCCGCCGAGTGAACCCGCGTCGGAGCCGACGGCCACCACAGGCCTCGCCGCCGCCGTCGCAGCCGGCGTAGCGGCCCTCAGCAACGCCTTCCGTGCCAGGCCCTCCGCCAGAAATCCCCAGACCTCTCAAGCGGCACGCCCCTCGTCGTCCGGGGAAGCACCTGAGGACTCGCCGGAGACCGCCCCGGAGGCAGGCCCGGAGGCAAGCCCGAGGAGTGCTGTTCCCGAGCAGGGCAGCCGGCGTAGCCCGTGGTCCGATCTCGAGGGCGGCTTCCAGCCGGACGACCGCGCCGACGAGCTGATCACCGGGTACCCGAGTGCCCGCCCGGGCTCCGCCGGGACCATCCACGGCGTGGGCATCACCGTGCTGGTCACCGACCTGGACCGCTCGATCGCGTTCTACAAGGAGATGCTGGGTTTCCTCGAGATCGACTCCGGCACCGGCAGCGCGGTGCTGGCGTCGGGCGACACGCGGCTGGTCCTGCGTACGGTCCGCGACCTGTCCACCGTGGCGGGTCGTCACATCCACCTGAACCTGGAGGTGGGCGACGTGGAGGCCGTCCACCGGGAACTGCAGAGCAAGGGCGTCGCCTTCGTCCACGGCCCCCGCCCGGTGAACCGGGGCGACAAGCTGGAACTCTGGGCCGCGTCGTTCCACGACCCGGACGACCACAACATCGCCATCACCCAGTGGAAAGCCATCCGCTGACCCGTCAGAGACGATGCCGGTCACCCAGGCCGCGGCGACACCACGGCCGATCCCCGGTCCCGCAACGCCGGAGAGCAGCCGCTCACCCGCCCCCGCCCGAACGGCGGCCGGAGCGCGCTCGGAACGCTGACCGGACTGCGAACGCAGCCGGTCCGCCGCCCGGTCGCCTGCGCGGGATGCCGCCCGGCCTGGGCGGGATGCCGCCCGGCCTGGGCGGGATGCCAGTCGGCCTGGGCGGGATGCCAGTCGGCCTGGGCGGGATGCCGGTCGGCCTGGGCGGGATGCCGGTCGGCTCAGCCCAGGATCGTGCGGCGGACGTAGGTGGCATACACCCAGGCGGCCCCGAAGATGAGCCCGAGCGCGGCCAGCGACCAGTGCAGCAGCCCTGACGCCAGCAGCAGCACCTGCAGCGCCGTGCCCGCGTGCCAGGCCCAGGACCGGCGCATGCTTCCGGCAACCACCGCGGCGGCGAGCGCGAGGCCGACGACCGCGCCGATCCCCCAGCCGCTGAGCTCGCCACCCATGATGCGGATCGGCTGGATCGCGAGCAGGAGCACGATCGCTTCCAGCGCCAGCGTCCCGGAACCCAGGCCACGCACGGCCCCCTCCGGATTCCGCAGCCCCGACCGCAGACCCCCGGCCCCCGCCGCGGTCCCACCGTCGGCCCCGGCAGCGGCCGCGGCTCCAGCCCCGGCCGCGGTGCCGGGCCCGGCGGCGGCTGGATCGAGTTCCGCCCCGGCGGGGAGGGCCGGGTCCGGCACGGGACCGGGGCGCCCCGGCTCCGGCGTCGTCATTTCTTCAGCAGCTTCCTGGCGTCGGCCACCGTCACGATGGACCCGGTGATCAGCACTCCCACGCCGCCCAGCTCGCCGTTGGTGTCCTCCTCGGCGAGCACGACGGCCTCCTCGATCGCGTCCGGCATGGTCTGTGCGACGGTCACCCGGTCCTCGCCGAAGACGTTCGCGGCGGCCTGGGCCAGCTCCGCCACCGGCATGGAGCGGGGCGAGCTGTTCTGCGTGACGACGATTCGCGCCGCGACCGGTTCCAGCAGGTCGAGCAGGCCGGACACGTCCTTGTCGCCGAGCACCGCGACCACCACGACCAGATGGCGGAACGCGAATTCCTCCTCCAGGGCCGTGACCGTGGCGGTCATGCCGTGCGGGTTGTGGGCGCCGTCGAGCAGGATCGTGGGCGCGCTGCGGACGCGTTCGAGCCGCCCCGGCGAGTCCACGCCCGCGAAGCCCTCGCGCACGAGATCGAGCTCGAGCTGCTTGTGCGCCCCGGCGCCGAGGAACGCCTCGACCGCGGCCAGCGCCAGCGCCGCGTTCTGGGCCTGGTGGGCGCCGAACAGCGGGAGGAACACCTCGTCGTACACCCCGCCGAGGCCCTGCAGGGTGAGCATCTGGCCGCCGACCGCCTGGTCGCGGCGTACCACGCCGAACTCGCTGCCCTCCCGCGCGAGCGTGGCGCCCAGGTCGGCGCAGCGTTCGAGCAGGGGCCGCATCGCCTCCTCGGTCTGCACCGCCGTGATCACGGTGGCGCCGCGGTGGATGATGCCGGCCTTGGCCCAGGCGATGTCCTCGATCGTGTCGCCGAGCCACTCGGTGTGGTCGAGCCCGATCGGGGTGATGACGCACACGCCCGCCTCGATGACGTTGGTGGCGTCCTCCTCACCGCCCAGCCCCACCTCGACGACGGCGATGTCCACGGGCGCGTCCGCGAACGCCGCGTACGCCATCGCCGTGGTCATGTCGAAGTAGGTCAGCGGTTCCGGCGCCCGCTTGTCGATCAGATCGGCCAGCGGCGCGACCTCGTCGTACGTGGCGGCGAGCCGCTCCTCGGACACCGGCTCGCCGTCGAGGCTGATCCGTTCCCGGACCGTCTCCAGGTGCGGGCTGGTGTACCGGCCGGTGTGCAGGCCGTGCGCCCGCAGCAGACTGTCGATCATCCGCGCCGTCGACGTCTTGCCGTTGGTGCCGGTCAGATGGATCGCCGGGTACGCCCGCTGCGGGCTGCCCAGCACGTCCATGAGGTCACGGATCTTCTGCATGTCGAAGTCCATGCGGGTGAAGCCACGCGCGTCGAGCGCGGCCACCACCTCGTCAAAGCTGCTCACACCGGGCCTCCGACCGTGCTCGGGACAGGGGTGCTCATGCGGAGGGCAGCGCCGTCAGGGCCGCGGCGATCCGGGCCAGGTCGGCCTCGGCCGTGGCCAGCCGCTCCTTGATCTTCGCCACCACCTGCTCCGGCGCCTTGCCCACGAACGCCTCGTTGCCCAGCTTGGCCCGGCACTGCGCCGCCTCCTTCTCGGCCGCCGCCCGGTCCTTCTCCAGGCGGGCGCGCTCGGCCGCGACGTCGATCGTGCCGCGGGTGTCGAGATCGACCGTGATGCCGCCGGTGATCGCCAGCGTCGCGGTGGCGGTGAACTCGGCGCCGGGGGCGTCGAGCCGGGCGAGCGACCTGATCAGCGGCTCGTGGGTGTCGATGCCGACGTTGCCGAGGCCGGTGAGCGCGGCGCTGACCCGCTGACCCGGCCGCAGGCCCTGGTCGGAACGGAAGCGTCGCACCTCGGTGACCACCTTCTGCAGCGCGGCGAGCTCCTCCTCGGCGGCGTCGTCGATGAGCGCCCGGTCGACCACCGGCCACGCGGCCCGCATGACGGTCTCGGCGCCGGTCAGCACCGTCCAGAGCTCCTCGGTGACGAACGGGATGATCGGGTGCAGCAGCCGCAGCAGCTGGTCGAGCACGTGCCCGAGCACCCGGCGGCTGCGCGCCGCCTCGGCACCGTCGCCGGCCAGGACCGGCTTGCTGAGCTCGACGTACCAGTCGCAGACGTCGTCCCAGGCGAAGTGGTACAGCGCGTCGCAGACCTTCGCGTACTCGTACGTGGCGAACAGCTCGTCCACCTCGGCGACGACGTGCTGCAGCCGGGACAGGATCCACTTGTCGACGGCGGACAGGTCGCTCGCCGCCGGGAGGTCGCCCTCGACCGTGGCACCGTTCATGAGCGCGAACCGCGTCGCGTTCCACAGCTTGTTGCAGAAGTTGCGGGAGCCCTGGCACCACTCCTCGCTGATCGGCACGTCGGAGCCGGGGTTGGCGCCTCGCGCCAGCGTGAAGCGGGTGGCGTCCGCGCCGTACCGCTCGATCCAGTCCAGCGGGTCGACCACGTTGCCGAACGACTTCGACATCTTCTTGCCGTGACCGTCGCGGACCATGCCGTGCAGGTTCACCACGTTGAAGGGCTGCACGCCGTCCATCGCGTACAGACCGAACATCATCATCCGGGCGACCCAGAAGAAGAGGATGTCGTAGCCGGTGACCAGCACGCTGGTCGGGTAGAACCGCGCCAGGGTGTCGGTCTGCTCGGGCCAGCCCATCGTGGAGAACGGCCACAGCGCCGACGAGAACCACGTGTCGAGCACGTCCTCGTCCTGGTGCCAGCCCTCACCGCTCGGCGGCTCCTCGTCGGGGCCGACGCAGACGACCTGGCCCTCGGGTCCGTACCAGACCGGGATGCGGTGTCCCCACCACAGCTGGCGCGAGATGCACCAGTCGTGCATGTTGTCGACCCACGCGAAGTACCGCTTGGAGAGCTCGACGGGCTCGATCGCGACCCGGCCGTCGCGCACCGCGTCCCCGGCGGCCTTGGCCAGCGGGCCGGTGTTGACGAACCACTGCAGCGACAGCCGCGGCTCGACGGTCGTCTTGCACCGCGAGCAGTGGCCCACCGAGTGCTCGTAGGGACGCTTCTCGGCGACGATGCGCCCCTGCTCCCGCAGGGCGGCCACGATCGCCGGCCGGGCCTCGAACCGGTCGAGCCCCTGGAACGGCCCGGGTACGGTGACCACGGCGCGCTCGTCCATGATCGAGATGCTCGGCAGCTCGTGCCGCTGGCCGATCTCGAAGTCGTTCGGGTCGTGCGCGGGCGTCACCTTGACCGCGCCGGTCCCGAAGCCCGGGTCGACGTGCTCGTCGGCCACGATCGGGATGCGCCGGCCGGTGAGCGGCAGCTCGACCTCGGTGCCGACCAGGTGCTTGTAGCGCTCGTCGTCGGGATGCACGGCCACCGCGGTGTCGCCGAGCATCGTCTCGGCCCGGGTGGTGGCCACCACGATGGCGTCGTCGCCGTCGCCGTAGCGGATCGAGACCAGCTCGCCCTCGTCGTCGAGGTGCTCGACCTCGATGTCACTGAGCGCGGTGAGGCACCGCGGGCACCAGTTGATGATCCGGTTGGCACGGTAGATCAGCTCGTCGTCGTACAGCCGCTTGAAGATCGTCTGGACGGCGCGCGACAGGCCCTCGTCCATGGTGAACCGCTCGCGGCTCCAGTCGACGGAGTCGCCGAGGCGCCGCATCTGACCGAGGATCGCACCGCCGGACTCGGCCTTCCACTCCCAGACCTTCTCCACGAACTTCTCGCGCCCGAGGTCGTGCCGGGACAGCTTCTGCGAGGCGAGCTGCCGCTCCACCACGTTCTGCGTGGCGATGCCGGCGTGGTCCATGCCGGGCAGCCACAGCACCTCGAAGCCCTGCATGCGCTTGAGCCGGCTGAGGGTGTCCTGAATGGTGTGGTCGAGGGCGTGGCCGATGTGCAGGGAGCCGGTCACGTTGGGCGGCGGGATGACGATGGAGAAGGGCGGCTTGTCGCTCGCCGGGTCCGCCGTGAAGTAGCCGGCCGATACCCAGTGCTCATACCGCCGCTGCTCTACCTCGCCCGGCTGGTATTGGGCGGAGAGGCCGCCGGTGGGCCGGCTGTCGGGGGTGCGGGTGTCGGTCGATTCGGTCACGCGACAAGTCTACGGAGCCCGTGGGGGTGGGTTGCGGGCGCATGCCCCCGCCTGTGGATAACTGTTGTTAGGCTCGCACGATGTCCGAGCGCCCCGGCGAAACGCACGCCTTCCCGGCCGATCCGCCGGAGACCGCTCGCGACCGTTCCGCGGCCGAGCCGGTGGAGATCGCCTCCGAGCCCTTCCCGCTGACCGAGCCCGCGCCGGAGGCGGCGGAGGCGCCGGCGGAGAAGCCACCCCGCACGCGGACCAAGACCATAGTCCTCGGCTCACTCCTCGCGGTGAGCCTGGCCGGTGCAGGGATCCTCGGGTACGCCGGATGGCGCATCGCCACCCAGAAGGACGCGACCCTCCAGGTGCCGTCCCAGGTGGGCGCCCTGAAGCTGAACACCAGCGACAACGGCCGGTCGACGGCCGACTACCTCCGGACGGCGCTCTCGGCGGACGTGGAGCTGGACAAGGCGGTCGGCGCCGTCTATTCCGACGGCAGCGGCAACGACGTGCTCTTCTTCGGGGGCACCACCCTGTTCTGGACGCCGGAGGACGACCTCGACACCGCCTTCGGTTTGATCTCGGACGCACAGGGCTCGGTGACCGGGCTCCACGACGTCGCCGCCGGACCGCTCGGCGGCACCATGAAATGCGGCACGACGAAATCCGACGCTACGGACATGGCAGTGTGCGGCTGGGCCGACCACGGAAGTCTGGCGCTGGCGATGTTCCCCGGCCGCTCGGAAGCGGACTCGGCCGGCCTGCTCCGCGAGATTCGCGGTGCCACCCAGACCCGCGACTGAGTACGTCCCGCGAACCTCCTGCAAACGGCGAAAGGCCGGTCCCGTGCCGGGGCCGGCCTTCCCAGAAAGTCATCTGCGTCCAAAAC
>NZ_BMQY01000011.1 GCF_014648355.1 Couchioplanes azureus
GTGCGCCAGGCCGTCGTCGTGGCCCGGGAGGACCGGCCCGGCGACAAGCGGCTCGTCGCGTACGTGACCGCGGCGGCCGGCCGGAACCCGGACCCGGCCGCGGTGCGCGGGCACGCCGCCGGGGAGCTGCCCGCCTACATGGTCCCGGTGGTGGTCGTCCTCGACGCGATGCCGCTGACCGGCAACGGGAAGATCGACAAGAAGGCCCTGCCCGCCCCGGCCGCGGCCGCCGAGCCCGGCCGGGCCCCGCGCGACGCCCGCGAGGAAATCCTGTGCCGGCTGTTCGCCGAGGAGCTCGGCGTGGAGCAGGTCGGCATCGACGACGACTTCTTCGCGCTCGGCGGGCACTCGCTGCTGGCCACCAGGCTCGCCGCGCGGATCCGGGCCACGCTCGAGGCGGAGGTGCCGGTCCGCGACGTCTTCCTCCGGCGCACCGTGGCCGCGCTGGCGGAGGGCCTCTCCGGGGCCGGCCGCTCGGCCGGTGCGGCGCTGACGGCGGACGCCCGGCTCGACCCCTCGATCACCATCGGTGCACACCCGCGCCGACCCGGCCCGCCCGAGCGCATCCTGCTCACCGGCGCGACCGGCTTCCTCGGCGCGTTCCTGCTCGCCGAGCTCCTGCGGGTCCACCCGCGGGCCCGGATCATCTGCCCGGTACGGGCGGAGGACGAGGTCGGCGCCATGGCCCGGATCGAGCGGAGCCTGCGCCGCTACCGGCTGTGGGACGAGGGCGTCCGCGCCCGGGTCACCGCCGTCCCCGGCGACCTCGAGGAACCCCGGCTCGGCCTGACCGCGGCGCAGTTCGAGCAGCTCGCCGCCACGGTGGACGTGATCTACCACAACGGGGCCCGGGTGCACCTCGCCGACCCGTACGAGCGGATGCGGGCGGCCAACGTCGCCGCCACCACGGACATCATCCGCCTGGCGGCGCGCCGCGGCGTCCCGCTGCACTACGTCTCGACGTGCAGCGTGCTCTACTCCCGCAAGGACACTCCGCCGGTGCTCACCGAGGACCGGCGGGTCGAGGCGGACGAGGTCCCGGCCAACGGGTACATCCAGACCAAGTGGGTGGCGGAGGAACTGGTCCGGGAAGCCGGCCGCCGGGGCCTGCCCGTCGCCGTCTACCGGCCCAGCCGGATCAGCGGCGCGACGGCGACCGGGGCGACCGGCGAGGGCGACGCGTTCTGGCAGATGGTGCGGGCCAGCGTGGAGCTCGGCGCCGGCCCCGACGGCGGTCCCTACGCCGACGTCGACCTGGTGCCCGTCGACTACGTGGCCCGGGCCATCGTGCACCTGTCGCGCACCGCGGCCCTGCACGGCCAGGCGTACCACCTGGTCAACCCGGTGCACACCGACGCCGCGGACGTCTTCACGGCCGTCCGGGCCGCCGGCCGTGCGGTCCGGAGCCTGCCCCACGACGAGTGGGTCGCCGCGCTGCACGCCGCGGCTCGCACGGCCGGGCCCGGCAGCTCACTGCCCGGAGCGGCGCTGCTGCACAGCGGCGGCGCGGGCGGGACCCAGCCGCGGCAACCCCGTTTCGACAGCACCATCACCCAGCGGGAACTCGCCGGCTCCGGCGTCGAGTGCCCGATCGTCGGCCCGGACACTCTCGAGCGCTACGTGCGGTTCTTCGCGGAGACCGGTTTCCTGCCCGAGGAGCGTTCATGAGCAAGCCCCTGATCCTGCGCAACCGGGCCTTCGCCCGGGTGTGGGCGGCGCAGATCTGCAGCCAGGTCGCCGGCCGGATGTTCCAGGCCGGCACCGTGTGGTGGGTCGTCAGCGAGGTGAGCGAGGACCTCCGGGGCCGCTCCACCGGTCCGTTCATGATGCTGGCGACCCTGCCCGCCGTGCTGCTCATCCCGGTGGTGGCCCGCACCCTGTCGCGGTACGCCAGCCGTACCGTGATGCGCACGGCCGAGCTCTGCGCGGCCGCTGTGGCCCTGGTCCTGCTGGCGTGGGCGCTCGTGGGGGACCTGCCCCTGCTGGCGCCCTATCCGGCGGTGCTCCTGCTGGCCGCCACCCAGTGCTTCTTCGACCCGTGCCTGACCAAGTCGGTGCCGGAGCTGGTCGACCGGGAGGACATCCAGCACGCGACGTCCTTCGAACTGTCCACCCAGTCCATCGCCGGGCTGACCGGTGCGGTGGCCGGACCGTTCCTGATCCACCTGGGTGGCCCGGCCGCGCTCGTCGCGGCGTGTGCCTCCAGCTATCTGCTGTCGGCGTTGCTGGTGCACACCGCCGCCTTCCGCGCGGCCCCGGCCCCGGCCCCGGCCCCGGCTCCGGCCCCGGCCCCGGCCCCGGCCCCGTCCGCGGCCGGCGGCTCCGCGCCGACGGGCACCGTCACCGCCCCGGCCCCCGCACCCGCGCCCGTGCGGCGCAAGCTCCGCGCCGTGCTCGCCGACCTGCCGTTCATCCGTGCCGTGCTGATCTGCTTCGCCGCCGCGAACCTGTTCGCCACGGCCGGCGCGGTCATCTTCCCGCTGTACGTGCGCGGCCTGTTCGGCGACGACCCCACGACCCTGGTCCTGTTCCAGGCGGCGGTGGGCATCGGCATGCTGGCCGGCTCCTTCTCCGGCCCGCACGTCCCCGGCCGCCCGGCCACCCTGGGCCCCATCTGCATCGCCGCCATCGGCGCCGGCTCGGCCGTGCCGGGCCTGGTCACCGACCGGGCGGCGATCGTCGCCGGGCTGCTCGTGGTCGGCTGGAGCGCGGGCGTGCTCGGGGTGAAGTTCGTGACGCTGTTCCAGCACACCGTGCCGGCCGGCGACAAGCCGGTCTTCTTCGCCGCGATGCAGGCCCTGCTGACCGCGACCTTCCCGGTCGCCTCCCTCACCTTCGGGTTCCTGGGCGACGGCCTGCCGCCGCGGACGCTCTGCCTGATCCAGGCGGCCGGCTTCGTCCCGGTCGCCCTGGCCCTGCTGGCGCTGCGGCGCCGCGAGCCGGCCCCGGCTGGCATAGGGTCGGCGGCATGACGCAGACACACACCCTCGTCACGCCCGACGTGGACCTGGTCTACGACGTCCGCGGCCCGCTCCCGCCGGCCGGCGGCCGTGCGCTGCTGATGATCGGCCAGCCGATGACCGCGGACGGCTTCGGCGCGCTCGCCGCCCACTTCGCCGACCGTACGGTGGTCACCTACGACCCGCGCGGCCTGGGCCGCAGCGTCCGCAAGGACGGCCGCTGCGACCACACGCCCCAGGACCAGGCGGCCGACCTGCACCTGCTCGTCCAGGAGCTGGGCGGCCCGGTGGACGTGTTCGCCAGCAGCGGCGGCGCGGTGACCGCACTGGAGCTGGTCGCGACCCATCCCGGCGACGTCGCCACCCTGGTCGCCCACGAGCCGCCGATCAACGCCGTGCTGCCCGACGCCGAGGCCGCCGCCCGGGCCCGGGCCGGCTTCCACGAGGCGTACCAGGCCGGGGGCTTCGGCGCGGGCATGGCCGCCTTCCTCGCGATGACCTCCTGGCAGGGCGAGTTCACCGATGCGTACTTCGCCCGGCCGGCGAGCGACCCGGCCGCGATGGGCCTGCCGGCCGGCGACGACGGCACCCGCGACGACCCGCTGCTGTCGAAGAGGTCGTGGGCGATCACCGACTACCGCCCCGACCCGGTGGCGCTGCGGGCGGCACCGACCCGCATCGTCATCGCGGTGGGCGAGGAGTCGCAGGGCACGTACACGGCGCGCACGGCCCACGGCACGGCGGCGCTGCTCGGCCAGGAGGCGACGGTCTTCCCCAGCCACCACGGCGGCTTCCTCGGCGGGGAGTTCGGCTACGCGGGCAAGCCCGAGCAGTTCGCGGCCCGGCTCCGCGAGGTCCTGGCCGGCGCCGGGCCCCAGGAGGCGCAGAGTTGATCCACCACGTCCAGCTCGCCTGCCCGCCCGGCAGCGAGGAAGCCCTGCGCGCCTTCTACGGAGGCGTCCTGGGCCTGCGGGAGATCCCGAAGCCTCCCGTCCTGGCGGCCCGCGGCGGATGCTGGTTCCGCGGCCACGGCATCGAGCTGCACCTCGGCGTGGAGCAGGACTTCCGGCCGGCCCGCAAGGCGCACCCGGGCCTGCTCGTCGACGACCTCGACACATGGGCGACCCGGCTGCGCGAGGCAGGCTACCCGGCCGACTTCGACGACGACTTCCCCGGCATGCGCCGCTTCTACAGCAGCGACTGCCACGGCAACCGCCTCGAGTTCCTCCAGCCGCTCGCCTGACGGCACCCCCGCGCGGTACGACTAGCGATCACCTCGACGGGCCAGGAACTCGTGGGCGCCGCGGAGGCGGGTGGTGAGGCGGGCGCGGGTCGTGGTGCAGTCGAGGCGGACGTCGAGGGGGCCCGGTGGGCCGGAGGCCGCGCGCCGGCCGGTGGGCAGGGCGGTGGCGTCGAGGCCGTCGCGGCGGGCGATGAGGGTGCCGAGCTCGTGGCGGTTGACCGGGTCGGGTCCGGCCACGTGGTGGATCCCGGTGTGCGGGGACGCGGCCAGCTCCAGCAGCGCCGCGGCCAGGTCGCCGACGTGGACCGGGCAGCGGACGTCGTCGGTGAACAGGGCGCCCGTCGTGGCGCCCGAGGCGAGCGCGTGGACGAACGTCTCGTGCACCGAGTCGCCGTCGCCGATGATGAGGGAGGTCCGGGCGATGACGGCGGTGGGGTCGAGGCCCTTGACCGCCGTCTCGGCGGCGGCCTTGGCGGCGCCGTACGGGGTGATCGGGTCGGGCGGCGCCGTCTCGTCGTAGCGGACCGCCCGGCCGGAGAAGACCGCGTCGCTGGACACCTGCACGAGCCGGGCTCCGGTCGCCGCGGCCGCCGCCGCGACGTGCATGGCGCCGTCCGCCGTGGTCGCCCAGTCCGACTGCCGGTACGCGGCGTTGACGACGACGGCCGGCCGGACGTCGGCGACCAGCCTGGCCACGTCCTCGCGGCGCCGGATGTCCACTGTCCGCCAGGCGACGCCGGTGAGCAGCGACGCTCGACTGTGGAAGGTCGGGGGCGCGGCGCCGTGTCGGGTGGCCGTGACCTGGGCTCCGGCGTCGCGGGCCCGCCGGGCGACCTCCCGGCCGAGGAAGCCGCTGCCGCCCACCACGAGAAGATCCATGCGACCAGGTTAGGCCCGGGCGGGAACGGCCCGGCGCCGTCCTGTTACCGCTCCGATAGCGAACCTTCCGGTGCTCTTAAGGCAGCGCCGCTCAGACTCCCAGCGTCACGATGATCGATTCGGGCCCTGGGGAGGACCACTCGTGAAGCATGCGAGGAAGAGCAGAACCGCGCTGCGTGCGACGGTGTTCGGCGGCGTCACGCTGGTCGTCCTCGGCGCCGGGGCGATCGTCACGGCCGGGTACTCGGTCAGCGCCGGGGTGACGGCCCCGGACGCGGCGGACCGGCTGGCGCTCAGCACGGCCGCGGCGGACCAGTACGTCACCGGCTCGTCGACCGGCTTCACGAAGGGCTCGGAGGAGAAGTTCAGCCGCCAGCAGGTGACCTCCACCGCGCGGGGGCTGACCTACGTCAGCTACGCCCGTACATATAAGGATCTGCCGGTTTTCGTCGGTGGTGACGCCGTGGTGGTCACCGACCGCGACGGCATCGTCCGGGGGAGTGCCGCCGGGGCCGGGCCGCTGAAGGTACCGACCAAGGCCAAGGTGACCGCCAAGCAGGCCAGCGCCACCGCGCTGGGCAGGCACCCCGGAACCGTGCGGGGAACGCCGAAGCTCGGCGTGATCGCGGAGAAGGACGGCCGGCTGGTGTGGGAGGTCGTCGTCGACGGCCGCGGCGACCACGGCCCGAGCCGGGCCCACGCCTACGTCGACGCGCGCACCGGGAGCTACGTCGGCTCCTGGGACGAGATCGCCGGGGGCACGGGCAACGGTCACTACAACGGCACGGTGCAGATCGGCACGACCGGCAGCGGCGGCCAGTTCGAGATGCGCGACCCGGCGCGGGGCAACATGCGCACGGTGAACGAGGCCGGCGGCCGCGCCTTCACCGACGCCGACGACAGATGGGGCAACGGCCGCGGCACCGACCTGGTGACCGGCGCGGTCGACACCCAGTTCGCCGGCGCCACGATGTGGGACATGCTGAAGAGCAAGTTCCAGCGGGACGGCATCGACGGCAAGGGGCGGACCGCCACCATGTTCGTCGGCCTGGACGACGTGAACGCGTTCTACAGCTGCGCCGGCACCGGCGACGCCAGCCGCGACGAGACCAAGTACGGGCACACCGAGGACAACGGCCGCCAGGTCAACTCGGTGGACGTGGTCGCGCACGAGCTGGGGCACGGCGTGTTCTGCCACACCCCGGGCGGCAGCCGGGGCACCTCGAACGAGACCGGCGGCCTCAACGAGGGCACCGGCGACATCTTCGGCACGCTCGCCGAGCACTTCGCCGCCAACCCGAACGACCCGGCCGACTACCTCGTCGGCGAGGAGGTCGACCTCGTCGGTCAGGGTCCGATCCGCAACATGTTCGACCCGTCCAAGGCGGGCGACCCGAACTGCTGGTCCACCGCCATCCCGCGCACCGAGGTGCACTCGGCGGCCGGCCCGCTCAACCACTGGTTCTACCTGGCCGCGGAGGGCTCCCGGCCCGCGGGCAAGCCGGCCAGCCCCACCTGCAACGGCAAGCAGGTCACCGGCATCGGGCTGTGGCAGGCCGGAGAGATCTACTACCACGCCCTGCTGCGCAAGACCTCCGGCTGGACGTACTCGCAGGTGCGCAAGGCGACCCTGGACGCCACCAGGGAACTGCACCCGGACAGCTGCGCCGAGTTCGACGCGGTCAAGGCCGCCTGGGACGCGGTGAGCGTGCCGGCGCGCAACGACCCGACCTGCACCGCACCGTCGAACCCCGGGCCGAAGCCCACGCCGTCCGCCTCCACCCCCGCGCCGAAGCCCTCGGCCAGCACGCCCACGACCGGCGGCCAGGCCGTCCCGGCGCCGGACGTCGACGGCGCCAAGGTCGAGGCGCACCTGCGGGAGTTCGCCCGCATCGCCGAGGAGAACGGCGGCAACCGGGCGCATGGCACCGCCGGCTACCAGGCCTCGATCGACTACATCAAGGGCAAGCTGGACGCCGCGGGATACACGACGCGGATCCACCGGTTCACCTCCGGCGGCCGGACCGGCCTCAACCTGATCGCCGACCTGCCCGGCCGCGGCGACCCGAACCAGGTCGTGATGCTCGGTGCACACCTGGACAGCGTCGAGGAGGGCCCCGGCGTCAACGACAACGCCAGCGGCTCCGCCGGCATCCTGGAGGTCGCCCTGACCTACGCCGGCTCCGGCGCCAAGGGTGACAAGGCCCTCCGCTTCGGCTGGTGGGGCGCGGAGGAGGACGGCCTGGTCGGCTCCAAGGCGTACGTGAGCTCGCTGTCCGCGGCCGAGAAGGCCAAGGTGACCGCCTACCTCAATTTCGACATGATCGGTTCGCCCAACCCCGGGTACTTCGTCTACAACGACGACGCCAAGGGCGGGTTCATCACCCAGGCCTTCCAGGAGGGCTTCGCCGCCGAGCGCATCGAGTCGGAGGGCGTCGGCCTGAACGGCCGCTCGGACCACGCCTCCTTCATGGCGGCCGGCATTCCCAGCGGCGGTACGGCGACGCTGAGCCTCGCGCCGACCATGAGCCAGGCCCAGGCGCAGCGCTGGGGCGGCCGGGCCGGGCAGCCGTTCGACCCCTGCTACCACAAGGACTGCGACACGCTCGACAACATCGACGCCGCGGCGCTGGACACGCACACCGACGTGGCCGCGTACGCCGCCTGGAAGCTGGCCGGCGTGAAGGCGCCGGTGGAGACGACCGGCACCCGGGTGTCGAACGACGCGGAGTTCCCCATCCGCGACCGGGCGGCCGTCGAGTCCCCGATCACCGTGCAGCGAGCGGGTCAGGCGCCGGCCGACCTGACGGTGGACGTCGACATCGCCCACCCGTTCCGCGGTGACCTGGAGATCCACCTGCTGGCGCCGGACGGCACGGCGTACCTGGTCAAGAAGGCGAGCCGCTTCGACCGGGCCGACGACGTCAAGCTCAGCAAGACCGTCGACGCCTCGGCGGAGCAGGCGAGCGGCACCTGGAAGCTGCGGGTGCGCGACCTCTACTCGGGTGACACCGGCACATTGCGTTCCTGGGGCCTGACCTTCTAGGTCAGGGGCACAGGTCGGGGGCGGTTCCGTGGTGGGCACGGACCGCCCCCGACCGCTATGGTCGGCACTCGATCTTTCGACCCGGCGGTGCTTCCTGGAATGAGACGCAGTTACGTTCGCGTCGCCCTCGCGGTGACGACGCTGGTGGCCCTGGCGTTCGTCATCCCGCTCGGCCTGCTCGTGCAGACCGCGGCGCAGGACCGCGCCATGCGCGAGGCGGAACGGCAGGCCCTCGGCCTGTCGGCCGTGGTGGTGGTCGCCAAGGACCGCGACCTCGTGCTCAATTCGATCGAGAGTACGCAAGCCGGGCACGAGGAACGGCTCGCCGCCCATCTGCCGTCGATGGGTACGGTCGGCGCCTCGCGGGTCGACGCCGCCATCGTGTCCCAGGTCCGGCAGCAGCAGAGCGCGGGCACCGTCGACGTGGACGGTGGCCGGGCGTACCTGCGCCCGGTGGCCCTGCCGGAGGGGCTCATCGCGGTGATCGAGGTGTACGTGCCCACGGCGTCGCTGCGCTCGGGGGTCGCCCTGGCCTGGCTGGTGCTCATCGCCGAGGCGATCGTGTTGGTGGGGGTCTCGACGTTGCTCGCCGACCGGCTCGCCGCCCGGGTGGTGCGCGCGACCGGCGACCTCGCCCGGACCGCCGCCAGCCTCGGCCGCGGCAGCCTGCACGCCCGGGTCCAGCCGAGCGGCCCCCGGGAGATCGAGGAGGTCGGCGGCGCGCTCAACGTCCTCGCCGAGCGGTTCCTCGAGCTGCTGGCCACCGAGCGCGCACTGGCCGCGAACCTGTCGCACCGGCTGCGGGTGCCGCTGACGGCGCTGCGGCTGAACACCGAGGCGCTGCCGTCCGGCGCGGACCGGGACCGTCAGCTGCGGGTGGTGGACCGGCTGGAGAACGAGATCAACGCGGTGATCGTCGAGGCGGCCCGTCCGCTGGCCGCGCGGCCGCGGCTACGGTGCGACCTCGGTGCCGTCGTGGCCGACCGGACGGAGTTCTGGGGTGCCCTGGCCGAGGACCAGGGCCGGCCCTGGCAGGCCGATCCGCCGCCCGCGGGCATCACCGTGCCGGCGGCCTTCTCGGTCGTCGCCGAGGCCCTGGACGTGCTGCTGGGCAACGTCTTCCACCACACGCCGGAGACGGCCGCATGCCGCGTGTCCGTGCAGCGCGGCCCCGACGGGGCGTCGGTCACGGTCGACGACGCCGGGCCGGGCTTCCGTGACCCCGAGGCCGCGGTGTCGCGCGGGGCCAGCGACGCCGACTCCACCGGGCTGGGCCTGGACATCGCCCGGCGCCTCGCCGCGGACACCGGCGGCCGGCTCACCGTCGGCCGCGGCGAGCTCGGCGGCGCCCGGGTCGTGCTGACGCTGGGCCTGGTCGCCGAGGAGGTGCCGCCGCCGGCGCCCCGCCAGGGGCTGTGGCGGCGCCTGACCGGCGCCAGATCGGGCGGCAGCGGCGCGCACGCCCGGCGCTAGGGGCCGGTTCGGCGCGGCACGGGCCGCTCAGGCCGCGTCGTCCGGCGCGGAGAGCCGGATGCCCACCCCGCGGACGGTGTGCAGATAGCGCGGCGCCGCCGCTCGCTCGCCCAGCTTGCGCCGCAGCCAGGTGACGTGGACGTCGACCGTCTCGAGCGAGCGGCTCTCCGAGCACCAGACGTCGTCGAGCAGCTGGCGCCGGGTGACCACCTTGCCGGCCCGCTGCATGAGGTAGGCGAGCAGGTCGAACTCGAGCCGGGACAGCTGCAGCGGCGCGCCGTCGAGCGAGGCCGTCCGCGCCTCCGGATCGAGCTGGATGCCGCCCAGGGTGAGCGTGCGGGACTCGGGCGCGGCGCCGCGGCGCAGCACCGCCGCGATCCGCGCCTCCAGCTGCTCGGCGGAGTACGGCTTGACCACGTAGTCGTCCGCGCCGGCGCGCAGCAGGCTGATCATCTCGCTCTCCGCGCCGCGGGCGGTCGCGACGACGACCGGCACCGCCGAGGTGGCCCGGATCCGGCGCAGCACCGTGGCGCCGTCGAGATCGGGCAGATTGAGGTCGAGGACCACCACGTCGGGCCGCCAGCTGGCGAGCTCGCGCAGCCCGTCGAGGGCGGCCGCGCAGAGCCGTACGGCATGTCCGGTCACCGACAGTAAGCGATCGATGGCTTCGCGGATGTCCCGATCGTCCTCGATCACCAGCACCTGAGCCATGCTCACAATCTATCGATCGCTGAGGCAGAATGTAATCATGGGCCGGAGCTGGAGATTCGTCGTCGCGTGGCTGACCGCGGCGAGTGCGGCGGTCACGGTGTCCTGGCTCGGGGTGCGGGTCGGCATCGCCCCCGCGATCACCGCCGAGGCGCCGGTCGCCATCGACGTCAACCGACGGTACACGGAGGTCCGTTTCGGGCCGGCCGATCCCACGGTCACGCCCACCGCGCCGCGGCCCAAGCCCAGCCGCTCGTCCGCGCGGCCGGCCCGGACGCCGACGGCCGCACCCACCCCGACCCGGACCCCGTCGGTGCGCCCGCCCACGGCCTCCCCGTCGGCGAGCCCGTCGCAGACCGAACCCGACCGCCGCCCGCGGTACCGCGTCCCCGCCGACGGCGGCGACGTGATCGTCGCCTACTCGTCGACCCGGGTCGACGTGATCGACACCGAGCCCCGGCTGGGGTACGTCGCAAGCGCGAGCCGCAGCAGCGACACGGTGGTCGTCGTGCGGCTGGAGGGCCCGGCGCACGCCTCGGTCGTCACGGCGTACTGGGACGACGGACCGGAGGCGCAGATCGTCGAGGAGTACCGCTGAGGGGCGGGCTTCGCCGAAGCGGTTGACGGGCCGCACCCGGCGCGCGACGCTGGACGTTCGGGCTGGTCACACTAGCGCCGGAGGGGGTTCCCACGGTGATCGATTTCCTGCTCGGCACCCTGCTGATCCTCAGCATGGTCGTCACGATGATGGTGCTGACGCCGCCCTCGCACCTGCGCCTGCGGCACCATCACCACCACAGGCGCGGCTGACGTGGCCGGAGGGGCTCGCCGGGCTGGTGGGCCCGGTGGAACGCCTCCACCACGGACAGGGGCATCCGGCCACGCCCCGAGATCGCATAGCCGTGCTGATGGGCCCAGTCGCGGATCAGCTGGTTGTGCTCGCGCCCGGAGCTGCGGGGCCGGGCCGGTGGGCGGCGAGCGGCGCGGCCGGTGCGGCCTCCGGGGCCGACGGGGGTCGCCGCGGACAGGAACGGCCGCAGCGCCGTCCGCAGCACTCCGGCGTTCGTCTCGGACAGGTCGATGGTGTAGGTGACGCCGTCGATGCCGAACTCGACCGTACGGTCGGCGCTGCCGCCGTCGAGGTCGTCGGTCAGCACCGTGATGACTTGCCTGGCCATGCGGGATCTCCTGGGGCGGGGCGGTGCGGCCCGACCGGCGCACGGGCGTGCGGTGTCCTGAGCGCGACGCCCCCGATGACTCGCCGTGGCGCCCAGGGCGACGGCTCGCCCGTGTCGAGGTGTGGCCGGTGTCGCTCGCGAATTGTCACAGGAATGTGGCGGGAATGTCATTTCGAGAATGGTGTCCGCGGCACCGATCTGCTGACCCGACCGAGCCTAGGTAGGCCGCCGCGGAGGTGTCAAGTGCATAAGACAATACAGTGGACGAACGGGTGCGTGCGCCCGACCAGCCCAATCGGTCCGTCCGTTGTGGAGTAGGCGACAGTCGATCTCCGAATTGGATCGGTGGACCCGTACACTGAGCCGATGGCTTCCCCGCAAGAGTTGGTGCTGATGGCGGTGCACGCCCACCCCGGCCCGGAGTCCACCAATACCGGCGGCATTCTCGCGCACTACGCCCGGCAGGGCGTCCGCGTCGTCCTCGTGACCTGCACCGACGGGCAGCTCGGCACCGGCGCGGAGGGTGCCGCGCCCGGGCAGGACGGTCACGATCCCTCGGCGGTGGCCGAGACCCGCCGCGCGGAGCTGCGCGCGGCCGGTGAGCACCTCGGCGTGCATCACCTCGAGCTGCTCGGCTACCGCGACTCGGGGATGGACGCCGCGGGCCCGCCCGGCGGCTTCCGCGACGTGCCGGTCGAGGAGGTCGCCGCCCGGATCGGCGCCCTCGTCGAGCGGTATCGGCCCCAGGTCGTGGTGACCTACGACCCCGAGGTGCACTACCACCCCGACCACACCCACGCCGCGCTGGCGACCCAGCAGGCGGTGCGGGAGACCGGCATCCCCGCCAAGGGGTATTCGGTGGCCCTCGGCGCGGCGTACTGGACGGAGATCCACGACGCGGCCGTCCGGGCCGGCCTGCGCGAGGACGGCGGCCGGCCCGGGCCCGGCGCCGAGGCGCGGCAGGTGGACGACCGTATCACCACGATCGTCGACGTCGCGGAGGTGCTGGCGCGCAAGCAGGCCGCCATCCTCGCCCATGCCAGCCAGATCCGGGGCACCTGGATCGAACGGCTCTTCTCGCGCGAGATGCCGGCGGTCCTCGGCCGGGAGACCTACATCCGCACCTGGGACCGCAGCGGGGCGCCGCTTCCCGAGCGGGATCTGTTCGCCGGCATCCGCGCCGATCGGGCGTGACGCCCGGCCGCACGACTTGACGAGGTGACGACATGAGCAGCACGCCCGCCGGCGACACGTCCGGTTTCTGGCTGGCCGGCACGGTTCTCCGGCTGCTGGAGGAGCGGTACGGCCGGGGCCGCGTCCCGTCCGTGCGGGTCCTGTCGCGGGACATCCGCGACGCCAACGACGGCGACACCATCTCGCACGGTCACATGCACAACATCCTCAGCGGCGGCGCGGTCAACATCACCGACCGGACCCGGGCGGTGCTCGCCCGGTTCCTCGGGGTGCCGCCGACCGCGCTGATGCCCTCGGCGGAGCAGGCGAGCGCACCGGCCGGCCCGCCCTCCGCCGAGACCCTGGCGATGCGCTTCTCCTCCCTGCGCCCGGAGGAGCTCGCGGCGATCGAGAAGGCCATCCACATGGTCAGGAGCGCGCGCGACACCATCGACCGAGGGTGAGCCGGCGGTGCCCGCCGGGGCGGGGAACGGAGAGGGTCTTGACGTCCAAGTACACGCGCGCCATCGCCGGCAGGCTGGTCGCCCGCCTGCCGGAGCTTCCCGAGCCGTGGCGCATCGAGGTGCTCTGCCGGGACCTGGCGCGGCTGCGCGGCCGCCCGCTGACCGTGCACGCGGTCACCCTGCGGGGCCTGCCCTCGGGCCTGTGGTACGACGACGGCGTCAGCGACCGGATCATCCACCGCGCCTCGGCGACCGGCTACTACCGCGACCACATCATCCTGCACGAGCTGTGTCACATCCTCGCGGGCCACGGCGTCCCCCGGCCGGCGGCGGTGGCCGAGATGACGCGGACCGGCCCGGCCGGCCGCGCGGAGCAGGGCCGGGCGCGGCTCTGCGACAGCATCGAGGAGGAGGTCGCCGAGACCTTCGCCTCGATGGTGCTGCGCTCGGCCGGCCAGCGTCCCCCGCGCCACCTCAGCATGACGGAACGCCGCGCCGAGGAGCTGTTCGGGGCCACCCGTGCGTGACGTGCCGGGCTGGGTCGAGAGCCTGCGCGGCGTCATCCTGGTCGTCGTCTGGGCCGTGCTGATCCTGCGCGTCCCGGCCGTCCGCCGGCGCCGGCAACGCCCCGCGTGGGTCGTGCTGCTGTGCCTGGCGGCCGGATCGGTGGCGATCCAGGCCGGCGTCGCCCGGTGGATCGACGGGGTGACCGGCGTCGCGCACCTGAGCGATCTGGTGGTGAGCCTGGTCGCGCTCACCGACTTCGCGGCCGTGTGGTGGTTCGCCCAGCACCTGCGCCGCGACGCGGACCCCGCGCCGCGCCACCGGGCGCCGTGGCTGGCCGCCGCGGCGATGGCCGCGGCCGCGGTCCTGCTGTTCGCCGTCACCCCGGAGGCCGACCGGTTCGGCAAGGAGGCCCACGGCTGGTGGATCGTCTACGCCGTCGCCTGGATCGGGTACGGGGCGACGACGGCGATCGCGGCGGCGGCCATCTTCTGGCGCACCGCCCGGTCGGTGCGCGGCCCGCTCCTGCGCTACAGCATGCTCGCGCTGACGATCGGCGTCGGGGCCGAACTGCCGTACCTGGTGATCCGGGCCGTCCGGTGGTTCGTCCCGGGCACTCCCGCGGAGCTGGCGCTGGCCGGCTTCTGGTGCTCCTTCGCCCGGTTCGTCGTGGTCGCCCTCGCCTGCTCCGTCGCCGCCCTCGAACCGATGCGCAAGGCCGTCGTGTACTGGGGACGCCGGCAGCGGCTGTACGCCCTGTGGTCGCTGCTCAGAGAGTCGACGCCCGGTCTCGTCCTGCACCAGCCGGTGTCGCGCACGGCCGACCTCTTCGTCCTCGGCAACACCTGGGAGCTGCTGCACCAGCGGGTCGTCGAGATCCGCGACAGCATCACCTTCCTGCACGACGGCTGGGCGACGCCCGCCCTGCTCCGAGCGGCCGCGGAGCACGCCGCGCCGGCCGGACCCGGCCGGCAGCGCCTCGTCGCCATCGCGTGCTGGGTGGAGGCGACCCGGCGCCAGGCCCTGGCCGGCGTGCCGAGGGCCGCTCAGGAGCCGGGGCAGGAGCTGCTCCCGGACGTGCGCGCGACCGCGTCCACCATGCGGCGCGAGGTGGGCCAGCTCGTGCGCCTGCACCGGCACCTCACCTCGCGGGCCGTCCGGGACTTCGCCGACCGGCACGCGAGCAGCCCGGCCAGTCCGGTGCCCTGAGCGGTCCGCGGTGCGGGCACGGCCGCCGGCGGCCGTGCCCTCTTGACGATCCGATGTATCTCCGCGGGACGACGATCGTCCTGTTCGGTGCGGCGTCCCGCGACCTCGGGGCGATCCGATAGATGCGCTTCTGACAGAATTCACCGATGTCGATGAAATGGTGACCGTGCACTCGTAGACTGGGTGTTCTGTCTCTGCAACGGGAGGCTGCATTGGACACGCCGGGCGGGACCGGCCCGGGTGCGTCGTCCGCCGCGGGGGACGACACCCCGGGACCGGCGCTGCGCCTCGAGGTGCTCGGCCCGTTGCAGGCCTGGCAGGGCGACACCCGCCTGGCGCTGGGCCCGGTACAACAGCGGGTCGTGCTCTCGGTGCTGGCCCTGCACGCCAACCGGCCGCTGCGCCGCGAACAGCTCATCGAGGCGGTCTGGGGCGAGGCCGCGCCCGCCTACGCGGTGAACCTGGTCCACAAGTACATCTCCGGGCTGCGCCGGGCCTTCGATCCGGTCCGCTCCGCCGGCTCCCCGTCGCGGCTGCTCGCCTGGACGGACATCGGATACCGGCTGTCCCTGCCGCCCGGCTGCCTCGACCTGGAGGTCTTCGACCGCGAGATCGGCCGGGCCCGCGCCGCCCGGGCCGCGGGCGAGCTGCCCGAGGCCGCGCAGGCGGTCCACGCCGCGCTGCAGCTGTGGCGCGGCCCGGCCTTCGACGGGCTGACCAGCCCGCTGCTGGACGCCGAGCGGGAACGGCTCGCCGAGCGCCGGATCAGCGTGCTTGAGGAGCGCATCGAGATCGACCTGGCCATGGGCAACGACCAGGACCTCGTCGCCGAGCTGCAACGCCTCGTCGCCGAGCATCCGATGCGCGAGCGCCTGCGCGGCTCCCTGATGACGGCGCTGTACCGCAGCGGACGCCAGGGCGAGGCGCTGGCCGCGTTCCACGCGGTCGCCCGCTACCTCAAAGAGGAGCTCGGCGTCGACCCGTCCGCCGAGCTGCAGGAGCTCTACCAGCGCATCCTCACCAACGATCCGGCGCTGGCCGGCACCGCGGCGCCGGCCCGGCCGGTCGCCGAGCCCGCCGGGACGGCGCCCGGCCCGGTGCTGCCGGTGCCGGCGCAGCTGCCGTACGCGATCCCGCACTTCGTGGGCCGGGACGCCGAGCTGCGGCACCTCGACGGGCTCGTCGGGCCGGACGGCGGCGACGGCCTGGTCATCGCCGCCATCACCGGCACAGCCGGGGTCGGCAAGACCTCGCTGGCGGTGCACTGGGCGCACCGGATCAGCGGCCGCTTCCCGGACGGACAGCTCTACGTGGACCTGCGCGGCTTCGACCCCAACCTGTCCGCGGTGGAGCCGGGCGAGGCGCTGCGCGGGTTCCTCGACGCCCTGGGCGTGCCGGCGCGCCGGGTGCCGGCCACCCTGGAGCAGCAGGCGGCGCTCTACCGCAGCCTGCTCGCCGGCCGGCGGGTGATGGTGGTGCTGGACAACGCCCGCGACACCGAGCAGGTGATGCCGCTGCTGCCCGGCTCGGCCGGCTGCCTCGTGCTCGTGACCAGCCGCAACCGGCTGTCCGGCCTGGTCGCGGCCGGTGCCGTCGCGGTGCCGGTCGACCTGCTGACCGCCGACGAGGGCCGGCAGATGCTGCGCGGCCGGATCGGCCCGTCCCGGGTCGAGGCGGAGCCCGGCGCGGTGGACGACATCATCGCCGTCTCGGCTCGGCTGCCGCTGGCGCTGGCCATCGTGGCCGCCCGGGCGGCGGCCCATCCGCGGTTCTCCCTGGCCGCGCTCGCCGGCGATCTCGGTCAGGCCCGGGGCGGGCTGGACGCGTTCGTCGGCGAGGACGGGGCGACCGACGCGCGGGCGGTGCTGTCCTGGTCGTACCACCTGCTCGCGCCGCCGGCGGCCCGGCTGTTCCGGCTGCTGGGGCTGCATCCGGGTCCGGACATCTCGGTCGCCGCGGCCGCCAGCCTGGCCGGCGTCCCGGCGGGCGAGGCCCGCCGGCTGCTCGCCGCCCTGTGCGGCGCGCACCTGCTCGACGAGGTCACGCCGGGCCGGTTCGGCTTCCACGACCTGCTGCGGGCGTACGCCGCCGAGCAGGCCCGCGCACCCGGTGCGGCCGAGGAGCGGGAGCTGGCGCTGGCGCGGATGTTCGACCACTATCTGCACACCGGGCACGCCGCCGACCGGTTGCTCTACCCGTACCGGGCGCCGCTGGAGGTCGGCGAGCCGGCCGAGGGGGTGACCGCGGCGCAGCTGCCGGACCCGGACCGGGCGATGGCCTGGTTCGTCGCGGAGCACCCGAACCTGCTCGCCGCGATCACCCTGGCCAGCGCCGGCGGGCAGCACTCCTATGTCTACGGCCTGGCGTGGACGATGACCGCCTTCCTCAACTACCAGGGCCACTGGCACGACTGGGCCGCGACGATGGAAGCCGCCCTGCGCGCCGCCCGGCGCCTCGGCGACCTCGGCGGCCAGGCCCAGGCGCACCGCCTGCTCAACCTCGCCTACCTGCAGCTCGGCCGGCTGGACGAGGCCGGCGACCACGCGCGGCAGGCGCTGCGGGTCTTCGCCGAGCTGGGCGACCTGCCCGGGCAGGCGCGGATCCACCTCAACTTCGGGCGGGTGCTGGAGCGGCAGTGCCGGTTCCAGGAGGCGCTCGACCAGGCCCGCAAGGCGCTGGAGCTGTTCCGGCTCGCCGGCGATCCGCCCGGCGAGGCCGACGCGCTCAACTGGGTGGGCTGGTATCACAGCCAGCTCGGCTACCACGAGCAGGCGCTGGAGTACTGCCACCAGTCGCTGGTCGTGCACCAGGGCTCGGGCGACTGGCCGGGCCGCGCCGACACCTGGGACAGCCTCGGTTACGCCCATCACCATCTGGGCCATCACGACGAGGCGATTTCTTGTTACGAACAGGCGCTCGCACTCTGGCACGATCTCGGCGACCGTTATCAGGTGGCGATGACGCTGCTGCGCCTGGGCGACACCCATCGGGCCGCGGGAGACCTGGTCGCGGCCCGGGACGCCTGGTTGCGGGCCATCCGGATCTTCGACGGTTTCGGCCACCCGGAGGCCGCCACGGTGCGCTCCAAGCTCGACCTGCTGGCCCGGGGACCACGAAACGAGAAGGGACATCGATGATAGTAATTGGCGACTAGGCTGGTGCCGACGGTCCGGGTCGGGTGCCGTCGTCCGGGACCGGGACGAGGCGACCAGCGAAAGGAAAGAGATGTCCGACAAGACCGGTGCACCGAGATCGACCCGCGGGGGGTCGGGTGCCATCATCGGAGGACTCGCCGTCGGTGCCCTGCTGGGCACTCCGGTGGCCGCCTCCGCGGCGACCGCCGCGGAGCCGCCGGCCATCGTCACCGAGGTCGGCACGACCGTCGGCGCCTGTCAGGTGCCACGGGTCGCGGCCGACGAGCCGGTGACCACCATCCGCGAACAGTTCCAGATGTCGTTCACCGCCGGCGCCGTCACCGGGGCGGGGACGGATCTCATGCCGATCATCTGTGATCCACGGTAACCAGACATCTGCGATGCGCGAGCCGATCGTGCTCCGCCCGCTCGGACCGGCGGCCGACGGTCCGAGCGCGGCGCAGCGCGCCGCCTGGCCGGTGGTGCTGGTCTCCATGCCGTTCATGATGGCCGACCGGCCCTCGATCCAGCTCGGACTGCTCCGGGCCGTGGCGGCCGGCCACGGCTACGCCGTCCGCACGCTGCACGCCAACCTCGACCTCGCCGCCCGGATCGGCGCCGACGTCTACCACGCGCTGTGCGAGGACCGGGGGCTGATGATCGGCGACTGGCTCTTCTCGCGGGAGGCCTTCGGCGACGCGGCCCCGGATCCCGACGGCGCCCTGCTCGACGACTTCGCGGCCGAGCTCGAGCTGCCCGGCCACAGCCCGGACGACAGCCGCAAGCTGCTGCTGCGCCTGCGCGAGCACGACGTCCCGGCGTATCTCGACGCCCTGGTGGACGGCTTCTCCTGGGACGAGGCCCGGGTCGTCGGCTTCACCTGCACGTTCCAGCAGAACGCGGCCTCCTTCGCGCTCGCCCGGCGGCTGAAGGAACGGTTCCCCCGGCTCGTCACGGTCTTCGGCGGCGCCAACTTCGAGGACGAGATGGGCCTCGAGTACGTGCGCCGGGTCCCCTGCATCGACTACGCCGTGATCGGCGAGGGAGACGTGGCGCTGCCGGAGCTGCTGGCGGCCCTCGCCACCGGCGCCGACCCGGGCGCGGTCCCCGGCGTCGCCCGCCGCACCGCCGCCGGCGTGTCCGCGGCCCCCGGGCGAGCGCCGTACGGCCGCCTCGACGAGTCCCCGCTGCCCGACTACGACGAGTACTTCGCCCGCGCCGAGGCGCTGGGGCTGCAGCCGCGCGCCGGGCTGCGCACGATCCGCATCCCCTTCGAGTCGGCGCGCGGATGCTGGTGGGGCGCGAAGCACCACTGCACGTTCTGCGGGCTCAACGGCTCGACCATGAGCTTCCGCGCCAAGTCGGCACCGCGGGTCTCCGCCGAGCTGGCCGCCCAGGCGCGACGCTACCGCAGCTTCCGGTTCGAGGCGGTGGACAACATCGTGGACACCTCGTACCTCACCGGGCTCTTCCCCGAGCTGGCCGCCGCCGGCACCACGTACGACATCTTCTACGAGGTCAAGGCCAACCTCAGCCGGGAACAGCTGAGACTGCTGCGCCAGGGCGGCGTGACCCACCTGCAGCCGGGCATCGAGTCGCTGAGCACCCGGGTGCTGGCCCTGATGCGCAAGGGCGTCCGCGCCGGGCAGAACGTCAACGTGCTGCGCTGGGGCCAGTACTACGGCATCACGATCTCCTGGAACATCCTGTGGGGCTTCCCGGGCGAGTCCGCCGAGGACTACCGGGAGCAGGCCGCCGTCGTGCCGCACCTGGTGCACCTGCGTCCGCCGGTGGGCGCCGGTCGGGTCTGGCTGGAGCGGTTCAGCCCCCTGTTCACCGAGGCGGGCTCCGGCGTGCGGACCCGCCGGCCCGAGCGCGGCTACCGCTACGTCTACCCGCAGGGCTTCGACCTCGGCCGGCTGGCCTACTTCTTCGAGTACGAGCTCGCCGACCCGCTGCCCGCCGAGGCGTACGCCGGCCTGCGCGCGGCCGTCGAGGACTGGCAGGCCGCCTGGGAACGCCCCGAGCCGCCGACCCTCACCTACTTCTCCGCGCCCGGCTTCCTGCAGATCTACGACGGCCGGCACGCCGGGAGCGAGGGAACGTACACCTTCGAGGGAGATCTCGCCGCGATCTACCTCGCCTGTGCCGACCGCCCGATCTCGGCCTCCGCGGTGCGCGAGCGCCTCGGCGGACGCCTGCCGCTGGAGGCGGTCCGGGAGGCGTTCGCCGGGTTCGCCGAGCGTGGCCTGATGTTCCTCGACGGCACGGCCGCCCTCGCGCTGGCGCTCCCGGCCGGAGCGACCCGGTGACGCACCCGCCCCCGCGGCCCTGATCGGCCCCGAGGGCCGGCGCATCGCACCGTTCCGCGGTTCCCCCGCGCCCGGGCGATGGCCGATGATGCTGTGACCCGCGACCGAACTCCCCCCGAGGTGGCAATGGACGATCACGTGGCCCTGCGGCCCTTCTCCGAACAGGACCTGCCCTTTCTGGAACGGCTGGGTTCGGATCCGAGCGTCACCGGGCGCTACGTCTGGGCCGGCTTCCGCGACCCCCGGGCGCGGCGCCGCCGCTGGGAGAAGGACGGGTACGTCGGTGCCGACTCGTCGGCGCTCGCCGTGGTCGGCGACGATCCGGAGCTGGGCCCGGACACGGTCCTGGGCATCGCGAGCTGGGAGGCGAAGGACCGCGGCGGCCCGCCCGGCGGCTGCTACGAGATCGGCCTCGCGCTGCTGCCGGAGTACCGGGGCCGCGGCCTGGGCACCGCGGCGCAGCGGGAGATGGTGCGGCACCTGTTCGACTGCACCCTCGCGTTCCGGCTGGAGGCGCAGACCGACGCGGACAACATCGCCGAGCAACTGGCGCTGGAGAAGATCGGCTTCCGCCGCGAGGGCGTCCTGCGTGGCGCGCGCTTCCGCGAGGGCGAGTGGCGCGACATGCTGATGTACGGTCTCCTCCGCCCCGACCTGCGCGCAGGCGCCGGCGACTGAACGCGGCAGACCCCGGTCAGCGGGGCTTCCAGCCGGCGTTCCAGCGCCCGTTCCACCCCCGTCGCACAGGATGAATCCCGTAGTTCACGCCGCAGGGCGTGCCGGAAGCGGCAACGGGGGACACCGTGCTCGTACTGACCCACCAGGACGTGAGATCCGTCCTCGACGGCCACGAGGTCGACATCCTCGCCGCCGTCCGAAGGGCGTACATCCTGCATGCGCAGGGCGCCACGGCCGTGCCGCAGTCGGCCTTCCTGCGCCTGCCGGACCAGCCACGCGACGGCGCGATCGCGCTGCCCGCCTTCCTCGGCGGGGCCGGCGCATCGGCCGGCGTCACGTGGACCGCGTCCTTTCCGGACACCGCCGAGCGCGACGAGGAGCGGGCGTCGACCGCGATCATCCTCAACGCGACGGCAACGGGTCGCCCGGAGGCGTTGCTCGAGGGGTCGCTCATCGCGGCCCGGCGCGCGGCTGCCAGTGCCGCGCTCGCCGCCTCGGCGCTGGGTACGGGGGAGGACGCGGCCGGAGTCACGCTGGTGGGCTGCGGCGTCGTGACCTTCGAGACACTGCGGTTTCTGCATGTGGTGCATCCCGACCTCCATGAGGTCACCGTGCACGATCTGCGGCGCGAGCGAGCAGGGGCGTTCGCGGCGCGGGTCGCACGGGAGCTGCCGTCGATGCGCGTCCGGTTCGAGCCGGACCGCGGCCGGGCGCTGGCCGCCGCCGGCCTGGTGGCGGTCGCCACCACCGCGGTGACGCCGTACCTCGACCCGCGGACGTTGCGGCCGGGCACGCTGGTGCTGCACACCTCGCTGCGCGACGTGACGCCGGAGGGTGTGCTCGCCGCGGTGAACGTGGTCGACGACGCCGACCACGTCTGCCGGGCGGACACCTCGCTGGAGCGGGCCGAGCGGCTGTCCGGCAACCGCGACTTCATCACGGCGAGCCTCGGTGACCTGCTGCTGGCGGGGACGACGGGCGTCCGCGATCCCCGCCGTACCACCATCTTCACGCCGTCCGGCCTGGGCATCCTCGACCTCGCCGTGGCCCGCTACGCCCGGGACCGCGCGCTGCGGGCGAACCTGGGCATCCGCGTCGACGGCTTCCTCCCCGCCGCGGGCGACCTCCTTCCCGGCCGCACCGATTTTTTTCCCGGTCGTGCCGGCGCTCCTCCCGGTCGTGCCGGCGGGGGCGGGGCCGCCGACGGCCGGACCGGTGAGGCCGCGGCGGCCGGCGAGCCCGGCGCGGAGCCCGGCGCCGGGCGGCTCACCGGGGCGGTGCCGGCATGAGCGCCCCGATCGGCTGGCTCGGCCTCATCGCGGGAGAGTGGACCATCGCCGGCGACGCCAGCTCCTGCGCACGGCGCACGGTGCGCGCCGGCCGCGCGCTGGGCCTGCGGACGCTCGCGGTCAGCACCGACGAACGCTGCCTGGCCCGCCTGGCCGCCGACGGCTGGTCGCTGCGGCCCGCGTCCGGCCTGGACCCCGCCAGCATCGCCACCGCGTTCGCCCCCGCGGGAAGCCGGGCCATCGCCCCGGCGCTCCTGGTCGGCGACGGCCCCGGCCTGTCGGACACGACGGCCCGGGTGGCGGCGTTGCTCGGCGCCCGGAATCCCGATCCGGGTGCGGTGGCCCGGTCCGCCGGCTACGTCGCCGGCCGGCGGACCGCGGCCACGCCGGAGCCCGGCCGGGCGGTGTCCCGCTACGTGGTCCAGGCACAGGACGGCGAGGTCATCGGCATCGTCGAGGACGTCACCACCGACGGGCGCGGGCGCGACTACGACTGTCCCGGCAGCGCCCAGGGCTGGACCGCGCGCCGGCTCCGGGCCCAGGCCCGCGCCGCGCTCGACGAGGCGGGGCTGACCCGCGGCCCGGTCGAGGTGATCCTGCACGCCACCGGCCGCCAGGTGTCCGTCGTGAGCCTGGCGCCGGGCCGGATCGACGGCTGCATCGCCTCGGTGATCGAACTCGCCACCGGCCACGACGTGATCCTCGGCGCGGTGCGGTCCGCCGTCTCGGCCGCGCTACCGCCGCCGCACCGCCCGGCCCCGCACCATGCGCGCCGGCATGCCTGCCTGCGCCGGGCGGACCTGCGCGGCGCCCCGGCCCGGGCGGACGCCGCCTGGGTGGACCTGCCCGGCCTCGTCTCGGTGCGGCCCGGGGCCGACGGCGCGGTCGTCACCGTCGCGGACGACCGGACGAGCGCGTCGTGGGGTGCGCGCTCGGCCGTGGAGCGGCTGGCCGGCTGGCCCTCGAGACCGTCGGCGGTGCCGGGCGGTGCCCTGTGACACCGCTGCGCCTGGCGCTCGTCCGCGGCGACGACCATCATCACCGGTACCTCGAGTCGCTGCTCGCCGGCCGCTTCGACCTCGCGCTGGTGGTCGTCGAGCCGGATTCCGCCCGGGCCGCCGCGCTGCGCCGGCACGGCCGCTACCGGGACTGGCTCTATCACCTCTACCACCGCTGCCGCCGGGCGCTCACCGGCAAGGACGCCTACCGCCGGCAGTATTTCGCCCACACCCCGGAGCTGTGGGCGGATCCCGGTCCCCGGCGCCTGCGGGTGCGCTCCGTCAACGAGGACGCGGTCGTCGACGCGCTGCGGGCGGTCTTCGTCGACGTCGTCGTGATCATCGGGTGCTCCCCGCTGTCACGGGCGACGCTCGCCGCCGCGGGCCCGCTCGTGCTCAACGTGCACGACGGATTCCTGCCCTACTACCGCGGTGACCACGGCTTCTTCTTCGCGGTCTACGACCGGCGCTTCGACCGGGTGGGCGCGACCATCCACCGGGCCGACCCGGACGTCGACACCGGCGAGCTGATCGAGGTGGTCCGCCCGCAGGTGCGCGGCGACGAACTGCCGGAGCACCTGAACTGCCGTGCCGACCTGCTCGCCATCCACCGCCTCGCCGGCTGGCTGGAGATCCTGGAGCGCGGGGGCGAGCTGCCGTCGTACGCCCAGCCGCCGGTCGGGCGCACGTACGGGATCCGCGACCGCGGGCCGGCCCACGACCTGCGGTACTTCCTGCGCCGGTGCCTGCGCACCGCGGGACCGTCGCGGGGCTGCGTCGGCGAGCGGCGGGCGTCGGTCCTCGAGGGAGCGATGCGGTGACGTCCGTCCCCGAGGCTCCGGCCGGGACGGGCGCGACGGCGGCGCCGGCGCGGCAGTGGCCACCGGGGCGGTTGCGGCACGACCGTCCCTTCCTGACGTTCTGGACCGGCCAGACTCTGACGATGGCGGGCGGCCAGGTGAGCTGCCTGGCGATCCCGCTCGCCGCGATCCTGGTGCTGGACGTCCAGGCCTGGCAGGCCGGGATCCTCGCCGCCGCCGGCAAGCTGCCCTTCCTGGTCTTCGGACCGCTCGCCGGCGGGTGGGTGGACCGCTGGCCGCGCCGCCCGGTGCTGGTCGGCACCGCCCTGGCCCGCGCCGTGGTGCTGGTCTGGGTGCCCGTGGCGGCGGCGCGGGGCATGCTCACGGTCGCTCAGCTGTACGCCGTGGCCTTCGCCGCCGGCGCCCTGGCGCTGTTCTCCGCCGTCGCCGCGCGCGAGATCCTGCCCGTGCTGGCCGGGCGGCGCACCGTCGAGGCGAACGACCGGCTCGAGGTGAGCCGGACCGCCACCGGCCTGGCCGGCCCGTCCGCCGGCGGCGCCCTGGTCCAGGCGGTCACCGCCCCGCTGGCCCTGCTGGCCGACGCGGCCTGCTCCCTCGTCGCCGCGGCGCTGATGGCCGGCGTCCGGGTGCGCGAGCCGGGGCCCGCACCGGCGCCCGGGCGCGCGCCGGCGTGGCCGCGGCTGCGCGCCGGCCTCGCCGTCGTCGGGCGGCACCCGCTGCTGCGGTGGACGGCGATCGCGTCGACCGTGTCCTACCTGTTCACCCACGCGCTGCTGGCCGTCGTGCTGCTCTACCTGGTCCGCATCCTGCACCTGAGCGCCGCGATGATCGGGATCCTGCTCGCCATCGCCGGCATCGGCGCGCTGCTCGGCGCGGCGTCCGGCCCCGGCCTCGCCCGGCGTCTCGGGCTCGGCCCGGCCCTGGTGACCAGCGCGGGCGTCACCGGCGCCGGCGCCCTGCTGCTGGGCCTGGCGAGCGGCCCGCCCCAGCTGCGGCTGGCCTGGCTCAGCTTCGCCTACCCGATCTTCGCGTACGGCTGCCCCGCCTTCACCACGGCCGTGATCGGCATGCGCCGGGCCCTCGCGCCGGACCGCCTGGTCGGCCGGGCCGCCGAACCCATGCGCCTGCTCGCCTGGACCGCCACGCCGGCCGGCGCGGTGCTCGGCGGTGCGCTCGGCCAGTGGATCGGCCTGCGCGAGGCCATGGTGGTCGCCGGAGCGGGCCTGCTGCTCCCGCCGCTGCTGCTGGCACTCTCACCGGTGCGCGCCGTCCGCGGTTAGGTCGCGCACGGCCGCGGCGTCCTCGAGCTCCAGTGCCCGGGCGGCGAGCTCCGCCGCGCGTGCCAGGCCGACGGCACGGACGGCCTCCTTGACCAGCGGCACCGCCCCGGGCGCCACGCTCAGCTCCCGGACGCCGAGCCCGGCCAGCAGCGGGATCGCCGTCGCGTCGCCGGCCAGCTCCCCGCACACCGAGACGGTGACGTGGTCGCCGGCACCGCGGCACACCGCGTCGACCAGCCGCAGCACGCCGGGGTCCAGGCCGTCCGCCAGCGCCGCCACGGCGGCGTTGCCGCGCTCGGCGGCCAGCGCGTACTGCGTCAGGTCGTTGGTGCCGATGCTGAAGAAGTCCGCGTACGGCGCGAACGCCGCGGCCTTGAGCGCGGCCGCCGGAACCTCCACCATGAGTCCGGTCCGGAGCTCGCCACCACCGGCCCGGGCGCTCGCCTCGGTGAGCATCCGGCGCGCGCGGACCAGCTCGGCGACCGTGCTGACCATGGGAAACATGACGCTCACCGGCGCGTCGCGGGCGACCAGGGCGATCGCCAGCAGCTGGTCCGCGAGCAGCGCCGGGTGGGCCAGCGAGTGCCGGATGCCGCGCACGCCCAGGAACGGGTTGTCCTCCCCGGCCGCCGCGGCGTAGGGCAGCGGCTTGTCCCCGCCGGCGTCCAGCGTGCGTACGGTGATCGGGCGCCCGCCGAACGCGTCGGCGAGCTCCCGGTAGGCGGCCTCCTGCTCGTCGACGCCCGGGGCGGTCCCACGGCCGAGGAACAGGAACTCGGTGCGGATCAGGCCGGCCAGGTCGGCGCCGTGCGCCGCCGCGGCGCGGGCGTCCGCGACCGACCCCACGTTCGCTCCCACGGCGACGGTCGTGCCGTCCCGGGTCACCGCCGGGGCCCCGGCGCGCCCGGCGGCGCGCGCCCGGCGGGACGCCTGCTCGCCCGCCCGCCGCCGGAACGAGGCCAGCACCTCGTCGTCGGGGGCCACCGCCACCTCGCCGGTCGCGCCGTCCAGCGCGATCGGCGTGCCCGGGGCGATGCCGAGCACCGCCGGGCCCAGACCGGTGACCATCGGGATGCCGCGGGTACGCGCCAGGATCGCCCCGTGCGCCGTGGGACTGCCGTAGGCGAGCAGCACGCCGGCGACCCGTTCGGGGTCGAGCTCGGCCGCGTCGGCCGGCGCGAGGTCGGCGGCGATCAGCACGCCTTCCTCCCTCATGGACACCCGGGGCGCGCCCACCAGCGCGCGGATCATCTGGTGGCCGACCGCACGGACGTCGGTGGCGCGCGAGCGCAGGTACGGGTCGGCCAGCGCCTCGATGCCGGTGGCGACCCGCTCCGTGGCGGCGTGCCAGGCCTGCGGGGCCGGGGAGCCGCCCGCGATCCCCGACCGGACGTCGGCCAGCAGCTCCGCGTCGTCGAGCAGCAGCAGATGGGCGTCGAAGATCGCCGCGTGCCGCTCGCCGGCGGCGCGGGCCGTGTCCGCCCGCAGCCGGCGCAGGTCACGCCGGACCGCGGCGGTCGCCTCCTCGATCCGGTGCCATTCCTCGTCCGGTCCCCGGGAGGCGGCCTGGGGCAGCTCGGGTACGGCGTCGCCGGCGTGCCACGCGGGTCCGATCCCGACGCCCGCGGAGGCATGCTGTCCGGTCCGCACCCCGGCCCCGACCGGGGCGCCGCCGCCGGGCGTCTCGTCGAAGGAGCGGCCGACGAGGGCCACCACGTGGTCGATCGCCGCGCCGGCCTGCGGACCGGACGCGCGCACCTGGAGGTCCTGTCCCTCTCCGACCGCGAGGGTGGCGATCCGCGAGAGGCTCGTCGCCGGCACCCACGGCGATCCGGTGCTGCGGTTGCGCACCTCCACCCGGGCGTCGAAGGCCCGTGCCGCGGCGACGAGCCGTGCCGCGGGGCGAGCGTGCAGACCGTGGCGATGGACCACCGTGACGGTGGCCGACGGGCCGTCATCCGCCGGCGCGTCCCCGGGCTCGCCCGCGCCGGGGGCGAGGTGGGCCAGCTTGCCGGCCAGGGCCTGCGTGGCCTCGCCGGCGACCTCCCGGCGTCCGGCCCCGCCGGCCGCCGCGACCGCGGCGGCGACGAGACCCTCGACGAGCGGGGCGGCGCAGAGCAGCACCCGGGAACGCTGGTCCTCGTCGAGCAGGTCCAGGGCGAGCTCGGCCGAGAGCACGGCGCTGCCCAGGTCCATGAGCACGACCACGCCGTCGCCGCGGTCCGCGGCGGCGACGGCCTCGGTGACGGCGACCGCGTCGGTGCCGGAGGTCGTTTCGTCCAGCCCGGCCGCGACCGCGATCGGCACCGGACTGTCCCGCACCATCTCCGCCGCCAGGGCCACGGCGGCCCGGGCCAGGGCGCGGCTGTGGCAGACCACCACCAGCCCGACCATTCAGCCCTCGCCGGCCAGCGCGGCCGCCGCGGCGGCGAGCAGCATCGTCATCGAGGTGGCGCCCGGGTCCTGGTGGCCGGCGCTGCGCTCGCCGAGATAGCTGGCCCGGCCCTTGCGGGCGACCATGGCCGTCGTGGCGTCGCGGCCCTCCTCGGCGGCGCGGACCGCGGCACGCAGGGCCTGGTCCAGCGCCTGCCCGGCGTCCAGGGCCGCGTCGAGCGCGTCCACCGCCGGGGCGAACGCGTCGTACATCGTCTTGTCGCCGGCCTGGGCCTGGCCCCGCGCGACGACGCCGTCGAGGCCCGCCCGCAGGACCTTGGCGAAGCCGCGGGCGTCCAGGGTCCCGGCGTCGCCGGCCGCGGCCGCCATGCGCAGGAACGCCGTGCCGTACAGCGGCCCGCTGGCGCCGCCGACCCGGCTGACCAGCGTCATCCCGGTGCGCTTGAACAGCTCGGCCGGGGTGGCGGAGGCCTCGTCGCGGGTCGCCGCGAGCACCGCCGTCATGCCACGGTCCATGTTGACCCCGTGGTCGGCGTCGCCGATCGCCGAGTCGAGCCGGGTCAGCAGCTCCTTGCCGGCCGAGATCTCCCGGGCGAACTCCTGCAGCCAGGCGGTGAGCGCCGCGGTGTCCACGGTGGTGGCCACGGCGGTCAGGCCCCCCACCGCAGCGCGGGCGTCCGCACCGGCGCGTCCCACAACCGCAGGATGTCGTCGTCGGCCCGCAGCAGCGTCACCGAGCAGCCGGCCATGTCCAGGCTGGTGATGTACGAGCCGACCAGCGAGCGCGCGACGCCGATCCCCGCCTTGCCCAGGATCGCCGCCACCTCGTGGTACATCAGGTACAGCTCGAGCTGCGGGGTGGCGCCCATGCCGTTGACGAAGGCGATCACCCCGGAGCCGCCGGTGAAGTCCAGGTCGGCCAGGATCGGGGTGAGCAGCATCTCGGCGATCTCCGCGGCCGGGGCGGCCGGCACGCGGCGGCGGCCCGGCTCCCCGTGGATGCCGATGCCCAGCTCCATCTGGCCGTCGGGCAGGTCGAACGTGGGCTTGCCGGCGGCCGGGACCGTGCAGGAGGTGAGCGCGACGCCCATGCTGCGGCCGTTGCCGTTCACCCGGCGCGCCACCTCGGCGACCTCGGCCAGCGGCCGGCCCTGGTCGGCGGCGGCACCGGCGATCTTCTCCAGCAGGACGGTCACGCCCACCCCGCGGCGCCCGGCCGTGTAGAGGCTGTCCTGTACCGCCACGTCGTCGTCGGTGACCACCGCGACCACGGCGACGCCGGTCTCGGCCTCGGCCATCTCGGCCGCCATCTCGAAGTTCATGACGTCGCCGGTGTAGTTCTTGACCACGTGCAGCACGCCCGCGCCGCCGTCGACCGCCGTGGTGGCGGCCACGATCTGATCCGGTACGGGCGACGTGAAGATCTCACCCGCGCAGGCGGCGTCGAGCATGCCCTTACCGACGAACCCGGCATGCAGCGGCTCGTGCCCCGAACCGCCCCCGGACACCAGGGCCACCTTGCCGCGCACCGGCGCGTCGCCGCGGCGGACGATCTGGTTGTCGTGATCGACGTGCAGTTCCGGATGGGCGGCGGCGATGCCGCGGAGGGCGTCGGAGACGACGTTCGCGGGGTCGTTGATGAGCTTGTTCATCGATGGCTCCTCACCGGAAAGGCTGGAGAGACGACCTGCCTCCCTCAAGCTACGCCGGTCCCTGCCCCCCGTCGCCGTCTCAGACCAGGGCGGTCCGCCGCACCAGCCGGCCGGCGAACGGGACGACGCCGAGGCAGGTGGCGCCGACGGCGGTGAGCACGACGCCCGTACCGCCGGAGGAACCGTCCCCGGCGCTGAGCGCGCCCACCGCCGCGAAGGCGCTCACCCAGATGCCCGTGCCCAGCGCCGACCAGCCGGCGAACCGGCCGAACGGCATCCGCACGGTTCCCGCGACGATCGGCACCACCGCATGGATGACCGCGACGAAGCGCACGGCCACCAACGCGGCCGCGCCCCGGTCCCGCAGGAAGGCCTCCGCGCGGTCCCACCGCTCGGCGCCGATCCGCCGGCCGAGCCGGGTGTCGCGCAGCCGGGGCCCGAGCAGCCGGCCGACCGCGTACCCGGCGATCTGACCGGCCATCGCGCCGGCCGTACCGGCGGCGACGGCCAGCACGAACCCGCCGAACCCGTGCGGGAGCGACCCGGCCAGCGTCACCACGGACTCGCCGGGCACGAAGAGCCCGAGCAGGAAGGTGGTCTCGACGGCGGTGGACATGGCGGTGACGAGCAGGACCGCCCCGGTGTCGAGGGTGCTGAGCCAGTCGACGAAGGCGGACGCGGCGCTCTGCAGGTCGGCGATCACACCCTCAGCCTGCTCAGCACGCCGCCCCGGCACCATCGGGCCATCCCCCCATACGCCCCTGAGACGGCACCCCTATGTGTCTCGGGCCACTTGTGGGCGCGGTGGACAACCTGCGCGGCGCGGACGGCCACCCTCTGGCGTCCGACGAGAGCTGGAGGAGCAGACGGATGAGACACGCAACGACCGGCGGTCCGGGTCGCCGGCGCCGGGTGGCCCTGGCGGGTGGGTTCGCCGCCGTGCTGGCCGCGGCGGCGGGCATCGCCGCGACGGCGTTCGCCGCGAGCACGACCTCGCCGGCCGGCCACGTCCCGGTGACCGCGCCCGCGGTCGCCACCCCGGCACCGGCCCCCACGAGACCGCCGGGCACCACGAGACGGCCGGGCACCACGACGTCCACGAAGGCCGTGGGCCCGACCGGCAAACCGGGCAAGGCCGGCGAACCGGCCCGGAAGGCCCGCAAGCCGGTGGTCCGGAGCTGGCCGACGCCCGTACGCACCGAGACGCTGACCGCGACCAGGAGGATCAGCGGGTACGTCGACGGCGGCACGGTGCGCTTCGTCGGCGGCGCGGCGCTCGGCGACGGCGGGCAGAGCGAGGGGCAGGACCCGCTGTTCGAGCTGGCCGACGGCGCCACGCTGGCCAACGTCGTCATCGGCACGCCGGCCGCCGACGGGGTGCACTGCCTCGGCAGCTGTACGCTGCGCAACGTGTGGTGGCAGGACGTGGGTGAGGACGCCGCCACCTTCCGGGGGACCTCGCCGCGCCAGACCATGGTCGTGGAGGGCGGCGGCGCCCGGCACGCCGCCGACAAGACGTTCCAGCACAACGGACCCGGCACGATGATCATCAGGGACTTCCGGGCGTCCGACATCGGCAAGCTCTACCGGTCGTGCGGCAACTGCAGGAAGCAGTTCCCCCGGCACGTACGGGTGTCGAACGTGACCGTCACCGCGCCGCTGAAGACCCTCGTGGGCATCAACCCGAACCTCGGTGACACCGCCCGGATCAGCGGCGTCACCGTCTCCGGGGGCGGCGCCGAGACCGTGATCTGCGCCCGCTTCGAAGGCGTCACCCGCGGCGAGCCGAAGCGGGTCGGCACCAAGCCCGACGGCGCCTCGTGCGTAGCCTCCGGGGTCACCCTGAGCTGAGGCCGGCTCAGGAGAAATCGCCGGACACGGTCAGCTGCTCGCCGCCGGCGGTGGTCGCGGTCGCCCGGTACGTGTCGTCGCGGGCGTCGCGGCCACCGTCCTCGTGCCCGTACTTGGCGGCGAACACGTGCGTTCCCCTGCCGAGGGTGGCGCCCGCGGCCAGGGTGAAGCGGAAGGTCACGACGTCCGGCTCCTGGATCACCTGGGTGTCGATCCGGGCCGTGGCCACGTCGTGGACCGCGCCCTGGTCGCTGAAGCCGGGCGTGCGCCTGACCCGTACGGTGATCGTCAGTGCGGTGACCGGTTCGTCCAGCTTGAGGGTGATCTCGCTGCGCGCGGCGTCGCCGCCGGCCCGGACCGACCCGTCGGACCACAGCGGTCCCTGTTCCGTCCGGGAGCGGGGCAGGGAGGGCCGCGTGGGCGCGGAGGTCCCGGCCGCCGGGCCGGCGGGCGCCGTCGTCGCCGGGGTGCGCGGCGGCGTGGTGCCCGGCCTGGGCGCCGCGGACGGTGTGGCGGGGGCGGGGACGGACGGGGCGCCGGCGGACGGCGTCGCGGGTGTGGCGGCGGGCGGGGTGTCGCGGTCCCCGTCGCCGGCCAGTGCCCAGCGGGCCACCCCGCCCAGGCCGAGCACGGCCGCCACCGCCAGCGCGGCGCCCGCCATCCGCACGGCCTGGCGGGGGCGCCGGCCGGCGACCGGCCGGGCGGCCCGCTGCTGCGCGATCCGGTTGAGCATCGCGGTGCGGTCCGGCCGGTGCTCCTCGGCCGAGCGGCCCAGCAGGGTACGCAGCTCCTCGTCCGGCAGGTGGTCGTTCACCGGGCCGCCTCCCAACCGCCGTAGCGCGCCGCCGCCTCGGCCGGGCCGCCGAGCAGTTCCGCCAGTTGCCGTGCGCCGCGCGAGGTCTGGCTCTTCACCGCGCCGACCGAGATGCCCAGCGCCTTCGCGACCTCCCGCTCCGACAGGTCGAACGCATACCGCAGCACCACGCAGGCGCGGCGGCGATGGGGGAGCCGGCTCAGCGCCCGGCGCACGTCCAGCACGGCGGGAACGTCCGGTTCCGGGTCGCGGCGGGTCGCGCCGAGCAGGGTCAGCCCGAGCAGCCCGTGCCGCTCGCGGACCCGGCGGCGCACCCAGTGGCGGGTCAGGTTCGCCACGATCCCGCGGGCGTACGCGGCCGGGTCGTCTGCCGCCGCCACCCGGGACCAGTGCCGCCACACCTCGGTCAGCGCATCGGCGGCCAGGTCGTCGGCGGCCGACGCCTCGCCCGTCATCAGGTACGCGAGGCGGGCCAGCTCGGCGTGGTGGCGCTCGAAGAACGCGTGGAAGGCCGACGCGTCGTCGGACATCCCCACCTCCTGCGGCTCCCGGGGCCGGACGACGGATGCGCCCGGGGCCGGACGACGGATGCGCCGGCCGGCCGCGATGACGGTAGAGGTCCCCGCCGGACCGGGCAACCCGGCGGGGGACCGGGCCGGCCGCCGGTCCGGCGGGGAAGGGGCGGGATGGGACGCGGATCACCCGCCGCCGTGGGCGGCGGGCGCGGGTCGGTCGGGCGACGACCGGGGCGGGGTCACACGCGTTCGCGGGTGCCGAGGCCGGGCTGCGGCCGGCTCGGCCGGGAGGCCCGGGGACGCACCGCGGCGGCCACCGCGACGACGGCGCCGGTCAGGATGATGACGGCGTACAGGGCGTCGGGCATCGCGCCGACCGCCGCGCCGGCGGCGAAGAAGACCAGCAGGGCGGCGAGGGCCCAGGCGGTACGTCCCGTGGTGGTGGTGACGCGGGCCGCGAGGAGCAGCAGCGCCACCCCGGCGATCACGAGGGCGACCACGCCGTCGAGCCGCTCGGTGGTCTCCTTGGCGCCGTGCAGCGGGCTGCCCTCGACCACGAGGTTGGGCACGATCCAGTACCAGGAGAAGGCGAGGATGCCCAGCGTCGAGGCGGCCCGGGCGAGGGGGCGGCGCTGGGCGCGTTCCGGCGCGTTCTCGACGAGGTCGACGACGTTGTACTGGCTGTAGAGCCGCGGCCGGGTGCGCAGCACGAGGGTGGCCAGCGCCGCCATCTCCAGGCCGCCGTAGCCGATCAGGCCGGCCAGCAGCACCGAGCCGTCGGTGAACAGCCGGACGCCGACCGCGGGCCCCTCCGGGATCAGGCCGAACGGGTACGCCATCAGCGGCAGCAGCAGGATCGCGCTGCCCGTCCACGGGCTGAGCACGCGCTCCCGGCTGCCGTCGAGCCACGGCCGCAGCAGGGCCACGATGCCGACGAAGGCCGCCGCGACCACCACCAGCCAGGCGATCCCGGCCAGGACGGCCCCGGCGCCGTCCAGCTTGACGATGATCGGCACGAGCCCGGTGGCGCCGGCCAGGATGCGGAACGCCCGCCCGCCCGGTCCCGCGTCGCGCCCGGTGACGCGTGGCTGCGCGGTGAACATGGTTTCACGCACGGCTTCAACCCTTCTGGAGGAATCGGTGACCTGCCCTCGCCCGCAGGCTGCTCCGGCCGGCTGGAACGGGCGTCGAGGCGGGCTCGACCGCGGGTTGCGGCGGCTGTTCGAGCGGATTTCCAGCCCTCGTCGACGCGCGCCTGTGAGCGTGCACGGGAGATCCGTCACCACCACGGAGGAGTGCAGGCATGCCTATTGCCGCGATCAGGTACGACATCAAGGCGGGTTTCGAGGACGAGATCGCCGCGATCTTCACCGACTACCGGCGTCCGGCCTCCCCGTCGGTGCGCGACGACGACGGCGCCGAGGTGGCGCGCATCATCGGCACCGCGGTGTTCCTCAAGGAGGACACGATGGTGCGCTTCATCGAGTTCGAGGGCGACATCGAGAGCGTGGCGCGGTTCATGGCCGAGCAGCCCGGCGTCCGCGAGTTCGAACGCAAGATCGTTCCCTATCTGTCCAAGCCGCGGGACACGGCCACGCCGGAGGGGTTCGTACGGACGTTCACCGCCAGCGTCATGCGGTGCGTCAGCCACCTCGGTCAGACCCGCCTCAGCACGGCCGGCTGAAGCCGTGCTGGCGCAGGCACTCCAGGTCGCCGTCCTGGTGGGCAGCGGGATCGTGGCGGGTGTGCTCTTCGCCGTCGCGCTGAGCACGCTGCCCGCGCTGATCGCGATGCCACCGGGCCGCTACATCTACGCCCAGAGGCTGCTGGGCCGCAACTGGGACCCGACGATGCCGATCCTCGTGCTCAGCACGATGCTCGCCGACATCGTGCTGGCGGCGATGGCGCCCGGGCCGCGGGGCGCCGGCCCGCTGTACGCCACCGCCGCGGCTCTGCTCGTGGCGGTCTCGGTGGTCTCGCACTTCGCGAACGTCCCCATCAACCGGCAGGTGCGTGCCCTCGACCCGGACCACATGCCGGCCGACTGGGCCGACCCTCGCCCGCTGTGGCGCAGGTGGCACCTGCTGCGGACCTCGTGCGCGATCGGCGCGCTGCTGGTCAACGCCGCGGCGATCGCCGCCGGCTGACCGGTGCCGCCGGCCGGCGATCGCCGGACACGATGACGGGCCCGGCGCCGCCGGGCCCATCATCGTGCGCTCAGCCGTGGTGGTGCCCGGCGGCGATCACCAGGGGCACCCGCGCCTCGGTACCGGGCTCGACGAGCACGAACTGGCCCATCATGCCTTTGTCCTCGTGGCGCAGGATGTGGCAGTGGAACATGTACGGCGAGCTCGGATCGGTGTAGTGGCCGAACTGGACCGCCAGCCGCACCTTCGCCTTCTTCGGCACGAACACCGTGTCCTTCGGGCCGGCCTGGTACGCCGGCGGCGGCGCGCCGTTGACGTCCAGCACGCGGAACGCCACCTCGTGGATGTGGAAGTTGTGCGCGTACGTGGTGTTGTCGATCTCCCAGATCTCCAGGGCACCGGCGGGGACGACCTCGTCGATGCGGTTCATGTCCATGTCCTTGTCGTTGATCTCGGACCCGGACAGGGAGAACGTGCGGACCCGGGCGCCGGCGGGCGGCGCCACGGTGGCGGTGCCGCCGAGCGTCGCGGGGAGCGCGGGGGAGGAGGACAGCCTCGCCGCCGCCACGATCTTCACGAGGCGGAAGTCCTCCTCCTCGATGTCGTTGGCCTTCTGCGAGTCCTCGCCCTTGCTGTCCATGACGACGCTCTCACCGGCGGCGAAGCGGACCACGATCTCGTACCGCTCGCCCGGGCTGATCTTGACCCGGTCGACGGCGACCGGCTTCTCCAGCGGGCCGGCGTCGTTGCCGACCACGTGGAACTGGCGGTCGTCGGCGAAGCCCACCCGGTAGACGCGGGCGTTGGACGCGTTGAGCAGGCGGAACCGGACCAGCTCGGTCCTCACGTCGAGGAACGGGTCGTACGTGCCGTTGACCAGGATGGTGTCGCCGAGCATGCCGAAGGTGCCGCCGTCGACGCGGAAGGTGTCGAGCTGCCCGTCGCCGGAGAACTTCTTGTCCTGGATGATCAGCGGGATGTCGTCCACGCCGTACTCGTCGGGCAGGTCCGGGCCGTTCGGGTCGTCGATGAGGAAGAGGCCGGCCAGCCCGCGGTAGACGTGCATGGCGGTCTTCTCGTGCAGGTGCGGGTGGAACCAGGAGGTCATGCCGGGCTGGTCGATGGTCCACTCGGGCGCCCAGGTGGCGCCCGGCTCGATCATCTGGTGCGGGCCGCCGTCCATCTTGGCGGGCAGGCGCATGCCGTGCCAGTGCAGCGTGCTGGTCTCGGGGAGGCGGTTGGTGACCTTCATCCGCACCTTGTCGCCCCGCGACGCGCGCACCGTCGGCCCGAGGTAGGCGCCGTCGATGCCCCAGGTGTCGGTGGTCTTGCCCGGCAGGAACTCGGAGCGCCCGCCGGGCTGCAGGGTCAGGGCGAAGGTCTTCACGCCGTCCGCGCCGGTCTCGGGCTTGGCCAGCGGCGGGATCCGCAGCCGGTTGGTGAAGGCGGAACCGCCGCCACCGCCGCCACTCTTGGAGGATGCTGACGAACAGGCGCCCAGAACGGCACTCACGCCGCTGAGGGCAGCCAGGGAAAGGACACTTCTGCGCTTCACGGGAGCAATTGTGGCACGGGTGCGTGCGGGGTTCATCAGGTGATTTCCCCTAGGTTCCCCCATCATGCTCCAGATGTATCCGCCGGGCGGTGATCGACTCATGTATCCCCAGGTCAGAGCGGTGTTGGCGGGGGTGGTCGACGCGATGTTCATGGCGCGTACATCTCGGGATGTACCTTTCTGATAATGGTTGCGACCGCGGATGTAGCGGGACGTGAGTCCGCGGCCCGATGCGCCGGACGGCATTGCCGGAGAGAATAACGGAAGTCTTTACTGAAACCCCCGGAAACAGAAGCGTGCGGTGCCGGGCGACCGGCACCGCACGCTTCTGTCGGACAGGGTCAGGAGACCTGGAAGTTGGCCATCATCGCCATGTCCTCGTGCTCGAGGTTGTGGCAGTGCAGCATGAACTTGCCGGTGTAGTCGTCGAAGCGGGTGACGACCCGCACGGTGTTGTTGGGCGTCAGCCGGACGGTGTCCTTCCAGCCGGCGTCCTCCGGCTCGAGGCCGCCGCCGCGCCCGATCACCTGGAACGGGTTGAGGTGCACGTGCACCGGGTGGTGGGTCGAGGAGCGGAACTCCCAGATCTCGAGGGTGCCGAGCCGGGGGTCGGCCATGATGTGGTCGGTCGAGAACATCCGGTCGTTGATGACGTGGACCTCCTTGCCGTCACGGCGGGTGCTGAGCAGGTTGAAGGTCCGCGTCCGTACGGCCCGGGCCGGGTCGAGCCGTTCCACCGTGGAGAGCTGGGCGGGGATCTGCGAGCCGTCCGAGGCGGGGCCGGTCACCCGGAACTGCATGATCTGCTTGGTGGAGCCGTCGCCCAGCGAGTTCGTCATGACCACCTTGGTGCCCGCGGCGTACTTGCTGAAGTCGACGATGACGTCGAAGCGCTCGCCCGGCACCATGTAGATCGACGACATCGGCTGGGGCGCGGCGAGCAGGCCGCCGTCGCTGCCGATCTGGGTGAACGGCTCGCCGTCGCCCGAGGGGTCCGGGCTGAGCGAGACCCGGTAGCGGCGCGAGTTGGAGGCGTTGAGCAGGCGCAGCCGGTACTTCACCTGCTTGACCTCGTGGAACGGCCACGGCACGCCGTTGACCAGGATGACGTCGCCCTGCACGCCGTTCGGGTTGACGGTCAGGCCGGGCTCGTGCAGCGTCGGGTCCGCGGACGGGTAGGTGAACTGGCCGTTCGCGTCGAACGACCGATCCATGATCATCAAGGGGAGCTCGCGGTCGCCGTCCGGCAGCGGCAGCGCATCGTCCACGCCGTCGCGCACGATGTAGAAGCCCGCCAGCCCGCGCCACACCTGCGGGCCGGTGAAGTCCATCCGATGGTCGTGATACCAGAGGGTGGCCGCACGCTGCCGGTTCGGATAGACGTAGTCGCGCGTGCCCTGCCGCACGTCTCCGGACATGGTGGCGCCGTGGCCGGCGTGCCCGCGGTGGCTGGGCGCGACCGGCCAGCCGCCCACCGGCAGGATGAGGTCGGTCGCGTAGCCGTCGCTGTCGGCCGGCGTGTGGCCGCCGTGCAGGTGCGTGACGGTCGGCACCGGGAGCTGGTTGGTGGTGGTGACGACGACCCGGCGGCCGCTGCGCGCCTCGATCGTCGGCCCCGGGAAGCTGCCCTCGTAGCTGAAGACGCGGGTGCTCATCCCGGGCAGGATGGTGAGGTCGGCCTCCCGGGCCGTGACGCTGTAGTAGTCGGTGGTGCCGTCCGTACGGGTCGGGCGCAGCACGGGCGGGAACTTCAACGGCAGCGAGAACTGCGCGGGCAGCGCCGCCTGGTTCGCTATCCGGGTGAAACCGGGATCCGGCGTGGCGTGGACCTTCTTGCCGGGCTGGTCGCGAAACGCGACGAACGGCAGCGCCGCGGCGGCCGCGCCGCCGAGCACACCGCCGATCACCGTTCTTCTGCTGGGTGACATCGAATCCTCCCCTGTATGGACGTGTCGTACGGAAGTCAGGTGGAACGGCGGGCGGGCCCGGGCAGGAAGCGCTGCAGGATCACCGCCACGGCCAGGAAGCAGGTCACGTGGCTGATCAGCGTCAGGGCCATCACCCGGGTGTAGTGCGCCGCGGAGTCCGAGCCCCCGAGCAGGCCGTAGAAGACCGCGCCGACGATCGCCACTCCCAGCGCGGCGCCGACCTGGGTGAGCATCCCGAACACGCCGGAGGCCGAACCGACGTCCGCCTTCGGGACGTCGGTGAGGGTCAGGTTGTAGAGCGGCGGGCTCAGCATGCCCTGGCCCAGGCCGCCCAGGGCGAGGCAGCCGGCGACGACCCAGGTGGGCGCCGGCTCGCCGCGCAGCCCGAGGGTCAGGCCCAGGGTGGCCGTCGCCACCGCCATCACCACCGCCCCGGCCACCAGCATCGGCCGGCCCACCCGGCGGGCGAGCGGCACCGTCGCGCCGGAGGCGACGGCGGCCGCGAGCGCCCAGGCGGCCGTGACGATGCCGATCCGCTCGGGCGCGTACCCGAGCCCGGTCTGCAGGTAGACGACGAACACCAGGAAGAACGACGACACGCCGCCGATCAGCAGGAAGTTGGCCAGGCCGCCCGCGACGAAGCTGCGCCGGCGGAACAGGCTCATCGCGATCAGCGGGTAGCGGCCGCCGCGGGAGCGGCGCAGCTGGCGCCGTACGGTCGCGGCGAGCACCGGGACCGCGAGCGCCATCAGCGCGAAGACCCCGGCGGACCAGCCCAGCTCCGGGCCCTGCACGAGCGGGAAGATCAGCAGCAGCAGGCCGAGCGTGGCCAGGGTCACGCTGCCCATGTCGAGCCGCGGCCGCTGCGGCGAGGCGTCGCCGCGCGGATACCAGCGCAGGACCGCCGCCACGGTGAAGAGGCCGACCGGCAGGTTGAGCAGGAAGATGGTGCGCCAGCCCAGCCCGCCGAGGTCCGCGGCGAGCAGCAGGCCGCCCAGCAGCGGGCCGGAGACCGTGGCCAGGGCGATCACGCCGGCCTGGGCCCCCAGGGCGGCGCCGCGCCGCTTGCCGGCGAACAGCAGCACGATGACGGGCAGCACCTGCGGGGTCAGCGCCGCCGCCGAGGCGCCCTGCCACACCCGGCCGGCGATGAGCACGCCCGGGTCGGTCGCCACGGCGCACAGCGCCGAGGCGGCCGAGAAGCTGAGCGAGCCGAGCAGGATCATGCGGCGCCGGCCGACGGCGTCGCCGAGCCGGCCGAAGGTGATCAGCAGCAGGGCGAACGGCAGCGTGTAGCCGGCGAGCATCCACTGCGTCGCCGCGGCGCCGGCCCCCAGACCCTCCTGGATGGACGGCACCGCGACGCTGATCACCATCATGTCGAACGTGTGCAGGAAACTGCCGGCGAGGACGGCGGACAGCACCAGCCACGGGCGGGCCGGGCCGCCCGTGGCCGGGACTGCGCCGCCCTCGTCGTGCCGGGGCCGTGCGGGTGCGGTCGTCACGGTCACTCCGGCTGGTTCGGCGTGTCGGTGCCGGCCTGGAAGGGCGTCGTCCAGCCCTCGTAGCTCAGGTGCATCACCATGCCGATCGCGGCGTGGTCCAGGTTGTGGCAGTGGTCCATCCAGAGGCCCGGGTTGTCCGCCCGGAACATGACCTCCGCCGTCTCCCCAGGGCGGACCAGCACCGTGTCGAGCCACTGCGGGCTTCCGGACGCGGGCACGCCGTTGCGGGAGAGCATGAGCACGTGGTGGCCGTGCAGGTGCATCGGGTGGTCGAGGAAGCTGCGGTTGACGAACCGCACCTTCACGATGTCGCCCTCGCGGACCACGGTCGGCGGGACGTCCGGGAAGAGCTTGCCGTTGACGGTGAACACCATGTGGAAGCCGCCGTCGAAGAAGCCGAAGTGGTTGTCCAGGACCCATTCGACGGTCTGCGAGGGCTTGGTGTCGCGGCCGAACGGCGTCGGGGCGGGCGTACCGTAGCTGTCGGTGTCGAGCTTCTCGCCCGTGACGTCGGCCGCACGGTCGCCGGCACCGTCCGGGGTGAACAGCACGCCCTTGTCCGGGAAGTTGGTGGCCGCCAGCCGGACCGGTGCGGCCGGCATGGTGAACTCCACGTCGTTGCGGGCGCCGCCGCCCAGCTCCAGCAGCTTGCCGGTGACCTCGCCGGGGCCGTTGACCGCGTTGCCGTCGATGCCCACCAGCCGGAACGGTGTGCCGGTCAGCGCGAACGTCCGCGACAGGCTGTCGGTGTTGATCAGCCGCAGCCGTACCCTGGTGCCCGGCGCGATCGTCGTGCGCTCGAGCCGGTCGCTGCCGTTGATGGTCTGGATCTGGCCCTTGAAGGTGTGCAGCACCACGGGGAGGTCGGTGACCGCCGCCTCGGGGCCCCGGGGCGGATCGACGATGAACGCCCCGTAGAGCCCGGCGCGGACCTGCTCCGAGGAGACCTGGTGCGAGTGGTACCAGTACGAGCCGACGTCCGGCGCCCGGAAGCGGTAGACGTGCCGGCCGCCCGGCGGGACCGCGTCCTGGGTCAGCCCGGGCACGCCGTCCTCGGCGTTGGGCACGTCGACGCCGTGCCAGTGCAGCGACACGCCGGCCTCGACGTCCTGGTTGACGAGCTCCACCTCGACGAGCTCGTTCTGGGTGACCCGCAGCAGCGGCCCCGGCACGGTGCCGTTGTAGGTCCAGCCGTCGACCTTCCCCCCGCCCGGCAGCGTGAGCTGTGCCTTGCGCGCGGTGAGAGTGAACTTCTTGTCGGGCTTGCCGTCGCGGGGCCCGGTGAGCGCGGTGATGGAGCGCCCGCTCGGGGTGTCGTGCGCCACGTGGGTGACGCCGCCGCTGCCGTGCCCGGCCCCGGCCGCCGTGGCCTTTCCGTGGTCGGTCATGTTGTAGCTGCCCGGCAGCTTGCTGGAGGTGGCCGACCAGACGATCCCGAGCACGGTGACCGCGGCGAACGCGGCGACGACGGCGCCGGCCCGCGCGGCGCGGACGCCGAGCGCGGGCCGGGTGCCGGTGGCGATCCACGCCGCGGTGCGGCGCAGCTTGACCACCTGCCACGCGGCGGCGAGCAGGAACAGGCCGTAGTAGAGCGCGATGTCGTCGCCGAGCCCGGGAACCGGCTGCTTGAAGAAGCCCAGCCACAGCGCGAACGCGCCGCCGACGGCGGTGAGCCGCGGTGGCAGGGCGACCTTCAGGTCCGTCAGCGCCGCGCGCCGCGCCGGTGACGGCTGCGTCCCGTCCGCCTCGCGGGCCGCGCGACGCCACCGCAGGACGGCGGGCAGCGTCCACACGTACGTGAGGACGGCCGGGACGATCACCATCGGCAGGGCGAACACCACGTAGTTCGCGCCGAACTCCCAGCCGTACGAGAGGAACAGCGCGATGAGCGCGGCCTTCGCCAGCGCGGGGATGCCCGCGACGAGCAGGAGCACCGCCGTCCCGACACCGCGGGACGCGGTCCTCTTCCGCTCGGTGTGCTGCGTCAGGCGCCCGAGCCACCATGAAGCCCACGCCCAGAGGACGATGAGCGCGACGCCGACCGAGGTGTCGGCGCCCAGCCAGGCCTCGAACATCGGAAACTGTCCTTTCGGTTGGTGACGGTGAAAGCGGCCGGGTGGCCTCAGACCTCGACGCGGATGCGGTAGCGGCGCAGCCAGGCGTCCAGGCCCAGGACCATCTCGACGTTGGCCCGGGCGACCCACGCCCGCGGCCCGCTGTCGAGCACCGCGTGGTCGGCGCGGAGTGCCGCGATGGCCCGCTTGTCGACGAGCGCCGCGGCCGGGGACAGCGGGTCGGCGACGAGCGCGCCGAGCTGGTCCACCAGCCACTTGCCGTAGGCGGGGTCCTGCGTCACGGGGTACGGGCTCTTCGGCCGCGAGCGCACCGACTCCGGCAGCAGGTCGGCGACCGCGGCGCGGAGCAGGCTCTTCTCCTGGCCGTCGAACGACTTCTGCGCCCACGGCACGTTGTAGACGTACTGGACGAGCTTGTCGTCGCAGAACGGCATGCGGACCTCCAGGCCCGTCGACATGCCGATGGACTCGTCGTGCGACAGCAGCGTCTCCAGCCAGCGGGTCAGGTGCAGATAGTTGATCCGCCGCATCTGCCGGTCCACGTCGGTCTCGCCGGCGAGGTGCTCGACCTGGGCGACCGAGCTCTCCCACGCCGCCGTGCAGTAGTCGTTGAGCTGGAGCTTGTCGAGCAGGTCCGGGTGCAGCAGGTCGCCGCCCATGCCGTGCCTGCCGCCGCCGTAGTGCGCCATCGCGATCCACGGCATCGTCTGCGCGGCCGCCAGCTGCGGGTTGTGCACCCAGGAGAAGCCGCCGAACACCGCGTCCGCGATCTCGCCCAGCAGCGCCGCGCGGACGTGCTTGCTGACCTCCCGGTCGAGCAGGTGCAGCGAGGTGTTCATGTTGCCGAGCGGGCTCGGCACGTCCTTGGCCACCAGCGTGGCCTCGCGCACCGCCGGATCGAGGATGTCGGCGGTGTCGAGCACGACGTCGGTGTGCTCCGCGCCGACGTGGGCCACCATGTCCCGCACGAACGGGGCGTCCGGGGTGGCCCACACCTCGTCGGGCGTGAAGTTGTCGGCGTGCTCGGCGAAGGTGACGGTGAAGGTCCGCAGCTTCCCGCCGCCGCGGCGCTTGAGGGCGTCGCCGGCGAGCGCGGTGACCGCGGAGGAGTCGACGCCGCCGGAGAGCATGATGCCGACCCCGTCGGCGTCGCCGAGCTGGTCGGCCACGCTCGCCGACAGCAGCTCCCGGACGGTACCGATGGTGGTGTCGAGGTCGTCGGTGTGCTCGGCGGTGGTGAGCCGCCAGTACTTCTCCCGGCGCAGCCCGGCCCGGCCGAAGCGCAGGATCTCGGCGGCCTCGACCTGCCGGACGCCGGCGAAGATGCCGTGTCCCGCGGTGCCCGCGTAGGAGAAGAGCTCGCGCATCCCGTCGAGGTCGACGGCGGCCTCCGTCTCCGGGTGCGCGAACAGCGCCTTGCGCTCGGATCCGAAGACCAGGCCGGTGCCGGTGACCCAGTAGTAGAGCGGCTGGTTGCCGAACCGGTCCCGGACCAGGACGAGCTCGTCGCTGCGGCCGTCCCAGATCGCGACGGCGAAGGCCCCGGTCAGGCGGACCACGGCCGCCGTGCCGTCCTCCTGGTACGCCGCGGCGACGAGCTCGGCCGCGCCGGCCTCGTCGCTCACGCCCCGGCCGCGGCCGCGCAGCCAGGCGGCCAGCGCGCCGAGGCCGACCGGGGTGCCGGAGACGCACACGGCGATCTCCCCGTCCGGTGTGGACCGCACGTGGGGCTGCCGCGGCGTGGGCCGCGCGCCGATGGACAGGGACCGGAAACCGAGCCCGGCGTCGCGCCGGCTCCACACCTGCTGCCCGTCGGGCCCGCGGGTGGCCAGCGCTTCCGCCATCGCGGACAGCACCGCCGTTTCCCGCTGGAGATCACGGGGGGAGAAGTCCACCCAGCCAACCAAACCTGACATCGACTACACCCTCTCGCCTGGCGGATACGGCACGTCCGCGTGGACGGCCGAATTGATGGGCCCCCATCGTCAAGGGCGGCGGTCGAATCTCGCTCGTCGGCGCCTCGAGATAAGCGCCGACCGGCCGGCGGCTATTTCATCGTGCCGGTGCACAAAGAAACAGCACGCGCATGATTGTGCAATGCGCGGCCGTGGCCGCACATCGTTCGCCCGACGTATCTTGGGCCCGGAGAATGCGGCCCGGGAACCGGGGTGTACATCTTGCGATGTATGTGACCGCCGTCATAAGCTCCGGCCGGTGGGGCCATATGTCCGACGTGGACGGTCTGACCTGGGATGGCGCCGTGGTGGATGGGCGCATATGCACCTTTGACCCCTAGTGGACAACCCGGTACGGTGACGGAAGTCATTGCGGAATCCCGAACGGTCGGGAAATAGGCAGTATCAGCGGCTGCGGCTCGTGCCGCGCAGGGCCTTACGGCGTTGTCTCGCCTGCTCGTAAAGCGGTTGCGCGAGCGCCGGCGGTCGATTGGGCCGGCGCCGGTGCCCACGCCTCGATCGGCACTCCAGAGTGATTCGAGGGAAAATGGATCGACGCGATCCACGGTCTTCCCCGTAATTCACGGCATGGTGCTTGACATTGGCCACCATGGGTTGGAGAGATGGGGGAACAATCCACGTGGAATTGCACCGAGCTCCTCAGCATGCAGTCCCGCAGCCGCAGCCGCAGACGACCCGCGCCGCCGCGCACCGCCGAGGGGGGTGGCCGTCGTGCAGGTGAACGTCCTCGGGGCCTTCCACGTCGTGCGCGGCACCCAGTCGCTGGTGCCGTCGGCGCCCAAGCTGCGCCAGGTCCTCGCCCTGCTGGCGATGAACGCCAACACGGTGGTGAGCACCGACCAGATCATCGAAGAACTGTGGGAGGAGCGGCCGCCGTCCAGCGCCACCACGACTCTGCAGACGTACGTCTACCACCTGCGCAAGCTGTACCAGCTCGGCCTCGGCACCCGGGGCCCGGCCGACTCCGAGGGTGACACCGCGCCGCCCACCCTGCACCGCTCGTCGAACGGCTACATCCTCAGCCTCGACGACGGCGCGGTCGACTCCGCCGAGTTCCTGCGCCTCGCCGAGCGGGCCCGGACGCAGCTCGACGCGGGCTCGGTCGAGACCGCGGCCGACACCATCCGCTCGGCGCTGCAGCTCTGGCGCGGACCGGCGCTGGTCGACGTCACGACCGGCTCCCTGCTGCGGGCCATGACGGTCTGGCTGGAGGAGCAGCGCCGCGGCCTCACCCTGCAGCGCATCGATGCCGACCTGCGGCTGTGCCGGCACCACGACATCATCGGTGAGCTCACCGGGATGGTGGCGCAGCGCCCGACCGACGAGAGCCTGCAGGCGCGGCTCATGCTGTCGCTCTACCGGGCCGGCCGGCGCTTCGACGCGCTGCGGGTCTACCAGAAGGCCCGCTCCACCCTGGCCGAGGAGCTGGGCCTGGAGCCGATGCAGGAGCTGCAGCGGGTGCACCAGGCGGTGCTGCTGGCCGATCCGACCATCGAGCCGCCGATGCTCGGCGACGGCATGGACTCGGTGATCGGCGGCGGTACGCGTCCCGCCACGCCCGAGCAGCCCGATCTGCTCCCGCCGGACGTCGGCGAACTCGTCGGCCGCCGCGCCGAGACGGCCCAGATCACCCAGGTGATCTCCCGGCCGGAGCGCAGCGCGGCGCCGGCGGTCGTGGTGGTGGGCGCTCCCGGCGTGGGCAAGTCCACCCTCTGCGTGCACCTGGCGCACCGGCTCCGCGAGGACTACCCCGACGGCCGGCTGCACGCCCGGCTCACCGACGACACGGGCCGGCCCGTCGATCCCGCCGAGGTGCTCGGCGGGTTTCTGCGCGCCGCGGGGTACACCGGCTCCCGGCTGCCGGAGTCGCTGGCCGAACGGTCCAGCCTCTTCCGCAGCTGGTCCGCCGGGCGGCGGGTGCTGGTCGTCCTCGACGACGTGGTCGGGGCCGAGCAACTCCAGCACCTGCTGCCCACCGGACCCCGGTGCGCGACGCTGATCGCGGCCCGGCGCCGGTTCTCCCACCCGTCGGTGTCCTCGACGGTCAACCTGCGGCCGTTCGACCGCGGCGAGGCGCTGCAGATGCTCACCTCCGTCCTCGGTGAGCAGCGGCTGCGCCCGCAGCTGGCCGCCGTGCACGAACTCGTCGACCTGTGCGAGGGGCTGCCGGCGGCGCTGCGGGAGGCCGTCACGCAGCTGGAGCTCAAGCCGCACTGGCCCGTGCAGAGGCAGGTGGAACGGCTCCGCTCGGCCGCCGCCGAACAGCACTCCGGCGACAGCGGCCCGGGCACCTCGCGCAGCGTGCGGCTGACGTACCGGCTGCTCACCACCGACCTGCAGGCGGCGTTCCAGACGCTGGTCGGCTCCGAGCGGGCGCTGCCGCTCAGCGACGTGGCGACGCTGCTGGAGGCCGACGAGTACCGCACCGAGACCGTCGTCGAGGAGCTGGTGGAGTTCGGCCTGGTCGAGGTCGCCGCCGGCGACCGCGGCGACTTCCACTACCGGGTGCAGCGGCCGTTCCGCAGGTTCTTCCCCGGGCCCCGCACCATCGCCGAGCCGCCCGCCGGTGGTGCCGTGGCCACGGCGGTGCTCGCCACCGGCTGAGCCGGCGGCAGCCCCGCCCGCCCGGGCCGCCCACCGACGGTGGGCGGCCCGGTCCGTGCGCGGCGCCGGCGGGACGCGGCTCAACCCCGGTTCGAGTGCGCCGTGATCGGCCGTCGCCACCATCGTCGTGTGGCCGCGGCGACGCCGCCGGCCGTCAATAAGGAGGTAGGACGTGGACCAGGGTCTGGCCGGCAAGCGGGTACTGATCACCGGCGGGAGCCGGGGGATCGGGCGTGCGACGGCGCTGGCGTTCGCCCGGGCCGGCGCCCGGGTGGTCGCCTGCCACCACCGGGTCGGCGAGGACGCCGACAGCCTCGCCCACGAGCTCAAGACGCTCGGCGGCGGCAACCTCGTCGTCGCGGCGGACGTGACGCAACGCGCGGACGTCGCGCGGCTCGTGCGGATCTGCCAGGACCACCTCGGCGGCCTCGACGTGCTCGTCAACAACGTCGGGGTGGACGGGCGGATGCCCTTCGCCGCCCTGGACGACGCCGAATGGGACCGGGTGTTCGACCACAACGTGACGGCCGCGTACCGGGTCATCCAGGCCTCCCTGGACGTCCTGGTGGACGGGGCCTCGGTGGTGAACGTCGGCGCCTCCGTCGCGCTGCGGGGCCGGCCGATGAGCGCGCACTACACCGCCGCCAAGGCCGCGCTGCTCGGCCTCGGCCGCAGCCTCGCCAAGGAGCTCGGCCCGCGCGGGATCCGGGTCAACACCGTGGCGCCCGGGGTCACCTCCGTGGCGCCCGAGAAGGAGCTGCCGCCGCCCGTGCTGCAGCACCTGCTCGCCGCCACCGCCCTCGGCCGGCTCGCCGCGCCGGAGGACGTCGCGGGGGCGATCCTCTTCCTCGCCGGGGACGCCTCGCGCCTGGTGACCGGCGTGGAGCTGCCCGTCGACGGCGGCATCTGACCAATCGCAACCCTGAGGAGAGGCACCGTGCATCGCACACTCATCGTCGCCCGGCTCAAGACCGGCGACACCTCCGGCATCGCCGAGACCTTCGCCGAGTCCGACGCCACCGACCTGCCGCACATGGTCGGGGTTTCCCGGCGGACCCTGTTCTCCTTCCACGACCTGTACTTCCACCTCGTGGAGGCGGACGAGGACATCACCAAGAACCTCTACAAGGCGCGCAGCCACCCGCTGTACTCCGAGATCAACCAGCGGTTGACGGAGTTCGTGTGGCCGTACGACCCCGACTGGAAAGAACCCAAGGACGCCATGGCTTCGCCGTTCTACGTGTGGACGGCCGAGGAAGGACGAGTGCAGTGACCACCACCCAACAGCTCAAAGTCAACGTCTCCGAGGCCGCCCCGAACACCCGCCGCGGCGGGGACATCCGGGTGACGCTCAGCCCCAAGACCGTGGGGTGCACCTCCGGGTTCGGCGGCACCCTGCGCCTCGGGGCGGGGGAGTACGTCACCGAGCACTACCACCCGTACTCGGAGGAGTTCCTGCACGTCGTCGCCGGCGAGCTGGAGATGACCGTGGACGACCGGCCGATCCGGCTCGGCGCCGGCGACTCGCTGCTCGTGCCGATCAACGCCCGGCACCGCCTGGTGAACGTCGGCGAGCAGGAGGCGCACGTCGTCTTCCACCTGTCCCCGCTGGCGCCGCGGCCCGAGCTCGGCCACGTCGACACCGAGCAGCCGACCGCGCCGCACGAGCCCAATCCGCAGGTCGGAGGCGGGCGGTGAAGCGTCGCGCCGTCGTCACGGGGATCGGTGCGGTGGCGCCGGGCGGCGTCGGCCGGGAGGCGTTCTGGGACCTGCTGAGCGCCGGCCGCACCGCCACCCGCCGGATCAGCATGTTCGACCCCTCGGCCTTCCGGTCGCAGATCGCCGCCGAGGTCGACTTCGACCCGCGGGCCGCCGGGCTGTCGGCCCAGGAGGTCCGCCGGATGGACCGGGCCGCGCAGTTCGCCGTGGTGAGCACCCGCGAGGCGCTCGCCGACAGCGGCGTCGACCTCGCGGGCGTCGACCCCGGCCGGGTCGGCGTCAGCATCGGCAGCGCGGTCGGCTGCACGATGGGCCTCGAGCAGGAGTACGAGGTGCTCTCCGACGGCGGCCGCAAGTGGCTGGTCGACCACTCGTACGGCGTACCGCACCTCTACGGCTACATGGTGCCGAGCACGCTGGCCGCCGAGGTCGCGTACGAGGTCGCCGCCGAGGGCACGGTGGCGCTCATCTCGACCGGCTGCACGTCCGGGCTGGACGCCGTCGGGCACGGCATGCAGCTCATCGAGGAGGGCTCCGCCGACGTGGTGCTCGCCGGCGCCACCGACGCACCGCTGTCGCCGATCACCTCGGCCTGCTTCGACGCCATCACCGCGACCTCGCCCAACAACGACGACGCCGCGCACGCGTCCCGGCCGTTCGACGCCCACCGCGACGGCTTCGTGCTGGGGGAGGGCTGTGCCGTGCTCGTGCTCGAGGACGAGGAGGCGGCGAGGCGGCGCGGGGCGCACGTCTACGCCCGGCTGTCCGGCTTCGGCGCCCGCAGCAACGCCTTCCACATGACCGGGCTCAAGCCCGACGGCCGGGAGATGGCCGAGGCCATCCGGGTCGCCCTCGCCGGCGCCGAGCTGAACGCGTCCGATGTGGACTACATCAACGCGCACGGCTCGGGGACCAAGCAGAACGACCGGCACGAGACCGCCGCCTTCAAGCGGGCGCTCGGGCAGCGCGCGTACGAGGTGCCGGTCAGCTCGATCAAGAGCATGGTCGGGCACTCGCTCGGCGCCATCGGGGCGATCGAGGTCGCGGCGTGTGCCCTGGCCCTCGACCGCCAGGTCGTGCCGCCGACGGCGAACCTGCACCACCGCGACCCGGAATGCGACCTGGACTACGTGCCGCTGGTGGCGCGCGAACACCGCATGGACGCCGTGCTCAGCGTCGGCAGCGGGTTCGGCGGCTTCCAGAGCGCGATGGTCCTCACCCGGTCGTGACCGCGTCGACCGGCGTTCGAGAGGCGTCCGAGCCCGAGCTAGGAAGGTGAAGCGCATGAATACCTCTACCGCCGGCGCCGCCGTGATCACCGGCATGGGCGTCGTCGCCCCCACGGGCATCGGGAGCGAGGAACACTGGCAGTCCGTGCTGAACGGCAAGACCGGCGTCGGCCGGATCACCCGGTTCGACCCGTCGGGCTATCCCGTACGCCTGGCCGGCGAGGTGGCGGACTTCACCGCCAAGGGCCGGGTGCCCGCCCGGCTGGTGCCGCAGACGGACCGCTGGACCCACCTCGCGCTGGCGGCGGCCGACGCCGCCGTCGCCGACTCGGCCGTCGACCTCACGGCGCTGCCCGAGTACGAGATGGCCGTCGTGACCGCCAGCTCGTCCGGCGGCACCGACTTCGGCCAGCACGAGATGGAGCGCCTGTACCAGAACGGGCCCTCCTGGGTGGGCGCCTACCAGTCGATCGCCTGGTTCTACGCGGCGACGACGGGGCAGGTCTCCATCCGGCACGGTATGCGGGGGCCGTGCGGGGTGGTCTGCACCGAGCAGGCCGGCGGGCTGGACGCCATCGGCCAGGCCCGGCGGCTGCTGCGCGACCAGAGCCGCCTGGTGGTGACCGGCGGGACGGACAGCTCGCTGTGCCCGTACGGGCTCGTCGCCCAGATGGCCAACGGCCACCTGTCGACCGCCGAGGACGTCGGCCGGGCGTACCTGCCGTTCGACGACGACGCGGACGGGTACGTGCCCGGCGAGGGCGGCGCCATCCTGGTCGCCGAGCGGGGCGGCCCGCACACCGAGGGCCGCGGCTACGGCCGGGTGCTGGGCTACGCCGCCGGGTTCGACCAGTCCGCCCGGACCGGCCGGCGCCCGGTGCTGGCCGGCACGATCCGGCGGGCGCTCGACGACGCGCGCTGCGCCGCCGACGACATCGACGTCGTCTTCGCCGACGCCGCCGCCGACCCGGACCTCGACCGGATCGAGGCCGAGGCGCTGGCCGAGGTCTTCGGCACCCACGCGGTGCCGGTCACCGCGCCGAAGACCCTGACCGGCCGGCTCTACGGCGGAGGCGCCGCCCTGGACGTCGCCACCGCCCTGCTGGCGCTGCGCGACGGGGTCATCCCGCACACCGTTGGACCCACCCGGATGCGCTCCGACGTCCCGATCGACCTGGTGCTCGACGTCCCCCGCGAGCGCCCGCTGCGGACCGCCCTGGTGGTCGCCCGCGGCTACGGCGGCTTCACCTCGGCCATGGTCCTCGGCCGCGGCGACCGTTCCGCTTCCGATCTCTAGTCGACTCCATCGAAAGGAACCTTCTCATGTCCACGTTCGACGTCGCCGAGCTGCGCGAGATCATGAGCGTCAGCGTCGGTGTCGAGGACGACGTCTACTTCGACGGCGACCACCTCGACGTACCCTTCGCCGACCTGGGGTTCGACTCGCTCGCCATCCTGGAGCTGGCCAGCCAGATCCAGCGCCGCTACGGCGTGCAGATCCCCGACGAGGCCGTCACCGAGGAGATGACCAGCCCGCGCGCCGCCGTGGACTACGTCAACTCCCGGCTCGTCGCGGCGGTGGCGTGACATGTCCGGCCACACCGACAACTCCGTCGTCATCGACGCGCCCCTGGACCTGGTCTGGGACATGACGAACGACATCTCGCGCTGGACCGAGCTCTTCAGCGAGTACTCGGCGGCCGAGGTGCTGCACCGCGACGGCGACACCTTCCGGTTCCGGCTGGCCCTGCACCCCGACGAGAACGGCAAGGTCTGGGACTGGGTCTCCGAGCGGACGCTCGACCGTGCCTCCCGTACGGTGCGGGCCCAGCGGGTCGAGACCGGCGTGTTCAAGTACATGTCGCTGTTCTGGGAGTACACCGAGACGCCCCAGGGCGTGCGGATGCGCTGGGTCCAGGACTTCGAGATGAAGCCGGTGGCGCCGATCGACGACGCCGCCATGACCGAGCGGCTCAACCGCAACACGGCCACGCAGATGAGCCTCATCAAGGACAAGGTCGAGGCGGCCGCCAAGGCCCGGGTCTGAGCGATGTCCGCTCTCTTCGTCGTGCTGATGCCGCTGGTGCTGCTGGCCAACGGCCTCGCCGCCGGGGTCCTGCTGGGCACCCAGCTCGGCGGATTCCCGCTGATGGCGGCGCTGCCCCCGGACCGGTACGTGCACGCCCACGCGTTCTTCTCCACCAGGTACGACCCGTTCATGCCGATCTGCCTGGTGACCACGGCGCTCGGGGACGCGGTGCTGGCCGTGGTGGCGCCCGGCCCCGGCGCGTGGGTGCTGCACCTGACCGGGACGGTGCTGGCCGGCGGCACCGTCGTCATCTCACTCACCAAGAACGTGCCCATCAACCGATGGGTGCAGCAGCTCGACCCCGACCGCCTGCCGTCCGGCTTCGACTACGCGGGGCGGCGGCGGGCCTGGGGGCGCTGGAACTCGCTACGAAGCTGGCTGACCGTGGCGGCGCTGGTGGTCAACTGCGCCGCGGTGGCGCTGGCGCTCCGACCTTAAGGAGAATCGGGTGAACCTCGGATTGAACGGTAAGAAGGCGCTGGTGACCGGCGGGGTGCGCGGCGTCGGCCGCGGCATCGTGCTGGCCCTGGCCCGCGCCGGTGTGGACGTCGTGACGTGCTACCGGCAGGACAGCGAGCTGGTCGCGTCGCTGGAACGCGAGCTCAAGGAGATCGGCGGCAACCACCTGGTGCTGCAGGCCGACATCGCCGACCCGGCCCAGGTGACGATCCTGCTGGACAAGATCCGCGACACGTTCGGCAGCCTCGACCTGGTGGTCAACAACGCCGGTGCGATCAGCCACATCCCGTACGCCGAGCTCCCCGAGCAGGAGTGGCGGCGGGTCATCGACACCAACCTCACGGCGCCGTACCTCATCATCCAGGGCGCGCTGCCGCTGCTGTCCGAGGGTGCCTCGGTGGTCAGCATCGGCTCCAAGTCGTCCGAGGTCGGCATCCCGCTGCGGGCGCACTACACGGCGACCAAGGCCGCGCTGCGGGGGCTCACCCGCTCGCTGGCCAAGGAGTTCGGCGGGCGCGGCCTGCGGTTCAACGTCCTGGCCCTCGGCGTGATCGAGACCGAGGCGATGGACGCCATGCCGGCGGAGCAGGCCGCGATGATGCGCAAGCGGTACAGCGAGAAGACCGCGCTGGGCCGGCTGGGCACCCCGGACGAGGTCGCGGGCGCGGTGCTCTGGCTAGCCAGCGACCTGTCGCGCTACGTCACCGGCGCCACCATCCACGTCGACGGAGGAATCTCATGACCACCGACACCACGTTCCGCGTCATGCTCAAGATGCACATCAAGCCGGGCATGGCGGAGGAGTTCGAGAAGACCTGGGTAGCCGTCGGCGACTCGGTCACCTCGCACCCCGCCAACCTGGGCCAGTGGCTGTCGCGCAGCACCGACGAGGACGGCGTCTACTACATCGTCAGCGACTGGGTGGACGAGGCGCGCTTCCGCGAGTTCGAGACCAGCGACCGGCACCTCGAGCACCGGCAGAAGCTGCACCCGTACCGGTCGGGCGGCTCGATGAGCACCATGGAGGTGGTCGCGTTCGTCGCGCCTTCCGCCACGGTCCGCACCCACGCCGAGTGGCTGGCGGCAGCCTGATGGGAGCCGAGCTGCGGGTGCTCGTCTACCACGCCACCGAGGACGTGGCCGGCGTGCACAAGGCCTACCACGACGTGAGCGGGGTCCTCGCCGAGGTGCCCGGCATGCTCGGCAACGAGCTGCTGCGCTCGGTGCCGGATCCCACCGGGTTCGTGGTGGTGAGCCGCTGGGCCGACCTGGCGGCGTTCCGGGAGTGGGAACAGGGACCCGCGCACCGGGCGAGCACCGCGCCGCTCCGGCCGTTCCGGGACACCCGCATGGCCATGCCGTTCGGGGTCTACGAGGTGCAGGCGTCCTACTAGGACGCCGCGGCTCCGGTCGCCGTCAGGCGACCGGAGCCCGGGCGCGGAAGGCGGCCCGGTAGGACTGCGGCGGCACACCCACGATCCGGCGGAAGTGCGGGCGCATCGTCACGCCGTCGGCGAACCCGCTGGCCCGGGCGACGGCGTCGACGTCGAGGCCGGTCGTGGACAGCAGCTGCTGGGCGTGCAGCACCCGCTGGTGGATCAGCCATTGCAGAGGCGAGCAGCCGGTCGTCTCACGAAAGCGCCGGTCGAAGGTGCGCCGGCTCAGGTGCGCCGCGCCGGCCAGGCCGGCGACGTCCAGCCCGGTGTCGGCCAAGCGGTCGAGCGCGTACCGCATCGCGTCGGCGATGGCGTCACCGGTGCGCAGCTCCGGCACCGGCCGCTCCACGAACTGCGCCTGCCCGCCGGCCCGCTGGGGCGCGACGACGAGCGCGCGGGCGACCGTGTTGGCCGCGTCCGGTCCGTGGTCGCGGCGCAGCAGGTGCAGGCAGGCGTCGAGACCGGCGGCGCTGCCGGCGCTGGTGACGATGGTGCCCTCGTCGACGAAGAGGGCGTCGGCGGCCACCTCGACGCGGGGGTACCGGTCGGCGAACTCGCGCAGGTGCCACCAGTGCGTGGTGGCCCGGCGGCCGTCGAGCAGCCCGGCCTCGGCGAGCACGAAGGCGCCCAGGCACAGCCCCACGACGACGGCGCCCTCCCGATGGGCCCGCCGGAGCAGATCGAGGATCTCCTCCTCGACCGGTGCCCCGCCCGGCTCGCGCCATGCGGGAACGATGACCACCCCCGCCTCGTCGAGCGCGGCCGGTGGATGAGGGGCGTGCAGCGCGATGCCGGCGGTCGTGGCGATCGGGCGACCGTGCTCGCTCGCGACCCGCACGTCGAAGCGGGGGCCGCCCCGGCGGCTCTGGTCGATGCCGAACACCCGCGGCGCCACGCCCACCTCCATCAGTGGGGCGCCGTCGCCGATGAGCACGCCTACGGTCGTCGGGCTCCGAGTCATGGCGTGAATCTATCGCAGGATGGCTTTTGAGCCACTGTCCGTCGTCCGCGGCCCACCGCAGACTCGACTCATGACCTTGCACATCCGCCACTTCGGCGGCCCGACCGCGACGTTCACGCTCGGCGGCCTCACCTTCATGACCGACCCCACGTTCGACGCGCCGGGCGACTACCACCTCGGTTCCCACACCACCCTGACCAAGACGGCGCCGGCCGCCGGCACGCCGGCCGACGCCGGTCCCGTCGACGTCGTCCTGCTCTCCCACGACCACCATCCCGACAACCTCGACGACGCGGGCCGCGCCTTCTGCGCCACCGTGCCCCTGGTGGTGTCCACCCCTGCCGCCGCGGACCGGATGGGTCCGCCGGTGCGGCCCCTGGCGGCCTGGGCCCACCTCGACCTGCCGCGGCCCGACCGCGCCGGCGACCTGCGGGTGACCGCCGTCCCCGCCCAGCACGGCCCCGACGGCACCGACCATCTCACCGGCCCCGTCACCGGCTTCGTGCTGCAGGGCGACGACCTGCCCGCCGTGTACGTCAGCGGCGACAACGCCTCGCTGCGGGTCGTCGGGGAGATCGCCACCCGGTTCCCGGGGATCGACGTCGCGATCCTGTTCGGCGGCAGGGCACGGACCCGGGTGCTCGGCGACGCGAACCTCACCCTCGACGCCGCCGGCATGGTCCAGGCGGCCCGCACCCTCGGCGTCTCGACCGTGGTGCCGGTCCATGTGGACGGCTGGGCCCACTTCACCGAGGGCATCGGCGACGTCCGCGCCGCGTTCGCCGCCGCCGGCCTGGCCGGCATGCTCCACGTGCCGGGCGGCCGCCGGGTGTCCGGGGCGGTGGTGCCGTCCTCCTGACGCGCACGGGGCCTGGCGGATCGTCGAGGGCCTGCTCGGTACGCTCGCGACCATGAAACGTCGTGGTGTCACGGTCATCGCGGGCGTCGTGGTCACCGCCCTGCTCGGCGCCGGTGCCGGGCTCTGTCCGCTGCCGTACGTGGTGCTCGGGCCGGGCCCCACGGTCGACACCCTGGGCCGCCACGAGGGTGAGCCGGTGATCAGGGTGTCCGGTGCCAAGGAGTCCGCCTCCGCGGGACAGCTGCGGCTGACCACCGTGCAGGTGGAGAGCGAGGTCGGGCTCCCGGAGGCGGTCGCGAGCTGGTTCGACGGCGACCGGGCGCTGGCCCCGCGCAGCGTCGTCTACCCACCGGGGCGGAGCACCGAGCAGGTCGACCGCGAGAACACCGAGCTGTTCGCGACCTCCCAGCGCACCGCCGAGACGGTCGCCCTGCGCGAGCTGGGTCATCCGCCCCGGCCGCAGGTGACCGCGGTGACCCCCGGTGGCCCCTCTGCCGGCGCGCTGCGCGTGGGCGACGTGATCACCGGCGTCGGCGATCAGGGCGTGGACACCGCGGAGACGTTCACCCGCCTGACCGGTCACGTGGCCTCCGGCACCGAGCTGACCATCGCGTACACCCGGGCGGGGCGGGCCGGCAGCGCGACGGTCACTTCGCAGGGCGGGTTCGTCGGTATCGGAGCGCGGGTCGAGCAGAAGTCGCAGGCGCCGTTCACCGTGGCGATCGCGCTCGACGAGATCGGCGGGCCCAGCGCGGGGCTGATGTTCACGCTCGGCATCATCGACAAGCTGACCCCGGCCGACCTCACCGGCGGGCGGATCGTCGCCGGTACCGGAAGCATCGACGACGCCGGTGCGGTCGGGCCGATCGGTGGCATCCCGCAGAAGCTCGTCGCGGCCCGGGCGGCCGGTGCGCAGCTGTTCCTGGTGCCCGAGGGCAACTGTGCCGAGGCGGCCCGCAACGCCGTCCCGGGACTGCCCATGGCCAAGGTCGCCACGGTCGCCGAGGCGCTCACGGCGTTGCGGACCTTGGCGGCGGGCGGCGTCCCCGCGGGCTGCCCGTCCGCGGGCTGACCGCGTTGACTTTCCGAGTTGGAATGTGATTGTCTTTCCGCCATGGAAAGTAATGCCGCTCAGCAGCTCGCCGCCATCGCCGACACCCGGGCGGCCGTCGCCGACCGCCTGGTCACCCCCTTCTGGTACCACCCGCTCCTCGGCCTGCTCGTGGCCGGCTACATCGTCGGCATGAGCGTCGGTGACACCGCGGTCAAGCTCGCCTCCGGGGTGTTGTTCAGCGCGGGGGCGGCCGCCCTCGCCGTCGCCTACCGGCAGCGCACCGGCATCTGGGTGTCCGGTCTCGGCGCGGGACGCGCCGGCCGGTGGGCGATCGCGCTGGGTGCCCTGATCGGCGTCGCCGCCGCCACCGCGTGGGCCACCGCCACCTACACCGACCTGCGGTGGCCGGTGTGGACCCTCGCCGTCGCGGGCCTCGTCGGCACCGTCGTCATCGGCCGCCGGTTCGACACCGCGCTGCGCGCCCAGCTGCGAGCGGCCGCGTGAGCGAGGGGTTCGACGACACCATCCACGCCCCCCACCGGCTGCGGATCTGCGCCTTCCTCGACGCCACCACGAGCACCGAGTTCGGCGTCCTGCGCGACGTGCTCGGCGTCGCCGACTCGGTGCTGAGCAAACACCTCAAGGTCCTCCAGGACGCCGGCCACGTGGAGATCTCCAAACCCACCGGCCGGGGGCGGGTGAAGACCTGGGTCAGCCTCACCCCCGGCGGCAAGCAGGCCTACCACCGCCACGTCGCCGCGCTCCGGGCACTGATCGACAGTCCCGGACCGGCCGGCCATCCTGCCGGGTGACCCGGCCGCCGGCGCGGTCGGCGGCGAGCTCAGACCAGTTGCAGGTCCGGCGCGGCCGTCCGCTCGCGAGCGGCCGCCCGGCCCCAGACGCGGGGGCCGATGAGGTGCAGTGCCGCCGGCATGACGACCAGGCGGATCACCACGGCGTCGAGCACCACGGCGATGGCCAGGCTCAGGCCGAGCTGCTGGACGACGCTGACCTTCGCGATGAGGAACGAGGCGAAGACGGCGACCATGATCAGCGCCGCGCCGTTGACCAGGCCCGCCGTCTCGCGCAGGCCCTCGGAGACGGCGCGGTGGTGGTCGCCGTGCAGGGTGTAGTGCTCCCGCATGCGGGAGATCATGATGACCATGTAGTCCATGCTCAGCCCGAACATGATGGCGAAGACCAGGGCGGGCGTGGTGCTGTCGATCCGCTGACCGAGCCCGTGCTGGCTGATCAGGGTGAGCAGGCCCAGGCTGGCCGCGACCACCAGGGCGTTGAGGGCCAGGGCGAGCAGCGGCAGCAGCCAGGAGCGGAACGCGCGGGCCAGCAGCACCACCGTGATGAGCACGACCGTGCCGAGCACCGCGGGCAGCGTGTCGGTCAGCACCTCGTCGAAGTCCACGCCGGTCGCGGTGGCGCCGGTGACCTGCACGGTGACGCCGGCCGGCACGGCGTCCGGCAGCCGTTCGCGCAGCGCGTGCACGAGGTCGTGCGCCGCGTCCGAGTCCGGGTCCGCCGCGGCGACGGCGACGACGCGGGTGACCCGGGTGTCCCCCGTCGTGGCCCAGAGCTGGGTGGCCGCGGCCCGTGCCTCGGCGGGCAGCGCGTCCGGCGCGGCCAGGGCCGCGGCGAGATCGGCCGCGGGCAGGCCCAGCGAGGTCACGTCGGTGACCTGGTCGACGTGCGGCGCGGCGCGGACCACGCCGGCCGCGGCCCGCAGGCCGGTGAGCAGCTCGCCGGCCGGCGCGGACGCGGGCGCGGTGAGGACCACCTGGACCGGGAACAGGGTGCGGAACTCCAGCGCCGCCTGCATCCGCTCGATGCCCTGCCGGGAGTCGGCGTCCTCGGGCAGGATCGTCGCGCTGGCCACCGGCGACTGCAGCCGGATGTCGGTGACCGGCCAGGCGAGCACGCCGAACGCGGCGACCAGCGCGGCGAGGGTCAGGGCCAGCGCGGCGCGGCGGCGCGGCGGCCGGACCGGCCGGCCGGCGGCGGGGCGGCGGCGCAGCGACAGCCAGTCGATGCGCCGGCCGAGCAGGCGCAGCACGGCGGGCAGCAGGGTCAGCGACATGGCCAGGGCCACCAGCGTCACCACCACGCCCGCGATCGCCATGCTGCTGAACACCATGATGCGCGGGATGAAGAGGGCGAGCAGCGCCACCACCACGGCCAGGCCGCTGAAGACCACCGCGTGCCCGGCCGTGCGCATCGCGGTACGCAGCGCCGGCACGTACGGGTCGCCGGCGGCCAGCTCGTCGCGGTAGCGCTTGATGACGAACAGTGAGTAGTCCACGGCCACGGCCAGTCCGATGATGGACACCGCGTTGGTGAACAGGGTGGACAGGTCGGTCGCGAACGTCAGCAGGTAGCCGATCGCGGAGGCCACCACCAGCGCGACGCCCGCCAGCACGACGGGCAGCAGCATCGCCGCCACCGAGCGGAAGACCACCAGCAGCACGACGACGAGCAGCGGGAACGCGATCAGCTCGGCGGTCACCGCGTCGTCCTCCGCCTGCACGCTCAGGTCGTGGTCGAGCGCCTGCGCGCCGGTCACGTGGCTGGTGACGCCGGCTGCGGCCAGCGCCGCGGACAGCCGTTCGCGCAGGCCCGGCACCTCGTGCTGGATCGTCGAGCGGTCGGCGCGGAAGCCCAGCTGCAGGAAGGTGGTGCGCCGGTCCGGCGAGAGCCAGCCGGGATTCTGCCGGTAGTCCTGCACCTGCGCGACGTGCGGGGTGGCCTTGGCTACGGCGACCGCGCTGTCCACGGAGGCGGTGACGTCGCCCTCGGTGCGGGTGAGCACCACCTGCAGGGTCTCGGGCAGCTCGGCGAAGGCGCGTTCCAGGGTGCGCTGGGCCGCGGCGGCCTCGCCCCGCGGATTGTCGAAGCCGCCGGCCTTGAGGGCGCCGGTCAGCGCACCCATCAGCGGTACGCAGACCGCCACGATCACGACCCAGATCGCGACGACGGTCTTCGGGCGGGCGATGGAGAACCGGACGAGGGGCTTCACGAGGGCGCTCCCGGTCGGTCGAGGCGGCCCGGCCGCGGCCGGGACACCGGTCGGAGTGCGGTCGCGGCATGCTCGCACGCGCCGGCCGGAGCCGGCTCGAGTCTCGCTCGAATTTCGCTGGAGTCCGGCTCGAATCGCGGGCTGGCCGGGGCCCGACCCGTTCTCGAGTGGCCCGCGACGCGGCCCCCAGTGGCCCCGCGAACCATTCCTCGCTGTGACCGAACCCCTTGGAGGTGATCCCATGACCGGCACCCCGCCCGCCCAGGCGGTGATCGACGCGATCGTGGCCGTGAAGCCGGCGCTGCACCCCGGCGACGTCCACCTCGACGCGTCGCTGACCCGCGACCTCGGCCTCGACTCCCTGGACCTCGTCCAGCTCGCCTCCCGGATCACCGCCGCGTACCCGGACTTCGATCTGCGCGTGTGGCTGACCGAGGCGATGTCGTCCGAGGTGGACAGCGTGCGGTCGCTGGCGCGCATGCTGGCGCCGGCGCGAGCGGCCGCGGAGCCGGTCCGGTGACGGCCGCGCCCGCGCCGCCGCGTACCGACGTCGTCGCGCTGGCCCGCGAGCTCGCCCCGGCCCTCGCCGAGCGGGCCGCCGCCCACGACCGGGACGCGAGCTTCCCGCACGAGAACCTGGCCGAGCTGGTGGCGAGCGGATACACCGCGATGACCGTGCCGGCCGAGTACGGCGGCCCCGCCGTCAGCCTGGCCGACCTCTGCGCGGCCCAACAGATCCTCGCCGGCGCGTGCGCCTCCACGGCCTTCGCGGTCAACATGCACGTCCACGGCCTGGCGATGATCGCCCGGGTGGGCGGCGAGAGCGCGGGTTGGGCCTGCCGCGCGGTCCTCGACGGCGCGGTCATCGCCGGCGGGTTCAGCGAGCCCGGCGTCGGCGGCAACTGGTGGCACCCCACCACCCGCGCCGACGAGGTCGACGGCGGGTTCGTCCTCAACGGCCGCAAGGGGTTCTTCACCGGATACCCGGGCGCCACCCACCTGTTCCTGTCCGCGGCCGTCACCGACGACCGCGGCCTGCCCGAGCCGGTCGCCTTCCTCATCCCGAAGCCCGAGCGGGGCGTGCGGGTCACCGCCGAGTGGGATGCCGCGGGCATGCGCGCCACCGGCAGCCACTCGCTGGCGCTGGAGGACCTGTTCGTCGACTCCCGCTGGGCCGTGGGGGAGCGCGGCGCGCTGCCGATGCTCTTCATGCTCGGCGTGCACTGGGCCTGGTGCAGCTTCGCCAGCTGCTTCGTCGGCATCGCGCGCGCCGCCCTCGAGCACGTCGTGCGGACCCAGCGCCGGCGGGTCATCAGCGTCATCGGCAAGCCGAACGCGCACCTGCCCGGCATCCAGTTCCGCATCGCCGAGATGGCCGCGAAGGTGGCGGCCGCCGAGGCGCACCTCGACGCCGCGATCCACGCCGAGCACGAGGACGTGGACCCGCTCGCCCACTACGTCGACATGAGCGTCATGAAGACCAGCGTCACCAGGCTCGCCCACGAGGTGGTCACGCTCGGCATGCAGGTGCAGGGCGGTTCCGGGCTGGCGTCCGGTGACCCGCTGCAGCGCATGTACCGCGACGTCGTCGCCGGCCTGCTCGTGCCGCCCGCCACGGACGTGGTCCTGGAATGGGCCGGCAAGCAGGCGCTGGGCGTGCCCATCTTCGCCGAACCCCGCTGGGAAGGGTGACTTCCGTGTCCAAGCCAGACCCCGCCGCCGTCCTCGGCCACGCCGCCGCCCAGGCGACCGTGGCCCGGGAGGCCTACGCCGTCGCCGTGCGGCGCCTGACGGACGACGCCGCGGCGCGCCTGCCCGGCCCGCAGTTCGCGGTGGCCGGCATGCGCGCCGCCTGCGACACCATGGCCGCGCTGCTGGACCGTACGCCGGACGCCCTGACCGCCGCCTGCACCGCGGCGCTCTTCGTCGACGACGCCGCCGAGCGCGTCGTCACGGCGGCCGAGCGCCTGCTCGCCGGCGACCCCGAGGGCGCGGCCCGGCTCGCGGAGCTGCGCCGCGACCTGCGCGCGACGCCGCCTCCCGTGCCCGACGACCGCCTGCACGAGCTGGCCGGCAAGGCCGCCCTCGGCATCGACCCCGACGCCACGCCGAGGTGGTTGTGATGGCCCGCCGCGGCGACGCCGCCATCGACAACGACTACTACCACGAGGTCGGCGAGGGCTGGTGGGACGAGCGCGGGCCGCTGCGCACCCTGCACGACATGAACCCGGCCCGGGTGTCCTACTTCGACGGGGCCGCCCGGCAGGCGCTCGGCCCCGACCGGGCGGCGATCCGGGTCCTCGACGTCGGCTGCGGCGGTGGCCTGGTGTCCGAGCGGCTGGCCGCCCTCGGCTACCGCGTCACCGGCGTCGACCTCTCCGCCGGCTCGGTGGAGATCGCCCGCCGGCACGCCGCCGAGCGTGGCGTGGACGTCGAGTACGTGGTCGGCTCGGCCTTCGACCTGCCCCGCGACGACGCCTCGGTGGACCTGGTGGTCGTCTCGGACGTCCTCGAGCACCTGGACGACCTGGGTGCCGCCACGGCGGAGATCGCCCGCGTGCTGCGCCCCGGCGGCCTGGTCGTCTTCGACACGATCAACCGCACGCCGGCCGCCTGGCTGAAGGCGATCGTGCTGTCCGAGCGGGTGCTGCGGATCGTGTATCCCGGCACCCACAACTGGTCCATGTTCATCCGCCCGGACGAGCTGCGGGGCGCCTTCGCCGCGCACGGCCTCGTCGTGACGGACGTCCGGGGCCTGGAGCCCGTGGCGCCGCCGCACCGGATCTTCACCTCCGTGCTGCGCGGGGGCGCCGTGGGCCCGTTCCATCTCACCGATTCCACCGCCGTGAGCTACATCGGCCGGGCGGTCAAGTCCCAGGAGGGCTGAGACATGGTTTGGATCAGGACCAAGACCGCGAAGGAGATCACCATCCGGACCAGCCGGGAGGCGCTGCGGGCACTGCTGCTCGACGTCGCCGGCTGCGGCCGGATGATGCCCGGCGTCGAGGAGCTGGAGCAGGTCGGCGACGGCCTGTACCACTTCCGGCTGGCCGAGGTCTCCAACGGCGTCGTGAAGTTCCGCCCCGACTACGTGGCCAGGTACGACGTGTCCGACCCGGACGCCATCACCTGGGAGCCGCACGGCGAGCACAACTTCCGCTCGTGGGGCACGTTCCACGTCCTCGACGGCGCCTCGCCGGAGGAGGTGGTGCTGCGCATCGACATGCGCTCCGAGGCGAACGTCGACGTCGCCCGGGTCGTGGTGGTGCTCATCGAGCCGTTCGCGCAGAAGGAGACCGCCGAGGTCACCACCGGGTTCCTGGCGGCGATCAAGGGCCGCCTCGAGACCGCGGGCGTGCCGAGATGACCTGGGGCTCTTCCCTGCCGCGTCCGGCCCGGCTCCTCGGCCTGCGGGTCGCGCCGGCCGGGCCCGCCATCGCCCAGCAGGAGCTCTTCGACTCGTTCTACCGCGACCTGTTCGCCGAGGTGCCGGACGCGGAGAAGCTGTTCATGAGCACCCGCGTCGACCAGCGCCGGCTGGCCTGGCCGCCGTCGGAGTACTACGGCGACGGCTGGCCGGGCATGCGCGAGCGCATCGAGGCGTGGGAGCGCGGGGTGCTGGCCATGGGCCGGGAGACCGTCGCCGGCGTCCTCTCCGGCGTCGACGCCCAGCAGGTCGGCAGCTACACCTTCGTGAGCTGCACCGGGTACGCCGGGCCCACCCCGGAGATGCTGCTCGCCAAGGAGTTCGGCCTGCGGCAGAATCTGCGCCGCGCGTTCGTGGGCCACATGGGCTGCTACGCCGCCTTCAACGGCGTCAAGATCGGCCTGGACGCGCTGGCCGGGCGCCCCGACGAGCTGGCGATGGTCACCTGCGCCGAGGTCTGCTCGGTGCACCTGCGCCCGGAGGCCACCAAGGAGCAGGTGGTCATCACCGGGCTGTTCGGCGACGCCGGCGCCACCGCGCTGCTGGCCGCCGCCGGCGGGCCCCTCGACCCGGGTGACGGTTCCGGGCCGCTGCTGCTGGGCACCCACACCGAGGCGCACCCGGAGACGTCGTCCGCCATGACGTGGAAGGTCATGGACGACGCGTTCCGGATGACGCTGTCGCCGTACGTGCCGCTCTATCTGGCGGAGGCCGTCAAGCCGTTCGTGGAGCGGCTGCTCGCCCCGCACGGGCTCGACGTCACCGACGTGCAGCACTGGGCCATCCACCCGGGCGGGCCGAAGATCATCGAGTTCGTCGGGGAACGGCTCGACCTTCCCGACGCCGCCCTGCAACCCTCCCTGGACATCCTCTCGTCGTGGGGCAACTGCAGCTCCCCGACGGTGCTGCTGATCCTCGACCGCATCCTGCGGCAGTCGCGCCCGGCGCCCGGCGAGCACGGCGTCCTGATGGCCTTCGGACCCGGACTCACCATGGAATCCGCCCTGGTCCGCTTCTGATCCACCCCTTGACGTACGCACAGAAACGGTGGGCCCCATGACCACGATCGAGACCCTGGTCGCCGACCTGCTCGCCCAGCGGTGGGTGATCGACCTGTTCACCGAGCTCGGCGACCGGCAGCGCCAGTCCACGGAGGTGGCCGCCCAGGTACGCGAGCGCGCCGCCACCAACCACGTCTTCTGGCCGTTCCACGCGCCGCAGTTCCCGCTCGTCGTCGCCGACGCCGCCGGCAGCCGGATCACCGACATCGACGGCAACTCCTACCTGGACACGCACCTGGGCTTCGGCGCCCAGGCGCTGTTCGGGCACAACCCGCCGGCGGTCACCGAGCACGTGCGCGAGCTGCTGGGCCGTTCCACCGGCAACGGCTACCTCAACCTCACCGAGCTGCAGCTGGTCGATCTGCTCGAGCAGTTCCTGCCGCACTGCCAGAAGTTCGCCTTCCTCAACTCCGGCACCGACGCGACCGCCGCGGCGATCCGGCTCGCCCGGGCGCACACCGGGCGGCGGCTCGTCGCGAAGTTCGAGGGCGCGCTGCACGGCGTGCACGACATCGCCGCGCACAACACCGCCTTCTGGTACCACGGCCACCCGGCCGCGCCGTTCCCCGAGTCCGGCCCGGGCGGCATCGCGCCGCTGCCGGCGCTCACCGGCGTCGCTCCCGCCCCGGCGACCGAGCTGCTCATCCTGCCCAACGACACGGACGCCGCGCTGGCGCTCATCGAGGCGCACCGGCACGAGCTCGCGTGCGTGCTGGGTGAGGCGGTGTCGTCGTCCTTCCCGTACGCCGAGCACACCGTCCCGATGATCCGCGCCGTGGCGCAGCGCTGCCGGGAGCTGCGGGTGCCGTTCGTCCTCGACGAGGTGCTGACCGGCTTCCGCTACGGGCCCTCCGGCGCCGGCGCGCACTTCGACATCCCCGCCGACCTGTACTGCTACGGCAAGGTGGTGACCGGCCTGGGCCTGCCGCTGTCCATCGTGGCCGGCCGCGCCGACATCATCGAGAACGCGCAGACCTCCGGGTTGTCGCTGACCGACCTCGGCAGCAAGACCTGCGTGCAGACCACGCACGCCGGCAACCACCTGTCGCTGGCCGCCTCGTACGCCTCGCTGACCCTGCTGCACGACGCGGGCGACGCCTACTACCAGCGGACCCGCGCGAAGGTGTCCCGGGTGCAGGACCGGCTCGCTTCCTTCCGCAGCGAGACCGGGATCCCGCTGCGGCTGCTCGGCTTCGGCGACTTCATCGGCTCCTTCGGTTACGTGGCGCAGGAGTCGTACGCCGACTACCGCGAGTTCGCCGCCGCGGTGAACCCGCTCGGCCTGTTCCTGCTCACGCTGATGCTGCGCCGCCGCGGCGTCTACACGCTCAGCCTGCCGATGTTCTTCACCGGCGACGCGCACAGCGACGCGGACGTGGACGAGGTGCTCGACGCCGTCCTCGACGCCTCGCGCGAGCTCGACAAGCACGGCTTCCCGTTCGTGCTGCCGTCCTGAAGGCCCCCGCGGAGGAGAACCGCCATGACCATCACCGCACCGGACCGTGACACCCGCAGCACCGACGAGATCGTCGCCGAGCTGCTCGGCCGGCCCTGGGTCGTCGACCTCTTCACCGAGCTGGAGGAGCGGCAGAAGACGTCCCTGGAGCTCGCCGAGCAGGTGCGCGAACACACCGTCACCAACCACGTCTTCCTGCCCTTCCACGCCCCGATGTTCCCGCTCGCGGTCGCCGACGCGCAGCGGGGCCGGCTCACCGACCTCGACGGCAACACGTACGTCGACGCGCACCTCGGCTTCGGCGGGCAGTCGCTGTGGGGCCACAACCCGCCGGCGGTCGTCGACTTCGTCCGCGAGCACGCCGGGCGCAACACCGGCAACGGGTACCTCAATCCCATCGAGCTCCAGCTCGGGGAGCTGCTGCACGAGCTGGTCCCGCACGTCGAGCGGTTCGCCCTGCTGAACTCCGGCACCGACGCCACCAACGTGGCGATCCGGGTGGCCCGGGCCTTCACCGGGCGCCGCATGGTCGCCAAGTTCGAGGGGTGCTGGCACGGCACCCACGACGTGGCGGCGCACAACACGTCGTTCTTCGCGCACGGCCACCCCCGGATCACCCCGTTCCCCGAGCAGGGCCCGGACGGCATCGCGCCGCTGAGCGCCTTCGCCGGCGTGACCCGGCCGGACCTGCTGATCCTGCCGCACGACGCGGCGGCGGCCGGCGCGCTCATCGAGCGGTACCGCGACGAGCTGGCCTGCGTCATCGCCGACCCCGCCTGCCAGTCGTGGCCGTTCGTCGAGCGGACGATCCCCGAGGTCACCGAGGTGGCGCACCGGTGCCGCGCGCTGGGCGTGCCGTTCGTCCTGGACGAGGTGCTGACCGGCTTCCGGTTCGGCACCGCGGGCGCCGCCGGCCACTACGGGATCCCCGCCGACCTGTACTGCTACGGCAAGGTGGTCTCCGGGCTGGGGCTGCCGCTGGCCGCGGTCGGCGGGCGCGCCGACATGCTGGAGGTGATCCACACCTCCGGCACGCCGCTGACCGACATCGGCACCCGTACCTTCGTGGTCAACACGCACTCCGGCAACCACCTGTCGCTCGCCGCCTCCTACGCCTCGCTGAACCTGCTCCGCGAGGCGGGGCCGGACTTCTACCGGCGTACGGAGGCCAAGGTGGACCGGGTACGGGACCGGCTGGCCGCGTTCCGCGCCGAGACCGGCATCCCCCTGCGCCTGCTGGGCTTCGGGGCGTTCGCCGGCACCTTCGGCTTCGTCGCCGAGGAGACGTACGACACCTACCGCGAGTTCGGCGCCGCGGTCAACCCGATCGGTCCCGCGATGCTCACCCTGATGCTGCGCCGCCGCGGCGTCTACACGCTCAGCATGCCGATGTTCTACACCGGCGACGCCCACACCGAGGCCGACATCGACGTCGTCTGCGACGCCGTCACCGACGCGGCGCGGGAGATGGGCCGCCACGGCTTCCCGTTCGTGCTCCGCTGACCCTTGGAGTCACCATGTCGATTCCCGACGTCCATCCCGATCGGCGCGGGTACCGCCCCGGCGCCACGTCGGACCTCGCCCTGCTCCTCGACGCCGGCACGGTGGCGGAGGCGCTCGTGGAGCGCGCCCGCCGTGAACCCGCCGCCGTGGCCTACTACCTGCCGGACGAGCCCGAGCCGGACCGGCGCATCACCGTGGCGGACCTGCTCGCGCGCGCCCACGCCGCGGGTGCCGCGCTGGTGGCCGCCGGCGTGACCCCGCTCGCCCGGGTCTGCCTGTGCCTGGACACCTCCGCGCCGCTGCTGGCGGGGCTCTTCGGCGCGGCGCTCGCCGGTGCCGTGCCGTCCGTGCTCGAACCCCCGCTGACCGCCGGCCGCCGCGCGCTCTGGCTGGAGCGCGTCCGGCACATCGTCGCCGTCGCGCGGCCCGCCGTGCTGGTCTGCGACGAGCCGCTGCGCGGCGACGTCGAGGCGGCGCTCGACGGCACCGACGTCACGGTGGTCAGCCCGCCGTTCGCCCCGGGAACCGTGGCGGCGCCGGTCCTCTCCGCGCCGCCGGACGAATCCGCGTTCATGCAGTTCACCTCGGGCACGACCGGTGCCGCGAAGGGCATCGTGCTCAGTCACCGGGCGGTGTTCGCCGCCGCGGCCGCGATCGGCGCGGGCGGGCCGTTCCTGGCCGACGACGTCATGGTCAGCTGGTTGCCGCTGCACCACGACATGGGCATGATCGGCGGGACCCTGACGCCGTTCCTGCTGTCGCTGCCGTCGGTGCTCATCCGGCCGATGGCCTTCGGCAGCAGGCCGGACCGCTGGCTGCGGCTCGTCCACGAGTACCGCGGCACGCTGTCGCCGGCGCCGAACTTCGCGTACCGGCTGGTCACCGCGGTCGCCCGGCGCACCGACCTGAGCGGGCTCGACCTGAGCTGCTGGCGGACGGCGTTCAACGGCGCCGAGGTCGTCGACGCGGCGACGCTGCACGACTTCGTCGACCTCACCGCCCGCTACGGCTTCCGGCCGGAGCACCTGCGTCCCTGCTACGGGATGGCCGAGGTGGGGCTGGCCGCCACGTTCTCGCCGGCCGGCACCGCGCCCCGGGTGGAGCTGCTGTCCCGCTCCGCGATCAGCGAGGGACGCGCCGAGCCGCCGGAGTCGGACGAGGACGCCCACCCGTACGTCTCCTGCGGCGTGCCCGTGCCCGGCATCAAGATCCGGGTGGTCGACGACAGCGGGCTGGACGTCGGCGACGGCCGGGTCGGCCGGATCCTGGTCGCGGCCGAGTCGATGATGACCGGGTACGTCGAGAGCCCGGGCGCCGACCCGGTGCTCGACCTGCGCGACGGCTGGCTGGACACCGGCGACCTCGGCTTCCAGCTGGGCGGCGAGCTCTTCGTCACCGGCCGGCACAAGGACCTGGTGATCCTGGCCGGACGCAACTACCAACCGCAGTCCTTCGAGCTGGCCGCCGAGAAGGTCGCCGGCGTGCGGGCCGGCGGTGTCGCCGCGGTCGGCGTGCCGGACCCGGCGAGCGGCACGGAACGGCTCGTGCTGGTCGTCGAGAGCGTCCACCAGCGCGACGCGGGACTGTCCGCCGCGACCGCCGACGAGGTCGGCGCCGTGGTGGCCCGCCGCACCGGCGTCCGGCCGGCCCGGGTGGTGGTGGTGCCGCCGCGCACCCTGCCGAAGACGTCGAGTGGCAAGCTCCAGCGTCCCCGCGTCGCGGCGCAGGTGGCCGCCGGCACGATCGGCTGACGGACATGGAGCTGGCACTGCTGGGCGGGTCGCTGCGCCCGGGCTCGGTGAGCGAGGCGGTGCTGCATCTCTGCGCCGGCCTCGCCGCCGGGTACGGCGCCCGGCCCACCGTCTGCACCGCGGACACCCTCGACCTGCCGCTCTACCGGCCCGGCGCGGCGCACCGCGCGGCGCTCGCCCGGCGGCTGGTCGAGACGCTGCGCCGCGCCGACGGCCTGGTCATCGTCACGCCGACCTACCACGGCGGCATGTCGGGCCTGGTCAAGAACGCCCTGGACCACGCCGAGGAGCTCGTGCACGACCGTCCCGCGTACCTCGACGGAAAGGTCGTGGGCGTGGCGGCGGTCGGCTGGAGCGAGCACGGCGCGGCCACCGCCGTGCAGTCGCTGCGCACCACCGTGCAGTCGCTGCGCGGCTGGGTGGCGCCGATGGCCGTCACCTTCGACGCCACCGGCCTCACCGCCCTCGACGGCCCCTGCGCCCGGGCCGCCCTGCGCGGCGACGCCCGCCTGATGCGACGCCTGGACATCCTGCTCGGCCAGGTCACGGACTTCGCCGACCGGTACGCCCGCGCCCGCCTCGCCGCCTGACCCGCACCGACCATCTGCGAGGAGAGACCATGACCGTCACCGACACCGGCATGACCCAGGAAGGTTCGATCGAGGACCTGCACCGGGCCGTGCGCGACCACTACGACAAGCTCGTCGACCTCTACGAGGATTTGTGGGGCGAGCACATCCACCACGGCTACTGGGACCTCGACGCCCCGCAGACGCCACGGCACGCCGCCCAGCAGCGCACGACCCGCGAGCTCGCCGCCTTCGGCGCGGTGCCGCGGGGCGCGCGGGTGCTGGACAGCGGCTGCGGCATCGGCGCGTCGGCCGTCATGCTGGCCGTCGAGTCGGGCTGCACCGTGGAGGGCATCACGCTCAGCCACGAGCAGGTCCGGCGGGCCACCGAGAAGGCCACCGAGGCCGGTGTCCGCAACCGCACGTCGTTCCGGGTCATGGACGCCGTGCACACCGACTACCCGGACGACACCTTCGACGTGGTGTGGTCGCTGGAGAGCTGCGAGCTCATGCCCGACAAGCGGGCGTACCTCGAGGAGAACCTGCGCATCCTCAAGCCCGGCGGCCGGCTCGTCGTGGCCACCTGGGTCAGCCGCGACGACCGGCTCGACCCGTCGGAGGTCAAGCTCCTGCGCCGGCTCTACCGCGACTTCGCGGTGTCGCACGTGCTGCCGCTGGACCACTACGCGCGGCACTGCACCGAGCTGGGCTACACCGGCGTCACCACCGCCGACTGGACCGACCACGTGCGAGGCACCTGGGCCCTGTCGGCCGACATCGTCAAGCCGCTCATGCGCGACCCCTCGTACGTCTGGAAGCTCGTCCGCGCCAAGGGTGCCGACATCTTCCGCTTCCTCAACTCCGTGCCGCTGATGAAGCAGGCCTACGACCGCGACGTCATGCGCTACGGCGTCTTCACCGCGGTCAAGCCGGGCTGACCGCGCCTCGATTCGTCTTCCAGCGCGGTTCCCGACGCTTGAGACCGGTGACACGCCACGCATCTGAAGGAGAGCCGCGTTGATCGACATGACAGATCAGGCGAGACCCGGGTCCGGGCAGACCGAGCCCGAATGGATCCGCTGCGGTCCGTGCCGCGCCCTGACGTACGGCAAGCGTTACGAGCGGGAGCTGCGGGTGTGCCCGTCCTGCGGCCACCACGGCCGGGTCGGTCCCGAGCTGCGGGCCCGGCAGCTGCTGGACCCCGGTTCGGCGAGCGAGGTGGAGGTCGCCTCGACCGTCGCCGACCCGCTGGGCTTCGCGGATCTGCGGGCCTACCCGGACCGCCACGCCGAGGCGGTGGAGCGCAGCGGCCGCGGCACCGGGGTGCTCGCCGTCCGCGGCCGCATCGACGGCCACCCGGTGGTGCTGGCCGTCATGGACTTCGCCTTCCTCGGCGGCAGTCTGGGCACCGCCGAGGGCGAGGCCGTCACCGCGGCCGCCGAGGCGGCGCTGGCGGAGCGCGCACCGCTGATCGTGGTCGCCGCGTCCGGCGGCGCCCGCATGCAGGAGGGCGCCCTGTCGCTGATGCAGATGGCCAAGACCAGCAACGCGTTCGCGGCGCTCGACGAGGCGGGCCTGCTCACCGTCACGGTGGTGACGGACCCGACCTACGGCGGGGTGGCGGCATCCTTCGCCACCCTGTCCGACGTGGTCATCGCCGAGCCCGGGGCGCGGATGGGCTTCGCCGGCCCGCGGGTCATCCGCCAGACCATCCGCCAGGAGCTGCCCGAGGGCTTCCAGACCGCGGAGTTCCTGCTCGCCCACGGTCTCGTCGACCGGGTCGTGCGCCGTAGCGAGCTGCGCCAGACGCTGGGCCGGCTGGTGGCGATGAGCCGCGTCGACGACGGCGCCCCGGCGGCGCAGGCGCCGCGGGGCGAGGTCTGGACCGACCCGGACTCGCTGCCCGCCGAGATCGCCGGGCGCGAGCCGCGCGAGGTCGTCGCCCTGGCCCGGATGCCGCAGCGCCCGACCGCGCTCGACCACGCCGCGCACTGGCTGGACGGCTTCATCGAGCTGCACGGCGACCGCGCCGGGGCGGACTGCCCGGCCGTCGTGGGCGGCCTCGGCTGGCTGGCCGGACGCCCGGTCGTGCTGGTCGGCCACCAGAAGGGGCACACCACCGCGGAGCTGGTCCGCCGCAAGTTCGGCATGCCCTCGCCGGCCGGTTTCCGCAAGGCGGGCCGGCTCTTCCGCCTCGCCGCCAAGCTCGGGCTGCCCGTGGTCACCCTGATCGACACCCCCGGCGCGGACCCCGGTCTGCAGGCCGAGGAGCAGGGGCAGGCGATCGCGGTGGCGGAGTCGCTGCGGTTGATGGGCCGCCTGGGCGTCCCGGTGGTCGCGGTCGTGACGGGCGAGGGCGGCAGCGGGGGCGCTCTCGCTCTCGGGGTCGCCGACCGGGTGCTGATGTGTGCGAACTCGATCTACTCGGTGATCAGCCCGGAGGGCTGCGCCGCCATTCTGTGGAAGCGGCCCGACGCCGCCGCCGACGCCGCCCGGGCCCTGCGCATCACGGCCACGGACCTGCTGCGGCTCGGGGTGGTCGACGGTGTCGTCCCGGAACCGCCGGGCGGGGCGCACACCGACCCCGCCGCGGCCGCGGAGCTGGTGCACCGCGCGGTCGCCGCCGCCGTGGCGGAGCTGGCCGACCGCAAGCCGGAAGAGTTGCTGCGGCACCGGTTCGAGCGGTTCCGGCAGTTCGGTGTGTCCCCCACGCAAGGAACGGAGACCTCGGCATGACCATCATGGACGATCCGCAACTCGAGATAGCGGCCGGCGACGACGGCGGGTACCACGCGCTGCTGCTGGAGCAGATGCGGCGCAGCGTGGCCGCGATGGCGGGCGACGCCACGACGCCGCTGCGGCGGGTCCGGCTCAGCCTGGGCGCGGCGACGGTGGAGGTGGAGTGGGAGAGCCGCACGCCGGTGGAACCGGTGCACCTGCCCGTCCTGACCGCGCCGGCGGCCGTCGCCGCCACGCCCGCCGCCGCGCCCGCCGTCCCGGCACCGGCCGTCGCGGTGCCCGCCGCGGCACCCGAGCCCGGCGCGGCCCCGGGCGAGCACGTGATCACCAGCCCGCTGGTCGGCACCTTCTACACCACACCCGAGCCGGGCGCCGCACCCTTTGTGAAGGTCGGCGACACGGTCGTCGCCGGCCAGCAGATCGGCATCGTCGAGGCGATGAAGCTGATGAACCCGGTGGAGGCCGACCGCTCCGGCACGGTGCTGCGGCTGCTCGCCGGCTCCGGCGACGCGGTCGAGTACGAGCAGGGTCTGATCGTCGTCGCCGCCACGGACGAGGAATGAGCGCCATGTTCGACAAGGTCCTCATCGCCAACCGGGGCGAGATCGCCCTGCGCGTGGTGCGCACGTGCCAGGAGATGGGCATCCGCACGGTGGCCGTCCACTCGACCGCGGACCGCGACTCGGCGGTGGTGCGGCTGGCCGACGAGGCGGTCCAGATCGGGCCGCCGGCCCCGCGGCAGAGCTATCTGTCGGCGGCGGCCATCGTCGAGGCGGCCACCATGACCGGCGCGCAGGCCGTCCACCCCGGCTACGGCTTCCTGTCCGAGGATCCCGACTTCGCCGAGATCTGCGCCGCCAACGGCATCGTCTTCATCGGGCCGCCGCCGGACGTCATCGCGAAGCTCGGTGACAAGGCGGTGGCCCGGGAGCTGATGACGGCGGCGGGACTGCCGCTGCTGCCCGGCAGCACCCGCACCATCGACAGCGCCAACGAGGCGCTGGAGCTGGCCGACCGGCTCGGCTTCCCGGTCATCATCAAGGCGGCCGCGGGCGGCGGCGGGCGCGGCATGGCGGTGGTCCGCGAGCGCGCCGACCTGCTGCCGGCGTACCAGCGCACGCGCGCCACCGCCCAGGCCGTGTTCGGCGACAGCCGGGTCTACGTCGAGCGCTACTGCGACCGGGCCCGCCACGTCGAGGTGCAGATCCTCGCCGACACGTACGGCAACGTCGTGCACCTCGGCGAGCGGGACTGCTCGGTGCAGCGCCGCCACCAGAAGCTCATCGAGGAGACCCCGGCGCCCGGGCTGTCCCGGGCGATGATGGCGGACGTCGCCGACGCCGCCGTGCGCGGTGCCCGGGCGATCGGCTACGTCGGCGCGGGCACCTTCGAGTTCCTCGTCGACGACCAGGGCTTCTACTTCATGGAGATCAACTGCCGGATCCAGGTCGAGCACCCGGTGACGGAGATGGTGACCGGCGTCGACATCGTCCGCGAGCAGCTGCTGGTCGCCGCCGGCCGGCCGCTGTCGGTGCGCCAGGCCGACGTCGAGCCGCGCGGCGTCTCGGTGGAGTGCCGGATCAACGCCGAGGACCCGGAGCGCGACTTCGCGCCGACGCCGGGCCTGCTGACCCGGTTCGCGCCGCCGGCCGGCCCGTTCGTGCGGGTCGACACGCACGCGGCGCCCGGATACCGGATCACGCCGTACTACGACTCGCTGCTGGCCAAGCTCGTGGTGTGGGGGCCGGACCGGGAACAGGCGCTGGACCGGATGCGGCGGGCCCTCGCCGAGTTCGAGATCGCCGGCGGTGGCGTGCGGACCACCTCGGAGCTGCTCGCCCGGGTGATCGACGCGCCCGGCTTCCGGGCCGCCGAGCACACCACCGGGTTCCTCGAGCAGTGGCTGACGCCGGTGGCCTGAGCCCGCACGCGAAAGGTGCCGCTGCCCGGCCGGGCAGCGGCACCTTCGTCTGTCCGGAAGGATCAGCGGTGCAGCGCCGTGCGCAGCGCCGCGGTGAGTTCCTTCGCGGGCTCCGCGACGTCGTCCCACCGGTATGCGACGAAGCCGTCCGGACGCACCAGCACCGCCCCCCGGGCGGTGGCGCCGTACCGCCGCTCCCACGGCTCGCCGGGCAGCAGGTGGGCGGAGACCGGCACCGCCAGCTCCGCGGCGGCCGCCTGCGCCGCATCGGTCCAGCCGCCGCCCGCGGGACCCGCCAGCACGGTCCAGCCCGGGCCGAACAGGTCCAGGGTGGACCGGGTGCCCGCCTCGTCGAGCCACACGTGCGGGGCCCGGGTGCCCACCTGGGCGGTCCGCGAGGCGGGGTCGGCGAACAACGGCCCGTCCTCGCCGGGGTACCGGTAGCCGAGGCTCACGTGCAGTGTGTCGAGGGTCTGTGCGCGCTGCTCCGGAGTAGCGAAGCCGGCCCGCGTCGCCAGGCGCAGCTGAGCCTGCTCCACCGTGCCGCGGGCGATCGGCAGCCGCTCCCGCTCGTAGCTGTCCAGCAGGGCCGGGCCGGCGTGCCCGTCGAGCACCGCGGCCAGCTTCCACGCCAGGTTGTGCGCGTCCTGGACGCCGGTGTTGGCGCCGTAGCCGCCGATCGGCGGGACCACGTGGGCCGAGTCGCCGGCGAAGAACACCCGGCCGGCCCGGTAGCGCTCGGCGACCAGGGCCGCCATGTCCCACGGCAGGACGTCGCGGATGTGCACCGGCAGCTCCGGCGTGCCGACCGCGGCCCGGACGAGCTGCACGCACCGCTCGGCGGTGAAGTCGCTCGCCGCCTCGCCCGCCTCGGGCTGGTAGGTGACGATCAGGGTGCCCTCGGTCAGCGAGTCGTCGTGGCCGAGGATCGCGCTGACCTGCGGGTTCTCGATCTGGCAGATGGAGAACCGGCGGCCGGCCAGCGCCTCGGACAGCGGCGCCCGGAACAGGATGCTGACCTGGTGCCGGAAGACGCCGCGACCGTGCGCGCCCACCCCGAGCCGCTCGCGCAGCGGGCTGCGGGCGCCGTCGGCGGCGACGACGTACCGGGCGCGGATGGTGCGGCGCTCGTCGGTGTCGCGGTCGCGCACGGTGACGGTGACGCCGTCGTCGTCCTGGACCAGGTCCAGCGCCTCGGTGTGGAACAGCAGCCGGGCGCCGCTGCGCTCGGCCGCGGCCCGGACGAGGGGTTCCAGCCGGTCCTGGCCCAGCGAGATCTGCCGGCTCGGCGTCAGGTCGCCCAGGTCCTCGGCGGCCGGCAGGACGGTGCTGCGCAGCTCGCGTCCGGTCAGCGACTCGACCTTGGCGTTCAGGCGGTGGTCGGCGAAGCCGGCGGCCGCGCGCAGGACCTCCTCTTCGAGTCCGGCGGAGCGGAACAGTTCGAGGGTGCGGGGATACCAGCCCCACGCCCGTGGATGGATGGAGGTGCCGGGGTGCCGCTCGACGAGGACCGTCGGAATCCCGCGGCGGGCCAGGAAGAGAGCGGCGGAGAGTCCCACGACCCCACCACCCACCACCAGCACCGAAGCGGTCGGCGTGCTGCTCGATGTGTCGCTCATGCCGGTGACGGTGCCGGGCCGGGGTGGAGGGCTGCTCAAGCCTTCCTCGATTGGGACCGTCGACCGCCCCTCGAGTGGCGCTGTACCGGCCGCGCCGAGACTTTCGCCGACATCACCTCGACAGGGAGTGCGGCATGGCGTCGATACTCGACCGCCCGGTGCGCCCGGGCGTCGCCGGACGGCTCTTCCAGGGCCAGCCGGCCTGGTTCGGCACGCTGTTCTGGATGGACATGTGGGAGCGCTTCAGCTTCTACGGCATGACCGCGATCCTCTACCTGTACGCCAGCGCGCCCGTGTCCGACGGCGGCTTCGGGCTGCCGGCGGCCAGCGCCGCGGCCCTGTTCGGCACGTACATGTCCCTGGTCTTCCTGGCCGCGCTGCCCGGCGGCTGGCTGGCCGACCGGGTACTCGGCACCCGGCGCGCGGTCGTCCTCGGTGGCGCCGGCATCGCCGCCGGCCACGCGGTGCTCAGCCTGCCCGTGCGCTGGTCGCTCTACCTGGGGCTGCTGTTCGTGATCGCCGGCACCGGGCTGCTCAAGCCCGCCATGGCCGCGCTCGTGAGCAGCCCGCACCGCGACGACCGGCGCCGCGAGGCCGCCATGTCGATCTTCTACATGAGCATCCAGCTCAGCGCGCTGCTGGCCCCGGTCGTGGTCGGCCTGCTCGCCGAGAAGGTGGCCTGGCACCTCGGTTTCGGCGCGGCGGCGATCGGCATGACGGCCGGCCTGATCGTGTACGCGGCGGGGGCGCGCCGCTTCGGCGACCTCGGCCTGCGCCCGGCGGCACCGCTGCCGCCGGACCGCCGCCGCGTGCTGGGCCGCCGTGCCGGCACCGCGCTGGGCGCGCTGGCCCTCGCCCTTCTCGTGGGTACGTCCACCGGCGTCGTCCACATCGAACACGTGCTGATGGCCTCCGGACTGCTGCTGCTCGCCCTGCCGGCCGGCTACGTCCTGGCGCTGCGCCGCATCCCGGCGCTGACCGGCGCGGACCGCGGCCGCCTCGGCGCGTACGTGGTGCTGCTCGCGGGATCGTCGGTCTTCTGGTTGCTCTACGCCCAGGGCGGTTCGGTGCTCGCGATGTTCGCCCAGCGCCACACCGACCGCGACGTCGCCGGCTGGACGGTGCCGGTGAGCTGGTTCCAGTCGGCCCACCCGTTCTTCATCCTGGTGCTCGCGCCGGTCTTCGCCGCGCTCTGGCTGCGGCTCGGCCGCCGGGTCGACGTACCCGTCAAGTTCGCCGCCGCGCTGGTGTGCGCCGGCGTGAGCTGGCTGCTGCTGGCGGTCGCGGCCCGCCTCGCCGCCGGGGGAGACCCGGTGTCGCCCCTCTGGCTGCTGAGCGCCTTCCTGCTGCAGGTCTGCGGCGAGCTGGCGCTGGCACCGGTGGGGCTGAGCCTGGCCGTCAAGGTCGCGCCCGCCGGCTACACCAACCAGTACCTGGGCCTCTTCTGGCTCTTCGCGGCCGTGGGCGCCGGGCTGGGCGGCCAGCTCGCCCGGCTCGCCGAGGTCCTCTCCCTGCCCGCCTACTTCCTGCTCTTCGGCGCGCTCGCCACCGTCGTGGGCGTCGTCCTGGCCGGTGCCGTGCGGTGGCTGCGCGGCCACGTCGGGGACGCACCCGCGGCCACCACCGTCTGACCTAAGGAGTTGTCAGCCATGTCAAAGAAGATGACCGTAGCGGTGCTCGGCCTGGGCGGCATGGGCGGCGGTCTCGCCCACCGGCTCGCCGGCCTGGGCTGGGCGCCCGTGGTGTGGAACCGCTCGGCCGAGCGGGCCGCCGGCTTCGCGGGCGTGGCGGCGCGGATCGCCGCCACCCCGGCCGACGCGGCCGACGGCACGGACGTGGCCCTGCTCAGCCTCGCCGACGAGACCGCCGTCGAGGCGGTGCTCTTCGGCCCGGACGGACTGGCCGGGGCGCTCAAGCCGGGTGCGGTGGTGATCGACGCGTCGACGGTGACGCCGGCGTTCTCCCGCGAGGTGACCCGCCGGCTCGCCGAGACCGGGATCGGCCGGGTCGAGGCCACCCTGATCGGCAACCCGGCGCAGGCGCGCCAGGGCGACGCCCGGGTGTTCGCGGCCGGCGAGCCGCAGACCGTCGGCCAGGTCCGCGACATCCTGGTGGCGCTGGGCCGGCAGCTCGTCGAGCTCGGCGCCACCGGGAACGCGAGCACGATGAAGCTCGTCCTCAACTCGCTGCTCGGCGCCCAGCTCGTGTCCCTGGCCGAGGCGGTCGGCTACGGCGAGCGGGCCGGGCTCGACCGGGACCTGCTGCTGCGGACCATCGCCGACAGCGCGTTCAGCTCGCCGGTCATGTCGTACCGGTGCGCCGTGATGCGCGAGGAGCGCTACGACCGGCCGACGTTCCGCGCCGAGCTGATGGAGAAGGACCTGCGGTTCGCGATCGGCGACGCGGCCGAGCACGGTGTGACGCTGCCGGTGATCGTTGCCGCCGACGAGCGCTTCCGGGATCTCGTCGCCTCCGGGCGCGGCGGGCTGGACGCGGCGGCCATCCTGCTCCAGCAGCTCGCCGATGGCGGCGTCCGGAACGAGACGGCCTGATGTCAGCTCTGGTCGGCTGGGTGGACTACGCCCGCGACCAGCGTCGGGAACGGCCGGTGCTGCGGGCGATGGCGGGTGCCCTCGCCGCCCGGGGCCCGGACGACGAGGCGCTGTGGGTCGCCCCGTGCGCCGGGCTCGGCTTCCGGTACCTCGCGGTCCACGGGAAGTTCTCGCCTCAGCCGTACACGGCGCGCACCGCCGACGGGCCCGTCACGGTCTGCGTGACCGGCGCGCCGACCGGCCTGGCCGAGCTGCGGGGCCGGCTCGCCGGGCGCAGGGTGGCGCCCGAGCCCGAGACCGGCGTCGCGGGCCTGGTCGCGCACGCGTACCTGGCCGAGGGCGCGGCCGGGGTGACCCGGCTGACCGGGGGGTTCGCCGTGGCGGTCTGGGACGGGCGCGCCGAGGAGCTGCTGCTGGTCCGCGACCGGCTCGGCACCCAGCCGATCTACTACCACCTGACCGACAGCGGGATCGTCTTCGCCACCGAGCGCAAGGGCCTGCTGGCGCACCCGGCGGTCGAGGCGCAGATCGACCTGACCGGCCTGCGGGAGCTGTTCACCTGCGCGGGCACGGCCGGGCACGGCGTCTTCGCCGGCGTCCACCAGGTCCGCGCCGGGGAGATGGTCCGCTACGGCCGGGCCGGCCTGACGCGCCGGCGCTACTGGAAGCTGACCACCGAGGCGCACACCGACGACCTGGCCACCACCGTCGGCACCGTGCGGGAACTGCTCGAGGAGAGCGTGGCCGGCCAGTTCGCCGGCGGCGACGACATCGGCATCCTGCTCGACGGCACCCTCGAGTCCTCGGCGATGACCGCCCTGGCCGCGCGCGGGCTCGCGCGCGGGTCCGGCGGCCGGCTGCGGACCTTCACCGTCACCGTCGCCCGCGAGTCGGAGTGCGTGCCGCCGGAGGACGTGCGGTCGAGCCCGGACGCCCGCTTCGTCGCGGACGTGGTGCGCCGGGTGGGCGCCGAGCACACCGACGTCGTGCTCGACACCGCGGACATCCTCGACCCGCTGGCCCGCGCCGCCGCGCTGCGGGCCCGGGACGTGCCCGACCCGCTCGGCAGCGCGAGCACCTCGACGTACCTGCTCTGCTGCGAGGCCGGCCAGCACGTGCGCGGCGCGCTCTCCGACGAGCTCGCCGACGCGATCTTCGGCTGTCATGCCGGGGCGTGCGACGCGCCGGCGACCGACTGGCAGACCCTGCCCTGGATCGCGCTCGCCCGGCAGCGCGGCGGCCGGTACGGCTTCGGCGGCGACCTGCTCGACCCGGACCTGCGCGACAAGCTCGACCTCAACGGCTACTGCCACGACGAGTGGGCCCGCTCGGTCGCCGACGCCGAGCACCTGCCCGGCGAGGACGAGCGGGACCGCCGGATGCGCCGCACCGCGTACCTGCGGCTGACCCGCTGGGACCAGACCCGGCTGCTGCACCGCGAGTCGCTGGCCATGGCGGCCGGCGTGCAGGCGCGGATGCCGTTCGGCGACCACCGGCTGGTCCAGTACGTCTACAACGTGCCCTGGGCGCTGAAGAACTTCGACGGCAAGGAGAAGAGCCTGCTGCGGGCCGCCGTCGGGGATCTGCTGCCACCCTCGGTGCGGCACCGGCCGGCGAGCCCGTACCCGGCCGCCCCGGATCCCGCGTACGGGCGCTGGCTGGTCGACGAGCTCGCCGCGCTGCTCGCCGACGCCACCTCACCCGCCGCGCCGCTCGTCGACGCCGGCGGCATCCGCGCCCTGCAGGCCGACCAGCGGGTGCTCGCCGCGGGGCCGGGCGCCTGGGTGGCCCGGGCCAGCGCCGAGATGGTGCTCGCCCTCGACGCCTGGCTGCGCCGCTACGGCGTCCGGGTCGCGCTCTGACTTTCCCGTCCCACGTCACATCACCACAGGAGGAACCATGCCGTACGCCGCGATCACCTACAACGTCAAGCCCGGGCACGAGGAGGAGATCGCCGAGATCTTCGCCAACTTCCAGCGGGTCAGCTCGCCCGCGGTCCGCGACCAGGACGGCGCCGAGGTCGGCAGGCTGCTCGGCACCGCCGTGTTCATCAAGGACACGGTGATGGTGCGGGTCATCCACTACGAGGGCGACTTCGCGCACATCGCCCGCACGATGGCGGCGCAGAAGGGCGTGCACGAGATCGAGGGCAAGCTCGCGCCCCTGCTCGCCGAGCAGCGCGAGACCGCCACCGCCGAGGGCTTCGGCGCGTACTTCCGCAACGCCACCATGCGTTGCATCTCGCAGCTGTCGGTCGACACCCTGCCGGCGAACGCCTGAAACGGCGGTCTCGAACCGCCCTGTACCCGGCTTCGAGTGCCACCGGCGACGGTGGCACTCGAACCCTTCGAGGAGAGGTAACGCCCATGTCAGGACTCGTAGGCTGGATCGACTTCGCGCGGGATCTGGAGCGGCAGCGGCCGACGGTCATCACCATGACCGCCACGCTCGCGCAGCGCGGCCCGGACGCCGAGGCGGTGTGGGTGTCCCGGCACGCCGCGCTCGGCTACCGCACGCTCGCCGTCGACGACACCGCCGAGGCGCAGCCCTTCGTCGTCAACCTCGGCGACCGGGCCGTCGCCGGCGTGGTCTCCGGATGGCCCACCGGCCTGGACACCCTGCGGGCCAAGCTGCGCCCGGTGGAGGGCACCGGCATCGACACCGCCGGCACGGCCGAGCTGTTCGTCCGGGCGTACCTGCGCTGGGGCACGACCTTCGTGCCGGAGCTGACCGGCACCTTCGCCATCGCGATCTGGGACGGGCGCACCGACGAGCTGGTGCTGGTCCGCGACCACCTCGGCGGTCAGCCGCTCTACCACGTCGAGACCCCCACCGGCCTGGTGTTCGGCTCCGAGCGCAAGGCCCTGCTCGCGCACCCGGAGGTGCACCCCCGGGTGGACGCCGCGGGCCTGCGCGAGGCCATCTCCCAGGCGCTGCCGCACGGCGGCATCTTCGGCGGCTTCGGCCGGGTGGGCGGCGCCGAGATCGCCCGCTTCGACCGGTCGGGCTGGCGCCGCGAGCGGTACTGGAAGTTCACCACCGAGCCGCACACCGACGACTACGAGACCACCGTGGCCACCGTGCGCGACATGCTCGCCGGCAGCGTGCGGCGCAACCTCGGCGACGACCCCTCGCGGGAGCTGGTCATGCTCTCCGGCGGCATCGACTCGTCGTCGGTGGCGGCCCTGGCCGCCGAGGAGCTGCGCCGGCGCGGCACCGGCCCGCTGCAGACGTTCACCATCGACTTCGCGCGCAGCGAGTTCCAGGCGGACGTCATGCGCAGCACCAACGACACGCCCTTCGCCCAGCAGGTCGCCGAGCGGATCGGCTCCCGGCACACCCTGGTCGAGCTGGAGACCAACGACATCCTCGACCCGATCGTGCGCCTCGGCATGCTGCGCTCCAAGGACTTCCCGACCCGGCAGTACGACATGGACACGGCGCAGTACCTGACCGTGCACCGCGCCGCCGAGCAGGGCTGCAAGGTGGTCTTCGCCGGCTACGGCGGCGACAAGTACTTCCAGGGTGCCACCTGGTACACCCACCGGGACCTGGTCGAGTCGGGCACGTTCCCGTGGATCGCGCTGGCGCAGAAGTACGGCGCCCACCACGGTTTCGGCACCGGTCTGCTCAACGCCGACACGCTCGCCGCCCTCGACCTGCCCACCTACTACGCCGACGAGTACGCCACCGCGGTCGCCGAGGTCGAGTTCCTGCCGGAGGAGGACGACTGGCAGCGGCGCATGCGGACCATCGCGTACCTGATGAACACGCGGTTCAGCATCGACGCCGGCTCGTACGCCGCCGCCGGGCTGCAGCTGCGCTCGCCGATCAACTACCACCGGCTGGTGCAGTACGCGTACAACATCCCGAACGCCATGCACAACACCGGCGGCATCGAGAAGGCGGTCCTGCGCCAGGCGGTCGCCGACCTGCTGCCCTCCTCGGTGCTGCAGCGGCACCGCAGCGCCTCGCCGGTCAGCAACAACCCCGACTACCCGGCCGGCCTGCAGCGCGAGATCGCGGCCGTCGTCGCCGACCCCAAGGCGCCGGTCCGCGAGCTCATCGACCTCGACCGCGCCGCCGACCTCGCCGGGGACCTGCCGCGGCTCGCCAAGGACCGGATGGCCCGGGCGGACGTCGAGCTCGCCATCCAGCTCAACCTCTGGCTCGACCACTACCGGGTGCGGCTCGCGCTCTGAGGTGCGCCCGTCCCCCTGGGAGGGAGACACATGATCTTCGACAACATCCTCGAGACGATCGGGCGCACCCCGGTCGTGCGGCTGCGCTGCCTCGACCGCTCGTACGGCTCCGAGATCCTCGTCAAGCTGGAGTCCTTCAACCCGGCCGGCAGCATCAAGGACCGCCCGGCCCTGCAGATGATCACCGCGGCGGAGCGCGACGGCCGGCTGCGCCCCGGTGGCACGATCGTCGAGTCGTCGTCCGGCAACATGGGCAAGGCGCTCGCGCTGATCGGCGCGGTCAGCGGCTACCGCGTCATCATCGTGGTCGACCCGAAGGCGCCGGAGTCCATGCTGAAGTTCGTCGCCGCGCTCGGCGCCGAGGTCGAGGTGGTCCGGCAGCCCGACGAGAACGGCGGGTTCCAGCGCCCGCGGCGCGAGCGGGTCGAGCAGCTCGTCGCTTCCATCCCCGGTGCCTTCTGGCCCAACCAGATGCACAACCCCGACAACCCGCGTGCGCACGCCGAGACCACCGCCCGCGAACTGCTCGACGACGTGCCGCAGTTCGACGTGCTGATGGCCACGGCGAGCACCGGCGGGCACATCAGCGGCCTGGCCCGTACGGTCAAGGAGAAGCTGCCCGAGGTCACCACGGTCGCGGTGGACGCGGTGGGCTCGGCGGCCTTCGGCCACCCGTTCCACGGGTACGTCATGCGCGGGCTCGGGCTCGCCTGGCGCCCCGGCAACCTGGAGATGTCGCTCGTGGACCGGGTGCACCTGGTCGACGACGCCGAGGGGATCGCGACCAGCCGGCTGCTCGCCCGTACCGAAGGACTGATGGTGGGGGAGTCGGCGGGCGCGGCGATCTTCGCCGCGCTGCACCACGCGCAGCGCCACCCGGGCTCCCGGATCGTCGTCGTCGCGGCCGACGGCGCGGTCAACTACCTCGGTGAGTCGTTCGACGACGGCTGGCTGCAGGCCAAGGGACTCGACGCCCGGATCGCCGCGGCCGGGCTCGGCGACCTCGAGGGGCTGCTGGCGGCGGCCCGCGAGCCCAGCCACCCCTCGGTCGCCGTCGCCGACCTGCTGGCCCTGACCTGAGCCGGCTCCCGTCAAGGAGGACCCATGCTGGCACACCTCGACCGGCTCGCGCGCCGGATGGACGAGGCCGGCCTCGACGCGTTCGTGGCCACCACGTTCGAGAACGTCTACTACCTGACCGGGGTGGCGAGCCAGCCCGCGCAGACCCACCCGCACGGCGGCCGCTGCCTGGCCGTGGTCGTCCGCGACCGGCTCGCGACGCCGTACTTCCTCACCTCGCGGTGCGACGTCGACCAGTTCCTCGACGCGACCGTGCCGCTGGCCGGCGCGGTCGGCTTCGGCACGTTCCACCGGGAGCTGGCCGACGACGCCGTGCTGACCCCGCAAGAGCAGCGCCTGTACGACGTGTCGGTGCTCGGGCCGGCGCCGGCGACGGCGCTGGACGCGCTGGCCGACGTGCTGCGCGAGGCCGGGGTGGCCGGCGGCACGGTCGGGATCGACGAGAAGGGGGCACCGTTCGGCTTCCTCGACGCCCTGGGCGACGCGCTGCCCGGGACCCGGGTGGTGCCGGCCGCCGAGGACCTGCGCTGGGTCCGCAAGGTGAAGACGCCGGCCGAGGTGGAGCGGATCACCGCCTCGGCCGCGGCGACCGAGGCGGGCATCCGGGCGGCCGTCGCGGCCGCCCGGCCCGGCGCCACCGAACGCGAGCTCGTCCGCGAGTTCGAGCTCGAGGTCGTCCGCCACGGCGCGCGGCCCAAGTTCACGCTCATCAAGTTCGGCCGCGCGGCGGTCGGCGGCCAGCAGCGCCCGAGCGACGAGCCGCTGCGCCGCGGCGACGGCATCTGGTTCGACGTCGGATGCGTGCTGAACGGCTACTGGTCGGACCTGGCACGCACGTTCGTGCTCGGCGAGCCCGACGCCAAGCTGGCCCGTCACTACGACGCGGTGCTCGCCGGCGAGGAGCGCGGCATCGCCGAGGCGCGGCCGGGGATGCGCGGCAAGGAGCTGTTCGACATCACCGTCGACGGGGTCCGCCGGGCCGGCATCCCGCACTACCGCCGCCACCACGTCGGGCACGGCATCGGCGTGGAGATCTACGAACCGGTCCTGATCACGCCGTCCAGCCAGGACGTGATCGAGATCGGCACCGTGGTCAACATCGAGACGCCGTACTACGAGTTCGGCTTCGGTGCGGTGCACGTGGAGGACCCGTTCGTGGTGGAGTCCGCGGGCAACCGCGTCCTCACCACGCTGGACCGGGGGCTCGGCGTCATCGGCGGCTAGGGCAGCCAGCCGGGCAGCGCGCGGCCGGACTCGTACGCCCACACCACGAGCTGGGCCCGGTCGCGCAGGCCCAGCTTGGTGAGGATCCGGCTGACGTGCGTCTTGGTCGTCGCGTGGCTGATCACCAGCCGCCCGGCGATCTCCTCGTTCGACAGCCCCTGGGCCACCAGATCCATGATCTCGGCCTCGCGCGCGGTCAGCGTGGCCAGCTCGGGCGCCGGCGGCGGCGGGGTCAGGCGCGCGGCCACCTCGGCGATCAGCCGCCGGGTGACCGACGGCGCGAGCAGGGCGTCACCCCGGGCCACCACCCGCACGCAGCGGATGAGCTCGACCGGCTCGGTGTCCTTGAGCAGGAAACCGCTGGCCCCGGCGCGGATCGCGCCGTAGACGTACTCGTCGGACTCGAAGGTGGTGAGGATGACGACCTTCACGCCGTCGAGGCTCTTGTCCGCGCAGATCTGCCGCGTGGCGGCGAGGCCGTCGAGCCCCGGCATGCGGATGTCCATCAGCATGACGTCGGGACGTAGCTCGCGGGCCAGCCGGACCGCCTCGTCGCCGTCGGCGGCCTCGCCGACCACGCGCAGGTCCGGCTCGCCGGCGAGGATCGAGCGGAAGCCGGCCCGGACGAGCGTCTGGTCGTCGGCCAGGACTAGGGAGATCATCGGTTTCCGTTCCCGTCGTTCGCTGCTGTCGGGGATCGTCGTGTTTCCGTGAGCTGCAGTGCCTGCGGGGGTTGCGGGGTATCCGCGGGTTGTTCCGTCTCCGCGGGGGGACGGATCGGGAGCCGGGCCTCGACCCGGAAGCCGCCGCCGGGGCGGGGACCGGCGGTCACCTCCCCGCCGACCGCGGCGGCCCGTTCCGCCATGCCGAGCAGGCCGTTGCCGTCGCGCACCGCCCGCGGATCGACCGGCTTGGTGCCGTCGTCCTCGACGGTGACCATGACGTCCCCGCCGCGGCACCGGATGTCCACCTCCACGGTGCTCGCCGCCGCGTGCCGCACGGCGTTGGTCAACGCCTCCTGCACGATCCGGTAGGCGGCCAGCTCCACGGAGGTGGGCAGCGGCGTGGGCGGGACGTCCACGTGGGACCGTACCGGCAGGCCCGCGGCCTCGGTGCGGCCGATCAGCTCGGGCAGCCGCGCCAGCGACGGGCTGGGCTGCACGGGATCGGCGCCGTCGGCCTGGCGCAGCACGCCGAGCACCGCCCGCACCTCGCGCAGGGCGTCCTTGCTCGCCGTACGGATCGCCTCCAGCGCCTCGAAGGCGCCGTCCGGCGAGCGGGTGTGCAGGGCCGCGTTCGCCTGTACGTTGATCAGCGAGATCTGGTGCGCGACCACGTCGTGCAGGTCCCGGGCGATGCGCAGGCGCTCCTCCATGGCGCGCCGCAGCGCCTCGCTCTCCCGCGTCGCCTCGGCCAGGGCGGCCCGCTGCTCCGCCTGGGCCACGTGCCGCATCCGGCTGCGGGCGACCTCGCCCAGGATGATGGCCAGCAGCAGGATGGCGGCCACGCCGACCGCCGTCTGCACCTGGGTCTGCACCGACCGCTGGCGGCCGTAGCCGTCCAGGTTGAGCGAGGTCAGCACCGGGAAGGCGATCGCCAGGAACAGCGCCGCGCCGATCGACAGCCAGCGCTCGCGGTCCCGGGCGACCGTGTAGAGGGCGATGACGAACGCCAGCGCGATGGGCGAGTCGGGGAAGCTCAGCGGGTAGTAGAGCAGCCCGGTCACGCTCGTCACCGCCAGCACGGCCACCGGATGTTGCTGGCGCCAGTACAGCGCGGCCGCGCTGACCACCATCAACGTCCAGCCCAGCGGCATCAGCGGGCGGCCGCCCCGGTCACCGCTGGTCTCCACGACCACGACGTCGAAGATGAGCACCAGGGCCGGGATGGCCGCGGCCCGCCAGGTCGTCCACCAGGACCCGGGATCCGGTGCGGGTTTTCGCGCTGAGGCCGGCCACATGCCGACCACTGTAGGCACACCGCCGCTCCGGCGGGCGCCCGCCGTCACCGTTCGGTCACTCGTAGCAGGCCGGCCACTGCCTCAGCGTCGGCCACTGCACCGGGTCGTGGTTGCGCACGACCATGGCGTTCTCCCGCCGGGCGAGGTCGACGAGCTTGCGGGTGCTGGCCCGGGCGGCGTCCGCGTCGAGGTCGAAGCGGGTCATCGGCCGGTTGTCCGGATCCATCGCGGCCTCCTGCGTGATCGCGTCCACGGCCAGCAGCACCGCGCCGGTCCGTGGCAGCCGGACGAGCACCGACTGGTGGCCGGTGATGTGGCCGCCGGACTCGACGAGCTCGATCCCGGGCCGCAGCGTGGTGTCCCCGTCGACCGTGCGGTACTTCAGGTGCGGCAGGTCCCACTGCGCCCGGGTGGCCTCGAGCCGCGCCTCGGCGCCGGAACGGGCCAGCTCGAGGTGGCTGTGCTGCACGACGAACTCGGCGTCGGGGAACAGGTCGTGGTTCCCGGCGTGGTCGGGGTCGAGGTGGGAACAGACCACGATGTCGATGTCGCCGGGCCGGACGCCGACGGCGGCGAGCTGGTCCACCAGCCCGGGATCGGTACGCGCGATGATCGGTGAGTCGGGCGCGGCGTCGCGGTGGGGACCGGTGTCCACGAGCACATCGGTGCCGTCGTCGCAGCGGATGAGGTAGCCGCACACCGGGCGGTCCTTGTAGTAGCGGATCGTGCCCAGCTCGAGCAGATACAGTTTCATCCGGTGGCCTCCGTCCGTACGGGCGCCCCGAGCGCCCCGTCATCGACATCGTCCGGACGGCCGCTGGAGTGGGAATCCATCCGGGCTCGACGCCTGTTTCCCCGGCCCGCTTCGTCGCCGGTGGGGTCGCCTCAGCTCAGTTGCCGCCAGAGGCCGAGCTCGACGGGATCCAGGGGCACGCCGGGAAGCAGCCGTTCCGGATGGCCCGGTGGCGGGCCGGCGAGCGGCCGCCCGGCGGGCGGTGGGTCGCCGGCGGCGGTCGGCCGGCGGTCCGGTGCGGCCGGGTTCGCCGACGACGGCTGCACTCCCGTGACGGCCATGCCGTACATCCCGAAGCCCCGCCAGGTCCACCGCAGCACGGCCACGGCCAGGCGGGCGCAGCGCCGCAGTGGCGCGGTCGCATCCATCGTTCGACACCCCTCTCCGGTCCCGGGCGCCGGATCGACCTGATCCGCCGTCGCCGCCGGGCCGTCGCGGCCGGGCCGGTGGTCCACCTGGGCCGGTGGTCCACCTGGATCGGTGGTCACCTTGGCTCCCTCTGCCACCGGGCCGGTGTACCACGAGGGCCGGTGAGCCATCGGGGGCGGTGGCCGGCCGGGTCGGTTTGCCGGGCGAACCGGCGCCGGAGGCGGCGGCCGGGACGAACCCGATGGTGGGCGGGGTCGCTCGAGGTCCGGTCGAGGCGAGGTTGACCGCCGGGCGAGCCGGCGGACCTGGCGTAGGCAGAAGGCGCCGACGACCGGCGGCCTTGCCGGAGAGGCGGGCTCGACGCACGGGGACGGCCGGCGTCACAGCTGCGACGCCGGCCGGTGTGCGAGCGGGAGGGGTCAGCGGCGGGGGCCGCGCGATTCCAGCGCGCGCTGCGCCACGACCGCGACGACGAGGCCCACCAAGGCCATGATCACGTGCTTGACCTCGAAGCCCGGCCCGTCGTCGCCGAAGACGACCAGGCTCACGACCACGCCGACCACGATGCCGAGCACCGCGGCGCCGACTGTCCTTGCCATGGCACAACCACCTTCCGCCGATTTCGGCATTCGCCCGGACGGGCGTCCGGTCGCCGGTGGACCCGATCGAAACCTATTGCCGCGCCAAAACCGGCACAACCGTCCGCGGATGTACACAACGTCAGCACTCCGGTCCCGTGAGTACGACCACGGATGTATGCCGCGTCCCGGTCGTCCGGTGCGCTATCGCGCATGGAGAAACTGTGGTACGGGGCTCCGGGGCTGCGCCTTTGCCCGGCGTACCCGGCCGCCGCCCGGGACGGTGCGCCGGAGCGGCGGTGGCCCGGCGGCTCCGCGGGCGGCGTCGGTCCGGCCGGGCGCGCGACCATGCCGGTGCCGTTCCCGATTTCCGCCGTGCCATTCTCGTCGCCATTCGGGGACGCTCCGGTGCGGGTGGTGGGAATTCGCTTTCGTATCCGCAGAGGACGGTGGTAAATAGACGGAGGTTACTGCATGAACACTGGCGATCACTGCATCATGCCTGCTGGATGCGACGCCGGCCCGCGCGCGCGTGACGCCCCGTACCCGGTGCTGTCGATTTCTCGACTCCGGGCGCCGGGGCTGTCAGCGGGCTCTCCGGAAGCCTATATTGGCCATGGTGCGACCCGCCTCGATATTTGCGGGCGCAATCATCGCTTTCAGCGATCGCGAACTGCCGACAACGGGGGGATGAACGGTGTTGGTGTGTCAAGTGGATCTCGGGCTCGCCGTCGGACGGCCGGCCACCCGGCCGGTCCCGTCGAGCCGGGGACGGCGGCCGACGTGCGGGTGAGCCTGCTCGGTCCGTTCCATGTGGAGCTCGACGGCCGCCAGGTCGTGCCCACCGCTCCCAAACTGCGCCAGGTCCTGTCCCTGCTCGCCATCAACGTCGATCGGGTGGTCAGCTCCGAGCAGCTCATCGAGGAGCTCTGGGGCGACCGCCCGCCGTCCAGCGCCACCACCACTCTGCAGACCTACGTCTACCAGTTGCGCAAGCTCTACCGGCTCGGCTCCGGCGCGCGGGCCGCCCGGCCGGGCGGCGACGCACCCGCGCTGTCCACCTCGCCCACCGGCTACGTGCTCATGCTGGCGAGCGACGCGGTGGACGCGACGAGCTTCGTACGCCTCGCCGACCGGGCCCGTGCCGAGCTGGACGCCGGCTCGCTGGAGCCGGCGGTGGACACCCTGCGGGCGGCCCTGCGCCTGTGGCGCGGCCCGGCGCTGGCCGAGGTCGCGACCGGCCCGCTCCTGCGGGCCGCCACCGTCTGGCTGGAGGAGCAGCGGCGCGGGCTCACCCTGCAGCGCATCGACGCCGATCTGGCGCTGCGCCGGCACCACGAGCTGATCGGCGAGCTGACCGCGATGGTGGCCCAGCAGCCCACCGACGAGAGTCTGCAGAGCCGGCTGATGCTGGCCCTCTACCGCGCGGGGCGCCGCCTCGACGCCCTGCGCGTCTACCAGCAGGCGCGCGAGGTGCTGGCCAACGAGCTGGGCCTGGAGCCGATGCCGGAGCTGCAGCGGGTCCACCAGGCGGTGCTGGTCGCCGATCCCGCCATCGACGAGGACTTCCCGGCCGCCCGGGCCGGCGTCACGGTGCGGGGTGCCGCCGAGCCGCCGGATCAGCTCCCGCCGGACGTGGCCCGCCTGGTGGGCCGGGGTCAGCAGGTGGCCGAGGCGTCGGCCCCGCTCGCCGCCGACGACCGTGGCGCGGCGCCCGTGGTGGTGGTCGCCGGCCCACCGGGGTCGGGCAAGACCGCCCTCTGCGTCCACGTCGCCCACAAGCTGCGGGGCCGGTATCCCGACGGCCTGCTCTACGCCCGCATGATCGACGACGAGGGGCAACTGGTCGCGCCGGCCGAGGTCCTCGGCAGCTTCCTGCGCGCCGCCGGATACGCGGCCGCCGCGATCCCCGGGCCGCTCGACGAGCGGTCCAGCCTCTTCCGCAGCTGGTCGGCCGGCCGCCGGGTGCTCGTCGTGCTCGACGACGTGGCCGGCGCCGAGCAGATCGGTGCGCTGCTGCCCACCGGGCTGTCCTGCGGCACGCTCATCGCCGCCCGGCGCCGCTTCTCCGACCCGGCCGTCGCCGCCACCGTCCACCTGGGACCGCTGGCGTGCGCCGACGCATACCGGCTGCTCGCCCACGTTCTCGGCGAGGAACGGGTCAACCGGCAGATAGCGGCGGCGCACGACCTCGTGGAGCTCTGTGAGGGCCTGCCCATGGCGTTGCGCGAGGCGGCGGCCCAGCTGGAGCTGAAGCCGCACTGGCCGATCGCCCGCCAGGTCCGGCGGGCGCGCTCCGGCGAGGACCGCGGCGCCCGGCCGGCGACCCCCGACGGCGTGCACCGCAGCCTGCGCCGCACCCTGCGGCTGCTCGGCGAGGAGCTGCGCGCGGCGTTCTGCGGCCTGGCCCGGATGGCGGACCCGGCGCCGCTGGGCGCGGTCGCCGGGGCGCTGTCGGTGGAGGAGCACCGGGCGGAGGAGCTGGCCGAGGAGCTCGCGACCTTCGGGCTGGTGCAGGTGGAGCCGACGGCCGCGACCCCGGACGGCTTCGTCTACCGGGTGCCCCGCCCGTACGCGGCCGCCGTCGACCTGCTCGGCGCGGACGGGTCCGCGCGGTCCCTGCTCGCCGACTGCGAGGCGGCGCTCGCCTGACCGTGAGGCCGGGACTCCGGCACTACCGGGGTTCCGCCAGGACGGCGGCACTAGGCAGGGTTGAGCATTCCGCGAGCTGGCCTCCACCCGCCCGGCGCACACTGCGGTCATGGGCGAGGACGAGCAGCTGCGAGTGGTGGTGGACGAGCTGGTGGCCGTCAAGCCCGCGCTGGCCGCGGGCAACGTACGGCCCTACTCACTGCTCACCGCGGACCTGAACCTGGACGCGCGCGACCTGGCGGAGCTCGCCGACCGGTTCCGGGCCGGCTATCCGGGCTTCGACCTGGGCGCCTGGGTGACCCACGCCCGCGCCTCGCACGGCGACAGCGTCGGCGCCGTCGCACGGGTCCTGGCCGTCCTACGCCCCTGACTCGCGCCCGCTCTGCCGCGCGCCGGCCCCGCAAGGTGGACCGCGGCCCGGGTCCGCCCCGACGCGCGCCCCGCGCCATTCCCGGGGCCGCGCCCGCTCTGCCGTGCGCCCGCCTGTGGCGTGCGCCTGTCCCAGGCTCGCGTCCCCGCACCACGGCGTGCGTCGACCTGCGGCCCGTGGCCGTTCGCGGCCCGCGCTCGCCGGTGTGTCCGGGCCGTCCAGGGCGTCGTGCCGGACCGGGGGACACTCGCGATTGGACGAGAACGGTCTCCGTCGGATAAATTGACCCTACGCCGTTGCGAGTTCTTCCCCCGTGGAATTCGCAGCGGCGTCTTTCGTGGCATGCTGCGGCGGTGATCGTGACCTTCGACGCCGAGCTGTGGGTGTGGGACGCCCGGCGGGCCGACAGCTGGACCTTCGTCAGCCTGCCCGCCGAGGAGTCCGAGGTGCTGCGGGAGCTGACCGCCGGCCGGCGGCGCGGCTTCGGTTCGCTGCGCGTCCGGGCGACCGTCGGCTCCACCACCTGGACGACGTCGATCTTTCCCGACAAGGGGCGGGGGGCGTACGTGCTGCCGGTCAAGCGCGACGTCCGCCGCGCCGAGGACCTCGAGGCCGGCGACGTCGCGGCACTGCGCGTGGAGGTCCTCGACCTCTGACCCGGCGGACGGCTGGCCACTACACTGAGTGAGGCACTGAGTGCCCGCCGTGACGGCCGGGACAGTGTCCTGCGCCCACCGGATCGGGGCGGTAGGGAGAACCGGCGGATCGCCCCGGGAGGAACGTCGTGTACCAGCAGCAGCCCGCCCACCCGCCGGCCGGTGGCGGCGCCCTCGCGCTGACCCTCCGGTACCACCCGGTGACCTTCCTGCTCGCGCTCTTCACGCCCGTGGTGCAGGTCGACGGCCACCGGGTCGGCCACGCCTGGGGGCGCATCGTCGTACCGCTCGCGCCCGGTCAGCACCACGTGCACGTGCACGTGCCGTACCTGCTGCCGACCCGCATCGGGGCCGCGGACCTGGGGGTCGCGGTGCATCCCGGGCAGACCGTGGAGCTGGAGTACCGCGCGCCGATGATCGCCTTCTTCGGGGGAGCGCTCGGTGCGCCGCCGCAGAAGTATCCCGGCATGGTGGGTACGGTCGTGCTGGCCGTCGTCACGCTGGTGATCCTGCTCTGCCTGTGCGGCGGCGTCATCCTGGCCGCCGGCGACGGAACCTCCACCGCGCGGGGCCTGCCCGGGCTCGACGTCGTCGCGCCGGCGATCTCCGGCTTGTGGCGCAGCTGACCTGCCGCGGCAAAGATCGCCGGAATGGCGCCGGGGCCGGGAAATCCGCCGGCGATTCGCGCGCGGTTCCCATTTCGCCCCGTGCTAGTTTGCCGGTGGTGATATGACATCGACATTCGCGGGAAGTCCCAGGCGCCACCGGACTCTCTGACGCCCTGGCTGACCGCCGGCGCCGAGACGGGCGGCCCGCCGGCCGTCGACGCGCTGCACCTGCGTCCCGTCGCCCTGGTGCCCGAGCTCCGGCTGTACCTCGCCGAGGACCCCACCGTGCTGTGGGCCCGGCTGGAGGCGGCCGCGGGGCGCCGGCTGCAGGCACCCTTCTGGGCGTCCGCCTGGCCGGGCGGTCAGGCGCTGGCGCGCTACGTGCTGGACCATCCCGCGCTCGTCGCCGGGCGGCGGGTCCTCGACATCGCCTCGGGCTCCGGCCTGGTCGCGATCGCGGCGGCGCGGGCCGGGGCGGCCTCGGTGGTGGCCAACGACATCGACCCGTACGCGGCCGTGGCCATCGAGGCGAACGCCCGGGCCAACGGCGTACCCGTGGCGTGCCTTCCCGGCGACCTGCTCGACGGCGCCGGGGAGGACGCCGAGGTCGTCCTCGCCGGCGACGGGCTGTACGAGCCGGCCCTCGCGGCCCGGGTCCTCGACTACCTCGCCCGGCAGGCGGCCCGGGGTGCCCTCGTGCTCGCGGGGGATCCGGGCCGCGGGCATTCCGGCAGTGGCCTGCTGGAACGCGTGGCCGTGTACGAGCAGCCGGCCCTGGGGCCCGCCGAGGATCATCAGAATGCGCGGACGGCGGTGTTCCGGGTCCGCCGTCCCGGGCCTCCGGACCCCCGGAGCTGCGCCGGGAGCTGAGCGGAACCGGTGTTCCATTCGCATTCAGCCGGGCCAATGTGAATCGGTATCCCATTACGTAAAGTGATCATCCCGTGACGCGCTGATCCTCGCGGGCCTCCCCGTCCCGTTGGTAGCATCCCGCCGTTCTCGGGCGGACCATCGGACGAAGGATCGTGGAAAGTGATGTTCAACGGGACTTCCCCGCAAGCTGCCACCTCCGAGCAGGCGCTGATCCCGCCGGCCACCGGCAACCAGGCGCTGCAGGTGCTCACCATGGCCCAGCGCACCGCCGAGGAGCACCTCGCCAAGGCCCAGCAGCAGGCGGACAAGATCCGCACGGATGCGCTGGCGGCCGCCGAGGAGATCGGCCGGGAGGCGCAGATGCACGCCCACGCCGTGCGGCGCGAGGCCGAGCAGGTGCTGTTCGAGGCGCGGGCGTCGGCGGAGCAGACCGCCCGCGAGTCGCAGGTCCGTGCCGAGGAGGCACAGCGCAACGCCGCGAAGGTGATCCTGGAGGCCCGCGGCGAGGCCGGGCGCATCACCGCCGACGCCCAGGCCAACGCCGACCAGCTGCGGCTGGCCGCCCAGCAGCGCTACGACGACGTGGTGGGCAGCCTCAGCGCCCGGCGCGAGGCCCTGCAGGAGCAGATCGAGGCCCTGGAGCGCTTCGACCAGGAGTACCGTGCCCGCCTCACCGCCTTCATGCAGGGCCAGCTGCGCGCACTCTGGCTGGACCAGCCGCAGGTGACCGGTGAGCTGCCCGGCGGCGAGCCGGAGGCCGAGGCGGACGCCGAGGCGGTGGCGGAGGCGGTGGCGGAGGCCGACCCGCGCGAGGCGGCCGGGGAAGCGGACGGCGACCCCGCGCCCGCGGGCGACGAGGCGGCCGCGGAGCAGCCGGGGACCCCGCGCCGGCGTGGCGCCCACGCGTCCCGCGACGAGTGAATCCGGCCGCGACAGGTATCGACCGTCGTGGACATGCCCTAGGGTGGGCGCGTGGCCAGCGAGCGGACACCGATCGACGAGACCGTGCCCCACTCCGCGCGGGTGTGGAACTACTGGCTCGGCGGCAAGGACAACTTCGAGATCGACCGGCAGGTCGGTGACGAGTTCGCCGGCTTCTACCCGGACATCGAGGCGGTCGCCCGCAGCTCGCGCGCGTTCCTCACCCGGGCGGTGACCTACCTGGTCGCCGATCGCGGCATCCGGCAACTGCTCGACATCGGTACGGGACTGCCGACCGTCGACAACACCCACCAGGTCGCGCAGGCGGCGGCGCCCGACGCCCGGATCGTCTACGTCGACAACGATCCGATGGTGCTGGCGTACGCCCGGGCCCTGCTCACCGGCACCCCGCAGGGCGCCACCGAGTATCTCGACGCCGACCTGCGGGACCCGGACGAGGTCCTGGCCCTCGCCGGGCGCACCACGCTCGACCTGACGCAGCCCGTCGGCCTGATCCTCATGAACATCCTCGGCCACGTGGCCGACCTGGACGAGGCGGTGGGCATCGTCCGGCGGCTGCTCGCGGGCCTCGCGCCGGGCAGCTTCCTGGTCACCGCGGACGGCACCAACGTGATCGACGGCCCGGCCTTCGAGGAGGCCATCGCGGTGTGGAACGCCAACGCGCCGTTGTCGTACCATCTGCGGACGCCGGAGCAGCTCTCCCGCTTCCTGGCCGGGCTGGAGGTCGTCGAGCCCGGCCTGGTGCCGTGCTCGCGCTGGCGGCCCGCCCCGAGGGCGACCGCGGAGGAGCTGCGCGAGGTCGACGAGTACGGTGCGGTGGCGCGCAAGCCCGCGGCATGATCGGGGCATGGCAGAACCGCAGTTGCTGTCGGCGTACGCGGGACACTGGACCGGTGCCGGCACCGGCGTGACCGTGATCCTCCCGCCGCCGGGCACGGTGGCCTCCGGCGAGGTGCGCGGTGGCGCGCCGGCCACGCGGGAGTTCGCGCTGCTCGAGCCCACCCGCCTGGTCGACCGGGCGGACGCCGTGGTGCTGTCGGGCGGCTCCGCGTTCGGGCTCTCGGCGGCCGACGGGGTGATGGACCTGCTGCGCGAGCGGGGCAGCGGTTTCCCCACGCCGGCCGGGCCGGTGCCGATCGTGGTCGGCATGTCGATCTTCGACGACTCGGTGCGCACCGGCCCACCGGACGCCGCGGCCGGTCGCGAGGCCGCCCTGGCCGCCTGGTCCGGCGCGCCGCTCGCCACCGGCCGGGTCGGCGCGGGCACCGGCGCCTCCACGGGGAAATGGCGCCGGCGGCGCGACCCGGGCGGCCTCGGCCGGGCGGACGGCGCCGCGGGCACCGCCCGGATCGCCGCGGTCGCCGTGGTCAACGCCTGGGGTGACGTCCTCGCCGCCGACGGCTCACCGATCTTCGCCGCCGCGGCGGCTCCGGGAGCCATGCCGCCGCCGGCGGCACCGGCCGGACTCGCCAACACCACGGTGGCGGTGGTGCTGACCGACGCCCGTTTGTCCAAGAACGACTGTCACCTGCTGGCCCAGAGCGGCCATGCCGGCTTCGCGCGGGCGATGCACCCCGCGCACTCCCGGTTCGACGGCGACGCGGTGGTCGCCCTCGCGACCGGCGAGGTCACCGAGGGCTTCGACCTCGACCTGGTACGGGCGGTGGCGGCCGAGACGGTCGCGGCGGCGATCCGCGACGCGGTGGCCCCGCCGGTGGACGCGCCCGGCGAGACACGGTGAGTCTCCTACGGCCGTGACGCGGCGCCCGCCCGCATGCGGGCGTACAGTCCGCGCAGCGCGGTGCCACCGGCCTGCCGGCGGGACCGCTCGAGCAGGGCCAGGACGGTCTCCGCGAGCTCGGCCGACGTGCGGACGTGCTGCGGCGCGATCCGCTCCGCGGTGAGCAGCAGGCGGATCGCCTCGCGATCCCGTCCGCCGATGCGGGCCAGCGCCCGGGCGGCGTCGGCGTAGTAGAACACCTGCCGGACGCCGGCCGGGATCGCGGCCGGATCGGTGCCCCGGGCGATCTCCACCACCAGCCCGGGGTCGCCGTGGTCCACCTCGATGCTCATCCGCCAGATGTTCACGTTGGTGGGCCCGAAGAACATGCTCATCGTGCTGGTCTCGCCGGTCCGGCGGGCCAGCTCGGCCGCCTCGGCCAGCCAGTCCCGGCTGTCGTCGAGCCGCTGCCGGCAGCGGCCGGCCAGCGCGGCGACCAGGTGCAGCGAGCCGAGCGCCTCCGGGCCGCCGGGCCGGCCGAGGTGGCGGCCCAGATCGTCCACGGCCCGCTCGGCGAGCGTCTGCCCCCGCTGGTACGACCCGCAGGCGATGGCCGCCCGGGCCAGCGCGTACGCCGCGTGTCCCCGCAGCACGGGGTCGCCGGCCGCGTCCGCCGCGTCGCGGCACCGCTGCGCGGCCAGCCACGCGTCCGCGGGATGCCCGAGGTTGCGCAGCACCGAGAAGGCGATGGAGGTCGCGTCGCAGAGCAGCCGCAGCGCCTCGCGATGGTCCGGCCCGGCCGTCTCGGTGTGCAGGTCGCGCAGCAGGTCCGGGAGCAGGCGGGCGGCGCCGGCGTAGTCGCACGCCTGGTGCAGGGCATCGGCCAGGGCGACGCTGCGGCGCAGTTCGGCCACCGGCGGCGCGGGCCCGGCCGGCGGCTCGGTCAGGTCGATGTCGACGAGGGCCCGGCGCAGGCCGAGCACGCCGGCCCGGGCCGCCGCGGTCGTCCGGTCGACGGCCGGCACGTCGGTGCCGGCCAGCTCGGCCGGCGTGCACTCCAGCGCGCCGGCGATCGCCGCGAGCATGAACCGGTTGTCGGCGGCTTGCCGCCCCCGTTCGATCCGGCTCCAGGTGGCGTGCGAGACGCCGGCCCTGCTGGCGGCGTACCGGATGCTCCAGCCGCGGAGCAGTCGGCCCGCGCGGATCCGGTCGCCGACGGCGGGATCCACGCTCCGTCGTGGGGTCATGCGAACGACGGTAGCGCCGCCGCACCGACCGGTGGTGCATCGCTGTACCGCTGCGGTGCGCGGACGGGACGGCACCCCATGCGGGGGTGGTCGCGTGGGGTGCCGTCGTCGGTGAGGGGGTGGGTCGGGACGCCTCAGGTGAAGCGGGCGGCGATCCAGTCGGCGACGGTCTCCACGGAGGCGAAGACGGCGCCGTCGTGGGTCTCGCCCGGCAGCGGGACGAACTCGACCGGCTGGCCGTAGTGCGACAGCTGGTCGAGCAGGAAGCCGGCGGTGATGTCGTACGGGACCGCGTCGTCGTCGGTGCCCTGCACGATGAGGATCGGGGCGCTCGGCGCCACGGTGGCCGGGTTGCCGTACCGGGCGAGCCGGGCCAGCACGGTCGGGGAGACCACGCCGCCGGGGACCAGCTGTTCCGGGGTGAGCGGGGCGTACGCGGCGAGGATCTCGTTCAGGCAGCCGGTCTGCAGCACCGACGTGCGTTGCCGGGCCGGCGGAGCCAGGTAGGCGGCGGGGTTGAAGGCCGGCTCGACGGCGTTGATGCCGTACAGCGCCATCACCAGGTAGCCCTGCCCGGGGGTGCCCGGGATGTACGGCGCGATCTGGTCGAGGTTCGACACCGGTGCGATGGCCGCCACGCCCGTCAGCACCAGCGGCCCGTCGTAGGCGGGCGCGAGCTGCCCGGCGAACAACGCCCCCTGGCCGCCCTGGGAGTGGCCGTCCACGGCGTACTGGGTGGACAGCTCGCCGTCGAGGTTGCGGGCCGCCTTGACGCTGTCGATGACGGCGCGGCCCTCGCTGTTGCCCACCAGGTACGGGTGGGCGTCCGGGGTGCCGAGACCCGGGTAGTCGGGGGCGGCGACCGTCCAGCCGCGGCGGAGCAGCCCGGCGATCGCCGCGCGGGCCTCGGGCCAGAACACGGCCTGGCTGGCCGACGGCGCGCACCGGTCGGCGAGGCCGGTCGTGCCGTGGCTCCACGCCACCGTCCGGTTCGCCTTGCCGCTGCGGGGCGTGAGGATCAGCCCGGTGGCGACGGTGGTGACACCGCTGACCGTGGTGGTGACGTACTGGATGCGCTTGCCGGTGGCCAGCGTGCTCAGCTCGCTCGGGAGCGTCGCGCCGGCGGCCGAGAGCACGGTGCCGGGGGAGACCAGGGCGTGCGCGGGGCCGCCGGTGCCGGCCAGGACGCCGGCGGCGGCGAGGACGGCGGCGGCGAGGACGGCGAGTCGTCGCCGGAGCGCTGCTCTCATGGGGTTCTTCCTCTCGCGGGCATGGGGTGGTACGGGCACGGTGGTGCGGTGGGGGCGAGGGGATTTCCGGCGGGGGTCAGGCGAAGTGGTCGGCGATCCGGCGCAGCGCGGTGACGGTCTCGCGGTCGCGGGCCTCGTCGTCCTCGCAGGGCCAGGCGCTGCACTTGACGATGACGACGCCGGCGGCGGGGTCGACGAAGAGGTACTGGCCGTGCACGCCCAGGCCGGTGAAGGCGTGGAAGCAGCTCTCGCCGAGGGTCCACCACTGGTTGGCGTACCCGTAGTGGTCGTAGCCGCTGGCGCCGAGCGCGCCGACCGAGAGGTGGGGCAGGCCGGTGCCGCGGCTGCGGCGTACCCATGCGGCGCTCAGCAGCCGGCGGTCGCCGGCGACGCCGTCGTCGGCCATGAGCAGGCCGACCCGGGCGAGGTCGCGGGCGGTGGCGTTGAAGGCGCCGGCGCCGATGGCGGTCCGCGGGTGGGAGCGGGTCAGCCCGTAGTACGCGTCGCGCTCGGCGCCGATGCGCGACCACAGGCGCTCGGACGCGTACGCCGCCAGCGACCGCCCGGTGGCCGCCTCCAACACCCAGCCCAGCATCTGGGCGTCGAAGGTGGAGTAGTTGAAGCGCTCGCCGATGGCGCCGGTCCGCGGCAGGGAGCGGATGATCGCCGCGACGTCGCCGCCGTTGAGCGCGGCCCGCTCGAAGCGCCGGATGGCGCTGTCGGTCGTCTCCCAGGTCTCCAGGTCGCCGACGCCGCTGGTCATGTCCAGCAGGTCGGCCAGGGTGGTGCCGTCGTAGGCCGTGCCGGCGAAGTCGCGGCGGTAGTCGGTGACCTGGTCCTTGACGCTGCCGATCGCGCCCTCGGCCAGCGCGATGCCGATGAGGACGCTGGTGACCGACTTGGACAGGGAGAAGAGCTGCATGCGGGTGTGCGGCCCGGCGAACATCCCCGGGTAGCTCTCGTGCACGATCGCGCCGTGGTGCAGCACGACGAACGCCGTGGTGAAGGTGCGCCGGTGCAGGTCGGCGAGGCTCAGGTCGCGGTCGTCGAAGCGGTAGGTGAGGTCGAGGGGCTCGGGTGCGGTGGGCAGCGGCCGGACGGCCGGGCCGCGGGCGACCCGCTCGGTCGGCATCAGCCAGTTCATGTGGGTGAAGGTGAACTCGTTGAACGGGCGGCGCATGACCAGGTCGCTCCGGCGGTCCCACCACGAGGGAGGGTCGCCGGCCTGGACGGCCGGTTGCTGCGTCGTGCTCGTCATGTCATTCCCCTTGTCCCCGGGGTTCCTCTGTCCGTCTCGCGACACTGCGCTCGATGGTGCGGTCGGCGGGACGCGCTCGGTTCGAGACGCTTCGGAACTGTTCACGAAGGGTCGAGCCGGTGGGTTCAGCGACCGGTTCGAGGTACCCGGCGAGGATGCCGAGGACGGCCATGCCGACCAGGTTGCCGGCGGGGTCGTCGCCGACGATGCCGGCGCCAGGGTCGCCCAGGTGGTGCAGGGCGAAGCCCTCGGTGACCGCGGCGAGCATGTACGCGAGCTGGTCGAGGGTCACCCCGGGGCGCAGCTGGAAGCCGCGGGAGGCGAAGGTGGACTCGTAGATCTTCTTCCACGGCTCGAGGGCGCCGGCGTAGTTGTTGGAGATCGCCTCGTGGATGCCGTCGTTGCGGTCGGCGGTGGCGACCATGATCAGTTGCAGCCGGAACAGCGGCATCCGGCAGATCGCCTGCAGCTCGTGGAAGGTGGCCCGGTCGATGGCGTCGACGAAGCTCTCCTCGTCGTCCAGCCAGCCCCGGGTCTCGACCTCCGCGTTGTACTGCGGGTCGTAATTCATGGCGTGGAAAAGGAAGGTCAGCAGGTCGTTGAGGTAGTCGTCGTGGGTCGCCCAGGTGGCGCGATAGGGGCCGTCGCCCTTCTGCCGCAGGAACGGCGGTGCGAGATTCTCCATCTCACGCGACAATGCGCGCTCGGTGAGGAACCGCAGGCCCGACCAGTACTGCTTGCGGCCGTCGGCGGCCGGCGGCTCCGGGCAGGCGCCGAGGTTCTGCTCGACCAGGTTGGCGCCGGCCTTCAGGTACGACGCGACCTTCGGCGAGTTGACCAGCGCGGCGCGGGTCGCCTCCCGGACTCCCTTGACACGCGTGACGATGCCGGAAAAGTCCTGGTTATAGGGGAAAGGCAGATCCTTCTTGCCGAGCGTCATACCGCAATTCTTTGTCCGATTCCCCGGCTGGGACAAGTGCGCGGGTGCGTAGTACTCGGAGGCTAGGCCTCGCACACTTGTCAATATCGAGAAATATGACTTTGCGTAGCCGATCCACAACACGCCGAAAATGGTCGTGCGCGGCAGGGCCGGGAACAGGAACAAAACGCCCGGCCGTCGGCGATCCGGAGAGCGCGGTCGAGCCGTTCCGGGCCGGGTCGCGGCCATCGGGTATAACCGGGCGCATGCAGAGTGAAGCGCTCGTGGGTCTGCTCGGCGAGGTGCCGGGCACGGAGGTGTCGGTCAAGGCCGGCGTGGTGACGGTCCACGTGCCGGCGATCGGCGACTCGGTCCGTGTGGCGGTCCGCGACGTGCTCGGCTTCGAGCAGGTCGTCGTGCCGACCGGGGACCCCGGCCTCCAGCTCGGCATCCGGCGCGGCCACGAGGAGCTCCCGCTGATCGTCACCGTGGGCGACGTGGTCTTCATGCCGGCGTACGCCGCCGACATGCTGGTGCGCGGCGCCGAGGTGCGGGTGCCGGCCGTGCCGGACCTGATCGCCTACTCGGAGATGCACCGCGACGTGCGGGCCCTCGGGCGCGCCGTCGACGTCGAGGGCGCCGAGTTCGACGACGACATGCTCGCCGCCACTCTGCTCGCGCACCGCTGCTTCCTGGCCGGGGCGGTCCGGGTCGGCCTGTGGCCGGTGCGGGTGGCGGCCTGGTGGGAGTACTGCTGGGCGCGGGTCGGCGGCCGGCTGCCGCTGGGCCCGTTCCGCCCCGACCCGGCCTGGGACAAGCTGATGGCCGACGTCGCCGAGGCGCGCCGGCGCACCGCCCAGCCCGCCCACCGGGACTGAGCGCGGCACAAGGGGCACACCGGTGAGGTGTGCCCCTTGCCCCCGTGGGGAGATCGGCTCGGCGCGGTCAGCAGACCTTGCTGGTGGAGCCGCCGACCGAGTTCAGGTAGCCGGTCACGTGCGTGCAGTGCGACGCGGTGTTCGCCGGGGCGCCCCACAGCTCCTTGCGGGTCGTGTTGTTCGCCGTGCCCATGCCGTAGTCCGAGCCGCTGTCCGAGTGGTCGACGACGTGCACGTGCAGGTCCCACTTGCTGTGCGTGTTGCGGTACTGCTCCCACACGTAGATGTAGGCGTAGTTGTAGCCGCAGCCGTAGTACTGCTTGACCGACGCGGCCTCCATGCCGCCGACCTTGAGCACCCGCGTCGTGCCGATCTGGCGCACGTCGCCGCAGCTGGCGGGCGTGCTCGCCAGGGCGGGCGTCGGGTTGAGCACGGTCACGACGCCGGCGGCGGCGAGCGCGGCGGCGCCGGCGAGGGTCCGGCTGAGGATCGACATGAGGTTTCCCTTCCCTTTTCGTTTGGCCGTGCCAGAAAAGCAGCCGGCACCGGGTGGCGGACAGGTGTCGAAACGGCCACCGTTCCCTCCCCTGGGGCGCCGGGCGGGGCTCGGTATCATCGCCTCGCCCAATCACGAGCTCCGGCGAAGACGGGGAGGCGACCGTGCGCCGCCAGGAAACCGCGGCCGTGACCGGCCTGGACATCGGCGTGCCCGGGTGCCGTGACGCCGTCGAGATCGGACGCGGCGGGTTCGGTGTCGTCTACCGGGTCCGGCAGCCGGCGTTCTCGCGGACGGTCGCCGTCAAGGTGCTCGCCGCCGACGGCCTCGACGCCGCCGCCCGCCGCCGCTTCGAGCGCGAGGTGCAGGCGATGGGGCGGCTCTCCGGCCACCCGCACATCGTCACCGTGCACCAGGCCGGGTTCACCGCGGCCGGCAACCCGTACCTTCTCATGGCCTATGAGGAGGGTGGCTCGCTCGCGGACCGGGGGCCGGCGCCCTGGCCGGAGGCCGTGGCGGGCGGCATCGCGATCGCCGGGGCCCTGGAGAGCGCGCACCGCGCCGGCGTCCTGCACCGCGACGTCAAACCCGAGAACATCCTGATCTCCCGGTACGGCGACCCGAAGCTGGCCGACTTCGGGCTGGCCCGCCCGGTGCGGCGCACCGCCCCGCCGCCGAGCACGGTCACCGCGACCGTGCTGCACGCCGCCCCGGAGGTGCTGCAGGGCCGGCCGGCCACGGTGGCCTCCGACGTCTACTCGCTGGCCTCGACGCTGTTCTGGTGGCTGCGCGGCGGCACCGCCTTCGGCGCGGCACCGCGGGAGCCCGTCGGCGACCTCGTCGCGCGCGTCGTCGCCGGGCCCGTGCCCGACCTGCGGCCGCACGGCGTGCCCGCGGCCGTCTGCGCGGTGCTGGAACGGGCGATGGCCAAGGATCCCGCCGCCCGGCCCGCCTCGGCGGCCCGCTTCGCCGAGGAGCTGCAGGAGGCCCAGCGGGCCACCGGCGAACCCGTCACGCCGCTGCTCGCCGGCGCCGAGGACGGTGACGGCTCCGGCCCGGCGTCCACCGGGCTCGTCTCCGCGCCCGTCGGGGCGCCGCGCCCGGGCGGCATGTCGGCGACCGTCGTCACCGGCGCGCGGCGGGCGGTTCCGGCGCGGGCCGCCGGGGCGGCGTTGGTGGCGGCGGCGACGCTCGCGCTCGCCGGCGGATCCGGCGTCGTGCGTGCCCCGGCGGTGGCCGCACCCGCCGTCGTCGACTTCGGCGGTCAGGAGATCAGCGGGCCCGCGGGCGAGCGTCCGGTGGCGGTGCGCAACGACGGCGGGCGGCCGGTGCTGGTCCGCCAGGTGACGCTCGACGGCCCCGACTTCCGGATCGTCGCCGACGGCTGCGGCGCCCAGCCGATCGCGCCGGGTGCCGGCTGCGAGGTCCGGATCGCGTTCGCGCCCACGGGCACCGGGCCGCGCCGGGGCACGCTGCGGCTGCCCGGGCGTACGGTCGCGGTCACCGGCTCGGGCCTGTTGTCGTACGCGGTCGACGACGATCCGCCCCCGGGGCTCTGCTATGCCGACGCCTACCAGGTAGGACAGTCGGCGTACGGCTACGTCGGCGGCCAGAAGGCGGTCTCCGTGAAGCAGTACTGGTCGCCCGGCTGCCGCAAGGTGATGGCGTACGCGTGGGTCTGGAAGCAGTACCGCGACAACGCCGGGCCGCGCGGCACCTGGTCGGTCCGGCTCGGCATCGCCGGGCGCGGCGCGCAGGAGCGGGCGTCCGGGCAGCCGCTGGAGCTCTGGACGGACCCGGTCGCCGCCACCGCGGGATGCACCCGGGCCACCGCCACCATGGCCGGCACCGGCCTGGACGCCCCGCTGACCGTCGCGACCGCCGCGCACTGCCCGTGAGCTACCTCGAGATGCACCAGGCCGGCACGGTGCGGCTGGTCCCGCTGACCGCCGGCCCGCTGGCGATCGGCCGGGCGCCGGCGAACGAGCTGACCATCGACAGCCGCAGCGTCTCGCGGCTGCACGCGGTGCTGGAGCGCTTCCCGTCCGGCTGGTCGATCCGCGACCTGGGCAGCACCAACGGCACCACGGTCAACGGCGTGCGGCTGCGCCAGGCGCGGCAGCTGCGCGACGGCGACCGCATCGAGATCGGCCCGGCCCGGCTGCTCTTCCGGGCGCCGGCGGACCACCCGGCCACGGAGACGGTGAGCACCGACCCGCCGCCGGCCCCGCCCGCGCTGACCCGCCGGGAGCGCGACGTGCTGGAGCGGCTGTGCGCGCCGTACACGGCGGGCGGCACGGCGTTCCCGGAGCCGCCGTCGGTGCGCGAGCTGGCGTCCGCGCTGGGGTTGTCGGAGAGCGCGGTCAAGAAGCACCTCACCCATCTGTTCGACAAGTTCGGCCTGCTGAGCAACGCCGAGCGGCGGCGTTCCCGGCTGGCCGCCGAGGCGGTCCGCCGCGGCGTCTGCACCGGATCGCCGGAGGGCTGAGCCCCGGCCGCCGATGTCCGCAATGTCCGGCCCGGGCAGGGGCCGGGTGCGCGGCCCGGCACCGATCGACGGCCGCCAGGGTGACACGATTTGGCGCATGCGTTCGGCGTCACCGCAGCCGTACGGGCCGTCCCGGCCCCAGCCGGCGATCTTCGTCCCGTCCCGCCGCCGGCACCCGGACCGGTGGCTCGACCGGCGCTGCGACGAGGTGATCTCGCCGGCGGTGCGGGCGGCCCTGTGGGAGTTCGTGCGGGAGACGGTGCCGGTGACCCATCCCGGCGCCGCGGCGCCCGCGGGCACGCCACGGTTGTCCGGCCTCAACGACGGCCGCGGCGCGGCGGTGAAGATCGCCATGCTCAGCGCCGACGGTGGCGCGGGGGCGTGTCTGGTGCTGCGGGCCGGGCCGGGGGTACCGGAGCCGGGTCCCGGTCCGCACCGCCCCTGGCGTCAGGGGCTCGGCACCCCAGGGGTGCGCGCGGGCGCCACCGTGGTCACCGGCATCGACCAGGTGGAGCCCGCCGACGTGGCGGCCCTGCTGGGCGGTGCGCCGGCTGCGGACGCCGGGGCGGGGCCGGTGGCCGGCCCGGCGCGGGCGGACGGTCCGGCGGCCGCGCCGGAGGCCGCCACGACTCCTGCGGTCCGGCCGTGGCTCGTGGTGCGCGCCGCCGTGCCCGAGGCGACCGGCACGGTCTCCGTCGACCCGGGCGACGGCCTGCTGCGGACGGTGCTGGACTTCACGGTGCTCGCCCTCGACGGCCCCCGGCCGCCGGGGGAGCGCCCGGCCCGCTGCCCGCTCTGTGGCTGCGGGCGCATCCGCCGCTACGCCACCTTCGATCTCTGTCCCGACTGCGGCTGGATCGCCCGGGGCCCGGCCGCTACGAGGCGCCACCACCCGGCTGCCGGCCCGGCGCTGCCATGACCGCCGACGCCTCCGCGGGGCCGTCGCTGGCGGCCCGCTGCTGCGGCACGGCGGTGCGCCGTGCGGCGTCGGCGGAGCCGGAGCGGGGCGTGGTCCACCCGCGGGCGGCCAGCGCCCGGCGGGCCTCCTCGGCGTCGTTCCACTCGACCTTGCCCTCCGCGAGGGCCTGGTACCGCTCGTGCCCCTTGCCCGCGAGGACGATGGTGTCGCCGGGCTCCGCCCGCTCGACGAGCGCGCGGAGCGCCTCCCGGCGGTCGACGTTCACGCTGATGTCGGTGGTCCCGCCCTCGCGCTCCCGCGCCCCCGCGAGGATCTCCTCCGCGATCGCGGCCGGGTCCTCGTGCAGCGGGTTGTCCGCGGTCACCATCACCACGTCGGCCAGGCCGGCGGCGACCGCGCCCATGGGTGCGCGGTTGGCCGCGTCGCGCCCGCCCGCGTGCCCGAAGAGCACCATCAGCCGGTTCCTGGTCTGCGGCCGGACCGTGCGCAGCACGGTCGCCAGCGCGTGCGGCGTGTGGGCGAAGTCGACGAACACCTTGAACGGCTGCCCGCAGTCGACGCTCTCCAGCCGGCCGTCCACGGTGGTGACCTCCGCCGCGGCGCGGATCGCCTCCAACGGCAGGCCCAGCCCCAGCGCGGTGGTGGCGGCGGCCAGCCAGTTGTAGACGTTCACCCGGCCGGGGATGGCGGAGACGATCTCCTGGTCGCCCCACGGGGTGGTCAGCGTGAAGACGGTCCGGTCGGGCTCGCACCGGATGCCGACGGCCCGCACGTCGGCGTCGTTGTCGATGCCGTAGCTCAGGATCCGGGCCGGTCCGTGCCGCCGCATGACCTCCGAGGCGGGATCGTCGGCGTTGACCACGCCGAACCCGTCCGGCGCCTTCTGCGCCACCATCGCGAACAGCTGGGCCTTGGCGGCCGCGTACTCCGGCATGCTGCCGTGGAAGTCCAGGTGCTCCGGCGTCAGGTTGGTGAAGACCGCGACCTGGAAGACGCAGCCCCGCACCCGCTGCAGGGCCAGGGCGTGCGAGCTCACCTCGGTCACCGCCGTGGTGCACCCGGCGTCCGCCAGTCCGGCCAGCATGCGGTGCAGGTCGCCCGCCTCGGGGGTGGTGAAGCCGAAGCCGGCCGCCGGTGCGCCGTCGCCGGCGGTCATCCCCACCGTGCTGAGCCGCCCGGCCCGCTCGCCGTGCGCCTCGAGCACCGCGTGGATCATGTGTGTCGTGGTGGTCTTGCCGTCGGTGCCGGTGACGCCGATCAGGCGCAGGCGCTCCGGGGCGGGGCCGTACACGGCGGCCGCGAAGTCGGCGAGGGCCGCGCGGGCGGAGGGCACCCGGACGACCACGGTGCCGTCCGGCACGTCGACCGGGCCCTCGGTCACGACGCCGGCGGCGCCGCGGGCCAGCGCGTCGGCGACGAACCGGCGGGCGTCGTGACGCTCGCCGGGGATGGCGACGAAGAGGTCGCCCGCCGCCACCCGGCGCGAGTCGTGCGTGACACCGGATACCACGGCGTCCGGGTCGCCCTGCACCAGGCTGGCGGTGGGTATGGCGGCCAGAAGATGCCGGAATGTCGGATTACCGGTCGCCGGAATATCGCCATTTTCGGACAAATCCACCACGTTAGCCAACGGCCTTTCCGGGGGTAGCGGAATTACTCTGGGCAGCGAAGCGATTCTTGTCAGTAATGGGCATTTCCCACGTGCCCAAGTATGCCCGATAACGTCCGCCGAACGACTGCTTGAACTGGGTGAAGCCCGCCCACGGGTGATCGGGCTGGTCGGCCGGGGCGGCGCCCATGAAGTCGAACACCGCCTGCCCGCGCGCCTGCGCGTCGAGGACCATGGTGGCCAGCATCGGGCCGCCGGGGTGCAGGTTGCGGGCCTCGAGCAGGCTGCCGGAGTGGGCGTAGTAGCGCGTGGTGGCGCTGTCGTACACGATGGCGGCCGCCACCGGCTTGTCGTGGTGCCGGGCGACGTAGAGGGTCGCCGCGTCCCGGTCGAGCAGCGCCTTGGCCTGGCGGCGGTAGTAGTCGTCCTCGTGCGGCTGCATGCCGGTGTTGCGGGAGACGTCGTGGATCATCTCCAGCAGGATCTCCACGTCGGCGAGGTCGGTGCTCGACGTGATGCTCAGGCCCTTCTTGTGGGCGTTGCGGAACCGGTTGCGGTTGTTCGCCGAGAACTCGCCGAAGAGCTCGTCGCGGGTCTTGCGCAGGTCCTGCACCCAGGTCAGGGCCGGCTGCAGGTTGCGGGCCCGGAAGAAGCCGAGCGCCGCGACGTCGTCCTGCGCGACCGGGGCCCACGGCTCCGACCGGATGAACAGCACGCTGTACTTCTCGCCGAGCGCGCGCAGGGCGGCCACCGCCGCGGTGTATGCCTCGAGATCGTCCGCCACCGGGCCGTACGGGGCGTACAGCCGGGCATTCTCCCCGGCCCGCTCCAGGATCGCCATGCACTGCCAGCCCGGTCCCTCGCCGAAGAAGACCTCTCGTCCCATCGCCTGCTGGAATGCCGCCCAATGGGTGGTCTGCAGGAAATGGGCGTCGCGCTCGGCCAATTTCCGGTCCCAGGAGTCTCCGGGCAATACGGAGTGCCACGGCCAAGATACATCGAGTGACATCGGAATCCTCCACGAGGCATTGGGACGCCGACCACCTTAAAGCGGAATCGGCGCGCGATCGGGGCCGGGCCGTTTCTGAGCGCGATTTGTGACGCATCGGGCGACACCGCAACCGGCCGTCCGGGCGCTCCCGGATGTTCGCTCAGGCCGGCGGTGTGACGGTCGATACCAGTGGCATGCTGCGCCGACTCGCCCTCGTGCTGGCCGCCGTCCTCGCGTCCGGCGGCGTCGCCGCCCCCGCGGCGGCCGCGTCCGGCTCCTGCCTGCCCACCGGCGGCGGTCCCCGCTGCCAGGTCTGGACCGGCAAGGTGGTCCGGGTCGGCGACGGCGACACCCTCCTGGTGGACGTCACCGGCGACGGCCGCAACAACCCGCGCTGGATTCGGCTCATCAACGTGCAGGCCATGGAGCTGACGGTCTACTCCACGGTTGCGTCGCGCCGCCGCGGGCAGTGTCACGCGGTGGCCGCCGCCGCGCGGCTCGAGCAGCTCGTCCGGGCCGGCGGCGGGGTCGTCCGGATGACCGCCCAGCACGCCTCGAGCGCCAGCAAGAACCGCCCGCTGCGCGCCGTCCAGGTCCGGATCGGCGGGGTGTGGCGCGACGTCGGCCTGGACCTGCTGCGGCGCGGGCTGACGCTGTGGCAGCCCTTCAAGGGCGAGTACGCGTGGAACGCCGCCTACCGGGCGGCGCAGGCCCGCGCCGCGCAGGACCGCCTCAACCTCTACGACACCGACGCCTGCGGCAGCGGGCCGTCGCAGCAGGCGGCCATCTCGGCGTTCGTCAACTACGACGCCGAGGGCCTGGACGAGCGCAACCTCAACGGGGAGTACGTCCGCCTCGACAACGCCTCCGCCGCCGCCGTCCCGATCGGCGGCTGGTGGGTCCGCGACTCCGGCCTGCGCCGCTACACGTTCCGGGCGGGCAGCGTGATCCCCGCCCACGGCTCGCTCTACGTCCACGTCGGCACGGGCAGGGACACCGCGACCCACAGGTACTGGGGCCTGAGCTCGCCGGTGTTCGACAACCCGACCGACGACGAGCGGGCGCTGGGTGACGGTGCGTACCTGTTCGACCCGAAGGGCGACATGCGCGCCTGGATGCAGTACCCGGTGGGCACCCGGCCGCCGGCCTGACAAGGCCCTAAGCTGTCCGGCGACGTACAGCGAGGGGGCACCATGGTCGAGGTCGCCGGCGAGCGCGAGCGCCTGCCCGGGTCGCGCCCGGCCGATGGGGCGCGCCTGCCCCGGGGCCGGCACGACCTGCCCCGCGAGTTCGTCTCGCGCACCCAGCGGGACCGGCTGGTCGACGCGATGGCCCGCGTGGTGGCGCAGAAGGGTTATGTGAACGCCTCCCTGACCGAGGTCTGCACCACCGCTGGCGTCTCGACGCGCGCGTTCTACGAGCACTTCGCCGACAAGGAGACGTGCCTGCTGGCGGCCTTCGATCTGGGGGTCGGCCTGATGCAGAAGACGGTCGCCGAGGCGTTCGCGCAGAGCGCCGGCTGGCCGCAGCGGATCCACCGCGGGCTCGACACCCTGCTGCGGATCCTCGCCGCCGAGCCGGCGTTCGCGGTGCTCGCGGTCGTGGAGGTGCTGGCCGCCGGGCCGCGGGCCCGGGAACGGCGGCGGCTGCTGCTGGAGAGCTACACCGGCTTCTTCGCCGAGGTGCCCCGCCGCCCCGGCGGGCCCGAGGTGCCCGACGGGGTGGTGGAGGCCGTCGTCAACGGCGTGTACGGGGTCATCTTCGACCTGGTCTCGACGGGCCGGGCGGCGGAGCTTCCGGACCGCCTGCCCGACCTCACGTATTTCGTCCTGGTGCCCTTCCTCGGCCCGGCCGACGCCGCCCGGGTGGCGAACGGGACCTGAGCGCCCTCAGCCCTCCGGGGCCGAGACGGTGATCTGCCGGGCCGAGCGCCCTCAGCCCTCCGGGGCCGAGACGGTGATCTGCCGGGCCGGGTCCGTGGCGTCGGTGATCTCGTACGTCGCCCGGAAGGTCGCCGTGGTCGCGCCGGTGGGGCAGGCGAGGCCGCCGGTCACCCGGATCGGCAGGGTGACCCCGGCGGAGAAGTCGAGCACCGGCGGTCCGGCCGCGCCGCCCGCGCGCCACGGCCCGCTCACCGACGCCGGACCGTCGGGTGCCACCGTGACCGTGCACGAGGCGAGCCCGGTGATGGTGGTGACCACGCCGGCGGCCGGGATGGTCATCGTGCCGGTGGAGCCCGCGGGGTCGTACTGCAACGCGATCGTCCACGGGCCGTTGGTGGCGTTGGAGACGGTGCGGGCCGTCGTGAACGGCACGTTGGTCGGGCAGCTGGCGCCGTTGGTGCCGAACGTGGCCGGGCTGACCGGGGACACCACCGGGCCGTCGGGGCTGGTGTTGGCCGGCTCGGCCGGCACCTGGCCGGTGGTGCCCGACTGGGCGCAGTTCACCGTGGTGCTGCCGACCACGAAGGCGGCGGTGGTGCCGCTCACCAGGGCGGCGGTGTAGTCGTGCCCGGCCGGGGTGACGGTGGTGCCGGGGGCGAGCGCGAGGGCGGGTGCCGCGGGCAACGCGCCGAGGCCGAGGCCGAGGGCGGCGGCGACGACGCCCGTCCGAACGAGGTGTCGCATCGGATCTCCTTAGAAGCACTCGTCCTTGCCCCAGTGCAGGGCCAGCTTGAGGTTGCGCAGGTTGAACTCGGCCGCGTTGGTGGACCAGGCGACCTGCTTGAGGTTGGTGATGGTGACCTTCTCGGCCTGCTGGCTGAAGAAGCCCTCCCGGCGCTGCGCCTTCTCGCCGGGGTCGTTCTCCGGCCCCTTGTCGAGGGTGGACGCGTCGCGGCCGATCTCGATGGTCTCGAACTTGGCGTTGCCGTCGAGCTGGGCCATGTCGACGACCATGTTCCGCGCGGTGACCGGCTGGTCGCCGGTGCCGGCGCGGATGACCAGGCTCACCGAGCCGAAGTCGCCGAGGTCGGTGACCACCGACTGGCACAGGTTCTTCAGCGTCGCGGTCTTCATGGCCGAGACCGCGACCGGTTCGGGTTTCTGGGACGGGGGATTGCTGCCGGGGTCGAGGCGGGCGTCGACCGTGCCGTACTGGATGAAGCCGGTCGCCACGAGCTCGTCGGCGCTCACCTTGAACTGCTGGCCGGAGACCACGAAGGTCGCGGCCAGCGCGCCGTTCGAGATGAGCGAGACCACGCCGGCGGTGGCGACGGCGCTGAGCCCCATCACCACGCCGAAGCGGCGCCAGTTCGTGCGTCCCGGGGATGTCGAGGGGTGATCCGTCACCGTCGTCACTCCGTCCGGAGATGATTGAGAAAAGGTGGGTTTTCTCAGTGAGTTCGGACGGTAGTTCACGACATTAACAGCTGTCAATGAATCGAAGGGCCGGGCCAGGAGAGCAGGGCCCACCACCACCGCACCGTCTCCAGCACCGTCAGCCGCTCGCCGAGCCCGGTCAGCTCCTGCAGCCGGCGCAGCCGGTAGCGCACCGTGTTCGGGTGCAGGTGCAGCGCCTCGGCGGTCCGGTCCAGGCGTTGCCCGTGGTCCAGGTACGCCAGCGCGGTCGAGGCGAGCTCGTGGTGGAACTCGTCGCCGGGGTCCAGGCCGCCGAGCAGGCTCTCGCTGAGGAAGCCGGCCAGCATGGGCTGCGCCGCGAGCGCGGTCTCGCCGGCCAGGTCCGCCACGCCGTGCATCCCGGTCCGGCGGATCCCGGCCGGCGCGTCGCCGCCGGCCGCGCGCAGGGCGGTCAGGCACAGGGCGTACGCGGCCGGCGCCCGGTCCAGGCCGACCGCCGGGGTGGTCACCACGAGCGCCGGCGTCGCGGGAGCCGGCGACGGCAGCCGCGGGACCAGCGCGGCCAGCCGCCCGGCCACCGGGGCGACGACCCCGCCGCAGCGGGCCAGACTCGCCTCCAGGCCGCGGATCTGGGCCGGGTCGGCGGCGTCGGCGGCCAGGCAGTGGTAGCGGCCGCCGGCGGTCAGGCCGAACCGGGCCGGGTCCGGCACGCCGTCGCTCCGCTCGCCCAGCAGCAGCGTCCGCAGCACCGCGCTCCGGGCGTCGCGGTAGTCGCGGCGCAGGTCCCGCCGCGCCGCCCGGTACGCCTCGACGACCTGCCGCTCCAGCAGCAGCCCGTACCGGTCCAGCCGGAGCAGGGCCTGCATCATGACCTCGGCCGCGATGCCGGCCGCCCGCCCGCGCTCGATCGCGATCTCGAGGATCCGGCCGCGGCCGGCGTGCACCCCGGACAGCAGCGCCGCGACCGGCACGCCGAGCGCGGCCCGGGCGGCGCCGAAGCGGCAGGCCTCGGTGAAGTCCGGCTCGCCGTCGCGGGTGAAGGCGGCGAACCCGGCGGCCAGCAGGGCGGCCACCGCGTGCCGGATCTCCGCCGACGGCCGCCGGGACGCCTCGGGGAACGCCGCGCCGACCGCGCGCACGACCTCGTCGACGAGGTGCGGGTCCGCCGCCAGGTCCCGCACGAGCGCGGCGAGGGCGTCCTCGCGCGGTTGTGGTCGGTGCACAACGGGCGGCTGCGGCATTGGTTCCCGTCCTCTACCGGCACGGGGGACATTCATTGTTCCCTATGCGTTACCGCAAAGTAACATCGCGGGGCGCCGGGCGGAACACCCACCGCGCCCCGCCCGTCCGCCGGAGGCGTCCGTGAGCGCTGCGTCCGTACCGTCGAAGACCCGGGCCCTGGCCGCCCTGCTGCTGGCGGCGTCGCTCGGCGCCGTCCCGGCCGCGGCGCCCGTGGCCGCGGCGGCACCGCTGCGCGAGGTCATGTTCGTCGGCAACAACTGGGACGGGACCGTCGACGTCATCGAGTCCCGCGGCGACCTCGCCTCCCTCGGCCGCATCGACGTCGTGCCCGACCGGGCCGAGCGGCTGCGGGAGATCTACTCGGACCCGCTCAAGCTCGTCTTCTACCTCGGCGTGCGGTACAGCTCCGGCGAGGGTCACGACCAGCTCGTCGACGACATGTACACCACCCCGGCCGGCGACGCGCTGGTGGTCTCGCGCCCGAGCTTCGCCGACGTGGTCTCGATCGACCTCACCACCGGCGCCGTCAGGTGGCGGTTCCCGGTCTCCGGCTTCCGCAGCGACCACATGGCCGTGGCGCCCGACGGCCGGTCGGTCGCGGTCTCGGCCTCGACCTCCAACACCGTGCACGTGCTGGACATCGCCACCGGCCGGCAGCTCGGCTCGTTCCCCACCGGCGACCAGCCGCACGAGAACGTCTACACCGACGGCGGGCGGTATCTGTGGAACTCGTCGATCGGCGCGGTCACGACGTCGCTCGACGCCCCGGCCCAGGACTGGACCAAGGGCGACCGGCACCTCACGATCGCCGACACGCAGACCTTCCGCACCGTACGCACGATCGACATGCGCCCGCGCCTCGACGCGGCCGGCCGCCGCGACCTCTCCGACGCCGTCCGCCCGGCGGTCTTCACCCCCGACGAGTCCACCCTGTACTTCCAGGTGTCCTTCTTCGGCGGGGTGGTCGAGTACGACGTGCGGGGCGACCGCGTCACCCGGGTCCGCGAGCTGCCGAAGAACCCCGCCACCAACGAGGACCGCACGACGTGGGTGAACGACTCGCGGCACCACGGGCTGTCGATGAGCCCGGACGGCACCAGGCTGTGCGTGGCGGGGACCGTGGACGACTACGCCACGATCGTCGACCGGGCCACCCTCGCGCCGGGGGAGCTGGTCGCCGCGAGCAAGCCGTACTGGGCGACGGTCAGCGGCGACGGGCAGAGCTGCGTCATCTCGGAGTCGGGCGCCGACCGGGTGACGGCGATCAGCTTCGCGACCGGCCGCCGGGTCGCCACCGTCGCGGTCGGCGACCACCCGCAGCGGGTCCGCATCGGGCACGTCCCGGCGACCTGGACGCCGCCGGGCGCGAGGTGATGTGCTGCGGGACGTGAGCGGCGAACGGGTCACCAACTGGGCGGGCAACATCGTCTTCGGCGCGCGCCGGTGCCACCGGCCGGCCACCGTCGCGCAGCTGCAGGAACTGGTGGCGGCCGGCGGCCCGGTCAAGGTTCTGGGCAGCGGGCATTCCTTCAACCGCATGGCCGACACCAGCGGGGACCTGGTGTCGCTGGCCGGGCTGCCGCGGATCGCCGAGGTCGCCGCGGACCGCAGGTCGGTCCGGGTCGACGGCGGCATCCGTTACGGCGAGCTCGCCGCCCGGCTGCACGCGGAGGGCCTGGCGCTGCACACCATGGCGTCCCTGCCGCACATCTCGGTCGCCGGTGCCGTCGCGACGGCGACGCACGGCTCGGGCGCCCGCCATGCCAACCTCGCCACCGCGGTGTCGGCCGTCGAGCTCGTCCGCGGCGACGGGACGGCGGTCACCCTGCGCCGCGACGCCGACGGCGACGCCTTCGCCGGGGCGGTCGTGCACCTCGGCGCGCTGGGTGTGGTCACCGCGCTGACGCTGGACGTCGTGCCCGCGTACGAGCTGCGCCAGTACGTCTACGAGGGCCTGCCCCGCGCCGCGCTGGCCGCGCACCTGCCGGAGATCCTGGCCGACGGCTACAGCGTCAGCCTCTTCACCACCTGGTCCACCCCGGACATCGCCGCGGTCTGGCTCAAGCGCCGCGAGCCCATGCCCGCCGGCGACTTCCACGGCGCCCGGCGGGCCACCGCGCCCCGGCACCCGGTGCCGGGCATGCCGGCGCGCAACAGCACCGACCAGTCCGGCGAGCCCGGGCCGTGGCACACCCGGCTGCCGCACTTCCGGATGGAGTTCACGCCCAGCAGTGGCGAGGAGCTCCAGTCGGAATACCACGTGCCCCGCGACCGCGCCCTCGAGGCGATCGACGCGGTGCAGGCCGTCGGCCCGCGGATCGCGCCGGTGCTGCAGGTCTGCGAGCTGCGGACGGTCGCGGCGGACGAGCTGTGGCTGAGCCCCAACTACCGCCGCGACACGTTCGCGCTGCACTTCACCTGGATCGCCGACGCCGGGGCGGTCCTGCCGGTGGTGGCCCGCGTCGAGGAGGCGCTGGCCCCGCTCGACCCGCGGCCGCACTGGGGCAAGATCTTCACCACCGATGCCGCCACCGTGCGCGGCCGGTACGCGCGCTTCGCCGACTTCGTGGCGCTGGCCCGCGAGTACGACCCGGACGCTGTCTTCCGCAACGCGTGGCTGGACGCCCTGCTCGGCTGACCTCAGCCGGCCTTGGGCTGTGCGCGCTGCCAGCGGGGCGCCGGCATGTTCTCCGGGTCCAGCTTCTTGCGCGGCGGGCGGACCGAGGCCGGGCCGCGGTTCGGCAGCGACAGCCGGATGATCTTCGCCCACGCCGAGGCCACCTGCTTCGGCATCGGGCCGGTCACGTACTTCAGGTCGTACTTCTCGAAGAGGGCCCGGACCTTCGGCGCGATCTCCTGGTAACGGTTGCTCGGCAGGTCGGGGAAGAGGTGGTGCTCGATCTGGTGCGACAGGTTGCCGGTCATGATGTGGATCAGCTTGCCGCCGCTGATGTTGGCCGAGCCCAGCATCTGGCGCAGGTACCACTCGCCGCGGGTCTCGCCCTCGATCGAGGTCCGCTCGAAGGTCTCGACGCCGTTCGGGAAGTGGCCACACATGATCACCGAATGCGTCCACAGGTTGCGGACGATGTTGGCGGTGAAGTTGGCCGCCATGGTGTGCAGGAACGACGGCCCGGACAACGCCGGGTGCACGACGTAGTCCTTCAGCATCTGCCTGCCGATCTTGCGCCGGACCTGCTTGAGCCGGGTCTTGAACTCCTCGGAGCGGCGGCGCTTCTTGGTCTTGAGGTTGCGGCCCAGCTCGAGGTCGTACGCGGCGATGCCGTACTCGAAGAAGATCGCGTTGACCAGGTTGTAGAACGGCTGGCCCAGGTAGGCCGGGGTCCACGGCTGGTCCTCGTCGACGCGCATGATGCCGTACCCGAGGTCGTTGTCCTTGCCGACCACGTTCGTGTACGTGTGGTGCAGCTGGTTGTGCGAGTGCTTCCACTGCTCGGCCGGCGTCGCGCTGTCCCACTCCCAGGTCGAGGAGTGGATCTTCGGGTCCCGCATCCAGTCCCACTGCCCGTGCAGGATGTTGTGCCCGACCTCCATGTTGTCGAGGATCTTGGCGATCGACAGCCCCGCCGTGCCCACCAGCCAGGCCGGCGGGAAGATCGAGAACAACAGCACCACCCGGCTGCCCAGCTCCAGCCGGCGCTGGATGGAGATCATCCTGCGGATGTACTTCGCGTCGTTCTCGCCGCGGCTCTCGATGACCTCGTCGCGGATCGCGTCGAGCTCGATGCCGATCTGCTCGATGTCCTCGGGCGTCAGGTGCGCGATCGGGTTGACTTTCTTGCGCTGCAATGTGGTCATGGTGATCCTCTTCTACAGCTCGATGCGGCACGGGCCGGCGGCCGCGTTGATGCAGGTCTGAACGGGGATGGCGTCGCCCGGCTCGGCCACGGTGAGGGTGCCGTCGCGCAGGTCGCGCACGGCGCCCTCGCGCAGCGGCAGCACGCACTTGAAGCAGATGCCCATGCGGCAGCCGGACGGCATCAGTACCCCCCCGGCCTCGCCGGCCTCCAGCAGCGGCTGACCGCCGCCCGCCGGGACCGTCCTCCCGGCCAGGGTGAACGTCACGTCCCCGCCCCCGGCGCCGTCGGCCACCACCGTGGGACGGAACCGCTCGGTGCGCAGCAGGGCGCGGGCGCCGGACTGCTCCCAGTGCTCCTCGAGGTCGTCGAGCAGCTCGTTCGGCCCGCAGGCCCAGGCGTCGCGCTCGAACAGGTCGGGCACCAGCTCGTCGAGGTCGGCCGGCTTGATCCGGCCGTCGGTCCCGGTGTGCCGCTCCACCAGGCGGATGCGGCCGCGGGCGGCCAGCGCCCGCAGGTCGTCGCCGAACACCACGTCGGCGCGGGTACGCGCGGAGTGCACCACCACCACGTCGGCCAGCTCGTGCCCCCGGCTGCGCAGCATGCCCATGACCGGGGTGATGCCGCTGCCGGCCGTGACGAACAGCGCCTTGCGCGGGGCGACCGCGGGCAGGGTGAACTCGCCCGCGGGCAGGTCGAGGTGCACGATCATGCCGGTACGCGCCCGCCGGACCAGGTGGGTGCTCACCGCGCCGCCGGGGACCTCGTTGACGGTGACCGTGAACCGGTCGTCGCCGCGGGCGGTGCCGCGGGGCGCGCTGGTGACCGAGTACGAGCGCCAGAGCCGGACGCCGTCCACGTCCACGCCGAGCCGCACGTACTGACCGGGCGTGGGTGGCCGCCAGCCGATGCCGGGGCGTAGCGTCAGAGTCACGCTGTGCGCCGTCTCGGGACGGACGCCGACGATCTTCCCGCGCAGCACGTCGGGATTGCGCAGCGGGACGACCGCGTCGAGGTAGTCGGCCGGGACGAGCGGGGTCGTGATCAGTCCAACGACCCGCCAGGCCCCGGACCGCAGGGTGCGCGTGAGAGCCATCACCCCAGCCTGCTGTGACCGGGGAACGAATGCATGACCTCACGAAGTGAATCGTGCGCCGGATATTGTTCGTCCAGCACAACACTGCACGGTGAAACGCGGAGAGACCATGGACGAGACGCTGCCCGACGTACGCGACTTCCGCCTCGCCGAGGACATCGTCGCCCCGCTGCGGGAGCGGCTGCCCGAGGTGGCGGTCCAGACGATCGGCGCGATCACCGCGACCGTCCCGGCGTACGCCGAGGCCTTCACGGGAGAGCTCGGCGCCAAGATCGAGAAGGCGGTCCGGGCGGCGCTCGGCACGTTCCTCAACCTGGTCTCCCGCGCGGCCGGCCCGGACCCGGGCTCGCCGCTGGCCCCGGCGATCGAGGCCGCGTACGCCCTGGGCCGCGGCGAGGCCCGCTCCGGACGCAGCCTGGACGCGCTGCTCGGGGCGTACCGGATCGGCGCCCGCGTCGCCTGGCGCCAGTTCGCCGCCATCAGCGTCAGCACCGGCCAGCCCGCGCCGACCATCGCCCGCTTCGCCGAGCTGGTGTTCGCCTACATCGACGAGCTGTCCGCGGCCAGCGTGGCCGGGCACGCCGACGAACTGGCCTCCTCCGGCCGCGCCCGCCGCCGGCGGCTGGAGCTGCTGGCCCAGGCCCTGGTCGCGGGCGACCCGCCGGAGGTGGTGGTCGCCGCGGCGGAACGCGCCGAGTGGGCCCCGCCGCAGACCCTGACCGCCGTCCTGGTGCCCGAGCGCGCCGCCCGCGCGATGGCCGACCTGTTCGACGCCCGCACCCTGCAGGTGTCCGAGGCGGTCCCGGAGCTGCCGGAGACCGCGGTGCTGCTGGTCCCCGACGCCCAGGGCCCGTCCCGGGCGCACCTCATCCGGCTCCTCGCCGGGCGCGGCGCCATCGTCGGCCCGGCCCGGCCCTGGCTGCGCGCCCGCGACTCGCTCACCCGGGCGATCCGCGTCTCCCGCCTGGAGGTGCGCCCTCCCGTCGGCGGCGCCGTGGACACGGAGGACCACCTGCTCGCCCTGGTGGTGACGGCGGACCCGCAGGCCCTGGCCGACCTGCGCGACCGGGTGCTGGCCCCGCTCTCCGGCGAGCGCGCCGCGACGGCGGTCAAGCTCGTGGAGACCCTGCGGAGCTGGCTGCTGCACCAGGGCCGTCGCGAGGACGTGGCGGCGGAGCTGTTCGTCCACCCGCAGACGGTCCGCTACCGCATGTCCCGGCTCCGCGAGCTCTACGGCGACCGCCTCCGCGATCCCCAGTGGCTGCACATGCTCACGGTGGCCCTGTCGATGCCGGCCCGAGGCCGGCCGCCTTCGGCGACGGCGTGACCTTTCCTGGGCGTGACCCACATCCCATGTCCGGTGCGCGGCCGGCCCGGATAGGTCGGCGTGATAAGGGTAGCCTTACCTCGATCTCGTCGAGCCTGGAAGAAGTCTGCCCATGTCGAACATTGCCTCTCCGGTGGGCCGGACCGGTGTCGTGACCCGCGTCGAATGGCTCAGCCCGCACATGGTGCGCCTCGTGCTCGGCGGGCCCGGGCTGCGCGGGCTCGCGGCGGGCGCGTGCAGCGACCACTACGTCAAGCTGCAGTTCCCGCGCCCGGGGGTGGCCTATCCCGAGCCGTTCGACCTCGGGCTGATCCGCGCCACCATGCCCCGGGAGAGCTGGCCGGTCGTGCGGACGTACACGGTCCGGCGCTGGCTTCCGGAGGTTCCCGAGCTGTGGCTCGACTTCGTGGTGCACGGCGACGAGGGCGTCGCGGGGCCGTGGGCGGCCGCCGCCCGGGTGGGCGACCCGGTGCGGTTCCTGGGGCCGGGCGGCGGGTACGCCCCCGATCCGGCCGCAGGCTGGCATCTGCTCGCCGGCGACGAGAGCGCGCTGCCCGCGATCGCCGCCGCGCTGGAGGCCATGCCCGCGGGGGCGCGCGTGCACGCCTTCGTCGAGGTCGCCGGCCCGGCCGACGAGCAGGCCCTGGAGACGGCCGCCAAGGCGGAGGTCACCTGGCTGCACCGCGGCGCCCGCCCGGTCGGCGAGGCGCTGGTGGCGGCGGTGCGCGGCCTCGCCTGGCCGGACGGGGACGTGCAGGCCTTCGTGCACGGCGAGGCGACCTTCGTCAAGGAGCTGCGGCGGCTGCTGCGCGTCGAGAAGCAGGTGCCGATGGACCGCTTGTCGATCTCCGGCTACTGGCGGCGGGGCCTGAACGAGGACGGCTGGCAGTCGGCCAAGCGCGAGTGGAACCGGCAGGTCGAGGCGGAACAGGCCGCATAGGACCGTGCGTGCCTTCCCGCACGATGCGATGAAACGACAAGTCAGGCCTTGCAAATCCTTGCATGGGGGTCCGGCGGGAGTTAGCGTGCGTCGTCCCGCTGGATAGGAAGGCCTCGATGTGAAGACCTCGCGGGCGAGCGCGTTGCTGCTCGCCGTGCTTCTCGTGCTCGGCGTGCAGGTTCCGGTTTCCGCTCCGGCGGCGGCCCAGGTCCAGCCCGCACCGGCGGCCCGCGGCACCGCCGCCAACGAGCAGTTCTACTTCGTCCTGCCGGACCGTTTCGCCAACGGCGACACCGGCAACGACCGCGGCGGCCTCCCCGGCGACCGGCTCGCCACCGGGTACGACCCGGCGGACAAGGGCTTCTACCACGGCGGAGACCTGCAGGGCGTGATCGACCGCCTCGACTACATCCAGGGGCTCGGCACGACCGCGATCTGGCTGGCGCCGGTCTTCAAGAACCGACCCGTGCAGGTGAACGGCGCCGACGTCTCGGCCGGGTACCACGGCTACTGGATCACCGACTTCACCCAGGTCGATCCGCACTTCGGCAGCAACGCCGACCTCACGCGCCTGGTCGAGCTCGCGCACCGGCGTGGCATGAAGATCTACCTGGACATCATCGTCAACCACACCGCCGACGTCATCAAGTACGCCGAGAACAAGTACGGCTACGTCGACAAGGCGACCAAGCCGTACCGCGACGCGCAGGGGCGCACCTTCGAGGACCGCAACTACGCCGACGGCACCCGCGCTTTCCCGCCCGTGAACGCGGGGTCGTTCCCGTACACGCCGGTGATCGCCGCCGAGGACCGGAACGTGAAGGTCCCCGGGTGGCTCAACGACCCGCGGATGTACCACAACCGCGGCGACACCACCTTCGTCGGCGAGGACAGCGAGTACGGCGACTTCTTCGGCCTCGACGACCTCTTCACCGAGCGTCCCGAGGTGGTCCGCGGCATGACGAAGATCTACGCCGACTGGATCAGGAACACCGGCATCGACGGCTACCGGCTGGACACCGTCAAGCACTCCAACCTGGACTTCTGGCCGCAGTTCTCGGCGGGCATCGAGGCCGCCGCGAGGCAGGCGGGCAAGCCCGGCTTCTTCATGTTCGGCGAGGTCTACAGCGCCGACCAGGAGATCGAGTCCACGTACGTGCGCCGCGGCGGCCTGCCCGCCACCCTCGACTTCTCCTTCCAGGCCGCGGCGCGGACCTACACCGCCGACGGCGGCTCCGCCGAGGCCCTGGCCGCGCTGTACGCCAAGGACGACCTCTACACCACCGACGACACCACGGCGGACCGGCTGCCCACCTTCCTCGGCAACCACGACATGGGCCGGATCGGCTCCTTCGTCGCGGCGGGCGGCACCGACCCGGCCACCCACCTGCGCCGCGACCAGCTCGCGCACGAGCTGATGTTCCTCACCCGCGGCCAGCCGGTGATCTACTCCGGCGACGAGCAGGGCTTCACCGGGCCGGGCGGGGACAAGGACGCCCGGCAGGACATGTTCGCCAGCCGGACGCCCGACTACCTCGACGACGACCTGCTCGGCACGGACCGCACCCATGCCCAGGCCAACTACGAGACCTCGCACCCCGTCTACCGGACCATCGCGGCGCTCGGCGCGCTGCGCAAGGCCCACCCCGCCCTGCGCGACGGCCTGCAGGTGACCCGGCACGCCGCCACCGGTCCCGGCGTCTTCGCGGCCTCCCGCCTGGACCGGGCCCAGCGGCGCGAGTACGTGATCGCCGTCAACAACGCCACCACCGCGCAGACGGTCACCATCGACACGTGGACCCGCGGCACGTCGTTCCAGGGTGTCTACGGCGGCGCGGGCGCCGCGGCCACCGGTGCCGACGGCAAGCTCACCTTCACCGTCCCGGCCCTGTCGGCCGTCGCCTACCGGGCCGGCAGGACGGTCGCCGCACCCACCGCCGCTCCCACCGTGCGGATCACCGCGCCGGAGCCCGGGGCGTACGTGCCCGCGCGCACGGAGCTGACGGCCGCGGTCACCGGCGACCCGCTCGCCACCGTCCGCTTCGAGGCGAAGACCGGCGACGGCCGCTGGCGGACCCTCGGCACCGCGGACACCGCGCCCTACCGCGTCTTCCACGACCTGACCGGGCTCGCCGGCGCCACCCCGGTCGCCTACCGGGCCACGGTCCGCGACAGCAGGGGGCGTACGGCCGTGACGACCAGCGCGATCAAGGTAGGCACCCCCGTCGTCCAGTCCGGCCCCGACTACGCGGTCGTGCACTACCAGCGGCCGGACGGCGACTACGACGACTGGAGCCTGTACGCCTTCGGCGACGTCGACCAGTCCGCGCAGACCCCGTGGCCGCAGGGGCAGCCGTTCGCCGGCGTCGACGCGTACGGCCGCTTCGCCTGGGTCAAGCTCAAGCCCGGCGCGCGCAACGTGGGCTTCGTCGTGGTCGACAAGAACGGCACCAAGGACGTCGCCGCGGATCGCTTCCTCGACCCGGCGGTCCATCCCGAGATCTGGCTGAAGCAGGGCGATCCGGCGATCGGCACCGAGCCGCCGCCGGTGGTGCAGGACGAGAACACGGCGATCATCCACTACCGCCGCGCCGACGGCGACTACACCGGCTGGGGCCTGCACGTGTGGGACGGCGCCGCGGACCCGACGGACTGGTCGGCGCCGCTGCCGCCCGCCGGTTCCGACTCCTTCGGGGTGACCTTCCGGGTGCCGCTCGCCGCCGGGGCCACCGGGCTGAACTACATCATCCACAAGGGAGATCTCAAGGACCTGCCCGGGGATCAGCGGCTGGACCTCGCCTCCGCCGGGCGGGAGGTGTGGCTGCTCTCCGGCGTCCCCGACCGGCTGGTGCCCCCGGTCCGCAAGGCCGGCGGCGGGGGAGAGGTGGACCTCGCCAAGTCCGCCGCCGTCTGGCTGGACCGCGCGACCATCGCGTGGAAGACCGGCACCGGCGGCAGCCTGGAACCGGTCGGCGCGGGCACGGACGGCCGCGTCTACGACCTGATCTGGGCCCCGGGAGGCGGCCTCGACCCGGCGAAACCCGAGCACAGCCTGCGGCTGAAGGCCCAGCGCAACGGCCTCACCGAGGCGCAGCGGCGTAAGTTCCCGCACCTGTGGCAGTACGGCGCCTTCACGCTCCCGCGCCGCACCGACGTCCGCGAGATCGTCAAGGGGCAGGTCGCGGTCACCGAGCGCGACGCGCAGGGCAAGCTGCTCGCCGCGACCGGCGTGCAGATCGCCGGTGTGCTCGACGACGTCTACTCCGCCGCCACGGGCGCGCGGCTCGGCCCGGTGTTCGACGGCGGCCGTCCCCGGCTCGCCGTGTGGGCGCCGACCGCGACGTCGGTGCAGCTGGAGCTCTCCGACACCCCGGGCTCGGCGGTCCGGGTCGTGCCGATGACCCGCGACGCCCGGACCGGCGTCTGGTCGGTCACCGGCGCCCGGGACTGGAAGGGCAGGTACTACCGGTACCGGGTGACCGCCTGGCAGCCCGCCGCCCGCACGGTCGTCACGGCGAGCGTCACCGACCCGTACTCGCTGGCGCTGTCGGCGAACTCGACCCACAGCCAGATCGCCGACCTGACCGATCCGGCCCTGGCCCCGGCGGGCTGGCACCGGCTCCGCAAGCCCGCGCCGCCCGGCCGGGCCCAGATCACCGAGCTGTCCGTGCGCGACTTCTCCGAGCAGGGCACCTACGCGGCGTTCACCGACCCGGGCTCCGCCGGCATGCAGCACCTCCGGCGGCTCGCGCAGGCCGGCACCACCCACGTGCACCTGCTGCCCGTGTTCGACTTCGCCACCATCCCGGAGCGGGGTGCCGACCAGAAGCAGCCCGCCTGCGACCTCGCGGCGCTGCCACCGGACTCCGCCGAGCAGCAGAAGTGCGTCGCGGCGGTGGCGGACACCGACGGCTACAACTGGGGATACGACCCGCTGCACTACACGACGCCGGAGGGCGGCTACGCCCCGGATCCCGAGGGTGCGGCGCGGACCAAGGAGTTCCGGCGGATGGTGGCCGCGCTCAACGGCACCGGCCTGCGCGTGGTCATGGACGTGGTGTACAACCACACCTCGGCGGCCGGCACCGATCCCCATTCGGTGCTGGACCAGATCGTCCCCGGCTACTACCAGCGGCTGCTCGCCGACGGCTCCGTCGCGAACTCCACGTGTTGCGCCAACACCGCTCCCGAGCACGCCATGATGGGCAAGCTCGTGGTCGACTCCGTGGTCACCTGGGCGCGGGCGTACAAGGTGGACGGCTTCCGGTTCGACCTGATGGGCCACCACCCCAAGGCGAACATCCTGGCCGTGCGGGCCGCCCTCGACCGGCTGACCCTCGCCCGCGACGGTGTGGACGGCAAGAACATCCTGCTGTACGGCGAAGGCTGGGACTTCGGCGAGGTGGCCGGCGACGCGCGCTTCGAGCAGGCGACCCAGGCGAACCTGGCCGGTACGGGCATCGGCACCTTCAACGACCGGCTGCGCGACGCCGTCCGCGGCGGTGGCCCGTTCGACGAGAACCCGAGGGTGCAGGGCTTCGGCACCGGCCTGTTCACCGACCCCAACGGCGACCCGGTCAACGGGACGGCCGAGGAGCAGCGGGCCCGGCTGCGGCACTACCAGGACCTCGTCAAGGTCGGTTTGAGCGGCAACCTCGCGGCGTACTCGTTCACCGCCTCCGACGGCACGGTGAAGACCGGCGCGCAGATCGACTACAACGGCTCGCCGGCCGGGTACGCCGCCGCGCCGGCCGAGGCGGTCACCTATGTGGACGCCCACGACAACGAGATCCTGTACGACGCGCTCGCCTTCAAGCTGCCGCAGCGCACGTCGGCGACCGACCGGGCCCGCATGCAGTCGCTGGCGCTGGCCACCACCGTGCTGGGACAGGGGACGGGCTTCGCCGCCACCGGCAGCGAGCGGCTGCGGTCGAAGTCGCTGGACCGCAACTCGTACAACTCCGGGGACTGGTTCAACCGCATCGAGTGGGACTGCGCCCGGGGCAACGGCTTCGGCCGCGGCCTGCCCCCGGCCGCGGACAACGAGGCGAAGTGGCCGTACGCGAAGCCGCTGCTGGCCGACCCGGCGCTGACGCCGGACTGCGCGGCGATCGGCCTGGCCGACGCCACCTACCGTGAGCTGCTGAGCATCCGCCGCTCGTCGCCGGTGTTCGCCCTGCCGGACGCCGCCGAGGTGCAGAAGCGGCTGTCGTTCCCGCTGTCCGGCACCGCCGAGACACCGGGCGTCATCACCATGACCCTCGACGCGCGCGGCCTCGACCCGCACTGGACGTCGCTCACGGTGGTCTTCAACGCGACCCCGGCGACCGCCACCCAGGCCGTCCCCGCGCTGCGCGGCGCGCACGTCGAGCTGCACCCGGTCCAGCGGGCCGCGGCGGATCCCGCCGTGCGCACCGCGTCCTTCGCCGCCGCGACCGGCACCTTCACCGTCCCGGCGAGATCCGTGGCGGTGTTCGTGCGCAGCTGAGGCTCAGGCGGTGGTCTTCGCCACCAGCTCGAGCGAGCGCCGGCGGGCCGCCGCGTCGTAGACCGTGGTCGACAGCATGATCTCGTCGGCCCCGGTCGCGGCGGCCAGCGCCGCCAGCCGCGCGGCCACGGTCGCGGGTGAGCCGTGTGCCTGCTGCGCACGGTAGTCGCGCAGCCGCTCCTGCACCTCCGCGGGCAGGGTGACCTCGGCCGCCTCGGCGGGCGGCAGCAGGGGCCGGTCGGCCCGCCCGGCGAACAGGTCGGCCTTGACGAGGTCCAGCGGGCGGCCGAGCGCGTCCGCCTCCGCGTCGGTGTCGGCGCAGACCGTCTCCACGGCGATCATCACGTACGGCCGGTCGAGCCAGCGCGACGGCCGGAAGGCCTCGCGGTAGCGGTCCAGCGCCTCCGCGGTGTTCTGCGGGCGGATGTGGTGCGCGAACGCGACCGGCAGACCCAGCTCGCCGGCGAGCGACGCCCCCGCCGTGCTGGAGGACAGCAACCACGGCTGCACGGCGGCCCGATAGCCGGGCAGCAGCGCTGGCCCGCCGTCGCCGGACAGGTAGCCGAGCAGCTCGACGATCCCCGCGCGGTAGTCGTCGGCGGTGGCCGGCGGCGCACCGCGGCGCAGCGCGGCGACGACCGAGGCGTCGAAGGTGCCGGGGCCGCGGCCGATCCCCAGGTCGATCCGGCCGGGATGCAGCGCGTCCAGCGTGGCGAACTGCTCGGCGACCGCCCGCGGCGCGTGGTTCGGCAGCAGCACCCCGCCCGAGCCGACCCGGAGCCGGGACGTGGTCGCCGCCGCGTGCGCGATCAGCACGGGCGGGGCCACGCTGCCGATGAGCGGGGCGCCGTGGTGCTCGGCGAACCAGGCGCGGCGCAGGCCGAGCTCGTCGGCCGCCCGGACGGCCGTGGCCGTGGCGGCCAGGGCCTCCGACGCGGTGCGGCCCCGCTCCGCCGGCGCGACCTCCAGGATGGACAGTGGCGGCAGGCTCATGCCCGGAACTCTAACCGAGCGTGCCCGCCCGGACCCCGGCCGCACTGCGGCCCGGCGGGGAGTGTGATCGAATCCTCGCCGGACCCGAAGACGGCTCGTGTGAGGAGAACCAGATGCGGCGATCGATCCCGGCCCTCGGTGCGGCGGCTCTCGCCCTGGCAGGACTGCTGACCGCGCCCGCCTCCCCGGCGCCCGCGGCCGAGCCCGCCCGGCGCGAGTGCGGCCGGCTGCGGATCGACGACTCCCTTCCCCTGCCCGCGGAGGGCCGGCGGGTGCGGCGCACCGCCGTCGTGGACGGCAACTGCCAGGTCGCGTACGGGCGCGTGGAGGTTGCCGCGGTGGCCGGGACCAAGGCCGGGCCGCGGGCCTACCGCACCTCCTCCGACATGTACGACTGTTGCAACATTCTGATGACCTCGCTGACCACCCGGACCGATGCGACGTCGTCCACCTACGACACGCACGTCAACCGGGAGCCCTGGAACGCCGGGTGGACGGTGCAGGACGTCGCCCGGACCACCGGCTCCACGGTCACCACCCGCGCCGAGTTCGGCTATCGCGGCATCTTCGACCCGACCGGCCGCTGGTACCACAACACCCACGAGACCTCCGTCACGGTCGCGGCGGACGGCACGGCCACGTGCCGCCAGAGCGTGCAGCTGCGCCACGCCTTCATCGGCTGGCACTGGGAGCACAGCTGCTCCTGACGGCGAACCGGGTGACTGTCCTCACGAAGATGTGCCCATGCCGCGACCTCGGGTACAGGGTGGGCGCGACCAGCCGATCGCCCGTCCCCGCGTTGGTACCGTACGCGGGGGAGAACCACGAACACCGGAGGCCCAGATGGCGCAAGGAACTGCTCGACGGCATCGTGTGGTGATCGTCGGAGCCGGGTTCGGGGGCCTCTTCGCCGCCAAGGCGCTGCGCCGGGCCGACGTCGACATCACGCTGATCAACGGCACCGCGTACCACCTCTTCCAGCCGTTGCTCTACCAGGTCGCGACCGGGATCCTCTCCGAGGGTGAGATCGCACCGCCGATCCGCGAGATCCTCAAGCGCCAGCGGAACGTGGACGTCAAGCTGGGCTGGGTCACCGACGTCGACGTCGCGGCGAAGAAGGTGCTCGTCTCGGCGCCCGGCATCGACTACACGGTCGAGTACGACACGCTCGTCGTCGGCGCGGGCGCCAGCCAGTCCTACTTCGGCAACGACGGCTTCGCCGACCATGCGCCCGGCATGAAGAGCATCGACGACGCGCTCGAGCTGCGCGCCCGGATCTTCGGCGCCTTCGAGCTCGCCGACCTGCACGAGGACCCGGCCGAGCGGGAACGGTGGATGACCTTCGTCGTGGTCGGCGCGGGCCCGACCGGCGTCGAGATGGCCGGGCAGATCGCCGAGCTGGCCCACCGCAACCTGCCCGGGCAGTACAAGCACATCGACCCGCGGCGGGCCCGGGTGATCCTCATCGACGCCGTGGACGCGGTGCTGAAGACCTTCGGCGACCGCCTGTCCACGCGGGCGCTGCGCCAGCTGCACCTGCTCGGCGTCGAGGTGGAGCTGGAGACCAAGGTCGTGGGCGTGGACGCCACCGGCATCGACGTCGACACCCCGCGCGGGCGCGAGCGCATCTCGTCGATGACGAAGATGTGGGCCGCCGGCGTCGCCGCACCGCCGCTGGCCGGCAAGCTCGCCGCGGCCGCCGGGGTGAAGACCGACCGGGCCGGCCGGATCCTGGTCGAGCCGGACTGCACCCTGCCCGGGCACCCGGAGATCTTCGCGGTCGGCGACATGATGGCCCTCGACAACCTGCCCGGCGTCGCCCAGGTGGCCATCCAGAGCGGACGGCACGCCGCCGACCAGATCAAGCGCCGCCTCGCCGGCCGGGAGACCGGCCAGAAGTTCACCTACTTCGACAAGGGCAGCATGGCGACCATCTCGCGCTTCCACGCGGTGGCCAGCATCGGCAAGGTGCACGTCTCCGGCTTCGTGGGCTGGCTGATGTGGCTCGCCGTCCACCTGCTCTACCTGGTCGGCTTCAAGAACCGGGTGACGGCCGTGCTGCACTGGTTCGTCAGCTTCCTCGGCCGGGGCCGCGCCGAGCGGGTGGCGACCTTCCAGCAGGCGTACGCCCGGGCCGCGGTCCGCGAGTACGGCGACCCGTTCGCGCGCGGCAGGGTGTCCACCGGGCCGGACGCGCCGAAGTAGCCGCCTGCCGGCACCCGGCCGAAAGGAGGAGGTGAGCTAGATCCCATTCAGCCGGGCGCCAGATTCCGTCCAGACTGTCGTTACGCCACGCTTCCCTCGATCGATCGACGGGGGAGGTACGGGATGTCACGACGAGGATGGCGGGAGATCGTCCTGTTGCTGGGGGCGTTCGCGGCGTACAGCGGGGCGCGGATGCTGGCGGATCCCGATCTCGCCGGGGCGCGTGCCACCGCCGCCGGCGTGCTCGATGTGGAGCGGCTGCTGCGCCTGGACGTCGAGGCCTGGCTCAACCGGGCCGTGACCGGCACGCCGTGGGCGGCCGCCGCGATGTCGTTCTGGTACGCCGCACTGCACTACCTCGTGACCCCGCTGGTGCTGGTGTGGCTCTACCGGCGGCGCCCGGAGCGCTATCCGGTGGCCCGCAACGGCCTGATCATCGGTTCCGCGCTCGGCCTGGTCTGCTACGTACTGCTGCCCACCGCGCCGCCCCGGCTCATGCCCACGGGGTACGCCGACACCCTCGCGAGCACGGCCGACCTGGGCTGGTGGTCGAGCCACGCGTCGGCGCCCGCCGGGCTGGGCCACCTCACCAACGAGCTCGCCGCGATGCCGTCGCTCCACGTGGGCTGGGCGTTCTGGGTCGCGTGGGCGGTGCCCGGCCTGCTGCCCCGGGTGCTCGGCGGGCTCTACGCCGCGATCACCGCGGTGGTCGTGGTCGGCACCGCCAACCACTGGGTACTCGACGCGATCGCCGGCGTGGCGGTCATCGCCGCTGGCATGCTGACAGCAGCGGGCCTGCGGCGCCGCACGGCCCCCGCCGGCACCCCGGGCGACGTCGCGGGGCGCGTGCCGAAACAGGCCGTGACCGGCCCGGACGACTCCGGCGACGGGGTGCGTCCCGCGGAGCCGGTGGGCGCCGCCGTGTAACCTGCCCCACTTTCCTGACCGATCGGCCAGTCTCTGACCGATCGGTCAGGCATGCTGGGATCATGGTTCGCGTCAGCACCCGGGAGGAGATCCTCCGCGTCGCCGCCGAGCGGTTCGCCCACTTCGGGTACAAGGGCACCTCCCTGCAGGACATCGCCGCCGGGGTCGGGTGCTCGAAGGCGACGTTGCTCTACCACTTCGCCAGCAAGGACGCGATCCTCGCCGAGCTCGTCGAGGCCGCCGCGCGCGAGCTGGGCGAGCTGGTCGCGAGCCTGGAGCCGCTCGGCGACACCGCCGCCCAGGCGGCCGCCATCGACGGCTTCGTCGACCTGGTCCTGCGCCACCGCCGGGAGGCCACGCTCATCTACGGCGGCATCCCGCAGTTCCTCCAGGAACCGGCGTTCGCCGGCCTGCTTCCGCTCACCGACGCGCTCTGCGCCGCGTTCGCCGCCCGGTCCACCGACCCGGGTGCCTGCGTCGCCGCGGAGGTGGTCCTCTCCGGCATCGTCACCGTGGTCGTCGACGAGGAGCGGGACCCCACCGAGCTGCGGGCCGCCCTGGTGGGCGTGGCCCGGCGTGCCCTGATCCACCCTCACGACAAGGACTGACATGGCAACCCTGCTGTACCGGCTCGGCCGGTTCTCGTTCCGCCGCCGCGGGCTGGTGGTCATCGTCTGGCTGGTGCTGCTGGCCGCCCTCGGCGGAGCGGCGCTGGCCTTCAAGGGACCGACCGCGAGCGACTTCACCATGCCGGGCACCGAGTCGCAGCGCGCGATCGACGCCCTGCGGCACGAGTTCCCCGAGGCCAGCGGCGCCACCGGCACCATCGTGGTGGCCGCTCCGCAGGGCCGCACGCTGATGGAGCCGGAGCTCCAACAGGCGGTGCAGGGCCTGGTCAAGGAGGCGTCCGCGCTGCCGGGCGTGGTCGGGGCCGTGGACCCCTACCAGGTGAAGGCGCTGTCGCAGGACGCCCGCCACGCCCTGGTCCAGGTCCAGTTCGCCGAGCGCGCCGACGGGGTCACGCACGAGCAGCGCGAGGCGTACGAGCGCAGCGGCGCCGCCGCCGAGGGCAAGGGCCTGCGGGTCGAGCACGGCGGCGAGGTGATGAACGCCGAGCCGGAGGTCGGCGGCACCGAGGCCATCGGCGTGGTCATCGCGCTGGTCGTGCTGGTGCTCACGTTCGGCTCGCTGGTCGCGGCGGGAATGACCATGCTCAACGCGCTCATCGGCGTCGGCGCCGGCATGGCCGGGCTGTACGCGCTGAGCAGCGTCGTCTCGCTGACCAGCACCGCGCCGGTCCTCGCGCTCATGCTGGGGCTGGCCGTCGGCATCGACTACTCGCTGTTCATCACCTCCCGGCACCGCCAGCACCTGACCGAGGGCATGGCCCCGGAGGAGGCCGCGGGCCGGGCGGTGGGCACCGCGGGCTCCGCGGTGGTCTTCGCCGGCATCACCGTGATCATCGCGCTGGCCGGCCTCGCGGTGGTCGACATCCCGTTCCTCACCGTCATGGGCCTGGCCGCCGCCGGCACGGTCGCGGTGGCGGTCCTGGTGGCGGTCACCCTGCTGCCCGCGCTGCTCGGTTTCGCCGGTGCCCGGGTGCTGCCCCGCCGGCTGCGCGGGACGCCCACCGCGGGTGCCGCCGGGGAGGGCTTCGGCTTCCGCTGGGCGCGCCTGGTGACCAAGCTGCGCGTACCCGTGATCCTGGTCGGCATCCTCGGCCTCGGCGCGCTGGCGCTGCCGGCCGCCGACATGCGGGTCGCGCTGCCGGACGCGAGCGCGAGCCCCGAGGGCACCGCCGCCCGCAAGGCCGCCGACCTGATCACCGAGGGCTTCGGCAAGGGCTTCAACGGCCGCCTCGCGCTGGTGGTCTCCACCGACTCGCCGGAGCGGACCAGGGCCGCCGTCGGCGAGGTGACCAAGGCCCTGCAGGGCACGCCGGACCTGCTGGCCGTCACCCCGCCCAACCTGAGCCGGGACCAGCGCACCGCGCTGCTGGCGGTCATCCCGACGACCGGGCCGACCGAGGAGGCCACCGAGACGCTGGTGCACGAGGTGCGCGAGCGCACCCGCGGGCTCGGCGGCGCGGACGTCTCGCTCACCGGGCAGACCGCGATCGGCATCGACGTGTCCGAGAAGCTCTCCGACGCCCTGCCGGTCTACCTCCTGCTCGTCGTCGGCCTGTCGGTGCTCCTGCTCATGCTGGTGTTCCGGTCGATCCTGGTGCCGCTCAAGGCCGCGCTCGGCTTCCTGCTCACCGTGGGGGCGACCTTCGGCGTCACCGTGCTGGTGTTCCAGGAGGGACATCTGGCCGACCTGGTGGGCCTGTCGGTGCCCGGCCCGCTGATCAGCTTCCTGCCGATCCTGCTCATCGGCATCCTCTTCGGCCTGGCGATGGACTACGAGGTCTTCCTGGTCTCGCGGATGCGCGAGGACTTCGTGCACGGGGAGACGCCACAGGAGGCGACGATCAGCGGCATGGGCCACGGCGCCCGGGTGGTCACCGCCGCCGCGCTCATCATGATCTCGGTCTTCGCCGGCTTCGTGCTGCTGGAGGACCCGGTCATCAAGTCCATGGGCTTCGCGCTGGCGGTCGGCGTGGCGATCGACGCGTTCCTCGTGCGGATGACGATCGTGCCCGCCGTGATCTCCCTGCTCGGTCGCTCCGCGTGGTGGTTGCCGGGCTGGCTGAACCGCCTGCTGCCGAACGTCGACATCGAGGGAGAAAAGCTCCGAAAGGAGCTTGACCAGGCATCCGACCGGGTGCCGGTCGCCGTTGGATGACGGTTTGTACCGAACGAGAGCGGGTTGCCGTTACGGCAGCCCGCTCTTTTCATTGCCGGATCGTTACCTGAGCGTGGATCTCGCCGCTTGCGGAGCCGTCACACTGCGGAATAGGTTGCCGTCGGCAACAAAACATCGGAACGACCCCGACTCCCCCTCCGGAGGCATCATGACGATCGCGAGGTGGTGCGTGCGATGACTACCGCCCCCATCCTCCTGGAGATGCGTTCCATCACCAAGGAGTTCCCCGGCGTCAAGGCGCTCTCCGACGTGAACCTGGTGGTCCGGGCCGGCGAGATCCACGCCATCTGCGGGGAGAACGGCGCCGGCAAGTCGACGCTCATGAAGGTGCTCAGCGGCGTCTACCCGTACGGCACCTACGCGGGTGACATCGTTTACCAGGGTGCCGAGGCGCGGTTCTCGGACATCCGGGCGAGCGAGCGCGCCGGCATCGTGATCATCCACCAGGAGCTCGCGCTCATCCCCGACATGTCGATCACCGAGAACATCTTCCTCGGCAACGAGCCGCGCAAGCGCGGCGCGATCGACTGGAAGGCCGCCCAGCGGCGGGCGCTCGAGCTGATGGCCCGGGTCGGTCTCGACGAGGACCCGGACACCCTGATCAAGGACATCGGCGTCGGCAAGCAGCAGCTCGTGGAGATCGCCAAGGCGTTCGCCAAGGACGTCAAGCTGCTCATCCTCGACGAGCCCACCGCGGCGCTCAACGAGCACGACTCGCAGCACCTGCTGGACCTGCTGCGCGGGTTCCGCGAGCGCGGCATCACCTCGATCATGATCTCGCACAAGCTCAACGAGATCGAGGCGATCGCCGACGAGATCACCATCCTGCGCGACGGCAGGACGGTCGAGACGCTCAACATCAAGCGGGACGGCGTCGACGAGGACCGGATCGTGCGGGGCATGGTCGGCCGCGAGCTCGGCAGCCGGTTCCCGGACCACACGCCGTCGATCGGTGAGGTCTTCTTCGAGGTCAGCGACTGGACCGTCCGGCACCCGATCTCCGCCGAGCGGCTCGTCTGCAAGGGTTCGAGCTTCCACGTGCGCCGCGGCGAGATCGTCGGCTTCGCCGGCCTCATGGGCGCCGGGCGCACCGAGCTGGCGATGAGCATCTTCGGCCGCTCGTACGGCGTCTACCTCGGCGGGCGGATCGTCAAGGACGGCAAGGAGATCCAGCTCAAGTCGGTGGCCGACGCGATCCACCACGGCCTGGCGTACGTCAGCGAGGACCGCAAGGCGATCGGCCTGAACCTGCTCGACGACATCAAGACGTCGACGGTGGCCGCCAAGCTCTCCAAGATCACCAAGCGCGGCGTGCTCGACCAGGTGGCCGAGTACCGGGCCGCGGAGGCCTACCGCAAGGACCTGCGCACCAAGGCGCCCACGGTGGACGAGGGCGTGGCGAAGCTGTCCGGCGGCAACCAGCAGAAGGTCGTCCTGGCGAAGTGGATGTTCACGGACCCCGACCTGCTGATCCTCGACGAGCCCACCCGCGGCATCGACGTGGGTGCGAAGTACGAGATCTACGGCATCATCCAGCGGCTCGCCGACCAGGGTAAGGGCGTCATCGTCATCTCCTCGGAGCTGCCCGAGCTGATCGGGCTCTGCGACCGCATCTACACCGTGTTCGAAGGCCAGATCACGGGCGACATCGCCCGCGAGGACGCGGACCCGGAGACCCTCATGAAGCAGATGACCTCGACGAAGAAGATGCAGAGCCGATGAGCCGATTCAAGGACCTTCAGAAGAACCTGTTCGGAGGCACGACCTCCAACGCCCGCCAGTTCGGGATGATCTTCACGCTGGTGGCGATCGTCCTGCTGTTCCAGCTCCTCACCGCCAACAACCTCGGTGTGGGCTTCGGCGACGGCCTGACCCTGCGGTCGGACAACCTGATCGCGCTCTTCCAGCAGAACTCCTACATCCTCATCCTGGCCGTCGGCATGCTGATGGTGATCGTGGCCGGCCACATCGACCTGTCGGTCGGCTCGGTCGCCGCCTTCGTCGGCATCATGGTCGCCAAGTCCATGGCGGAGTGGTCGCTGCCCTGGCCGGTGGCGATCCTGTTCGGCCTCGGCCTCGGCGCCGTCATCGGTGCCTGGCACGGCTTCTGGGTCGCGTACTGGGGCGTCCCCGCGTTCATCGTCACGCTGGCCGGCATGCTGCTGTTCCGCGGCGCCAACCAGTACGTCGGCAACGCGAACACGATCCCGGTGCCCGAGGGCTTCCAGGACATCGGCGGCGGCTTTCTGCCCGAGATCGGCCCGAACACCGGCTACAACAACCTGACGCTGCTGCTGGGCCTCGCCGCCTGCGTCGCCGTGGTCTGGCGGGAGCTGCAGGGCCGGCGTACCCGTAAGGAGATGAACGCGGAGCCCACCCCGCTGTGGGTCTCGGGCATCCGGATGGCGATCATGGTCGGCGTCCTGATCTTCGTGACGCTGCGCTTCGCGGGCGGCCGGGTCGGCACCAGCTTCCCGGTCTCCGGACTCATCCTGGTGGTGCTGGTGATCGCGTACAGCTTCTACACCCGCAACACCGCGGGCGGCCGGCACATCTACGCGGTCGGCGGCAACTCGCGCGCCGCGGAGCTCTCCGGCGTCAAGCTCAAGCGCGTCAACTTCTTCGTCATGATGAACATGTCCATCCTGGCCGCGCTGGCCGGCATGATCTTCGTGGCCCGCTCCGCCGCCTCGGGCCCGCAGGACGGCCTGAACTGGGAGCTCGACGCGATCGCGGCCGTCTTCATCGGCGGCGCGGCGGTCTCCGGCGGCATCGGAACGATCTCCGGCTCCATCGTCGGAGGTCTGGTCATGGCCGTGCTCAACAACGGCCTGCAACTGCTCGGCGTCGGCACCGACCGGGTCCAGATCATCAAGGGTCTCGTCCTGCTGCTCGCCGTAGCCCTGGACGTCTACAACAAGAGCCAGGGCCGCTTCTCGATCATCGGCAGCATCACCCGCCCGTTCCGCCGGGAGGCAATCGCCGTACCGGCTTCATCGTCGGAAGCGGGCAGCCAGCCCGCCGAGACGACGGTGGCCGGCTGACGGCCCACCGACCCCCTCTCACCCCGCACCACCCCACGAGAAGAAGGGCAACACCTCCCATGCGCAATTTCCTCGGCAAGACGGTGGCCGTCGGCGCCGTCGCGATGCTGGCCCTCACGGCCTGCGGCTCCGGCCGCGAAGGTGACACCGGAAGCGGCAGCGGCGGCGACGCCAAGGGCTTCGCGGCGAACTCCCTGATCGGTGTCGCGCTGCCCGCGAAGACCTCGGAGAACTGGGTCCTCGCCGGTGACCTGTTCACCAACGGCCTGAAGGAGGCCGGCTTCCAGGCGGACGTGCAGTACGCCGGCGCGTCCACCACGGTCGCCGACCAGCAGGCCCAGATCACCGCCATGACCACCAAGGGCGCCAAGGTCATCGTCATCGGCGCGACCGACGCCGCGCAGCTGTCGACCCAGGTCGCGGCCGCCAAGAAGGCCGGCGTGAAGGTCATCGCGTACGACCGCCTGATCCTGAACACCCCGGACCTGGACTACTACGTCGCGTTCGACAACTTCAAGGTCGGCCAGCTCCAGGGCCAGGCCCTGCTGGACGGCATGAAGAAGAAGAAGCCGAAGGGCCCGTACACCATCGAGCTGTTCTCGGGCTCGCCGGACGACAACAACGCCGGCGTGTTCTTCAACGGCGCGATGGACGTGCTCAAGCCGGAGATCGACAAGGGCAACGTCGTGGTCGGCTCCAAGCAGACCGACGTCAAGCAGACCGCCATCCAAGGCTGGAAGGCCGAGGGTGCGCAGGCCCGCATGGACCAGCTGCTGACCTCGACGTACGGCAGCAAGGAGCTCGACGGCGTCCTGTCGCCGAACGACACCCTGGCCCGCGCGATCATCCAGTCGATCAAGAGCGCCGGCAAGAAGGTCCCGGTCGTCACCGGTCAGGACTCCGAGGTCGAGTCGATCAAGTCGATCATGAACGACGAGCAGTACATGACGATCAACAAGGACACCCGGAACCTGGTGAAGGAGACCATCAACATGGTCAAGGCCCTCCAGGCCGGCACCGAGCCGCAGATCAACGACACCAAGTCGTACAACAACGGCACCAAGATCGTCCCGACGTACCTGCTCCCGCCGGTCGCCGTGACGAAGGACAACGCGGCCGAGGCGTACGCGAACGACCCGAAGCTCGCGCCGCTCACCAAGCAGTAGAGTCCGCCAGGCACCAGCTGACGGCCCTTGGGGTCCCCGGAGTCCGTCTCCGGGGACCCTTTGCCGTGCCCCACCCGCGTCCGTGTCCTTCCAGGGAGCTCCTCGTGGCCATACCGCTGCGGCGTGGGCTGCGCCGAGCCGGCCCCGACGCGCCCGCTCCCGAGCAGCAGCCCTCGCCGCCCGCGCCCGCCGCCGGGCAGGAGGAGATCCGCCGCCAGAACCTCGGCGCCGTCCTGCGCTACGTCCACCTGCACGGGCCCACCTCCCGCGCCGAGCTGACCGGCCGGCTCGGGCTCAACCGCAGCACGATCGGGGCCCTGGCCGGGGACCTCGCCGCGGCCGGGCTGGTCACCGAGGAGGTGCCGACCACCGCGCGGCGCGCGGGCCGGCCCTCGCTGGTGGTGAGCCCCTGCGCCACCCGGGTCTGCGCCACCGCGCTGAGCATCGAGCCGAGGCGCCTGCGCGCGGCCCGCATCGGCCTCGGCGGCCGCATCCTCGACCAGCGGGAGACGCCCCGCCCGTACGGCTCCTCCCCGCTCGACGCCGTCGCCCCGCTCGCCGATCTGGTCCGCGGGATGGCGGGGGAGGACGGCATCCGCTACGCCGGCGGCGCCGTCGCGGTCGCCGACACCATCCGCGACCCGGACGGGACGGTCCGGGTGGCCGGCGCGGACGACGCCCTCGTGGCGGCGCTCGACGCCGAGCTGGGCGACGCCCGGCCGGGCCGGCCCGGCTTCGTGGCGGGCGACCTCGCCGACATCGCCGCGCTGGCCGAGCACACCCGCGGCGTCGCGGCCGGCGTCGACGACCTGCTCTACCTGCACGGCGACCGCGGCCTGAGCGCCGGCATCGTCACCGGCGGCCGGCTGGTCGTCGGGCACGGCGGGCGCAGCGGCAAGGTCGGGCACATGGTGGTCGACCCGGGCGGCCGGCGCTGCGGCTGCGGGTCCCGCGGCTGCTGGGAGACCGAGGCCGGCACGGACGCCCTCCTGCGGCGTGCCGGGGCGGCGCCGGGCACCAGCCCGCTCGCCGTGCTGCGCGCGGCCGCGCTCGGCGACGCCGTCGCCCGCGACGCCCTGCACGGGGTCGCGGAGTGGCTGGGCTTCGGCGTCGCCAACCTGGTCAACGTCTTCAACCCCGACCTCGTGGTCTTCGGCGGGACGCTGCGCGAGGTCTACGCCGCGGGCGCGGGCACCGTACGCCGCCGCCTCGACTCGATGGCGCTGCCGGCCTCCCGCGAGCACCTCCAGCTGCGCGCCGGCTCCCTGGGGGCGGACGCCCCGCTGATCGGCGCGGCGGAACTCGCCTTCGGCAGCCTGCTGAACGACCCCCTCCACGCCCTGACGGCGCAGTGACCTCGCCGGTCACCGCCTCACTGGCCGCGGGGGTAGCTGCGGCGGGCGGTGATGCCGGGCAGCAGGGACAGGGCGGCCACGAACGCCCCGCCGATCGTCATCAGGTAGGCGACGACCAGTGCCTCCGGTCCGCCGCCGAACATCGCGGCCAGTACGACCAGCGCGAACCCCAGCAGCGCCGGCCCGGTGGCCAGCACCCACGCCGCCGTCTTCTGTGCGGCGCTCCACCGCGGCGAGCCGGAGATCAGCAGCAGCCCGGCCAGCGGCGCGACCACCGGCATCAGCACGCTGCCGCCCGCGAGCAGGGCCAGGCCCGCGTACTCCCCGCCCGCCGAGGTCGGCGGCGCCGGCGCGGGCCCGGCCGGAGCGGCGACCGGCCGCCTCAGGTGGGCCGGCATCCGCCCGCGCCGGGCCGCGGCGACCAGCGACTCCGGCGACCCGAGCCGCCGCAGGATCCAGGAGGGGTCGTCGGCCGGTTCGCCCCCGGCCGAGCGGCGCATCGCGATGTAGTCGGCGACGGTCGTCATCAGCTCGTCGCGCAGGTCCGGATCGAGATCCTCCCCGGCGGCCCAGAGCGCCGCAAGGTAGTCGAGGACCAGTACGTCGGTGTGCGCCAGCGGCGCGGTGTCGGAAGAGTACGGCCCGGACGTCATGTTTCCCCCTGGTTTGCTCGGCCGGCACGGCCCGGTCAGCATCGCCAAGGCCGTACCCGCGGCACATCTGGCCCGGGACCGGCCTTGCGCCACCACCCTCTGCCTTTCGGCCGACCCGCCGGCGGGTCGCCGGCGGGCGTTTTCCTAACGCGTCCGGCCGGGTGGCCGATCGAGGGCGGCATGGCCGAGGACGAGCGCGCACCGCTGCGCTATGTGTGGATCGTCGCCGGCCTCGTGCTCGCCAGCTGGGTGTGGTTCGCTGTCTGGCGGACCTCCGGCGCGGGGCCGGTCGCCATCGGCTATCTCGGCGTGCCGCTCGGCGGGATGGTCGCGCTCGTCGCGCTGTGCCGGCTGTGGCGGGTGGTGCGCGACGACCCGCACGCCCGCCGGTTCTGCCGGATGCTGCTGATCGGCGCCGTGTTCATGACCGTGGGCTACCTGCTCATGGCCGTCAACGCGTTCCTGTACTCGGAGGGTGACGATCCGCCGGACATGACGCTGCTCTCCGCGGCGTGCGTGGCGCTCGGCTTCACCTCGGCCATGTGGGCCGTCGGCCGGGTGCCGGTGGACACCGCGGGCGGCGCCGAGCGGCGGCGGATGAACCTCGACCGGACGATCGCCTTCCTCGGCTGCGCGACGCCGCTCTGGCACTTCGGCCTGGCGCCGATGATCACCGCGGAGGAGCGGTGGAGCAACCACACCCTTGGCCTCATCGGCCTCGCCTTCCTGCTGTCGGTCGCCGGCATGACGAAGGTGGCGTACCTCAGCGACGGGTCGGTCGACCGTACGGCCCTGCGCCTGGTCGCGGCCATCGGTCTCACCGCGGCCGGGGTGGCGGTGCTGGCCACCACGTACGGCGACGCCGGCGGCCCGCCCTCGCAGGCCGTCGTGCTGCCGCTGGGGCCGATGCTGCTGGTGCTGGCGGTGCGGGCGCAGTGGAACGCGGCGGTCGGCCGCCGCCGCACGTCGCGGCGCTCCTCGCAGCTGCTGCCGTACCTGGCGGTCGCCGCGGTGGACCTGCCGGTGGTGGCGGTCGCGGTGGGGGAGCTGCGGTGGCCCGGGCGGCTCGCCCTGGCCGCGGCGGTCGCGGTCAGCGTGCTCGTGATCGTCCGCCAGTTCCTGGCCTTCCGCGACAACGCCGTGCTGCTGCGCAACATCCGCGCCCACGAGGAGCGGCTGCAGCACGAGGTCAGCCACGACGGGCTGACCGGCCTGGCCAACCGCGCCATGTTCCGCGCCCGGATGCAGGAGGCGCTCGAGCGCGGGGACAGCGTCACCGTGCTCCTGGTCGACCTCGACGACTTCAAGACCGTCAACGACTCGCTCGGCCACGACGTCGGCGACCACCTGCTGGTGTCGCTGGCCGCGATGCTGCGCGACCGGGCCGCCGCGGACGGCCTGCCGGTGCGCATCGGCGGCGACGAGTTCGCCGTGCTGCTCGTCGGCGGCACGACCCTGGGCGAGACGGTCGCGCAGCGGATCCTGGACGCCCTGACCGAGCCGATCAGCGAGCACCGGCTGCTCGTGCAGGCCAGCATCGGCATCGCGACGGCCGAGCCCGGCGCCTCGGTCGACAGCCTGCTGCGCGAGGCGGACGTCGCCATGTACGCCGCCAAGCAGCGCGGCAAGGCGGCGTACGTGCGCTACGTGCCCGGCATGGCCCAGCCCGTCACGGCGCACATGCGCCTCGGCGGGGAGCTGCGCCGGGCGCTGGAGCGCGGCGAGTTCGAGGTGTTCTACCAGCCGATCATGGATCTGGGCACGAACAAGCTCGTCGGCACCGAGGCGCTGGTCCGCTGGAACCATCCGGAGCGCGGCCTCGTGTCGCCCGCCGAGTTCATCCCGGCCGCCGAGCGCACCGGGCTGATCATGGAGCTGGGCCGCTACGTGCTGCGCGAGGCGTGCCGGCAGACGGCGCAGTGGCTGGCCGCCTTCGGCCCGGACGCGCCGCGGCACGTGGCCGTCAACGTCTCGGCCCGGCAGCTGCACGACCCGGACTTCGTCACGGACGTCCGCGACGCGCTCCGCGACACCGGGCTGACCTCGGACCACCTGGTGCTGGAGCTGACCGAGTCGGCTGTGCTGCGCGGCAACCAGGTCTCCCGGGCGCTGCACGAGCTGGACCGGGCCGGCGTCCGGCTGGCGCTCGACGACTTCGGCACGGGCGAGTCGTCGCTCAGCCTGCTGCGGGCGTTCCCGGCGGCGATCGTGAAGCTCGACAAGTCGTTCGTGGACGGCCTCGAGTTCGACGAGGTGGACGCCGCCTGCCGGGACGCGCGCCAGGCGGTCGCCCGTGCGGTGATCCAGCTCGCCGGGGCGCTGAGCCTGGAGGCGGTCGCCGAGGGCATCGAGAACGAGGCGCAGGCGGAGCAGCTGCGCGCCCTCGGGTACGTCTACGGCCAGGGCTACCACCTGGCGAGGCCGATGTCGGCCGGCGCGATGAGCGAGCTGCTGACGGCGCAGCGCCGGGCGGTCGCCGCGGGCTGACCCGCCCAATTGCCCCGTTTGACGGGGACTTAGGTATCCCGCCGGCAAAACTTTTGCATATTCCGAAGATTCTTTCCGTCGCGGTGCGGAAACGTGTGATTACATCAGTCTTCGAAGAATCTCGATGCACCATCCGTCCCGTCGTGGCACCCGGCCCCCGGCCGTGGCCAGATCGGCCGTTTCCGCGTGCCCACGTCCATCCCGCCCCACCGACCGGGAGGCAGTGCAAGCGATGCAGAACGAGTCCACCGTCAGTCGCCGCCGGATCCTGTGCGCCGCCGCGGCCGGCGCGGCCGCCCTCGGCACCACCGCGCCCGGCGCCGCGCCCGCCGGGGCCGCCACCGGCTCGCGCCCGTCGCGCGTCCCGCTCGACCGGATCAGCGTCCAGCTCTACACGCTGCGCCAGCTGCTCGTCCTCGACCTGGACGGCACCCTCGCCGCCCTCGCCGAGATCGGCTACACCCGGGTCGAGCACGCCGGCTTCGCCGGGCGGACGGCGGCCGAGTTCCGGGCCGCCCTCGACCGCGCCGGCCTGCGGGCCACGTCCGGGCACGCCGGCATACCTCAGCCGTTCGACGCCGCCGCCTGGGAGAAGACGCTGAGGGACGCGCTCGTGGTCGGCACCAAGTACATCGTCCATCCGTACTTCGGCGCGCGCCCCGACGGCTCGCCGATCCGCGAGGGCGCCGTCTACCGGGCCTTCGCCCGCGACCTCGACAAGGCCGGCGCGCTCGCCCGCGAGTACGGCCTCAGCTTCGGATACCACAACCACCAGAACGAGTTCGCCCGCCAGGACGGCGGCACCACCACCGGCTACGACATCCTGACCCGCGAGACGGACCCGGAGCTGGTCCACCTCGAGGTCGACCTCTTCTGGGCCTTCCGGGGCGCCCGCGACCCGGTCGACCTGATCGCCGAGAACCGGGGGCGGATCCGCCAGGTGCACGTCAAGGACCTCGCGCACACCGGCGGCTTCGCCGATCCCGGCGCCGGGCTCATCGACTTCGCGCGCATCTTCGAGCACTCCCGGGAGGCCGGCCTGGCGGAGTACATCGTGGAGCGCGACGACGCCGGCAGCCCGCCGCGGACGCCCGCGGACGCTCTGGTCACCGCTGAGGTCGGCTACGACTACCTCGCCACCCTGCGGTTCTAGGGGGAGCGCCGATGAAGCGTCCGCTCGCCGCCGTACCCGCGCTCGCGCTCGTCGTGACCGCGCTGACGGCCCCCACGACCGCGGTCTCGGCCGCGCCCGCGGCCGCCGCGCCGCCCGACTCGCAGTTCCAGAAGGTCACGCTCGACGACTTCCCGGGCGAACCCATCGCCCTCGCCGTGCTGCCGGACAAACGCGTCCTGCACACCGCCCGCAAGGGCGAGGTGCGCATCAACGACCCGAGGACCGGCCGCAACGTCCTCGCCGCGACCATCCCCGTCTACCAGCACGACGAGGAAGGCGTGCAGGGCATCGCGATCGACCCCGGCTTCGCGGCGAACAAGTGGGTCTACGTCTACTACTCGCCGCGGCTGAACACCCCCACCGACGACCCGGCGACGCCGGCGGTCAACGAGGGCGACGCGCCGGAGGAGGGCACCGCCGAGGACTTCGCGCCCTTCAAGGGCGTGATGCGGCTGTCGCGCTTCAAGCTCGACGGCACCAGGCTCGCGCTGGGCACCGAGCAGAAGATCCTCGAGGTGCCCACCGACCGCGGCATCTGCTGCCACGTCGGCGGGAAGATCGACTTCGACGCGGCCGGCAACCTCTACCTGTCCACCGGCGACGACACCAACCCGTTCGCCTCCGACGGCTACGCGCCCCTGGACGAGCGGGCGAACCGTAACCCGGCCTTCGACGCGCAGCGCTCCGCGGCCAACACCAACGACCTGCGGGGCAAGCTCCTGCGGATCACGGTCACCCCCACCGGCGCCTACCGCATCCCGAGGGGGAACCTCTTCCCGCCGGGTACGGCGTACACCCGGCCGGAGATCTACGCGATGGGCCTGCGCAACCCGTTCCGCTTTGCGGTCGACAAGGCCACCGGCGTGATCTACCTGGGCGACTACTCGCCGGACGCCCAGCTGCCGAACCCCGCGCGGGGACCGTCCGGGCAGGGCCGCTGGATGGCCGTCGACCGGCCCGCCAACTACGGCTGGCCCTACTGCGTGGCACCGGACCTGCCCTACGTCGACTACGACTTCGCCACCCACACCTCCGGGGCGCCGTTCAACTGCGCGGCCCCGGTGAACGACTCGCCGCGCAACACCGGCCTGCGCACGCTGCCGCCGGTGGAGAAGGCCGAGGTCAGCTACGGGTACGGACCCAGCCCGCGCTTCCCCGAGCTGGGCGTCGGCGGGATCGGCCCGATGGGCGGCCCGGCGTACCGCTACGAGGAGAACAACCCGTCGGCGACCAAGTGGCCGGAGCACTACGACGGCAAGCCGCTCTTCTACGAGTGGACCCGCGACTATGTCAAGGAGTTCACCCTCGGCGCCGGCCACGAGGTCACCGCGATCGCCCCGGTGCTGCCGTCCGTCGTCTTCGACAACCCGATGGACCTGGAGTTCGGGCCGGACGGCGCGCTCTACGTCCTCGAGTACGGCGACGGCTACTTCTCGGAGAACCCGGAGGCCCAGCTCGCGCGCATCGACTACGTCCGCGGGAACCGGACTCCCGTCCCGCGGATCACGGCGAGCCCGGCCACCGGGCAGGCGCCGCTGACGGTCACCTTCTCTAGCGCCGGCACCACCGACCCGGACGGCGACACCCTGCGCTACGCCTGGGACTTCGACGCCGACGGCATCGTCGACTCGCGGCAGCCGCACGCGGTCCACACGTTCACCGAGAACGGCAACTACCGGCCGGTCCTCAAGGTCACCGACCCGACCGGGCGCTGGGCGTCCGCCGAGGTGCTCCTGCCGGTCGGCACCCTGGCGCCCAGGGTCAGCTTCGTGACGCCGGCCGAGGGCCAGCCCTTCGAGTTCGGCGACACGGTCCCGTTCCAGGTCGCCGTCGCCGACGACCAGCCGGTCGACTGCTCGCGGGTCACCGTGACCTACATCCTGGGGCACGACCAGCACGGCCATCCGCTCTCCACGGCGTCCGGCTGCTCCGGCTCGATCACCACCTTCATCGACGGCGGCCACGCGGGCTCGGACAACCTGAGCGCCGTCTTCGTAGCGGAATACACCGATTCCGGCAGCCCGCCCCAGAGCGGCTCGGCGACGGTCGTCCTGACCCCACCCGAGGACTGATCCGTCCGGGAGCCGCCCGCAGCGGGCCCCGGCGCGCCGAGCGCCGGGGCCCGCGAGCGTGAGTCCCCGCGTTTCGGTCCCACGCCGGCCCGGTTTCCGCCACCCTGGTCGGTGTGGAGGTGCACCTGGCGTCGTGGTGGGCGCAGTTCCCGGAACAGTCGGACCGTTTCGACCGGGCGTACCTGGTCGAGGGCCTCAGCGAGCTGGTCGGCCCGCACATCGCGGCGCCGCTGCTGCGCCGGGAGGTCGCCATCGCCGCGGACGCGGTGGTGCGGCACCTGGAACGCCCGGCCAACGAGGAACGGGCGGAACAGGCCCGGGAGGCCGTCGAGCGGCTCGCGGACACGCTGACGCGCATCGAGGAGCGCTCGACCGGCGCCGCCATCGCCATCGACGAGGCGGCGATCGTGCTGGCCGCCCTGCGCGGCGACTACGGCGAGGCGGCGGCCCGCGCCGAGCGCCTGGTCGGCACCGCCAAGCTGCGCCGCCTGTTCGTCACCGCGCTGCGCCTGGAACGCTTCGACATCCCGATGACGCTGCGGCTGCTCGAGGGCGGTCAGTCCCCGGCCGAGGCGGTACGGTCCGGCCACCTGCTCGGCCGGTACAGCTGGTGGCCGTCCTGGCTGCTGCGCATCGTCACCGAGCGGGCCCTGGCCGGCACCCTCGACGAGGAGACGGTCACGGCGCTCGACCAGTGCGCGTACGCGGAGCTGAGCCCGATCCAGGCCAACCTCGCCCGCAAGCTGCTCACCAGCGGCGACGACCGCCTCCTCGACACCGCGGCCGAGCGCCTGGCCAGCCTGGGTGAGGCCGAGGCGGCGTCGCGCCTGCGCGAGGGCGACCTCGCCGCAGTCGCCCTCGCCGCCCGGCTGACCTCGCTGTAGTGTCCGCGCGGTTCAGGCCAGCGCCGGGATGACGTCCTTGCCGTACGCCTCGAGCGTGCCCTCCTTGTCGTCGTGCTGCAGGTAGAGGGCGAACTGGTCGACGCCGAGCTCGCGCAGCTCCGCCAGCCGGGCGAGGTGGTTCTCGACCGGGCCCAGCAGGCAGAAGCGGTCCACGACGTCGTCCGGCACGAAGGTGGTGTGCGAGTTGCCCGCCCGGCCGTGCTCGGCGTAGTCGTAGCCGCGGCGGCCCTTGATGTAGTCCGTCAGCACCTGCGGCACGGCGCCGTCGCTGCCGTAGCGCTCGACGATGTCCGCGACGTGGTTGCCCACCATGCCGCCGAACCAGCGGGTCTGCTCGCGCTGGTGGGCGAGGTCGTCGCCGACGTACGCCGGTGCCGCCACGCAGAACTTGACCGCGGCCGGGTCGCGGCCCGCCCGCTGCGCCGCGGCCCGGACCGCCGTGATCATCCAGGCCGCGATGTCCGGGTCGGCGAGCTGCAGGATGTAGCCGTCGCCCACCTCGCCGGTCAGGGCCAGAGCCCGGGGACCGTACGCGGCCACCCACACGTCCAGCCTGCTGTGCGGGGCCCAGGCGAACCGGAGCTCCCGGTCGCGCACGGTCACCGTCTCGCCGCTGGCCAGCCCGCGGATCACGCCGACGCTCTCGCGCAGTTGGCCGAGGGTGTTCGGGGTGAGGCCCAGGACCCGCAGCGCCGAGTCGCCGCGGCCGATCCCGCAGATCGTCCGGTTGCCGTACATCTCGTTGAGGGTGGCGAACTGCGAGGCGATGACCGTCCAGTCCCGGGTGCCCGGGTTGGTGACCATCGGCCCGACGACGACCCGGGAGGTCTCCGCGAGGATCCTGCTGTAGATGACGAACGGCTCCTGCCACAGCACGTGCGAGTCGAACGTCCACACGTGGCTGAAGCCCAGCTCCTCGGCGCGCTTCGCCAGCGTCACGACCTCGCTCGACGGCGGGTCGCACTGCAGGACGACACCGATGTCCATCGCGCTCACCGTACCTTCGGGAAGCCGAGGTCGATCTCGGACGTGGCGGGGTCGGGCCAGCGTGCGGTGACGACCTTGGCGCGGGTGTAGAACTGCAGGCCCTCGGGCCCGTACATGTGCAGGTCGCCGAAGAGCGAGGACTTCCAGCCGCCGAAGCTGTAGTAGGCCACCGGTACGGGTACCGGCACGTTGACGCCCACCATGCCGCACACGACGTCGTACTGGAACTGTCGGGCGGCGCCGCCGTCGCGGGTGAAGATGGCGGTGCCGTTGCCGAACTCGTTGGCGTTGACGAGCGCGAGGGCCTCCTCGTAGGTGTCCACCCGCACCACCGCCAGCACCGGGCCGAAGATCTCGTCGGTGTAGAGCGGCGAGTCGGTCGGCACCCGGTCCACCAGCGAGGCGCCGAGGAAGAAGCCGGGGAGGTCGCAGACCGGCGCCGACCGCCCGTCGACGACCACCTCCGCCGGGCCGGGCTCGGCCAGGTAGCCGGCGACCCGGTCCCGGTGTTCGCGGCTGATCAGCGGTCCCATCTCGGCGGACGGGTCGGTGGCCGGGCCGACCGCGATCCGGCCGACCCGCTCCTTGATCGCCTCGACCAGCGGGTCCGCGCTCGCGCCGACGGCGACGACGACGGAGACCGCCATGCAGCGCTCGCCCGCGGAGCCGTACCCGGCGCTGACCGCCGCGTCGGCCGCCGCGCCGATGTCCGCGTCCGGCAGCACCACCATGTGGTTCTTGGCGCCGCCCAGCGCCTGCACCCGCTTGCCGGCGCGGGTGCCCCGCTCGTAGACGGCGCGCGCCACGGGGGTCGACCCGACGAACGACAGCGCCTGCACGTCCGGGTGGTCGACGAGCGTCTCGACGGCCTCGCGGTCGCCCTGCACCACGTTGAGGGCGCCGTCCGGCAGCCCGGCCTGGCGCAGCAGGTCGGCCAGCATGAGCGAGGCCGACGGGTCCTTCTCGCTGGGCTTGAGCACGAACGTGTTGCCGCAGACCAGGGCGTTGCAGAGCATCCAGAGCGGCACCATGGCGGGGAAGTTGAACGGCGTGATGCCGGCGACCACGCCGAGCGGCTGGCGGATCGAGTAGACGTCCACGCCGGTGGAGGCCTGCTCGCTGTAGCCGCCCTTGAGCAGGTGCGGCGCGCCCGCGGCGAACTCGATGTTCTCCAGGCCGCGGGCCAGCTCGCCGGCCGCGTCGGCCACCGTCTTGCCGTGCTCGGCGCTGATCAGCCCGGCGAGCTCCTTGCGGTGGGCGTCGACCAGCTCACGGAAGCGGAACATGACCTCGGCCCGGCGGGACAGCGACGCCGCCCGCCAGCCGGGGTACGCCCGGCGGGCCGAGGCCACCGCGCGGGCCGTCTCCTCGGCGGTCGCGGCGACCACGTACGCCTGCTGCTCGCCCGTCGCCGGGTCGAAGACGGGCAGCCGGCGGCCGCTCGTGCCTTCGACGGCGGTACCGTCGAGCCAGTGTCTGATCTCGTGCACGGGGTCTCCTACAGCAGGTAGTCGGACAGGCCGCGGGGGATGTAGCGGCCCCGGCCGGCGCGGCCCGTGTACTCGCCGCCGGAGCTGATCACCTCGCCGCGGGAGAGGACGGTGTCCACCTTGCCGTCGATCTCCCAGCCCTCCCAGGCGGAGTGGTCCATGTTCATGTGGTGCGTCTCGACGCTGATCCGGGTACGCCCGTTCGGGTCGTAGAGCACGATGTCGGCGTCCGAGCCGGGCGCGATGACGCCCTTGCGCGGATAGAGCCCGAACATCCGCGCCGGCGTGGTCGCGATGGTCTCCACCCAGCGGGCCAGCGACAGCTTGCCGTCCACCACGCCCTGGTAGAGCAGGTCGACGCGGTGCTCGACGCCGCCGATGCCGTTCGGGATCTTGGAGAAGTCGCCGCGGCCCAGCTCCTTCTGGTCCTTGAAGCAGAACGGGCAGTGGTCGGTCGACACCACCGACAGGTCGTTGGTGCGCAGGCCCTGCCAGAGGTCGGCGTGGTGGTTCTCGTGCTTGCTGCGCAGCGGCGTCGAGCAGACCCACTTGGCGCCCTCGAAACCGGGCGCGCCGAGCTGGTCCTCCAGCGTGAGGTACAGGTACTGCGGGCAGGTCTCGGCGAAGACGTTGCGGCCCAGGTCGCGGGCGTGGCGTACCTGCTCCAGGGCCTTGGACGCACTCAGGTGCACGATGTAGAGCGGGCAGTCGGCGGCCACCGACGCCAGCCAGATGGCCCGGCTGGTCGCCTCGGCCTCCAGTTCCTGCGGCCGGGTCAGCCCATGGTTGACCGGGTCGGTCTCGCCGCGCTCCAGGGCCTGCTTGACGAGGACGTCGATGGCGGGCCCGTTCTCGGCGTGCATCATGATCATGGCGCCGTTGTCCCGCGCCTTCTGCATCGCGCGCAGGATCTGGCCGTCGTCGGAGTAGAAGACCCCCGGGTACGCCATGAACAGCTTGAAGCTCGTGATGCCCTCGTCGGCGACCAGATGGTCCATGGCCTTGAGCGACTCGTCGTCCACCCCGCCCAGGATCATGTGGAAGGCGTAGTCGACGTGGCAGTTGCCCTGGGCCTTGCCGTGCCACGCGGCCAGCCCGTCCTGGACCACCTCGCCGTAGCGCTGCACCGCGAAGTCGACGATCGTGGTGGTGCCGCCGATCGCCGCGGCCTTCGTGCCGGTGTCGAAGGTGTCGCTCGCGTGCGTGCCGCCGAACGGCAGCTCCATGTGCGTGTGCGCGTCCACCGCGCCGGGGATCACGTACTTCCCGGTGGCGTCGATGACCTCGGTGCCCTCCGCCGGGCCGCGCCCGGGCGCGTAGATCGCCGCGATGGTCTCCCCGTCCACCAGCACGTCGGCCGCGACCCCGCCGGTCGGCCCGACGACCGTCCCTCCCTTGATCAGGATGCTCACGGCGCGACCAACCCGTCGTAGGCGTCCGGGCGGCGGTCGCGGTAGAACTGCCAGCGGTCGCGGACCGTCTTGAGCAGGCTCATGTCGAGGTCGCGGACCACCAGCTCCGGCTTGTACGTGTCGGCCACCTCGCCGACGAACTTGCCCTCCGGGTCCGCGAAGTACGACTGGCCGTAGAAGTCGTTGTCGCCGAGCGACTCGACGCCGACCCGGTTGATCGCGCCGACGAAGTACTCGTTGGCCACCGCGCTGGCCGGCTGCTCGAGCTGCCACAGGTACGACGACAGGCCCCGGCTGGTGGCCGACGGGTTGAAGACGATCTCCGCGCCGTTCAGGCCGAGCGCGCGCCAGCCCTCGGGGAAGTGCCGGTCGTAGCAGATGTAGACGCCCACCTTGCCGACCGCGGTGTCGAAGACCGGGAAGCCGAGGTTGCCGGGGCGGAAGTAGAACTTCTCCCAGAAGCCGTTCACCTGCGGGATGTGGTGCTTGCGGTACTTGCCGAGGTACGAGCCGTCGGCGTCGACCACCGCCGCGGTGTTGTAGAGGACGCCGGGCTGCTCCTGCTCGTACATCGGCAGGACCATCACCATGCCCAGCTCGGCCGCCAGCGCCTGGAAGCGCTCGGTGGTGGGCCCGGGAACCGACTCCGCGTACTCGTAGTAGGCGGCGTCCTGGACCTGGCAGAAGTAAGGGCCGTAGAACAGCTCCTGGAAACAGATCACCTTCGCGCCCTGGGCGGCGGCTTGCCGAGCATAGTCCTCGTGCGCCTTGATCATCGATTCCTTGTCGCCCGTCCAGGTCGTCTGGACGAGGGCGGCGCGGACCACCCTGCTCATACTGGCTTCCCTCTCCGTAGGTCCTGTCGACGGCGGTGGCCTGGGTCACGGCTCGATGGTGATCTACTTCACCTGCCGTCATGGTCCCTGTGCCCTGCTTGACATCGGGGGCCGATGTCGTAGGACACTAATGACACAGCGCCAGGCGGACAATGGTTCGCGTGTTACCAAATGTTCGGGAGACGGCATGCTCGGGCTCATCGCGGACGCGGTCGACGACCGCAGTGCCCGGGGCATCGCCGCCGCGGTCAGCCGTCTGGTCAGCGCCGGAGACCTGCCGACCGGCGCGCGGCTGCCCACCGTGCGCGACGTCGCGAGGGCGCTGGGCGTCAGCCCGACCACCGTGAGCGAGGCATGGCAGAGCCTGGCCCAGGCCGGGGCGATCCGGACCCGCGGCCGGTCCGGTTCGTTCGTCGCCGCCCCGGTGCTGCCGCGCGGACGGATGCGCTACACCCGCCTCGCGAGCGGGCTGGGCAACGTCACCCGCGACTTCTCCACCGGGGTGCCCGACTACGACCTGCTGCCGAGCCTCACCGGCTCGCTCGCGCGCATCGGCGACGCGCAGCTCACCACGAGCTACCTGGAGGCCGCCGTGCTACCTCCACTGGAGACGGTGCTGCGGCAGCGCTGGCCGTACCCGCCGGAACGGCTGACCGTGGTCGACGGCGCGCTCGACGCCCTGGACCGGGTGATCGCGGCCGTGGTGCGCTTCGGCGACCACGTGCTCGTCGAGAACCCCACCTTCCCGCCGGTGCTGGACCTGCTGGAGGCGGCCGGCGCCACGGTGGTGGGCGTGCCGATGGACGAGCACGGCATGCGGCCGGACGCGCTGGGCGCCGCGCTGACGGCGTACGAGCCGGTCGCCGTCTTCCTGCAGCCGCGGGCACACAATCCCACCGGGGCCGGCCTCTCCGCCCGCCGGGTCGCCGAGCTCGCCGCCGAGCTGGCCGCCTACCCGCAGGTGACGATCGTCGAGGACGACCACGCCGGGGCCATCGCCTCCGCGCCGCCGGTGAGCCTCGGCACCCAGCTCCCGGACCGGACCGTGCACATCGCCGGCTTCTCCAAGAGCCACGGCCCCGACCTGCGGCTCGCGGCGCTCGGCGGGCCGGCCGCGGTGATCACCGCGGTCGCCGACCGGCGCCTGCTGGGCCCCGGCTGGTCCAGCCGCCTGCTGCAGGCCGTGCTCCTGGACCTGCTGACCTCGCCGGAGGCCGCGGCGCAGATCGAGGCCGCGCGCGACACGTACGCCCAGCGGCGTGCGGTGCTGCTCCGCGAGCTCGCGGAGCGCGGCGTGCGCGCCACCGCGGCCGACGGGATCAACCTCTGGATGACCGTCGCGGACGAGCAGGCGGCGCTGCTCTCCCTCGCGGCGCACGGCATCGCCGTGGCACCCGGCTCACCCTTCGCCGTCACACCCCTCGACGAGCACCACGTCCGCATCACCGCCGGCCTCATCCGCGACGACCACGCCGCTCTCGCCGACATCTTCGCCGCCGCCGCGGCCGGATCCGGCGGCGGGGTCCGCAGCCGGCCCCACCCGCGCGGCTGGCGATAGCCGCAGGCTTCCGATCCCACCCCCGACTCTTGGAGACCCCATGACCGACGATCTGCTCGCCCGGCACCGGGCCGTCATGCCCTCGTGGGTGGCGACGTACTACGGCGACGAGGCGATCGAGCTGGTCGCAGGCTCCGGGCGCCGCGTCACCGACAGCGCCGGCCGATCCTATCTGGACTTCTTCGGCGGCGTGCTGACCACGATGCTCGGCCACGACGTCGCCGAGGTGCGCGAGGCGGTCGAGCGGCAGCTCGCCACCGGCATGGTGCACAGCTCCACGCTGTACCTGATCCGGCAGCAGGTCGAGCTGGCCGAGAAGATCGCCGCGCTCTCCGGCATCCCGGACGCGCGGGTCTTCTTCACCACCTCCGGCACCGAGGCCAACGAGGCGGCGCTGCTGTTCGCCACCAACTACCGCCGCAGCAACCAGATCCTGGCGGTCCGCAACAGCTACCACGGCCGCTCCTTCGGCGCGATGGCGATCACCGGGCACCGCAGCTGGTCGGCGAGCGGCCTGAGCCCGCTGTCGGTGAGCTGGCTGCACTCCGGCGACCGGCTGCGCGGCCGGCTGGCGGGGCTGTCCGACGCCGAGCACATCGACGCGGCCGTCGAGGACCTGCGCGAGGTCCTCGCCACCACGACCGCCGGCGAGGTGGCCGCGCTCATCGCCGAGCCGATCCAGGGCGTCGGCGGCTTCGTGCACGCCCCGGACGGCCTGTTCGGCGCGTGGAAGAAGGAGCTCGACGAGCACGGCATCCTGTTCATCGCCGACGAGGTGCAGACCGGCTGGGGCCGCACCGGCGACCACTTCTGGGGGTACCAGGCCCACGACGTGCAGCCCGACCTGATCACCTTCGCCAAGGGCATCGGCAACGGCTTCGCGCTCGCCGGCGTGGTCGGCCGCTCGGAGCTGGTCGACGCGGTCCCGGCGACCAGCTTCTCCACCTTCGGCGGCAACCCGGTCTCCACGGCGGCCGGCAACGCCGTCCTCGACTACGTGCTGGCGCACGACCTGCAGCACCAGGCCAAGACCGTCGGCAAGATCCTGCTCGACGGCCTGCGCGCCGGCGCCGGCGAGGCCGGCATCGTCGGCGAGATCCGCGGCCGCGGCCTGATGCTCGCCGTCGAGTTCGTCCGCCCGGGCACCACCGAGCCGGACCCGGCCGCGACGGTCCGCGTCGTCGACGAGTGCCGCCGGGGCGGGCTGCTGGTCGGCAAGGGCGGCCTCTACGGCAACGTGCTGCGCATGGGTCCGGCGCTCACCCTGACCGAGGACGAGGCCCGGGAGGGCCTGGCCATCCTGGTCGAGGCGATCCGCCGGACCGACGCCGGGGGAAGGTGAGCGGGTCTCGCGTGCCTGTGGCGGCGTTCACCGCCGCCGGGTTACAGTCGCGTGGTCATGGCGACACGAGCGGTCACCGGGATGGCGGGTCGAACGTGGCAGAACTGAAGACCGCGCGGACCGGTGCGAGCGTCGGGGACTTCCTCGCCGCCGTACCGGATCCGAAGCGGCGGGCCGACGCACAGACGCTCTGTGCCCTCATGGCGGAGGCGACCGGTGCCGTCCCCGAGATGTGGGGGGACAACATCGTCGGCTTCGGCTGCTACCGCTACCGGTACGCCACCGGCCGGCAGGGCGACTGGCCTCCGGTCGGCCTGTCCCCGCGCAAGACCGCGCTGACCGTCTATCTCCCGGCCGGCTTCGACCAGGAGCTGCTCGCCAGGCTGGGCCCGCACCGCACCGGCAAGTCCTGCCTCTACCTGAAGCGCCTGGCGGACATCGACCCGGACGTGCTGCGCGCCCTGGTCGCCGACGGCTTCCGCAAACTCGACGGGAAGATCCTCGCCGCGGACTGATGCCCGGCTCAGCCGTCGCCCGTCAGGCGCTGGATCTCGGCACGCAGCGTCTCGGCCATGTCGGACAGGCCCTGCTGCCGGCTGTCCGTGCCGCCGCTCGCGGCCGCCGCCACGCCGGCGACCTGCTGGTCCATCTCGGCGATCACGCCCGCGACGTCGTGGATGGCCACGAGCGCGTCCGCGGCGGCGCGCTGGGCGCTGTCGACCTGGGCGGAGATGTCGTCCGACGAGCGGTTCACCTCGTCGGCCAGCGTCTTCACCTCGCTCGCCACCACCGCGAAGCCGCGCCCGGCCTCGGCGGCCCGGGCGGCCTCGATGGTCGCGTTGAGCGCGAGCAGCCGGGTCTGGGCCGCGATGCGCTTGATCAGCGAGACCGCCTCGGAGATCTGCTGGGAGGAGCGCTCCAGGGTCTCCATGGTCACCACGGCGCCCTCGGCGCGCCGCACCGCATGCCGGGCGGAGGTGGCCAGCGCCTCCGACGAGGCACCCAGCTCCGTGGAGGCGGCCGCCACCTGCTCGGCGACGTGCTGGACGCGCTCGGCCAGGGCCATCCGGTCCGTGTCGCTCTGCGCGACCATCGCCGCGGTTCGGGCCATGTGCCCGCGGGCGTCGTTGATGCCGTTCGCCGCGTCGCGGTAGGCGCCGTGCAGGCCCCGGGAGAGGAACTGCCGGTGGTACTCGCCGCGGCTCGCGGCCGCCAGCGACGCGGCGGACTCGCGCACGAAGGCGTCGTTGACGTCGATGACATCGTTGAACGCGTCGCGCAGCTGTCGCAGCTCGGCGGGGCCGTCCAGCTGCGGCACCCGGGCCTCGAGGTCGCCGGCCTGCAGGCGCGCCAGCGTGGCGAGCAGGGCGCCGACGGCTGCCCGGTACGCGGCCAGCTCGGAGTCCGTCTCCGCCGGGGCCGGGCGGGAGCTCAGCAGCTTCATCGGTCGGCTCCCACGGTCGTCGTGCCGGCGGTCAGGGACCATACGAACTCGTCGTAGTTCTGGCCCCGCTCGGCGAGGAGGGCGTCGAACAGGCGGCCGGACGCCTCCACGGCGTCGGCGGGGCGGGTGTGGCGCTGCTCCTCGGCGCGCAGCCGGGCGTAGAGGTCCGCCGCGGCGGCCACCGCGGACCGGTCCGGCGAGCGCCGGTTGGAGTGGAAGCCGATGACCTGACCCTGGCCGTCGACGGACGGCGTGACGTGCGCGAGGACCCAGTAGTGGGCGCCGTCCCCGGCCAGGTTCACGACGTAGGCGAAGATCTCCTGTCCGGTGAGCAGCCGGTCCCACATCAGCTTGAAGATCACCCGGGGCATGTCGGGGTGCCGGATCACGTTGTGCGGCTGGCCGATCACCTGCTCCTCCGGATAGGCCGAGAGCTCCAGGAACAACGCGTTGGCGTACTGGATGACGCCCTTGCGGTCCGTCTTGGTGACGATCAGCCGTCCCTCGTCGAAGGTACGTTCCACCCCGGTGGGGCGCACGGTGAGCGATCGCATCTCGGCTCCGGTCTTTCGGGCGACGGTGTCGCCCGCGTTCATCGGTCTCCGCCGCCGGCCGGTTGAGGCCCGGCGCGAGTCATCACCGGTTTTCACCGCCGGCGGTTGCGGCACGGGTGCCGGCCGGCTTAAGTCTTTCTTAGCCCGGGGGAGGCCTTGATCTGCGATGGGAGCGCTCCCGTACTGCTTGCCGAGGTCCTCTGACAAGGAAGGCTCAGGCGAAGATGCAACTCTCCCGTAGTTCGACCCGCCGCTGGCAGGTCGCCGGCGTCGTCGCGGTCGCCGTGGCACTGACCGGCGCCGGGCTCGGCGTGGCCGCGGCCGGCGACAAGGCCGCGGTACGCGGTGCCGCACCCACGGTGTCCTGCCCCGCGGTCGCCGGCAAGCTGGGCGCCGTTCCCGCCGCCGCCCGGGCGGAGATCGAGCGCAATCTCGCGCAGCTCGACACCCAGATCGCCGAGGCGAACCGGCGCCTGGCCACCAGCGCCGGCGAGGGCGGCCCGAACTTCGTCCAGAACGCGATCCTCGGCCCGCTGAGGGACAAGCGCGTCGCCGCCATCAACCGGATGGCCACCGCGATCGGCCGCACCGCGCCGAAGCCGGACCTCGACGTCCAGAAGCTCGCCGCCTGCACGCTGAACGGTGGCGGCGCGCCCGCTCCCGCACCGGAGGCCACCGCCGTCAGGACCGCCCCGCCCCAGGCGGGCGCGGGCAGCTCCGGTGCCGCCCCCACCGTCGACTGCCCGGCGGTGAGCGGGCTGCCCTCCGTCCCGGCCCAGGCCCGCGACGAGGTGTCGCGCAACCTGGCGCTGCTCGACACCCAGATCGCCGAGGCGAACCGGCGCCTGGCGACCAGTGTCGGCCAGGGCGGCCCGAACTTCGTCCGCAACGCCATCCTGGGCCCGCTGGAGGACAAGCGGGTCGCGACCCTGAACCGCATCGAGACGGCGATCGGCCGGCACGCGGCCAAGCCCGAGGGGCTCGAGCGCTTCGCCCCCTGCAGCCTGCGCGGCTGAGCGTCCCGCCGAGGCGGTGCCCGTTCCGGGCACCGCCTCGGCGCGCGCAATCCGCTTCACCCGCCCGGCGGTGGCGTCAGCGGCGGCGCGCCGGGGGCAAATCCCCCGGGGAAGCGACGCAACCCGTGGTTCGGTCGTTAGGGTCGATGTCATCCATGCTGATCCCGGCCGAGGCGGAATGATGGACATGGACACGTTGACACTCGACATGCGGGTGATCAGTACCGATCGCGACGCCGAGCGTGCCGGGGAACGCGCACGCCAGCTCCGGACGGCGATCCTCGCCACGGACGTCGACGAGGCGCGACCGGCGAGCGGGGGACCGGCTCCCGCGGGCGCCAAGTCGGGCGAGGTGCTCGCCGTCGGCGCGCTCGCGGTGACGCTCGCGCCGGTGGTGCTGGAGTCGCTGATGGGTGTCGTCGCCTCGTGGCTCAGCCGGCAGCCGGACGACATCGAGCTGGAGATCGACGGGCAGCGCTTCCGCGGCCACGTGACGAAGGCGCAACGCGACGAACTGGTGGCGGCCTATCTGCGGCGGCTCGACGCCGGGCGATGAGCGGTTCCCCTCCCCGCCGGGCACTGCTGCTGGGATGCACCACCTTCGCCGACCCCACCCTGGCGTCGTTGCGGTCGCCGCGCCGCGACGTCGAGGACCTGGAACAGGTGCTGAGGCACTCGCGCTCCTGCGGCTACGACGTCAGCACCGAACTGGACTGCACGAGCCGCACCGCCCAGCGGGCGATCGAGGGCTTCCTGGCACGGGCCCGGACCACCGACGGCATCAACATCCTCTATCTGTCCTGTCACGGGATCCAGGACGACCGGGGGCGGCTGCACTTCGCGTTCGCGGACACGGAGAAGGAGTATCTGAGCTCCACGTCGGTGTCGGCCGACTGGGTGCGTGACCGGGTCGACGCGAGCCGGTCGAAGTCGACGCTGATGCTGATCGACTGCTGCTTCAGTGGCGCCTTCATCGACGGCATGCAGGCCCGGTCGGGCGCCGCCGTGAACGTCGAGTCCCTGGTGACCGGGATTCCGCAGGGGCGCCGCCTGGCGGTCCTGACCGCCTCCGGGGACTCGGAGGTCAGCCTGGAGGACGCCGCGTCGGCCGAGGTCCGCCCGTCGTACTTCACCGAGGCGATCATCGCCGGCCTGTCCTCCGGCGCCGCCGACCTCAACGGCGACGGCCGGATCACCGTGGACGAGCTCTACGAGTACGTCTACGACCGGATCCTCACCGGTCCCTCGCCGCAGCGCCCGCGCCGGCTCGGCCTGGGCGAGGGTGCCCTCGTCGTCGCCGACGGTCTGCCGGCGCGGGAGCAGGCATCTTCCGGGCCGGCACCCGAGCCGTCCACGGCGGAGCCCGCGGCCCGTCCGGCCCCGGCGCCGCCGGTCCGCGAGCCGCATCCGGCTTCGGCCCCGGCGCGGCAGCCGGCCGTTCTCCGGGTCCAGGGGGTGCTCGGCTACGCGTCGTTCGACGGGCAGTGGGTGGTGATCGGCAAGGACGGCGTCGGCCAGGCGCACAAGGGCGAGCGCCGGTTCCACGTCGGACGGCTCATCGGCGTCGCGAGCCGGCCGGCGACCCGCCTCACCCACGGCTTCCTCCAGGTCCTCGTCGAGGGGGTGGAGCCCGCGCCCGTCGCCCGCTTCGGCGCGCACGCCGGCCGGCCGCCGATGGAGGACTTCGCCTCCATCTCGTTCGCCCACAAGGCCAACGCGGACGTCGAGCGGCTCTGCGCCGCGGTGCAGGCGGCCATCGACGTGGGGCGGGGTGTCCGGCCCGCCGCCGAGGCGGAGGCCGGGATGGCGGTGCACTCGGCGGTGTCCGGCGACCGGCCTGCCGGCCCCGCGTCGCCCACCGGGACTCCCGGCGGCACACAGACCGCCGGGAGGCAGGCCGAGGTCGCCGCCGAACCCCGGGCGCAGGCGCAGGCGGGCGAGCGCGCCGGCGCCGAGGCCATGCTGCGCCTGCCCATGGTCGCGGTGGACGGTGTGGTGTCCTGCGACTTCGACGTCGTGCGGTGGCTCGCGCCCTGGCGCGAGCAGTGGGCCGCGGGGCGGGAACCGCCGCCCTGGCTGCCGGGCCTCACGCGGTGCCTCGGCGAGTACGCGGCCCCGCCGGGCCATCCGGACGCGCACTTTCAGCCGTCGCCGGAGTATCTCGGCGGCTTCCGGGAGGGCCTGCGCCGGACCTGGCACGGCGCGGCGCACTCCGGCCTCATGCCCGCCGATCGCGAGACACTGCTGCGGTGGCTGGCCCAGCCCCCGCAGGATCCCCGGCTGCCCCCGGTCCCGGCGACGACCACCATCGCGGATCTCCAGGCGGCCCGCGGCCGGGCCAATCGCCGGGCCGTGTTCCGATGGATCGGCCGTCCGCTGATGTGGCTGTCCATCGTCCTGCTCGCGGCGATCGAGGTCGTGGCCCTCGTGGACACGCTCCGGGGCGGTGGCCTCCGGGACGAGAACGGCGAACCCTATGCGAACCAGACCGCCGCGGCGATCGGCTTGAACGCCTGCTTCGTCGTTCCGCTCGCCCTGCTGGTCACACTGGCGCTCGTGGACCTGCACCGGATGCGGCGTGGGCGACGGTAGCCGACCTCCCGGCCGGCCGGGACGGGACCTCCCGGCCGGCCCGGCGGGTCACTGCAGCTGCAGCGGGACGACGTCGGGGGCGCCGAGGCGGGCGGCGTCCGCCGTTTCGTCGTCGGGTTGTTCCTGGGATGCGCGTTCCGCCTCCACGCGCAGGCGGTAGTTCTCCACCTCCCGGTCCCGTTGTTCCTTCGTCCAGCCCAGCACGTCGCCCATCAGGTCGGCGGCCATCGGGGCCGCGGCCACGCCGCGGTCGAAGGTCTCGATGGAGATGCGGGTACGCCGGGTGAGCACGTCCTCCAGGTGGCGGGCGCCCTCGTGGCCGGCGGCGTACGTGATCTCCGCCCGCAGGTGGTCGTCGGCGCCGTCCAGGGGCCGGCCGAGCGACGGGTTCTCGCGGATCAGGTCCAGCAGCTCGTGCACCAGGGAGCCGTACCTCTTGAGCAGATGCTCGACGCGGGCCACGTGCAGGCCCGACTCCTCGGCCAGCACCCGGCGGCGGTTCCACAGTGCCGTGTAGCCCTCCGCGCCGAGCAGGGGTACGCGTTCGGTGCACGAGCGGGGCACCGAGCGGCCGAGGCCGTGGACCGCCGCGTCGATCGCGTCCCGGGCCATCACGCGGTACGTGGTGTACTTGCCGCCCGCCACCACGACGAGACCCGGGACCGGGCTGGCGACCGTGTGCTCGCGCGACAGCTTCGAGGTCGACTCCGACTCGCCGGACAGCAGCGGGCGCAGGCCGGCGTAGACGCCCTGGACGTCGCTGCGGTCCAGCGGGGTGGCCAGCACCTGGTTCACCTGGTTCAGCAGGTAGTCGATGTCGGTGCTGGACGCCGCCGGGTGGGACTTGTCCAGGGCCCAGTCGGTGTCCGTGGTGCCGATGATCCAGTGCCGGCCCCACGGGATGACGAAGAGCACGCTGGTCGGCGTACGGGTGATCAGGCCCGTCGACGACTGGATCCGGTCGCGCGGCACCACCAGGTGGATGCCCTTGCTCGCGCGGACGTGGAACTGGCCGCGCTCGCCGACCAGCGCCTGGGTGTCGTCCGTCCACACGCCGGTGGCGTTGACGACCTGCTGGGCGCGGATCTCGAAGGTGCGGTCGTGCTCCAGGTCGTGCACGCGGACGCCGGTGACGCGCTCGCCCTCGCGCAGGAAACCCACCACCTCCGCGCGCGACGCCACGTGGGCACCGTACGACGCCGCCGTGCGGGCCAGGAACATGGTGTGCCGGGCGTCGTCGATCTGGGCGTCGTAATACTGCAGCGCACCGACCAGGGAGTCCTTCTTCAGGGCCGGGGCGGCCCGCAGCGCGCCGCGGCGCGACAGGTTGCGGTGCCGGGGCAGCCCGCCGCTGGCGGTGGCCATCAGGTCGTAGAGCTGCACGCCGGTGCCCGCGTACAGCCGTTCCCAGACCCGGTGTTGCAGCGGGTAGAGGAACGGCACCGGGCGGGTCAGGTGCGGCGCCAGCCGTTGCAGGATCAGGCCGCGCTCCCGCAGCGCCTCGCGGACCAGCGCGAAGTCGAGCATCTCCAGGTAGCGCAGTCCACCGTGGATGAGCTTGCTGGAGCGGCTGGAGGTGCCCGACGCGAAGTCGCGCGCCTCGACGAGCCCGACGGACAGGCCGCGGGTGGCGGCGTCGAGCGCGCAACCCGCGCCCGTCACGCCGCCACCCACGACCAGGACGTCCAGCTCGCCCTCGGCCATGGCGGTCAGGGCCGCCTCACGGCCGGCGGGGGAGAGAGCTGTGTTGTCAGTCAATGTCTACCCAATCGAGAGTGCGCTGGACCGCCTTCTTCCAGCGGCCGTACCCGTCTTCGCGTTGCTCGGGGGACCACTGCGGCTGCCAGCGCTGTGATTCGTTCCAGTTCTCGCGCAGCTCGTCGGTCGACTTCCAGAAGCCGACCGCGAGACCGGCCGCGTACGCGGCGCCGAGCGCGGTCGTCTCCGCCACCACCGGGCGGCTCACCGCGACGCCGAGCACGTCGGCCTGGATCTGCATGCACAGGTTGTTGACGGTGATGCCGCCGTCGACCCTGAGCACGTCCAGGGTCACGCCGGAGTCCTGCGCCATCGCCTCGACCACGTCGCGGGTCTGGTAGCAGATCGACTCGAGGGTGGCCCGGGCCAGGTGCGCGTCGGTGTTGAAGCGCGACAGGCCCACGATGGCGCCGCGGGCGTCGGAGCGCCAGTACGGCGCGAACAGGCCGGAGAACGCCGGGACGAAGTAGACGCCCCCGGTGTCCGGGACCTGCGACGCCAGCGTCTCGCTCTCCGCCGCGGAGTTGATCACGTGCAGCTGGTCGCGCAGCCACTGCACGGCCGAGCCGGTGACCGCGATCGAGCCCTCCAGGGCGTAGACCGCCGGGGCGTCGCCGAACTTGTAGCAGACCGTGGTGAGCAGGCCGTGCTCCGACCGTACGAGGTCCGTGCCGGTGTTGAGCAGCATGAAGTTGCCCGTACCGTAGGTGTTCTTGGCCTCGCCGACGTTGAAGCAGACCTGGCCGACCGTGGCGGCCTGCTGGTCGCCGAGGTCGCCGGTGAGCGGCACCTCCCCGCCCAGCGAGCCCGGGAAGCGGGCGACGCCGTAGGTGTTCGGGTCCGACGACGGCCGGATCTCCGGCAGCATCTGCCGCGGGATGCCGAAGAAGCCGAGCAGCTCGTCGTCCCAGTCGAGGGTCTCGAGGTTCATCAGCATGGTGCGGCTGGCGTTGGTGACGTCGGTGACGTGGTTGCCGCCGTCGACGCCGCCGGTCAGGTGCCAGAGCAGCCAGCTGTCGGTGTTGCCGAAGAGGGCGTCGCCGCGCTCGGCGGCCTCGCGGACCCCGTCGACGTTCTCCAGGATCCACTGGATCTTGCCGCCGGAGAAGTACGTCGCCGGGGGCAGGCCGGCCTTGCGCCGGATGACGTCGCCGCGCCCGTCGCGGTCCAGCGCCGAGGCGATCCGGTCGGTGCGCGTGTCCTGCCAGACGATGGCGTTGTAGTACGGCCGCCCGGTGCGCCGGTCCCACACCACCGTGGTCTCGCGCTGGTTGGTGACGCCCAGCGCGGCCAGGTCGCTCGCGTGCAGGTTGGCCTTCTGCATCGCGGTGCGGATCACCGACGCCGTACGGTCCCAGATCTCGATCGGGTTGTGCTCGACCCATCCGGCCTGCGGCAGGATCTGCTCGTGCTCCAGCTGGTGGCGGGCCACCTCGTTGCCGCCGTGATCGAAGATCATGAAACGGGTGCTGGTCGTGCCCTGGTCCACTGCGCCGACGAAGTCAGCCACGTCGTGCCTCCACGGTCTCGGGGGTGTCGGGTAGGCGGCCCGGTTCGGGGGCGTCTTCCTTGGGCAGGAACCGTCCGACCAGCGCCTTGTAGAGCCCGGCGCCGAGCAGACCGCCCAGAATCGGTGCCACGATCGGTATCCAGAAATACAGGTAGCCGGTCTGGTCGCGGAACGCCCCGCCGTACCCGGTGAAGAAGCTCGCCAGGCGCGGGCCGAAGTCGCGGGCGGGGTTGATGGCGTAGCCGGCGTTGGTGCCCCAGGCCATGCCGATGGCGACCACGAGCAGGCCGATGACGAACGGTGCGAGGTTCGCCGCCGGGGGAGTGCCGGCCGCGTCGGTGATCGCCAGGATCAGGAACAGCAGGATGGCCGTACCGATGATCTGGTCCCGGAAGGCGCCCCACTCATCGACGGGAAGTGTCCCGTTTCCCGGCAGGGTGGAAAAGACGCCCTGCGTCTTGATGGTCAGGTCGGGGTCCGCCTGGTGCAGGACCTCGGTGTAGTTCCATCGCACCAGCAGCGCGGCGACGAACGCGCCGAGGGTCTGGGCGAGGCAGTAGGGAGCCACCTTGCGCCACTCGAAGCCCTTGAAGGCCGCGAGCGCGATGGTGACGGCGGGGTTGAGGTGTGCGCCGCTGATGCGTCCGGCGACATAGACGCCGAGCATCACGCCCAGGCCCCAGGCCCAGGCGATGCTGTCATGATCGCCGATGCCGCCGCCCACGACCTGCGCGACGACACCGACCCCGAAGAGAATGAGGATCATCGTTCCGGCGAACTCTGCGGCAAGTTCGCCGGCGAGACCCGGAATCTTCAAGCGTGCTGCCATGCCGAAGAAGCTATGAAGGGCGTCACAGCGCGGCAATGAACGTCGTTCGGCATTGTCGAACGGGAACCGATGAGCCCGGGTTACGTCGTGGCATAGAGTCCGTAACGTGCCCGGAACGGTCCAGTCGATCGAGCGAGCTGCCGCGATCCTGCGGATGCTCGCCGGCGGCTCGGGGCGGCTCGGGCTCGGTGAGATAGCCCGCTCGCTCGATCTGGCGAAGGGTACGGTGCACGGGATCCTGCGCACGTTGCAGCACGTCGGCTTCGTGGAGCAGGACCGGGCGTCGGGCCACTACCAGCTCGGTGCCGCGCTGCTGCACCTGGGCACGAGCTATCTGGACATCAACGAGCTGCGGTCCCGCTCCATCAACTGGGCGGACCCGCTGGCGGCACGCTCCGGCGAGGCCGTCCGGATCGGCACGGTCCTGGAGGGACGCGTGCTGGTCGTGCACCACGTGTTCCGTCCCGACGACACGTTCCAGACCCTGGACATCGGCTCACTCCTGCCGCTGCACGCGACCGCGCTCGGCAAGGTGCTGCTGGCGTACCGGGCGGCCCGCCCACCGGAGTCGCCCGAGCGCTTCACGCACCGCACGGTCGTGGCACCCCGGGAGCTCGCCGCGGAGCTGGACAAAGTACGCGAGGCGGGGTGGGCCGCCGACATCGAGGAGTACACCGTCGGCGAGGCGGCCGTCGCCGCGCCGATCCGCGGATACGGCGGCCTGGTCGTCGGCGCCATCGGCGTCTCGGGCCTGGTCGAGCGGATCTGCGACAGCAGGTACCGGCCACGGCCGAAACTGGTCGGATACGTCCGCGACGCCGCCCGGGCGGTCTCCCGCGACCTGGGAGCCGCCCGGCACTGAGCAGCAGAGGGAGGGCCTCGTGACCGAGCGCTTCGTGGTCGCGATCGACCAGGGAACCACGTCGACGCGGTGCATCGTGTTCGACCGGCGCGGCCAGCTCGTGTCCCTCGCCCAGCAGGAGCACAAGCAGTTCTTCCCGAAGCCCGGCTGGGTCGAGCACGACGCCGCGGAGATCTGGCGCAACGTGGAACGCCTGGCCCCGCTCGCGCTGCGCCGCGCCGGCATCACCCTGGACCAGGTCGCCGCGGTCGGCATCGCCAACCAGCGGGAGACCACGGTGCTCTGGGACCGGCGTACGGGCGCCCCGATCGGCCGCGCGCTGGTCTGGCAGGACACCCGCACCGACTCGCTGGTGCACCGCCTGCTCGCCGAGCCGGGCGCCGAGCAGGTGCAGCAGCGGTCGGCGCTGCCGCTGGCCACGTACTTCTCCGGGCCGCGGCTGCGCTGGATGCTGGACCACACCCCGGGCCTGCAGGAGCGGGCGGAACGCGGCGAGGTCCTGTTCGGCACGATGGAGACCTGGCTGATCTGGAAGCTGACCGGCGGCGAGGTGCACGCCACCGACGTGACCAACGCCAGCCGCACCAACCTGCTCGACGTGCACACCCTCGACTGGTCGCCCGAGGCGCTGCGCTTCTTCGGCATCCCGCGGGCCATGCTGCCCGAGGTCAGGCCGTCGGTGGAGGTCTTCGGCACGGCGACGGAGGCCTTTCCGGGGGTACGGATCGGCGCCGCGCTCGGCGACCAGCAGGCGGCGCTGTTCGGCCAGACCTGCTTCACGCCCGGAGAGGCCAAGTGCACGTACGGCACCGGCAGCTTCCTGCTGCTGAACACCGGCACGGAGCTGGTGCGCTCGGACAACGGGCTGCTCAGCACGGTCGCGTACCAGATCGGCGGCGAGCCGGCCCACTTCGCGCTGGAGGGCTCGATCGCCATCACCGGCTCGCTGGTGCAGTGGTTCCGCGACCAGCTCGAGCTGATCACCAGCGCTCCGGAGATCGAGACGCTGGCGCGGACGGTCACGGACAACGGCGGCTGCTACATCGTCCCGGCGTTCTCCGGCCTGTACGCCCCGCACTGGCGCTCGGAGGCGCGCGGCGTGATCGTCGGGCTGACCTCGTACATCACCAAGGGTCACCTGGCCCGGGCCGTGCTGGAGGCGACGGCCTGGCAGACCCGCGAGGTGGTGGACGCGATGAACGCCGACTCCGGGCTGACGCTGAAGACGCTGAAGGTCGACGGCGGGATGACGGCGGACAACCTGCTCATGCAGTACATCGCGGATGTCCTGGACGTGCCGGTGGTGCGCCCGCTCGCGTCGGAGACGGTGTCGCTCGGCGCGGCGTACGCGGCGGGCCTGGCCGTGGGCCACTGGCCGGACCTGGAGGACCTGCGGCGCAACTGGCACCGTGCGGCACAGTGGCTCCCGGCGATGGACCCGCGACGGCGCGACACCGAGTACGCGAACTGGCGGCGCGCCGTCGAGCGCACCTTCGACTGGATCCAGCCGGACTGCTAAGGTTTCCCCGTCGCCGGGCAACCGGGCGGCGTGCGGACGTAGCGCAGCTGGTAGCGCATCACCTTGCCAAGGTGAGGGTCGCGGGTTCGAATCCCGTCGTCCGCTCTCTTCCCCCTCAGACGAAGGCGCTCAGCCCCGTGACCGCCCGGCCCACGATCATCGTGTTGATCTCGCGCGTGCCCTCGTAGGAGTAGAGCGCCTCCGCGTCCGCCACGAACCGGCCGATGTCGTAGTCGAGCACGATGCCGTTGCCGGCGAGCAGCTCCCGCGCCCAGCCCACCACCTCCCGCATCCGCGTCGTCGTGTACGCCTTCGCCAGCGCCGAGTGCTCGTCCCGGAACTCGCCCGCGTCCTGCAGCTGGGCCAGGCGCACGCACATGCCCATCGCGCCGGTCACGTTGCCCAGCATGCGCACCAGCAGGTCCTGCACGAGCTGGAACCCGCCGATCGGGCGGCCGAACTGCTCGCGCTCCTTCGCATACTTCAGCGCGATCTCGTACGCGGCCAGCATCACCCCGACGGCCTCCCACGCCACACCGCTGCGAGTCTGGCGCAACACCTTGGCCGTGTCCTTGAAGGAGCGCGCGTTCTGCAGCCGGTCGGCCTCCGGCACCTCGCACCCGGTCAGCGTGATGTCGGCATTCTGCACGGTCCGCAGCGCGATCTTGTTCTCGATCCGGGTCGCCGCGAAGCCCGGGTTGTCCTTGTCCACCACGAAGCCCTTGACCTGGTCGTCCGCGACGTCCCGGGCCCAGACCACGACGAGGTCGGCGAACGTCCCGTTGCCGATCCACCGCTTCCGGCCGTCGAGGATCCAGCGGTCGCCGTCCCGCCGGGCGGTGGTACGCAGGCCCGCGGCCACATCCGACCCGCCGGTGGGCTCGGTGAGAGCGAAGGCGCCGATCTTCTCGAACGTCCGCATCCGCGGCAGCCAGCGCTCCCGCTGCTCCGCCGAGCCGCAGGTCTCGATGCTGCCCATGGCCAGCCCCGAATGCACGCCGAAGAACGTGGCCATCGACGCGTCCGCGTGGGCCATCTCCAACGCGATCCATCCGGAGAGCAGGTTCGAGTGCTTGGCCCCGGCGATGCCGAGATCGGCGAAACCCTTGACGAGCGGGAAGGGGAACTCGGCCCGCGCCCAGTGGTCGTTGGCCACCGGGACCACCTCGGCGGCGAGGAAGTCCCGGACACGCCTCACCACCTCGGCGTCCTCGGGGGTCAGCAGGTCCTGGAAGCGGTAGAGGTCACCCGCGAGCAGCTCAGACATGCGCGCCCTGATACCCAGACGATCCAGTCGCTAGACGTCGATCACCGACGATGGTGGCGAAGGCCGCGTCCAGCACCCGGTCGGGCAGGACGCGGGACAGCACGCTGGTCAGTCGCGAGTCGCGGCCGACGCGGTACCGCGACTTCGGGCGCCGGGCGGTCAACGCGTGCGCGACGGCGTCGGCGAAGGCCTCCGGCCGGGTGGCGCTCGCCCTGGCCCGCCGGTCGTTGGCTGCCAGGAACCGCAGGAAGCACGCGCGATACAGTTCGGCCACCTCCGCCGGTGCCCCGTCCAGAGTGCGGTGTCCCACCTCGGACACCTTCTCCCAGATCGGTGTCCTGATGGCGCCCGGCTGCACGACCGAGACGCCGACGCCGAAGGGCCGCAGCTCACGCCGGAGGGCGTCGCTGTAGCCCTCCTTGGCGAACTGCGAGGCGGCGTAGGCGCCCAGGTAGGGACTGGCGATCCGGCCGAGACCGGAACTGACGTTGACGATCCGCCCGTGGGCCATGCGCACCAGGGGCAGGCTGGCCCGGATCACCGCGTGGTGGCCGATCAGGTTGGTCTCCAGCTGGTGGCGCAGCTGATCGGCGGACACGCACTCCAGCGGCGCCGAGACGCAGATGCCGGCGTTGTTGACCAGCCCCCAGAGGCCATGGGCGCCGACCTGCGCCGACACCAGCGCCACGGCCTGCGCGACGGACTCCTCGCGGGTCACGTCGAGCAGGACGGGACTCAGCCGCGGGGACGACGCGGCCCGCAGCGCCTCCGCGTCGGCCTCGCGGCGGACGCCGGCGAAGACCTGGAAACCGAGGTGGTCCAGGTGGCGGGCGCACGCGCGGCCCAGTCCCGTGGACGCACCCGACACGAGGACCGCGCGGCCCTTTTCGACCTGCTCAGACAACGGGGGTCCCTCCTCGGTGCGGGTCCGCCGCCACGGCGGACAACAGTGTGGTGACGCACGCGTCCGCCAGCCGCTCCGCACGGGTGCGGGGCACGATGCCGTCGACGTACGTGAAGTTCCAGAACAGGCGGCCGTGGGTGGTGTTAACCGTGGCCACGAAGTAGCCGGAGACGGAGATGCCGGCGACGAACTGCGCGCCGGACAGGCGCCAGGCGCCGATCTCGTCCGGGAACCCATGGCGGCCGAGGTTGGACAGGCACAGGTTGCCCGGCCCCTGCCGCTCCACCTGGCGCACGAACCGGGCGCTCGCGGCCGGATCGGACGGGCCCGCCCAGCCCAGCAGGCCGATCATGGACAGGTGCTCGCCGCGCCGTCGCCGTCGGGCGAGATCGGCGGTGACCGCGCGGGCCGCCGGCCACAGCGACGCGCCCGGCCGGTGGGTGACGAACGACGGTACCGTCGCCACGTACGCGCCGACCTCGTCCGGCGCCACCGGGGGATCCAGGTCCCGGCGGAAGTCGACGGGCGAGCCCACGACGACACGCCGGCCCGCTCCGGTGCCGGCGTCCTCGGCCACCGCGGTCGCCATCGCCGCGGCGAGCGCTCCGTGCACGGTCGCGCCCTCCCGCCGGCACGCGGCGGCGAGCGCGCCGACCTGCGCGGGAGACAGCGACCGGTGGAGGAACCCGGTGCGCCGGCGCTCGAACGGCACCGCTGTGCTGGCCGCGACCCGCCGGGGCCGCCAGCGCAGCCGCGCGATCTGGTCCCGCAGCTGAGCACCGACGACGGCGAGGGCGCCGCTCGTGCCGCGGTGGCGGCGGGGGAACAGGTCTTCCGGGGCGGGCAGGACCCGGGCCGGGGGCGGTTCGCCGGCGCCCGTCCGGTATCCGTCGGCGATCCGGATCCACTGCTGGAGCAGCGAGAGCGCGGTGGTGCCGTCGGCGATGCAGTGCGCAGCGGTCAGGATGAGGTCGTGGGCGTCGTCGTCGCGGGCGACGACGACTGCGCGCAGCAGCGGCCCGGTGCGCCAGTCGAGCCGGTCGACCAGCTCCCGGTCGTTGATCTCCTGTTGCCACCGCGTCGGCGCGTCCGCGTCCGTTGCGGTGACGTGCCGCAGCGGAATCGTGGCCGGGCACGGCACGAAGGCCGCCGCCCGGCCGGCGCCGGTGGTGATCGCGACCCGCAGCAGCGGATGCCGGGCCTGTAGCCCGTCGAGCGCGCGCCGGGCCAGCTCCGCCGGGAACCGTCCGTGCAGCCGGACCCGGGCGATCACGGGGAGCGGGGAGATCTGGTCGGCGATCCAATACCACCGTTCGAGCGGGCTCAGCGGCCGCCGGACCTCCGGGCCGGCGTGTCGTCCCACGCAGGTGTTCATCGCATGGCCGCGGGGGAGCGCCGGAACCGCCCGGGGCGGAGCAGACGGGCCGTCTCCGACCGGAGGTGGTCGCCGGCGTAGGCCAGCAGCGCGCCGAGGTCGTACGACGGCTTCGACCGTCCCGGGTCCGCCGGCGGGCCGGGCAGGATCTCCGGGAACAGCGGGCCGCCCAGCGGATCTCCCTTGGCCAGCCCGTGCTTGAACAGCAGGGGCATGGTGTGCGGCCGGGGGTCGTAGCGGACGTCCTCGCCGGTGAACCGCAACGAGATCGCCCGGCGGCTCCTGCCGCGTGACGGGTTCCCCCGGGAACCGTGCAGGATGCGGGGACTGAAGAACAGCGCGTCGCCGGGCTGCATGTCCCACTGGGCGATGTCGAAGGCGGCGCGGTCGCCCTCGATGTCCGGGGCGAACTCCAGATCGTGGTTGGCGAGCAGGATCGCGTCCGAGGTGGCCGACTCGACCCGGTAGTCCTTGCCCCAGCGGTGCGAACCGCGGACGAACTCGAGCGCGCTGTTCTCGCGGGTGACCTCGTCGACCGGAACCCACACGTTGACGACCTGCCGGCCGGCGATCGGCCATGCGCTCATGTCCTGGTGCCAGGGCGTGGGCATCGTGCTGCCCGGCTCCTTGCAGAAGATGTCCTCGTAGAACAAGTTGACCCGCTCGGCGCGCAGCGCCTGCGCGGCGAACCGGGCCAGCGGCGACCGGAACCACAGCTCGCGAATCTTGTCGTGCTTCAACCAGACGAACATGTCGTGGTAGAGGCCCTTCCTGCGCCGCGACAGGAAGCGGCCCGACAGGGTGGGCCGGGCGGCGGCCTCCTCGAGGGCGATCCGGACGTGTGCGACCCATCGCGCGTCGAGCACCTTCCGTACGCAGATCACCCCGTCGTGGTCCAGCGTCTCCAGCTCCTCGGCGGTGAGGTCGCGGTGGGGCGTGGCGGGCAGAGTACCGGTCATGGCGAATCCCAGTCGTCGAGAATGCGGCAGGTCTCGTCGAGGAACGTGGCGGCGAGCGTCCCGTCGATCGCGTCGTGGTCGAAGGCCAGGACGAGGTGCATGACCGGGCGGACGACCACCTGACCGTCGCGGACGACCGGGGTGTCCACCGCGGCCGAGCCGACCAGACCCAGGGTGTTGTTGATCTGTGGAAGTGCGGCGACCACCCGTGGCTGGTGGAGCCGGGTGAAGCTGAAGGTGCCCTCCACCTCGGCGCGCCGGCGGGGATGGCGGGTGACCAGCCGGTACACGATCCGGCCCAGCCAGAACGGCAGGCGGTGCAGGGTACGCAGCTCGCGCAGGCCGTCGTTGTCCTCGTACGGTGTCGCCCGGTAGTGGTCGACGATTTCCTGGATGGCCAGCAGATCCATCCGGTCGGGACCGGGTATCCGCGCGGACACCACCGCCGCGGCGCCGTCGACCTGCTTGTCGAACAACATCAGGCAGTGCACCGCGTCGTGGCGGTAGACCCTCGGCCGCCGCGACCGCCGGACCGTGATGTTGACCTCCGGGTACTTGCCGACGGCCAGCGCCGCCGCCTTGACGGCGAACGCGCTGACGCTCACGTGGACGCCCTGCTCGCGGTACCGGCGCTGCGCCTGCCGTACCCGCGTCAGGTCGACGGTGGCGATCAGCTGGATCGGCGCCACCTTCCGGGCGTGGCGCATGAAGTAGTGGATGTGGCTGCGGGCCTTGGGAAACGCCACGTACCGTCCCAACGGGCACCTCCTAGCGGGCGTGGTCCGGGAACCTCAGGACGGACTCGTTCTGCCGGTACAGCACGGGAGCGGGCACCCATCGGAAGTACGCGTCCCGCAACCGCCTCGGCAGCGGACTTTCGAGCTGTTCGATCAGGCTGAGCGCGCGGGACGTCCGCACCATCCGCCGGGTCCGTGCCCGGCGGCGGTTCTCGAAGCTGCGCAGGGCCCGCGGCAGGTCGGTGGCCCCGGCGAGGCTGCCGGCCAGCACGACCGCGTCCTCGATCGCGGTGCCCGCGCCCTGGCCGAGGCTGGTCAGCATGGGGTGTGCCGCGTCGCCGAGCAGGGTGACCGGACCGGTACCCCACCGGTCGAGGAAGGGCCGGTCCTGCGCGGGAACGCTGACGATCGCCTCGGCCGGGGTGACCCGGATGGCCTCGCCCACCTCGTCGGCCCAGCCGGCGTACGCCCGCGCGATCTCGTCCTTGCCGCCGCGCCAGTTGCGGGCCGCCGGAGCCGGCATGTTCCTCGTGCCCCACCAGTAGACCCGCCCGTGGCCGATGTCGATCAGCCCGAACCGCTGCCCGGCTCCCCAGTAGTGGCGGACCGCCCCGTCGGGGAGCCGCTCGTGACGCATGGGCACGACGGCCAGCCAGCACACGTATCCCGGCTCGCGGGGACGTGCCGGACCGGCGAGCCGGCGGCGGATCACCGAGTGGAATCCGTCGGCGCCGATGAGCACGTCGCCGTGCGCCTCGCGGCCGTCCGCGAACCCGACGCGGACGCCGTCCGCGGTGGCCTCGAAGCCGGTCACGGTGGCGCCCAGCTCGACCGGCTGCCCGTCGAGCCGGTCGAGCAGTGCCCGTTGCAGGTCGGCCCGGCCGATGGAGACGCTCGGCGCGCCGAGCCGGTCACCGATGTCCTTCAGCGGCAGTGCCCGGATGGGACGGCCGTCGTGGGACAGCACCTGGAAGGACTCGATGGCCCGGCCGTGCTTGTCGAGATGCAGGTCGATGCCGAGGGTGCCCAGGGCGGACACCGCGTTGCTCATGATGGACAGACCCGTGCCGGCCGGACGGAGCTCGTGCGCCCGCTCGTATACCGCCACGTCGATGCCGACCTGGCGCAGGGTGACCGCCGCCGTCAGCCCGCCGATCCCGGCGCCGGCGATGATCACCCTGGGCCGCCGGTCCCGCCTCATCGCGCGCTCCGCTGGGCACAGGTCAGTTCGCGGATCCGCCGGGCGACCGAGGTGATGTGCGGTGGCTCCATCATCTGCAGGTGGTCACCGGGGACGTCCACGACGTCGACCCGGCCCTTCGTCCACGTGGACCAGCCGTTCGCCGGGTCGAGGTGCATGCTGCCGACCGCGCTGTGCGCGGGCGCGAGCACCTCCGGCAGCGGCCCGCTGGCCCGCAGCAACGTGAGGTCCTGGTCGACCGGTTCCGGCCGATAGCCGAGCAGCGCGTGCCAGTTGGCCTCGAACACGCCGAACAGGCGGCGGACGTGGGCGGGCGAGCATCCGGCGGGCAGGACACCCGCGTCGACCGCGTGCCGCAGGATGACCTCGAACGCCTCGTCGTCGTCGAGTCCCGGGGGAAGTGGTGCCGCCGCCGCGGCACCGCCGCGTTCCAGCCACAGCAGCTCCCACAGGAACCATTCGAACAGCAGGTCCCGGTGCACCGAGGAACGCCCGTCCACGGTCGGGACGATCGTGTCGAGCAGGACGAGGTTGTCCACCTCGGCGTCCGCGCACCGCAACTGGCGGGCCATCTCGAACGCCACGAACCCGCCGAACGACCAGCCGCCGAGGGTGTAGGGGCCCTCCGGCTGCACCCGGCGGATCGCATCCACGTAGCTGCGCGCGAGGCCGGGCAGGTCGCGCAGCGGCTCGGTTCCCGGTTCCGTCCCGGCCGCCTGCAACGCGTACACCGGCTGGTCGGCGGGCAGGGCCTGGGCCAGCCGTACGTAACACAGCACGTTGCCGCCGATGGGGTGGACCAGGAAGAGCGGGGGTCGGCTGCCGGCCGCGCGGATCGGTACGAGCGGGTCGAAGGCCGCGGGTGTGCCGCCGTCGCGCAGCCGGCCGGCCAGCTCGGCGATGGTCGGGGTGCGCACGAACGTCGACAGGGGGACGTTCATGCCGTACCGCTTCTCGATCATGACGACGATCCGCATGGCGCTCAGCGAGGTGCCGCCGAGGGCGAAGAAGTCGTCGTGCGCGCCCGGCGTGGGCACCCGGAGCAGCTCCGCGACCAGCTCGGCCACGGCGCGCTCGTACTCGTCGCGCGGCGGCATGCGCGGCACCCCGGCGGCGGCCGGTGCCAGCGGCATCTCCCGCAGCCGGGCGTCGTCGCGCTTGCCGCTCGGGGTACGCGGCAGCCGGGGCAGCCAGGCGAACCGCGCCGGAACCAGGTGCCCGGGCAGCGACGCGCGCAGCCGCCGCCGTACCTCCTCCACGTCGACCCGCGGTTCGTCGCCCACCAGGAACGCGGCCAGGTATGCCTCGCTGTCCCGGCGGCGCGCCACCACGGCCACCTCCCGGATGCCGGGGTGCTCGGCGGCGAGCCCGAGGATGGCCAGCTCGACCTCGGCGGGTTCCACCCGGAAGCCGCGCACCTTCACCTGGGTGTCCACCCGTTCGAGGCAGACGATGTCACCGCCCGGCAGCCGGCGGCCGAGGTCTCCCGTGCGGTACAGGCGGCCGGTGGGGTGTGCGACGAAGCGTTCGCGGGTCAGGTCCGGGCGGCCCTCGTAGCCGTGTGCGAGGCAGGCGCCACCCACGTAGATCTCTCCCCGGGCCCCCTCGGGCACCGGCCGCAGCCCGGCGTCGAGAAGGTGGACCTCGGCCCCGTCGATGGGCCGCCCGATCGGCGGCAGTGCCGGGAAACCGTCCGGATCGCCGCTCATCGCGAAGGCGGTCACGACGTGCGTCTCGGTCGGGCCGTACTGGTTCTCCAGGATCGAGCCGGGCAGTGCGCGGCACAGCCGGCGGATGTCGGGCGTGACCCGGAGCTGTTCACCGGAGGAGATCAGCACCCGCAGCTTCCCGGGGTAGATGTCCAGGGCTTGTGCCGTCTCGGCGAGCTGCTGGAGGGCGACGTACGGCAGGAAGACCCGCTCGACCCGCTCACGGTCGAGCAGGCGGAGCAGCGCGGCCATGTCGTGCCGCTCGTCCTCGTGGACCAGTTGCAGGGTTCCCCCGCCGCACAGGGTGGAGAAGATCTCCTGGAAAGCGACGTCGAAGCCGAGGGGCGCGAACTGCAGCGTGGTCGCGCCGACCGCGCCGCTGACCCGGCGGTTCTGCCAGGCGACCAGGTTGGCCAGCGCGCGGTGCGGCATCGCCACGCCCTTCGGTACGCCGGTGGAACCCGAGGTGAACAGGACGTAGGCGACGCTGTCCGGGGGGATCGGCACCGGCGCGGGCCGTTCGCCGCAGGTGCCGGCCGCGGTCGCCGTTTCGGCGCTCAGCAGCAGGTCCGGGTCGTCGAACAGGTGGGCGTGCCGGGCGTGCGCGATGATCCGGTACGGGCGGGTCACGCCGACCATGGCGGCGATGCGCGGCGGCGGGTAGCTGACGTCGAGCGGGACGCAGGCGGCGCCCGCCTTCGCGATGCCGAGGACGGCGGCGATCATCTCCGGTGAGCGGTCCATCGCGATGCCGACCCGTGCGCCCGGGGGCGTCCCGAGCGCCAGGAGCCGGTGCGCCACCCGGTCCGCGGCCTCGTCCAGCTCCTCGTAGGACCACTGCTGCGCGGGCGAGCCGGAGCAGGACACGGCGATCGCGCGGGGGTTCAGCAGCGCCTGGCGTGCGAACCAGCGCACCACGTCGGCGCCGCCGCCGGCGAGGAACGCGAGGTCCGCGGTCTCGCGCGGGTGGTCGACGATCCGGCGCAGGATCTCCAGGTAGTGGCGAGCGAACAGGCCGGCCTGCGCCGCGGTGACGGTACGGCCGTCGCCGTCGACGCGCAGCTGCAGGCTTCCGTCCCGGGGGTCGGTGATCGCGTTGACCAGCAGCGCGAAGTTGGTGCGCTCCCAGATCTCGACGTCGCGCACCTCGACGCCGGCCGTTGCCACCAGCGGGGTGAGCTGGTGGAAGTTGACGTAGTTGAAGGCGGTCTGCACCTCGATGCCATGCTCGGCCTGGATGGCGCTGAGCGGATACCGCCGGTACGGGTAGCCGTCGCGTTCCTGGTCGAAGAGCGCGCGTGCCGTGTCGAGCCAGCTGCGGGGCGTGGGATCGAGCCGGACCGGCACGGTGTTGAGGAAGAGCCCGGCCAGCCGCTCGGCGTCCGGCTGCTCGGGCCGCCCGTGGGTGACCAGCCCGGTGAGGACGTCCGCTCCGCCCGTCAAGAGCCGCAGCGTGAGGCAGTGCGCCGCGAACAGCACCGACTTGACGGCCAAGGCGTGGTCGTGGGCGAAGCGGTGGACCGCCCGGTGGAGCCGGTCCGGCAGCGGGACGCGACGGGTGACGGGCGCGCCGTCGCCGGGCGGTTCGTAGGCCCGGAAGCTCTCGAGCGGGGCGGGCGCGACGCCGTGCAGCCGGTCCCGCCAGTACCGCCGGGTCGCCTCGTCGGACAGCGCCTCCCGCTCGGCCCGTACGTAGCCGGCCGGCGACGCGGCGACGGCCGCGGCGACCGGCCCGACGTCCGCCCCGATCGCGTGCAGGTAGTCCTGCACCAGCTCGCCGATCAGGTTCGCCACGCTCCAGCCGTCCAGAATCGCGTGGTGGAAGCTGAACACGATGTCGAGGCGGCCGGGCCGCACGTGGGCCCGGAGCAGGTACAGCTCGGGTGACTCGAACGTGTACCTGTGGTGGCGGCGTGCGCCGATGTGCTCCCGTACCACGGCCTGCGCCGCGGCCTCGGTGTGGGAGCGCAGGTCGGCGACGTCCATCGTGTTCCCCGGGTCGCGGTGCACGACCTGTAACGGCTCCGAGAAGCCGGCCAGGTGCAAGGACGAGCGCAGGACGGGGTGGCGGGCCACCAGGCCGGCCCAGGCCCGGCGGAAGGCCGCCTCGTCCCAGGTCAGCTCGAGCGTGTACCGGAAGACGTCGTGGTAGACGTCGGAGTCGTCGTGCTCGCGGCTGTGGAACAGCATCCCGAGTTGGAGCCGGGTCATCGGCCAGGCGTCCTGTGCGACCGCGAGCCGGGCCCGGTCGACGCCCGCGACCAGCGCGAACGGGGTCTCCGCGGGTGCGCCGGGGTCCGGCGCGGCGGCGCTGACGCGCGTGGCCAGCCCCGCGACGGTGGGGTGGGCGAGGATGTCGGTCAGCGCGAAGTGCAGCCCGCGGCGGGCCGCCTGGGCGCGGATGCGCAGCATGAGGATCGAGTCGCCGCCGAGGCCGAAGTAGTTCTCGTGGACGCCGACGGTGCTCCTCTCCAGCACGTCGCACCAGATCGCGGCGAGCGTGGCCTCCACCTCGCCGCGGGGGCGCTCCTCGGGTGCGGCCCCGGCGGGTGACGGCGCCGGCAGGGCGCGCCGGTCGGCCTTCCCGTTCGGTGTCAGGGGGATGCGGTCGAGCCGGACGAAGAATGCCGGGATCATGTAGTCCGGCAGCGTTGTCGCCAGGTGGGAGCGCAGCAGCACCGGATCGATCTCGCCGGCGGCGGCGTAGTACCCGACGAGGTGCAGGCCGCGGGCCGCGGTGCGCCGGTCGACGACCACCGCACCGGTCACCCCGGGCGAGCGCGCGAGGGCGTTCTGCACCTCGCCGAGCTCGACCCGGTTGCCGCGGATCTTCACCTGGTCGTCCATGCGCCCCAGGTACTCGAGGGTCCCGTCGGCGAGCCACCGGGCGAGGTCGCCGGTGCGGTACATGCGCTCACCCGGGTGGAACGGGTCGCCGACGAACTTCTGCCGGGTCAGCTCCGGGCGGCCGAGGTAGCCGCGAGCCAGCCCGGCGCCGGCGATGCACAGCTCCCCGGCGACACCCACGGGCTGCGGCCGGTCGTCGAGGTCGAGCACGTAGAGCCGGTGGTTGTCGATCGGCCGGCCGATCGGCACCCGGCGGACCGGCTGCGTCGCGTCCGCCGGGCAGTCGAACGAGGAGACGTCGACGGTCGCCTCGGTCGGGCCGTAGAGGTTCACCAGCCGCGGCGCCCCGGCGGTGGCGAAGACCCGGTGGAACCGCTCGACCAGCGCCGGCGGGAGAGCCTCGCCGCTGCAGAAGACGTAGCGCAGCGACGCCGCCTCCGCGCGCCGCTCGGGCGCGTTCTCCAGCAGGTCCAGGAACGGACCGAACATCGAGGGTACGAAATGGAGCACCGTCACGCCGTGCTCGGCGACGGCCCGCAGGATCCGGTCCGGTTCCTTCTCGGCGCCCGGTGGCAGGAGGGCCACCCGGGCGCCCTCGACCGCCCACCAGAACAGTTCCCAGACCGACACGTCGAACGAGCTCGGTGTCTTCTGCAGCACGACGTCGCCGGCGCCGATCGGGTAGCGCCTCTGCATCCACGCCAGGCGGTTCACCACCGAGTGGTGTTCGATCATGACGCCCTTGGGCCGCCCGGTCGAACCGGACGTGTAGATCACGTAGGCGAGGTTGCCCGGCGAGGCGGCCTCGGCGAGCGGCGCCACCGGTCCGGCGTCGCGGTGCAGGTCGGGATCCTGTGCGGTCAGGACCGTGGTGGCCCCGCTGTCGGCCAGCAGGAACTCGATCCGGTCCGGCGGATGGCCCGGGTCGACCGGCACGTACGCCGCGCCCGCCTTCAGCACACCCACCAGCGCGACGACGAGTTCGGGGCCGCGCTCGACGAGGACGGCGACCCGGTCGTCCGGCCGCACGCCGCGCTCCCGTAGCGCCCGCGCGACCGCGGTGGCGCGCGCATCGAGGTCGGCGTAGGTGAGGCCGTCCTCGATCCCGTGGCCCGAGACGGCGATGCGGTCCGGCGTCCGGGCGGCCTGCTCGGCGATCAGCGCATGGAGGGTGACGTCCGCCCGGTACGGCCTCCGGGTGTCGTTGTTGCGCCGGACGATGTGGTCGTATTCGTCGCCGGAAAGCATCGCCAGATCTCGCACGGGCGCCTGCGGGTCGCCGATCGCGTGGCGGATCAGCGTGTCGAGGTGCCGGGCCGCGGACGCGATGGGAAAATCCTCGTCGAAGACGTCGAGGGCGTAGTCCAGGTCGATCCGGATCGCGCCGATGTCGGGGTAATCCCTGATATGCACCGTCAGGACGTCCTGCTCGTGCCCGTGCGGCAGCCCGGCCTTCTCCACCGACAATCCGGGGACCTCGTCGGAGGCGGACAGCCGCAGATAAGAAACGGTGACGTCGAACAGGCGGCGGGGTCCTTCCGCCGAGGTCGGCAGGGCACGCAGGATGTCGCCGAGCGACAGTCGCTCGTGGCGTTTCATGGCGATCGTCGCCGTGGCGATCTCCATCGCAATGTCGGCCGTCGACATGGCGCCGCGCACCGGCACCCGCAGCGGAAGCATGTTCGCGAAATGCCCGACGGTCCGCTTTTCCCGGACATTGTGCCGGTTGAGATGGGGGATGCCGAGCACCACCTCCTCCGTGCGGTGCACCCGCCCCAGGTAGGTGGCCAGCGCCGCGGTGAGAAAGGAGAACACGGACGTCTGCCGCTCGCGGATCCGGTCGACCAGCTCACGCTCGATCGTGAAGGTGTGCCGGCCGCTGCGCCGTGCGCCGTTCTCCCCGGCGGCCGGGGTGCGGGCCGGAAACAGCGCCGGACGGACATCCGCGAAGGTGCTCCGGTAGAACTCCCGGTCCCGCTCCCAGCGTTCGGATCCCTGATAGCGCGCGTGTTCCTCGACGTGCGAAAGGTAGGAGCCCGGCGTGATCTCCAGGGCCCGGCCCGTCCGGGTGGCGTGCGCGTAGTCGGCGAGGATCTGCCCTACGAGCTGGTCGGCTCCCCATCCGTCGAGGATGATGTGGTGCACCGTGCCGTACAGGTGGACGACCGAGTCGCTCTCCCGCAGCAGGGCCATCTCGTAGAGCCGCGGGCCGGTGAGATCGATCGGGCGGCGGGCCGCCCGCTCCATCCAGGACCGGCATCCGGCCGCGGGATCCGCCGCGGTGGAGAAGTCGTGGACGTCGATCCGGGCCGGCTCGGGCCGGCACCACTGAACGGGGACGCCGTCGCGTACGCCGAACCGGAGTGTGAACGCGTCATTGCGCGTGATGGCGCGTTCGCAACATTCCTGCAGCACCGCGAGGTCCACGTTTCCGGCGAGTCGAGCGGCCGCTGCGACATTGAAGCGGGGGAACTCCGGAAATTGCGCGCCCGCCGCCCAGATGTCGCGTTGGTAGGCGGTCAACGGAATCAACGAATCGGCATTCATGGCATCCTCGGGACGGTGAGCCGGTCAGCACCGGCGCGTGGCACGCGGGACGCGACATTCCTGCGTCGCCCGGAGCGTGCTTCGATGCGGCAACCGGGCTCTGGTGCCTTGCAACGGTGACGACCTTATGCGCGTCGCGGCGGCGGGGGGAACCCCCGCGATTCATCGATTCCGGTGACAGATTCAACATCCGCCGAAGGTGGCTATCGGAAGAAGTTTCCCGTAGCGTCGGTAACCGCTCCATTGCGGAGCGTCGCGTCGCCGTCCGGCAAAGGCCACACCGGAGCCGCGCGGCCGTACCCGGCCGGGGGCGAGACGCCGGGCAACGTCAGTTCGGGGCCCGGTGGTGTCGGGCCAGGGCGGTGAGCGCGACGTGCAGGCCGGTCGTCGGCAGCGAGGCGTCCGGATCCTGGAACCACCGGGCGATCGAGGCGCCGCCGGCCATGCTGAGCAGGAAGCCGGCGAGCTCCTCGGCCATCGGCGACGTCCCCGGGACGGTGAAGACGGATCCGAGCGAGTCCGCCAGCCACCGGCGCAGCGCCAGCCGATACTGCGAGAGCTCCTCTCGTGCCGCTGTGCAGGCGCTCTCTTCGAGCATGCTGATGCCGACGAGCAGGCGAAGGTCGTGCGGGTGCCGTTGGAACAGCTCGTCCACCGACTCCAGGAACCGGCTGAGCCGCTGGGACTCGCCGGTGCCGGAGACGGTGGCGGGCGGAAGGCCGGCGAGCAGGGCCTGCCGGGCCTGCCGCAACACGGCGAGATAGATCCCCTCCTTGCTGCCGAAGTGCCAGTAGATGGAGCTGGCCGGCAGTCCGCAGGCGACCGAGATGCGGGAGATGGACGTGGCGGCGTACCCGTGCCGGGACATGAGCCTGGTCGCCGCTGCCAGGATCGCCTCGCGCGACGGTGTCGCACGCTCGCCGGCCGCCGTGTCCTGCATGCAATGACCATAGGCCGCGTGCGCGGTTGTCACCATCCGCAGACACGTAGACGCGCTTCGATCTGTCTGGAACGCTCGTTACAGAGATGCCCGTCCACGACGCGTGCAAGGAGTCCCGATGGACGACCACGCCCTGCTGCCCGTGCACCCCGTTCCCGCCGACCTGGAGCGGCGCTGCGACCCGTACCCCTGGCTGAACCGCCTGCGGACCGAAGGTCCGGTGCAGCGGATCCGGCTGCGAGACGGCACCGAGGCCTACATGGTCACCCGCCACGGCGACGTCCTTGCCGCTGCCGGGGACCCGCGGCTCTCCAGCGACCCGCGCCGGCTCACCTCGCAGCCGGAACGCTCGGTACGCCTCAGCGCCGGGAACGCGTTGCCTTCCATGCTGACCACCGACGCACCCGACCACACCAGGCTGCGCCGGCTGGTGTCACGCGCCTTCACCGCCCGGCGGGTCGAGGCCCTGCGGCCGCGGGTACGCGAGATCGCCGCGGGCCTGCTCGACGCGATCGTCCCGCGCGGCCATGCCGACCTCGTCGCGGAGTTCGCCTTCCCGCTGCCGGTGGCGGTGATCTGCGAACTGCTCGGCGTACCCTTCGCCGACCGCGCCTACTTCAGCCGCCAGAGCTCCGACCTGCTGCGCCCCCCGGTGGACGCGGCCGAGATGGCGCGCGCCGAGGCCGCCCGCGACCGGCTGCGTGACTATCTCGCCGACCTGGTGGCGGACAAACGGGCGGATCGCGGCGACGACCTGATCAGCGAGCTCGTGGCCGCCACCGAGGAGCAGCGGCTCACCGACCAGGAACTCAACTCGATGGCACTGCTGCTACTGGTCGCCGGCCACGAGACCACGGTCAACCTGATCGGTACCGCCATGTGGCTGCTGCTGCAGCGGCCGGAACAACTGGCCGCACTGCGCGCCGATCCGGCGTTGCTTCCCGCCGCGGTCGAGGAGTTCCTGCGCTACGACGGACCCGTGATGACCGGCGTGGCACGGTACACGACGACCGATGTGGAGATCGCCGGCATCACCATCCCGGCCGATCAGATCGTCATCCTGTCCACCGGCGCCGCCAACCGCGACCCGGAACGCTTCGAGCGCCCCGACGAGGTCCGCTTCGACCGCGCCGACAATCCCCACGTCGCGTTCGGCCACGGTTCGCACTTCTGCCTCGGCGCGGCCCTGGCCAGGGTCGAGGCGGTCGAAGGCATCGGTGCGCTGCTCCGGCGGCTGCCCGGCCTGACCGCGGCGACCGACCCGGCCGAGCTGCCGTGGCGCCCCAGCGTGCTCCGCGGCCTCCAGCGGCTCCCGGTCACCTTCGACACGCCAGCGACCGACGCCGGCTGAGAGACCCGGAGCCGCCCGCTCCCCGCCGGGTGCGACGGGAGCGGGCGCGCTCCGCGGTCCCCGATGTCCGCCTGCGGGACCGAATGGCCGGGAGCTCACCGCGCCTGGGGGGTCACGGGAGCGCGCGGCGGACCGCGGCGACGATGCGGTCCTCGTCGGCCTCGCTGGTGCGCCAGTTGCAGAAGGCGAGCCGCAGCGCCGGTGTGCCGGCGTAGACCGTGGGGGTGACGAACGCCTCGCCCGATTCCGCGACGGCCCGGGCCGCCTCGGCCTGGTCGCCCGGGAGGGCCAGGCAGACGACGTTCAGGCGGACCGGGGCCAGCAGCCGCACCCCGGGGAGCTCCGCGAGGCGTGCCCCGACCCGCTGGGCCGAGGCGATGTTGCGGGTGACGATGTCGCGGTGCCCGTCGCGGCCGTACGCCGCGAGCGAGAACCAGGCGGCCAGCGCGCGGAGCCGGCGCGAGTTCTCCGGCGTGTGGTGCAGGAAGTCCGGTCGCTCGGTCAGCGGGCCGAGGTACGCGGCGGCGTTGCTGAAGACCTTCAGCTGCAGGTCCGTACGGCGGGTGAACTGCACCGCCGAGTCGTACGGGACGTTGAGCCACTTGTGCAGGTCGACGCAGATCGAGTCGGCCTCGGCCAGGCCGTCGAGCAGCGGCGCGTGCGCGGGGCTCAGTGCGGCGAAGGCGCCGAAGGCCGCGTCGACGTGCAGCCAGAACGGGTACTCCCGGCGGAGCTCGGCGATCGCCCGCAGGTCGTCGTAGTCGACGGTGTCGACCGTGCCGGCGTTGGCCACCACGATCGCCGGGCGCCCGGCGCGGTCCGCCAGCGCGGCGCGCAGCGCCGGCACGTCGACCGCCTCCCGGTCCGGCAGCAGCGGCAGCTGCCGCAGCGCGCCGCGGCCGAGGCCCAGCATGGACAGAGCCTTGTAGATGCTGGAGTGCGGCGCGCCGGAGAACACCGCCGTCTCGCCGAGTGCCGCGGCACCCTGCTGGGAGACGTCCACGCCGAGCCGTTCGCCCAGCCACTCCCGGCCGATGGCCAGACCGACCATGTTGGACATGGTGGCGCCGCTGACGAAGGTGCCGCCGTACCCGGGTGGCAGGCCGAAGAGCTCCCGCAGCCAGCCGAGCGTCTCGCGCTCCAGGTCGCCGGCGGACGAGCCGATCCCGGGCCCCGCGTTCTGGTCGAAGACGCCGGTCAGCCAGTCGCCGGCCAGGCCGGCCGGGGTGGCGCCGCCGGTGACGAACCCCAGGTACCGGGGTCCGGCGCTGCCGGAGAACCCGGGTGCCCACCGGTCGGTGAAGGTCGCGAGGGCCCCGGCCAGCCCGGCGCCGTCCGCCGGCAGCGGCAGGGCCGGACGCGGGGCCGGGGACCGGCCCGCGGGGCGGTCGTCCAGAGCGTCGAGCACGTCGACGGCCAGCCGGCGGACGGACTCCAACAGGGCGGGGAAGGCCGCGAGGTCGCCGGCGAGTCGAGGATGCATGCCCTCACGCTAGGCGGCCGGCCGGCATCCGATCATGGCCAATTCCGGGGTCCTGGACCGGACCCCGCCCGGGAGCCGCGCGTCGCGCCTTCTCGCTGTAGAGGGCCGCGTCGGCGTGGGCGTACAGGCTGTCGAAGTCGTCGCCGTCCCGGTCCAGGGTGGCGGCGCCGATGCTGACGGAGGTGCGTTCGCCCAGGGCGTGCCGCAGCCGTTCGGCGACGGCGGCGGCGTCGGCCTCGCCGCAGTCGCCGACGAAGGCGACGAACTCGTCGCCGCCGAGGCGGCCGACCGCGTCGTGCGGGCGGAGGGTGGCGGCGATGGTGGCGGCGACCCAGGTCAGCAGCTCGTCGCCCGCGGCGTGGCCCCGGGTGTCGTTGAGCTGCTTGAAACCGTCGAGATCGAGGACGAGCAGGGTGGCCGGGCGGTCGGTGCGGCGGGCGTTGCCGAGGTCTGTGGCGAAGCGTTCGGCGAAGCCGCGGCGGTTGAGGCAGCCGGTGAGCGAGTCGACCCGCGACAGCCGGGTGACCAGCGCGCGCTGACGGGCGGCGGTGCGCCCCTGCAGGGCGCAGATCAGGGACAGCGTGATGGCCTGGGCCAGGTGGATCGCCACGTACCAGCCGTCGGGCGCCCCGACGACGGCGGCCATGCCGAGGTACAGCAGGGCGGCGGCGGCGAGCGCGGGCAGGACCGCCCGGAGCCGGGTGCCGAGGGCGAGCAGCGGCATGGCGACCAGCAGGGCGACGCCGGTCGGCGCCGTGACGCCGCCGTCGGCGACGGTGACGACCGCGGAGAACCCGAACAGGGCCGCCGTCGCCGCCAGCATCGTGGGACGGGCCAGGGCCGAGCGGCTCAGCCAGTCGGCGGCGGCCAGGACGGCCAGACCCAGCAGACCGCCCGCCGCGGAGACGAGGGCGATCCAGCCGCGGTCGGGGTGGGCGGTGGCGAGGATGCCGGCGTACGTGAGGCCGGTCAGGCCCTTGGCCACGGAGATCCACCCGGCGTCGGCGATGGAGTGCCGCCGCCGCTCGCGGCGCGACACCGTGGCCGGGGTGTGCTCCTCGACCTGGCCGCAGGCGGCCGCGATGGTCTCCGGGCCGGGGATGCTCCGGTCCCGGGCGGCCTTGTCGTCGTACAGCAGCCGGTCGGCCAGGTCCCGGAGCTCTCCGGCGGTGGCCGCCTCGGCGGGAGCGCTCGCCTGGCCCAGGCTGCCCGGGGCGGCCGCGGCGAGCGCCGCGCGCAGCCGGTTCACCAGGGGCGCGGCCTCGGCGGGCGCGGTGCCGGCGAGCAGGACGGCGAACTCGTCGCCGCCGAGGCGGCCGACGGCGCCGCCGTCACCCAGCTCGTCGCGCAGGGTACGGCCGGCCCAGGTCAGCAGCTCGTCGCCGACGCGGTGGCCGTAGCGGTCGTTGATCTCCTTGAACCGGTCCAGGTCGACCAGCACGAGGGTGAGCGGGTGGCCGCTGCGCGCGCTCTCGGCCAGCTCCTGATGCAGGCGCTCGTCGAAACCCCGCCGGTTGAGGCAGCCGGTCAGCGGATCCACCCGGGAGAGGTCGGTGAGCCGGCGGCGGAGCGAGGCCAGCGCGCGCGAGTGCCGCAGGCACAGGTACGCCGCCGCGCCGAACCCGAGGGCGTGCACGACGGCATAGCCGGGCGGTGCGGGGTCGCCCACCAGCGCGATGCCGGCGTACGCGGCCACCCCCGCCGCCGCCACGACGGCGAAGATCCGGGGCGGCAGCACGATCGCGAGCAGGACCAGGGAGAACGGCACCAGGGCGCCGAGCGGCCTGGCCACCCCGCCGTCGAGCAGCGTGAGCGTGGCGGATCCGGCCAGGGTGACGGCCACGCCGGTGAGCTGGGCCGGGATCCGCAGCCGGGAGCCGGCCAGGCGGGCGGCGACCGACCAGCCGATGCCGGTGACGGCGAGCATGACACCGACGACCGCCAGCATCGCCGGCCGGTGTGGTGCGCCCAGGGTGCCGATCAGGTAGAGCCCCGCCAGCGCCGGCCCCATCGCCTGCTGCACCGCGCTGGCACGGATCGCCCGCACCTGCCGTGCTGGCGGGTGCGTCGGCGTCCTGGCGGTGCGGGCAGCGGTCATGGGCAGGCGCCCTCGAGTCCGTTCGGCGAGGCGGGCGCGGGTCGGTGGTGACCCGCCGATATCCGCCCATCGGCCGCCCCGCCGCCGTCTTGAGAACTTGCCGCCGCCGGGTTGCGGCCCGGCCCCGGTTACCTGCCGGCCTTCAGCAGGATCTTGCCGTCCGAGCGGGCGCAGGTGCCCCAGGTGTTCGAGGTGCTGAGCTTGAGCACGTACGCGCGCTTGGGGTCGAGGTTGGTGTAGGTGAGGGAGGTGCTGATGGCGGTGCCGCCGTACGTCGGCGTGGCCGTGACCACCTGGTTGCCGACCATCTTGGTGAGGGTGGGCTTGATCCCCACCGAGACGGGCCAGTGGTAGGGGTCGGGCCGCGCCGGGCCGGTCTTCGGCGTGCCCACGTACCCCGGCCACTGCGGCCGGCTGTACGTGAAGGTCGCGCTCGTGCCGTCGGCGCCGCGCGTGGCCTTCGCCTTGACGACGATCGAGGGCATCAGCGAGCCGATCCAGTAACGCTGGGCCTTGCCGGCGCCCTGCGCGTTCTCCGCGGCGACCGAGATGTCGAACGAGGAGCACTTGTCGACGGTGGGGATGGTGCTGAACATCCGCGTGCCGGCGGCGCCGGTCGCGGGCACGACGTAGTCGGTCTTCTTCGTGCCCTCGAGGACGGAGATCCGGTACTGGGTCACGTCCGCCTGCGCGGTCCAGCTCACGGTCGTCTTCTCGCCCTGAAGACCGCCCCGGGTCGCGGCGATGCCCATCAGCGCGCCCGGCGCGGAGGCGGTAGCGGCGGACGCGGCCGGCGGAGCGACCAGCGTGGCACCGGCGGCAGCCACACCGAGGACGGCGACGAGACGGGACATCTTCATGGTGTTCCTTCCGATCTTCCTGCTGACGAGGGGAACCATCGGCCGGTCGCTCAAGCCGCTCTCAAGGCCGCCTCCGTTCCGCCTCCGGATCGGCGGGGCGGTCCCGGCACTAGACTCGGGCCCCATGCTCACCATGCAGGGCGCGCTCGCCCGGCTCACGGCGTACTGGCGTGATCAGGGGTGTCTGGTCGTCCCGCCGATGAACACCGAGGTGGGCGCGGGCACGCTCAATCCGGCGACCTTCCTGCGGGTGCTGGGGCCGGAGCCGTGGCGCGTCGTCTATCCCGAGCCGTCCGTGCGGCCCGACGACTCGCGCTACGGCGAGAACCCGAACCGGCTGCAGACCCACACCCAGCTCCAGGTGGTCCTCAAGCCGGACCCCGGCAACCCGCAGGAGCTCTACCTCGGCAGCCTCACCGCGCTCGGCGTGGACGTCGCCGCCCACGACGTGCGGTTCGTCGAGGACAACTGGGCGTCGCCCGCGCTCGGCGCCTGGGGGCTGGGCTGGGAGGTGTGGCTCGACGGGCTGGAGATCACCCAGTTCACCTACTTCCAGCAGGCCGGCGGGATCGACCTGGCGCCCGTCTCGGTCGAGATCACGTACGGCGTCGAGCGCATCCTCATGGCCCTGCAGGGCGTCACCCACGTCCAGGACATCGAGTACGCGCCCGGGGTCAGCTACGGCGAGCTCTTCGGCCAGTCCGAGTACGAGATGTCGCGCTACTACCTCGACGACGCGGACGTCGCGGGCCAGCGTCAGCTGCTGGAGCTGTACGCGAGCGAGGCACAGCGGATGGTCGACGCGGGCCTGCCGGTGCCCGCCCACACGTACGTGCTCAAATGCTCGCAGGCGTTCAACGTGCTGGACGCGCGCGGCGCGGTGTCCACGGCGGACCGGGCCGCGGAGTTCGCCCGGATGCGGCGGCTCGCCGGCGACGTGGCCCGGCTCTGGACGGACCGCCGGGAGGAGCTCGGCCACCCGCTGGGCGTGGCCGCACCGCCGAGCGAGGAGGCCGCGCCCGTCGCCGTCGCCGGTGCGGCGGACCGGGCCCGGATGCTGGTGCTGGAGATCGGCACCGAGGAGATGCCGCCCGTCGAGGCCCGCAGCGCGCGCGACCAGGTGCGCCGCGAGCTCACCGATCAGCTCGCCGCGACCCGGCTCGGCCACGGCGACGTGCGGGTGTACGCCACCCCGCGCCGGATCGTCGCCGTCGTCGGCGCCGTCGCGGCCCGCGAGGACGACCACACGCACACCGTGAAGGGGCCGCGCACCACGGCACCGGCGCAGGCGCGCGAGGGCTTCGCGCGCGCTCAGGGCGTACCCGTGGACGCGCTGGAGACCGCCGACGGCCACCTGGTCGTGCGGCGGCACGTTCCCGGCGGCGCCGCGCCCGGCGTCCTCGCCGGCGTGCTCGCGAGGGTCGTCGCGGGACTGCGCTCGGCGCGCAACATGCGCTGGAACGATCCGCGGCTGACCTTCACCCGGCCGATCCGCTGGCTGGTCGCCCTCTGGGGCGACGACGTCGTGCCGGTCGCGGTCGGTGCGCTGCGCGCGGGCCGCGAGACCCGCATCCTGCGGACGGCCGCGACGCCCCGGCTGCGCATCGCGTCGGCCGAGACCTTCATGGAGACCATCTCGGTGCACGGCATCGTCGCCGACCCCGACGACCGGCGCGAGCTGATCGTCTCCGGCGCGCAGGAGCTCGTGTACGGCGAGGGCCGGGTGGACGTCGCCGCCGAGGGCGCCCTGCTCGACCAGATCACCTACCTGGTGGAACAGCCCACCCCGCTGCTCGGCCGGTTCTCCGAACGCCACCTCGAGCTGCCCGGCGCCGTGCTCACCACGGTCATGCGCAGACACCAGCGCTACCTTCCCGTACGCGACGACGACGGCGCCCTGCTGCCCATGTTCGTCGCCGTGGCCAACGGCCCGGTCGACGCCGACCTGGTGCGGGCGGGCAACGAGGCGGTTCTGCGGGCCCGGTACGAGGACGCGGCGTTCTTCTACCGCGCCGACCGGGCCACCGGAATCCCGGCGATGCGCGAGCGGCTACGGCACCTCACGTTCACCGACAAGCTCGGCTCGATGGCCGACCGGGCGGCGCGCATCGACGCGCTCACCGGGGTGCTCGCCTCGGCGGCCGGGGTGAGCGAGGCGGACGACGCCGTCGCCGACCGGGCGGGCGAGCTGGTCAAGTTCGACCTCGGCGCCCAGCTCGTCACCGAGATGACCAGCCTCGCCGGAGTGCTGGCCCGCGACTACGCCACCCACGCGGGCGAGTCCCCGCAGGTGGCACAGGCGCTGTACGAGGCCGAGCTGCCCCGCCACGCCGGCGACGACCTGCCCGCGTCCGTACCCGGGGCCCTGCTGTCGCTGGCCGACCGCCTGGACCTGATCGCGGGCCTCGCGGCCACGGTGGGCCTGCCCACCGGCAGCAGCGACCCGTACGCGCTCCGCCGCGCCGTGCTCGGCGTGCTCGCGGTGCACCGCGCCCACCCGGACCTGTCCGCCATCGACCTCACCGACGCGCTCGCCTGGGCGGCGGCGCGGCAACCCGTCGACGTCGCCCCGGCCGTGCTCGCCGACGTCCGCGAGTTCCTCGCCCGGCGCCTCGAGCAGGTCCTCACCGAGGAGGGTCACCCGGTCGACCGGGTCCGCGCCGTGCTGCCGCACGCGGGCCGCCCGTCGGTCGCGGACCGGCTGCTGGCCCAGCTCGGCCGGCTCGTGGCGGAGCCGGACTTCCGCAGGCTGGCGGAGGCGATCCAGCGATCCCGCCGCATCGTCCCGGCCGGTACCCCGGCCGGGCTCGACCCGGCCCGGCTCACCGAGCCCGCCGAGCAGGCCCTGCACGCGGCGGTGACCGCGGTCCGCGACGCGTGGGACGGCACGCCGGACCTCGGTCGCTTCACGGCGGTGGCGGCACCGCTCACCGGGCCGGTGGAACGCTTCTTCGCCGAGGTGTTCGTCATGGCCGACGACCCGGACGTGCGGGCGGCGCGTCTGGGACTCCTGGCCGCGGTCCGGGACCTGGGCGACGGCCTGCTGGACTGGCCGCAGCTGAGGCTGGGTCCCTCGACGCCCGCTGACGGGATCAGCGGCACCCGCAGGTAGATCTGCGCGGTCCAGCACGCGGCGACGAACAGGCTCTTCTGCCCGCGGGTCAGCCGGCGCGCCGGGCGCCCCGCTGGCCCGGTTCACCATGCCGGTGTTCCGGTTCTCTGCCTCGGCACCGGTGACGGGCGGTGACCCGAGGCGGATGACGCTGTGACGACGGCGCCGGTGAGGCGGCATCCGCGCGGCGATGGAAGGGCGAGGTCGGCGCCGCGGTGGCGGAGCAGGAGGGCTGTTGCGGCGAGCAGCAGGGCCGCGGCCAGGTAGGCGCCGATGAGCAGGGCCGCGCCGTGGCCGATCGGGGGCAGGGCCACGGCGGTCAGGGCGCCGGCCGCGGCGACGACCGTCCGGTCGCGGCGTTTCCGGGCCGCTGCGGCGAGCGGGAGCAGCGCCCACAGGAGGTACCACGGCTGGACGACCGGTCCGCACAGGACGATGGTGGCGAAGACCAGGCCGAGGCCGCGGACCGGACCGACGCGGCCCTGGAACATCGCCCACAGCAGGCGGGTGACCACGACGGCGCAGACGGCCGCGCCGATCGTCACCGAGATGGTGATGGCGGTGCCGGTGATCTCCGATCCGGTCAGTCTGCCCAGGCCGCCTGCCAGGAATCCGGCCATGTTGGTCGGTGCCAGCCAGCTGTGTACGGCGGTGCTCGACCGGATCGCGCCGATCCAGCCGAAGCCGAGGCCGGAGCCGAGGGAGATCGCCGCGGTGAGCGTGGCGGCGGCGCCGAGCGTGGTCAGCGCCGTGGCGAGGGGGTTGCCGCGGCGGCGGGCCAGTTCCGCGGTCAGGCAGCACACCGCCGCGAAGCCCACCACCTTGATGGTGGCGGCCACCGTGACCAGCGTCAGTCCGGCGGCGATCCGCAGGGTGGCGGCGGTGCGGGCGCGGTCCGCGCCGTGCAGGGCGAGCTCCGTGCCGCACAGCATCAGGCCGAGCATGATGCCGTCGTTGTGGGCGCCCGCCACCAGGTGCCAGAGCACCAGCGGGTTCAGCAGGCCCAGCCACAGGGCGGACGACGGCTCGGCGCCGGCCCGGCGGGCGAGGCGCGGCAGCGCCCAGGCGATCAGCGCGACGCCGGCCAGGGCGATCAGCCGGTACAGCAGGACACCCGCCACCAGGTGCTCGCCGGTCGCCCGGGCGACGGTCCGGGAGAGGACCATCCAGGCCGGGCCGTACGGCGCCGGCGTCTCGACCCAGTAGGGGCTCACGTGCTGGGTCACCGGGGAGGCGGGCCCGAGCGCCGGCAACGGGCCCAGGGTGTACGGGTCCTGCCCGCTCGCCGCGATGACCCCCTGGGCGAGGTAGCTCCACACGTCGCCGCTGAACAGGGGCGTGGCTGCCAGGAGCGGGAGGCTCCAGGCCGCCGCGACGGCGAGCAGGACCCGGGTCTGCAGGCGCCGGTGTGCCCGGCCCAGGTGCAGCCAGGCGGCGACGACCAGGCCCATGCCGGTCAGGCTCACCGCCACCGCCACCGGCGTGGGCAGGAACCGGCCGGAGGTGGCGGCGACCATGACGACGCTGCCGATACAGCCTGTGACGACGGTGGGGAGGACCGGTGATCGCCGCGGGGGAGCCGGCGGCCGAGACGGGCGGGTTCCGGGGGAGGTGCCGGGACGAACGTCCAGCACAGCGGCACTGTGTCTCACACCGGGCTAGACGATCATCGCTCCGCGGCGGTTCTCGGGCGGCGGTGACGCCGGTCACCCGGCGGATCGGCGGAGCGGGGCCGGCGACGCGAGGTACGCGACCGGTGGCAGGGCGGCGTGGCGCGTGCGGTCAGTCGTGCGGGGGAGGGTCGGGCGGGGTGAGGGTGATGCGGGCCAGGGTCTCGCCGTCCGGGGCGAACTGGGCGTGCAGGTGGAAGCCCGGCAGCGTCCACCGGTCCCACGGCCCGTAGTCGCCCAGGAAGCGGTCGTGGTAGGGATCGCCCATCTCGACCGGGCGGCCGAGCCGCTCCCAGAGGGCCGTGCGTCGCGGGTCGGTGCCCGCTCCACCGGGGATCTCGCCGCGGTAGGAGCGGAACCCGTCGTCGCCGTGGAAGTGCAGGAACACGGTGGTCACCACGCCGTGGGCGTCGGCGGCGAGCTCCACACCGGACTCCCGGGCGAGGTAGGAGCGGGACAGGGCCGAGCTCATCGACGCGCCGGAGTGGGGGATGAGGCCGTACTTCCGGCAGATCTCCTGCACGCCGGCCTCGAGCACGCTGTGGCCCAGCAGCCGGGCCAGGTCGCCGCGGCTCTTCTCGGGCGAGGACGGCGGCGCCGGTGCGGGCATGGGGTCCGATGCCGCCGGGGAGACCGGCGCGGGCGGGTCCGCACGGTCCGCGGACGACCGGTGTGCCGGCGCCGGGCTGTAGAGCGGCTCGTTGGAGCCGAGCGAGCGGGGGCCGGGCTTGGACCCGTACCGGTCGTCCGCCCGGGCGCGGCGCTCGAGAAATCCCATGATGGCACCTCACGACGTGGAACCTGCACCATTGTGTCATTCCCGTGGCCCGCCGGCCGTAACCGGCCGTCTCCGCCCCGCGCCGGGCTGCGACGCGCTTGCGTCGTGTTCCTCCGCTGGTCACAACAATGTCGTCGGTGCGTCGTCATGATCTGCTGGACTGCTCCGCGGAACGCCCGGCGACCGTCGCCGGGCGGCGACGTCGGGAGGAAGTCGTGGCAGATCGCCGACAGGTGCTGCGTCTGGGTGCGCTCGCCGCGGGGGCGCCCGCGGTGCTGACCGCCGCCGGGGCTCCGGCCGCGGCGGCGCCACCCCGGCCACCCCGCCGGCCGGCGCTGGTCATCGGGCATCGGGGGGCGTCCGGATACCGGCCCGAGCACACCCTCGCGTCGTACGAGCTGGCCGCCCGGATGGGTGCCGACTTCATCGAGCCGGACCTCGTCGCGACGAAGGACCACGTGCTGGTGGCGCGGCACGAGCCGGAGATCGGCGGCACCACCGACGTCGCCTCGCGGCCCGAGTTCGCGTCGCGCCGGCGTACGGTCGAGATCGACGGGGTGCCGGTCACCGGCTGGTTCACGCACGACTTCACTCTCGCCGAGCTGAAGACGCTGCGCGCGACCGAGCGGATCCCCGCGGTACGCCAGCACAACACCCTGTACGACGGGCTGTTCCCGGTGCCGACGTTCCAGGAGGTGCTGCGGCTGCGCGAGCGGCTCTGCCGGGAGCTGGGCCGCGAGATCGGCGTGTATCCCGAGACCAAGCACCCCACCTACTTCCGGCGGCTGGGCCTGGACCTGGAGACGCCGCTGGTCCAGGCGTTGCGCCGGCGGGGGCTGAACCGCCGCGACGCCCCGGTCCTCGTGCAGTCCTTCGAGGCGGCCAACCTGCGGAGCCTGCACGACGACTTCCGGCTCCGCGTGCCGCTGATCTTCCTGACCAGCGCGACCGGCGGCCCGTACGGCGATCCGCAGAGCTACGCCGAGTACCTGACGCCGGCCGGGCTGCGCGAGCTCGCCCGCTACACCGACGGCATCGGACCGGAGAAGGGCCAGGTCATCCCGCGCAAGGCCGACGGCACCCTCGGCACGCCGACCGGCCTGGTCGCCGACGCGCACGCCGCGGGGTTGCGGGTCATGCCGTACACGTTCCGCGCGGAGAACCAGTTCCTGCCCGCGGAGCTGCGGTCCGGCACGGATCCGGCCGCGTACGGACGGGCGCTCGACGAGCAGGTCACGTTCCTGCGTACGGGAATCGACGGTTTCTTCACCGACCAGCCGGACATCGGCGTCCTGGCCCGGGACCTGGCCCTCGCCCCGGCCTGACGCCCGTCAGGCGGCCGGCTGGATCGCGTCCGGGCCGGCGGGTACGGCGGCCGAGCGGACGCCGCCGCCGCTGCGCTTGGCGCGGTACATCGCGGCGTCGGCGCCGCGCATCAGCGCGGCCATGTCGCCGGCGTCGGAGGGGAACAGGGCGATGCCGATGCTGGCGCCGACCGCCACGTCCAGGCCCTCGATCTCGTACGGCTCGACGAGCCGGTCGTGGATGCGGCCGGCGATCGTCGCGGCCGAGTCGGCGTCCGGGTTGCGGGTCAGCAGGATGGCGAACTCGTCCCCGCCGAGGCGGGCGACGACGTCGTGGTCGCGGACCGCCTGCTGCAGGCGCTGGCCCACCGCCTGCAGCAGCGCGTCCCCGGCGTGGTGACCCACCGTGTCGTTGACCCGCTTGAAGCCGTCGAGGTCGAGCAGGAGCAGCGCCAGCCGGCCGCCGTTCGCCGTCGCCAGCTCGACCTCGCGCCCGGCGCGGTCCATCAGGTGCGAGCGGTTCGGCAGGCCGGTCAGGGCGTCGTGGTACGCCTGCCGGGTGAGCTCGGCCATGTGCTGCTGCTCGGCCTGGCGCATCCGGGCGCCGTCGATGATGAGCGCGCCCTCCATCGCGACCTGGCGGGCGAGGTTGTGGTCGCGGCCGGACCAGTCGCGGACCGTGGTGTCGCCGCACATCACGACGCCGACCGGGCCGGACGCCGACATCAGCGGCATGGCGAGGAACGAGCGCAGCTTCATGGTGTGCACGAAGCCGCCCGTGCTGATGTCGGTGCGCTCGGTGTCGGAGATCAGGACCGGGCCGTTGATCTTCTGCATGAGCTGCCAGACCGGCGAGTCGGCCGCGCGCCGGCCGACCAGGTTGCGGCGCAGCTGGTCGCTCATCTCCTGGGTGAGGCCCACGCCGACGGCGTAGCGGATCACGCCGTCCGGGCCGACCAGGTGCACGGCCGCCCGCTCGGTGCGGAACGCCTCGCCGGTGGCCTTGGCGAGCAGCTGCCCGGCCGCCTCGACGGAGGTCGCCGTGGCGCCCTCCTCGAAGAGCTTGCGGATGGTGCTGGTGGCGTGCTCGGTGTACTGCCGGTGCACCTCGGCGGCGAGCACCTGCAGGGTGGCGGCGACCTGCAGGGCGGTCCCCGCGGCCACGTCCGGGCGGAGCTGGTCGAGGTCGGTGCCGGTCAGCACGAGCACGCCGACGGTCTGGCCGCCGATACGCAGGCGGATCGCCGTACGGTCGCCGACGCGTACCGGGGGCGCCCCGGCCGAGACGCGGAACACCCGGCCGGCGACCCGCAGGTCGTCGAGGGCCGCGGGGCCGATCGTGGCGGCGGCGCGCAGGCTGCCGTCGTCCGGGTCCAGCGTGAACACGGTGGCCGCGGTCATCCCGCACGGCTCGCTCAGCCGGCGGTCGACGAGCGCGAGGATGTGGTCCAGCGACGGGATGTCGCGGGTCATGACCTCCACGAGGTCGGCGAGCAGCTGGGACTGGCCGTCGAGCTCGGGCAGCAGCGTACCGGTGACGAGGCCGCCACCGGAGGAACGCGTCGCGCTGCTGAGGGTCACGGACCCATGAATCGGCAGCCGGAGGACGCGCCTGAGCATCCCGCGATGACGTGGTACGCGCCACCAAGGATTACCGTTTCACCGTCGGGCTCGCTGCGCCCGGACGTGACACGAGAGGAAGTACGGACATGAAGGTGTGCGTCGTCGGAACCGGCTACGTGGGGCTCACCACCGGCGTCAGCCTGGCGTTTCTCGGTCACGACGTCACCTGTGTCGATCTTGACCAGGCCAAGGTCGACCTGCTCAGGGCGGGTCGCTCGCCGATCTACGAGCCGCACATGGACGCGCTGCTGTCCGACTCGGCCGAGCGGCTGAGCTTCACGACCGACTACCGCGAGGCGGTGCCGGACGCGGAGGTGGTGTTCATCGCCGTGCAGACCCCCTCGCTGCCGGACGGCAACCCGGACCTGCAGTACCTGCGGGCGGCCGCGGAGAGCGTGGGCGAGCACATCGGCGGGGAGTTCACGGTGGTGGTCAACAAGTCGACCGTGCCGATCGGGAGCAGCAACTGGGTCGACTCGATCCTGCGGGAGTCCTTCGAGCGCACCCGGGAGAGGCGCAGCGACGGGGAGTTCTCGGTGGCCTCGAACCCCGAGTTCCTCCGTCAGGGCGCCGCGATCCAGGACACCCTGTACCCCGATCGGGTGGTCGTCGGCTCCGACAACCCGCGCAGCCTCGATGTGCTCAACCGCCTCTACCGCACCATCCTGAACCAGACGTTCACTCCGCCCACGTACCTGCCGCGCCCCAACGACCTGGGCGCCGTGCCGATGGTCTCCACCGACCTGGCCTCGGCCGAGCTGATCAAGTACGCGGCCAACGCGTTCCTGGCGCTCAAGATCAGCTTCGCCAACGAGATCGGGCAGCTCGCCGGCCGGGTCGGCGCGGACATCACCCAGGTCACCCGCGGCATCGGCCTGGACACCCGGATCGGGCCGCGGTTCCTGCAGCCGGGCATCGGCTGGGGCGGCTCCTGCTTCGGCAAGGACACCGCGGCGCTGATCGCGACCGGCGCCGAGTACCACCACGAGATGCCGATCGTGTCGGCGGCGCGCGAGGTCAACCAGCACCAGCGCCGCCTGGTGGTGGACCGGCTCCTGGACGAGCTGCGCATCCTCAAGGGCCGGCGCATCGGCCTGCTCGGCCTGGCCTTCAAGCCCAACACCGACGACATGCGCGACGCGCCGGCCCTGGACATCGCCCGCATGCTCCTCGACCGGGGTGCCCGCATCCGGGTGCACGACCCGGTCGCGGGGGAGCGGTTCCGGCGCGAGCAGCCGGACCTCGCCGGGCACCTCGCCGACGACGTGGCCGAGGTGTTCGACGACAGCGACGCGGTCGTCCTGGTCACCGAGTGGTCGCAGTACCTGGATCTGGACTGGGGCAAGCTCGCGTCGCTGATGCGGACGCCGGTGCTGCTGGACGGCCGGCACGTGCTGGACCCGGCCCGGCTCACCAGGCTCGGCTACCGCTACCTCTCGGCGACCGGCCGGTGAGCTGAGGCCTGAGGAGCCGGCGCGGGCGGCCCGGCCGCAGAGGCGCGGGCGGCCCGGCCGCAGAGGCGCGGGCCGCCCGCGGCCGCTCAGGGCAGCGGCGGGTAGGCGTTGGCCATCAGCTGGCGGAACTGGGCGGGGAACCAGGCGCCCGAGATCGGCGCGCCGCTCAGCGCGCCCGTCGGGTGGTGGCCGTTGCGGTCGTTGCCCTGGTACGCCGGGTCGCACATCCGGTCGAAGCCCTTGCCCTCGTCGTTGGGGATCGCGGTGCTGGAGCCGTCGGACTCGCCGGGCGGCTTCACCCAGACGTAGGCGTCGACGTCCGGCGCCGGTGCCGTCCTCGGGCGCTCGCCGAGGCCCGCGCCGTCCTGGTTGCACCAGTTGCCGGTGTGCAGCCGGCGGTCGGTGCGGGACTGGTCGACGAAGGTGCCGACGTCGGTGGAGGTGCTCGCCGCGGTGGGTCGGGCGGGCCCGCCCCAGCCGTTGCGCGACGTGTCGATCAGCATGCCGATGCCGGGGTCGAAGCCGACCGAGACCAGCTTGCGGCGGAACGCCTGGGCGAACGAGAGCTCGTCGACGTAGTTGTTCCAGTCGACCCACCGGGACTGGCGCACCGACGTGCCGTTCACCGTCGTGGTGACGGTGAAGTAGGGCTCGGTCAGCGCCGAGTAGTTGGCCGTGTTGGTGATGAAGCCGTGCACGGTACGGACGTCGCCGGAGGCCCGCGCCGCCTCCAGCATGACGTCCGCGCTGGGGCCGAAGTTCGAGTCCCAGCCGATCCAGCCGTGGTGGGCGGCGTCGAGATAGTTGTAGACGTTGGGGATGGCGCCGAGCCGGCGCAGCGCGTACCCGATGCCCTGCACGTAGCCGCCGTTCTGCTTCATCGTGGCGCAGGTGGCGACGTTGGTGTTGGTGACCAGGTTCGGCAGCGAGTCGATCTCGACGATGTTGACGATGCGCAGGCCGCGGTACTTCGGATCGGCCTGGATCGCGGCGATCGGGTCGATGTACTCGGTGCGGTAGCGCGGCAGGTCGTCGACGCCGAGCTCACCGTTGGAGGCCAGCGCCGAGCAGTCGCGGCCGGGCAGGTTGTAGATGACGAACTGGGCGTAGCCGGCGCCCTGGGCGACGGCGGCGTCGAGGTGGGCCCGCAGGCCCCGGCGGGTGGCGGTGCCCTCGATCGCGGCGATCCGGTCCAGCCACACCGCGGTCGGGTTGCCGGAGACGCGGTGGCCGCCGGGCTCCGCCTCGGCCAGGGCCTTCCATTCGGGGTTGACGTAACCCTCGGCGCCCGCATACGGGTTGTCGACCCGGCCGGCGGGCGGCGGGTCCGACGGCGCCCCGGCGGCGACGCCGGGCTGCGGGGCGTTGGCGACGCCGGGCCGCGGGTCGGCCACGGCGGCGTCGGTGCAGGTGAGGACGAGGGCGACGGTGGCGGCCGCGGCGGTCAGGCCGCGGGCTGCGCCGGGGGGATGTGGTCTCATGCGCGAGCGCTCCTGGGAGACAGGGCGGCGCCCGGGGGCAGGCGCTGCCGGGGAACGTCACCGCAGCGATCGACGACCGTCACTGACCGGCGACGGCTCCAGCGTATGGGAGCGCTCCCATGCGGGCAATACGTCCCGAGTGCCGAACGGCTCCAGCGGCCCGGGCGTCGACGCCTTTCCCTACGCCTGCGCGGCCACCGGGCTCTTCGGCGTCTTCATCGGACTGTCGGCCGTCGAGTTACCGATGGGACGGCGTCGCGCGGGTCGAGGTGCGCCGCCGCTCGATGCCGCCGGGCGGCAGCGTCCAGGTCGACCAGGCCGGCGACCAGCGGATCCTCTCGCTGGCCGTGGCCAGCCAGACCAGCCTGGACGGGGAGCTGTCCCGGCCGCTGACCGTCGGCGTGAAGAAGGCCGGGACCGACCCGGTGACCCCGATCCGGCTGCACGCCGACGATCCCGAGGCCCTGGCCGCGGCGGCGCGGGAACGGCTGGCATCCACCACCCCGTGAGTCCCGGGCGTTCGGTAGGCTGCCGCCACTGAGGACGCCGGACGTGACGACGGGAGCCGAGCATGCCGGAGATCTGTCTGCGCCTGGTGGCCGACGACGACCTGGACGCCATCTACGAGCAGATGCGCGACCCCGAGGCGGTCCGGATGGCCGCCTTCACCGCCGAGGACCCCGACGACCGGGCCGCCTTCGACGCGCACCTGGTGCGGCTGCGGACCGCTCCGGACATCAGGCTGCGGGCGATCACCGTCGGCGACGAGCTCGCCGGGACGATCGCGAGCTTCGCCGTCGGCAGCGACACCGAGATCACCTATTGGCTGGGCCGCGAGTGGTGGGGCCGGGGCATCGCCACCGCCGCGGTCCGGATGTTCCTGGCGACCGTTCCCGTGCGGCCCATCACGGCCCGGGCGGCCAGCGACAACGCCGGCTCGCTCGCGGTGCTGCGCAAGGCGGGCTTCCGGGTGGTCGGCAAGGAGGTCGCGTACGCCACGGCGCGCGGCCGGGAGATCGAGGAGACCGTGCTGCGCCTGGACGGGCCGCAGGCGCCGTAGGCCTTAGGATCGCCGGATGGTGATCGTCGTCCCCTACCACCAGGACGAGCGGCTCCCCGGCGACCTGCTGCCGCTGCCCGGCCGCGAACCGGTCCAGGTCGTCGACCCGCCGCTGCCGCCGGGCGACCTGTGGACCCGCCTGGCGGCCCTCGACGAGGCGGTCGCGACCGCGGTGTGCAGTGCGCCGGGCCCCGTCACGGTCGTCTCCGGCGACTGCCTGCTGGCGGTCGCCGCGCTCGCCGGCGCCCAGCGCGCCGGCCTGGACCCGGCCCTGGTGTGGTTCGACGCGCACGGCGACGTGCACACCCTGGCGAGCTCCACGTCGGGCTATCCCGGCGGGCTCTCCCTGCGGCTGGCCATGGGAGGCGACCCGGCGCTGCTGGCGGACCGCCTCGGGCTGCGCCCGGTCGCCGAGGACCGGGTGCTGCTGGTCGGCGCGCGCGACCTCGACCCGGCGGAGGTGTCGTTCCTCGCCGCCAGCCGGGTACGCCGCACGACCGTCACCGGCCTCTGCGCCGCCGACGCGCCGGAGGGCCCGCTGATCGTGCACGTCGACCTGGACGTGGTCGACCCGGCGGAGCTGCCGGGCCTGCTCTTCCCGGCCCCGGGTGGCCCGCCGGCGTCCGAGGTGGTCGCGGCGGTGCAGCGGCTGCGCGCCACCGGCCGGGTCGCGGTCCTGGACATCGCCTGCCCGTGGCAGCGGGTCCCGGACCCGTCCGGCCGCACCGCGCTGCTGGACGCGCTGATCCCCCACGACGCCGGTCAGTGACGACGACGCCGGTGCCCCGCCGCGTGGGCGGGGCACCGGCATCTACCCCTCGTGAAGGTCTCGGGTGCCCGTTCAGGGATGCAGACGGGCGGGCAGGCCCGGGTGCCGGGTGGACCGGTTGCGCAGGCGCAGGCGCAGCAGGAGGCCGACGCCGAGGAAGACGAGCACCGCCCCGACGATGAGGCCCGGGCCCAACAGCGACGGCGTGCCGCCGCTGGACGAGGCCGGGACTCCGGCAATGGAGTCACGCGTCGGGTCGGGCTGCGGTGTGGCCTCCTCGTCCTCTCCGGCGGACGCTTGCGGATCGTCCGGCTCGGGCGACGGCGACTCGCTGGGTGCCGCGGCGCCCTCCTGCCCGACGACGGCGGTCTGCGCGGACGTCTCCTGCAACAGCGTGCCGCCCGCGCTGAACGCCTGGGGGGCGAAGCGGACCCGGCCGCTGTCGGCGTCGTCGTCGACGCTGATCCGGTAGCGGGCGGTGACCGTACGGCCGCGGCAGAGCTCGCCCGGGTCGGGCTGCTCGTCGGTGATCCGCGCGGTGTCGTCCTCGCGCTGGATCTGGACGGGGAAGTCGTCGTCGCCCTCCACCCGCTCCACCTCGACCTCGTCGAGGTCGGGGCCCTCGACCTGCATCACCAGCGACCAGCGCACCTTCTGGCAGCGGCGGCGGTCGCTGGACGCCACGACGGTGAGGGTCCGGCTCTCGGCTCCGGCCCCGAAGGCCGGCGGCAGCTCGGTGACGCGTACCTCGAAGCCGGGTTCCACCGCGGTGGCCCGGCCGGGAAGGGCGAGGGTCGCCACGGCCACGGCCAAGGCGGTCGCCGCCAGCGCAGCGCGATGCCGCACAGCAATCATCTCCTCACGGAACGTCATCGAAAGGTCCGCATCACGAGGTAGTTCGGTGGAGCGGCGCGAAAGGTTCACCAGGAGAAGAGGATCACTACGGACGAGACATTCACTTTCGCGGCCCTTAAGGTGGCCGGGCCGGCGTTTCCCCTGGTCAGAGCCCTTCGACGCGGACGGGTTAGCAGGGTCGCGCAAACTCGTCGGTAATAAAGTTCCGGATCGTTCATCCGAACCGGCCCGCCACACGTAGATGGGGGAGGGCAGGGACCGGCGACGACGCACCGTGAGGAAAGGAAGGACCACCGGACCGCCCGACAGTAACGAGCGCGGGGCATCCCCCACGGATGCCGGCGTCTGCGAACGCCCACGACGGACGCCTTGACCGCTGCGGAGAACGAGGAGCCATGGCCCGGACGAAGACGAAAGAACGATCCACCACTCGGGTGGACGTGGAGATGGAATCCACGGGTGGCCGGACCCCACCGTCCAAGCTCACCGTCGCCCTGTTCGGTACGTCGGTCGTCGCGGCGCTGTGGGCCGTGATGATGCTCATCCCGGCCGGACGCGTCGCGTGGGTCTACATCTTCTACTACCTCGAGTTCTACATGGGCGTCGTGTCGCTCGTGTCGCTCTCGATCACGATCATGGTCGGTCTGGTCTCCACCGACCGCCTGGTGCTCTCGATCCGCCAGCGCCTGCTGCTGCAGTCCGCCCACCGGACGACCGGCGTCATGGCCATCTCCGCCCTCGGCGTGCACGTCTGGACCAAGTTCGCCGAGGAACACATCCAGCTGATCGACGTGTTCATCCCGTTCCTGTACCAGGGGATCAACCGGGCCTACGTCGGGTTCGGCACCATCTCCGGCTGGATCATGGTGCTGGTGATGTGGACCGGCATCGCCCGGGCCCGGTTCATCGGCCGCGGCAAGCCGTGGATGTGGCGCGCCGTGCACAGCGTCTCCTACCTGATGTGGCCGATCGCCCTGCTGCACGGGCTCAACGCGGGCCGGCTCGCCGCCACCTGGGTCAACGTCAGCTACGTGGTCTGCGTGCTGGGCGTGCTCATCGGCCTCGCGGTCCGCATCGCGGTCAGCCTCAACCGGCGCAAGGACTTCGCCTCGCAGGCCGGCACGGCGGGCGGTACGGGCGGCATGAAGCCGGTCGGCAAGCTGACGTCCACCGGGCCCATCGTCAAGGGCCGCGGCTCGCGGACGCGCGGCGACGACCCGATCGTCTCCGACCGCGCCGGCGCCGTCGAGGCATGGGTGCCCGCCGCGCCGCCCCGGGCCGCCGCCCCCGCCGAGCCCGCCGCCCGGCCGGTCAGCCCGGCCGCGCCGGCCGGCGCCCCGTCCGCCGAGCGCCGCCCGCGCCGCCGGGTCGACGAGGACGAGCGTGCCCGGCGCCACCGCGACTACGTCGACGCCCCCACCCAGCGTTGGGACTTCGCGGACGAGGACGACATGCCGGCGGCGCGCTCCCGCTACGCCGACGACGCCCCCGCCCCGCGCCAGCGCCGCGCCGCCGCGGCCGAGCGGTTCGACGAGCCGACCCGGGCGATCTCGCGCCGCGCCCTCGAGGAGAGGCCGCGCCGCTACGCCGACGAGGAGGAGATGCCGGCCCCGGCCGGGCGCCGCCGGGCCGGCGAGGCATACGAGGAGACTCCTCGTCCCCGCGCGCGCCGCTACGCCGACACCGAGCTCGAGGACGAGCCGGCCCCGCGCTCCCGGGGCCGCCGCTCCGCCGCCGAGGACGACGCCGTGCCGGTCCCGCGGGGCCGCCGGGCGCCGGACGACGACCCGCCGCGCTCGCGCTACGCCGACGACGAGCCGGCGCCGCCACGCCGCTACGCCGACGACGACCGGTACGCCGGCGAGCGGTACGCCGACGACGACCGGTACGCCGACGCCCCGCGCCGCCGCGCCGCCCGGTACGCCGAGGACGACCCGCCCCGGGCGGCACGTCCGCCCCGGTACGGCGACGATCGTCCGTCCCGCGGGACGCGGTCCTCCCGCTACGCCGAGGACGAGGACGATGCGCCCCGGGCCCGGCGCGACCGGGGCGCGGACATCGATCGCGCCGACTCGGGGCGGCACAGCCGCAGCGAGTTCGTGGACCTGGCCGGTGGGGAGCCGGCCGCGGCCTACGACGACCCGAACTACCTGGAGCCCGACGAGACGCCGACGCTCGTGGACATGGCGCAGCGGCGGGCCCGCAAGGCGACACAGCAGGAACCCGTGCGGACGGGGTCGGGCCGGGGGGCCCGCCGAGGATCCCGCTCCCGTACGACCGATGAGACGGCTGACGACCGGTACTGGGCGCAGCTGCGGGGAGAAGCACAGTGATGCAGCGCAGGGGATGCAGTAAGGGACGCCGCGGCCTCGCCGCGCGGAGTGGGGCGTCGGCGTGAGCGGCAGCAAGGTTCCGCCCGTCACCTCGATCGGCACGCCGCGGCTCACGGCGGGGTTCGACGAGTACGGGCGGCTCGACCTCCTGGCACACCAGGAGGTGCACGGCGGGTTCGCCGCCCTCTCCAGCGGGGAGCTGATCGGCCTGGCCGACCGGATCGAGCTGCGCGGGCGCGGTGGCGCGGGCTTCCCGTTCGCCCGCAAGGTGCGCGCGGTACTCGACTCGTGCCGCCGCCAGGACCTGCCGCCGATCATCGTCGTCAACGCCACCGAGGGCGAGCCGCCCTCGTGGAAGGACAAGGCGATCCTCACCCGGGCGCCGCACCTGATCCTCGACGGCGCCGCGCTGGCCGCGGCCGCGCTCGACGCCGAGGACATCGTGATCGGCGTGGCCGACGACGGCATCGGCCAGGACTCGCTCGCCGCGGCCCTCGCCGAGCGCCGGATGCCGGTGCCCACCCGGATCGTGACCGTGCCGCACCGGTTCATCTCCGGCGAGGGCGGTGCCCTGGTCCGCGGCATCAACGGGGAGGCGCACATCCCGCCCGGCCGCAAGGTGCGCTCCAGCGACAACGGCGTCGCGGGCCTGCCCACCCTGCTGTCCAACGCGGAGACGTACTCGCAGCTCGCCATCGCGGCCCGGCTGGGCCCGTGGGAGTACAACGCGGTGGGCATCCCCGAGGAGCCGGGCACGGTCATGCTGACCGTCGGCGGCTCGTCGACCGCCCCCGCCGTGGTCGAGGCTCCCACCGGCACCCCGCTCATGGAGGTGCTGGAGATGTGCGGCGCGGACATCGGACCCGGCCTGCTGGTCGGCGGCTACCACGGCAAGTGGATCAGCGCCGAGGCGGCCAAGACGGTCACCATCTCGCGCAAGGGCTTCGCCAAGGTCGGCGGCACGCTGGGCGCCGGCATGCTGATCCCGATCGGCTCGCAGACCTGCCCGCTGGGCGAGGTGGCCCAGGTGGTGCAGTATCTCGCCGGCGAGTCCGCCGGGCAGTGCGGCCCGTGCCGGCTCGGCCTGCCCGACCTGGCGCGGGCGGTGACCCTGGTGGCGCTCGGCGGCAGCGCGCTGGAGAACGTGCGCCAGGCCGCCGGCGTGGTCAAGGGCCGTGGTGCCTGCAGCCACCCGGACGGCACCTCGCGCTTCGCCCTCTCGGCGCTCGAGGTCTTCGCCCGCGACGTCGAGCTGCATGCCAACGGCGAGGGCTGCGGCAAGCAGGTACGCGGCATCCTGCCGCTGCCGTACCACCAGCAGCAGGGCGCGCGGAAGCTGGCGCTGGACTGGTCGCGGTGCGACGGGCACGGGCTCTGCTCGGCGGTCGCGCCCGAGATCATCCGGCTGGACGCGAACGGCTTCCCGGCGTTCCCGCAGACCCCGCTGCCGCCGTGGCTGGAGAACGGCGCGCGCAAGGCCGTCAACGTCTGCCCGGCCCTGGCGCTGCGGCTCACGGAGGCGGGCAAGAAGTGAGGATCGGGGTCCTGCTCGCGACGGCCGCCGCGCTGGCGGCGGCCGGCTGCGGCACCACCGCGGCACCCGCGGCGCAGCCGCCTGCCGGGGCGTCCGGCGCGCAGCCGCCTGCCGGGGCGTCCGGCGCGCAGCCGCCCGCGTCGCGGCCGGCGGGCGGGGCCGGGGCCGGCACGGTGCCCGCGTCGCTGACGTTCACGGGCCGGACCCTCGACGGCAAGCCCTTCGACGCCGCCACGCTGGCGGGCAAGCCCACGATCCTGTGGTTCTGGGCGCCGTGGTGCGCCACCTGCGCCAGCCAGGCGATGTCCATCGCCGACGTCCGCGAGGAGTACGGCGACCGCCTCAACATCCTGGGCATCGGCGGCATGGGCGGCAACGAGGAGATGCACGAGTTCGTCGCCGACCTCGAGGTGGGTTCCGTGCCTCACCTGGACGACGAGGCCGGCACGCTCTGGAAGAAGTTCGGCATCACCGAGCAGAGCACGTACGTGATCATCGACCGCACGGGCCGGACCGTGGTCACCGGCTACCTCGACGATCTGCAGCTGACGTCGAAGGTCAAGGCGCTGGTGGCCTGAGCTGTGGAGGCGCCGCTGCTGCTCGCACTCACGGCCGGGATGCTCGGTGCGGTCAACCCGTGCGGCTTCGCGTTGCTGCCCGCGTACCTGTCGGTCCTGCTGGCCTCGCAGGACGGCCCGGACCGGCCGCGCGCGGGTCTCGCGGCCCTGCGCCGGGCCCTGGCCTGCACGGCCGCGCTGACCCTGGGCTACGTCACGGTCTTCGCGGGCTTCGGACTGGTCCTCACGCCGCTGGCGGGGTGGCTGCAGCCGCGCCTGCCGTGGCTGACCGTGATCCTCGGGCTGGGCCTGGCGCTGCTCGGCGGCTGGCTGCTCGCGGGCCGCTCGCTGCCGGTGCCGGGCCGGGGGATGCGGGCGCCGCGCCTGACCGGCACGGCGGCGTCGATGGTGCTCTTCGGCATGGCGTACGCGGTGGCGTCGCTCGGCTGCGCGATCGGGCCGTTCCTCGCGCTGGTGGTCTCCAGCCTGCGCGCCGGATCGGTCGGGGCGGGCCTGGCGCTGTTCGTCAGCTACGCGGCGGGGATGGGCCTGGTGATCGGGGTCACGGCGGTCGCCGTCGCCCTGGCCCGGGTCTCCGCGCTGGCCCGGCTGCGGCGGGTCGCGGCGTACGTCCCGCGGGCCGGCGGCGCCGTGCTCGTGGCCGCCGGCGCGTACGTGGCCTACTACGGCTGGTACGAGCTGCGCCTTGCCGGCGACCGGCGCGCCTCCGGCCGCGATCCCGTGGTCAACCTGGCCTCGGACCTGCAGCGGCAGCTGAGCGACCTGGTCGGCCGGCTCGGCGCGGGCGGGTTCCTGCTCGCGCTGGCCGTCCTCGTGCTGGCCGCGCTCCTGCTGTCGCGCCGCCGCGCCCCGGCGGGAGGCTGATGGTCGTGGACATCGCGGATCGCGCCGACCCCCTGCGCCGGGGCGACCCCGGGTGGCTGGGCGACTACCGGCTGCTCGGCCGGCTCGGCGCGGGCGGCATGGGCGTGGTCTACCTGGCCGAGGACCGGGACGACACGCTCGTGGCGATCAAGCTCATCCACTCCTCGCTGTCGCACGACCCGGAGTTCCGGCACCGCTTCCGCAGTGAGGTCGAGCGGGCCCGGCAGGTGCCCTCGTTCTGCACGGCCGAGGTGCTCGACGCCGACCTCGACCACGACCCGCCGTACCTGGTGGTCGAGTACGTGGACGGGCCGAGCCTGGCCGACGTGGTGGAGGAGCGCGGCCCGCTGCGGTCCGCCGCGCTGCACTCGCTGGCCGTCGGGGTGGCCACGGCGCTGTCCGGGATCCACGGCGCCGGCGTCATCCACCGCGACCTCAAGCCGGACAACGTGCTGCTCGCGCCGGGCAGCCCGAAGGTCATCGACTTCGGCATCGCCCGGGCGTTCGAGGCGACCAGCCAGCACACGCGCACCGACCAGATGGTGGGGACCGTGGCGTACATGGCGCCGGAGCGGTTCTCCTCCGCGCCGGGCACGGCGCTGACCGCGGCGGCGGACGTGTTCGGGTGGGGCTGCGTGGTGGCGTACGCCGGCACCGGCCGGACGCCGTTCCAGGGCGACTCGCCGACGTCGACCGCCGGGCGGATCCTCACCCAGCCGCCCTACCTGGCGGGCCTGCCGGAGCCGCTGCGGGACATCGTCGCGCTCGCCCTGGCCAAGGAGCCCGGGCAGCGCCCGAGCGCCCGGGAACTGCTGGACCTGCTGCTGGGCGACCGTCCGGTGGCCCGCCCGCAGGCCCGGCCGCAACCCGCGGCCGCCGCACCCCCGCGGCCGCAGGCCCAGGACCGGCGCACCCTCGTGGCCCAGGACCGGCGCACCCTCGTGGCGCAGGACCGGCGGGTGCTCGTCGCGGCGCCGGGCGGCGGCGCGCCGCCGGCCCCCGGCGGGCGTACCCGCGGCCACACCCTGCTGGCCACCCTGGCGGTGCTGCTCGTCCTCGCCGGCGTCGGCACGGTCGCCTTCGTGCTGAACGCCGGCGCGCGGAGCCGTACGCCGGTCGTGACGTCGCCCGCCCCGGACGGCGGCGCGGGGGCCGGAGCCCAGGCGTCGGCGGATCCGGACCCGCCGGAGGAATCCGAGCCGCAGGAGCCGACCGGCGGTGAGCCGCTCATCCAGGACTCCCTCGACCGGCCCGGGCAGTGGTTCGACAGCCAGACCCGCGCGGGGGACGCCCGGTGTGTCATCCGCGGTGGTCTGCGCGCCGAGCTGGCCGGCGCCGGCGCCGGCGCCTTCCAGTGCCTCGGACCCACCGGGGACGTCCCGGACGACGCCGGGATCGAGGTGACCGCGACCCTGCTGACGGCCGGGAGCTGCGCCGTCGTCTGGTTCCACTGGGACGACGAGGCCGGCGGTCAGGCCCTGGACGTCTGCGAGGACGAGATCGCCGTGGCCGCGGAGACGTCGTCCGGCCGTACGGTCCTGGACAGCGCGCGCCTGGAGGACCGCGTACCGCTGCGCGAGCCGACCCGCGTCCACCTCGTGGTCCGCGCGGAAGCGGTCCAGGTCTTCCTGGGCGGCGAGTTCGCCGGCGAGCTCGAGCTGCCCGGCGACGGCCCGGACACCGGCCAGGTCAGGCTGGGTCTGAGCGCCGAGGAGCCAACCGCCGGGCCGCCGTACGCGGTCACCTTCGCCGACGTCGACATCCGCTCACTCCCCGCCGCCGGATGAGCGCAAGTGTCGGTTGCGCAGCAACCGGCGCACGGGCCTTCGCGTGCAGTGACGGCGCCCGATAGGGTGCCTTCCTGACGGGGTGATCCCCCGCGTCCACGCGGCGCGGGGAGGGTGGCGATCGGGCCGCCGGTGGGGTAGGAGCGGCGAGCATGGCGGACGAGCGGACGAGCCCGCTGCGCCCGGGTGACCCGCGCCGGCTCGGGCGGTACGAGCTGCTCGGCCGGCTGGGCGAGGGCGGCATGGGCACCGTCTATCTGGCGCAGGCCGAGGGCACGCGGGTGGCGGTGAAGATGGTCCGCGCCGACCTCGCGTCCGACGACGCGTTCCGGCGGCGCTTCCGCAGCGAGGTCAACCGGATACGCCAGGTGCCGCCGTTCTGCACCGCCGAGATCCTCGACGCCGATCCCGACCACGAGCAGCCCTATCTCGTCGTCGAGTACGTCGACGGGCCCAACCTCGCCGACGTGGTGGACACCCGCGGCCCGCTGACCGCCGCCAACCTGCACGGCGTCGCGATCGGGGTGGCCACGGCGCTCACCGCGATCCACGGCGCCGGCGTCATCCACCGCGACCTCAAGCCGCGCAACGTCCTGCTCGCCCCGGGCAGCCCCAAGGTCATCGACTTCGGCATCGCCCGGCCGATGGAGGCCACCAGCGGGCACACCCAGACCGGCGAGGTGGTCGGGACGGTCGCCTACATGGCGCCCGAGCGCTTCGGCGACGACGCCACGCTGATCGGCCCCGCCGCCGACGTCTTCGCGTGGGGCGGGGTCGTCGCGTACGCGGGCACCGGGCGTACGCCCTTCGGCGCCGACTCGCCGGCCGCGACCGCGGCCCGGATCCTGACCCGTCCGCCGGACCTGACCGGCCTGAGCGGGCCGCTGCGCGACCTGGTCGCGCACGCCCTGGAGAAGGACCCGGCCAACCGGCCCACCGCCCGCGAACTGCTCGACCTGCTCGTCGCGGGCCCGCGCCAGCCGGCGAGCGCCGCGGCGGCGCTGGCCCACCAGCCGGGCCTGCGCGTCGCGGCGGAGGAGGCGCAGGCGGCCACCGGCTACCACAGCGCCCGCCAGCTGACCGCGCTCGCGCCGCAGCGCGAGCTGGTCGGGTACACCGAGGACTCGATCGTCACCCAGCCGGTGCCACCGTCGCCGGTGGTCCCACCGACCCCGTTCGGCCACGACCCGCACCCCCGGCGGCCCTGGGTCCTGCCGGTGGCCGTGGTCCTGCTGCTGGCCGCCCTCCTGGCGGCCGGCGGGCTCGCCGTGAAGTTCTGGCCGCAGGGCGCGGAGAGGGGCGGTGTGGCGGACGGCGGCGCGGCGTCCGCCGCCCCGGTGACCGAGAGCGGACAGGCGCCGGCTCCCCAGGAAACCGGAAAGCCGCCGCTGCTCGCGGACCCGCTGCGGCAGCCGCGGCTGTGGCAGGCCTCCGACGACAGCAAGGCGCGCGCCGCCTGCTCCTTCCGCGACGGCCTCGTCGTGCGCCGCGAGCGGGAAGGCACCTTCCGCTGCCGCGGCCCGCTCGACGCCCTGCCCGACGACCTGCGGGCCGAGGTCGGCGTCCGGATCCTGAAGCCGGACAGCTGCGCCGCCATCTGGCTGCGCTTCCGGGACAACCAGGGCTACCAGGTCCGGGTCTGCGAACGCAACGTCTACGTCGCCACGCACAAGCTGGCCACCATCGACGTGCTCAGAACCTTCCCGCTGGACGGCACCCCGCTCACCGTCGGCGGCCCCACGACCACGATCACGCTGACCGTGTCCGGCGGCACCCTCGAGATCCTCCGCGGTGGTGAGCCCGTCGGCAGCGTCCGGCTCGCCGACAAGGACATCGGGAGCGGGCGGTTCGTGCTGGGCATCTACATGGAGGAGTGGGCCCTGTCGGCCGGCCCGTACGAGGTGGCGTTCACGGACGTCGCGATCTGGGGCGGCGCGTGACGGCGCCGGCCGTGGCCAGCGTCCGGATCGAGGCGAGGGCGGCGTCGCGGTCGGCGCCGAGGCCGTGGAGCAGGCTCGCGAACATGGGCACCAGGACACGTTCGACGCCGTCGTCACCGAAGTAGCCGCCGACCTCGAGCATCACGTAGCCGTGCATCGCCGTCCAGAGCTGGCCGGCGATCTCCAGCGGATCGGCGGCGCGCAGCCGGCCCTGGTCCACGGCGCGGCGGGCGGCCGCCACGATCTCGTCGAACGTGTACCTGCCGCGCTCGCGCTCGCTCGCGGTCTGCGGGCGGTACGAGCCCAGCGAGGCGGTGCCGAACATGACGGCGTACAGGTTGGGGTTCTGCCGGGCGTGGACCAGGTAGGCGCGGCCCAGGCTGGCCAGGTCGGTGATCGCGTCGTCCGTGGCCGGGACCTCCACCAGCAGCGCGGCCAGCCGGGCGAAGCCCTCCGCGACCACGGCGTCGGCGAGGTCGGGCATGGAGCCGAAGTGCGTGTAGACGGCCATCGTCGAGGTGTCGGCCTCGGTGGCCACCCGGCGCAGGGTGAGCGCCGAGGGGCCCTCCTCGGCGAGCACGCGCGCGGCGCCTTCCAGCAGGCGTACCCGCACCGCGGGGTTGGCACGGCGTTCGGTCACCCGCTGATCTTAGTGCTATAGCAATTGATATAGCGGGTGCTAACGTGGCGGGCGGAGGTGTCCTTCATGACTGAGTGGGACGCGATCGTCATCGGCTCCGGCCTCGGCGGCCTGACCTGTGCCGCCTACCTGACCGCCGCTGGGAAACGCACCCTGGTGCTCGAGCAGAACCAGGTCGCCGGGGGCTGCAGCCAGGTCTTCCGGCGCAAGGGCAACCGGTACGAGTTCGACGTGGGCATGCACTACATCGGCGAGTGCCATCCCGGCGGGCGCATGACCGCGGCCCTGCGCGGCCTCGGCCTGCAGGACCGGGTGCAGTTCCGCCGGCTCGACCCCGACGGCCACTCGACCCTGGTGTTCCCCGGGCTGACGTTCCGGGTGCCCAGCGACTGGGACACCTACCTGGCCCGGCTGATCGAGGCGTTCCCCGACCAGCGTCGCGGCCTGCGCCTCTGCATCGGCGTCCTGCGGCGGATCGGCGCCGAGCTGCGCACCGCCGCGCTGCCCCGGCGCACCCTGCGCAGCCTGCTGAGGTTCGCCCGTACGGCGCCGACCGTCGCCGCCGTCGGGCAACTGCCGCTGTCCTGGCTGTTCACCGCGTGCCGGCTCAGCCCGCTCGCCCGGGCGGTGATCGTGGGCGAGTGCGGTGACTACGGCACGCCGCCGTCTCGGGCCTCGGTCGCCCTGCACGGCGGCTTCCTCGACCACTACCTCACCGGCGGCGCCTGGTATCCCCGCGGCGGCGGCCAGGTCCTCCCGGCCCACCTCATCGACGTCATCCAGACCCACGGCGGACGGGTACGCACCAAGGCGCGGGTCGCCCGCATCCTGGTCGAGAACGGTGCCGCCGCCGGGGTCGAGCTCGACGGCGGCGAGACCGTCCACGCCCCGGTCGTGGTGTCGGGCGCCGACCTCAAGCGCACCTACCTCGACCTCGTGGGCCGCGAGCACCTCACGCCGGCCACCGTCGCGCGCGTCGAGCGCTACCGCATGGCGCTGCCGCTGTTCAGCGTCTACCTCGGACTCGACATCGACCTCACCGAGCACCTGCCGAACAGCACGTACTGGTGTTACCCGCACACCGACGTGGAGAAGGTCTACCGCGACGCCTACTCCGGTCGCATCCCGGACGAGGTGCCCATCTTCCTCACCTCGGCCACCACCAAGGACCCGGGCAACCCGCACGCGGCCCCGCCCGGCCACAGCACGCTCGAGGTGATGTGCCTCGCTCCGCACGGCACGTTCTGGCCCGGCGGCGACCGCTACCGCCAGGACCCGGGGTACGCCGCGCTGAAGGACCAGCTCACCGAGCGGCTGATCGACCGCGCCGCCACCGTGATCCCCGACCTGCGCCGCCACATCGTGTGGCAGGAGGCGTCCAGCCCGCCCACCCACGAGCGGTTCACGCTGTCCACCCTGGGCTCCTGCTACGGCATCGAGATGGCCGCCGACCAGATCGGCCCCCGCCGGCCGGGCCCGCGCACCGAGATCGCCGGCCTGTGGCTCACCGGCGCCAGCACCACCTGGGGCAACGGCATCGTCGGCGCCGTCAGCAGCGGGCTCGGCACGGCCGGCGCGATCCTGCGCCGCCCGCTCAGCGCGGAGGTCAAGGCGGGCGCGGTGATCGCCGACCCGGCCCGGCTCAGCCCGATCGGTCCGGACTGGGACCCGCTGGCGGTCTCCAAGCCCAGCTCCCCGCTGCGCCGCCGCCCCCGCGTCCCCGCCGAATAGCGCCGGCCGTCGTCGGCGCGGGCGTCGCCGTGGCGGACGTCGCGGACGGGCACGGGTGTGCCCGTCCGCGGCCCGGGATCAGTCCTTGGCGAGGCCCGCGCGGCGCAGGGCGTCGGCCATCGCGCCGCCGTTGAAGCTCGTGCCGCCGGAGCCGTGGCCGGAGCCCTGGCCGCCGCGGCGCTGCTGACCGGCGCCAGGGCGCTGGCCCCCGCCCTGCCGGGGCTGCCCGCCGTCGCGGCCGGCGCGCTGACCGTCTCGGCCACCCTGCTGGCCGCCGCGGCCGCCCTGCCTGCCGTCGCCCCGCCTGCCGTCGCCGCCGGGCCGGGCGTCGCGGCCCTCGCCGGCCTCGCGGGGCCCGGCCGGGCGGCCGTCGCGGCCGCCCTGCCGCGGGCGGTCGCCGCCGGGACCGCGGCGGTCGCCGCCGCCCTGGCGGGGCTCGTCGGTCAGGCGCATCGTCAGCGAGATGCGCTTGCGGGCCTCGTCCACGTCGACCACGCGGACCTTGACCACGTCGCCGGACTTCACGACCTCGCGCGGGTCCTTGACGAAGGTGTTCGACAGCGCCGACACGTGGACCAGGCCGTCCTGGTGGACGCCGACGTCGACGAACGCGCCGAACGCCGCCACGTTGGTCACCACGCCCTCCAGGACCATGCCCGGCTGCAGGTCGGCGATCTTCTCGACGCCCTCGGCGAAGGTGGCCGTGGTGAAGGCCGGGCGGGGGTCGCGGCCCGGCTTCTCCAGCTCGCGGAGGATGTCGGTGATCGTGGGCAGGCCCACGGTGTCGGTGACGAACTGCTCCGGCTTCAGGGCGCGCAGGATCGGGCTGTTGCCCATGGCGGTGCGCAGGTCGGTGCCCGCCGCGGCGAGGATCGTGCGGACCACCGGATAGGACTCCGGGTGCACGCTGGAGGCGTCGAGGGGGTCGTCGCCGTCGGGGATGCGCAGGAAGCCGGCGCACTGCTCGAACGCCTTCGGGCCGAGCCGGGCGACCTTCTTGATGTCCTTGCGGCTGCGGAACGGGCCGTTGGCGTCGCGGTGCAGCACGATGTTCTCCGCCAGGCCGGCGCCGATGCCGGAGACCCGGGTCAGCAGGGGGGCCGACGCCGTGTTGACGTCGACGCCGACCGCGTTGACGCAGTCCTCGACCACGGCGTCGAGCGAGCGCGACAGCTTCACCTCGGACAGGTCGTGCTGGTACTGCCCGACGCCGATCGAGCGAGGATCGATCTTGACCAGCTCGGCGAGCGGGTCCTGCAGGCGGCGGGCGATGGAGACCGCGCCGCGCAGCGAGACGTCCAGACCGGGCAGCTCCTGCGACGCGTACGCCGAGGCCGAGTAGACCGACGCACCGGCCTCGGAGACCATCACCTTGGTGAGCTTCAGCTCCGGATGCCGCTTGATCAGGTCGGCCGCCAGCTTGTCCGTCTCGCGCGACGCCGTGCCGTTGCCGATGGCGACGAGGTCCACCCCGTGCCGCTGCGCCAGCTCGGCCAGGGTCTGGATGGACGCGTCCCACTTGTTCTGCGGGACGTGCGGGTAGATCGTCGACGTGGCGACGCACTTGCCGGTGGGGTCGACGACGGCCACCTTCACACCCGTACGGAATCCGGGGTCGAGGCCCATGGTCGTGCGCGTGCCGGCGGGCGCGGCCAGGAGCAGGTCGCGCAGGTTGGCCGCGAAGACCCGGACGGCCTCGTCCTCGGCCGCCTGCCACAACCGCACCCGAAGGTCGGCGCCGAGGTGGATGAGGATGCGGGTGCGCCAGGCCCAGCGGACCGTGTCGAGCAGCCACCGGTCGCCGGGACGGCCGTGGTCCGCGACGCCGAAGCGGGCGGCGACGGCCGCCTCGAACGACGGCAGGTCGGCCTCGTCGGCCGTGGGCTCCATCGTGAGGTCGAGGACCTCCTCCTTCTCGCCGCGGAACATGGCGAGGATCCGGTGCGAGGGCAGCTTCGTGTACGGCTCGGCGAAGTCGAAGTAGTCGGCGAACTTCGCGCCCTCGGTCTCCTTGCCCTCGCGGACCTTCGCCACCAGCCGGCCCCGGGTCCACATCCGCTCGCGCAGCGCGCCGATGAGGTCGGCGTCCTCGGCGAAGCGCTCGACGAGGATCGCCCGGGCGCCGTCCAGGGCGGCGGCCGGGTCGGCGACGCCCTTGTCCGCATCCACGTAGCCCTCGGCCTCGGCGCGCGGGTCGCGCGCGGGGTCGCCGAGCAGCAGGTCGGCCAGCGGCTCGAGGCCCGCCTCGCGGGCGATCTGGGCGCGGGTGCGGCGCTTGGGCTTGAACGGCAGGTAGATGTCTTCGAGCCGGGCCTTGGACTCGGCCCCCATGATCTGGGCCTCGAGCGCGTCGTCGAGCTTGCCCTGCGACCGGATCGAGTCGAGCACGGCCGCGCGCCGCTCCTCGAGCTCGCGCAGGTAGCCGAGCCGCTCCTCCAGCACGCGCAGCTGCTGGTCGTCGAGCGTGCCGGTGACCTCCTTGCGGTACCGGGCGATGAACGGCACGGTGGCGCCGCCGTCGAGCAGCTCGACGGCCGCGGCGACCTGGCCCTCGCGGACCCCGAGCTCCTGGGCGATGCGCTGATGGATGGCTGTCGTCACGCGGTCGATTGTGACCGAGGGGTACGACGGTTGTCGCGGCGCCCCGCGAGGCCCGGCGGGATGATCACCCGGTCCGGGCGCCGGCGTCGCGCTGCACGGCCCAGAGCGCCGCCTCCGTCCGCGACGCCGCGCCGGTCTTGCGCAGCAGGTTGGAGACGTGCACGGTGACCGTCCGCACCGAGATGCCGAGCGCACCGGCGATCTGCTTGTTGCTCATGCCCTCGGCCAGGCAGCCCAGCACCTCGCGCTCGCGCGCCGTCAACTCCACCGGCTCGCGGAGCTGCTCGGCGAGCTCGGCCGGGCCGCCCGCCACGGCCAGCAGCTCGGTCAGCCGGTACGGATTGCCGCCCGTGCGGCGCCACACCGCCTCGCAGAGATCGCGCGCCGGCCGGTCGCCGCCGTACGCGTGGCCGAGGATCTGGGCGACATGCGCGGCGGTGAGCGGGCCGAGGTGCCGGCGCACGGCCCCGGGGGCGCCGGCCAGCCGCTCCAGGGCCCGCACCGCCAGCGCCGGTTCGGCCGCGGCGTCCGGCGGCCGGGAGGTCACCACGAGCAGGGCGGGCAGGTCCGCCCCGGCCAGCTCGGTGATCAGGCTCAGGCTCGCCGGGTCCAGCGCGTGCAGGTCCTCGACCAGCAGGACGGCCGGCCGACCGCCGATCAGCGCGCGGACGGCGGTCACCGCCAGCCGCAGCAGCGCGTCGGGCGCGTACCGCTCCCGGGGGACATCCGGGTCCTGGGCGAGCCACGCCAGCGCGTCCGGCGGCACCGGCAGATCGGGGCGTGGCGCGTGGGCGGCCAGCACCGCCGCGAGCCAGTCGTACGGCGCGGGGGAGTGCAGCCGCGCCGAGCCGGCGAGCACCACCTCGGGGGCCGCGACCTGCACCGCCGCCGCGGCCAGGGTGCTCTTGCCGGTCCCGGGCAACCCGGTGAGGACGGCGGGCACACACCGGCCGCCGCCGCGCACGCGTTCCCAGGCGTGCCGCAACTCGTCGAGCTCGGCCGCCCGGCCCACCATCGGTACCGGCATCACCACCCAACACTACGTAGTACGTACTACAGACATGCTCTCCGCCCTTTGGCAGTCTGGGAGCATGAGCTTGGTGCTACGCGCGGTCGCCGCCTCCGATCAGGGGCTGGTCCGGTCGAACAACGAGGACGCGGTCTTCGTGGGGGAGCGGCTGCTGGTCGTGGCGGACGGCATGGGCGGCCTGCCCGCCGGCGAACTCGCCAGCGACATCCTGGTGAAGTCGGTCGCCGTCGTCGACGACATGCCCGACACGGGGGAGCCCCTGCAGGACCTGATCGCCGCGCTCGGCACGGCGAACGAGCGGATCGAGGCCGCGGTCGCGGACGACGACGCCCGCGACGGCATGGGTACCACGGTGACGGCGTTGCTGCTGGCCGGCGACCGGGTCGCGGCCCTCAACGTCGGTGACTCCCGGTGCTACCTGATGCGCGAGGGAGCCCTGACGCAGATCACCCGCGACGACACCTACGTGCAGGCGCTGGTGGACCAGGGGGTGCTGACGCCGGACGACGCCCGGCGGCACCCGCAGCGCGCGCTGGTCACCCAGGCGGTGCAGGGCGGGCCGTTCCGGCCGGCCGGGCGGATGGTGCCGGTGCGGGTCGGCGACCGGTTCCTGCTGTGCAGCGACGGGCTCAGCGACTACGTCGAGGACGAGGTCATCGCGACGACGCTGCGGGCGTACCCGGATCGGCAGGTCTGCGCGGCGGAGCTGATCGCGCGCACCCTGGAGGCGGGCGCGCCGGACAACGTGACGGTCATCGTCGCCGATCTGGAGCCGGCCGGAGACTAGGATCGGTGGGTGCTGCTCACCACCGAGCGGCTGGTGCTGCGCCGGTTCCGGATCGAGGACGTGCCGGCGCTCGCCGGGTACCGCTCCGATCCCGAGGTCGCCCGCTATCAGTCGTGGCGCTCGCCCTACTCGCTCGACAAGGCCCGCTACGCGGTCCAGACGATGGTCGCGGCCGATCCGGGCCAGCCGGGCTGGTTCCAGTACGCGGTGGAGCTGCCGGGTGAGGCGGCGCTGATCGGCGACGTCGGCGTCAACCTGGCCGACAACCTGATGCAGGCCGAGATCGGCTACACCCTCGACCCGCGCTGGCAGGGCCGCGGTTACGCCTCGGAGGCGGTCCGCGGCGTCCTCGGCCACCTCTTCACCGTGCGGGGGCTGCGCCGGGTGTCGGCGGAGTGCGACGCCCGCAACACCGCGTCGGCGCGGCTGCTGGAGCGCGTCGGCTTCACCCGCGAGGGCCTCCGGCGCCAGCACACCTGGATCAAGAACGAGTGGACCGACGACCTGCTCTTCGGCCTGCTCGCCGCCGAGTGGACGCCGCCGCGCTGACGGACGGCGCACCCGTCACGGGTGGTTGTCCACAGGCTCGGCGCGATCGAGGGCGCTCCGGGCCCGGCCAGGGCTATGGTGCTCGTGCAGCACGGTTCGCCTGCCACGGCAAAGGAGCCTCGGCCATGACTAGTCGCCTCAACCCGTACATCTCGTTCCCCGACGGCACCGCCCGCGCCGCGATGGAGTTCTACCGCGACGTCTTCGGCGGCGAGCTGCGCATCAGCACCTTCGGCGACTTCGGCGCGCCCGACCCGGCCGCGGCGGACAAGATCATGCACGCCATGCTGGAGGCGCCGAACGGGTTCACCCTGATGGGCGCCGACGTGCCGCCGGGCATGCCGCACGTGGCCGGCAGCAGCATCTCGGTCAGCCTCAGCGGCGACGACGCCGACGACCTGCGCGGCTACTGGGAGAAGCTGTCCGGCGGCGGCACGGTGACCATGCCGCTGGAGAAGCAGGCGTGGGGCGACGAGTTCGGCATGTGCAAGGACCGGTTCGGCGTCGACTGGATGGTCAACATCAACTCGCCGCAACCCTGACCGGCCAACCGGCCGTTTCCGCAGGCGTGAAGCGCTCAGCGCGGTACGGCGCGGAACCACTCCTTCCGGTCGGCGGGGTCCGGTCCGCGGCGCCGCTGGAGGGGCGGCCGCTGGGCGTCGACCGCGGCGTGGTGGTCGAAGCGGGTCACCAGGATGCCCTCGCCGCCGGTCAGGTCGGGTAGCGCCGCGGCGAGCCGCGCCACCCGGGCGGACGGGAGGTGCCCGGTGAGGCGTGCGTACCCGCCGGCGGTGGCGGTGTCGAGGACCCGTGCGCCCAGGCGGCCGAGCAGCGAGGTCACCGCAGCGTGCGCGGCACCCGGCAGGTCCAGCTCGAACCGGTCCACGGGCTGGCAGACCCGGGTGCCGGCGCGGCGGAGGGCCGCGGCCACCACGACCGGGGCGAGGTTGCGGAAGTCCGCCGCGACGCTGGAGATGGACTTGTCGAACTTCTGGTGCGGTTTGCTCTGCCGCGGGTAGTACTGCGAGGACGTCATGGTCACCCGGCAGTCGGTGACCGGCCAGCCGGACAGGCCCTGGCGCAGGCCCGCGTGGACACCCTCCTCGGTCGCGGCGACGAAGGCCGCCGGAAGCCGGCCCCGTTCGATGCCGGGTGAGAAGTCGATGCCGTGCCCGACGGGTGCGGCGTCGACGCGCAGCCCGAGCCCGGCGAGGTACGGGTTGCCGCGCTCGGCGATCCGGTCCCGCGCCGCGCCGGCACCGGTGACCCGTTCGATGCAGGCGACGGTGGTGCCGCTGAAGCGTGCCTCGACGCCGTACCGGTCCGCCAGCAGCGCGCCGAGGACCTCCTTCTGTACCTCGCCGTGGAGGCTGAGCACCGCCTCGCCCGCCCGCTCGTCGAGGCGCAGGTCGATCAGCGGGTCCTCGTCGGCGAGCTCGGCGAGGCCGGCGAACAACGCGGTACGCTGCGCCGGGTCCACGGGCTCGACGAGCGCCTGCACGGTGGCGGGCGGGAAGCGGTGCGAGCGCCGCTCGGGCGGCGCCCCGACGTTCTGGCCGATCCGCGCCGACGTCCCCCGGAGCGCGGCGATCTGCCCGGCACGCGCCGCCGGGCGTACCAGGACGCCGCCGGGCTCGCTGACCGCGACCTGCGTGATCCGCTCCGGCCGGCCCGTGCCGAAGCTGACCCGGTCGCGGACCCGCAGCTCACCCGACCACAGCCGGACCCAGGCGCGCCGGCCGTGCTCGTCGCGGTCGACGGCGAAGACGGTCCCCGCCACCGGCCCGCCGTCGCGTCCCGCGCGGGGCAGCACGTCGACCAGGACCCGGCACAACTGCGGTATCCCGGTGCCGGTCAGCGCCGAGCCGCAGACGACCGGGGTGAGCGTGCCGCGGCGTACGCCGCGCCGGACCGCCCGCCGGACATCGCCGCGGCGCACCGGTTCACCCGCGAGCCACCCGGCCAGGACGCCGTCGTCGACCTCGGCGACCGCCTCGACGACGGACTCCGTGCCCCAGTCCAGTGGCCGCACCCGCGCCTCGCGCCGGCCCTCGCCGGTCACTTCGGTGAGCAGGACCAGGTGCGGGCCGAGCCGGTGACGCGCCTGCGCCAGGACCCGGCCCACGTCCGCCCCGGACCGGTCCACCTTGTTGAGGAACAGCACGGTCGGTACCCCGATGCGGCGCAGCGCCCGCCAGATCACGACGGTCTGCGGCTGCACCCCCTCGACGCCGGAGACCACGAGTACCGCGGCGTCGAGCACGGCGAGGGACCGCTCGACCTCCGCGATGAAGTCGGGATGGCCCGGGGTGTCGAGCAGGTTGACGGTCAGGTCGCCGATCGCGAAGGAGGTGACCGCCGCCCGGATGGTGATGCCGCGCCGGCGCTCCAGCTCCATCGCGTCGGTCCGGGTGGTGCCGGCGTCGACGCGGCCGGGTTCGGCGACGACACCCGCCTCGAACAGCAGGCGCTCGGTCAGGCTGGTCTTTCCGGCGTCAACGTGTGCGACGACTCCGAGGTTCAACAATGCCAACGCGCGACTCCACGGTAGGACGGTCAAGGGTCCGGAACGTGGAAGCTGCGCGCATGATCGTCTCCTCTTCTCGCCTGAGCGCGCCGATGATGACAGGAGATCCGCGCGCCGGGCCACCCATATTCGTGGCGCCCGCGATCGAAGGCCGTGGACATGACGGCGCCGCCCCCGTCAGGTGGGGGGCGGCGGGCCGGAGGGGTTTCAGTGCGCGGTGTCGAGCTGGGTGCGCAGCTTGGTGAGGGCCTTGGTGAGCAGGCGGCTGACGTGCATCTGGGAGATGCCG
>NZ_BMQY01000012.1 GCF_014648355.1 Couchioplanes azureus
CCGTCACCGTCGAAGTCACCCGCCACGTACGACGCCCGGCCCGACTCCCAGTTGCCGACCCCGGAGTCCCACACCTGCCGGGGGGCGGTCCCGTTGTCCACGTCCAAGAACACGAACAGCTTGGTGTGCCCGTTGCCGTAGTCGTAGAAGGCAGCCACGTCCTGCACGCCGTTGCCGTCGAAGTCACCGGCCACCGGCTTGCTCCGGGCGGCGTCGTAGTTGCCGGCACCGGAGTCCCAGTTCTGCGTCTCGCCGGCCGCCGGGCCACCCAGTCTGCCGAAGGTGAACAGGCGGGTCGTGGCACCCGGGTAGTCGTAGAACGCCCGGATCTTGTGGGCCTTGCGGGCGGCGGCCTCGTCGAGCCCGTACGCGTCGTACTGACCCTTGCGGAGGAACTCGGCGACGTCACCGGCCGAGCCGGCCAGGGCCTGCCGCGCGGCCTTGGCGAGGTTGCGGTGCAGGGCCTGCTCGGCACGGGTGAGGACGTCCTGCACCCGGCGGCGGTCCTCGGCCTCCAGGTCGTCCAGGGCCTTCTGGTGGTCGGCGTCCTTGGCCTGGTGGATGCCGGTGTCGATGAAGGCCTTCCACACCGCCGGGTCGGTGCTGCGGGCGGCCGACACGGCGGCGGCGTGAACATTGCTGCCGCCGGCCGCATGGTTCCAGACCGCGCTGACGAAGTCGCGGTCCGGCAGGTTCAGCAGCTCCTCGGTGACGGGCAGCCTGATGCGGTGGGCGGCGGACTCCTTGGCGGCGCGGGCGAGCGCCCGAGCCTTCTGCAGGGCGTCCTGGATGTCGTCTTCCTCGATGCGGCGCTCGATGGCCTTCTTGGCCGCGGCCGCCATGCCGGAGGAGATGAACTGCTTCTGCTCCTCGGGGCTGCCCTTGCGGACCGCCGCCGCGGCTACCTTGACCTCGACCCACTTGGGGTCTTCGACGACGCGCTCCCAGATCAACTGGACGAACTCGGCGTCGGCGCCCCGGAGCAGGTCGTCGCCGGCCACGACACCGATGCTGGCGGCCGCCGCGGCGCGCGCCTGGTCGGACAGGCGCTTGGCGGCAGCCTTCTGCCTCTCCCGCTCGATGTCGCGGTCGTAGGCGGCCCGGACCCCGGTGACGATGAACTCGGCACAGGCCCGGTCCGCCGAGGCGCCGGCGAACGCGTCCTCGGCGGCGACCCGCACCTCGAAGAACTCGGGCTTGTCCTTGACGTGCTTCCAGATCTCGATGACGAAGTCGCGGTCGGCGCGCTCGACGAGCGCGAAGTCGTCGCCGCGGCCGAACATCCGGGCGACGGCGAGCTTCTGCTCGTACGTCGCCTCGGCGGCGTTGCGAAGAGTGACGGACAGCCCGGGTACCGGTGCGGCGTGGGCGACCGCCGGCAGGCCGGCAGTGAGGGTGACCGTGGCCAGGCCGGCGGTCAGCAGCCGCCCGGTCAGGGCGCGGGTGGAGGCGTTCATGCGTGTGAGTTCCCCGTTTGACAACTAGTGACAAGGCATCCGGAGACAGCCCGCCGCAGGGTCCGTCCGGACCGGAGCAAGCAGGCTGGTCGGCCCGTGACGGCCGTGGATGCGATCGGGAACGGTAACGGGTGTGCGGCGGCAAGGCAACGTACGCCGGTCGGCGTCCCGCCGCGAGATGCTCCGCCGCTGGTGGACGGCATGGAGTTCTTGATCACCCGGCGCCGGGGGAACTGCCAACCGACCAGCGACAGCGGCAACCTTGACCCGAGCAAAGCTGTGGAACCTTCGGGTCGCGGCCCGCTGTGCCGGTGGGTGAACCGCCCTACTCGATGACGGCGTACGTCCAGAACGTCTGCTCGGTGAGCGGTGCGGCGGACGGGTCCTGAGGTGGAGAAGCCTTTGTTCCCCGCCTACGAGCGTTGATATCCATGCCCAACGCGATGAGCAGCGCCGGGACGACCACGGCGGCAACAGCGAGGATGATCATCTTGGACACATCCTTATGTCGGGTACTCATGAGCATACGCAGTTGACTCCAGACGTCACACCACCTGCACGAACAGGTTCACGAGAGGAACCGAGCGACCTCGGTACACGCTCTAGTGCCGTACGGAATCCGAGCGGGGCACCGCGGGCTCGGTCCTGGTGCTTCTGGCGTAGGCGACCCGGGTGTCCGATGCGCCCGCGCTGGCGGCGTCTTCGATGTCCCGGTGGGCGGGAGCATCGGACACCGGAGTACGGTCCTCGCCGACCGTGGGTTCGGCCTTGGGACGCCCGCGGCGGGTGTCCCAGATGTCCCGGGCGAGGATCTGCAGGATGCCGGCGACCGGGATGGCCAGCAGCGCACCGAGGATACCGGCCAGCTCCACCGCGACCAGGATCGCGACGAGGACGGTGAGCGGGTTCAGCTTGACCGTACGGGCGAAGATCATGGGCTGGAGAAGGTGGTTCTCCAGCTGCTGGTACAGCACGAAGAAGACGAGGACCACGATGCCGGCGGTGGTCGACGCGACGAACGCGGCGGCGGTGGCGACGACTGCGCCGAGCGTGGCGCCGACCAGCGGGATGAGGTCGGCCAGCCCGACGAACAGGGCGATCAGACCCGCGTACGGGACGTCCAGCACCGCGAGCACCACGTAGGTGAGCGTCCCGCAGATGACGCTGATCAGGAGGTTGCCGGTGAGGTAGCCGGTGATCGTCCTGGCGCAGTCCTGACCGACGCGCCGGATGTGCTCGGCGCGGCGGGGTGCGAACAGGGCCAGGAAGCCGTCGACGATCTTGGGCGCCTCCAGGACCATGAGGTAGGCGAGCACGAAGATGGTCGCGATGCCCGCGACGCCGGTGGCCACCGAGCGGAGGAAGGCCAGCGTCGGCGCGCCCAGGCCGGACGCGTACTCGCGGATCCGGTCGGCGTTGTTCTGGGCGTACTCCATCAGGTTGAACCGGTCGACGAGCTGCCCGGCCGGACCGCGGCCGTTGCGGAGGTCCTCGACGATCTTCGGGAAGTCGGCGATCACCTGGCCGCTCTCGCGCACCAGCGGCACGACGAAGAGCGTGATCAGACCGCCCAGGAGCGCGAAGGCCGCCACGAAGACCAGCAGTGTGGCCAGCCAGCGCTTGCAGAACGTCGCCTTGCGGGTCATCCAGGTCACGGCCGGGTGCAGGGCGACCGCGAAGAAGCCCGCGATGACGATCCAGGTCAGCACCCTGCGGGCCTCGTACCCGAGGAACAGCACGGTGACCGTGGCGAGCAACAGCCCGATGACGACCATCGTACGGCGCGCGACCATCCTGGTGTCCGTTTCACCCATGACGTTCGGTTACCCCACGACAACCAGCAGTAACCTTCTGGCGACCGCAGGCCGGGTCACGGGACGTCCGTCAGCGCGGGCTCGATGGGCCGGCGCAGGAACTCGTGCAGATCCGCCAGCGGGGCAGGCCTGGCGAAGAGGTAGCCCTGGGCGAGATCGCAGTCGAGGCTACGCAGACGCTCGGCCTGCGCCGGGGTTTCCACTGCCTCGGCGATCGTGACGAGGTCGAGGCTCCGGCCGAGTTCCAGGATCGCGCGGATGAACGCGAGCTCGCGGGCGCCGCCGTTGTCGATCTGCCGGGCGGTGAAGGAACCGTCCATCTTGAGGATGTCGACGGGCAGCTCCCGCAGGTACGCCAGCGACGAGTAGCCGGTGCCGAAGTCGTCGATCGCGATACGGACCCCGTGCTCGCGCAGTTCCTGCAGTTGCGCGGTGACGGTGGCCGCGTCGGTGACCGAGGTGACCAGCACCGTCTCGGTGATCTCGACGATCAGAGCCGCGCCGGGCACCTCGCCGGCGTGCAGCACCTGCAGCAGTCGCGCGGCGAACAGCGGATCGCGCAGCTGGTGCGCGGACACGTTGACGGTGACGGCGACCCGATGGTCGCGCCAGAGCCGGTGAAGGTCCCGGCACACCCGGCGGATCACCCAGTCGCCGATGGCGACGATCGCCCCGCTCTGCTCGGCCAGCGGAATGAAGCGGTCCGGCGGAATCCGGGTGCCGTCGGGGCGGGTCCAGCGCAGCAACGCCTCCGCGGCCGCCACGTCGCCCGTCGCGAGATCGATGATCGGTTGATAGTGCACGTCGAACTCGCCGGCATCCAGGGCGTCGTGCAGCTGTGCCACGAGCTCCGTGTTGGCCAGGCGTTCGGCGTGCATCTCCGGGTCGAAGACCGCGATCTGATCGCCGCCTCGCATCTGGGCCGTGTGCAGGGCCAGATCCGCGTCGCGGAGCACCGGCGGGCTCGGCTGCCCGGCCGTCACGGCCACCACGCCGATGCTGGCCGCGAAGCGTCGCGAGGCCAGCCCTTGCAGCCGGTACGGCTGGTGCACGGCGACGAGGATGCTCTGCGCCAGCTCGTGGTCGCCCGCGTCGGCCTCGGCGAGCACCGCGAACTCGTCGGCCGCCAGGCGTACCACGGTGGCGCTGCTCGGCACGGCGGCGCGGATCCGTTCACCGGTCTCGACCAGCACGGTGTCGCCGGCCTGGTGGCCGAAGGTGTCGTTGAAGTCCCGGAAGCCGTCGAGGTCCACCAGGAGCAGCACTCGGCGGCGACGGCCGGGGCGATCGAGGTGCTCCTGCAGCATGACCCGGTTGCCCAGGCCGGTGAGCGTGTCCAGGTGCGTACGACGGTTGAGCAGCGTGGCCAGCTGCGACAACCGGACGATCAGCAGCACCGCCATGGCGGCGCCGAGGACCTCGAGCACGATCAGCCGCGGCGACTGGCTGCCGGGCAGGGCGGCGGAGAGGCTGAGGATGGTCAGCAGGCTGATGCCGAGGGTCAGGGACACGTAGATCGCCATCCGGCGGCGCGACGCCGGCGACGGGTTGCCCGGCACGCTTCCGGTGCTGCGGGCCATCGACGGGTGCAGGCCCGCGGCACCGATGATCACGTACGCACCCAGCCAGCCGAGCGCGGTGAGCCGGTCGTAGCTCTCGCCGGCCAGCAGCAGCGCGTAGTAGCAGGAGTCCGTCAGCACGAGCAGTCCGGCCGCGGTGACCATCAGCCGGTAGGCGGGAGTGCGCACCCGGGAGATCACCACGACCCGTACGGTCAGCACCAGGATCAGCAGGTCCATGCCCACGTAGAACAGGTAGCTGGCCATCCGCAGCCCCGTGAAGCGGCCGTCGAACAACAGCGGCGCGACCACCAGCGTCCACAGCGCGGCGGCGCCGGCGACGGCGACGATGGCGGCGTCCACGACGCCGCTCCGCTGCTGGGCGGGCCGCACCCAGCGGTAGACACTGACCGCCAGGAGCACCAGCGTGGCCGCGTAGCAGGCATCGCCGACGGAGGGGAAGCGCGGCACCCCGGCCGGATCCATCGCCAGCGCCCAGCCGATGTTGGCCAGCAGCGACATTCCCATCGCCGCGGCCAGCAACCACCACGGCGCCGGCCAGACCGGCCGGTGCCGCCGGACACCGACCGCCAGCGCCACCATCGCCGAGGCCGCGACCAGCATGTACACCCACACCCGCACCGCCGGGACCAGCAGCGACCCACCGAGCAGCGCGAGCGCCCCTGCGCCGAGGTACCAGCGGTGCACGGAAATCTCGCGGCTCACCACCTCTTGATAACAACGCTCGGTTGCCATGGAGCCACGATCCGGAAGAAGCCCACGTTCCGGACGAATCTCTGCAAACCGCAACAGCGACTCCGCCAGTGCCGTTTTCCGCAGTAGATGATCTTGTGTAAGGTGTCGCGGTCATCGATGGACGGGGAGCACTGGTCATGAAGATCTACCTGCGTGCGCTCGGCGCCGGCTTCGTCAGCGCCGGCGTGCTGGCCATGCCGGCGGCCGCCGCGGCCGAGCCGGCGACCGACACGGCGAAGGTCGTCGCCGTGGACGAATACGACGCCGCCGGCAAGCCGCGGATGTACCCCATTCACCGGGGTGAGGAGATCCCCCTCACGTTGCGCGTGGCCAACGCCGGCGCGGCGCCGACCAAGGTCGTGGTGAACGTCGGGGTGGTCAACGACCTCGACCTCCCCAGGAGCTCCGAGAACTGCTGGTACTACGTGGACAGCAACCTCGACGGCGCCTGGTGTGAGCTCGACCAGGAGCTGGCCGCCGGCGCGGCGTACGAGACCTCGCCAGTGCGCATCGCCGCCACCGCGGACGCCAAGCCGGACCGGGTGCAGACGGTCATCCACCGGTGGTTCACCCAGGACTGGGCGGAGAAGCAGGGCGGCATCGAGGCGCTCGCGAAGAAGGACAGCGGGCGCGGCACGGCGCCCGTCAAGGGCACCCGGGACACACTGCGGCTGCAGCCCAAGGCGCTGACCATTCCGGCCGACGCCAAGTGGGTCGGCTTCACCGGCGTCAGCCTGATCACCCCGCCGGGCGCACCCACCGGCACTCCGACCGCCCGCCCCAGCGCCACCGCCTCGGCCGGCGCCGAGGCGCCGGCCAGTGCCGGCCCCTCGTTCCCGCCGAGCGTCACCGCCACCCCGGCGGCCGCGGGCGCCGGCGGGTCGGCCGGCGACGGCGGCCTGCCGGTCACCGGGGCGAAGGTGGCGACCGTCGCCGGCGGCGGCGTTGCGCTGCTGGTCCTCGGGCTGGCCGGCCTCCTGCTGGCTCGCCGGCGGCGGAACCGCTTCGTCGCCTGAGCTTGCCGCACGAACGGGCCTCGCCGACCCCGGCGGGGCCCGTTCCGCTCGGCGCCCGTCCACGGTGGCCGCCGGTGCCTCTGGTCCCGCCGGCGTCCCACCGCTAGAACGGACGTATGGGCGCATGGCAGAGGTGGAGTACCGCTCGAGGCGCGTCCGCGCGGGGCCGGGCGACGGGACGGAATGTCGTGCTGCTGGGGGCCGGTGTGCTCGTGGCGGCTACCCTCCTGGTTCTGGTGCCGGCGCTTGCCCACCCGCCGCTGAGTCCCTCGGATCTGGGCGGCGTGGCGACGGCGGAACGCCAGATCGCGCTGCAGCAGGCGCAGGCACAGTTGCGGGACGGCCTGCGGGCCAGCCTGCTCCAGGCCGTTGCGGGTGTCGTCATCGCGCTCGGCGCGCTGGCGACCTGGCGGCAGGTGCGCGTCAATCAGGACGGTCATCTGACGGCCCAGTTCTCCCGCGCCGTGGAGCACGTCGGGGAGGAGAACCTCGATGTCCGCATAGGTGGGATCTATGCGCTGGAGCGCATCGCGCGGACATCGCCCGAAGACCAGGTGACGATCATCTTCATGCTCACCGCCTTCGTGCGTAACCATGCGCCCTGGCCGGACGGGGGTGAGTCCCATCCCACCCCGGTCGTCGACACCACGGTCGCCTGGCTGCGGGTCCGGCAGCCGGACGTGCAGGCGGCCATGAACGTGCTGGGACGGCGGGCGGCCGGCCGCAGCAGCGGACGGCTGTATCTCGCCCGCACCGACCTCCGGAGCCTGCAGATGAACGACGGCACGGAGCTGACCGATGCGAACTTCCATCACGCCAACCTGGCGCGGGCCTGGCTGCGGGCCGTGAATCTCCGAAACAGCGGGTTCCGGAACTGCGACCTGCGGCTGGCCAACCTGGCGCAGGCCGACCTGCGGTCCGCGGATTTCCGAGGCGCTCACCTGCGCGGCGCGGATCTGCGCGGTGCCGATCTCCGGAACGCAGACCTGCGAGGCGCCGACCTCACCGGCGCGGACCTCACCGGCGCCGACCTGACGGATGCGGTGCTCGATCAGGGACGACCTTGACGCGCTCCGGCCTCGCGGCGGCACTGCGCCGAGCCGGCAGGAATCAGGTGAGCCCCAGAATGGCGGCTCGCGTCGGGCGACGGTCGATCTCCATGTAGCGGTCGGCGCCCTCGAGAACCTCGAAGCCGGACCGCCGGTACACCTCGTGAGCGTCCTTGGTGGCGAGCAGGAAGCGGGGAACCCCTACCGCGGAGAGGTCCTCGAGGATGCTGTCGACCAGCCATCCGCCCAGGCCCCTCCCCCGGTGCCCGACGTCGACGAACACGTCACAGATCCACGCGAAGGTCGCTCCGTCGGTGACGGCCCGGGCGACGGCGACCTGGTCGCCGCCGGCGAAGACGGAATAGGGCCGCGAGCCCTCGATGGAGCGCCGCACCTCGTCGTAGGCACGTCCGGCGGCCCAGTAGGACTGCTCGCACAGCCACTGGTGGACCCGATCGACATCGACGCGCGCCGCGTCGGTGGTCAGTACATAGCCGTCACGCTGACGATCCCCCATGAAACCTCCTCGACTTGCCCGCCCAGGATGGTAGACGGACGGTACACGGCGCCACCGCGTGGCCTAAATGCGTTGTGCGGCGGGGGACCACCACGGAGAATCCCGCTCGTCCGATCTTCGGGAGGCTGGGTTGGCTGGCGGGGACGTGCGCGGGTTCGTCCGTACGGACATGGCAGGCGTTCGCGCCGCTTTCGTGCAGAACTTCAGCGACGGTGCGGAGGTGGGAGCCTCGTTCTGCGCCACGGTGGACGGTGAGACGGTCGCCGACCTCTACGGCGGGTACGCCGACGCGGCCCGCACCCGGGTCTGGGAACGCGACACCATCGTCAACGTCTACTCGACCACCAAGACCATGGCGGCCCTGACCGCCCTGCTGGTCGCCGACCGGGGCGAGCTCGACTTCGCGGCGCCGGTGGCCCGCTACTGGCCGCAGTTCGCGGCCGGCGGCAAGGACGAGGTCACGGTCGCGCAGGTGATGAGCCACTCCGCGGGGCTGTCCGGCTGGCGCGAGCCGTTGCGCCCGGAAGACCTCTACGACTGGGAGAAGGCGACCGCGTCGCTGGCGGCCCAGGAGCCGTTCTGGAGGCCCGGCACCGCTTCCGGCTACCACGTGGTCACCCAGGGGTTCCTGATCGGCGAGGTCGTGCGGCGGATCACCGGCCGATCGCTGGGCAGGGTGTTCCGCGAGGAGATCGCCGAGCCGCTCGGCGCCGACTTCCACATCGGACTACCGGAGTCCGAGGAACCCCGGGTCGCCGAGCTGATCCCGCCCGATCAGGAGCCGTTCTCCGGCGACGTGACGGAGCTGCAGGACAACGCGGCGCACAACCCGCGGCTCGACACGTCGGTGGTCGACTCGCGGGCGTGGCGCGCCGCCGGGATATCCGCCGCCGGCGGCACCGGCAACGCGCGCGCCGTCGCGCAGATCCACACCATCCTCGCCAACGGCGGTGTGGCCCGGGGCCGGCGCTTCCTGTCCGAGGCGACGTGCCGCAGCGCCCTGCAGGTCCAGGTCGAGGGCACGGACCTGATCCTGGGCACACCCGTCCGCTTCGGACTCGGCTTCGCGGTGGGAGGCGACTTCATGCCCAACCCCCGCACCCTGTACTGGGGCGGCGCGGGAGGCTCGCTGGCCATCATCGACATGGACGCGCATGCGACCTACGCGTACGCCATGAACAAGATGAGCGGCGGCCGCACGGGCGACCTGCGCGCCTTCGGACCCGTCTCCGCGGCCTGGGAGGCCCTCGCCCGATCCGGCGGACCGGCCGTGAGCTAGCCAGCTGCCCGCCGTCAGCCCGCCGCGACCGTCACTCCCGGGTACGGCTGGTAGGACTGGTCCGGGTTGCGACCGTCCGTGGCCCTGCAGGTGGCGCTGACGTGCCAGCCGCCGGCCCCGGACCCGGCCGGCAGGGTCAGCCGCACCGCGTTCCAGCGCCCGGCGACGCTCACCGGGGCGGTGCCCTCGACGACGGGCTTTCCGCCGCGGATCGCGTCGTGCACCGCGACCTCGACGGTCTGCGCGGGCTTCGGGTAGGCGCCACAGCCGCCGCCGTCGGTCACCGTCAGGACCTGACCCGGCCGCGCCGCCGCCGGGCTGACCCCGAGGATCGGCTTGGTGGTGGTCACGGTCTGGGTGAAGGTGTACGCGGCCAGGCTCCGGCCGCCGGTGCGCTCGTTCGGATCGGTGGACGCTTCGCAGTCGACGGTCGCCCGATGGGTGCCCGGCGCGGCGTTCTCGGACGTGCGCACCCAGGCCCCCCTGCTGAACTCGTCGTACGGCTCGGCGTAGGCCTCGGACGGCGCCTGGCCCGCGCCGCGCGTCACGACGAGGACGTAGCCGCTGCTCACCGCGGGGCAGGCGAAGTCGGTGGCGTACGAGACGAACCCGGCACGGCCGCTGGGCCGGTACACCGTCAGCGGGCCGCGAAGCTTGGCCGCCGCCTTGGCGCCCAGGTCGGCGAGTTGCGGCCCGAGCCGGTAGCTCATGTGGACGACCGTGCCGGCGACCATCGCCATCCGGCCGGCCGAGGTGAGCGGGTTGTAGAGGGCCGGGCGGTGGTCGCAGACGATGTCCGCCAGGTTGCACAGGCTGAGCACCCGGGCGCCGATCGCGCCGAACCTGCGCCCGCTCGCCAGCGAGAACTGGGGATACCAGAGGCCGACGCCCTTGGCTCTGTTGCCCGCGGTGCCGAGCATCTGCCCGTCGTCGCCCGGCAGCCGGTCGCCGTCGCCGATCAGCACGATCGCGTCGATCCGGTCGGTCACCCGGCTGCCGAGGACCTGCACGCTGCGGTGGATCACCATCGCGCCCTGCGAGAAGCCGGCGAGGACCAGCCGCTCACCCCGGCACAGCCGGGTCCGCTCGAGCAGGAACGTGTTCAGGTCACGTTCTCCCTCGATCAGGCTCTCCATGAACGTACCGATGCCGGGATGGATCATCGTCGGGAGCACGGGTGCGGCCCGGTAGGGCAGCGCGTACGCCGTGACGCTGCGGCCCTTCGCCTTCGCCTGGAGGGCGTGGTAGACCGTGGTCACCTCGGCGCCCATCCCGGACTTGTCGTACCCGGGCCATCCCTTGTCGGCCTCGCCGGACCCGGCGACGCCGACGAACAGCACGTCGCCGCACTTCGGCGGGGCGACCGCAGCGTGGGCGGGGGCGGGCACGGCCAGGGCGGCGGCGGCCAGGACCAGCGCCGCGAGGATGCGTCTCATCAGGGCAGCATGGCCCTCGCGGACGCGGATCCGGGGCGCCATCGCCGGATGAGCGGTCAAAGCCCTCCGGAAGGGGTCGGCCGCTCGGCCGGCTCCGCCCGCCAGGTGGACCACTGCCCGCGTGCGGCCACGCGGGAGCCGGTCAGGCGGGTTCGGCGGGGAGCGTGGCCGGAGGGTGCGGTCCCGCGTGCACGACCACCCGGTTGCGCCCGCCCTGCTTCGCCAGGTACAGCGACTCGTCGGCCCGGGCGAGGAGGCCGTCCGGCTCGGTGTCGGCGGCGGCGAGGTGCGCCACCCCGACGCTGATCGTCACCGCGACCGGGCCGGCGGCCGTCTCGATCGGGGCCACGGCGACGGCGGTGCGCAGCCGTTCGGCGGCGTCCACGGCGCCGTCGCCGATGTCCGGCAGCAGGACCGCGAACTCCTCGCCGCCGTAGCGGCCGAGCACGTCGGTCTCCCGGCTCTCCGCGCGCAGGCGCGCCACCACACCGCGGATGACGTCGTCGCCGACCTGGTGCCCGTACGTGTCGTTGATCTTCTTGAAGTGGTCGATGTCCAGCATGACGGCCGCCAGCGAGGTGCCGCGGCGCCGCGCCAGCGCCAGCTCCCGCCGGCCGGCGTCGAAGAAGTGCCGCCGGTTCGCGATGCCGGTCAGGCCGTCGACCGTCGCCAGGTGGTGGACCTGGCTGAACAGGCGGGCGTTCTCGTACGCGACCATGCCCTGACCGGCGAGCGCCGCGGCGACCTCCACGTCGGCCTGCCGGTAGGCGTCCGTCCCCGGCGAGGTCAGCACCAGCACGCCGAGGGACTCGTCGCGGGCCCGCAGCGGGACGGCGAGTCAGGAGCCGGCCGCCGCCGTGCCGCCGGTGAGCAGCGCCGACCATGCCGGCGGGGCCGGATACACCGTGGCCTGCGCGACGCCGAGCAGGTCCACCACGGCCGGCCCGGGGTCGGTCACCAGCGTCTCGGTGAGGCCGTCGCCGTCCGCGGCGTGCAGGACCGCCACCGTCGTCGCCGCCGGCTCGCCGAGGACCAGCCAGGCCCGGTCCCTGCCGCGGGCCCGGGTCATGGTGACGAGCAGCCGCCGCAGGACCACGTCCGGCTCCAGGGTGCCGGCCAGCCAGGTCATCGCCTGCCGCAGGCCCTCCGCCACGTCCCGTTGCCGGTTGGCGGCCTCCACGGTCAGCTCCAGCTGGGCGGTGCGGGCCGTCTCCAGCGCCACGGCGACCTGGTGGGTGACCGCGGTGAGGATGTCCACGTCGTCGGCGGTGAAGACGCCCTTCGCCACCCGGCTGTCCAGGTACACCACGCCGAGGAGCCGGCCGTCGAGCTGGAGCGGGGCGACCAGGATGCTGCGCAGCCCGTACACGAGCATGCTCTGCGAGCCCAGCGCCTCGCCCTCCTCCGAGCCCGTCACGACCAGCGCCTGCCGGTCCGCGCGGACCCGCTCGACCAGGCTCGCGCTGTACCCGGTCAGCTCGGCGAGGTCGGCTCCGGCGGCGTCGCGGCCGACGTGCGGGACGAGGCCGCCGGTGGCCGGGTCGAGCAGGAGGAGGAAGGCACGCTCGGCGCCCAGGATGCGGATCGTCTCGTCCAGCGCGATCCGGGCCAGCTTCACCGGGTCGAGCACCCGGGAGGCGGCCAGGCTGACCTGCTCCAGGGCGGCCCAGCGCTGCCCGTGCCGGGTGCCGGAGACGCTCACCGCGTCGCGGTTCGGCGTCCGGGCACCGGAGACGGCGGTGCCGAACTCGGCGGCCACCCGCCGGGAGCGGTGCGCCCAGCCCTGCTCGTCGGCGATCGCCGTTGCGAAGCGGGCGTGGCGCAGCGCCGCGCCGGCCACCCCGAGGGCCCGGTATGCGCGGGCCTGGACGAGAGCGGCCTCGTACGCCGGCAGCGGCCCGTCGGCCGCGCGCAACGCCGGCTCGGCCGCGGCCAGGGCGGCCAGCGCCGCGGCGGGATCGCCGGACACCTCGTGCAGGGCGGCCGTCAGGATGCGGTGGTGGGCCACCAGGATCGGCCGCTGGGGCACGGTGGCGAGGACGGCGATGGTCCGCCGGGCCCCGGCCAGCAGGGCGTCCCGCTCGGCCTCTCCCCCGCGCCGGCACCGCTCGAGCTCGCCGTAGGCCCGGTAGACGAAGAGGCTGTGCTGCATCGCCAGCAGGTCCCGCGGGCGCAGCCCGGTGGCGTCGAACTCGCGGACCGCGGCGTCGAACTCCTCGCCCGGCTCCGGCCGCTCCAGCGTCGTCGCCAGCGCGGCGACGAGCCGGTCGATCCGCTGGTGCGTCGCCGCCCCGTCGTCGGCCAGCCCGGCCAGCCGGGCCGCGGCCTCGCCGTACCGGCCCTGCAGGGCGATCAGGGCCGCGTCGGTGGCGACCACGTTGCTCCGGGAGGCCTGCCCGCTGGCGACCGCCCGGGTGGTGCGCCGCGCGAAGAACGGCTCCATTTCGGCCATGTCGCCGCGCAGCAGCGCGTCCCAGCAGAGGATCGCGCAGCCGTCGAGGTAGAGGCCGGCGTCCAGCCAGCGGTGATGCTCGTCGAGCGCCCGGCGGATGCTCTCGCCGGAGTCCCGGCCGCTGCTGTAGGTGCCGATCGACTCGTGCCAGGCGACGTAGCCCGACGCCACCCGGTCGCCCAGCTCGACGGCGGTGCGGGTGGCCACCGCGATCAGCCGGTCGGCGAGCCGGTGCAGCTTGAGGATCCGCGCGACGAACCCGAGGGAGCTGTAGAGCCGGGCCATCTCCGGCGACCGCCCGGCCCGGTTCGCCACGTACGGCGAGCGCAGGGCGTAGACCAGCGACCCGGACGGGTTCAGCCGCCGGATCTCCGCCGCGCCGGAGCTCTCGTACAGCAGGCACATCAGGCGGTAGCGGTCGCGCCGGGCCGCCGAGGCGGTGCCGTAGCCGATGCCGGTCAGCCCGATCAGGCAGCCGACGACGAAGAACCACAGCGTCGTCAGCGCGCGCACGACCGGGTTGCGGGGCAGCGCCCGCCCCAGCTCCTCGAGGGCCCGGGCGTTCGCGTCGAGCTGCGCGGCGTTGTTCCAGCGGGTCTCCTCGACCCTGGCGATCTGGTGCAGCAGGTGCGCCCGCCGCACCGGCTCGCGGACGTCCCGCAGCGTCTCCTGCAGCGTCTCCACGGCCTCGTCGAACCGGGACGCGTGGTGGTACGCCACGCCGAGCAGCTCGCCGAAGTCCGCGTCCGTGGCGATCCCGGCCCGGGCGGCCGCGGCCGCCGCGGTCTCGAGGTGGAACAACGCCGTCTCCGGGGCGTGCTCGGCCAGGGCGAGGGTGCCGGCGCGGCGGCAGGCGTCGAAGCGTCCGGCCGGGTCGTGGCCGGGGCTGCCGGACGCCCGGTGGTGGGCGAGGGCGTACACCTGCTGCGGGTCGTCGCCGGCCACCCGGGCGAGCGCGTCGGCGATCCGGTCGTGCAGCGTCTGCCGGTCCCCGGCGTCACCGGCGCCTCGCAGCAGCGCCTCGCGGATCCGGTCGTGCAGGAACGCCACGTCCCCGTCGTCGCGGCGCTCGACCAGGCCGTGCCGGACGGCGTCGGCGAGGACGTCCGCGAGCACCCGGGCGTCGACCCCGCAGACGTCGGCGACCAGGCCCGGCGCGAAGCGTGACCCGACGACGGCGGCGACCCCGAGCAGGCGGCGGCTGCCGCTGTCCAGGGCGTCCACCCGCTGCAGGACCAGGTCCGCGGTGTCCGCGGGGAGGTTGAGGTCGTCCAGTCGGGGCACGTCGATGTGCCAGGTGCCCCAGCTGACCCGGGCCAGGCCCGCATCCACGATCGCCTTGACGTACTCCAGCAGCGTGAACGGATTGCCCTGGCTGCGGGCGGCGAGCCGGGCCGCCACCTCCCCGGTGATCCGCAGGCCGCCGTTGGCGCCGGAGACCAGCCGCCCCACGGCGGCCGCGTCGAGCGGTTCGAGGCGCAGCGTGGTGTCCAGGTGGTCGCCGAGGCGGGCGCGGAACTCCGCCACCGCGTCCCGGCTGGCCGCGTCGTCGCGGGCGGTGGCCACGACCAGCAGCGGCGCGGTCGCCAGCTCCGGCGCGAGCTGGTCCAGCACCCGCAGGGTCGCCTCGTCGAACCACTGCACGTCGTCGAGGTGCAGGACGGCGCCGCCGGCGGCGCGGGCGAGCCCGGCCAGGAACGCGGCCACCGCCGCGGCGTACCGGTCGAGGCCGACGTCGCCGACCGGGTCGGCCGCGTCCAGCGCCCCGGCGAGGGCGGGAGAGAGGTTCTTGACCAGGGAGGCGGTGGAGCCGGCGGCGACCTGGAGCCGGCGGACCGCCGGTCCGGCCTCGGTCGCGGGCAGCCGCAGCACCGCGCGGACGTAGGCGTCGACGGCGGACCGCAGCGGCGCGAGCGGCTGCGGATCATCCGCGGAGCTCTTGCCCCGCAGCACGAGGTGGCCGTCGCCGGCCGCCGCGTCGGCCAGCTCGTGCGCCAGGCGGCTCTTGCCGCCGCCCGGCGCGCCCTCGACCAGGACCACGCCGCCCCGGCCGCGCTGCGCCTCCGCCCACCGGACACTCAGGGTGGCCAGCTCGTCCGCCCGCCCCACCAGCGGGCTCTCCTGCGGCGCGACCGGCCGGTCGGCGGTGCCCAGCGGAAAGTCCGCGGTACCCGGCTCGGCCGCGGCGCGGCGCAGGTCCGCGAGCAGGCCGTCGCCGCTGGCGTACCGGTCGTCGGGGTCCTTGGCGAGCAGCCGGCGGATGATGCCGGACAGGGCGGGAGACAGCGCCGGGACCACCGCCCGCGGGTCGGGGACGGGGGCCACGGCGTGCCGGCGCAGCAGCTCGGCGACGTCGTCGGTGACGAACGGGGCGGCGCCGGTCAGGCACTCGAAGAGCACGGCACCGAGCGAGTAGAGGTCGGACCGGCCGTCCACGGCGCGGTGCAGCATCCCGGACTGCTCCGGCGCGCTGTAGGTCAGGGTCCCGGCGACGTGCTGCTCCGGCCCGTCCGCCACCCGGGTGGCCAGGCCGAAGTCGATCAACCGCGCGGTGCCGTCCGGCGCGATCATGATGTTGTCGGGCTTGACGTCGCGGTGCACGAGGTGCGCGCGGTGCGCCGCCGCGAGCGCCCCCGCGACGTCGATGCCGATCGCGATCACCCGGGCCTCGCTCAGCGGGCCGGCGCCGAGCAGCGCGGCCAGGCTCTGCCCCTCGACCAGCTCCATCAGCAGGTACGGCCGGCCGTCGGCGACGCCGACCTCGTGCACCCTGGCCAGGCCGGGGTGGTCCACGGCGGCGAGCAGCGCCACCTCCCGGCGGAGCGCCACCGCGGCCTCGTCGTCGTACCCGGCCGTCGCGCGCAGCGCCTTCATCGCGTAGACCGCGCCGTCCCGGCGCACCCGGTACACGACGGCCCGGCTGCCGCGGCCGATCTCGCCCAGCACCTCCAGCCCGGCGGGGCCGCCGGGCTGGGCCTCGCGGGCTGATCCGGCCGGCGCAGCGCTGCTCACCCTATTTCCGTCGGCGGGTGGACCGCCGAGTTGAGCGGATCCGCCGGAGGCGGCCGGGCCACCCTCGCCCGTACCAGGGAAAGATGTTCATGATCCCGGGCAACGTCGGCGACCGGCGGGGCGTATTGATCAGCGACACCCCGTTGAAAGGCTCCGCTGTGACGACTGAAGGATTCGACGAGTTCGTGGTGGGCCGCTCCGCGCGGCTGCTGCGGACCGCGTTCCTGCTCACCCAGGACTGGGCACTCGCCGAGGACCTGTTGCAAACATCCCTGGTCAAGGCCTGGTCGGCGTGGCGGCGCATCGACGGCGACCCCGAGCCGTACGTCCGCCGCGTCATGGTCAACACCAACACGAGCTGGTGGCGGCGACGGTGGCGGGCCGAGGTGCCGACCGAGCGGCTGCCGGAGTCGGCGACCGACCCGTACCCCGGGCACGACGAACGCGAACAGCTCTGGCAGGCGCTGCGCCGGCTGCCGGCCCGGCAGCGCGCCGTGATCGTGCTGCGCTACTTCGAGGAGCTGTCCGAGGCCGAGATCGCCGAGGCGATGGGCTGCTCGGTCGGCACCGTCAAGAGCCAGGCCAGCAAGGCCCTGGCGAAGTTGCGCCTCGACGAGACCCTGACCCGCGAAGGAGCCCTGCGATGAACCTGACCGAGCTGCGCGACGTGCTCGACGAGCGCTCCGCCACCGACCACAGCGACTTCCCGGGCCACCGGATGCTCGACGGCGTGCACCACCGGCTGCGGATCCGGCGCCGCCGCCGGCAGGTCGCCGGGGCCGCCGCGGCCGTCGTCGCGGCCGCCGCCGTGGGACTGGGCACGCTGGTCGCTCCGGGCCAGCACCGCGGCACGCCGGCCGACACCCCGCCGGCTCCCCCGCCGACGGCGACCATCGAGGGCTTCCCCGAGTACGACTCCGGCCACCGGGTCATCGCGGCGAACACCGGACTGCCGCCGGCGAAGTCGGTCTCGTTGACGTTCACGCCCCCCACCGTCGCCGGCCTGTCCTTCATGACCCGCTGCGAGGGCGGCCACCCGTACGTGCTGAGCCTCAACGGCCAGCCGATCAGCCAGGGCGAGGGATGCTCCGGGTTCATCACCATCCCCGAGCCGGGCAAGGAGCTCAACCTCGCGGCCGGCAAGCCGGCCACCGTCGTGCTCACCTTCACCGGGACGGCGCCGGCCGCCGAGTTCGCCGTGGCCGTGGGCGCGCCGGTGGACCCGGCCGCCTACCCGTACCCGGCACGACCGGCCACCCTGACGCCGCTGGACCTGCCCACCGACAACCCGCGCGCCAAGGACCCGGCCGACCGCATCCACGTCCTGCGGTCGTCCCCCGCCGACCCGCGGGTGGAGGTGACGAGGATGCTGACCTGGCCGGGCACGGACGTGACCGTCTACGCGAACACGCCCGGGGCGGTCACGGTGACCATCGACGGCACCAGGATGGAGCCCTGCCGGTTCTGGAGCTACGTCCTGGCCGCCTGCGGCCGGGGCAACGCCACGAAGGTGCGCAAGGGAGACGTGGTGACCCTGTCCGCCATCCCGGACGGCATGACCGGAGAGTGGGCGGTGGTCATCGAGGACTCCACCGTCGACGTCACGGAAGACTGAGGTTCCGGGTGCGGCGGCATCTGAGTCACCGGTGGACGGGTTCCGTGCGGTGTGCGGAAAGCGTCCCGTCGCGGTGGCCGACCAGGATCCATGGCTGGTCCCCTGCGGGGTGCAGTGTGGTGATCACCGCGGGCTCGGCGCGCATGCCGGGCAGGACGCCCAGGTAGCCGGCGGTGGCGTAGTCGTGGTGGTCGACGCTCAGTCCCGGCGTGCAGGTGAAGACATGTCCGTTGGCGACCACGGCGTCGGCGACCGGCGCCGCGGCCGGCGCGGACCAGCGGCACACGACGCCCTCACCGACGACGATCTCCTTGAGGCCGCCCCGGCCCGCGAGGAACACCCGGTCGCCGTGTGCCCACAGCCGGGCCGGGGTCTCGCCCTGCCGCCACTGCCAGAGCCGTCTCCCGTCCGGCCCGGTGACGGTGAGGGTGCCCCGCGGTCCGGCCGTGATCCGGCGGCCGCCGGGTAGGTAGGCCGCGGCCAGGACCGGCGTACGGTCGGCCGACGCGTCGAGCACGGCACCGGTGCGGGCGTCGGCCTCGACCGCTCCGGCGTCCGTGGCGACGACGAGCCGGTCGCCCGCGGGATCCGCGGCGACGGTGTGCACCCGGGCCGGCAGGTGCGTGATCCAGCCCTGCCGCCCGTGCCGGTCGAGCCGGAAGAGCACGCCGTCGGTGGTCGTACCGATGACGCCGCCCGCTACCGGGGTCACCTGCCGGACGGCGCCGAGCCCGGTGCTGTGATGGTCCTCGACCACCAGGTGCCATCGGAGGTCGTGCCGCAGGTGAACGACGCCGATGCCGGAGTCGGTGGCGACATAGGCGAGCGTGGCGTCGTCGACGGCGGCCTCCACGCCCTGGACGGCGCAGGAGTCGAAGGCGGTCTGCACGCTGTGGGCGGCGCAGGAGCCGAAGGTGGTCCGCACGCCAGAGGTGCGCGGTGCGCCGGGCCGCCGGGCGGTGCCGGGAGCGCCGTCGTCGACGATCGCGGTGACCTCGGCCGTGGCGGCGTCCACGCTCGCGGTGCAGAGCCAGGTGTCGCGGATGAACTGCACCAGATAGCCGGCGCGGCCGTACGCGTGGGTCGTGCGTACCCCCGCGACCCGGCCACCGCCGGCCTCCCGCAGCGCGACGTCCACGGCTCGCGCGATGGCGGGCTGGTCGGCCGCCCCGACGGGTTCCTCGGCGACTGCCCGCCACGACGTCGCGTCCGGCATGGGTGTCTCGCGCATCTGTGCCTCCGTGGTCTCGCCCATTTCCGTGAGGGGTCACGCACGCCCTCACACCACGGATCGGCGGTACACCGGAAACTGGTCCGTCCCTGGACGTTTTCTGGTCTTAGGGGAAGCGCTTGTCCCTCACGTGGCGTCATGCCACATAGTCGGAGGCGTGGAGGAGCACCTGACCGTAGGGCGTGTGGCGGAGCTGGCCGGCGTAACCGTTCGCACGCTGCATCACTACGACGAGATCGGCCTGTTGCAGCCGTCGGCGCGGACCGCCGCGGGATACCGGGCCTATTCGGCAGACGATGTGGAACGGCTGCGGGAGGTGCTCGCCTACCGGCGGCTGGGTTTCGGATTGCGGGAGATCGCGGATCTGGTTGGCGACCCGGCCACCGACGCGGTCGCGCATCTGCGCCGGCTACGGGGTCTGCTGGTGGAGCAGCGTGACCGTGCCGCTGCCATGGTGACGGCCATCGACAGGGAACTGGAGGCACGAGCAATGGGAATCAGGACGACCCCGGAGGAGCAACTGAAGGTGTTCGGCGCGCAGTTGTACGACACCATCGGATCCGCCTACCCTGCCACGCGGCGCACCGAGCCGCGGATCGCCGCGCGCATCTGGGACGCGCTCGGGGACGCCCGAACGGTGTTGAACGTCGGGGCAGGCACCGGCTCCTACGAGCCACCGGACCGTGACGTCACGGCGGTGGAGCCGTCGGCGGTCATGCGAGCACAACGTCCCCCAGGTGCCGCACCGTGCGTGGCCGCCGGAGCCGAGAGCCTGCCGTTCGCCGACCAGTCCTTCGACGCCGCGATGGCGGTCAGCACCCTCCATCACTGGCCGGACCCGGTCGCCGGGCTACGTGAGATGCGGCGGGTGGCCCGCCGCGTGGTGGTGTTCACGTACGACGCCGACAACACCGGTTGGCGCGAGCGGTTCTGGCTCACCCGCGACTACCTGCCAGAGTTCGCCGGCCTTCTCGTCGGCTGGCCGTCCTTGGCCGACTTGACCCGGGCGATCGGGGGCCGAGCGGAGCCGGTGCTCATCCCGTGGGACTGCGCTGACGGCTTCTTCGAGGCGCATTGGCGCCGGCCCGAGGCGTACCTGGACGAGGATGTGCGCCGGGCGGTTTCGGTTTGGACCAGGGTCGGGTCGCGGGCTGAGGAGCGGGCAGTAGGCAAGCTCCGCGAAGACCTGTCCTCGGGCCGGTGGGCTGAGCGCAACCGCGACCTCGTCGCCCTCGACGCGGCAGAACTCGGCCTCCGTTTGCTCGTAGCCTGAATACCATCCGCCGGGGCCGCTACGCCGGCACCCGCTCGGCCGGGAAGGTGACCACCGCGTCGATTCCCGTGCCGTCGGCCGGGTGCAGGGCCACGTCGCCGCCGCCGGCGGTGGCGAGCTTGCGGACCAGCGACAGGCCCAGCCCGGTGCCGTCCTTGGCCGCGTCCGGGGCTCGCCAGAACGGGTCGAGGGCCCGCTCGCGCTGCTCGGCGGGCAGCCCGGGCCCGGCGTCGACGACGTGCAGCTCCACCATGCCGTCCGGCCCGGGCCGCCAGCTGATCTCGATGGTGCTGTCCGGGGGCGCCACCCGCAGTGCGTTGGACACCAGGTTGTCGATGATCTGCTCCACGGCGCCCGCCACCGCGGTCACCTGGGTGGTCTCCGGGCCCGCCGCTGCCAGGCGCACCTTCTTCTCCGCTGCCAGCGGCGACCACAGGTAGATCCGCTCGGCGACCGCGTCGGCAAGCACGACCGGCTCGCGCGACAGCGAGCTCTGCTCCGACCGCGCCATCGCCAACAGCGTCTCGACCATGTGCGCGAGCCGGTCGGTCTCGGTGATCGCCGCCTGCACGTCGCGGTGGCTGTTGCCCGGGATATCCGACTCGAGGTTTTCCAGGCGGAGGCGCAACGCCGCGAGAGGGGTCTTGAGCTGGTGCGAGGCGTGCCCCACGAAGGAGCGCTGCGATTCCAGCAGGCTGTGCATCCGTGCCGCGGTGGCGCGCAACGTGGCGGCGAGCCGCCGCAGTTCGGGCGGCCCGGTCGTGGCAGGCGGCGGCAGCGCCCCGTCGGGCAGGCGCCGGGTGGCGAGCTCGAGCGCGCGGACGGGCTTGCTGATCCAGCGCGCCAGCGCCAGTGCGATCAGCGCCACCGCCGCCAGCACGGCCACGCCGACGCCGGCCAGCAGCAGCCAGAACTGCTCGATCCGCGACGTCAGCGGGCCCTTGGGCACGGTCACCCGGACCGCGCCCTGCGCGGCCATGCCGGGATTGATCGGCGCGGCCACGGACATGATGCCGACCCCGCCCGATTCCGCGACGCGGGTGCTGATCTGCCCCTGGCCTTGCAGAACGGTACGGATGTCCGGCGCGGTGGCCAGGCTCCCGGCGGGGTGTTCGTCCGGATGCGTGCTCGCCAGCAGGTGCCCCCGGATGTCGACCACGTCGACGTCGCCACCCAGGCGCTGCGCCGACTCGTGCGCGAGCAGGTCGATCTGCTCCCGCTGACCGCTGCGCAGGGCCGTGTCGACGAACGCGGCGAGCACCTCGGCGTCGTGCTCCAGCTGCCCGAACGCGTGCTGCGTCTCGCTGCGGTGGTAGACATAGCCCAGCGGCACCTCGAGCGCGATCAGGATCAGCAGCGCGAACGTGAGGTAGGTCAGCAGCAGCCGCCTAGTCATGGCTGCACGACGAGGCGGAACCCGACACCACGGCGGGTCTCGATCCAGCCCGGGGTGCCGAGCTTGCGGCGCAGGCTCGCCACGTGGAAGTCCAGGGTCTTGCCGCGGCCGAAGAAGTTCGGCTCCCAGACCGTCTCGAGAATGTCGCGGCGGGCCACGACCGCGCCCGGATCGGCCGCCAGCATCACCAGCAGGTCGTACTCCTTGGGCGCGAGAGCGATCACCGCGCCGTGCAACCGCACCTCACGGGTCCGCCGGTCGATGACCAGCGGGCCCACCCGCTGCACCTGGGCACCCGGATCCGGTGCGGCGGTCACCGGCCGGGCCCGGCGGCCGACCGCGTGCATCCGGGCCACCAGCTCCCGGATGCTGAACGGCTTGGCCAGGTAGTCGTCGGCGCCCAGCTCCAGACCGACGATGCGGTCCGCCTCGTCACCGCGGGCGGTGAGCATGATCAGCGGGATGTCGCCGGTGCTGCGCAGCCGCCGGCACACCTCGATGCCGTCGATGTCGGGCAGCCCCAGGTCGAGCAGCACCATCTCGGGACGCGGCGCCGCCAGCGCCGCCGCCCCGGTAGCGACCCGCTCCACCGCCATGCCGTACCGGCCCAGACCGGCGGCCAGCGGCTCGGCGATCGAATCGTCGTCCTCGACCAGCAGAACCCTCATCCCAGCATCTCCTGTCCTGTGCCGGGCGGGCACCCCGGGCGGTGAGGGATACGTACGGTCGCCACGATTGGTTGAAGCAGCAAGCAGACGGCGCGGAAGCAGCCCGGTCGCGATACGGACCTGTGCCGACGAACCGGTTCTAACCGGAACGTCTCCGGCGTCGCGTGGACACCAGATGCACGACGACCTCACTCAGCGCGACCAGGCCGATGAGGGCAAGCGTGATGTTCGACTTCAGGCTGGCGCTGTCGGCCTTCCTGGTCTCCTCCGCCGAGCGTACGGCCAGCGAGTTCCAGTCGTCCGCGCCGGAGGCGAGCGCGGTGGTCAGTTCCTTCTCGACGCCGCCCGCCGACGGCGGTATGCGAGCCATGATGTCGGCCAGGGCGGCGCTTCGGCCGGCTGCTGTCTCCTCGGCACGGGCCAGCTCACCGGCTTCGGCGACGGACCTGGAGTCCTTGTAGACGGCGTCGATCTCTCTGGCAGTCGCGGCGATGCTGCCTTCCTGAGCCGTCTGATGCGCGGTGGTGAGGAATTCCGTGCGTGTCAGGCTGAGGCTCTTGACGCTTCGGGCCTGCACGGTGTGCCGTGCCGACTCGGCCTGGTAGCGCTGCTCCTGCGAGCTGAACACCAGCTGGGTCAAGGGGAGGAGCACTCCGGCGGCCCAGATCGCCAGCAGCACCAGGGCTATGCGTGACTCTTCGCCCGTGGCCTCGCCGGGCTGCTCGTAGAACTTGAGGGGATCCGGGGTGAAGTTCCGGCTGCGTGCGGAACGGCGCCGGCGTGGTGTCCGTACGCAGGCGCCGATGACGGCCAGTCCGGTGATGACCGCGGTGAGCAGGGCGGTCCAGCCGGCGAGCCGGGCGAGTGCGTCGCCTTCCCGGCGGGGGATGTCCGGGTTCGGAGTGGGTTCCCGTGCGGCGGTGACATCCGCGAGCCGGAGGTGCAGGTTCGAGCCCCCACCGGGCAGCGCGTACTTCGGCTCACCGAGCAAGGTGCCCGGGTCGGCCGCCTTGCGCACGGCGAAGGCTGTTTGCGCGGCGATCTGGTGCTGGGTTCGTGCGGCGGGGTTGGTGTCGGCCAGCGGCGCCAGGACGTCGGCACGGATCTGGGTGGCCGCAACCCGGAATGCGAACGGACCCTCGTTCGCGTACACCTGCCGGGTGTCGTCCTGGTAGACGCCGGACCGCGCCACCTCGACCCGGATCGCTTCCTGCCAGGCGCTGGCCGCGTCGCTGTACCGCCATCCGGCGAAGAAGGTCAGCGTCGCGCCGGCCACGATGGCGATGATCTGGACGACCACGCGGTTGCCGCCGATCCGGTCCCGCAGGGTTCGCAGGTTCATGACTCGCGCAGCAGGATCAGGGCGCCTTGGCCGCTTTCCTGCAGGTGCAGCGCGTGAGTTCCGGCGCGGAAGGTGAACACGCGGCGATCCAGAGGTTCCGGCTTGCCGACGTAGTCGCCGGCCGGGTCCTCCGGCATCTTCCGCGTCCGGGTGGATCGCGACGGTCTCAGTTCCAGCCGCGTGCCGGTGGTCACGTAGGTCCCTTCCTGGTCGCGACGGAAGACGAACCGGCCACTCGGGATCTCGTATTCGATCGCTTCGCGGGAGGCGTACCGGCCGTCGGCCGAGAAGCGGAAACGCATCTGCGTGGTGGACGCGGTGCAGATCCATTCCCCGACGATGGTGGTCGTACGGGAAGCGTCCGGCGACGTCGGAGCGGTGCAGGCGGGGCCCGGGCCGGGCGGTGGCGGGGCCGGGTGCGTCGGGGACGGACGAGGCGGTGGCGGCGTGGACGGGCCCGTGCACCCGGCCGGCAGGAGGGTGGCGATGATGATGACGAGACCGGTCACCGCCGGGACAGCGGTGGTGAGCCTCCGGGTGTCGGTCGTGGGTCGCGCCGCCACTGTCAAGCCCTCACGTAGCTGTAGTAGCCGGCTGCGTCGTAGGTGATCCCGAGGACTTCGATACCGGCGGCGTTGGTGTACTCGTACCGCGCGGTCTGCTCCTCGCCGGTGGCCAGGTAGAACGTCATGCGTGAGCCCTGCACCACGAGGACCCCTTCCTCAGGCTCCTGGCTACCGGCCCGAGTGCGGGCATACCGGCCGTCGGACGCGATGACCAGGAATTGTCCGGTCTTGGCACCTTCTCCCCCGGTCCAGTCGCCGACGAGAGTACGCGGAACATCGCCCTCCGGAAGTGACACTGCTCCGGTGGACTCCACCACGGGCGGCGGTTGGGGCTCCTCGGCCGTGCCCGTCGGAACGACGGTCACGGGCGCTGGCGGTACGTACGGCTCGGTCGACGGGTCGCATCCGCCGGTGCTCGATGCAACGAACAACGCGGAAGCGAGCAGGGCCAAGACTCTCGATCTCATCGGCTTCCCTCGTGGCACACGCACGATTCCTCCTCGGACAAGTGCGGACGGAGGAGTTCGCTCCGTCCCGCCTCGACCCTGCCGGTCGCGCGTCCTGAGTGGGCAGTGGTGGCCCGTACCGAATTTTCCGTCCGATCATCCCGGCGGAATCGGTACGTGCAGTACCGGGACATCCAGCGCTGTGTCGGCCACAGTGGGGAGGTGAATTCCGGTCGGCTCGGGACGTTGGCGGCACTGTCGGCGATCGCCGTCGCGGTGACGTTCACCCTCGGCGTGGACGTGATCAACGCGATGTCTCCGGTGGTGTTGCCGGCCGGCGCCGACTATTGGGTGCCGTACCAGGGCTGGGTCTCGCTGCTGGCCGGAGTCCCGCACGCGGTGCTGGGCATCCTGCTTCTCCGGACCAGACCGAGGCACGCTGTCGCCTGGTTGCTCACGCTCTCCGGCATGGCCTGGTTGCTCGACGCGATGTCCGGAAGCTGGGTGCGTCACGCCATGCTCACCGGCTACGACCAGCCGGGCGTGCTGGCGGCGATCTGGCTGCTCGATCGGTTCGGGTCGCTACTGATCCCGTTGACCGTGGCGACCGTCCTGCTGTTCCCCGACGGCCGGCTGCCGCGGCACCGCTTCTGGCGATGGCTGTCCCTGGCCGGTATCGGCCTGACCCTGCTCCTGCCGTTCGCGGCGCTCACCGCCCCGGCGGCCATGCTGAACCGGGTCACCGGTGCTCCGGCGCTGTTCGACGGCCCGGTCACACCGGACGTGCTGACCCTGCCGCTGCCGTACCAGGTGTGGGAACTGCTGTATGCGGTCGGGCTGCCCGCGCTGTACCTGGGCATGGTGATCCCCTTCGCCGTGAGCGTGCACCGCTACCGGCGTGCGGGCGGCGAGGTTCGCGCCCAGATCCGGTGGCTGGTGTGGGCCGTCCTGGTCTCCGCCATCGTTCCGATCGCGGGCGAGCCGCTTCCCGAGCCGCTCCGCTCCGGCTCCCTGACCGGCTCCTTCGGGCTCGTCGCCGTGGCGATCGCCTTCGCCGTGATGCGCCACCGGCTGTACGCCATCGATCGCCTGTTACCCGCCACCGCCGTCTACGGTGCGCTGGCCGTGTCGTTCATCGTGGTCGACGCCCTGGTCATCACCGTCGCGGGACAGATGATCGACGAGCGGGGCGCCGCACTGACCGCGATGGCGGCGGTGAGCGCCGGCTATCTGCTGGGCCGCGACTTCCTCTGGCGCTGGGCCCGGCGCCTGCTGCTGGGCGCCCGGGTGGACTCCGCGCTGGTGGCGACGCTGGCCCGCCGCCTGGAGACGGCCTCGGGCGTGGAGATGCAGCTCACCGAGCTGGCCGGCGCGCTGGCCCACGCCTTCCGGCTCGGGTTCGTCGCGATCCGGCTGCAGCGCCTGGACGGAACGCTGACGACCGTCGTGCACGGCGCGGCCACCGAGGAGACGATCGTTCTGCCGGTCGCCTATCGCGGTGAGCCGATCGGCCAGTTGCAGGTCGTCCGGCGCGACGGTGCCCGGCTCAGCGACCGCGACCAGCGCATGCTCGGCGATCTGGTCCGGCAGGCCGCGGCCGCGACCCGGGCGACCGACATCAACGTCGCCCTGGAACGCGCCCGTACCGAACTGGTCCTGGGGCGCGAGGACGAACGCCGCCGGTTGCGCCGTGACCTGCACGACGGCCTCGGCCCGTCGATCGGCGCGGTACAACTACGCATCGAGACCGCCCGCAACCTGGCCGCCAGCCGTCCGGAGGCCGTCGACGGGCTGCTCGCGAGCGCGGCACGCGACATCGGCGCCATCCTCGACGAGATCCGGCGGGTCGTCTACGAGCTCCGGCCGCCGGCCCTCGACGAACTGGGCCTGGTCCGGGCCGTCCAGCAGCACGCGGACGCGATGCAGACGGCGGAGTGTCCCGTCGAGGTGAACGCCGCCGAGCCCTTGCCGGTGCTGCCGGCCGCGGTGGAGGTGGCCGCCTACCGCATCGTGTCCGAGGCACTGGCCAATGTCGTCCGGCACGCCGGGGCGACCCGGTGCGCCATCTCGATGAGCACCTCGGTGGACCGGGACGAGCTGCTGATCGAGGTATCCGACAACGGACGCGGGATGGCACCGGACCGGGCGCCCGGCGTCGGCCTCATCGCCATGCGGGAGCGGGCCGGTGAGCTCGGCGGACGCTGCGCGGTGGAGAGCACCGGCGAGGGCGGCACTCTCGTGCGCTGCCGGCTTCCGCTGAGTCGTGCCGACATCGACGGCCGCGAGGAGAGTGACAGACGTGTCGGAGTGTGAACGACAGATCCGGGTACTGCTCGTCGACGACCACCCGGTCTGGCGCGAGGGACTGGCCGTGCTGCTCGCATCGGTGCCGAGCGTCGAGGTGGTCGGCACCGCGGCGGACGGGGCGGCGGCCGTGGCGGCGGCCGCGCGGGAGCAGCCCGACGTGGTGCTCATGGACATCCAGATGCCGGTCATGAACGGCGCCGAGGCGACCCGGGAGGTGACCGCGCAGAGCCCGCACATCGCGGTCGTCGCCCTGACCATGCTCGAGGACGACGAGACGCTGTTCAACGCTCTGCGCGCGGGAGCGATCGGCTACCTCCTCAAGGGCGCCACGCAGGCGGACATCCTCCGGGCCATCACCTCGGCGGCCAACGGCGAGGCCCACTTCGGACCGGCCATCGCGCGGCGCATCACCCGATACTTCGCCGCCCAGCCGACCTCGGCGAGCAGTCTCGCCTTCCCGCAGCTCACCCAGCGGGAGAACGAGGTGCTGAAGCTCATCGCGGACGGTCTCACCAACGCACAGATAACGGCCCGGCTGACGCTCGCGCACCAGACCGTACGCAACCACGTACACAACATCTTCGCGAAGCTCCACGTCGCCGACCGGGCCGAAGCGATGACCCGGGCCCGCGAAGCGGGTCTAGGCCATCGACGCGGCCTGAACGGTCCGATCTAGCCACCGACGAACGGGTTTGCAGGACGGTATCGACCCGCTATCAACCTCCTCGCACATGGTTGATCATCAATTTAAGCTTCCTCCGTAGCGTCTGCTCCAACGTCGAAGGACGTAGATCCCCCAGGAGGAGCAGATGCGTTCAGCCAGCACGAACAGACCGTCCATCCCGAGCCGCGGAAGGCGGATGGTCACTCAGGTGACCGTCGCGGCCGCCGGCCTCGTCCTCGCCGTGACCGCCGCGGGACCGGCATTCGCGGCCGAAGCGGTCGGGACCGTCGCGCACGCCGGGAGCCCGTCGGCGATCCCCGGCAGTTACCTCGTCACGCTCAAGGCCGAGCCGGTCGACCGCGCCCGCGCCGACCGGCTCACCCACCGGTACGGCGGCACCGTCACGCGCGTCTTCGGCCACGCGGTCGAGGGCTACACCGCCCGACTCACCGCGCGGCAGGCGGCCCGGCTCGCCGCCGATCCGGCCGTCGGCTCGGTCGAGGCCGACCAGCGCGTCACGGTCGCCGACACCCAGACCGGGGCGCCCTGGGGCCTGGACCGCAGCGACCAGCGCGATCTGCCGCTCGATCAGAGCTACACGTACGGGCCCAGCGCCGGCGTGACCGTCTACGTGATCGACACCGGCGTCGCGACCGCCCACCGGGACTTCGGGGGCCGCGCCTCCTCCGGCTACGACGCCGTCGAGGGCGACGACGTCGCGCAGGACGGCAACGGGCACGGGACCTTCGTCGCCGGGGTGGCGGCCGGCTCCACCTACGGGATCGCCAAGAGCGCCCGGGTCGTCGGGGTCCGGGTCCTCGGCGACGACGGCTCCGGCACCACGAGCGGCGTCATCGCCGGCATCGACTGGGTCACCGCCCACGCCACGCCCGGCCGCTCGGTGGCCAACCTCAGCCTCGGCGGCGGCGTCAGCAGCACCCTGGACGCGGCCGTACGCCGGTCGATCGCCGCGGGCATCCCGTACACGATCGCCGCGGGCAACTCCGGCGCCAACGCGAGCACCACCTCCCCCGCCCGGGTCACCGAGGCGCTCACCGTCGGCGCGACGGACCGCACCGACGCCCGCGCGCCCTGGTCCAACTACGGCTCCGTCCTGGATCTGTTCGCACCCGGCGCCGGCATCACCTCCGCCTGGCGGACCAGCACCACCGCGACCTACACCGGCAGCGGCACGTCGTTCTCGGCGCCGCACGTAGCCGGGGCGGTTGCTCTTCATCTCGCCGCACACCCCGGCGCGACGGTGGCGGCCGTCAACGCGGCGATCGTCGGGGCCGCCACGACCGGCGTGGTCACCGGACCGGGCGGCGGCTCCCCGAACCGTCTGCTCCACACCGCCACGCTCGCCGGTTGACCTGCCTCATCCCGCTCCACGGCCCGGCCGGGAACCTCCCGGCCGGCGCCTGTGCGCGAGGACGCCCAGCGCCGTTCAGACGACCGTGACCGGGTGAGCCACCACCGCACCGAACAGATATCCCAGCGTGTTGTAGGACGTCTGCGCCGGCTGGGTGGCGCCGGTGACGTCGGTGGCCCGGGCGCGCACGGTGTACGCCCCCGGCGCGCCCGGGCGCCAGGGGAACTCCCACCGCTGCCAGCCGGCGGCCTCGCCCCGGCCCAGGGCACAGGCCCGCTGCCAGGTCATCCCGCCGTCCGTGCTCACCTCGACGTGGCGGATGCGGCCGTTGCCCGACCACGACCGGCCACGCAGGACATGTGTCCGGCCGGCCGGCAGGGAGGCGTTCCACGGCAGCTCGAACGCGCTCTTGACGACCTGGCGGTCGATCAGCTCGCCGCCGGCCGGGTAGTCGGGGCCGAAGAGCCGGTAGAACTGGGTGTTCCACGGCGAGAACAGGGGCGACGCCGACACCTCGATGCGGCCCACCCACTTGACGGAGGCGATCCCGATCCACGACGGTACGACCAGCCGTACGGGAAAACCGTGGTCGGGTGGCAGCGGCCGGCCGTTCATCTCGTAGGCCAGCAGCACATCGTCGAGTGCCTTGACGACCGGCAACGGCCGGCGCACGGGGCCCAGGTTCACCCCGCCGGAGACGAAATCCGGATCGAGCCCTTCCGGCTGCACGTCGACCGCGGCGCGGGTCAGCCCCGCACGGCGCAGCACCGTGCCCAGGCGGACCCCGCGCCAGCGGGCCACCCCGACGGCGCCCAGCCCCCACGCCGTTCCCGACACGCTCTGGCCCTGCTGGCCGCCGAAGAAGCTCCGCCCGTTCCCGGCGCACTCCAGGAACGCGGTGACCGACTCGGCCGGCAGACGGCGCAGGTCGGCGTAGCCGAACTCGACCGGCGCCTCGGCCGTCGGGCTACCCCGCAGGCCGGTGCCGAACAACCGCAGCCGCCACGTCTCCGCGTCGACGACCGGCGTACGGGTGTGGTTGCGGACGAAGAACCGGTCGACCGGCACCAGATGGCCGGCACCGGTCATCGCCTCCCACCGCATCTCGGCGTTCGTACCGAAGACCGTGAACAGCTCCGGCGGCAACGGCTTGAGGATCGGGCCGGCCTGGGCCTCGGGCGCGGCGGGTCGCTCGGCGGCGGACGCGGCCGGGGGCCGTCCGCCGGCGAATGCGGCCGCGCCGGCCCCGAGTGACAGGCCGGCCGCAAGTCGGGCCACGTCGCGGCGGGTCAACCGGGCGTCCGTCGCCAGGCCGGCCCGCCACTGCCGCAGCCGGGCACGGTCGTAGTCACGTTCGTCGAGCGGTTGCTGGTCCACCATGGCCGACTCCCCTCAATAGGCTAGTGAGCCTACCGCCCCGATAGGATTAGGGAGGGGTCGAGGCATCTCGATGCCGCAGGTGGGCCGAGGCGATGAGGGCCACCGCCCGGTCCGCGTCGTGGGCCAACTCGTGCAGGACGGGCCGCGCGAGGGTCCGGGGCATCTCCAGAAGGGCCTGGGTGAGACGGATCCGGACGGCCGAGTCCGCGGTGGGGGCGGCCAGTTCGCCGGTCAGGGCGCTCATGATCCGGTCCGCGCGGGCGGGGTCCTCGGACAGGGCGCCCAGGGCCTCGGCCGCCTCGACGTCGTTGGCACCCTCGACCACCATGCCGACGAGGGTGGGGACGGCCGCGGCGACGCCGCGCGTACCCAGGGCCAGGGCCGCGTGCCTGCGGACCTCCGCGTCCGCGTCGCCGAGGGCGTCGGCGAGCACCGCGTCCGCCTCGTCGCCGGTCATCTCGGCGATCGCCCGGACCGCGCGGCGGCGGACGTCGACGTCCGCCGAGTGCATGCCGCGGGTCACGCTCGCCAGGCCCGCACTGCCCGCGCGCGCGAGGGCCCACCGCAGGGCGCCCGCGACGTTCGGGTCGGACTCGACGAGGACCGCGCCGGCCAGCAGCTCGGCGGGCACCCGTACGTCCTCGCCGGGCGCCAGGACGCTCTGCTGGCGGGACGCGGCACTGGGCGAGGCGATCCCGTGCATGAGCTCCACGATGCGCAGGACGCCCTGCCAGCCGGCGGGCGCCGAGGCATCCACCGTACGGAGCCGGTCCAGCAGCTCGCGATCGCGTTCCAGCCGGTCCTCGGTCCACTTGATGAGCTCGCCGATCACCGCGGACGGCGTGCAGGTGGGGTCCTCCAGCGCACGTCCGATCTGCCGCAACGACAGGCCCAGCGACCGCAGGCTCTCCACGTGGAACAGCCGCCGGATGTCGTCGTCGGAGTACTCGCGGTAGCCGCCCACGGTACGACCCGTCGGCCGCACCAGCCCGAGTGAGTCGTAGTGCCGCAGCATGCGGGTGCTCACCCCGGAGCGGCGTGCCACGTCACCGATCAGCACGCCCGGCCCTCGGTCTCTTCCGCTGCCATGAAGTCGTCCGCCGTGAACCTCGGCGCCTCTACCTGCACGTCGTCCTCCCTGACCCAGTCCACGCCGAGCGCGACGACGCGCTTGGCCTCCTCGACGGCCACGTCGAAGCCGGCGTCCGGGTCGCGCAGGAGCAACACCGTGGCGCGGGCGTGCGCCTGCACCTCCGGGTCCGCGCTCGCCATGCCGGCCTCGAGAGCCGGCACGGCGGCCTCGCCCAGGCCGACCAGCGCCCGGCTCAGGCTGAGCTGCACGTTCCGGTCGCCGCGACCGAGCTGGGCGGCCAGATCCCCGGCCAGCGCCCTCTCCTGCCCCTGCGGGACGAGGACCACGGCGGCCCGCCAGGCGGTCCGCGCCACCTCGTCGTCGAGGTCACGCAGCAAGGAGCGGACGATCCAGGGGTACGCGTCCTTGTTGCCGAGCTTGGAGAGCGAGTGCAACGCCTGGATCCTGGCCTGAGTACGCTCCGACCGGAGCTCGGCGCGCAGCCTGGGCAGCGTGACATCCTGCGGAAGACGGGTCAGCGCCCAGGTGAGCATGTCACGCACGAAGAAGTCGGGCTCGACCGCGCACCGCTCCACGAGCACGTCGACGATGCCGGGATCGGGATGCGTGCCGACCGCCAGGGCCGCCTGCAGGCGGGTCGACGACGCCCCGGCCCGCAAGGCGGCGACCGCGCGGCTGTCGAGTGGGTTCCGAGTCGGGTTCATGAGTACCACCTCCAGGACACACCCAAGACCTTGTCACTGTGTCAGGGTCAACCCGGCCGGCCGGACCAGTGGGCTGATCAGTCCCCCGGCAGCAGCCCCGCGTCCCGGGCGACGAGCGCGGCCTGCACCCGGTTGGCGCAGCCGAGCTTCGTGAGGATGTGCCGTACGTGGGTCTTGACCGTGCCCTCCCCGAGGTACAGCCGCTCGGCGGCTTCGGCGTTGGACAGGCCGAGCCCGATCATCACCAGGACGTCCCGCTCACGGGCGGTCAACAGGCCGACCACCCGCCGGGCCTCGGCCGTACGGCCCGCGCCGGCCGTCACGTACCGGTCGACCAGCCCCCGGACGACCCGGGGCGAGAGGATGGCGTGCCCGTTCGCGGCGGCCCGCACGGCGTGGATGAGATCCTGCGGCCCGGTGTCCTTCAGCACGAAACCGGCGGCGCCGGCGGCCAGCGCCCGCGCCACGTACTCGTCCTCACCGAAGGTCGTCAGCATCACGACCCGGACCGCCGGGGCGCGGGCCGCCAGCTGCTCCGCCGCGGTCAGGCCGTCCATTCCCGGCATGCGCACATCCATCAGGACCACGTCGACCGCCAGCCCGGCCGCGAGCTGGAGCGCCTCGGCGCCGTCCCCGGCCTCACCGACGACCTCGACGTCGCCGGCGTGCGACAACACCATGCGCAGGCCGGCCCGCACCAGCGCCTCGTCGTCGGCGACCAGGACCCGCACCGGGCCGGCGGCACCGGTCACTTCGGTTCCTGATCCCCGGCGCGGACCGGGAACTCGTCCACGGCGACGAGCCGGTCGACCCGGAAGCAGTACCGGACGATCACTTCGTTCTCCCCGCTGTCGTCCCAATCCAGCAGGTAGCGACAGGTCGAGTCGGCCGGCAGGGGCGTCTCCACCGCCTTGGCGGCCAGGCGGGCGAGCGGATCCTCCGTACCGACGATGGTCTCGACGTCGGGCTGGGTCATGCCGATCCGGACGGATTCGGCCGGCGGCTCCTCGTAGGGATCGGTCCCCGGCACGACAAGTGACGCGCCGTTGAGGACTGCGGAGACCAGGGCCGGGATGCCGACCAGGCTGACGGCGAGAACCCCGGCGATTCCGCGCCGGCCGTCCAGGCTTCGCCGGTGCGCGCCGCTCCCCCGCCGGGCCGGGACGGACGCCGGGCCCGCCGCGCCGGCCGCCACGGGCCGCCCCGGCGAGCCGTCCGGCGGGCGCTGGCCGGCCAGCGGCAGCTCGGCCAGCACCCGGAAGCCGCCGCCCGCGGTGGCGCCCGCGGAGAAGACCCCGCCGAGCAGGCGCACCCGTTCCTGCACGCCGACCAGGCCCAGGCCGGTGCCCGGGGAGCACGGCGCTGTCCCCCGCACCCCGACCGGGCCGCTGGAGACCTCGATCCTCACCCGGCCCGGACGCCGCTCGACCACCACCGCCGCCTTCGCGCCGGGCGCGTGCCGGTGGATGTTGGTGAGGCACTCCCGCACCAGCCGGTGCGCGGCGCTGCGGGCCGGCAAGGGAGCATCGGCGAGGTCGTCCCCGTGCCAGGCGAACGCCACGGGTACGCCCGCCGAGCGGGACTCCGCCACCAGCAGGGCCAGGTCGGTCCTCGTGCCGGTCTGCGCCAGCGGCTGCAGCGGCGGCTCGCCCGGGTCGGCCGAGCGCAGCATGCCGAGCGTCGAGCGGAGCTCCTGCATCGCGGCGTGGACCGTGCCACGGATCAGCCGGGCCTCGTCCGCGCCCGCCGGCGTCCCCGCCGCTGTCCCCGTCGCCCGGACTTTCGCGGCCACTGTGCTGGCCGCCCCGCTCCCCTCGCTTCCGGTGGTCTCGGTGCCGGTCGTGGCGAGTTCGAGCGCGCCGGCGTACAGCGAGATGAGGCTCAGCCGGTGGCCGAGCTGATCGTGCATCTCCTGGGCGATGCGGGACCGTTCCTGCAGCCGGGCGGCCGAATGCGCGAGCCGATAGTTGTCCTCCAGGTAATGCGCCCGCTCGCGGAGTGCCGCGACGAGCCGGTCCACCTTGCCGAGCAGCACTTGTACGCCGAACGGCAGGCCGACGCAGATGAGCAGCGCGACGGCGTGGCCGGCCAGGACGATGGTCCAGCCGTAGTGGGCGCAGACCACGGCGACGACGAGGTCGACCAGCACCGCCAGCCCGACCGAGATGCGCAGCCGGCGCTCCGGCCGGACATGACCGGCGGCGCGGAAGGCCGTCAACGCCAGCAGCGCGCCGGCCGCCGGCCACAGGGCGAAGAACGCGGCGGCCCCGACGAGGGCCGTGGCCGGGAACCTCAGCCGGACGAGCGCGAGGAGCACCGTGCCGCCGAGCAGGGCGAAGACCCACCCCGAGCCGGACTCGCAGTCGAAATAGGCCCACGCCGGATCGAACGACAGCTGGTCGACACCCCAGCTCACCGCGGCGACGAGGACGGCCAGGCCGAGTTGCCGCACCACCCGCCTACCGCGCCGCGCCGTGCTCCCCTCAGCCTGTGTCACGCCCGACAGTACGAGGCTGACCGAACCGCGGTTCATCGCGAACGGGCTGGTCAGCGACGATCCGGGCAGATACGGCCCCGCTCGCCGCACGCGACCGGGGGCGCCCGACCCCGCCGACCCTGGGTGTCCGGCGACATCGGGCGCCCGGTCGGCCCCCTTCATGCCGATGACCGTGCGTCCGGCTGCGAACGCAGGTCAGTCCCGCATCTCGGCGTTGTCCGCCGCGTTCTCCATCTCGCCCATCTGGCGGACCGCCGCACCGGCACCCGAACCGTTACCGCCCTGCTCGGAGCCTGGGCGCCCGTTCTGTCCACCCTGCTGGTTGCCATTGTTCTGCTGGTTGTCGTACTGGTTCTGCCGGCCGTTCCGACCACCCTGGTTGCCGTTCTGGCCTTGGTTGTTGTTCTGGCCCTGGTTGTTGTTCTGGCCCTGGTTGTTGTTCTGGCCCTGGTTGTTGTTCTGGCCCTTGCACCGGTCCTGACCCTGCTGGTTCTGACCCTGCTGGTTCTGACCCTGCTGGTTCTGACCCTGCTGGTTCTGACCCTGCTGGTTCTGACCCTGCTGGTTCTGACCCTGCTGGTTCTGACCCTGCTGGTTCTGCCGGGCACCCTGTTGCGCCGCGCGCAGCTGCGCGAGCGCCTGGCGCGCGTTGTTGAGCGCCTGAATAGCGCTTCCTCTCGCGGCACGCAGCTGTTCGACCGCTGCCCGCGCATTGGCGGCCTTGTTCTGCGCGTCCTGCTGCGCCGCATTGTTGCCCCTGTTGGCCGCCGCGTTCCGCTGCGCCGCCTGCGCGGCCTGCACCGCCCGCTGCGCCTTCGCCCGCGCCGCCCGGAACTGCCTCAACTGCGTGAAGAAGGTCTGCCGCGCGGCTTGGAACTGGTTCTGAGCCTGTTGCACGCCACCCTGCTGGTTCTGGCCCTGTCCCTGACCCTGGTCCTGGCCTTGGCCCTGGTTCTGGCCCTGGCCCTGGCCCTGGCCCTGCCCCTGGTTCTGCCCCTGGCCCTGGTTCTGCCCCTGGCCCTGGTTCTGCCCCTGACCCTGGTTCTGCCCCTGACCCTGGTCCTGGTTTTGGCCTTTGCCTTGGCCCTGGCCCTGGTTCCGGCCCTGGTTCTGGTTCTGACCTTGGTTCTGGTTGTTCTGGTTGCGGCCGGCTCCGGCGGTGTTCGCGCCACGTCCGGAGAGGGCAAGCACGTCGCAGTTGTTCCGGACGGTGCGGTTGCCCTCCAGCGCCGAACTGATGCCCGGAATCGTCGCCATCGTGCCGGCCGCCGCCACCGCGGCCACGACCACGGCGATCTTGATTCCCTTCCTTCCCTTCCTGCTTTGCATGGTTACCTCCTCGAAATCGGCTGCGCTTCGGGTGACAGCTGACCGTTTCTACGGGACCGGCAACGCATTCGGTTCAATGCTGGGAAATAATTCTTCAAGCGCCATTGAAAGACAAAAGGAGGTATGCCCCGCGCCATTTTCGACGGGGGCATTCCTCGTTCAACCAGTTGTTGCGTACGGCAGTGCAAAAGTGAACGCAGATTGCGAGCTACCGTCCGGTCCCCGGGATCTCGTCGGCGCCGAATCGGCGATCCATCGACATCCCGGATCGACATCAACAATCGCAGGAAAGTCCGCGCCGTTCTTCTACCGAGCGACCCGGACGCCTCTACCGATCGGGAGAGCGGCCCTCCGGCGGCCGGCTTCGTTACGGCCGACGGCGGCTCTTCGCCGCGCCAGGCGACCCGGTCCTGCACAACTCGGCCCGGCGACCCGGTGCGACCCGATGGCCCACGGCCACAGCCAGGACCAGAGCCACAACCGGAGCTACGACCACGGCCACAGCTACGACCACGATCACGACCACGATCACGACCACGACCACGACCACGACCACGACCACGATCACGACTACGCAGCTACAGCGACAGCCACAGCTACGACCACGGCCAAGGCCACGGCCACAGCTACGACCACGGCCAAGGCCACGGCCACAGCTACGACCACGGCCAAGGCCACGGCCACAGCTACGACCACGGCCAAGGCCACGGCCACGGCTTCGACCGCGGCTACGGCCCGGCCCGGTGAGCCGGCTGTTTGCGGCGACGGACGCGCTGCTGGTACACATCGGCTTCGACGTGACCGGCCACCCCTTGACGGGGCGACGACGCGGCGACACGGCGTGGTCGCCGGGCGTGGCACGATCCGGGGATTCATGATCTTGCCTCCGCGGTGGATCATAGGCGCGGGCACGACGGGGTGAGAGGGATCATGAGAACTGGTGAAGTGACCGGCCGGGCCGGACGGCGGCCGTGGCGCACGATCGTGGCGGTGCTCGCGGCCGCGAGCGTGCTGGGCAGTGCCGGATGCAGCGGTGGCGACAAACCGGCCACCGCGGCGGCCAAGGTCGGCGCGAGCGCGTCCGCGTCCCCGTCCGCGCAGCCCGCCGTGGTCACCGTGGCGGTGAAGACGCCGGCCACCGGCGCCACCCGGGTCGCGGCCAGCACCGCCATCGCGTACACGACGCAGCACCCCGCAGGCACCACCGTCGAGGTCAAGGACGCCGACGGCAAGCCGGTCAAGGGTGTGCTCGACACCGACGCCAAGGAGTTCCGCCCGGCCAAGGCGCTCGCCTGGGGCAAGAAGTACACCGTGACGGTCCGCGGCGCGACCGCGGGCGACAGCGCCACCAGCACCTTCACGGTGATGAAGAAGCCCTCGAAGCTGGTCACCGCGGACAGTTACCTCCGCGACGGCGCCACCGTCGGGGTCGGCATGCCGTTGATGGTCACCTTCAGCCACGGGGTCGGCAAGAAGCACCGCGCCGAGGTGGAGCGCCGGATGAAGGTCACGGCCACGCCCGTACAGGAAGGGACCTGGCACTGGCTCAGCTCGACCGTCGTGCACTACCGCCCCAAGGTCTTCTGGCAGCCGCGGACGAAGATCTCCTACCGGCTGGCGCTCAAGGGCGTGCCCATGGGCGGCGGCTGGTACGGCGAATCGGACTCCACCTTCGACGTCGAGATCGGCCAGTCGCTGGTCATGACCGTGGACAACAAAACCAAGCAGATGACCGTCAAGCGGGCCGGCAAGGTCGTCAAGAAGATCCCGGTCAGCATGGGTAAGCCCGGGTTTCCCACGGTCAGCGGCACGATGCTGGTGATGGAGAAGGAGCGCCGCACCGTCTTCAACACCATCGGCCGGTTCACCGGCGAGGACGCCTACAACCTGGAGGTCGAGTACGCCCAGCGGCTGACCTGGGGCGGCCAGTACATCCACGCCGCTCCCTGGTCGAACTGGGCCCAGGGCCAGACCAACGTCTCCCACGGCTGCCTGAACGTCTCCCAGGGGCTCGGCGAGTGGCTCTTCGAGAACACGCTGATCGGCGACCCGGTCACCATCACCGGCACCGGTGAGCACGTCGCGGAGGGCGACGGCTGGACCGACTGGAACATGAGCTGGAAGGACTACAAGAAGGGCAGCGCGCTGTAGCCGCGCAGGACGACGGCAGTAGCGGAGCAGCGGTCGCAGCCCGGGCACGGACCGAGCCATGAGAGAGGCGGCGGGCTTCCGCGCCCGTCCGCGTCGCTCAGCAGTGGATGGCAGCCGCCCTGGCCACGGACCCGCCGTGGCCGGGGCGGCTGCTTGCGCGATTCGTCCGGTCGATCGCCGCGCCGGCGCGGGCCGGGACCGGCCGGCGGGGCCGGCCTCGGTCGTCAGGGTGTGGAGATGGCGTCCATCAGGTCGCCGACCGACCGGTCCGGCAGCGCGCGAGCGACGTCGGCCAGCGCGACGATGCCGACCAGCTGGTGTCCGTCGATGACCGGCAGGCGCCTGACCTTGTACTGGCCCATGGTGCGCAGAATCTCGTCGGCGTCGTCATCGGCACCGATGGTCACGGGTTTGCCCTGCGCCACATCGGCCGCGGTCACCTCCGCCGGGTCGCGGTCAGCCGCGATCGTCTTGATGACGATGTCGCGGTCGGTGAGCATGCCCTTGAGCTGGTTGTCCTCGCCGCAGATCGGCAGGGAGCCCACGTTCAGCTCGGCCATCTTGTGGGCGGCCTCGGCGAGCGTCTCGCGGTCTTTGACGCAGGTGACGTCTGCGGTCATGATCTCTCGTGCGGTGGTCATCACGGACTCCTTCGCGTGGGACGAACGTCGTGCACAACGTCTTGGTCAACACCGAGATACCCGCTCCCGGCGGCCTTCAACGCGATCAACCCACCGATCGCTCGACCGATCCTGCGGCGTGAGACCAGTGAATCCCCTGTGCCGTACGTGTTCGCTGAGCCGCTGCCCAACCGACACGCTGAGCCGCTGCCAACCGACACGCTGAGCCGCTGCCCAACCGTCACGCTGAGCCGCTGCCCCACCGTCACTGCGTCATCGCGGTCGCGCTGCGCTCTGCCCGGCACCGGCCCGACAGCCCCGTAGTCCGGTGGGTCGCGGACCAGACGTCGCCGGTCGTTTGCTCGGCGAGCCGGCGCTCACCCAGCAGACGCAATGTCGCCCGGACGGTCCGTTCGGGATGTCCGATCGCCCGGGCGATCTCCACCGGCCCGGCCGGCCGTCGGGCCAGCTCGTCCAGGACCGGTTCCTGGCAGGCCCAGACGCGGTCGCGGACGACGATCTGCACGGCCTTGCCCAGCAACGCCACCACCGCTGCGGCGACGAGCGCCCACGGCAGCAGGCGATCGGTCCGTCCGCCGGCGACCGCCGCTATGTACAACCATGTCGTGAGCAGGGTGAGGTAGATGACCCAGCTCCCCAGCTCGACACCCACCACCCCCAGGTGCAGGGCGGGGCCGTCGCGGAACTGACCGATGCCCGGAGGGACCCGCAGCAGCTGCTCGATTTCGGCCGCCTGGTGGCGAAGCCGGATGCATTCGGCGATCTGCCTGATCTCGTAGAGAAAGAGCCCGAAGGTCACCGCGAAGGCGAAGAATCCCACCGGCACCGCCCAGCGCAGGCCGGGTCCCCGGCTCTGGTCGGCGGAGCGCACGACCACCAGCACGCCGGCACTGGCGGCGACCGGGAACAGCGCCAGCAGCTTGCCGCGGAAGTCCGTGATGGCGGCATGCGCCTTGCAGATCTCCGTGTACTGCAGCTCGAGGACGGACCGCTGCGGGTCGGTGGACATGGAGCCATCCAAGCCCGCCGCAGACCGCGACGCCGTCAGGTGACCGACATTTCAGCACCGCGACGGCGCACAGCGGTCACAGAGGTCCCAGCACCACGTCGCGGTCCTCGGACAGCGTCAGCGTCTCCAGGACAGTGAGGAGCTGGCGTTCCTCGTACCTGAAGTGCGACTCCATGATTGCCGCCACACCCTCCAGATGCTTCTGCAGCTCCGCGCGCGGAGCGGCGCGGGATACGGCGGCCTGCAACCCGGCCACCAGGTGAGCGATCATCGAGTGGTCCTGCCGCAGATAGTGCAGCGCGTCGCGCAGGTGCGGGTATCTCTCGGCGACCGCGGGGAAGAGGTGACGGTCCTCGCCCTCGTGGTGGGCCGTGAGTGCGGTGCAGAACCCATGACAGAACAGCAGCAGGTCTCTGGCCACCGGCTCGATCGCCTCGCCGCCGGCGACTGCCTGCCGGGTCACGGCCAGGGCCTCGCGCAGCCTGTCGTGGACGCTGCGCAGCTCCCGGCTCCAGGCGACCAGCCTGGTCTTCTCGCCCTCACCCACGGGTGAAGGGCGAAGGGCCGACGATCATCATCGTCGTGCTCCCCTCGGTCCGGCGCCTCCATGCCTGACACGGTCTGCCACCGGCACGCGACGCTGTAGCCCATCCTAGCCACTGCCTTCGGCCGCCCACCGGCGCGTCCCGGCATTGTCGCGATCTGCCATCCTGGGGATGGTGACAGCTCATCGAGGCACCCGGGTACGCCGCGGTATCGTCGTCGCGGTCCTGGGACTCGGCCTGGTCGGCGCCGCCGCGATCATCGTGCCGATGCTGCGGCCTCCGGGGCCTCGCCCCGCCTTCCAGCTTCCCGTGCCGTGCGGCGAGACCTGGACGCTCGGCACCTACCCGGGACACGACGACCACGACGTGGACCTCTTCCCCGCCAAGGGGGAACCGTGGGGCCGGCCGGTACTCGCGTCCGCCTCGGGCACCGTCACGGAGGCCGGGATCAACGGGACCTTGGGCGGACGCACCCCGGACGACCCCGACGGCCCCCGCGGCCGGGGCGGCGGCTACTGGGTGAAGATCGATCACGGCGGGAAGTGGAAGACGCTGTATCTGCACATGCTCGAACCGCCGCTGGTCCGCGAGGGGCAGCACGTGCGGCGAGGGGACCAGATCGGCCGCATCGGCAGCACGGGCGACTCCGGCGCACCGCATCTGCACTACGAACAACACCGAGGCTTCGAGAAGGTCGAGACGTACTTCGACGGTGTGCCGTCGGGGATCACCAGCGACGACCGGGAGTATTCGGTCTCCCGCCGCAGCAACAACTGCGACGCCGGTGCCGGCGAAACCGGCCCGCAGAAATGACGATCGGGCATTGAGCCGGCATTGACAGATGCCTATCACGTTGGGTTGAATCACCGGCACGGCTCGGCGCGGCATCCCATCTGCGGGTGTGACGCGCTCAGTGAACTCGTTCTGACCCGGCCGTCTCGCGTCTGCGCCGCCCCGTACCTCCAGGGTGAGAGAGACGCGTGTGTCGCCGCGCTCGCGGTGGCTCGGAGGCCGGGTCGTCCCATCGCAGTGAGCTCCCGCCTCCTTCGCTTGGCGAACTGGATCCCCTGACCGGGAGGCGACGTGATCGCTCGCTGGAAACCACTCATCGGCGCTGCCGCCGCGGCCGGGCTTGCCCTGGCCGGCGGCGTGGCGCTGGCTCGTTCCGCTGAAGCGGCGGAGACCCTGCTGACCGCGGGGCGGCCCGCGACCGCTTCCTCCACCGAAGGTGCCGGGTTCGAGGCCAGCAAGGCCGTCGACGGCGGCACCTCCACCCGGTGGGCCAGCGAGGAAGGCGCGGGCGACCAATGGATCGCCGTCGACCTCGGTGCGACCGCCACCATCACCAAGCTGCGGGTCGTCTGGGAGGCCGCGTACGCGAGGACGTACCGGTTCGAGGTCTCCGACGACTCCCAGACCTGGACGCGCGTGTGGTCGACCAGCGCCGGCGACGGTGGCGTCGACAGCAAGTCGGGCCTGTCCGCCACCGGCCGCCACGTCCGGATCCTGGCGCAGGAACGCGCGACCGCCTACGGCTATTCGATGTTCGAGTTCGAGGTGTACGGCAGCAGCGGCGGCACCACGCCTCCGTCGTCCCCGCCGCCGACCAGCCCGCCCCCGGGCGGCGGCGACGCCAGGCCGTTCACCGCGATCGCGGTCGGTGACGTGGCCGTCGATCCGGACAAGGAGCCCGGTGACGCCGCCGAGCGGGCCGTCCTGGAGAAGTGCAAGTCGCCGACGGCGCCCGACTGCGCGCACAAGCTGACGTCGGACCGGGCCGTCGCCGAGAACCCGGACCTCGTCCTGGTCATGGGTGACGCCCAGTACGACGACGCGAACCTCACGCTGTACCGGGCCTACTACGACAAGACCTGGGGCCGGCTGAAGTCCAGGACGAGGGCCGTGGTCGGCAACCACGACCTGTACGACGACGACGGCTACGACGGGTTCAAGAAGTACTTCGGCAGCAACGGCACCGGGCCGGGCGGGACGACCTGGTACAGCTTCGACAAGGAGAACTGGCACTTCATCGCGATCGACTCGAACTTCATCGAGGAGGAAGGCAGCGACGTCGACTCGAAGAAGCAGCTGGAGTGGCTGAAGAGGGACCTGGCGGCCACCACGAAGCCGTGCATCGCGGCGTTCGCGCACCATCCGCGGTTCTCCTCCGGCGACCACGGCAACAACAGCGGGATGAAGCCGTACTGGGAGGCGCTGTACGCGGCCCGGGCCGACCTCTTCCTGAACGGTCACGACCACTCGTACGAGCGGCTCGGCCCGCAGGACCCCGGCGGCAGGGCGACCGCCGGCGGCATCGTCGAGCTGGTGAACGGCGCCGGCGGCGCGCCCTTCTACGACCCGGGTGACGCGACGGCGCCGAACAGCCAGAAGACCGTCTACGGCAAGCTCGGCGTGGTCAGGCTGCAGTTCGGGACGAACACCTTCAGGTGGGACTTCCTGCCGACCGGCACCAGCCGGACCCCGCTCGACAGCAGCCCGACGTACACCTGCCACTGATGTACCTCGCGCAGCAGAACACGACCGACCGCCTCCGGGCGCCTCGCGGTCGCGGCCGGGTCGCCGCGAACGTCCTGGCGCTCGGGGTGGTCAGCCTGGTCACGGACGTCTCGTCCGAGATGGTCACCGCCGTCCTGCCGCTGTATCTGGTGCTCGGCCTCGGTCTCGGCCCGCTCCAGTTCGGCTTCCTGGACGGCCTCCACGGGGGCGTGACGGCGATCGTCCGGATCGCGGCCGGCCGGGTCGCCGACCGTACCCGCAGGCGCAAGCTCGTCGCCGGCAGCGGTTACGCCTCTCCGGCGTCTGCAAGCTGCTGCTGCCCGCCGCCGGCGCCTCGGTGCCGATGCTCGCCGGGGTGCTCGCCGCCGACCGGTCCGGCAAGGGCATCCGGACGGCGCCACGCGATGCGCTCATCGCCGCCAGCAGTTCACCCGAGATGCTGGGCCGGTCGTTCGGCGTACACCGGGCCCTGGACACCGTGGGCGCGCTGGCCGGGCCGCTGGTCGCCGCCGGACTGCTGGCCAGCACCGGAAACCGGTACGACACGGTCTTCGTCGCCGCCTTCTGCATCGCGATGGTCGCCGTACTGCTGCTGGTGCTCTTCGTCCGGGACCGGCCGCCGCCGACGCCGGCGACCCCGGCCACGACGCCGTGGGCCTGGACGCCGCCCGTCCGCCGGGCGTGCGCCGCCGCGGCGCTGCTCGGCGCCGTCACCATCGGCGACTCCTTTGTCTACCTGCTGCTCCAGCAGAAGATGAGCCTGTCCCCCGCGCTGTTCCCGCTCCTCCCGGTGGGCACCGCGGCCGGCTTCCTCCTGCTCGCGGTGCCGTTCGGCCGGCTCGCCGACCGGTACGGCCGCCGGACGGTCTTCCTCGCCGGTCACCTCGCGCTGCTCGTCGTGTACGCCGCGCTGCTCGGTCCAGCCAGCGGCACCGTTGTCGCGGTGGTCGTGCTGGCCCTGCACGGCGCCTTCTACGCGGCGACGGATGGAGTGCTGATGGCCCTGCTGGCCCCGGCTCTGCCGGCCGGGTCGGCGGCGACCGGGTTCGCGACGGTGCAGACGGCGCAGGCGGTGGCCCGGCTGGTCGCCGGGATCGGCTTCGGTGCCGCCTGGACGGCCTGGGGACCCGGCAAGGCGCTGATCGTGACCGCGGCCGGACTGGTGGCGGCGCTCGGCGCCGCGATGGCGCTGCTGCGCCGGGTGACCCCATGACCGCCCGTACCCGATGGCTGGCCGCCATCGCCGGAACTCTGCTGCTCCTCATCGTGGCCGCGGTTCACGCGGTCCGGTCGCGCCCCGCCACCGGCCCGTCGGCGCAGGCGGTCGCCCGCTGGCGGCCGGGTGGGGATCTCCTGGTGCGCGACGCCGCGACCGGCCGGGTGGCGTCGGTCCGGGACGGCATCCGGGACGCGGGCGGGCCGGCCTGTGACCGGACCTACCAGTCCGCCAGGACGATGATCTGCCTCAGGGCCGTGGCCGGGCCCGCGGGGCCGCGGACCTCGATGACGCTGTACGACGACAAGGGACAGCGGTTGAAGGAGATCCGGTTGCCAGGGGTGCCGAGCCGGGCCCGGGTGTCGCCCTCCGGACGGGTCGTGGCGTGGACCCGGTTCACCCTGGGCGACACGTACGCGAGCGGGAAGTTCAGCACGCGGACCTCGTTCTACGCCATCGAGACCGGCTACCTCGTGACGACCATGGAGACGATCGCCCTCTACCGGGAAGGCAGGCGTTTCACGGCGCCCGACCTCAACTACTGGGGCATCACCTTCGTCGACGACAACTTCTTCTACGCGACCGCCGGTTCCGGAGGAAGGACCTGGCTGATCCGAGGCGACACCGACCAGTGGCGCGCCGATGCGGTGGCGCCGGACGTGGAGTGCCCGTCGTTGTCGCCCGACGAGACGCGGATCGCGTACAAGCTGAAGATCGGCGGAAGGTGGTACCCGGCGGTGCTGGACCTGGCCACCGGGAAGGTCACCCGGCTCGCGGACACCGAGCCGTTCGACGACCAGATCGAATGGCTGGACGACGACAACGTCGCGTACGGCCGCGAAGGCGGCGTCTGGTCCGTTCCGGCCGACGGCACGGGCGGCCCGAGACTCATCGCCGCCGGGGCGTCGTCCCCGTCGCGGTGGAAGGCCGATCCCGTGGCCGCGCGCTGACCGCACCCGGACCGCCCGGCGGGATGCGCCGGGCGGCCGGCGCGGGATATCTGCGCAGGACCCACGCCTGCTGCCCGTAGGCGAACAAGGTCTGCGTGAGCCAGTAGAGCACCACGCCGATGGGGAACAGCGCGCCGGAGACGAGCAGTGACAAGGGGGTGCCGAACAGCATCAGTCGCTGCACCGTTCTCGCCGGTGGGTCGGTGGCCCATCCGGTCTTCAGGACCATCTGCCGGCTGGTGAGGAACGTCGTGGCCACCATCACCGCGATCAGGACCGCCGCCACGATCTTGGCTGTGCCGCTCGCAGAGATGAGACTCGCGGCGATCGGGGCGCCGAACAGTTGCGCGTTCGCCGCGCTGTCGAACTGTGCCAGGGTCCAGCCGTACAGAGTGCGGGAGGCCTCGCTCGTGACGGTCGGTCTGAGGTGACGCAACACGTGCAGCAGTCCGAACACGACGGGGGCCTGCAGCAGCATCGGCAGGGCGTTCGTCAGGGGGCTGACCTGCTCCGCCCGGTAGAGCTCCCGAAGCTTCTTGTGCAGGGTCGCGCGGTCCGTTCCGTACTTGTCCTGCAGAGCCCTGACCTTGGGTTGCCGCAGCTGCACCGCTCGTTGTGACCTGACCTGCCTCGTCACGATCGGAATCAGTGCCGTCCGGACGGTCAGCACCAGGAAGACGATGCCGAGCACCCACGACCAGTTCGTGTGCCACCCGCTCGCGTCGCCCAGCACCGCGTCCCAGGCGGCGTGCCAGAACAACAGGACTGCCGAGATCGCCGAGTAGACCACCGCCATCAGCGGACCGAACAGCGCACTCATCACGCCACCCGCGGGCTGCGAGGAGCCTGCGACGAGGCTCGTGAACACTCTGTGACGGCGAGGCTGGGCAGGACAACGGGCATGACGAACCCCTCGGAGGACGGCCGGCCGGATCGGGACATGGGTGGTCGCCAGCGGCCGTGACGAGCGGTGCGAAGGAAATGAGCGATGCTCAGGCGGCCGCGGGCAACCCCGTGGGCCCTCTCGGCCGGGTACGTCCCGCGGCGTCGGGATCGCGATGGCGGGGAACGCCGGTACGCCCGGCGCGTTCTCGCCACGTCCGGTGGGTGGTTCCCCGGTTGACCCAGGTGGTGCGGCGGCTCAGCACCACGGCGGCGGCGAGCACAGCGATCACCAGCACGCCGGCCACGGCACCCGTACCCACGAACAGCCCGGCCGGGCCGGCATCGGTCAGCACGCTGACCACCTGCCAGAAAGCCTCGAACCAGATCACGCCGCTACCGTACCGCCGGGACGCAACCGTCTGGCCCGGCCGCATGGCGCCGGGCCAGACGGTAGGCGCGTTCCAGAGCAGACGATCGGCGGCTCTTTCATGGCGGGCGACCAAGCCGGCCGCGGAACGGGACGGCGGCCCGGCCCGTTGATCCGCTGTTCTTCGGCGCCCGCCGATGCCTGGTGGGCGGTGAAACGAAAGAGAGTCATGAGCCAGTACGCGCCCTACGGCCAGCCGCCACCGACGGTCGTGCCCTACAGCCAGAGTGCGGCTGGTCCGTCGGGCTCAGTTCTCGTCGTGGGTGCCGACGAGGATGCCGAGGCACATCTCGTCGGCGGTGCCTTCACCCCAGACCACGTAGCGGGGTGGCAGGGAGCGCAGCTGCGGGAGCTGCCGGCGTAGTTCCGCGTCGTGGGTGCAGGTCACCCGCAGGGTGTCGCCCGCCGCCACGGGGACCGGCGCCGCCTGCAGCCGCAGCCGCTGGTCGTCGAAGTCGTACGCGTCGATGTCCAGCAGCGTCCGGGCCGCCGGCGTCCCCGGGTTCAGTTCGACCCGGATCGCCCGGCCGAGCAGGTGCATGTGCCCGCCGATGCCATGGATCCGGCCGGCCTGCTGCACCCGGTGGTCGCAGTGCTGGGTGCTGCCCGGCACCGGCCGGCCTGCGCTGCACTGTGCCAGCAGGTGACCGGCGGTCGCGGCTGGTCCGGCACCGAAGCGGCGGGCCACGTCGGCGACGGCGGCGGCGCGGTCGCACAGCGGGCCGGACTCCGCGGGCGGGCAGGGCAGCTCGACCGGCGCCGTGAGCAGCGTGGTGTGCAGTGGCCGGAGACGCTTGCCGGTCAGCCGCAGCCGGATGCCGGAGCGGTCGGCCGGCCGCGTGGCCGGGTCGACCGTCAGGAGGCTGTAGTGCACCTGCATGACGAGCCGGCTGCCGGCCGGCATGGCGAACCCGACGTCCGGGCTCAGCACGGTCTCGTTCCCGCCCGGCGCCCAGCTGGCCACCCACACCGCGGGACCGCCCACCCCGGCGTCGCCGAAGCAGGTCCAGCCGGGTCCCGGGGCCGCGTCGTCGCGCTCGCGAGCGGCGGCGACGGCGCTCCCGTCGATCCGGAAGAAGATGGCGTGGTGGACTATCTCGGTGTTCTGTGGGAGGAACTGGCTACCGGTCAGGAACGCGTCGGCGGGCAGTCCCGGGTCGACGAGGAAGCACCGGTACTCGTCGGTGCCGCCCGCGGGAGGCGCGGGCGTGTACGCCTCCGGCATCGTCACGCGGACGAACCGCTCGCCGGCGCGCAGGGGTTGCGCGGGCGCGGAGGCGGAGCCGGCCCGGTCGCCGGGCACCGGGCCGGAACCGGCCGGGTCGCCGGGGACCGGTGCACCGGAGCACGACGCGAGGAGCACGGTCGTCAGCCACGCCGCGGCCCATCGGCCGGCGCGCCGCGGCCGTCCCGTTCCGATTCCCACCATCTCGCCTCCGCGGGCCAGACTAACCGCCTGAGGACCTCCACCCCGGCGCCGTGCGGCGCCGGGGTGGGTGCGGTCACCCGATGTAGATCTCGACGCGGCGGTTGACCGCCTTGTTGCGGTCCGAGGTGTTGGGGCGTACGGGTTGGGTCTCGCCCCGTCCGGTGTGGGTGGCGCGCAGGCCGGTGTAGGTGCGGCGGAAGTAGGCGGCGACCTGGGCGGCGCGGCGTTGCGAGAGGGTGGCGTTCGAGCCGGCCGTGCCGTCGGCGTCGGTGTGCCCCACCATCAGGGCGGTGCCGAAGCCGTACGTCCGTGCCTGCCGGGCGACGGTGTTGAGGACCCGGCGGGCGTTGGCGTCGAGCGAGAACTCGCTGACGGGGAAGTACACCACGGCGAGCAGCCGGTTCGTGGCGCCCGGCGGGGTGATCCGGGCGGCGACCGGCTCGGCCAGGGTGCCCTGCGCGCCGACCGCGACCACCCGGACGGCGTCGCCGCTGTCGAGGGCGACGCTGCTGATCCGGCAGGTGCGAACGGTGGCGGGGACGGTGCAGACCCGGTTGCCGTTGAGGGTGACGCGGTAGCCGACGAGGTTGGCGGCCGGTGAGGGCCGCCAGGACACCGCGGAGTCGACCCGGGTGGACAGGGTGCGCGAGGTGGGCCGCCCGTCGACGTACACGGGAGCGGCGAGGCTCGTGCCGGCGCCCGGGTCGGCGAGGATGGTCCCGGTGACGGCGGTCACCGGGGCGGGGAGCACGGTGACGGTCAGTGCGGTCGCGGCGCTCGCTTCGTCGTCACGGACCTCGACGGGGATGGTGACGACGCCGCTGAAGCGCGGGTCCACGGTGAGCGTGAGCGTGGTGCCCGACACGGTACGCCGGATCCGCGTGGCCGCGCCCTCGGTGCCGGTCGGTGTTCCCGCGGTCAGGACCAGGTCGTCGCCGTTGGGGTCGCCGGTGGTGAACGGTACGACGAGGGTCTCGCCCGCGGTGACCGTACGCGACGGCATCGCGACGATGGCAGGGGCGGCGTTGGGGACGGTGACGTGCACCGCGGCGGTGGCGGTCTGCCCGGCCGCGTCGCGTACCCGGTAGGTGAAGGTGTCGGTGCCCCGGAACGCCGCGTGCGACGTGTACCAGACGCCGTCGGCCCGCAGTTCGGCCGTGCCGTGCGCGGCCGGGGTGACCTGCTCGACGGTCAGCCCGGTGCCGAGGTCGTTGCCGAGTACGTCGATGCGCCCGGCGGCCCCGCGTACGGCCGTGACGGAGTCGCCGGCGGCCGCCAGGGCCGGTCCGGCGACGGTGACGGTGACGGTGGCGAAGGAGGGTCCGCCGGTCAGCCGGTAGGTGAAGCTGTCGGCGCCGGTGTAGCCGCCGGCCGGGGCGTACCGCACGGTGCCGCCGTGGAGGGTGACGGTGCCGTGCGAGGCGGGCGTGACGGCGGCGACCGTGGCGCCGGCCGGGTCGTTGGCCAGCACGTTGATCAGGGTGGCGGTGCGGAAGTCGACCGTCGTGGTGTCGGCGGCCGGGGCGGCGGTGGGCAGCACGGTGACGGTCACCGTGCCGGTCCCGGTGGTCGCGTGCGCGTCCTGGACGGTGTACGTGAAGCTGTCCGTGCCCCAGTGGTCCGAGGCGGGCTGGTAGGTCACGTCGTCGCCGCCGAGGATGACCGTGCCGTGCGCGGCCGGTCCCGCGGACAGGACGCTCAGCGGTCCGTCGCCGGAGTCGTTGGTGAGCGGGTGCAGGGTGACGGGCGCGCCGCTCGGAGTGTCCGCCTCGTCGGCGGTCACGATCAGGGCGGCCGGCGGGGTGGTCACCGGCGGCACGACCGGGGCGGTCACGGTCACGGTCACCGTGCCGGTGGACGTGTTGCCGGCCAGGTCCGTGACGGTGTACGTGAACGTGTCGGCGCCGGTGTACGGCGCGGTGCCGGCGTACTCGACCCCGGCGCCGCCCGCGGTGATCGTGGCGGTGCCGTGTCCCGGCGCGGTGACCGAGGTCACCGCGAGCCCCTGCCCGGTGTCGTTGATCAGGACACCGATGGTGGTGGGCGTACCGGCGACCGCCGTGGCGGTGTCGTCCTGGGCCTGTGCCGGGTTGCCCGACGGGGCCAGGACGGTGAGGTTGACGGTGGCCGTGCCGGTGCCGCCGCGGCCGTCGGCAACGGTGTAGCTGAAGCTGTCCGCGCCGGTGAAGCCGTTGGCGGGCGTGTAGCTGACGACGCCGTCCACGACCGACACGCTGCCGTTGCCGGGCTGGCCGGCGCCGGTGACCGTCAGCGGGTCGGCGTCGAGGTCGATGTCGTTGCCCAGCACGCTCACCGTCGACGTGCGGTTGTCCCCGACGGTGACCGTGTCGTCGCCGGCGGCCGGGAAGGTGTTGACATTGACGGTGCCGGTCGCGGGCGCGTGGTCGGTCAGGGCCGGCGTGGTGTCGATGGTCGCCGAGCCGACGGTGGCCACGACGGCGGTGGACCGGTTGCCCGGGACCGCCGGCAGCGCCAGGTCGAAGGCGAGGGTGTCGGCGGTGCCGGCGACCGCGAACGGACCCTGGAACACGAGGGCCGAGCCGGTGGGCACCCCGTCGGGAACCGGGGTGCCGCGCCAGCGCACCGAGCCGGGCACCAGCGTGGCGCCGGCGGGCACGGTCGCGGTGAAGGAGTCGAGGACCGCACCGGCGGAGCCGGAGACCGTCGCCTGGTAGGCGGCCGTACCGCCGGTGTCCGGCAGCTTCGCGGGGCTGGCGGAGGCGGAGACGGTCAGGTCGTTGACCGACGGGCTGATCGCCGGCAGCGAGGCGATGCTGCCCAGGTCGGTGTGCTTGATCTGGGTGCCGGAGGCGATCTGCTGTACCGGCAGGACGCTGGTGTCCGAGCTGGTGAAGCCGACGGCGCGGAAGGTGTAGACCGCGGTGTACTCCTTCGACGCCGAGCTCAGGCCGCTGACCCGCAGCAGGTCGGTGTACGAGTCCCCGCCGGTGAACGACAGGCTGGTGCCGACGAGCCGGTACGCCCCGGCGGGCCACGCGCCGGAGGCGGCCGGGCTCATCCAGAACGACGACGGGTCGTTGGCCGAGCCGGAGCCGATGGTTCCGGTGTCGCCCTTGACGGTGATGGTGAACGTACCGCCGATGCGGGGTGTGCCCGCCGACACGGTGACGCTGGTCAGCTTGTTCGCCGCCGCCTTGATGGTCTCCTCGACGGCGGTGAAGCCGCCGGTGTCCGCGCACACCTGACCGGAGCCGGGCAGGTCGGGGCGGCCCTGCCAGACGCTGACGGTGTGCCGTTGCGCCGTGGCGCTCTGCGCCTGCGCGGTGAGGTAGAAGAACCGCGACGCCGAGGCACCGGCGCCGAGCACGGGCACCTGCTGCGCGGACGGCTGCCCGGAACCCAGGGCGACGGAGCCGCCGGCGAAGTCGGTGAGCGAAACCCACAGGTCGTTGCGCGCGCTGCCGGACGTGTCGGTGATCCGGTAGCCGGCGTACGCGCCGCGCAGCACCGGCGTCGACGAGGTGTCGATGTAGAAGTTGGGCCCGTGCAGGGCGGCGACGGTCAGCCCGGCCGACGTGCAGGACGGCGGCAGAGCTACGGCGGGGGCGGCCGTGGCGACGACGGTGGTCGCGGTCACGGTGAGGCCGGCCACACAGCCGGCGAGGAGACGACGCTTCACAGAGCCAAGATCGGCAGCTTCGGCGAACGAATGAGGCCCCGGGGACGCCGCTTTGTTTCATTCCGGGAGCAAGGCACCGCGCTGCTCCGGAACATGAAATACCTTCCGGGCACCAGGTGACGTAGCGTGCTGCCGTGGCTTCCTCTCCATTGGAGACAGGTGATCAAGTCGCCTCGATAGTGGGTGCGGCCGCGGGCGTCCTGTCGCTCGTGCTGTCGGTCGTCACGCTCGCCCTTCAGCGCCGGGCCGGGCAGCCCTCCCGCGCCGGCCGGCGGTGGGCCGGTCTGGGCCTGTCCGCGGCGCTGCTCTCCATCGCCGTGGTGCTCGCACGACGGGTCTGGGAGCTGACCTGGCACGGGATCGACTGGCTGACGCTCGGCTCCGGCGGGGTGGCGCTGGCATCGCTGGTCGCGGCGGGGATCGCCCGCGGCCGGGTGCCGAAGCTGACCGGGCCGCTCCGGGCCCTGCTCGAGCAGCAGTACGCCGAGGCCGAACAACCGTGGTACGACTTCGGAGCGCTCTGTCCGCCCGGCCATCGCTTCATCTACGTCGAGCAGCGCACCACCCCGGTACGGCGGCGGACCGCGCCGGAGGGGCGCCTGCTCACGGTCGCCGAGATGCTCCAGCGGAGCAGGAACGTCACCGTGTCCGGCGGCCCGGGCGCCGGGAAGTCCTTCATGGTCGCCGAGATCGTCCTCCGGAGCGCGAGATGGTGGCTCTCCGCACGGGGGTGGTCGCGTCCCGGAGGCGCACCGTACGGGCCGGTGATCCCGGTCGTCGTTCAGGCGCGGGCCCTGCTCGACGCGGACCTTCCCGCCGCGCTGGCCACGACGTGGGGACATGTGGACGGTGTGACCCGCGAGCTGTTCACCCGGCCGCCGGCGCCGTACGCGTCATGGCTGATATTGATCGACAGTCTGGACGAGGTGGTGGATCCGGCCGGGCGCGCCAGGATCCTGCGCCGGGTCGGCGCGTACCTCGACACGGACGGCACCGGGAGCCGGGTCGCCGTGGCCAGCCGCCCGCTGTCCGAGGGCGAGCTGAGGGAGCTGTGGGCCCGCGACGTCCAGTCGTTCCGGTTACGGTCCTTCACCGCCGACGACGTCCGCGCTTTCGCACTCGGCTGGTTCACCTTCCGGCTCGGCGCGCCATCGGGGGTCCAGGAGGAGGTCGGCCGGTTCCTGTCCCGGATCCGGTCGGCGGGCCTGGAACCCGTGGTACGGGTGCCGCTGCTGTGCAGCATGGCCGCGCTGGTCTACGACGCCGACCGGGATCAGGAACTGCCGACCAGCCGCGCCGACCTCTACGGGGAGTTCATCGGGCTGCTGCGCCGCAGCCGCGACGGCGTCGAGCCGTCCGGCGCCTTCGACGTCTGGCTGGCGACCGAGCTGAGCCACCTGCTCACGACTTTGGCGGTGGCCCAGATCAGGCAGGACCGGCGCCGCCTCGTGGACGTCGCGGCGGACTGGGTCCGCGCGAACGCTCCGGACGACCTGCGCGCGGCGCCGCAGGCCGCCTGGATAGGTACGGTGCGCAGCCGCCTCATGGCCAGTGGGCTGTGCACGCTGCAAGGACCCGACATCGCCTTCATCCATCACAGCGTGGCGGAGTACCTTGCCGCGGATCCTTGCAGCGGGTGCTGGGAGCCGGAGGGGATTCGCGCTGGATTGCTGGACACAGCGACGCGCAGCGCGGCGTTGTTCGCGTTGGCCCGCTCCGGCCTCGCGGCGGAGCCGGTCGTCGAGAACCTGCTGGACGGCGGGCCGGAGAATCTGCTGGCTGCCGGCCTGGTCCTCGCCGACGGCATCCGGGTGGCGCCGCCGCTGCGCCGGCGGGTCATCGACGCGCTCTTCGAGATCCTCCGCGGTGACGACGCGAGTGCACCCGACTGCCTCGCCGTGCTGCTCTCCCTGGCAGCCGCCGAGGAGACGCGGCTGAGGCTCGAGACGCTCGCGCAGGACGGCACGGAGAGCGTCTGGGTTCGCGCCACCGTCGCGGATGCGCTCGCCGATCTGGGTTCGCCGGCCGGCCCGCGGGCACTCCGGGACCTCGCCTCGGGCAGGTCGACCGCGGACGCCGTCGTCCGGCGGTGGGCGGCTGCCCGGCTCGCTGCCCGGAGCCAGCCCGCCCCGGCGAGCCGGCCGGCCGCGGTGGCACCCGTCCCGGCGGAGACCACCGGGATGGGCGTCCTCGGCCGTCGCGCACTCAAGGAGACACTGTCCGACACCGGAGCGGCCTTGACCGACCGGATGGAGGCCGCCGCCACCCTGTATCGCCTGTCGGAGGCCGTCGCCGAGCAGGCGCTGAGGGATTGGGCACTTCCCGAGGCGAACGATCCGGACACCCGCTGCCGGGCGGCGACCGTCCTCAGCCAGGGCGGCGACCGGGCCGGCACCCAGGTGCTCGCCGGCCTCGCCGCGTCCACCGATCCGGAGGTACCGGTCGAGGTGCGGCGGCGGGCGGCCCATGCCCTCCTGCCCGTCGACACCCAGGCCGGCGTGCAGGCCCTGCTGCGGATCGCGGTGGACGAGCGGGCACCACGCCCGGAACGCCAACTGGCCGAGGCGAGCCTGGCCGATCACGGCGTCCTCGTCCCGCGCCGGCCCCGCCGCCTCCGGCAGCCTCCGGAGCCCGCGGATCCGCTGGCGGTGATCGCCGGCGTGGTCGCACAGAGGTGGTCCCTCGAGGCGGCCCGCCAGGACAACGACTGGCTGAGTCTCGGAGCGGTGTGGACCACCCGGCGGAGACCGCGCATCGCGCTGACCGTCACGACCATGCCCGACCTGGTACGCAAGCATCGTGTGGAGGCGCCGGCGCTGCTGGCGGTGATCGGGGACGCAGGCGCCGGAAAGTCGACCACCGCCGCCGGTTTCGTTCGCGAGCAGCTGCGGAGCCGGGAGAACCACGAGGCGGTCGCCGTCCTGCTGCCGATGTCCACCTTGACCTCGGTGACGGACATTCTCGGCTGGGTGGTCGATGCCATCCCCTCGGCCTACCCGGAACTGCGCACGCACGGTGTGACGGACGAGCAGCTGTGGCGACTGGTCCGTTCCGGCCGGCTGCTGCTGGTTCTGGACGGGCTGGACGAGGTGCCCGCCGGCGATCGCGGACCGGTGGTGCGGGCGGTCACCGATGCCGTGACCCCGACCGGGTCGCACGTGGTGCTCACCTGCCGCACCGCGGAGTATCAGGAGTTGCTGCGCCGCGGAGCGCGGTCCACGTTGTGGCGGATGCCGGTCGTCTCGCTCGAGCGGCTTTCGGCGGGTGACATCGCCTCGGCCATGGAGAGCGGCCTGACCGCCATGGACCGCCACCGGTGGGAACCGGTGCTGACGGAGATGCGACACAACCCCACGGGACGGACGGCGCACATCCTGTCCTCGCCGCTACTGCTGAAGCTGGCTCGCACGGTCTACAGCAGTCCCGGGACCAACCCCACCGAGCTGCTGGATCCCACCCTCTTCCCGGCCCGGGAAACCGCCCTGCGCCACCTGCTCGACCGATTCGTGCCCGCCGTCTACGACCGGCACCGGGCCGCCCGGGCGGCCCGGTGGCTCACCTTCCTCGCCGTCCTGATGGAGCGGCAGGCGACCACGTCGTTCGCGTGGTGGCGGCTGCCCCTCGCCGTCTCCCAACCGGTCCGCAATCTCGTGGGTGTCCTGACGGCAGTGTGCCTGCTGCCGTTCGTGACGTCGATCACCGGTGAGCTTTCCTTCGCGGTGGTGCTCAGCGGCTTCTTCGGCGTCGTTGCACGGCATGCCAACGGCGTCCGCTTCCTCCCGGTCAGATGGAAGTTCCACAGCGCGAGAGGCACGCTTCGCCGCCAGCGGGTCGTCACCGGCATGACCATCGTCATCACCGGGATCAGCTCCGGCATCGGCGTCTGGATCGTCACGGACGACCCGGCAACCGGGGCGACAGCCGGAGCGTCGATCGGACTGGCGCAAGCCGCCCTCACCCCGTGGGCCTGGTGGATCCTGGCGCGCATCTGGCTGGCCACCTCGGGGCTGCTGCCCTGGCGACTGCTCACCTTTCTCCACGACGCCGACCGGCGCGGAATCCTGCGGTCGTTCGGCGACTCCTACGGATTCACCCACCTGGAAGCACAGCGGCACCTGGCCGGACGCGAATCCCGCGTCCCACGCCAGCGCGGATAATGGCGTGACAATCGCGTTCGGGGCCCGGAAACTCTCCCGGTGATCTTCGATGCCGTCCTCCGTCACGTGCGCCCCCCGTCACGGCTGGCCGGACGGTTGTCCGCCCAATCGCTGCTCTTCGCCCTCGGCGAAGGCACCTTCATGACCGGCTCGGCGGTCTTCTTCACCCAGATCGTCGGGCTGTCCGCCGCTCAGGTCGGTCTCGGGCTGACCTGCGCCGGGATCGCCGCGTTCCTGGCGGCGTTGCCGATGGGCAAGCTGGTCGACCGCTTCGGGCCGAAGAGGATGTGGGCCCTCAGCGCGGCCGGGCAGGCGGCGATGTTCGCGGTGTGGCCCTTCATCACCGGCTTCCACGGCTACGTCGCCATGGCCGTCGGGATGGAGGTCATCGGTGCCCTCGGCAGCGCCGCGTACGGCGCGTACACCATCGACGCGCTGCCGCCCGAGGAACGGGTGAAGTCCCGGGCCTACATGTACTCGGCCCTGAACCTCGGCTTCACCCTCGGCTCCCTCGTCGGGGGCGTCGCCCTGGCCTTCCACTCCAACGACGTCCTGCACGCGCTGCCCTGGTTCACCGCCGTGGTCTTCCTGGTCAACGCGACCGCCATCACCCGGTTGCCGCGGGCCGCGCACGACAACCGCACCTCGGGGGACCGCAAGGCGCAGGTCCCCGGCCCGGGGCCGTTGCGCAATCCCGGCTGGCTGCTCTCGAACTTCTTCGCCGGGATCTTCTGGACCAATCAGGTGCTGCTCAACGTCGTGATCCCGTTGTGGCTCGTCGAGCAGACGGACGCACCCCGGGTGCTGCTGGCCTTCCTGTTCGGCACCAACACGGTGATGTGCATCTTCCTGCCGATGGCAGCGGCACGGGGAGTCGACGGGCTGTCCACCGCGCTGCGGGCGGTCCGGTTGTCGTCGGCCTTCTTCGTGCTCTCCTGCCTGATCACCCTGGCGACCCACGACACCGTCGGCTGGGTCACGATCGCCCTGGTGTGGCTGGGGCACGTGACCGTGACCGGGGCCGAGCTCTACCTCTCGGCGGCCAACTGGACGTTCGAGGCGGAACTGATGGACCCCCGGCAGCGGGGCGCCTACCAGGGGGCAGGCGAGATGAGCGGCACTCTCGGCAAGGTGTGGGCGCCGGCGGTCTACACCTTCCTCGCGATGAACTGGGGCGCCACCGGCTGGTTGCTGATCGCCGGCATCATCGTGGTGGCCACCATCGCGATACACCCGTCGACCCGGCTGGCGCGACGGTTCCTCGAGAGGCACGTCCCCGCCGAGGTACTGGCCGACGCCCGTACCTCCAAGTCCCACCGGGACGAGGGCGTCCCCACCGACCAGCCGGTGCCGAACCACACCCCCGACCCGGTCCGGTAAGGCCGGTGGGCTGCGGGCCACCGGCCTTACCGGACCGGGTTCAGGACCACTTGATCGGTACGCAGTTCCCGGTCTTGTAGGTGCCGCGGCTGTCCGGAACGAGGCCGTGCCCGGACTTCGCGATCCGTGCGCACACCTTCGGCGAGTCGCCGATGGCCCGGATGAAACGCTGGTCTCTCGTCGAGATCACGGAGGGCTGCTGGTCCTCGACGTACCAGAATCCCTGCTGGTGGTCGGGGACCTGGGAGCCCATGATCTCGTCCGGGGGGTTCGTGCCGTCGCTGCCGTAGAGATGCAGGTGGAACCCGCCTTTGATGGTGGGCGTGGTGCCGGCGAATCCCGCGTCGTATGCCACGGTGAACCGGCCGTCGGCGACGGTCGCCGAGGTCAGGCAGACCCAGCGGGTGTTGCGCTTGATCTCGGTCGTGCACTGTTCGTCCGCCGGGAGGGTGGGCTTGCCGGCCGCCGGGGCCACGGGCTTGCCGCCCTTGTCGCCGCCCGCCTCGGCGCGGTTGCCGCCGGTCAGGACCCACGCCGCGGCGCCACCGCCGAGCAGCAGGACCAGCGCCGCACCCACCGCGATCAGGGCGACCCGGCCCCGTTTGGCCGGCGGTTCCGGCGCCGCCGCCGCGGAGCCGGCGGCCGGTGCGGCGGTGGTCGATGCGTAAGTCCTGGTGCGGGCGGGCCGGCCGGCCGGGCCGGCGGGCGCCGGGAGGCCCGCGGGACCGGTCACGGGCGCACCGGGAAGAGCGGGCGCGTCGACGCGCGATGCCGGATGCGGAATCACGGGTTCGCCGTGGAACGTCGCCCGGACCGGCCCGGCCGCTGGTGGCGCCGGCCTGGCGGGCGGGGCCGCGGGTGCCGCCTGCCGGCTCGGCGGGGCCGCGGGTGCCGCCTGCCGGCTCGGCGGGGCCGGGCTGGGCACCGCGCCGGCGGCGCTCGCGGGCCTGGTCAGTGCTCCGCCGGCCAGCCATGCCGCGCCGAGGGCGACCGAGTGCTTGGGATGGGCGTCGACCACCACCGGCCGTCCCAGCTCCGAGCCGACCAGCTGGGACACGATCGGCATCCGGGACGAGCCACCCGCCAGCAGCACCGAGTGCACCTGTTCCGGCGCGCAGTCGGCGGACCGCAGCGCCCGCTGGAGCGCCTCGACGGAGGTGTGCAGCGCCGGCCGGACCATCGTCTCGAACTCGGCCCGGGTGAGCCGGATCTCCGTGGACACATCGGGCAGCAGGACCGGGATGGTCGTGTCGGTGTCCGCCGACAGCGCCTCCTTGGCCTGGACGCACTCGTCCCGCAGCCGGGCCACGGCGTTGATCACCGCGGGGTCGTCCTCGTCGAGCTCCTCCAGCTTGCCGTCGAGTGCGGTACGGACATGGTGGAAGACCGCCGCGTCGAAGTCGCTGCCGCCGAGCCGCTCGATGCCTTCCGGCTGCCCCATGACCTCGAAGCCGGTCGCCGTCTTGCGCAGCACCGCGGCGTCGAAGGTGCCGCCGCCGAGGTCGTACACGGCCACGACGGTGCCCGGCTCGACGCGTTGCTGCTGGGTGTAGTTGACCGCCGCCGCCTCGGGTTCGGTCGTGTACGTCACCGGCAGATCGAGGCCGGCCATGCGGATGGCCTGGCGGAAGAGGTCCATCTTGTACGGACCCCAGTTCGCGGGGTGCGAGACGCAGAGCGCGGTGGGCAGGCCGCCTTCCCGGCCGGCCACCTCGTCGACCACCCACCGGAGCAACCGCGACATCAGCGCCTCGGCCGACTGCGGCACACCGCCGAGCAGGATGGGGGTGGTGTCGCCCAGCCGCCGCTTGAACTCGCGGGCGACCCGTTGCGGTTCGGAGAGTCCCCGGCGATGTGCCGCGTCTCCGGTCAGGAACGTCTCGTCCTGACGGAGCAGCACCACCGAAGGGATGGCCGCGCTCCGGTCGCCGAGCGAGACGGTCTCCGCCCGGCCGTCCCGCCAGATCGCCGCCGCCGTGAAGGTGGTTCCGAGGTCAATGCCAAGCGCGTACATCGATGGGTGCTCCGATTATGGTGATCAAGACAGGGCTCAGGTCGTCGCACGACACACGTCGCGGCGGGTCGACCGGTTCGATCGCGACTCAGCCGTCACTCAGCGTGATCGCCGCCGTTCGGCGATCATGCCTTCGCAGGACCGGACGGCCACCCGTGCGGCGACCGCCATCTCCGCCGTGGTCAGGGGGTTCTCCGCCCGGCGCTGCCAGCGGGCCAGCGCCGCGTCCGCCGCCGCGTCCAGCTCCGCGCCGGAGGCGTCCGGCGGCAGCCGCAACCGCTGGTGGATCGCCGCGCCGGCGCCGCCGATGAGCTGCTCGAGCTCGGCGACGACGTCGGGCTTGCCGGTCACCCATCCGGCGCGGAGGCTGGAGAGCACCCTCAGCTCGTGGAACGGGTGCGCCGAGGCGATGATCTCCTCCACCATGGCGGCCACCTGGTCACTGCCCGGCCGAGGGCGGACGCGCGTGATCTCGGCCAGGGCGAGCAGCGCGGACCGGGACTTGAGCACATCCCGGCGTTCGAAGAACAGCGAGCCGAGGATCTCCCGCAACTGCGCCAGTCCGCTGCGCTCGGTCAGCTCCCGGGCCAGTTCCGTTGCGGTGCCGCTGGTGCCGTGCCGCAGCAGGGCCGCCGACAGCCGCAGCCCGAACAGGCCGAACCGGGCGAGCAGCGCCTCCCGCTCGATCGAGGTCATGCCGAGCTCCGGCATGGTCTGGACGAACCGGTCGACGGAGAGCAGCAGCTGCTCGGCCTGGGCCGGCGGCAGCTCCGAGATCCGGCGCAACCGGGCGAACTCCACTTCGGTGAGGGTCGCGGCGGTCTCGGCGAGCAGGCCCGCCACGGGAACGACGGACTGCACCAGGCGCCGGACGCCCGCGTCGGTGCTCAGCCGGCCCGCGACCCGGCGCGCCGAGGCCATCGCGTCGAGCCGGCCGGCGGCGATCTCGTCGGCCCGGGACAGCACCCCGATGGCGTTGACCGGATTGGGGCGCGACACCTCCACGTCGTGGAAGGCCCGCAGGAACTCGACGTCGTTGCTGTGCAGGTGACGCATCAGATAGATGACGGCGTCGGCGGGCGTCTCCTCGTCGTCGGGCGCGAGCAGGTGCCAGGAACGCTGCGAGGTCTGCTCGGACAGCGACCCGATCCCCGGAGTGTCGATCAGCGTCACGGTCCGCAGCGCCTGCGCCGGCCAGCTGACCTCCAGCTGCACCACGTCCTCCACGCCGAGGTCGCCGAGGTCCATCTCGATGGCGCCGTCCTCGCGGCTGAACCGGAGCTGCCGGGGCGGACCCTGATGGGGCCGGGCCATGACCTGGTAGGTGTGCCCGTCCCGGTACCAGGTGACGATGCGAGTGCACTCCCCCGCGTCGGTGGGCGCCAGCCGGTCGCCGACCAGGGCGTTGAGCAGCGTCGACTTTCCGGCCTTGACCCGGCCCGCGACGGCCACCCGGAGCGGCTCGTCGAGGCGGTCGCGCAGGGCGGCGATCCGCCGCTCCTCCGGCGTCGCGCGGTACACGCCGGCGGCCCGGCCGAGCACCTCCCGGGTACGGTCGATCAGGCTCATCCGGTCACCGCGGACGACCGCCGCCCGAGCATACGCATCACGCCCAACTCGGACCCCACATCCTCACGTCGCTGCCTCCCGGACGGCACCGGAGCACGCCTCCCGGTGCAAGGTACTCGGCGGTTCCCGGCCGCCCGGCCGGACGGCCCGGCGCATGTGGTGCGTCACTGTGCCGCCGGTGTGGCCGCCACCATCTGACAGTCTTGGTGCCGGGAAGCGGCGACGGTACACCCTCGACGCGAGCGGTACCACACCGTGCGGCCGCCCCACCAGCCGTAAACTGCCAGGTCGGTACGGGCGGAGGGATCGCACGGGTGACTGTCGTGGTGGGCGTGGACGGCTCCGGGCGTACCCATCGGCTGGGTGAGATCGCCGCCGCAGCCGGCCGGCCGGTCGCCTCCGTGGTCTTCACGACGGCCGACGACCTGGAAGCGCTGCTGGCCCGCGCCCGCTCCGACGGCGCGATGGTCGTCGTCGACGACGCCCACCGGCTGCCCCCGGAGGCGCTGCGGGCGCTGGCCGCCGCCGCGCGCGCCGGACTGCCGATGGCGATCGCCCGCCGCCCCACGATCGACGGCCCGGAGCTGGCCGACCTGGACGAGGCGGTCGCCGCCACGTCGACGGTCGAACACCTCGGCCCGCTCGACCCCGGCGCCCTGACCGCGCTGGTCACGGCCACGATCGGCCGGCCGGTGACCCCGGAGCACGTGGCGGCCGTCCAGGCCGCCTCGGCAGGCCTGGCCGCGCTGGCCGAGACGGTGGCCGCGGCTCCGGACGGCACACCGCCCGCGCTGGTCGCCCGGCTGCAACGACGGCTCGCCGCGTCCGGCCGCGACACCGCGGAACTGGCCGGAATCCTCGCGCTCGGACTGGACCTCGGCGACGACGTCCTCGGTGCCGCGGCACGGTTGGATCCGGCGGCTGCCGCGGCGGCGATGCGCTCGCTGCGCGACCAGGGACTGCTGATGCCCGACGGCGAACGGATGATCCCGGCCGTCGCCCGCGCGCTCCTCGCCGACCTGTCTGCGCTGGAGCGCCGCCGGGTGCACGACACCGTGGCAGCGGCCCTGCTGGCCACCCGTGCCGACCCGGTGCGCGCCGCGGAGCAGCTGCGCGCGGCCCGCGCGCGTACGCCCGCGGCGGCCGACGTCTACCGGCGTGCCGCCGACCGGCTCCGCTTCGCCGCGCCCGAGCGCGCTCTGTCCTGCTACGACGACGCGCTCGACGCCGGCGCCGACCCGGCCGTCGTCGCCGCGGGCCGGGCCGAGGCGGCCGTCCTGCTCGGCTTGCCCGTCGACCTGGACGCCGCGACCGCCTCGGAATCCGACGCGGCCCGGCTCGCCCTGGTCGCCGGTGCCGCCGCGGCCCATGACGGCCGAGCCGGCCGGGCGGCCGAGGCGCTGCTGAGCACCGGCCCGCCCGGGCCCGTCCTGGCCGTACCGGCGCTGGTGGCCACCGGTCGACCGGAAGCGGCGCGCTCCGCGGCGACCGGCCAGGCTCCCTTGCCGTTGCGCCGCCTCGCCGAGGCGACGCTGGCCGTCGGCAACCCCACGACGGCCCTGCCGCTGCTGATCGAGGCGGCCGAGGCCTACGAACAGGCGCCACCGGCGGTCACGGTCCCCGACCTGCCGCACGCACTCGGCGCGCTGGTCGCGGTGACCGCCGGTGACAGCGCGACCGCCGAGTACCTGCTGGAACGGGCGCTGGACGCCGGGACCGGTGGGCCCGTCGCCGGCAACCGGCACCGCACACTGCTGGCCTGGGTACGGCTGCGGGCCGGCCGGTACGACACCGCCCTCGCCGAACTCGACCGGCTGACCGGCACGTCGCTGCCGGGCCGGGAACGTCTGGCGTTCGCCTGCCTCACCGCCGGGATCGCCCGGCGCCGGGGCGACATCGCCCAGCTCCGGGCGGCGTGGGCGCTCGCCGAGCCGGTGCTCGCCCGGCGTGCGGTGGACCTGTTCCACCTGGAGATGACCGAAGAACTGCTGGTGGCCGCCGCCCGGCTGCGCCACCACCGGCGGATCGCGCCGGTCCTCGACGACCTGGAGGCGGTCGTCGACCGGCTCGGCCGGCCGGACGCCTGGGCGGTGTCGCTGGGCTGGATCCGGCTGCAGATCGCCGTCGTCGGCGAGGACCGGGCGGCCGCGACCGCCGCCGCGGACCACCTCGCCGGCCTCGACCCCTCGGGCCCCCGGCAGCAGGCCCAATGCCGTGCGGCCACCCGGTGGGCCGCCGCGCTGCACGGCGACGTACGCCCGGACGACGTGCTGGCGGACGCCGCCGATCTGGTCGCGGCCGACCTGCCGTGGGAGTCGTCCCGGCTGCTCGGGCACGCCGCGATCCGGACCAGCGACCCGTCGGCCGCGCGCCGGCTGCTGGAGCGCGCGCGGGAGCTGTCCCGCCCGGAGGGGACGGCGGACGAGTCACCGCAGGATGCGGGCCGGGGCGGTCTGTCCGAGCGGGAGGTGGAGGTGGCACGGCTGGTGCTTGCGGGTCGTACGCACCGTGAGATCGGGTCGCAGCTCTACCTGTCCCCGAAGACGGTGGAACACCACGTGGCCAGGATCCGTGCCAAACTCGGTGCCGCCAACCGGGCCGAGATGATCGCTGCGCTGCGGAGCCGGTTGCCGTCGGAGTCCTGACCGGGCCCCCCTAACCCCCTCCGGCCGGAAGGGGGAAAGCCCCGATGCGAGGCATGGTCGGCAACCCGCAGGCTTGCTCATGTCCGACCACCGGGGCGGGCCCGAGCACAGGAGAAGTCATGGCCGTTGAAGTAACCCCGCTGATCATCGACAACATCCGGGCGTTGTTCGAGAAGGTGTTCAGCAGCGACGCGGAGACCGCGAAGTTCCTCGCCGACCCGGCCGGCGCCTTCGCCGCCAACGACATCGACGCCGAGTCGCTCAATGCGGTCGACATCGACCAGGTCGTCGCGGATGCGGCCTACGGCGGCGACGGCGCCGCGAGCGGTGGCTACAGCGGCGGCTACACCGGCAGTGGCAGCGGTGGCGGCTTCAGCGGTGGCAGCAACGCCGGCGGCTTCAGCGGTGGCGGCAGCGGTGGTGGAGCGGCCGCGAGCGGCGGTGCCGCCTCGGCGCCGGCCCCGCAGGCCGTGCAGCAGGTCACCCAGGTCACGCAGACCTTCACCACCCAGAACCTGATCGAGAACACGCAGACCTTCACCGACAACTCCACCAGCATCGACAACTCGGTGGACGTCGACGTGGACGGTGCGGTTCTCGGCGACATCGACATCGACGCCACCAACCTCAACCAGACCGGTGACGGCAACGTGGGCACCACCGGCGCCGGTGACGTCAACGCCGCCACCGGCGACGGGGCGGTGGCCCAGCAGGGCGACGGGGACCAGGTCGCCGCGACCGGCGGCTCGGTGGCGGCGGGCGGCACCGCGGTCGGGGTCACCGGCGACAACTCGTCGGCGGAGGTCGTCGGCGGCGACAAGGTCACCACGGGTGACGGCTCCGTGGTCGGCACCGGCAGCGGCGACGTGCTCGGCGCGACCGGCGACGGTGCGTTCGTCGGCAACGCGGCCAACGGCGACGTGGTCGGCAACACCGGCGACAACGCGGTGACGGCGGGCGGCGACATCTCCGGCGCGGTCAACACCGGGATCAACTCCGGGGTGCAGGCGAACGGCGACGTCGACAAGGCGATCCTGGGCGACAACTTCGGCATCGTCGGCGACGACGTGGACAAGGCGGTCGTCGGGGACGGCAACCAGTCCGCTCAGTTCGACATCGACACCAGCGGCGGCGCCGGCGGCACCGCCAACGGCACCGGAGGCGCCGGCGGCATCGGCGGCGACGCCTCCGCCGACGGCGGAAACGGCGCCGGCGGCGCGGCCGGCACCGGGGTCGGCCTCGGGGTGGGCGTCGGGCTCCGCGGCAGCGGCGACGGGCGCGGCCAGGGCATCGGTGGCGACGGCGGCGACGGCGGCGACGGCGGCACCGCCGTCGGTGGCAGCGCCGCGGGCGGTGCCGGTGTGGGCGGCAACGCCGGCGGCGGCGCCGGTGGCGCGGTGGGCCCGATCAACTTCAACTTCGGTGGGGGCAGCCAGACCAACGTCTCCGGCTCCCGGGTGGAGGACTCGTCGGTGTCCGGCAGCGGCAACGCGGCCACGACGCAGGACTCGTTCAACGACCAGTCGACGAACGACTCCTTCAACGACCAGTCCACGAACGACTCGTTCAACGACCAGTCCGCCGATGACTCGTTCAACACCGACGACTCGATCCAGGCCGACGACTCGCTCATCATCCGCGAGTCCGCCGACAACTTCACCGGGAACGGCCGCGACGCGCTGGACGGCGCCGACGCGGACGCGAGCCCCGCGGCCTGATCCCAGACCGGGGGAACCGGCAGATACCGGGCATCGGGCCGGTGAGCACACCGTGGCGTGGCGGGTCGGTGGACCTGCCACGCCACACTCGCGAGCGGGCCATGGCCGGCCGGCCCCGGTCCGCCGTACCCTTCGTGACCGGGAGGAACGACGTTGACCACCACCACGGCACCGCCGGACGCCGGCGACACGCTACGACGGGCGACCGAGATCGTCGACCTCGCGCACCGCGCCTGCGAGGCGTACGGCCGCGCGGACCTCGGCAGCCGGCTCGCCGCCGTCCGCGCCACGCTGGCCGACCCGGCGGTGCACATCGTCGTCGTGGGCGAGTTCAAGCAGGGCAAGAGCTCGCTGGTGAACGCGCTGGTCGGCACCAGGGTCTGCCCGGTCAACGACGACGTCGCCACCGCCCTGCCGACCTACGTGCGCTACGGCAAGGAGCCGTCCGCCGAGGTGCTCCTCGACGAGGTCCCGCCCCGCCGCGAGCCGGTGCCCGTCGACCGGGTCCGGGAGTTCGTCCTGGAGAAGGACGCCGGAGGCGCGGTGGACGGCGTGACCGGGGTCGAGGTCCGGCTGCCGCGCCAGCTGCTCTCCAGCGGCCTGGTCATCGTCGACACCCCGGGGGTCGGCGGCCTCGGCTCGATGCACTCGGCGGCCAGCCTGACCGCGGCGTCCATGGCCGACGCGCTGCTGTTCGTCACCGACGCGGCTCAGGAACTCACCCGCAGCGAGCTGGATTTCCTGCGCCAGGCCCGCGAGGTGTGCCCGACCGCGGTGTGCGTGCTCACCAAGACCGACTTCTATCCGTACTGGCGCAAGATCCGTGACCTCGACGCGGGACATCTGCGCGACCTCGGGGAGATGCCCATCCTCCCCGTCTCGTCCGATCTCCGCCTGCGTGCCGTCGCCGCCGGCGACAAGGACCTCAACGCCGAATCCGGGTTTCCGGACCTGGTCAAGTTCGTCGCCCAGCGGGTCTCCGGCGGAGCGACCGCCCGGGTTGCCGCCCAGGCGGGCGCGACGGTCGTCGGGATCTGCGAGCAGATCGAGAGCCAGTTCGAGGCGGAACGGGCCGCGCTCGCGGACCCGGCCGCCGCGGCCCGGGTGATGGACGACCTCACCAGGGTGAAGACCCGCGTGGAAGCGCTCAAGGCCGCCGCGGCGAAGTGGCAGCAGACCCTCGGCGACGGCATCGCCGACCTCAACGCCGACATCGACCACGACCTGCGCGGCCGGATCCGCCGGCTGGTGGAGGAGGCCGACGCGGAGATCGAGGCGGGCGACCCGGCCGACACCTGGGACGAGACCGAACGGTGGCTCAAAGCCCGGGTCTCCGAGGAGCTGGTGGCCAACTACATGATGCTGCGGGACCGGGCGGTCGGGCTCAGCGACGACGTGGCGGCCCACTTCGAGGAGGCCGCGGGGCAGATCCTGCGCCAGGTCGCGATCGCCGACCCGCTGCCGCTGGCCGGCACCGCCCAGGTCGAGCACAAGATCGACCTGGCCAGGATGAACCGCCGGAAACAGGCGATGGTGGCACTCAAGAGTGCCTACGGCGGCGCGCTCATGTTCACCATGCTCGGGACGCTGACCGGCATCGCCCTCGGCCCGATCGGCATCGGGATCGGCCTGGTGATGGGCCGCAAGGGCCTGCGCGAGGAGAAGAAGCGGCAACGGACGAACCGGCAGAACCAGGCCCGGAACGCGATCCGCCGCTACTGCGACGAGGTCACCTTCCTGATGACCAAGGACTCGCGGGACACCCTGCGCCGGATCCAGCGTCAGCTCCGGGACCACTACAGCGGCCTGGCCGACGAGCTGGCCCGGTCGAACGCGAAGGCGCTGAGCGCCGCGTCGGAGGCGGCTCAGCGCACCGCCGCCGAGCGCGAGAGCCGGCTGCGCGATCTGACGGCCGAGCAGGAACGCCTGCGGCAGTTGCGGGAGTACGCCGCGGCGCTCATCTCGTGACCCGGCCGGCCTCAGGCGCCGTCGACGTCGTCGATCTCCGGGGCATCCGCGGGCAGCGACGGCATCGCCCACAGCCCGGCCGCCGGCGACGGCACGTCCTCGGCTTCCGGCAGGTCATGCAGCTCGGCGTCGCCGACCGGCTCCGGCTCCGGTGCCACGGCACCGAAGGCGGTGTCGTCCACCGGCACGCCCGCGACGTCGTGGCCATGACCGAAGGCCGTGTCCATCGGCAACCCCGGGTGCTCGACGGGCATGCCGGCGGCGGCGGAGCCCTGCCCGTCCGGCAGATGCGCCTCGCCGGCCCCGAGGGGCGGATCGATCTCGGGCATCGCCGGGGTCGCACTCTCGTCGAGATCCGCCGCGGGGGCCGTGGCGAGAAGATCGAGCAAGTTGCCGATGTCACCTGCCGCGGTGTCGCCCTCGACGATCGGACCGTGCGCCCGGACGAACGGGGCCAGATGCTCGGCGACCTCGGCCCGGGCGGTGTCGGCGAAACTGACCACGGCCTCGGCGAGGAGCTCCTGCGGCAGGTCCGGGTATCCGCCGTCCCGGAGCACGGCGGAGAGGTCGCCCGGGGTCCCGGCAGCGCCGGTCAACCCCGCGAAGATCTCGTGAAGGGAGCGCGCCGGTGCCATGTACCTACTGTAAGGAGAACGCCACCGGTACGGGCAAGGGGGACATCCCCCGGCCGTCCCCCTAACGCCCGCATGACCGATATCGATCGCTGCTGCCGCGGTGCGGCCGTCCGGCTTGAACGGGCGCCCGGTGGGCCCTATCCTCCGTCCGAGCCGAACCCTGGGAGTGACGAATGACCGGCCGCACCATGACGTTCCTGGCCAGCGTGGCAGCACTCGGTGTCGCCGGGGTCGTCCTGTCCACCACCGCCAGCGCGGCCGAGGAACCGAACACCGCGCCGGAAGGTGCACACAAGCTTTCCACCTACCGCATCTGGCCCGGTCAGACGACCGTACTGACGGTCCTCTCGGTGAGCGACGACAGGACGCCGCCGGCGGGGATCACCCAGACCATCGACTGGGGCGACGGCTCGGCCCCGCAGGTCGTCGCCGGTGACGTGACCGAGATCCCGCACTCCTACCGGACAGCGGGGACGTTCACGCCCAGAGTGATCCTCTCCGACGGCGTCCTCACGTCCCAGGCCGGGCGGCAGACCCCCGGATACGTCACGGTGTCGGCGCCGGTGGGCGGATACCGGGTGAAGCAGACGTCGGCCTGGGCCGGAACGGCCGCAGGTCTTCGGCACCACGCCTCCGACGACACCGACACGGTCCGGATCTGGTGGGGTGACGGGCAGTCCAGCACGGTCGAGGCCAGCCTGTCCGAGGCCACGGCCGCGCACGTCTACACCAAGGCCGGCACGTTCGCGGTGACGGCGGCCCCGGCCAACGAGTTCGGCGTCGCCACGCCGCAGAGCGCCGGCACGATCACCGTCCGGATCGACGCCACGCGGCCGGTGGTCACCCTGACGAAGCCCTCGACACCGAGCAAGGCGGCATCCTGGGCCACGCTGCGCGGCAAGGCCGGCGACACCGGGACAGGCGTGCGCGCCGTGCACCTGACCGCGATCGAGAAGCGCGGTTCTTCCTGGTACTACTACACCGGCACGACGTGGGTGAAGGCCACCTCCGAGCGCACCGCGGCCGCGAAGGCCAAGGTCGTGACGATCACCCCCGCAGCGTCCGGCGCCTGGAGTGTCAAGATCAAAGGTTTGACGAAGGGAACGGTCCGCTTCTCCTGCACCGCCGTCGACCGGGTTGGAAACCGCTCCGCCGCCAAGCTCACCACCCAGACCCTGAACGCCTGAACGCCCCTTTCTGTCCACCGACAAGCCTGTTTGTTGTCGGCCGTCGGAACCGGCGCCGGCAACCGTACGGACGATTGCCCCGCTGACCGATCGGCGAGGACAACCGCAGCTCGGCCGGTACGCCGCCGGCCATTTCCCCGACCGCGCCACGAATCGGCGGAACCGCCGTAAACGGAGCCTTTGGCGCGGTCTGCAAATACTTCGACTTCGCCCCGGACCCGGCCGCGCCGGCCCACATCTGCCCAATTGGCGACAGCCTTTCCGCCGCGCACGGGACTAAATTGGAGCACCACGGGCCGCGACGGCGTGTTGTTGCCGGATGCGCTTCGCGATAGCGCCGGACAACGCATGGGGGAATCGCATGACCAGATCACATCGCCGCGTCCTGACTGCTGCGGCGCCTCTCGTCCGCTGACCGGTTCCTCCCCACCAGGCAAGGGAAGCCGTTATGGACGCAGCAGCTCACCTGCTCGCCGCCGGCCAGGGGTTGGTCCGCCCCCGCCTGCTCGACGAGCTGGACGGTCTGCGGACCGGCCGCCTCGCGATGATCGTGGCACCCGCGGGCGCGGGAAAGACCACCCTGCTGGCGCAGTACGCCGCCCGGTGGGCAGGTCGGGTCGGCGCCGTCCAGATCGAGACCGCCAGTACCCGGGCCCGCGATGTGGTCCGGGCGATCTGGCAGGCCATCCCCGCGCTGCCCGCCGCGGACCGCGGCGAGGAGGTCGACGAGCTCCTGGCCGCACTTCGTGCCGTCCGTACGACCGACACCCTGGTCCTCATCGACGACATCCATCTGCTGGCGGGGGCCGAGGCGTGGGCCGCGCTGGAGACGATCGTCGCGTACGTCCCGCCCTGGCTGCACATACTCTGCTGCGGCAGGCGGATGCCCGATCTCAACCTGTGCCGCTTCGAGCTGGCCGACGCCTGCCTCGTCGACGGGGAGCACCTGCGGTTCCGGTCCTGGGAGGTCGAGCAGCTGCTCCGCGAGGTCTACCGGGAACCGATGCCTCCCGACGACGCCGCGGCACTGACCCGCAGAGTCAGCGGCTGGGCCGCGGGCCTGCACATGTTCCATCTGTCCACCCGCGGGCGGCCCCTCGTCGAACGCCAGCGTACGGTGGCGGCCCTCGACGGCAGGTCCGCGCTGACCCGCTCCTACCTCGCCCGTACGGTGCTCGGCGAACTGCCGCCGGAGTTGCGGGACTTCCTGGTGCGCACGTGCGTTTTCGACGTCCTGACACCGGCCCGTTGCGAGGGATTGCTCGGCGACCCCGGTGTCAGCCGGCGGCATCTGGAGGAGTTGGAGCGCAGACAGGCCTTCACCGCCAGTCCGGACGGCGGACACACCTTCCGGTATCACGAGGTGCTCCGGGCGCACCTCGCCATCACCCTCGCCGAGGAGATCGGGGAAGCGGCAGCCCGGCAGTGGCATGCCCGGGCCGCGGCGCTGCTCGCCGCCGAGGGTGCGGACCTGGAGGCGGCCCGGGCGTACGCGCGCGCGGCCGACTGGCCGGCGGTGCGGCGGCTGCTCACCCGGCTCGGCATCCGGGTGGCGGACGAGGGGGTCGAACCCTGGCTGGACCTCCTGCCGGACTGGCTGGTGGCCGAGGATCCGTGGCTGATGCTCGCCGAGGGCCGGTATCTGATGGCGTGTGGCCGGCTGACCGCGGCGGTACGCCACCTGCGCTCGGCGGAGGAACGCTTCTCCGACGAAGGCGCTCGCGCCCGTTGCCGGGCCGCCCGCCGGCTGGCGTCGACCTGGCTGCCCGGACGGGCCGTGCTCGCCGGACACTACTCCGCCGCCCTGCGGGAGGCGACCCGGCAGCATCCCACCCTGGTGGCGGCCGAGGCACAGGGTGAACCCCTGGTGCAGGCCGTGGCATACCTGCTGGCGGGCAACGTGGCCGAGGCACACCAGGCTCTGGTGGCCGGCACGGCCGACGACAGCGACGTCGGACATCTCGGCGTCCGGCTCCTGCAGGCGTGCTGGGCGATCGCCGCCGGGTCCGCGGCCGACGGCCGGCGTCAACTCGCCGAGGTGCTCGTCGAGGCCGAGCGGGCCGAGCTGCCCTGGCTGGTCCGGATGGGCCGGGCGGCCCTGGCCCTCGACGGCAGCGCGCGCGGCGCGGCCGAGGCGGCCGCGGTGGTGGGCGAATGCGACCGGGCGGGCGACCAGTGGGGCGGTGTGCTCGCCCGAGCGGTGCTCTGCCTGGTCCGTTCGCTGAGCCCGGAAGCCGGCCCGGCAGACGTGGAAGCCACCGCCGAGTTGCTGCGGCGCTGCCGCGCACTGGACGCCGGCGTGCTCGAGGCATGGGCGCAGGCGCTGGCCACCCTGGCCGCGGCACGGACGGGAATGTCCGGCACGGACGTGGCGGCGGAGCGCCCGGAAGCCCTCGCCCGGTCCGCGGGTGTCCCGGGCGCGCGGGTGGCCGCACTCGCCGCTGCCACCCGGTGCGGCACGGCCGGCACCGACCCGCGGTCGCTGGCCCTCCAGTGCGGCTTGCCGGTCCGGGTGGCCGGCAGGTGGGCGGGTGTGGAGAGCCCGGCGGCCGGGGTCCGCGAGCCGGCCCCGGTCGAGGTCCGGTGTTTCGGCGGATTTCAGCTGCGGCTGCACGACCGGCCACTGGACCTGTCGATGGTCAAGCCGCGGGCCCGGACGATGTTGCGACTGCTCGCCATGCACGCCGGCCGGCCCGTGCACCGCGAGGCCCTCATCGAGGCGCTCTGGTCCGCCCTGCCGCCCGGGGCCGCAACCCGCAACCTCCACGTCACGATGTCGAGTCTGCGCACGTTCCTCTCGCCGGGCGGCCCTCGCGGGTGCGCGGGGCTGGTGGCACGCAACGGCGACGCGTACCACTTGTCCCTGCCGGAGGGCGGCTACAGCGACGTGACCGACTTCCGCGGCGCGCTGAAGCAGAGCCGTCAGGCGCGTCTCGCCGGTGACGCGGCGTCGGCCGCCGCCGCCCTGCAACGGGCGTTGCTGGCGTACGGCGGCGACCTGCTGCCGGAGGAGGGGCCCGCGGAATGGGTGGTGTGGGAACGCGACATGCTCCGCCGCGAGGCCGCCGAGGCGGCCGCCGCGCTCGCCGCCGACGCCCTGGCCGCCGGCCGGTACGAGGAGGCCGTCGTCGCGGCAGAGCGGTGCGTCCAGATCGACCGCTACAGCGACGAGGGCTGGCGCTCGCTGGTCGACGGGTACGACCGTCTCGGTCACCGGGCGGCCGCCGCGCGGGCTCGCGACAGCTACGCCGAGATCGTCGCCTCGCTGTAGGTGGTGCGGTCGCCTTCCGCGCTAGCGCCGAGCGTCGAACTCGAGCTCCGCCAGTGCGCACACCCGGGCCGGTGCCATCCCGTAGGTCGACATGACCGTCAGCCGGATCCCGGTCGCGTCGCTGACCCGCAGGTCGAAATACTGCGGGCCCGGCTGATCGCGCAACGCGAGGGTTTGCGCCGGGGCCGGCCCGGAACCGGTCAGCACGACGGCCTTCAGCTCGCCCGGCCGGCCCTGGTGGGCGAACCGCTCGGGATCCGACGACACCCCGGCGGTGACGATCACCCGCAGCAGCCGCACCCGCTCGGCGAAGACCAGCTCCACCCATGCGCCGACCGGCTTACCGGTGGGCGCCCAGTACCGGTTGCTCTTGCCGTCGACCAGGTTGGCCGGTGCCGCACCCCGGGCGGCGGACGACGCCTCGCCGGCGCGCGCGGCGAGGCGGAACGACGCCGTGAAGCGGTCCCGGACCGCATCGTCGGCCCGCCTCAGCAAGCCGGTGGGCACGGCCATCACCGCCGTCACCGCCAGCGCGGCGAGGAGCACCGTCCACACCATCCGGGCCGTTCCCGGGCCGCCCCGCACCCGGCGGCGGGTGCCGGCGTCGTGGACTCGCCGGGCGGTCCACCGTGCCCGCCACCGCCGCCACCAGGAGAGCCGCGGTGGCGCGGCGGCCTCGGTCAGCGGCGCTCCGCAGGCGCGGCAGAATCGCCGGCCGAGGGTGTTGCCGGCCGCGCAGCGCGGACACGGCTGCTCGTCGGCGCCCAGCGGGCGCGGCTCCGGCGGGACCACGACGTGCCGCCGGGTTCTGGTCTCCCCCGGGCGTACCGCCTCGGGTGTCTCGCTCGGCCGGTCCGCCTCGATCGGCACCGCCGCCGGACCGGGCGCGGCCTCCTCGGCCCGTGGTGCCTGCGGAACGGCAGACTGCGATGCCGGCGCCTGCGCCGGAGGCGCCTCCGGCTCGGTGGAAGCGGTGTCCCAGTCCAGGAAGGCCCCGCACTCCCCGCAGAACTGCACGCCCTGCGGGCTGCGTTCGCCACATTCGACGCAGACGACAACGGCCACGGTCAGCTCCTCGCCGAGACGTCGACCGTGACGCGGACGTGTGCCGGCACCAGTTCCACGACGACCTGGCGCAGCCGCCGCTGGTCCACGTCCCGTACGTCCGCCACGCGGACGCGCACCACCACCTGTGGCGGGCCGTCGCCCGGCAGCGGGCCGCCCGCCCGGTCCGACCAGGCGCACAGACCGCTGTCGGCGATGTCGACATCGCCACCGGTCAGCAGACGCACGTGTTCCGCCAGCCCCCGCTTGGTGCCGCGCCAGCGGTGCAGCTGCACCGCCTGTGCCACCAGCTCCCGGCGCTGCCCCACGGTCCAGCTCTCGTCCACCGCGAAGGCCACCCAGTCGGCCAGCCAGCAGACGAAGTCCTCCGGCGCGAGCCGCGGGTCCAGATAGTCGGCGAAACAGTCCAACGTGAGGATGATCGGCGCCAGGACCTCGTCGAGCGCGCTGGTGAAGCGGAGGGTGAAATCGTCGTCCAGGTAGACCGCCGGCAACCGCTCCGCGATCGGCAGCGGTGTCGCCAACCCGGCCATGGCCGTCCGCATGCTGGTCATCGCTTCGACACCCGGACCTGGTGGCCGTACGAGAAGACCAGGGCGTGCGGCAGCAGGTCCAGACGTTGCACCGCGCCGCCCCGCTCACCGGTCGTGGGGTCCGCCCCGAACAGCCGGACCTCCTCCACCAGTTCCACCCCGCTCAGGCGCTGCAGCACGGCGAACACCTCCCCCGCCTGCACCGGGCGGCCGAACGGCCAGCCGGTGCCGTCGGGGCCGCCGCGCAGCGGATCGAGGTATCCGTACAGCGCCCGGACGGCCCGTTCGCGCAGCGCCTCCGGCGACGTACGGGCCCGGGCCTGCACCTGCGCCACCACGGTGACACCCTGGTAGAAGGGCGGTTCGACGGAGATCCGGGCGCCCAGGCAGCGCCGTTCCTCGAGGTGCCGGGCGATCCTGCCGAGAATCGTCCGGCTCGGTCTGAGATCCTCGAACACCGGCTCCGGGGACTCGGCGCAGGCCGGTACGACCAGCACCCGGACGCCCTCGGAGCCCTCGTCGACCGGCACACACCGTACCCGGGCGACCTCGGGCGCGGCCTCGCGAGCCAGGTGCTCGTAGTCCTCGACCGTGACCGCCCGCTCGCGGGTGCGCAGCAGCAGCGGTCCCCGGATCGCGGCGTCCCGCACCGATTCGCCGTCGACGCCGCCCGCCGCGGGTCGGCGGTTGGCGACCGTGCTGACGAACGCCACCGGATCGCGGGCGACCTGCAGCACGTTGCGCGCGACATTGCCGCGCAGCCCGCCCCCGGTGCGGTACTCCGGCACCCGGATCGGCGCACCCTTGGGTGGCACCCCGCCGTAGTACACCAGCCGGCCGTCCGGTTCGCGGACCGCCGGGCCGAACACCACCTCGCCCGCGACGCGGTCGAGGACGAGATGGCGGTCGTACGGGCCGGACTGGGCGAACGTCGCCACTTCCCGCCACTCCTGCCAGCCGTCGCCCCCGGCGACCTCCACGACGAGCGGGCCCTCTCCGGGCACCACCGGCCGCCGGGCCAACGGGAAGCGCTGACCGGGCACGCCCTCGGAGATGCCCAGCACCTCGCCCCGGACGATCTCGGCGTGGACGGCCGCCACGGTGCCGCCCACCACGGCGGCCTCGGCCGACACGATCTTCGGAGAGACCGTGTAGAACGGCTGGTCGGGCCCGGGCGGCACGATCCGGCAGCGCAGCCAGCCCGCCAGCTGACGGCCCACCAGCGACGTGGCGTGATCCTCCGGTACGTGCAGCAGGACGTCGCCGGCCCGGTTGAAGCCACCCGTGGTGTCCCGCTCGACCTCGCACTCGGCCCACCCGCCGCCCTGCCATGCCTCCCATACCCAGGGCGGGTTACGCGGGTCCACGCCGACACCCTTGGTGACGCAGTCGAGGCGCAACAGGACCGCGCAGGACGGCACGGCCGCCGACAGCCCGAGGTAGAGTGCGTCCCCCGATTGCGGTGGTGCGCCGAAGGCGTCGATACCGGCACCGGACCGCAGGTCGTCGGTGCGGTTCCGGGGTTGCCCGGCACCACCGGTCATCGCCCGGGCCAGCTCGGCGGAGACGATCCGCAGCTCACGTTCGGTGGTGAAGACGACCGGTTCCTCCACCTCGTTGCGTACGCTCGCCACCTGCGCTCCGGCCGGCACAGTCACGTCGTTGTGCTGCGGCGCCGACAACCAGAAGGTGACGTCGCCGCGGGCGGCCGTGGGCGGGAAGAGCCGTACCCCGATCAGCTCGAGGAACCGCAGGTAATGCAGGTCCGGTACCCGGTTGAGCCGGTACACCAGCTGATCGACCATCGACGCGAAGGTCTCGATGAGCGTCACACCGGGATCGGAGACGTTGTGGTCGGTCCACTCGGGACAGCGTTCCTGGACCCGCCGCTTCGCCTCGTCGACGAAGTCCTGGAACCGGCGGTCGTCCAGGTGGGGTACCGGCAGCGGCATCAGCTCTCCACCTCCTCGTGGGTGGGGATGACATAGAACGGGAAGACGAGGTTGCGCGGATCGTTGCTGCCGCGCAGGGTGTAGCGGATGTCGATCAGCAGCGTGCCGGCCTCCACGGCGTCGAACCCGACGATGACGTCGGTCAGGTCGATCCGCGGCTCCCAGCGCTCCAGCGACCGGCGTACCTCGTAGGCGATACGCCCGGCGGTCGCGGCGTCGGCCGGCGCGAAGACCAGATCGTGGATGGCGCAACCGAACTCCGGCCGCATCGGCCGCTCCCCCGGCGCGGTGGCCAGGATCAGCCGGACGCTCTCGATGATCTCCCGCTCGCCCCGGACCAGGGCCACCGATCCGGTCGCGTCGGTACGCAACGGGAAGGCCCAGCCAGCGCCGATGAACTCGGTGTTCACGGCGTACCTCCGATCCACGTGCTCAGTTCAGCTTGATCATGGCGCCGCGGACGGTGACCTGGCCGTTCGCGGTCAGTTCCGCCTCGGACGTCGCGGTGATCGACACCTTCTGGCCTTTGAGCTCCAGGGGGCCGGTGCCGGCATCGACGGTCACGCCGCTGCTGCCCTTGATCTCGACGACGCCCCGCTTCTTGTCCAGGCGGACGCTGAGCTTGCCGTCTCCCGTGGCCACGACGATGCCGTCGTTCTCCACCAGCTCCACCCGGTGCCCGGTCCGGGACACGAACCCGCGTACCGCGATCTCTCCGCTGGCGCCGTCGATCGGGTCCGTACCGAGGGTCGGCACGCCGTCCTTGCCGTTGTGGAGCCCGCCCAGCACGTACGGCTCGCCCAGGTCGGCGCCGGCGAAGCCCACCAGCACCTCGTCGCCGACCTCCGGGAGGATCAGCGTGCCGCGCTGCTTGCCGGCTCCAGCCTGCGCGGTACGCGCCCAGCCGCTGGTGAAGTCCTTGCCCAGCCAGGGAAAGGTGAGCCGCACCCGGCCGAGCTTCTGCGGGTCCCGGACGTCACTGACGATCGCCGGCACCAGCCCCGCCGCGCCCCGCGTGCCGGAGTGCGCGCCGGTGACGAGCCCGTGCAGGGACCGCTCCTGGCGACCCGAGACCGTGAACGCGGTGGTGTAGCCCGCGTGCTCACTGAACAGGTGCCGGGTACTGGTCAACGTGTACTTGCCGAGGAAGGGCTCCGACACGTTCGCCAGGGTGACCGCCGCACCGGCGCGCAGCTTCGGGTTGCCCTTCGCCACCCCTTCCAGCTCGACGCAGGCACCGCCGAGCTGTCCGGCGAGAGCGTCCGCGACCGCCTTCACCATGCCGGGCGTGTGCCAGGACGCGTCCGCGGCCAGCAACGGCGGAGCGTCGAAGGTGCGGGCCAGCGCGACCGGGTCGGCACCGGGCACCTCGGTGCCCGCCGTGTGCGGGGTGGCGGTGGCGCTGACCTCGCGCTTGTTCGCGAAATCCCACCCCCGAGCCTCCACCTGCGGGACCTGTTCCGCCGCGCTGACGCAGGCTCGCAGCGACACCAGGTTGCTGTGCGCCTCGAGCACCAACGGGTTGCTGGTGGCCTTCGCCGCGGTGTCGGGGGCACCGCTGGGTGCCGTCGGCAGCCGGAAGTCGAGGGCGCCGTCCACGACGGCGAGCTGCGCACCGACGAGATCGGCAAGCCGGGACAGGAAGTCCCAGTCGCTGATGTTGTCCTGACTCAGCTGCGTGTCGCTCTGGCCGCCGACGCCCGGCAGCGCGTCGATCCGGCCGGCCTTGAGTCCCGCCCGTGCGGCGACCTTGCGGACGACGTCGGCGACGGTCATGTTCGGGTACGCCGCGACCCGCCGCCCCCGGAACAGCCGGTGCGCGACGTCGAGCCCTCGAACCTGCAGAAACGTACCGGTGCGGTCGAGCTCCAGCTCGACCGCCGTGACCTCACCGGCCGCCAGTTGCTGGGGGCCGCCCGCATCGGCGGTCTGCACCTTGAGCGTGACCTCGGCCCCGATGGTCAGCCGGACCTTGGTGAGCACGAGCTGCTGCGGGTCCCGGAAGCGCAGGACGAACATGTCGGGCAGGTTGCGGCTGTCCTCGACGTACGCATAGGTCAGCAGGGCGGCCACGTCGGCGGGCAGCGCCGTGCCCGCCACCTCGACCAGCAGCGTGTTGGCGAAACTCTCATTGGCCATGCGCCTGCTCCAGCTCATCGAGGGCGGGGATGAGCAGCCGGCTGCCGGGGCGCAACCGCATCGGATCGTCGATCCCGTTGGCCTCGGCGATGTCGCGCCACAACACCGGATCGCCGTAGGCCTGGAAGGCCACCGAGGGCAAGGTGTCGCCGGCCACGACGACGTGCACGTCCCGCGCGGCCAGCGATCCCGACGTGGGATTCTGGCCGCCCTGCTCGCCGGAGATCTCCTCGAGCGCCACCGTGCAGAGTGCCCGGACCGGGGTGCCGCTCGGCGTGAACAGGGTGTACTTGGCGGTGACACTGCTGACGTACGCCGGGAAGCTGGTGAGCCCGCCCCAGCGCAGGATGACCCACGGCGGTGAGCCCTTCTTGCCCTGCCGGCTCTTCACGGTGGGCACGCAGCACTCGAAGAGCTTCTCGACCGACTTGACCACCTTGTCGTCCATGCTGTCGGTGGCGTCGAAGAACATCTCGAGGCTGAGCTTGCTCGGATCGGAGCCGGTGAACTCGGGCGGCCCGCTCTTCGCGGCGTTGCGCTGGGCCTCCCGCTTCCACTTGGCATTCTTCGTCAGGCTCAGTTCTCGGGGATTGAACTGGAAGGGGATGGTGCCGAGCACCGCCTTCCCGGGTTCGGCGGTGCCACCCCCGGCCGGCGGCTCGTGCAGTTCCAGGTACGCATGCTGCAGGCTGGCCGGTGCGCCGGCCTTCGCCGGCGCGGCGCCCGCTGCGGTGAACGTGACGGGGGACGTCATGTCAGCGACCCGACGGCCCGAGGAAACCGTGGTGAGCCAGCTCGATCGTCTCGACGGCGACCTTCGCGGTGTCCGGGTTCAGCTGTGGCCCGCTCCAGCGCACCGGGACCACGTCCATCAGGCTCCAGCTGGCGACGATCGTGCCTTCCAGGGTGCGCGCCTCGATGGTGGCGGTCTTGCGTTTCACCCCGGCGGCCATCCCGGCGAACCACTGGGCGATCTTGGTGCTGTCGCGGGTGACGGGCCGCGACAGCTTGACGTTGGAGTACCTGAGCCGGGTGGGCAGCTGCCAGATCCAGCCGTTGTTGCCGCCCTCCTCCCGCTGCTCCATGACGAACTCGCAGCCGAGCCCCTCGCAGCTGTTGAAGGCGCCGAGACTCTGGTCGTCGATCTTGACGACGAAGCAGACGGCGACGGCTTCCTCGATGTCGGTCATGGTGGTGGGCTCTCCTCCGTCATCGGGGCAGGTCGGTCAGCCAGCCGCGGCGGTCCCGGTCGATCCGTAGTTCGGCCTTGAGCCGGCGCAGCAACGGGTCGTAGAGGGTGGCCAGCAGCGTTTCGGGTTCGATCGCCGAGGCGGCGGGCGGGGCGGCGACGGCCGGCGGTGCGGTGACCGTGGCGGCATCGGCGGGCGGCGCGAGGACGGCGGTGGCGCCGGCGGGCGGCGTTGGCACCGCGGGACCGGCCGGCGGCATGGCCGCGGCGGTCGCCTCGCCCGGCGCGGGCCCGTCACGCTGGACCGTCATGATCTGCGGACCAGTCGGCGTACGGTCCGCGCCTGCGGTCACGGCCCGCGCCACGGTCAGTGGCAGTGCCGGTGCGACGGCGAGCTGGGGCACACCGGAGGTGGGTCCCGTGGCCGGGCGCGCTGACGCGCTGTGCGGGTGCCCGGGCAGCCAGCCGGGCCCCGCCCCAGCGGGCTCGGCGCGAACCGGATCGACCCCGGACGATGCGGGGGTCGGCAGCCGTTGCAGGTCGGCGACGGCACCTGCCGGACCCCACCGGGGTGCCGCCGATCGCGGCTCAGGCGTGCCGCCGCCGGTGGCCGCCCCGGTGACCGGCTTGTCCGGGGCCGTGGCGAGACCGGCGGCCGGTGGCGCGCCGGTCTCGACGAGCCGCGACACCGCCGCCACGGGACGGTCACCGATCAGCGGGGCCAGCGCCGCCGGCGGTGGGAACGGGTCAGGCCGGGTGACCCGCACGACCGGGAGCTCGGCGGCAGCGTCGGGGCCGGTGCCCGGGTCGCTGACGGCCGGCTCGGCGGGGAGGGCACCGAGGTCGACGGACGTCGCGCCGGGCTCGCCACCGTCGGAAGGCGACGAATCCCGCGCCGCCGTCGGTGCGACCGGAGACCTCGGCGAGTCGGCGAACCATGGTGCGCCGGTGTCCCGCTGCACCGGTTGCGGCCGGACCGCGTCCGTCGGATCGCCGCCCGGCACGGTCGGTGCGGCCAGGCCCGGCACGATGGGGGTGCCGGCGGTCAGGGAGCCGACTTCACGCTGCACCAGGTCCGGTGCCCCGGCACCGGCGGCGATCGGGGCGCCGAGTCCGAGGCGGCGGGTGGCGACCGGGCCCGTGGTGTCCGACGTGCCGAACGTCGGGGCCCCGAGCGCCGGGTTTCCGGCCGTGGCACTCCCGGCCGTGGCACTCCCGGGCACGGCGCTCCAGGGCACGGCACCGCCGGGCTCGGCGTGGCGCTGAGGGTCATCGGCCGGGGCCGGCCGGGCGGGCGGCTGCGGCACAGCCGCAAGCGGGTCGGGCAGCCGCTGCACCGCCGGGGATCCGGACGAATGCTGCGCCGACGAATCCGGCGCGGCAACGGACGAGCGCTGCGCCGACGAACCCGGCGCGGCAACCGACGAGCGCTGCGCCGGCGAACCCGGCGCGGCAACCGACGAGCGCTGCGCCGACGAACCCGGCGCGGCAACGGACGAGCGCTGCACCTGCGGCCGGTTCGCCGTCGCCGGCAGTACCGTCGCCTCCACGCCTTGGGCCGGTGGTGTCCCGGAGCGTTCGGGCCGCTCTGCCGCATTCACCTCCGCGGTGGGGACGCCGGGCACCGGCACCTCGAGCGGCGGCCCGGAAGCGGTGGCACGCACGTCCGGCACGGCGGACACGGCGACGACCGCCTCGGGTTCCGTCTGGCGGGAGACCGTGGGCGCCGCCGGTTCGAAAGCCTGCGGGACGGGAGCGGACGCCGTCTGGACGACCGGTGCGTCGGACGGCGCCCCAGGCGGCGGTGCTGCCGGCGCCGAGAACGTGGGGGCGCGCTGGGCGAACGCTGTCCCCACCGGCGCGGCGGCGGGCGGTTCCGGCGACGGTTCCGCGGCCGGAGTCCACGGCGGCTGCGGGGCGGTAGCAGGCGGTGGCGCGACCGGCGTTGCGGCGCCCTGCGGCCCGGCCATCCGCTGGACGACGGCGCCGATCCAGCGGGTCGGTGCCGTCCACAACCGCCGGACATCAGGCGCCGGCGCGGCGAGCGGCAACCCCGGCGCGGCCGGATCAGCGCTCACCGAAGGTACCGGGGCAGCCCCGATGACGCCGGACGGTTCGCCGGCACCGACGGCGTGGTGCAGCGGCGCGACGAAGCGGGGATCCTGCCAGGTGGCGAGGGCGCCGCTGAACCGCTGGACCGGATTCGTCAACGGTGGGTCGCCCAGCACCCGCCCGATCGCCGCCACGTCCCGCCACGGCTCACGCGGCACCCGGGACACGGCGTCCGCCGGACCTGCCGGAGGCTCGGCCCGGCCGCGTCGCCACGGCCACATCACGCCTCACCGCCCCTGACTGATACGGGTGTTGATCCGGGCGATCTCGTCGACGTAACGCCGGCGGTCGGGGTGCTCCAGATCGAGGATCTCGTCGAGACCCCAGTGGAAGTGGTAGGCGACGTACGCGACCTCCTCGTGCAACCGGTCGGCGGCGTACGTCACGATTCCCCCAGGCGGCCACCGGCGAGGTCGATCTCGAACCGGTGCCGGCACTCGGGACAGGCGACACCCGCCCGGGTGTGCCCCTCGCTGTTGATCCGCCGGTACATGTCCTGCAGGAAGGCCAGGTCGGCGGCGAAGAGGTTCTCCATCACGCCCACATGCACGTCGGTCACCGCCCCGATCCGGGTGACGACGCGGGCGAGCAGCACGACCGTGAGGTACGCCGGGTTCTCCCGTACCCGGTCGTCCTTGAGGGGCACCAGCTCGTCGCGTCCGGTCGCCAGGCGCATGACGCCGTCGCGGTGCACGACGCCGGCGCCGTCGAGGTAGCCGCGGGGCAGTTCGAAGGCGAACTCGGTACGCAGCTGTTCACGCGGCCGTTCGGGTAAGGCGGCCGGTTCGGCTGCCGCCGGATCCGCCAGGGAGAGGCTGCGGCGCATCGGTCTACTCGACTTCCATCAGCTCGTACGTGATGACCAGCTTCTCGGTCAGCACACTCGTGTCGCCGGCCTTCAGTGAGCCGATCTCCAGGCTCTTCGGCCAGGCGTTGGTGAGCTTGTAGCGTTTGAGCGCGGCGCCCTCGTAGTCGTACACGATGATGGCGCCGCCCTTGCGTGCCGTGGCCATCTTGCCGAAGTGCGCGTCCTTCACCCACTTCTCGAAACTGTTGTCACCGGTGAGGCCGCGGACGAGGGTCACCTCGCCGGCCTTGGGCCGGCCGGGCAGCTTCTTGACGACGTACTTGCCGTCGGCGGTGTTCTGCTTCAGCTCGATGACGTCCTGCTCCATCTTCAAGCCGCTCACCTCGGAGATCTGCTTGATCACGATGCCGTCGACCTCCAGGCCGAAGGAGTGACCGACCGAGGTGTCGAGATCGGGCAGTGGCATGGTCTACCGTCCCTTGCTATTCGTTGACGAGGCTGGTGCCGCCGGAGAACTGGGCCAGGCGGAACACGACGAACTCCGCGGGCTTGACCGGCGCCACCCCGATCTCACAGACCACCTGGCCGAGGTCGATGCTTTCGGCCGGGTTCGTGTCGCGGTCGCAGCGGACGTAGAACGCCTCGTCGGGGGTCAGCCCGAACAACGCGCCCCTGCGCCACTCCATGACCAGGAACGCGCTGATGGTGCGCCGGATGCGCGCCCACAGGGCGTCGTCGTTGGGTTCGAACACCACCCACTGGGTGCCGGCCAGGATCGATTCCTCCAGGTAGTTGAACAGCCGGCGGACGTTCAGATACCGCCATGCCGGATCGCTCGACAACGTGCGCGCGCCCCAGACCCGTACCCCGCGGCCGGGGAACGTGCGGATGCAGTTCACCCCGACGGGATTCAGCAGTTCCTGCTCGTTCTTGGTCACCTGGGTGGCGAGAGTGATGGCTCCCCGGACGACCTCGTTGGCGGGGGCCTTGTGCACCCCCCGGCCGGCGTCGTTCCGCGCCCAGACACCGGCGATGTGCCCGCTGGGCGGCACGAACTCGTTGGTGCCGGTCGCCGGGTCGAACACCTTGATCCACGGGTAGTAGAGCGACGCGTACTTGGAGTCGTAGCCGGCCAGATCGGTACGCCATTCCCTGACCTGCTGCGGTGACAGTCCGGGCGGCGCGTCCAGGATGGCCATCCGGTCGCCCATCAGCTCGCAGTGTGCGATGACACCGAGCTGCACGGCCTTCACGGTCTCCAGGTCGACCCCGTTGCGCCGATAGGCGCTCATCAGGTCGGGCACCGCGACCATCGTCACCTCGTCGACGGTTTCCAGGCCACCGAACCCGGTCCGCTCCGCCACGTCACCGACGTAGTCGTCGGCCGCCACTTCACGACGCGCCGGGGCCGGCGGCGGCGCCTCCGGCCGCAGGGTGACGGTCCCCTTGGCCAGTCCGGCGTTGCTGTCCACCTCCTCGGCAGTGATCAGCTTCGACTGCTCACGCAGGACGGTGACGACATGGTCCTTGCCGCGCTTGGTGGTCACCTGATGGGTCTCGACGGGCTTGCCGTCCTGTTTGACGACGATGGTCTGCTTGTCGCTCGCGCCCGCTTCCCCACCGTCGCCGCTGGGAGGGCTGTCGGTCACCTCGACGCTCAGCTCCGGTGCGCCGCCCTTGGCGCCGCCGGAAGCCCACTCACGAGAGACCAGCCGGTAACCGCCGAGCATGCCCTGCGCCTTCCTCGGCACGGGCTTCGCCCGGCCGTTGCCGGTGGCACCGTCCCCCTCGGCGGTCCGCTCGCCACCGACCCGTACGACGTAGCAGTTGCCGCCGCCGTTGAGGAAGTAGCCGTAGACGGCGTGCGCCAGGTAGTAGTCCTCGGCGAACTCCCCGAAGACCTTGGTGTACTGGCCCCAGTTCGTGACCAGGGTGGGCGTGTGGAACGGTCCGCACGGGGCGAAGCCGACGAACGCAGCGACCGCTGTCCCGACGCCCTCGATCGGCCGGGAGCCGGCCTCGACCTCTTCCACATACACGCCGGGCGAAAGATACGTGGGCATCGCGCCTCCTCGTCAGCTGTACGGGAAGCGTCGCACCGTTCGCGCCGCGGCTGAACGACCGAGCGGCCGCTTGATCGGGAACGCTGTGCTGCCCCATGGGGCACCGCCGGTCGCCGGCGTGGGCGCGCTGCGCCTTCGGGCAACCCCGGCTTCCCCGCCGACTGCCCCCGGGACCCCTGCCGCCCGGAGCGCCCGGCGGCACAGTGGACGTATGCGATACGGCCGGACGGCGCCGGCGTGACGGCCCGGGCGCCTCGCGAGAGCGGGGGGAGGACCGAGCCCCGGAAGAAGGCCGCACCCGACCGGCGCCTCCCGGCCGGACCGTCCGCCGTGCTGCGCCTGCAGGCGGCCGCCGGCAACGCCGCAGTGGCCACTCTGTTACAGCGCCGGTCCACGGCGCAGGCCTCGGTGCAGCGGCTGGCCGGCTCCTGCCCCGCTCCCCCGGTCGCGCCGCCGGGCGTCACGCCGGCCGCGGACCCGAGGTTCGCCGCCGTCAAGGCCGACCTCGCCGCCACGGCGAAGACCGCCCGCGCCCATCCCCCGGCCACCGCCGAGGTACGCAAGGCTCAGGACGCGGCCGTGGCACCGCCGGACGACAAAGAGGCCCAGGCCAAGGCCGCCCAGACCGACCAGATGGCGGCCGCCAGGCCGGCCGGCTTCGACAAGGCCGCGTTCATCGCCGCGGTCAATGCCGCCGTGTCCAAGCAGGCGCCGAAGAACCTCGAGGAGGCCGACGGCTTCGCCACCTCCGGCAAGGCCGACCAGGTGAAGTCGGAGGTGCTGGGCAAGGTCACCCAGGGCAAGGACCAGTCGGGCAAGGACATCGCCGAGAAGACCCGGCAGGCCCCGGACCTCGGCAAGGCGGTCGACAAACCGGTCACGCCGCTGCCACCGCCCCCGCCCGCACCGCGGCTCGCGGCCCCCGACCCGCGCAAGGCCACCCCGGAGCGGGCTCCCGCGGAGCAGACCGATCTCCGCGCCGAGCAGTGCGAGACGCACGGCGCCATGGCGGCCGCCGGGGTGTCGGACGATCAGCTCGCTCACTCCGGCGAACCGCAGTTCACCGAGGCGCTGGCGGCGAAGAAGGAGGGTGAGCAGCACACGGCGACGGCGCCCGCAGCGGTCCGTGACACGGAGGCCAAGCAGTTGTCGGCGACCACCGCCTCCGCCGATGCCGCGGGCAAGGCCGCCGTCGCCGGCATGCTGGGCGCCCACAAGGCCACCGGCCAGAAGGGCAACGCCGCCAAGGCGGCCACCAAGAGCAAGGACGAACAGGACCGGACCCGCATCACCGGCGAGATCAAGGCCATCTTCGACGCCACCAAGACCGACGTCGAGACGATCCTCAACGGGATCGACACCGAGGTGACCAAGCGGTTCGAGACGGGCGAGGCCAAGGCGAAGGCCGCGTTCACCGCCGACCACAAGGCGCGCATGCAGCGGTACAAGGACCAGCGCTACTCCGGTGTCACCGGCGCCCTGTTGTGGGCCAAGGATCTGGTGGCCGACCTGCCCGCCGAGGCCAACAACCTGTTCCTGGAATCGAAGAAACTGTACGAGAGCCAGATGCAGGTGGTCATCGCAGACATCGCCGACTTCGTCGGAGGCGAGCTGAACCGCGCCACGAACCGCATCGCCCAGGGCCGCGAACAGGTCAAGAAGAAGGTCGCCGACCAGCCGGCAGCCCTACGGAAGATCGCCGGGGAGGCCGCGGGCGAGTTCGAGAAGCAGTTCGACGACCTCGACACGGCCGTACGGGACAAGCAACAGGCGGTCGTGGAAGACCTGGCCGCGAAGTACGTGGAAGCACGCAACGCCGTCGACGAGGAGATCAAGAAACTCCAGGAGGAGAACAAGGGCCTCTGGTCGAAGGCCAAGGACGCGGTGGTCGGCGCGATCGAGACGATCGGCAAGCTCAAGGACATGCTCCTGGGCGTCCTCGCCCGGGCCGCCGGCGCCATCGAGCTCATCGTCAAGGACCCGATCGGCTTCCTGGGCAACCTGGTCAACGCCGTCAAGACCGGGGTGATGAACTTCGGCGCCAACATCCTCGAGCACCTCAAGGCGGGTCTGAAGGCCTGGCTGCTGGGCAGCCTGGCCAGCGCCGGCGTGGAGATCCCGGAGACCTTCGACCTGCGGGGCATCCTCGGGCTGGTGCTGTCCCTGCTCGGCCTGACCTGGGCGAACGTCCGGTCCCGCATCCTCAAGGTGATCCCCGAACCGGTGCTGGCGGCACTGGAGAAGACCGTCGCCGTGGTCGGCATCCTGGTCACCGAGGGCCTGCCCGGCCTGTGGAAGTGGGTGCTGGAGAAGGTCGGCGACATCAAGGAGATGGTCCTCGGCCAGATCAAGCAGTTCGTGGTCGAGAAGATCGTCAAGGCCGGTCTCACCTGGATCATCGGTCTGCTGAACCCGGCGGCGGCCTTCATCAAGGCGTGCAAGGCCATCTACGACATCGTGATGTTCTTCGTCGACAAGGCCGCGCAGATCAAGGAGTTCGTCGACACCGTCCTCGACTCGATCGAGTCGATCGCACGAGGCGGGGTCGGCGCGGTGGCCGGACTGATCGAGAAGGCACTCGCCAAGGCGGTGCCACTGGTCCTCGGCATGCTGGCCAGCCTGCTCGGCCTGGGCGGCATCTCCGAGAAGATCAAGAGCATCCTCGAAAAGATCGCCGCCCCGGTCAACAAGGTCATCGACTCGGTGGTGGGCACGGTCGTCAAGGCCGGCAAGAGGGTGCTCACCAAGATGAAGGCCCGGCTTCGCGGCGGCGACGACAGTCCGGAGGGAAAGAAGCAGCGTCTCGACAAGGCCATGGCCGCCGCGAAGTCGGTGACCGAACGGTTCGGCGGCAGGCCGGTGTCCGAACGGATCCTGCGCCCCGTTCTCAGCGTCATCAAGATGCGATACGGCCTCACCCGCCTAGATCCCGTGGCGAAGGGCCAGACGTGGGCAGCCGAAGGCGAGATCAACCCCAAACAGACACAGCCATTGACTGCCCTCGTCGTCAACCAGGTCGACATCGACGAGATGGTCCGGTCACACGACATGGCACTCGCCGGGCTCAAGGTGGCGCGCGACCTGATGAAAAAGAACCGAGTTAAGCAGGCGCTGACCGCCGATCCTGCGAGAAAGGCCTCCGCCGAGGAGGCCATGGCCGACTTCGAGGCTCATTTCGTCGCAGGCAAGGATCCGGAACGAGAGTTCCGAAGCCTACGGAAGGGCAAGGGCGGATCTCGTAACCCCAAGGACATCCAAGCTGTATTCGACATGCTCGGGCCAAGGATCGGCGCGTTCCTTCGAGGTCTGGACACTGCGGTACAGCAGGACGTCAAGAAACACGACATCATCCAGATCAAGCAAGAGAAGGGCTGGAACATCTGCGAAGTCACCGAGGTCGCTGGCGGCAAGATCCGGTTCATCGGTCACAACTCGACCTCCCGGATCTCGGGAATGCTCGACGCATCAGGCATGGGTCGCACTTGGCAGAAGTTCGTGCCGGAAGCGAACTACAAGGTGGGTGCCGCCTTCGACGCAATCAAGGACCTACCGGAACGGGGGGGAAGCTTCCCGGACGTCCGTCAGGTGCTCAGCTACCGCGCGCACGGCCAGTTCAACGTCCCGCCTGGCATGCAATGGCACCACATCCACGAGCATTCCGCCGGTGGCCCGAACACTGTGACAAATCTAGTCCTCTCCACGGCTGCACAGAATCAGGCCTTCAACGTCTGGTTCGGTGAACGACACGGCGCGGCCGACGGCTGTCCTTGGACGGAGGACAAACCGCTGAGGGCCTTCCTGGTAGGTAAGGACCGCGCTCTGCACGAGATGTGGGGTCAGTTGTGCCTCACGAAGCATGGGGTGACAGCCATTCGCGTGGACCGCGGTCGCGGACCGTTCTACATGTTGGTGTGACGGCAGCTCTGCACGGATCCGTCATCGAGTGCAGCGGCGGAGATGGTGGAGACCCCGTGGGGACGGGCGTGCGCGGCATGAACCTTCAATGCCGTGAGGCCTACGCCACGTCCGGCTAGTGACGTCCGTGGCCGCACGATGGCCACCACGCGGCTTCGCCGGAAAGTTGGTGAGACTATTCCGGTGCTTCTTCCTCTTCCTCGGCGCGCTGGACGTACGTCTGGGCCGATGCCTTGTCGTCGTCCTCCTCGGACGACTCCTCGCGCTGCACCGCACTCGGTGTCGTGTCCTCCTCGCACCGCTGGACGCCGGCGGCGGGCGCCGCGGGGATCGGTGCGGACATCGCCCGGTCCGCGGTGGCCGCGGCTTCGCGTTCGAAGCGGTCGGACGGGTCGCTGACCTTCACGCCGCCGCCCGCGTCGGTGCCGTCGACCGGCCCGTTGCGCTGTTGCACCACGTGGGTCAGTTCGTGCGCCAGCATGTGGCGGCCGCTGTCCGAGGACGGGTCGTACCTGTCGCGCTGGAAGACGATGTTGGTGCCCACCGTGTACGCCTGGGCGTTCACCGACCGGGCCGACTCGTGGGCGGCGGCGTCGTTGTGCACCCGTACGTCGCCGAAGTCGTGGCCGAGGCGGGCCTCCATGTCGGCCCGGACGGCGGGGTCGAGCGGGCTGCCGCCGCCGGAGCCGACCACGTCGTGGACGGGTGAGCGGTCCTCCTCGACCAGCGAGGCGACGCCGGCGTTGCCGACCGCGCGTTGCAGGCCCAGCAGGCCCGCCGGGCCGAGCACGTCGGTACGGCCCGCCGCGGCCGCGCGGAACATCAGGTCGCCGCCGTCCTCCCGCTCGACCCGGTCACTGCTGGGCCGGAAGTCGCTCTCCGGGTTGTGGTCGTGCCCGCGCATGGCAGCCCCCAAGGTGGTGAGACCCTTGGCGAGAGCCTGCCCCGCGCGGCTCCGGCGGGCCAGGCGCGGCCGGGCGCTTCCCGGGGCAGAGCCGGCCGCCCGATCGGGCAGCGCCGCGCGACGAGCCGGCCGGCGTCACTGCGGGATCAGATAGAAGTCCTGGTCCTGGTTGTCCGGCTGGCAGTCCCACTGGCCGACGTGCCCGCCGTTCTCGAGGCTGCTCGCGCCGACACCGATGCACATGCCGGCCGGGACGGTGTCGAAGCTGTGCATCGGCCGCAGGTGGAAGACCTGTCCGTCGGGGGTGTCGTCGCCCCGGTCGAACGCGAACTCCTGGTCGAGGCGGGTGTCGTCGCACTCGTCCTGGAACGCGTCGGTGCCGCGGCCCACGGCGCCGGCGCTGACGCACAGGCCACTCGTCAGGGACTGGATCCGGTAGACCTTCGACCGTACCCGCTGGAGCTGGAACTGCTGGTCCGGCACCTCCGCGCAGTCGGCCTGGACGATCCACGCGGCGGGCTCCGCGCCCTCGATCCCGAGGCATTTGTTCAGGGCGAAACTGTGCCGCGGCCGGAACCGGTAGGTTCCCTCGTCCAGCGCGACCGCGCCGGCCGGTGGACGCTTTCCCGACGGCGGCGACGACGTCGGGGGTGAGGATTCCGGCGAGGAGGCCTGCGGGGTCGGCGACGCCGGCGGGGTCGTGGGAGTCGGGGTGGCCGCTGCCGACGACTTCGACGCCTGCGGCGACGGCGTGTCCCTGCCCGCCGGGAGCGGCGTGGCCGACGAGGTCGCCGTCGGTTCGTCGGCACCGCCGGCGAGCATCATCGCGGCTGCGGCGCCGCCACCGAACAGCACCAGGACCGCCGCCAGCGCCGGGACCCAGGTCGGGAACACCGGGACCAGGTGCCGGGTGCCCTCGAGCCGGATCGGCGGCGTGCCGGGGGTCGCGGGCGTCACGGTGACCCGTACGGGCACCGTCCTGGCCCGGCCGAACCACCGGGGCCGCGCCCGGACCGTCATCGGCACCTCCAGGCGGGCCGGCGGCAGGTCGACGGCCGGCGTGCCGACCCGTACGGTCAACGCCCCCTCGTCGTCCGCGGCGGCCAGACCGAGGCGTTCGATCACGTTGCCGTTGTTGCGCAGCACGATCTGCTGGGTGGTCGTGCCGCGCCCCGACGCGCTGAGCGGCACCAGTTCCGCGGCGAGGTCGCGGTACGGCGCCACCACCGCGACGCCGCTGACGGTCGCGGCCAGACCGGGGTTGATGGTGGAGGCCAACCGTACGGTGTAGTCCGTCGGCCCGGCGGGGGTCTCGGAGGAGCGCGGCGGCGCGAAGCGCACCGTCACCGTCGTGGACTGCTCCGGGTAGACGGACAGCTCGACGGGTTCGACGGTGGTCCACGCCGCGGCCGGGCCACTGATCGTCACCTCCAACCCCTCGACCCGGGTCCCGCTGTTGTGCACCGACACGGTGGTGGAGGCGCTGTCCCCCGGTGTGACCTTCACGGACGGCTTGGCCAGGTCGGCGCGGACGCCGGCCCGCTGGTTCTCGTTGGCGGAGGCCTGGAACCCCGTGGCGCGATAGAGGGTGCCGGTGTCGGTGCTCTGTTTCTCCCAGCCGAGATAGGCGCCGCACGCCGGGTTGGTGCAGAACTGCGCGGCCTGCTCGTTGCGCTGCCCGCAGTGGGGGCACGTCATGCTCATCGTGGGTCCCTCGTCAGCCCGTCAGGGCCAGGTAAGGGCCGAACTCGCGGTCCAGGCAGAGCCGGCCGAGCTTGCGGTACTCGCGGGCCACCGCGCCGATCAGATCGGCCATGCCGACCGGCCGGTCGGCATCGGCGGCCAGGTAGGCGGCGGTGACCGCGGCGGAGCGGATGTGCCCGCCCGCCAGCTCGAACGCCGTCGCCAGGAAGGCCAGGTCGAGGTCGTTCGAGCGGGGCAGCGCGGTGCCCAGGCACCGGTCCCAGAGGGCCCGGCGCAGCTCCACGTCCGGCAGCGGAAAGTCCACCACGACGTCGAGTCGGCGGGTGAACGCCTCGTCGAGGTTGGCCCTCAGGTTGGTGGCGAGGATGGCGATGCCGTCGAAGGTCTCCATCCGCTGCAACAGGTAGGCGCTTTCGATGTTCGCGTACCGGTCGTGCGCGTCGCGGACCTCCGAGCGCTTGCCGAAGATGGCGTCGGCCTCGTCGAAGAGCAGCACACCGTTGACACCCGCGGCCTCGGTGAAGATGCGTTCGAGGTTCTTCTCGGTCTCGCCGACGTACTTGTCGACCACGGTCGCCAGGTTCACCGTGTACAGGTCCAGCCCCAGCGAGTGGGCGACGACCTCGGCGGACATGGTCTTGCCGGTGCCCGAGTCACCGGCGAACAGGCCGGTGAGCCCGCGGCCGCGGCCTCCGCCGGGCCGCATCCGCCACTGGTCGAGGACGCGGTCGCGGTGGTGCGCCCGGGCCGCCAGCTCCCGCAACTGGCCGAGCACGGCCGGCGGCAACACCAGATCCGGCCAGTCGACGGCGGGTTCCACCCGGCGGGCCAGCCGCTCCAGGCCGGCCGCGTTCTGCCCCCGGGCGCCGCGCCGCAGCAGGTCCGCGGTCACCGGGCCACCGACGGCGCGGGCGGACAGGACGGCGGCCTCGGCGGCGCGGCGGATCTGCGGCGGGCCGAGGTTGAAGTGGGCGGTGACCTCGGCCGGGTCGACGCCCGGCGCGAGCCGGCCGTCGAGGGTCGAGCGCCAGACCGCCGCGCGTACCGCCGGCGGTACGGTCTCGGCGTCCAGCCGCAGCGCGGGCCGCTTGCTCCACCGGGGGTCCCACCCGCCCGTGCCGTACAGCACGAGCGGGACGTCGACCCGGCTGAAGGCCTCCAGGCAGGCACCGACGTCGACGCCGTCGAGCGGGCCCAGCACCACCCCGGCGCCGGTGAGCAGCGCCTCGCGCAGCAGCGGTCCGGCGAGTTCCGGGGCACCGGCGAGCCGGACGGCGTCGACGCTGAGCGCCGGACGGCCCATCCGGTCGAACGCGCTGACCGCCAGGGCGGGCCCGCTGCCACCCGCCCTCTCCTGGAGGTACGCCAGCCCGGCGCCGCTGCCGAGGGCCCGGACCAGCAGGTCGACGTCCGGCAGGCCGGGCACCGGGGTCACCTCGTCGAGCAGCGGGCGCAGCTGGGGATCGGGCCGGTCGTCGCCCAGCAGATAGCCGACGACGCGATCGGGCAGCCGCAGCGTCCGGGACAGGAACGGCCGGCCCGGGTCCTCCACCACGATCAGGCCGGCGGCGAGCAGCGGCGCGTCGGCGTCCAGCCGCGCCCGCCCGGCGGCGACCGCCTCGGGGAGCCCGCACAGCCGCAGCGCCAGCCCGGCGGTGCACCGGCGGCGCGTCACGTCGTCGTTGAGGTAGCCGTAGAACTGCTCGAACCGGCTGTCCACGTCGGGGGCGACCGCCACCAGCAGCAGCTCGGTGTCCAGGGCGGTGAGGCCGGCCGCCGCGGGCAGCAGCCCCGCACCCTCCGGCGGCGCCGGGAACGGCTGCCGCGGCGCGTCGAGCAACGCGTCGATCGCCTCGTCGGAGAGGTACAAGCCGCGGAAGGCGTCGTCGGGGGCGGGATCCGCGGCCCGCCGGGCGGCCACGGCGTCCCGGACGCGGACCTCCAGCGCGGCGAGGCGGCCGAGCAGGTGGCCGAGGCGGTCCATCAGCCGTCCCGGCCCGGGCCGGCCGGCTCGGACGGTGGCACCGGATGCGGCCTGCGGTGCGCCCTGGCGCCGTCGCCGTCGACCCGCAACCGCATGCCCTCCTCGGGCGGCGCTGCGGCCGGGTAGCGACGCCCGGCCTCGACGGGCACGCTCACCACCACGTCGAGGGACGGCTTCAGCTCACCACCGAGCGCGGTCCACACGTCGGCGAACGCGCGGTCCTCGGGTGGCGGCAACGCCACCGTCATCGGCGCCGGCATCCCGAGGGCGGCGAGCGAGCCGGTCAGCACCTCGGGCGGCAGCGCCTCGTAGCCGAGCAACGTGACCAGCAGCGAGGAGAGCAGCCGGTGCTCGTCCTCCGGCCGCTGGGTCCAGGCAGTGATGAGGTACGACATCTTGACGTACCGCGGGGGCAGGTGCCGTGCGGTCACCCGGCCGTCGTCGCCGTACTCGTTGATCAGCCCGCGCTGGCGCCGGCGCAGGTCTTCGCGGATGTCGTACAGGTACATGTCGACCGTCGGAGCGTTGCGCCGGGCGGCCCAGTCCTTGGTCGGTGCGTCCAGCACGATGTCCACGTCGTTGCCTTCGAGCGCTCCGCCCCGCAGCAGGCTGCGCAGGGCATCGTCCACCTCGTGGATCATCCGTACCCCCTCGGCGCGACGGCGATCAGATGAGCCCGTGCCGCAGGGCGTACGCGACGGCATGGGTGCGGTTGCGCAGATGCAGCCGGGCGGTGACGTCATGCAGGACGTTCTTGACGGTGCGCTCGGAGTAGGACAGCTTCAGCGCGATCTCCGCGGTGTCGAACCCGTCGGCCACCAGGCGCAGCACGTCGATCTCCCGCTCGGTCAGGCCCGAGAAGGTCCAGCCCCGCGGGCCGAGCACCTGCCGTTGCAGCCGGCCGACCTGGCTGAGCAGGTGGCCCAGCAGGTCGGGTGGCACGCTTCCTTCACCCTGCACGGCGCTGGTGATCACCGTGACCAGCCGGTCCGGCGTGGCATCCCCCCGGCGGATCAGCCCGGACACCCCGACCTCGACGATCGGGCCGAGATCCGCCTCGTCGATCCGGGTGGCCACCATCACCAACCGGGGTACGCCGGCGCAGCGCAGCTCGCGCAGGACCCGCAGCGCCTCGTTGTCCACGCCGTCGACGACCGCCAGACCGACGTCGGCCTGGTTCGTCTCGTCGGATCCCAGCAACCGGATCTCGGGACGGGGGCGCAACTGACCGGCCACCCCGGCGTACGAGATCGGATCGCTGGCGTGCAGGTACACCGGAACCCTTCGCATTGCCATGGCGGCCGCCCCTCCACGATGTCGCTCCGACCACTCGCCAGAGCATGCGCCGGCGCACCAACCGCCCAGTCAACGTGGGCTCAACGGGCGGCGATTTCTGCCCTCAGGTGTACCCGCACGGCGCCTGGCACGGCGTCGGCGCCTCCGTACGGTCGCGCCCATGACGACCCATGCGATGCTCGGCACTCCGGAGCTCCGGGTGCTGCCCGGAAGCGAGGCGACCTGCGACCTGACCGTCCGCAACACCGGCGATCTGGTCGAGGCGTACGAATTCGACGTGGTCGGCGACGCCGCGGCCTGGGCCACCGTCGAGCCGCCCTCGGCCAACCTGTATCCGGGCGACGAGACCACCGCGCGGGTGGTGTTCCAACCGCTCCGGTCGCCGCCCCCTCCCGCCGGCGAGATCCCTTTCGCCGTACGGGTCCGGCCCTCGCTCCACGCGGACGATGCCGTGGCACCCGAGGGCACGATCTGGGTGGAGCCGCTCCTGAACGTCGGCGCGGAAGTGCTGCCCCGCACGTCCCGCGCCTGGTACCAGGCGCGTCACGAGGTCGCCGTCGACAACCGTGGCAACGTCCCGGTGACCGTGACCGTGGCGGGCGACGACCCGGACCGGCTGTTGACGTTCCGGGCCCAGCCACCGACGCTCACGGTCGGACCCGGCCAGGCGGCGTTCGTCCGTCTGACCGCCCGGAACCGGCGCGTCCTGTGGCGAGGGCAACCGGTCACGCATCCCTTCCAGGTTCTGGTGACCCCCGACGGCGAGACGCCGGTCGTGCTCGACGCGGCGCTGCTGCAGACCGCGGCGGTACCGAGGGCCGCCGGCCGGCTCGCCGCCGGCCTGCTGGCCCTGGCCGTGCTGCTGCTCGCCGGGTGGTTCTTCCTGGTCAAGCCGGCGGCCGAATCGGCCGCCAAGGAGGCCGTGCAGGAGCCGCTGGCCGAGGTGTCGGCGCAGGCCGAGACCGCCGACCAGAAGGCGGAGGCCGCCGATCAGAAGGCGCAGACGGCGGACGAGAAGGCCGAGGACGCGAGCGGCGGGGGGACCCGCCCGAAGACCACCAAGAGCCCGGGCAGCGCGGCGGCCAAGACCAAGACGACGCCGGCCCGGCTCCGGATGCGCACGGAGGGCGCCCCGGGTACGACGGTGGTGGACCCGCACGTGGTGCCCGAGCGGAACACGCTGGTGATCACCGACCTGGTGCTGCAGAACCCGCAGGGCGACACCGGGAGGGTGGAAGTGCTCGTGGGCGACGACGCGATCCTGACCATGGCGTTGGCGAACTTCCGCGACATCGACTACCACTTCGTGTCGCCGATCGAGGTCCCCGCCGGCCGCCGGCTCAGCCTGCGGACGACCTGCCGTACCGCCGGGGCCGACCTCACCGCGACGCCCGCCGACCGGTGCCAGACGCTGCTGCTGGTCAGTGGCAGCAACCGGGTCGTTCCCGCACCGGCCGCATAGCCGGCCGATCCCCACGCCGCCGCGGCCGTCGGCCGTGGCGGCGTCCGCATCCGTGCCGGACGCCGGGGGTTCAGTTGCGGACGGCGAAGTCCGGTGGATCCAGCGTCGCCGGTACGACGAGGAAACCGGCCTTGACCGGCGGCAGCCCCGAGGTCACCGCGACGACCTGCCGGGGGCCCAGCGCATCGTCCCGGCCGGCCACCAGCATGGGCGTCCGGAAGGTGCCGTCGGACCCGACGACGACGGGCGCCGCGCGGGTCAGCGTCAGGCCACGGCTCCACGCCAGCCGGACCGTGGCGGCCGGGGGGAACTCCGTGCCCCGTACCGACGTCACGAAGCCGGGCGGTCCGATCGGCGGCTCCACCACCAGCGTGGGCTGCCTGATCGACACGGTCGCCTGGGCGCGGTCGTTGCGATCGCTGAGGTCGAACGTCGCGGGCAGCACCTGAGCCGCCACCGTCGCGGGGCCGCGGGCGACCGGCACGAGTTGCACCGGCACGGTGACCGCCGCTCCCGGTGCCAGCATGCCCAGGGACACGTCGCGGCTGGCGGCGGCGCACCCCGCCGCCGCCGGCGTCTCGCAGGCGGTCGCGGGCAGACGCAACCGCACTGCGGCCGGTACGGTCGCCGTACCCGCATTACGCACGACGACGCTCGCCCGGATCCGTCCACCGACATAGCCGACCGGCGCGGACGCGGTCACGCCGACGGCGAGGTCGCCGGCATCGACCTGGGTCGTCACGTCGTCGCAGTCCTCGAAGACCCGCCTCGGCGCCGCGCCGGGGGTGGCCGGCTCGGCCGGTTCCGGCGGGAGCACCGCGCGTACGCAGGCGGTGTTGCGGACGGGACCGGGCGCGGTGGCGCGGACCCGCACTCGCACCTGCACCAGGTCTGCCGTCGCCGGGACGCCCTCGGTGCCGGGAAGCGGCGGCAAGGAGCAGACCACCGTGGCCGGGGACGTCGTGACGGTGCAATCGGCGGAGGCCGACTCCGCGGCGACCACGGTCACGCCGTCCGGCAGCTCGTCGACCAGCGTCGCGCCCGAGATCGCGCGCTCGCCGCCGTTGCGTACGCCGATGAGGTAACCGAACTCCTCCCCCACCGCGGCCGACGTGGGGGCCTGCTTCGCCACCGCCAGCTCGGCCCCCACGACCCTGGTGGTGAACGCCGAGGTGTCGTTGGCCGGATTCACGTCCCGGGTCGGCGAGGTGACCTGCGCCGACCCGGTCCTCTCGCCCAGGGCGGTGGCCGTGGCCCGCACGACCACGGTGGCGGAGTCGTCGCTCTCGACGCCCAGGGGCGGCAGTGCGCAGCGCAACGGTGCCCCCGGCGTCGGCGAGCACGCAGTGCCCGCGCCGGGGTCCACGCCGGCGAAGGTCACGTTGTCGGGCAGGGTGATCTCGACGGAGGCGCCCGTGACACCGTCACCGGCGACCCGCTGCACCGTCACGGTGTACGCGACGATCTCGCCGAGCAGAACGGGACCGACCGGAGCCACCGCGGTGGCGGCGAGATCGGTGCCTTCCACCTCGAACCGGCCCTGGACCGTGTTGTCGGCGGGATCCAGGTCGGCCGTCCCGCTCGTCGCCGTGGCGGTCACCGCAACGGTGCCGAACGTGTCCGGCCGGCCGGTGACCCGTACCGCCACCGAGGCACCGGTGGCCAGGTCCCCCAGCTCGCAGGTCACCCGTCCGGCGTCGAGATCGCAGGTCGCGGGCTCGACGGCCGGCGCGTCGAGATCGGCGGGCAGCTGCACGGTCAGCCGCGCCGCTCGGGCCGGCGCGGGCCCCCCGTTGGTCACGGTGGTGACGATCGTGCCCGGCTGGCCGAACTGCAGCGGCAGCGGCGCCGCCCCGACCGTCACGTGCAGGTCGGCGGTCGGGCGCCAGGTGGGGTGCCGGTCGTCGGTGGGTCCGGTGGCCACCGGGATGTTCTCTCCCCCGGCCGCGGGCACCGCCCGGATGTCGCCGCTGTCGTCGTACGAGTTCCACCAGGTGTACAGGATCGTCCGGCCGTCCGGTGACCACGCCGGCTCGGCCGCGAACTCGACCTCGATCTCGCCACCCGCGGGCCGGACGAGGGGTGTGCTGGTCCCGGCCGCCACGTCGAGCACCATCAGCGTCCCGGCACCTGCGGTGGCACGCTCGACGTACGCCAGCCTGAGCCCGTCCGGCGACCAGGCCGGGTCGGTGTCGTCCGGCCCGTCGGTCAGGTCGGTGGCCCCGGTGCCGGCCGGGGTGACCGCCACGATCCGGGCGGTCCACCGCTCCGCGCCGCTGTCGTAGCTGACGTGCTGGTAGGCGATCCGCCGGCCGTCCGGCGACCAGCTCGGGTGGGATGCCCGCACCTCGTCGAGGTCCACCACGGGAGCCGTGTCACCCTCCGCGCCGTCCGCCGGGACCGTCCGGATGGCCGTTCTCGACGGGACCTCGATCATCCACTGTGACCGGGTGAAGGCGAGGCGGGTGCCGTCCGGCGACCACGTGGGCTCACCGTCGAAGGAGCGCGGTGGAGGATCGGTCACCTTGCGGGCGCTTGCACCGTTCCCGTCGGCGACGCAGATCGCGGTGCCGCTCGTCCCGCCGTCGGCGCACGTGTAGGCGATGCGGTTGCCGTCCGGACTCCACGCCGGCTCGAACTCGGCCGCCGTCGACGCGGACGCGAACGGATCCGCGGGCTGGTACGGCGGCACCGCGACGACCCGCGCCAGGTGGGTCGGCCGCGGAGGGGCGGCAAGGGCCGCGGTGACCTCCGGTTCGGACGTCGGCGGCGACGGGGACCCGGCCGACGAGGGCGGGGCGGAGCGGCTGAAGGCGATCTGTCCCGGTACCGGCACCTCGGCGGCCAGGACACGCGGCTGGGTCCGTATCGCGATGGCGGTCCCCAGCACCAGCACGAGCGCGGTCACGGCGGCGATCCTGCGCCGCCGCGGACGCCCCAAGCTCAGCGACATCTGGTCTCCCGGGTCTATGGCGGACGCCACGCCATCGTGCAGTCCGCCGGTGCTCGGCGGGACCCGTCACAGGACAGACCTTCGGGCATCCTGAGATGCCCGAAGAGGCCGTCTCCGGCTCATCCCGCGAGTACGTCGGTGGATCCGCCGGCGATGGTGCCGGCGGGCAGGTCCGCGGGGTCGTTGCAGGTGGCCACGGGGTCGCCGGCCCGCGCCAGCGGCTTGCCGTTGACCAGCACGGTCGTCGAGCCGAGCACCACCCGGCCCTGGTTGGTGGGCGCCTTGCCGAACGTGGCCGGCGGTGGGGCGACATGCGGTGGCACGTTCTGCGCCACGCTGCCCTGCACCGCGGCGGGCAGGCCGTTGATCAGCACATCGGTGGAGAGGCCGGTCATCAGCCGTCCGGCGAACGGCATCGGCGTGGGCGTGGGCACCGGCCCGCCCGGCGACGGCACCAGCAGGACGTGTACGTCGGTGCCCGTGACCGGGTCGTTCTGCCGCGCACAAGGCTGGGGCATGGTGTCTCCTCGTTTCGGCGGACCGGCCCGGCGATCGAGCATGCCTCGCCCACCCGCGGAGGGGAAGGTACGGCGAGGCAACCGAAGGTGCAGCGTCACCTATCCGGTCGGCGTCACCACGAAGTTGACGACGTTGTCCGGTGGAATGGACACCGTGTTGCCCGCCAGGTTCGACACACTGAACTCCAGATCGGCATCGGGCTCATCGCCGGCCAGCGCGGTGTACACGCCCGGAGGCACAGGAAGGCTGTAGTAGCCGTTGCTGTCCGTGGTGGTGTGCACGTTCTCGTCGAAGACGGTCGTGAATTCCACCCAGGCGCCCCCGTACGGCTCGCCCGAGCCGGCGTACACCACCCGCCCGTGGACCCGCACAGCGCCATTCGCCGCCGGCTCCGCGGGTTCCTCCTGCGGCTGGTTTCGGGGGACGACGCCGGTGCGCTCGGACCGCACGGGCGGCTGGTAGGGCGCCTCACCGGAGTCGTCGCCGGAGCCGCACGCTCCGGTGAGCAGAGCGGTAGCGGCAACGAGGGCAATGCACAATGGACGGATCATGATGTCGGTCTCCTCGCGTGGACGGGGAATCGGCCGGCGGGGCCAGATCCCCGGGAATGACGGCGAACGCCATCGCACGACACCCATGGTGTCGCCACGACCACGCTGGAACGTGGTCGATTGTCCGTGATCTGCCGTGCTTTCCCGTCGCGGGTCCTCCGCACGGCCCTGATCAGAAGTGAGCAGCGTCGAGCAGTCGCCGGTAGCGCGGTTGGACAGCGACCCTCGCCAGGATCGGTGGCGTACCCGGTGATCCCCGGTACCGCAACCGCCCCGAAGGAGAGAGTTCGATGATCTACCACGGCAACCGCTTCACGCTGAAGAAGGACGCCAGCCCGGAGCAGATCGAGATCGCGATGGAGAGCCTGCGCAACCAGGGCCGCGCCATCCCCGCGGTGAAGTCCTTCGTGGTCGGCCGCGACTTCGGCGGCGACTTCGAGTACGGCGCGGTGTTCGTCCTGGAGGACCTGGACGGCTATTGGGAGTACCTGACCCACCCGGCGCACGCGAACACCGACCGGGTCGGCCTGCCGCTGGTGGAGAAGTTCGACTCCTACGACATCACCGACGAGGACGACCCCGACTTCGGCGACAAGATCGCCGAGCTGCACCGGCGCCGCTACGCGCAGGACGCCGAGCTCACCAGGCTGGTCTCCGACCTGCCCTCCTACCACGGCAGCGCCGCCCCCGGCCCGCACGGCAAGTGACCGCCCGCGCCGTGCCCCGGGAGCCGTCCGGGGCACGGCGGTCCGCCCCCAGACTCCGAGGACCTGAGATGACGACGACCACGCCGGCCGGGTCGGCCCCGTCGGTCCCGGCACGCGCCGGAGTGCTGACCGCCGCGATGCTGACCATCATGGCGGCGGCGGTGATCGCGCCGAGCCTGCCGGCCATGTCGACCGAGTTCGCCGGCCGGGAGGTGCTGGTCCGCCTCACGCTGACGGTCACGTCGCTGGCGATCGCCGTGACCGCCCCGATCGCCGGGATACTCGCCGACCGCCTCGGCCGGCGCCCGATCCTGGTGACCTCTCTCGCACTGTTCGCGGTTGCCGGCACCGCCGGTTACTTCCTGCCCGGCCTCGGCACCGTCATCGCCAGCCGCGCCCTGCTCGGCGTCGCCGTGGGCGGCATCATGACCTCGATCGGTGCGATCATCACCGACTGGTTCGGCGGACCCCGCCGGGCGACCTTCCTGGGCCTGCAACAGGCCTTCGCCAGCATCGGCGGAGTGGTGTTCCTACCGCTGGCCGGTGCCTTGGCCGGGGTCTCCTGGCGTACGCCGTTCCTGATCTATGCCGTGGCCCTGCTCGTGCTGCCGCTGGCGCTGGCGATCCGCGAGCCGGCCCGGACCACCGCCCAGGCCGCGGCTGCGGACGCCAGGACCGCGCCGGGCGCCGTACGGTGGATCGCCGGCACCTATGCCCTGGTCCTGGTCGCCACCGTCGTGTTCTTCATGGCGCCCACCCAGCTGCCGTTCCACCTGCCCGCCTTCGGCGCCGGCACCACGGTCACCGGGATGGTCGTCGCCGGCTCCACCGTCACCGGGATCCTCGGGGCGCTCGCCTTCCCCCGCCTGCGGTCCCGCCTGTCGGCCGGTGCGATCACCGCGCTCGCGGTCGCGCTGCTCGGTGCCGGCTGGCTCCTCGTCGGCACGGCCGCCGGCCTTGCGGCCCTCGTCGCCGGCATCCTCGTCGGTGGCACCGGCGTCGGCATCGTCGTGCCGAACCTCAATCTGCGTCTCGCGGAAGTGGCACCCCCGGCCCGCCGCGGCCGCATCCTCAGCGGCCTGGTGGTGGCGATCTTCGGCGGCCAGTTCCTCTCTCCGCTGGCCGTGCAGCCACTGACCGCCGCGCTCGGCATCGGCGGCGCCTTCGCCTGGACCGGCGCCGGCCTGCTGGTCCTCAGCGCCCTCATGGCCTTCACCACCATCCGACGGCCCTGAACCGTTCCGCCCGGACAGCGGCGGCTCTGCGGCGATCGCCGCGGAGCCGCCGCGTCTGCCGTGAACACCACTGAGTACAAGTGAGCAGTGGTCGGCCACGCGAATGGCCATCGCGGGGGTGCAGAGTCATGGGCACACCGGTGATCGCCGGTACGGCCTGGAGGACTGACCATGATTACGAACATCGAAGAGGACGCCGCGGTCGTCGTGCGCCGCGAGATCCGGATCGCCGCCCCGATCAACCGGGTGTGGCATCTGCACACGAACGTCGACGGCTGGACCGCATGGCAGGGCGACATCGACACCGCGTACGCCGACGGGCCCCTGCGCACGGGAGCGACGTTCCACTGGAGCACCGCGGGCCTGCAGATCGCCTCCACCGTGTACGCGATGGACGCCCCGCACCGCATCCTCTGGGGAGGTCCCGCGCACGGCATCACCGGCATCCACGAGTGGACCTTCACCGCCGACGGCGACGCCACGATCGTGCGGACCGCCGAGTCCTGGGACGGCAACGTGGTCCGGGCCGACCCGGACAATCTGCGCGAGGCCCTCGACGGCTCCCTCGCCTCCTGGCTCGACCTGCTGCGCAGGACCGCCGAGAACCCCGTCACCTGAAGGCGTGTCCCATGGGTGATCGTCGACGGTGGGCGGCGTGCCAGGATGTCTGCCCGGGGAGGGCACATGGACGACAACGGCAAGGCACCGCCGGCCCGTTCGCTGGCGGACCGGTTGCGGCAGGCGCGGGCCCGGGCGTTCGTCGGTCGCCGGGAGGAACTGGCGGCGTTCGACGAGGCGCTGCGCGGGGAACCGGCGGCAGCGCCGGTCCTGTACGTGCACGGCCCGGGCGGCATCGGCAAATCGACGCTGGCCAAACGGCTCTGCGACGCCGCGCGGCACGCCGGGCGCATGCTCGTCGAGCTCGACGGCCGGTACGTCGGCCGCTCCCCCGCCGAGTTCGAGCGTTCCGCGCAGCCGGTGCTGGACCGCTGCGACGTCGTCCTGGTGGTGGACTCCTTCGAGCACTGCCAGTGGCTGGAGCCCTGGCTGTGGCAGCACTTCCTGCCGCGGATCGCCGACGGCGCGCTGGTGGTCCTGGCCGGCCGGCAGGCGCCCATGGCGGAATGGACGGCCGACCCGGGGTGGGCGCAGGCACTGCGGGTCGCCGAGCTGGCACCGCTCGACAAGGAGCAGGCGCGGAGGCTGCTGACGGTCAGCGGCGTCGGCGCGGACCGCCAGGACGCCCTCGTCCGGCTCGCCGGCGGCAACCCGCTGGCGCTGTCGCTGGCCGCGGCCGTGGACGCGGCGCATCCCGGCGCGGCCGGCAACTGGTCCTCTTCCGGCGAGACGCTGCGCACCCTCATCGCCGGCCTGATCGGCGAGGTGCCGTCACCGGCGCACCGGCGGGCGCTCGAGGTCGCCGCGCAGGCGCACACCACCACCGAGGAGCTCCTGCAGGCCGCGCTACCGGAAGAGGACGCCCACCCGCTGTTCGCGTGGCTGCGCGGGCTGCCGTTCATGGAGGCCACCTTGCGGGGCATCTACCCGCACGACGCCGCCCGCGAGGCCGTCATCGCCGACCTGCGCTGGCGGGCACCCACCGCGTTCACGGCGATGAAGCGCAAGCTGACCGCGGAGTACCTGCGTCTGCTGCGCGAGGCTCCCGAGGGCCAGACGGCCGAACTCTCCAGCCAGATCTTCTACCTGTTCCGCGAGGTGCCGGCGATCGCCCGCACCCAGGTCTGGGACCGGGAAGGCGCGGTCCACGACGAACCGCTGCGCCCCGGGGACATCGACACCGTGGTGGAGATGGCCACCGCGACCGAGGGTGCCGCGTCCGCCGCGCTCGTCCGGTACTGGCTGGGCAAGCGGCCCGAGGCGTTCAGCCTCTTCCGGCTGGTCTCCAGCGGGCGTCCGGTGGCGTTCTCGGCCCGGCTGGACCTGCCGTTCCCGCCCGACGAGCAGGACATCGCCGTCGACCCGGTCGTCGCCGCGGCCTGGAAGTTCTGCATGAGCACCGCCCCGGCGCGACCCGGCGAACACATCAGCATGACCCGGTTCTGCGTCCATCCCGAGGCGCACGAGGTGCCCTCCCAGGTGATCAACCTGAACATCTCGCGGGCGCATGCCGAGGTGGCGCGTGCCCGCGGTCGCGCGTACGGGATGCTCGTCTTCCACGACCACGAAGCGTGGGCCGAACGGCTCGAGGGAGTCATGACCGACGCCGGGGTACGGCCCAAGGTCGGCGACCGCACCTACGCGCTGTTCGTCAACGACTGGCGTCAGGTGCCGTTCGAGACGTGGATCGACCACGTCATCACCCAGACGCACGTCCCGGCTCCGGCGGCACCGTCCGGCACCGCCCGGGAGGCGTTCGACCGAGCGGTCCGCGAGGCCCTGCAGCACTGGCGAACGCCGCGCTCCTTCGCCGTCGTGGATTTGCTGAGGACCCGGCTCGTGGCGGACTCCACCGACGCCGTCGACGACCTGCGCACCCTGATCCAGCAGGCGGTCGACGACGTGGGCCGCAACGCCAGGAGCGTCAAGGCGCACCAGGCGCTGGTGGCCACGTACTTCTCCGGCGCGCCCACCCAGGAGGCGGCAGCCCGGCGCGCCGGGATGGCGTTCAGCACCTATCGCCGGCACCTGCGGCAGGGTCTCGACGACGTCTGCGCCGCCCTGTGGGAGGTCGAGCTGCACGGCTCGAGGCCGGCGCCGCCGGTTTCCTGAACGGGAGGTGCAGCGGACTCGCGGCCGCCACCCGCCGGGGCAATCCGGGCATAGTCGACACAATCGGCCATGACGAGCATCCGCAGCTGCCCGCCACCGCCGACTGCGCCGTACCTTGATCTAAATCCGGTCCCCGGCGCGGAGCGGGCTCCCGCGCACCCTACGATGCGATCGTGGTGTCCTCATGAAGGCGGCCGTGCTGCTCTCGCTGCGATTTCGCATCCGCTGGGTGCGCGACCGGATCCCCGCCTCCGGCTGGGACGTAGTCCGGTGACGCGGTCACGCGCGCTCGAGGGGCGCGGCCCGATCCTGGCCGTGATCCTTGCCGCTGCCGTCGTGGCAGGCGTGGCTGCCTGGGTGGATGCCCCTGCCAAGCTCAGCGTCCACGGCGGGTTCGTGGATCTTTCCGTCTACCAGTACGGCGGCCGGCTCGTGCTCGACGGTCTGCCTCTCTACGGGTCCCGCGACCCGGCCACCAACCTGCGCTTCACCTATCCGCCGTTCGCGGCGGTGGCGATGGTGCCGCTGGCGCCGCTTCCGGGCTGGCTCGCCACGGCGCTGTGGACCGCGGTCTCGGTGGCCGCGCTGGCGGGGGTCGTCCTGCTGGTGGGCCGCGCGCTCGGCCGTACCTTCCCCGGGTGGCTGGTCGCACTGCTGACCGGTGGTGCGTTCGCGCTGGAGCCGGTGTGGCAGAACCTCACCTTCGGTCAGATCAACCTGTTGCTCATGCTGGCGCTGCTCATCGATCTGGTGCGGCCGGACCGGCGCTGGTCCGGCGTGCTCGTGGGCATCGCCGCCGGCGTGAAGCTGACCCCGCTCGTGTTCGTCGTGCTGCTGGTGCTGGCCGGTCGGCGTACGATCGCGGGACGGGCGCTGCTGGCCTTCGCCGGCACCGTCGCGGTCGGGTTCGCGGTGATCCCCGACTCGGCGCAGGCCTACTGGACCCACAATCTCATCAAGGCAGGCCGGGTCGGTCCCCCGGAGCTGGCCCACAACCAATCGGTGTTCGGCGCGCTCACCCGGCTGCTCGACGCTCCGCCGCCGACCTCCCTCTGGCTCGCGGTCGCCGGGCCGCTCGCTCTCACGGCCGTGGTCCTCGGCGCCGTGTGGTGGCGCCGCGGCGACCGGCTGCTCGGCACCGGCCTGGGCGCGTTGGCCATGCTGCTGGCGTCTCCTGTCTCGTGGTCCCACCACTGGGTCTGGGCCGCGCCTATCGGGCTGGCGCTGTGGGAGCGCAGCCGGTCGGCCAGCGTCGCATGGACCGCGGTCTTCGTGGCCCGCCCGTTCGTGTGGCCACCATGGGGGCAAAGACGCGAGTACGGCTGGAGCCCGATCGAGCACGTCCTCGGCAACGCCTACCTCCTCGCCGCCCTCGCCCTCTGCGTCTGGGCGGCGGTGGGCCTCAGCCGGCGAGTCGGCCCGCCCGCAGGACGCTCGGACCCCGAACCGGTGCCCTCGAACCCGCCGAGCCTCTCGTAGGCGGGCGCAGCGCGTCCATCAACCCGTCAGGTGGCGTGAGGGCCGGGCGGCAGCGCCGCGGGCTGGCAGCCACCGCAGACGCACAGGCGGGCGCCGGAGGCACCCGTGGCCGACAGGCGGCTCGCCCGTGTCCGGGCTCTCCAGCCGGGCGGGCGCCAGGGCCGGCGCCAGGGCGATATCCCGCAGCCCCGCAAGAAGTCCCGGTCAGCGGTGCCCAGCTCGGGGCGGTAGTAGAGACCTTTGTGCAGGCTCAGGTCGGCCTTCATCTGGTGCCGCAGCAGTGATGCCTGGCTGATGCACACGCACCCGCGACGGCGATCGGCGTCGGCCTCGGCCAGGCTGGCGAGCTCCGCCGCCAGGGCCGCAGGTCGCAGCGAAGCGACGGGACAGGTGAGGTTGCTCGCGACGGCAATCCACAGGTCCCGCGCCGGCGTCGACATGAGGATGCCGTTGCCGTCGTCGAAGTACCACCGGTTCATCTCGTCGCGCACCTTCTGCCGCTCGACCCGATCGAGTGGGCTCGTACGCCCTGGTGACGCGGCCGCCAGGATCGCCCACAGGCCCATGTACGCGTCGATACGACGCTCGACGAGTTTGAGCCCGACCTGCCGACGGTAGTTGTGCGCAATCCAAAGTCCGATGACGGCGAGGATGGCGGTCGCCGCCGCTTGTGCCCAGTTCGCGTTGACCATGCCGTCGTCCAACCCTCCCTGCCCGCGGGTCGCTGACATCTACGAGAGTAGAAACACGGTCAATGCATGTACGCGGATGCCCGGGGCGTGTGGCAGCCGTCCACGACGTCCGCAGCACTCCGGGAGGCGAGCATGGCGCAACGCAACCGTCAGTGCTCCCGCGGAAGCCGGACCGCAGGTCATCCATTGACCAAGAAGGCCTCAATCGCCGCCAGGTACTCATCCGGCTCCTCGTCGTGCGGAGAATGCGCGCTGCGGTGGAACAGGTGCAAGGAAGCATTGCGCAGGCGCACGACCAGATCACGCGCACTGTCCACTCCGACGTTGCCGTCCCACAACCCGGCCATGACCAGCGTAGCGGTATCGAGGTCCGCCAGATCGTCGATGAGGTCCGTTCTCATGGTCGCCAGCAGCGCGCGGGCCATCGTCTCGTTGAATCCGAAATCCGGCTCGTCCTTCCCGTCGCTATCCGCTCCGCCATCCGGATTCCGTAAGGCCAGACGCCGCCGGGTGACCACATCTTCGGCGAGAACGGCATGAGCCAGCCATACGCGCTGCACCGGATCCTCCACGCCGTCCAGCCGTGCCCGCAGTGCTGCCCGGGTGACCGGCGTGGCAAGAGCATCGATCGCCGCGGGCTGCAACGCGATCGCGCCCGGATGCAACGGCCCCACAATCGGCGGGGCCTGCAGGATCAGCCGCGACACCCGCCGCGGATACGTCACCACGTATTCCGCGGCGAGCACGGCACCGAACGACACTCCCCACAGCACGAAAGACTCGAGGCCCAGCGCGACGCGTAGCTCGTCGAGGTCTCGAACCAGCCGGGCGAACGTGTACGTGTCCGCCTGCGCCGGCTTTCCCGAGCGGCCGCAACCGCGCTGGTCATAGAAGACGACCGGCACTCGCCGAGCCAATCGGTCGCCGATCGCCTCGTACGGACAGGCGCTGGCCCCGGGCCCGCCATGGACGAGCACCACCGGCGTCCCCGGCCGGGATGCCCCCGCCACGCGAACCCAATGGGACACCCCACCAGCGGATATCTCGTGTTGCCCATCGATCATCGCTGGACTATATCCACAGTCGGGGACCGGAAGGGTGTCCTGCCCGGCGCCGGGTGAAGCGGATCCACATGACCGCATGCGGCGACGGCCAAGAGGATGCTCGCGACAACGAGGTTGCCCGTACCAAGGTATGACCGTTGCGTCACGTCGCTCGCTCGCATGCTGTCGCTTCTTTCGTGTCGGGCCTGCCGTGTCACTGGAATACGATCTGCGCCGCCGCGTTGAAGCGGCATGAGAGTGTGCCGGAGCCGAAGTCAGCGGGTATCTTCAGCAGTTTCCTCCGGCCGATGGTCAAGGGTGTGAAGTCGTTCGGTCGCGGCGGCTCTGATATGGGCATGCTCGATCGGGTCGTCGCGGAGTTCGACGAGCCAGCGGCGGGCGTCGTCGGTAAGCGCGGTGTGCCGCACGGCGAGCAATCGCACGTCGGCTTCGCAGTCGAGCAGGTAGATAGGCAGATGCTCCGGGGCTTGGTGATCCAACAGGAGCAGGCTGCGTAGGTAGCTGGCACGTTCGTATGTGTGCGGTGAGCCGGTGGTCAGGTGGATCAACCGGCGTACGAGTCTGTCCTTCGCGTCGAGATGGGCGGCCGGTGGTGTGCCGGCGAGGACCCGGGCGAGTTTCTCGGTAAGTAGGTCGTAGCCGCACCATTCCCCGTCGTTGTCGCGGTCGAGCCGGTCGAGCGCGTCAGAAAGCATCGCGACATTCAAGTCCATGGGTGCGTTTGGGAACGTTCGAAGGGAACTCGCAGATACTTGCTGGCCGAGCTCGAGCAGGATGCCGAACACGCCCGTCGGGCCGGGGGGTCCCAGTCGTTCCGCGAGGTTCAGCAGTTCCAGGAGCTCACGTCCCTGGTGCCGAGCGGTCCCGAACGTGAGGTTGAGGGTGCCACTGTCGGTGCCGACGGCTTGCATCAAGTCGAGAAGCTGTGCCGCAGAGAACGCCGCCAGGTTCGCGCGCGGAGCGACAGCGGCGATCGGACGCTCGCGGATGGCGGCGTCGAAGGCTGCATCGAGTCCCCCGTCCCGGCCGCGCCAACGTCGCCAGGGTTGCTCAGCCGGCCAGAACTCGGTCGCCTCGACGGTATCGACGCGCACGGCCGCCTGGAGCCATAGATCGTCCCACCACTCCACCGGCCACCACCGGGCGATCATGGTCAGGGCATCAGTCCAGCGGGCGCCGTTGCTCACGTAGTCGCGCAGCGTCTCGAGGGCCTGTTCGTCACCGCCAACCGCGAGCACCGCCAGGATCCCGGCAGGGAGATCGAACATGTCCGCATCGCTATCGGGATCGTACGGCTCCGACGGCGGCGGCAAGGGGCCGCAGGCATGCAGCTGCGCGACCAAGGGAGCCAGATCGAGGTCCAGGTCGCGGACCAGCCTGGCCAGGTAGACCTCACGGCTGTCGACGTAGTGGTTCCATCTGGTGTCACGACCGATGCACTCGTAAACCAGCCGGGCATCCTCCGGCCGGGCGCGAAGCCGGGCGACGGCAATCCCCCGACCCCGCTCCAGCGCCCCGAGCACGCTGCGTGCCGGCGCATAGTGCCAGTCGTGCTCACAGTCGCCGTCAGCACAGTCCACGCCATGATTCTCATCGGCCTCCCGGCCCCATACAGGCAAACAGCCCTTCCCGGCGCGTGGCGGGCCTCGTGGCGTCATCTGCCCATCATCGAGGAGTTGGCCGACGGAGCGTACACGTGGCTTGCCTGCCCGTTGCAGCACGACGGCCCTCCCGAAGGAGGGCCGTTGCATGTGCTCAGCCAGGCCCGGGGATCTCTGCCACTCGGACCCGGATGGCTTCTGGAACCAGCATCACAGGCCAAACTCAAGCCCAGGGCAAGAGCGGCTCAGCATCGCCGCAAGTGGGAGGCGCCTCTTCATCGGGTGTTCGGCGCCGGTCCAACCGGATCACCGATGGTCGTGTTCCTCACCGAGGTTGTCGATGTTCGCGCCGCACGCTTCGAAGATCCGCAGGCCGAGCAGGCCCAGCATCGCGATCGACGCGGAGTCGTTGAGGTCCCGCCGACAGCCTGGCGGCGGCGGTAGGGCCTCGAACTGCGTACGCCTATGACCCGGAACACTGAGTAGCAGCAGCCGGCTGCAATCGGCAGATCAGGCAGGGCCTTCAATCACGGGGTATGACGGTGTGCCCCTCGCGCGTACGGGTGGCGGCAGGTGAGCGAGGCTTTTCAGCTGGTCGATCAGGGGTCATACACCATTGCACAGTGGGGTGGGTCTTTCCGAGGCGCAGACAGAGTATGAGTCGGACGGGTCGGGCCTGCGCCGGAACCTTGAAGGTGAGAACGATGTCGGACTCGACGCCGGGGTGGACCGTGGCCGGCGGGGTACTGCCGGTCATGAGGGTCCGCACCTCAGGCGGATAGAACCTCTTGCCGTCGTCCGTGTCCAACCATGCACAGCCTCTCGCGAACGAACCATCGAACGGCTCGGTCCCGACGTTCTGGAGCCGGACTGCATATGACCCCGGGTCGGCGTCGTTCCCGCGGGTGGCGTGTAGTCGCGCCGCATAGCCGGGATCGCCTGTCATGGTCAGCTCCTCGCCGAGCGAGACCGGGTCGAGGTAGGGATGGCGCTGGTCGACGTAGTCGGCGATGGCCTGTTTGTTGAGGTAGTCGCGCAGGTTGCCGTAGACGGGTCGGTCAGCGTCGTCGCGCTGCCTCTGCTCGAGGAGTCCGTTCGTGACGACGACCAGCATGACCAGCAGCGCCGTGATGCCGGCGAGCACGGCCACGACGCGGATCCAGGGGTACCTCGCTGTCACGGGATCGCCAGATCGGCAGGGGCGGCTCGAAGCTGAGGAGAACGAGACGCGCGCTTGCCGGCCATACGCTGCAAGAAGAGCTGCCGACTCACTCCTGTCAGCGGCAAAGAGACAGCCTTCACGCGGCGTATCCGGAGTCCGTATTCAAGGCGATACCTTCGCCGAATTGCGGCGCCAGCTCGCGGACGCCCTCAACCGACTACGCCGTCGACGAGATGGCGGCAGCATTGCGCTTCTATGAGACAGCACTCGGGGTGCATGGCCTTCGGCAGCCATGTTTCCACCGGGAAACCGGCTAAGGCCCCTTCCAGATGCCGAGGCTACGCACGAAGCGCACCGGATCCTCGAACTGGTTCTCCGGAGCGTGACGGCGACGCCGCCGCCGCGCACGACCGGGGGCATGAGGTCCGTGCATGTTCCGCGGTTGTGGTTGTCGCTACGTCAATCCCCCAGCCGGTTGACGAATGACACGTGCAACGATCTCGCTGCTGGTCCCCACATGCCACCGTCGCAGTTCGGCCATCGGGCGGATCACCATTCCACAATGGCAGGGCTCGGTGGTGCCCGCTGCGTATGATGCTGGCAGGTCTCGGTCCGCCACCTGGCAGCGCCCGCCGCCAAGAGAGGTAGCCATGGATCCGGCGAATTTCACCGTGGGTGTTCTCTCCAGCCTGGTCGCCACAGCGATCGTGGGCGGCTGCGCCCGGTACTTCTCGTGGGGGCGCAAAGTTTCGTTCCGGCAGGTCGTCCGCGACGTCGAGGCGCTGGCCTGCAAGATCAAGGCAGATCCTTCCTTCCGGCCGGACGCGGTCGTCGCGGTCAGCCGGAGCGGCGCCGTCGTGGGTGGTGTGCTGGCCGGGCTCCTCGACGGGTTGGCCATCGGCGCGCCGATCGTGCTGCCGATCGAGATCGACCGCCGGCACGGCTTGCGGCACACCGCCATCAGCTATGGTCCGACCAATCTGTCGGCGTTTTCCAAGGTCATTCTCGTGGGCTGCGTCAACGACACGGGGGAGGCACTGCGCGCCGCCAAGGAATGGCTTGCTGAGAATGCCCCTTCGGTGCAGGTGAAGACCGCCGCGGTGTATTCCCGGCCCGGCGCGCTCGTCCGGCCCGACCACATCGGACGGGAGGCGGGCAGGAACGGCCGATACGACACCGGAAGGCTGCTCGTCCGGATGCCGTGGATGATCGACGGCTGGCTCCACGACCTTCCCGCCGAACGCGGTCAGGCGAGCCTGGCCCCCCGGTGACGGTGCACCGTGCCCGCTGTCCCGGGCTTGCCGGCCGGCCTCCGGCGACGGCTACCCAGCTACGGCCGCGCTGAGCAAGGCGGCCAGTCTGGGGCCGGCAGCGATGGAAACAGGCGTGCCGGACCCCAGGTGGGTGACGGCCACCGTCCCGCCGGCCAACTCGACCAGTCCGTGCCCGGCGGCCGTATCCCAGGGGGGAATGTCCACCGAGACGTACGCGTCGAGCCGGCCGGTCACCACCTCCAGCAGCGCGCACGCGGCCGACCCCACCCGCCGTTCGGTCGCGACGAGCGGCGTCAGCGCCTCCCGCAGGCGCATAGCCTCCGCATGGCGGGCGGGATCGTGCGGTCGGCTCAACGAGACCCTCGCGGCGCAGAGCCGTTCCGGGTCGTTGATCCTCACGCGGAGGTTGCCCCGCAGCTCGCCGGTGGCCGAGCTGGCGAGCCAGCGCAGATCCGCCGGCCGGTACACGACCACCGCGACCGGCTCGTGGCGCCGGTGCGCCGCGATGCTCACCGCATAGTCCGGCCGTCCCGCGACGAGGTTGGCGGTGCCGTCCAGCGGATCGACGTACCAGCGGATCCCGCTGCTCCCGGCGCTCACCCCGGATTCCTCGGCGACGATCTCATCGTCGGGGCGGGCCGCCCGGATCACCGCGGTGATCGCCTTCTCCGCGGCGAGGTCGGCAGCCGTGACGAAGTCCTCTACGCCGCCTTTGTCGGCGACCGCCAGCCGTCCATCGCCGGCGTCTTCGGAGGTCACGGCGCGGATCGCGGTCACGCCCGCGACCGCCGCGTCCAGCGCCAGCGCGTGCAGGTCACCGTACCCGGTGACGTTCTCCGGATCGGACGGCGTGGTCATCCCGGTACGGTATCGCGCGGCAACCAGGGGCACCGGTGCGCGCCGCGTAGCGCACAGCACTCCTGTCCGGCGGTACGCCGCCAAGACGAGGAATCGCGCCGGTCAGCGTAGCGTCAGCCGGAAGACCCGGGCGCCCGCCGCCCAGGCCAGGTGCAGATCGCCGGGGTCCGGATCGCCGTTCTCGTCGAGACGGATGTTGTTGAAGCCGGCAAAGGTCGGAACGTCCCGGGCGATCACGCCATACTTCTCGACCACCGCGGCCTCCTCGGTCAGCACGCGCACGTCCGCCAGGCGCCGCCGGCCCAGGTGCCGCACCTCCACCGGTTCCCCGGTCCGCAGATTCCTCCCCCAGGCGAACGGCGAGCCGATCAGCAGGTCACCCTCATACCGCGTGTACGTCACGGGGACCGCGAACTGCTTCCCCGACTTGCGTCCGACGACGTACAGGATGAGCAGATTCCGGCCGACCACCCGGGACAGAAGCGGCATCCGCAGAAGGACCCGCACGATCACGTTGGCGAGGCGCTGGAAGCGCAGCGTCCTCGCCCTACCCCTCCCGGGCTCGGCGCGACCAGCCGTCATGGCGGCCTCCCCACGGTCGACGCCGCTGTACGTACGCCTCGACGTTACTCCACCGGAGGCGTCGTCGGGCCCGGTACTCATAGCGCACGACACCGAAGTAGCCCATGGTGGATGAGGCGGAGATGACGAGTACGGGATGGACTGGAGACGAAGTTGATCCCGCCGCCGACTCGGTCGGCTCCGATCCGGAGGGCTACTGACGTGTTTGACGACAACGGATCGTTCCTGCTGGCGATGTTGGAGTTCTTCATCTTCTTCGCCTGGTTCATGGGCCTGTTCTGGATCTTCGGAGACCTCTTCCGGAGCAAGGATCTCGGCGGCGTGGCCAAGACGTTGTGGACTCTGTTCCTCGTCTTCCTGCCGATCCTCGGCATGATGATCTACCTGATCGCACGCGGCAGCGGCATGGCCGAGCGCGCGGTCGCTTCCCAGACGGAGCTGCAGAAGCGGCAGGATGCCTATATCAGGTCGGTCGCGACATCGAGCGGAGGCAGAGGTAGCGCTACCGATGAGATCGCGTCGGCGAAGGCACTGCTCGACTCCGGTGCCATCACCACGAGCGAGTACGAGCAGCTGAAAGCCAATGCGATGGGGAAAGGCCCCGCCTCGCCGGTTGCGTAGCAGATCGCGGCGCTCGGCGGGCGGCCGCCGAACAGACCTAGAGCGCGGTCGGCAGCTCCGCCCGCCGCGCGCGCCACCGGCGGGGACTGTCACCGAACCGGTGGCGGAACCACCGGGAGAACGCACTCGGCGCGGCGAAGCCCAACAGCTCGGAGATCTCCGTCAACCGGTAGCGCTCGTGGGACAGGTACCGCTCGGCCAGACCGGCCCGGACATCGTCGACCATGGACGTGAAGGTGTTCCCGGTGGCGGTGAGGTGCCGGTGCAGGGTCCGCCGGTCCATGCCCAGGGTGCGGGCGACCCGCTCGACGCCGCAGCGGCCGGTCGGCAACAGCACTTCCACCAGGTCTCTGACCCGCTCCGGGACGGTGAGGCCCGGTGAGATGGCCAGGGACGCGAAGATCTCGTCGAGGCGCCCCGCAGCCTGCGAGCCGGCGAGCACGTTCGGCGCATCGAGATCACTCGCGTACAGCACCAGGCCGGTGAAGCTGTGGCCGAAGCGCACTCGAGGGCCGAACAGCCGGGTGTGCGTGTCGACATCGGCGGGGGCGGCGTGCGAGAAACACGCCGACAGCGGCTGCCACCGGGGGCCCAGGACCTCACTGACGATGCCGTGGAGCGCACCGACCGCCAGTTGCTCCGCCTGGGTCGTGGGCGCCGGCTCGCCCAGTTCCAACCACATCCGGAGGGACGCGAGTCCTTCGGCCTCCACCAGCCGGATCCGGATCGCCTCGTTGTAGGTGTGTTCGTAGCGCATCAGCAGGCCCAGCGCATCACGCAACGTGTCTTCCGCGCGGAGAGCGAGGCTCAGCGGCCCCAGCGTGGACAGCCGGCGGTACTCGGCCAGCCTGAGGCCGAAGTCGGCGCGGCCGCAGGCGCGGGCGGACAGCTCCAGCAGCCGGGCCACGCGGACCGCCGGCACCCACTTGTCGGGCGTGGACAGATCGGCCGGATCGAGGTCGACGGCCCGCATCAGGGTCGCCGGGTCCACGCCGTAGGACCGGGAGAGCTGCAGATAGCCGCTGAGTGCCGCGTACCGGAGCGAAGGTCTCACGTCGCGCCGTCGATGTCTCGCAGGGATAAGAAAGCTGTCCCGCTCAGTAAAGCACCCCTCGGACATCACGCCTAGCGTCGATGGCGTTACGGAAACCGGCCGGCACCGTTCCCGAGGAGACACGCATGGCCAAGGCCATCCGCTTCGACAGGCCCGGGCCCCCCGGGGTCATGACATGTGAATCGGTCGAGGTCGGCGAACCGGGTCCGGGCGAGGTCCGGATCCGGCACCGGGCCGCCGGGCTCAACTTCGCCGACATCTACTTCCGCCGCGGCCTCTACCCCGCTGAGCTGCCCGCCGGAATGGGCGTCGAGGCGGCCGGTGTGATCGAGGCGACCGGTCCCGGCGTCACCGGGTTCCGCGTCGGCGACCGGGTGACCTACACCGGCAGCCCGCTCGGGGCCTACAGCACCGAACGGGTCATGTCCGTGGCACCCTTGATCAAACTCACCGGCCCGGGGCCGTCGCCGGCCGCCGGCAGGCAGCGCGCTCGCCTCGGCAGTCTCTTCTCCACCCCCGCCGTGGTCCTCGCGTACCTCGGTGGCGGGCTCCAATTGTTCATCGCCGGCTCGCTGTTCGCGTGGCTGCCCAGTTACTTCCACCGGGCGTACGCGATGGCGCCGGACAAGAGTCGGTCCGGGCCACCGCGTTCGGCACGCTCACCTTCTTCAACAACGCGCTCGGCCTGGCCGCCGGCCCGATTCTCACCGGCCTTCTCGCCGACCGGCTCGGCCTGCAGGCCGCCATGCGGTACGTCCCGCTGGCGGCCGTGGGCGCCGTCGTGCTGCTGCTCGCGGGGCGCCGCGCCTACCCCACGAGCATCGAGCGGCTCGAATCCCCGGCGACCGGCGCCACCGACCGGAGCCGCTGATGCGGCGGCCGGCCGGGTCTCGGCGCCACGGATCTCAGCTCAGGATCCGGGCCTTCTGAGCGTTGAACTCCTCATCGGTGAGGATGCCCTTGTCGCGGAGATCGGCGAGCTGCCGGAGCTGATCGACCATGGTGGGCTGGGGCGCGGCCGCGGGGGCCGGCGCCGCTTGGCCATAGGGTCGCCGTTCGGCCATTTCCTGCTCGTAGGCTTGCTCCCGGTCGGCGTAGGTCTGCGCATCGCGGTCGGCGAACTTCTTCGCCTGGTGACGCTGCACCCGTCCGGCCACAGCACTCGCCGTACCGGCCACCACGGCGGTGCGGGCGATTCCTCGCAACAGTCCCGGCATGACTTCCTTCCCTTCCTCAGGCCTGGCGACTGATCTCCAGCCGGTCCAGCGCATCGATCACGTCCTGGGCGGGGATGCGCTCGCTAGCGATCATCTCCCCGCCGGCATCCAGTGCGGCGGCGACGAAGGGCGCGGCCCAGGCGTTCTCGAAGACGATCAGGACGGCCATCGTGCCGGGTTGCATGACCTCGGCCGCCGTACTGAGGTCATCGTCGCCGAGCAGCCCTGACCGGGCCCCGCCGAACACATGGAACCCACCCACGCCGAAGGGCGTCACCTCGGAGAGGTCCACCCCGCTGAACGACCCGTCGAGCGCTTTGCGGATCACCAGAAGGTCGTACAGGCGAATGGAACCGCGCTCGACAAGATCCATGATCGCGTCGGCGCACGCCTTGGTATCGGCATCGCCCGGAAACTCCAGCAGCACGAAGTCGATCGGGCCGACGGCTACCTGGTTCGGCATCTCTCCATCACTCTCCCGTTGTCACTCACGCGTCCTGGCCGCGGGGTACGCCGCGGGCGAGGTCTGCACCGGCCATGCCTGGTCCCCCGCCACGGTAGGCGCCGGCAGACGCACCGAAATCACCCCGCACGGAGGGCTTCCGGTGGCCGTCCCGGTCGGTTCACGCGGGCGAATGCGGGGCCGGCAGGCCGCCTGGGCGGCCCACCGGCCCCGATCACGCCAACTGCGCCGCGTCACGGGAAAGGACATCGTGAGCGCTGTGGTGAACCGATCGATCGGACGGCAAGGACTGCGTGAACGAACCTAGAAGACGCCGATGGCGATCGCTTCGAGGGGTGTGGCCTCATTCGTGGTGCCGGCGATCTGGGTGTTGCAGCGAACCTCCTCCCAGCCCGAGCCCTGCAGATGTGCCTGATAGCAGACGCCGCCGAGCTGGACGCCGATGGCCAGTCCGTCCAGCCCGTAGCCCTCACCGACCAGGCCGGCGATCTGGGTGTTGCAACGAACGTCGTCCCAGCCGAGGCGTTGGATGTGTGCCTGGTAGCAGACGCTGCCCACCTCGGGGCTCACACCGATGGCGATCGCCTCCATCATCTGGCCCTCACCGATCGTGCCGGCGATCTGGGTGTCACAGCGGACCTCGTCCCAGCCGAGGCCCTGCACGTACGCCTGGTAGCAGACGTGCCGCCCCACCGGCTGGGCGACGTCGGCATCGGCCACCGCTGCCTGGACCCGGACCACACCGTCGGCCGGGTCGAGGGATCGCGCCTCGCGTGCCGCGGCGGCGAGCCCGTCGGTCGAGAGCCCCGTGGCGCCCGCCATGACCGGCGACGCCTGAACTGTGACGGCCAGCGTCGTCAACGCCACGACAGCGGCGACGCGTTTCCACATGGATGACTCCTTTCATCGGCGCCGGCGGCGGGTCGCGGAGGCCGGACAGTCGTCCGTCGCAATCACGTCACCGCAGGTCGCGCTATCACGGGAGGAGCTCCTGGCGGACCAGTATTCGCCGCAGGCACATATCCAATCAAGGACTTCGATGGAACGTCAAAGAAGAGAACGAGCACGCAAGGGGCCACGGTCACCGACCGCTCCCGCCCAGGACGGTTTGCCGACCCGGGCAACGACCAAAATGGCGGACAACGGCACTCCGGGCAGGCAGAGCGGAGCGGCCAGGTTAAGACCTCGTGAACATATGTGACTCGACGCAATTGATCGCCATGCCGCGAGCGTCCGGTCGCGCCGCACCCCACCACCCGGCGCCAGCATAATGTCGACGATCTGCCGATAATGTCGCCGTGGCATTTAATATCGACTTTCATCGAAAGGTAATTGACTGGCCGGGCACGGCGACATAGCGTGTAGGCGATTGCTGGCCAGCAACTGGTGAATGCCGCCACCCGGGTATCGGTTCATGGACGACAGCCAGCACTGCGGACAAGACAGAACCAGGGTCATTCGGCAACCAGCTGTAGCACCAACAAGGTCACGGACGGACAGGTGAGCCGGTTTCCCATGGCCCCCGAAAAGGTGATCGCCATCGGGAACCGGTTCGTCCGGCCGCGTCTCTCACAAGGAGGATTCCATGACCACCTTCCGGCGTATCGGTATGGCGTTGGCCTGCCTCTCCGCAACGGCGGCAGGGCTGGCCGTCTCGACGCCCGCCCAGGCTGTTCCCGCCGCTTCGGCGAGTTCGTTCGTCCTCGCGATCGTTCCGGAGTACGGCGGCCCCGTCAGTACGGCGACACTTCGCTGCGAGCCCGCCGGTGGAACGCATCCACACCCGATCGCGGCCTGCGCCCAGCTCGAGTCCGCCAACGGTGATTTCTACGCCGTCGAGGGCACCCGGGGCGCGTGCACCCTGGAATATCGCCCGGTGACCGCCATTTCGGTCGGAGATTGGCGGGGCACGCTCATCACCTATCGTGAGACCTTCTCCAACCGGTGCACCATGGAGCGCGCAACGAGCGGCATTTTCAATTTCTGAGCGATTCGTCCTTCGGCCGGGAAATCGGTCGGGACAGGCAGAACCACATCCCGCGGCACGGCAGGGCCCGGCCGCTTGCGCGATCGGGCCCTCGTCACCCTGCCCCGCCGGGAGGCAGGTGACCACCACGGTCCGCACCCCTTGGGCGTCGGCCTACCGCGGGGAGCGACGGTCCAGGTGGCGGTTCAACGTCAGGGCGGCGTCGATCAAGGCGAGGTGGGTGAACGCCTGCGGGAAGTTGCCCAGCTGCTCCCCGGTCAGGCCGATCTCCTCCGAGAACAGGCCGAGGTGGTTGGCGTACGTCAGCATCTTCTCGAAGGTGACCCGGGCCTGGTCGAGCCGGCCGGCACCGGCGAGCCCGTTGACATAGGCGAAGGTGCAGAGCGAGAAGGTTCCCTCGGCGCCGCGCAACCCGTCCGGTGACGCCGCCGGGTCGTACCTGTACACCAGGCTGTCCGTGACCAGCTCCGCGTCCATTGCTCGCAGGGTCGACAGCCACCTGGGGTCGGTGGGGGTGACGAAGCCGACGGTCGGCATCCGCAGCAGGGACGAGTCCAGTACCTCGGTCTGGTAGTGCTGGCGGAAGGCCTGCCGCGACGGACTCCACCCGCGATCCATGATCTCGTGATAGATGAGGTCCCGTTCCCGGCGCCAGCGGTCGAGCGGGGCCGGCCGGCCGTGGCGGGCCGCCATGCGGACGCCGCGGTCCAGCGCCACCCAGCACATCAGCCGCCCGTACGTGAAGCTCTGTCGGCCGCCGCGGGTTTCCCAGATGCCCTCTTCAGGCTGCGACCAGTTCTCCGCCACCCAGTCGAGCAGCCCGCAGATCGCCGTCCAGCCCTGGTGGCTGGGCGCGAGTCCGTGCTCGGCGGCGACGTGGATGCTGTCCAGCGCTTCGCCATAGATGTCGAGCTGGAGTTGGTCCGCCGCGCCGTTGCCGATATGCACCGGCGCAGACCCGCGGTATCCGCTCCAGTGCGCGAGGGTCTCCTCGGTCAGGTCCCCCGATCCGTCCACCCGATACATGATCTTCAACGGAGCCGTGCCGTCCTTCTCCGCCCGCTCGTCGATCCGGTCGCGCAGCCAGCTGCCCAACGCTGCTGCCTCGTCCGTGAAGCCGAGCCCGAGCAGTGAGTACACGGAGAACGAGGCGTCGCGGACCCAGGTGTAGCGGTAGTCCCAATTGCGTTCCCCGCCGATCACCTCGGGCAGCGCGGCGGTCGGCGCGGCTACCAGCGCGCCGGTGGGTGCGTACGTCATGAGCTTCAGCGTGATCGCCGAGCGGTGCACGGCCTCGCGCCATCTCCCGGCGTAGGTCGACCGGTCGAGCCAGGACTTCCAGAAGCCCACCGTCTCCTCGAACAGCCGCCACGCCTCGGCGACGCGTACCTCCCGCAGCCGGCCCGCATCGCCCGTGCGCAGGACGATCCCGCGCGTCTCCCCTGCCGTGAGCCGGACCTCCGCATGGACGTCGCCGTCGTCGTCCACCCGGATCCGGGCCGCCCGCTCGTCGCCCGCATCGCGGATCAGACAGACGGTCAGGGTGGTGCCACGGACGCCCTGAAAGACCGCGCCACTCCCGTCGACGTGGGTCTTGCCGGGCTCGCGGCCGTAGTCGAAGCGTGGCGCGATGTCGAGGCGGAAGGTCATGTCTCCGCGGACGCAGCGGGCCATACGGACCAGACAGCGTTCGTCCGACGCGACGCCGGGTGCGCTGACCGGCATGAAGTCGACCACCTCGCCGGCTCCCTCCTCGGTCAGGAACCGGGTGACCAGCACCGCCGTGTCGGGAAAGTAGAGCTGCCTGCGGGTGAAGGCTTCCGCCGACGGGCGGACCCGCAGATGGCCGCCCCGCTCGGCGTCGAGCAGTGCACCGAAGATGCTCGGCGAGTCGAAACGGGGCGCGCAGAACCAGTCGACGCACCCGTCGGTGCTGACGAGAGCGGCACTCTGCAGATCCCCGATGAGGCCGTGGTCGGCGATGAGCGGATAGTCAGGCATGGGCAAGCCCGCCCTCCCGGATGATCAACGGTGTCAGGGAACGACGGGCCGGAAGGGACCGAGCTCGTCCTGACCCTTCTGAATGACGCCATAGCTGGACTCGGGCACCGGTTGCCAGGCGCCGGGCAGCTCGCTGAGCGGCTCGGAGACGACCAACCGGGTCTCGTCGGACAGCCGCCGCAGATTGTCGTTCTCCGGGTAGAGCTCGTGCAGCGCGGAGATCGCGGTGCTGAAGTGAAGCGTTCGGCTGCGTCCCTCGCTGGAGTAGCGGAAACACCAGACCCGGTCGCCGTCGGTGGTGGCGACCGTCATCTGGATCGGATCCGGGACCTGGTGCGCCCGGGCGACCGACTCGACCAGGCCCACCATGCGCTCCACCGCGGCCACCGGGCCGTCCTGCAACCCCAGGGTCAGGGCCAGATAGAACATCACCTCGGAGTCGGTGGAGCCGGTCACCGACGGGAAGAACTCCGCGGCGATGGCGAACATCAGGTCCCGTCTCAGCCGCGGGAACTCGCGAATGGCGCCGTTGTGGACCCACAGCCAGCGTTGGTAGCGGAACGGGTGACAGTTGGACTGCTGCACGGGCGTGCCCGTGCTCGCCCGGATGTGCGCCAGGAACAGCGGCGAGGAAACGGCACCGGCCAGCTCGCGCAGGTTCGCGTCGCTCCAGGCGGGACCCGTGTCGCGGAACAGTACGGGCCCGGACCGCTCGGAGGCGCCGTACCACCCGACGCCGAAACCGTCCCCGTTGGTGGTCTCCACGCCGAGACGCGCGTGCAGGCTCTGATCGATCAGCGAGAAGGCCGGCTTGTAGAGCAACTCCTCCAGCAGGATCGGCGTGCCCGAGTAGGCCAGCCAGCGGCACATGACGGCTCCCCTTCGGCGGCGGGTTCGACCAGCCCGATGTTCCCGGCGACCGGCCACGGCGTGCTTCATCCCGGGCGAATGAGGCAGGCCCGCAGTGGTCAGGTCCCGAACGCCGAGGGCCTGGGCTCTCCCGCCGCGGGCGGTTCCGGATGCGGTTGCACCGCGAGCGCCGCGGCGAGAGCTCGTTCGACCTGATCGACCCGGGGCCGCAGGAGCATCCAGTCCCGTCCGAGGGTGAGCGCCTCGTTCTCGGCGTCCACCGCGGCGACGAGGTCTCGCAGCAGGGCGCCGATCTCCAGCGACCAGTTCCGTCGCGGTTCACCGGTGGCCCGTTCGACCAGGGCGTTCCACCGGCCGGCAAGCTCGGTCAGGTCGGCGCGTACGGGCAGCCAGACCAGGCCTCGCTGCGCCGCGGTCGTCGCGGTCAACACCGGCGGCAACCGCCTGCCGGTGACGGTGCGGGTATCCAGCGCCAAGGCGCGGGCCTCCGCGTCCCAGGCCGACTTCCGCTGCGCCCGGTAGACCATCAACCCGCCGACGACCAGCGCTGCGAGGAGGACGAGCAGCAGGAACCAGCCGAGCGGTCCGAAACCCGTCGCCGCGGCAGCCGCCGCGGCGCTGGCGGACACGCTGGGCGCCGAACCGGCCTGCGCCGGTGCGGTGGTCACGGTGGTCTGCGCCGGTACGGGTGCCGCGACGGTCGCCGATGCCGGAGGCCGGGTCGTAGCCTGGGCCGGAGTCGTGGTCCGGACGGTGGTGGTGGTCCGGGCCGGCTCCGTCTCCGGGGCGGTGGGCGTCGCGGGCTTCGCGGGCTTCGTGGGCTCCGCGGGCTCCGCGGTCGGCGCCGGTTGCCGCGACCGTGGAGCCTGCGTGCCGTCGGTCCGGCTGGGCCGCGCCGCGGTGGGGTCAGCCTCCGGCTCCTGCGATGCGGGGCGGTCGACGGACCGCTCCGACGCACGGGGCGACGGCAGGGTGGACGGGTCGCCCTCACCTGCGCCGCATGCGGGCAGAGCGAGCACCGCGCCGATCATGAACGCTGACAGCACGCTCACCGCGCCGGTCCGCCGATGGTTGCGCCTGGATCCCATGCCGGCTCCTCGCTGGTCGGTGGCGCGACGCTAACCCGGGCGCGGGCGCTCGCGAATCATTCGAGATTGACGATTCGTGGTCGCCCCGCAGCGAGCGCGTGCGCGGCTCGCGTCTCATCCAGAGCGAGTGGTTCCGGCCGGAGCGGAACAGAGCGCACCCGCGCGAGCGGCCCGGGTCGCTCGCGGATCGCGGTCAGCGACGGCCGTTCCGGCGCCGGATGGTGATCACTCCGGCGACGACGAGCAGGACGGGAAGAACGAATCCCCACAGCAGCCAGCCGTTCATGGGCAACCTCGCCAGATCCTCATGCGTCGGATGCGGACCGGACTCAGCGGGCACCGTGGCCCCATGAGCCTCCGCGGGCTCTGCCCCGGCGCACGAGGAACGATCGATTCCGTCGCCAGCGTTCGGGGCACATGCCGTAGCGACGGAGCACGCCGAGAGCCTCTCCCAACAGGTAGACGCCCAGCCCGCCGGCCAGCCCGGCCACCAGCGTGTGAACGAAATCCGCCCCAGTGAGGTTCACGGTCACTCCCCCTCGGCGACTGTCCGGGTCGCACCCACCTTGATGAAGGGTCGGCAATAGGCATGCCAGCCGCCTCATCCGATGCGGAGGTTTCTCCGGATCCTCGGCGAGGGGTACCGCACAGCTGACCGTTCCGCACGGCGGGTTGCGTGCTACGGCGTGTTTGCGTCCGCCGGTCCTTCCGACGCTGTGCCCAGAGCACCCTGCAGAGTGTGCCTGGACCAGCCGACGGCCGACAGGTAGGTGGGCACCATGATGTCAATGCCGACCATTCTCAGGGCGGCGGCCGGCTCGCCCTGTTCGTAGGCGCGCACCACGGAAAGAACCTGACCCAGGTCGCCGATGCCGTCGGTCAGAGCTGCAGCGACCGGCGCGGACAGCGGCAGCTGCGAGATGAGATCGTCGGCCGGCTCGGCCAGCAGTTCGGCGATTCCGGACAGCAGACCGACGGTGAAGGCGGCGCCGCCGTCGGCTCCCACCTCTTCGGCGAGGAGTTGACACAACCGTGCCCTGATCATGGTCGCCATCAGCTGTTCCTCGGTGGCTTCGGTCAGGTCGCTGAACAGCATCAGCGTCACCCATTGCCGTACGGTGGCCATGCCGAGCAGCACGGCCGCGTCGCGTACGGACGACACCCGGGCGCTCAGCCCGGACGCGGCCGCGTTCGTCGCCTGCAACAGCCGATAGGTGATCGCAGGATCACGGCTGATCAAGTCCACGATCTCGTCGAGATCCTGCTCGGTGGCGTTCAGGGCGGCGATCAACTGGAGGCGACCGACGCGCGACGGCGACAGGGAGGCCTTCGACAGGATGTGCGGTCGTCCGAGTACGTGACCCTGGAAGTATTCGAAACCCAACTCCATCGCCTGCTGCAGTTGGTCCTCGGTCTCGAGCCGCTCGGCGATCAACTGCAGGTGGGGGAACTTCCGGCAGTGCCGCACCGTCTCCGCGGTTTCCGCCGCCTCGGTGTCCAGCATGTCGATCTTGACATAGGTGACCATGTCGAGCAGTCGCTCGCTTTCCGTGCCCCGCACGAAGTCGTCCAACGCGAGGGTGAAGCCTCTGTCGACCAGCGATTGGACCCCGGCGACGACCGTGTCGTCGACGTGCACCGTTTCGATGATCTCGAGTACGGCCTGGTTGGCGTCGAAGGGCACCGGCAGGTCGCCGACCAGGAACTCCCGGGTGACATTGACGAAGCACGCCTTCGAGCCCGCCAGCTCGGCGAGGCCGAACTCGGTGAACGCGGCGATGATCACCCGGCTGGTCGCCTGCGCGGACCGTCGTGATGCATTCTCCGCGTCCGAGGTGTCGCGGAACAGCAACTCGTAGGCGATCACGTCACCGCTGCGATCGTAGATCGGTTGACGCCCGACATGGATGAACCGTGTCTCGTCATCGTTGGCGGCAGCGGAGCTCGTCATACCACCGACGGTATGCCCCAAGACCCCCTGCGGGTCGGGCTAACCGCATGACATGCCGCCGGGGTGTGTACCGCTACCGGACCCGGACACGTGGGAAACCCCTCAGCACGTAAACCATCCTAGGAACCTGGCTCACCGGGTGGAAGGTTGAAGCGTCGGAGGATTCACGTTGCGGTTCGGGTGCATCTTCCTCATGTGGGTGCCCACGGTGCCGATACCGAAAGAATGCACAGTCGCCTGACAGGGATGTTCACATGCGCGGGGTCGTGGCTGACCGGCCTGGCACTGACGGCATGCCTGACCGCGGCGACGGCCGTCGCCGCCACAGCGACGCAGCCCGGATCGTGGGGCGCCCGGCTGACGACGCACCAGTACGCAGTCGAGCGGACTAAGGACATTTCCTCCGCGGCCGCGCGGCGCCACCACTGGACCAAGCAGGTCGCCTCGTCGACACCGCCGGGCGACCACGTACAGGCGCACCGCGTAGACCTCTGGGCCCGTCTGGCAGCAATCTCCGCGAACGACGCCGACCAGGTGACCGCTCTGACGGCCGCGTCATCCGGCGTAAGGGCTCTCGGACGAGCTGCTTTCGCACGAGAGCGAACACCTCGTCCGTGGTGAATCCGTGGTTCGGGTAGGACCAGCCCGCCACCGTCCAGCCGCCGTCCAGTACGCGTCCAACCCTCCCTCACAGACTGTTCAGACCTACTAGGGGAGGAAACATGCACCGACCGAAGGCCCTCGTGACCATGGCACTCGCCGCAGTTGCCGCAGCCTGCTTCCTGATCGGCACACCGGCCACCGCCGTCGCCGGTCCGCAACCGGCCGCGCCCGCCCTCGCCGCCACCAAACTCGGCTTCGGCAAGGCGCCAGCCACCACCACCGGCAAGGGCATCCCGATGTCCGGCTTGCAGACCAACCTCGTCCAGGGCAGCTGCAACGTCTTCATCCCACCCGGACCGGTCTACTACGTCGACTTCGTCTGCAACATCACCGCCGGCGCCGTCCGGCTGTTCATCGTCTGCAACGACAACGTCACCTACTGGAGCCCCGTCGTCACCGGCCAGCAGGATCTGCGCGGCATCTGCGGCCCGCCCGGGACCGTCATCCAGTACGGCGGCCGCGAGGTCGTCGTCTAGGACCTGGCCAGACCGTCCAGCGCGCGGTTGGTGCGATTCCTCCGCACCACCGCGCGCGTCTGCGCTGTCGTCGTCAGGCGCAGGGGACGCTGTTGACGGTGAACTCCGCCGGCCGGGTGGCCTGACCGGAGGCCTGGTAGGACACCGTGACCGCGCCGCCGGGACGGACGGTCGCGTTCGTGACGATGTCGTGCGCGACGATCACGTCCGAGGTGGTCTCCAGGTATGCCCCCTTGGCCAGGAGGATCGTCTGCCCGAGCGGCAGCCTGAAGCGCAGCGTCCAGCCCTCGATCGGCGCGGTGCCGGTGTTGTTGATCCTCAACACCGCCTCATGGACCGACGCGTCCACCTGCCGCCCGTAGTAGTCGACGGCGCAGCCCACCGACGGAGCCGCAACGACCGCTCCGGCCGGCAGGGCGGTCGACAGGGCGGCCGCCGGGCCCAGAAGTCCCGCGGCCAGGCACCGGAAGATTCGCGACATACCCGTTCCCCTCCTCGCTCGTGGTCTCCATGCTCGATTGCAGACGATGACGGCCGTCACTGGACAGCGACTGGATGGCGACTGGTGCTGCGGATACAGGTTCTCGGCTTGACCCGGGCGTGGGTCGGCGGGGAACCGGCCGACCTCGGCCCGGCCGGCCAACGGGCCGTCCTCGGGCTGCTCCTGCTCGCCGAAGGGCAGCCGGTGAGCCGGTCCGCGCTGATCCACGCCCTGTGGGAGGACAAGCCGCCGGACAGCGCCGTCAACATCCTGCAGACCCGGATCAAGCATCTGCGCCGCCATCTGGAACCGCGGCGCCCGGCCAGGCAGCCCAGCGAGCTGATCCCGCTGGCCGGTGACGGGTACCGGCTGAACGCCCCGCCGGGCAGCGTCGATCTGGCCGAGTTCCGGCGGCTGGTCCGGCTGGCCGGGCAGGCGCACGACGACCGCCGGCTCGGCGAGGCGCTCCGGCTGTGGCGGCACAGCGAGCCGTTCGCCGACGTACCGGTGCTCGGCCGTCACCCGGCGGTGATCGCGCTGGCCGAGGAGCGGCGGTCGGCGCTGACCCGGTACGCCGCGGCGATGCTGGCCGACGGGCACGCCGACCGGGCGGTGCGGTTGCTCGCCGAGGCGGCCGCCGCCAGCCCACTGGACGAGACCGGTCAAGCCCGGCTGATCCGCGCCTACCAGGCGGCGGGGCGGCGGGCCCAGGCGTTCGACACCTACCACGCAGTACGGAAACGGCTGGCCGAGGAACTGGGCGTAGACCCGGGCCCGGAACTCAGCGCGGCGCACGAGGCCCTGCTCGCCGAGGAGCCGGTGCGCCGGTCGGTGTCCGCAGCCACCGGCCCGCCGGTAGCCGTACCCCGGCATCCGCCGCAGGCGCCGACGGCGCCGCCGCCCGCCGAACTGCCACCCGGCATCGGGGGTTTCACCGGCCGTCAGGCCGAACTCGACGAGCTCGACCGGCTCGCCCTCGAGGACCCCGGCGAGGCGCTGCGGATCATCGTGCTGTCCGGGACCGCCGGGGTCGGCAAGACCAGCCTCGCGGTGCACTGGGGCCACCGGGCGCGGGACCGGTTCGTGGACGGGCAGCTCTACGTCAACCTGCGCGGATATCACCCGGAGCAGCCGGTCGCCGCCGGTGACGCGCTGGCCGGGCTGCTCCGGTCGCTCGGCCTGCCCGCCGACTCCGTGCCGGCGGACCTCGCCGAACGGTCCGCCCGGCTCCGCAGCCTGCTCGCGGGCCGGCGCATGCTCCTGCTGCTGGACAACGCCGCCACGGTCGAGCAGGTCCGCCCATTGCTGCCCGGCACCGGATCGTGCGTGGTCCTGGTGACCAGCCGGGACTCGCTGGCCGGCCTGGTCGCCGGGCAGGGCGCCGACCGCCTTGAACTGGACCTGCTGCCGCTCGCCGACGCGGTCGCCCTGGCCGGCCGGCTGCTGCGGTCGCGAACGGACGGCGAACACGATGCGGTGGCCGCTCTCGCCGTCCAGTGCGCCCGCCTTCCGCTGGCTCTGCGGATCGCGGCCGAACTGGCCCTGATGCGCCGCACCGCGCCGCTGGCCGCGCTCGTCGACGAGCTGTCCGACCGGCACCGGCGCCTGGACCTGCTGGCCACCGGGACGGATCCGCAGACCGACGTCGCAGTGGTGCTGTCCTGGTCGTACGGCCACCTGCCACCGGCCACGGCCCGGGTGTTCCGGCTGCTCGGGCTGCACCCCGGCCCGGACATCGACGGCCACGCCGTGGCCGCGCTCTGCGGCGGGGACCCGGCCGTCACCCGGCGGGCGGTGGACGAGCTGGCCCGGGCGCACCTGATCCGGCGCCACGACGCCGACCGGTTCGTGCTGCACGACCTGCTGCAGGCGTACGCCGCCCGGCTCGCCGCCGACGACGCCGAACGCGATGCCGCTCTGCACCGGCTGCTGAACTACTACTGGTACACCGCGCAGACCGCCACCGAGACCATGTACCCGGCCGAACGGCACCGCCTCGTCTGCGGCAGGGCCCCGGAAACACCGGGGCCGTCGCTGGACACCGCCGCCCGCAGCCTCGCCTGGCTGAACGCGGAACGGGCGAACCTGGTCGCGGTCGCCGTGCACGCCGAACGACACGGGCTGCCCGCGCACACCACCGCACTGACCCTGGTGCTGCTGCGCTACGTGGAGGCCGGCGGGCACCACGACGAGGCCGCCACCCTGCACACACACGCACTGCGGGCCGCCGAAAAGCTCGGCGACACCCGCCGGCAGGCGCACCTGGAGACCAACTTCGCCGTCATCCTCGCCCAACAGGGGCGGTACCCGGAGGCGGAACTGCGGCTGCGGCACGCCGCCGATCTGGCCGCGAAGATCTCCGACCCGGTCGCGCAGGCCCGCGCGCTCGGCAACCTCGGTCACCTGCACGAGCGGCAGGGCCGGTACGCCGAGGCGGCCGACCGGCTCGACGAGGCGATCACGCTGTGCCGGGCGGCCGGCGACAGCACCGGCGAGGCCCGCGCCCTCGGCAACCTCGGCCAGGTGCTGCTGCGGCGCGGGCTGCCCGGTCCCGCCGGGGAGCGGCTGCGCGCGGCGCTCACCATCAACCGGCGCACCGGCGACGCGGTCGGCGAGGCGTACGCGCTGATCAGCCTGGGGCACATCGCGCTGCGGCAGGGCGACCACGACCGCGCCGCCGACCTGTGCGGAACGGCCCTGAAACTGTGCCGGGCCAACAACGAGCCGGCCGGCGAGGGGTACGCGCTCGACGCGCTCGGCCTGGCCCGGCTCGCCGCCGGTGACCACGCCGCCGCGCTGGACCTGCTGCGCCAGTCGCTGGTCACCTTCAGCCGCCTCGGTGAGCGGGCCGGTGAGGCGAACGCCGGCAACAGCCTCGGTGAGGCGCTGGCCGCATCGGGCCAGGTGCACCAGGCGCGGGCGTACCACGAGGCGGCGCTCACCCTGGCCGCCGAGATCGGCGACCACCACCAGCGGGAGCGCGCCGTTCGCGGACTGTCCAGTACCGGCCGGCCGACGTCCAGTGCCTGACCAGCGCCCCGTCCTACGTTCCGTCCCAGCACATCGACCGATGACCAGAAGGGACAGAACAATGCGACAAGGAATCCTTCGGACGCTGGCGGCCGCCGCGGCCGCCGGGGCGCTGGCCTTCGCCGGGGCCACCCCGGCGAAGGCGGACTCCGACCTGCCGAACTTCCAGCTCGGCATCCAGCTCATCGACAACGGCAGCGAGGTCGGGCAGATGCAGATGACCCCGTTCGCCACCTTCGGCGGCGGCTGCTCCGAGTGGGCCGGCGACCCGAACGCCTTCGACCCGGACGGCGCCCGCGTGCAGCTCATGCCGGCCCCGCGTGGCCGGCTCGGTGACCGTGACCTGCGGTTCGGCATCCAGCTCGAGGACCGCAACGGCAGCGAGCGAGGCCCGGTGCAGTGGACCAGGTGGGCGAGCGAGGGCGGCAGCATGAGCCCGGACGCGTTCGACGCCAACTTCTTCGACCCCGACCGGGTCCGGGTCTGCCTGGAGACCCGGACGATGCCGGCCGGCATCGACCTCTACGACATCAGAGCCTCCATCAAGGCCGTCGACCTGGGCGGGCGGGACCAGAACGGACTCCGGCAGTTCACGCCGTGGCTGTACGACGGCGGCGGGTTCAGCGGATGGGCGTACGACTCGAACGCCTTCGACCCGGACGGCTTCTCCATCGGTCTGGAGGTCTACTGAACTAGGCACGGGGACCGGTTCGCGCCGGTCCCCGTCCCGATGCTGTCAGCCGGGCCGATCAGTTGCGGACGATCGTGAAGGTCGACGTGGTGTTGCGGATGTCGACCGCGTTGTGGGCCAGGGTCAGGTTGGTGAAGACCACGCGGCCCACGGCCGGGCCCTGGCCCGGTTCCGGCATCTCGTTGGCCCAGATGTTGGTGAAGGCTCGTGGCGGTGATGGGGTTCTGCGGCTGGTCGGCGCGGACGATGGATCGGTGCATGAAATGCCGAGCCGCATCTGACCTCAATGGGAGGCGGTCAGGTCGAGTGCGGCGTGCCCGTCGACGGCGGCTGATCAAGCTGGAGGCGAGCCGCTACGTCACCGTGAGCGGATGAGTCTGCCGTGAGGGGACGATCGGAACTAGGTCTTCTTGATGGTCCATCGGCCGTCGCTGTTGACGACGAACAGCACTGAGTCGTTCGGAACCAGGTGCTCGCCCTTGAAGTTGCCGATGTCGTTGACGACGAGATCGGCATCGCCGTCCGAGTCGTACGCGTACATGGTGACATTCGAGTCTGATCTCGTACTCACGAACTCGATCGAGTCGAGCGGGTCGAAGGACGACGCGACATTCACCACGCCGTCGCTCTTGCCGGAGTAGGTCCCGGACCCGTTCCACCGTTCGGCTGTGGTCAGCGACGCCAGCTTGACGGTCCACGACCCGCCGCCTTCGATCTTCAGGCCGGCGACCTCGGATCCCCGAGGGTTGAAGAGTGCCTGCCCGGAATACGAGTCGATGGCGTTGACCAGGAGATCATCCTCATCGCCGTCCGGGCTCAGCGCGTAGATGGTGATATTGCCGTCGGCGCCTGTCCAGGATGTCGTCATGAGCAACGAGTCGGTGATCACCGGACGGAATTTCACCACCTTGTCGCCCCTCCCCCGGTACACCTTCGGCGCCGGCGTCTTCGGCGCCGGTGGCGCCGGCGCTGCCGTGGTGGGTTGGGGCGCCCGAGTGGTCGTCCGGGGAGTGGCCACCGGCGGTTCGGTGTCGGTGGTCGCGGCCGACGTGGCAGCGGGGCTGGCGCCGGCCGTCTCGGGCACCACCGCCTCCGAGGCGGTCTTCTCCTTCTCGTCTTCGCCGCTCATCACGGCGGCCACAGTCACGCCGCCACAGCACAGCAAGAGAAGTACGCCCGCACCCGCACCCGCGATGATCAGTTTCTTGCGCCGTGAGGCTGCCGGTCTGCCGGGACCCGGCGGAAAGCCCGGCATTCCGGCAAGAGGAGGTGGCGGAGGTTGAGTCATCCCGGGCAGTACACCACCAAAATCCGGCCGGAGTCGGAGAATTCGGCGGACTACCCGATTCGATCCGTCCCGTCCGGATCAGCATCACCGGTACTCCATCTGCGTATCGCGGCGTGTACTTGAACGGCATGATCGCGATGATGTTCCCCTCGTCGTACCCGGTGATGGTACGAGCCCATCCCACGGCCGGATCGGTGCCATGGAAAGCAGCGGCACAGCTCGTAGCTCGCTGGCACCCCAGCTTCGCCGCGATGACGCGGCGTGCCTGCAAGCGTGGGGCCAGAGCAAGGTACTGCAGAGTCCGCACATGCCGATGAGCGGCTGTTGGTTATTGGATCCATGGCCGTTTCTGCTGTCTCCACCGGTCGATCTCTCGGACGGCTGCTGGGTCCGGTGCTGCATCACGAGCCAGAGCGAGCAGCGCCCGAGTCATCCGAGCGCGGCGCACGTCGTACGGTGCGATTTCACGCCAGCTCTTCGGCATCGACAGGGCTTCGTCGAGCGTCATGGGAAGAGCGGCCATGCAGGCACGAGACACCTCAGCAGGCGACGGCGAGCCATAGCGCGCCCAGTGGTAGGTCCATTCCTCCTGGAGGAAGGCGTTCGTTTCGCGTGCCCGCTCCAGGAACCAGGAAAGCAGTGCGGTCCACTCGTCGGCGCGGGTCGGCTGGTCGCTGTCGAGCCGGGTGAGCGCGACGAACACCGCCGCATAGTCGTCCGCCGCGAACTCACGCTCCGCCAGCCATGCGGGCCACGCTCCGGCGCCCGCCTTGCCGAGGGCGCGCATCGCGTTACGGATGTGCCCCCGCCGGTCCGGGGACGGTAACGGTACGACGTTCCGGTTGATGGTGACGTCGATCAGCCTGCCAGGCGGTGCTGCGTCGTCACCGTCGCCGGTCGCCACCTTCGCTGACACGGCGGACGCTCTGACGGTGTACTCGTCCGGATGGGCGAGAGCGCCCGGCCCGGGTACCAGCTCGAAGCCGTACCGCCGCAGCTCCGCCACGACAGCTGACCACTCGGGAGGCTCGTCCATCAAGTAGGCACGGATAGTGATCCCGTTGGCCTCCCACGGCGCGTGCAGGTGGTCACGCACATAGAAGGCCGTGACATGGTTCCAGTCGCGGGTCATGTGCAGACCACCGGCGAAGTACCGTTGCTCGAAGGCCCGGCCGTAGGGCTCGCCCCGATCCGCCTGATCGGGAGGCAGCCGGTTCGGGAAGCCGAGTTGGGAGGCCAAATCCTCCGGGTCCGCCTCCAGCGGCACGCCTTCAATACAGCCAGTGGCAAGCGCCTCCAGACACGCCTCAGTCAACTCATCGTCGGTCCAGTACACAAACTCCACGCCCATAGAGACTAGTGGCCGGCCACAGGACGATCGTACGGAGAAAGCACCACCACGATCATGCCGAGTTTGATGGACTGCAGGACATCCGCTCATGCCGCGATGTGCGCGCTACGGCTGACACCGAGCGGTAAGGACAAGCCGCCGCCCCGGTTCGGAAGCGACCTGTGTCCCGGTGTCCCATCCGACAAGTACGACACTTGGCGGCCACCCGAGTCCCGGGTAGCCGCCCAGTGCTGTAGAACGTCGAGCTGCTACGCAGCCGGCCGCCTCTCGCGGGTGCTGCCCAGCTTGGAACCCAACGACCGCTTGATGGCGTGGTCGACGTGGTAGCGCTGCATCACTGCTGCCGTCAACGCCTCCGGGGTCCAACAGGCGGCCAGATCATTCGGTGTCCATTCCCTGCTGCCACGCAGGGACAGCACACCCAGGATGGTCTCCACCAACGCCTGCTCGAACCACTCCTGGACCACGTCCGTGATCTGCGGTCGAGCTCCAGGGGTGGCGGCGTACTCGGCGCTCCACCGGTCGATCATGTCCGTGAAACCTCGGAAGTCGCCGTTGATCTGCAGCAGGTTCTGGTCCTGGAGGTAGTGAGCCGCACGGTCCTCCAGCAGGCCGGGGGCGCGCGTCCCGTTCTCCGTGCTGATCCACTGCACCTTCGGATCGTCATGCCCTCCGACGAGGTCCGCAGGCGTCCCGTCCTCATCGATCAAGAACAGCGAGTAGACGTCGTTGCCGCGTCCGCCCTTACCGCCGCGTCCGCCGCCCCCCGAGCTTCCTACGCCGTCCACCGGGGTGCTGTCATGGTCCGGCTTTTCGGCAGTGACGTTCACCGACCCGTTCGGCGTGGTGCGGTAGCGGGACAGCCGGAACAGGTTGCGGATCTCCTTGAGTCGGTCCTTGATGCTCTTCTGGTGGTTGGAGTCAGCCGAGCCGGCAGACACCGCCTCCATGAGTTCGCGGATCTCGGCGGGCAGATTCGCCCGGAACTCGGCCATCCAGTCTGACCAGGGCAACGGCTCGTTGTTGAGCAGGAGTTGGGTCCGCGCAGTGTTCGAGGTGATTCGGCACGTCTCGCTGTGGTGTGGCTCGATGTAGATGACCACGCGGTTGCTGCCGAAGATGACGCCGAAGTGCTGCAGGCGCGCCATGCCACCACGCCCGGTCACCATCTCGTACAGCTCGTCACGGTACAACGCCGCAGCATGGCCGTTGGAGGCGTACACCCCGGAGTTCGAGCCTGAGGCCTTCTCCTCGCGCAAGATCCACCAGTGCGCGGTGGCATTGGTCAGCTTGACCTTGCCATTGGACTCTGCGTGCCGTGTCAGGTAGTGCTCCTGCCCGGTAATTGTCCGCAGGATGTTGGTGTCAGTGTTCTCCCGAGGCTTGGTCCAGCCTTCGCGGGCCTTGACCGTGACGCCGTCGGGGAAGCGAAAGTACCGGGTGTTCAGGTAGTACGAGACCCAGCGAGACGCCGGCTTGATTCCCTCGGGGGCTGCCATGGTGTCCTCGTCCGGGGCGTTTCCCAGGAGAGTGACCTGGGTGCCATGCGCCTCGATCATGGCGGGCTTGGCCTGGTCGCTGATCCGACTCCAGTACCTGTTCTCACCCTTGATCTCCATCGGCGCCAGGCCGTAATTCCCGGTTATCGGATCCCGCCACAACCGGATCTTCTCCCCAGGCTTACCGTCGCGCCAGGAGAGGTAGATCAAGCCTTCATGGTTACGGGTGGCGGCCGCGATCTTCGCACCGACGCCGAAATTGCCGTCATGAGCCTGCTTGTGCACCGAGGACGACAGGGCGTTGATGTACTGGGCCATCTCCTCCCCGGACATACCGATTCCGTTGTCGGTGATGGACAGCTTGAAGGTGCCCTGGACGGAGTGGGTGATCCAGTCGACGTCCCACACGATCAGCCCGACGCGCTCGGCGGTGGCGAGCACCGCCTCGATCGAGTTCTGCGTCAGCTCGCGCAGGAACTGCAGCGGTGCGCAGTCCTGGCCCAGTCGATCGACCATGAAACCGGTGTTCGCCACGGTCATGTCGAGCGTCCTGCCGATGTCGGCTACAGGAGCCATCGGTCCACCTTTCGCGGGCGGACGAGAAGGGATGGCGACTCGTCCGCGTGATGCCGGACAGCGGCCGGGCAGGTGGGAGTCCGAAGACAGCGACCCGTCCGTACCGCTCGTTCGGCGATGACCGCGACACGGTAGCGGCAGGGAATAACGACCTCGGCGGACCAACAGTCCGTCGGCCGACTTTCACCGTGAAGAGAATTTCTGCCACACGCGCAGACCACGTTGGAATTCGACATCTGCGGGCACCCGCGACTCTCCGCGCCGACGAGGCACCCACGCTCGCGCGGCTGCCCGCCGAGCACGGCAGCACTCCTCCCGCCTGCGCCCGCGACCACAATGACCGCCCGAAGACAGAGCTGCTCGGCAACACGCGCGAGCACTGATTCGCGTAGAGGAGGGTCAGATCTGGCCGAGATCGACCTCAAGGGGAAAGGGCGCCGCCAGTTTCACTGTGCCGGTGAAGACGTCGCTGTCGCGATATCGGTTCGTCGCCGGGTCAAGAACGTACGTATAGACGATCGGCGCGCCAGTTGCAGCCTGTTCAACACGCCAATAAAACTGAATTCCGGCTCTTGCGTACTGATCGGTTTTGACGATTCGATCCGTCGTCTCGGAGCCCGGTGAGACCACCTCGACCACCAGAAGCACATGCTCAGGTCGGGTGGGAGTCACGTCGATGGTGTCCGCTCGGTACACCGTCACATCCGGACGCCGATTGTTCAGTGGCACGTCCTGAAGGCGGACGTCGAAGTCGGTGTCGGCGTTCCAGTCCGGCCCCGCCGCAGCATCCAATGCGTTCGCCAACAGCCTGGCCAGGCGGTTGTGCCGCTTGGAGGCGCTCGGAGTCACGACGACCATCCCGTCCACGATCTCGATGCCCGCACACTGCTCTTCTGACCATGCCGCGTATTGCTCAGCCGTGACCTGCTGATGCATCCAAGCCGGCGCGACCATCTCGACCGCCATACACACCTCCTGCGGCGCCGTCGGCCATCAGAATCAAGATACCGAAGTTCCGGCCACGGACGGCGGTCTCCATGCGTCTGCGCCGTCTTCGGGACCGGCTTCGGCAGACACCGTCGCGCCGTGGCGGCGCGCATCGCGGCCTGCGGAAACGACGGTCCAGAATTCGTCAGCGTATCCGGTCGGGACGTCAGCGTATCCGGTCGGGACGTCGCCGGCGGCCGCCCGAGCTACTAAGCTCAGCGGATGTCCCGGATTCTCTCAGCGCGTGACATCGAGTTCCTCCTCTATGAGTGGCTGGACGTCGAGGCGCTGACCAAGCATCCCCGGTTCGCCGAGCACTCGCGGGAGACCTTCGACGCCGTCCTCGAGGTCTCGGCGCGCATCGCCGAGCGCGAGTTCGCCGGCCACAATCGCAAGAACGACCTGCACGAACCGACCTTCGACGGCGAGCGCGTCACGGTCATCCCCGAGGTCCGGTCCGCCCTGCGGGCATTCCACGAGTCAGGGCTGCTCGGCGGCGCGCTGGACGAGGAGGTCGGCGGCCTCCAACTGCCGCACGTCGTCACACGCTCCTGCTTCGCGTGGTTCCAGGCCGCGAACATCGCGACGTCGGCGTACCCGATGCTCACGATGGCGACCGTGAACCTGCTGCTCGCGTACGGGAGCCAGGAGCAGGTCGACGCCTTCGTCCGGCCGATGGTCGAGGGCCGGTTCACCGGCACGATGTGCCTGTCGGAACCGCAGGCCGGGTCGTCGCTCAGCGACGTGACGACCCGGGCCGTGCCCGCGGACGACGGGACCTACCGGCTGCACGGCAGCAAGATGTGGATCTCCGGGGGCGACCACGAGCTCAGCGAGACGATCGTGCACCTGGTACTGGCCCGGGTCGCCGGCGCGCCGGCCGGGGTCAAGGGGCTGTCGCTGTTCATCGTCCCGAAGCATCTGCTCGGGCCCGACGGTACGCCGGGTGAACGCAACGACGTCGTGCTCGTCGGACTGAACCACAAGATGGGCTTCCGGGGCACCACCAACGCCGTACTGTCGTTCGGCGACGGGACCCACACGCCGCACGGCGCCGCGGGCGCGGTCGGCTACCTCGTCGGCGAACAGGGCCGCGGGCTCGCGTACATGTTCCACATGATGAACGAGGCACGGATCGGCGTCGGGGCCGGCGCGGTCGCGCTCGGTTACACCGGATATCTGCACGCACTGGCATACGCCCGGGAACGCGTCCAGGGCCGGCCGCTCGGGGACAAGGACCCGACGGCACCACCGGTGCCGATCGTGCGGCATCCGGACGTACGCCGGATGCTCCTGGCGTCCAAGACCTACGTGGAGGGTGGTCTCGCCCTCATCCTGTACGCCGCCAAGCTGCTCGACGAGGACTCCCCGGACGCCCCACTGTTGCTGGACGTGCTGACCCCCATCGTGAAGGCGTGGCCGTCGCAGTGGTGCCTCAAGGCCAACGACTACGCGATCCAGGTGCACGGCGGATACGGCTACACCCGGGAGTACCCGGTCGAGCAGTTCTACCGCGACAACCGGCTGAATCCGATCCACGAGGGCACCGACGGCATCCAGGCATTGGATCTGCTCGGACGCAAGGTGACGATGGATGGCGGCGCGGGCCTGTCCCTGCTGCTGCGCACGATGGGCGAGACGACGTCGCGGGCCCCCCGGGAGCTGTCGGGCATGGCCCGCGCGCTCGATGCGGCCCGGGGGCGCCTGGCCGAGGTGACGCGGACGCTGTGGGCCTCGGGCGATCCCCGGACCGCGCTGGCGAACGCGACCGCCTACCTGGACGCCGCCGGGCACATCGTCGTCGCATGGATGTGGCTGGAACAGGCGATCGCCGCCCACGGCAAACAGGGCGCGTTCTACGACGGCAAGCGCCTGGCGGCGACGTACTTCTTCGACCATGAGCTGCCGCGTACGGGACCGTGGCTGGACCTGCTGGCCAGCGGCGACACCCTGCTGGCCGATCTGGACGACGCACTCCTCTGACCCGCGGCGGGCGGTGCGGCGTTCCTCGTGCCCGGCATGGCCCATCCCGATCGGCACGAACGCGCCGCCGAGACCGTGAGGCCCGCCGACAGGGGGCGAGAACTGACGCGTTTCTCCTCGCTCAGGCGCCCGGCCGTGCGGGAAGGTTCAACTTTCCCGCGAGCCAGTCCGACTGGGGCACGGCCGATCCACGAATGCCGAGACTTGCCCGGGCCGCCTGGTAGAAGCGATCGCGCGTCTCGTTGGCATGGTCGAGCCCAGCAGCCAGCTCGAACCCCGCGGTAGTCATGCCGCGGGCGTAACGGGCGATGTCCGTCACTGCGGCGCGCCACTCGCGGGCCGCGGTGATCGATGCGGCGTCGCCCAGGAGGAGGACGCTTTCCCAGGTCTTCGTGCGTCGGATGTCGGCCTCTTCCATCCTGGCCAGGGCCGGCTCACGATCGACACCGTGCGCAAGCGCGTTCAGGTTGGCGATCCGTAGCGCGTACGTATGCACTTCCTTGACTGCATCGGCAAACTCGACGTACGCCTGAAGCCGGCGCTCGTCCCACCGCGCCGCCTGCTGGCGCTGCCACCGCGAGCGGTCCGCGATCCCGGTAGCGAGGATGGTCCCGCCTGTTCCGAGCAGGACGCCGAGCAAGGCCGGCAGTTGGTCCGTCAGCGCGCTCATGCCCTCATGGTGCACGGGCGCCACAACATATGTGCGTCTGCCGCCGCGGCGGCGGGCCGCCCGCCCGGCGAACGCGCTGAGCGGCACATTGGTGCGTCGATCGGTCACCGACGCATCACGACGCGGGGCCCTCACCGGCAAACCCGATCGGATGACTCCGCGACCTGTCGATCGTCCGAGCTGAGTCGGCGCAGACCTGGCGTACTAGTGCGGGTCCGCGCGTCGGAGCGCATGTCGTGTGGTCCCCTACTGGTCCCCGTCGGCTCCCAGTTCAGCGCTGGCCGGACGCAGAGGGGGCCTTCTGCCGCGTGCCATCCTCCGCTTGCCCCGGCCCAGCATGACTACGCGATAACCGCGGCGAGCGCGAGGCACGGGACTGAACGACTCACCCCCGCCGAAGCACGACGGGGGTGAGTGCAGAGGCGTCGTGCTAGACGGCGGGGCTGGTGCCGGTCATCATGCCGTAGCCGGTGTCGACGGCGCGTTCGCCGTCGCGGACCCAGAGGAAGCCGGTGTTGGCCTGGAACACGATCCGGTAGCCGCGGATGGCGGGGCTGGTGCCGCGCATCATGCCGAAGCCGGTGTCCTTGGTGATCCCGGTGTTGGTGTGCACGTACAGGAACCCGGTGTTGGCCTGGAACGCCGTGGTGTAGCCGACCGGGGTGGCGCTGATCGCGGGGCTGGTGCCGTTCATCATCCCGTAGCCGGTGTCGCGGGCGCGGCCGTTGCTGTCGATGACGTACAGGAAACCGGTGTTGGCCTGGAAGGCGATGGCGTAGCCGCCGGTCGGCAGGGCGGTGATCGACGGGCTGGTGCCGGCCATCATGCCGTAGCCGGTGTTCACGACCGCGCCGGAGGAGTCGCGGGTGTAGAGGAAGCCGGTGTTGGCCTGGAAGGCGATCCGCCACCGGCTGGTGTCACCCGCGATGGACGGGCTGGTGCCGCGCATCATGCCCAGTTGCAGGTCCTGAGTGGCGCCGGTGTTCATGTTCCGGGTGTAGAGCATGGTGGTGTTGGCCTGGAAGGCGATCTGTCCGCCGGAGATGGCGGGACTGGTGCCGTTCATCATGCCGAAGCCGGTGTCGAGCATCGCGCCGTTGGTGTTACGGGTGTACAGGAAACCGGTGTTGGCCTGGAACGCGGTCTGCCCGCCCGAAGTGGCGGGACTGGTGCCGTTCATCATCCCGTAGCGAGTGTCGAGCATGGCCCCTGCGCCGCTGCGGGTGTACAGGAAGCCGGTGTTGGCCTGGAACGCCGCGGGGATGTTCTCGGGGCTCGGAATGGTCGAGCCGGTACCGGTACCAGTGCCGGAACCCGTGCCACCGCCTCCCGGCGCCGTACCCATGCCTTCATCGGCCGGAATGACGATGCGGGGGAACCAGGAGGGACCCTCAGGAAGTCCGGCCGCCCGACCACCGCATCTGATGGAGGTGATGATCAGTCTGTCGCCTCCGTGGAGCCGTATCCATCGGCTCTGCTTACCGACCTGGTTCAGCTGGCCGCCGGAGCCATTGAGGGTGTAGTTGGTGATGCAGTCTCGGTAGCCGCGGAAGGCGTCGACGTCGTAGTACTCCCTGAACGTGTCGTTCATGCTCGAGTTCTGCCTGGCCGGCAGCTCGTAGTCGCCGTACACAGCGCTCTTGTTGTTGAAGTTCGACGGGTCGATGCACGGATTGGGCGACCCCTCCTTGTAGGGCTGGTCCAGGTGGTCACCGAAGCGTTCGTGTTGCCACTGCCAGCACCAGTTGTTTGCGATGAGGATCGAAAAGTTGTTGTCTGTCTCGTTATAGACCACCGCACCGCAATAGGGCGTGTAACACTTGTCGGCCATGGCGGGGCCGGCGAACGCGACCGGTGCGACAGTTCCGGCGAACATCACCACCGCGGCGATCCGGGCGATGACACCGATTCTTGTCCGCGGCCGCGGGCGCCCACCGGCCGTGTCGGACCGGCGTGGGCGCAGGAAACGTACTTTCACGGATACTCCACTACTACGGGGTGACAGAGCAGTCGGGCGGCGGCTCGGCCGGGAGCGTACCTGGAGCTCGCCAGGTATCAGAGCGGTGTCGATCACCAAGCCCCATCTCCACCGAAGCCGCTGAACACGAGCCTTTGACGACGAACCGGAGCAGGCCACAGCAATCGACGTTGGTCTCGTGACGACGTGAGGGATATACGACTGCTCGGCGTGCACCTCAAACTCCATGTACCTCCCAGTCGCCGGTGACGACGGCTTACGTCGAAGAGGTGCAGGCGAACTCCCTGGCATCGAGCCCTTGGCTGGCGGCATGTTGATCGGCTGGTTCCCGACAGAGGGTTGTGGAGTCGTCTCGGTCAGCGCAAATCTGTGGGCGTGTGCCGGCGCCCATCACGACTTCGGGCGAAGGCGCGGGCAGGGAAGGGGAAGGTCGGTGCAGTCGTCGTCGCGAGCAGCTGCGGAACCGGTGGGGCGGCGCAGCGCCTGCTGGTGGCTGGTGGCGGCGGCCGGCTACGGGAAGAGCACCGCGCTGCGCCGCTGGTTTCCGAGGCCTGACACGCACTGGCACCGGGTGGGCGGGGCACCGCAGGCCGGCGCGGTGTCGCAACTGGTGAGAGAGGCGGTCCGGGCCGGCGCCACGGTGATCGTCCTCGACGATGTTCCCCGGCTGTCCCGCGACACCGTGCAGGACCTGGTCGCGGCGGTGGAGTCGATGCCCACCGCGGTCACGGTCGTGCTGTCCTCGCGCTGGCCGCAGCACCTTCCGGCGGCGGACAGTCTCGGGCACGGCCTGTGGGGCCGGCGGGGGCCGGCCGATCTGGCACTCTCCGCCGAACAGGTGGCCGACGTGTTGCGGAAGGAGTACGACCGTGTCGACCCGGACCTCGCCGATCGCGTCCACGAGGCGACGGCGGGCTGGCCGGCGCTGGTGCATCTGGCCGCCGACATGGTGCGGGCGGACGGCGCCCCGCACGGGTCGCTGGTCACCGCGCTGAGCGAGCCCGGTGGTCCGCTGGCCACGTACGTCGCCGGCGAGGTTCTCGCGGCCCTGCCGCCGGCGGCGGTGCGCCTGATCCGGCAGGTCGGTCACCTGGCGCCGGTAACGGCCGGTGTGTGCCGTGCGCTGGGGCACCGGGGTGCCGAGGAGGCGGTGCGGCTGCTGTCCCGGGTCGGCGTGATCGCCCGCGCCGGTCCGCCGGTGCCGGGCCTGCCGCCGGTGCACCGGATCGTACCGGTGGTGGCCGAGGTCTGCGGGCACGGGCGACGCTGCTCCCCCGCACAGCGGACGGCGCACGCCGCGCTCGCCGCCGCCTGGTACCGCGAGCACGGTCCACCCGTCGCTGCGGCTCGCGCCTACCGGCTTGCCGGGGACGAGGACGCCTGTGCCGGCGTGCTCGAGGCGCACGGCGCGGCCATCGTGGCCGGTGGGGACGCCGCCGCCGTGGCCGAGCTGACCGCCGGCCTGCCGCCGCGGCTGCACACCCGGGCCGTGCGTCTGGTGCGCGGCGACGCCTTGCGCACCGTCGGCGAAGTCGACGCCGCCGCCCGTGCGTACGCGGCGGTGGCCGACGCCGAGCCGCACTGGGATGCCGGACTGGCCTGGCGGGTGGGCCGCATCGCCTACCAGCGAGGCGACGCGCGGGCGGCGCTCGCCGCCTTCGCCCGCGCCGAAGGGCCCGAGGCGTCCACGGCCGATGCCGCGCTGCTGCTGGCCTGGACGGCGCACGCCCACCTGCTGGCCGGTGAGGTCGACCGGGCTGCCGGCTGCGCCGGGCGCGCGATCGAGGTGGCCGTGGCCGCCGATGACGACCCGGCCCGGGCCACGGCACACCTGAGCATGGCGTTGTGCCTGAGCGTGACCGGCGACGAGGCCGGCAGCGCGGAACAGTACGGGCTCGCCTCGTCGATCGCCGAGCGCACCGGCGACATCGTCCTGCTCAGCCGGATCTTCACCAACCGTGCGTACCGGCTGCTGCGCACCGCCCGCTACGCCGACGCGCTCGCCGTCGCGCGACGGTCCGGCCGGTACGCCGCGGCGGCCGGCTACCTCAGTCTCGCGGCCCTGGCGGTCAACAACGAGGCCGAGGCACTGACCATGCTGGGCCGTTTCGACGAGGCCGTCCAGCGGTACGAGTGGGCGCTGGTCCGCTTCCACCGGATGGGCTCGCGCCGCCTCTGCTGGGCACGGCTGGGTCTGGCCGAGGTGTACCGCCGCCGTGGCTGGCGCGAGCGGGCCCGTGCGGCGTACGAGGAGGCGGTCCGGGCTGCCCGCGAGGCGGCCAACGCCCACGTCCTCACCGAGGCGCTGGCCGGGTTGGCGCTGGTCGTGCTCGACGACGATCCACGAGCGGCGGCCGGACACGCCGACCGCGCCGCGGACGGCGCCGCGGCCGAGCTGCGCGTGCCGGCGCTGCTGGCACAGGGCTGGGTGGCGCACCGCACGGGCGACCTTGCCGGCGCGGCGCACCTGGTGCAGGAGGCGGCGCGGATCGCCCGCGAGCACGGCGACCTGGCCCGGATGGCGGACGCGTTGGAGCTGCGCGCCGCCACCGAGACGGACCCTGCCCGGGTCCGAGCCGAGCTGCGGGAGGCCCACGCGATCTGGGTGGAGGCGGGCGCGACCGTGGAGGCGGCCCGGATCCTGGTGCTGCTCGGCCGCCGGCCCGAAGCCTGTGCCGACGACCGGCTCGACGGTGTGGTCGCCGCCGGGCACCTCGCCGCCGCCGGTGCGGTCACGGATCGGCCGGGCGATACCGCGCTGACCGGCAGCGGTGGGCCGGCTCCGGGCGGTGAGGTGGCGATTCAGGCCCTGGGACGGTTCGAGGTCCGCCTCGGCGGCGTCGCGGTGTCGGCGTCGCAGTGGCAGTCCCGCAAGGCCCGCGAGCTTTTGAAGATCTTGGTCGCCCGGCGCGGACGTCCGGTGCCGCGCGGCGAGCTGTGCGAACTGCTATGGCCGGATGACGACCCGGAGCGTACCGGCCACCGGCTGTCGGTGCTGCTGTCGATCGTGCGTGGCGTGCTGGATCCGGCCAAAGCCGTCGCCGCCGACCACTACCTCGCTGCCGACCAGGCCAGCGTAGCCCTCGACCTGTCCCGGCTCCAGGTCGACGTGGTCGACTTCCTGGCGCACGTCGCTCACGGCCGTCGCCTCGCCGAGGCCGGCGCCTGGGCCGAGGCCCGCACGGTCCTCGCCGCGGCCGACGCCCGGTACCGGGCCGAGGCCTTCGAGGACGAGCCCTACGCGCACTGGTGCGGCCCGTTCCGCGAGGAAACCCGCGCGGCCCACCTCGGCATGTTGCGGATCCTCGCCCAGGCGACCCAGGCCACGTCCGGCCCGGATGCGGCCGTCGGCTATCTGCTGCGGCTGCTCGAACACGACCCGTTCGACGAGTCCGGTCACCGCGCGCTGGTCCACGCGCTGGTCGCCGCCGGCCGGCACGGCGAGGCCCGCCGGGCGTTCGAGCGGTACGCCGCCGCGATGCGGGCCATCGACGTGCGGCCGCCGGACGAGGTGATTCTGCGCCCCGCCCGGGCGGCCGCCGCGCCGGCCGCCCGCCGCTAATGGAACGCGGCCGCGGCGATCACGTACACCGTCGTGCTGGCGTCGTCGCCGGCGCGGGCCGGCGCACCCCGCCGGGCCCGCTCCACGCCGCCGGCCGGTTCCGGCAGCCGGGCCCGTACCACCTTCACCTGTCCGACACCGCCGTCCGGGTCCGGGAAAATCGCCTCGGGGTACGCGTTCGGGGCGCCCCGTACCTCCACCCCGACCGAGTACACGGAATGGCCCGTGAGGCCGGCGGTCACGGCGGTGGGATCGGCCTCCGACAGGCCGGTCGTGGCGGCCACGCGCACGCTGGGCGGCCCGTCGGATCGCGGAGGCTCGTGGCAGATGGCGTACGCGGTGAGCGCCTGCGGGGGCAAGCCGCCGGTGCGCACCTCGACCCCGGTCAGACCGGCGTCCGGGGTCAGATTCGTGACGTGGCCGGAATCGGCCGCACCCTCGTAGCGGTACCCCATCCCGAGCAGCCGCGTGATGCCCGGGCACTGTGCCGTCACGGCGGCGGCCCCGCGGACCACCGCGGGCACCAGCACCGGCGCGTGGGCGGACACGTTGCAGACGACCGCTGCCTCGACCGCCCACGGCTCGGCATGGCCGGTGCGTGCCCGCGCCTCGATCCGCGCCGAGGTGAGCCCGGCATCGGGCTGCATCCGCGTCACCGTCACCGAGCCGCGTCCGTCGATGATCCGATAGCCGACCGCGAACACACGGTACGCCCCGGGGCAGCTCACCGAGACTTCTTTGGTCTCGTCGGTGTCGTACGGACTGCTCGCCGTCGGGCGCACCGGTGCGCTGACGGCACGGCCCGGCGCGGTGGTCACCACCACGGACCCGACCAGCCCCGCGACCGCCGCGACGACCGCACCGACGGCCCGCCGGCCGACCCTGTATCGCTTCACGTCGACGTCCTCCCCAAGTCCGGCCGTCCCGTACGGACGGCGCGCACACTGTCCCGGGAGCGCATCACGGTGGCGTCATGGTGGCCGGCGGGATGTCCGGCGTCAGAGGATGACCGTGACGCCGAGCGCGGTGTACATGTTGGTGGCGAGGCTGTACACGTTGCGCCAGCTTCCGCCCGTATAGTAGTCGCCGAGGTGCACGCCGATGCCCTCGCTGCCGAACGACCAGGTGCCGCCGCTGTCGCCGCCGGTGGTGTGGTCGGTGGTCATGGCGATCAGGCTGCCGACGGTCACGGTCACCACGTAGGTCGAGTACACCTGGTCGCAGGCGCGCAGGTCCGAACCCCGCCCGTAGACACAGGACCAGAATCCGGTCGCGACGTTGTTGTACGGCGTCAGTGCGGTCAGCGTGCGTCTCTCGCCATCGCGGGCGTAGAATTCGGGCAGATCGACATGGTTCTGTGTCGTCATCCACTGGAAGTCGCCGTACACGCCCTGATGCTCGCTCTGGAAGGTGACCCCGTAGTCCGGGTCGCCCTCGGGCGGGCGGTACTCGTCCAGCCCGGTACAGTGGCCGGCCGTGCTGACGCCGGTGGTCCCGGTGACACTGTCGATCACCGTGAACCCGCTGGTGCACTCGAACACGTTGTTGTCCAGCAGCTCTGCCCCGCCCCGGGTGTGCTCCTGCCGGGTGACGGCGGCCGGCACGGCGGTGACCCGTACGCCGTCGCGCAGCTCCGACGGCAGTATGGGGGCCGGTGCGCCGCCACCGATGGTGAGGTCGATCGTGCCGTCGAACCTCACGGCGGCGGTGGCATCGGCGTACCCGAGGCCGCGCAGGTGCGCGATGACCGCGTCGGCGCGGGCCCGCACCTCGGTCGAGGAGTACCTGGCCCCACCGGCCAGGTTCACCCGGATCCCCGCGGCCGCCGCGTCGGCCGCGGCGTCGGCAGGCACCTGTCCCTTGAACCGGATGTCGGACGTCCCACCCGGCTGCCCGGCGAGCCGGCCGCCGGCGAAGGTGTCCGGGTGCCGCTCCGCGAGCCGGCCGAGCAGGACGCCCAGCTGCTGCTGCACCTTCAGGTGTTCCGCGGTTGCGGCCGGTGTCCAGCCGGTACGGGCCGCCACGAGGGCTACGTCGTGCTCGATGGCCGTACGCTGGTCGACCTGCTGGCCCGGGCGCTCGTCGTCAGCGGCATGGCCACCGTGGGCCGACACCGCACCGACCGGCACGACCCAGCCGAAGACCAGCGCGGCGACCAGCCCGGCCGTCCACATCGGTTTCCTACCGATTTCCATGTGCTCCCCTTCCATCCGCCTCCGGCGTTCACCCCGCCGAAGGGCGCCCATGACGGGTCGGACAGAGCGTCGCCCAGCCCCGTCACGGCGACATCAGGGACGGCTCACGGTCGGTCTGACAGGGCGCAAGCGCACGACGTCGACTGATGGTTCCGGCGCTGGGCGCCACGGCGGTGCGCACGATCGGCAAGTCCGCGACGTCCTGGTGGTTTCGCTACTCTCGGTCCAGAGTGCAGGCAAAAGGAGCGACGTTCATGGCAATCCTTCTGCAATCCGGATGGGCGCCGGCCGAGCCGCCACCCGCCGTCCGCCTGGTCCTCGGCGTTGACGCCCGCTATCTGGTCCCCGCCTGCGTAACCCTGTCATCGGTAGTGAGCTGTGGGGATCGGCGGGCGTTATCGGTGGACGTCCTGCACTTCGATCTCACCGGTGCCCACATCGCAATGCTGGAGTCGGTCGGTGCGTGGCTGGGCTTGCGAATACGCGTGCAGCAGGTATCCGATCATTTCGTCCCCGCGAACTCTACGCTGCCCCACATCAGCAGGGCGACGTATCTGCGGCTCGCTGCACACGACACGATTCCGCCTTGCGACCGGATGATCTACGTGGACAGTGACCTCCTGGTTCGCGGCGACATCGTCGCGTTGGCCAGCCTACCGCTGCGCAAGCCCGTGGGCGCGGTGCCCGATGCCTATCTCACGGCGGGCGACGCATCGCTGAAGCAGCTGGGTCTGTGGCTGGCACCAGACGGGCGCCGGTACTTCAACGCAGGCGTCTACCTCACCGATTTCCGGTGGCACCGTCGTCTCGACCTCGACCAGCGCGCTCGGGGTTTCCTCGGACCATACGCCGGCCGCATTCGTTACGGGGACCAGGATGCCATCAACGTCGCCTGGGGTGAGTTCATCGAGCCGCTGCACACGTCGTGGAACCATCCGGTCTCGTTACTGTGGCCGGAGAGCGCATCGGCACAGGGCCGGGCCGCCAAGCTGGCGACCCGGCTCGGCGCGGCACAGATCCTGCATTTCGAAGGGGCATTCAAACCCTGGCATGCGCGGGTGCCGTCGACCGAGGTGGTACGAGAGTACCGGCAGGAGCTCAACCGGGTGCTGCGTCGGCTGGACCAGACCGGCTGGACCCTGTACCGACGTCGCGGATGTTACTGCTGATGCGCCGCCAGCGTCATCGACGGCGGCGTCCGCGACTCCTGATCGAGATCCTGATCCTGCTGGCGGCCGCCGCTCTCAGCCTCACCACGAACTATCTCAGCAACCAGGCCCAGGTGCCGACCGTGTTCCGCCTGCTGCGCGGTCAGGCGCTCGTTGCGTCCCTCGCACTGGTGGCTGTTGTCGTACTGCTCGTGGTCTGGCGGTTCCGGGTGGAGGCGGCGCCCGACCTGCCGATCCGCGCCGGGCGTTCGCCGTTCCCCGGGCTCGAGGCTTTCGGTGCGGACGACGCCGCTGTGTTCTTCGGCCGCGACGAGGAGATCGGCACTCTGCTCGAACGGCTGAATGCACCCGCCCGAGAACCGGCGTCTCGGGTGATCGCAATCGCGGGACCGTCCGGTGTGGGTAAGTCGTCGCTGGTCCACGCCGGCGTCGTGGCCCGGCTGAGGAACGGGCGGCGTGGCTGGCTCGTGGCGCCGACCGTGTTTCCCGGCGAGCAGCCGACCGCCAGCCTCGCCGCGGCCATCACCGCGACGCATCCGTGCGGACCGGCCGTCGGCGGATCGGCGGCCGAACAGTCGCACCACGCGCTACAGGCCCTGCGGTTGAGGCCGGATTCGGCACGGCGGAACGTCCTGGTGGTGGTGGACCAGGCGGAGGAGCTCTACACGCTGGCCGGACTGCGCGAACGTGAGCACTTCCTGTCCGTTCTCGAGGAGTTGCTGTCGGTCGACCGCCACCTATGGGTGGTACTGATAATGCGCTCGGAGTTCTTGACCGAGCTTCTCTCCGGCCGGTTCGCGCATCTGTGTCGGAACCTCGTCACCGTCGGCGCACTCCCACGTCCGGCACTGATCGAGGTGGTACGGCGCCCGGCGGAGACGAGCGGGCTGCGCTTCGAGCCGGCGACGCTTCCGGAGCGCATAGCGGACGACGCCGGGTCCGGCCTGGCGTTGCCCCTGCTGGCGTACACAATGCAACAGCTTTGTGCTCAGGCCGGTGGGTCGGGCGTGCTCACACTGACCGGGTACCAAGCACTCGGTGGCGTGGTCGGCGTCCTCGCCCGCCGGGCCGACGGGGTCGCGGCGGATCTGCGCCAAGCAGACGACACGATGCCTGTCCTGCCCACGTTGCTGAAGTTCGTAGCACTCACCGACAGCGAGCCGACCCGGCGGCGGGTCCGCCGAGCCGCCCTCGACACGGCCGAATCCGCCGTGGTCGAGGGATTCCTCGCCGCGCGCCTGCTCAGCTCGGACGGCGGGCGGGCGGACCCGGGCGCGACGCTGGAGGTGGCCCACGAAGCCCTGTTCCGGTACTGGCCGCCGCTACGCCAGGAGATCGAAGCGCGCCGCGATGCACTGCGCTGGCGATCGGATCTGGAGCGGTGGGCGGCCGACTGGCGCGGCTCCGGACGCGATCCGGCCTACCTCCTCCACGGCGAGCGGTTGCGTACCGCGCTGACGTGGCGTGACTCGCTTCCAGAGCTGACCGACGAGATGCCGGAGGTGGCGGAGTTCTTGGAGCATTCCCGACATGCCGATCACGCGACGATGGAGCTACTGTCGGAGACGATCGCCCGGCAGGCGCTCGCCGAGGTCAACATCGACCCCGAGTACGCGATCCGGTTGGCCCTCGCGGCGTTCGAGGACTGCCGGCCCACTCGACCGGCGTACAACGCTCTCGTCGCAGCGCTGGTGGCGTGCCGGGTGCGACACATCATGACCGGTCACGACGAACGGATCTGGTCACTTGACTGGTCCCCGGACGGGAGGTATCTCGCGACCGCTTCGCTGGACCGTACCGCCCGGGTATGGGACATCGCCACAGGCCGTGAGGTCAGCGTGTTGCGCGGCCACGCCGACCGGGTGCGGACGGTGGCCTGGTCGCCGGACGGGCGGCGCCTCGTCACCGGCTCGGAGGACGGCAGCGCCGGGACCTGGGAGCCGAAGGACGGTGCACAGCTGCATCGGCTGACCGGCCACGACGCGGCAGTATGGGGCGTGGCCTGGGCACCGGACTCCCGCCGGGTTGCCACCGCGTCCGCGGACGGCACCGCCCGAGTCTGGAACGCGGACACCGGATCGGTGGTCCGCGTCCTGCGGGCTCACGAAGACCGGCTCTGGAATGTCGCGTGGTCGCCGGACGGCACACGGCTGGCAACGAGCTCCGCCGACGGTACCGTCCGCATCTGGAACGCGGACAACTCGGCGGATCCACCGATGGTCTGCCGGCACGACGACATGGCGTGGGGACTTGCCTGGTCGCCGGATGGCCGGCACCTCGTCACAGGATCGCAGGACCGAACCGCCCGGATCTGGGACGCAGCAAGCGGCGACGAACTCGCCGTACTGCGTGGCCACCAGGACTGGGTGTGGACCGTCGCGTTCTCCCCCGACGGCACCCGGATCGCCACCGCCTCGGAAGACCGAACCGCCCGAATCTGGGACGCAGCAAGCGGCGACGAACTCGCCGTACTGCGTGGCCACCAGGACTGGGTGTGGACCGTCGCGTTCTCCCCCGACGGCACCCGGATCGCCACCGCGTCGGGCGATCGCAGCGCCCGGATCTGGGAGGCGTCCAACGGGAGCGAACTCACCGCGCTCCGCGGTCACACCGACCGGCTCCGGAAGGCGGCTTGGTCGCCGGACGGCCGACACATCGCGACCGCCTCGGAAGACCGTACCGCCCGCATATGGGATACCGAAGGCGACTTCGAGCTGGGGGTGTTACGCGGACACACCGACCGGGTCCGCGCCGTGGCCTGGTCCCCGGACGGCGCCCGCATGGCGACCGGCGCGGAGGACCGCACCGTTCGCTTGTGGGACGCCGCCCGAGCCGAGCAACTTGTCGTGCTCGACGGGCACACCGACCGCGTCCGCGGCGTCGCCTGGTCACCGGACGGGACGTGGATCGTCACCGCCTCCGAGGACCGTACGGTACGGCTATGGCGCGGCGGGGTCGAGCAGAAGATCCTGCACTGCGAGAGCGAGCTGTGGGCCGTCGACTGGTCGCCGGACGGAACCCGGATCGCGGCTGGCTGCACCGATCACACCGTACGGCTGTGGGACGCAGCGGAGTACGTCGAGACGGGGGTCCTGCGCGGACACGACCACGAGGTTCGCGCCGTGGCGTGGTCGCCGGACGGGCGGCGGCTGGTCAGCTCCGCCGAGGACCACACCGCCCGAATCTGGCATCCCGACCGGGGGAAGGTCATCGTCCTGACCGGCCACACGGACATGGTGAACTCCGTTTCCTGGTCCCCGGACGGCCAGTACGTGGTCACGGGTTCCGGCGACCACACCGCCCGAATCTGGGCGGCCGACTCGGGCCAGGAACAGGCGGTTCTCCGCGGGCACCTGGGCGGGGTCTGGGCCACCGCCTGGTCGCCGGACAACCGGGGCATCGCGACGTCGTCGGACGACTTGGCGATCTACCTGTGGGATCCAGCCGATCCGCGGCAACCCCGTACGATCGGGGTGGTCACCGCGACCGCCACCAGCATCGCGTTCTCACCGGACAGCCAGTCGCTCGCTACGGCCTCCGACGACCGCACCGTCACCGTATGGGCCACGACGACCGACATCGGACACCTGGTGGCCATGGCCCGTCGACGGGCCCGGCAGCCCCTCTCCGACGCCGAGCGACACAAACTCATGCTGCCCGACGCGCCGTGGTCGGCGTGACAGGCTTGTTGCTTCGGCTGGTCGGACGGTCAGGCAAGGGTGGACCAGTGGAGTCTGGCGTTCAGTCTGGCCCGGTTTCCTGCCCGCTCGACCCTCGCTGGGTCCGGGTCGTATGCCGCAGCCCGATCACGGGCAGCCTCCGGCTGTCGCATCGCGACAGTGGCCTGCAGCCGGGCTGGGTCGGCTCAGAGTGCGCCGGTGCGGATGATGGTGGCGGCGCCGCCCACCAGGATCTTCAGGCCGGTCGGACTCTGGCGGGCGGAGGCGGTGATGGTGGCGGGGCTGCCGAGAGTGTCGCCCATGGCGACGCTGAGGTCGGTGACGCCTCGGTCGGCGAGGTGCGCGGCGAGGCAAGCGGTGCTGTTGGCGTTGGCGATGTCCTCGGGGACGCCGATCGAGGGAGCGAACATCCGCGCCGTGACGCGACCGCTGCCCGTCGGCACCGAGTGGACGTAGCAACCGAGCAGCCCGAACCGGTCACAGGCCGCGCGGAGCCGGTCGAGATCGGGGGCGAGGTCGGCGACGGCCGCCGGGGTGGCGATCGGAACCAGCATCCGAGCCCTGCCCAGCGACGCGACGCAGGCGCCGGGGGCGAGCAGGTCAGGGCTCACACCGAGGGCGGCGACCACGAGACCGATCTCGGCTGAGGTGGGTTCGCGCAGAGTGGCGGGACCCGGGTCGAAGGCGGCGTGGACATGGTCGCCGTCGCGGACGGCACGGCCGGTGAAGGTGCGGCCCGACACGCACAGGGTGAACTCGTGCTCGCCGCCCTGCCGCTGGTTGGCGAGGAAGGCCACGGCGGCGATCGTGCCGTGGCCGCAGGCAGGCAGCTCCCCCTCGGCGGCGAAGAAACGCAGGTCAACCGTCGGCTCCCTCAGGGCGCGACTCTGGTCAGGCGCCGGTGCTCGTGCAGCGCCCCGCGGATCCCGTCGTGTCACGAAGACGGCGTGCGAGGTGCCGTAACGGACCGGCACCCGGCTGCGTTCGGCATCGGTCAGCGTGGTCGGAGCGGAATCGTCGATGACAGCCGTGGGGCTGCCGCCTCGACCCTCGCGAAGACAGGCGTTGACGATGCTGATCGGGATCGGCACACCCGTCGAACGGGCTTGTTCACCCAGGTTCATGGCTGCCTTCGATCTGCGACATGCCGCGCCACGCTGGCAACTGCTCGACGGTGGCGGGGCTGCGCCTCTAGGTGATGACGCGGACAGGTGGCCCGCGTCTCGACGCAGACTCGGCCGGGTGGGCCGGGTCGGCGGCTTGGCCCGCGTCATCGCAGATCTTGGCGAACGTGCGGAACAGCGCTGCCGGAGCGACGCGAGACACACGGCCTCCCTGTTTCTGTTTCAGAAACGGTTGGTCCGTACCGTAGCGTTACGGATTCAGAAACAGCAAGGGGTGGCGGTGCGAGGCGTTCCACATCCCGGCCGCCCGGTGCGCGGCTCGACGACCGGGCGGCCGTCGATGGCGGCGTTGGATCTGTTCGGCCGCCGCTGGGCCCTGCGGATCCTGTGGGAACTGCGCGAAGGGCCGGTCGGCGCACGGAACCTGCGCGAACGCTGCGACGGCATGTCGACCAGCGTGTTGTACGAGAGGCTCAGAGAACTGCTTGCCGCCGATCTCGTACACCATCGCAGTGACAATGACCGCTACGAGCTGACGCCGATGGGACGGTCGCTGGGCGCGGCCATGGCACCGCTGGAGCAGTGGGCCAGCGACCGGGCCGCGTCGAGGCGCTGACGCCCGACCCAGCCGACTAGACAAGTTGACGCTGCACGTCCAGCATGACAAGGTCGTGGCGTGACGGACGACCGAAGTGGACAGATCCTCGATGCGGCGCTGACCGTTTTCTGCCAGTACGGCTACGGCAAGACCACCATGCAGGACGTGGCCCGCGCCGCCGGCATGTCCCGGGCGGCCCTCTACCTTCACTTCCGCACCAAGGAGGACCTCTTCCGGGCAGGGTCGCGGCGGGCGCACGCCCGTGCGCTCGACCGGGCCGACGCGGCCCTGGAGGCGCCGGGTGACGTGGTGTCGCGGATCGACGCCGCGATGGCCACGTACTTCGAGGCGCTGATGGCGCAGATCTCCGCAAGCATCCATGGCGGGGAACTGCTCGACGCCGGTGTGACGCTCACCGGTGACATCGTCAGCGAGGCTGACGCCGCGCTGGTGACCCGGCTGGCCGCTGCGCTGGACGCCGCCGCGGCAGCGGGACAGGTGCGGTTGTCGGCCGTCGACGCCACCGCCGAGGACGTCGCGCGGCTGCTGCTCGCGGTCGCGCACGGGCTGCAGAAGACCAGCCCCGACCCGCACGTGTGGCGCGAGCGCAGGTCGCTGTTCTTCCGCATGGCGAGCGCTGCCATCTCGTCACCGGACGGCATCGGCTCACCCCCGTCACCCCAGCGGGTACGGCGCCGAGGCGGGTCACCACCACGCGTCGACACCACCGCCACACGGGGGTCACGGTCGTGACGGCGCCGGTGGTGACGACGCGGCTGGGCCGGGCCAGAGGGCGCGAGGTGAACGGCGTCGCGGCGTTCAAGGGCCTGCCGTACGCGGCAGCGCCACAGGGGAAGCTGCGGTTCCAGCCCCCGGCGCCGGCGCCGGCGTGGGACGGCATCCGCGACTGTGGGCAGTTCGGCTGCGCCTCGCCCCAGCTGGCACCCGCCCCGGGCACGCCGCCGGCCTGGCGACCCGGCGACGGGCTGGACTGCCTGACGCTGAACGTGTGGAGCCCGGACCTCGGGGCGGCCGGTCTGCCGGTGATGGTGTGGATCCACGGCGGGCTGTGGAAGCACGGCGCGGCGCGCATGCCGCAGTACGATGCCGCGACGCTGGCCCGCTCCGGGGTCGTGGCGGTCACCGTCAACTACCGGGTCGGCTTCGAAGGCTTCGGCCACCTTCCCGGCGTCCCGGACAACCGGGGCCTGCGCGACCAGATCGCGGCGCTGGAGTGGGTCCAGTCCCACATCGCCGCCTTCGGCGGCGACCCCGGCAACGTGACCGTCTTCGGCCAGTCCGCCGGTGCCGCCTCGGCCACGCTGCTGCTGGCCGCCCCCGCCGCAACCGGGCTGTTCCGCCGCGCCATTGCCCAGAGCATCCCCGCCGGCCACCAGACCCGGGGTGAGGCCGCGGCCGTCACAGCGACCATCGCCCTGGCCGCCGGCGTGCCGGCCACCTGGGACGCGTTCGCGGTCCTGCCGCCCGAGGCGATTCTTGCCGTCCAGGACGCGCCGCTGCGCGGCCGCGACGCCGGATCCACCGCCTTCTCACCCGTCGTCGACGGCGACCTGGTGACCGGCCCGACGTGGGCGGCGCTCGCCACCGGCGTCAGTCGCGACGTCGACCTGATCTGCGGATACACCCACGAGGAGTACCGCGGTATGGGCCCACCGCCCCCGCCCGGCGTCGACCTGGACGCGGTCGCGCACGCCATCGGCCTACCCCGGCAGGCCGCCGACGCGTATCGGCGGGCCCAGCCCTCCGCCGCGGACGCCGAACTTTTCACCACCATGCTGTCCGACGCCCTCGTCCGGATACCGACCATCCGGACCGCCGAGGCGCACGCCGCCGCAGGCGGGCGCACGTGGCTGTATGACCTCGCCTGGCCCGGTCCCGGCCTGGGGGCCGGCCACGGGCTCGACATCCCGCTCGTCTTCGGCATCGCCACCACCGGCTACGGCACCCGGTTCCTCGGCACCCCGCCGCCCGCCGACTTCGCGTCGCTGTCCGAGCAGATGCGCCGCGCATGGACCGGGTTCGCCGCCGCCGCAGACCCCGGCTGGCCACGCTTCGACCTCACCCACCACCGCACCCGAATCTGGGACGTCCCGCCCCGCGACGCCGAGGACCCCCTCGCAGGCTCCCGGCGCATCTGGCAGAGCTCCCCCGCCGGGGCGGCCAGCACATAGGACCGGGCGCCCGCCGGGCCCACGACACCGAAAAATGCATAGCTATCGATCAGAACGCAGTCGGCGCTTTCTCGCCGACGGGCTCGGCCTGCGGGCCGCCATGCGGTACGTCCCGCTGGCAGCCGGGCCGTCCGACCACGAGTGCCGCAGCGATCGGCGGCGCTCTGCGCCGCCAGATCGTGGCATGCGAGCCGCCCGTCAAGAAAGAGGGCCCTGATGTCGGCACGCTGGCCGATGACATGGGCGCGGACAAGGTGATCAACCAGGACCTGGCTCCCCACTCTCCGCCGCGAACCGGTCCGGTGCCGGATGGACCCCTCAGCGATCGACGATGGCGAGGCGGTGTGGGCGGTGCATGCGCGGGGCCTAACGGATTCGCTACTGACGTGCCACCGGCTAGTGCGGTATTCAAAGGTGTACTTGATGGGCAAGTCTTGCCGGGTGAACGAGATGCGAGCATCGCGCCTCGACGCCCGTGGGAAGGGGACACCGGGATGGCTGGCGTGAGTGCGGCAGGCGAGGTGTGACGCCGAACGAGCGGCAGGCCGCGCGAGTGCGGGCGGTTCGGGTCGGCGCGGTGCAGGGCGGGGTCGGCCCGGGTCTCGCCATGGTGTACCTGCTCGGGACGCTGGGCCAGCCGCACCGGCCGGTGATGCTGACGGTTGCGGCTCTGATGCTGTTGATGGCGGTTCTTGGCTGGTTCGGCGCCTCGGCGGTGTCTCGCTTACGGGCCCGACTGCCGGTTCAGCTTTCCGGTGCGGTCCTCAATCTTGCGGGTTCGGCCGTGCTGGCCTGGCTCGACGGTGGGGTCGCCAGCCCGCTCGGTCCGATGCTGCCGCTGTCGGTCACCTTTCTCGCGATCGTGGTGCCGCCCCGGACCTTCACCGGGTTCGCGGTGCTCGGCGCCTTGGGTTACTGGACCGTGGCGGTCGTCGCCGACCCGGCGCCGCCGGGCTACGCCGTCGTGCACACCCTCAGCTTCGGGTTCGTCGGCTATCTGGCGCTGCGCTACTCCGGAACACTGGCGTCACTGCGCCGCCGGCTCGCGGAGATCACGCGGGTCGATCCGTTGACGGGCTGCCTGAACCGCCGCGGCTTCGAGGAGCGCTTGGGGCACGAACTGGCGGCAGCGGCCCGCACCGGTGAGCCGGTCACCGTCGCGGTCGTCGACCTCGACCGGTTCAAGGAGGTCAACGACTCGTACGGTCATCGCGCCGGGGACGATCTGCTGGCCTGGGTCGGCCGGACGCTCGGCGCGGAGCTGCGCACCGACGATGCGGTCGGGCGGCTCGGCGGCGACGAGTTCGCCGTGCTCCTGCCGGGCACCGACGCGGACGGCGCCGCGACGGTCGTGCAGCGGCTACGCGTCGCGCTCGGCGACTGCGCCGGTGGCAGTATCGGCCACGCCAGCTTCCCGGACGACGCCGTCGACGCCGACGAGCTCATGCTGGTGGCCGATCGCAGGCTGTACGCCGACAAAACCGCCCGCGAACGGCGGGTGCCCTCGGCCGAGGCGGTGGCCGCCGTGCGGCGGACCCTGGCGGCCCAGACACCGGTCATGGTCTCGCACGCCGAACGCCGCCGGCACTCCATCGCCGACGGCGGCTGGATGACGCTGGCGCAGAGCGCGATCAGCATGGGCTACGTGCTGTTGTTCACCGCCGGGGACCCGCACCGGACGGCGATGGCGGCGCTGTGCGCCGTGACCGCCCTGCTGGGCCTGGCCGTGGTGGCCGCTGCCGGCCGGCTCAGTCGCTCACCGGCGGCACGGCAGCTGATGCTGGCCTATTCCGTGATCACCTTCTGCAACGCCGCGGCCGGCGCGTGGCTGGACGGTGACGTGAGCTCGGCGTTCGGCATCGGCATGCTCACCTCGATGCCGCTGGCCATGCTGGCCCTGCGGGCCCACGTGGCCGTGCCCCTGGTCGCCGGCGCCTCGCTGGCCTACCTCGCCGTCGCCACCCTGCGCGGCGCGCCCAGCGGCTGGTACGTCATGACCCACCTGACCGGCATGTTCGCCGTCGCCGCCGCCTGCGCCGTCCAGGGCCGCACCGCCGCCCGGCAACGTGCACAGCTCACCCGGCTGTCGCGTACCGACGCGCTCACCGGCTGCCTGAACCGTCGCGGCTTCGCCGAACGCTTCACCGGCGAGACGGCGCATGCGCGCCGCACCGGCCGGACGGTGTCCCTGCTCGTCCTCGACCTCGACGGCTTCAAACAGCTCAACGACGCGCACGGGCATGCCGCCGGTGACGAGCTGTTGTGCTGGGTGGCCGCCACCCTGCACGCCGCAGCGCAACCCGGCGACATCGTCGCACGCCTGGGCGGCGACGAGTTCGTCATGCTCGTCGGTGCCGACGCCGGCACAGCCGCCGCCGACCTGCGCACCGCACTGGCCGCCCGCACCGCCGTCAGCATCGGCACCGCCATACTCGGCCCCGACGGCGACGACTTCGACACCCTCTACGCCGCCGCGGACACTCGCCTGTACGAGGAGAAAAGCCGCCACGCAGGCGGCCGCCTAGTACCGGTAGATGCCACGCCTTCCCCGGGTGTCGCAACCGGGCGGCACGCGGTCGGCTGACACCGCACCCGCGCAACGCCCGCCGATCGCAAAGTGCCGATGACCGCTCGGCCGCACGGGAACCACGCGGACGACCTCGAACATCCCTTGCCGTCGCGCGGGTTCTCGTACTACTGGGCTATCTGCCTGCCACCGTCCGGCCGGGCCAGTCGCGGTAGCGGGTCTGGGTGAGGATTGCGTCCTTGACCGGCACCAGAGACTCCTCGGTCAGCTCGGCGCCGAAGTAGCGGGCGTGGGGGTCGGTGACGACCTTGCGCGGGTCGTGGCGAGCGGCCAGGACTTCGGTGAAGAATGCGTCCATCCGGAACCGCTGGGGGCCGGCGACCTCGACGTGTCCGTGCAACGGCGACCCGACCGCGATCCGGGCGACCTCCCGGGCGACGTCGTCGCCCGCGATGGGCTGGAACGACACCGGGGGCATCCGTACCGTGCCGTCGACGGTGGCGGCGTCGGCGATGGCTCCCACGAACTCGAAGAACTGGGTCGCGTGCACGATCGTGTACGGGATCGAGGACTTCTCGATCAGCTGCTCCTGCGCGACCTTCGCCCGGAAGTAGCCGCTCTCGGGCAACCGCTCGGTCCCCACCACCGACAGCGCGACGTGGTGCGCGACACCGGCCGCGGCTTCCGCGGCGAGCAGATTGTGGGTGGAGGTCTCGAAGAACCTCAGCACCGCCGTGTCTTCGAACGACGGAGCGTTGGACACGTCGATGACCACGGAGGCGACGGCCAGCGCGTCGGCGAGTCCGTCGCCGGTAAGCGTGTTCACTCCGGTGTTCGGCGCGGCGGCCACGACCTCATGACCCTGCTCCCCCAGCCTGGTGACGAGCTTCGCACCGATCAGGCCGGTGCCTCCGACGACGACGATCTTCATGGCAACCCTCCGTTCACCGGGTATCCATCCCGGATGAGTAGTTCCGGATCAGATGGTGCTGAGCCCGGCCCGGAGAAGGCGGCGGCCTGGTCGATGGCGGCACGCGTGGCGCAGGTCGGGCGCAGCGCATTGATCAGCATGAAGTCGTGGATGGTGCGGTGGTATCGCACGGCGGTCACGGCGACCCCTGCCGAGCCGAGCTTGGCGGCGTAGGCCTCCCCCTCGTCGCGCAGCACGTCGGCCTCATCCACGCACATAGGTGGGTCGTGGGTTCCGGCGTTGCCGAGGATCCAGCCTCCACCGTGCATGTACACGATGATCGGCAATGTGCCCGTCGCGCTGTCTTCGAGGACCCTCCGGGCGTCGGCCGGTGTCCTGTCGTACAGGAACGGCGGTTTCGAGAACGCATCGACAACTTGCTGCGCTACTGGCTCGAGGACGATCGGGCTGCCAGTCGTCATGACAGTGCTCCCTACCCGAAGCCGGACACGACCTGGGCCATGAGCGCGCGGCGCGCTGCCAGCGCCCGCCACCGTCACGCACTGATCTCCCCTGTCAACCAGGCGACTCCGGGCTGGCGGCTACCCGCCGTGCCACACGTCAGCGTTCGTGACCCTCCTGTCCAGCCACCATACTCACCCTCCATCCGGGAGCAAGCCCGTGCAGCGACGGCATCCAGGGTGGCCGCATCCAGCCTCGACCGAGACAAGACGTTACCTAGCGTTCACCCAGGAAAAGTGGCTTCATGGCTAGCGTGACGATATGAAAGCTGTCGATGCATCCGCCGGACTTATCCACGGGGCGCGTCACCTTGCCGAAGTCCTCCTGGCCGAGACACCCGAGCGATGGCAGCACACCATGGGCGTGGCCGAGCAGGCTGAGCACGTCGGCCGAACCCTCCCGGCGTCCGATGCGGACCTGCTTGTCGCGGCGGCCTGGGTCCGGACGTGCCGCGGGGCGCTCCCGGACGAGGCGCTCGTCACCCGGCTCGGCGGCGACGAGTTCGTCATCGTCCTGCCCCGTACCGACGCGGCCGGTGCGGCCGAGGCGTCAGGGCGCATCGTCGAGGGCCCGGTCCCGGCGACCCCGCCATCGCCGTCCGGCTCGTGCGTGCCCGGCGCCCTCACCTCGATCCGCTATGCAGCCAGGTGAGGGCGCGGGACCCCGTTCCGCCGCTCAGCCCAGCAGCTGATGACCGCCGGTCGGCTCGCGTCGCGGCTGGTTGTTGAGCGCGTGCCGGATGATGGACGACTGCCGGTAGACCTCCTCGCGCACCCGGTTGATCTCGCCGAGGGGGCGGTGCTCCTCGCGCACCCGCCAGGGGGTGATGGAGGTGGTGTCCGCAATGGCGAGGTTGTCGTCCGAGGAGATGTCCTGGCGCGGAATGTCGATGCGGGCCACGGTCACGAACGGCGAGAGCCGTTCGGGCCACTCGCGCGAGGTGTTCTCCACGGGCATCAGGTCGACATCGGTACAGAGCTGGGCTTGCAGCTCGAAGCTGTGTGCCCGCTCGCCCAGCTCCGCGACGAGCGTGGTGCGGTAGGCCTCGGGATCGGCGGCCACGTCCACGGTCGGGTGGCTCACGCCGGCCGCGGAGGCCGGGGTGGGGATCGCCCGGATCTTGGCGATGTAGTCGCCGTGCCGGAACGCACCCATGCTCCAGTACGTGTAGAGCATGAGGTTCCTGCGAGGGATCGAGGTGAACGACAGCATCGACAGCAGTTCGTCCCAGAGCCAGGCGTCCGGTGAGAGAGCCCCGGCGCGGGTCAGGAAGTCGTGCAGCCACACCCGGCGGGTCTCCGGGGACACCAGCGCGTCGGGCAGTTGCGCGAACAGTGGTTCGATGACCAGGTAGTCCTTCACGGTGTTGCAGAAGAACGTGGTGTTGTTGATCAGGTTGTAGTCGAAGGTGGCGTCGTCGGGCTCGTCGGCCAGCAGCGAGCGTCCGGGCACCCCGAACATCTTGATGCCCATGCCGCACGCGGGGCCGAGGAACGGGTCCGCGCGCAAGTGCCCCAGTCCGTTGGAGTAGCGCACGACGGCGTCGAAGGTGCCCGGCGTGGCGTAGATGCCCTGGGCGTACTCGGGTGCCACCTCGGGGATCGTGACGACCGCGCGGGCCAGGCCGTACGTCTTGCCGTGGGCGGTGCGCACCGCCCGGCCGGCCTTCTGCCTCTCGACCGAGTCCCGGGTGCGCTGCGCCACCATGCCGACCAGCTGGGCCAGTTCCTCGGCGAAGTCGGCCGGAACGTGCGGGGCGTACTCGTCGTACCTGACGAACCTCATGCTGCGTCTCCTGTCCTCATGCCGGCGTGCACCGGCCCTTCGAACGAAGCGGATCACCGCCCACCAGAAAGGTAGTGCCAAATTAAGTTGTGCACGATCTTTCTGTACGCAATGAGTCCCACGCCACGTCCCCGGGCGGTCAGCTCCAGACGGCGAGCAGCAGCAGTCCTGACGCGACAGTCTCGACCCAGAAGTAGCACCAGATCGGGTAAAAGGTGCGCGGCGCTTCTGCGAGCCGCGCCACCAACCGGCCGCCTGCCATCCCCAGCAGGCCGACCGCCACCGCGCTGACCGCACCGGCACGGATACCGCCGAGGTCCAGGCCCGCGATGGTCAGGACGCCGGCGACCGCGACGCCGAATCCGCCGTACACCGCGCGGACCTCGGCCCGCGCCTCCGCGCTCGGCAACGCGATGCCGAACGGCCGGACCAATGCGGCCGGCGCGATCAGCCCGTATCCGCCCATGGCGAGGAACAACGCGGCTGCCGTGAGGATGACCGCGCCGCTCACGACCGGCTTCCTGACCGGACGGCAATGTCCGACCGTACGTGTGCGATCCGCAACACCCAGCTCACACCCTGCATCCCTTCATCGAGGTCCATGCCGCTAGGAGGAGAATGGGTGCATGCGGCCTCCGGCGCTTTCAGAAACGTGTCATGCGCCGCGGCTGTGGCTGTGGCCCGGCCAGGCGGTGTACGTCGGCGCATCGCTCGGACTCGACCCGCACTCCGGGTCGGTGCCCTGCCTGGCGGTCGCGGTGGACGGCACCTTCACCGTCCGGGTGAACGGCTCGTACGGGCCGGCGGTCCGCAGCGCGCTGATCCCACCGCGGATCACGCACCAGGTGGTGGCCCGCGCGGACCGGATGGCGTTCTGTTACCTCGACTCCGGTTCGGTGCGGCACCGCGCCTGCCTGGGGACGATGACCGCGACGGACGAGGCGATCGCCTACCGGCACCGCCACGAGGATGCGCTCGCCGGCGCCGCGGAAACCCTCACCGATCCGGCGGGGGCCCGCGCCTGGCTCGACCTGGCCGCATGCCCACGAACGGTTCACGGCACACGGACGAAGCAGGGCGACGCGGCTCCGTACGACCCTCGGATCCGGGACGCCGTCGCAGCCCTGCACGGCCTCGATCCCGAGGACAAGCTGTCGGCCGCGGACCTCGCCGCGCGCGTAGGGCTCTCGCCGTCACGGTTCCTGCACCTGTTTCGCGACCACACCGGGACGAGCTTCCGCCGCTACCGGCTCTGGCTGCGGATGGTGCGGGCCGCCGCGCTGATCCGCGACCGGGCCGATCTGACCACCGCCGCCATGGACGCCGGCTTCGCCAGCCCGTCGCACTTCTCCGCCTCGTTCCACTCCATGTTCGGGCTGCGCCCCAGCGACCTTCGCGGCACCCGGATCCACCTCGCCGGATGACAGGCGAGCCCGCGGTCAGGGGAGCGATTCTTCGATTCCGGCGAGGACCCGGCGGGCGCTGCGCTGCAGCAGCGCGTACCCGTCTTCCCGGGCGCTGGTCTCGGCTTGTTCACCCAGCAGCCGGGCCTGCCGGAGATCGCCGAGCCGCCGCAGTGTGGTCGCCAGTCCGATGGCGGCGGTCAACTCCAGCCCGCGGGCCTGCGTCTCCCGGGCCCGGCGGAGAGCGTCCTCGTGCAGGTCCCGGGCGGCCTGCAGGCCACCGAGACCGAGGTGGGCGGCGCCCAGGGTGGTCAGGGCGTCCGCCTCGTAGCGGTGGTTCGCGGTGCTGCGGGCCAGTGTGAGGGCCTGCTCGGCGAGGTCCCGGGCGAGAAGGTGACGCCCGGCGTCGTGGTGTACCTCGGCGATGCGGCACAGCGTGCGCGGTTCACTCTCCCGGTCACCGGTCTGCCGGTTGAGCCGCAACGCCTCGCCGAGGTACCGCAGGCTCTCGTCGATGCGGCCCAGTGCGTGACAGACATGCCCGAGATCGGTCAGCGCGTCGGCTTCACCGGTGGGGGCGTCCGCCGCGCGGTAGAGCGCCAGCGCCTGACGGTGGTACTCGGCCGCCGGTTCCAGGTGGCCCATCTGGTGCTGCAGGGCTCCGAGGTTACCCAGCAGGATCGCCCGGCGCCCGGCCGGCACGCCCATCTCTTCAGCCAGCGCCAGCGCCTCGGCGTACCGGTCGGCGGCCACCCGCAGCCGGCCGGCTTCCTCGTGCAGAAGGCCGAGATTGCCCAGTGCGGCGGCCTGCCCGTCGTGCCAGCCGGCCCGGCGGCTCAGCTCCAGAGCCTGCGTGTACGGCTCGAGCGCCGCCCGGTGCCGCCCCCACCGGTAGTGCGCGGTACCCAGGCTCAGCTGGGCGGCGGCCTGCCCGAGCAGGCTGTCCTCGGCCTCGGCGGCGGCGAGGCCGGCGTGCGCCACGGTCAGCCACTCGGACGGGTACATGCGCAGCCAGAAGTAGCCGCGCAGCGCATCGGCGAGCAACCAGGAATACGGTCGAGGTCCGTGCGCGGCGGCGTGCTCGACCGCGGCCACCAGGTTCACCCGCTCGTTGTCGAGCCACTCCAGCGCCGTGGTGTCGTCCGGGAACGACACCACGTCCTCCGCGGCCGGCATCGGTATGCGCAGTCGCTGCGGGTACAGCCGGCGGGCGGCCGCGTCGGCACCGCGCAGGTAATGCACGTACAGCCGCTCGGTGGCCGCCGTGCGCTCGGTCTCGGTCTCCTCGCGCCGCACGCACTCGCCGGCGTACACGCGCAGCAGGTCGTGCAGGCCGTATCGGCCGGGCCCGCGCTGTTCGACCAGGTGCGCGGTGGCGAGCGCGTCGAGCAGCCGCGCCGCGCCGCCGTCGGGGACGCCGGCGAGCCGGGCGGCCGTCAGCGCCGTCACGTCGCTGCCGGGCACGAGGGAAAGCAGCCGGAACAGCCGGCGCGCCGACCCGTCGAGCTCCAGGTAGGACACGTCGAATGCGGCCCGCACGGCGGTCTGGTCGTCGCCGATGACGCCGAGCGTGCCCAGCCGGTCGCCGTCGCGGAGTTCCCCCACCAGGTATCCGATGCTGCGGTCCGGGGAGTCGGCGAGGTTCGCGGCGGCGATCCGTACGGCCAACGGCAAGTGACCGCAGAGCCGGGCCAGCTCGGCGGCGGCGTCCGCTTCGGCCCGGACGCGACGCTCGCCCAGCAGGTACGTCAGCAGCGCATGCGTCTCCGCCGGCCCCAGCATCCGCACGGCGAGCCGGCGGGCGCCGTCGCGGGCGACCAGCCCGCCGAGGCGGTGCCGGCTGGTGACCAGCACCATGCATCCGGGCTCGGCGGGCAGCAGCGGGCGGACCTGCTCGCTGGTCCGCGCGTCGTCGAGGACCACGAGGAAGCGCTTGCCGCTGAGCAGGCTGCGGTAGGCGGCGGCCGCCTCGTCGATGTCGTCCGGCACCTGGGCACCGGGCATCCCGAGCGCGCGCAGGAACCGGGCGAGGACCTCGAGCGGGCGCACCGGCGGCCCCGCTGCGTAGCCGCGCAGGTTGACGAACAACTGGCCGTCGGGAAAGCGTTCCCGCTGCAGGTGGGCCCAGTGCACGGCAAGCGCCGTCTTGCCCACCCCCGCGGTGCCGGCGACCACGACCACGCTGACTCCGGAACCGGTACGTCCGGCCGCCGCCAGGTCGTCGAGTTGGTGCAGCAGCTCACCGCGGCCGGTGAAACCGGCCACGTCCGACGGCAGCTGTGCCGGAGGACCCCCCGCGGCGGCGGACACGGGCACCGGTGCGCCGGCGACGACGGCCGGGAGGCGCGGAGGGTCGAGGGCCGGATCGGCGGTGAGCACGGCCTGTTCCAGGCGGCGCAGCTCCTTGCCCGGTTCGAGGCCCAGCTCGGCGGCCAGGATCTCGCGGGTGTCGCGATAGACCTGCAGCGCCTCGCCCTGGCGGCCACTGCGGTAGAGGGCGATCATGAGTTGCGCCCGCCACCCTTCGTGCAGCGGGTCCTCGGCCACCAGCTCGGACAGCTCCGCCACGACTTCGCCGTGACGGCCCAGGGCGAGATCGGCGTCGATCCGCGCCCGTACGGCCGCCCGCCGGCGTTCCTGCCACCGCACGCTTTCGCGCCGTAGCGGCTCCACGTCGTCCAGGCCGGCGAACGCGGGCCCTCGCCACAACGCCAGCGCCTGCCGCAGCAGGCCGGAACCCGCGGCGGGGTCGCCGGCGGCGAGCGCGGACCGGCCCTGCTCGGCCAGGGTGGCGAAGCGGTCGCAGTCGCGCTCGCCGGGATGAACCACCAGCAGGTAGCCGGAGGAGCGGTGCAGGATCCGCTGCGGGCCCACCACCCGGCGGAGCTGGTGCACGTACTGCCGGACGTTCTGCGGTGCACTGCGCGGCGGAACCGTCCACAATGCGTCGACAAGCTGGTCGACGGTGATGGCCGACCCGGAGCGGCTGGCCAGCACCGCCAGAACGGCCCGGGCCTTCGTGGCGGGCAGCTGTCGCACGCCGCCGTCACCGACCACCTCGACCGGTCCGAGCAGGTTGAACTGCATGCCTCGCCTTCACTGCCCGGCCCGTGGGCCAGCGGGTGCACTGCGTTACCGGCCGACGATATACGCCGAATATGCCCGTACTGAACACCGCGGATCGATGCTTCATGTCACAGCCGGTGCGTTCCGTGTCACCGGCCGCCGTCAAGGAGACACAGTGAATCTCAGCTCTCGGTCCCAGGCTCTATCGATGCGGATGGTCGCGCCGGCCGCCGTCGGCGTCCTGCTGGCCCTGCCGGTCGCCGGCGCCGCGGTCGCCGCTCCGCACCAGGCGGCGGGCGCGCCGCAGCCGCTCGCCGCCGCCCTGAGCAACGGGGTGTGCGACTCGGGCGAGTTCTGCCTCTACCGTGACCGGAACCGCTCCGGGCCGGTCAAGGACTACCGGTCCGGCGCCGACGACACGTACTACCGGGGCAAGACGTGGCCCATCGTCGGCGGCGAGCTCGACAACACCGCGTCGTCGGTGTGGAACCGGACCGGGTGCGAGGTCCGCGTCTACCAGTTCGGCGACTACAACGGCAACGTCGCCGTGATCCCGGCGGGATCGTGGCGGAACTTCGGCGACACGCTGCTGGGTGACGACAAGGCCACCGCACACGACGCCTGTCCGTGACGGGGGCGGTGGGGCGGGGCCGGCACCGGCGCCCGCCCCACCGCATTCTGCGTCGCCGCGCGCGCTCACCGGCCGCCGGGAGCGCTTCCGCGGAATCGAACTCGCCGTGTTCATGATCAAACCGGAGGGGCCGCCAGCGCGGCGCGATCCCGTACACCGAATCACCCCGAGCCGACGGCGATACCTTCACACAGATGGCCGTCCCGCCGGCGCCGTGAGTATCCTCGCGGCGTGCTGGTACGTACCCGCTGGACCATGCCGCAGTCGCCGACAGCGCTCTGGCCGTTACTTTGTGACTCGCGGCTGGAGCTGCAGCCGCGGTGCCCCGTGTTCTACCTGGGCACACCCCGGCCCTCGAGCTGCCGTCTGCCGGAGGGCCCGGGTGAGATCGGCGCCGCCCGTCAGTGCGTCTCGGAGCAGGGCGTGGTGTGGCAGCGCATCACGACCTGGGAGCCACCGACTCGCCTCGCGTTCGAGATGGAGTCGACCGACCTGGGCTTCCACCGCTTCGTCGACACCCTCGCGGACGTGTTCGAGCTCGAGGCCACGGACGCCGGCACACGCATCACCAGGACCACGACCGTCACGGTGGGTGGCCGTTCCGCGGCCGTTCTCTACCCGGCGTTGTGGGTGGGCCTGAAGTCGGTCCACCGTTTCGTGTTCCGCAACTGGGAACGCATGGCGTCCCAGCCGCAGGAGATAGGTGCCTGACCGCCGGAGGAAACGGTGTGGCGAGCGTACGCGACGAACCCGGTCTCATCCGTGGGCGGCTGTGCGCCCCGCGTGCCGGCGAGGGTCACCAGCCAGCGGCCGTGCTCGACCGGCACGAGCAGCGCGGCCCCGGCCGGCCCTCTGGTCGGGACGTCCGGCGATGCCCGATATCGGCGTCCGCCGCCGACGATCAACCGGGCGCCGCGCCGGCGCCGTCAGCATCGCGGACCTGGGCCGGGGCCATGGTGAAGCCGGACCGACTTCCGCACGCCTGGGGGCCTCCGCTCCCGGCGCTCCCACCCGCGGCAAGCACTGCGTACCCACCGGCGAGACGCAGACGCTGTACGTGCAAACGGTCGCGCCCAGCGGCCGTCACGCGGCGCCCAGCTCGCGGGCGGTGCTGCCCTATCCGGACTGGTGCACCGCCAGCACCGACGGTTCCCCGGTCTCCGGATCGCGCACCGAGTCCTTCCGGATCACCGGGCTGTTGGTGAGGACCACCCGGATCGTCAGCAACGCCCCGGTACTCACCGGAGAGTTGAACCTCGACGTGAGGGACTACACCGTCAGCAGCGCCAACCTGCCCAACTGGCAGCACCAGATCGGCCTCTCCCCGTGGGACCCAGGGCTGGCATTCGGCGGCACCCGCCGCACCTTCTCCGGCTGCAACATCAACGCACCCACCGGCGCCACCGGCCCGAGCGGCGCCAGCGCCTGCATGATCCCCGAACGCGACAACCAACCCCTGGAGCACATCCTCGCCACGCTCCACCGCGCCAACCCCGACGACGACACCTGCATCCTCGCCGCCCGCCGCCTCCGCCCGGCCGGCGAACAACCGCCAGGACGCCTCCGCGGCTGATCCCACCACCACACCCCCGCCCCGGCCGGGCCACCATCGGCGCGTCGACCTGCTGCGCCGCGACCTCACCCTGCACACCCTCGTCAAGCTGCGGCACCAGGCGCAGCAGCACGCCCATGCGCCGAAACGTCTTAGGCAACAAGGGCAACCTAGCCATGATCGGCGCTCACATCGGCCGTGCGTCGATGATCGCTCGTGGCCGCGTATCGGAGGTGCGGCAACGGGAGTGCAGCTGCCGTGGCCACGTTCGCTCAGTCGCGGGCAGGCACTGCCGAGCCGCCGTCTGGAGGCGTCGCGGCATCCGCCTCGTCGAAGATTCCTTGGGTCATTGCGGCACCTCCCGAGTCCGGCTGGTGTCGACGTTGCCCGTGTCGTGGATGGGTTGTTCCCTCGAACGATCGTTTCCCGTTGGTCCGCTGTCTTCGGTTATCGCGCATGTGTCAGGGCATGTCCCGCGCGGAGCGCGGAGCCGCAGTGCTTGAACGATCCTGGGTGATCGTCATCGTGGTCACCTTCTGCGGTTGTCCTGGCTTTCCCGTGCGAACCTCGATCGGAGTTGCCGGGTGGTGGCAGGGTTCTCGGTGCGGTGACGGCCGGAGTTCCGAGTTTGCTGGTCGATGTGTTTCGTGAGGGGTCGCATGCTGCACGTACGGGTCATCGCGCCGGCGCGGACCGCCGAGGGGGTGCGAAGGTTGCTGGCCGCCGATGACGCGGTGGCCCATGTGGTGGTGCTGCCGGGCGCGGCGTTGTCACCTGCCGGGGACGTCATCGAGTTCGACGTGGTGCGCGAGGGCGCGAGCACCGTCCTGGAGCAGCTGCGCGGGCTGGGGTTGGAACGCGACGGGTCGATCGTCGTCGAACGCCTGGACGCCACGATGTCCGCGGCGGCTGATCGTGCCGCGCGGCGCACGCCGGGGCTGGGCGCGGACGCGGTGGTGTGGCACGAGATCGAGCACCAGACCGGTGAGGAGGCGGAGCTGTCCGCCTCGTTCCTGGCGTTCATGACGATCGCGATGATCATCGCGGCGGTGGGTGTGCTGCTGGACCAGCCGATTCTCATCGTAGGGTCGATGGTGGTGGGTCCGGAGTTCGGTCCGCTCGCCGCCTTGTGCGTGGGATTGGCGCGGGGCCGGCCCGCGTTGGTGCGCCGCTCGGTGCTGGCGCTCGGGGTGGGTTTCCCCTTCGCGATGCTGCTCACCGTCGGTGCGGTGTGGTTGCTGACGGCGGCGGATCTGGTCGGCAGGTCGATGCTGCTGGCGGAACGGCCGCTGACCGACTTCATCTGGCGGCCGGACGCGCTGTCCTGGGTGATCGGCTTCCTCGGCGGGGTCGCGGGGATCCTGTCGCTCACCTCGGCGAAGGCCGGCACCCTGGTCGGGGTGCTGATCTCGGTGACGACGGTGCCGGCGGCGGCGAACGCCGCGGTGGCACTGGCCTACGGGGTCCGCGAGGAGGCCGCCGGCTCGGCGCTGCAGCTGGTCATCAATCTGGCGGCAATCGTGCTGGCCGGTGTGCTGACCCTGCTGGTGCAGCGTGCGGTGTGGCGGCGCCCGGGTCGTTAGGCGCCGACGTGGATGCCGGGGCGGCGGTCGGGGGCGGGTTCGTGTTTGCGGATGATTTCCCGGACGACCGGGGCGGTGTCACCGCGGCCGAGCAGGAAGTAGCGGATCATGTGGACCAGTGGGCTGCCCTCGGCCCAGGCGAAGTAGCAGTGCGGGCGCACGCCGGTGGTGTCGCGCAGCGTGAGCAGGATCGCGGCGATGGCGTTCGGTGCGGCGGGGGCTTCGGCGCGCAGGATCCGGTGGCCACCGACCTCCACGCCGGGGACGGTGAGGGTGTCGCTGAAGTCGGACGGGTCGATGACGTCGATCTCCAGGAAGATCACGTCAGCGCGGCCGGGTACGGGTACTGGACCCCGTCCTTGACCGCCATGGCCCAAGAGGCTCCGGAGTGGGTCTGTAGCAGGTTCCGCCAGCGGCGGGCGTCCCAGCGCTTCGGTTCGGTTCCTTCGACAAAATCGATCATCGCATGGACGAATTCCTCAGGCGCCTCCCGGTGTGGGAAGTGCCCAACGCCGCGCAGAACCACCGACTGCGCCCCGGGCATCAGCTCGGCGGCGGCCTCGGCGTGCTCGACCGGGAGGACGTGGTCCTGGTCGCCCCAGACGACCAGCGTCGGCAGGCCCTGCGCCAGGTAGGCGCGGTCCCGCATGGTGATCAGCTGTCCGCGCCAATCCGCGACGTGCCGCAGCACATGCAGGAACGCCGCCCGAGCGGCTGGGTCACGCAGCCCGGTATGCACGGCGTAGGCCTCGTTCAGGTCGGCCGCGAGCGCGGCCGGCACGACTAGCCCGGCGGCCGCGCGCAGCGCACCGAGGGCCAGGCGGGACGGCGGCAGGTGGCTGAGCCGCAGCGCGACGGAAGCGCCCGGTAGGGTCAGCGCGCGAAACGCCACGCTCACCTGCGAGCCGAGCCCGCCACCGGCGACAATGACCAGCCGGTCGGTCCGCTCCGGGAACTGGTAAGCGAACTGCATCGTCACGCCGCCGCCGAAACTGTGACCGACCACGGTTGCCCGGTCGATGTCGAGCACGCCGAGCAGGTCCCGCATGCCGTTGGCGTACCCGCCGATGCTGTAGTCCGCCCGCGGCTTCGCCGACCGGCCGTGGCCGAGCAGGTCGGGCACGATCACCGTGTACCGCTCGGCGAGCGCGGGCGCGACGGTGTCCCAGGTGGCGCCGTCACACCCAATCCCGTGGACGAGCAGCAGGACGGTCGGGCCGGTGCCCAGCAGCCGGAAGGCGCGAGCGTGCCCGTGCACCTCGACCATCCGCCGCTCGGTCATCCGCGCAGCATAGACAGCCGACGTTTCGTGGCAGTAACCATCTCCTCCTCAGCCAGCCGCGTTCGCGCCCGCCTCTCGGCCACATCGCCGAGCGTGTCGGTCCCGGCCCACCCTGGACCTCAGCCCCCATGAACGGCTCGACCGAGACGAACCGCCTGCCATGGTAGGTATCCGCACCTCGGCAGATCCGAGCACTAGGACCCCTAGGCTTCATGCTCGTCTGTACGCAGCGTGAACGGGCGCGGGAGCGACCGTCGGCACCACCGGGCGGTCAAGATCCGCGAGTGGTGCTGGTTCCCACGAACATTACGGCGCGCACTGCTGGCAACGTGGCGCCGAAACTCGCGAACATCTGGCGCCGAAACTCGATTCTGTCCCGTGAAGAGTGAGCGATCTTCAGTTCAACGGGCAAGCAAGCTCGCTTCGCTTCGAACAGTCCTTCGCTTACGCATATCGACGGACCGCGGGTGCCCGGCGGATTGTCTGTGCCAGAAGAGGACGATCAGGCGGGCGCGTGCTTGGTGACGTGTACGAGAAATGGATCCAGTCCCACCTCTGCCCTCCGCTCATCCATACCCTCCGGGTCTTCGCACGGCCACGGCACCGGTGCGCCGTCGACGACGCCGGCGATCTGGGTGCCGTAGATCTGCCGTCGTCCCTCGTTGACCATGACTCGGTCCCGGAGCATCGCAAGGTGCTGCGGGTCTGCTTCACCCGCTTCCACGGCTTGCGTCATCAGCGTCAGGGCTTTTCGTTGCAGGTCCAGCTGCCGGTCGGCGTGCTGGGCCACCAACCAGGCCCGGCGCGCTGCCTCGACACCGACCGAACTGATCGTCGGCCATCCGTGGCTGTCCAGGATCTCGGCCAGCCGATCACCGTTGTGCACGGTGACGCGGCGATGCGCCAGTTGCGCGGCGAAGTCGTCGCCGAGGGCGCCGCTTTGCAGGTTCCGGTCCTGCTCCGTCATATCGATCAATTCCTGGGCCAGGGCGTCATCGGTCATGGCGGGGACACTAATACCTCATTCAAGACCGACGATGAGACCCCACCGTCAGATTGGTGGACATCGATGGCGCAGAATTGGTATAGAGCCGATCGAAGCAGCACGCCGACGAGCGCGGCGAGGCACTCGATTCGGCCAGGACCGCGCATCGCCCGTGGTACAGCGTCGCGGTTGACGGGTGCGTAGCGGATTGGCGCCGCGACACCAGTGGACGTCTGCTGTGGTGAGGGCAGCGAACCCGGGAGCTGTCCCACGAGCCGTGAAGAGCCCGGGGCCGAGCTGCCCTCCGAGCTCACCTCCACGGCGAGCGTCTGGATCTTCGGTCGCCCCATCGCCGCGGTCTCAGTCGTCGGCCGACGGGCGGCGGACGGTTCCCGCAGGTGCTTGAAGGACCGCCCTGATCCTCTGCATGATGTCGTGCGGTTGCTCGGCGTGGGGTTTTCCGGACAGGTCGTCCATACGGGATGCCCGGCGGCGGGCCCGGCATCCCCTGATCGTCCCTGGCCGCTGCACCCGGGCGGAGCGGTCGGTGTGACCGATGTCGCATGGGGGTATGTCGGCTCGCATGACTGCCGGACCGGTCGACCTCGCCGGGCGCTACCACCTGGGTCAGCCGCTGGGCACCGGCGGCATGGGGCAGGTATGGGTGGCCCGCGACGAGGTCCTCGGTCGCGACGTGGCCGTGAAGGAGATCGTCCTCCCGGCCGACCTCGTTGCCGCTGAGCGTGGCGCCGTGCACCGGCGCATGCTTCAGGAGGCGCGGGCCGCGGCCCGGCTCAGCCACCCCAACGTGGCGCAGGTGTACGACGTCTTCGAGAACGACGGCAGGGCCTGGATCGTCATGGAGTACGTCCCGTCGCGCTCGCTGCAAGAGGTCATCCACGAGGACGGCCCTCTGGAGCCACGGCTGGTGGCGGTCATCGGGCTCGAGCTGTTGGACGCGCTCGAGGCGGCGCACCGCGCGGGGGTACGGCATCGCGACGTCAAACCGGCGAACGTGCTGCTGGGCGATGACGGGCGGGTGGTGCTGACCGACTTCGGCATCGCCTCCATCGACGGCGACAGCGTCATCACGACCAGTTCCGAGCTCGTGCTCGGATCACCGCAGTACATGTCGCCGGAGCGAGCTCGGAACGGTACCGCCGAGCCGGCATCGGACCTGTGGTCGTTGGGGGCGACGCTGTACGCCGCGGTCGAGGGCCGCTCGCCGTACCAGCGCCCCTCGGCGGTGGGGACGCTGACCGCACTGGCAGTCGACGAGCCGGACACGCCACACCGGGCCGGGCCGCTGCGGCCGGTCCTTGACGGCTTGCTGCGTAAGGATCCCACCGAGCGGATCGACGCGGCGGAGACGCGGCGCCGCTTACACGAGGCCGCCGGCGAGCCGGACACCGACGAGCCCGCCTCGGCGGAACCGGCCGGAGCGGAACCGGCCGGCGCGCAGCCGGCTCCTTCGGCAGCACCGGTTGACGCTGAACCCGTCGTCGACGGCACCGCCGTGCCACCCGACCGCGCCGCCATACGCGGGCCACGCCGCCCTCGGCGGGCCGTGCTGCTGGCGTCGCTGGTCGCCGTGATCGTCCTCCTCGTCGGCGCGGCGACGGCGTGGCTGGCGACACGCCCCGACACCTCGACCAGGGCGCAGCCCCCACCTTCGACGACGACCTCGGCAGCCGCGCCGTCCACGGCCGCGCAAACCCCGGCCACGCCAGCCGTCCCACCGGCCGCCCCGGAGAACGCCACGGCGACCGCCCGCCCCAGCGGATCTGGCCTGCCGCCGCGGCCGGACGGGTGGCGCGACTACCGGGATCGCACCGGATTCGCCGTGTACGTGCCGAAGGGCTGGAAGCAGTCACGCGAGGGAACCATGGTCTACTTCCGTGACTTCGGCACCGGCCGGGTCCTGGGCATCGATCAGACCGACGACCCGCAGTGGGATCCGGTCGCCGACTGGCGCGGCAAAGCGGCGTACCGCGTACAGGCGGGCGACTTCCCGGATTACGAGGAGATCCACATCCGCGAGGTCCGGTACTTCCGCAAGGCCGCGGACTGGGAGTTCACGTTCGACGATGGCACACGCCAGCACGTCAACAACCGGGGCTTCATCGTGTCCGCAAACCGGGCTTACGGCATCTACTGGCAGACTCGCGACGCCGACTGGGATGACGCCCGCACCGACCTGGAACTGATCTTCGACAGTTTCCGACCCGATGGAAACAGCCGCTGACACTCCAACAGCACCCGTCACCTCGTGTAGGGAGCGAGTGCCCGCCGACATCCGGCCCGCCGAGACGAGTTCGCCGGATCCCTAGGTAGCAGTGTGCCGCCTAGGCCATCCACGACCATGGTCGCGCCGTCTGGAGCACCGACCCAGCCGAGGAGCTTGCCGAACAGCAGTATCGTCAGGAAAGGGACGATGATCTTCCGTCGCTGGCGTCGGCCAAGGCGATTTTCAGCACCGAACTGGCCCGCCGCAACGGTCATGACTGGGTTGGCGGCCGCCGCCGTCGTTGCCGGGATCGTCGGTTACCGCCGCCGCGACCTCCACACCTGATCGGCCGGGCCTGCCGCTGCGGCAGCCGGGTCTCGCCGTGCGCTCAGGGGCGCTGCGCCGGTCTCGGCTGGCCGAGACCGGCGGCAGCTCAGCTCAGGTTGAGACAGGCGAGGCGGGCGCCAGCCGTACCGGCCTTGCCCGGCTCGGTGTGGGTGTGCTCCGCGTGCAGGACCAACGAGCGGGGCGGCGTGCGGAACACCCACTTGTTGAACGAGCGTGAGATGCCGTTGCCTGCCGCGTCGGTGTGCACGTCCAGCCAGACCTCGTTCTCCGGGTTGGCGAATGCGGGATCGGTCGATGGCTGAACGGGGTCCGGCACCTGCTGGTAGTGGGGACCCGCCGCCGCCGGAGACGCTCCGCAGGCATTGGCGTGCAGGTGAGCGCCGTAAGTCTGGCCAGGCTTCAGACCCTGGACGAACAGCAACGTACGGGTCCGTTTGGGTCCCGAGACGGACCACACGGCCACGTGGGCGCCGGACGGCACGCGGGCGGCGTCGTAGCTGTAAGCGCCGCCGGCCCCGGCGGCGTTGGGAGCGCCGACTGCATGCAGCACGCTCAGTCGGGGCACCGCCGCGGCTGGGGCTGGCGACAGGGCCAGTACCGCCGCGGTAGCCCCCGCGCCAGCCAGCACGGATCGCAACATGAACCTCATGGACGTCATCTCCCTGCATCCGGGTGCCTCCGGACGGCCAGATCCGACGCGAGCGGGTGGGGGCTCGTCGGTGAACAGATCTGCCGGGCACCTACATCACGATCAACGAACCGGAGCGGCTCCCGGTTCACCGCAACGGCCGCCGATCGACGTCGGGGCGGGCCGTCTCACCGGAGCAATCGGCCAGTGTAGGCCTTGCGCAGAGGCACTTGGCTAGACGCAGGTGGGCGATCCGCGGTCGCCGCCGTCACCAGAAAAGCCCTGACGGTCCACAGACCTAGATGCATTGCGTACGGCGGGGAAGCATCGACGATCGTCAGCCGGTTCCCCGCAATGCTCGCCAGCTGATGACACGCAACAAGGGATCGCATGGCCGAGGATCCCGGTCCCGAAAGCCATTAGCGCAACGCTCGCCAGTGTCGCCAAAGCGCTGGGTCTGACCAGATCAAAATTTGCCGAACTTGACGAGCTCCGGAGTTCCCATCCGCGAGCTGGACTGCCGTGGTCGGCCGACGAGGATGCCCAGCTCATAAGCTGTTATCGGGCGACGCTTCGCTGCTCGAACTCGGCAACGAGTTCGAGCGCAACATCGGCGGTATCGCCTCGCGCTCGAAATTGCACGGGTTTCGGCTCCCGTCAAGACGTGATCGCACCGACGACGATCCGAGCCTCGACTACGCGGACATCAGCGAATCCGACCGGACTGGCCGTGACCGGAGAGGCGTGCGCAGCCATCCCGTCACGCTCGACCCGCCCACCGTGGGAGCGGCGCACCGTGGTGCAGGCATCCCGTCGCGCAAGCTTCGCTCGGCCGTGCCGCGCCTGCCCGGTCCAGGTGGAGCGCCCCACTGGACGTACGACCTGGACCGGGCAGGCGCGGTCTGGTTGCCCCCGGTGCGCGATGGGTCGCCGTCGGCTGGGCATCCCGGAGCCGCCCGGGTTCAGGGCTGGAAGCCCTGACCGCCGGAGGCCCAACCCGGGTCGTAGGGCCGGAGGCCCTACCCGCCGGAGGCATCCGTACAACGGAGATCCGCGATCATCCTGCGGAACCTAAACTCAGCAGCGTATGTGCCGGTCGCCGGATCGAGTGCGGAGCGCGTATGCCGGAGAAGTCCGAGGGAGTCAGGCACCATCATTGGAACGTCGTTACTAGCATCGCCGCGGTGGTCGCCGCGGTGGGGATGGTGTACGTCCTCCTCGTCCTCCCTTATCCGTCGCGAGTGGCCCACATAGGGCCAGGGACCAAGGCGGTCATCGCAGTAGCCGTCGGGTGTTGTGGTGCGGTGTTCGGTGTGGTGCTCCGGTTGGTGTCGGGCAGGACCGCGTCGATCGGCGAGTGGGTCCGCCGGGCATGCGCTGGTGTGGTTCTGCTGACTCCCGCTCTCGTGTATGTGACGTTCGCTTTCAACGCGCCTTACGTGACCCGTGGATGTGGCTCGCTGATTGCCCCCCTCACTCACCCAGGCTGGGACCCTACGGAGTTCCGGGCTCTCTGCGGGCCCCGCGCCCAGGGCCGGCTGCTCCGAGCGGTTGTCTGGGCAGGCATCGCGTTTGCGGTCGCCGTGGCGTACGGCCTCTGGCTGCGCCGACGGCGAGGCGTCCGCGCAGTCCCACAACCTAGCGCGCCGGGTTAGCAACCCGGTTCGGACGTTGCAGAGCCTCGTTCTTGACACGGACGAGGTCTGATCGCCGTTGGTCGCGAGCGGACTCGAGCGTCTCGCATAGGTGCTTCAGGCGATGGCTTTCTACAGCGACCGGTGGAGTATCCGAGTTAAGGCTGCTGCGGCCGCGCTGGTGGCGACGAACCAGGCAAGGTAGTAGAGGTTCCCAACATCGGTGAAGGGCGAATCGAAGGCCTTGATGGAGGTGAAGATACGAGCGGAGTCGGGCGTGTCGGCTAACGTACTGGCGCCCAGGCCGAGCGCCGCGCTCTGGGCCACGAGCAGGACTGCTGCAGACGCGGCCTGCACCTTCCAGAGGGTGCCCAGGATCCGCGGGCGAGTGCCGCGCTGCTCGCGGAGCAGGCACAGGGTGGCCGCAGAGACAGTGATGATCGCGAGGATCGCCACGGACCACGCTGACGCGAGGACCAGCGTTCTGGTGTGCCGCAGCTGCGACAGCTGCTGTGCCACGAAGTCTGCACCATCGGGAGCGCATACCGGTACGGACCGGCACTCACGCTTCGCAAGATCGCCCTCGCCGGGCAGCGGGAGCAGCATCTGACGGACGTAGGCGCCTGTCGTGAGCCAGGCGAAGATGACAGTGCAGGCAGCGGCGAAGGCCCAGCCGCCTGCGAGGGACCACAGAGCTCGGCGGCGGCTCGTCGGGAGGTCAGCCAACGTTGACCGCCTGTGGCCAGGTGCCGACCGGGGGCCCCGAGAGCTTTTCCACGTTGTTGATGGAGGCGGTGGCGTCCCGGGCGTTCTTGAGCAGGTCCACCACGCGGTTGGCGATGTTGAAGAGCTGGTTCAGAGCCTTCTCGACCAGGTCGCCGGCTGCGTCCGCGACGGCGTTGATGGCTTCGATGATCCCGAAGACGGAGGCGGCGTCGACGGCCGCCTGGGTGATGGCGCCGGCGATCAGTGAGACGTATTCGCCCATCTTCACTGCGTAGTCGACGTTGGCCTTGGCGATGGTGAACAGCCAGGTGCTGATGAAGTCCGCCTTGGTGGCCATGTCGCTGGCCGCTGCCTGCTGGAAGGACAGCTTGGCGTTGTACGCGTCGGCGGCCTGGCCTTTCCAGTAGACCAGCTTGTCGCCCTTGACGGGGACCCGGCCGGCAGCGCCCGAGGCCGGCTTCTGCACCTGGTTCAGCCAGTCGAAGCTGGTGAGGATGAGGGAGACCACGGGAGTCGAGTGCTCGACTACGTACTGCGCCTTCTCGACGATCTTCCGCAGTCCCTCCTGGGCACCCTCGAGTTTCTCTTTGACCCAGAGCAGGACGGCGCCCCCGAGCAGCCACCGCTTCTCGTTGATCTCGCCAACAAGCCGGTTGAAGCCGTCGATGATCTGTTGCACACCGGTTCAGGCCTTCGGGGGTGATCGCGGGATCCGGGGCCATGTGCTGCTCCTCGCCTCAGAGGTTTCCGTAGATCTTCGTCAAGGTCTCGGCGGACACCTCATCGCTGCCGTCATACTCGTCGGCGGCCCGGTTGAGCGCCCCGGCGATCTGATCGAACTCGGCGGCACCCTCGCCACAGCGGTCCTGCACGAACTTCTGGTAGCCGGCGTAGATCGGTGCCGCGGCGATGGAGATGCCGTCTCCGCACCAGAACGCGCTCGTGTCCAGGGTCAGGTTTGCGACGTTGCCCGCCACGGTGTGCAGCTCGTCCGACAGGGCGAACCACTTCTTCGCCTCCTGACGCAAAGCGTCGGTGACGACCTCGGTCTTACTCATGCAAGGGTTCCTGTTCCGCTGGGGTAGCCGTCAGTCGACAGCGTGAAAGGCCGCGAGCGCGTCGGCGGCGAGCCGGGTCGGCGATTCCTGCAAAGCGGCAAGCGTGTCGATCTGCACCTGCGAGATCGTGAACCCGCTGACAACCAGGCGGACCAGACCCGCCGGACCTGTCACCACCCGCTGCGTGACCTGCCCTTCCGCCAGCCGGTGCGAGGAATTCAACGTGTCGTCGATGCGATCAAGCCGCCGTCGCAGGCTCTCGAACCACGCCGCATCGTCGCCGTCGTGAAGCTCTTCCGCAGGCGGCGGCACTCGCCCGGACGACTGATCGCTTACGGATGTGGGATCGATCCTGGCGGCAGCGTCAACAAGAGCCGCGCGATACGCGCTCAGCGCGGCATCCTGCAACCCGGAGGGCGTCAGCTCATCGCGCCACCAGGCGCTGATCAGTACATCCGTGACCCGTCCGCGACGATCCATCCGTACGACCACAGCCCTCGTCGGATCGCGACCTTCCACCTCGGGCTCCGCGTCCGCGTCGAGGACGGTGCGACGAGCCGCAGCCGCTCGTAGCTCCTCATCGCTACCGAGGACATCGAGCGATACCAGCTCATGACTGCTCGCCACTACTTTCGCACCTGAGTCGATCATCGCCCGGCATACTAGCCGCTCTCGAAACCGCCCCGGGGTTCCGTCACGAAGCGTGACACCGACTCAGGCCGGCTTACGACGGCGCATGACCGCACAGGCATGGTTGCTGTTGGTGAACTCGGCGACGTTGACCAGCTCCCACCCGTACGGCAGCAGCATCTCGGCACCGGCCAGGGCGGCGCTCAGGTTTTCCATGCCGGTCCCTCGCTGTGACACCACACCGAGCAGATGGAACGGGTACCCGTTCAGGTCAGCTCGCCCCTCGAACAGAGCCTGAGCGGTCACCAGCCGTGAGCCTGCGATCATCTCTGCTGTCTCTGCTCTGACCATGTGGTCACTCTAGAGAAGCCCACGGACGGAAGCCGCGTGTCGTACCCGCCCTTGCGGCGTCTCGCGAACCCTCGGCGAGGGCCGCGCCCCGCATTCATCAGGCCATCCAGCCCTTGCCAGCGTCCTGATCTGCTGGCGCCGACTGATCAACCGAACCGGGTACGGCCGTGGTGAGGGCAGTCTGGAACCTTGGCACCGTGCCATGATTCATACTGCCGTCATGATCCCCCGGTTGCCAGGCAACGTCGCCGCCTTCACGGTGGTCGCCACGCTTGCCGCTAGCCTGCTCGCCGGCTGCGGCGAACCGGGACACGTGGGATGTTCCGACGGCGAAGAACAGCGAGTAGAAGTCCTGGCCCAGCTTCCGATCCTCAAGGCGCGTCCTTCATCTACCGAAGCCGCCGACGCCTACTCGGGCTGCGGACAGGACGACTCCGGGGATCCGGTCGCTCCCTACGCCGGTCAGCGCTACCGCAGCACGTTGGCGGAACCCGACATCCGTGCCTTCTACTGGGGCGAGCTGATGAAAGACGGCTGGCGCAACGCCTCGCCGGCCATCCCCCCGGAGGTAGCACCGTCGCTCGCTTTCCAGCGCGGCGTATCCTGCCTGGTCAAAGACGTCGCCGGCACAACGGTCGTGTTCACCATCTCATTCGACCCGCCACCAAGCGCATCGCCATCTCCCGCAACGCCCATGGCGTATGTCGTCGAGACGGCTGATGAGCCCCTCTCCTGTCTGCCTGTTGACCTTCGGCCTCGCCACCATCGCGTCCGTAGCCGACCCATGTTCCGTTGAACGCTCGCCCTACCCTGGCAGACCAACGACCTGCCCTCGCCGCCTGCACCGCCGCCCACCGGCGGCACGTGGTCCCCGACAGCAACCGCCGGGAGATCCTCCGACAGCGGCCGGGCGTCAGACCTGATCAGCGGGCTGGCCGGTGGACGTCGGCCCGGCGAGCGGGGATAGCTCGGCGACGACGTCGACGAGGGTGTCCGGTGCCTCCCAGTTCAGCAGGTGCCCGGCGTCGGGCACGGTGACCAGTCGGGCGCCCGGCACACCTGCGGCCAGCCGCCGGGCGTGACTGGACGGAGTGGACCGGTCGGCGGAGCCGACCATGACGATGGTCGGTACCGTGATCTCGGGAAGGCGTGGGTAGCGGTCCTCGTCGGCGAAGGCCCGTACGATGGGCAGCAGCGGCCGGTGGTCCTGGCGCGAGACGACCTCGCGGAACACTGAGATCATCGCCGGTGACGGGTTCCTTCCGCACTGCGCGGCCGCGAACAGGACGCCGACGGTGCGGGTGCGGATCAGCCACGGCAGGACGCCTGTTCTGAGCAGCGGAATCTGCAGCCGGTTCTGCGGGGCCCCGTCGAGGATGCGTCCCGCCCAAGTCGCGAACAGGACCAGACCCCGCAGCCGATCAGCCAATTCCGGGTGGTCGACGACGCTGCGAATCGCCACGAAGCCGCCCATCGAGTGCCCGACCAGCACGGCGTCACGGACGTCGAAATGGTGCAGGACTGCGGCATAGTCCGCGGCCATCGCACCCGACCCCACCCCGCCGGAGCCCAGGGTGGAACCGCCGTGACCGCGCTGGTCGAACGCGATGACCCGGTATCCGCGGGCGATCAGCTGCTCCCACGCGACGTTCCACTCCAGCAGCGAGACACCGTAGCCGTGAGCGAGGACCACCGGCGGCCCGTCACCGGCCACGACCGCGCGCAGCGTGGTGCCGTCCGGACGGCCCACGAACACCTGCTCGCCCTCGGGTTCGCGAGCGAGCTTCTCCCGAGGGAAGGGGTCACGGTTACGCGCGATCCGCGACACAGCCACCCGCGCCGCGGCCCACCCCGCCGCGGCGGTCACAGCCAACACCGCTCCGACCGACAAACCCGACCGCATCACGTACTCCTCCACCTCCAGAGCCCCCCACCCAGGACGGCTCGCTGAAAGGTTCCCGCACCGCGGGCGTCGCCGGTCCCGCATGCACCGCCCGCGCCCGGTGAATGGCGGACTCGGTCGGTCGGCCCTGCCGACGCAGACGACTATCATGCCGACTCCACCTCGACCGGCGCGAGGATCACCGGCCGGCGCCTGCATGAGCACAAACACGCAATCGGAACGCCCGTTTGCCATCTCGTCCTGCCGCCCGCGACCGCGACAACATGGCCAAGGTCGAGACCCCGGCAGGGGGTGGCCGGCGGCCACGTTGTGTAGTGCCTCTGTCCCCCGCTCCGGCGGCCATCGGCGCGGACCTCGACCAGCGGCGCCGTAGTGTGGTACCAGCCGCGCGGCACCGGGTCGCAGGTGAGCGCCCGCGTCAGGGGGCGATAGTCACCACAGCCGCTCGAGCAGAGCCGCCTCGGGGCAGCAGGTGGTGCACCAACGAAGCTCGACCACCCGGTCGATGTGCAGCCACCGCGGCCGGTACTCGCAGCGATCCTGCAAGGAGCAGACCGTCGTGCGCCGCGGTGCGACACGCCAGCCGGGCCGGGTGGCGTTGACCACGCCATCGACGTCGAGCAGCCACGCCGGTGGCCCCGTCGGGCTGATGTCCATGCCTGTCGCCTCCCCGCGGCCGCGTCGGTAGCGAGGCGGGTCAGTCGTGGTCGTAGACAGTCGCCGGGATGTCCCGGGCGCACAGCGCGGCGACGACGAGCGGCTCGATGGACGAGCATGCGGCCCGCTTCGTGTCCCCGCGATCCCGGCTCCGAGCCGACCGTGAACGCTGCGTGCGCTGCATGACGGCACACGACCACGGGCACGGCTGCAAGCGATGCTCTCAGGTCGGCTGCATCGAGCCCCGGCCAACGAGCACTCCGCGCCAGTTGAGTGCATTCATGCACTGTGGAGCGGGCTGATGATCGCCTGGTACACGCGATCCGCTAGCTTCGAAGGATGATTTCGTTCCTAGGCATTCTGCCTCCTCCGCGCTCCTGACGGAGCGATGAGCTGACAGCCGCCCGGGTAGACCTGGTCGGCCACCTTCTTGTGCCCTCGCTCCGCTGACGCTGTCCTCAACGGCTCACCATCCGGAGCGAGTGCATGTCTCGATCATTCGTACCATCATCAACCTCTTTGTTGCCCCGGCGTTCGAACGGGGACGCACGCCGTGGTCTCCTCGCGATCGTCGTCGCCGGCATCCTGTGGGGAACGGCCGGCGTGGTCGTCCAATTGATCCATCAGTCGGCCGGTCTGCACCCGGTAGGCATCGCCTTCTACCGGCTGGCTATCGCGGCGTTTGCCCTAACGGTGTTCATTGCGCGACAGCTGAGGCCGGCAGTCCTCACGCTTGGCTGCCAAGGATGGCGTCTCCTGCTGGCCGGGGCTGGCCTCGGCGTCTACCAGGCGCTGTACTTCCTCTCGGTCGCCTGGGGTGGCGTTGCGATCGCTACCGTGGTCAGCCTGGGGCTGGCACCGGTCCTCATCGCCGGCTGGGAAGCCGTGCGCTCCCGTCGCCGGCCGACCCTTGCCGCACTGTGCAGCATGACTGCGGCGGTGATGGGCCTCGCGCTGATCACCGGCCTCACGGTGTCGCCCACCGGCGTGGCGCCTCGACCACTGCTCGGCCTGCTGGCCGCCGTGGGTTCGGGCCTCGGCTACGCGGCCACCACGGTTCTGAGCCGTCCTATCAGCCAGCAGGTGCAGCCGCTGCCGCTCACGGCGGCGTCCTCGGCCATCGGCGCCATGACGCTCCTGCCATTCGCATTGCTGAGTGGCGGACTCGCGCTTCCTGTGCTGTCGGTTGACGCAGGGATGCTGGCATATCTGGGCATCGTCACCACCGTTGTGGCATACGCGCTGTTCTACACCGGGCTACGTACCACGGCAGGCAGTGTCGCCGTTGTTCTGACGCTGTTGGAGCCACTGACCGCAGCGGTACTCGCCGTCGTCGTTCTCGGCCAGCAGATCTCCCTGCCGATCGTCACAGGTGGGGGCCTTCTCCTCGGCGCTGTGGTCATCGCCTCCCTTGCCCACCAGCAGACCGAGGCAGCGCCGTCGCGCTAGGTGTGCTGTCCAGGGAGGTTTGTCGAGGTTGGGTGACGACTCGGTTTGAGTCGTAGACGGGTGAAGGCCTCCGGTTGTGCAGTGGAGCTGTCGAGGAACCAGTCCACAACCAGGAGGCCTTCGTGCCTCACGGTGATGCTGCTTTGACCCCGCGCGCACGTCTGCGCGTGGCCGAGGGCAAGACCGACGCCCGCGACGCCCTGGTGATCGCGGACCAGGCCCGCAGCCGTCGCGACTCGAGGCCGATGCGGCCCACCGATGAGGCGACCATCGAGCTGAAGGTCCTCACCGGCCGCCGCTCCGACCTTGTCCGCGACCGGACCAGGGCGATCAACCGCTGACGTTGCGCGCTGACCGGCATGTTCCCCGCCTGGATCGTGCACTCGTATGCACTAACGCCGGCCCGCTCATCCTGCTCGAGGGCTACCAGACCCCGGCCGATATCCGCCGCGTGGGCATCGCCCGGCCGACCCGCTGGCTGCGTGGTAGGGGCGCCCGCAGTCCGCAGTGCACAGCTATCATCCCTTGAGCATTGATCCACAGTTAGGAGCTGATATGCGCCTCGGCCTGGTGACGGTCCCCGTTTCGCTGCGAGAGCACACCGCGCGCTGACCGGTTTCACCGCCGGGTGTCTCGGCGGTGTGTGCTCCTCGCCGCGGAGCGGTCCTGAGACGACCGTTTCCTTCTCCTGGCTCGAGGAGCTCTTTTGCGTGCCCTTGTATCCGCGCGTCTCGGCGCGGATTTCACCCGACTCTGGACCGCTTCGGCGGTATCGAACATCGGCGACGGTGTCACCATGGCCGCCGGCCCGCTGCTGGTCGCGTCGGTCACCGACGATCCGGCCGCGATCGCCGGTGCCGTCTTCGCCCAGCAGCTGCCGTGGCTGCTGTTCGCCCTGATCAGCGGCGCCTACGTCGACCGGCTCGACCGTCGCCTACTCGTCGTCGTGGTCAACCTGGTCCGCGCCGTTGCCTTGGCCGCGCTGGCGGCGACCATCGCGACGGAGACCGTCACGGTCGCCGCCATCTATGCGGTGCTGTTCCTTCTGGGGACCGGCGAAACCGTCGCGGACACCGCGATGGGGGCGTTGCTGCCGTCCGTGGTCACGTCGGAGCAGTTGCCGAGCGCCACTGCCCGGCTCTATGCCACGTTCACCATCGCCAACCAGTTCGTTGCCAAGCCGCTGGGCGCCTGGTTGTTCGTCATCTCGGCGGCCGCACCGTTCGGTCTCGACGCCCTGACCTTCGCAATAGCCGCGGCCCTGATCGCAGGTATTCGTGTGGTGCCGCCGGCGGCTGAGGTCGCGTCGCGGTCGTCGCTGCGCGCCGAGGTCGTCGAAGGAGTGCGGTGGTTGTGGCGCCACCGCCTGGTACGGACGCTGGCGCTCAGCATGGGCATCGGCAACATCGCGTACTGCGCAGCGTTCGCGGTGTTCGTGCTCTACTGCCGCCAGCGGCTAGGCCTGTCCGACCTCGGCTACGGCTTCCTGCTGATCGCGTTCGCGATCGGTGGCCTCTGCGGAACGGCGATCGCGGCCAAGCTCACCCGTACCTTCGGCAGCGCTGCGGTGCTTCGTGCGGGACTGGCATTCGAGGTCGTCACGCATCTCACCCTGGCGATGACGACGACTGCCTGGGTGGCGGCGACCGTCCTGGTCGTCTTCAGCATTCACGCCATGGTGTGGGGGGTCACCGTCGCCTCGGTGCGTCAACGGGTGGTACCCGCCCACCTGCGCGGGCGGGTCAGCAGCGTTTACGCGCTGCTGGACCTGGGTGGAGCCGCACTAGGCTCGCTCGTCGGCGGCCTGCTGGCGAGCGCCTGGGAGATCACCACCCCGTTCTGGATCGCCGCCGCAGTCATGACGGTGATCACGATCTGCGCCTGGCGACCCCTGAGCGAGGCAACGGCATAGCCTGACCCTCGCCACCCGCCTCCCGAGCAGCGCCACACGCCGCTCGGGAGGCGGCACTACGGAGGCCGACAACGTCTCACCAGCTCACAGAACAGCCGACAAAGCCAGCTGCGCTGCCCTCACTCAGCCGACCAGTGGGATCTAGCTTTCGCTCCTTCCGAGGCCGCTGATCAACAGGGCTCACACGGAAGCGCCGATGATCGGGCATCGAGCGCAGACCCCGAGGCTTGACTTCACGATTGGGAAGCCAGTGCAACGCTTGGTCGGCCCTGGGAAGAGCGTGGCTCTTCGACGAAGCGGGCGGGGTTGCCCGCGCGCGGGGTGGCGCATGCTGCGGATCATCGTGGCGCCGGTGGGTACGGCAGCAGCACTGTGGCTGTGAGAGCCCGTGTTGCTGACGGCGCGCCCGTCCCTTGGGTGCCCGCGCGGTGAGGCGCTCCGTGTCCGTGGCCTGCAACAGCCCGTAGTAGCCCTAGGTGTCGCGGTCTTGCGGTCGTCTTGAGCTTGCCTGGAATCAATGCATAAGCCTGACTCCTACCGTTTTTCGCGGCGGGGATTGCCGTGCCCTGACGTGGGACGTGTCCCGCGTGGCCGGCGAGGTTCTCGCCGCAGTGTGTCTGACGAGCATCGGAGAGGTTTGTGACGGGGAAGAGACGCCTTGCCAGGGTTTTCGCTGCCGGCGCGTGTGCGTTGGCGGCGGTGGCCCCATTCGTCGCTGCGACACCGGCGACGGCTGCCGACGCGAGCCGCAAGCGGGATCTGGTGCTGCTGCTGGACGGGTCCGGTTCGATCGACGCGTCCGACTGGGCGCTGCAGTTGGAGGGCTATTCGGCCGCACTGCAGGACCCGGTGAACTTCCCGTTGAACGGGACGCGGGCGGTGGGTGTCGTGCAGTGGTCGTACACCGGTGTGAGCCAGCCGGCGACCCGGACCGAAATTCCCCTGACCCAGCTGAACTCCGCCGCGGATCTTGCCGAGGTCGTGGCGAAGGTCAAGGCGATCAGGCAGATCGGCTACAGCACCAACCCCGGTGACGCCCTGCGCGCGGGCACGAACGAGCTGTTGTCGGCCGGGCGGGTCGACGCGGACTGGAACCTGTGCATGTCGACCGACGGCTCGCACAACTCCGGTGAGTACATGAGCTCGGCCTGGCAGTACGCCAGGGACAGCGGCGTCGACCGCTACAACGTCGTGGCCATCGAGGACGGCGGCTTCCGCTCCGCCGAGGCGGTGCGCGCGTACGGCCCGTACGTCTTCGGCGGTGGGACGGTCACCGTGGCGCGTACCACGGCTGAATTCACCTCCCTGCTCTCGGGTTGCGTCGCGGACCCGCTGCAGCTCGATGCCCTGGAAGTCACCCAGTCCGTGCAGGACCTGGACAACTCGGTGCCGCTGGTGGCCTACAAGCCCACGGTGGTGCGCGCCTACCTGAGCACGCCGGGTGACCCCGTGCGGACCTCCGGCCGGCTGCGCGGTTTCGCCGGTGGACGAGAGCTGCCCGGCAGCCCGCTGACCGCGGTCAACGCCGCCCCGGGCGTGCTGGTCGACGGCAACCTGGGCGACGACCGCGACGCGCTGGAACGCACCTTGAACTTCGCCGTACCGCTCTCCTGGACGGCCAAGGGCCAGACGGAATTCGCGCTGGAGCTCCCCGGCGGGGTGTCCTGCCCGGGTGCGGTCAGCGGTCCTACCATGCTGTGTTCCAAGGTGCTCACCTTCGGCTCCGGCTTTGCCGCCGACGTCGAGTTCAGGGGGGTCAGCTGGCAGGAAGGCGGCCAGCGGATCGAACCGTCGCTGACCGACCTGGTCGAGCAGTCCGAGCGCACCTGGAGCCAGTTGCCGACGGCAGGCTGGCACGCAGGGTTCGCCACGCTGCACGTCGACAAGCGCCCCACGATCGACGACGTCAACGAGGCGCTGGCCGTGCACCGGCGCATCTCCCGCGAGTTCGGCGACAAGCGCTGGTACGGCGTCCTGCACGGCAGCAGCAGCAGGAGCAACGTCGGCGGGAAGGCGATGGGAGCGGTCGCGTCCGGCTGGGACGAGAACGCCACCGGCGCGACGGACGCAGACTACGGACGCAACCGCGTCGTGCACGAGCTCGGGCACACCTACGGGCTGCACCACTCGGTGAACGCGGCCGAGAACGGCTACAAGGAGTGGATGGGTTTCTGGGACTACGCCAAGAACGGCTGGTGTGGTGAGGAGGCTGACGACGACACCCCCGACTACGCGGACAAGACGACCATCGGCGGAAGGCCGGTGGCGGCGCTGGGCCCGATGGGTGACCGGCGACGGGAGATCTGGGGCATGGATCCCCGGTTCCTGACGACCAACGAGGCGGCGGCGGTCTCCTCGCCTGAGACCACGACATCGCTGATGTCGTACTGCCGGGACGGGGTCACCAGCACCCAGCGGCGGTGGATCGGCCAGCGCGACTACCGGCAGCTGTTCTCCGGCGACCGGGACCCGATCGATGGCTTCGACGCCGCGCCCCTTCCGGTCGGCTCGGGCCTGACGCTGCGCGGCATCATCGCGGCCGACGGCGCGAGCGCGCAGCTCAAGCCGGCGCTGGCGGTCGACCTGGCCCCCACGCCGAGCGACCCCGACGGCAGCCACGAACTGGTGCTCCAGGACGCCGCGGGCACGGTGCTACACAGCGTGCGGTTCACCCCCGGGCACCAGGACGCCGACGCGGGTCCGGACGGCGCCGACGCCGGGCCGCAGGCCTCGCTGTTCAACGTCGTCGTCCCCGCCGACCTGGCCACCGTGGCCCGGGTGCAGCTGCGCGCCGACGACCGCATCCTGGCCACCGCGACGGCCACGACGGCCGCGCCGACGGTCTCGGTCGGCGTCCCGGCCTCGGGCAGCACCGAGCGGCTCACCATCTCCTGGTCGTCGCGTGACGCCGACTCGCCCGCACTGGCCAACACCGTGCTCTACAGCGCCGACGGCGGCACCACCTGGCAGGTCGTCGCGGTCGACATCACCGGATCGTCGGTGTCCGTGCCGCGGTGGTCGCTGCCCGGCAGCACCACCGCGAAGCTCAAGGTGATCGCCAGCGACGGAGTCCGCAGCACCGCCGCGGCCTCCGAGACGTTCTCGCTGCCCGACCTGGCTCCGACGGTCGAGGTTCTCACCCCTGGCGCGGGGCAGTTGTTCACCGGCGCGCAGGCCATCCCGTTCGCCGCCCAGGCGAACGACGTCGAGGACGGCCGCCTCGACGGCACCGCGGTGCGGTGGTCCTCCGACCGCAACGGGCTGCTCGGCACCGGCGCCCAGCTGCCATGGCGCGCCGACAAGCTCAGCGAGGGCGAGCACGTCATCACCGTCACCGCCCGCGACTCGGCGGGCCAGACCAGCACCGCCACGGTCCGGATCACCGTGCTACGGGTGGCGCCGCCGCCGAAGGCGGTCGACCTGGCGCCCACGGTGAACATGCTCGCCCCCGGTGCGGGGCAGACGTTCAGCGGAGCGCAGGTCATTCCGTTCGCCGCCCAGGCGAACGACGTCGAGGACGGTCTCCTCGACGGCGCCGCGGTGCAGTGGTCCTCCGACCGCGACGGCCCCCTCGGCACCGGCGCCCAACTGCCGTTGCGCGCCGACCAGCTCAGCCTGGGGGAGCACGTCATCACCGTCACCGCGCGTGACTCGGCGGGCCAGACCAGCACCGCCACGGTCCGGATCACGGTGGTATCCGCGTACACCTTCGGCGGATTCGAGTCGCCGGTGGTGACTCCGGGGCCGACCAGCGTCAAGGCCGGTAGCACCATCCCGCTCAAATGGTCGATCTCCGGTCCGGGTGTGCACTCCGGCACCATCAAGTCGGCCCGGTTCCTGAGCGACGGCGCGAGTTACAAGATGGTCGAGTCGGGCCCGCACTGGCACCTCAACGTGCAGACTCCCAAGACATGGGCGGCAACCAGCCAGGTCTTCCGGATCACCCTGGTCGACGGGTCCACGTACGAAGCGGAGTTCATCCTGAAATGAGCCGGCCCCGGTTCCGGACATCCCTAGCGGTGCGAGCAGCGGCAATGCTGCTGCTCGCACCGCTGCTGGCCGCCTGCACCGGCCCAACCGGTGAGGACGGCCTGGCCGGCACGGCCGTCGTTCTGGACGACACCGGGCGCGGCGAGTCGCCGATCGACGAAGGTTGGATCATCGCCGTGCCGGCCGCGGCCGTCGACGACCTCTGGAGCACCAGCGGCAACAAGCCGATCGGCCAGGAGAACCTGAAGTACATGTCTGCGCGGGTCAGCCGTGACCAGGTGACCCAGGCCGGCGGGGTGATCGCCCCGCTCGACGAGGACGGCGAGTTCGTCCTACCCGCCAAGGAAGGCTCGCACCTGCTCTGCCGTCTGCTCCCGGCCGTTGACGGAGGCGCGGAGGTCATTCGAGGTTGCGGGTTTTTGACCCTCCCGGCGTCCGGCGAACTGAGCATCACCGACGGAGAAGGCGGCTTCTACGCCGAGATGAAGGACTAACCAACTTCGCACCACGGCAAGTGCACTGTCTCGATTGCCGAAAGGCGGCTGGCTGCCGCGCCGGCCGCGTTGCTCGCCTTCGCCGCCTGGCGCGCCGGCAACGGCCCGCTCGCAGACAAGGCTGTCCTGCGAGCGCTGAGTGCCGATCCGCAGTTCCCGCTGGCGGTGGTGACGGACAACGTGTGGCATACCCCGGATGGGGGGGTACGTCGGCGTTAGCACCGCATACTGCAAGGGCCCGAAGGGCGATAAGAAGAAGACCAAGTGCCCCGACTGGGTCAACAAGCTGAAGAACTAGACCACGCCAACACCGCACCGAGGACGTCGCTACTGTGGACCGTGAAAGCCACCTCCATGCACAGCGGGTCCGGCTGTAGGCCGGAAGCGATGCGGCGATGGAGGTCATCCGCACCCACGTCGACCGGGCCGCCGACCGACCTCGATCACGCGCCTCGCCTCGCCTCGCTGCGCTTTCATGATGCCGCCGGTGCGTACACCGACGACTCTGCCCGGCCGGTGGCGGACCACCATCAGGCCCCGCCGTTCAGGTGGAGCGGGACGACAGGTGACCAGCCACACCGTAGGGGCACGTTCTCTGGGAGCTATCAGCTCATGTGAGGCAGCCGGTGGCCTGTGGGTGGCCGCCGCGAGGGGTCAGCGGCTGGCACTCGGCGAGCAGCGCACGCACGTAGGCGGCGGCGACGACCGACGCGTATCCGCGCCAGAGCCGGGTCGTGTCCGCGTCACCGTAGTCGCTGATGCCACGCACCACGAACCATTCCAGCCCGCCCGCGAAACCGGCACTGCCGATGCCTTTGCCCTCCATTTCCATGGCGATCAGTTGGTGAGCCGCGGCCAGCTCGTCCCGGACCCGCGCGCTGCGCAGCGACCGGTCCGCGCTGCCGATCACGCCGTGCCGGGCCTGCGGACGCCCCGCCGGGGACGGGTCCGGACGGGCGAAGGCGGGAATGGCCGTCAATGCGCGGTCGATGTGGGGCTCCCACGGCCGGTCACCGCGGATCTCCACGGCTTCGAGGTATCGGGCGAGCCGCACGAGCAGCGGTGAGGGCAGCGGAAACGGCTGCCGGGGCTGCCGTCCGTCATCGCGCTCGATCACGTGGTCGTAGTCGGCTATCCCCCACGTCGCCACGGCGATGTCGCCGAGTTTCACGTGGCGTTCGGGCCGGTCTGGCACGGGTACGCCGCAGGCGATCCCGCACATGATGACGGTGTCCACGCTGGGGAAGCTGCGGATCAGATTGGCGCAGGACTCCGCCGCAGCGGTGTTTCCCGTGTCGCCGAGCGTCAGCACCACCTCGTGCGGCCGCTGCTCGTCCCGGCTCGGCATCGTGCCGAGGACGTACTGAGCCCGATCGCCGGCAATCGTGGACGGGCTTCGCGCGTCGTCGAGGAGCACGCTTGCCGCCGCGAACTCCTCCGGAAGTGCGGTCACGATCCCGAAGACGGGCTGGGCATGGCCAGCGCTCTCGGCCGATGCGGCGGGCAGGCTTAGACGGTTGTGGTTGCCGAACGCCACGATGGTGGCGCGGACCTGTCCGTTGACGTTGAACGTCTGATCGTGCATCGCCTACCCCTCGCCACGGCCCGGGTTGCCGAACGTGTTGTTGTTGCCGAAACCCACCATGTCGGCCCGCACGTTGCCGACATTCCAGTTCTGGATCTGATTGATCGTCACGGCCGCCTCCAGCTGATCGGGATCGATGCCGTGTGCCTCGAGGTACGTCTTGATCGATGTGACCAGCCGATCGCGTAGCTGGTCGTTGATGCGGATGAGGTCCCGGATCGCGAAGTGGTCGAACTCCTCGGGCGTCCGCCAGCTCACGCCCTCGCGAACCGACATGACGGCGCCGAGGTCGTAGAACCAGCGGCATCGTACGGCCAGTCGCCAATGCACACGCGCGGATTGCCGCGCACCCCACTCCAGCACCCGCCGCGCGCAGCGGACCGGACTGCCGAACACTGCTGTCGGGATGCGGAGCGTCCACAACCGTATCGCCCGCCCGATCTGATCCCGCAGATTGAGCGGCAGGTCGGCAACCAGCGCCTCGACGTCGGGGTGCACCGGTGGGATCACCAGCGGTACAAACTCGATGGAGAGGCTGCCACCCTGGAGCAGCGGGCGGACGAACGTACAGACGCCGATCTCTCCATCCCGGCAGATCTCCTGCAGATAGAAGTAGACCCGCTGGTCGTCGGCGCGTTCCGGATGGCGCAGTTCCTCGGCCAGATACTCCCAGTCTACGTGCGGAAGCGGACGACCGTCCGCGACGAGCGGGGAGTCCCAGGCGACCTTCCGTCCATCGACGTAGATGCGGTGCCCGGCCGTCAACTGACGGGATGCCGTGCTCGCAACGGCGGTCTCCACGATGAACTGACCCTCGAGCCACTCATGGAAGGCGACCACATCGAACATCTCGAAGCTGTCGTCGGTGGCGTCCCGGGGCCGGCGGTGAACGTCGATATCGAGCTTCCAGGGACGGACGACAAGCCCGTTGCCCACGAATGGCGCCGACGCCCGCTCCTCGGAGTACACGACCACGTTGGCGCCCGTCAGGCCCTCGATCCGCTGCTCGAACGGTCGGTGGACCGCGGGCGCGAGGTCGCGCGGCTCGGGCGAGCCCTCGGCGACGATCGCGGCCGCCCGTCGGTGCGCCACGGCGGACTCGGTGATGACGACCACCCCACCGATCACCAAGCCGAACAGCACCATCGCGGCGCAGTCCCAGAGCGCCGCCTGACTCAGCACCAGGGTGAGGGCCAGCATCGTCGCCAAGCCGAGGCAGGCGATCCACCGCAGCGGGCCGGAGCGCCTACGGTCACGCTTGCTGCGCCACGCCCAGCCCACCACGGCCTTGAGCCGGCGAGTGAGCATCCGGCGCCCGGTGCACACCGCGATGAGGAGCGCCACCGCCGCGACCGCCGGCCGGAAGCCGAGCGGGTAGGACAGTCGGCCGATCCCAGCGCAGATCACAGCCGCCGCGATGAGGCAACACGCGATCTCCCGGCCGAGCCGCAGCCGCCGCGAGGCCGCGGCGTGGCGGACCACCGCCACGGGGTCCTCCGTGACGGACGGCGCGCCACCCTGAGGCCGACCGTCGAGAATCCGGAAGACGTAGTCAGCGAATCCTTCGGACACATGGGTTGCCGCGCTCAGTGTCTGGTTCACCGTGCGGCGGCGAATCGGTGGTCGCTCGACCCGCTCGCGCTGCGACGCAACTGCCGTGGTCACATGTGCTCCTCGACTGACAAACGGCGCTCGAACAGCAGGATTCATTCCCCTTCATGCAAGCCCCCGGCCATGGCCGGAACCCATTAGGCTTCCGGCACCGCACGAAAACCATGGCCGGATCAACAGGCGGCGGGCGGGCCGACGATCTTTGACGAGCCCACATCGAGATTCCTGTGACCTGCGGGGGGCGCGCAAGTCCACTGGACCAACTGCGGACGCGGCCCGTCCCGACCCCTGCGTATGGCGACTCCAGCCCCGTCCAACAGCGGACATCGAGGAGGCCGAACGAACATGACCAAACCGGAGAGTGATCTGCCGACTGCGTTACGTCAGTTCAGCGCGCGTCTCAAGGAGCTGCATCGAGCGGCGGGCGGGCCGTCAGTGATTTCCCTGCACGCGGATCGCAACTTCCCGCTGCGCCGGGCCCACATCTTCGCGACCCTTGCCGGCAGAATTTCCCGACCGCCGACCTGGAAATTCGTCGAGGCATTCGTTCAGCGGTGCGCCCGGTATGCGCAGACGCATAATGTCGATCTTGAAATGTCCACCGATCCGGCCGACTGGGAACCGGCGTACCGAAGGCTCACCCAGGTTTGGGAGATGCACCAGCGGGAGCAGCACTCGGCGGATTCCTTCGCCGATCGGTACGGCAATGCGCGCGGTAAGGTACTGACCGTCCAGGACGTCACCTATCACGTCGTGCGAGACGGCCGGCGGATCGGCGTCGTGACCGGGGACATTCGCCAGGTGCGGTGCGCCAACGTGTGGGTCAATCCGGAGAGCACGGAGATGGAGATGGCCCGCGTCCACGAGTTCTCGATCTCGGCGATCATCCGGTACGAAGGCGCGACGCACGACGCGCGCGGCCGTGTCGCCGAGGACCTCATTGCCGATGAACTGACCGCGAAGGTGGCCGGTCACCGCCCGGTCGAGCCGGGTGCCGTCATCCTGACCGGCGCGGGCCGGCTACGGGAGCTCAACGACGTCCACCACGTCGTACACGTCGCGTCGGTCCACGGTGAGCCCGGTTCCGGGTTCCACCCGATGCGGGACGTCGGCCGATGCGTGACCAACGTGCTCCAAGCGGTCGAGCACCTGCAGATGCCGGTCACCATCCTGTTTCCGCTGCTCGGGACCGGCAACGCTGGTGGCGACATCGGCCGGATCGCGACGTCGCTCGTCCACGAGGCCCGCAACTACCTGAGAGCAACGCCAGCCACCCGGATCGAGACCGTCTACTTTCTGGCCTACACCGACAAAGAGGTGAACGCCTGCCGACGGGCGCTCAAGGCAGCTGGTCTGCGCCCCGAGCCCGGCTAGTACTGCGACGGCACTCAGCATAGTGCGTAGCCTCGCCGTCGATGGTGGCTGAGGCGTGCTTGGTATTGGCGCTCGCGTTCACGATCTCCCGCAGCTCATGCACCGGCCGGCTGGCCCGCAGGCCCACTCTGGCATCGCCCCACCGCGTCAGGACCGGCTCGACCAACGCCCACCGGTATCGACCACATATGCACGCCGCCTCCTGGATCGGCAGCTGCCGGGCCGAGTGAATGAAACGGGTCTCGGCGGCGTCGGCATGGCGTGAATCAGGGCGAGGCGTGCAGCGTCGTCGTACTGCAGAAGATAGACACGGACCGGCTGCGGCGGCCTGTCGTCCGCCTGGACCCCGACGCGAATCCCCGTGCAGCGCGCAGCGCCGTGCGTACCTCGAAACCAACGGATCGGGGCAGTCGGCGTAGTCGGACCGCGCGCCGGCCAGGAAGCCATCGAGATGGGCACCGCCAGGTTGCCGCCGCCGGTGTGCAGATCGGCGGAGAAGTGGTCGCCGATGCCGCGCAGCGCCCCACCTCCCGTCGGAAACGAGAGCACCTGACCGGGGCTGTTCACCGAGTCGGCCATGGGACCTGCCAGCTGCCGTCCGACCCGTCGGTCGGACGGCCGATACCGGCGATGTCTCTCCCGGCGAATGATCGGTGGTGAGCAGCCAGAGTCGCGTCGACGGGAGACCTCCAGTGACACTCTGGGAGAGGGCGCTAGCGACGTATCCGCAATGGCGGGAACATCTCGTAGCCCTGGACGATCTCACGACCCGTATGCGCGACCTGGGCCCGGCCGTCGTCGACATCGCTGCGGACATGGGGCCGCCGATCGCAAGCCGGGTGGCTGATCCGGACACGGCTCCCGGCGGCGTCTACGGCTACGGCCTATGGTCTGCACGCGGAGAACAGGCGCGTCCGGCTCTCTTCGTGCAGCCTGGTCTCGCTCCTGCCGGCGCTGCACCCGCGTCGATCACCTCCGCCGGCAGGATGATCGAGCGAATGCAAGCCGCGGTTCCTGCGGAGACCGTCGCGGTCGCTCTTCCACCGCCACAGCTCCAGCGGGCTTCGACTCGTGGGTCGTCGGTTGCGCCGGGCATGAGCGTCACGATCGGTTCGCGGCGGGCGACCTTGGGACTGCGAGTCCTCGCCCCAGATGCCGCCGGCCCTCGACGGGCGATCCTCACCGCCGGCCATGCGGCCCCGGTTCCGGGCGTCATCGTCCGGGACGAGGCAGGAGACCTCGTCGGCACCGTCCTCTCCGCCACGAGTCTGGGCAACGCCGGACAGGGCGTCTCGATCGCGGACGTCGCTGTGGTGGCGATCGATGACCGGCGTACCGAGGCGGACGACGAGGTCGGCGATCATGTCGATGCCGCACAGCCGCACGACGTGGTACGCATCGCGCGATCGGATTCCACGGCGCCCATCCTGGGGCTCTGCCCGGCATTCGCGCTCAAGCAGGGCCTGGGAAGCTGGGGCCATGTGGCGATCACGGCCGCGGCCATCTCCCGCGACGGCGACTCGGGAGCACCCGTGCACCGGGCCGACGGGGCCGTGATCGGCCAGATCGTCGCGGGTTACGGGTCGGCCTACAGCCTTGTCCAGGACGCTGAATACGTCATGCGTGAAGCAGGCGTCTTCCTTCGATAGGAGTGACATGACGACCGTGGTCACCTGGGCTTCGCTTCTGGGAGCCGCCATCCTGTTCCTGGTCGGCGCAGTCGACCTCGCCATTTCGTGGCGGACGACCAAGACCGCCAAAGACGCCGTCGCGAAGGCGGCGGCGATCGCCGAGAGCACCAACGAGAACGTGGCAACCCTTCGGGAGCAGTCAGCTGTCGACGTCAAGGGATCGTGGGAGGCACTCGCCGCGTTGGCCACGGCGATCAAGGATCTCGATCGGAGTTCGCGTCTTTTCGTCCTTTCGCTGGCGTTCCTCGCCGTGGCCGCGGCAGCGGCGGGAATAGGGGAAGTCGCAGAAGCCGTCGCCTGACTTGCGCCCCCCGTGAAGTCGGCTGTGGCCGACTGTCAGGCGATGACCAGGACCGAAGCCCGGACCTTCCTCCAGCGCTGGCTGCAGCACGGCGGGAGGCGTGCGTTGGTCGTCAATGGGCCCAAATCCGCACGTCATCGACTTGCATCCAGGAGTCGTATCCCGGCGACCAGTACCCGATGAAGGCGGTCAGTTCGCCGTTCTGGCCGCTGTTGAAGTCGAGGACGAGCGGCTGATAGCGCGGCGGTGCATACTCGCCGAAGCGGGCCGATCCTGCGGGAGTGCCCCCGGTTATCGGTCGGACGCCGAATACACCGCTGGTGAAGTTGCCGGAGGTGCGTACCCAGGCCGTCATACGGTACATCCGGTTGGGCATGACGCGGATGCGCTGCGTTATGGCGTTCCAGCCGGGGCGACCGGTGTGAACGAAGGAGTTGTCACGTCCGGTGTGGGCGAACCTCCGGTTGAGGTCGACGCCTTTGAAGCCGCGGCCTTCGCCGCTCCAGGGCGCCGACAGCGAGGAGGTGCTCTGTCCTTCGAACCCTGCATCCGAGACCTCGGAGGAGTTCGTCCAGACGCGGATGGTGACGCGGAAGGATCCGCTGTTGTCGTGGTGAACGTCGTCGTTGACGCCGACGCCGAGTTCGTCGGGGCCGTTTCCTTGTGCCCTTGCGCTGGTGTAGTCGAGGCAGCCGCTGTTGGTGCCGGCGTGGAATGGGGAGCCTGAGCGCAACCACGTACCGTACAGGGCGAACTTGTCGACCCTGGGCGCCGGCCACGACGCGTCGGGGGCGGGATCGTCGAAGCTGCCGGTGGGGCCGCGCCATTGGCCGAACCAGCTGCCGTTGTGCACCGAGCCCGACGCGGTGATGCGGATGACGCTGCCGGGCTCCAGGTTTCCCATGGCGGTGACGAGTCGGCTCGTCCCGCTGATGTCCGCCGTCCAGCTGTGCGAGTCCGGCCAGTTGCGCTCGCACTTCTGCATCGCCTCTCCGGGCCCGGCTGACGCGGGGGTGGCCGTGGCGGCCTGGAGTACGAACATGACCACAAGCGCGAGCAGAGCGCCCAGCCATCGGCCGCTTCGGCGGTGGGTGAGGGACATGGTTCTCACGGATCCTTTCTCGAACAGTCGTGGGCGCGCGCTTGATCGCGCGTCCCGGTGACCGGTCGCGGCAACTCGGTCCGTGGACAGACGCGCCGCAGGGTGGTGGTTCGACGGTCAGGCGAGGAAGTGCAGGAAGAGGCCGAAGAGGATGAGGGCGGTCGCGGCGGCGCAGGGGCCGTCCAGACCTGGGCGCTGTAGAGACTCCGGCACAGAACAGGTCGCTATAGGACTCCGGTCTCAGCTGAAGTTCGATGTGATTGTCATCTGGACCGATGCCGGTGGCAGGTTCAAGTCCTTGATGCTTGCGGTCACCGTGTATGTGACGGTGTGGTCGTCGCTGGGGCAGTAGCACCCGGAAAACTCGTAGGGAATGTCCTGACCATTCTTGATTTCGGCGTCGCGGCCCTCGCGATGTGCCGCGATTTCCCACGTGAGTCGGTCAGCCAGCGCTTCGTCGTCGACCTCGGCAGGCAGTTCGATGCCCAGCCGTACAGTCACGGACCCGCCGGCCGTTGGATCCTCAACGAGGTGTTCGCCCGCGATGCCGTCCCTGATCGTGATCGCCTGGATTGCGGCGAGAGGGTCGGCCGGCGGTGGAGTGGTCTTCCTGGAACGAACTGGCGGGGCGGTACCGGTCGGTTCCGGCGTGGCGGTGCCATTGGTATGCGAGGCTCTCGGGTGAGAACTCGGTGCGGTGCTGGCCGCGGATCTCGGGGATGGCGAGCTTGGTCTCGAGGTGGCCTCCGCACTGGGCGTTCTCCCCGCTGAGGAGCTGATTGCGGGCTCCCATCGATCGAGGACCTGTGCCGTCGACTTGTCCTCTGGCGCGATCGACACAGTTGCGCCAACGACGGCTGCGGCGGCTACTACGGCGGCAGCGGCCAACAGACCCCAGCGCCTCCGTGTTGTTTTGAGCATCGTGGACGTGAGATGCGTGACGCGGGAACGGTGCACCGGTGCCACTGTCGCGCCTGGCCGCAGGACCGGGACCGAAGACGCGGTTTCGGAGGGTGCGGCCGAATCAGCATGCGCCTGCGCACCCCTGAGGTGCCAACGCAGTCGTTCCACGTCGGGGAGCAGCAGGAACACAAGCAGCTTCCTACGGTACGTCGAGTGCTGCGAGTGATCGCCTAGCTGGTCGCGCAGTCGCTGTCGTGCCTTGGAGAGGTGGACACCCACAGAAATCGTGGAGATGTGAAGCTCCTGGGCGATCTCGTCACGCTTCAGACCCTCGAGATGCAACGCCATGACGTCGCGTTGCCGTCTGGACAGCGACTCCAGAATTTGAAGTACCCATGGACCGTCCTCGACGTCGGTCAGCCGCCCGTCGAGCACACTGCTACCTGCAGCCGCTGCCTGCTCACGGAGAGGCCGGATCTGGTCGCGCTGCTTCTTCTTCACGAAGGCACGCGTCGCCGCGCGGTACACGTACCCCGCCGGGTTCTCCACGATGCTGTCCCAACGGGACAACACAGCGACGATCGCCTCGGAGACGGCATCCTCCGCTTCCTCGTGAGATGCTCCGAAGCCTTTCGCCTTGCCGACAAGTTCGCCATAGTGGAGCCGGTAGAACTCTTCTGGCGTGACAAGCTGTGACTCCCGCGGTGAGCTGGCCGGGCTCCGCTTGTCCAACTGCCAACCGTCATCGTTGTCTTCCATCCATCGAGCTCCGATCGCACCCAGGCGGCGCTGCCGCGAACCTTCTGTCATGAAGGGGTGGTTGAGGTCGCTGGTGTTAAGCCGATTTCCACGATTTTTTCCAGCGGCCCCTACCGGGGTCTACGCGCGGGGAATCCCCAGCGATGTCCGTTGAGGTGAGCGGCAGCACGATACCCGTCGGTCCCGCGTCATGGACCCGTCGCTCGGCGCTGTGCAGGCGATCAGGCACGAAACCAGCCGAGACGGGGAAGCTACCGGTGGCGGCACCACGCTTCTTCACTCGATTGGGTGAATGCCGCCGTCGCGCAGCTCGTGGAAGGCCGCCGGGCGCATGGCGCGTCGGGTGGGGCCAGGAAAGACCTCGTCGTTGCCGGAGGGCGTCCGCGCGATCCTTTCCCGCAGGCGTCGGATCGAGGACCGCGACGTGCATGGCTCCTGTAGAGGGGTGAAGAATTTCGCGCGGATAGACGAACACCATCGGCTAGCTTGCCGGACCGCCCGGATTCCGCGCAGAACGGGCTGGGGTTGTTCCCGGCTCACCACGACACGACGCCCGTGGCGCTGACGTTGCCGATCTCGGCGGAAGACTCGCCCCGCTTCGCGACGGTGGAATGGGTGGTCTCCGCCGCCTGCACCGCGCGGGCCGCCACGGCGGCCGCGTCGGTGGCGGGCGCCCCACGTCGGGAAGATTCCGCGGAACGCCTCATCTCCCGTTCGGGCGCCGCACGAGTTGCTCGTCACGCGCCTACGCGCGGCCGGTCGGCAGGCCGGGAATCCCGTCGCCATCGACCGCCGAACAGAAACATCACCGGTACGAAGAGCACATTGCAAGCCAGCGCGACCCCGAGCCATCGTCCCCAGCCCGTGCCACCGGCCGCGACGATCGGGGCGACGACGAGCACCGTCACGATCATGAACCGGACCGACAGACCGAACACGCCCCACGCCGTGGCTTGCAGATCCGGTCGCAGGTCCTCCACGTCTTCCGAGAACAGAGCCATCCACGGCGCGTACACGGCGGCCGTCGCGATGCCGAGCAGCGCGTTGACCCCGATCAGCTGGGCGACGCTGGCCCGGCCGCTCTCCAGCACGGCGGAGAAGAGCACCATGCCGACGATCCCGCCGAGCGCTCCGGCGAGGATGACGGGCTTACGGACCCGCAGGCGGTCGGACAGCCACCCGGCGGCGACGAGCGCCGGCAGGTTGCACGCCCAGCTTGCGGCCATGACGGCTGCGGCGCGGCCCTCCGTCAGGTCCAGCGCCTGAACCAGCAGCGTCGGCCCGAAGATACTCAGGGTCCAGTACCAGACCAGCCACAGCGTGATGCCCCCAAGATGGGCCCAGACGACCCGGTGTGTCATCAGTCCCCGGCCGGGGCCCGGGCCGGCGACACCGTCCCCGCTCGCCATGTCGGTCTCGGACACGATGACGCGCGCTCGCAACTGCGGCGACAGATCCGCCATGAGAAACATGATCACGACGGACGTGGTCAGGGCGACGACGCCGATGATCACGACCTGCGACTGCCAGGTCCCGAACAAGGGCAAGGTGACCGCCGCGACACCGGCGGCCAGGAAGCTACCGCCGACCGGTCCGCACGTCCAGAAGCCGAATGCGGTGGCTCGTCCCAGCCGCGGCGAGAAGTCCCGGACCAGGCCGGCGGTGGTCGTGATCGCCGCGCCCTCGACGAACAGCAACAGGCATCGGAGCACCAAGAACTGCGAAGGCGTCCGGGCGAGAGCCATCGCGATGTTGCCCACGGCGGCCATCAGCAGCGCGGGTACGAGCACCACGACGCGGCCGTGCCGGTCCGCGATACCGCCGCCGAGGGCGGCCGAGATCCCGCCCGCGGCCACGGCCACCGCGCCGATCAGGCCATATGCCTTCAGCGACATCCCCAGGTCGTCGAGCAGCAGCGGCACGACGGGCGAGATCTGGCCCTCGAAGTTGACGACGAGGCTCGCCAGGACCGCCATCAGCAGATAACGCCTCCGCCGCGAACCCGTCGGATACTGCGCCAGCTCACGTACGTAGAACAGTCGCACCAGGGCACCTCCCCCACGTCGCAGGACGGGCCACGGCGCCGGCGGGTCATGCCGGCTTGTGGACTGGCTCGCGCGGCACGGGCGGGCGGGAGAACCGCATGACACCGTCGTCGAGCCGGCCGTGCCGCAACCACAGGACATCGTGCGCGTAGCTCATGCCGAGCTGCCAAGGCCGCCTCGAGCCGGCTTTGGGGAAGTCGTCGATGGAGCGGAGCACGTAGCCGGCCTGGAAGTCGAGCAGCGGCCGTTCGGTCACGCTCGGGTCGTTGTCGACGGGCACGCACTGGGCGTAGCCGCGGGTGTCCAGATATCCCAGCATCCGGACGACGTACTCGCTGACGAGGTCAGCCTTGAGCGTCCAGGACGCGTTCGTGTATCCCACGGTGAAGGCGAAGTTGGGTACGCCGCTGAGCATCATGCCCTTGTAGGCCATGGTCTCCGGGAGCTCGACCTCGTCGCCGTCGACAGCGAGGCGGATGCCGCCGAGCGCCAGCAGCTGCAGTCCGGTGGCGGTCACCACGATGTCCGCCTGGAGCTCGGCGCCGGATTCCAGTCGGATCCCGGTCTCGGTGAACTCTGCGATCCGGCCGGTCTCCACGGATGCGCGTGCCCGGCTGATCGCCGTGTACAGGTCTCCGTCGGGGACGAAGCACAGCCGTTGGTCCCAGGGTTGGTACCGCGGCCGGAAGTGGGTGTCGACGTCGTAGCCGGGCGGAAGTCGGCGGATGGCCGCCTTGCGGATCAACGCCTTCACGACGTGCGGGTGGCGCCGGCTGAGCTGGTAGATGAGCGTACCGACGGCGACGTTCTTCCACCGTACGAGCGGATACGCACGACGTGCCCCGAGCAGGCGACGCAGCCTGTTCGCGATCGCGTCCTCGGCGGGCAGCGACAGGATGTAGGTGGGCGAGCGCTGGAGCATCGTGACGTGGTCGGCCCGTTCGGCCAGGGCGGGTACGAGAGTGACGGCCGTGGCGCCGCTGCCGATGACGACGACCTTCTTGCCGCTGTGGTCGAGGTTCTCCGGCCAGTGTTGTGGGTGGACCACGGCGCCACCGAAACGGTCGATGCCGCAAAATTTCGGCACGTGTCCGGCGTCGTAGCGGTAATAGCCCGTGCAGACGTACAGAAATCTGGTGGTCAGCCGGACCGTGTCGCCGCCCTGCACGGCTTCCACCGTCCAAAGGGCATCGGGTGTGGACCAGTCGGCGCGCACGACCCTGTGCCCGAAACGGATGTGCTTGTCGATGCCGGCTTCCGTGGCCGTCTCGCGGATGTAGCGGAGAATGGCAGGCCCGTCGGCGATGGCCTTGGCCTGGGTCCAAGGCCGGAACCGGTAGCCGAGGGTGTGCATGTCCGAGTCGGACCGTACGCCTGGGTACCGAAACAGATCCCAGGTGCCCCCCATCGCGGTCCGGGCCTCGAGAATCACGTACGTCCGGCGGGGAAAGGCGGACTGCAGGTGGTGTGCTGCCCCGATCCCGGACAGGCCGGCACCGATGATCAGCACGTCGAAGTGCCCGGTCGTCGTCACACGCCCTCCTTGCGCCGGACGCGGACCGCGGCGTCGTGCTGCGGCGGCCGTGTCGCGCCGACCCGGTAACGGACGACCGCGCGGCCACCCTTGGCCGGGGCGTTGGCGACGCCGCGCAGGTGCCAGCGCTCAGCGGGATCACTGGTCGGCAGCAATGTGACGTCGCGCAGCATGGTACGCAGGACGACGTTCATCTCCATGTGCGCGAAGGCGGCTCCGAGGCAGCGCCGGGCGCCGCCGCCGAACGGGATCCAGTGGTGCAGGTCGGGACGAACATCGAGGAACCGGCGGGGATCGAACGTCCGCGCGTCCGGGAAGACCGCTGGGTTCTCGTGGAGGAGCGTGATGCTGACCAGCACCGCGTACCCCTTCGGCACGGTCCACCGGCCGATCCGGAGATGGTCGGCCTGCACCTGCCGGCCGACGAGGTCGATCACCGGACGGGTGCGTTGCACCTCGAAGATCGTCGCCTGGCGCAGCGCGTCACCGCCCGCGTCCGCCTCGTCCACGAGGGCCCGGAGAACGTCCGGGTGGCGACGGAGCCGCTCGACTGCCCAGGCGAGCGTCGTCGCGGTGGTCTCGTGTCCCGCAGCGAGCAGGGTGAGCAGCTCGTCGGCGACCTCCCCGCGGCTCATCGTCGTGCCGTCGTCGTAGCGGCTGCTCAGCATGAGCACCAGGACGTCGTCGCGCTCGCCGGGAACGCCGTCCCGCTGCGCCTTGGAGATCAACCGTGCCACGATCGCGTCGTACTCCCGGCGCATCGCCCGGAACCGCGGCCACGGGCAACACTTCCAGTGGAAGGTCATCCCCCAGCCGAGGACCGAGATCGGCCGATAGACGAGCGCACCGCCGCCCCCGACGATCGAACCGGCGAGACGACGCCGCACCAACGCGTGCGAGGCCCGTGCCGGCACAGCCGCCAGGTACGTGCCGTGCACACCGCCCACGGCCCGGCAACGACCGACATCATCGTGTGCGTCAAGCCTGGTCCGAAAGAGATCAAGGCAACCGGTGTCGTTGATCGCGCCCCGCTCGCCGGTAACCGCCCAGCCGGCGCGGGTCTTCGTCAACGTGGCCGGCCGAGGTGTGGTCGGCCCAAGCGGAGTCAGGGCCAAGGAAATCCTGGCGGTGCGGCACGTGGATGGCCGCGCATGCGGCAGCGGAATCGCGGGTTGAAGCGACAACCGCAGGGGGCCGGCGACCCGGCCCCCTGCGTCATCCCCCGTTGGATCAGAAGGTGGGGTGGCCGTTGCACGAGGTGACGCCGAGCCGCTCCACCGAGCTGATCTTGTCCCCGAAGTCCCACCGGGAGTCGTGGAGGTTGCTGATCCTCTGTCCCGGCTTGAGACAGTAACGGCGGCCTTCGAAGTTGTCGTGCTGGTACAGCACCCAGGCGACGGAGCTGTGGTTGTAGGCCGAGCTGGCCTCGTCTTCGGGGTTGATGGCCCGGTTGGTGCTCCGGTAGTCCCAGGTACTCCCGCTCAGGCTCTGGTGCTCGCCGAGCGTCAGCGGAAAGTCCGCCGCCGCGGCCTGAGCCGGCGGAGCCGCGCTGGCGCCGGTCGCCCCCAGGCCGATCAGGGCCACGGTCCCTGCCAGGAGGAGCGTCGTCTTGGCCAGGATCCTTCGCATAGTTGCATTCCCCTTCGTTGATGTCGCCGCCGGATCCGCCGAGTCGGCAGATCCGACTCAAGGATTGGTTGGCCGCGTATATCGGCCGTATAGCGGTCGACATACGTTCGGGCGTCGTCAGCCGCAGGACGCAGCAGTCAGAACGGGCCGCGGCAGCGTAGTCGGTCGCTTTGCCGTTCCAGGGCACCAGCACCATCCGCGGGCGTGGGGGCTGGAGACGCGGTAGCGGGCCTGACGCGAAGCGACCGGCTGCAGGTCTCATGAGACACCGATGTCGCCCATCGCTCCAATCCCTTGGCAAGCTGGCGATCTATTAGAAGATCATGGTGAGATGACCCATCTCCACCGGCAGCAGGACGGCAAGCGCGACGGCATCGACTCGCTGTCGACGCCTCCGCTGTTCGCAGCGCTCAGCGGATCTCGTCGCGTGCTGGTGGCCGGTGCCGGAGGCGGCTTCGATGTCTACGCCGGCCTGCCGTTGGCCATGGCGTTGGTCGACCTCGGCGCCGAGGTGCACCTGGCCAACCTGGCATTCACCCAGCTCGACCTGCTGGACCTGGACGTCTGGATCGCCGAGAACGTCGCCGCCGTAGGCCCGGACACCGCCGGATGCGACGACTACTTCCCCGAACGGGCGCTGTCGCGCTGGCTGGCCGGCAACGATCTCCCGAGCACCGTGTACGCCTTCCCCAGGGTCGGCGTGCAGCCGTTACGCGACGCGTACCGCTGGTTGGCCGATCATCTGGGCGTGGACGCGATCGTCCTCGTCGACGGAGGCACCGACATCCTGATGCGCGGCGACGAATCCCACCTGGGCACCCCGGTCGAGGACATGACCAGCCTGGCTGCCGTCGCCGGCCTGGACATCGCCACCAAGCTGGTCACCTGCCTCGGCTTCGGCATCGACGCCTACCACGGCGTCAACCACACGCAGGTACTCGAGAACCTCGCCGCGCTGGACCGCGACGGCGGCTATCTGGGCGCCTTGTCGATCCCGGGCGCCAGCCGCGAGGCGACGATGTACCGCGACGCGGTCGCTGCCGCGCAGACTGCCACGCCGCTGCGACCGAGCATCGTGCAGGGCCAGATCGCGGCAGCCACCCGCGGCGCGTGCGGCGATGTGCAGTTCACGCAACGTACGCGGGGCAGCACGTTGTTCGTCAATCCGCTGATGGCCATCTACTTCACTGTCGACCTCGACGCCTTGGCCGCCCGGTCGCTCTACCTGGATCGGTTGGAGCACACCCTCGACATGCAACAGGTCGCCCTGCACATCGAAGAGTTCCGCTATGACCTCACGGCCACTCGCCCACCACACGCCTTCCCGCACTGATGACCCGCGGCTGCCCAAGATGGCCCGCGCGGTCAGTGCCAGGGCTCGGTAGTGAGTACGTCGACGACCATGATCGGTTCGTCGCCCAGGGCGGAAGTGGCCGACAGCGCGAGCGCCAGATCCAGCGCACCCCGGTAGTCGTTCGCGTGCCGCACCTGCGTCGATCGCTGACATCGCACGGCCAGCTGCAGCGGCCTGGCCGGATCCGACGGCGAGGCCGGGCAGCGCGGCCACTCGGCGATCACACGACCCCGGTGCACGACGGCGAGCTTCTCCAACAGCGACAGCGTGGTGTACCCCATGGGGACCGCCTTGTACGCTCCTCGCTCGTCGGACGTGGGACTGGCGCCCTCCGACGCGGGCCAGGCCCGGGTGAGGCGGCGGGAGGCCAACATCATCCGTTGGGTACGCCGGTCCGTGACGTCGAAGGGATCCAGGCCATCGCGGGGCCAGTCCGCGCACAGGTCGCTGGTGCGAGGCAGCACCGGCAACGGCTCGACCGCCCACGCTTCGGTAACCGGATCGGCATGCACCAGATGATCATATTGGCTCCCCAACGCCGGCCGGCGGATACTGGGTGCCGGGTGGGAAGGACCGCCGTGCGCAGACGATCCGTGACCGGTAGGCCAGGAACACGCCGATCCGGCAGTTCTCGATCGTGCTGGCGGTGCCCAAGTATTGCCGGGCCACACCCGCCGAACGGCCCGGCTATCCGGCGAGTCCGATCTTTGGTTGAGCGCCTGCCGGATCGCCGGCAGGGCGAGGGTACGCGGCGCCAGGAGACAGCACGACCTGCTCGTCCGTTGTAATGAGCGCCTGCACCCCGACTCTCAGTGCCGTGGCGATCTGCCCGAGCGTGGACGCTCCTATGACCGGTCAAGAGGTTGACGGTGTGGTTTCGAGGCGTCGGTA
>NZ_BMQY01000013.1 GCF_014648355.1 Couchioplanes azureus
GCCAGCCGCCAGCCCATCATCAATGAGCCGACACCACCAGCCTCACAGTCAGGCGAGGAGTCATGATGCGGCCGGTCTCGACGCTCTTGACCCAGTCGCTCGACTTGCCGACCATCCCGGCGAGCACCTTACGGGGCATGCCGGCCCGCTGACGCAACACCTTGATTTTCTGACCGGTCGTCAATGTCGGCAGCTCGTCGTTTTCGTGCATGGTGGGTGCCTTCCCGCCCGAGGTGTCACCGATCACGGTACGCGCCCGTCCCGCCGACGAGCAGTGCTCCGGGGAGGGAGGAATTCTCCCCTTTACCGAATGCCCGGGCGCTTAGCGTCTGGTCGAGCACCAAGCCGAGGTGCTTGCGACGACCGGGTCGCCCCCTGTCTGGCGGCCGGTGTCGGCGATCAGCCCGAGCAGCCCCCCGAAGGCGCAGTCGGGCGACAGAGCGGCGGCGGCCGGCGGTTTCCCCCGTGATCCCCGGCCGCCGTCCACCGAGGGAGTGGCAATGAGTCCAGTCACGGTGCCCCGACTCGTCCCTGGTATGACACTGGCTGTCAAGCAGGCGGATTACTGCTACGGCACTGGGATGGCGCTGCTGATCGTGCAGAGCATCCCCGTCGACCAGCGGCTCCTGCCGTCCATGGAATGGGTTCGGCTGGACTGTCTACGGCTGCGGCACGACGGGTCCGTCCTCGCAGCATTCGCGCCCCTGATCCGCATCAGCGCGCTGACGGAGGCGATACGCCCCACGAGGTGGCTGCCATCGGAAGACGATGACAACGATCTGCCCCGGCTGAGCCCGTTGCTGACCGCGCCGATTTCGCAGCACCGAGTCCCCGACGGAGCGACCTACCGGCCGGCACCACCGGTGAGCGTGCCGGCTTGCGGGAAGGAGAGCTGATGCCGCCGTATGCCTTGACCGTCCTGGCCGCAATGGTCGCGCTCCTCGTCGGCGTTTGCGTAGGCTGGTGGCTGCGTCCCACAACCTCCTGGTGCAAGCACTGCGGTAACGTGGTGGCCTGTACCGCCTGCCGCCGAAAACCGTCCGGCGAAGTCGTCGACGATCCCGCGACCGCCGCACGCCGGAACTTCAGAGCGCGCCGTGGCTGACCCCGCTGAGTCCAGTCCTGTCACCGCCCAGCCGCCGACCGCACGTGGCCGCGCCCGCGTTGTGTACCCGCGCAGCACCGTCAGCGCCTCACCGAAAAGCCAACGAGATCGTCGTCTGGTACGTCCCTACGTATTGGCTCTGCCGGGGTTAGGGCCGAGTGACGGCGGGAGCCGTTAGCCGTCGCCCGCTGCCGAATCCGTTGACTTCTGCGATTGACGCGAGCTGCCAACTAGGCCGACAGGCGACATGACGTCGCTGCCGCGGTCGGGGTGACCGTCGCCTACAGTGCGCCGTCAGGGTCACTGGACGGAGTCCGTGCCCGCCATGTCCCCGCGACCAATGCGAGTAGCAGCAGGAGCATCACCGCCGCCCCGGCCGGGAAGCCCCAGGCAACATCCAGGTCGCGGCCGGGGGCGTGGTAGATGACCAGGTCGTCGCGGACGACGTCGCCGATGTCGGCTGATCCGCCGGACTGCCACCCGGCGCTCGTGAGGCTTGCTGCGCCGATGGTCAGCCGGCGGCAGACGATGATGACCAGGCCGGCCAGGGCCAGGACGGGAAGACCCCAACGCCAGGCTCTGATCCGCCTGCGAGCGGTCGAGAGGAAGCCGATGCCGGCTGCCAGGCCGAGCACGATGCCAGCGGACCACCAGGCCGAGGCCCCCCACGCGTTGACGAGCGTGGTCTCGTAGCTGCGCACTCCGGCCCGCGACTCTGCCCAACCGCTGCGGTACCAAGGCATAAAGGACACGGCCAGCAGCGCTAGGGCGGCAACCGCCACAGCCAGGGAAGCCCAGCGACGCATCAGGCGCCGTTCTCCGGCCAGAGTTCGATCGCGTACGCCTCAATTCCGCGCAGCGACTCCCAGGCCGCCTCCGTGTCCTCGGCTGAGGCGTTCAGCGTCTGGGTCCGGACCTGCGATGCCGCCTGCTGGAACTCGGCTCTTCCCCGATGCCCGACCCGTACCGCATAGCGGCCTGGCACACCGACCGGCACGTCTGCGGGCCAGCCTGGCTGTTCGCCGCCGCTGTCCAGGACGAGGCGTCCGGATTCGAGGACGATCACCACCTGCCGCAGCCAGGTCCATCCGGCATCGTCGGCCGGTGGAGGCGGGGCGTGGTGCACTCGAATGAGCAGTTTGGGAGTGCTGTATTGGTCCGCGCAGCGGATCATCAGCGCGCCGCCTGCCACGCCGATGACTTGTCCACCGCCGCCGCGCTGGGAGCCGCCCTGGCGGGCCGCTTCGGCGGCGAGCCGGATGTCTGCCACGGCGTCGTCACCGGCGTCACGCAGCACCACGGTGCCGTCGAGTGACGATACGTGCGCTTCCACCGTGGTCACCGGATCTCCCCTCCACGACTCGCCAGGGCCCTCATCCTATGACGACGGTGACCGGTCGATCTCGACGAAGAACGGGTCATCGCTGAGGATGCGATTGCCCTGGTAGAAGGCAACGTTCAGGTATTGCCGTCCGGAGTCCTGGTTGTCGACCTCGCCGATGAGCCGCGAGGAACCGCGCCAGGTACGCCATCCGTCCGCCGTGCCGGTGCTCACGGTGCTGCCGGTGAAGGCACCTTCCTTGGTGCTGGCGAACGGGTACTCGTCGCAGTTCAGGTCCGGTGTCCGCCCGTCTGGGCCCCAGACGTCGTCGCAGACCTTCCCGGCTGTGGTTCGGTTCTTGCTCTGCAGGTTCGAGTCGACCAGCCGATGCAGCGGGTACTGATTGGCGCCCGCCGCAGGGTCGTACCGGCCGGGGATGGTCTTGCCGACAAATGACGGGAACGTGCGGATCGGCCGGTACAGCGCGTCCTCGATGTGCAGGATCGATTCCTTCACCCCGTCCTCGTAGTGGTCCGCCTGCGCGATCTTGACCAGGTCGAACGTGGGCGTGAAGTCGGAGAAGACGGCGCCGTGGTGCTTGCCGGCCCGCGCGCCGGCGGAGTCGAAGCGCACCTCGGCCCGGGTCATGTTGGTCTCCACGTAGGGCACGTGCTCAGGGTTGACGGGGATGACCTGGAGTCCGAGCGACGGAGTGGAGAGGGCGCGGAACTCGTCGCCGACGCCGGTCTGTTCGGCCGACGTAAACGTCGCGTGGAACCGCGGCGCCGTCTCCCAGCCACCGAGAGGCTGCGTGGTCTCCGCGTTGCCAGGGTTGCAGCTGATGTAGGTACCGCAGCCGCCCAGCGACACCCGCATCGGAGTGATCTCACGCTCGACGCCGCCCTTGGCGTCCCAGTCGTGAAAGGTCAGCACGAAATCGGCCTGCCGGGTGCCGTTGGACGTCATGCCGAGCAGGACGTAGTCGAACTCCACGGACGCGATGATGATGGTGCAGCCGACGCACCGCAGCTCGATCTTGCGGTGGCCCATGTAGCAGCGGTTGAAACGGTCCTTCATCCAGCCTTCGACGTGTCGTGCGGCGTCGGCGTGAGCGTTCACGCATTCGTCGCGCAGCGCGTGCTCGCCCGGCAGTTCGGCCAGGGGCGCGAACCGGGTGGAGCCGGACGGTGCTGCGGTGTTCGGTTCCGGCAGGTTGGAGTTGGTCTGCGGTGCGGCGTTCTTCGGGCTGGGCCAGGCTCCCTCCGAGGAGGTCACGACCCATGCGAAGGTGGGTTGTGGTGCGGCTAGGGCGGGGGTGGCTGCGGCCAGCATCGCGGTTATCACCGTCACGGCGGTGGCGAGGCGTTTCCAGAAGGTACGCACATGGGCTCCTTGTCGTGCCGTCATCGGAGCGGCTCGCAGGACGGGCCGAGGCAGGTGTGCAGCAGGGTTCCCGTCGCTACGTGGTAGGCGAGGGTGAATCCCGCGTATGAGCTGTCGTCGGAGGTGGGCTCCGGGGCACGTACCCGAGTCCCGCCGGTCACCACGATGATCTGGTCGGTGGCCTTCGCTCCGGTCTTGAGCAGGTCGGCGGCGGTGTAGTCACCGGCGGTCATCGTGCGGGTCAGCGGACGGACGGTGGCCGGCAAGGCACGGCCCTTGTCGGTGAGCAGCGTCTTGCGGGCTGCGGCAATCGCCTCGGCGGCGGTCATGCGGGCCGCGCGCAGCTTGACCGCCGGTTGTCGGTTCTCATTCCAGGCGCGACACTGTTTGCGCTGCGCGACGCACTGCGCCAGGCCGGGCACGGTGGCGAGGCAGTTGTCCGGGGAGGTCTGCAGGCAGGACGCGAGTGTGCGCTGGTCAACGCCGTTCAGAACCGTCGGCGGCACATCGGCCTGCAGGCCGGCGCTTAGGTTCGGTGCGGACGCGGGCGCAGGGGCAGCGGATGGCTGGGTGACGGTGAAGTACTCCATCTCCGCGGGCTGCCGCACGACCACCGCACCGTTGGTGCAAGCCGGAGGGGTGAACGGCAGACCCCAAGACGGGCCGTAGCACGGACGGTCTTCATACAGCGACAGCGACGCCGCGGCCGGCCGCCGCCACACCCCGGTGACATCGAGGATCTGGGTGCGGTGCTCGATGCCCGTAGGGATCACCGCAGTGCCCTGGTCGCTGTGGCTCAGCCCGGTCTCCAGGTAGCTGATCCGGCCACTCTCGGAGCCGGCGGTCGTGCCGACGGTGTTGTAGTCGTACAGCAGGTCCACCTTGCCGTTTGCCGAGGCCAGTGCCAGGTAGGAGTGCATCTGCCCGTTGCCGAGTCCGCCGTCGGGCTGCTGCGCCAGGCTGAACTGCTGGTAGAAGCCGGGCGCGCTTTCGGACCAGTACGCTTCGCGGGCGATGACCGCCGGCGAGGACGGGTTGCCGGGGGTGTAGACGTTGCGCCAGCCGATCTCGAACCGGTCTGCCATGGTGTCGACAAGTTGGGGGTTCACGGTCCGGCCGGCCACGTACTGGGTGACCTGTGCCGCGCGGAAGTCGTTGAAGGTCACCTCGTTCTGTCGCCAGGCCCCGAAGAGCCCCTGCAGCGGCGGGTTGTAGGACGTGCAGACCGCGGTGACGTCGAAGCTCGAGCAGAACGTGGGCCCGCTGCGAGTGCGCCACAGCTGGGTGGGACGGTCCGGGTTGAAGCAGCCCATGACCCCGGGGGTGTCGACGCCGTTGGCGCCCTGATTGAGGCAGCGGAACCCGGTGCCCTTCTTGATCTGCATCCGGTAGCCGCCCGTGGTGGGCGTCGCGTGGGGAATCACCCACTGCTGGGTGTCGTAGTCGTTGCAGGTCTGCAGGCGCAGGCTCTCGGCGTTGTCGACACCGAGACACAGGCTCGGCGCGGCCATGTTCCGGATGCGGTACAGGTTGCGTGATCCCTGAGGCAGGTAGAGCACCAGTTCGAAGGTCCACCGCTGGCGGTTCGCCGCCGCTGGGTCCGCCGTCCAGGGCAGGGCGAACACCTGCGAGTTGACGGCGGTGGCATTGACTCCCAACACCTTCCCGCCGGGATCGAGCGAGCCGATGGCCAGCGGCTTCGAGACCGGCGCGGCAAGGGCGGGGCGCGCCGTGATGGTGGTGGTCGCGCCGACACAGATCATCGCTAGCAACAGGGCCACTGCCCGCCGGGACCAGATTGACAGCCGCAGCGATTGCGGTAACGACATGCGTTCTCCCCGTGACATCTAGGTGCACGAGACTGCCAACTTACCTACGAGACGGCCGATGTCAATCGAGATGCGCGAATGGATATAGTGATCTTTCGCGAGTCAGGCAGTGGGCGGACATGGGCACACGCCTGAGCCCCTGGGCCTGACGTCACCCATACGGAAGCATGCCGATCGGCACAGCAGTGGCGATGCCATTGTTTCATATCCTCGCGACGTTCGCCGACCCTCCACCCAGGATCGACGCCCCGCATCGCCGCCGGCATGCATCCAGGGTGACCGACGCGGGGCGAGGTCATTTCCGCAGGTAGAGATGGTCTTCGGATCGTTGGCACGGGAGGGGTGGCGCTGCAGCGGTGGTCCTCGCGACACGATCGAACACATAGATGACCTTGACATGATGAGTCGGTCGTGGAAGTTTGTTAACGCGGATCCGCGGCCCGTTCGTTCGCCATCTTCAGTCGAACTAGAGGACGTATTGTGAAGCCCGTGAAAGTAGCCGCGGCATTGGCCATCGGCATTCTCGCCTGGACCGTTCCCTCCTCTGTATACGCCAATGTTTCCGCGTCGACCTATGGCGGCCATACGGAGGAGTATGACGGCTGGAAGGGTATCGCTGTTTTCGACGACAACTGCGACAACAACGATGTGTACTCCGACTTCAAGCGCGACATCGGCACGCCGCAGGTCTGGCGGGTCTCCGGTGGATGCGGTGAGTTCGAGTCGACCGGGATCACCGGGAACCTGGTGCAACGCTTCAACCACTGCACCGACGACGCGGGTCCGAACACCTGCAGCTCCACAAAGTATCGGTAAACTACCGCAGCGTTACGACGCGTCAGAGCCAGAGTGATTGATCGACCGCGGCGTGAACGGGTCTCGTTCACGCCGCGTGTCCTCGTGAGGGAGAGCAATGGCGGACGAGGCGGCCATCGAAGCCCGCGACCTGCGCTACTCGGTCGACAACAGAGTGATCCTGGACGACCTGCAGCTCGCCGTGCCGCGCGGCCGTTCCGTCGCCATCACCGGCCCGAGCGGCTCGGGAAAGACCACCCTGTTGATGTGTATCGCCGGGATCATCGAGGTTGACGCCGGCACGATCCGCATCAACGGCAGCGAACTGACGACCATGAAGCCCCGGGCCCGAGCAGCAGTACGCCTGCGCGACATCGGCATCGTCTATCAGTTCGGGGAGCTGCTGCCCGAGCTGACCTTGCTGGAGAACATCGCGCTTCCCGTCCTGCTCGCGGGCGGGCGACGCCGCGAGGCCTATGACAGGGCACGAGCGCTTCTGGCAGACCTTGGCTTGGAAGCGTTGACCGAGGCAGCGACGGCGACGCTGTCCGGCGGCGAACGCCAGCGCGTCGCCGTGGCACGGGCGCTGGTCTCACAACCGGCCGTCGTCCTGGCCGACGAACCGACCGGATCACTCGACCAGGCCGGCGCCGACGCGGTCTCCGACCTGCTGTTCGACTTGCCGAAGAAGTACGGCTGCGCGCTGGTGGTCGTCACGCACAACAGCGAGGTCGCGGCCCGCGCCGACCACATTGTGGCCCTGCGCTCGGCCAGCGGCAGCCTGGCGGTCGCCCCGTGAGCTCGATGCTGGTCCTGCTCACCGTCGGGCGCGGTGCGGGCCGCCGCGCCGGTGCAGGCGGAACCGTGCACCGCTGGGCGCTGTTCGTCGCCGGCCTGTTCACGGTTCTCGCCTTCGCGCTGCTGGCCACCGTCCATGCCGTCTCCGAGGCCAGCGTGGAGCGGGTGGCTGCCCGCGAACCGGCCTTCGTCGAGGTGACCAAGGCACCGCCGGTCGCCAAGTGGATGATCCACTCCGACTTCGTGGAGAATCGCCAGTTCCTCATCCTGTATGTCTCACCCACCCGGCCGGATGCGCCGCCACCGCCGGGCCTGCCGCGCTGGCCCGAGCCCGGCGAGGTGTTCCTCTCCCCCGAACTGGCCACCGGTCCGCAAGCGACGACGTTGACCTCTCGGTACGGCACGTTCGCCGGCACCATCAGCCATGCGGGGCTGGCCAATCCGACGGAGAAACTCGCCTACTACCGTCCACGCACCGACCAGCCGTTCACCGCCCACGGGGGCCTCATCGACATCTCCCACTTCGGCGTCGACGCCGCACAGATGAGCGCAGAACGCTCCGCGGTCACCGTGGAGGGCTTCCAGAAGTGGACCGTGCTCGACATCTACGTGGTCATCGCGTTCGTCATCCTGTTGCCCGTGGCCCTGCTGCTGCTGTTGGCGGTGCGTAGCAACGCCGACGTGCGCGACCGGCGACTCGCGATGCTCGACGCCCTGGGAGCCCCCACCTCGGCTCGTGTCTGGGTCCTTATCGGCGAAGCTCTGCTCCCCGCGATCACAGGGGTCCTGGCCGGCGCCGCGCTCGCCTTCCTCGCCACCACCGTCGATGTGCGCGTGCCCATAACCGGCTACCTCGCCGAGACCGGCGACATGGCGGCGGCCCGGAACTGGCTCGCGCCCCTGAGCATTGCGGCGCTCGCAGCGATCCTCGCACTGGTCGTCACCATGCAACTACGCAGCCGGGCCCGCGGAGAGACCCGCCCCCGGCGGGTACGCGAGAAGTACCGCGGCTACATCCGCGCGACGTTCCCCCTGTCGCTGGCCGTCGCCACCTGGGGCGCGATGACCGCCCGCGGCGAATCAGCATCCCGGTACTCCGTCGGCCTGGTCGCCTTCCTCATCGGTACCGCCGTGGTCCTCGCCTCCCTGCCCTCTGTACTCGCCGCCGCCGCCGCGTACGGTGGCCGCGTCATCGCCCGGCTCGGAGCCACTACCAACTCCCCTGGTGCCATCGTGGGTGGCCGCTGGTTGACCATGCGACCCACCCTGGTGGCCCGGCTCTGCGCCGCGTTCGTCGTCGGCCTCGGCCTGCTCGTGCAGGTCCAGGTCCAACAGGCCTGGATCATCCAGCAAACTCGCGGACTGGCCGGACAATCCACCAGCACAGACTTGAACGTCAGCGACAAGCTGGCCGTTGTCCGGTCCACCGCTGACACAGAAGGCGCCCGCGCCTTCGCCCAGCAGGTCGGCCCGGACCGCGTCGTCCAAGCCGTCGCCGTCGGCGACCAAACCGTTCTCGTCGGCCCCTGCCCCGCCCTGGCCCACCTCGGTCGCCTGCAGAACTGCAGCACCACACCGGTCGACATGCGCAGCGCCTACGCCCAGATCAACCCGACAGGCAGGTGGGTGCAACAAGGTACCGACATCTCCGGGCGCGACAGCCAGGTAACCACCAGCCTGCCCGAAGGCAGCGCCGTCACCGGGTTCCTGGTCGCCACCGACGCCGGCATGAACACCGACGCGGTCGCCGCAGCGGCCTACGCCCACCTCACCAAGCCCTACGTCTCCTACCCCGGACAGGAATGGATCGCCGGCGGCCTGGCCGGCGCCGCCGTCTTCGACTGGCTACTCACCTTCGGCGCCCTCGGACTGATCATCCTGACCCTGGCCGGCGCCCTCGCCGCCGCCGCGATGTTCCTCAGCCACGCCAAATCCCTCGGCGTCCTCGGCACCTACGACGCGACCCCTCGCCTATATGTCGGCGTGGCGATTTGGAACCTCGGCGTACCTCTCCTCGCTGCTGGGATCATCGGGTCGATCACCGCCGCGTTCCTCGGCTTCCTCACCCTGCAGATCCGTCGGGTCGGCAGCATCTCTTACGAACTGCTCGGCATCGGCTTCGCCTCGGTAGCCACCATCGCCCTGCTACTCAGCCTCGCCTGCGGCCTCGCCGCAGCCCGCTCCGTCACCCGCTGGCGGCCCCTAGCCGACTGACACCAGCCACCGTCACGGGGCGGGGTAAACGCAAGAACTGCAGGCCTGCGAGGTCGTCGGCATCTCGACGATGGCCGACTCAGCGACCGATTCGTCGAGGCGGCTGGTGGAACCGCTGCAGGAGACCCACGTCTCGCGACCGTGGTGGCGGCGCTTCGGTGCCCGGGTGCCGGTCGCTGCCGGCACCGCGCCGCCTTGGCGAACCGGTGCACTTCACCTTGCGCTGAGCATCCTAGGAACCTAGATGAAGGGCTCGCCGCCGCCGGCGCCTGGCGCGGTGCAGGCTGCTCTCCCTCGGCCAGCATGGTCGCAGACCCGACAGCGTTCCTCAGGTTCGCGGGCATGCTCGCTCTCAGGCACTCGTTCGCGGCGAGCCGGCAGGACCGGAGCGAGTGTCGCAAGCGTTCCAGAAAGATCGATGGTTGTTAGCCTCTTGACCGGCGGTGTGCGGGATCCGCGCATCCCAGGGCGGGGCCTGCTCCGCTGTTAGATGATCGGGGGCGGCGAAGGAGGCGACAGTGCGGGCTCACGTGGCGCAGGAACCGCCGGTCGCCACCCTGATCGACCTGTCGGCGACGGCCCCGCAGGCCGCCGCGCGGCTCGACACCGCGCTGCGGAAGATCGAGACAATGGCTCCCGCCCGATACCGGGAGATCGCCGGGCCCGTGGTACGGGCCGAGCGGCTCGCCGCCGAGCTGGACCGGCCTGACCTGGTGATCCGTGCCCGGCTGGCCCGGGCCGACCTCTTCGCACTCAACGGCGACATGGCGGCGGCGGGCCGGATCGCGCACGAGGCGCTCGCGTGGAGCACCGAGCACGGCAGCGCCTACCTGGTCGCACGCAGCCACCGGCAGCTCGCGCTCTTCTTCTACCACCTCGGCGATTCCGGCGAAGCGCTGGCGCACGCTGTGCAGTGCGTGGCGCACACCGGTGAGGACGCGCCGGCGCAGGTCCGCGCGAGGCACCTCTCGATGCTGGCCGTGATGCTCGACGTCAACGGCTCGCAAGCCGAGGCCCGCCGGCGCTTCACCGAAGCACTCGACGTCGCCGGCACCCTCGGCGACTCTGAACTGTCCCTCCAGATCCTCAACAACCTCGCCTACACCGAGTACAGCTACGGCCATCTCGACCGAGCGCAGGAGCTGATCGAGCGGATGCGGGCGTACGGGATCCGGCTGGCCGCCACCGAGCTGGACACGATCGCCCGCGTCGAGCTCAGCCGGGGCCGGTACGCCGAGGCGGAGGCAACCCTGAGCCCCGTCCTGGAGGGCACCCGGGACGACCTGCTGGACGAAGGCAAAGCACTGGCGGAATGCCTGCTAACCGCCGCGGAGGCCCAGCGTCTGCGTGGTGCCGTGGCGCAGGCCCAGGTCACCCTCGATCGGGCGGCCCGCTTCTGTGACGAGCGTCAACTGGCGGCGACCCGAGCCCGGGTACGCGAGGAGCAGGCCCGCCTGTACGCAGCCACCGACCGGTACCGCGACGCCTACGAGGAGTACCAGCGCTTCCACTCCGAGACTCAGGCACTCCAGTCCGCCGAGCGGGAGGCCCGCGCCCGGGCGCTCCAGGTCGTCTTCGAGATCGAGGAGGCCCGCCGGGAAAGCGTGCGCTTCCGGGAACTCGCCCTACGCGACGCCCTCACCGGCCTGCACAACCGCCGTTTCGTGGACGATCGACTCGGGGAGGTTCTGGAGGACGCCGCGGCCGGCCGGCTACCGGTGTCGGCGGCCCTGGTCGACCTTGACCACTTCAAGCGCATCAATGACACTCTCGCGCACGCAGCCGGAGACGCAGTGCTCCAGGAGGTCGCCCGCCTTCTCGCTGCCGCGGCGCCGGAGAACGGAATCGTCGCCCGGCTCGGCGGCGAGGAGTTCCTCCTCGTCCTGCCGGAAGTCGACGCCGGCGAGGCGGTGCGGCGCTGCGAGCGGCTGCGCCGCACGATCGCCGGGCACGCATGGCGGCCGCTCACCGGCGACCTGCCGGTCACCGCCAGCATCGGCGTCACGACCGCGGCCGACGGCGGCAGCACACCGTCGGCGCTACTCGCCGCGGCGGACCGGAACCTGTACGCGGCGAAGCGCAGCGGCCGCAACCGGGTCGTAGCCGATCCGGCCTGAGGGATCGCCAGCGACGGTGGCAGGCGGATGACACTCATTGCCGCATTGCTTCCACCTGGCCGGGCCCGCCATTGTGGGTTCTGAGTGAATCTGCTCCGGCTTGATGGTCACTGAGCTACTCGGATCAGATTGGCTGAGACGGGCGAGACTCCGGATTGTCTCAGTGGATCTGATCTTTGCTCGGTGGAGGTCACCGCCGTGCCAACATATGACGGAATCCGGTCGCGGTGACTTTCGGCCGATCGGCTCGGCGGGCAGGCTGGCGTTATGAGTCGAGCGCTGTCTTACGCGGACGCGGTACGCATTTTGAGCGGGCAGAGTCAGGTGCTGGCGGTGCTGGACCGGGCTGCCGGCGGATTCCTGCTAGCGGCGACGGGTGGGGGCAGTGAGCTCGCCATCAGTCTGTTCGACGCGAAAGCCGAGCTGTTCCGGACGACTCAGGGCCTGGTCAGCGACCTGGGGGATCTGGCTGCCGGGCTGAACCGGATCGACCGGACGCAGAGGCTCGCGGCCGGGCATGCCGCGCTAGTGGTGGGCAGCTATTTCGGGGCATTGCCGAAGCGCGAGGTCACCGGGGTTGAGCTGGTGCATCTGGTCGCCGGGCATCGGCCGAAGGGGGAACGGCTGGGAGACCTGGCCCGCGCGCTGCTGCACAGCGACGTGCCGATGCCCGCGCCGCACCAGCCGTACGAGCAGCTCGTCGGTGAGCTGGAGCGGTTCTATCGGCGGTTGTCCGACTCGGTGGAGCGTTTCCTCACCGGTCTAGCCTCGTGGGAGCGGCTAAGTGAGACGGAGCGCGCGGCCGTGACCGGTGCTCTGCACGGTGCCGTCGTCGAGCGGGCGCTGGCCGACTACGAGACCGGGTTCCGGCGGATGGCCGGAGACGTCTCGGAATTTGGGTTCTGGGTGAACTTGGTGGACCACCAGGCGACTCGTGCCCGGATGGACGAGCTCACGATCGGTGTGGCCGCGCTCCGGGAGTCGATCGGCTCACTCGGCCCGCAGCGCGCCGCGGTCGAGAAGCGGACGGCACTGTCCCGGGCATATCACGCAGCACTTCAGGAGCGGGTACTCGATGCCGAGGGCGACGACGCCGTTCCGGATATCCCGGACATCGCCTCCTCCTACATCAACCCGTCGTTCCGGGTCTCTGCCGTGGCACCCCATGATCCGCTCGCCAGCGAGGATTGGTGGGAGGAGCGGCCTGTCCAGGACGATTTGATGCGCTACCTGGTGGGGCACCTGACTTCGCCGTCAGCCACCGCCGGGCCGCTGTTGCTGCTCGGCCAGCCGGGTTCGGGCAAGTCGCTGCTTACCCGGATGCTCGCGGCAACGCTACCGCCCGAAGACTTCGCGGTGGTCCGGGTGTCGCTGCGCGATGTGCCCGCCGACGCGAGCCTGCAGGTGCAGATCGAGCACGCGATTCTCGACGCGACGGGGGAGCGGGCGACGTGGCCGGAGGTGGTGGGCGCCATTCCAGGGGCGCTTCCCGTGGTGCTGTTGGACGGTTTCGACGAGCTGCTGCAGGCGACCGGGGTGAGCCAGTGGGACTACCTGCTGAACGTCGAACGGTTCCAGCGCCGGGAAGCCGCCGGGGGCCGGCCGGTCGCGGTCGTGGTCACGACGCGCACGGCGGTGGCGGATCGGGCCCGCGCGGTGGCGGGCACGGTGGCGCTGCGCCTGGAGCCGTTCAACGAAGATCAAATCTCGCGGTGGCTGACCGTTTGGAACAGCACGAACGAGTCCTACTTTCGAGCCCGGGATCTGCGGCCGCTTACGCTCGCCGCCGTGATCCGCCAGCCGGAGCTGGCGTCGCAGCCGCTGCTATTGCTGATGCTCGCGATCTACGACGCCCAGGAGAACGCGCTCACCGGCGGAGTCGACACCGACCTCGACCAAGGCGATCTATACGAGCGGTTGCTGAGGCGGTTCGCTCGGCGGGAGGTGATGAAGGTGGCCGCCGGTAATTCGGAGAACGACGTTGAGGCTATGGTCGAGGAGGAACTGCTGCGGCTGTCACTCGTGGCTTTCGCCAGTCTCAACCGCGGACGGCAGTGGGTGACCGAGGCCGACCTCAACGCCGACCTCCCGGTCCTTCTCGGGTCCGGCGCTGTCGGCCTGGCGGCGAACGTGCGCCGGATGCTGACGGTCGGGGAGACCGTGCTGGGCCGCTTCTTCTTCATCCACGAGGCTCGCGCGCGGCGCGACGGTCAGGCATTGCAGACGTACGAGTTCCTGCACGCGACGTTCGGCGAATACCTCGGAGCCCGGGCGCTCGAACGGGAACTGGCCGACCTCGTTGACGACGCCCTCCGGCAAAGCCGCCGCAGCCGCGTCGCGCCGACCGAGGACGGCTTCCTGCATGCGTTGCTGTCGTTCGCGACGATCAGCCAGAGGCAGACCACACTGGATTTCCTCAGCGGCAGGCTCGTCGGCTGGGACGAATCTCGGCGGGACATGCTCCGCGACATGCTGCTGCACCTGTTCCGGCATGCTCTTAAGCCGCGGGAACGTGACCGCTTCGCCGACTACTCGCCGGCCCCGCTGTCCGCCCCGGCCCGCTACGCGGTCTACTCGGCCAATCTCGTCCTGCTCCTCGTAGCGATCGGCTCACCGTTCACCACCGACGACCTCTTTCCGGAGGCCGACGAACGGATCGACGAGTGGCGGCAGGTAACGCTGCTCTGGAGGTCGCAATTGCGGGCCGACGCATGGAGCCGGCTGGTAGGCACCATCCGCGTGCATCGGTCGTGGGCCGGAGAGCAACGCGTGCTCGTGTTCTCACGGGACCGAGGGTGGCCCGACACGCCTGTCCCACGGTCGGATCTGTACTGGACTCGGGACGTGCTTACGGCGGACAAGAAGTTTCCGGAGTTCGTCCGCGGACAGTTCTGTTGGAACAACGAGAACGACCGGCTCAGACAGTGGCAGGCCAACTTCCACTGCGATCCGCTCGACGACCTGGCCAAGCATGCGCTCGAGCCGTTAGCGGCAGCGGTCGAGGATGCAGTCGTGATGGTGCACGGCTATTGGGAGGATCAAGCAATCTCGGCGGCGCAGTCACTGATCAGGCTCTGGCTGCTGGTCTCCACCGAATCCCGGGTCGAGGAAGTGATCGACGCATTCGGCGTGGCCATCGAGATTGCTCGGCGCGGCTTCCCGCCAACCGGCGTCGAGTCGCGACGAAACTTCCGGATCATTCTGCTTCGCACCCTACGTAATCACCGTGATCGGCTCGACCCCGGACAGTACGCGGCGCTGCGACGCCACTTCAAAGACGGAACGGAGGACAGGCGCTACACGCCGGACGAACCGGAAGACCTGGCGACCCTGGCAGTGGAGATCCTCGGACCCGCTGACGACCGGTGAACTGCCCGAGAAGCAGACAGCTCACCAATCGCCGGTGTAGACGGACGCGGCAGGGATCCGTTCAGCCACCTATTTCAGCCGGTCAGAGCTTTCCGCTCCACCGCGGATGGCAGGTTGAGGATGGGGATCTCGTCGGCCAGAAGGAGTTCGGTGCCGAGCTGGCGCGGCACTGCGCGCCACCATTAACTCGCCCAACCCGCGGCCCCCGCGCCTCCCCCAAAATCGCCCAGTGATATCGACGAGTCGAAGCCGCCGGAGGTGGGTGGGATCAGAGAGCCTGAGACGGATCAGGTGCGAATCAGATCGGATGAGGCACGCGTCGGGACGCATGCTCGCGGGCGGCATGCAGTGGTCACCACGCTGGACGAGGCGGTGCCCGCACAGGACTTGGTGAATGCCTTCGTCACGTCTCTGTTGGCCACGCTTGCACGGGTTGACCGGGCGGCGATGCTGGCCAGGCACGGTGGCCGGCCCAGAGTCGGGCGCAAGGCGGTTCGAGAACATCTTGGCCTTCGGCCAGAGATCTTCTCGCCCTGATGCCTTGCGCCCGGCTTTCCGGGCCGGCCCGGGTACGTGCGGGCCAGCACGCGCTCGCCCGCCGGCCGCCGCCCAGCGGCCCACGGGCAGCGTCCCCGTTGGCCGCCGCAGATGTGGCGGCCCGCCTGTCGAAGGACGTACATCATGGCCCAGCCGACTCTTGCCGTCGCACCGAACCGCCACATCGATCTGAACACCATGGCTCGACTGCTCAACGATCAGAAGGCCCGGGCAGTAGACATCATCGCCGGTGCCGCCGCAATTCAGTGCGTCGACGGCCGCCTCGTCGTCCAGGGCACCCTGCCGCAGCTGGGCAGTGAGGGGGTCACGTTGACCGCCGGCACATACACCCTCACCGACATCTCCCTCGGCGGTGTCGGTGACAAGCTCGGCGTCCCCGTGGCCTACCTGCGGCGCATGGCAAGCGACAACGTGGCGCTGCTGGACGCGAACGTCAACGGGTGGCTAACCCACGACGAGCGCCGGTTCCTGGTGCGATGCCTGCACCACGACACCGCCGCCGCCGCCCCCGGTGACGGTGTCGCCCGGGCGTTTCTATCCGACCGGTTCCTGCGCATCGACAACCTCGACGTGCTGATGGCGGCCCTCGACGGCATCCGCCAGGCGGGCGTGGCCGTCGAGGTGGCATCCTGCGACCTGACCGAACGGCGCATGTACGTGCGGTTCGTCTCCCCCGAGGTCCAGGTGATGGCGCCGGACCTGCTGCGCAACTACCGCTCGCCGTTCGACGGGCGCCGCGGTAGCGACCTGCCGGTCATCTCCGGCGGGTTCATGCTGACCAACTCCGAAACCGGCTTCGGCAGGTACACCGTCGCGCCGTGGTTACGTGTCGAGGTGTGCCGCAACGGCCAGACCGTCGACCGGGGCGTGCTGAGCCGTACCCACATCGGCAGCCGCATCACCGATACCGACGGCATCATCAACCCGTCGTCGCAGACCATGCGCACGCTCCTGGAGTTGATCACCGCGCAGACCACCGACGCCGTGCGGGCCTACCTGGACGTCGACTTCGTCACCCGCGCGGTCCAGGAGCTGGAGAAGGCCGCCTCCACACCGGTCGCCAAGCCGGACGACACGATCAAGATGGTGTCGCAGAAGCTGCGTTACACCGAGGAACAACAGCAAGGCATCCTGGCACACTTCATCTCCAGCGGCGACGTGAGCGCCGGCGGGGTCATGCAGGCCGTCACCTCCTACGGGCGCAGCGTCGCGGACGCCGACGCGGCGTACCGGATGGAGACCACCGCGACGCAGGCGCTGCACCTGGCCGCCGCTGCCGCCTGAACCCGGCCGCCGTTACCCACCGGGTGATCGTCACCGGCAGCCGCTGACAGTTCAGCGGAACCGGTGCGACATCCGGGCCGCCCGCTCCCCCACCGCCCTCACCGTCTTCGCGGCCGATCCCGCCCCCGCAGGCCGTGAGGGCGGCTCCGACCTGGAGACAGTCTCCTATGTCCTGGATTCATGTTGTCGCACCGTGTGTGGCCGCGGCCGTCCTCGGCGCCGCCGCGGGCCGGTCCAGCGCGGCCGCCACCATGCGCCGGCTCCGCGCGCAGAACAGTGTCCTCGCCTATGAGGCCAGCCACGACCGGCTCACCGGCCTGCTCAACCGGGCCGGCCTCGAGGACGCCTACACCACCGCGGGGCGTCGCCACCGGTACCTCATCGTGGTGGATCTCAACCGGTTCAAGGCCGTCAACGACTGGTACGGCCACCCCGCGGGCGATCGGCTCCTAGCTGCGCTGGGTACCCGACTGGCCGAGTTGGCGACTCGCCACGGTGGATGGGCGGGGCGTCTCGGCGGGGACGAGTGCGCGCTGGTCGTGCCCGACACCACCCGGACCGTGGTCGAGACCGTCGCCTTCGAGGTCGCCTCCACCATCAGCGTTGCCCACACCCCCGGCGCTCACCTACAGGTCGGCGGGAGCGCTGGGGTCGCTTCCGCGCCGCCCGGCAGGTCCTGGGCATGTGCCCTGTCCGACGCGGACATCGCCCTGTACCACGCCAAGACTGACGGTGGCGGTGCCGCGTTCTTCGTGCCCGGCATGTTTTATCCCGATCGGCGCGGATCGCGCCGGCGAGGCCGCGACGCGCGGCGGCCCAGCTAGCCGGCAGCCGCCGCCTTGCGGTGAGTCAGCCCCATTCGGCTTCGCTTTCGCGCCGCTCCAGGCCGGCACAGCGACAGCTCCGTAACGCCACCCAGCGTGGCGGCGGACTGACCGCGCCAACGCAACATCCAACCCGTCATACCGCAGCGCAAGACAGTCGTGCCGGCACGTCACCCATCCCACTCCCGAGCGCCGCCGCGCGGTGGCTCCGTTCGACGAAGCAGGAAGGATTGCCATGCCCGAACCAGGACACCCACCACCGACACCTGATACCCGCGAGGGGCACCCGGGCAGCCGGGTCACGGCCAGCTCGATGGTGCTGAGCAGCGGCAGCATCCGTCTCGTCTCCGTCGAGGCCACCCCCTGCGCGTCCAGATTCATGGTCACCGGCGCTGACGGTCAGGACCAGCCGCACACCCGCGACCGCGTGCGCGCTGCCCTCATCAACGCCGGCCTGGCATCAACGCGTGCCGGCGCGCAGGTCTGGATCTCACCGCTCGCACGGCACACCGGGCCTTCCACCACGGATCTCGCCGCGGCGGCCGCCGTGCTCGCCACCATCGGCCATGTTCCACCGACGGTGCTGCATGACGTGGTCATCCTCGGTGAACTCGGCCTCGACGGCACCGTGCGTGCCGTCAGGGACGTGGTCGCGCTCGTGACCGCGGCCGCGGACATCGGCATCGCGACGGTGGTCGTGCCGGGCGCCAACGCCGACGAAGCCGCCCGGGTCCCCGGCGTACGCATCGTCGCCGTCGGCTCATTGACGCGGTTCGTGGCCTGGGCTTCCACCGTCAAGCACACCGCGCGAATCAGCGACGGGCACCCGCCGGTGTCCCGCACGGATCAGCCCGATCTCGTTGCTGTGCCGGCGACGACGAGCGCAGCGCGCTTCGCCGTGGAGGTCGCTGCCGCCGGGGGCCACCATCTGAGTCTGACCGGCGCCGGCAGCGGTACAGGGCTGCTCGCCCGTAGCCTGACGACCCTGCTACCGGATCTCGAGGACGACGACGCCCTCCAGGTCACCGCGCTGCATTCCGCCGCTGGCCGGCCGCTGCCGCCTGGCGGCCTCATCCGGCGTCCACCGCTGCAGGCACCTGACCGCAGTATCAGCGTCAGCGTTCTCGTGGGCGCTGCCACCACGCCGGGCGTGGTGAGCTTGGCCCACCGGGGAGTGCTCCTGCTCGACGACGCACCGGCCTTGGACCCTCGTGTCCTGTACGCGCTGCGCCAGCCGCTCGACTCTGGAGAAGTGCTCCTGGCCTCGGCCCGCGGCGTCGTCCGCAACCCCGCACGATTCCAGCTGATCCTGACGTCGCAGCGTTGTTCCTGCGGCGATGCGGGGACCGCGGGCACGCCGTGCTGCAGCGAGGCGGACCGGCGCCGCTACCAGAACCGGCTGCTGGTCCTGGATTCCCGCCTCGACATCCGGGTCCCCCTCGCCGACGACAGCCCGACCAACGCCGCGGTAGCCGAATCGTCCGTCGAAGTGGCAGCCCGTGTCGCCATGGCCCGCGCCGTAGCGGCCGCCCGCTGGGCCGAGGGCCACCGCACCAACGCCGAGATCCCTGCCGATCAGCTATTCACCGGCCGCTACCGGCTCGATCGGCGAAGCATCGCCGCCGCGCGGTCGCTGCTCGACCGCGGGGCGGTCAGCAACCGAGGGTACGGACGCATCCTGCGCCTGGCGTGGACGATCAGCGACCTGCGCGGCACCGACCGACCTGGGGCCGACGCCGTCACCGCAGCGTGCGACCTCTACATCGCCAAGCGCTGACCCTGGGCTTGTCGGCGGCTGGCGCGTCGAGCACCCGGCAAGGCCGGACGGGGCGCCGTCACGCCGCGACCGCTGTGCGGTCAGTGCAGTCCTGCGGGTCGGCGATAGCCGCGAAGCAGAGCGCCGGCCTGCTCGGGCGCCAGCCTCGCCCAGGCGGCCTTCTTGTGCCGCCCTCCTCGATGACACACCGCCACCCATTCCCGCTGAACTCGCCCTCCTCGACGCAGTCCCGAATCCACCCACCACGATCGGGCGCCAACACATGGATCGCAGCCGAATGACCGTCGGCCGCGCACCCGCCTCTCTGGGTCACGCCCGTAACGGCGACTGGATCACCATCAGACACGCGTCTATCACCGTCCATCACGGCCAGCCGGTCATCGCCGAGACCGAGCTCATGGGTCAACTCACGGATCTCCGCAAGGCCGCGGTCACGCCCCAGCCCTACATCGAAGGCACCCTGACCGAGCATGCCGGCACCCGGCACAAGATCAAGTTTGCTGTGGACCTGCCCATTGATTTCGCCGCGGTCCTGGGTGTCCATCCGGGTACAGACGACGCGCAGCCCCTCCCGGAGTCCTTCGTGCCGGACGTGACCTACGAGCAGGACCTGACCATCGCGGACCGGATACACCGGTGGTCCTACTTCCTCGGCCCCGACGGCTATGTCTGGTGGTCCTGCAAAGCCACCGGCGCGACATACAACCTGGAGAGCTGGAACCGTAGCCACTACGGCATGAACTGGCGCACCGAAGACCCGCAATTCGGGCCCGATGACATCGACGCGGACCAGCCAGACGACATCGAGCCCCACCTGGCGGAGTTGGCCAGCCAGAACAGTACCGCGATCGCCGACCTGCACACCGCCACCAATCTGGCCGAGGCCATCCGGGCCGCGCGGCGCACGGCACCGTAGCCAAGCAGCAGATGCGACGCCATCCTGCCCAGTTGCTCCGCGGCCGCCGCGGCCTGTAAGCGGCTGTACCCGGCCGCGCCCCGGGCCGGCCAAGGCGCCGCTCCGCGGCGCCGACACCCTGCACACCGAGGCTGCAGGGACGCACCGGCGTGAGCTCCTGGACCTACCTCGGGCGGCACCCGTGTCTCGCCTTTCGCCGGCTCGCTTGCCGGCTGGCGTATGAGGCCTCTTCCAGTCCGACTCCCTGCCTGCCGAAGGGAATGATCATGATGGCCGACGAACAGCCGACCTCCGTCCTCCGCACGCCCGAAGATCTCCTCGCCGCCGTGCCGTTCCTCCTCGGCTATCACCCCGCGGACGCAATAATCGCCCTCTACGCCAAGGACGGAGACCGCATCCCGGCCGTCTCCTCCATCAGTGTCGACGCGCCCACGGACGTCATCGTGCATCACCTGCGCGACGCCCTCATGCGCAACGGCTTCCGCCGCATGTACCTCGTCGGCTACGCACCGGTGTCGGCGCGAGACAAGCTGAATGCCATCGCCCACACGCTGGACGCCACCACAGTGGTCGACTGCCGGCTGCTGGTGACCGACGGCCGCTACTACTGCCTTTTCGACAGTTGCCCCTGCACCCCAGCCGAGGGCACAGCATTCGACTCGACCACCAGCACCATCACCACCAACCTGATCGTGCGTGGCCACGTGGCCCTGCCATCGAAGAAGCATCTCACCGACCTGGTCAAGTCCGACACACAGACGCAAACTCGCATCAGCACCATCCTGGCCGAGCTGCCACCCGAGGCGCCGGATCCCGTGGCCGTGGTCTCGCGCTGCATGACGACGGCCGCGTCCGGCATACGTCTCACCGACGAACAGGCCGCACAGTTAGCCGTGGCGCTACGTACCCGATCCGGTCGCACCGCGGCGTGGCTCGCCACCGACGACCACATGTGGCAACGCGACCTGTGGCTGGACATGACCCGCCGCATCCCCGACCCGTACGTGACGACGCCGGCGAACCTGGCCGCCTGGGCGGCCTGGCGCCACGGTGACGCCACGCTCGCCTGGGCAGCGGTCACCCGCGCCGCGAGAGTCACGCCAAACAACGAGCTGTCACTGCTGATCGCCACCCTGCTCAGCTCGCAGATCAACCCCGCCCGGCTGCCATGGCCACTGCCCGAAGGCTTCGACCCCACCGGCCTCAACCCGCGCCGATAACACTCGATCCGAACCGGCGGACGCCGCAGCCGTCAGCAAGCCCCCAGGCTGCGCACCCGCGGACAGCGTCTATGCCGGGCGGGCTGGCCGACGATCCTGGCCGCCCGCGACTTGCCCCGCAAGACCACCCGCGCAGCTGAACGGGGCGTCGTACCCGACGTCGGTGGGTCTTGCGGGTCTGCGCCGATCGGCCGGCCCGCTCGGATCGGGCCAGCCCTCCCCGGCGGCACCGCCCCGCCCGAGCGGCCCGCGCATTCGTTCTCTCTTCTCCCTCGGAGGTACCCGTGACGACCATCGCCGTCAATCCTGACAACAGCGCATCTGCCCAGGATGACCCTGCGGCTGCCGCCGACAGCAGCCCGGCGTATCCGGCGCTCACCGGTGACGTCATCACCGGCCCGATGCAGCTCAACACCGGTGAAGAGCAATCAGGACTGCCATTTCGCGCGGGCCTGTTGAAGGCCAACCTATTGCGCGACTGGCCCCAGCACCCCCGCAAAGAACTCGGCGATCTGAGCAACCTCACCCGGTCGATCAGGCTCCAAGGCGTCAAAGACCCACTGGTCGTCGTCTCTCGGCTGCTGCGAGTCTCCGCCACCAGCAACGAACTGCCCTCGGCAGACCAAACCGGGCACCAGCAGGCTACCCCGCTCGAGGTATTCGAAGTGATCGCCGGCAAGCGGCGCCACCACGCTGCCATCGCCGCCGGGCGGCTGTTCGTACCGTGCTGGATCGCCGCCGACGAAGGTGAGGCGTCCGAAATCGTCGCCGTGCTGGAGAGCAACTCCCACCGTAAGGACTTGGAGCGCATCGAGGAGGCCGACGCGTATCAGATGCTGCTGGACCTGGACTGGAGCGAGCAGCAAATCGCCCAGGTCCGCGACGTTCCCGTCGAGCAGGTCCGCACCGCGCTCAAGGCCCGGCACCTGCCGGCCCGCGCGCAGCAGGCCCTCAACAGCGGCACCCTCACCCTCGAGCAGGCCCAAGCCCTCGAGCAGTTCCAGCACTCGCCCGACGATCTGGAAAAGCTGCTGGCCCAACTACACGACGAGTGGCGATTCAAGCAGGCCCTGGCCCGGGTACGGGACAAGCACAGCTACGCCAGGGCCAAAGAGCTGGCGCGAGCGAAGCTGGTCATCGATGGCGTCGACGTGACCAGCAAGCCACGCGGGTTCGGCTACGAAGGCAGCGCCGTCGACGCGGCACAGCTCGTCGACGGCCACGGCAACCCGGTCGACATCGACACGGTCAAGACCTTGCAGGGCTTCCACGCCTTCGTCGAGAAAGACGGGGCCCAGGCCCGCACCGTCGTGTACTGCGACAACCCAGCCCAGCACGGCTACACCCACCGCAAGCCCGCCGCGCATCACGGCATGTCGGACGAAGAGATCGCCGCCGCCGAAGAACGCCAACGCCAGCAGGACGAACACCTCGAACAGCTGCGCCTGGCCACCGGCGTGCGCCGCGAGTTCATCCAGGCCGCCTACGGCAGCGCGAAAACCGCCCGCAAGCTGTACAACGACGCGCTCCGCGCCGTCGTCACCGGCAAGAACCCGGCCCGCTCCACCGGCCTCGACGAGCTGTACCACACACTCGGCGGAGTCGACCCCGACGTGCTCGCCGCCGCCGGCGAGGACCGGCTGCGCCGCTGCCTGATCGCGAAGTACGTGTGCTACCAGGAGCACAACCTCAGCCAAGGCCTCGAGCGGCACCTGAGCTGGATCGACAAGGACGCTGCACTAGCCTGGCTCGACCGGCTGAACGGCGACGGCTACCCACTGACCGACGCCGAGACCAAGCTCTACCAGTCGCTGTCCCCCGCTCCCCCTCAGGACCTGGACGACGGGAAGGAGCCCCTCACCGCGATGGACAGCGGAGACGCCGGTGCGGACCACGGCGCGGACATCGACACTGCAACACGGCAGGCAGCCGACGAGACCGAGCCGGACCGGGCAACCACGACCGCAGCTGACCTCACCATCCGGGCGTCGCATGCTGCCGATGACAGCCCCGGGCTGACACCCGCTGCCTGACATGCAGCGCCAGGCAGGGCGCAGCCCGCGCACCCCACGCCGAGCCAGGCCCTGCCTTGATCAAGACAGACGCCAAGACCGAATCGACCGTGCTCCGCCAGGCCGTGCAATCAATCACGCGGTGCCACATGGACAGTTAGCAAGAGGTGCAGCGCGCACTAGCACCGTTCAACCCGCACCGAGCAAGATCAGATGCACTGATCCGACGGCGAAGCACTGGGTCCGCGCCATCGCGCGTCCAATCGGCACTCCCGCTCGCGCCCTCGCCAAAGGACTCATACCCTTGAAGCCCGCTTCGGCGCCTGATGACGTTGCCGTCCTCCTTCGCCGTAACCAGCGGCACCGCATGCACTTCTCAGGTCCAGGCGGACAGCCAGGCGCGCAGCGGCTCGGGAGATGCTAGTTCAAGGTCGCCGTGGGGCTCCCAGCGAACCCACCCGGGGAGCAACAGACCTAAAATCACCAACGACTCGCCCTGGTCCCCGGCGAACTCGCACCACAAGCGCGGCCATCCCATCCAGTCCATGATTGAGGTGTCCGGACGCAGCCGCAGGGCGGCCGCCAGCGAAGTGAGAGCCTCCTTGTCAGTCAGGTCTGCGAGCGATGCCGGCGCAGCGCGGTCACGACGCTTCCGCGCCTGCTGGAGCGGGGTTTCCGCTCCGACACCGTACGCGTCGGGCCTTGCTCAGCACGCCCGGCAACGCTTGCACCAACTCCTGCACCAAGCCGAGAAATCGAGGTTGGCCGGATCTCCTGGCATGGGCCGCATGCTCTCATGCCGATGTTAGTGCGTCTCTCGGCGTAGGCAAGAGTGCGCAGAACGCCAACTGACGGTAACGCGTAAGAGTCGGCGCCCTTATGGCGAAATGCAACTACAGGAACGTATCGTTCGGGCTGACGATAACGTATAATGAAAGGGCTTCCCGCGCCGGTGGCAGTAACTTGATTACGGCGAGCAACTCTAAACGCTAGAGTGGAGTCTCATGACAACAGAGGCCGAGTTGAGGGATTGGCGGCAAGGGCAGATTGCCGCCGAACGCATGTGCGCGGCAATCCTGGCCATCGATAACTACGTTGATATCGATCCGCAGGCGCCTCTCGGTGGCCCCGACGGCAGGAAAGACATACTGGCGGTGAAGTCCGGGAAGCGGGTCGTCGTGGGCGTCTACTTTCCGCCCACGCATCCCGCGTTCGGCCAGATCAAGACGAAGTACACCGATGATCGTGTGGGAGTCCAAAAGTATGCGGCTGATCACTTCGTATTCATGGTAAATCAGCCGCTTACCGTAGCTGAGCGGGCAGTATTGCTTGCTGCAGGGAGTCAAGCCGATCAGATCTATCATCTTGAACGTCTGAGGGCCCACCTCGATTCGCCAGCGGGCTACGGTGTGCGTCTTGAGTTCCTTCGCCGCGGCATGACGATAGAGGAACAGGTTGCATTCTTCAGCACCCTGCGCGTAGGTGACTTGTCGGATACTCCGATGATGCAGCGCCTCGACGAGATTGCTGAACGCACACGATACATGATGTCGGCGATTGAAATGGCGACACAACCGTCATCTATCATCTCGCCGCTGGCTAGAACTGAACGCATTTCCGTAGCTCAGCTTGACGTGTCGATGCTGAAGCTTTTGCATCGAGCGGTCACGGCGGAGTCTGACATGCCTAGAGCTACCAGAGGGGAGCTCCGAACTGTACGGGTCTGGATCGGGGATGCTAGTGACCCAACTTTCATTCCACCCCCACCTGACGAAGTGCCCATTCTTCTCAATCAGCACTTGGCCTGGTGGCGACATGCATGTTTGGAAATGCGAACGGACGCTACGAGTGATGAATCGGTCGAGGTCCTCTCGCGACTGCACTACGGCATCGTGCAGATCCACCCATTTCTTGATGGCAACGGGCGGGTCGCTCGTCACGTTACAGATGAAGCGGCAAGAGAGCTGTTGGGCGTCGGTGTGGACGTTGCACTCGTCCGAAATCAAAAGGCCTACTTCGCTGCGTTGAAGTCGGCGTCTACCGGCGACTTTTCGGAAATAATACAGCTTATGCGGGCCGCTCTTGAATGACGGCCTATTGGACTATAGATCATTTGAGTCCTCCCGTATTTCGTTTATTGGAGGTCGGAAGCGACGCCGCGACACTCATAGCACTAACATGCCGCTGATCGAGGGCTGCTCTGATGTTGGCACTGCGCCGAACTTGTGCGACCGACCGTTGAAGTCGATCAACTAGGCTTTGTCACCCGTTCGGGCACCGATCGGATTCGCCCTGCGCGGGTGAACGCTTTCGCGGACGCTGAGCCCTCGGATCCTGCCTACCTCCGGTCTCCCAGCTCCCACTGACGCCAAAATTGCGCGGCTTGCCCTCTTGCGGTGTTGTAGTTTTTGAGCTTCCAGCCGATGGCAACGTGGAGAGCGGAGGGTGCGTGCCTGTCAACCGCCGCGAGGCGCCGACTAGCCGTCGTTCGGTGGGGTCCGCGCCAGGCCGGGAGTTTTTTCTCGGCGCATCCCCGATACCTGCCGACAACATGCCCCGGCCTGGGATGCGTCGGCTCAACCTGCCGACGGGCGCGGCGCTCGCCGACGTGCAGCGAAGGCTGATGACCCATGCCGCCGGCGCAGCGAAGCGAATTCCCGCCTTGCTACACAAGATCTCAGCGACCGCCACTGCCGCGGACCCGCTCACGCTATACGCCCAGCTTCACGTGTTAGCTGCCATGCACCGAGCGAGCCTTCCCGGGCCCGTCGCGTTCGGCATCGACGCGCTCGTGGAGTTCTACGGCGGCTTGGTTACCGCGATGCCGACGGACGACGTGGTCGACCGGCTGGGCGTCGAGGTCCATCCGTCGACTCTTTTCGAACTGGAGCGGCTGCTCCGCGCGTACGGCAACGCCGAAAATCTCGCCCACCAAGCTCGGGTGGTCCGTGAAGGCGGACTGGACTCGTTAACTCGGGCTCGGCATTTGCTCGAGTTTGAACGCCGGTTCGACCGAATGATGGGTTATCCGGCGCAGCTGCGGCCAATCTTCAGCGCCATTGTCGATCCGCTCGACGAAAAGACCATCAAGGTTCTAGGCTATGCGCTCAGTGACGCATTATCTGCTGCTGATGCATACAGCGAGGTGGTAGCCGAGCGGACGGCCGAGATCGTTGAACGGTTCAACTCGGCCAGCGAACTGGCTACCATCCCGCAAGATCATCAAGCCCGGGTCCAGGCGTTGGCGATGCGGATGGGGGGCATGGCGTCCTCTTGTGCTGCTCAGATCGAGGACGACCTCCCCGCGCTGCTTGCCGAACGCGCCCGCATCCCCCAAGAGCGACTGACTGCGGTTCTGGAGGCGCTGGCAACCCCTCTGGGCAGTCAGCCCGAATTTAGTGCGCTCATGGACACGAACCGGTTGCGCCGATATCCAATCGTTCGCTTGCCGGACGGGCGGTATCTCTGGCCGAGGCCCGTCGATTTCATCCAAGAAGCGCTCGACTGGGCAGGAGAAGTCTGCCAGGCAGACCCGAACCTGCGCAAGTTTTTTGACAAACGCAGACAGGATGCATGCGAAGAGCTGACGCACCAAGCACTGTCCGACGTGTTCGGTACCAGCGATGTGCACAAGGGGTACACCTACCCGGCAGAGGGCCGACCCGACATCGATGTGCTGGTGGCGACCCCGGGCGCCACTATAGTCGCCGAGGTCAAGGGCGGGCGCTTCACCGAGCCGGCTCGCAGGGCGGCTCCCGACAGGATTCGAAAGAAGACCGGCGAATTCGTCGATAAAGCGCTCTCCCAGAACGCGCGCACTATTGCTCACCTGGAATCGGGGGCGGCCGGTCTGCAGGATCCGAAGCGGCGCCCCGTAACAATCCCCAACGCCCCTAATGCGGTATCGATCATCGTCACGCTTGACCGAGTGGATCCATTTGCCACGCATCTGCCTGATGGGGGTAAACGATCGGGTGCCCCCGCTGCCGGAACCTGGCTCGTGACACTCGCCGATCTTCTGATGGTGACGGACATCTTGCGTCATCCGGCTGAATTTTATGCCTACGCCCACACCCGCGCGGCCATCAATCAGGCTGGCGGCCCGCTCATCTTCGTCGAGACGGATGCGGTCGGGGCATGGTGCGAGGGACGCATTGAGCCGGTTCACGTTGAACGTGGTCAAATCAACTTGCTCGGGACGACGTCGGAAATCATGAATGACTACTACACCCACATGCCCGATGACGGAGATCAGCCCGTTCGTCCTTCCACCGGTGTGCCGCGCGAAGTCCTGGCGGCGCTTGACGAAGTGCTCCGGGACCGGCCAGAGCATTGGAGGAACCTCTCAGTTTCCGTACTCGCGGCTCGTCCGGAAAATTGGCAGAGTCTTCGAAAAGCGCTTCGGCAGCAAGCAGTTGGAGGCGCGGCAATCGCCACTACGCGACGCGCTCGAAAGCGCGCACGTCGAGCGTGCGGCGGAATCAAGGTTGGCCGGAATCTGACGGTGTTCCTGGCTACTGACCTACTTCCGCAGCAAGTGCTAAACGAAACCATCCTGGTAGTCCGCCCGAATATTGACACCCCAGCGGTTTGAACCGTTGATGCCGGTCAGTTGGGCGCACTGTCATGCCGCGATCCGCGGGCCACGCAGCGTTACGGCCGCCGGGCGCCGACCGGTGCCCGCTCGTGCCGATGAGCAGACCTGCCGATCGGACTCACTCTTGGGGGCCGTCTCCCGTTCGGGCCACGCCCTCGCGACTGAGATACCGAACCGGCTTGCCGAGCGACTCCGCGTAGGCAATCTCCCGTCGGGTTGACTCACCTACGTAGCCGCCGGGATCCACGATGTACACCTCGTCGGCCATGCGGATCTTTTGGAAGTGCACGCGGCCAAGCCGCCCTTTCAGGTCCGAGCTGTCGGCTGTCCAGTCGTAGTCCGGAAGGTCGGGGAGGGTGAACATTCCGAGGCTTATCACGACGCAACCTTCCATCGTGAGCCGCTGGTTGACCTCCGCGAACTCAGCCTCAAACTTGGTCGAGCCGCAGAGCGTGATGACCTTCGCCTCGCCCTGGGCCGGCTGCGGCGCCTGCTGGTCCTGCATGAGGTTCATGATCGCTGAACGGCAGGACGAGTCTCTCGCCGCCCCTGGACGTCCGCTCTTGCCGCTGTCCGTGCGCGCTGGCTGCTGCATCAGGGATCACGCTGCGTTCCCTCTCTGTGGCCGCCGGCGCAAGCTCGGCGAGTTGTGCGCGTCATCAGCGACCATCGCCAGGGTCGGGCAAAACCGGCGCGACGTGGCGGCAGGCCCTGCACTACGGTCGGTGCCCGATGCCAGAAGAAGAGCATGTCACCCATACTTACGCCACCTGCGTGCAGCGGGCGTATCTGTACTTGGTCCGAGACGTCGACGTTGGCGAGCCGCCGTACGAGCTCGACGAGCTACGGCAGATGGCGTTCGACCCCGACGACGTCACCCGCCTGGTGGGGCTGGAGCCCACCAGGGCCTGGCAGCGTGGTGACCCGCATCCCTACGCGCCACTACCGCGTCGATTCAGCCGCTGGGCCTTTGAGTTGGCCGAAGTACGGACGTACGTGACCGAGGAAGTTGTCAGCCAACTGCTGGACGCGATCGAGCCTTATGCCGCTGGCATCGCTGACGCGTGTAGCACCCTAGGAATGCGGGCCGGCGTCGCGGTGGTCATTACGATGAGCGGGGGCCGCGACACCGTTGCCGGTGGCCTCCACGTTTCCACCGCCTCCATCACGTACATAGCGAGGACTCTCCAACGGTTGGCCGGCCTTGGCTTGTCTGTAGATCACGACCAGTACGTTCTCCTGCCTGACTAGCGTGCCCGGCAACAGCGCGCGGCGCACTCAACTGCCGCCTCCCGCGCGCTCCAAAGCGTTCGGTTGACACTCGTGTGGCGGGAGCTAGGGCGGTTGCCTTCCTATTACCGGTTGCTGCGTTTGATGGGAAGCCAGCTCGTGAGTGTCGGTACCAGGGCGGACACCAGGGGCTCGCCGAAGACGCAGAGTGTCTGCTCCCAGGGGTGTCCGAAGGTGCCAGTGTTCATGTCCTCGGTGAGGAAGATGTAGTAGTCGCCGTTCGGGAAGACCGTCGTGGGCCATTGCTGATGTGGTTGGCAGGCGAACCGGTGGGGCCAAAACCGGTAGGACTGGTGCTGCCAATCAAGTACGACGAGGCCGGTGTCGGCGTCCAGTACACGTGTCAGCGCGGCCAGGGTGAGGCTGTCGACGGCGGCCGCGCCGGAAGCGAACTGTGCATGACCGCCGGCGAAGATGGGTTCGAGGTCGATGGTGACCGACGGTCCTGGTTCTTCGATTGCGGGCCAGGACCGCATGCCGGGCCGGAACGCGAAGCGCTGGTTGAAGGACGCCCAGTACGGGTCATCGGCATCCATGGGAATCGGTACCCATGCAGGCGGAGCTGGGGGCGGGATTTCGCCCAGGTGGTCGGTGGTCCCATGGACGATGCCGGCCAGGCGTTCCTGGAGGCCGCGCAGCACGGTGATGGTGTCATGGTCGGTGAAGCCGGTATCAGCCGCCCAGTCGCGTGCCCAACCCAGGGTCTCGCTCGCGAACGCCAGCTCCGTGGCAAGGAGAAGGCGGCGGCAGTCGCGACGCGACATGGAACGCGCCGTGTCGAGGATGCCCCCGAGCCGGCCAACGTCCGAGCGCAGCTCACGGCGATCGGTGTAGCCCAGGAGGTGAACGACCGTGTCCCGGTCGCCTTCCGGGCGCTCCCACTCCATGATGCCGAGCCGAAGAAGCTCTCGTTCGACCGGCGTGAGCTGGGTCAGATCAACCTGCATTTCCAAGTCCACCGGCTGATCATGCAGGAACCAGCACCCAACCGCGTGCTCATTTGCCACACCGTGCGGTGGCAGCCTCGGACGATTCCGCATGGTCACCGATGCCGTACGGTCCCGACGAGTGGATCTCCCGCCATGGCTGTGCCCGTCGATGGCTGCTCGGGCACGATGTTTTCATGCCGCCGGAAGCTACCGCCTACGTCCCCAACGAGCTGTTGAGCCGTCTCGTCGGCTACCGCCTTTACTCGGTGGAGTTCGTCATGGACTACGTCCAACTACGCTTCGACGGGCCAACGGAAGACATGCCTGTTCTCAACTGCGAGGTATTGCCCGTCGTGGAGACACCGACAGGCTCGATAGGTCCCGGGCAACTGGGCTGGGCCGACGCGCTGCGCGCACTCATCCCGGGTCAGGTAGTCGCGACAGCAGAGGAAACGGGCCGCGGCCTTCGGATTGAGTTCGACCAAGGGACGGTCTGCTTGCATCCCTCCATCGACGACGTGCCCGGCCCAGAGATCGCCATGCTGACCGGATTCAAGGACAGGCGTTGGATGTGCTGGCGCCCCGGAGAAGAGTCGTTCGAAGACCTTGTCTGACGCACTGTCATGCCGCTTGGGGCGTGCTGGCGTTCAGCAAGGGCGGCAACGCAGCGTGAAGCATGGCCGCTTCTTCGCTCTCGAAGTCGGAAACCCTGTTCTCTGATCATGTGGTTGTGCAGGCGGCGGTCGCCGCCTATCTCGGCCGATACCGAGGCCAGACCCGCCTGCACGCCGAGTCGGATCTGCGGGTCTTCCTGCACTGGTGTGCCCGTCAGGACCTTGACGTCTTGGCGGCGGTGCGGGCGGACATCGAACGGTACGTGCGGTGGCTGCAGGACGAGGGCTGCTATCAACCTTCGACGGTCTCGCGCCGGTTGTCGGTCGTGGTGGTGTTTTATCGCGTCTGCGTGATCGACCAGATCCTGCCGCACCCGCCAGCCGACTACGTACGCCGTCCTCGGGTGCCGGCGGAGTCGCCCACGCTGGGCCTCGGGCATCTGCAGTTCGAGGCGCTGATCACTACCGCCCGACTGTCGACCAACATCAACGACTTCGCGCTGGTGGCGCTACTCGGGCTTCTCGGGCTACGAATCTTCGAGGCTTGCGGGCTGAATATCAGCGACCTCGGCGAAGAACAAGGCCACCGCGTCCTACGGGTGCGCGGCAAGGGCGGCACGGTCGTGCTCGTCCCGCTGCCACCCGCGGTCGCCCGTGCCGTCGAGCGCGCGGTCGATGAGCGCGAGAGCGGGCCGCTCCTGCGCAATACCCTCGGTCGGCGCCTGGACCGGCACGCCGCGACCCGCCGCCTCAAGCGACTGGCTGCCGGTGCGGGAATCAGGATGCCGCGGATGCACCCGCACATGCTGCGGCACACCTTCGTCACCACCATGCTCGATGCCGGCGTCAGTCTGCGCGATGTCCAGATCGCCGCCCGCCACGCCGACCCACGCACCACCATGCGCTACGACCGCGCCCGCCGGAACCTCGACCGGCACCCCAACTACATCCTCGCCGCCTACATGGCCTCCGGAACATGAGCCCGACGCGCGACTTTGCCGATGTGCGGCTATCCGGTGATGCGAAGCGAGCATGGCGGTGGCGGAGCTGCGACTCGACCAACCCTGGTCCGTCGGGACTTGGTGCCTGCTCGCGCGCACGAATCCGCATGAGCCCAGCAGCGCCCGCTATCAGTCGACACAACGGCGGGCGGCGCTCAGGCCAGCCCGAAACCGTCGATCACGTCGACCCTTACACGTGAGCAACCACAAGAACGCGCCGCCAGAAACTGGTCAGGTGGACCGAGCCGCGTCCCCGGGCTGCGTTGTGGACCGGCCACCGTAGGTGACTCGTCGCACCAGCCGCTCGAAGGGACCCCTGTGCCCCGACCAGCGCATCCAGTCAGCGAGCAGCACCGTGCCTGCCCAGGTCGCCGTCGCAACCACGGCAGTACCAGCCACGGACAGAACGTCGGAGAGGTCCAGAAGTGCGGGCGTGAAGATCATTGCCCACACCAGCGACTGCATCAGGTAACACGTCATCGAGCGCTGACCGGTGGCGGCGATCGCCGCGGCTACCCGATTCACCGGACGCCGCAGCCGGACGGCGAGCAACGTCAACAGCGCGGCGTACCCCACACCGCCCAGCACCCCGGTAGCGGCGTGCAATGCACCAATCCAGGAGAAAGCTCCCAGCTCCGGCGGCGTGACGATGCCGGCCAGTACCAGCGAGACAGGCTGAGCACCCAGCACCGCTCCGACGAGCCCTGCCACCGCCGCCACCTGCAGACTTCGCCGGTGATCGCCAGGACGTTCCAGCAGCCGGCGGCGACCGGCCCAGAGTCCCACCGCGAACGGGCAGAGGAACATCAGCGGGCCGAACAACGGCGTAATAAGTACGGAACCGACCCGGTCTGTGATCATGTCAGCCAGATTCGTCGGCAGCTTCGTCGCGTCCGGACCTTCACCAGTCATGAACATCGAGGCGCCGCCGAGCAGCGCGTACAGAGCGAAGGAGCCGAACGCGACCAGCAGCAGCGACCTGTCCTTCCAGCGGATCATCCAAACGCCCACGATCAGCAATACGCCGTACGCGGCCAGGATGTCGCCCTCGAAGAAGAGCAGCGCGTCGACCGTTCCCACTCCGATGAGAACCGTGCAGCGCCGCCAAAGGAGCCGGGTTACCCACCGCGGACCGGCCGACTCATGGCGGCGGGCGAGCTGCGCGACGCCGTATCCGAAAAGCAGCCCGAACATCGGGAAGGCCCGGCCGTCAACGAAGGTCGTCAGGGTCCAGATGACAGCCCGGTCCACCGGCGAGCCGTCCTGGGGGTACCCGCCCAGCACCGTCGCCCCGCGCAGGAACAAGTGCGTATTGGCTAACGCAATGAACAGCAGCATCGCGCCCCGCGCCAGATCCAGCCCCAAAACCCGGTCTCTCGACGCAACAGGACCTTCCGTCACGCTAACTTCCGGGTCCATGCTCGCCTTCAGCATGCCAGCCGTCCCACCATCCGGCGCTCTCCCGCTCGTCATTTCCACAGCTCATCAGCGGCGTGCCGCGCCTGGCACCTGGGAGTAGGCCCGTGATCCACTTGGTCGACGGCCACGCGCCGGTCACCGTCCACCGTCACTGACCGTTCAGCATATCGAGTGATCGCAATCTAGACCGTACCGGTAGAACGACCTCCGCACGGATGCAACGCATAGATCATCTCGATGGTGCCGACCACCCCTCTGAGAGCCTGGGCATGCGGACCCGCCCGGCGAGCACCCCGCCTACCGCGCTACTCGCCCAAGTATCCGGATCCGCCGCTGATCATGCGCGCCGGCTCCGCCGTAGCGTCACGCTCCGTGTCGGCGTCTCGGCGTGCCAGCACACACCCATGCCGGTGAAGGCTGTGCTGGTGTCTCGTCCTACCCTCGCCAGGTGGCAGAGGAAGACGTTGCAGAGAGTGTCATTGATCGCCTGATCCTGGCTCTGGCGGCGCAACTCGCTCTGTCAAAGGAGCCGGTCCTGGCCGTCGGCGCGGCCGGGGCGCTCGCCGATCCGAGCAGAGCCGAGGCCGAGCGCTCTTTGGCCAGGCAGGCCATCTCGTCCACTACGACGCGGACACCGAGCCGGTGGAAATTCTCATCCAGGCGGTCACGGCCGTCCTCCGTGCCGGGGCCCCCGAAGACGCCCCGTTCAAGCCGGGCGACGAGGTCAGACTCGTCGGCGCACTGCCGGAGACCCTCGCGGGATATGACGAGACGTGGCTCCGCACAACCAACTTCACCGTCCGATACGTCAGCCCAGGACCGATGATCGCCGTGCAGTCCCATCTGGTCGAAGACTTCATCATCGCGACAGTCCCGGCGGCCGCCGTCGAACGCGTTCAGAGGTAATCAACGCCGCATCCGCTCATGCCGCTATCTGCGCTCGGGCCGACCGCCGCCGTCGCGACCGGTGGTCGGCCGTCGCGGATCGGCGTCCTGTCGCGCCACAAGCAGTTCATCGCCGGTCCGGGCCGAGAGCTCGTTGTCCTGGTTCTGTCAGGATCTGCTCATGGATGGGACCTGGAGCTTCACAATCGAGGATGCGTTCCACATCGCCGGGCGAGGCACTGCAGTCATAGGCCGAGCTGAAGGGACAATCCCGGCGGTCGGTTCAGTCGCCTTGTGTGCTCGAGGAGCGCACCGCGTCGTTGAGCGGGCAAGCGTGCAATTACTCGACCGCCTGCGCGATGGTCAACGTGAGGGTGTGCCCGCGCTCCTTCTCGATGGGGTGGGCATGGACCAGCTTACTGCAGGGACGATCGTCCACTCTGTCGATCGTCCATGCCCGCCAACGACGCACTGATCTGCCGCCGTCCGCCCGCGGCGACCGCCGCGAAGCTGTCACGCAGCGTGACGCACGCTCGTGTCGATGACAGTGCACGAGCCGCAGTCTCGGGTTATCGACTGCGGTCAGTCATCTACTTCAGGGCCAGGCATGCTGGCCGGTAACTGCGGGCGGCCGCATTTCTCGATGTCGCGGCTCCATTGACGTGCGGTCGAATCCGCCGCTGCCCTACCCTGCACCCGTAAGCACCGCGGTTGGTGGTCGTCGACGTCGTCCAGCAGGTAGGCCACTACCGGCCACCTGCCGGAGACCATGCGCGCCGGCCACACCACCACCGTCGCTAGCAAGGCGCCGACCCAGCTGAGCAGCCACCACGCCAACACGGGAACCCCTATGAGGAGGAACAGCGGTCCCTGCGCATTTTCGAGCAGCTCAAGAACCGAGGACCCGGGGCGCCACGCCAGACGCCGACGCCCGACCCGCCACCGCACCCACTGTCCGGACTCCAACCGGCACTGAACCAGCACACCCAAATGATGAATCACTCGCCCCGACGCCGACCCCAATATGACTCTTCGGGCAGCTATAGCCAGCGATTTTGACGGAAGCAGACAGGCATGCTCGGCAGATGCCGACCCGACGACACGTGCATTGTTCTGCCGCGAGTCGCGCGCTGGCCGCTCGGGCAACGGTGCGGGTTCGGTCCCAGTTCCGTGGATCTGCCGGCATTCCAGGATCTCGAACGCCCAGTGGGTGATCCGCCGATTCCTACGACATCGCGCATCGCCGTCAGCCGGTGCACGATCATGGCATAGGGCGCCGCCAGGCGCGGGGAGGTGCAAAGTTCCATGGTGACTGTGTTGCTCGACAAGCCGCGTGTCTTCCTGTCGTATGGGTCGGCGTCGCTGGCGTGCGGAGACGACATTGGCGAGCTCGACGACCTTGACGCGCCGTGGGCCGACGAGAGCAACGGGCTGTGTGGCGCCTGCGTGCCGGGCTACCTGCAGCTGCAGGTCGGCACGCACACCGGGTGGGTTCCATTCCGGCTCGAGCTACACGACACAGAGCCGCCGCTCGACCCGACGTGGGAAGAGGTCGTGGAGGTCTCCTTCACGGCACTGTCGCAGCAAGCGTCGCTGACAGGACTCATGAGCGACTCGCATGAGTTCACCATGCCCCCTGGCGACTACCGGGTCCGCTACTGCGTTCGCGGCTTCGAGGAAGCCGACCAGGTCGAGCAGACACCGGACTCGTACCTGCTGCAGTTCTGGCCCGGCGCGCCGGCACCGGGCCGCATCGTCAAGCAGACCGGTGAACGGGCGGCCTACTGGCACCGGGCGCGGCGCACCCTCACCGCGCAGGAACAGCAGGACTACCAGCAGGCCGCAGCCGACCAACTCGAACAACAGGCACGCGAGCGGTGGGGTGACCGCGTACCGAACGCTCGGCTACGACGCACCTTAGAGTTAGGCGTCGGTCTCTCTTCCGACGCTCTTTCTCGGATCGACATCGACCTCGAGTTCGCACTGGCTGACGCCGACGACCGGACTCACCGCCAGGTAGCGGCGTGGGCGGCGTTGCAGTGCCTGGAGCAGGCCGGACTGATCGGGCTGCCACAACTCGCCCCGGCCGTCGCCGCGCTGCGCCGAGGCGACCCGGCCCCGCCGCCATTCAACGACTCCGGCCATTGCTGGGGCGTGCTCAGACGGGCGCAGCCACCCCGCACCAGTCTGCCGGTACCACCCGATGGCGAATACGAGCAGTCGCCGCAGGACTGGGCCATCACCACCCTGTTCCACTCAGCCGACGACGACTCCCTGGTGGCCGTGCTAGAGATCGTGGTCTGCCTGGCCGTCGTGCACGGCCGCGACGGCTACCGCCAGGCCCTCGCCGACCTGCGAACACAGTTCCCGCAGTTGCGATGAATGTAGCCGGTAGGTCGGTCGACGGCGCACTGATCTGCCGCGATCCGCAGGTCCAGCGGGGCGGATGGGCCGCCGCTGAGGGCGCTGCGACAGTGCTCGCCAAGCTCAAGGCTGCAGGCGTTCACCAGCAGTGTTGCGCCGACCACATGATCCGCCCTGCCCTCCGGGGTGCCATTCAGCCCGTTGTGATCACGCGTCACCGCGAGGCGGCACGACAAGCACCGCGGGCATCGCACACGTGGACCGGTACGCACGCTCGCACTGACCGGAGAGCTCCAGCACACCCACCAGGCGCCTTGCCGGCTGCTGCACAACGGCCACCGCATTGGCGCGGCGGACGCACCAACCCCGTTTGATCGGGCGGCGTTTCCGGCTCGGGTAGCTCGCCGTCCGCGGCGGCATCGACCAGGCCGCGGTGTGGTCCGACTTGCCGATGCAGCAGCCAGCGTGGGCCTCGAGTTGGTCGAAGCACAGGCGTGGCCAGGTCCGTATGGACTGCCGGACTTGAGCGACACCGCCGCTGAAATTCCACCCGCTCGGGTCTCGACCATGCTGGGTGTCCTGGCGTCTTCGATGGCCGGTACACCAGCAGGTCGCCCCATGACCAAATCAGCGAGTTCGGGATCCCGTCTCAGATCCGTGGAAGGATCCGAGGCCAGCCTTGCCTCCAAGCTGACTTTTGGGCCAGCGATCGGGGTCCTCTTCGCCGCGTGGTCGTGGTCTCAGTCGTCGGCCGGCGGACGGCGAGCGGCTCCCGGAGGCGCTTGAAGGACCTCTTTAATTCTCTGCATGATGTCGTGCGGTTCCTCGGTGTGAGGCTTGCCGGACATCGCTTCCAGGGTGGCTTCTGTCGCGGCGAGCAAGGTTGTCCGCCATGGCTCGATTTCGATGTCGCCCGCCGCTAGCGTCTTCGGTACTCCACCCTTGTCGGTGTTCGCCTCGACGGCGACCAGCCCGCCGGCGATCCGGCGGTAGTACAGGTAGAACGGCCCATCGAAGAAGTACGAGAACGCATCCGGGGCACCGTGTGCGATTTCCTCGTACGCCGTGGTGGCAGAGCTGAGCACCGCGATCGAGAAATCATTCCACCGGTTCTCGGGGAACGCGACACCGTCCAGCGTCAGCCACACATCGGCCGTGACGATCCCGTCAGCACTCGAGGGTGTCGTCAGGTCGCCCACGCGCCATGTCAATGTACTCATTCAGTCCTCACAGTCGACGCCCTGCGGGGTCAATTACTGGGGGTAGATGGATCGAATGATGCCGGTGTCCCGGTTGATAATGAACTCGTACAATTTGCCGTCCACCCGCGCCTGAGCCTGGATCATGCGGTTGTTGCTGTCGTACCCGACCTTCCTGGGGCTGTTGCGGAACGCTGCGGCCGCCACGCGCTCGACTTCCGCTTCCGTCGTGCCGGCTGGCCACAGGTCACTACGAGAACGGACTCTAGCGCCGCCGACGAAGTGGCCGCTCTTGACATGTTCCATGTCCACGCCACCGTACGTCCTGGGCAGGTTGACGGAACCCAACGACCTGCCGTCACGCGCCATCGGGCAGTTGTGGACCAGCACCGCCTCATCCCCGGCGGCGACGTAGTAGGTGTGCAGGTCCGCGACCGTCAGGTTGTCCATGATCTGGTCGCCGGCGAAGGACCGCACAGCCGCAACGGTGACTTCACCGTTGTCGGGAGTGCTCAGCCGTGTGCCGACGGTGAGATCTTCCGCGTCGACCCATTCCTGTAGGCGCGCGACCCAGAACGGGTGCTCATCGGTCGTGTGCACAACATGCTGGTTTCCGTCCGCTCCGGTCACGGTCACGTCGGTCAGGGCAGTGTCGCGGTGGGCGTGAACAGCCGTCACTGCCTTCGGCGTCGCCATGCCCGAGACCGGGTGCCCAGCCAAGACTGAGTCTCCCGGCCGCACGTCGGCGATCGCCCGACGGCTCCCATCACCCATCAGTACCGGGGTGTCAGGCCGGAAGCTGTTGAGGCACGCTTCCCCGACTGCGCCCCGTTCCCGGGCGCCGATGTAGTGCAGGCCGTCGCCGGTTTCGGCGTAGATGCGGCCGTCGCTGCTGTAGACGAGGCGGCCGCCGCCATCCTTGAGAACGGCCTCGGTCCAGGTCACACCGGCGGAGTTGGGCACACCGGCCGGCGGGCTCGTCAACGTGCGCGTGACCCAGGTCGCGGGCAAGGCCTTGCCGTATCGCAGGGCCTTGACCCCATCCTGCGCCTTGCGCAGCGACTGAGTCGCCTTGTTGAGCTTGCCAGTGACCCCGGCAACGTCGCCGACCTTGCGCAGTCCCTTGAGGTAGTGCAGCAGGAAGGCCGCGCTCAGGGCCCGCTCCGGACCGCTGAGCTCCTGGCCGGTCGCGATGTCGCGACCGTGAATCGCGTCCAACACACCCTTGCCGTCACCGATGCCCGGCGTGAGATCGAGCAGCAGCGACATCATGGCATCGCGGTGCTCAGACTCCTGCAGCCGCGCGAGGTGCTGTTCGGGGGTCAGCGTCTCACCGAACGGGTTCTCGAAGCGATCCATCGCACCCTTGAGCGAGATGCCACTGCCCAGCAGAGCCTTGACGTCCGGCATGGCAGCAACCGCGCCGTTCATCTGCGCCAGGCCCTTGTTCATCTGGACGAGGGCGCGGTTCATCTCGTCCATGCCTTGAATGGCCTGGGCGATACCGCGGTTGGCTTCATCCATCCCACGGTTGGCCTCATCGATGCCCTGCTTGAGGCCGACAAGACTCCTGTTGACGTCCTTCAGCGCCGAATCCATCTTCTTCAACGCTTTGTTGGCACCCGCCACCGACTTGTTGGCCTCGTCCAAGGTCTTGTTGAACTCCCGCAGGAGGTTGGCGGAGTCCACGAACGCCTGCAAGACATCTTCCACGGCCTTCGTCGCAGCGGTGAGCTTGGCGACGGTGCTCTTGAAGCCGGCGGACAGCTCGGCGCCGGTCGGCAGGAGGTTGGCGAGGGCATCCCGCACATCGGCGAAGCTGCTCCGGACGTACCGAATGGTGTCCGCGGCGCTCAGCTGCCGCTCGCGGCGATCTGCAAGGTCCTTGCTCCAGGCGGCACCGACGACGGTCAAGTCTTCGCTGTATGCGGTGGCGTCCCGCAGTGCCTCCAGCAGGCCCGGAACCACCTTTTTCGGGTCGGTGACCTTGCGCTGCTCGGCCAGCAGCGACTGCAGCCGGGCTACCCGGTTCGGCGCCTCGCTCAAGCCGCCCCGGACATCGGAGAGAATGGCCTCGACATCCGCGGTCAACTGCGGCAGACCACTGCGAAACACGTTCACGACCCAGACGAGCAGCGTGGCCTGCAGCACCGTGCTGCCGACCCGCAGCCCGGTGTCGGCCAGGCACTGCTTGATCCGCTGGTACCGGGCGCTCAACGTCGGCGCCTCCACCTTGTCGACGCAGTTGAGGGCGGCCGCCAAACTGAACCCCGCGTCGGTGGCGCACTTGTGGAACTGGCTCAACCGGGCCAGCTTCTGCAGAAGACCATCCGTGTTCGGATCGACGCCCGGATTCAACACCGCATCGGCACACTTCTGCAGGGCACCCAACCGCGGACCGCTCGCGCCCGCAGACGCCGCCGACGCGGCCTTGGCCCTCGGTGTCACAGCAAGCGCCGGACCCGAGTAGCCCACCAACAGCGCGACGACCAACACGGACGCCAGCAGAGTTCTCTTCACGCCTTACAACCCCCGTCGACCTGCGCCCCCTCGCGGGCGCCCGACGACCCTACTGACCAGTAATGGCCGGGCGCAGTGTGACCTCGCGGGCCGTGTTCGGCAACACACAAGTCGCTGCTGGTTGGAACCGCGTCGATGCGGTGCTTTGGCCCCTGAGCCCGCCTGCACGGGATCCGAGCCGCTCGAGCCGCACCCGAAGCGCGGACACGCGGCGCGCAAAGACCGCCTGCCAAAAGTCATCCGCACGGGCAACCTTGCTTCGCCGCTGCACCGAGCTCGGCTGACCGCTGAACCGAACGCCGGTACGGCCGGCCCGTGCATGGGTCGCGGGCGAAGGAGCAGCCCTGGGTGCCATCAATTTCGTGACGCGGCGCGAGCCGCGGCGTATGCCAGAGCTCTCATCGTGCGTGCGTCCGGCGCGATCCACCGGCAACGCAGCTCACCGGTCAACGCTGCGCAGACCGTGTGATCCGTGCAGCGTGCGGAGCTGCCCACGCTGAGGGACTGAAGGTCAGCCCACCCGACCCGACGGCGCTAAGCCCCGATGCCGAACATCTTGGCGACCATGTCTCGCTGCGCTCAACGCCAAGATCTTCCGCCCTGGGACTTGCACCCCCGGGCCCAGGGCGGGCTTTGACCGGCCCCATCAGCGCGGCACCCCGAACACCCGGATCGCACGAGCCGGCACCGGGACCACACCGCACCAGCATCGCCTGAGGGGAGACCCACCGTGGAGTTCGAATTCCGCTTCGAAGGCAACCTGGCCGAGGACGCCGAACTGCGCATCACCGATACCGGCCGCAGCGTATGCCGGCTGCGGGTCGCGCACACCCGCCGCCGCCGCGACAACGACGGGCAATGGCAGAACCAGCCGGCCATGTGGGTCGACGTCACCGCCTGGGAAAAACTCGCCGAACGCTGCGCCGAGCTGCGCAAAGGCGACACCGTCCTGGTCACCGCCCGCGACGACGTGCGCATCTGGGCCTTCCAGCGCCAGGAGGACAACTCCCCCGACGGGCGGCTGCAGGTCACTGCCGCCAACGTCGCGCTGAGCCTGCGGTTCAGAAGTGCCCAATCCGTTGTGCCGGAGTCCGCCGGCTTCGCCGACGAGCCGACGAGCCACGAACTCGAGCCCTCTCTCTAGCCAGCACGGGTGGGACCGGTTCACGCGGTCCCACCCTCAGCCATCACCCACACCGAGACACCGAGGAATCCGTCATGCAGTTCGTCGCCATCATCGAAGGCACCCTCACCACCAGCCCCGTCACGGACAAAACCCGCGACGGCCGCGAATTCGTCCAACTCAGCATCGTGCACCGCGTCACCTACCGCGACACCAGCGGAAAACAGGTCAACGCCCAACCCATGAGCTTCGACATCCTCTGCTGGGGAGACCTCGCCAGCCGAGCACGCAACCTCCACCGCGGCGACACCATCATCGCCGACCTGACCCGGCTGCTGCCCTACGACAACAACGGCATCCTCGGCATGAAGGCCTACGCCCGCAACGTCTCCGTCAGCATGCGCTACGCCGAAGCGCACGCCGGCCCACAAGTCCGTCAGCGCCGCGGTGACCTGGTCACCACCGCGCACGGCGAGACAGTCACCGCCGACGCGTACCCCGAGATCGTGACGGACCGCGAACTCATCCAGCACCGCTGAAACCACTGCGGGCCGTCGCGACCATCTCGCGACGGCCCAACCGATGTCCAAGCGGCGGCGGTATGTAGACAGGCCCACCTGCACCATCGCGGCCGCGATCTCAACAAGCGTCCGGCTTCGAAGGCCGCCGGATCGCGTCGCGCAACGCCGACACCCGCACCGACACGTACCGGAAACCCAGGGATCGGTCCCAAAAGACCTCGTCCGCCTGCAAGGCCACCCACTGATCGTCGTCGTCGCCGTTCACAGCTTCGACGACGCGGACCAGGATCTCGATGTCACCCGTGCCGTACCGGTAGTCGTTGTCGGACAGGTGTAGGCGCAGGCCGACAGACAGCACGACGCCACCGACGGCCGGCACGCCGTCACCCCCGGGTCGGGCGGTCATCAACGTCCGCAGGGCCCGAAGCACTGTGGCCACGGCCCCGCGCCATCTGGGCGGGGGTCTGACGATCGATCCAACCGCGCTGGGGCAGCACCTCGGTGTGCCCGAAGGCCCACGCCGGCTGCTGCGCCGAAACCTGCGCGATGCGCCGCTCCTGGCACGGCCACCGCAACCCGCACACACACCGCCGGCGCAGCCATCGGCGCAGCGGCCGATGCACCACGACATCCATCGGCTCACGACGCCCGGCGGACACAGCCCATACGCCTTTCGGGGTCGTCGACAAGATCCGGTTCCCCACGGTGATCAACGCGCGCGGCGGGCACCGTATCGACCACCGTCGCGGGGCCGTCCCCCGGCCGATACCGAACCGTCACCGCCTGCCGTGAGGCCCGCACCACCAGGCCGGGACGCCGCCCGCCACCACGTTCGATCCATACCGTGGCGTCGATGCCGTACGGGCGGTCAAGGTGCACGCTCAGAGGCAGGGCTGTCTGTATAGGCAACGCGGCGGCTCTACTCGGCATCGCGGACCCTTCCTTCTCAACTGTCGCTCTCCCGACTCGACGGCAACCAGTGGCTCCTCGCTGGCCTGTACCGCTCCAGGTCGCCACAACGGCCGCTCAACGCCTCGACGTCGGCTACCGGACGAGATCGACTCTTCGCCCGCACGGCTGCCGCGACCATGACGCCGGCATGCCGCTTAAATGCCCTTGCGCTGTCGCCGTCCCCGCCGTGGTTGGTCCGGGCCTACGGTGACAGGACCGCCTGTCCTTGAAGGAGCTGAGATGGTCGAACCAGACCCGGCTACCGTCCTCGAGCTAGAGCTACGCCGGCGGCACTGGAGCCGCGAGCACGCTCTGGCCGAGATGGCGCGCACCGCCCGCGAGATGGGGGTCCGCGGATACACGCTGAGCCTGCGCCAGCTCGACCGGTGGCTGTCAGCCCAGGTGCACATACCTCGCGGTCCGGCGTGCCAGGTCGCGGAGCGGCTCTTCGGCCTGTCCATCGAGACCCTGCTCGGTCCCGTCGCCTCTCTCGCGCCCGCCACCGCGGTCGACGAACCGCCGACCGAGGCCACGGCGACGCTGACCCTGCGCGCAGCCGCGCAGGCTCGCCGTCATGCCCGGGCCGCTGCCGCCAGCGTGGTGGACGCAGTCAGCGTCGAGGCCCTGCACCTCGAGGTGCGCCGACTGGCACGTGGATACGCCAGCACCGCCCCACAGACCCTGCTCGCCGATCTCGTCGACACCCGCGACGGCGCCTACCAGCTCCTGAGATTGACTCGCCGGCCCAGCGACCTCGCCGAGCTGTACCTGATCGCCGGGCAGGTGTGTGGCCTGGCCGCGACGACGTCCTGGGACCTCGGCGACACGGCCGCCGCCGACGACCTCGCCGCCGCCGCATGGACGTACGCGCAACTGTGCAACCACGCCACCCTGCGCGCGTGGGTCCGCAGCGTCCAGGCCACCATCGCGTTCTGGTCGCACCGCCCCGCCGAAGGCCTGCGCGTCGCCGAGGATGGGCTGCGCTACGCCGCCGGCGCATCAGAAGTCCGGCTGCACGCGATCACCGCCCGAGCGTGGACAATGCTGCCCCGAGGCAGCGACCGCGCCCTCGCTGCTCTACGCCGTGCCTTCGACGCTCGAGAACACTCCCGGGATACCGATGAACTGGCCGACAGCACCGGCGGAGAATTCGCCTTCCCTCCAGCCCGGCTGGCACTGTGCGCCGGGGCGGTCCACCTCGGCCTCGGCAACGGCGCTCAAGCAGCCCGCCACTCAGCCGAAGCGCTGCACCTGTACCGGCAGACACCGGCACCCCAACGCCGCTGGGCCGTGCATCACGGCGCACTCATCGATCTGGCCACCGCCCGAGCCCAGCAAGGCGACCTCGACGGCGCCTGCGACGCACTCGAGCCGGCACTCCAGCTCGAGCCGGCCCGGCGCACCGCCCGCCTGACCGGCCGGCTGCAGACCTTCGGCCGAGTCGTCGCCGACTCCCCACACCGCCATGCGCGCCTGAGCCAGCAACTAACCGGCGCCGTCAAAGACTGGATCGCCAGCGCGCTGATCAACGCGCCGATAGCCGCGCTCGCCACCGCTCCAACAACTCCCGCTCCCGCGCCAGGCCCAAGCCGTGCATCGACTCTCGATCCGTGGTGACCGGCTGCCCACCCGCCGACAGCCACGCCCACGTGTCGGCCACCGTCTCCACCAGCGGCCGGCAGGTCAGCCCAGCACCCTCAGCCCGGGTCGTGTCGATAGCCCAGGTACCCGGCGCGGTACGCCACATCGGCAGCTCCACCCACTGCTGCACACCTTGATCAGCGAGCCATTCACCGTCCACCCACCGCACCGTCGCGGTCGCGCCGGTCGCCGCCAGGCACGCCTCAACCAGATGACCCCAGGTATCGCGGCCAACAGGTCCGGCCACGTTGTACGTCCCGGACGCCTGCTGCTCGACCAGACGCAGAATGAACGCAGCCAGGTCCCGCACATCGACCGGCCTCAGGACATCACCCGAGGCTCCCGGGGCAAGCAGCTCGCCGCCAGCAGCTGCACGGCGCAACCACCAAGTCAAACGACCGCCGTACTCACCAGGCCCCAGGATGACCCCCGGACGAAGCACGACCAGGCGCTGCTCGTCGACAGCCCGGGCTGCGGCCGCCTCAGCGCCTGCCTTCAACTGGCCGTACACGCCGGTCCCCCACGACCAGTCCTCCGGATCAGCATCCGGGTCCCCAGCTTTAACCGGCGATCCTTCGTGCACCGCCCGCTCGGGCCAGTCACGGTAGGCGCTGACCGTGGAGACCAGTACGTACCGGCCGACAACCCCACGCAGCACCCGAGCGGCAGCGCCGACCTGCCGCGGCACGACCCCATGCACATCGACCACCACATCCCACGGACCATGACCGGCCAACCGGCGCAGATCCGCCGCGTCGGTACGGTCACCCCGCACCACCGTCACCGGGCCGGGCGGAGGGGCTGAACGGCCCCGGTTGAACACCGTGACCTCATGGCCGGCATCGTGGCCGGCCATGACCAGGGCCCGGCCGACGAACCATCCACCACCCAGCACAAGCATCCGCACGCACTGATCCTGACAAGTCCCGAGCCAACGCCGCTAGCTGGCAGCGGCCGAGAGCATCGGCGGACACCGCGCAACATGCCAGGGTCCGTCTGTGCTGGCCGGTACTGCGTCGCGACCCGGTGGAAGAATCCCTTGGGATCCGCTGGATGTGATCGCGCTGTCGTCGACTGATCAGCGCGAGTACCGCAATGTCCTGGGCTACAGCCATCGTTGAGCAGCGTCGGTGCGGACGGTCCGGCAGGCGCCTCCGCGCGGTGGGCCGCCCTGGATGATCGCGCTTGCTGACCCGCCGGCCCTGGAGGGCCGGTAAATCGGAAGCGGCCTCCGGCCGCGCTGCCAGAGCACATCTTCGGCCACTGGCTCCGCCACCAGTGTAGGTTGCGCCCGCCGTCCACCAAATCCGCCGCGGGCTCCCAAAACATCATGCACACCCCGCATGATCTTTCGCTCGAAACCCCCGCACCGAATTTGGCTCCCGTCGGCCGCAACCAGGCGAGCAAGCTCGCCGCCTGCGGCCGAAAAATGCCGAGAGGCAAACCCCCCGCCAGCCGCCGCGCGAACACTCGCTCGACGCGGCCCGCGAATGCAGGAAGAAAACCAGAATTCCCCCAACGTTTATCGATATGGATCGATAATAGCGATACAATGGTAAATAGCCAGGGAGGGCAAACCCTGGCGACGCTGATCAACACCACAAAAGAAGAGAGGAACCGCCGTGAGCCGCTACGACCTCACACCCCACAACGCGCACACCGTCTCGTGTGTCGTCATCGGATGGGACCGCCCCCTAGGCTCCTTCTTCACACACGTCTACATGACCGACGACGACAACCCGTTCGACGAGCCCACAATCGGAATCGGCGACGACTTCCACGAAGTCACCGAACCCACCGCCGCCATCGAACTGGCCAGCATGTACGCCGAGGTCCCAGAAGACATGAGTGACATCCTCACCGCCGACGCCGCTCACGAGGGCTACTGCGCAACCCCCGCCGTCCTGGGCATCCTGCACGCCGCCGCACAACCGACACCGAACACCGACGCCTGGCCCTGCCCCTTCTAGAAGGGCACCCACAGCCCGGGGACCACCACCGTCCCCGGGCATACTTCTGCACTCAACCCGCACGCCCGCAATCGGCGGCATTCCGCGCACACTCCCAGGTCGACGCATCCAGCACCGAAACTCGATCTGCCGCGCCGATCACCCACGGCCAGACGACCAGGATGCAGACAGGCTAGAGGCCGACGGCCCCTCTCGGGGACACCTCCACGGGAGATGTACGGGCAAGTCCGTCGGCCAACGCTGACCAAACACACCGACGCATAGGCGTCAGCAGAGAGGCCGACCCCAGACTAACCCGCCCCACGAGCGGCCTCAACACCACGATCTACACCCACCGCCGTAGGTCCTGTGCTCGCTGTCCCAGCCGCCATCCAGCCCTTCACCGGACTCCCCCGGTCCCCTCATCGGCCGCCGTAGGCGGCGCGACCGAGCCACCCGCCGCGTCAAGAGATGACCGCAGTCCAACCGCGACCGCAGGGCGCGCAGACCGAGCGCTCCCACGGGGACGCCCTCGGCGCCGTGTCACCGGCACGCCATCGGTCAACTCGCCCAACCGCGCGGTGACCTCATCCACCGGCGCCCGCTGCTGCCCCAGCCGCACCCGCGTCGGTGTTTCCTGCGTCAGGGCCGCCGCGACATCCGAGGCCATCAGCGAGGCGAGCACCGCCAACGCGACATCCGCACCTCGCTCCGCTTCCGCCACCATCCCATCCCAGCGCGCCATTTCCCCTGCACGCCGTTCCTGTACCCGGCGGACCGCCGCGCCCGCGTCCGTCGCCGCTTTCAGCGCGGCGTGCTCTGCCGCATGCCGCCGCCGCAACGCCTCGATTGCACTGTTAGTCATCTTGCTGGCCATGACATCGACGGTACCGATTTGCTGCCCTTGTTCTCTACGTCTGACGTTCATTGAATGTTAGTTCTAATAGGTCCTGAGATCATTCAACGATGCGCACACCATCGCTCATCTGCACAGATTTCAAGCAATCCTCCAACCCGTTCTGAGAGTAGGCACACCCCCTGGCATTCCAATGTCGATAAGGGGCGGATCGCGTCGTACGCTCGGTGTCATGCTCTCGGTCACCCGCATCGCACCGGGCGCCGGGATCGCGTATCTCACGCGGCAGGTCGCGACCGGCCGCCACGATTTCCGGCCTACACGAAGCGACTCGGTGGTCGCCTACCACGCCGACCCGGCCGCCCACGGGGAGGCGCCGGGCTGGTGGGCCGGGAACAGCCGAGCGATGTTCGGGGTGTCCGGTGAGGTCACCACCACGCAGATGCAGCTACTCATCGGCGAAGGCAAACACCCCATCAGCGCACAGCAACTCGGCCGTCTCTGGCGGCAATACGCGCCGATGGACGACGCCGCCCGGCAGGCCGCCGTCGAGAAAGCGTGGCGAGCGCTGCCGGCCGACGCCACCTACGAACAGATCGCCCAGGTCTGGCTGAACATCTGGACCGCCCCGGAACGCCGCCCGGTCGCCGGATTCGACGTCACCGTCTCCCCGGTCAAGTCCGTCAGCCTGCTATGGGCCTTCGGCGACGACACCGTCAAACACCACGTCATGGCCGCCCACCACGAAGGCATCCGCGCCACCCTGGAACACCTGCGCGCACATGGCGCCTTCACCCGGCTCGGCACCAACGGCATCGTGCAGGTCGACACCGACGGCCTCACTGCAATGGTCTTCGACCACCGCATGAGCCGTGACAAAGACCCCCAACTGCACTCACACATCATCGTCTCGTCCAAGGTCCGCGTCACCCAAGAGGACCGCGAGCACTGGCTCGCCCTGGACAGCCGCGCCTTCTACCAAGCCACCATCGGCGCCCGAGTCGCCTACGAACGCGCCGTCGAAAGCGAGCTCGGGCGGCGCCTCGGCGTCAGCTTCGCCGAACGCGACACCTCCCCCATCCGCGAAGTGGTTGGAATCAGCCCACGGGCCCTACTGCACTACTCCAAGCGGCGCACCGCGATCGAAGCCGAGATGAACACACGCGCCACGACGCCTGGCATCGGCCGCGAACGCCTGACGGCCGGGCGGTGGCGGCGCCGCGCACAGGATGCCACCCTGCGTACCCGACTCGCCAAGGACGGCGCTGAGTCCACCAATCAGGCGGTCGCCCGCTGGCGCCGCGAGGACCGCACCGCCGGGCTCGACACCACCCAGGAGGTCCGCGGCATCGTCGCCGGCCATGTGCGCGACGACGTCGACCGCGACGCGGTGCGGATAATCCGCGGTGCGCAGCTGCGCCGGGACGGACGTGCCGTACGTACCGAGGACTTGCACCTGGCTGCGGTCGACGCCGGTATCACCGACGACGTCCGACAGCGGCTGGTCGTCGACGCCGCGATCCGCCGGCTCCCCCATCTGGCGGTCGAACGCGCCATGGCAGATGTCACCGCTGAGCGGTCCGTGTTTCACATCGATCACCTCGAGCTGGCGCTCGGCCGGGTCCTGCAGGTCTGCCCTACCGACAGTCGTCGAGCTGACTGGCGTCATGTCCAGCAGCTCGCCGCCCAGGCGGTGCGCACGCACGCCGCCGGACTCCGTGTGCTCACCCCGCCCGCGCTCCTCAACTGGGGAAACACGCTGGTACGGGGCAGCGACCGGCAGAACATCTACAGCCGCCACCGCGACCTCAAACTCTCCACCGAACCGGTCTTGGCCGCCGAGAAAGAACTGCTCGCCTACGCCACGCGTCGCGGCGCCATTCCGGCACCCGCCAAGGTGCTGGACCAGGTCGCCGATCGGCTTGAGCTGTCCGATGAGAAACGCGCTGCTCTGCGCTTCGCGGTCGGCGACGGTCGCCGGGTCACCGGCATCGTTGGCCCCGCCGGCACTGGCAAGACCTACCTGCAGCGCGCCGTCGGCGCCGCCGCGCACCAGGCTGGCATTCCCGTGCTGGGGCTGACCGTCGGGCAGAACGCCGCGTTCCTGCTCGCCGCGGCCACCCGCGACGGCGACTACCCGGGTATCCGCACCGAGAACATCGCAATGTGGCTGCACGCCCAACACTCGCCGCCGGACGGCACCGCCGCCGCCGACTGGGCCTTCCACCCTGGGCAGTGGGTGATCCTCGACGAGGCCTCCCAGGTCTCCACCGTCGACCTGGTCCGCCTCACCCAGCTCCTCGAACCTGTCGCCGGGAAACTCATCCTGGTCGGCGACCCGGAGCAAATCTCCGCCATCGGCCCCGGCGGCATGTTCCGCTACCTCGCCTCCCTCGGCACCACCACCGAACTGCGCGAGGTGCACCGCTTCACCGACGCGTGGGAAGGACCCGCCTCCCTAAGGCTGCGTGAGGGCGACACCACCGTGCTGGCCGAATACGACCGCCGCGGCCGGATCATCAGCGGCGACCGGACCGCCCTCACCCGCCGCATCCTCGACGGCTGGACCGCCGACATCTTGCAGGGCCGAACCAGCCTCATCCTGGTCCAGACCGAAGCTGACGCCGCTGACATCGCCGCTCAAGCCCGCCGCCTGCTCATCCGCGCCGGCCTCGTGGATGCCGGGCCTTCCGTTACCCTCGCCAACGGCACCCACGCCGGGGTGGGCGACCTGGTCATCACCCGGCGCAACAACCGCGACCTCATCGCCGGGAGCGCGTTCGTCGCCAACCGCGACCAATGGCGCATCCTCGAACTGAGCCCCGACGGTAGCCTGCGCGTCGAGAACGCCACCACCCGCGACCGCACCACCCTGCCCGCCGAGTACGTCGCCGAACATGTGCAGCTCGCCTACGCCGCCACCGTCGACTCCGCCCAAGGCCGCACCGTCGACATCGCCCGCGCCCTGGTCGACGACACCACCAGCCGCGCACGCCTCTACGTCATGGCCACCCGCGGCCGCCTGCTCAACCAACTCGCCGTCATCATCAGCGACGAACCCCCCGAAAGCCACCCCGCCCAGCCACCTACCGCCGGCATCACCGTCCTCGCCGACCTCCTCCGCGCCGACGCCACCGACCGCTCCGCCACCGAAACCGAACAAACCCTGTGGGCCGACGTCGACGCCCTGCACCACTGGGGACCCGTCTACGACGACCTCGCCGCGCGCGCCATGACACCGCACTACGTCGGGGCCGTCGCCAGCGTGACAGGCGCCCGCGTCGCGGCGCACCTCGCCGCGGACCCCGCCATACCGGCGCTCGCCGCACGCCTGCAAGGTCTCACCGCGGCCGGCTATGACGCCACTGAAGTCCTGCGCGCGGTCGCCTCCGAACGAGAGCTGCACAGCGCGAAAGACACCGCCGCCGTCCTCGCCTGGCGCATCGACCGAACCTACCGAGACCTGCATCCCGACCCGGCCGTGGCCACCAGCCGCACCCACGCCGCCTCCTACACCACCCGCGCCCCACACGTCGACGGCGACATCGGTGACGCGCTACGCAAGGTCGCCGCCATCTGCGACACCCGCATCGACGCGCTCGCCCACCTTGCCGCCGAGCACCAGCCCGTCTGGACCCGCACCCTCGGGACCATTCCCGACGACGAACCCGGACGCCGGCAATGGCTCACCCGCGCCGCCGTCGTCGCCGCCTACCGCGACCGCTACCGCATCACCGGCGACGAACCCATCGGCCCGGAACCCTCCCACCGCGACCCCACCCGCTGGGCAGCGTGGCACCGCGCCCAGACCGTCCTCGGCGTCGCCACCCTCGCCGGGCAGATCAGCGCCACCCCAGACCATGAGCTGCGCGAACTCATCGCACTGCAACGCGCCGCCGACAGGACCGCCCCCGACTACGTCGCCGGCAAACTCCGCGTCGCGCACACCCAGCTCATCGCCGCCGAGCAGCACCTCCGGGACGTACGCCTGGTGCTGGCTACCGCCGAAAGCCGCGCCACCACGGCCGCCCGGCACGCCGCCAAGCGGGCACCGCGTTGGTGGCAGGCCGGTCCGCTGCGCGCCCGCGCTGCCACTGGACACCGCACCGCAAGTACCGCCGCGCTTCGCGCCAGCGCCACCGTTGACCAGCTCCAAGAGCAGGCCTCCAGCGCCCATGACCGTGTCACCGCTGCCCGTCGGCATGTCCACCAACTTGAACAACAACACCACCGGTGGAGCACTTGGTACACCGCAGTTCTGCCGACTCGATACGCAGGCCTCGCCGCTGCCGCCGAAACCGTCCGCCGCGCACAACGGCTCCACACTGGCATCGGAGACCTGGCCCAGGCCCTACGGGCCACGACAGCACGCGTCCGCGCCATCGACGCCACCCGCCCCCGACCGCGCCACGACACCATCTCCATGCAGCTCAGCGAGCTCGCCGATGCCGCCCAGGAACGCATCCTCGACACCGAGCAGGAGGCAGATGCTGATGCTGGACCCGCCCTCGACTGACTCCAACGTCTCAACCTCGAGGACGTCACAGGTACCGCAATCGGCCGAGGTAGGCCGATCGGGGCACACGCGCAGGCTCTCCGACACGGCTCACCATCGATGCTTCCTCTCAAGTTTGTCAGCGGCTTGAACGAGTCGGCGCTTCCCGTCCGTAATAGTCGGAGCGAATGCACGCCCGGCCACGTCAGCGGAAGCGGCATGAACTGTGAATGCAATCCGCCGCAAGGACGCTTTCTTGGTGGGCCATTTGATGCGTAGGCCCCGGTCATCAAGGTTTTGCTTCCCACCTGTTAGTGCCGATCCTGCTTTCCCAGGACTTCACTGACGTCACAAGAAGGCACGAATCCCTCATCCGCCGAGCGCCGGACGTTTGTCAAGGCCGCTCCGGGACGGGTCCCTCTGTCCTAGGTTCTCTCGGTCTTCGCTGTGGGTCCTGGGAAGGGACGGATCTTGTCTGTGTTCGGAAAGCGTGCGGATGCCGCACCGGCGCTAGGGCGTGAATCGCTGGCGCCGTGGTCGAGGCGGTTGGCGTTGGCCTTGCCGGTAACGCTGGTCGCGTCGATGGCCAGCGCGCCGGCTCAGCAGGCCGTCGCAGTGGAGAAGGCGGCCGCGCCCGCGGTGCAGTGCCCGCCTTCACGCCCGGACGAGTCCGCCGCTCTGATCACGGCGCGGATGTGCAACGGCCGAGTGCAGATCGACGAGGCGACCTCGGAGACGGTGGAGGCGTTCGCCCTGCCGTCCGGGCAGGTGGAGCAGTTCGTCAGTGCCGCGCCGGTTCGCGTCAAGCAGCCGGACGGCAAGTGGGCACCCGTGGACCTGACTCTCGTCAAGAACGCCGACGGCACCATTTCGCCCAAGGCGCAGACCTCGGAACTGGTGCTGGCAGGCGCCGAGACCACCGACGAGGCGCATCCACTTGCGGAAGTCGGCACCGGTGCCCACCGGGTTGCGATGTCCTGGTCGGGCAAGCTGCCCGAGCCCACGCTCGACGGTGACCGGGCCACCTACCCTGAAGCGCTGCCCGGCGTGGACCTCGTCGTCCAGGCCACCCGCACCGGGGCAGAGACGTTCTTCGTGGTCAAGTCCCGGGCCGCCGCTGCCAGGGTGGCGAAGCTGACGCTGCCGGTGACGGGTGCCGCCGTGGCGTCATATCGTCAGGACGCCGCCGGAAACGTGGTCCTGCTCGACAACAACGACAAGCCGCTGGCCACCGTCCCCGCGCCGGAAATGTGGGACGCGCGCACGGAGCCCACCACCGGCAAACCAGCCAAGATTCGCAAGATCGCCACGAAGATGGCCAAGCGCGCTGCCAAGGTCGCCAAGCCGAAGAAGGCCACGGACGGCGCCGGCGCGCAGATCACCCTCACCCCGGATCAAGGCTTCCTGAACGACCCGGCCACGCAGTACCCGGTAACGATCGACCCGATCCTCGACCCCGTGTCCACCACCTTCGACACTTACGTCAAGCAAAACGACACCGTCGACCGCGGCGGCGCGAACGACCTGCAGTTCGGCAACCTCAGCGGCAACGTGACCCGTTCCTTCGTGCACTGGGACACGACCCTGCTGCGGGGCAAGCTCATCACCCAGGCGCGGGCCTACTTCTGGAACTGGTGGTCGCCGTCGTGCACCCCGGCCAGCTGGGAGATCTGGTCGACCGACCCCGCCAACTCCGACACCCGCTGGACCAACCAGCCGGCGTGGAAGACCAAGGAAGCCACCTCCACCCTCACCAAGGGCTTCAACACCACCTGCAACGACGCCTGGGTCGACATCGACGCCAAGACGTTCTTCCAGCGCGCCGCGGACTCGGGCGGATCGCGCGGGTACATGGGCATCCGCGCCACCAACGAAACCGACGGCAACGCGTTCAAGCAATTCCGCTCGCGTAACGCCGCCGACAACGCGCAGGTCCCGTACGCGGTCGTTTCCTACAACACCATCGCGACCGTCGGCATCCGCTCGACCACCCCAGCCTCGGCGTGTGCCACCGGCACCGGCCGGCCCTACATCAACTCACTGACGCCTACATTGAAGGCCGTCGTCTCGGACGCCGAGTCCAGCCCGGTAAAGGCCAACTTCGAGTGGTACGCCGCCGGCGGCGCAAAGATCGGTGGCGCTACCACCGCCACAGCTGCCTCCGGCTCCACCCTGTCAACCACGGTGCCCGCAGGCGCCTTCACGAACAACGCTTCGTACTCCTGGCGGGTGCAGGGCACCGACGGTATCGGCAACAGCGCCTGGTCGACGTCCTGCGAATTCACCATCGACACCACCGTCCCGACCGCGGCACCGACCGTCTCCTCCGCAACCTACCCGGCCGGCGGCTCCGGCGGCGGACCCGGCGTGGCAGGTAGTGTCACGTTCGCGGCCAACGGGACCACCGACGCCGCCGCATACGTGTACGGGTTGGACACCAACCCGCCGACTACGGTGGCCAACGCCAGCAGCATCGGCGGCAATGCCACCGTCTCCATCACCCCTTCCACCGCCGGTGCGCACACGCTGTATGTGCGCACCCGGGACCGGGCCGGGAATCTGTCCCCGATCAAGTCCCACGCCTTCACGGTCACCAACGTCATTGGCGCCATGGCCTCCCCGGCCACGGGTGACCTGTCCGCCGGCAAGGTGGTGGTGTCCAGCACCGGGGCCGCCACGTCCACGAGCGTGACCTACCAGTGGCGCCGGGCAGAAACCGACGCCTGGAAGAGCGTCCCGGCTGCGGATGTCAGCAAGACCACCGGCGGCGGGGTCACCTGGCCACTGGCCACCACCGGCAGCGGCAAGTTCCCCGACCTGAACTGGAACGTCGAAAACACGGTCAACGCCGCCGAAGCCGGCACCGACGCCCTCGACGGCCCGCTGCAAGTGCGTGCCTCCTACACCGGCGGCACCGCCGGCACCAGCGACACCGTCCGCTTCGAACTCGACCGCAACCGCGCAGACGCGCCGACCTCCGACATGGGTCCCGGAGCGGTCAACCTGCTCACCGGAAACCTCGCCGTCAGCGACACCGATGTTGAGGCCAACGGCGGGCTTACTGTCGGCCGGACCTTCAACACCCGTCAGGCCGCAACCATTGACCCGTTGTTCGGACCGGGCTGGGTGTCCACCACCGGCGTGCCCACGGGCAACACCTACCGCACACTGACTGCTACGGGGGGCCTGGTCCAGGTTGGCACCCCGAACGGCGACACTCTGGACTTCACCAAGACGGCCGGCACGACCACCTACGCCGCTTTCGCGCCCCCGGTCGGAGACGAGGACCTGAAGCTGGAGTATTTCAGCAGCGGCCCTGAGCGCTACGTGCTCGCCGACGCCGATGGCAATACGACCACCTTCACCCGCAACACCACCACCGACCCCTCCTTCACGCCGAGCGCTTTCGTCGATCTCGGCACCGGCGACACCACCGCACTGACATGGGCAAAAGCCACCATCAACGGGGTCGACATCATGCGGCCTACGCAGGCGGTGGCCCCCGCCCCTGCAGGGGTCGATTGCAAGACCAGTCCGCTCACCACCCGGGGCTGCACGACCCTCGCCTACTCCTACGCCACTGCCACCACCGCCACCACGATGGCGTCCGGCGATTACACCGGCCGCCTCAAGCAGCTGTCCTTCACCGCGTGGGATCCGGCCAAGTCGGCGATGAGCACGGTCGCGCTTGCCCGCTACAGCTACGACAGCAACGGCCGGCTTGCAGCGGCCTGGGACCCGCGATTGGACTACACCGACACCGCCGGCGCGCACCAGCTCGCAATCACCTACACCTACGACGCCGATGGCATCCTGTCCACAATTGCTCCGCCAGCAGAGCAGCCGTGGCAGTTGTCCTACACGACGGTGCCCGGCGACGCCGGCAAGGGACGCCTCGCCAAAGTCACGCGTTCCGCGCTGACCGCTGGCACCGCGGTGTCCACCGTGGTTTATCGGGTGCCGCTGACCGGCGCCGGCGCGCCGGCTGACCTGTCTGCCGCACAGACCTCCCGCTGGGGGCAGAACGTCGCTCCGGTGGACGCCACAGCGGTGTTCCCGCCCACCCAGGTCCCGGACGGCAACCAGGCCACCGGCTCCATGCCGACCAATTGGCGGCAAGCAACAGTGACGTACTTGGACGGCAATGCCCGCCGGGTTAATGCCATGCAGCCCGGTCAGCACCTGACCACCACGTGGTACGACACCTACGGCAATGTGGTCCGCGCGCTGACCGCTAGCAACCGGGTACAGGCTCTCAACATCTCGACCAGCGATGTCGCCGAGACCGAGGCCACCTACGCGTCGCGTCTGTCCACCATCTCCACCTACAGCAGCGACGGACAGCGGTTGATTGACGTGCTCGGGCCAGAACACGACGTGGTTCTGTACAACTGGAGCACCGTCCGTGGTCGCGCCCACACCGTCTACCGCTACGACGAGAACGCAACGGATCCTGACACGAAGTACAACCTGGTTACCACGCAGGTCCAGTCGGTGCAGTACTTCGACAACCTCGGCAAGGTCGTCGATACCGACAGCCGCACCACCACGACCCAGTACGACTGGGATGTGCTCCAGCCCACGGTCATCACCGTCGACCCGCAGGGGCTCGCGTTGAAGACCACTTTGGCTTACGACCCGGTCACGGGGCTGCAAACAGCCTCCACGAGACCGGCTGGCGATGGCACCACCGCGGCAACGCGCACAACCATCTACTACCGGTCAGGCACCGGCTCTGGTGACCCCGCCTGTGACAACCACGCCGAATGGGCCGGTCGCGCTTGCCGGATCGCACCCGCGGCGCAACCGGGAAGCGACCCCGAATTGCCCGCCACCTATACCGAGTACGGCCTGTATGGCCAGCCAACCGTGGTAAAGGAGATCAGCAGCGCCGGTACGCTGCGGACCACCACTATCGCCTACGACGCGGCCGGGCGTTCGAGCACCGTCGCGGTAGCCGCCGGTGCGAGCCTCGGCACGCCGATCAACACCCGGCGCACCGTCTACGACCCCGCAACGGGTCAAACCGTGCGTACGGAGCTGGTGAACGCCGCTGGGACCGTCGTTTCCCGGATCACCCGGGACTACGACAGCCTCGGCCGGTTGACGTCGTACATCGATGCCACGGGCAACACCTCCACGACGAGCTACGACCTTAACTCCCGGCCCCAGAGCAGCAGTGACGGCAAAGCCGGCACGACGTTCGGCTACGACGACACCGGTGAAGGGCGAGGTCTCAACAGCCAGGTCACCGACGCTCAGGGGGGTACCTTCACCGGCAGTTTCGACGCCGAAGGCCGGCTCAAGACCGAGCAGCGGCCAGACGGGTTGACGGTCAACCGGTTCTACAACGAAACCGGCGCGCCGATTGGTATCGAATATCTGCAAGGCGGCACGATCATTTACGCCGACTGGACGGGTTATCAGGCTCAAGGCCAGCGCAGGTATCACTCCGACACCTTCGCCTCTGGGGGATACGAGTACGACGCCGCTGGCCGGCTCGCGTCCGCAAGCCAGAACATCGGTGCAGGCTGCGTCATGCGCGGGTACAGCTTCGACAAGAACAGCAACCGCGAAAGCGTGACCTCCTTCGACCCCAGTAGCGACGGCGGCTGCCAGGGCAGCACGATCGCGACCCAGCGAACGTGGCAGTACGACGCCGCTGACCGCGTCGTCAATTCCGGATACAGCTACGACGACCTTGGCCGGACCCTCACCGTGCCGAGCGCAGACACCGCCAACGGTGCCGGCGACACCAGCATCGGCTACTTCACCAACGACATGGTCCGCACCATCACCCAGGGAACTCGGACCACCACCTACAGCCTCGAAGTGATCGGCGACCGCATCGGGTCCTGGACCGACACCGTCAACAACAGCAGCATTAACCACGTCAACCATTTCGCCGACGACAACGACAGCCCGGTCTGGACGGAAGAAGGCGGCACCACGTACAGCCGGTTCATCGCTGGCTTGGGCGGTATGACGGCGGTGTACAACAGCGCAACAGCATCCACTGACTACTACATCACCAACCTGCACGGCGACATCGTCGCCACCATCCAGCCGGGCAGCCCAGGCGTCACCAGCACGACGATCACTGATGAGTTCGGGAACCCACTCGACTCTTCCCTGGCAGGCAGCACACGTTACGGCTGGCTGGGCAGCGCCCAGCGAGCCACCGATTCCACCAACGGACTCATGCTCATGGGAGCCCGCCTCTACAACTCCACCACCGGCCGCTTCCTCAGCGTCGACCCGGTATACGGCGGCTCCGCGAACGACTATGACTACGGCAATGCCGACCCGGTCAACAACACCGACCTGGACGGACGCTGCGTCTGCTGGGAACCGATCGCCAGAGCGATCGAGCGAGGAATCAACGGCATCATCAATCTTGCATTCGCGATCCAGAATCATTTCATCTTCACAATCGCCCGACTGGTCGGCAAGATGCCGAAGCCGTGCTTCCCGTCCACCCGTAGGGGTAGCTGCGGTTACATAGGCCCCACCTGGGGTTACCAAATCAACTACGGTGGCCGTCCAGGGATTCTCGCGAAAACCGTGTACAAATACGGAATTACCGCCGTCTACCCACCCAGGGATCGCGCCAACGAAAGCAGACGACAATGCCAGAATGATCCCAGGACGTACGGGAAATGCCAGGTCGTCTCGATCCTTCGATTCCCGAACCGGTACGCTGCCAGATACTGGGAGTGGAACATGTGTCTGACTTACGTTCTGCGGTACGGCCAAAGGCCCGTCGGCATGAAGAAGACGTGCAGGTAGGAGTGGCGTCGTGAGTTCTTGGATCTTCCTGTCGGCATCGCACAGGATGCCGACAGGGGTCGATCCCTTGGCTTACTGGCGGGCCACGGTTGTTGTCGCAGAGAGTGTCGAGGACAGGCTCAACCGCTGCTTCGCCGGCGCGGCATGGCTCAAGCAGCGGTTCCCGGCCCGCAGTGCCGTCATGGTGCACCTGCTACCGCATGACGACACGTCGGTGAGCGTGGAGTATCTCAGGAAGAAGAACTGCGGAGGCCCGAAGGAGATCCGCTGCGGACTCCGTATCCCATCTTCCTGGTTCTCCGACCCGCACGTGGGAGACGGGCTGACCGGGCTACGCCTCTTCCAGGCTGTACAGCAGGCACTGCACGCGATCGGCGAGGAATACGGCATCGGCACACCCGCGGCCGTCGGCCCGAGCGCCGGTCGCAGTCGGCCCGAGCTGGAGGATCCGTTCCGTCCACGACCGTCCGGACCCTCTCGCTACGCCGCGGCCGCGGTCCACCTGCAACGCCTCGCACACAGCACCGATCCCGATCAACTGTTGCTCGTCGCGAAGGAGCCCCTATCCGGGATCGTGACCAGGCAGCACCAGACAGTGCTCGATGCCCTCGGCGCGGTTGGCGCACGGCACACCGTCGCTACGCCTGATGGAGAGGTGACGGCATGGACCATCCGCATCCGGTGACCTGGACACTTCAGATTCCTAGCCTTCCGGCGAGAAAGTCCAAGACGCTGCACTCCGCCGTCAATACCACTCAACATTGCCTCACCCTCTGGGACGACTTCCTCACCCGGGCGACGCCACACGCCGTCGGCATCACGATCACCGTCACGGACGACACCGACACCACGCCTGCCGTGACGGCCCGCCTCGACGCCGCTCGCGGGCATCTGGAACTCGTTGTAACGCTCAGCGCGCTCGAGGAGAACGCAAATCAGATCGCTACCCGACTACTCGACGCGGTCGTACCCGCGCTCGTCACCATCGCCGAGCACCACCCCCAACCCGAACCGATCATCGTCTGGCAACACGAGGATGTGAACGACCCGCCGCCAGGCGACGAACATGACCTGGCTACTGCGCTGGAACTCCTCGACGAGGAGAATCAGCTACTGCTCATCAGCCGCCTTGACGGCACACCAACCGAAGAGCTCGATCCACACCGCCGAGTCGACGACTACATCGACGAACGACTGGAATGTCGCGGCATCGCCGGACGCGCAGATGGCGGCGTCGCCGGCTCGACCGGATATTGGCTCTTGGAAATCTTCCCCGGATCGGCCGGCTGACAGAGTGCCCGAGAAGGTTAAATCGCTGAGAGGTCGTCCGGGCAGCAGGTCTTGGGCACGCATGGCTGGTGTGATCGTGTCCCTAGTCGCAGGGACCTGCTTTGCCGGAGGGTGCATTCCGGGCGCCTTCGACGACGGATGTGGCACCGGGGCGAAACCTGCGCTCGCCGCTTCCGATGAAGAAGGCCGGCCGAGCCGCATCGCCATCAATCACGACGACTTCGACGCGCGATACGTTGGGCGCCTCACGGACGGCCGCCAGTTCTTCTTGACCACACCCTTCTTGCCCGGCAAGGACGGCTCTGACATCAACCAAGACTTCATGGCCGTGTACCTGTTCGACCGGGACGGGCGCTTCCTGGAAGCCAAGATCGACGAACTGAATGTTCCCGACAGTCTGGACGGTGCCGAGGTGGAGCAGGTCTACCAAGCCCGGCTTAAGGAACTCGGCGAGGTCACCTTCGGCCGGATCGAGGTGGAACCGTTCGCCGTCACCCGCTTCGGCGCCGAATTCGGACTCATCGCTCAGGCACCCGAAGACCTGGACGACATCTGGTGGGTGACCGCGGAGCCCGGCAACTACATGGCCTTCGCGGCGCCGTGGGACTGCGGCATCTACGACACCTAAGCCACTGGCGTCAGGGCGCCTGACGACGATGAGCAGGACCGAACCACGCCATCGCCGCCGATAGCAGCGTGCCGATGGCGCTGCAAGCACTCGTGTCGCGGGGAAACGGGCGAACCTCCCACGCGTGAGCGATGCCTCATCCATTGAGGCCATGCACCGTCGGGCCGCCATGCCAAGTTCGCCAGCGTCGATTCGAATGATGCGGCCCCAACCGATCATCATTTGTCCGCTGCGATGCGTTCGGCGCGGCAAAGGCCACACGTGACGGCCCGGTGGCCACGATGGTCGCGGCACATCTCTTCCGCGGGGCGCGGCAGTGTTGGTCGCGCCTCCATCACGGTCTGCACGGCCGTGCCCCGGAAGCCGGGGCGGAGCTCGAGGGTGACTTGTTCTCGGCGCATCCAATTACGCCAGGCGGCCGTCCAGTCGGTCTTCAGGCCCCGAGGGCTGGGTTGGGCTTTCCAGTAGTCGATGAAGGCCTCGGTGGCGACGTGTCCGACGTTGGGAGTGTTCGCACACGCCCAGGAACGCATCTCCTCGGTGGGCCGGAAGTCGTCGGGTATCCGGGACCCTTCGCTGGCGTCCTGGGATCGAGAGCGGAGGGAACCCGTCGAAACGCGGTAGGCAGCGCGCGTGGGACGGTCTCTGGAGATGGAACTCTCCGGAGGAGAGTTCTTAATAGATGCGTGTCCGCCTGGCGGCCTGCTGCTGTCCGCCAGGCGGACTGCCCGTGTACCGCTTGGCGGACAGCTCGCAGTGTCCGCCAGGCGGACCTGTCCGCTGGGCGGACTACCGGGCGCCTTGGCACGGCGGCGTGAAGCGCGCTCGGGCTTGGCCACACTTGGGACACCGATGAGCAAGGTGTAGTGCGTGCGGCTGCTGTTACCGCCCTTGGTGGGCCGGTCGCGTTTGACCCAGCCGGCGGTTTGCAGCACGTCCAGCCACTCAGCGACCGTGGACTTCGACAAGCCCGTCATAGTGCTCAGCGTGGACAACGCCGGGGTATGAGCGGTCGGGATGGCGCCAGTTTCCCAGTCGGCTTTGACGGCCAAGGACAGCAGCAGGTGACGTGCCGGAGCGGGCAGGTCAGAGTTGAGCACCGCATGCTGCAGGGCCAGCACGAACCGCACGCTGAAGTCCCCCTTCGTTAGCAGCGGGGATTAGTCGTCGACTGACAGACCGGTGTCGCCCCTCTGCGGGATGAATCCTTGTCGCCCATGACGAGAGCACTGCCCCCTGGAAGGGGCTGGCGAGACGCCAGGTCTGGGACTTGTGGTCAAAGCCGTCCCTACGGCGTATCGGCCGAGAGGTTTCAGAACCGCGAAGATGCCCACAACGGCGTGCTACCAGCGGTAGTCCGCGCCGCCGGGGACCATGTTGATGACCATGCCGGTGTGGGTGTAGAAGTTCATGGCGCTGAACGCGGTGAAGCCGAGGCCGGCGACGGTCCAGCACCAGTAGAGAGTCAGCCAGGTCCGGCGTCTTCGGGGGTCGAGGGCGAAGGGAAAGAGTAGGCAGCCAAGGGCCGCCGGGCCGTAGAGGACGGCGATGAAGAAGGTGTTCTCAACGACCGGATAGTCATGCAGGAGCCCGGTGATGGGTTCGGTGGCCGGCGCGGCGCCGATCACGTTGAAGCGGGCGATGGCCAGGGTGCACCAGACCAGCACGGTACCGAGGATGAAGATGACCCAGCTGATCGACGCCAGCAATCCTGGTAGGCGCGGCTGATCGACGGTGAGGGTGTTGCGATGGCCGAGGTACCAGGCGGCGGCGAGCAGGATGACGCCGAGCATCAGTGACGGTTCGCCGAAGATGGTGTCGATGTAGGGCTTGGCCGGGGCGAGGGGATGGCTGATCGTCATGACGAAGCCCAGGCCGGTCAGCAGGGCGCCGAGGACGCCGAATGTTGCGGCCCAGCCGCTGGGTTCTCCTGGTTCGTGGACGAGTTGCAGTGGTAGGTGTTCGCCGCGGAGGGTGGCCCAGTAGCGCGGGACCAGTAGCAGGGCGGCGCCGGCACACACGCCGATGAGTGTGTTGAACATGATGAGCATGCGGGTTCTCCAGGCGTGGAGTTGAGCGGAAGCGGCGCTAGGTCCCGTGTGCTTCGGCCGTAGCGCGCAGCACGGCGAGCGCGCGAGCACCGAGGCCGGGGACTTGTCCTACGAGCAGCCGTTGCTGTTCCTCGGTGATGCGGGGTCGTACTTCGTGCAGGACCTGCCAGCCGACGCTGGTGGGGCGCAGCAGAACGTGGCGGTGGTCGCCGGGGTCGACGCTGCGGCGAATCAGGCCGCGGGCGCTGAGCGTGCGCACGGCGACGGTGACGGTGGATTTGGAGATGCCGTTGGTCGCTGCGACGGTGCGGGTGGCGATGGTGCGGTGCGCCACGACCAGGTGCAGCACGTCGTAGGTGGTCCAGATCAGGTCGGCGGGGCGCAGGACGGTGTGCTCGAGGTGTTGCCGGACCAGGTTCGCGGTGCGGCACAGTGCGGAGACGATGTCGCCGTCGTCGACCTTGCCCGGCCGTCTCGCCCGGGAGTTCGCGGGTTCGGCGAAGTGTGGGGCACCGTCGTCGACGGGTGTTGAGCTCATGAGCGGCCTCGCAGAAGTCGGGACAGCCATCGCGGCCAGGCGATCGGTTTGCGGTGGATGCCGCGGTGTCGTCGGGGACGAGGCGGTGTGCTCCCCTCCTCGGAGGATGTGGGCGCGGGGTCAGGTGGTTGATCGGCAGAGTGCGACACGGTGGAGCCCTCCGGTCGTGTAGGGGTTCAGCGGGCGTACGAGGCGGCGCCGCGTGTATGGGTGGTTCCGTCTTCGTCGTCAGCGGCGGCGATGTCGCGCAGGTGTCGGCGCTCGCGGCGATGCCCGTGCGCCGGAAAGCGACGGAACGCTGGCAGGAGCACCGGGGCGTAGGGCCTGCCGACCGTCGAGTGATGAGGCCGGCTGCGGTGCGACCAGGGCAACGTGGTCGGGAACATGAGGTGTCCGTTCTTCAGGGCGTCAGCGGCCGAGCGGCGCGCCGACCTGCCGCATGAACGCCACGGGGTCGTGGGCGTTGCTGCTGTCCAGGGCGCAGTGGCCGGCGTCGCAGGTGACGTCGCGATGAATCTCGAAGTGCAGGTGCGGACCGGAGGAGTTTCCGGAGGAACCGACCAGGCCGAGGGCGTCGCCGGCGTTGACGCGCTGGCCGCGGGAGACGTCAGGTCTGCGGACCATATGGCAGTACCGTGTCGCGATCCGATTGGCGTGCAGCACTTCGACGAACCAGCCACAACCGAGGATCTGTGGGCTGCCGTCGACGTCGCAGCTGCCGGTGTCGTTGTCACAGCCCGTCCACACAACTGTGCCGGCGGAGGCGGCGCGGATGACGGTGTGGCGCTTCGCGCTCAGGTCGACACCGTCATGTGTAGGCCGCTCGGCGGTGCGGAATCCGGAGCCGACGTCGGCGCGCACGGGCTGCGTCCAACCGCCGGGAGCGACGACGACGGGCGGGCCGCAGTCGGCCAGGCTGGCTCCGGCCAGGTCGGTGATGGAGGCGACGCCGGCGACGGCGACGACGACCTTCTCGGCGTCGTTCTCGAATTTCGCGTACCGGTCGGGGTAGGCCGAGCGCTGCACGGTCTGCGCCGCCACGGCTAACGGCAGGGTCTCCCAGTTGTCCACGCGTGTGAGCGCGTTGTAGAACTTGCGGGAGGCGTAGACCGGATCGGTGAGCTGGGCGACGGTGCCCCATCCTTGGCTGGGGCGTTGCTGGAACAGCCCGACGGAGTCGTGGTCGGTGGCGACGCTGGAGTTGATCAGCCGGGATTCGGTCATCGCGGTGGCGACCGCGATGACGTAGGCGCGCGCGGGTAGGTGCATCTCGACGCCGGTCGCCACGATGATCGCGGCGTTGCCGATCTGCGCGTCCGTCCACGGCCCGATCGCGCCGGGATGCTGGCGCGTGGTGGCGGGTCCGCTGCTCCCCCGTGCGGTGGAGGCGCAGGCATCGGCGGGTGTGGGCGTGGAGAGCACCGCGACGATCGGCAGGCCACACATCAGCAGGACAGCACCGAGGATGGCGGCGATGAGCCAGGTGCGCTTACTCACCGGCGGCCTCCCGCGGCTGCATTGTTGCCACCAGCCAGCGGCCACCGGTGTGGGTGCAGGTGACCCGCACCGTTGCGGTGTCGGTGGGGACGTCGGCGACGACGACGGCGGTGGTTGAGGACACCACCACGGGTGGGCCGGTGACCGTGTGGGCGGGAATGTTGGCGGGCTCGACGGTGGTGAGCAGCTGCCGGTATGCCGGCGTCACGTAGGGGGTGACACCGGCCAGCCAGTTCGTGGCGTCGAGGTCGGGTCGTGCCCATGCCCGCACATAGGCCTGCACTGTGAGCAGGGCCTGCGGTGGCGGTGCCGCAGTGGGTGCGTCTCCGGTGCCTTCGTATGCGTTGTCGTGTTCGGGGTGGGTGGGTGCTGTCGGCACGATTTCGGCGGCGGTTGAGGGGCCGGTGGTCGGCTGCGGCGATGCGGACGTGGTGCAGGCACTTGCGGCCCCCACCGCCAGCGTCATCGCGGTAAGCAAGGCCCGGCGCGTGGTCACTGCACGGCCTGCCGCTCGGACGTTTGGGGCTGGTCGACGGTTTCGGACGGTTCGGGCCAGCCGCCGAGAGCGTGGTTGGCAAGGGCGGCCATCGCGCGCAGGCGGTGGTGCAGATTGGTCAGGGCGGTGGTGCGGGCGTGCGGCCCGTCGGCGAATGGTGCCTCGAGCAGGGCGGTGCTGATGGCGGCGCCGTGCGCGTTGAGCTCGCGCAGGGTTTGCAGGTAGCGGGCGCGGTCGTCGCTCGGCTCCGGCTCGGCCGCCGCGGCGGCGTGCAGGTCTGCTGCGCTGGTGATCATTCGGTCTCCAGGTCGTGGTCGGCGGGATCGGTGGGCGGGTCGTTGTCGCCGTCGAGCTCGCCGTCGGTTTCGTAGTCCTCGCGCATCTCGTGCTCGGTCTCGTGTTCTGCTTGCAGGTCGCGGTCGGTCATCGGCGTGTGCTCCTCGGGTTCGAGGGCGGGTGTCCGGTCAGCGGCTGGTGCGGGCGTGGGGTTGGCATCGGTGTTGTTCTCGGCTTCGCTGGTCAGGGCGTCGTAGAAGCCTTCGATGAGGTAGATCTCGTTGCGCAGGGCGGCGACGAGGTCGGCCCAGTCGGCAGCGGAGGCGACCTGCGCGGGCTGGGTCATCGCCGGTCACCTCCGGTGGTGGGGTGGTGGGGGGCGGTGGGCGACGTCGGCTTCGGCGATGTCGTAGGCGCCGGCACGCCAGGTGTCGGGCCAGTCGAGGTCGAGTTGCCGGGTGGTGTGGGTGCCGTTGCGGCAGCGGGTGTAGTCGTCCCACTCGCGCAGCCGCATCCGGGCGCGCGTGAAGCGCTCGTGCCACGCCAGCGGGGCGGCGGCGTCGGCGGTTTCGTCGTAGGCGGCGTACCAGCCGGCCGCCAGCGCGGTGAGCTCCTCTACGAGGGCGGGGTGCTGCGGCCAGCAGGACGGCAGCTCTTCGACGAGCTGGTAGCGCTCGACGAGCCAGGCGACCCAGCCGATAAGCCAAACCCAGGCTTGCGACGCGCCCGTGTGGTCGAGTTCGGCCCAGCGCAGCGGCCACGGGATCCCCGGCGGGGCTCTGCGCTTCCTGGCGCCCGTGCCGGCCTGCTCGTCGACGCGCTTGTGCAGCGCCTCGTGTTGTTCGCGCAGCGCCGCGAGTTGGGTGTGCAGCTCGGTCATGGAGGCGAGCAGGCCGTGCAGGCCCTGGCCGAGGGTGGCGATGGCGGCCATCTCCGGCGGAGCCTCGTCGGGTAGCTGGTAGGTGAAGTCGTCCATGTCAGGCCGCCTTCGCCAGGCGGCGGCGAAACGCGTCGCGGCCGGCGGTGAGCTGGTCGGCGTCGGGGCGTTGCCACCAGGCCGGCACGCTGAGTTCGACCGGGGGCAGGTTGCCGACCAGGGCGATGGCGCGGCCTTCGGGCAGGGTGCGCAGCTCGGCGAGGTCGAACAGGTTCTCCCGGCGCACGTTCTCGGTGACGCTGGCTCGGCCGCCGCCCCAGGAGTGTCCGGAGGACACCTCGTTGACCTGCCCGGCGAGGGATTGGGCGTCGCGTAGGCCGGTGACGTCGCAGGAGCCGCCGATGAGCAGGCGGGCGCTGGCGGAGTCGAGGATGGCGCGGCCGCCGTTGTCGCCCCAGCGTTCGAGGATCTGGTGGGTGTTCTGGGCGAACACATTGACGGCGATCCCGCTGCCGCCTCCCTCGTTCATCAGCGACGGCAGTGAGGGTAGGGGTGCGATGTTGGCGATTTCGTCGCCGATGAAGTACAGCGCGGGTTCGATGCGGCCGCCCGGCGCGGTCAGGGCGAGGCGTTTCGCCTGGTAGAGGATGTCTTCGCTGAGGGCGGCGAGGAGCGGGGCAATCAGGGCTTGGGCGTCGCGGGTGCCGACCAGGTAGATGGTGCCGGACTCGCGTAGCCAGTCGACCGGTCGGAATTGGGTGCCGCGCGGTGGGGAGCAGGCGGTCAGCACGCGGGGGTCGTTGAAGGCGTCCAGGGCGCCGGCGACGACGGTTTGGATGGTGTCGCGGGCCCGGCCGGTGGTTTCGCGGTGCCGGGCGAGGCGGTCCGCCCAGGCATCGACGCCGTGGGCGCGCAGGATCCGTTCGGGCCGGCTGTTCGCCGGGTTCTGGGACCAGGCGAGGACGTCGAGCATGGTGGCGTGGTCGTCGAGGGCGGCGGCGTGCAGCAGGCCGCGCAGGATGGTGGCCGCCTGATCGCGGAACCATTTGCCGTTCTCCACGCTCTCGTCGCCGATGCCAGAGCCGGCGGCGAAGCCGTTGGCGCGCAGCATCGCCACGATCGGGTCGGCGGCGCCCTCGATCGGTGACCAGGCCATGCGCGGCACGCCGCGGATCTCGCCTTGGGGTTCGAAGATGTGGACCGGGCCGATCGTCGCGCGGTGCTCGTAGGTGACCTCGGCGACATCCAGGCGGGTGGAGGTGGTCAGGACGGCGCCGCGGGCGTCGGCGACGGCCGGGATGACGTAGCGGGTGGTCTTGTTGCCGAAGCGCGGTACCGCGGCGGCGAGCAGGGTGTACTCGTTGGCCAGGTACAGCGGTTGGTCGGTGAGGATGTCGGTGCCGAGGAACCGGCCGGTCTCCAGCGGATCCTGCGCGCGGGCGTGCTTCGCGGCGCGGACGGTCGCGTCGTCGTCTGGGGTGACGGTCAGGCCGGGGCGCACCACGTCGACGCGCGCGGTCACGGCGTCGGCGGTGAGCACCCGGTGCAGGTCGCGGCGGTGGGCGAATCCCCGGCGGCGCACGTGCCGGCGCGCCACGGCGAGCACGGGTGCGGTGATGCCGGTGGCGGCCGCGCTGAACGTCAGCGCCCATAGCGAATAGATCAGCCAGGCGGGGCCGAGCTGCCTGCGCGCCGCGGCGGGCCACGCCTGGGCCGGGTCGGCAGTGTGAGCGGGCAGATGCAGGGCGATGCCGGGCGCCGCGCCGATCGTCGTGTCGGGCCAAGTGGCGTGGGTGAGCAGGCTGGAGAGCTGCCCGGCCCACCACAGCGACCCGACCGCGAGGGGGGTCAGGGCGGCGATGATGCCCAGCAGAGTCAGGCGGACCAGGATGTCGGCGCGGGCTAGCCCGCGCCGCGGCACATGGTGGCCGGGAGATGACAGCGGCGCGGGCATCAGTTCGCCTCCTCGGCGCCGGTGGAGGCGGCTTCGAGGCGGTGGTCGTAGTCGGCGTCGGACAGGTCGTCGACGCCCTCGACGTACTCCATGCGGCTGTCGGTGTGCACCATCGGCGTCTCCAGTCGTGACAGCTGGTGCTTGACGACGAAGGACCGGTTGCCGATCTTCCACAGGCCGACGCCTTGGCGCAGATACCGCAGCAGGTCGGTCTCCACGTCGGAGGTGCCCAGGAACTCGCGGGCCTGCTCAAGGCTGCCGACCGCTTGGCGGTAGGAGACCCGCACGCCGGAGTCCTCGATCAGGCCGCGGGCGATGCGGACCTGTTCGGAGTCGGCCGCCCCGGATGCGGCGAGGTCGGAGAAGCGGTGGAACGCGAGCACGTTGGCGATGCCCAAGGCGCGGGCGAGTTTGAGTTGTTCGCGCATGCGCCGGATCAGCGGCAGATGCCGGGCGATCAGCGCGAACTCGTCATAGACACACACCCGCGGTGGCGCGCCGGGAACAGACAGCTCGGTTTCGAGCCAACTTTGGGCGCAGGTCAGCGCCATCGCGGTCATCTGGTCGGAGCCGCGGATGGTGCGCAGGTCCAGGATCGCGCCCGGCTCATCGAAGTTCAGGCGGGCGTTGGACTCCGTGGGCCCGTCGAAGACGCCGCCGAGGGCACCGGAGATCAGTCGTTCCAGGGCCAGGCGCACCCGGCGGGAGTCGTGGATGAACACCTGCAGCGGGTAGTGCAGCTGATCGAGGCGGTGCTGCCATCGTGCGGCGTCACCCATCACCGCCAGGACGCCGCTCAACGTCGGGGTCGCCATCCGGTCGCTGCTGGTGGCGTCGCCGGTGATGGCGTCGATGGCGTACTCGATCAGCGAGCGTTCCGCCTCGCTCAGCGGCTGTCCGAGCTGAATTTCGAGCAGGCCCTCCAGCAGCAACAGCCGACGCGAGCGTTGCAGCTGCAGCCATTGCGGTTCGGTCTGCTGCGGGTGCCGGCGGATACCGGCGAGGGGGTTCATGATCACTCCGAGACCGGGGCCGATCCGTACGGGGGTGATGCCCGCGGCGGCGGCGAGCTGGTCGTACTCGCCCTTGTAGTCGGTGCCGTAGAACCGGGTGCCGAACGGGATCCCGCGAAACGCCAAGGTCTTCAGCAGGCTGGACTTGGCGGTGCCGATCTCCCCGGTGACGACCATGTTCGGCGCCGTAACGATCTTCGCCCGGTACAGTTCGTGCAGGCTGAACGTGAACGCCGACCGGGAGTACACCTCCATACCGATCAGAGGGCCGTCGACGGGCAGGCCGGGGTCGGCGACGAACGGATACACCGAGCAGAGCTGCGCGGAGGTGGTGACCAAAGGGGGCAGCCGCAGCCGCCAGAACACCCGCCCGGCCGCACGACCCGAGCCGCCGCGCTTGCCGACCGGGGGCGGGCCGAGCAGCCGCGCGCTCTGCCGGGCGACCGCGCGTTCTTCGCGGTCGACCGCTGCCCGTGCGCGGGCGTCGTCGCGGGCCTGCGCCCGTGAGCTGATGCGGTCGGCGAGCGAGCCCTCGTGGCGCAGCCGGCGGCCGGTCATGCCGACCATCCCCGCATCGGCTTGAGCCCGCGAGCCAGGGGCAGAGCGCCGGCGGCGAACGCCTGGTCCTGCTCCCCCGCCAAGCTGACGGCCTCGCACCCAGCGCGCGACAGGATCCGCTTGACGCTGCGCACGTCACGCTCGAGGGACTTCTCCGTGGCGGAGGTAACGGTGACCAGCAGCGCGTAGCGGTACCGCACGTGGCCCTGGGCCTGCTCGCGGTCGATCTGCTCGACCGCGCGGGCCTCATCGTCCTCACGCGCCGTGCGGACCAGCCGCAGTTTGCGTTTGGTCAACTCGTCGCCCGCCCGGGACACCTTGTCGCGGCGGGCGGCGAGCTGCGCCAGCGCGGCCGGGACCGGTTGAGCGAGCAGGGTGACGGTGCGCCGGCACGTCGTGCGCGTATACAGCGGCGTCAGCCACGTCGCCCCCATCTTCTGCCGCGGCATCTCCGCCACCCACAAGGTGCGCGAGTAACCGGAGTCGTGCTGGTAGGTGTGCCAGCCGACGGTACGGGCGGCGACCGGGCCTGCCAGCCGCGGCGCCACACCCGATCCGATGCCGCGGTGGCCGCCGCGCAGGTCGACGACTTCCTGATCCTGTGGGTCGAACTGGGTCCGGATCACTGCGGCGTAGGCGCGCGGGGACAGCCAGCCGCCGGTGGTGATGCCGGCCTCGGTGACGGCCGCGTCGATCCCGGTCAGCCGGTCCAGCACGACCGCGGCGATCGCCGCGTCGGTGCCGCCCGCCTCGGTGATTTCGGCGGACATGCGGGCGAGGTCGAACACCACGGTCAGCGATGTCTCGTGGCGTTGCGCTGCCGGCGCCGCGGCCGCGGTCAGCTCGGCCAGCGACCCGTACGCGGAGCTGGTCGTGTCGACCGTGCGATGGATCAGGTACCGCTGGGCGCGGTTGCCCGTGTCCGGTACGGCCCGGCTGCTCAATCCCCAGCGGATCAGGCCGGTGTCGGCGTACTCACTGCCGAGGATCTGCAGCACCTGCGCCCAGTCGACCAGCCGCCGCTCCTGCACGCTGCGATCGGCCAGGACGAAGTTGGAGCCGTAACACGCCAGCGTGGCGGTGACTGTGCGTTCTTTGCGGTGGTGCAGCAGCCCGATCTGGGTGTGGCCGTCCGATGCGGTTGCAGCCAGCCATACGTAGCCTGCGGCTGGGCCGGGCAGGTCCATGTGCGCGGCGGCGTTCGCGGCGAACGGTCCCCCGCGGTACTGGTCCTGCCCGGTCCACCGTTGCAACATGGCGCCTGCGACGACCGGTAGCCATTCGGTGATGCGCCGGCCCTTGAGCCGCAACAGGCCCAACGTGACCAGCAGCGCCGCGAGCGTGAACAGACCGATGGCGCTCCACCGGCGGCCGAGGGTCAGCAGGTTCAGCCCGATGACCGCGGTGATGATGCCGGCGACGACCATCGCCAGCTGCGACCAGGCGAAGCCCAGGACCGCTCCCCTGCTGGAACGCGGCGGGAACTGAAACTGGATCACGAATGGTTCTCCCGTCTCTAGAGCGCCACGATCGCGGCGTCGGCCGCGCCCGAGGCGGCACCACCAGACCCGCCGCCCGCGCCGCCGCCAGCGCCCGTTGGGCCTGGCTCGCCGCCGCCGCGCGGACCGCGTGCTGAGGTGTCGTCGTCGGTGCCTCGATCCGGGTCGCTGCCGGACACCAGGGCCGTGGTGGCAGGCTCCTGCGCAACCGGAGTGCCCTCCCCCGACTCCTGGGGGCCTGCAGCGGAGCCGCTCGCGCTCGGCGAGTCCACGCCTTCCCCGGCGGTTGTGCCAGCAGCGCCGCCTGCGCCGGCTACGCCACCCGGATCGGCGCTGCCCGTACCCGGCGCGGCATCGCCTGCAGCCTCGCCGGGTGCTGCGCCACCCGTACTCTTCGCGTCCCGCGGGGAGTCGCTCGCCGGCGACGCGCCCGGTGACAGAGCGTCGGCTCCGGTGGCGTCGCCGGGCACGGTGAGCTCGCCGGTGGCGGCGTCATGGCGGGCATTGTTGGTGCCGACCTGCACGGCCTCCGCCTCATCCGCGTTCGGCCGATCGTTGTCGCCCTTCTCCGCGACGCCTCCCGAGGTGTGCTCGGAAGTAACCCCTAGCTCACTGACATCGCCCACCTGGCCGCCGTCGTCGCTGGTCTCGATCGCTTCGGCCGCCTCCGAGACGGGACCGTCCTCCAGGCCGGCCATCTGGCCAGGGGTGGTGGCGATATCGGCGCTGATGGCGTTCATCTGCCCGGCCGCCTCATCACCCGGACCGCCGCCACCTGCGGACAGGCCCCGGGTGAGCCCGTCGCCGAATCCCGCACCGATGTCACCAGCCGTGCCGGTCGCCGACAGCACCGCGCGGGCGTTGACGTCGGACAGGTAGCCGTCCCACATGGTCGTCAGCCGCAGCAGGATGCCCGGCGTCAGCACCATCACCCAGATCAGCAGCAACGCCTTCAAGCTGGTGAACAGGTCGGACTCGTACGCCGAGCGGCTACCGTAGATCCACAACGCAGCGATGAAGAACTTGGAGCTGGCCAGGGCGTTGACGGTCCAGAACCAGCGGCGTCCCCAGTGCCGGGTCTCCGGCATGACCTGACCGGTCATCGCCATCGCTCCGAACAGCGCCGCGCCGGTGGTCAGCAACCCGCGGAACAGCATCATGATGAACAGCAGGATCAGCCCGATGATCGACATGAAGGCGATGCACAGCGCGACGAAACCCGTCCCCGCGCCGCCGGACAGGGCGGTGATGCCCTTCACCCAGCGCGAGGGATCGTACGGGGTGCGCGCATTGTGCTCGATCAGCGCGTTGGTGGCCGTGTCCCAGGCCTGCACGATGATGAAGGCGATCCCGCCCGCGAAGCTGATACCGAGGATCGCCCGTATCAGGCCGCCGATGCTGGACAGCGGCCCCGGACCGTTGACGCGCAACCCGTTGATGATCGTCGAGATCAGGAAAAAGATGAACACCAGCAGGATCAGCACACCGGCGAGGCTGTTGTAGACGGTGTAGAAGGCGTCGTCGGCCGCGGCGATGGACGTGGTGGTGAACACCAGCTTCGCCAGCCAGGACAGCATCACGACCATGCCCTGCACGACCAGGTCGACGAAGCCTTGGATCCCGGCACCGACCCCCGCGGCCAGGGCCTCCCTCACTCCGGCCGCGACCTTGCAGGCGACGTCGAGGGCATCGCAGGCATCGTCGTCCGGGGTAGATGCGGGCGCCGGCACGAACAGGGCCGCGACGTATTGCGGCGTGAGCTGGACGCACTGGTCGTGCTTGGCGGTCCACGCAGCGGCCTGCGCCGGCTCAGCCTTGACCTTGTCGATGAACAGGCCGCACGCGACCAGGGCCGCGTTGCCGCTCGCGTCAGGTGGCCCGTCGAGCAGCACCGAGGCGGTGTTGTCCGGCGCCGGGCTGGTCAAGGTCAGGGACGCGGCCTCGCACGCGGCGCGCAACGGCACACCGACCGTGCTGCAGCGGGTCAGCCAGTGCGACGCGGCGCCAGCGGGCGGGGTGTCGGTGTGTACGGCCCAATCCATGCACCACGCCGTCAGGCCACCGTTCTTCGCGGCGCACGCGCCACCGGACGGTGGTGGAGTGGGAAGCGTCGGCGGTGCAGGGGTCGGCGTCGGCGCGGCCATAGCCTGACCTGCACACGCGAGGACGCCGATCAGCATCGTGCAGAGCAGCAGGACCGCGCGGACGGTGGCTCGGCTACGAGCGGTACGTGCAGCATCTGGTGCTCTGTGGCACCCGGCAATCAGCGCGGACAGGAATCGGCTACGGAGCATTGGCCGGCCACTCACTGCTGGGAGAGCAGGAAGGCGATGATCGTGGTAGCCGACCCGACCACGATGGCGACCAAGCCCGCCTTCCACATCATGCTCTTGCCCCGGTCAGAGATTAGATGGGCGCCGAAAATAGGGCCGACGCCGAAGGCGATAGCACCAGCCACGAGGCCGGCCACCGCCGCGACGATGCCCAGGAACATGCACGCGTTGGTGATCGTGTAGAAGATTTCGCCGTTGCCGGGCACCGCGGCAGGATCGGGTCGGACGCGGCTGAAGTCGAAGCCCGAGTCGGCCGGTGGGGGCACAGGGCTTGGCGCGCGCAGCATGTGCTGACCTGCCGAATGCAGCAGCATCGACGCCTGAGTTAGTAAAGGCGAGGACATCAGCGACGCTCCTTGCCGGACGGGACGCTCTGGAGAGCCAGGGAGGCGGCCGTCCCAGCTGCCGTGCTGGCGGCAACCTGGACGGCGGGTATGGGCTCGGAGCTCGTTGGGCAGTGGCGCAGGACCTCGGCGGCGAGGTCGAGCACGGCCCGGCGGGTGGCCCGGCGTAGCCGACGGACGTCGATTGGCGACGCTGCGGCAAGCGCAGGGTCGTATGGAACGGTGAGCAACGCTCCCGCCACGGTGCCCGCCTGCCGTGCGACGGCACGGACGTCTCGCGGCATAGCGGGGGTCGCCGTCATGACGACGATGACCGCCTGGTCCGCGACGGTGTGGAGGCCGGCGGCGCGCAGCTGTGCCAGCAACCGCATGGTGTGCTGCAAGCTGTCGGTCGTCGCCCGGGCGGCCAGCATCGGCACGGTCGCCTCGGCCAGAGCCAGCCACGCCCCGCGGGTATCGGCCGCCGGAAGATCCAGCACGACCAGCCGATACAACGGGCGCAACGCGGCGACGACGGCCATCGCCTCGTACAATGTTGGGGGACGCCGCTCGCGGCTGATCTCGACCTCGCCGACCAGGGCGTGCAGGCCCGTCGGACCACGCTGCACCCACCGCTCGACCTCGGTCGGCCTGGTCAGCGTGTGGACGTCTCGGACGGCGTCCCATACGGTGCCCGCGTTTGTGCGGCCTACGCGCTTACCCAGGCCGCCCCACCAGCGGGTGTTCATGTCGACCGCGATCACCGGGTCCGGGCAGGCGAGCGCAAGCAGACCGCCGAGGGTGGCAGTGAGAGTGGAGCGGCCGACACCCCCATCGGCCGAAGACACCGCAATCGCATTACCCACCGTTCGCAGCGACGCCGCGGGAAGCCATACCCGCTCGACGGCTGTACCTGGGCCGAAACCTGCCGGTACCGCTCGCGGCTGGGCGGAAGAACTGTTGTCGACGAGACCACGTGCTGGCGGGGCAGTGGTTCGCTGCCCCGCCAGCAAGGGTCCAGCCAAGCTCGCCGTGTTTGCTGTAGCCGCTGCTGCCTCCGCTGCACGGGGGACAACGGAGCCGTCGTCTACGAACACGGACACTTGGCAGGCCTCCTCAAGACGGGTGGAACGCGGTGGGCTTGCCATGGAGGCCAGTAGCCGGGCCCTCCATGGCCCCTGAGTTACGCCGGCTCCGTACGAATCGAGGCCGGGAGATGGGGCATGGCAGGCCGCACCAGACGCCGTGCAAATGGGATTCGGCACGGCTTCTCATCGTCCTCGCATATGCGCAATCTGACTGTCTGATCTGCGCCGGCGATTCAACTGACCATCGCGTCTGACGTGCCGTGGATGGTGAGTCAAATGGGTGGTCAATTCGAGCACGCATTTGACAATGCCGGTTCAGCGCTTCGACGGGAAGTCGACAGGTGTTGACGGGGGTTGCCACAGGTCGACGCGTTCCACCGAAGGTGCATGCCTAGGCGGACACTGCCAGCAGAAATGCCGGGCTACGGCGGCCATTCTATCGGGAATATGATCAGTCAGCGGTCTGCGACAGCTTTTCCACTGTTGCGAATGGAATGGACGCCCGCAGCCGGAGCTTGCACGACATAGCGCATCGGACCGCCGGAGTGACGGCCGGCGACGATGGTTCGGTTGGCGAGGCGCTGTCACTGAGTCTGGCTACCAAGGGAAGTCGGGATCCTCCGTCAAACCGAGATCAGCGACCTTCACGTCCAAGGCCTCGGCGAGCAGGCGCCGGTTGTACTCGCTGGGCGCAATCCTGTCATGCTCCCACCGGCTGATCATCTGTCGCAGAGAATCCTCGGAGGGTGCTACGTCATGACGCTTCGCCGCGACTCGCCGCATCTGCTGCGCCAACCGCCGCAGCGACCACCGCTTTGCCTTGCGCCTACGACGGATACACCTACCCGTCGTCATCGTGACTTCCGCCGGCTCGCTGGGTAGCGAACTGGACGAACTCATCAGGCTTACCTCCATTCGCCCATCGCAAAGAGAATTGACGCCGGAGTGATAACCAACACGGTGGCGACCTCCAGGTTCGGTTGAGGAGCGAACTTATCGCAGCCTGCCTGAGCGCCAATTCCATGCAGGGCGCGCTAATCGCTCGCCCCCACCAACGGCGTAGCCGTTCAACGCCAGCCGACTCCATGTGGAGCGAGCCCGGTGCATGGCAGTGAGCGACCCACACCGTTGCGGCGCGGGTCGCTCACCGGACATACCAGCGTCATGGTCAGCCAGCTCGTCGAGTCGCCAAGGGCCCGGCACGCCAGCGCACTCAAGCTGCGGCGAGCGGCGAGCGGCCGGTCGTCTGTGACCGAACCGACGGCGAACCCTCTTTTGGATGTTCTATGGCGACCACACCTTGCCCGTGGGCGCTACGTATCCTGTCAATGCCGACTCTGCTTTTCCACCGCCTGGCCGGCTATGTCTTCCGGCTAAAGATAGCGGCATTTACAGCACAGACGCACCCGGATCAAGCAGCGTCTCGCGTGCGGATCGATCAGTGCCCCATCCCTGCTCCGCCGTCCACCGGAATTACTGCGCCGTTGATGTATGCCGCCTCGTCTCCAGCGAGGAAGAGCACCGCGGCGGCGACCTCTGTCGGCGACGCTGGCCGGCCCGCTGGGATTTGCGCCAGCATGCGCTGGCGTTGGTCGTCGGTGAGAACGGCGGTCATCGGCGTTTCGGTGAAGCCGGGCGCGATGACGTTCGACGTGATGTTGCGTGAACCCAGCTCGCGGGCCAGCGACCGCGCGAACCCGATGAGACCCGCCTTGGATGCGGCATAGTTGGCCTGCCCCGCCTCACCGCGGAGCGCCACCGCAGACGACACGAAGATGAGTCTTCCCCACCTCGCCCGCAGCATCGGCTTACTCGCCCGCTTAGCCACGCGGTAGGCACCCGTCAGATTGGTATCTACGACATCCGTGAAGTCGGCTTCACCCATGCGCATCAGTAACGTGTCGTGGGTGATGCCAGCATTCACAACGACCGCCTCGACAGGCCCTAGAGCAGCTTCGACGGTCGAAAATGCATTGTCCACGCTCGCGGTGTCGACAACGTCACACTGGACGGTCAGCGCGTCGAGCGCTGGTTCGGTGCGACGGTAGGTGACCGCGACTCGGTGCCCCGCCTTGATGAACTGCTCAGCCGTTGCCCGGCCGATGCCTTGGCTTGCGCCGATAATCAACGTTGTACGCGCCACCAACATGCCTCCATGACTGCACTCTCTTGCCCCGTTCGCGCTGGCAGAGCGGCGCGCTGGGACATCGACTCACTCGCCGAGCCGTATCGAGATCCACATATTGCTCCTGGTGGTGGATGATGACCAGAGAGCGCGACTACCCACAGTGCCACTGAAGGTTTAATCCTGTTAGATCGATAGCTACGCGCGTACCGCACATCAACCGCAAGCACTGCCGGGTACGTGACACAGCAACTGGCATGACGACCTGGATGACCATTGGTACCTTCGACGCTTCGTGACCATGAGACCACTTCACCTTCACCCTGCTAGGAGCCGTCTTCGGGGGACGCGATGACACCGGATCCGCATCACTCTGCCGCTCGCACGCCCGAAGCCAGCGACGAACTTGCACGGCTCGTACGATCCTGGCGCGAGCGCCTCAACCCCGACGAGATCCCGGGACTTCAAGTCGCTCGGTCACGCAGGCGTAAACGGGTCAGCCAGGAGATGGCCGCCGCCCTCATCGGCTACAGCGTCGGCTGGCTCAGCAGTCTCGAACGAGGAGAGCGCCAGAACTACAGCACCGACTTCCTCGACCGAGTCGCTTACACCCTTCGGCTCAGCCCCGAAGAGAAGGCCCTGCTGTTCCTGCTGGCAACCGGCCACGAACCTCCGGCACGCCAACGCTCGTCCTCGATTGAGTCGACCGCCGTCGTCCAGCGGCTGCTCGACGCCCAGCCGTGGCCGGCCTACATCAACGACGAGGCATGGGACCTCGTCGCTTACAACCACCACATGCTCACGTGGTTCCCCTGGGTCGCAGGCCACGAGAACAACGTCATGCGGTGGGTCTTCACGTATCCCGAGGCCCGCCAGCAGCTGTACCGATGGGAGACAGACTGGGCGCCTCAAATGCTCGCCCAGATGCGGTACGCCCACGCCCGGGCGCCTGGAAACACGCGGCTGACAGAAGTCCTCACCGAGATCCTCAAAGACAAGGACGCCGAGCGCATCTGGAGCAACCCGACGGCCTACGTACACCCCGATGGCGACCACCGCTCGCTCTACCTGCCATACCACCGCAAGGTCCAGCCGATCGAACTCATCGCCTTGGAGCCGCTCCGAGCTCCGGGCAGCCGCATCATGATGCTCATGCCGCTGGAAGGAGGCTCGGACTGACGGCGAGGGAAGCTGATCAGCCGCGAAGCTTCGAGCCTCGAACCCGCGAGGCAAGGCTTTGTTCCAGCTCGGCCGCATGCGCCAGGACATCCATGAGATCCCCGGAAGCGTCGCCCAGATTCTGGTAGGCAGCCGCCATCGTGATCACGAGTCGCTCCGGATGCCCCCAGTCAACGTATGGCGTTGGCAACGCCAATTGCGACGCCGCCTGCCAGTAAGGGACCCCCGCGGCGTGGGCATGGGCGGCATGGTCGGCGACCATTTGGAGGTACGCGCGGAACTCCCGCACGCCGTCGAGGTGCGTCACCGGACCATGGCCCGGCACGATGTAGCGTGCGCCGGTGGCGATGATGGTGTCGCAGGCCATAATCCAATTCTCGACGGGTCCGGTCCACATGATCGGGTGATCGCCGACGAAGAGGATGTCCCCCGTGTAGACCACGCCGGCGCCCGGAACGTGCACGATGACATCTCCGTCGGTATGCGCCGGCCCGACCTCGATCAGCTCGACAGCCGTGTCTTCGACCGACAGCTGCAGACGGTTGGAGAACGTACGGCCGGGCGGCATGACGGTGATACCAGTGAAGTCGAAGTGCCCAAAGTGTCGGCGCATGTAGTGACCCAGAGCCGAGTCTCCGGAAGCTGGTCCGCTGAGGGCCTCAAGCTGCGCGGGCTGCACCTCGTGCGCCATGCCGTGCGCCGATGCCGACGACGCGATAATCTCGGCTTGCGGAAAGAGTTGGTTCCCCCAGCAGTGATCCCCGTTCGCGTGCGTGGTGACCACGGTTGTCACGCGTACGCCGGGCATTCTCGCTGCTATCGCGTCTTGCATCTGCCGCGTCATCGGCAGATCGAACTGGGTGTCGACGAGCAGTGCGGTATCTCCGGACACGACGAGCCCACAGTTGCTAAAGCCCCACGTACCAGGCGGGCTCAGGTAGGCCCAGGTGTCGGTAGTGAGCTGATGCCATCCCTTGGTGTACGCGATCTCCGCCACACGAAGCATTCTCACCAGAGATGACCGCAGGGCCAAGCCACTGACTGTCCGCCTCGACGAACGGCCCCTGTGCTACCACACAACGCCGAGCGCCCGGGGCCGGAACCGCGAACTCTTTCCTGTTGACCGAACGTAGGAGGGAAGTGGGTTTTGCGAGAGGTGAGCCCGCCTGCGTGCTGCTGGCGTCGCCCTAGTACATGGCGACTCCCAACAGCAGCCAAGGTTCACTTCTGCAACAGGTGAACTCGAAAGAGCAGGCGATGCCCGTAGCCATCATCAAGCGATGCGGCGGAGTATCTGCACGCGGAGACGACGAAGCCGGTGTCGACCTAGCGGCCGGCATACCGGAGCAGTCCCACGTGCGTGGAGAGGACCCAATGGGCGATGGTCTTGACGACCGTCGTGTCCGGAACACCTCCACCTATGAGGAGAGGACAGCGGCGCGGCGCTCGAGCCCGCGGTACATGCCGAAGCACCCACGTGCTTGCAGCAGACTACCGCACCCTCTGCGCTTCTCGACCCGCGTGCGGAGCACTTCCATTTGATTGGAAAGGATCCGAGTGTGGCCACCAGATCGGCGTAGTCCGGCGGAGCACGGCCACATGTGTGGAGACGACTGCACCATCGGCGACGAATACTAGGATCGAGACGAACCACCTCCACGTGGGTGGAGAGGACGTCGACTCCTGCGCGCCGGTGACCACGTTGTACGGAGCACCGCCACGTGCGTGGAGAGGACGCGGGAGGGTGCTACCGGCCTTAACGCTGGTCGGTTCCGGAGTCACCACCGGCGCCTTGAAGCCGCCGAAGGGGTACGTAAAGACCACCCTGATCGGGACCGTGGACCTGCTCGCCTGGCCCGCCGAGTCCCGTGCGGTGACGGTGATGACGTGCTCGCCCAGGCCGAGATGCTCGGCGCGCAACGGCAGCCGGGCGCCGGTGCCGAGCAGGCAGTCGCGGTCGATGCGCGACGCCGAAGCCCGCGCAACGAGCAGGCGCCAAGCGGCATCAGAAGGCCGCAGTCCGCAACGCACCCGCGTGCTGACCCCGTTGCTGCCGAAGTAGCTGGCCGCGTCCGGGCCGTTCACCTCAGGAAGCCCGATGCCCGCCCGTTCGCTGGGCGACGGATTTCGCGCGAGAAGAAGGGTTGATGGAATAGCCTATTAAGAAGCTCATCCGGAAACTCAAAAAGATTGAACAAAAGGCCTGCAAGACAAAGAAGGCCGACAGCTTCGCCCCCGACACGCCCGTCCTCCTCGCCGATGGCAGCCACAGAGCAATCCGTGACGTCCGGACCGGCGACCATGTCCTTGCTACCGATCCCGAAACGGGCAACACTCAGCCGAAGCCCGTCACGGCCCTGCACCGCAATCTCGATACCGAACTCGCCGACATCAGCATCCGCTCAACGAACGGCCGACGCGCCACACTGGAGACCACCCAGAATCATCCCTTCTGGAACAACACCAGCAAACAATGGACCGACGCCGCGGCACTTAAACCTGGCACCAACCTCCGAACTCCTCGCGGTGGCCGCGCCACGGTCAGCACCACTCGGGTCCACCGAGGCAGCCGCTACATGCATAACCTCACCGTCGCCGATATTCACACCTATTATGTGCTCGTCGGCAACGCTGAAGTCCTTGTGCACAACGCGTCCTGCCAGTTTTGGTCGCCAATCGACTACAATGGCCAGCGCATATATCAGCGAGACGATCTTATGAATCCGCACTTCGTTTCACCTGTGGACAAGTACGGTCGGACCAACCTCAAGAGAATGCAGCAGGGATTGGCTCCGATGGGCCCGGACGGTAAGCCACTGAACCTCCACCACATGCTTCAAACCCAGGACGGGCCGATCGCCGAGGTGACGCACTCCATGCACTTCGACAACTACTATGAGCTACATTGGAAGGTGGGTACCAAGATCCCTAGCGGAATCGATCGCAAAGCCTTCGAAGCCTGGAAGTCTCAGTACTGGAAAGATAGAGCGAAAGGGTTGGGTGAATGATGAGCGCAATCGAGGCTAGTGAGCGGCTGATCGAGCTGGTTCGCGCGAACGACGACATCGCAAACTTTGCAGACGGGTGCGATGCAGGGACGATCGCCGCCGCTGAGCGTGATCTAGGCGCACCGCTCCCTCCCTCGTACCGCCGCCTAGTCGAAGAATTCGGGACGTGGGATATCGCTGGCCAGGAGTTCCTCGGCGTTTACCAGACGCCCGCCATGGGACAAAAGCTGCTCGGCTCGGTAACTGAGACTCTGGAGGCTCGAAGCCGGTACGGCATGCCTGCAGACTTGATTGCCGTGATGTTCGACGGGATGGGCAACTTGATCGTGCTCGATTGCTCCCAAGTGGACGGGGAGAGTGAGTGCCCGGTCTTGGTCTGGAATCCTGGCGTCGCGGACCGTCAGGGCATGGAGAAGGTTGGCGACAATTTCGGCACTTTCGCCCTATCGCTGTGCCAACGGGCTGTGACTCAGTGGCGAGAACCTAGCTAAACTGAACTGGCACCAGAAGAGCCTCGCCAGGTTTCCTGGCGAGGCTCTTCCTTTCTTGCTCCGCCGCAGGCGAGTAGCGGAAGGCCAGCTCTCGTGGCAGTTACCTGCCGGCAAGGTGGAATCCGGCGAATCCGGCGACAGGGCTGCCGTCCGGGAGACGCTCGAGGAAACTGGCTAGCTGTTGAAGCCGTTCGCGCCTAGTACTGCAACGGCAGTAAGCAGTCGGAACGTATCGATGAGCGGCTCGTTGTGCCGGTCATGGCGGATGTCGATGTGGCCTGCTGGCCGGCGGAGTTGGACCGGTTGCATGCCCGGTTCGCGCATCGTTTCGCGCGGTCTGCGCCATTTCGACGGGCTCGGCAGTACCTGTCTGGGCTGGTCAGTGGCTTGGATCGGGCGAACGGGTGGGCCCTGGCAGAGCCGGCGGGAGATGTGTCGTCGGACGGGATGCAACGCCTGTTGCGGTGGGCGAACTGGGACGTCGACGCTGCGGTATTCACTGCTTCCCCAGGGTGACTACGGTGCGTGTAGGCCAGCGCACCGGGTGCGGGCAGCGACGGACCCAGCGCGCGTCGTCTGCGGCAGTTGAGGACATTCGTAGGAGCGGATGCGATCAAGCCTGTACGGGAGATGGAACCACCGACTCGGGGGTGAGCCCGCGGCGGATTTTCCTTTGTCGAAGTCCTTCAGTCAAGCGGGCTCATGCCGATCAGCAGGCTCGTGATCTATGCCGCCGTTGCGGTCAGCTTAGCTTCATGACAGTCACGGAAGGCAAAGTACGTGAAACGTAGGAGGACTCCGCGCATAATCAAGATGACGTTCGCGGTAGTCGGATGCGCGCTGTTGAATATTTCTCCAGGCCCGGGCGAAATGCAGGCGAGCTTTAACGGAGAAATCATGAGCTACCTTGCCGCTCGGCGCCAGGCTGAAGGATGCGTCGGTTTCAGCCCTCAGGATATCCGCTGCTACGCCAGCCTCAGTGAAGCTCGCGAAGCTTACAGAGGCGAGGACGCGGATTGGATAGTGTTCACGCATGGTGATCTTTATATAGATAAGGTCTGTGGAATTGCACTATCGCAATGTGAAGGTGATCCCTCCATTTTCCTTTACACCCACCCTCGATGAGATGGGTGAGCGGATGGTTTTACGGTCAGCGCTTCTCTAGCACGGTCGCGCACGCGGGATGCGTGCTCGTATGTGGCTGCGGCTCGCCGCTTCGGCAAGACCACACCGCGGACCATCCCCAGGCCCCACTTCTCGAGAACAGGCAGGCTCTCTGAAGGTCGGTCCCGGATCTCGCTTCCGAGAGGTCGTGCTCGTTTGCTAGGCGCCAGGATCGCCCGTCGCCCTGTGACGGTCTTGCTGTTCATGGCGCCACATCAACGACCATGTGATGGCCGGCAGCGGGTTCTCCAACCCGGCGGTAGAGGACGGATACCTCCTGACGGGCGTCCTTGGTACAGCCGTTGAAGACGGTTGCGCGATTCGACCGGCACGCACTGCACCTGCACAGCGAGGCCTGCGTCGGCACCACCGCCCGGGTCAGTTCGCGGACCGACGACACCTCAACTCGTCGAGCCGCCGACCGAATGGGCTCTGTAAACCAGCACTCCCAGTCCGGACGGAGATCGATGACTGCCGAGCCGCAACACAGCGAACTGTGGGGACAACATTCCCCCCATCTGCCCGGCATGCCACCACAGTCCCAACTGCCGCACGGCGTGCCGCCGCAGGCATATCCGCCACCCGGCATGCCGTACCCGCCGCCCGTTTCACACGCTGGTTACGCTGCGCCCGGCTATCCGCAGGCCGGCCAGCCTGCCCTTGTGCCAGGTGGTGGCTATGGCTACTTCCCACCCGCGTACGCCCACAGCCTTCCCCACCAGCAGGTGCGACCCGTCCCGCGCCTCCCCGGAGTCGGCGGCGTGATCGTCGGCACCATCTTCCTGGGCGCGTTCGGCGCGTTCTTTGCGGCCTCGAAAGCGCGGTACGCCGCTTCGTTTGGCCTCTCGGGCAGAAAGTACTGGATCGCGTTCGCAGCCACGCTCGGCACCATGATGACGCTCGTGACCATCGGGATGTTGATCGACAAAAGCTCCCGGGTCGTCATGACGCCGGCGTCGCTGGAGAACGCCATAGTGACGGAGAGCGACTTCCGGGACAGCGATGGGACCGCCGCGGTCGTGGAGGCCGCGTCCTGCGCTGCCGCGAACGTCGACGACGACGGCACCGGCACCTACCGCTGCCTGATCGACTTCAAGGACGGCGACCGTGTGTCATACCAGGTGACGGTCGACTCCCGCGGCAACTGGGTGACCGACAACGGCGACTGACCGCCGGTGCCAGCTCTTCGCCCCCTGCCGGCACCCCGCGCCTGTGGCGACGTCGGGCCGGCAGCGGTCCGCAATGCTCGCGCGAGCATCTCTCGCGTTGGACCCTGGAGGGCGGCTAGGAAATCACACGGGCGAGCTGGCCGGGCGATACCGGCGGCGCCGTGCAGGTGGACCAGGTTCGGGTGATCACCGGCCCGGCAATCGCCCGAACCTGTGTCAGGACGTCAGAGACGTGGCGAGGAAGAACTCGGCGAAGCCGGCCACGGTACACACCGCCGCCCACAGCCCGAACCGGCGCGCGGAACGTGATCGCCATGCTATGTGTGCCTGCCACCGCGCCGGCGGCGAAGCGGCCGGCGTATGCGTCGTCTTCATCAACCATGTAAGTGCCGACGGTTGCCAACGGGGTGAACGCCACAGTCAGGACGCCGGTTCTCGACGAGCAGGCAACCGCAGTCAAGCCGCAGCTGCGGTTGGTGGCATTGCTCAGGACGGCCCATCGGCGCGCGCTGGAGTCGTAGTAGACAGCGCCGTAGCGGTCTTCGGCGGCAACCGCGGTTGCCGCCTGCTGGCTGGGCTGGCTCCGCACGGCCCCGAGCACGCCCGGAACGGCAACAGTGGCCATGCCGGCGGCGAGTAGCACAGCCTGACTGGGTCTCATTAAATCTCCCGAGGGGTGCCGCGGTCAGCTCGCCGCAGGATGAGCGTGGGCAGTTGTGCCATGCCTCGTATTTGCCCAGCACAACCGCCACCACAGTCCCCGGGCAACTAGTGCAGCCGCCGGGATTGACTGTTTGGCCCCGCATCGCGGACCGGTCGCGGCGGCTTGAGGATGATCGGCTATTACGCTCCCCCGCCTCGCCACGCTCCCCAAGCTGGCGAAACTCCGAACAGCGGCCCGAGCTGACGCATGGTCAAGTTCGCCGCCAGTACACAGCCACCATCACCATTCGATCCGCCAGGTCCGAAGCCCAGGGCCGACCCGGACGGCCGTCGGCGACGTCATCACCGCGGCGGCGCGCGACCAACCAGACCAGCCGGCGGAGCTGCGCCGAGCTCAGACCGGTGAAACGGATCCATTCCTGACGGCGACGGATACACCTGAATCCATCTAATCGATGGCCTTGACCCAAATCACTGGGTCGAAGTTGTCACCCGAACCGGTATACCCGCGTCGAGGCGGCTTTTCACGAGCTGCACGTCGACCACGGGGCAGCCGACTCTTCCCGGCCGTCAGGGCCGGCCTCCGTAGCGGCATCAACGCGGTCAACGTGTGGGACGGCTCCGGGGACTCTTCGCGGCCGTCAGGACCGGGCTCCCGTAGCGGCGCCTCCTGGCCGATACCGAGATAGGGCCGATCCTTCGCTCTTCCCGGCCGTTAAGGCCGAGCTCCGTAGCGGCGCGCTGCTCAAGCCACCCTTTCGGACCTGGCCCGGCCTCTTCCCGGCCGTCAAGGGCCGGACTCCTTAGCCGCCTGGCGCCCTGGTAGCACAGCAGAGGCCGGCCAGCCCACTTCCTGCTCATGGCCCGCAGCTGCAGCAGTTCCACCTCGGCGCCGCTGGCGTCCCATTTCCCGGCCGTCGGGGTAGGGCTCGGTAGAGGCCCATCGCCGCGGTGCTGGACGCCTCCCACCAGCGTGCTCTTCCCGGCCGTAAAGCCGGGCTCCGTAGCGGCAGGTAGTGCCTCAGAGTCTTAGTGATGGCCCATCCGGCTGGGGCCGACTGGCGGAAGAGAAGTACACTTTTGCACATGAGAATGGATGCCCTTGTGGTATCCGTACCACTCGTGGGGGTTCAAGTCCCCCCTCGGACACAGTATTTCCACACGAGTCGTGAGAGATGCTCACGTCAATGCTGATCCCCGTCCAGTTGGGCGGGGATTTTCGCGTGTAGGGCCGCAGGAAGCAGTGCGGGGGTGAGCGGCATCCTGGTGTCCTCGGTTTCGACGATCCAGCCGTCGTGGTCACCAACCAGGACGATGTGATGGTGGCGCAGTTCGTCAGCGATGGCTGCCGGGCTGGCGTGTGGTAGTCGTGGGTGTGTGCAGGCGAGCGTGGGGTTGCGCTGGAGCAGGTCGACGAGATGGTCCTCGCGGCAGTAGAGGATGCGCGGCCGGACCGGGTTGGGTGAACTGACGCTGGTACGGCCGTGCCGACAGCGGTAGCCGGCGCGGCCGTGGGTCCAGTGGGCGTCGAGAGCGCGTCCGCAGATGCCACAGACCACAAGCCCAGTCAGGGCGTAGCGACGCACGATGCCGTCGGCCGGAACCGGTGCAGTGTGAATCTGCTGGACGGTGACGAAGTCGGCCTCGCTGACGAGAGCGGGATGAGCCAGCTCCGCAGAGATCGCCCACTGAGTCGCAGAGTTCCACCGCAACGTGTCCCGCTGCCGGGTGAGCCTCCGGACGGGCTCAGCGTCATCATGCTCAATGTGCTGCGGTTCCAGACCTGGCGGCCGGTGTAACGCGGGTTGCCCAGGATCGCCGCTACGGTGGTGAGCATCCATGCCGTACCGCTGCGATGCCGATTTCTGTCCCGGTCCGCCCTCGACGGGCACGGCACACGACGCTCGTTGAGCTCCCGGGCGATCCGCGCGACGCTGCGCCCGGCGAGCCGCTGGGCAAAGATCCACCGTACGGTCGCGGCGGTGCACGGGTCCGGTTCCAGATGGCGCAGACGCCGGCCCCAGGCGGCATGCGCACGGTTCGGGTGCGGTCCGGCGTCGACCAGCCGATAGCCGTAGGGTGGTCGGCCCCCGAGGTGACGACCCTGCAGCTCGGTCTGGGCACGCATCGCCGCAATGACCCGGTAACGGGCCTTGGCGACCTCCCGCTGGGAACGCACCCCGAGCAGATCGAGCAACGCGAGCTGGCGGGGATTGTCGAAGTCGACTGGGCCGTAGGTTTCAGGCAGCCACAAAGTGATGCTGTGCCGGCGCAGCAGTGGGATCAATTGATCGAGCTGCTGGCCCTGGAACGCCCGCTCGTACTCCCCGACCACTAAGGCGTCGAACGCTCGATTGCTGCCGCACAGGTCGCCCAGGAGGCGTGCCGCCTCCGGCCGGTCCGGCCACGCGGTCCGCCGCGACACGCCGACGTCGAAGTACTCGGCGACGAAGTGACCGTGTTCGGCGGTCAGCTCGGTTGCCGCGGTGAGTTGCCAGTGCCGCGACGAGCCGTGGTCTTGATGGTCGGCCGTGGAGATCCGGCCGTAGAACGCAAACCGAAGCCCTTCGCTCTCGGCCGGCCGATAGCGTCGCGGGCCAACCTTGCGCTGTACCGCGGCCCATTGCAATAACGGGCCGCTCGGTGCTCGGGCTGGGAGGTGAACTGTCATAACGCCCTCGACCTTGACTGATCCGGCGCGATGCTCTTGGTTCAGTGCGGAATCGGCCAGCTCAAGCGCTCGGCCGGATGAAGATGGCGGCGAGGCGACGATTCCTCGGAGTGCACTGTAGGCAATCAATCGGACCGTTCTACGGCACTAGTGCGCCCAGCATCTGCTGGTAGGCGGCTGGGTGCACAACCGGGATGCCGTACCGGCGGGCGGCTTTGGCTTTCCCTGACATGGAGTCGGGATCCGCAGCGATGAGCAGCTTGGTCTTCTTGGTGACGTTGTCACCGACTTGGAGCCCCGCAGCGACCGCCTGCGTCTGCCACTGGTCGCGTGGTGGAGTCATGGTGCCGGTGAAGACGACAAGGTCGCCTGGCTGGAGCTGCCACAGTTGGCGGGCGAGGACGTTGCCGACCTGAGTCGTTGGTGTGCCGGCCGCGGTCAGTGCTTGATCTACTGAGTTGGCGGGCAGGCCGAGTAGGAGGGCCACGGTGTCGAGGTCGTGTCGCTCGGCCGCGGTAAGAAGGTCGTCGGCGAGGGCGACGCAGGTGAGTTGGTTGAGGTACTGCTCGTGCAGGTAGACAACGTCGGCACGGGCCAGTCCTAGCGTCTCCGCCGTGTCGACGAGGGCGTCGGCTTCGGTGGCGGATATGTGCCGGTCGAGGAGGGCTTGGTCGAGGAGGTCGAGGTAGGCGTCCGCGCGTGGTTCTCGCTGTCGGGGAAGCCGGTCGATGAGACGGGCGAGGAAGTGCTCTTGTCGCTGCTCGGCAGAGGTCCGCTGTACGGGCACCACCGTTGAGAGCGGCAGGTCAGGCCACTGGATCGTCGCAGCCTGTGCGACGGTGGTAGCCCATGGGGGCGGGGATCCTGCGGCGGTGAGGTAGTAGGCGAGCAAGTCCGCTGCGGCTTGGGCGTCATGCAGTGCGGAGTGGGCCTTGTGCGCCGGCAGGCCCGCGGCGCGTCGGCAGTCGTGCAGGCTGCGGGACGCGGTGGGGATGAAATGCGCTGCCAATTGCATCGTGCAGAGGCCGGCGTTGGCGTCCACGGGTGCCGTGATGCCGATTCGCTCATATTCGGCGGTGAGGAACATGGCGTCGAAGCGGAGGTTGTGAGCCACCAGCACGCGGCCGGTCAACCGGCGGCCCAGGTCTCCTGCCAAGTCTGCGAAAGCGGGCGCCCGACGTGCTTCTGTCGCCGAGATGCCGTGAATGTGCTGCGGCCCCAAGTCGCGGTTCGGGTTGACGAGGCTGCACCACTGGTCCTGCACGCAACCGTGCTCGTCGAGACGGATCACCGCGACTTCGATGAGCCGATCATGCCAGCTGGTCCGGAGACCGGTCGTCTCCACGTCGATAACGGCGTACACCACGACTCCCTCAGTCCTGACGACTTCTTGCCGACTCGGTGGCGCGCAGGTGCGCCAGCCATCGAGGCGGAAGACGCTGCGGCTCGCCCAGTGATCGCAGGTATGAACGGCGGTAGCGGACCTGCTCCGTGTCTTGCCATAGCTCTACCGCGCGGCGCAAGGAACCGACGACCCCAAGGGCGGCCGCTGCTACCGGCGAGTTCGCGAATGAAGGCTGGAGGAAGACGGCGCTCTTGGCTGCGTCCGGGTCGGCTGGTAGACCGCATGCCCATGCCAAGGGAACCAGCTTCGACTTTGTGGCGATCCGGTGCGCTTCCACGGCGGCGGTGTACCGAGTCCGGTGCTCGCTGACCTCGTTCAGCAGATCAGGGATGACGGCGATGCTGGCCGTGAACGCGTCGACGAGTCTTGCCGAAAGTAGGTGTGCGACCGTGCTCAGCGCCCGCGCCGGAGCGTCCTCAGTCCAGCCGACGAGGCTGCGGCCCAATAGCGTGCCCATGACCGCACTGAGGTGTGTTCGGTCCTGTTCGGCGGCTTCCAGTGACAGAATCCAGGCTCCGCTTAGGCTTCCGGTTGGACCCAGTCGCCAGACGGCTAGTGCTTCGTTCCCATTTACATCGAGTCCAGTGGCAAGGACGGCGTGGCCCCGAACGCCGGGCAGGTAGTCGGCGACGAACCCAAATTCGTCGATGATGGAGTCGACAGCGCTGGTCATGCACATCCCCGGACGTTTTGACAGGAGATCGTGACCGTATCAACGGTGAGGAAGCTGGCAACTCCACTGTGTGGTGGAAGATGTGAAGCGACAGCACGGCAGCAAAGAAACGAAACACCGACCCCCGGCGAGTGACACTCCTTCCAAGATTTGAAGACACTGAGATCCCAAGTGGATCGGGCGAGGCATGGTCGCGGACGCGGCTATTCGGCCCTCTATGAGCGGATGGCCAGACAAGCCATGAGCGCCAACGCTTGTCACATGGCGCACGCCAGCTCTCGGTAAGCGATCACCGTGTGCTTAGCTCGAGTGTTGATCCTCGGACACAATCGATCAAGGCGTGAGCTGCGTCTTTGCGGTGTGCGTGAGTCGCCCGCAACTCATACTCGCAGGTCGCTGCTATGGGTATGCAAGTCGCCCTCCGACGCAGTAGTCAGGCACACGACCCCGCTACAAGCGAGCCACTCTGGCCGTCGGCGGAACTCTGCCTGCCCCGGCCACCATCCCCTAGCGGAGCTCAGTCAGCAGGCCGCCTAAGGATGCGGGTCAGCGGCCGGTGTGCGGACGATCGATGCCTCAGGACAGCCACGTCAGCCGGGAGTCGACTCGATCGCCATGCCAAAGTGCCATCGTCCCGGCTCCCGTTGACCGCTACCGGGTCAAGGCCGCCCCCGTCCTGGACTCCCCCGCACTGACTTCGCCCGGACGGATTCGCCTGACCGCTGCTGGACGGCAGCTGATCAGCAGTGATCGCGACGTCTGACTGGCACGGCTGCGAGTTGCGCCGGAGGCTATCCATCAGCGATGTCAATTCGCGGAACTTGAGGACTTGCGGCGAGACATTGAATACGCACAGGCCGCCACCAGCTTCGGCGGGTCTGCTCCCGGGGTTGCTGTGACACCAGTGCGTGGTGGTGCGGCTCAGTGGCTTCGCGGTCAGCCGTTCGGGCATCGGATTCTGCCCTGCATGTCCGCTGCACGCCGGGCCGGAGGAGCCGTATCCGGTCGATTGCATCTGCTAGGCGTATGCCGCAAATCCGTACCGTTCGGTCATCTATTGGTTATCGAAGGGTTGCAGATGCTGCGGCAGGAACCTCGCACGTTCGCGGTGCCGGCGAGTGGACGCACGGGCGGGCGGTCACGCCAGCTCACGACACTCACCCTGGCCTGCGTGCTCGCGCTGCTGGCGCCCTTCATCGCCGTCCCGCCCGCATCCGCGGCGGGCACGGTGACGGTGACCAACCCGGGCGGACAAGTCGGCCCCACCGGGGTCGCCTACGCCAAGCAGATGACCGCCACCGGCGGCACCGCCCCCTACGCCTGGTCGGCGCTGTCCCTGCCGCCAGGCCTGGCCATCGACGCGGCTTCGGGTCTCATCTCCGGCACCCCCACCACCGCCGGCAGCTACGCGACGAAGGTGACCGCTACTGACACCACCGGTGTCGCCGGCATGGTGTCGTTCTCCTTTGCCACCGGCGTGATCGTCACCTACCCCAGCAGCCGGGGCAGCAACACCGGCACCCCCATCGCCCCGCTCGCGCTCAAGGTCGCCGGCGGCACCGGCGAGTACACCTGGACCGCCACCGGCCTGCCCACCGGGCTCGCCATCGACGCCAAGACCGGCGTCATCACCGGCACCCCCACCGTCGACGGCAGCTACTCGGTCAAGGCCACCGCCACCGACACCGCCGGCAAGGCCGGCTCCACCGGCTTCCCCTGGACCGTCGCCCCCGGCGCCACCGTCACCGACCCCGGCCCCGTGCACGCCACCACCGGCATCGCCGTGTCCAAGCAGATGACCGCCACCGGCGGCACCACCCCCTACACCTGGACCGCCACCGGCCTCCCTGCCGGCCTGACCATCAAGTCCACCACCGGCCTGATCTCCGGCACCGCCACCACCGCAGCCGCTACCGCATCGGTGCTGATCACCGTCACCGACGCCGCGAAGATCGCCACCACCATCACCGTCCCGGTCACCGTCGCCACCCCGGTCACCGTCACCGACCCCGGCACCCGCACCGACGCCACCGGCAACCCCGCCACTGTGTCGCTCGCCGCTACCGGCGGCGTCGCCCCGTACACGTGGTCGGCTACCGGTCTGCCTGCCGGCCTGTCTCTCGACCCGGCCACGGGTGTCGTCTCCGGCACCCCGACCACCGTCGCGTCCAGCACGGTGAGCGTCACCGCCACCGACAGCGGCCAGCGCACCCACACCGCGTCGTTCACCTGGAACATCGTCGCGCCGATCACGATCACCAACCCCGGTGGCCAGGTCGGCCCCACCGGCGTCGCCTACTCCAAGACCCTGACCGCCACCGGCGGCACCACCCCCTACCGATGGACCGCCACCGGCCTGCCCACCGGCCTGTCCATCGACGCCGCCACCGGCGTCATCTCCGGCACCCCCACCACCGCCGGCAGCCAGACCACGAAGGTCACCGTCACCGACAAGGACGGCATCACCGGCACCGTCTCGTTCAACTTCGCCACCGGCGTGATCGTCACCTACCCCAGCAGCCGCGGCTCCGGCCTCGGCATACCGATCACACCGCTCGCGATCAAGGCCGCCGGCGGCACCGGCGACTACACCTGGACCGCCACCGGCCTCCCCCCGGCCTGACCATCGACCCGGCCACCGGAATCATCACCGGCACCCCGACCACCAACGGCGCCTACACCGCCAAGGTCACCGCCACCGACACCAACCGCACCCCCGGCGCCACCAGCTTCCCCTGGACCATCGCCGCCGCACCCGAGCTGACCAACCCCGGCACGGTGCACGCCACCACCGGCGTCGCCATGTCGCAGCAGATGACCGCCACCGGCGGCAAGGCCCCCTACACCTGGACCGCCACCGGGCTGCCCACCGGACTGACCATCAAGCCCGGCACCGGCCTCATCAGCGGCACCGCCACCAGCGCGGCCACCGCGAACGTGACCGTCACTGTCACCGACGCCCTGAAGATCACCAACACGGTGACCTTCGCGCTCACCGTCGGTACTCCCATCGCCGTCATCAACCCCGGCACGCGCAACAGCACCGCCGGAGCCGCCATCATGAACGTGGCCCTGAGCGCTGACGGCGGGACCGCCCCGTACACGTGGATCGTCAACGGCCTGCCCGCCGGCTTGGCGGCCACTTCGACTGGTGTCATCTCCGGCGCCCCGACCACCGCCACCACGACGATCGTCACCGCGACCGTCGTCGATGCCGCTGGTCGTACCGCCACGTCATCGTTCACCTGGAACGTCGCCGGACCCGTGGTGCTCGCCGGTCCCGGAGCGCAGGCCGTCACCATCGGCGTCACCGCCACGCTTAAGCTTGCCGCCACCGGCGGCACCGGTGACTACCAGTGGACCGCGACCGGGCTGCCCACCGGGCTGAGCCTCAACCCCGCTAGCGGCGAGATCACCGGTGCACCGACCGCCGAGGGAAGCTGGACCACTGCTGTCACGGTCACCGACGCCGCCGGCGGCACCTCCAGCACAACATTTGCCTGGTCCGTGGCGCCAGCCCTGACCGTGATCAACCCTGGTGCACAGAGCACCCTGGTTGGTCAGCAGGCGCATCTCGCCTTGACCGCCGGTGGCGGCACCGCGCCGCACACGTGGACCGTGCAAGGTCTGCCCTCCGGCCTGGCCTTTGACCCCGTATCCGCGCTGATCACCGGATCACCGGTCAGCGCCAGTGCCGCCTCGACCGTCATCGCGAGCGTCACCGACGCCGCAGGCCGCACCGACCAGACTTCGTTCACCTGGACCATCGTCCTGGACACCCCCGCAGACCTCACCGCACGCGCCACGGAGATGCAGACGGTCGAGCTCTCCTGGAAGCCGGTGCCGGGGGCGACCGGATACCGCATCTACCGCGACGGCGAGCGCGTAACCACCACCGGTACCAGCACCCGCCTGTGGGACCGCCAGCTCGACGACACCACCACTTACCTCTACCGCATCACCGCCATCGGCGCCGACGGACTCGAATCTCCACTGAGCGCCGAGGCTACGGCGACCACCCTCGCGACGCGTGAGGCGCCCGTCAACTACACCGCGTGCAGGCAGAACAACACCGACAGCGGATGCACGTACACGACCAGCACGCCAGCGGATCCCGCCTACCCGAGTGACGGCGGTTTCCCGCTGACCGATGGCGTCCACGGTAGGTCAGCCGCCGGGCTGGCCTGGCAGGGCCGCCACAACCAGAGCGACTACTCATTCACCGTCGACCTGGGCGTCAGCCGCCCCGTCACCGAACTCAACAGCACCTGGCTGCAGGCACAAGCCGACGACATTCAGCTGCCCCTGACGGTCAGCTATTCCCTGTCCACCGACGGGGAGCAGTTCACGGATGTCGCCCTGGTGTCTCGGCCCTACGTCTCCATGGCCGACCAGGTGCGCTCGTATCGCGCGGTGGGCTTGAACGAGGCCGCCCGCTTCGTGCGCGTCACCGTCAACGGCAGCGGCGGCTGGACCCTCATCGACGAGATCGAGGCCCGCGGCACCGTCGCCGACATCCCGCCGGCCTAACCCTGCCCACACCGGCGCCGGCCCCCCTCGAACAAGACAAAGAGGCGCCCGCACTGACTCTTGCCGTCGCCGAATTCGTCGGTCCGCTGTCCTGGAGGGCCGACGGCCTGCCGGACGGTCTGGCGATCAACCCGGCCACGGGCGTCATCACTGGGACCGCCCGCGCCGCCGGCGAGTTCACGGTCACAGTGACCGCGACCAGCGCCGAGGGTCGAATCGGTCACACCTCCTTCCGGTGGCAGGTGTACGCGGCTCCCGCGGCCAGCCCCGTGTTGTCGTCCGGTTCGGTGAAGAGGTTCGGGCCGACACAGTCCAGCACGGGTGTCACCGTCCTGAATGGCTACGCCTACACCGCCAATGGCCGAAACGTGGTCAAGGTGAATATCGCCACCGGCGAATCGGAGACGTTGCCGAACAACGACACCTGCACGCAGAACACCCGCGTCGTGGGAAATGACGGCACAGTCATCTACATTGCCAACTACGACTGCGGCACATTCGCAGTCAATCCCGTCACCGGATCCCGGCGATACATTCCTGCCGGAAACGGCAGCATCTCCATCGCCGGCCGCTACCTCTACAACAACAGCTCGACCGGCCAGGTCTCACGTTACGACCTGCAGTCCGGCCAAAGGACAAACCTGTTCGGAACCCAGCGGATCCAGGGAACCATCGTCGCCGACGACACCCACATCTGGATCCTCGACTCCTACGCGAAACTGCACCGCCGCAATCTCACCACCAGCAGCGAAGACGCCGCTTTCGAATTGCCTACCAACCTGCACTACGGCGCACTGTCGGTGGGCGACTACATCTACGCACTCTCGTCTCACGACTTCGTCTATCGGATCAGCAAAGCCGACGGCAGCACGCTGCTTGTTGCCGGCGACGGCGCCCACGCCGACGACCTGCCCGCCGACGTTACCGGTATCGGCACCGACGGCACCCGCCTCTACACCAGCGACAAGCAAGGTCTCACCGTTATCAGCGCTGCCACCCGCAGCTATGCCCCGCCAGCGGCCGGCCCTGTCTTGTCGTCCGGAACGGTTCAGCGGTTCGGCCCGAGCCAGACGAGCTATGGCGTGACCGTACTGAAGACTGATGGTCACGCCTACGCCTACACCAGCAACGGCACCGACCTTGTGCAAGTCGATCTTGCCGGCGGCGCGCCTGCAAGCATGCCGAAGGGACCATGCTCGTCGGGCCATCGGGTCGTGGGCAACGACGGCTCACTGGTCTATGTTGTCGCCGGTTCCTGCGGCATGTACGCCGTCAGCCCCAAGACTGGATCTTGGCGTTACATTCCCTCCGGTTACACAGGGAGCGTTGCCATCGCTGGCCGCTACCTATACCGCAACGACGCAGCAGGCCAACTCTGGCGTTACGACCTGGAAAGTGGCCGCTCCACGGCACTGTTTGGAAGCCAGCGGATCACAGGTTCTATCGCCGCGGACAACGCGCACGTCTGGGTCCTCGACTACTCCGCACGACTTCACCGCCTCGACGCCACTGGCAATAACCCCGAGCGACAGACCTTCGAAGTCCCGAGCGGTTTGTGGAACGCCCCGCTCTCTGTCGGCGGCTACATCTACGCACGCTCCCACAACGAGACCATCCTGCGCATCAGCAAGGCCGATGGCAGCACTCAGCTGATCGCTGGTGACGGCGCCCACCGCGACGACCTGCTCGCCCTCGTCAACGGGATCGCCAGTGATGGCACCCGCCTCTACACCAGCGACCAGCAAGGTCTCGCCACCATCAGCGCCGCCGCCCGCATGTTCTATCCGACCAAGGACTCGCTTCTCCTGATGCCCTCTGCCGGCGTCACGGAGGTCGCCACCCTACCCGGAACCCGCTACGGGCTCACCGTAGTCAAAGACTTCATCTATACCGCAAGCAATTCACAGATCTCCACGACGAACCTGTACACAGGCAACACATTGACTGTGGCAGGCAGCAATAGCACCGGGTGTCGCGACGGAGAGCGTGGCGCCGACGTCATCCTGAATTACCCGCGCATCATCGGCAACGACGGCTCGCTGATCTACATCAGTGAGGACTCGTGCGGTGTCCGCGCGGTCAACCCTGTCACCGGCTCCACCCGCCGCATCAGCGGATACACCGGCCAATCCACCATCGCGGGCAAATATCTCTACACCCTCAGCAGCTCGGGCACCCTGTATCAGTACGGCCTCCACAGCGGAGTCACTAACGTTGTGGCTCAAGGCATCGCGCCCGGGACCAGCATGGCGGCCGAAGAGATGGGCGACAAAGCCCTTGTCTGGCTGCTTAACGGGCAAACCATCGCGCTGCTGACCCCGGCCGACACCGGCGGCAAGATATCAGCGCTGCCTATCGGGGGCACTCCTGAGACGACTAGCACCACGCTGCCGAACGGCGTCGAGACCAGCTACGTGGCCTCAGCAAGTGCTGCCCTTTACGTCAAGGTAAACGTTCCGGGACAACCATCCACCCTCGCACTTCTTGCGAAGAATGGGACGCTCGAAACCTCCACCATCACTCCATGGACGAAGATCAACACCGGCATCGCGACCACAAAATACGACGTTTACACACTTGACAGCGACGGCACCTCCACCACAATTCGACGAATCCACGCCGGATTGGTCAACGAGGGGTACACCGGGGCCGACGACAGTTTCTACATCTCAAATGACACTGCTTACGTTCCCGTCGGCAAGGAAGGCGACGCCTACTGGCTGTCGGAGACCGGCCTAGGGCTGGTCTGGGACCCACAGAGCGGACTGTGCGTAGACGGCTGCCAGGGCATTGATCTGCTGGCCGAACAAGCACTGAAGAACAAATCCGAAGACTCCCTTTGGCGCGACATCGAATGCTGGGACGCCGAACCGGAGGAAATGTGCACGGCCGACGACTTTGAGCGCTTGATTATCAAGAAGGCAGTTGAGGGGCAGGGAAACTACAACAGCGACGGCACGCTGCGCCAAGATGCGAAGACGGAAATATTCGATACCTGGTGCGGCAAGCTGTCATCGACTTTCTCAGAAGACTGCTTGTCGGAGGGATTAAAAGACCTCGTCGAGGATGTGACGACAGCTGCCGACCTTGCTTCGACGCTGGCCGACTTTTTCGAGTTCCGAAAAGGGCTGCGCGCCGAAAACTGCTTCGACAGCTTCCGCGCTGACACCCGGGTCCTCTTGGCCAATGGCGACACCATCGCGATCAAGGACATTCGGCCTGGACAGCAGGTGCTGGCTGGCGACCCGGCCAGTCAAGCAGCCGCAGCACAGGCGGTGACCGCCGTACATGTCCACACCGACACGGAACTAACGGACCTGACCCTGACCGACGGGTCCGTGGTGCACACGACTCCGCACCACCCGTTCTGGACACCTGAACAGCAGGTTTGGACGGATGCGCAGGATCTTGTCACCGACACAAGGTTGAGCAGTCCTGGCGGCGCAGCGACCCATGTGCGGTCGGTGCATAACTTCACCGGCAGCATGACCATGTACAACCTCACAGTTGACCGGCTACACACGTATTATGTGATGGCAGGCAACACTCCAGTGCTGGTCCACAACAGTAGCTGTGATCCGATCTGGACGGCGAGGAGCAACAGGACATCAGCGGAGAACGCCTTTGGGCACTACAAAGACCATGGCAAGGACTTCCCTGATGTCCAGAATGCTCTTCAGTATGCAAGGAAGGCGAGAGACTGGTTCGACAATCCGACGCCGACAACCCTTACTAAGGTCCGAGATTGGAACGGCGACGTAGTCCGGTTTGATCCTGAGACAGACTACTTCGGCGTCATGACGAAGGACGGAACGCCTCGAACCTTCTACAAGCCCGATCCAGAACAACACGGTTTTCCGACCAACTTGGACTACTTCAATGCCCAGTGAGATGCTCGTATGCCGAGTTTGCGGACTTTATCAAGCGGACCCACCTTGGGGGGATGACGGGAAAACTCCCTCGTTCGATATCTGCGATTGCTGCGGTGTCGAATTCGGTTATCAGGATATGATACTTCCGGCCGTTGTCCGCTTCAGGGAAGCTTGGATAAAGGCGGGCGCCAAATGGCGCGATCCGCGCATGCGCCCCGCCAATTGGGATCTCTGCCAGCAGATGGACAACATACCCGCAAGGTGGTTTCATCCAGAACAATGAGACAGACTTCTCGTTCCTGACCAAGGCTGCGGTGCGCGGGCGGTGGCCGATCCGCTGGACGCACCTCGGTGCCTTCCGGGTGGCTTCCGCCCGCGCTGCCATGGTCGTACTTTCAGCTTTGCCGCGCAGGGGTTTCGCAACGGAGCTAGGGACTACAAGCCAGCTCCTCGAACGCGATCACAGTGTGCTTATCCCAGGTGTTGATCTCGGACACAGTATTTCCACACGAGTGGTGAGAGCTGCTCACCTCATCGCTGATCCCCGTCCCGTTGGGCGGGGATTTTCGCGTATAGGGCCGCAGGTAGCGCGGCGGTGAGCGTGATGCGGGTGTCGTCGGTTTCGACGATCCAGCCGTCGTGGTCGCCGACCAGGATCATGTGGTGGTGGCGCAGTTCGTCAGCGATGGCTGCCGGGTTGGCGTGTCGGAGTCGCGGGTGCGTCCGGGCAAGGGATGGGTTGCGCTGGAGCAGCTCGATGAGATGGTCTTCGCGGCAGTAGAGGATGCGCGGCCGGGCGGGGTTTGGTGAATAGGCGCTGGTGCGGCCGTGCCGGCAGCGGTAACCGGCGCGGCCGTGGGTCCAGTGGGCGTCGAAGGCGCGGCCGCAGATGTCGCAGAACACGAGCCCGGTCAGGGCGTAGCTGCGCACGGTGCCGTCGGCGGGAACCGGCGCTGTATGAATCTGCTGGATCGTGATGAAGTCGGTCTCGCTGACCAGAGCGGGGTGAGCTGGTCTCGCGGAGATCGCCCATTGGGTTGCGAGGGTCCACCGCTGCGTGTCGCGCTGGCGGGTGAGCCCGTGGATGGGCTCGCCGTCGTGGTGCTCGGTGTGCTGCCGGTTCCATACCTGGCGGCCGGTGTAGCGCGGGTTGGCCAGGATCGCCGCTACGGTGGTGAGCATCCATTCCGTGCCGCTGCGATGCGGATTCCTGCGCCGGTCCGCCCTCGACGGGCACGGCACCCGACGCTCGTTGAGCTGCCGGGCGATCCGGGCGACGCTGCGCCCGGCGAGCCGCTGGGCAAAGATCCACCGTACGGTCGCAGCAGTGCACGGGTCCGGTTCCAGGCGGTGCAGGCGCCGGCCCCAGGCGGCGTGGGCGCGGTTGGGGTGTGGGCCGGCGTCGACCAGCCGGTACCCGTAGGGTGGTCGGCCAACGAGGTGGCGACCTTGCAGCTCGGTCTGGGCACGCATCGCCGCAACGACTCGGTATCGGGCCTTGGCGACCTCACGCTGGGAACGCACACCGAGCAGATCGAGCAAGGCGAGCTGTCGGGGAATGTCACAGTCGATCGGGCCGTAGGTTTCCGGCATCCACAGAGCGATGCCGTGCCGGCACAGCAGCGGAATCAATTGGTCAAGCTGCTGACCCTGGAACGCCCGCTCGTACTCGCCGACCACCAGGGCGTCGAACGCACGGTTGGTGCCGCACAGGTCGTTCAGCAGGCGTGCCGCCTCCGGCCGGTCCGGCCACGCGGTCCGCCGCGACACGCCGACATCGAAGTACTCGACCGCGATGTGCCCGTGTCCGGCGATCAATTCGGTTGCCGCGGTGAGTTGCCAATGCCGCGACGAGCCACGGTCTTGATAGTCGACTGTCGAGATGCGGCCATAGAACGCAAACCACATCCCTTCCTTCTCGACCGGCCGAAAGCGTCGCGGACCGACCTTGCCCTGCGCAATGGCCCATTGCGAAAGCGAGCCGGTCGTTACTCCGGCTACGAAGCGAACTGTCATGACGACCCGACCTTGACTGGTCCGACGCGAAGCGTCTGCTGACAACGCTAGACCCGGGCACCAGCTCAAACTGCAGACGTCACCCGACCGAGGGGCGCAACGCAGTACTCGCCTATGAGCTCGTGTTCGGGCTATCCGCAGACCGCGGGTGAGCTTCCGCCCCGGAAAGCCCTCGCCAGGCGGTGGGCGTCCTGGTCTGCTTCGCCGGTAGGCAGGCTCTGATCCAGCGCCAGCGCAGGTAGCTGCGGTTCGCGCGAGAGGTGTAGGCCCGATCCGCCAGCACCAGATCCGGCCGACTCTCGGGTGTCCCGGGGGACACCCGGAGGCGGAGGATTCCCGCCAGCACCGACGCAATTATCGCCCTTTACCGGGACGTCATGGGCTCCTGGCGCCGGCCTTACCATGATCACCTAACCTGGCCGGTTCAGCGGGGAGAACCACATGACCGAGTTCTATTGCGATGCCCACGGCATGAACGGGCTGTACAACCAACTGGTACGCGCCTCGCAGGACGCGACGCAAGCCGTCGACTACACCAAGCGGCACTGCGACCTGTCCATCACAGCCGAGGGCTACCTGATGGTGCTGCTGGGTCCGCACGCCAAGGCATACGCGAACATGGTCAAAGCCATCCGCAAGCTCTCAGAACTGGCGCAGGAGACCGGCACCCAGATCAACGCCGCCCAAAAGGACTACGCCCACACCGACGCCGGTGCTGCCGCCCGGCTGGACGCCGGCTATCCCGGCGCCAAAGACGCTGCCGCGGTGCGGGGCACCTTGTCTCAAGGCCGTCCAGACCTGTGGCCGCAGGCTCCCCGCTCGGCGTTCACCGACGTCGCCGAGCCGACATCGCACCTGAACAACCCGGAATATGCGACCGAGATCGAGATGTGGTCGATCAACCCGCTCGCCGACCTGATCAGCCCGTCAGCCTGGCTGCGGCAGGTCAGCATCTGGCTGTTCAGCTACGACCCGTTCGAAGGATGGGCCAAGCAATTCAGCGGCGACTGGAACGCCTATGTGCACTGCGCCGTCGCCTGGGGACACATCGGCGGCGCCTGCCACGACATCGGCCGCAACCTGGTTACCGGGGCCCAGGACGTGGCGACAGTCTGGCGGGGCAACGCCGCCGAGGCCGAGCAGGAATACCAGCTGAAGCTCGGCGGCGCGGCGATGGGCCTCAAGAGCGCGTGCGCCGAGTACCACGCCCTCTACACCAAGGCTGCCGAGTCCACCAAGAACTTGTTCGAGGTCGTCAGCGGGCTGATGAGTCAACTGCTGGATATTCTGATCATCATCAACGCGGCCGGCGCCGTCGGCACCGCCACCATCGAGACGATCATCGGGCCGGTGGTCGGTTACAGCGTTGCCGGATACTACATCTACCAGGCCTACAAGCTGTACGAGGAGATCTCGCGGTTCTTCGGCACGGCTGACAACCTCATCAAGGCGATCGCCGGCACGGTCGAGTCCGTCGAAGCCAAGCTCGCCGTCGACGACCTGCCACAGACCCAGCCTTACCGGCACCCCGCCGGATACTGATCAGACGAAGGAGCATCCCGCGACGATGAACGGTGACATCGCCGAACAGCCACTCGCCCGGGCACTGTTGCGCCACCTCGCCACCACCCGAGGCGAGAACGATCCGCTCGGCTCCTTCGCCCGTACGGTGATCAACGGCGAGGCCACCCTGCGCGCCGCGGCTGACTTCCCCTGGCACAGCGACGCCCTCGCCACAGCAGCCGCCAAGGCTCAGGAAGAACAACAGCAGATGACGCCCGAAGAGCGTGCCAGCTACGAACGCGCGGCCGAAGACCTGCGTGCCGCACCGGAACTTCAACCCGGGCAGGATCAGGAGTGAAGACCTCACACCGCCTGAGACTCGCCGCTCCCCTGACCGGACTCACCGGTCTGAGCTTCGGCGCCGCCCTCCTCGGAGCGATCGGCCTGTGGTCGCAGTACACCAACCCCGAACGCGCCATCACCGCCTTCCTGTGCCTCATCACCGGGCTCAGCCTCGGCATCAGCATCTCCATCGCCGTCGACCGTCGAATCACGGACACACCGTGGCTCAGAATCGCGACGATCGCAGTTTTTCTCCTACTCTCATGCGGCGTCGCCATCGTCCGCCGCAACCTCGTCCTCGAAGGAGTCTGACCCGCAAGCCGGTATGGACTTCACCTCAGGAACGGACCGTACCGGGATCTCGACTGGCGCCAAGGCCCCACCCTCAACGGCGAGCGAGCTGGCGCACCGCCAATCAGACCGCACATGACAGCTCGCGGGAGGCGATCACTGTGTGCGTATCCATAGTATTGATCCTCGGACACACATTAAGCACACGGCCGAGATCGGAAGACACGATCTCGGCCTTCAGTGTCTTTGCGCCCGGCTTGAAGGTCATCCTGAGCCCGACGCGGCTGTACAGCTCCGCCTTGTCGCGGCGATCAGCCTCGCGGAGGAGCGCGAGCAAACCACCGAGGCCCTCTACGATCGCGCCTATTTGATCTTCGTTGAGGCGTTGCGGCGGTGTCGCACTGGCGCGCAGTGCCACGGTGGCGGCAGCCCGGACGGCGGTCGTCTCGCTGATCCATCTGGCTATCAGGGCGGGGTCGTTGCCCGCCTCCAGGGCGGCCCGGTAGCGCTCGATCTTGGCGTCGCAGTCGGCGATCGTCCGGCGAAGCTGGTCGCTCTCGTCCTGAGCCTGGTGCGCGGTGAGCTGGGCGCGGTAGTGAGCGTCGGCGAGGCTCCGGAGGTTCGCAGTCAGGGTGCCCCCATTCAGCTCCCGGTGTAGGAAGCGGTCGACCGGTTCGACGATGGCGTCCTCGCGCAGATACAGCACCGGCGGATGGGCGACCTCGTGCTGTCGGACGAAGTCGCGGGATGCCTTGCAGCGGTAGTACAGCCGGCCATGGTTGGGGTTGCCGACCATGCTGCGTCCGCAGAGCCCGCAGGTGATGAGGCCGCGGAACAGATACGGTCGCACGCTGCGGCGAGGCGCCCGACCGACGTCGCTGTGAGTGGCGCGGATCTTGGTCCTGCCCTGTGCGCGCTCGTAGAGGTCGGGCGTGATGATCGGCGTGTGCGCTTCCTGCTGGGACCACACCCATTCGCTCCGGTCATTCCACCGCTGCTTGTTCTCGTGGCCGAGCGCGATGTCCTCCACGTCGATGAGGACTTCGTCGGTGCGCTGCTTGTTCCAGACCTGGCGACCGGTGTAGCGGGGGTTGAGCAGGATGGCACGGACCGCGGTCGTCTCCCAGACCTCGGAGTGACGGTGGGGATTGCGCTCACGGTCGTAGGCCGACGGGCATGCGATGCCGTCCTGCGTCAGACCGCGGGCGATCGTCGTCATACCGCGCCCGGAGACGTACTCCTGGAAGATGCGACGCACGACCGGTGCGGTCACCGGGTCGGGCTCGAGCTTGTGGAGTCGCTTGCCGTCGGCAGCCTTGCCGGGGTTGGGGTGTGGTCCGGCGTCGGTGAGCCGGTAACCGTAGGGTGGCCGCCCGCCGAGATACCGGCCTTCCAATTCGGTCTGCGATTTCATCGCCGACCGGACGCGAATCTTGATGCGATTGCGCTCGCCTTTGCTCATGCCGCCGTAGAGCACCATGACGAGATCGTGAGCATCCGAACCGGGGTCGATGGCGCCGCCGACTTCCGGCACCCACAGGCCGACGCCGTAGTGGACGAAGATCGGGAAAGTCATGCCGAACTGACTTCCGTAGAAGGCACGCTGCGGCTCGCCGATGACCACGGCGTCGAAGCCGCGGCTCGGGCTCTTGATCGTGTCGAGCAGCCGGAGCGCCTCCGGACGCCGTTTCCACGGCAGCGAGCGGGACAAGCCGATGTCGAAGAACTCCGCGACGATCTCTCCGCCGGCCGGCTCGATCAGGCTGCGGGCACGGGATAGCTGTCACGACTTGGATGCCTGCGGATCCTGCTGGTCCTCGGTGGATACGCGTCCGTAGAAGGCGAATCTCATGCCCGAGCCGCAACGGTTCGTCGAGACGGAAACCCCATCGGCCGACTCGGAGTGTGTCGGCACGACCTGGCAGTACGCGAACAGGTCGGGCGGTCCGGACCGCCGGTACAAGAACAACCGCCAGCTGCCGATCATGCTGTACGGACGCGTCACGCTGACGACACCTCAAGGGCTGCTGATGGTGTGGGACTTCTCCCGGCCTGATGTCGCCGCATCTCTCGCCGAATCGGTGAACCGCATGCGGCAACCGACACCACTGTGGTGGACTTGGGACAGAGGTTCCATCGTGTTGCGCAGGCACACGTCAAGACCCGGCCGCGACTTCAGCGGCCTGTCCGCCGGTATGACCATCGTGATGCTACGGAAGCTTGCGAATTGGCTGTCGTTTTACCGGTACGTGCGGAGCGGTCCAGCCGTCGGCCACCTCTGCTGGGCCTGGCCTTCGTGATCGATGCCCTCTCCCAGAAGCTACGGACAGCGGGGACGACCTCCGAGACCGCCGGAATTCCCGGGCCTGTCTCTCGCGCACCGACGGTGAGCGCCGGTGCCGATCGTTCCAGGGACCCTGCCATCCGGTCGATGTCGGTGATGATCGAGCCGGTGAGCACCAGTACCCCGGTGTCGGAGACCTGAGTGCGCACCCTGTGCAGGGTCCGCCGTCGCGCCTCGCGCATACCGTCGAGCAGGTCTTCGAGATTGTCGGCGTCCTGCGTGGGGTCAGCGTCCGGATCCGTCTCCAGCTTGGCGTGTGCGGCGAACGCCTCCGAAGCGGCCGTGAGCAGCGGCCCGATGTCGTCCGGCACGCCGGGACAGTGCGGTGTCACGGCGGCATCGAACATCGAACGGGCCACGGAGTTCACCTGGTGCACCCCGTGCTCGAGGATGCGAAACGTGTGGTGCACCGGGGCCACCTCGGCATGCGGTGTCGTCAGCGACCAGCGGGCCTGCCGGTCCAGCTCCTCCACCGCGTCGACCGCCTCGCCGAGGGTCTCGCCGAGCTCGCGGGACCGCGCCAACCACTGCGCGGCCTGGTCCCGGCCGTACCCACGAGCCGCTCCGGCCCCGAGGTCGCCGAGCAGGCGCGCGATCTCGGTGGACAGGTGCGCCAGCTCGCAATGAGCCCGTTCCCACGGCGTCATCCCACCCACCAGCGGCGACAAAATCACGCCGACCACGATGCCCAGGCCCGTCGCCCCGACCCGGTCCCAGACGAAGGTCTCGGTGACGGCGCTACCGGCGACCAGGACGCCCAGCGAGGTCGCCGGCACGGTGACCGCGCCGTCGCCCAGGCGCAACAGCCGGCCGACGACGAGCCCGCACCCGGCGATCACCGCTATCGACACAGGGCTCGGGCCGACCATGCCCCACACGCCCACCGCGACCCCGATGCCGGCAAGGGTGCCGACCAAGCGCTGCGCCCCGTCCCGCACCGAGGCGTGCGAACTCAGGTGCACCGACAGGATCGCGGAGATCGATGCGGTGACCGCGCCGACGAGCTGCAGGGTCTCGGCCGCCGACCACGCGATGCCGGCGGCGATCGCCGCCACCAGGATGGAGCGGGCAGTAGCCGGGTCGATCCGCTCGTACCACCGGCGGGCCACGCGGCGCAGGCCGACAGGCAGATGTGGTCGCACCCACTCGAGCACCACCCGGCCAGCGGCCTCGACGGCCGGCTTGGCCTTGCGGCGCAGCAACGCCGCGACCAGCGCACAGAGCATGAGGCCCGCGGCGACAATCGTGACCGGGTTCGCGAACTCGACGAGCGACTGGGGCAACGCTGCGGCTTCCTCTTCACGAGATGCTGATCTGGTCGCAAAAGGTATCGTCAGCCGTGCAGGCTAATGTGCGAAATACGAGAATTGTGTCAGAGGCCGCGCCCACCCGGCTCGGATCCCGGAACGGCAACGGGGCCCCGTTGCTGTTGCAGGTCTCTTCCAGTCCCGGTCGTCTCTCGAATGCGCGGACGCTGTCCCGCCATCTCTGCGACTATGCCCGAGCTGAACGTATTGCAGTCGAGGCGCGAGGCGACGTCCACCGCCGGGACGGATGATCCATAAGTGATTGGTGGTGCCGGCGGGCACGACACTGCCAGCACCCACCGACAGCGTGGGTCATAGGTGGAGCTCAAGCAGGTGCCTGACCAGGGTCGATGACGTAACAGCCGCGACCGATGACTGCGAGTTCGAAGGCGACACGAGCCAGCCAGCAGGGCCTGGCGAACGCGGTGACGTACTACCGGCAGACCGATCTGGCGGCCGCCGCCCGTGTCGACGCCACCCTGCCGGACCGGTGCGTCACGACGCCGACCGCACTGGAGAACGCGTGGGCGGCGAACCCGTGCGCGCCGGGATCTGCCGACTCGCGGGAGCCGTCCGGGCGTCTCAAGCCCGTTGACGACGTCGAGTACTCCCACCCGCTCGGGTTCCTCGACAACATCAGCGTGTCGCACTGGGCGCTGAAAGGCTTCGACTTCGTCTTCGGGTTCAACCCGCTGGAGAAAGTGACCGAATACTTCCTCGGTGACTGGCGGTCCTTCGCCAAAGCGGGCAAGGCCATCGGGTACGCCGCCGACGCCCTCGACGATCTCGGCTACAACGTCCAGGGCGGCGCCATCGCCGTACACTCATCCTGGCAGGGCCGCGCCGCGGACACCGCCTACACGCATTTCACCGGCCTGGCCTCAGGCATCGAGGACCTCGTGGACCCGATGCGGCAGATCGCCGGACAGTTCGAGACCATCTCGCACGGGGTGTGGAACGCCTGCGAGGCGACGACCGGCTTCGTCAAAGGCATGCTGGACGCCGCGATCATTGCCGGGATCTCCGCTGCGGCCGGCACCGTCACCGCCGAGACGGGTATCGGCGCCGTGGTCGGCTACGGCGTCGCCGCGATCGAGGTGTGCCGAATGCTGGACATGTGGGCCGAAGCCACCAAGGTCATGACCGCCATCTACAGCGCGGTCCAGGCCGGCGCCGGGCTCATCGAATCGCAGGCCGCCCGGCTACAGGGCGCCGACCTGCCCGAGCTGTCCGGCTACGCCGGACACGTCGATCTGCGCGAGACCGCCATGACGAACGTCTACGGCGAGGAGCTCAGCGCCGCGTTCGGCCAGTTCTGGAGCACCTGGGAGCAGCTCGACGAGACCGAACGCGCCCAGCTCGTGGTCCGCACCGAGCATCAGCTCGACGAACTCCTCGACGGCCCCTCCCCCAGCCCAGCCGGATAAGGACACTTGCCGGCCTTGTCACCGCTGACCGGACCCGACGCCTCCCCATCACCGCTTGACCGAACGGCAGGGCGTAACCCAGAGGGCCCGGGAGTGTTAGCTGGCCGACGATCGGGGCGCGAGCAGCAGAAGATCGACGACGAAACATGCGACGCGACCGGCGGTGGTCCTGCCGACCCACGTCGGGTACGAGCCGTCACCCAGGCCGGACTCGAACGCCACCGCATCGGCGCCAGGGATGATGTCGTGCACGCGGACCGGCCGGTCGGCGCCCGGGACGTCGAACCGTGTGGCGTTTCGGTCCTCGGCACGGCCTACCGCATTCACCGCATCGACGTCGAACAGCGCGATGACCCCGCTGTCGACCCCGGTGCCGAAGTACCCGCCGGGCGGCAGCGCGGACCGGCTCTGTCCGGTGCGCAGGGCCTGCTCCCATCGGTGGACCGGATCCTCGGTGACCCGGAGCCGGGCGGCAACACCGTGAAGGTTCGTGGTCACGGCACTAGATGTGAGATTCTTCGGGGCTCCGGGTTGGAGACCACTGCACACGAGCAGTGGTCAAGGGCGGTTCGAAGGGGACCGAATGGTGGCCGTGTGTCCGCAGTGGCGGCATGAGCTGACGGCTCTGACGTCGTTGCATCCATTCGCCGTGGGTCCTCCGGGAGGCACGCCACCTCGGAGGCCGGAGCTTTGGTGGGAATGCGCGCGGTGCGGCTGGCTCGGTTACCAGAACCGTGCAGGCGAGCCGCTGAGAGCGATGCGGCGCCTGGAGGGCAAGTGGGCCGACTGCGACTTCTGTGGAGAGGAGGAGAGCAACGTCGCCAGCAGGGTCTGGCAGGAAGCCGATGGGGAACTCAGAGACTGGGTGGTGTGCCTTTTCTGTGGAACAAGCAATGCCCGGCGGGTCGGGCACATCGACCGAGGCATTGACCCAGAGGCATGACACCGAGCACCTGCTGTCCTGCGCCGGGCCAGCCGACGTCCGCTACTGGTGACCCGCCACCACCGCCTCGAGCATCCCGACCGCCGCCACGCCGAGCACCACGATGACGAACGTCGCGATGCGCGCGCCGACTCCCGCGCCACGCTGGCCCGTGCAGCTCTGACCGGCCTAGTCTCCGGTGCGGCCCCGCGCCGTCATCGACTGCCTGAGCGCCCGCCCGTAGGCCCGACCGGATGTCCGGACCATGGCGGTGCGGTACCCCTCAGCGGCTGCCGGGTACGCCGGCGAAGTGCACGAGGGCCAGCAGCATGCCGATCGCGCCGGCGAAGGCGGCGCCGCCGGTGAGGATGGCGGTGAAGATGTTCGCGCCGCCAGGCGTAGGCGAGCAGCCCGGTGGTCTCGGCGATCAGGGCGGCGGCGAGCACGACCAGCGCCGTCCACAGCGGCCGGGTGGACCTAGTCGGCGGGTTCGGGGTCATGCGGGGTCGCCTTCGGTAGAGGCGCCGCGGTGCGCCAGGTCGGACAGGGTGGCCACGAGCTGGTCGTGGCGGGTCTCGGCGCATTCGGCGCGTTCCGTGGCGGCGCGGGCTTCGGCGAGGACGTCGCCGAGCTGGCGGCTGAGCTCGGCGTTGCTGATGCGGGCCTGGTCGGCGGCGTGGGCACGCTGCAGGGCGGCGTCACGCTCGCTGATGAGCTGGGTGCGCTGGCTTTCGAGGTCGGCGATCCGAGTCTCAGCGAGCTCAGCGCGGCTGGTGAGTTCGGCGTTCTCCGCGGCGAGGCGTTGCGTCGCCTGGCCGACCTGGTCGAGGCACGCCTGCAGGGGGTGGGTGACGCAGGTGTGATCGTCCAGGGTGAGCAGAGTGTCGGTTCGGTTCTTCACGTGTTGGCGGTATGCCGTGAGGGAGCCGTGCCCAACTGCTGGGCGGTGTACCCGGCGGGTCACGCCGCCGCGGCCACGGCTGGTCCGCCGCGGGCTGCCCACCCTCGGCCGCAACCGCTAACCGATCCGGGCGCACCCGGCGCCAAGCCTGTGTCTTTCGTGCGCGCCGGCGACAATGCAGCGATGAGCGAGGCAGATCTGTTGCAGGCCCGAGACTGCTGCGCAGCTGTTGACGGTGTGCACTCCGCAGCCGATCAGCAGCGTCGGCAGCGGCTGCCGGTCAGGGCCCGATCCGCCGTGGCTGTGCTGGGGTGGTTAGCTCCGAGCGAGCTCGAGGTACACAAGGTCGAAGCGCGGGGTCAAAGCGCAGACGCCAACTGCCTGGATGCGATCACCGTGTGCGCAGCCAACGTGTCGGTCCTCGGGCACCACACAGGTACACGGTCGATCTCGGTCGACCGCACCTCCGCGAGCACCGTCTCGGTGCCGGGACGGTAGATCATCTGCAAACCAAGCCGCGTGTAGATCTCTGCGCGGTCCTGCTGGTCCGCCTGTCTGAGCAGGCCGAGAAGGCCGCCGAAGGCGTCCACGATCGCGGCGATCTGCTCTTCGCCCATCCGGGTCGGCGGTGCTTCGGTCAGGCCTAGCCGAGCCTGCGCTGCTCTCTTGACCGTGGTCGTCTCGCCGATCCATTCAGCGACCAGCACCGGATCGCCTCCGGCATCGAGTGCGGCCCGATACCGCGCGATCTTGGCGTCGCACTCGGCGATCGCCGCCCGAAGATTCGGCGCCTCGTCGTCCTTCTGGCGCTCCGCAAGCGCGGCACGATGGCTGGCGTCGGCGATACGGCGCAGCGTGTCAGGCAGGCGTGCCTGGCCGAGTTCCTCGTAAAGGAAGCGGTCCACCGGGTCGGCGAGGGCCTCCTGCCGCACGTACAGCACCGGTGGATGCGCGATTTCGAGCTGGCGGACGTAGTCGCGGGATGCCTTGCAGCGGTAGTAGATGCGGCCGTGGTTGACGCTACCGGCCATCATTCGGCCGCAGAGAGCGCATCGGAGCAGGCCACGGAACAGGAAGGGGTGCCGGCTGCGGCGCGGGGCCTTGCCGGCGTCGCCGCGTGTGCCACGCGCCTTCACCGTCTGCTGCGCGCGTTCGTAGAGGTCGGTGCTGATGAGCGGCGTGTGTGCCTCGGTGTTTGACCAGACCCATTCACCGGGGTGGTTCCAGCGGTGGCGTGCTTCATGGCCAAGAGCGACGTCATCCACGTCGATCAGGATCTTGTCGGTGCGGGCGCGGTTCCAGACCTGGCCGGTGTACCGAGGGTTCTGCAGGATCGCGCGGATGGCCGTGGTCTCCCACACCTCCGTCCGGCGATGCGGATTACGCGCGCGGTCATAGGCCGACGGGCAAGGGATGCCGTCCTGGGTCAGGCCACGCGCGATCGACGTCATGCCCCGCCCGGCGACGTACTCGGCGAAGATTCGCTTTACCACCGGGGCGGTGATGGGGTCGGGTTCGAGTTTGTGGAGTCGCTAGCGCTGCGTAGCGTCCTGAGCACGGCTCGGGCTCAGCGCAAGTGACGCAAAGGCCGCCTGGTGTCACGGGAAGGTGCAGGTACAGGTCCGCCTCTGCGGTCGCGATCTGCGCCCGGGCGGCATGAGAGAGGTACACCGTCGGGGTCATGATGCGTTGCTCGATGTGGGCCAGCCCGGCAGGTGGTGGATGCCGGTGACGCGTATCTGCGCGTAGCGTTCCTCGCCCTCGTACCCGTTCGGCCACAACGGGATACCTTCGACGACCACCCATGGGCCGTCATGGAGGTACACGAGGTGATGCACCGTGGTGATTCGCAGGGTCATGGAGCCGATGCCGTAGCAGTAGTCCGGTTCGGCTATCTGGATCAAGTCTCCCGCTCGGACTGGGGCGACGCGGCTCACGATGAATCGCCTCCGTGCTGAAGCCGCGGAGAAGCCGGCATGGTCGGCTCTGCCTCTCGGTCGATGGAGGTGAGCAGCCGCTCGGAGGCGAACCGCCAGTCTTCGCACCTCGGCAACCGGCAGACGAGGCAGGCACCCACAGCCGGATCATCGGCGTGCATGGCGACAACGTCGCGGTAGTAGGGCAGAAGCCGATCGGTCAGCGACCCGGACTCGTGTCGGTCCTGCTCTGCAGCCATGGGGTCCTCCGTGCGGTGACATCCCGGCCGCCCGGAGGCAACTGTCACGGACGGCCGAGGCCTTTCAGGCGGGCACCACATCGAATGGCGCTCCACGAGCCAGACTCATCGCGCATGGAGGCGGTCGGCACCGCGTACCCCTGGACGTCTCGCGACATCTACACGTGCCACCCGAGCGCCGTCCCACTGTCACCGGCGGATACCTGATCTTGCGGCAGCTCTATCCACGGGAACTTGAGAACTTCTAGCGAGAGATTCAATACGCACAGCCCGCTCCCAGGCTCGACCCCATTTCTCGCGTGGTTGCTGTGACGGCGGGTGCGTCGTGGTGCGGCTCCGCCGTCGCGCGGTCAGCCGTTCGGGCAGCGGATTCCGCCCCGGCACGTCGGCTGCGCGCCTGCCGGAGGATCTGCATCCGGTCGATTGCATCTACTGGGCGTATGCCGCAAATCAGTACCGTTCGGTCATCTATTGGTTGTCGAAGGGTTGCAGATGCTGCGGCAGGAACCTCGCACGTTCCCGGTGATGGCGAGTGCACGCGCGGGCGGGCGGTCACGCCGGCTCACCACGCTCACCCTGGCGTGCGTCCTTGCGCTGCTGGCGCCCTTTCTCGCGGTGACACCCGCGTCGGCTTCGGGTGTGGTCACGGTGACCAACCCGGGCGGGCAGGTCGGCCCCACCGGGGTCGCCTACACCAAGCAGATGACCGCGACCGGCGGCACCGCCCCCTACGCGTGGTCGGCGCTGTCGCTGCCGCCCGGCCTGGCGATTGACGCGACCACCGGTTTGATCTCTGGCACCCCGACCACCGCCGGTAGCTATGCGACGAAGGTGACCGCGACCGACACCACCGGTGTCGCGGGCACGGTGTCGTTCTCCTTCGCCACCGGCGTGATCGTCACCTACCCGAGCAGCCGGGGCAGCAACACCGGCACCCCGATCGCCCCGCTGGCGCTCAAGGTCGCCGGCGGCACCGGCGAGTACACGTGGACCGCGACCGGTCTGCCCACCGGTTTGGCCATCGACGCCAAGACCGGGATCATCACCGGGACCCCGACGGTCGACGGCAGCTACTCGGTCAAGGCCACCGCCACCGACACCGCCGGCAAGGCCGGCTCCACCGGCTTCCCGTGGACCGTCGCGCCCGGCGCCACCGTCACCGACCCCGGTCCCGTGCACGCCACCACCGGCGTCGCCGTGTCGAAGCAGATTACCGCCACCGGCGGCACCACCCCCTACGTCTGGACCGCCACCGGCCTCCCGACCGGCCTCACCATCAAGTCCAGCACGGGCCTGATCTCCGGCACCCCCACCGCCGTCACCGAGGGTGCCGCGTCGGTGCTGATCACCGTCACCGACGCCGCGAAGATCGCCACCACCATCACCGTCCCGGTCACCGTCGCCACCCCGGTCACCGTCACCGACCCCGGCACCCGCACCGACGCCACCGGCGTTGCCGCGTCGGTGTCCCTCGCCGCCACCGGCGGCGTCGCCCCGTACACGTGGTCGGCCACCGGTCTGCCTACCGGCCTGACCCTCCACGCGGCCACGGGCGTCATCTCCGGCACCCCCACCACCGTCGCGTCGAGCACGGTGAGCGTCACCGCCACCGACAGCGGCCAGCGCACCCACACCGCGTCATTCACCTGGAACATCGTCCCACCTGTCACCGTGACCAACCCCGGTGGCCAGGTCGGCCCCACCGGCGTCGCGTACTCGAAGACCCTGAGCGCCACCGGCGGCACCACCCCCTACCGATGGACCGCCACCGGCCTGCCCACCGGCCTGTCCATCGACGCCGCCACCGGTGTCATCTCGGGCACGCCCACCACTGCGGGTAGCCAGACGACGAAGGTCACCGTCACCGACAAGGACGGCATCACCGGCAGCGCCTCGTTCAACTTCGCCACCGGCGTGATCGTCACCTACCCCAGCAGCCGCGGCTCGGGCATCGGCATGCCGATCACACCGCTCGCGATCAAGGCCGCCGGCGGCACCGGCGACTACACCTGGACCGCCACCGGCCTCCCGCCCGGCCTGACCATAGACCCGGCCACGGGTGTCGTCACCGGCACCCCCACGACGAACGGCGTCTACACCGCCAAGGTCACCGCCACCGACACCGCTCGCGTCTCCGGCGCCACCAGCTTCCCCTGGACCATCGCCGCCGCACCCCAGCTGACCAACCCCGGCCCGATCGCCGCGACCACCGGCGTCGCGGTCTCTCTGCAGATGACCGCCACCGGCGGCAAGGCCCCCTACACCTGGACCGCCATCGGCCTGCCCGCCGGGCTGACCATCAAGTCCGGCACCGGCCTCATCACCGGCACCTCCACCAGTGAGACCACCGCAACGGTCACCGTGACCGTGACCGACGCTATGAAGATCAGCAACACGGTGACGTTCCCGCTGTCTGTCACCACTCCCCTGCGCCTCACCAACCCCGGACCGCAGCACGGCACCGTTGGTGTCGACACCTCTGTCAACCTCGACGCCAGCGGCGGCGGCGCGCCCTACATCTGGACGGCAACCGGCCTTCCCGGCGGCCTGACAATCAACCCCTCCACCGGCGTCGTCGCAGGTACGCCTACTGCCACGGGCACCTGGACGACGACGGCCACCGCCACCGACGCCGCCAAGCGCACCATCAGCGTGTCGTTCACCTGGAACGTCGCCACCGCCCTCGCCATCATCAACCCCGACGCGCAGACCAGCGTCACCGGCACGGCCGTCTCCGTCACCGTCACCGCCGGCGGCGGCAGCGCCCCCTACACATGGACGGCGACCGGCCTGCCCGACGGCCTCAGCATCAACGCGTCGACCGGCGTCATCTCCGGCACAGCGGCAACCCCGGGGACGTCGACAGTCACCCTCACCGCCACCGACGCCGGCAACCGCATTGACAGCGTCAATGTCGCCTGGAACGTCGCAGGGCCGTTGGACGTCCAAACACCCGCGACTCAGAACGGTGTCGCCGGATACCCCGTTTCCCTCACCGTCACCGCCGTGGGCGGCACGGCTCCTTACGTTTGGACCGCGGCCGGCCTTCCTGCCGGCCTGAACATTAACCAAGAGACCGGTGCCATCACCGGCATCCCCGCCACGGTCGGCACCTCTAACGCGACGGTGAAGGCCACCGACGCCGCCGGGCGCACCGCGAGCGCTGACTTCCTGTGGACGGTCGACACGCCGGTCGCGATCGCGGCGATTGCGAACCAGAACGCCACTGTGGGTGTCGCCGTGTCCCTCACCGCCACAGCCGATGGCGGCACTGGCCCGTACACCTGGTCCGCCCTCGGCCTTCCCGACGGGGTCGCCGTCAATGGCACCACCGGAGTCATCTCCGGTACGCCTACGACCATCGCAACCTGGTCGATCACCCTCCGTGCCACCGACACGCAAGGTTACAGCGCGACCGCCACCTTCGACTGGGATGTACGCGCACGGCCGATCATCGCCGCGCAGAACGCGCAAAGCGGCGACGTCGGCCGAGCTGGTCAGCTCACCATGACCGCGACTGGCGGTACCGCCCCGTATGCCTGGACTGTGGCCGGACTGCCGCCGGGCCTGAACATCACCGCGGACACCGGATCCGTCAACGGCACCGCTACCACGGCCGGAACCTACCGTGTCACCGTCACCGTCACCGACGCGGCAGGTCGGACGAACAATTCCACCTTCGACTGGAAGATCTACACGGCGCCGGCGTCGAGTCCGGTGATGACCTCGGGCAAGGGTGTGCGGCTCGGGTCGAGCATGCCGCCCGGTGCCCACCGGGGTGCCGCGGTGGTGGGTGACTACGCGTTCACCTCGGCTGGCCACCAGCTCGTCAAGACCAACATTCAGACCGGCGTCACCAGCGTGCTGGCCGGCACCACCACCAGCGGCTGCATCGACGCCGATAGCGGCAGCGCGGTCCGGCTTACCGACCCGAAGGTCATCGGCGCTGACGGCTCGGTGATCTACATCCGCAGTTGCACCAGCATCTACGCCGTCAGCCCGAACAGCGGCGCCACCACCCGCCTGGCCAACGCCAACAACGGAGTCCACTTCGCCATCGGTGGACACCGCCTCTACACTCTGAACGGTTCCTATCTCTACCAGTACGACCTGAAGAGCGGCGTCAATGTCACATTGGCCTCCAACATCGGCAGCGGCCCCAGCAGCGACTTGCGGGCGGTGGGCGCCGATGACACCGCGGTCTGGGTGACTGTCGGCCGCGACATCCTTCGATTCGACCTCACTGGCCAGCAGATCGCCTCGGTGACCCTGCCCACGGGCCTACACTTCACCGGAACGATGGTCTCGGTCAGCGGCTACCTCTACGCCACCACCAACGACAACCTGATCGTGCGGATCACCAAGGCCGACGCCGCCACCGGCATCATCACCGGCGACACCAGCGACGGCATGACGTTCACCTCCCCCAGCGGCCTGGTCACCGACGGCGACGCCCTCTACACCGCCGACAGCCAAGGCCTGACCCGCATCACCGCCACCAACCGCACCTACACGGCGCCGGCGTCGAGTCCGGTGATGACCTCGGGCAAGGGTGTGCGGCTCGGGTCGAGCATGTCGCCCGGTGCCCACCGGGGTGCCGCGGTGGTGGGTGACTACGCGTTCACCTCGGCTGGCCACCAGCTCGTCAAGACCGACATTCAGAACGGCGTCACCAGCGTGCTGGCCGGCACCACCACCAGCGGCTGCATCGACGCCGATAGCGGCAGCGCGGTCCAGCTCACCACCCCGACGGTCATCGGCGCCGACGGCTCCGTGATCTACATCGCCGCCTGCTCCGGCATCCGCGCGGTCAACCCGAACACCGGCGCCACCACCCGCCTAAGCAACGCCGTCCTCGGAAACGCCCACGCCATCGGAGGACACCGCCTCTACACCCTCACCGCCAGCAACCTCTACCAATACGACCTGAAAACCGGCATCAACGTCCTGCTGGCCAACAACATTGGCAGCGGTCCCAGCAGCAACTTGCGGGCGGTGGGCGCCGATGACACCGCGGTCTGGGTGACTGTCGGCCGCGACATCCTTCGATTCGACCTCACTGGCCAGCAGATCGCCTCGGTGACCCTGCCCACGGGCCTACACTTCACCGGAACGATGGTCTCGGTCAGCGGCTACCTCTACGCCACCACCAACGACAACCTGATCGTGCGGATCACCAAGGCCGACGCCGCCACCCGCATCATCACCGGCGACACCAGCGACGGCATGACGTTCACCTCCCCCAGCGGCCTGGTCACCGACGGCGACGCCCTCTACACCGCCGACAGCCAAGGCCTGACCCGCATCACCGCCACCAACCGCACCTACACGGCAGCTTTTGCTGGGCCGAAGTTCTACGATGCTTCACTGAGCCCGATCACGACGACCACCTCTGCGCACGTGCGAGGTATCGCCGCCATTGGAAGCTTTGTCTTCACCTCGGCGAATAACCAGATCATCAAGACGAACACTCAGACCGGTGCCAGCACCGTGCTGGCCGGCACCACGACCAACACCAGCGGCTGCATCGACGCCGATAGCGGCAGCGCGGTCCGGCTCACCACCCCGACGGTCATCGGCGCCGACGGCTCCGTGATCTACATCGCCGCCTGCTCCGGCATCCGCGCGGTCAACCCGAACACCGGCGCCACCACCCGCCTAAGCAACGCCGTCCTCGGGCTTAACGCCATCGGAGGACACCGCCTCTACACCCTCACCGCCAGCAACCTCTACCAATACGACCTGAAAACCGGTATCAACGTCCTGCTGGCCAACAACATTCCTGGCAGTTACTACACTCAGCGGGCACTGGCTGCCGACGACTCCCACGTCTGGGTCGCAGTGGGTTCCACCCTGCTGAAGGTGACCCCCTGGAACCTCACAGGGCCCGTCAACGGGACAGCCGGCCAGGTCACCACCGTGACGACCCAAATGGCCAGCGCCGCGGGCGGGATGGAGGCTGGCGGCGTAGCCCTCGAGGGGATTATGACCTCGATCGGGGACTACCTCTACATCAGGACAACCCGCCCCGACCTGCCCAACGGCACACCCCAACTCACCGAACTAGCCGCGATTAGTAAGGTCGACGGATCCAGGACCGGCGTCGCCGTACCCTATGGTCGCCGGAATGCCGACAACACCCTTGTCCCAGGATCAGCTCTGGGCCTCACCTACGACGGCAACGACCTCTACACCTTGTCCGAACTCGACGGAACCACCACTCTGCTCCGCATCCGTATGCAGGCACCCATCACTCCCCCGGCGCCGGCGGAGGCCATTGACTGGTGGGACCGACTCACTGACGTTCAGCGGGATCATGTAACCACCGATCACCCTGAGCGAGTCGGGGCGCTCGACGGCCTACCGGCCATCGAGCGGGACAAGCTCAACAGGCAGTATCTCAGTGCTCTTCGCCGATCTTTGAGCGAGTGGAAAGAGACGTACATCCGCGAAATTACGACGCAGGATGAGGTGGAGGCCGTCGATGTGAAACTGGATCGCATCGAGAAGACCTTCGCCGCACTGAAGATGTTGTCGGATCGAGGCGATACGGGGTTCCTGCTCGGCGTCGAACTGGAAGGCGACGGCGAAATCATCATCGCGAACCAGAACCCGGACACCGCCCGACACACCGCAGTATGGGTTCCCGGCCTCAGCACGGACATCGACAGCTCACTCAAAACCGGTCCAGACGACAACCTCCATCGGATTATCAACCTCAGGAACAGTGCCGATAGCCTGACCTCGGCGGAAAACGATGTCTCCACGATCATGTGGTTGGGATACGACGCTCCTGAGGATAATTCCATTACTATTCTGTCCGTGGCCCTCTACCACCGCGCGGAGGCCGGCGCTGGAATGCTGACCAGGTTCGTCGACGGGCTGCGGCTCGCCCACCACCCAGGCGACAACCACCTCACTGTCGAAGGGCACTCCTACGGATCCACGGTGGTCGGCGAAGCCGCCCGCAGCGGAAACCTGCATGCCGACGACATCATGGTGGCCGGCAGCCCCGGCATGCATGTCAATAACGCCGGGGAACTGATGAGCGACCCGCGACACGTGTGGGCTGGCGCTGCCTGGGATGATCAGGTGGCGGTAAGCGCCTGGGGCTACCTTGCGGGTCTCGGTGTTGGAGCCATCGCGGACTGGACCCATGACACCAGCCCGCACGTTGAGTCTTTCGGCGCCAACCGTTATGTCGTCGACACTTCCGGGCACAGCGACTACTGGACTCATGACTCCGCGAGCTTGAAAAACCAGGCCGCGGTGATTACCGGCCTATACGATGTGGTCGAGTTGGAACACGGACAGGCACCGCCGAATATTTCCTGACGCGAGGTGGGGAACGGCAATGGTATATAGTCGACGATCCGGCAGCCGCGTCTTAGGAGCAGCTGCCGCCGCGACGTTCGCCGCACTGCCCCTTGCCATCGCCGGTTGCAGTGGCACCGATGTACCATCCCTCACCCGAGCTCAAGCAACGCAGCACTCGAACGAGTTGGTGAACGAGGTTGCGGAAGTCATCGGGAAAGCGAAGGTGGTTAATCCGACCACCCAGTCGACGCCGTGCAGCAGTTCATCCGACGATTCCGGCAAGGTGCGCTACATCTCCGCGGCATACCAGATATCACTGTCGGAGGCTGCCGACGCCGCGACCTTCGGCAAGGTCCGCGACCATTGGCGCAGCCTCGGTTGGAAGATCACTGAGGACTGGTACAAGGAGGACATCCGAAAGGGCAGCGTCTCGGTGAAGAAGTCTGATAGCGGCTCCTTCACCGTGGTCAGCACCGATTCTGCGAAACTGCTAGCCGTCCTCGCGGCCTCCGGTTGCTACCGGGAGACCGATTGGCCTACCACGTAGGCTTATCGAATCGAAGCATCGAAAGCAAATTCATCGGCACGACACGATGCAACGTTGCACCAGTGAGTCCTGGCGCAACCGGCCTCGACGACCCGACCTGGCTCCTGGAAGAACCCGAGGACGAATCCCCTGGGACATGGTGCGCCCGCAACCTTTCACGACGTGCCGCGTTCGGGGAGCGGTTCGAGCTGCACACGCCGACCGTCAATTGCCGGACCACCGTCGAGATCCTCGCGTACAGCCGTGGGCTGCTCGCGCGAATCGCCCCGGAGCAGGAACTCAGCCGGTCGCCGAGGAGGAACTGCCCCACGGTTAGTACACAGCGGACCTCTCGGTTACTTCACGCGCGAAGGCAAGCTCTTTGGCCACGATCACAGTGCTTATCTTGAGTGTTGATCCTCGGACACACTTGTTCTTCACACTTCATGTGGCCGCTGACCAGCGATCATTTGGTCGGCGGCCATGATCGTTTCCGGGAGTTTGTGCCGCTGTGGGAACACGGTGGGAACACCGCTGTGCGGCACGGCAGTTCTGGGAAGCTGTATTGGGTCGCACTGGCTGCTGGGAGACAGCGCGATGGCATCCATCGAGACGCGCAAGACCAAGGGCAGGCTCACTCGCTACCGGGTGAAGTGGCGCACCGGAGGGACCAGGGCCGGTGCTTGGGACGGCACCACCTTCGACGCGTACACCGACGCGAAGCGGTTCAAGGCCTTGGTGGAGGTACACGGCCACCAGTGGCCACCGGCCGAGGTTCTGGTTGCTCAGGGCTTCGCCTACCTCGTCCCCCGGGCCGCCGCCGCGTCGGTCGTGACACCTGCGGTGCCGCCGGTGACGTTCGAGGCGTTCGCTCGCGAATGTGTCGCGCGGTTGGTCCAGCCGGCATGGGATGCGCATCGTAGCTTCGCGGCCGCAGGTTTCCCGGGATGCCTGCACTCGCCGCCATGCGCCACCGCTGGCCCCATGGACCGCGACAGGTTGGCTGCTCTACGTGATCGTTGGCCTGAGCATGAAGATGAATTCGGGGGGTTCCGGGATACATAGAGCACGCCGGCGCCGGTGGGCGTGATCCGCCGGAATCGACGACATGTTGAACGCAGCCCTCCAACAATTGGCGGCGTGATCGCCCAATGGCGACACGTCCCCCGGTTGCTGGGCACTCTCCTCGGCAGGCCAGCGTGCAGGCTGGGCTGGAACCAATCGGAATGTATGGTTGCCTGCATCGAGCTACCGGAAGCCGCCCGGCAGCGACCCCAGCGCCCAAAAGGTGTAGCCGCAGAATCCACAGAGCAAGAGGACCATCAGGATTCCCGCGATCAAGCTCCATGCGGGCTTGCTTCGTGACGTGCCGCCGGCGGGATTGAACATGTCCGTAGTATCGCCGACTCAATACCCAGTGTGGTCGCCAAGACGCACTCACATCGGCAGTTGAGGGCTACCGGCTGCGCGTCTCCGGCACCGACCGTCAGGTCAGCGCGCTGCCCGGCGCACGTAAGACGATAGAACCGGGTTGCTGATGGCTGGGCCTGTGCCAGGGTGGAGCATGAGCCGCCAGTCAGAGGAGCCTCAGTCATTCGACGAGCCCGCCCCTCCCGCGAACCTAGACGTCTCCCACTCGGATCAGGCCGTCGGCGCATGGCCGCGCCCGATCAAGGAACGCCATTGGATCGGACGAACACGGCATCCGCTGGCACATCCGTCGTCGTGAGATTCAAGCCGATGATCCGGCACTGCGGCGAATGCTGAAGCGGTCCGGCCTACGCGTTCTACACGCCTACGGTCCCCGTCCACGGGAAGTGTCCGGCCAGGAACGCCACTCGCTGGTGGAGAGAGTGAACCGGTTCGCCGCCGGCGAAGCCCCACCCCACAGCTCTTTCTGGCTGGCGGAGTTTCGTAACGAAGATCGACAAGTCATGCTCGTGATCGAAGAGGCGTGCTGACGTGATCGTCGTTGTGGCCGAGGCCCAGACCTCGGCATGGCGGACGCACTCGACACTCAGCAAGTCAGGATGTCGGACGGGTATGGGCCGATCACTGGGTGTGACGGCCGCTCGCCCGCGCGCACGGTCGGCGGCAGATCCGGGCGTCGAGGGGGTCACACCGGCTTGCGCCATGTAGAGACGTGGCTCTCGGAGTCGTTCGTGAAGGGCCCGCCGTTCCAATCGGCGACACGTTGCTCGAGATGCATCCCGGCGAGCTGTGCCATCAGGTCGCATTCGGCCGGCCAGATGTAGCGGAAATTGCTGGCGCCATAGGTCACTGTGCCATCGGGGCGTCGTCGGTAGTGATGCGACGTGCCGCGTTGAGTGGCCATGTCGTAGGTGTCGAAGCCGACGTGGTGCCGGCCGACGTGGAAGGGCACTGCCGCCTGCCCGGGCGGAAAACGCCGGATGCCGGGAACCCACAACTCGATGACGAACCGTCCGCCCGGCGCGAGGTGACGGGCAGCGTTGCGGAAGCAGGCGACCTGCTCAGCCTGGGTGCGCAGGTTTCCGATGCTGTTCCAGACCAGGTATACGAGCGAAAATTGTCCGGGCATCGTGCTGGTCGCCATGTCGCCGACCACAACGGGGATGTCTGCCCGTTTCTTGTGTAGCTGGTCAACCATCGGCTGTGAAAGCTCGATGCCGGATACGGACACGCCGCGTTCCACCAGAGGTATAGCCACCCGCCCGGTACCGATCGCGAATTCCAGTGCGGGACCGTCGCCCGCCAGGTCAGTGAGGAAGTCGACCGCAGGATCGAGCACTTCGGGTGCGAACATGAAGGCGGACGTCTCGTCGTAACGTTCAGCCGTCTCGGCGTCCCAGAAGTCGCTGCTTGTCATCCGAGCAGCCTGGACCATGACGGCGAGCACTAGCCACCGATTTCTCGGCGAAGCACTCAACTCGGGAGAGTCGCTTGCTCTGCATGTACTGGAGGCCGTGTAGGCGGCGAGGAGGTAGTGGGGGTGCCGGTCGAGGTTCTTGCGTGCCCGGTCGGCGCATGGTGGTCTTGGGATCGGCGTGGCGGGCGGCGATCTGGACGCCGCGGAGGCTGACGCCGGCGTCGAGCACGGTGGTCACGAAGGTGTGGCGCATGGTGCTCACGAAGGTGTGGCGCATGGTGCTCACGAAGGTGTGGCGCAGCATGTGCGGGTGCATCCTCGGCATCCGAATACCGGCGCTGGCGGCGAGGTGCTTGAGCCGGCGGGTCGCGGCGCGCCGATCCATCCTGGCACCAGTGGTGTTGCGCAGGATTGGCCCGCTGCCGCGTTCGCCGATGGCCCGGTCGACGGCTCGGGCCACCGCGGGTGGTAGCGGGACCAGGACGACCTTGCCACCCTTCCTGCAGCCAGCGCACGTACCGTTCGACGTCGACCCGGCACGCTGTCGGCAAGTGGAGGTCCTGATCGCTGCACCAGCGCAGGAAGACGCCCAGGTCGGAGTCGGTGTGCACGCGTGGCTGGCCGCGGTAACGGCCCAGCAGAGCGGACACCGCGGCCCGCACGACGAGCTGATCGGAAGAGACGACGTCGGACACGGAGGTGGGAAAGGCAGTCATACACCACCGTGCGTCACCAGCGACGATGAGCACCAGCGAGCACCGAGCGGCATGTGAGTGCATCGACCGGGAGGCGGAGCCATCCCGAACGCGTCACGTGGGCGCACAGGGAAACCGACTACGAGGCCACGTCGGGTCGGCAACCCCGCCTTCCACCCGTCCCCGGCACCTACGCGGCGAGGCGAGCCGCCGAACCCGCATCCACCGCCCGGGCAGCCCGGTCACCCTCGACCTGGAGACTCTTCGGGGCGTCACCCGGAACCGCCGGCTGAGCCCGGTCCGGACGACCCTGCACGACTGGACCACGGACGCCTACGCCCGGGGTGCCTACAGCTTCGTCACGCCGGGCGTGGCCAACCCCGCGGCGGCACTGGCGCAGCCGGTCGGCGGCGTCGTCTTCCTCGCGGGTGAGGCGACCAGCATCACCGATCCCACCACGGTCCACGGTGCCTACGACACCGGACGGCGGGCGGCTGGAGAAGCACTCCACGCCCTGCCGTAGATCTGCCCACCACGTTGGGCCGAAGGCCGGTCCTGCGGGGCCCTCGAGGCTGACCGCGGGACACCCCGCCGCCTGCACACCGGCCACTGGTTGGGCGTGCGAGGGTTCAGGTCGCGCCTTGCCAGCGGATCGCGGCCGCGCCGGCGAAGTCGCCCGCGTGGGCGAACCCGGCGAGTACGACGAGGTCGCCGGCGCGGACCCGGCCGGAGCGCAGCGTCTCGTCCAGCGTGATCGGAATGGCCGCGCCGAAGAGGTTGCCGCACCGGTCGAAGGTGTCCGGGTGGCGGTCGGCGGGTACCTTCAGTGCTTCCCGCCAGTTCTGCAGGAACCGGCGGTTGGGCTGGTTGGTCACGAGCGTGCCGATGTCGGTGGTAGGCACGCCGAGCCGGTCGCACAGGTCGGTGACGGCCGCGGGCACCAGGCGGTTCCCCCGGGCGAGAACCTCGGCGACGTTCTCCTCGGTGAAACCGATCCGCAGCTGCGATCGGCCCGGTTCCCAGTACCGGCGGCCGTCGTCGAGGGTCGCGGTCATCTCGCCGGCGTGCGCGCCGAGGTGCCACGCGGTGACGTCCAGGACGGGCGAGCACGCGGAGGTCGTGAGGTATCCGACGCCGCAGCCGTCGCCGGGGATCGCGGCCTGCGGCAGCCGACGCACCAGCGACTGGGTGAACAGCTGACCGGCGGCCGTCTGCGCGTTGCAGATCAGCGCGGAGGTCGCGCCGGTACCGGTCAGCAGCTGCCGGGCGAGCTTGAGCATGTACACGAACGACGCGCAGCCGGCGTTCGCGACGTCCACCAGCCATTCCGGGGCCATGCCGAGCCGGCGCGCCACCTCGGTCCCGGCGCCGACGAACGGAACGTCGGGCAGTTGGCTGTGCACCAGCAGGGCGTCGACGCCCCGGATCGCGGCCGCACCGTGCCGGTCGATGAGCGGTTGCACCGCGCGCTCGATGAGATCCACGTTGGTGTCGCCGCGCTTGACGTGATGGCGGTACCGGGGCGCCTTGAACATGGCGCTGTCCCGCAGCGGGTCCGCGGGACCCGGCCCCTCGGGGTGCGGGTCCGGCGGTACGGGCGGGCCGGGCAGGTAGCCGGCGACGTCGACGAGGCTGACCACGGTCCTCATCGCGCGACCTTCGTGGCCGGTGGCACGCTGACCGGCAGGCCGTTGCGGTGCCGGTGCTCCAGAATCGTCCTGAGATTGCGCATCTCCAGCGCGTGCCCGGCGGCGAACAGGTCCCAGTACTGGCCGACCCAGGGCCGGTCCGGGCGCGGTGCTAGATCGGGCCGGGGATTGCGGTCGTAGTGGGGATGCCGGCAGTTGGTCCAGGTGATCACGGCGCCCGCCCGGCCGAGGACCGCCTCGGCGGGGACGACCCGCATCAGGTAGATCATCCACAGGTCGTCGCCGCTGTCCCAGGCGCAGTGGTAGTCCACTGTCATGGCCTCGGGTTGCGTCCGTACCCGGCAGTAGATCGCGGTGTCGGGGTCCAGTCGGTCGCGCCCGACCCAGAGACCCGGCAGGCCGGCCGGCCTGAAGTCGCGGACGCTGTACGTCCACTCTTCCAGGTGGTGACCCCGGCTCAGGTACGCGTACGCGTCGTCCGGGGGGCAGTCGACGTGCTCGACGACGGTGCAGTGCTGCCCGTACACCTGCTCATGGGGGTAGCTGGGCCGGGTCATCTCCTGACAGCGCGCCATCAGCTCGGCGACGTCGGTGTTCTCGACCCGGACCAGGCCGGGGATGTCAGCCAACATGGACTCGTCCGCGCTCACTGCGACCTCCTGGAGAAGACGGCTGGCCGGCGGCCAGAAACGGAAGGAACGGGGGCACCTCGTGGGGATCGAGGTCCAGCGCGACGAACGCCGGACCGGGGGCCGCGTTCGTGCGCAGGAGGGCCCGGTGCAGCGCCGCCGCGTCATCGGCCCGGGTCACGTCGAGGCGGGGGAACGTCGCGGCCACCCCGGCCCCGATGTCGGCCGGGTGGAACAGGTTGTAGCTGTAGTCGCCCGGGTAGAACAGGGTCTCGCGGCTGACGCACATGGCGTGGGCATTGTTGTTGAGGACGACGAAGGTCACCGGCGCGTCGTATTCCACCGCCGTGTGCACCTCCATGCCGTGCATGAAGAAGGCACCGTCGCCCGCGATGACGTAGGTGCGGCGTCCGGTGGCGAGCCCGGCGCCGATACCGGCGCCGAAGGTGTATCCCATGCCGCCCATGCCGACGGCCACCACGAACCGTCCCCGCCGCGGAGCGGGCAGAAGGTGTATCGCGGCGGCACCGGTGTTACCGGCGTCGACGAAGACGTGCGCGTCGGCGGGAAGCGCGGCGCCGACCGCGGTCATCGCCGCGGCGAGGGAGGTGCCCGCGGTGTCCGGCAGGGGCACCGGCCCGGCGTGGCCCGGCCGGGGACGGGGTGCGGGGTCCAGCTGGTCGAGCAGATCACGCAGCGCTCCACGCACGTCGCCGCGCAGGGCGATGCCGGAGACGAACGGCGGCTCCGGACCGACGGCGATCACCAGGGTGGCGGCGAGCGCCCCGTCCAGGCCGCCGCGGGCCATCATCGGCAGCCGGGTCCCGACGAGCAGGCAGATGTCGGCCTGCCGCAGGCACCGCTCCACCGTGGGATGTCCCATCACACCGGCCACGCCGGCGAAGGCGGGGTCGCGGTTGTCGAAGACGTCCTTGGCGTCAGGCGTGACCGCGACCCACGCACCCAGTCGGTGGACCAGCTCCGCCAGCTCCGTGCGAGCGTCGGCCGCCGCCACGCCCTCCCCCGCGACGACCAGGACCCGGTCGGCTCCCCGCAGGGCACGTGCCGCCCGGCGGCGTACGCCCGGATCTCCGGCGGGAGGCCGCGGCGCCACCGGCGCCGGGCTGGCGGACGGCACCTCGATGATCGCCTGCTGCACGTCCTTGGGCAGCAGCAGGACCGCGGGCCCGCGCGGGTCTCCCAGCGCCGCCGCGATCGCGCGCGGCAGCACCTCGACGATCTCCGCGGGTGCGGTGACCCGGCGGCAGAAACGGGCGATCGGCGCGAACACCTGCCCGGCGTCGAACGAGCCGGCCAGGCCGCTGGAGTCCTGGAACGCGCCGAGGCCCGCCGACGCCGTCGGCGGCTGCCCGACCAGCGCGAGTATCGGCACACGTGAGGCGTGCGCCTCGGCCAGGCCCGGCACCAGGTTCATCGCCCCGCCACCGGAGGTGGCGGCGACGACGCCCAGGCTTCCGCGGGTACGCGCGGAGCCGTCAGCCATCGTGGCGGCGGAGAACTCGTGCTTGGCGACGACCCCCCGCAGTGAGGTCGGTCCGGCGTGGACCGCGTCGTAGATGTCCTCGATGTTCGCACCGCCGACTCCGAAGAGGTGTCCCACACCGGCCCGGGCCAGCTCACGGACGAGGTAGTCGACGACGCGCAGGCGCTCGGTCATGCCGCCGGGATCCCGGCCTGCTCGGCCGCGGCGGCGAGGCCGGCCGGGGTGGTCAGTTGGAAGCGATGCCGGTACTCGGTCGGTGTCAGCTCCAGCACCCGGCCGAACGAGCGGAAGAACGTCTCCGGCTTGGTGAACCCGCAGCGTCGGGCGACCTGGCCGATCGGCAGGTCGGTCGTCTCCAGCAGCTTGCGGGCGCGAGCGATGCGCATCGCCTCGATGTACTGGCCGGGTGTGACGCCGACCTCGCGGCGGAACACCCGGGCGAAGTTGCGCGGGCTCATGGCGGCCTGTTCGGCGATCTCGGGTACGGCGAGCTGCCGCTCCAGGTTGTCCATGATCCACTCCTGGGCGGCGCGGATCGGCGGGTGATCGGCGAGCTGCGCGTCCAGAATCGCGCTGAACTGCGACTGTCCGCCGTGCCGCTTGAAGAACAGGACCAGGAACCGAGCCACCTCGAGCGCGAACGGTGCGCCATGGTCCTCCTCGACCAGAGCCAACGACATGTCGAGTCCGGTGGAGACGCCGGCTGACGTCACGTACGGGGCGTCCCACACGAAGATCGGCTCCGGGTCCACGATGACGTCCGGGTAGCGGCGCGCCATCTCCGCGGCGAACGCCCAATGGGTGGTGGCCCGCCGCCCGGCCAGCAGGCCCGCCTCGGCGAGCAGGAACGACCCGCCGCAGACCGACGCCACCCGGCGGGAGCGCGCGGCGGCGGCACGGATCCACGACACGAGCCGCGCGTCGGCGAGGGCGTCGTTCAGCCCCCAGCCGCCGGGTACGAGCAGGGTGTCGATCGGTCCGCTCCCCGCCTCCAGCGGCGCCGCCTCGATCACCACGCCGGAACACGCGCGTACCAACGGGGCGTCGGCGGAGACGAACTCGACGCGATACCCACCTTCCGGGTCACTGAGCAGCCGGTTCGAGGTGTCGAACACCTCGACCGGCCCGGTGATGTCCAGAGCCTGCGCGCCCGGATAGGCAACCACTACGATTCGTCGCTGTTTCACGCACCGAGCGTCCAACCTGGGCGCCGGGACGGCAATGTCAAAGCAGTGACGAATCCGGCCAGGACGGTCATGTCCGTACACCCGAGACGGATGGCGACGGCGTCCATCTTGTCCGCCGCCGGCCTTCTGCCGGGTTCCCGGCTGCCGGAAAAGCTCGCAGAAACGACCAAGTGAGGGCGACGTAACAGATCTGAAACCATTCTCCCGGACGCTGTTGAGGACAGGCGGAGCTACCGCTGTACCGACGAGTCACAAATACCTTGGGCACGGGAGGTCGAGGCGCCGCCAATCGCACGGCAGCGGCGCTCGATATCGACGCGTGCACATTTCCCGCACCCGTGAATACGGCACGCAGCGTCGCGGCGCCAGCGGTTCTCGCTCCCCCGTGGAGCAGGGGAGGTCTCATGGTCAGGATTCGCGGACGCCGCGTCGCGGCGTGTGCAGCGATACTCGCCGCCGTGGTGGCGTCCGCCGCGTGCGGGAGCAAGACCGGTTCGGGCACCTCGGCCTCGGCCGCCGGTGCCGTGGTGGACACCTCGGGTCCGACGATCAAGGTGGGCCTGCTCAACTCGCTGTCCGGCACGATGGCCATCAGCGAGGTGACCGTCCGCGACTCCCTCAGGCTCGCCATCGACGAGATCAACGCCTCGGGCGGCGTGCTCGGCAAGAAGATCGAGCCGATCGGCGAGGACGGCGCGTCGGACTGGCCCACCTTCGCGGAGAAGGCACAGAAACTCATCAGCCAGGACAAGGTCGGCGCGATCTTCGGGTGCTGGACCTCGGCCAGCCGCAAGGCCGTCAAGCCGGTCTTCGAGAAGAACAAGGCGCTGCTGTTCTACCCGGTGCAGTACGAGGGTCTGGAGCAGTCACCGTACATTTTCTACACCGGCGCCACCACCAACCAGCAGATCGTCCCCGCGCTGGACTACCTGAAGACGCAGGGCAAGACCTCGCTGTACCTGGTGGGCAGCGACTACGTGTTCCCCCGCACCGCCAACAAGATCATCAAGGCGTACGCCGAGGCGAACGGCATGAAGGTGCTGGGCGAGGATTACGCACCGCTGGGCTCGACCGAGTTCTCCACCATCGTCAACAAGGTCAAGGCATCCGGCGCCGGCGCGGTGTTCAACACCCTCAACGGCGACAGCAATGTGGCGTTCTTCAAGGAGTACAAGTCGGCCGGGCTGACCGCCGACACGATGCCGGTGGTCTCGGTCTCCATCGCCGAGGAGGAGGTCAAGAGCATCGGTACCCAGTACCTGGCGGGCCAGCTCACGGCGTGGAACTACTACCAGACCACGCCGGGCGCGGCGAACGAGAAGTTCGTCAAGGCCTACAAGGCGAAGTACGGACAGGGCAAGCCGACCAGCGACCCGATGGAGGCCGCGTACGTATCGGTCCACCTGTGGAAGGCGATGGTCGAGAAGGCGAACTCGTTCGAGGTGGCGAAGGTCAAGGCCGCGGCCGGCGCGGGCGGCATCACCTTCGAGGCCCCGGAGGGCCTGGTCACTGTGGACGGCCCGACACAGCACGTCCACAAGACCGCCCGCATCGGCAGGATCGGCGCCGACGGCCTCATCACCGAGGTGTGGAGCTCCGGATCGCCGGTCAGGCCCGACCCGTACCTGAAGGACTACGCCTGGGCCAAGGGCCTGTCCTGACCACCACCGCGGGGGCCCTCGGGCGGGTGGGCCGGCGTTTCCCGGCCCACCCGCCCCGGGTCCCGCACCGCACGATCCCGAGAGGTCCCGCCCGTGACGGTGGTCCTGAGTCAACTGTTCACCGGCATCAGCATCGGCGCGGTGCTGCTCCTCGTCGCGCTGGGCCTGTCGCTGACCTTCGGCCAGATGAACGTCATCAACATGGCCCACGGCGAGTTCATCATGGCCGGCGCGTACACCGTTCACGTCCTGCAGGGGACCATCTCCGGTGCCGGGGGGTCGTTGCTGGTCGCGCTGCCGGTGGCCTTCGCCGTCGCGGGGGCGACGGGTGTCGCGCTGGAGTTCCTGCTGATCCGACGGCTCTACGCCCGTCCGCTGGACACCCTGCTGGTCACGTGGGGGGTGTCGCTGATGCTGCAGCAGGTGGCGCGCGACGTCTTCGGCGCCCCGAACGTGCAGACCCGTGCCCCGGGCGTACTCACCGGCAGCGTGCAGGCGGTCTCCCCCGGCGGCGGCGACCTGGTGCTGGCCAGTAGCCGCCTGTTCATCCTGGCGCTGGCGCTGCTCGCGGTGGCCGCGCTCGCCCTGGTGCTGCGGCTGACCGCGCTGGGGCGCCGGATCCGGGCCGTGGTCCAGAACCGGGACCTTGCGGCGGTGTCGGGGATACCGACCGGCCGGGTGGACCGTTTGACCTTCTTCCTCGGCTCGGGACTCGCCGGCGTGGCCGGGGTCGCGCTGACGCTGGTGGGCCCCATCGGACCCACGATGGGTACGAACATCATCGTCGACGCGTTCCTCGTCGTGGTGGTCGGCGGCATCGGGCACCTGAAGGGAACCGTGATCGTGGCGTTCGTCCTTGGCATGCTCCAGTCGATGGTGGAGTACTCCGCGACGGTCAGCGTCGCGAAGGTCCTGGTGTTCCTCGCGATCGTGGCGTTCCTTCAGTGGCGGCCGCAGGGCCTGTTCACGCTGCGGACCCGGAGCCTGGCATGACCACGACCGACCCGCGGACCGCGGACGGCGGCGGCACACCACGGACGGCGACCGCGCCCGGCCCGGGCCGGGCGCGCCGGCTGGCGCCGGGGGCACCGCTGCGCGCGGGAGCCGGCTTCGCGGTCGCCGCCGTCGCGCTGTTCGCCGTGGCGCCGGCGCTGCTGCCGGAGTTCCGGCTGAACCTGCTCGCCAAGTACCTGTGCCTGGCGATCGTGGCCGTCGGCATCGGGCTGGCCTGGGGCCGCGGCGGCATGCTCACGCTCGGCCAGGGGGTGTTCTTCGGCCTGGGCGGATACGCGATGGCGATGCACCTCAAGCTCGCCGACGCCGGGCCCGGGAACCTGCCCGACTTCATGCAGCTCTACGGCCAGGTGGATGCGTTGCCCTGGTGGTGGCGGCCGTTGGCCGACCCGTTCGTGGCGCTCGCGGCCACCGTCGTGGTGCCCATGGCGGTCGCGTTCCTGCTCGGCTCGCTGGTGTTCCGCCGCCGGGTCCGCGGCGCGTACTTCGCGATCCTGTCCCAGGCGCTGGCCGCCGCTATGGCGATCTTCCTGATCGGCCAGCAGGGCACGACCGGCGGCACCAACGGGTTGACCGACATCCGCAGCTTCTTCGGCTACGACCTCGACGACCCGGTCAACCAGCGCATGGTGTACTTCATCGTCGCCGGGAGCCTGCTGGCGACGCTGGCGCTGGCCCGGCACCTGATGCACAGCCGCTACGGCGAGCTGCTGGTCGCCGTGCGCGACGCCGAGGAGCGGGTCCGGTTCCTCGGCTACGACCCGGCGACCGTCAAGCTGGTGGCGTACGTCGTGGCCGCCGGGATGGCCGGTCTCGCCGGCGCGCTGTTCGTCCCGGCGGTGGGGATCATCTCCCCGGCGCTGATCGGTGTCGTACCGTCGATCGAGTTCGTCATCGGCGTCGCGGTCGGCGGCCGGGCGAGCCTGGTCGGGCCGGCGCTCGGCGCGGTCGGTGTGGCGTGGGCGAAGACGGCGCTGTCGGAGCGGTTCCCGTCCGGCTGGACCTACCTCGAGGGGCTGCTGTTCGTCGTCCCGGTCGCGTTCCTGCCGGGCGGCCTGGTGTCGATCGCCGGCCTGCTGCGCCGCCGACGCGCCGCCGGCGCGGTACCCGGGCCGCAAGGCGGGACGGCGCGATGAGCGGCGCGGGACTGCGCGTCCGTGACCTGAGGGTGGTCTTCGACGGCTTCGCCGCGGTCGGCGGGGTCGACATCGACATCCCGCCCGGCGACGTACGGTTCATCATCGGCCCGAACGGCGCGGGCAAGACGACCCTCGTGGATGCGGTCACCGGGCTGGTCCGCGCGTCCGGGTCGGTCACCTTCGACGGGCAGGAGCTGGTGGGCCGCAAGGTGCACCGCATCGCGCGGATGGGCATCGGCCGCACGTTCCAGACCGCGACCGTGTTCGAGGAGCTGACCGTGCTGCAGAACCTCGACATCGCGGCGGGGGCCGGCCGCGGCCCGCTGACCCTGCTGCGAAGGCGCCGCGGCGTACCGGCCGGGGTCGCCGAGGCGATGGACACCGTCGGCCTGGCCGGCGCCCGCGACCGGCCCGCCGGCACGTTGGCCCACGGCCAGAAGCAGTGGCTGGAGATCGGCATGCTGCTCGTGCAGGACGCCCGGCTGCTGCTGCTCGACGAGCCCGTCGCCGGGATGAGCCACGACGAGCGCGACGCCACGGGTGAGCTGCTCGGGGTCCTCAGCGCCGACCGTACCGTCGTGGTGATCGAGCACGACATGGACTTCCTGCGCCGGTACGCCCGCACGGTGACGGTCATGCACGCGGGCCGGATCCTCTCCGAGGGCACCGTCGCACAGGTACAGGCCGACCCGAAGGTACGCGAGGTCTACCTGGGCCGCGCCGCCGACGCGGCACCGACGGCCACCACGGGCACCCCGGTGGAGGCGTGATGCTGGAGTTCGACGCGGTCCACGTCGGGTACGGCCGCGGCGTCGTCCTGCGCGGGGTATCACTGGCGGTACCGGTCGACGGGGTGGCCGCCGTCCTGGGCCACAACGGCGCCGGCAAGAGCACCCTGCTGCGTGCGGCGATCGGGCTGCTCCGGCCGCACAGCGGTACCGTGCGCCTGGACGGCGACGACATCACCACCCTGGCGCCGCACCACCGGGTGGCCCGGGGCATGGCGTACGTGCCACAGGGACAGCAGTGCTTCCCGCACCTGACCACCGCGGAGAACCTCCAGCTCGTGGCCGACGGCCGGCCCGGCGGCCGGGCCGCCGTCGCCGAGGCGCTGGATCTCTTCCCGGTCCTGGGCGACCTGCTGGGCCGCCGCGCCGGCCTGCTCTCCGGCGGACAGCGCCAGCAGCTGGCCATCGCCCGGGCACTGATCACCAGGCCGAGGCTGCTCCTGCTCGACGAACCGACCGAGGGCATCCAACCCTCGGTCGTCGACGAGATCGAACGGACCATCCTGGCCCTGGCCCGCCGTGGCGGGATGTCGGTCCTCCTCGTCGAGCAGCACGTCGGCTTCGCCCTCAGGGCGGCGCAGCGGTACGCCGTCCTGGCGGCCGGTCGCGTCACCTCGTCCGGCCCCGGCGGTACCGACGCCGAGACCGCCGTACGGCAAGCACTCACCGTGTGACCGGAGGGATCGCGTGTTCCTGACCCCGCACGAGCAGGACCGCCTGCTCATCCACGTCGCCGCCGACGTCGCCCGCCGACGGCGCGAGCGTGGCCTGCGGCTCAACTACCCCGAGGCGGTCGCCACGATCACGGCGTTCCTGCTGGAGGGCGCCCGCGACGGGCGCAGCGTCGTCGACCTCATGGACGCCGGCCGCCAGGTGCTCACCCGCGACGACGTGCTCGACGGCGTCCCCGAGATGCTGAAGGAGGTGCAGGTGGAGGCGACGTTCCCGGACGGTACCAAGCTGGTGACGGTGCACCACCCGATCCCGTGATCCCCGGCGAGGTCATCGTGGCCGCCGGTGACGTGGCCATCAACGTCGGCCGGCCGGTGACGACGCTGACCGTGACCAACACCGCCGACCGTCCCGTGCAGGTCGGGTCGCACTACCACTTCGCCGAGGCCAACCCCGGGCTCTCCTTCGACCGGCGGGCGGCCTGGGGGCAACGGCTGGCGGTACCGGCGGGTACCGCCGTGCGCTTCGAGCCGGGTGTGACCCGCCGCGTCGACCTGGTACCGCTCGCCGGCGCGCGGATCGTGCCCGGCCTGCGGGGCGAGTGTGCGGGTCCGCTCGGGGACGGAGGAACGCGGTGAGCCTGGTCGACAGGCGGCGCTACGCAGCCCTGTACGGTCCGACCGTCGGTGACCGGATCCGGCTCGCCGACACCAACCTGCTCATCGAGGTCGAGGAGGACCGCTGCGCCGGTGGTGACGAGGTCGTCTTCGGCGGTGGCAAGGTGATCCGCGAGTCGATGGGTCAGTCGCGGGCCACCCGGGCCGAGGGTACCCCCGACACGGTCATCACCGGCGCGGTCGTGCTCGACCACTGGGGAGTCGTCAAGGCCGACGTCGGTATCCGCGACGGCCGGATCGCCGCACTGGGCAAGGCGGGCAACCCCGACACCATGGACGGTGTCCACCCGGATCTGGTGATCGGGCCGGGCACCGAGGTGATCGCCGGCAACGGCCGGATCCTCACCGCCGGCGCGGTCGACACCCACGTGCACTTCATCTGCCCGCAGATCGTCGCCGAGGCCCTCGCCGCCGGCGTCACCACCCTCGTCGGCGGTGGGGTCGGTCCGGCCGAGAGCAGCAAGGCCACCACGGTCACCGCCAACGCCTGGCACCTGGCCCGTATGCACGAGGCGCTGGACGTCTGGCCGGTCAACGTGCTGCTGCTGGGCAAGGGCAACACGGTCTCCGAAGAGGCGATGTGGGAACAGCTCCGGGCCGGCGCCGGCGGGTTCAAGCTGCACGAGGACTGGGGCACCACCCCGGCGGTGATCGACGCCTGCCTGCGGGTCGCCGACGCCTCGGGGGTGCAGGTGTCCATCCACACCGACACGCTCAACGAGGCCGGGTTCGTGCAGGACACCCTGGCCGCGATCAACGGACGGGCGATCCACACGTACCACACCGAGGGCGCCGGTGGCGGCCACGCCCCGGACGTCATCACGGTGGCCGGCTACCCCAACGTGCTGCCGTCGTCCACCAACCCGACCCGGCCGTACACCCGCAACACCCTCGCCGAGCACCTGGACATGCTGATGGTCTGCCACCACCTGTCCCCGTCCGTACCCGAGGACCTCGCCTTCGCCGAGAGCCGGATCCGACCCTCGACCATGGCCGCCGAGGACCTGCTGCACGACCTCGGCGCCATCTCGATCATCGGCTCGGACTCCCAGGCGATGGGGCGCGTCGGCGAGATCGTGACGCGTACCTGGCAGACCGCCCACGTGATGAAGGAGCGCGTCGGCGCGCTGCCCGGCGACGGGCCCGCGGACAACCACCGCGCCCGCCGGTACGTCGCCAAGTACACGATCTGCCCGGCGATGGCCAACGGCATGGAGGCGGAGGTCGGTTCCGTGGCGCCGGGCAAGCTCGCCGACCTGGTGCTGTGGGACCCGGCGTTCTTCGGCGTACGGCCGCACCTGGTCGTCAAGGGCGGCCTGGTCGCGTGGGCGCAGATGGGCGACGCCAACGCGTCCATCCCCACGCCGCAGCCACAGCTGCCCCGCCCGATGTTCGGTTCCTACGGCGTCGCCCCGGCCGCCACCAGCGTCGCGTTCGTCGCGCCGGCCGCGCTGGAGGCCGGGCTGCGGCTGGACGTGCGGCGCCGGCTCGTACCCGTCGCCGACGTGCGTTCCCGGGGCAAGGCCGATCTTCCCGGCAACGGCGCCATGCCGCGCATCGAGGTCGAGCCGGACACGTTCACCGTGCGCGTCGACGGTGCCGTGGTGGAGCCCGACCCGGTCACCGAACTGCCCATGGCCCAGCGGTACTTCCTCTTCTGACGCATGACCACCACGACACTGCTGATGCTCGCCGACGGCCGGTTTCCGTCCGGCGGCCACGCCCACTCGGGTGGTCTGGAGGCGGCGGTCGCCGCCGGACGGGTCACCGGCGTCGTCGAGCTGGAGGACTTCCTGCGCGGCCGGCTCGCCACCGCCGGTCCGGTCGCCGCCACGTTCGCGGCGGCCGCCCACCGCGCGGTGGGCGGGGCGGCGAGCGGAGCCGACTCGGGCGGGGCGGCACGGCGCGGTGCCGCCCTGGCGCTGCTCGACGTCGAGCTGGACGCCCGCACCGCCTCCCCCACGCTGCGGCTGGCCTCGCGCCGGCAGGGGCGGGCGCTGCTGCGCGCCGGTCGCGTCGCCTGGCCCTCGCCCGTGTACGACGAGGCTCCCCGGCACCCCGACGGGTACCACCATCCGATCGCGCTGGGACTCACCGCCGCCGCGGCCGGCCTCACGGTCGGACAGACCGCGCTGATCGGCGCGTACGGGATCGTCAACGGCCCGGCAAGCGCCGCGGTACGGCTGCTCGGGCTCGACCCGTACCGGATCCAGGCGCTGCTCGCCCGCCTGGCCGGCGCCTGCGACGCCATCGCCCGGACCGCTGCGGCCGACGCCGCCAGGCCGCCCGCGGACCTGCCGGCCACCACCGCGCCGCTGGCCGATATCTCCGCCGAAGTACACGCCACCTGGGAGGTGCGTCTCTTTGCATCCTGACACCCCGAACCACGACCCGGATGCCCACGACGGCTCCCACGGCCATCCCCACCCCGACGTCGACGCGCACCCCAGCCTGACGCCGGGCGCCCGGGCGGTACGCATCGGCGTCGGCGGGCCGGTCGGCTCCGGCAAGACAGCCCTGGTCGCCGCGGTGTGCCGGGCCCTCGGCGACGAGCTGCGCCTCGCCGTGGTCACCAACGACATCTACACCACCGAGGACGCCGACTTCCTCAAGCGCCACGGGGTCCTGCCGCCCGCGCGCATCCGCGCCGTGGAGACCGGGTGCTGTCCCCACACCGCGATCCGTGACGACATCTCCGCCAACCTCGACGCCATCGAGGACCTGGAGACCGCGCTGGGACCGCTGGACCTGGTGCTCGTGGAGAGCGGCGGGGACAACCTCACCGCCACGTTCAGCAAGGGACTTGTGGACCACCAGATCTTCGTCGTCGACGTGGCCGGCGGGGACAAGGTCCCGCGCAAGGGAGGACCCGGCGTCACCAGCGCGGACCTGCTCGTCATCAACAAGACCGACCTGGCGCCCCTGGTCGGCGCGGACCTGTCGGTCATGGACCGCGACGCGCGGGCGCGCCGCGGCGACCTCCCCACGGTCTTCCTGTCGCTCGCCCGCGACGAGCTGGCCGCGCCGGTCACCGACTGGATCCGCCGCGTGGTCGCCGACCACGCCGCCGCCGACCACCGGGACGCGCCCGCGCCCGTGCGCGGCGAGACGCGGTGATGCGCGCGTTCGCCCGGGTCGTGGCCGAGCTCGACGGCCGGGGCCGGACGCGCCTGGCCCGGCTGCGCGGCGAGAGCCCGCTACTGCTGCGCCAGACCCAGGCCCAAGACGCCGTGGCCACCGTGTACCTGGTCGGCGGAGCCGCCGGGCCGCTCGGCGGCGACGACTTCCGGCTGGAGGTCGAGGTGCGACCCAACGCCACGCTCCACCTGCATACCGTCGCCGCGTCGATCGCGCTACCCGCGCACTCCGGCGCGCGCTCCCGGTTCGTCGTCTCCGCGACGGTGGCCACCGGCGGGGCGCTGCACTGGCTGCCCGAGCAGGTCGTCGCCGTGGCCGGCTGCCGGCACACGACATCATCGGTTGTCGATGTCGAGGAAAACGGCTCGCTGCTCTGGCGCGACGAGCTCATCTGCGGGCGCCACGACGAAGACCCCGGCGACGCCACGGTCGCCACGTCCGTGCGCTACGCCGGCCGGCCGCTGCTGCGCCAGGCGCTCACCGTCGGGCCCCGCGCCGACGGCTGGGCGGGGCCGGCCGTGCTCGGTGCCGCCCGGGCGACCGGGTCCCTGTTGCGCATCCGGCCGGGCGCACCACCGTGCGCGCCGCGCCTGCTCGGCCCGACGGCCGTACGCATGCCGCTCGCGGGACCTGCGTCGCTCGTCACCGCGACTGCGGACGACGCGCACACTCTGCGCGCGTACCTCGCCTGATCCGGTACCGCCGGGCCGCTCGCCGCTCTGATTCTGTCGCTCTTCCCGATCGCAGAACAGTCCGGCCCAGCGCGGTCGTCAGCGGAACTACGTCGCCGGCTCGGAAGCCGACGGCCTCGCCGGGCAGCGCGGACGCATCCCGGATCGACCGTCAGGGTCGTCTCGGGCTGCCGGTGACGGTGCGACGCTGGTGCGGGCTGACGTAGGGTTCGCGGGTGTTGCTGGTCGCCGGCGTGGCCGTCGGCCGTCTTGTGATTCATCCGCCGGCGGCGTCGGACGCGATGATCGGCCGGGTGCACGCCGAGGTGTTCGGCGGTGATGCCTCATGAGCACCGAGGTCACCGTCGGTGGCCGACCCGAGATCGACGCCGCCCTGCTGCTGCTGGCCAAGCTCCAGCGGCCGCGAAATACGGCCGGCTCAGCTCCACCATACTCAGCAGTCAGGAGCTCGGCGTCTCTCACCAGAGTGAGCCGCCGACGTACCGCTCCGGCCGGTCGATCCCTCTCAGCGGTAAGTACCTACCGCGGAGCTCGGCGGCTGAGGCACTGTTGTGCTTCGGCGATCGTGGCTTCGTCGCCCTGGTTGAGGGGCCAGAAGGTGATCCAGTGCGCCTCTGACGTCAGTGAGTAGATGTCGGGCTTTCTGACCTGCCGGAGTCCCTCCCGGGCCTTTGAGGGCTGCTGGTGCTGGTCGAGGTAGGACAGGGCGATGATCTGGCTGCCGTCGGCAGCGTTCACGGTGGCGGAGGTGAGGACCGTCATGCTGGCGTCTCCTTGGCGTGCGCCGGAGACGATGGCTTGCACGGTGGTGCTGTCCGCCTCGGGACATTGCGGCCCGGCGGATGGCGGGGCGGTCTGTGGGGTCGCCGTGGTGTTGGCGCAGCCGGCCAGCGCCAGCAGGACTGCACCAAGCAGGGCTTTGCAGGTGCGTGAATCCAGATGTACAGCGGTGCGCTTCGCGTTGGCGGGTCGCCTGCTGGTGCGGTTCAGTTCCCTGTCAGCTTGTCCGGGCCGACGGTCAGGGTTCGCTCGCGCATCGGTGCACCGGTTGTCAGGGTTGTCAGCAGCTCGTCCAGCAGGACGGCGATGCTGGGCCAGCCGAGGTTGCGGCGGGCTCCGGTGCCGTGTTGGACGGTGAACACGGATCCTTGGGCGGGTCCGGGGGTGTGGTCGACGACAAGGATGCTTCCGGCCCAGGCGGAGCCGATCGGTAGCCGTTCGCGGCTCCACGGCCAGGCGGCTTCGGCGGGGTCGGTGAAGGTCTCGGCGACGACCTGGTTGTAGGTGCGCCACTCGTCGAGGGCGTCGTCGAGGGTGAGGAAGCCGTGGTCGGGGGCCAGCCAGAACGGCTGGGGAAGGCCGGCGCTGCCGTTGTGCCACCGGTACAGCTCTTGCACTTGCGGTAGCAGCCGTATGCCGGTGACGGCTTCGAGGTGGCCGAGGTCGGCGGAGCTCGCCGGCGCGGGCAATGTGGACTGCACCGCCGGGCAGTGGCTAGCGAGCCAGGTGTCGATCTGTTCCAGGGTGCCGGTCACTGACTCCTGCATACCGCCGTCGTCCGAACCGGCGGGGGCACCCCTGTCAGCAATGCCGCGGGGCCGCAGGTGGGACATCGATGGAGCGCTTCATGCATTACTGTCGCCGTGGGGACGCCGAGGGACGGCTGCTCCTGGAATCGGGGGATGCTGTGCCGTTGTCTCGTATCGTCGCCGTGCCTGCGGCGCTTCTTGCCGTTGCCGCCGGTGTCGCCGTTCCCGCCGGCTCTGCCTCCGCGGCCGACGAGCGGGCCGATGTGGCCGTCGAGATCACGGCGAAGCGCAATGTTCTTCCCGCCGGCGGGTGGTCCGACATCGAGGTGTACGTCCGTAACGACGGTGCGGTGCCGGCCGCCGGGGTCACGGTCGCTTTGACGCTGCCGCCGCAGCTACGTGCGTCCACCTCCGAGAGCACCAGCGACTGGGAGTGTGACTGGGAGCATCCGGTCATGTCCTGCACGCATGTCGGGGACTTCGCGCCGGGCGAGTCGACCCGGGTGATCCGCCGGACCGTGGAAGTTCAGGAGGCGGCGCCCGGCGACGAGCTTGTGGTCAGCACCTCCGTGACCACCTCTTCGCCGGAGGCGTCGACGGGCAACAACACCGCGTCGCGGGAGATTCGGATCGTCGATACCGGCGAGGTCCGGGGGCGGCTGTGGAACGATCTCAATGCCGACGGGGTTCGGCAGGCCGGGGAGCCGGCGGCTACCTCCGTGGGCCTGTCGATCCGGTCGCAGGACGATGAGGATCAGTACGGGTTCTCCAACAATCACAACGGTACGTATCGGGAGTCCGTACCCGTCAAGCGGTTCAAGGTTCTTACCGAGCTGCACCGGTTCAATTGGCGGTTCACGACGCCGGACGTCGGCGGTGACGACACGGACTCGGATCTGCGGCCGGTGCTGGAGACCAGTGAATCCCAGTACGGCGAGACGCCCGTCTTCATGGTGGACCCGGCGACGCCCACCGTGGTCGACCTGGGTGTGGTTGCCGCCTATCGCCCGACGAAGATCTCGCCCGCGACCGCTGCACAAGGGTCGACGACCGTCGTGACGCTCACGGGGGAGTCGTTCAGCACGAGCCTGGAGCCGACTCTCACGCGCTCCGGCGCCGAGCCAGTCGCAGGCGTGATCACGAGCGTCGCGTCCGATCGCAAGACCATGACCGTGTCCTTCCCACTGGCGCAGGCGGCGCCGGGCACGTGGACGCTCGCGATCGACCGGCTGTACGGCCCGCACGCCGAGGTCGCGGACGCGTTCGTCGTCACCGCGCCCCAGGTTCGTGCCACCGCTGCGCCCACGATCACCGGGACGCTCGCGGTCGGTTCGACGGTGAAGGCCACGCCGGGCAGCTGGACGCCGGCGGTGAGCTCGTACGTCTACCAGTGGTCGGCCAACGGCGCCGCCATCCGCGGGGCAACCCATGCCTCCCTGCCGATCACCGCGGCCATGCTGGGCAAGCGACTCAAGGTCACGGTGACCGCCCAGCGCACCGGTTCCTCGCCGGGCGCGGCGTCCTCGGCGGAGTCCGCGGCGATCGTCAAGGGCAAGGCGGCGAAGGCGACCAAGAAGCCTTCGATCACGGGTACGGCGAAAGTCGGCCGGACCGTGCGGGCGGCCGTCGGCACCTGGTCGCCGAAGGCCGACTCCTACCGGTACGAGTGGCGGCTCAGCGGAACCGTCGTCCGCGACGCCACCGGCGCGACGCTGAAGCTGACGTCTTCCATGCGCGACAAGAAGCTCACGGTGACCGTGGTCGCCCGCAAGGCCGGCCACACGGACGGCAAGGCGACCAGCGCCGCGGTCAAGATTCGCCAGTGAGGTCAGCAGTCGGGTGATTCGCCGGGATCGGGGATGTCCGCGGGCGGGTCCACCGCGACCTGTCACGAGCGTTCACGGTCCGGGGCGTCGGCGAAGTCGGCGGAGGACGCGGAGCAACTGCAGCGCCCGTCCGGCGCTCGCCGCCGGGCTGAAGCTGCGTGCGCAGCCGCTGCCACGCCCCATCGAGGGTCCACCGCCGGAACCGGGAGTAGGCGCCCTTCCAGGAGCCGAACTCGCCGGGCAGGTCCCGCCGCGCCGACAGATCCGTCGACGAACCGTCACGTCCTATCAACGAACCACTGATTCGAGAGCCGCCCCTAGCGCGACCGCGACTCTCCTCGACGACTTCAGGGCTAGAGGGACGTCACCCAGGTGAAGGTGGCGTTCCCGCCGCCGGTGCTGAGGCCGCCGGGCGTGGTCACCTGGATGGCCGCCGAACCGGCCGTGTGGGTGGGCAGAACCACTCTGATCTGGCTCTCCGAGACCCGGGTGAAGGCGACGCTCACGCCGCCGACGGTGACCCGGGTGGCCGCCGTCAGAGCCGTACCGTTGATCAGCACCGTGGTCCGTGCCGTGGTGAGCCCGCGCGAGACGGACAGGCTCGTGACGGTGGGTAGCGGCGGCGTGACGTACGTGTAGACGCCGTTCGCGGTGACCGAACTTGTCCCCGCGGGCGTGACGACCTGCACGTTCACCGGGCCGGTCACAGTGCGGGCCGGCAGGGTGACGCGCAGCTGGGTCTCCGACACGGCTGTGAAGGGCGCCGGCGTGCCGCCGACCAAAACCCGTGACGCCCACCGGAAGCCCTGGCCGTCGACCAGCACGCTGTGCGTCGCGTGCGTCTGCCCCCTCGTCTCCGACAGCCCGGTCACCGTCGGCACCACCGCGGCGAGGTACCGGAAGTCGGTGCCGGTGTGGGCCTCGCTGTGCCCTCCGGGCGTGAAGACGAAGACGTTGACCCACACCCCGTTGGCCTGCGCCGGCAGGACGGCGCGGATCTGGTTGTCCGACAGGACGGAGAAGGTCGCGGTGCGCTCGCCGACGGTCACCCGGGTGGTGCCCCGGAAGTTGGCGCCGTTGATCAGCACCGTGGTCGGGGCGTGCGACGGCCCCACGTCGGTGGACAGGCCGGCGATCACCGGCCGCGGCGGGTGGACGTAGTTCAGTCGCCCGGCGCTCACCACGGCGCTCGTGCCGTAGGGGCTCGTGATCGTCACGTCGACACCGCCGGTCGTGGGCCGCGCCGGCGCCACGAACTGCATCGAGGTCGGCGACAGCACCCGTACCGACGTGCCGGCGGCCGTGCCCACGCTCACCCGGCTGGCCCCGGTCAGATTCGTGCCCGTGACCGTGACCAGGGTGCCGCCGATGGTGAGGGCGCTCTGCGTGCTCAGGCTCGTGATGGCCGGCGGCGGGTGGTAGGTGAAGCGGGTGGCGGTGGTCGCCGTGCTGGTGCCGGCCGGGTTCGTCACGGTCACGTCGACGGTGCCGCCCTCGATGTACCGCGGCGTGGTCACCGTCAGGTTGGTGACGCCGCGGACCACCGAGGTCCGGAACAGGGCACTGACGCTGCCGAATGACACCCTGCTGGTGCTGGCCAGGTTGGCGCCGGTGAGGGTCAGCGTCGTGCCGCCGGCGGCGAGCCCACTGAGCACCGACAGCCTGGTGACGGTCGGCCGGGCCACCTGTAGCGGAGCCTGCCCCAGCGCCTGCTGGAACTCCAGCGCCGCCCGTGCCTTCGGCGCCTCGGACAGCGGCTGGGCCTGGTACTCGCGCAGTCCCCACGCGCCGTGCTGGGACATGCCGCCGGTGGCGAGGAAGAGCATCATCGTGCCGCCGCCCAGCTCGCGCCACAGGTGCAGGTACCGCGCGTAGATGTCGCGCATGCGCGGGCTGCGGTTCACCGCGTGGAACCGGTCGGTCAGCGCCCGGACCGAGGCGATGGCCGGGTTGTTCGGGGCGTGGCTGGCCATATTGACCAGGTGCTGGCCGCCCTCGTAGGCGACGAGCGCCAGGCCGTACCGGTTGGCGATTTCCTTGTGCGCGGTGATCTCGTTCCGCATGTCGATCTCGACCGAGCGCTGGCAGGCGTCGAGTAGCCGGTCCGGGGTCTCCCGCAGGACCGCCGCGCGGACCGCCGGGTCGTCGGTGCCGGGGAACTGTCGCTGCGCCGAGCCGCTCAGCCACGTGTCGTTGCAGTGGATGTACGGGGCGATGGCGGTGGCGTCAGCCCAGTCGGCCGCCCGCCGGCCCTCGGTCGCCTCGTCGCTCCAGTCCAGTACGTGCTGAGCCGTGTAGTTGTTGGCGGACTGCAGGCCCAGTACCCGGACCAGCCGGCTGTCGGCGTCGGTGCCGAAGACCTCGTTCCAGAGCTTGAAGATCTCCACGGAGCGGCGTGCCTGGTAGCGGAAGCCGGCGACCCAGTCGGTCTCGGACAGGCCGAGGCGCACTCCCTCCCGCTGGGCATAGAAGGTCTGCGGGTACCCGTACGCGGTGTTCCACATCTCGTTGGAGTACTCGATGTAGACCCGGCGACCCGGCTCCAGGTGGTCGCGGAACACACGGGCGAAGTTGCGGACGAAGTCGTCGTCGGCCTGGTGCGGGATGTTCACCCAGGCGTCGGCGTCGAGCCGGTTGGCCAGCTCGGCCATCAGCTGCGGCGCCACCGCGCGGGTCTGAGTGGCCTCCTGCATGGTCGGGTAGTCGGTCCACCGCACGAACGGCGAGCCACCGTTGGTGTGCATCCAGTCCATGAAGCGCAGCGTCCTCATGCCGGAGAGGCTGGCCAGGAAGGCCGGGTGGAAGACCTGACCGGTCGGGTCGCCCTCGTAGCCGGGCATCCAGACGTGGATGTTGCGCACGGGGTTGCTGGGATCGGTACGCGTGATGGCGAGGAAGCCGGTCCGGCCGGGCACCAGGTCGTACTCGAAGCGGTTGGCGGTGACGTTGGTCATCGTGCCGTTCTCGCGCAGCGAGACGTCGCCCGTGCCCTCCCAGGTCACCACGTATCGGCCGGCCGGCCACTGGCCGGAGGTGAAGATCGGGGAGTCGACGTACTGGTTCGGCTCCAGCCGGGTCACCCAGCCGTGCTCGTCCAAGGCGATCGCCGGGCCCCTGCCCCAGCCGTAACCGGGGCGACAGTTGTAGGCGGTGGTCAGACCGGGGCAGGAGGTTTCCTGGCTGACCCACTGGCGCGCCGTCCGGAAGACGTCCACGAACGGCGTCTCGGGGGTCCAGTCGTTGATCCCGGTGAGGTTCACCCCGAGGCTCGTCGCGGCGGGCGCCTCCACGGCCGGCGGGGCGCCCTCGGCGGCCGCGCCCGGCACCGCCGAGACGTGCAGCGTGCCGCCCAGCGCGACGACAAGGCCGACCGCGCCCGCGACTGCCCGTCGGCCGGCGGCGGCGAGCTCGCCGCGCCAGTGGAACTTCGAACCCACCGCTACCTCCCGTTGCCACACCTCTACGCAGAGTGGTGATCTGTGGCAGTTCATCGGCCGCGACGGGGCGGACCCAAGCCGAACCGGCCGGTAACTAGCGCCCGACACCCGAATCTGCCCTGCTGGAGGTGGTCGCTGGTCGCCCGACACCCAACTCGGCCGCGGCGACCGGTTGAGCTCCGGGCGAGGCGTCGTTGCATGCCGTCCACGGGCGGGCGACATCGTCATGTCCCGTGCCTCTGGCAACTACTTCTGACATGGGTTGATCCCGAGCGGGCCGGCGTGCGTACTTCAGCCTGCATAGATAGTGAATTCACGAATGGAGATTCACGTGTTGGCCGTTCCGGGGATGTGGTCGTGGCGTCGTTGGCTCTCGGGTGCGGCGATGCTCGTCGTGGCAGCGGTCCTGCTCGATCCACAGGGCGCGCGGGCGGAGCCCGGCGTTCCCGAGCCGCCGAACGGGTTGCTGAGCGACCGCGGCAGGGGCGATCTCTCGGACGCCGACCGCGATTTCGCGACGAAGGTTCGCCTCGCCGGGTTGTGGGAGATTCCCGCGGGTGAGATGGCGCAGCAGAGGTCGGACGACCCCCGGATCCAATCCATCGGGCGCGAGATCGCGGCTCAGCACCAGATTCTGGACAAGTTCGTCCGTGATGCTGCGAAGAAGCTGGACATCGCTCTGCCGGACGAGCCCAACGCGGACCAGCAGGGGTGGCTCGACGAGATGCGCGACGCCGAGGGCACTGACTTCGACAAGATCTACATCGACCGGCTCCGCGCCGCTCACGGCAAGATCTTCCCGGCCATCGCGACGATCCGGGCGAGCACCCGCAATGACACGATCCGCAAACTGGCGCAGCGCACCAACCAGTTCGTGATGACGCACATGACCCTGTTGGAGAGCAGCGGCATCGTGAACTTCGCCGCGCTGCCGACGGCACCGCCGCCTGCAGCCGGTAACGGTGGGCCGGCGGACACTGTGCGCGTTGCGGCGGCGGCCAACTCCGAGACCTCATCGCCGATAAGCGGCACATCGATGCTACTGATTGTCGCCGTCGCGCTGGCCAGCGTGGCCGGAACGGTGTTCGCGATGCGGCGCCTGTCGCAGGCTCCGAGGCGGCGTTACCGACGGCAACAGGGCCGGTACTTCCAGTCCTGATTCGCCTGCCCGGGTTTGCGGGGCTCCGGGCCCCGGCGGTCTTGGCCATGCGGGTAGGGGCAGGACGATCTTGGGCCCAATCATCCGTCCGGTGACCGCACCGTCGAGACCCCGGGTCCGGACTGGCGGTGACGCGTACGATGTTCGAGTTCTCTGCCTCGCTGGATTTGAGTACTCACGAATCCTGCTTCGTGGGTGAAGCTGCCTGGGAAGGTGAAAGGGGAAGCCGGCCCTCTAAGTCGCCATAATCTACGATGTGCCATTCTCGTCTGGTCGTGCGCGTTCACGCGGGGCGACGTGATCGGGAACGGGCGGAGATGGGGGCGAGAGATGTCGATGCCGGAAGTGGAGAAGCGCTCGGGATCGAGCGTGCGGACCTGGACATTTCTGACCAACCACGCCCACGTACTGCTGGCCATCGCCCGCGACCCCACCGTGCGCCTGCGCGATGTTGCCGACACCATCGGCATCACCGAACGCGCCGCGCAAGCCATCGTCACGGACCTCGAAGCCGACGGCTACCTTACTCGTGAGCGCGTCGGGCGCCGCAATCAGTACACCGTCAACGGTGCCGGTCGGTTCCGCCACCCCGCCGAAGCGGACCGGCACATCGGCGACCTGCTCAAACTGTTCACCGACTGATCGGGCAGACACATCTGGCGGGTGCGCATCCGACTGGGCGGATCAGCCTTGATCTAGTTGCAGGTCCCTTCGGGCGAGCGTGGTCGATCTCGACAGCTCCGGACGGCGGGCGGCGGGGGTAGCTCCGGGTCAGCGCGAAGCCCCCCGCCGCCCAAGACCCACCGCACGGCATCGTCCGGAGGCATCCATTGCGTCGTCGGGGTCAGCGGAAGCTGAACAGTGGGGGTAGGAGCAGGACCACGGTCCAGAACCAGAGGGCGTAGACCGGTAGGTAGACGGTCTGCCAGCGTTCGATTGCCGAGAACGTGCCGCGGCGGCGGACGAAGTGCAGCAGGAGCCAGGCTGACCAGGCCAGGTTGGCCAGTAGGACGATGTTCTCGCCCAGGGCGGCCACGTTGTTGGGGGTGGTGCCGTATTCGGCGATGCGGCCGGCCATGGTGTAGAGGACCAGGGCGTCGATCACCAGTGCGCTCACCACCAGGGCCAATTGCAGCACGTCGAACGGGCCTCGAGGCGCCTGCGGGTCACGGGCCGACAGGGAGTAGAGGAGCAGGCCGAGGACTACTGCCAGCAGCAGGTCGAACATCACCAGCGTGTCGCGGTCGATGTCGATTGCCCGGCCGTTCCAGCCGATGGTGATCAGGAAGGCCAGCAGCGCCACGGTGAACAGCGGGGTGAAGATCCTGGTGAGAACCGGGGCGATGTTTTCGATGACGCCCTGTTTGACTTCGACCAGCCAGCCGGCGACGACGGTTGCGGCCACGAAGCCGCAGGGGATCACCCAGTTTCCGACTACGGTGTCCGACTCGACGTCGATCGCGTCGAAGATGCCGTACAGGAAAGCAATGAGGACCCCGCCGCCGAGGCCCATGAGCACCAGGTAGACGAACCACTCGCCGGTGAAGCGGATGAAGTCCATCCGCCGCCGGGCTGAGCGCAGATCGTCGGAGACGTAGGCCAGCCCGACCACCAGCCACAGGGCGATCGGCAGGTGCGTGGCCATCAGGCCGGCCGACTGGGAGTCCCCGTCGAGCGGGTAGGCGTTGGCCACTACGGCGCCGAGCACGAACAGCGCTGCCAACGCACCGCCCACACCGGCGCCGGGCCGCCGCCGCCATAACAGGAACCCCGCCAGCCAGGGCAGCGCGAACAGGGCCAGGTTGATGCTGTAGAACATGCCATCGTCATTGACGCTGCGTCCGAACAGCTCCGGAATCTTGATCGAGACGGCGGCACCGAACGCGCATACCAGCATGGCGAGCACGTCGCGCCGGGATCGGCTCCGGCGCACCGGGTCGCCGGCATCGCCGGTGAACATCAGCTGCTTCCACAGCCGTTCGGAATGCTCGCGGGCGAACTCGCGGGACAGGTCGTCCAGGCCGCCCATCCGCTTGACCGCGATGAGGAACGCCTCGTCGGCGGCCAGCCCCTTCGATACCAGCCCGTCGACCGAGTCCCGGAGGTGGTCCTCCAGCTCGTCGGCGTCCGACTCGACCAGCTCCGGGCGGCGGCGCACGTACTCGCGCCATTGCGCGAACTGGGCCTCCAGCTCGTCCTTGCCGTTGGTGACCGTCACGCGTTGCCCTCCAGAGTGGTGAACAGGGGCCGGATGTCGGCAATGCTCGGCCAGACCTGCTGGAGCGCCTCGACGACCGTCCGCCACTGACGTTGCTGTTCGGCCAGTTCGGCCAGGCCCTGCCGGGTGATGCGGTAGTACTTGCGGCGCCGCTCCCCCGGGACCACCTGCCAGCTCGACTCGACGTGACCGAGACGCTCCAGCCGGTGCAGCAGGGGATAGAGGAGGCCCTCGGTCCAGTCCAGTTCGCCGCCGGACAGGTCACTGATCCGGCGCAGGATGGCGTACCCATAGCTCTCGCCCTCGGCGAGGATGCCGAGCACGATCGGTGTCGCCGAAGCCGCCACCAGATCTTTGGTCACCCGCACGAGCGCCCCCTTCATACCTAGAAGTACGAGGCATAGTAGTGCTAGGCATCAAGGGCCACAACGATCCGGCGGTCTACGACCCTCTCCGGCGTCGTCGTCCTCGAACATCTCGTCAGCAGCGCCTTCAGTACTGTGCTTCCGCGCGGTACCAGCGCCCTCGAATCCATGGCCTGATCACGCCGGGGCGGACCCGCACGACGAAGCGCGTCCGCTTCTGCTACCGATCGGGCATGCAGACACGCTCGGGTACGACGCTCGATACCCTCACGGACATGCAGATCCAGCTGGGCCGCGGTGACGACACCACTGGTGTCGTCACGACCGAACCGATCTTGGTTCGCCGGCAGATGCTCGTAACGACGGTGGAAGCCGGCGACTGGGCGGTGGAGCTTGCCGAACCGTTGAAGCTGGAAGCCGGCGACTATGTCTGGGTACGCGGCGCTGCTGTTCACGTCCGGCGCTCGAGCGGCGACACCGTTCCCTACCAAGGAGACGGTGTCTGGCTTTGCCGTTAGCCGATGGAACGAGTCGAGCTTCGTAGCCAACATCCTGATCTGCCGCAGTGCGCGCGTCGAGGACCGCAGCGGAGGAGCAACGGGAGGGACTCACGCTCGTCTACGCACGCCGATGATCCAGGCGCCCGCATGCGGTGATCGAAGCGCATATTCAGATGAGCACATCTGCCGCCGTGCGTACGCCGGCTGGCGCAGAGTCGTCACCATCCGTGGCCCGCGCGGTCACCCCGGATGCGCGCGTGCAGATGCATGTCGTGCCGCCCGTCGGCGTGGATTCCCGCGCTCCGCATAGTGCCCTCCAGCCGGAATCCGGCCTTCTCGGCGACCCGGCAGGACGCGATGTTGCCGGTCGAGTGGTCCAGGTGGAGCCGGTGGAATCCGGTGTCGCCGAGCGCCCAGTCGCCGAGGGCAAGGAGTGCGCCGGATGCCACGGCGGCGCCGCGGGCGGCCGGTAGCACCCAGTAAGCGCATCCGGCGTTGCCGTCGTCGAGGTTCCAGCCGCCCAGAGCGATGCGACCGAGCACGTCGCCGCCGCGGGTCACCGCCCAGTGCCCAGCCCGCTCCTGCGTCCAGTCGTCGCGGTAACGCGCGAACCAGTCGTGCACGTCCGCGACGGTCGACGGCCGGCGGGTGTGCCAGCGGCGGATCGCGGGGTCCTGGTAGGCGTCGAGGAATACGGGAGCGTCCGAGAAGACCCATGGTCGCAAGATCAGGTCCCCGGGCCCGTTCAGGGTGGGTTGGGCGGTCGACGCGAGGGTGCCGGCTGGGATGGCCGGCGGCGTCGAGAGGTAGGACGTCACCCGCCCGAGTTTGCCTCACTTGCCTCGTCGCAGGTCACCGCCTGCACTCCCAGCAGGCAGAAGGCTGTCCGCTCGGGCCCGTACCGTGTCCGCACGATCCCAGTCGGCAGGTGCACCTGGTGCTCTCGATCTGCTGCAAGACGGCCGCGGGCGGGAACTGCGTGAGCATCCCCTCGCCGCGCACCGCTCCCTGTCCGCCGGCGGTTCGGGACGGGCGGCACCGGCATGGATGTGAGCTGGCCGTTTCGCAGGTGGAACAGCTTGCCTGGACAGCTGGACGGCCGGCCCTGGCTGCCTTACGTCGGCCGGTCCGTGCCTGATCCCCACGGCGCCGCTCCTCTAGCGATGCTGTTACGAACGGCCTCGCGCCGTGTTGATCGGCGGTTCGGGGGGCCAGCGCCGGAGGCCGACTCGCGCCCCGGTTCGCACCGAGCCAGGCATGACCAGCGGTTACGCATCCCAGAACGACGTATGCGAATGCTTGACGGTTTCTTGCAAGCTCTGTAGGTTCTTGCACCAAGTTTTCCTGAGTGTTTCAGGGATGTTGCGTCCTTCGGCGTACGGGGACAGGAGCCGGCATGGGCAGACGACGGTGGGCGGCGGTTCTGACCGCCGTACTTGTGGCGACCGGGCTGAACGCCTGGGCCGGGCAGCGCGACACCGCGCACGCGGCGCCAGGTGCCAAGGACGTCATCGTGACCCTCTTCGAGTGGAACTGGGTGTCGGTGGAGCGGGAGTGCCGGGACTACCTGGGCCCCAAGGGCTACGGGTACGTCCAGGTGTCGCCGCCGCAGGAGCACATCAAGGGCGACCCGTGGTGGGCCTCCTACCAGCCCGTCAGCTACAAGATCGACTCGAACAAGGGAGACCGCGGCGCCTTCGAGCAGATGGTGGACGCCTGCCACGACGCGGGCGTCAAGGTCATCGCCGATGTGGTGATCAACCACATGGCCGAGGGCTCGGGCAACGGCTGGGCCGGCAGCCACTACGGCAACCGGGAGTACGACGGCATCTACCGGAGCTGGGACTTCCACGACGGCTGCGTGATCCAGGACTCGGACTACCGGAACGACGCGTGGCGGGTGCGCAACTGCGACCTGCTGAAGCTGCCGGACCTGAAGACCGAGACGGACTACGTGCGCACCAAGCTGGCCGGGTACATGAACGACCTGCTCAGCCTGGACGTGGACGGCTTCCGGATCGACGCCGCGAAGCACATGACGCCGGACGACATCAACGCCATCAAGGGCAAGCTGGGCAGGACGACCGCCGGTACGCACCCGTACCTCGTGCAGGAGGTCATCTGGGGCCAGCAGGAACCGATCACGCCCGAGCAGTACACCGGCGTGGGCGAGGTGCACGAGTTCCGCTACGGCCGCGACCTCAAGCGCGTCTTCCAGAACGAGAAGCTGGCGTACCTGCACAATTTCGGCGAGTCCTGGGGCTTTGTCAACGGCACCGTGGGTGTGCCGTTCGTGGACAACCACGACACCCAGCGCAACGGCACAACCCTGAGCTACAAGGACAACGCCGCCTACACGCTCGCCAACGTGTTCATGCTGGCCTGGCCGTACGGCTCGCCGTCGGTGATGTCGGGCTTCGAGTTCGGCCACAAGGAACAGGGCGCGCCGAAGGACGGCTACGGCAAGATCAAGGACGTCACCTGCTTCAACGGCGAGTGGAAGTGCGAGCACCGATGGCCGCAGATCGGCAACATGGTCGGCTTCCACAACACCGTGAAGGGCACCGCCGTCACCCACTGGTGGAGCAACGGCAACGACCAGATCGCCTTCGGACGGGGGGACAAGGGTTTCCTGGTCATCAACGACGAGAGCGCCGGCGAGTCCCGCAGCTACCAGACCGGGCTACCGGCGGGCACGTACTGCGACGTCGTCAAGGGCCAGCCCACCGGGACCGGGTGCAGCGGTGGATCGGTCACGGTGGACGGCTCCGGCAAGTTCACCGCCACCGTCGGCGCGCACGACGCGGTGGCCCTGCACGTCAACGCCCGGGCCGGCGCCTGACGCGGGACGCCCGCACGACGGGTACCCCCGTCATCACCGAGGATGAGCGCTACCTCGCCGGGAATATCTCCGTTATGGGATTAACAGGATATTTCCCCCCGCATCCGAGGTGCCGTGAACATCGAGCGAACCCGTCCCCTCGCCGACTCCCCCGTCTTCGTCGACGAGGTGGGACGGCGGCGACGCTGCATGGTGATCCTCGGGCGAGCGGGGGTGGCGGTGCTCGTCGTGACGGTCGGGACCGTGGTGACCGCCCTGGCCGGCGGCGCCCGAATGGCGCTGCCGGGGTTACCCGACGTGATCGCCGCGCCGGTCGAGCGCGTCATCGAGAACATCGCCGGCCGGCCGGCCCGGCCGCAGGAGGGGGCGACCGCCGCGCGGGGCGGGCCGCACCAGGGTACGGGCGCCGTACCGGGCACGCCGGCGGAACACTCGCCCGGCGCGCCCGGTGGGCCGCCGGAACGGGCGAGCGTGCCAGGGGCGGTCGCCGGTTCGCCGGGGCCGTCCACTCCGGTCGCGGGCCGGCCCGACGGGAACGTCGCCGTCAGCCCCGGATCGGTCCCGGCCACCACCACCGCGGCCCCCCACGGGACCATCGGCACGGCGGGCCCGCCGGAACCGACGCCGGCGCCCCGCCCCACCGGCGCAACCGGCACCCCCCGGCCAGAGGAGCCTGCGCGCGAGCCGCGACCCATCAGGACCCGCCCCGTGGCGACGCATCCGGCGCGGGGCGGCTCCGACGCCGGCCAACACGGCCGCAGCCGCGCCGCCACCGCGTCGGCGCGGACCGGCCAGGCCGCCGCGCCGACGCCGTCCTCGCAGGACTCGGAGAGCCGCCCCCACCGGCAGCGCGACCGATGACCCGCCCCGCCGTGCGGGATCCCCGCCTGCACTGGGTGGCGCTGTGCCTGGTCATGCTGCTGCTGTTCATCGGGTTGTGCCTGAACGGGTACGTGCGCCACGTGGGCGCCGAGGGCAGCGGCCCATCCCCCACGGACCCGGGCGCCGCTGCCGCACCGGCCGAGCTCACCGGCGGCGGCCCGGTGCTGCGCGCCGGTACGGGCGAGCCGGTGCGCAGCTCCTCGATGCCGCCGGGCGTGCTCGCGCTGACCTTCGACGACGGCCCCGATCCCCGATGGACGCCACGGATCCTCGACGTACTGCGCCGCCACCACGCCCGCGCCACGTTCTTCGTCCTCGGCTCGAAGATCAACGCGTACCCGGAGTTGACCCGCCGCATCGTCGCGGAGGGCCACGAGCTGGGCGTCCACACGTACACCCACGTGGACCTCGCCAGCACGCCCGCGTGGCTGCGCCGCATGGAGCTGGCCGCCACCCGGACCGCGATCGCGGCGGCGACGGGACGGCAGACCCGCCTGATGCGCCCGCCGTACTCTTCCACGCCCGACGCCGTGACCGCCGCCGGTGCCGACGCGCTGGCGCAGGCCGGCGACGAGGGCTACCTCGGCGTGCTGACCGACCTGGACAGCGAGGACTGGCACGAGCGGGACGTGGCGGCGATGGTGCGCGCCGCGACGCCGACCGGCGGGGCCGGTGCGGTCGTGATGTTCCACGACGGCGGCGGCGACCGCGGCCGGACCGTCGAGGCGGTCGATCGGCTGCTGACCTCGCTACCCACGTACCGGTTCGCCACCGTGCCGGCCGCGCTGCGGATGGAGCCCGTCGCCGCGGCGCCGGCCGGCCTGCGCGCCCGCGGTCACGTGCTGCGCGCGGTGCAACAGGGCGCCGCCTGGCTGTCGACGGCCATGTCGGTCCTGCTCGCCGTCGCGGTCGTGGTCGGGCTGCTCCGCCTGCTGTTCCAGTTGTGGTACACCCGCCGGCACCTGCGCCGCGCGCGGGCGGCCCGCGGCGCCGTCCGGCACTTCGGGCTGGTCACGGTGGTAGTGCCGGCGTACAACGAGGCGGCGAACATCGCGGCCACGGTACGGTCGCTGACCGCCGGCGACTACCAGCCTCTCGAGGTGATCGTCGTGGACGACGGCTCCACCGACGACACCGCCACGATCGTGGAGGGGCTGCGCCTGCCCGGCGTACGGGTGATCCGGCAGGCCAACGCCGGAAAGCCGGCGGCCTTGAACACCGGCATCGCGGCCGCCCGCGGTGACCTGCTCGTGCTGGTCGACGGCGACACGGTCTTCGCTCCCGACGCCGTCACCCGCCTGGTGCAGCCGTTCGCGGACGTGTCCGTCGGGGCCGTGTCGGGCAACACGAAGGTCGCCAACCGGGGCGGGCTGCTCGGCCGCTGGCAGCACCTGGAGTACGTGATCGGGTTCAACCTCGATCGCCGCATGTTCGACATCGCCCGGTGCATGCCGACCGTACCCGGGGCGATCGGGGGCTTCCGCCGCGCGGCCCTGCGCGAGGTCGGCGGCGTGTCCGACGCGACCCTGGCCGAGGACACGGACCTCACCATGGCCGTCATCCGCGCCGGCTGGCGGGTGGTCTACGAGGAGTCCGCGATCGCCTGGACCGAGGTGCCGGCCACTCTGGGCCAGTTGTGGCGGCAGCGCTACCGCTGGTGCTACGGCACCATGCAGGCCATGTGGAAGCACCGGCGCAGCGTCGTCGAGGGCGGTGCCGGGGGTCGACTCGGCCGGCGCGGCGTCGGATACCTGTGCCTGTTCCAGGTCGTGCTGCCGCTGACTGCACCCGCGGTCGACGTGTACGCCGTCTACGGCCTGTTCTTCCTCCCGTGGTGGCAGATCGTCGCGGTGTGGGCCGCGTTCCAGGCCCTGCAACTGCTCACCGCCGCGTACGCGTTGCGCCTCGACGGCGAACCGGTCCGGCCGCTGTGGAGCCTGCCGTTGCAGCAGGTCGTCTATCGGCAGCTCATGTACCTGGTCGTGGTGCAGTCCACGGTCGCGGCGCTACTGGGCAACCGGCAGCGCTGGCAGCGGATGCACCGCACCGGTCAGGCCGACCTGGCGCTGACGGCGACGCAGGCCGATCACCCGTAGGCCATTGCGGTGCGGACGCGCCCGATCGTGCGCCGAGCGCGGCGGCATGCCGATCACCTCGATCCCGGGCGGGACGGATCAGCCACCGCCGAAGCGGACCGACACGCTTGGACGACAGGCCGATTGTCCTGCGAACGGACCAAGCCGGCGTACGCACCGCCGGCCCGCAGGAGTTCGTCGTGGCTCCCCTGCTCGACGATTGCGCCGTCGCGCATCACAATGATCACGTCAGCGTGCCGGATGGTGGACAGACGGTGCGCGATGACGAACGTGGTCCGCCCCGCGCGCAACGCGGACAAGCCCTGTTGGATCAGCGCCTCCGTACGGGTGTCGACCGAGCTGGTGGCCTCGTCGAGCAGGAGCAGGACCGGGTCCGCGAGGAAGGCGCGAGCCAGTGTGATCAACTGCTTCTCGCCGGCGCTGAAGCCGGTGGCGTCCTCGTCCAGCACCGTGTCGTAGCCCTGCGGCAAGGTGCACACGAACGGGTCCAGGCAGGTAGCCCGGGCCGCAGCGACCACATCGTCGCGGGTGACCCCCGCCCTGCCGTACGCGATGTTGTCCGCGATCGTCCCGGCGAACAACCACGTGTCCTGCAGCACCATGCCGGTGCGGGAGCGCAGATCGGCTCGGCTCATCGTGCTGATGTCGTGGTGGTCGAGCAGGATCCGACCGTCGTCCACCTCGTAGAATCGCATCAGCAGGTTGGCGAGAGTGCTCTTGCCGGCGCCCGTCGGGCCGACGATGGCGACCGTGCTGCCGGGCTCGACGATGAGCGACAGATGTTCGATGAGCGGCGTATCCGGCGCATAGCGAAAGGACACGTCGCGAAACTCGACACGGCCCCGCACATGGGTTGGCTTCTGCGGATTCACGGGATCGGATTGCTGCTCGCCGGCCTCGAGCAGTGCGAAGATGCGGGCCGCCGACGCCACTGCGGACTGCAGCTGCCCGGAGGCGCTGGCGAGCTGGCCGATCGGCTGGCTGAACTGCCCGGAGTACTGCACGAATGCCTGCACGTCGCCGAGCGAGATGTTCCCGGTGGCCACGCGCACCGCGCCCACCACGGTGACCGCCACGTAATTGAGGTTGCCGACGAACATCATCGCCGGTTCGATGACCGCGGAGAGGAAGGTCGCCTTGGCGCTGACCTGGCGCAGCGTCTCGTTGTCGGCGTCGAAGGCATGCTCGGCACCCGTACGCTGGTCGAAGATCTTGATCAGCGAGTGTCCGCTGTAGGACTCCTCGACCCGCGCGGACAGGGTGCCGGTGGCCGCCCACTGCTGGTCGAACAGGGGTTGCGACCGCACCACCAACCGGGACACGATCACACCGGACAGCGGCACGCTGACCAGCACCACCAGGGCCAGCAGCGGGGACAGGAAGAACATCAGCACCAGCACGGTGAGCACGGTCAGCGGCGCGGTGACGACCTGGCCGAGCGCCTGCTGCAGGGTCTGCTGCACGTTGTCCACGTCGTTGGTGACTCTGCTGACCAGGTCGCCGCGCTGATGGCGGTCGAAGTGAGCGAGCGGGAGCCGGGACAGCTTCTCCTGCATCCGCTCACGCAGATCGGCCACAGCGAGCTGGACGACGCGGGCGGCCATCCGGTCCTGGGCCAGCTTCACCGCGGAGGCGGCCACATAGACGACGACGGCCAGCGCGAGGATTTTCCCGATCGCCGAGAAGTCCATCCCGCGGCCGGGCACCAGATCCACGGTCGACAGCACGTCGGCCAGGGTGTCGCGGCCTTGCGCGTGGTATTGCGCGATCAGTTCGGCGCGGGTCGTCCCCGCGGGTAGGCCACGGCCGAGCGCACCGGCGACGATCAGATCAGTGGCCCGGCCGAGCAGCAGGGGACCAGCCGCGCCCAAGGCGACACCGACGACGCCGAAGATCACCATCACGACGACCCGGCCGCGGTATGGGGCAAGCAGCCCCAGCACCTGCATGAGGCCGGTACTCCGGGCTTCTGTGGTCGACGAGGGTTCGCGGACCCGGCGCCGCCCGGCCGGACGGCTCTCGGTGATGGTCACTCACCCTCCCTGCGGTTCGAGCTGGGAGACGGCGATCTCACGGTACGTGGCATTCTGCGCCAGCAGTTCGTCATGGGTCCCGGTGCCGACCAGCTTGCCGCGGTCCAGTACCAGGATGCGGTGCGCGTCCCGGATCGCGCTGATCCGCTGCGCCACCACCAGCACGATCGCGTCCGCGGTCTCCCGCGCCAGGGCCGCCCGCACCGCGGCGTCGGTGGCCGCGTCCAGGGCGGAGAAGCAGTCGTCGAACAGGTAGATCTGCGGGCGGCGGGCGAGCGTACGGGCGATCGCCAACCGCTGACGCTGGCCGCCGGAGACGTTGGTCCCACCCTGCGTCAGCGGCGCGTCCAGGCCGCCCGGCATGGTCTGGACGAAGTCACGCGCCTGGGCCACCTCGAGGGCATGCCACAGCTCGTCGTCCGTGGCGTCCGGATTGCCGAAGCGCAGGTTGCTGGCGACCGTGCCGGAGAACAGGTACGGCCGTTGCGGCACCAGCCCGACGATCCGGCTCAGCGCGGCGGAACTCATCTCCCGCACGTCCACACCGTTCACCCGGATCACTCCGGCCGTCACGTCGAGCAGGCGTACGATCACCTCCAGAAGTGTGGTCTTTCCGGAGCCGGTACTGCCGACCACCGCGACCGTCTCCCCCGGCCTCGCCACCAGCTCGATCCCGTCCAGGATGGGCCGTTCGGCGCCGGGGTACCCGAAGCGGACGGCGCTGACCTCCAGCAGCCGGGCGGGCTGCGGGTCGCGCGGCGCGGCGGGTGCGAGCAGGTCAGGCTCGCTGCCCAGCACCACGGTGATCCGCCGAGCGGAGGCCTCCGCGCGCGGAATGGTCAGGAAGACGAGCATCGCGGCGACGGTGGCCATCAGGATCAGCGCCTGATAGCCGAGGAAGGCGGTCACGGTGCCGACCTGCACCGCGCCGTCGTCGATGCGGACGGCCCCGGCGTACAGCAGGGCGGCGGTGAACAAGTTCATCACCAGCAGCACCGCCGGGAACATCGCGGCGGTGAGCCGGCCGACCCTGAGCGAGATGGCGAGCAGATCGGCGTTGGTGGCGGCGAACCGGCGGCGTTCGTGCTCTTCGCGCACGAAGGCGCGGATCACCCGGACACCGGAGATCTGCTCGCGCAGCACGTGGCCGATGCGGTCCAGGCCGGTCTGCATCCGCGCGTAGAGCGGGCCCAGCCGAAGCAGGATGACCGACGCGGTGACCGAGACGGCGGGGACGATCAGGGTGATCAACGAAGCGAGCGGGAGGTCCGAGCGAACCGCCAGGACGACCCCGCCGGCGCAGACGAAGGGGGCGGCGAGCGCGACGTTGAGGGCGGTCAGGACGAGTTGCTGGACGTGCTGGACGTCGTTGACGGTACGGGTGACGAGCGACGAGACACCGAAGCGGGAGGCCTGGTGCACCGACAGGTCGTGGGTGCGGCGGAACACCGCGGCGCGCAGGTCACGGCCGACCGCGGTGGCCGTACGCGAGCCGATCCAGACCGCGACGACGCTGAGCGCCACCTGCAGCAGCGCCGTCACCACCATGATCAGCCCGGTGGCGAGGATACGATCGCGGTCGCCCTTCACCACACCGTTGTCGATGACGTCGGCGGTCAGCGCCGGCAGCGCGAGGGTGCTGCCGGTCTGGGCGAGCTGCACCAGCACCAGCAGCACCAGCGTGCCGGTGTACGGCGACAGGCGGCCGCCCAGGAGCCGGAGCAAACTCACGGCAGCCCCCTTCGCCGGACGATCCTGCCGACGCACAGCCTGCACCGACCGGATCCAGGGAATTCCTAGAGTCGTCCCGGGCATGCTGGACGTCAGCCCCGGCACCGATCGGAAAGGTGGCTATGGTCATCCGTCTCGCCAGCCTGAACCTGCACTGCGGGCTGGATCACCGCGGCGCCCCGTTCTCCGTCAAGCAGGCGATCGCCGCGCTCGACACCGACGTGATCGTGGCCCAGGAGAACTGGCGGGCGCACGGGTCGGTGAGCCTCGCCGCGTCCGCGGCGGCGGACTGCGGCTACCCCTCGTTCACCGAGCTCGACCTCGTACCTGACACTCCGCTGGCGGATCTGGAGGTGGTCAGCGGCACGGCCCCGGACGAGAAGGGGGCGTGGGGGCTGGCCGTGCTCAGCCGCGTCCCCTGGACACGGCACCTCACGGTGCCGATCGGCGCCGCGCCCGGCGATGTGGTCGGTGAGCGATCCGCGCAGGTCATCGAGTTTCCCGGCCTGCGGATCGTGAATGTGCACCTCACCCACCGGCTGCTGCACGGGCCGGCCCAGCTACGGCGGTTGCTTGCCGTCCTGCGCGCGGACGTCATGCCGACGGTCATCGCGGGTGACCTGAACATGTGTCGCCCGACTGTCTACCTGGCCCGCGGCTTCCGGCCGGCGGCGCGCGGCCGGACGTGGCCGGCGCACCTGCCGCTGGCCCAGCTGGATCACGTGCTGGCGGGAGACGGCGTGCGGGTGACCAACGCCATGGTCGGTCCCGGCGTGGGGTCGGACCACTTGCCGGTGCGAGCGACGATCTTCCCGCATTCGTAGCCCGGCGCCGGTGCGGCCCGGGCCGCGCCGCGGCAGGTCTAAGGAATTCCCCGGTGCCGGCCGTGGGATCAAGATGGGGTGAACCCCGCAACCGCGCCCGCTGCCCGGCCCGTGCTGTTCGTCAGCCTGCCGGAGAGCGGGCTTCTGAACCCGATGCTGGTGCTCGCCGCAGAGCTGGCTCGTCGAGGCGTACCCGACCTGTGGTTCGCCACCGACGAACCGCGCCGGGCGGACGTGGAGGACATCTCGGTCCAGTTCGCCTCGCTGGGCGCGGTGGTACCCGAACTCTCCGCGGTGACCTGGGACGACAAGGTCTACGCCGAGGTCACCCAGCAGAGCCGGTTCAAGGCGCACCGCGCGGTCATCAGGCACACGTACCGGCCGGATCTGCAGGCGGCGAAGTTCCGGGCGCTGGCCAAGGTGGTGGACAAGGTACGCCCGTCTCTGATGGTGATCGAGTCGTTGTGCGGCTTCGCCGTCGACCTGGCGCTGACCCGCGGGGTCCCGTACGTGCTGAGCGTGCCGTTCCTGCCCAGCAACATCCTCACGGCGCACAACCCGTTCGCGAAGTCGTACACGCCCAAGGGCTTCCCGGTGCCGCACTCGGGACTGCCGGCCCGGATGACGCCGGCCCAGCGTCTGCAGAACCGGATGTTCAAGCTGCGGACCCTGGCCATGTTCTTCCACCCGGCCATGGGCAAGGTGCTGTCCGAGGACGCCCGGATCCGCAAGGAGCTGGGTCTGTCCGCGCCCAGCCCGATGACCAGGGTCGACGAGGCCCGGATGATCCTCTGCGCGTCGATCCCGGAGCTGGACTACCCGTTCGAGGTGCCGGACAAGCTGAAGCTGGTCGGCGCAGTGATGCCGCCACTTCCCGAGGCGTCCCCGGACAACGAGGTGGCACGCTGGCTCGACGCCCAGGAGTCGGTCGTCTACATGGGCTTCGGCACCATCACCCGGCTCACCGCCGGACAGGTGGGTGCGCTGGTCGAGGTGGCCCGCCGGCTCGACGGCCGCCATGCGGTGCTGTGGAAGCTGCCCACGCAGCAGCAGCACCTGCTGCCACCCCCCGAGCGGCTGCCGGGCAACCTGCGGATCGAGAACTGGCTGCCCTCGCAACTGGATGTGCTGGCTCATCCCGCGGTGAAGGTCTTCTTCACCCACGGCGGTGGCAACGGCTTCCACGAGGGCGTGTACTTCGGTAAACCGCTGGTGGTCCGGCCGCTCTGGGTGGACTGCTTCGACCAGGCCGTCCGGGGCCGCGACGCCGGCATCAGCCTCACCCTGGACCGGCCGATGACCATCGACCCGGACGACGTGGTGGACAAGCTGACCCGCGTGCTGACCGACCCCGGCTACACCCGGCGCGCCGAGGAGCTCGGCGCGCGCCAGCGCGAGGCCGGCGGCGCCCGGGCCGCGGCCGACCTGATCATCCAGGTGATGTCCCGATGAGCTACAAGTACCCGGTTTCCATGCCATCGTTGGACGGCCGGGAGCTGGAATATGTGACCAGGACCATCGGCGACGGCTGGATCTCGTCGCAGGGTCCGTTCGTGCCCCGGTTCGAGCAGGCCTTCGCCGATTACCACGGCATCGCGCACGGGGTGGCCTGCTCCTCCGGCACCGCCGCACTGACCCTGGCGCTGCGCGCGCTGAACGTGGGACCCGGCGACGAGGTGATCGTTCCCGAGTTCACCATGATCGCCTCGGCGTGGGCGGTCACCTACACCGGCGCCACGCCGGTCTTCGTGGACTGCGGCGACGACCTGAACATCGACGTCACGAAGATCGAGGCGGCGATCACCGCACGTACCCGGGTGATCATGCCGGTGCACATCTACGGCCGGCGCTGCGACATGGACCCGATCATGGATCTGGCGTTCCAGTACAACCTGCGGGTGGTCGAGGACTCGGCCGAGGCGCACGGCGTCCGGCCGGTCGGTGACATCGCCTGCTTCTCGCTGTTCGCCAACAAGATCATCACTTCCGGCGAGGGCGGCATCTGCCTGACGAACGACCCCGGGCTGGCCGGCCAGATCGCCCACCTGCGCGCGATGGCCTTCACCGCGGACCACAGCTTCCTGCACAAGAAGCTGGCCTACAACTACCGGATGACCGCCATGCAGGCCGCAGTCGCCCTCGCACAGACCGAACGCCTCGACGAGATCCTGGCCCGCCGAGCGCAGATCGAGAAGCGCTACGACGACGGTCTGCGCGGCGTCCCCGGCATCACTCTCATGCCTCCGCGCGACGTGCTCTGGATGTACGACGTGCGCGCCGAACGCCGCGAGGAGCTGCGCGCCCACCTGGCCGAGGAGGGCATCGAGACCCGGTTGTTCTTCAAGGCGATGAGCCGCCAGCCCGGATACCTGGACGAGCGCTGGCCCGCGCTGAACGCGACCAGGTTCAGCGAGGACGGCTTCTACCTGCCCACCCACACGTCTCTGACGGACACCGACGTCGACTTCATCGTCGCCAGGGTCCGCGAGTTCTCGGAGAGGCCCTCATGACCGGCACCGCCGCACCACTGGTCGTCGACTTTCCGCTGCGCAAGGAAGGCGAGCAGTTCCCACCGCCGCGGTACGTCGAATACCGCCGGCGGGAGGGGCTGGTGCTGTCGTACCTGCCGGACGGCAAGCCGGTCTGGCTGGTTACCCGGCACGCGGCCGTCCGGGAGATCCTGACCAGCAGGAAGGTCAGCTCGAACCCGGATCGCGAGGGCTTCCCGAACATCGGGGAGACGATGGGCGTACCGCGCCAGGACCAGATCCCCGGCTGGTTCGTCGGCCTCGACTCCCCCGACCACGACCGGTTCCGCAAGGCGCTGATCCCGGAGTTCACCGTGCGCCGGGTCCGCGAGATGCGTCCCGCCATCCAGGCGGTCGTCGACAAGGTGGTCGACGACCTGCTCGCCTCCGGCGGTTCCGCCGACCTGATCAACGACTTCGCACTGCCCATCCCGTCGCTGGTGATCTCCGCGCTGCTCGGCGTACCGACCGCTGACCGGGAGTTCTTCGAGTCGCGCACCCGCACCCTCGTGGCCATCCGGGCCTCCACCGACCAGCAGCGCGACACCGCCAGCCGGGAACTGCTGCGCTACATCAACCGGCTGATCGAGATCAAGTCGAAGTGGCCGGGCGACGACCTGCCCAGCCGGCTGCTCGCGGGCGGTGTGCTGCACCCGCAGGAACTGTCCGGGGTGCTGCTCCTGCTCCTGATCGCCGGGCACGAGACCACCGCGAACAACATCGGCCTGGGCATCGTCACGCTGCTGGAGAACCCGCAGTGGATCGGCGACGACCGGATCGTCGAGGAACTGCTGCGCCTGCACTCGGTGGCCGATCTGGTCTCGCTGCGGGTGGCGGTGGAGGACGTGGAGATCTGCGGACAGGTGATCAAGGCCGGCGAGGGCATCGTCCCGCTGGTCGCCGCGGCGAACCACGACGAGGCGGTGTTCGCCTGCCCGCACATGTTCAACCCGGAACGCAGCGCCCGGCAGCACGTCGCGTTCGGGTACGGCGTCCACCAGTGCCTCGGGCAGAACCTGGTCCGGGTCGAGATGGAGCTGGCGTACCGGACCCTCTTCGAGCGGATCCCTGGCCTGGCCCTGGCGGTCGGCGAGGAGGGTCTGCCCTACAAGTACGACGGCGTGCTGCACGGCCTGCACGCGCTGCCGGTCCGCTGGTGAGTGGAAGGATCCCCATGCGTATCACGGTGTCCACCGAGACCTGCGTCGGGGCGGGACAGTGCGTGCTGTCCGCGCCGGACGTGTTCGACCAGGACGACGACGGCGTCGTCGAGGTGCTGGCCGCCGAGCCGGACGCGCAGCAGGCCGAGGCGGTGAGCCTGGCCGAGCAGTTGTGCCCGTCGGGCGCGATCACCGTGCAGGTCTAGCAATTTCTCGGGTTCGCCCCTGATGGGATGACCGCCATCCCCGTACGAAGGAGCTCAGCGTGACGATCGCCGACGACGCCACCACACCCTGGATGCGGCGCTACCATCCGGGCCCGAACCGGCCGGTGCGGCTCGTCTGCTTTCCGCACGCGGGCGGCTCGGCCAGCTTCTACCACCCGGTGTCGGCCGCGCACGCCGCCACCGCGGACGTCGTCTGCCTGCAGTACCCGGGACGCCAGGATCGGCGCCGGGAGCCGCTGCACACCAGCATCGCCTCGCTGGCCGACGCCATCACCGCCCAGCTGCGCACGCTCACCGCCCGGCCGACGGTCTTCTTCGGGCACAGCATGGGCGCGGTCCTGGCGTACGAGACCGCTCTGCGCCTCGAACGTGACGACGCCGGACCCCGCACGGTGATCGCCTCCGGGCGGCGAGGGCCGTCCACGCTGCGCACCGAGACCGTGCACGAGCGCGACGACGACGGGGTCATCACCGAGTTGAAGCGCCTCAACGGCACCAACCCCGGCCTGCTGGGCGACGACGAGATCCTGCGCATGGCGCTGCCCGCGATCCGGGCCGACTACGAGGCCATCGAGTCCTACCGCGGCAGCGCGGATGCCCGGTTGCGCGCCGGCATCACCGTCCTGACCGGGTACGCGGACCCGCTCACCACCGCCGACGAGGCCGCCGCGTGGCAGCAGCACACCACCGGCGCGTTCCGGCTCACCGGCTTCCCCGGCGGCCACTTCTTCCTTGCCGACCAGCAGCGTGCCGTGAACGCCGAGATCGCCCGGGACCTGGCGGCCGCTCACCGGGTCGTGGCCGTCCGATAACTCGCCCCTGCCGCCGGTAGGACCAGGACAAGGAGCCGCGCATGCGCACACTGCTGGTCGACAACTACGACTCGTTCACCTACAACCTGTTCCACTACCTTGCCGAGGTGAGCGGGTGCGAGCCCGTGGTCATCCGCAATGACGACCCGGACTGGCGCACGGAGCGCCTCGCCGAGTTCGACAACGTGGTGCTCTCCCCCGGGCCGGGCACCCCGCACCGGCCGGCGGACTTCGGCCTGTGCGCGGCGATCGCTGCGCAGGGCCGGCTGCCGGTGCTCGGCGTCTGCCTCGGTCACCAGGGCATCGCCCTGGCGCACGGCGCCCAGGTGGGCCCGGCCGCGGAACCGCGGCACGGCCGCACCTCGCTGGTCCGGCACGACGGCACCGAGCTGTTCGAGGGACTCCCGTCGCCGCTGGAGGTGGTCCGCTACCACTCGCTCGCCGTCTCCGCGCTCACCGGTGAGCTGGAGGCGACCGCATGGAGCGAGGACGGCGTCGTGATGGCGCTGCGGCACCGGTCCCTGCCGCTGTGGGGGGTGCAGTTCCACCCCGAGTCGATCGGCACCGTCGGCGGGCGCCGGCTACTGGCCAACTTCGGCCGGCTGACCGAGCGGCACCGGCCGGCCCGGCCGACCATCGAGGTGTCCGCCCCCGCGCCCGCCGCGGCGCGGTCGCCGGAGCGGACCCGGCGGCTCGAGGTGCTGGTCGAGGCGATGGACACGCGCTGGGACGCCGAGGTCGCGTTCGATGCCCTGATCCGCGGCGGCGACCACCCGTACTGGCTGGACAGCAGCCGGACCGGCGGGCCCGGCGAGATTTCGATCATGGGCAACGCGGCCGGCCCGCTGGCCCGGATCGCCACCGCGGACGTGACCGCCGGGACCGTCACGGTCACCGCCGGTGACCATGTCGAGGTGCTGTCCGGGGAGTTCCTCGACTGGCTCGACGCGGACCTGCGGTCGCTGGAGACCAGGGTGCCGTTCCTGCCGTTCGAGTTCGCCCTCGGCTGGGTCGGCGCGCTCGGCTACGAGCTGAAGGCCGCCTGCGACGGCGACGACGCGCACCCCTCGCCCGAGCCGGACGCGGTGATGATCTTCACCGATCGCGCCATCGTCCTGGACCACCGCACGCGGTCCACGTACCTGCTGGCCCTGGCCGAGGACGGGGACGACGCACAGGCCCGGTCCTGGCTGGCCGACATTACCGCGGCGCTCGGGGCACTGACCGGCCGCGAGCCGGCCCCCTGCACCTCCCCGCCTCCGTCCCGTACGTCGCCGCTGCGGCCGCGGCACGACCGGGCGGGGTATCTGGCCCTGATCGCCGAGTGCCAGGAGGAGATCCGCCGCGGGGAGACGTACGAGGTCTGCCTGACCAACATGCTCGAGGCGGACACCGACATCGATCCCTGGCAGGCCTACCGTTTCCTGCGCCGGTTCAGCCCCGCGCCGTTCGCGGCGTTCCTCGGCTTCGGCGACATGTCCGTACTGAGCACCTCGCCGGAGCGGTTCCTGCAGATCGACCGGCACGGCGACATGGAGTCCAAGCCGATCAAAGGCACCCGGCCGCGCGGAAGCACCGCGGAGGAGGACGCCCTCCTCGTCGAGGATCTCACCTCGAACGAGAAGGACCGCGCCGAGAATCTGATGATCGTCGATCTGGTCCGGCACGATCTGGGCCGCTGCGCCACCGTCGGCTCGGTGCGCGCCGACAAGGTGTTCGACGTCGAGACGTACGCCACGGTCCACCAACTGGTCAGCACCGTCCGAGCCCAGCTCGCCGCGGACCGCAGTCCGGTCACCGGCGTCCGCTGCGCCTTCCCCGGCGGCTCGATGACCGGCGCCCCGAAGATCCGCACCATGCAGATCGTCGACCGCCTCGAGGCCGGGCCGCGGGGCATCTACTCCGGCGCCATCGGCTACTTCTCGCTGACCGGCGCCGTCGACCTCAGCATCGTGATCCGCACCGTGGTCCTGCACAACGGCCGTCTCCGGTACGGCGTCGGCGGCGCGATCATCGCGCTGTCCGACCCGGCGGCGGAGTACGAGGAGACCGCCGTCAAGGCGCGCCCCCTGCTCACCCTCCTCGGTGCGGAGTTCCCCGAACGCGAGTCCGCGCCGCTGTTCGCCCAAGCCTGACCCCTCGAGAGGCACTGCCATGGCGATCACCGCCGCGGACTATCAGCTCTTCCCGGCCGAGGACCTTCGCCACCACCTGGGCGGGCACACGCTGGTGTCCGTGTTCGCGGCGGCCGTGCAAGCGGATCCGCAGGCCGTCGCGATCGTCCACGGCGACCGGTCGTCCACGTGGAAACAGTGGCGCGACGAGGTGGACGCGGTCGCCCGGGGACTGCAGGAGACGGGAGTCCGACCCGGTGACGTGGTCGCCGTGCAGATGCCGAACAGCGTCGAGTACGAGACGACCCATCTCGCCATCGCACAGGTCGGCGCCGTGATGATGCCGATCCACCTGGGCAGCGGCCCCGGTGACGTGCTCGCACTGCTGCGCCGGGTCGCCCCGGTCGCGTTCGTGCACGCCGGCGGCGGCCGGGAGGCGGAGTTGCGCCAGGCCGTACCGTCGTTGCGCACGGTGATCGGCCTCGAAGCGTGGCGCGCGATGGCGGCCCGCTGGCAGGGACACCGGCCGGCGCCGGTCGCGGTGCTGCCCGACATGCCGGCGCTGCTGCTGCCGTCCTCCGGCACCACGTCGCAGCGGCCCAAGATCTGCCTGCACGACCATCAGGGCTTGTTGTCCAACGTCGCTCCGGTGACGCGGGAGGCGATCGACTCGTTCGCCCCGGGAATCGTCACCGCCTGTCCCCTGACGCACCTGTTCGGTCTGCAGTCGATGTACCAGGCGCTGATCGCGCGCTGCCGGCAGACCATCCTCGACGGTTGGGATCCGGACCGGTTCCTCGCCCTCGGCCGGCAGGCCCAGCCCGGCGTGGTGTTCCTGGTGCCCACCCAGATCTACGACGTGGTGGCCCGGGTCGCGCAGCTGGCGGAGCCGGTCGGCTTCGCTCCCCGGGAGGTGCGCACCGCGGGCGCGGTACTGCCGGCGGCCGCGGTCGCCGACCTGCGGACCGCGCTGGACACCAGCGTGGTCGTCGTCTGGGGCATGTCCGAACTGGGCACGGGCACCCGCACCCACCGCGACGACGACCCGATGGTCGCGGCCCGCACCATCGGCCGGCCCGGACCGGGATCGCAGCTGCGCGTACGGGACTCCGACGGCAACCCGGCCGGCGTGGGCGTGCCGGGCGAGCTGCAGTACCGCGGAGCCAACCTGTTCCGCGGCTACTACGGCGAACCGGAGCTGACCGCCGCCGCGCTCACCGGCGACGGCTGGCTGCGTACCGGCGACATGGCCGCGGTCGATGCCGACGGCCGGATCGTCTTCCACGGCCGGTCCGCCGAGATCATCAACGTCGGCGGCCGCAAGGTCAACGTGGTCGAGGTGCAGGGGCTGCTGGCCGACCTGCCCGGCATCGGCCCGCAGGCCGTCGTGGCCCAGGCCGACCCGAGGCTCGGCGAGGTCCCCTGCCTGGTCGTGACCGAGGCGGTACGCGGGCGCATCGACCTGGCACTGGTCACCGCGTTCCTGCGGGAACAGGGCCTGGCCGACTACAAGATCCCGCTGGACCTGGTCTTCCTGCCGGACCTGCCGCGCACCGCGGCCGGCAAGCTGCACCGGCGCGCGCTGGAGGACCTGCTGCGCGAGCGCGCGCGGATGCCGGCCACCTTCGCCGGAACGCTGGAGCAGGCACTCGAGCTGGTCGGCGCCTGCGTCGCCCAGGTCGGCGACGGTGTCGGCATCGGCGCGGACCACAGCTTCCGCAGTGCCGGCCTGGATTCCATCCGCACCATCCGGCTGCGCAACGCCATCGCCGAGGCCACCGGCCTGAGCTTGCCCACGACCGTCGCCTTCGACCATCCCACGCCGATGGCGCTCGCCCGGCACCTGATCGGGCTGGACGACGAGGCGGACGCCGGGCAGGCGCGGACGGGGGATCCGGACGAGCCGATCGCGATCATCGGCATGGCCTGCCGGCTGCCCGGGGGCGTCGGGTCGCCGGAGGACCTGTGGAATCTGGTCGGCGGCGACGTGGACGCCCTCGGCAGCTTTCCCGAGGACCGGGGCTGGGACCTGGAAACCCTGTTCCACGACGACCCGGACCATGCCGGCACCACGTACGCCCGGCAGGGTGGCTTCCTGCACGACGCGGCCGCCTTCGACGCCGGCTTCTTCGGCTTCTCCGCGCGCGAGGCGCTGGCCACCGACCCGCAGCACCGGCTCATGCTGGAAACGGCGTGGGAGGCGTTCGAGCGGGCCGGGATCGACCCGGAGAGCGTCCGCGGGTCGCGCACCGGAGTCTTCACCGGCGCGATGTACCACGACTACGCGACCGGGGCGGCGGGCGAACTGGAGGGCCTGCTCGCCGTCGGACGGGCGGGCAGCGCCATGTCCGGGCGGATCGCCTACCAGTTCGGCCTGCACGGCCCGGCCATGACGGTCGACACCGCCTGCTCGTCGTCGCTGGTCGCGCTGCATCTGGCCTGCCAGTCGCTGCGCTCGGGCGAGTCGTCCCTGGCGCTGGCCGGCGGTGCCGCAGTGATGGCCACCCCGGAGTCCTTCATCGAGTTCTCCCGGCTCCGCGGCCTGTCCCCGGACGGACGGTGCAGGTCGTTCGGCGACGGCGCCGACGGCGCGGCCTGGGCGGAGGGTGCCGGCCTGCTGCTGCTCGAACGCCTCGGCGACGCCCGGCGGCACGGGCATCCGGTGCTGGCGGTGGTGCGCGGCTCCGCGGTGAACTCCGACGGCGCGTCCCACGGCCTGACCGCGCCGAACGGCCCGTCCCAACAGCGGGTCATCCGGCAGGCCCTCGCCAACGCCGGGCTGACCACCACCGACGTGGACCTGGTGGAGGCGCACGGCACCGGCACCGCGCTGGGCGATCCGATCGAGGCGCAGGCGATCCTGGCCACGTACGGCGCGGACCGCCCGGCCGATCGCCCGCTCTGGCTCGGCTCGGTGAAGTCCCATCTCGGCCATACCCAGGCTGCCGCCGGTGTGGCCGGGGTGATCAAGGCGGTCCTCGCCCTGCGGCACGGTGTGCTGCCCCGCACCCTGCACGCGGACGTGCCCTCCACGAAGGTCGACTGGTCGCGCGGAGCGGTACGGCTGCTCACCGAGGCACGACCCTGGCCTGCCGGCCGCCGGCGGGCAGCCGTGTCGTCGTTCGGGATCAGCGGCACCAACGCCCACGTCGTCCTGGAGGATGTGCCCGCGGTGGCCGCGCCCGGGACGGCCGGGACCGGGGCCGCGCCGTGGCTGCTCACCGCACGCAGCGAAGCCGCCCTGCGCGCCCAGGCCCGGCGCCTCGCCGATCACCTGGCACGCGCCAGCGCCGCACCCGCCGATGTGGCGTATGCGCTGGCAACCAGCCGCACGGCGCACGAATATCAGACCGTGGTCACCGCGGTGGACCAGCTGCACGCGCTCGCGGACGGCGTCGGCGGCCCGCAGGTCACCCGACGCGAGGGCGCCCACGGCAGGCTCGCCATGGTCTTCTCCGGACAGGGCAGTCAACGCGCCGGCATGGGCCGCCTGCTCGCCGCCCGCTTCCCGGTCTTCGCCGCCGCCTTCGACGAGGCCCGCGGACACCTGGGCGAGATCGACCTCGACGATCTCGATCGCACCGGTAACGCGCAGCCGGCCATCTTCGCCTTCGAGGTGGCGCAGTTCCGCCTCCTCGAGTCGTGGGGGGTGCGACCGGACGCGGTCGCCGGGCACTCGATCGGTGCCCTCGCCGCGGCACACGTCGCCGGGGTGCTGTCGCTGGCCGACGCGTGCACGCTGGTCGCCGTCCGGGCCCGGCTGATGCAGGCGCTGCCGAGAGGCGGTGCCATGATCGCGGTGCAGGCCGCCGAGTCGGACATCCCGCACACGGCCGGGGTGTCGATCGCGGCGGTCAACGGACCACATGCCGTGGTCCTGTCCGGCGAGGCGGGCGCCGTCGCGTCGGTGGCGGCCGGTTTCGCGCGGACCAAGCGGCTGACCGTGAGCCACGCGTTCCATTCGGCGCTGATGGAGCCGATGCTCGACGAGTTCCGCACGGCCATCGCGGGGCTCACCTACCGCCCGCCGGCGCTGACGCTGATCTCCGACAGCACCGGCGAACCGATCACCGAGACGGACGCGGAGTACTGGGTGCGGCACGTGCGCGACACGGTCCGCTTCGCCGACGTGGTCACCGAACTCCGGGCACAGCGGGTCACCACCTTTCTCGAAGTGGGGCCGGACGCGGTGCTCACACCCGGGATCGACGGCACTGTCGTCGCCGCCGGCCGCCGGGACCGCGAGGAGGACGTCGCGCTGCTGGAGGCGGTGACCCGCCTGCACGGCCTCGGCGTACGGGTGGACTGGGCGGCGGTGCTGCCCGGCGCCCGGGCCGTGCCGCTGCCGACGTACGCATTCCAGCATCGACGGTACTGGGTGTCCGCCGCCCGGCCGGCTCCGCTGGGCATCCCCGAGCCGGCCGAGGTGACCGCGCCACCGCTCCTCGCCCGCCTGGCCGGTCTGGGCGAGACCGAGCAGGACGACGTGGTGCTCGGCATCGTCTCGACGGAGCTCGCGGCGGTGCTCGGCGACGGCGCCCGCGCCGTGATCGACCCGGCGCGGCCGCTCACCGAGCTGGGCATCACCTCGGTCAACGCGATCGAGCTGCGGAACCGGCTGATGGCGCGGACCGGGGTGACGATGCCGGCAACCCTGGTCTTCGACCACCCCACGCCGTACGCGGTGACGCGGCTGATCCGCACGTGTCTGACCCCGCCGGTGGCCGAGAGCTCGGTGAGCGAGCTGATCACCCGTCTGGAGCGCAGCGTGGCCGGCGGGGCCACGCTGGACGCCGCAGCGGCCGGGCGGTTGCGGACCCTGGCCGGCGGACGCCTGGATCTGCACTCGGCGAGCGACGACGAACTGTTCCGCCTGCTGGACGACGCCTGACGTCGCCGGGCGGCCGCGATCGCAGACGGCCGCCGCCGGCGAACGGGCCGGCTCGTGACCAGGCGCGGGTGGCGACCAGGTAGAGCGGATAGCCGAACTGGTCGGCGTGCAGCCCGAGGTCCGCGAAGCGGTCGTCCGCGGCGAACAGCGCCGGCATCGTCTCGCCGTGCAGGTGACCGTGTTCGAGGACGAGCAGGCCGCCGGGGCGCAGCAGCCGGGCGGCGGTCTCGATGACGCCACGGATCACCCGCAGGCCGTCGGCACCGGCGAAGATGGCGATCGACGGCTGGTGCACCCCGAACTCGGGCGGCAGCGGCGTGCGCTCCGGTACGAACGGCGGGTTGGACACCACCACGTCCACCGAGCCGGCCAGCTCGGCCAGCACGCCGGGGCTGGTGACATCGCCGCGGTGCAGGTTGATGCCGGTGTCGCCGGCGGCCACCCGGTCGGCGGCGTTGCGCTCGGCGAAGCCGTACGCCTGCTCGTCGATCTCCACCGCGTGCACCTCGGCGTCGGGGCGGCGGTGGGCGATCGCCAGGGCGTGCGCTCCGGCGCCCGTACACAGGTCGACGACCACGGGTGCGGTGCTGCCGGCGAGGTGGGCCACGGCGGGCTCGACGACGTCGCCGAAGTCCCGCCGGGGGACGAAGACTCCCGCACCGACGCGCAGCTCCAGCCCGGCGAACGGGGCCACGCCGGTCAGGTACGCCATCGGCACCCCGGAGACCCGGGCGCCGGTGAGGCGGCGGAACTCGTCGGCGGTCTTCTCGTCCGGCTCGCCGTCGCGGTCGATGTCGGCGACGGCGATGCCGGCCGCGAGCGCGTACAGCTCTTCGGCGTCGCGGTGCGGGGTGGGGCTCAGGCCCTCCGCTATCGGACCGACCGCCGAGTCGATCAGTGCTCCGATGGTCATGGCGTACTCCTCGCAGAGCGTCAGGATAGTCCCAGTTCGTTGTCGAGCAGGGCGAAGACGTCGTCGTCGGAGGCACTGTCGAAGTCGAACGCCTGTTCCGCGCCGGAGCCGGCGCGCAGGGCGTTCCACTTCGTCCGCAGGACCTCGAACCGTCCGGCGATCTGCTCGTGCAGTCCGGCGGTCGGATCGATCTCGCCGATGGTGCGCTCCATGCGTTCCAGCTCGGCCAGCAGCGCCTGCCCTGCCGACACCGGCGCCGGGGCCACCTGCGCGTGCAGGTGGGCCACCAGCTCGTCCGGCGTCGGGTGGTCGAACAGCAGGGTCGCGGGCAGCCGTACGCCGGTGAGCGCGGTGAGCCGGTTGCGCAGCTCCACCGAGGTGAGCGAGTCGAATCCGAGGTCCTGGAACGCCCGGTCGGCCGCGATCCGCTCCCCCTCGGTGTGCTCGAGCACCGCGGCCACCTGCTCCCGCACCAGCTCCAGCAGGGTGTCCCGCTGTTCCGGCACGGACTGTCCGGTGAGCCGGCGGACCAGATCGGCACCGCCGTCGCCGGCTGCGGCGGACCGCCGCACGGGTGTGCGGACCAGCCCGCCGAGAACCTCCGGTACGTGGCCGCGGGCCCGCAGGGCGGCCGGGTCGAGCCGTACCGGTGCCACCACGGCGGCCCCTGTGGTCAGCGCCGCGTCGAACAGTTCGAGACCCTGCTCGACGGCGAGCGGCGGCATGCCGCCGCGGGCCATCCGCACCATGTCCTCGTCGCTGAGCGTCCCCGTCATCCCGCCGGTACGGACCCACGGTCCCCAGGCGAGGGACGTGGCCGGCAGCCCGTTCGCCACACGGTCGGCGGCGAGCGCGTCGAGGAACGCGTTGGCTGCGGCATAGCTGGCCTGACCCGGGTTGCCGAGCAGGCCGGCCATCGACGAGAACAGCACGAAGGCGTCGAGGTTCTTCGTGGCCCGGTGCAGGTTCCAGGCGGCGTCCACCTTGGGACGCAGCACCGCATCGAGGCGATCGGTGCTGAGCGAGCCGAGGACGCCGTCGTCCAGGACGCCCGCGCAGTGGATCACGACTCGGAGGTCCGGCAGACCGGCGACGAGCTCGTCGACGGCGAGCCGGTCGGTCACGTCGCAGGCCACCACGCGGCCGGGCAGCTCCGCCGCGCCCGGCGTCTGCGGGCCCCGGCGACTCACCAGGACCAGATCGGTGACACCACGATCGGCCAGGTGGCGGGCGACGACCGCGCCGAGGCCGCCGGTGCCGCCGGTGATCAGGACGGTGCCGGTCCACCGCGCCGGCTCCGGGCCCGCCGCGGTCCGGGTCAGTCGTGGTGCATACGCACCGTCGGCGGCCAGGATCAGATGCGGTTCGGCGGACGCCAGCGCCGCCGCCGTGAGCTCCCCGCCGTCCAGCTCGATCAGGGCCAGCCGGTCCGGGTTCTCCGCCTGGGCACTGCGGACCAGACCGCGTACCGCCGCACCGGCCAGGTCGCCGGCGCGGGTGACCAGGACCAGCCGGGTCGCCGCGAAGCGGTCGTCGCTCAACCAGGCCTGCAGCAAGGCCAGGACTCGGGCGGTCTCGGCATGCACGGCGGCCGCGGCGTCCGTGTCCGGCGCGGCGGTGACCGGGGTCAGCACCACGTCGGTGAGCTCGGAGAGGGCCAGCGCGTCCAGGTCCGCGTACGCCTTGGCCTGCAGTCCCGTGACCGCCACCCAGTCCGCGCCGAGCACGGCGACGGAGGCGGGCCCGGCGTCCGGCAACGGCGCGGCGACCCGGGCCACCGTGTAGAGGTCGCGAGCACCCAGGGCGCTGGCGTCCAGCGGCCGGGTGACCAGCGAGGCGACGCCGGCCACCGGAGCTCCGGAGGGGTCCACGACGGCCAGGGCGATGCCGTCACCGGTACGGCGCAGCCGGACCCGCACCGCCGTGGCGCCCTGGGCGTGCAAGGTGACGCCCTGCCAGGCGAAGGGGACGCCGGCCGGGCCTTCGCCGCCGGCCGCCACGACGGCGTGCAGGCAGGCGTCGAACAGGGCCGGGTGCAGCCCGTAGCGGTCCGCGCCGGCGCCCTCGGGGAGGGCCACGTCGGCGTACAGGTCGTCGCCGTCGGACCAGGCCGCGCGCAGGCCCTGGAAGAGCGGCCCGTACGCGAACCCGGCGTCGGCCATCCGCTCGTACGCCGCGGTCAGGTCGATCTGCTCGCCGGAGACGGTGAAGGTCTCCGCCGGGCCCGCCGCACCGAGCACACCGGCCGCGTGCTCGACCCAGCCGCCGTCCGGCTCGGTCTCCGGCCGGGAGTGCACCGCGACCGGCCGCCGGCCGGTGTCGTCCGCGGCGCCGACGCTGACCCGCACCTGGAGGGCTCCGCGCTCGGGCAGCACCATGGGTGCGGCCAGCGTGAGATCCTCGATGCCGGGCGTGCCGGCCCGGGCGCCGGCGTGCAGGGCCAGCTCGACCAGGGCCGTGCCCGGCACGAGCACGCTGCCGAACACCTCGTGGTCGGTGATCCATGGGTGTGCCTGCGCGGAGATCCGGCCGGTGAACACGTACCCGTCGGAGGTGACCAGGTCGAGGGCGGCGCCGAGCAGCGGATGCCCGCCATCGCTCAGACCGGCCCGGCGTACGTCGCCCTCGGGCCTCGCGGAGCCCTGCGGCCAGAACCGCCGGTGCTGGAAGGCGTACGTGGGCAGGTCCACCCGGCGACCGTCGCCGATCACCGCGGGCCAGTCGACACGCAGGCCGGTGGTCCAGGCCCGCCCTACGGCGGTGAGCAGGGTGGTGACCTCGTCACGATCCCGGCGCATCGTCGCCAC
>NZ_BMQY01000014.1 GCF_014648355.1 Couchioplanes azureus
TGGTCTACTCCGCCAACGGCACCCCGTACTACACCCAGGTCTTCGGCAGCCGCTGACCTTTCCACCTCCGAGACCGGCCGGCATGCCCCCGCATGCCGGCCGGTCTCGTTTCTTGCGCCAGTTGCCGATGCACCGCGCCGCCCTGACGTGCGGCGCCGTTCCCGTCGACCCGAGTCGCGACCCGCCGGAAGACCCGCGCCACGAGCAGCGGCGCCGGCCCGAGTCGGAAGGGCGATCTCTCCGCCGGCACTGCTCGGTGAGACGTCGTCACCTGGCGGCTGACCCTCCGGCCACGTCGGCCGCGGCACCGTTGCGGTGGGCGTCATGGGAGATCAGGCCTGCCCGCGGGAGGGAGCGGGGACCCGCGGCGGTCGCGCCGACCGGCAGCAGTCTGCTGACCATACCCGCTCTCCGTCGTAGGCGCACAGACAGTCCACATGAGACGTACGTCATTGAACGCGTTCAAGTCATGTCCGTAGGCTTCCCACGGCCGAGGGCGGCAGCCGCGCGGCGGCCCCGCCTTCGGAGAACCGTCGTCGAGTCCAGAGAGGTGGTTGGGAAGCAGTGGCTGCAGGAAGGGAACCAGAGGCGCGAACGCGCCGGCACCGTCCGGGAAGTACTCTCCGCCGGCGCCGACCGGTACTGGCATTCGTCGTCGCCGCCGTTGTGGCCGTGACGACCGCGGCGAGCCCGGCGAACGCGGCGTCAACCGATCCGGCATGGCTGACGCGGCTGTTCACCCAGGAGTTCGAGGAGGACTTCCAGCGAACGGCGCCGGGATTCACTGCGAATCATTGGGCGAACAGCAACGGCCAGCAGGCCAGCTGGATCCTGTCGAAGGGCGAGGGCGTCCGCGACAGCGCGGGAGCGGTCGGCGGCGCACAGCGCTTCCGGGTGGAGAGCCGGCCGGACGGTGCCGACGTCCACCTCGTGAACCCGCAGCCTTTCGTCCGCGGTCAGGCGTACCGGGTCCAGTTCATGGCGCGGGCGGAACGCACCACCAAGGTCGATCTGTTCCTGCGGCGCGACGTCCGCCCGTTCACACCGGACGCGAGCCAGACGATCGAGGTCACCCGGGAGTGGAAGTCGTTCACCTTCCAGGGAACCTACACCGCGTCCGTCGCAGGCTCGTTCCGCATCGGACTGCAGGAGACCGGGGTCGACGTGTTCATCGACCGGTACGCCGTCTTCCGCGTCACCGGCTCCGATCGGGTCGCGCCCATCGACATCCCGGCCGGCATCGATGCGACGGAGCAGACCACGCTCGTTCACGACGTCGACTTCGAGGGGGAGTACAGCCACGGCCGGTACGCGCGCGGCTGGCGGCCGAACGACCCCTCCAACAGGGCGGACGCGTTCGAGGCCGGTCCTGAGACCCGCGCCGGCTATTTCGTCGACGGCACGACCTCGCAGCGGTTCAAGCGCGGGACGTACGTCGTCGACAACCAGGTGCTGGAGAGCAAGGCAGAACTGTACTACTCGTTCACCTGCCAGCCAGGTAAGAAGTATCGCCTCACCGGGAAGCTGCGGGCCGACCAAGGACAGGCCGACGTGCCGGCCCAGCTCGGAGTGCGGCGGGCCCCGGAGCCGTACACCTTTCTCACCGTACGCAATCTCAAGCTCGGCGGGTCCTGGCAGCCGGTGGAAATGGACGTCGTCTGTGTGCAGCGCGCCGGGACGGGCATTCAACTGCGGCTGACCGTCGGGCAGGTCGGCAAGAACATCTACATCGACGATGTCACCATCTCCGAGGTGCATGACAATCCCGCGCACCCGGTGGGCACCGGCGTGGTCTCGGACGATCTGTTCGGCATCCATACCCCGCTGATGCACAACCCGAAGTGGCAGTGGCCCGCCCTGGGGCAACACGTGGTCCGGCTCTGGGACACCAACACCGCGTGGCGCTTCCTGGAGAAGGACCAGGACGTCTGGCCCTGGGACGACGGCAACTACGGCCAGCGGCTCGACCAGACCTTCATGAAGAGGCTGATCCAGGTCCGGAAGACGCTCGACCCCAAGCTGAAGATCGTCTACACCATGGGGGAGACGCCGAAGTGGGCCAGTTCCAAGCCCGACAGCCCGAACTTCGCCGCGGCGCCCCCGAAGAACGACGAGGACTGGAAGGACTACGTGCGTACCGTCGCCCGCCGGTACAAAGGCGAGATCGACGTGTACGAGCTGTGGAACGAGCCCGACGCCGGCCTCCGTGCGGACGGCAGGTCTTTCTACAGCGGCACCCCCGAACGCATGGCCCAGCTCGCCCGGCTGGCGCGTGACGTGCTGGACCAGGAGGACGAGGAAGCCATCCTGCTCAGCCCCGGCATCACCACCGGCGGCGTCAACTGGCTCGACCGGTTCCTCGCCGCCGGCGGCGCGGAAGCCGTCCACGGCATCGGTTTCCACTGGTACTTCGGCACCAACCCGGAGAACGCGGGCTACATCGACAACATCCGCGACGTGATGAAGCGGCACGGCATCGAGGACAAGAAGCTCTGGAACACCGAGGGCAGCTCTTCCAACTGCGTCGGCGGGGTCGGACCCTGCCTCGACGACAAGGTGGCGGTCTGCCTCGAGGAGGGTGCCTGCGACGCCGAGTTCTGCGCGGCGGCACCCGGCAACTGCCGGGAGATCAACGCCGTCGAACGGCGCTCCGCGGTCGCCCGGGCACTGTTCCTCATGGCCGGGCGCGGCGTGGAGAACTTCAATTTCTACACCCTGGAAGGCAGCCATGACGCCGAACTGCTCGAGTCGGCGACATCGGACTACACCACACCGAGTGAGGAAGGCAGAGGCTACCGCGCCGCCGCCGAGTGGCTCCGCGGCGGGAAGGTGACCCAGTCGTACATCATCAGGGACAACATCTACGTGCTGCGCATCCAGCAGGGCGCACAGCAGCACTCCGTCCTCTGGACCACCGGCGAAGCCGTGCGCGTCCGGCTCCCGCAGCAGTGGAACGCCAGGCAGGCCACCACACTGGCCGGCACGCGGGTCGACATCTCGGCCGAGCGCGACCTCGACCTCGGACTCGAACCGGTGAGGATCGCCTCCTGACCGGGCAGTGAACCGCAGTCAGGCGCCCGTTCCGCAGATGGGGGCGCGGTGTCGCCCCGTGTCGTCCGCGCGGCTGCCTCCCCGGGGCCCGAGGCGGTGAAGATGCGGAGGGTGGCGGTGGTCCCGTGCCGGGTTCGGCCGGGACCACCGCAAGGGAGCGGCCTCAGCGGCGCGGGACCTCATCGAAGATCGGGAACCCGTAGGATGAGCCCATGGTTGAACATGTTCAAGTGGATCGGATCGGTGTGCAACGGCGCCGTCTGGCGATGGGCGCACTGGTCTACTGCGTACTGGTAGGCACGGGAATATGGGTCAACTCCGGCGGCAAGTTGTGGCCCTTGCCGTTCTTCGGGGTCTACGTCGCACTGTCCGCTGCTCCGCTGGCGTTCCGGGGCAACGCAGGGTTCACTGTCGCGTGCAGTGTCCTGGCTTTGATCGACCTCTGGCTGGGCCTCGCCGGTCTGTTCGTCCTCACCTGGCCGCCGATCCTGCCGCTGCTGGCGGCTGCCCTGACCCGGCCGACATTCTGGCGTGGATGAGCTCCGGAGCCGGTAGACCGCGGGGTCGACCGGGCTCGGCGGTGACGTGCCGTCGCGGGATGCCTCGCTGCCCGGCAGCCCCCGGAGATCGGCTTCCATGTTCGCCGACGGACACCCCGAGCGTCGAGCGCCGCGTGTTGCGGCGGCTCAGGCGTCGCCGAATGCGGCGCCCAGCCCGGTGAGGTCGATCGAGCGTCGGGCGCTTTCCGGAACGAAGTCGACCAGCGTACTCATGGTCTCCAGGGCGGTGAGAATCTGCCGGGCCACATGTTGGACCGGTCGCATGGCATCGACCGACACCAGGATGCCGCGTGAGCCGTACCAGTCGACGATCGGATGCGTCACCTCGTGGTAGAGCGCGAGCCGGCGGCGGATGACCTCCTCGGTGTCGTCGGATCGATGTTCCAGGGCCGCGCGTGCGAGAAGCCGGCGGGTCAGTTCATCGTCGTCGGCCTTCAAATGCAGGGCGACGTTCGCGGTCATGTCCAGGTCCAGCCCGACCTGATACAGAGCTCGTGCCTGCGTCATGTTCCGCGGCACGCCATCGAGCACGTAGCCACCCCCGCGGTGCTCCTTCGCGTCGATGAGCTCCGTACGGACCATGTCGAGGACGATCTCGTCCGGCACCAGTTCGCCCCGGTTCAGGTGTTCCTGGACGGCGTTGCCGAGGGTGCTTCGCTGGGCTACGTGCTCGCGGAGCAGGTCTCCGGTCGCGATATGCGGAATGTCGAAGTGCGTGGCGATCAGGGCACCTTGGGTCCCTTTGCCTGCTCCGGGAGGGGCGACCAGCAAGACCCGCATCGCAGTCCTTTCACCTTTCGGTCGACATCGCCGCGCAGCCGTCGGTGTTCATCGCGTGGCGGTCTCCAGATCAGGAAAAGCATATGGTGCGCCGTCGTCGCTTCCTCCCGGAACCTCGTCGCCGGCGTGGCCGGAGGGTTCGCATCAGGCGGCCACGGCAGTGATGAGAACAAGCGTGCAAGCCACCCCCTCGAACGCCTGACCGGCGACTGGCTCGCAACGGTCAACCGGACCCGCGCGGCGGCGCACCGAGCCTCGCCCGTACGAGCTGCGACGAGTACCCGCAGGCCTCCATCGTGTGCCGGCTCGGTCGTGGTTCCTTCGCAACGAGTCCGGTTAGCCTGTAACCGTCCCTCCCGCCGATCCTCGGGTGGGATGGTCGCGGGTCGGACAGCCATCAACGCTCGGTCGGTGGCGACCTTGTAGGGAGACATACGTGTCAAGGCCGCTGTACCAGGCAAAAGCAGAGATGTTTCGGACCCTGGGACATCCTGTCCGGATTCGTATCCTGGAGTTGTTGCAGCCTGGACCGTGTCCGGTGCGTGATCTTCTCGCGGAGATCGACGTCGAGTCGTCGAACCTGTCGCAGCAGCTCGCCGTCCTGCGCCGGGCCGGCATCGTCGTGTCCTACCGGGATGGCGGCGCGGTCATGTACGCGCTCAGTACCCCCGCCGTACTGGATCTGCTGGCTGCCGGCCGGCGCATTCTCGGTGAGATCCTGACCGACAGGGACGGACTGCTGGCCGAATTACACGATCAAAGTGGTGCCCTGCCGCAGCCTTGACGCATCCCCGGCGGTCACACGTCGAGCCCCTGCTCGATCGCGCGCAGCTGGTGGCGGGCCATCGCCAGGTTCGCCCGGTCCTTGTTCAGGACCAGGTACAGGAACAGCCCTTTCCCGGACCGGCTGCTCACCGGACGGATCAGGTGGTACTGGGTGTCCAGGGTGATGAGGATGTCCTCCAGCTTCTCCGTGAGGTTGAGCATCTCCATGGCGCGCAGCTTCGCGCGTACCACGTCGGTGTTGCCGGCCGCGGCGACGGTCAGGTCGAGGTCTCTGCTGCCACCGGCGGTACCCAGCGCCATGCCGCTGGTGTGATCGACGAGGGCGGCCCCGATTGCGCCGTCGATCTGCATCGTGCCCTTGAGTGCCACGTCCATCTCTGGCATGTCCGACTCCTCAGCGTTCGCATGTCGTGATGCGTCGAGGATCGCGGCGACGGGCAGACGTCCAACGCACACGGTGTCCGGCGCCTGTCAACGAATGATCGACATCATTGTGCCGAATGGCCGCCGACTTGAAGACTTTTGCAACTGATGGATTTGTCAGCCCATTCTCGGGCGCGCCCCGCGTGCTCATGCCGTGCCGGTGCGGCCCACGACCTCGGTTCCGGCTCCCGGTGGTCAGGCGATAGGTTTCCGGCATGCCTGATCTCGGTTCCTCCTCGCCCGCAGAGGCGTACGCCGTGCTGTTGGAAGGAAATGCCCGCTTCGTGCATGGCGAACGGCTTCATCCCAACCAAGATGCCGATCGCCGATCGGAGTCGGCGCCACGGCAGCGTCCATTCGCGGTGCTCTTCGGCTGCTCGGACTCACGGCTCGCCGCGGAAATCATCTTCGACCGGGGTCTCGGCGACCTGTTCGTGGTCCGCACCGCCGGTCACGTGGCGGGCGCGGAGGTCCTGGGCAGTATCGAGTACGGCGTCACCGTGCTGGGCGCACCGCTGGTCGTCGTTCTCGGCCATGACTCCTGCGGCGCCGTCACTGCGGCCAGCGAAGCCGAACGCAGCGGCGCGGCACCGGCCGGCTACCTCGGAGACGTCGTGGAGCGCGTGATGCCGAGCGTGCTCGCCGCCCGGGCGGCGGGACTCACCGAAATCGATCAGTTCGTGGATGCACACATCCGGCGTACCGTCACGGGGCTGGTCGAACGCTCGGCGCTGTTGGCCAACGCGGTGTCCGACGGCCGATGCGCGGTGGTCGGCCTGTCCTACCGGCTCGCTGAGGGCACGGTGAGCCGCGTGGCGGAATACGGCCTCGAGGACTGAACCGCGGACAACCCGGCCGGCGGCGATGCTCGCCCAGGCCCGCGACCGGGGCCGGCACCTGGGCGGCCGACCGCCGTCCGGGCACCGGCCCGGCAGTGGAGTCAGTGCACGGCAGGGGCGAGCGGGCTTTGCCGAAGCAGTCGGTCGCGCAGTTCCGCGATGGGCGCCGGCTTCGCGTAGTGATAGCCCTGGGCGAGGTGGCAGCCGAGGTCGCGGAGGCGATCGGCCTGCGTGGCGGTCTCCACCGCTTCGGCGATGGTGACCAGGTCCAGGCTGCGTCCGAGCTCGACGATCGTACGGATGAAGGCGATCTCTCGTGGCCCGCCGTGGTCGATCTGTCGTGCGGTGAAGGAGCCATCCATCTTGAGAATGTCCACGGGCAGTTCCCGCAGGTACGCCAGAGACGAGTAGCCGGTGCCGAAGTCGTCGATGGCGATGCGGACTCCGTGGTCGCGCAGCCGCTGCAGCTGGGCGGTGACGGCGGCGGCGTCGCTGACCGAGGTGACCAGTACGGTTTCGGTGATCTCCACGATGAGCGCGCGGCCCGGTACGCCGGCGTCGGTGAGCAGGGTCAGGACGCGGTCGGCGAATGCCGGGTCGCGCAGTTGGTGTGCGGACACGTTGACCGTGACCGACAGGCCGTCGGTCGACCAGAGCCCGGTCAGGTCGGCACACACCTGCGCGAGGACCCAGTCGCCGATGGCGACGATGGCGCCGCTCTGCTCGGCGAGAGGGATGAAGCGGTCCGGAGGTACGCGGGTGCCGTCGGGTCGCGTCCAGCGCAGCAGCGCCTCTGCGGCGACGATCCGCCCGGTGCTGAGATCGACGATGGGCTGGTAGTGGACGGTGAACTCGCCGGCGGCGAGGGCGTCATGGAACTGTGCGACCAGTTCGCTGTTGGCGCGCCGTTCGGCGTGGATCCCCGGGTCGAACATTGCCGACTGATTGCCGCCGTTGGCGCGGGCGGTGGCCAGAGCCAGGTCGGCGTCGCGCAGAGCGGCAGGATGGCTGCCGCCGCCGGGCAACGAGACGACGCCGACGCTGACGTGGAACGTGCGGGCGATCTCTCCGCGGATCCGGACGGGAAGTCGTGTCGATTCCAGGATCCGGTCGGCCAGGTCGTCTCCGGGGGAGGCGGCAAGAACGGCGAAGTCGTCCGCGCCGAGTCGCACGACGACCGCGTCGCTGGGCGCCACCGCGCGGAGACGATGCCCGATCTCGATGAGCACGGCGTCACCGTCCTGGTGGCCGAATGCCTCGTTGAAGTCCCGGAAGCCGTCGAGGTCGATCAGCAGGAGCACCTGATCCTGCCGTTCCGGACGGTCCAGGTGGTTCTGGAGAGCTACACGGTTTCCCAGGCCGGTGAGCGGGTCCAGATGGGCCCGGCGGTTCAGCAGGTCTGCCAGCTGGGCCAGGCGAAGGATGAGCATCACCGAAGCGGCGCAGCTCAGGCCCACCAGGACGACCAGCCGTACGAGTCGGTCGGGTGACAGGTCGGGGGCGACGGCGACGACGATCAGTGCGCTGATCGTGGTAGCGAGCACGGTGTAGGTCCACAGCCGGCTGCGTGACGACAGGGAGGGGCGGGGCATGCTGCCGACACTGCGGGCCATGGAGGGGTGCAGTGCGGCGCCACCCATCAAGACGTACGCCGCGAGCCAGCCGACCGCGGTGGGCCTGTCCAGGCGGACGTTGTGGGACAACAGAACGGCGTAGTACAGGGTGTCGGTGAGGACGAAGACCGTGGATGCGGCAACGACCAGTCGGTAGGCCACCGACCTGACCCGCGTCACCACTACGACACGGATCGTCAGGGCCAGGATGATCAGGTCGACCGCGGAGTAGCTCAGATAGGCGCCCAGACGGAGCCCGGTGAACGGCGCGTCGTACATCAGCGGAGCCACGACCAGAACCCAGAGCACCGCGGCGCCGCCCATCGTGACGATGGCGGCGTCGATGAGGCCGCCACTGGCGGCGCCGGGCCGTACCCACTGGTACACACTCGCCGTCAGCAGCGACAACGTGACCACGTAGCACAGGTCGCCGAACGACGGGAAGTGCGGAACTCCCGAGGGCGCCATCGCCGCGGCCCAGCCGGCGTTGGCCAGCAACGACATGCCGATGGCCGCCGTCGTCAGCCACCACGGCCGGGACCACACCGGGCGATAGCGGCGTACTCCCACCACGATCGCCACCAGCGCCGACGCTGCCACCGCCAGGTACGCCCACACCCGCGCGCTCGCCGGCAACATCACCCCGAGGGCCAGGACGGCACCGTTCGCCGCGAGATACCAGCGATACACCCGAGGGCCCACGGCGGGTTGTCCAGGCGGCTGCAGGCGTGGAGTCACGTTCGCAATTATCGGTGGTGGCGAGATACGACGAGGTGCGCCCGTGGAGCAATCGGCGTGTACCCGTGGTGCATCCGCGTCGAGGAGCAGACCGGGCGCTGGCAGGTCCGGCACGCGGACCTGCCAGCCCGCTGCTATGCCCCGGTCTCTCCGTGGCGGTGGACGATCAGGACCGGGCGGTGCGCATGGTGCAAGGTCGCCATCGCGACCGAGCCCAGCAGGATCTCCTCGACCGCGGAACGGCCGCGCGAGCCGACGGCCAGGACGGCGGCATGCCGGGTACGGGCGTGCGCGCTCAGCATCGCGGCGACCGCACGATGGGATCGGGGCAGCATGCCGTCGTGCTGCAGCACGGTCACCGCCCGGCCGCCGGCCTCGAGGTCACCTCCGGGGCGCTCGTCGACGGCTACCGGCTCGATCTCCCGGTCGCCGAACAGCGCCCCTGCCGCGGCCAGGGCGGCTTCCGCGTACGCGGAGCCGTCCCAGCCGGTCACGACCGGCCCGGCGGCGAGGGCGGCGGACTCCGCGGCCAGCAGAGGGTGCGGAACCACGAGGACCGGTCGCTGGGCGTAGTGCACGACCATGTCCGACACGCTGCCGAGCACCGCCCGCGTGCCGCCGAGTCCGCGGGAACCGACCACGACCACCTCGGCGTCGACCTTCTCGGCCAGCTGCGCGAACTGGACCCCGTCGCCGCCGTAGCCCCGTTCCACCAGCGCCTCGGCCCGCAAGCCGGCGGCCTCGGCCAGGGTGACCCCGACTCCGGCGACGCGCTCGGCCTCCCGCGCTCCCTCGCGCTCGATCGCGTCGACGTACTCGTCGACGTTGGCCGTCCCGCTCCACAGCCGCCGGCGCAGCGTCTCGCTGGCGAACGGAGGCTCCCACAGGTGAGCGATCCACGCCCGCGCGCCGGGAAACAGCCGGGCGCCGACCTCGATCGCGGCGCTCGCCGCGGGGGAGCCGTCGAAGCCGATGATCACTCGTGCAGCAGATCCAGTCATGGTCCCAGCCTCGACGACGACGGTGCGGTGGCCGTAGGGCCGGTCGGCCCTTCCGTGGGACCCGGAGGTCCCGGACCATTGTTGCCGATGAATCCGCAGATGCGCCCAGTGGCGCCTGCCTGACAGTCGCGGACGACGCTGCCCGCGACACGATCGTCCCGCTCCCACGCCTGGACGGCTGCCGTCAGCACCGACGGCAGCCGCGACGAGTCGGTCACCGCCGCGTAGCGACGGGTTCTCCACAGCGGACAAGGACGTCGTCCACCTCGCGGCGCGGTGTGGGACGGCTCGGGTCGCCGTACCCGATGCGCAGCGTCATCTGCGGTGTCCCGGCCCGGCGCAGAGAGATGCGGAGCTGGTCGCGGGCAGCGGGCACCTCGATGGGTTGCGAGATCATGGAGCAGGCCAGGCCAGCGCCGGTGACGGTCAGCAGTACCCGCTGCAGGGCCTGGCCGGCGACCAGCTGGTCGATGAGCCGGTCACCGGCTACGCCGAGGACCGCTACCAGTGGCTCGGGTTCGAAATCGCGGCCCGGCGCGCGCCGCCGGTCCGTGAAGGCGCGCTGCGGCAGGAGGTCCTGCGGTTCCGCGACCGGCGCGCCGACCGTGGCCGGTACCCCGTCGGTTGCCGCGTCGGCGCGCGTCCACCCGGCCAGTTCCGCCTGGTACGCCGGGTCGCGGCGCAGCACCCGGTCGGCGCTCTGGGCGATCTCGGCGAAGCCGCTCAGGGCCGTCATGCCGACGAGCAGGTCGAGCCAGGCGCCCTCGGCGTGAGCCGCCTCGATCAGTGCGAGCCGGACGCCGGAGGGAACGGGCTCGGGCCGAAACGGCTTACGGTTGCTGGTGCGGCGGGGGATGGCCGCGTGGAGGTCCTGTTCGGCGTAGGTGGCGGGTCGCGGCTGAACGGGTGTGAGGCGGGCGAGGACCTCCGGCTCGGCGGGATACGGGCGCCACCGCACCGCGGCCGGGGTGCCGGCGACGGCCAGCGCCATGCGGGCGTTGAAGGTGGCGGCACCGCAGGCGATCCGGACCGCCCACCCCGTGCTGTCGGCGATCGCCAGCTGTCTGGCGGTGTCGCTGAGGATCTCGATCCCTCCGTCGTGCAGCCGCAACCGCCAGGGCTGGCTGTTGTGCATGGAGGGTGCGCGGACCGCCGCGACCGCGGCGATGCGCAGAGCCGAGGCGTCGAATGTCGGGGTGTTCACAGCGGTGCTCCTTTCCGGCCGGGTCCGGGTCACTCGTCGTCGATGTCGATGACCTCGGCGGCCCGCCGCCGGGGGGCCGGTGGCAGCGGCTCGCTGGTGTCGCTGTAGCCGAGCCGGACCACGACGTAGGGTTCGCCGACGCCGGCCAGCAGGTCGGTGAGCAGTCGCCGGGGCCATTGCACCTCGATGGTGTCGCTCAGCGGTGCGGTGGCCAGGCCGTCGGCGGTCGCGGTCAGCAGCAGCGCCGAGAGCGCCTCACCTCCCCGCAGCAGGTCCAGCGGGCCGTCGCTGCCGCCGAAGAGGATCACGTACGCCGCACCGAGGTCGAAGCCGTCACCGGCGGCCAGTCCCGCCGTACCCTCCGGGGCGTAGTCACGGATCGGTACGCGCCTCGGGACCTGCTGTACCGCGGTCGAGGGCGGTACGCCGTCCCCGCTGTCCTGCGGACGGTGCGTCCAGTGCCACAGTTCCTCGCGGTACGCGGGGTCCCGGCTCTCCGCGTCGGCGGCGCGGCTGGTGGAGGTGGCCAGCATCGGCATCTGGTCACGGCGCACGACGTGCAGGTACGCACCCTCGGCCTCGACCGTACGGCGCAGCCGGGTCAGGGTCTCTTCCGGCACGGGGCGTTCGGCGAAGGCGCGGCGGTCGGTGCGCCGGCGCGGGATCGCCGCCGCCATGCGTTCGCCGTCCGGGTCGGCGGTGTCCGTGCCGGTGATCGTGATCAGCGCCAGCAGGTCGGGGTTCGCCTCGTCGGGCAGGCGGACCACTCGGGGTGCCCATCCGGCGGCGGCCAGCGCGACCCGGGCGTGGTGCAGTGCCCCACCGCAGCTGAGCAGCAGCAGCCGGCGGTCCGGATCGGTCGCGGTCAGGGCGCGGCCGCGGTCGGCGTGCAGCTCGAGCCGGTCCTGGCCGAGGCGCCAGCGCCACGGCTGGGTGTTGAACACCGACGGCGCGTGCAGGGACGCCCGTGCCGCGGCTTCGAGCGCCTGGGCGGCGCGGCTTCGTGCCGGTCGCTCGGACGGTGCGGTCATGACGGGTCCTCCTGCCTTCCGCTACGACGGTGCCGATTGGTGTACGTGCCTGGTCCGCTTCCCGGTGCCCGTGGCGGTTCAGATCAGCCAACGGTGGTGCTGCACGAACGGCAGACCGGCCCACCAGCGGCCCAGTCCCCAGGTGTGGCCCGCGTAGGTCAGGGCCAGGGCGATGGCGCCGGCGGCGTACATGTAGTGGTAGTCGGTGATGGGATTCGTGGAGCCGCTGGGCTTGCCGCTGCTGGTGTGTTGGGCGAGAGGGAATTCGGCGAACCACATGAACGCCATCATGAGCGTCGCGGCCGCGGCGGCCAGGCGCATGCCGATCCCGAGGATCAGGGCAAGCCCGATGCCGAGCATGCCGAGCATGAACAGCCAGTTCGCCCACGGCTCGCCGGCGATGGCGTGGGCGGTCCCCTCGAAGGGCCCGATATCGACGGAGGACAGGAACCCCTTGGTGGGAGAGCCGCCGTTGATCCAGGCGCGTTCGGCGGGGGTCGCATAGCCGAAGCCGAAGGTCTTGTCGAGGAACGCCCAGAGGAAGACGAACCCCAGGGAGATGCGGAACACGGCCAGCGCTCTAGCTGCCGCCTTGGTGAGCATGGCACCGGGCGCCTCGACGTGCTCCAGGTGGGCTGCGGCTCCGCGGCTGATGGTGGTCATGGTGTCCTCCTCGGTCGTTGTCGTCGTCTTGACTCTGCCTCCTGGCGGCAGCGCGCACCCGGGCCTGAACGCCCGACAGTGCCGGGACGAAAGTCCCGACCGGCGGGTTCCGGCGATTCACCAGTGGCATCGGCACTCCGGAGCGCGCTGATGCGGCCGGATCGCCTCGGGGCGCTGCCGAAGCCGGTAGCGCCACGAGTCCGGTGCCGGGTCTCAGCCAGCCGGGACCACATGCCGCTGTGCCGGTGCGGGACCGGGTGGCACCTGCCCCGGCAGGGCCGAACGCCTCCCCTCGGACGGGAAGCAGCGCACCATCAGCCTCGGATATGGACCCGAGGTTACGACCCCGGCCGAGACCCGGCCGGCGACGGTTACCGGTGACCTGGAGCGGGCATCGGCGACCGGCTCAGCGCTGGACGACCAGGCGGTGCGCGCGCAGCGCATGGGCCCACCACGGCCGGTGGTCCGGCCGTGCGGCCCGCAACGGGGGCGAGGACGTGCGCTTCAGGCTGACCCAGCCGCCCGGGCCCATCGTGACCGTGCCGATGGCGGGGCGCCGGCGCAGGGCCAGGCCGATCGACACGCCGAGCGTGGCCACGGCGGCGGTGGCGAGGGCGGCCATCGCGACCGCGGTCGCGTCCACGGCGGGTACGAACCTCGTGCCGTGAGCGTCGGTGACGTAGGCGCCGATCTCCCGGTCGCCGCGGCGGACCGGGACGACCTCGGTGTGCGGCGCGATCCGGGTCGGGGCGTCGGTCGCGGTGAGCATGACGGCCTCCTGACGGTGGTGCGGGCCGCACGGACGGCGGCGTGGTTGCCTCTTCTTCTGGATAGCCCTTCCGGCGTCCGGACCGGTAGGGCCGGATGTCCCTACCCACCCGGCCGCGGTAGCGCACTACCGGTTTGCACGACCGTGCCGACGGTCGCCGGCCGATGTGGACCGGGCAGTCAGCGTGGTGCCGCAGTTGCATGCTGGTCGGTCCCATGAGAGTTCCCCCGATCACACCGTGGCCTTGGAGCCGACGACGACCAGCTGTGCGTCGTGCGAGACGCCGGTGAGGACCGCTGCCGTGCTGTCGTGCGACACCGTCGTCCGGGCCGGCACCTCGGGGAACTTGGCATGCCAGGGCGCCACGAGGTGGTCGAGCCGGTTCGGTTCCTCCGCGTCTTGCCGGGGCGTTGAGACCTCCCTGGCCGGCGGCGTCGCGGTCGGCCACAAGGGCACCAGCGGCAGGTACGAGCGCACCACGATGAGGGTGGTACCGCGGTCGGCCGCCGCCTCGAACGCGATTCCGAGGAGGTGCTCCGCGCCGGGGGAGTCGTCGACACCGCCTGTCGCGGCGCTGCGCCTCTCGTGCCGCCCGGCGCACGGCGGCTGCGCCCGATGCGGTCCCGTCGGTCGCGACGACGATCGCCTTGGTGTTCATGGCTTGTCCCTTCGTGGTCTCCTCTCGATGCTCGGCGTCATCGATGTTCCTCGACAGGGCAGAAGGTTCCGGCCGTGGCCGCCGGTCAGCCGCGGCCGGATGCATGGTTCACACTCGGTGCTTCCCGGTCGCCGCGACGGCTGCCAATCCGGCGCCCCAGCGGCGAGCCCGGTCCTCCTCGCCCGGGGCCAGCGGGCCTGGCGTTCCCGTGACCAGGAAGTGCTCGGCAGGCATCAGGATCCGGCAGCCGAGCCCGCGGAGCCGCCTCTGCGCTGCACGGGCGGCTGATCCCGGGAGCAACGGCTTGTTCACCTTGGTGTCGAAGGCTGCGGCCGGGACGCCGTGCAGCGACGGTGCGGAGTCGAAATACTCGCGCAGCCCGGCAGTCACGGCGCCGGGACGCACGTCGCCCTGCTGGCCGGCCTGTCGTCGCGTCGCGGGACGGGTCATCCCGAAGGCGTGGGTCGGCCCGCCGACGACGAGCAGGTCCACGCCGGACGCCCGCGGCATGCCGGCCACGTCGGCGACGGTGACCTCGTAGCTTTCCCGGAGCCCGTCGGCGATCGCCTCGGCCACCTTCTCGGTGTTGCCGAACAGGGACTCGTAGATGATCAGTGCTTTCATGGTGGCCTCCCTTCCATCTCCCTCCACCCTCGCGATCGCGGCTCACCGCGCCCAGAGTCCAAGGGCCTGTGGTCGGCGGCGGTCGGCTGGGGTCACCTCGTGTCCGAGCTCGCCGCCTTCGTGACGGCCGCCCGCCCGGCTTCCCGGCGGGCCACCGGCACCGGAATGGCGAGCAGGACACGTAGTCCAGGCCGGCCTCGTGGAAGAACCGCACCGAGGCCGGATCGCCGCCGCGCTCGCCCTGACGGCGAATCAGGAGATGGACCGGCTCAGCGCAGGCTGACACCGCCCCGTCGGTCCCGTTCCCGCCGATCTGTCGACCGGCAGGCCGAGTTCGTAGCCGGTGCCGGACTCGACGGCACGAGGTGAGAATGATGCCATTTGTCGCCACTTTGCCTTTCTGGCGAGCGTCGGGGCGCACCCGATAGCCTGGCGGCATGGCCGTACCCGATCCGGATGACCGGCGTGTGGAGGCGCCGTCGTTGGGGCTCACCGCACTGTCCAGTGTCCAGCTCGACGAGCTGTTGCAGGAGGTGCTGCACCGCGTCGGCGAGGTGATGAGTAGCCGAGAGCGCCTGCGCGCCCTGCTGGACGCGGTGGTGGGCATCGGCACCGACCTCGATCTGCGCAGTATGCTGCAGCGCATCGTCGAGGCCGCGTGCGCGCTGGCCGGCGCCCGCTACGGCGCACTCGGCGTCATCGGGACCAACGAGGAGCTCTCCGACTTCATCACCCACGGCATCGACGCGGAGCTGCACGCCAGGATCGGCGACCTGCCGCACGGCCGCGGCGTCCTCGGTCTGCTGATCACCGACCCCCGGCCACTACGGCTGCCGGACATCACCCGCCACCCCAAGTCGTACGGGTTCCCGCCGCACCATCCGCCGATGCACAGCTTCCTCGGCGTGCCGGTCCGCATCCGTGACCAGATCTTCGGCAACCTCTATCTGGCCGAGAAGCAGGGCGCCGCCGAGTTCAGCGACCACGACCAGGAGATCGTCGTCGCGCTGGCCGCGGCCGCCGGCGTGGCCATCGACAACGCCCGGTTGTTCGCGCTGGCCCAGCGCCGGGAGCGCTGGCTGGCCGCCGCCGGCGAGATCACCTCCCTGCTGCGGGGCACGGTGCACCGCACGGAGGCACTGCGCCTCATCGCCCGGCGCGCCCGGGAGATCTCCGAGGCCAAGTTGGTCATGGTGATGCTCTACGACGACGAAGCGACGCGCTACACCATCGCGGTGGCCGACGGGTCGGACCCGGCGTACCGGCGCCTGGTCGGGCATGTGGTGCCCGTCGACCGGGACGCCGCCGCGGCGTTCGGCCAGGAGCAGTACCGGGCGATACCGGACCTGCACGCCACCGTCGACTGGCCCGATACGGTGCCTCGAGGGCCCGCGCTCGCCGCTCCCTTGACCGGCCCGGACACCCTGCACGGGGTCCTCATCGTCGTGCCGGGCAACGGCCGGCCCGTCGACCAGGAAGACGCGCCGCTGCTGTCCGGCTTCGCCGGGCAGGCGGCCCTCGCGCTGGAACGCGCCAAGGCGCAGGAAGAACGCGAGCAGCTGCTGGTCCTCGCGGACCGCGAACGTATCGCCCGGGACCTGCACGACATCGTCATCCAGCGCCTCTTCGCCACCGGCATGCAGCTGCAGAGCGCGAGCGCCCACGTCACGAAGCCGGAGGCGGTCAAGCGGATCAACGAGGCGGTGGACGATCTGGACGCCACCATCCGCGACATCCGCCGGTCCATCTTCGAGCTGCGCGCGCCTGCCGGCGCGACCCTGCGCACCGCGCTGCGCGAAGCGGTGGACCAGGCCGTGGAGACGCTCGGTTTCCGTCCCGACCTCGACACCACCGGCCCCGTGGACAGCGCCGTCCCCGACGACATTCGACCTGAACTGCTCGCGGTGCTCCGCGAGGCACTGTCGAACGTCGCCCGGCACGCGCAGGCGACCTCCGTCCGGGTCTCCCTCAGTGCCCTCGGCGGCGAGATCGTCCTGCAGGTGCAGGACGACGGAGCCGGAATCGACACCGCAGTAGCCAGAGGGGGCCTGCACAACATGGGTGAGCGCGCCGGCGATCTCGGTGGACAGTTCGAGATCGGGCCGGGACCGGGCGGCACCGGCACCGTCCTGACCTGGCGGGTGCCCAACAGGGACTGAAGCGGACCCGGGCGAGTGGTGAACCGGCCCGCAGCCCAGCGACCGGTGGTCCCGTCGAGCAGTTCCCGCAGGATGTCCGCACGCCCGGCGTGCCGGGCGGTCTCGCTCGTCATGTGGGCCCTGTGCCGACGGCTCCAGGGCGCGCCCCGAGTCACGAGACGTCCGTCAGGGTGCTGCGGCGACGAGCGGCTTCGCGGCGAGGCCGGCAACGCCGGAAGATCCGCAGGCCGAGTGCCGGCAGCGTCGCCACGACGGCGCAGACCAGCAGTTCATCCGCCGTGAGAGCCTCGGTTCCGAGCAAGGTACGCAGTGGCTCGAGCAGCACCGCGGACACCTGAAGGACACCGGACCCGAGCACCGCCGCGAGCAGCGACCAGTTGCGCGGTGTACCGGGTTCCGGCCGGGCCCGGACGGCGAGCGCGACGCCGAGCTGCGCCAGCCCCAGAACGACGAACATCACCGACTGCCACGGCCGGTCCAGCCGCTGCGCCAGCACACCGGCAGCCAGGACGACGCTCGCCACACACAGGCCGATCATCAGGACACTGCGCAGGAGCCCGTCGCCGAGCACCGACTCTTGAGGCGACCGCGGCGGGCGGCGCAGTACGCCCTTGTCGGCGGGTTCGGCGCCCATCGCCACACCGGGAACACCGTGCGTCAGCAAGTTGATCCACAAAAGCTGCCCGGGCAGCAGCGCCAGGGGCATGCCGAGGAGCGGACCGGCGAGCATCACGATCAGCTCCGCGATGCCGCCGGACAGGGCGTAGCGCAGGAAGCGGCGGATGTTGTCGTAGATCCGGCGGCCCTCACCGATGGCGCCGGAAACGGTGCCGAGGTTGTCGTCCACCAGCACGAGCTCGGCGGCCTGCCGGGCCACCTCCGTCCCACCGCCCATGGCTACCCCGATGTCCGCGCGGCGCAGTGCCGGGGCGTCGTTCACGCCGTCACCGGTCATGGCCACGACCTCGCCGCTCTTCTGCAGGCCCGCGATGATCTCGAGCTTCTGCTCAGGGCGGATCCGGGCGTACACCCGGGCCCCGGCGAGTTCGTCCGCGTCGCCGCAGACGACCTGGTCGCCGGGACCGGCGATGCCCAGCTGGGTGCCGATGGCCGCGGCGGTGGCCGGGTGGTCCCCGGTGATCAGCACCAGCCGTACGCCGGACGCCGCGAACGCGTCCGCGGTGGCGCGAGCCGAGGCGCGCAACGGATCACCGATGCCGACCAGCCCGGCGACGCGCAGCGCCGGGAGCCGGTCCAGACGGGGCTCCGTGGCCGAGACGGCCGTCGCGACCGCCAGGACACGCAAGCCCTCGGCGGCGAGGGAGGCGGCCGCATCGAGCAGCGCGGCGTCCGTCCGGACGTCGAGCAGGCTCTCCGGCGCGCCCTTGCGGACCACGAGGAAATCGCCGGACGCCCTGCGGTGCACGGTCGTCATCCGGCGGGTGCCCTGGTCGAACGGTTCCTCCGCGACCCGCGGCGCGGCGGCGCGCTCCGCGGCCGGGGTCATCGCGCAGCGGGCGGCGAAGGCGACCAGCGCCGCCTCCATCGGGTCACCGGCGGCCTGCCACTGCGGGTGGTCCTCACCGGGGGCGATCAGGTCGGCGTCGTTGCACAGCAACCCCGCCAGGGCCAGCCGGCGCAGCTCCGGCGAGGACGGCACCGGCGTCCCGTCCTGTCGTATCTCGCCCTCCGGCGCGTATCCGGTGCCCGCGATGTCCCAGCGGGCACCGTCCGCGGTGACCGCCCGTTGCACGCTCATCCTGTTCTCGGTCAGGGTGCCCGTCTTGTCGCTCGCGATGACGGTGACCGACCCGAGCGTCTCGACGGCGTGCAGCCGGCGCGGGATGGCGCGGGCACGGGCCATCCGCCGCGCTCCCAACGCCAGGGCGAGAGTGACCACCGCGGGCAGTGACTCCGGTACGGCGGCTACCACCAGGCTCACCGCGGTGATCGCCATCCGGGTGACGGGCTGACCCGCGAGCAGTCCGGCCGCGAAGACGATCGACGAGACGGCGACGGCGGCGAGGCCCAGCACTCGCCCCAGGCCGGCGATCCGGCGCTGCAGCGGGGTGGGTCCCGGTCTGGTCCTCGAGACGAGGTCGGAGATGCGCCCCAGCGAGCTCGCCGGTCCGGTCGCGACCACGATGCCCGCCGCCCGGCCGGTGGTCAGGACGGTCCCCGCGCTGGCTTCCTCGCCCCTGTCCCGGTGGACCGGTACGGACTCGCCGGTCAGCGCCGACTCGTCGAAGCTCGCCTGCTGGGCGTCGACGAGTCGCAGGTCGGCCGGGACGATGTCGCCTGCCTCCAGCCGCACCAGATCCTCCCGGACCAGCGAGGCCGCCGGAACGACGAGATCGGTGCCGTCCCGTACCACGCGGGCCTCCGGCGCGGCCAGCTGGTCCAGCGCCGCGATGGCCCGATCCGCCCGGACTTCCTGGGCCACGCCGATGATCGTGTTGACCACGACCACGAGCACGATGACGGCAGTGTCCGGCAGATCTCCGAGGGCTGTGGTGACGACCGCCGCGGCGATCAGCAGCAGGACCAGGGGGTCGGCCAACTGCTGCCCGATGCGGTGCAGCAATCCGCGAGGCCGCGGTGCCGTCACGGCGTTGGGCCCTTCGGCGGCGAGGCGGGTGGCGGCCTCGGTGGAGCTGAGGCCGTGCACCGTACTGACCGATGTCTGCACCGGTGTCCTCCTGTGGGCTGGTCGGCCGTGCCGAGGGAGATATCTCCGGGCGAGGCGCAGGATCCGTACCCGTAGCGCCTTCTTGCCGGCTCGGCTCCCATGCTTCGCACGACGTCACCCGAGCGCACGGGCCGTTGGTCCCGGCCGGATGGGACCTCCGGTGGGGAGTCCTGTCAGGTGGGGCCGGTCGGCCCTGACCGGTGGCTGGGCTGCGGGCCTAGCGTGCGAGGTGACAAGGAGGTTGCGTGATGAAGAACTGGCGTGTGGACGACGTCATGACGATGCCGGTGATCACGGTTGCCGAGGCGGCGCCTTACCGGGCAGTGGTGGATCTGCTCATCGGTAACCGGTTGAGCGCGGTGCCGGTGGTGGATGCGTTCGAGCGGGTGATCGGTGTGGTGTCCGAGGCGGACCTGCTGCGCAAGATCGAGTACGCGGGTGCGGAGAAGCCGCGGCTGTTCGAGGGCCGGCGCCGCCGTGGGGAGCGCACCAAGGCCGCCGCCCCCACTGCCGGAGATCTCATGAGCAGCCCGGCGGTGACCGCGTCGACGGGCATGTCGATCGCGGCGGCGGCGCGGCTGATGGACAGCGAGAACGTCAAGCGGCTGCCGGTCGTCGACGAGCTCGGCCGGCTGATCGGCATCGTCTCCCGTAGCGACCTGCTGAAGGTGCATCTGCGCCCCGACGACGACATCCGCGGTGAGGTCGAGGAGCGGATCGTCCGTCTGTACCTGGACGATGTGGCGGGGAAGGTGCGCGCCGACGTGCAGGAGGGCATGGTGACGCTCACCGGCCGGGTCGACCGGTGGTCGAGCGCGGACATCGCCGGCCGGCTCACCCGCCAGATTCCGGGCGTCGTGGGCGTCGTCGACGAGTTGAGCTATGACTACGACGACCGCGAGATCCTCGGTGCCGGCATAGCCCGTGGCGTCGCCTGAGGTCAGGCCATAGGGCACCTCAGGTCGAGCGGAAGGAGAACGGCCATGTCATGGTTCCACATCGCCATCCTGACGGTGCTGGCCCTACTCATCACCGCCGGTCCCGTACTCGAAGATCTGCTCGACCGGATCCTGCCGCCCGGAAACCGGGACAGTGAAAGCCCGACCCGGTACGGCCCCTGAGCGTGACGTCCCTGAGCGTCCGGAGGTGAACCATGGCTGCCTTGACCGTCTTCGACCGCCTCGCCCTGCATCCGTTCCTGGCTGATCTGCCGGCCGGCTGGCTACGGCAGCTCGCCCCGCTGGCCCGGCCGGTCCTGCGGCATGCCGGCTACCGTCTGTTCCGCGAGGGCGGCGCGGCGAACCACTTCTGGCTGCTGAGCTCGGGAGCGGTCGCCCTGGACTTTCCCGTGCCCGGCCGCGGCGACATCGTCCTGGAGCGCATCGAGGCCGGTGGGGTGGTGGGCTGGTCCTGGCTGCAGGCGCCGTACCGGTGGACGCTGGGCGCTGTGGTCGCCGACGAATGCCAGGCCGTGGAGTTCGACGCCCCGCGCGTACGCCGGTTGATGGCCGACGATCCCGACCTCGGCAAGGAACTGACTCGCAGGTTGTTCGCGGTGCTCGCCGACCGGCTTCACGCATCCCGAGTACGGATCGCCGAGCTCTACGCCTACCCCTCGAGCCAGCCGGGTTACAGTGGCTCGGCCAGCGGCGACGTCGAGACTCCAGGAATGGGCAAGCGGTGAGGCCCGTCGGCCCGATCTGATGCAGAAGAAGCTACGGGCCTGCCTACGCCACGTCGACTTCCTCCGGGATGATGTACGACCCGCGATGGCTGGCGTCCCTCGCTGATGTCGTCGCATGTCCATCGGAGCCGCGGCGCGGGTGCGTATCCGGCGGGTCTTCCCCTTCCAGCTGGACACCGAGCCGGTCGGCTGGGCGCTCGTGGCGAGAGTCGTCCTGGCCTTCACTTTCGTGGGAAGCATCGTGGTGCAGGTCGTCTGCTTCCTGCGCACAGCCAGCGCGTCCGCATCGCTGGACCGCTGCGATGTGCTCGTCAGCCTTTCGTGAACGTCAAGGCAAGCATGGCGCTTCGTCCGTTCCGTACGTCAGGGCCACTCGTCCCCGGAGCCTGCCTACCTGGAGGGTGCGAACGGCCCGCAAGGCCCTGTTCCGACAAGCGTCCCGCCGCGCCGGCCCTGCACAGCTGTGCAGGGCCCGGTAGGTGGCGGTCTTCACGTCCTTCTCTAGTCTCTTTTGGCACTCCGATCCAGCTCCGTCGACGCCGCGCAGAAGGCGACCCACCGGATCCCCGCGTTGCGGCCGGACGTGGCGGTGCTCGACGCGCGCCTGCCTGACGGCAGCGGCATCGACGTGTGTCGCGACGTGCGGGCGGTGGACTCGTCGATTGAACGACGTGGCCGAGGCCCAAGGGGTGTCGCACGACGACCTGACCGCCGCTGTCAAGGCCGGGCTGCCGACGGCGAAGAACGGCGCGGTTGCTGCCGTGGACGCCACCCAGGTCGCCGAGGAGATCGCCGCCGCTCGTCCGGCCGGACGACGACCTCGAGGACCAAGGGCTGGGCTTCGACCAGCATCACCGACTCCACCAAGGCGATCGCCACCTCGCAGGTCGCCCTGCCGAAGAACACCTGCGACACCGTGTTCCAGCAGGCCGGTTACGAGCGGTCGGTCACCAACCTTGCCCAGCTCACCCTCGCGTCCGACAACGTCTTCGGCGACGACGGCGGCGCCACCCAGCTCGGTACGGTCACCGGCGACGTGACCAAGGGCTACGCCGTGTCGCTGGCCGTGCGCGTCGATACCCGTACCGCGCCGTCCGGAGGTCAGCTCTCCGGCGACGGTCGCCCGTCCGGTGCCCCGCCCGGACCGGGTGGCTCCGGACGCCCCGGTGGATCGGGCGGTCCCGGCGGCATGCCTCCGAGAGGCCCGCCGCCGGCAAATCCTTGAGAGCGGCGCTCGGCGCGCGTCCGTCGAGCAAGGCTGCCGCCTTCCGAGCTTTCCCAGACCGGTTATGCGGTCATGGAGGCTCGATCGCCTGCTTGGGCGCCGACCGTGTCATCGGTCTGTCATGACCGTTACGAGTTGATCACTCGACGACGAGTCGTCCGTATTCGATGCGCTTGGTTCCTCCAGGCCGTTTCAGTCCTGCTCGGAATCCTTGTCATGGAAACGCCACTGGTGTTTGGAGAGGAGGAGGACGAAAACGATGGCGCCGACGGACCCGATGGGAGCGGCGATGACTCCACGCAGCCAAAGGTCGGTCGAATCGCCGGTGATTGCATAGCTGTCGATGCCGAAGGTTGTGGGATCGGCGGGATCCGTGCAGATCCTCACGGTGGAGTGTTTCTGCAGTGTCTGGTCACTTTGGTAATGAAGCGTGGCGTGGTAGCGGACCCCGTCGACCGCGAAGGTGAGGTCCGCGGACTTGCCCAGCCGCAGGCTCTTCAGCCACCCGGCCTCTTCGACCTCTGCGTCCAGACAGTGTCCGTTGTCGGTCAGGTCGCCGATCGCGTCGATTTCGCTCTGGATGACCGTGATTGCGATGAGGGCGACGAGGAAGGATGTGACGGCGATCGCCGCCTCAAGCGGTTCGAAGTGCATCGCCCTGCGCAGGGAGAACCGGCCGTTCGGCTGCGATCGGCGGCCCATTGCTACTCCTCCTGTTGTGCGTTACGAGATCGTGGAGGTCGCTGTCCGTCACGGACCGATGGAGTTGGAGACGACTCCGTAGGTCCGGAGAACGAAGGCGAAAACGTTCTCGGCTTCGGCTCTCATGCGGAGGGCACCTTCTTCAGGATGCCGTTTTTCGATGTCGGAGTTGATGCATCGTCTTGCAAGCCCCACACCGAGCAACCGCACGACATCATGCAGAGGATCAGGGCGGTCCTTCAAGCACCTCCGGGAACCGTCCGCCGTCCGCCGGTCGACGACTGAGACCGCGACGCCTCGCCTGGGGCTCTTCATGGCTCGTGGGACAGAATCCTGAGTTCTCGCCGACTTGACCACAGGGGAGACGTGGGGTCCGGACCGGGCTGGAACAGCTGCCAACAGTTCCTTGGCCGGGGTGTTGACCGCCTCGCTCTCGGAGCTGATGAGCCATGTGGGCCTGCTGCTCGGCTGGCCGGAACGGTGTGCAGCGAACGGGCGAGCCGATGCTGTCGTCCGCGCCTCAGGGGGTCCGGTAGCCGTGGAATCGGACGTGTCTGCGGACGGTGAAGCCGAGGCGCTCGTAGAGCCGGATCGCGTTGAGGTTGTCTGCTGCGACGTGCAGGAACGGGCGGTCGCCGCGCGCAAGGATCTGCTTCATGGCGGCGTGGACCACGGTTGCGGCCAGTCCGCGTCCGCGGTATTGCGGTGCTGAGCAGACGCTGCTGATCTCCGTCCATCCGGGTGGGCAAAGCCGCTCACCGGCCATGGCGACCAGGGTCGCGTTGTCGCGTACGCCGTGGAAGGTGCCCATCTCGATCGTTCGGGGCCAGAACGGTCCGGGACGGGTGAGCTCGGTGAGCGCGAGCATCTCGGGAACGTCGGCCTGTCCCAGTTCGCGCGCCTGGGCGTCGCCGCGGGTCTCCGCCGGCGCCTCGTCGAGGACCATCTGCACGCCGGCCAGGGTGAAGACCGGCTCCCAGTTCGCGGGCGGGGAGGCCGGCGCGCTGAACAGGTCCGCGAACTGGCCGCTGCCGAGCAGGCGGGCCAGGTCGTCCCAATCCGCGGCGGTCGGCTCGGCGGGGATCGCGGAGAACGTGGCGACGCCGGTTCGGTAGGTGCAGACATTGCCCGCGCGGCGCGCGAGATGAGCGTGCCGGCCGTTCAGTGACTGCCCGACCGGGTCGTCCAGGACGGTGGTGTCGATGTCGGGCAAGTTGGGCTCTCTTGTCGATGGGCGAGCACCGCGGCGGTGAAGCGGCAGCGGATTGGCGGGCGTCGGATCAGAGTAGCTGCGACTGACTGGCTCGTTGGTGTGGCTCATGTCATGCGAGCTGCGCATTCGAGGTTCCCAGGATCCGCGTACGGAGGCCACGCGAAGGCAGCCGACGGGCGGCAGCGAAGGCTCACGGCCCGAGCCGCCGACGGATCACTGCGGGTAAAGGGTGTTGGTGAGTACTGAGGCGAAAGCGCAGTAGCCGCTGAACACCGCGGAGGCTTCGGCGGTGAACACCAGGCGACTACGGCTCCGGCGCCACCGCAGGACCGCGGCACCGGCCACTGCGAGGACCGAGACAGGACTGGACAGCAAGCCGGCGACGGCGACGGCCAGTACCGTCGCGGCGGCTATGGTCGTTCGTCGATCGGGTGCTGGGGCCGTACCCGATGGTGCGCCTGGCTCCGACGGGGGTGCGGAGGTCGCTGATCCTTGCGACGCCTGGCGCGCCGCGACGGCCTCGTGCCACCACCACTGCACTGGCGCTGCCGGTCCGAATGGGCCGACAGGCGGATATCCCCGGTATGGCCGGGCCGACGCGGCGGTCAGCCGCACCTGTGCGCGGCGGAGCCTGGCGGCACCGTGGGCGGCTTCGGCGCCGTGCCTGCGGCGGATCCGCCAGACCGAGGAAAGCCGCGCTCGTACTCCGGCCACGATCTGCACGTCTTCGGGTGGTATCGCGTCAGGGGCGAGCGCGGCGGCCCGGGCCACCAGCATCCGGGCATCCGAGCGGCGTACCCGATGCAACCACCACAGTGCGGGAAGCGCGGATGCGGTGACGACCAGCAGATAACCGGCCATTGCGCTGGTCCCGGGTACGGCGGCCAGCAGCTCCGTAGCGCCGAACGCCAGCGGCGAGTTCACCACGGCATGTATCAGAGCCGCCCCGGCTGCGCTGGCGGCCAGTACGCCGAGTCGGCGCGGCCGGGACCGGTCGCGCCGCAACCAGGCGTACGCGATGCCGGCACCTACCGTCGCCGTGAACAGCGGATGGCCGACGAGCCCGGGCACCGCCATCCGCAGCACCAGGCTGGAGACCGCCGCGCCGGCGTCGTCGGGAAGTACCTCATCCGCCGCGCCCAGGGCGTAGCTGAGGTCCTCGACCAGCGCGAAGCCGACCCCCACCACGGCGCCGTACACCGCGCCGGACCAGACGGTGATCATGTATGGCCGAGCCACCAGCAGGACCATGACGACACCGGCGCCCTTGCCGATCTCCTCCGCGTACGGTGCGGCGATCGCCGCACCCCACTGCGCGGCGAACGTCGGTGTGACGGCCTTGGCCACGAGGAGGTCCACGACATAGCCGCCGGCCGCTCCCGCCGCTATCGCGACCGAGCCACCCCAGGCCAGCGCCGACGACACCAGCCATGCCGGCCGGCGTTCGACCGGGTCGGCCAGCGCGAGCAACGCCGTCAGCCAGGACGCCGCCGCTGCCAGCGCCAGGGGCAGCGCGGCCGCCGCTGCCCGAGGGGAGCTGATCGTCAGCGAAACCGCCAACGCGGCCACTCCCAGCGCGGTCAAGCCAACGACTGCGCCGAGTACCCACAATGCGGGCGTTCGGTATGGCTCGTACGCGTGCTGTGCCGCTGGCGGCAGCGGGCCCGGATGGCCACCCGGCGGTGCCGGCCAATGCCCGGAAGGCGGTGCGGGCCGGGAGCCCGGCGAATGCCAGATCATCGCTGCTTCTCCGGCTCGAAGGTCATGCTGGCGAGAGCCCTCCAGATCTCGCCCGGCACGGCCGCGCACCCGGCGACCGGTGAGATCACCGCCACGGCTCCCACGCCCTCGGAGACGGCCGCACCGTAGCAGCCCGGTTCCCCGATGGCCGTTTCATCGCTGGCGATCAGGTCGCCCCGCTCACCCGTCACCCCGCCGTCGAGGCGCAACGGTTGCGCCGGGCCCGGCTTCAGCCCTTCGTCGCGGGCGAACTTACGACGGGTGTGCGCGACGAATTCCTCCGGCCGCTCGGGCACCGGCACGGCCGACACGGTGACGGTCGCCGAGCCTGCCCGAAACGTGACACTGCCGCCGCCGGGCCGGGAATCACCCAGATCCAGCCGCGCCCCGTGCGGCACTGTCAAAGCGACGCCGTAACCGACCTCGAGCCGTCCGGCCGGCAACGCCGGGCCCTCGTCCGGCAGCAGGGCGGCCGGTACCGCCGGCACCGCGACCATGGCACCGAGAGCGACCAGCAGGCCCACCGCGGCTATGGCGTTGCGTCCCGGGCCCACCCGTCCACTCTCCTGTTGTCCTACGCCGCATTTACGCGCATCATACGCAGGTAGGCGCGGTCAGCCCTGGGCATGTACGCCCTCACCGGCCGGCTCCCTCTGTGTGGCGGGATCCCGCCGGATCCCAGGTCGCAATCTGCGCGCGAGTGATCGTCGAGTTCACGCTGTTTCATCTAGCCGGCCAACCCGCCGTAGTACGGACAGCTTGCTTGGAGGCGAGTGGTCGGCAGGAGACGTGGTTGGTGGTGATCCGGTAAAGCTGGAAGCTCAGAAGAGCCGATGAACCGCCGTTGACGTGGCCGGTGATGCCGTCACGCGGACGCTGACCGCGGCGGTGACTCCGTCGAGGCGCTGGGTCAGCACGAGCGTGCCGGTGAGGTGGTGCGCCATCCACAAGCCCCGGCCGCCGGTCTGGTCGGGTGGTGCCAATCGCACCGGAAGCGCGCCGGCCTGGCCGCCGTAGTCGACGATCTCGCAGGTGAGCACGTCAGCCTGCTGCCACAGCGCGAGGTGCCCGGTACCCCCGCCGTGGCGTACCGCGTTGGTGACCAGTTCGTGGACCGCCAGGACGAAGTCATCGCAGAGCACGCCGGACAGTCCGGCTCCGGCCACCGCCGCGCTCACCGCCGACCGCAGCAAGCTCACCTGTGCCTTGGTGAAGTACTGGTGTAACAACACGGTCGGCGGAGCGGCCGCCGCTTCTGACGTATCCGGCTCGCCCTCGACCGACCGAGCACCGTCTGTCATGCTCCGCACGCTACCGACGCCCCGACCCCGTCGCGACCGTTGCACGAGGGCAAACAGCCACCAGGCAGGTGTCCATATCTCTAGGTCATCGGGGCGAAACGGCACCGTGACCGGGCCGGGGCGCCCGCTGAAGTTCAGCCGTCCGGGGCTACCCGATGGGCAAAGCGACACGGCACGGAGAATGTGAACAGACTATTTAGGCGAACCGTACGCCCGGAGCTGGTCCCACCGCCCGGCGAGTCCGCGCCGCTGCGGGCTTCCCGGGTCGTCCACCGAGGCCGCGACGTTCACGAAGCGGGCCCCGTACTTCGCCGGCCTCATATCTTCCCCACGGCCACGCAGAACTCGTTGCCGCCGGGGTCGGCGAGCACCCACTCATGGCGCGACCCGTCCGGGCCCGCGAGGACCCGGGCGCCCACGGCCCGCAAAGCGGTGAGATCGGGGTCCCGGGCTACCAGATGCCAGCGGGTACGGCTGCTGTAGCGTTCGATTTCGGGCACCGGGTCGAAGACCATGTAGTCCCACGGAAACTCGGGCGCGCCGACCACCGCGGCGGCTTCGCCCTCGTCCACCGCCCGCCCACCGAGCACGTGCGCCCACCAGCGGGCCAGGCCGTGCGCGTCGGAGCACTTGACGACCAGCTGGAACATGCCCGCCGGCCGGTCGTCCACGGCGGGGAACGCGCAGAATTCGTTGCCCTCGGGGTCTGCCAGCACATACCACGGGTCGCCACCGGGCGGGCGGATCATCCGTCCCCCGGCGGCGAGCAGGTGATCCGGTGCCCGGCCGGCCAGGCGCAGGTCGACGTGCACCCGCGCATCGTCGGCGGCGGGAGCCTGCGCCTCGCGCAGTCGCAGGATCTCCCGGGCCGGGCGGCCCGGCCCGGGACTCACCAGCAGCCTGTCGTCGGCGTCCACATCGCTCCGGCCGCCGAGGGCGAGCTGCCAGAAAGCCGCGGCGCGCGCAGGGTCGGCGGCGTCGAGCGCCAGTCCGTCGAATTGGGCCATGGGATGCGTGGCCCGGCGCAGTGTCTCGGAAAGCATGCCGGCGCCTACCGCGGCCGCGTGCCGGCGAAACCTTGACGATCTTCCTCGATGGAGTGAAACTCATGGCGTTGCCGGGTGACCACCGGCTTGCGGACGTCCCACCGATGAAGGTCAGGTGCCTGCGGCTCCCGCGCCTTCCACAGCCGTGAGGTGAGGCTACGCCGCCTCCCGAACAGACGTGGGCAGGCAGAATCCGTCCCTCAATGCAACGTTGACACAGGCAGGTGCCCTGCGCATATTTGCCCTGGTGCAAAGGTCGCGCTCACGGCCGGTTGTCACTACTGTGCACTTGTGTGACAGATGGTGCTCGCCAGGCCGAGGACGAGCTGTTCAGGGCGCAGCCGATGGCCGCCGAGCCGATTGTGCTGGTGTCTCGGAGTTCCACCGAGCCGCAGGTGACCCCAGGCGAGCTGACCTGCGAAATCGTCGACTACGGCAGCCAGGTCGGTGGCCTGCCGGTGCGGCTGTCGCCACCCGAGCAGGCCGGCGGCCGAGGACTGTGGCCGGCTCACCAGCTCACCGACACCCTGGTGCTGACCCGGCGCCCCGACGGCGTCACGGCTTCACCGGTGATCCGATGGCTGAGCAACGCCGGCACCGGAAAATTCATGAACAGGAACGAGGGCCGGTGAACACGAGATCGACCTGGCAATACCGCATCCGCGCCGACGCCGGTCACCGAATCGTCGCTCTGTCCGGCGAAATCGACATGACCGGCGTCGGACGCCTGCAGGAACTGCTGCACGAGGCGATAGACAGCGCCGAGGCGGTGACCGTCGACCTCGTCGACGTCGGGTTCATCGATTCCACCGTAATCAGCGCGCTAGTCGCCGCCCACAACACCGCCAAACGCATCGGCCGCCGATTCACCGTGATCAACCCCGCTCCACCGGTACGCCGAGTCCTGCAGATCACTGGAGTCCTGGACAACCTGACCATTCCGCACCCCAGACGCCCCTGAACGCTTCTGCAACGAATCCAACGACTGTCCGCGGCCGCCTGCACAGGAGTAAGGGTGAGCGCGTGCGGCTCGGTGTGCAGGTTGATCCCGACCGTGCTGCCAGGACAGGCCCAGGTCAACTGGCTGCATCGACGCCCTTCACGGATCGGCGTTATGCCGGCCGGTTCGCCGTGCGCCATCGAGGCGCGACCGAACGCGACGGAGCTACGCGAGTGCGCGGGGCAAAGCCAACGTGAAAGTGCTTCCCTGCCCCGGACGCGACTCGACGGTGATCGCGCCCTGCATGCGTTCGGCGAGCATCCGTGCGTAGGGCAGGCCCAGGCCGGTGCCGGTGGCGGTCGATCCGGGCAGCCGTCGGTACGGCTCGAAGATCTGCTCCAGCTCGTCGGAAGCGATGCCGGGTCCGGTGTCGGTGATGTCGACCGCGACGTGTGCCGGTTCCATCCGCAGACAGACATCGACGGTTCCGTGCTCGCGATTGTATTTGATGGCGTTGGACAGCAGGTTGATCAGGATTCGGTGGACGTGCACCGGGTCGGCCTGCACGAGCGGTGTCGTATCGGTGGGCATCCGAACGGTGAGGGTCAGATGGCGTTGCTCGGCAAGCGGGCGGACGCTCGCGATCGCAGCGCGGACTGTGTCGGCGAAGTCGACCGAGGTGGTCCGTTCGGGCGAGTGGCCGGCTTCGGCGCGGCTGCGGTCGAGGAGTTCGTTGACCAGCTCGAGCATGCGTTTGCCACCGGAGATGATGCCGTCCAGCAGCTCTGCGTGTGCGGGATCGAGGCGGTCGTCGTGCAGCAGTTCGGCGAACGCCAGCACGCATTGCAGAGGTGTCCGTAGTTCGTGGTTGATGTGGGCGACGTGCTCGTGCATGAGGCGGCGCTCGTCCGCGGCCTGTCGGTGTTTGTCCGCCAGGCGGGTGACGCGGTCGAGCAGTTCCCGCTGGGGAGCCGGCACGGTGACGATCTCGTCCGCCGCGTTGACCACGTCGGCCGGCAGCGCGGGACGGTCGCTGGCCCGGGCGAGAAGCATGATCGGCGGACGGTGGCCGGAACCGCCGTCGAGGGGACTGGAATTCCGGGCGGGCTCGTCGGCTGCGGTGAGCGCTTCGAGCAGCGACCGGGGTTCGGCGAGCAGGACGTCGACGGGAGTGTCGGCGATCTCGGTGGCGGTGACGACTTCGACGTCGAGGTTGTTGTGGGTCAGAGTGTCCTCGATGAGTTGGCGGTTGCGTCCGGCAGGTAGAAGCAGGCCGATGCGGCTCACCGGAATCCTCCCCCTCGCCGTTCTCGCGGCTGCGGTCGTTGCTGCCGGTGGCCGGTGCTGCGGCGAGGACGTCCGTTCATTGCGGTGGTGTTTCGAGCAGGGTGGGTGTGCCGTGCAGGATGCCGCGCATGTTGGTCAGTGCGGCGCCGACCTTGACGCCGTACCGTGTGATCTCGAATTCGCGCATGGTCTTCTCGAAGTCGCTGAGCCGCTTCTTGAGTACGCCCAGAACCTTGCGGAGCTCGCCGCGGATCTCGATATACCGCAGATAGACGATGTTGTCCGCGAGATAGCTGATCGCGTTGTCGGTGGCGCGGAAGTCCCCGGTGATGTTGGTCGTCTCGTTGATGAGGATCGTGGTGACGCCCATGTTGCGCAGATACTTGGCCACGGCGTGCAGGTACGTTTCGGGCTTCTCCTCGCGCATGCACATCGCGAAGCCCGAGATACTGTCGATCATGACGATGCGGGCGTCGGCTCGTTCGACCTCCTCGCGCACCAGCCGGCCGAACTGATCGGCGGTGTAGCGCATCGGCTCGACCTGCACCAGGCTCAGTTTGCCCGTGGCGACCATGTTGGCGATGGGGATGTTGACCAGCTGCGAGCGGTGCGCGAGCACCTCGGCGCTTTCCTCGAAGGTGTAGACGACCGAGCGTTCGCCTCGTCCGGCCGCTTCCTTCATGAACTGCAGACCCAGTGTCGTCTTTCCCACGCCGCTGGGTCCGGTGATGATGGTGACGGTGCCACGTTCGAGGCCGCCGGCCATCAGCTCGTCGATCTCGGGTACGCCCGAGGAGATGGTTTCGGCGAGGAACGGTTTGCCGTGGTCCTGCGGCGTCAGGCGGGGATACACCTGCATGCCGTCGGCGCCGATGCTGAGGGTGTGAGCGCCCGGGGCGAACGCCGACCCGCGGAACTTCGACACCATGACGGTGCGCAGCCCGCCACGGTTGTTCATGTGGACGACACCGTCGGACATGAACTGCAGGTCCGCATCCCCGTCGGAGTCCTGGCTCTCCGAAACGAACAGGACTGTCGCACCGGAGGAGACGAGAAATCGCAACAACGTCAACGCCTGCCGGCGGAAGTGGACCTCGTCCAGCGACAGGTAGCGCAGCTGGGTCATCACGTCGAGGAACACCCTGGTGGGCCGGGTCTGCCTGACCGCGTCGACAATCGCCTGGGTCGTCGGTTCCCGTTCCACCTCGGCCGGATGGAACACGTCGTACGATTGGCCTTCTGCGAACAGTGTCCCTGACGGGGTCAGATCGAGGAAGCTCACGCCCGTCAGGTCCAGGCCGATCGCCGCGGCGTTGGCCCGCACCTCTTCCTCGGGCTCGCCCTGGTTGATGAACAGCGTCGGTTCACCCGCCTCCACGCCCTGCCGGAGGAAGTGCAAACCCACCGTCGTCTTGCCGCTGCCCGGACCGCCGCGCACCAGGTATGCCCGCTGGCGCAGCAGGCCGCCGTGAAGGATCTCGTCCAATCCCCCGACGCCGGTGAGCAACCGGTCCGCCACGAACGACTCCCCACACCAGGCCCTGGTCCGACTCCTTACCATGGCACAGAGCCAACGACAGCGCGGGCAATTGGCCGAGCCCGCCGACCTGGTGATCATGGCGGGTGCCTTCGGCGACGCTGACGCCCGCGCCGCCGTTCAGGCGCTGCAGCAGCGCTGTGCCGCCCGCACCGCGTCCTCGACACCGCGGTGCGACATGTCCTCTTCCACCCCGGGACACGGCCTGACACCGCCAAAATTGTTCGTCAACGTCGTCGGTACGGCCTACCGTCGTCCGATGACCTTCCCTGCTCACCCGCCGTTACCTCCGGACGTCGACCCCGATCTGTGGTTCGACACCGAGCAATGCGGCCGGCACTATCTGGTCGACGGCAATGCGCACACGTTTCCCGGGCGCATGCTCGCCTACTGTGCCGAGCGTGGCATCCGTACCCGGGTGTCCAAGGGTGAGATCGGCGACTGCTCCGAGCAGACCCGCTACTTCGTACGCGGGTTCCTGTCCGGCAGTGAGCCGGCCCCACCGGAGTCCGACAGCGGCACCGAACCGGCCTTTCTCGCCTGGAGAGATGCGGCCGTTCGCTTCCGCGACACCGGGTACTGGGCAGACGTCGATGCCGACGGGAACCCCGACGCAGCGGGTGACGTCGGTGCCGACCGGTCGGAAGACACCGACGCGGATCCCGGCGGTGGCGGTGTCACGGACGCCGAGGCGGAGGCGTTCGCGCACTTGTTGCAGACCGTGATGCGAGAGCGGGAGACGGTACGGGTGGCACTGGTCGTCGACGTGCCGAACAGCGACGCGGACCATGCCATCGAGGCGGCCGCGACACTCGCCGCACGGGTCGGCAGGCGGACGTGCGACGGCACCGGTCCTGTCGAGGTCGGCCGGCCGGTGTCGTTCACGCGGGTGTGCGCACTGGTCGGTGTCACTGGACACCGCCCGTGGGTGGCGGTGCACGAGGCCATGACAGCGCTGGGCCGAAGCGGCTGGGCTCCCGCGACCGCGGTCGAAGGGGAGCAGTACGTGACCGCCGAGTTCAAAGCAAATCGGCAGCTCAACCGAGGTCTCGACGCGCTTGGAGTGAGCGCGGTGGAAATCCACGCCGGCTATGGACTGGGACACGACCCGTCGCGCACACCGGGCGCCTGGCGGCAGGGCGACTGACGACCGAGTCGGCACTGCGACAGCGCCACCTTCGCCCTTCCGACAGGTGCGCCTCGGGCAGCAGGTGGTGGTGCACGAGCCCGCCCCCTGACATCGCCGGCGCCGATCTTCACCGACCTGGACTCTTTCCTGCGCCACGACCTCGCCCCGGTGGTGGAGCGGCGGTTCACCCAGGGCGCGGCGACCGGCGTCAACTGGTGCCCGCAGTGGTGGAAACACCCGGAGGCGATCAGCCGCCTCCACGCCCTGTGGCGGGCCGGGGAGACGCTGCGGGTCGCCGAGGACACCGGCATGAGCGTCTGGTGGCGCGATCATCTCGATCCGGAGATCGCGGTCCTGACCGGCGAGTACGGCCGTTCGGCAGGTGCTCACCCGACCGCGGCCACGTCGACACGTCGCCGCTGCCGGTCGAACCGGCTCCGGCCGACATGCCCGTGACCGCAGATTCGCGAGCCTTCGTACATCCGGAGTACGTCATCCGGTCCCACGTCTCGCCAGTCCGGAGTGTGCTCGAGAAACAGCGCCACCACGATCGCAGCTGCCCGCGCCGGGCTGCTGCGCGTGGGTCGGACCGACGAGCGGTTACTCCGAGCCCTGAACTACTTCTGGGCCTTGAGCAGGATCTTTCCCTGCTGCCTGCCGCAGCTGCCCCATGCGTTCGCCGTGTTGACCTTGAAGACGTACGCACCCTTGGGGTTCAGGCCGGTGAATGTCTTGGTCCACATGTTGCCACGGGTCGTGCTGGACGCTGCGGCGGTGGCAACCACCCTGTTGTCCGACATGCGCACCAGCTGGCCGGAGAGCTGGAGGGTGATCTTCGGGTTGCGCGGATCGTCGCGCAGCGGCTGGCCTTCCACCGACTTCTGGTAGCCCCACCACTGGGGGTACTGCATGCTGAACGTCGCCGTGGTCCCGTCGGCTCCACGGCTGGCGCTCGGCTTCATCACCATGCTTGGCGCCAGGGAGAGCTGGGTCATCGTCTGGCTGGGGCCCCGGCCCCACTGGTTCTCCCCCCACGCGGTGATCTTGTAGGACTGGCAGACGGCGTCCGGGTAGGCAATGTCCCCGGCGGCCATGTTGTCCCAGAAGTCGTACCGCGTCGTGGTCGTGCCGTCGCTCACGGTGGCGTGGTAGTGCTCGGCGTTGTCGGCGTCGCGCATCCACAGCCACACGATGCCCAGGCTGCCGGGCCGGGTGGCGCGTACGGTCTGGTTGGTGGCCTGGCCCTCCGCCCAGTTGGTCATCCACGGCGCCTCGGAGCCCATTCCGCGGATGGGGCCGGGCAGGGGGCCACCCGCGGTGGCGGCCGACGCCGGCGTAGACACCAACAGCGGCATGCCGACCAGGGCCGCACCGATTACGGCCTTGAGGCGCGACAGCTTCATGGGGTTCCCCTCAGTTCAGGTGTTTGACGCAGGAACCATCGACCGAAACCTCAAGCTGTGCTCATGCCAGGTGCGGGTTTGCGTCAAGGTGGTCGTGGGTGATGTCGTAGGTGACTTCGAGCGCCGCGTGTCCGTCGGTTCCAGCGCCACCGGTTCCAGGGCCGAGTTCGTGTCGCTGACTTTCAGCGCCACTCGAGGGGCCGTGCTGCTGGGGCGGAAGGCGAGCCACACAGTCCAGTGGAGTAGCCGGTCTCGTTGGCGCCGTCTGGCACGTCGTAGGGAGTTGAAGCCGGCCAGGGCAATGTCGAGACGGCGAAGGCAACTTCGGGCTGGGAACCGGGCGGTGGGTTCCAGTCGTTGACCTGGACGTCGCACCCGAGGGAAGGCACTCGTTCGGGTGCGGCAGCGAGTGGCGGCGGCCCGGTCGAGTGGGTGCGGATGACATCCATTGCCGCATTGCTTCCGCTTGGCCGGGCCCGCCATCACACCCACTGTGACCTGCGCGTTCGTCATCGCCACGGGGCCCGGGCGAACTACAGCCGGGTAGTTTGATCATCCCGTCGGGCCCGGTGCATGCGCGGGGCCGACGTTCATCCGAGGTCGAGGACCAGGCCCTCGGCGGCGACCGCGTTCACCGCGTCCGACCACCACCAGGCGGTGCCGTTGACGTACAGGCAGGGGCTACTGGCCTCGACGCTGTCGCGGGCCAGTTCCACCGGGACGCCCGGCAGGAGCAGCCGCACGATCCGGCCGTCGGTGAGCGGCAGGTCCCAGCCGAACCGGCCGTCGCGGTCCGCCGCCGGGTCGCGTTTCGCCTCGCCGGTGATTCCAGCGATACGGCGTTTGAGCGGGGCGGCCTCGAGCTCGGCCGCGCGGGCCTGGACGGCGGTCAGGAACACGTCGAGCGCGGAGACCGCGAGGTCTTCGCGGGCGTCGTCGATGGGTACCGTCCCGGGATTGATCATGGATCTACGGTACGGCTCCGGTACGACATATCCGCGCTGGTAGAGACCGGTGCGCCGCTCTCGATCCCGAGGGCTCGGAGCCCGCTCAGGTGCCGGCCGGGCGGCGCCGGGTGAGGAGCACGTCGTGCTGATCGACCGGCGGCGGGCCCGGCCGCGAATCCGGCGGGAGCTCGGTCACCCGGGCCTCCACCAGCGCACCCCACGCCTTGCAGCCGATCACCCGCTCGGCGCGTTCGTCGGACCACGCCGCCCGCACGTGCCCGGCGGCCCGCTCCGGGGCGGGCCCGACCGGTGCGCGCCAGGTCAGCACGGTTTGATGTGCCACCACGGGGTGACGTCGACCGAGCCGGTCTGCGGTGCCGTGGAAGTCCACACCTGGTTGTAGTTCTGGTCGTAGGCCCGGAAGACCGTGCCCGGGGTCTGGTTGTTGTTGTACGGCGAGACGCCGATCCAGTCCGTCAGGTCCCACCATCTGCACTCGTAGAAGCTGAACGTGGTGCCTCTGACGACGATGCAGAACCATTCGTAGCTGCAGTTGACGTCCAGCTGCGCGCCGGTTCCGGGGTTGCTGTCCGACCGTGGGTCGAACGTCACGACGAGGCCGTCGTACCTGACTTCGGTCGCGGAGACCTGGTGTCCGCCGGGGATGGCGGCGAGGACGGCGTCGACGCGTTGCTGAAGGCTCTCCGCCTGGGCGGCGGTAAGTCCTGACACGTGCCACTGGGCACGGAACTCCGGCTGCGCGGGTGCAGCGGACGAGACGCCCGCCGAGCCGGCGAGCAGCACAGTTGCCGCGACCAGTGTCGCGGCCAGCTTCCTCAGCATTGTCTTACCCTCCAGTTCCTGAACCGTGACTCGACGAGGGCCGGTAAACGGGATGCCGAGCGCGGTGCGGGATCGGGGGCAGTCATGTCTCGGCATTGGGCTTGCGCTCATGGGTCGGCATCACCATCACCAGGGGCACCGGAGGCGTCCTCGCGTCGACGAACAACTCCGGCGAAGGACCCCACATTGGCGCCCCGCCGCCGAGGACGCAACGGACAAAAGCGCCACCAACTGCGCAATCAGGCCCGTCACGTGGTGGTGCGGCACGGCGGCGCGCCGGACGTCACCGGACACTCGGCCCAGCACGATCCGCCTGCGACGGACCACACACAGACCGAACTACCCGCGAGCCGACAAGGTCGCCGGATCGATTCGGCTCCACCTTGTGTCGCCGGAACCGGCGCTCGAGGTGGTCCCGCTCAAGTGCCTGCCTCCCATCCTGTTACCGCGGCTTACCGCGGCAAGAGTGGCGCCGCCCGGAGCTTCGCACATCGCGCACGACCGCTTTCCGACAGTCCACAGTCGGCACTACGGTGGCGGGCGGCGATCCAGGAGGAGGCAGCGGCCGCGCCGGGAGCGAGCCCGGCGGGGGAGCGGCGAAGGCGGGGCGCAGGGTGGAGCGCGACTACTTCGGCATCCTCGGGCCGGTCGCGGTGTGCCGCGACGGCAGCCCGGTGGAGATCACTGCGGGCCGGCAGCGAGCACTGCTCGCAGCACTGCTCCTCAACGCGGGGCGCCTCGTCCCAGCCGAGAGGCTCGCCCGCTACCTGTGGGGTGACGACCCGCCGCCGTCGTACCGGGGCACGCTGCACTCGCTGGTGTCCCGGCTGCGGCGCCGGCTGGAGCGCGGCGCTGGGGAACCTCGTCGGCTCGTCTCGCAACCCCCCGGGTACCTGCTTCGGGTGGATCCTGGCGAGCTCGACTTGCAGCGCTTCGAGGCGCTCGCCGCCAGCGGGCGGCGCCACCTCGCGGCCGGCGCCGCGCTCGCCGCAGCGGCCGACCTCCGCGCGGCGCTCGCGCTGTGGCGCGGCGACCCGCTCACCGACGTGGCGGCCGAGGCGCTGCGCGCCGCCGCGCTGCCGCGCCTGACGGAGCTGCGGCTGCAAGCCGTCGAGGACCGCATCGAGGCCGAGTTGCTGGCGCAGCGGCCGGACGGACTGGTGGCCGAGTTGCGCCAGCTGACCACCGAGCACCCACTGCGGGAGCACCTGCACCTGCAGCTCATGCGGGCACTGGCGGCCACCGGCCGGCGAGGGGAGGTGCACGAGGTCTACCGCGGACTGCGCCGGACCTTGGTCCGCGAGCTGGGGGTCGAACCGACCGGGTCGGCGCGGCGGCTGCTCGCCGAGCTGTTGGGTGCTTCGTACGGCGCCGCTCCGGCCGGCGCCCGCACGACCGCGCCGGTCCGGCAGGCCGCGTCCGCGCGTACGATCCCGGCGGCGCACGGCCGGTCAGGCGCCGCGCGCCTCGCGATCGCCGTGCCGGCGCAGCTGCCACCCGGAACCGTGGACTTCGTCGGTCGCCGGGCGGAGCTTGCCGCCCTGGACCGGCTGGCGGCCGCCGACGCGGCCGCCGACGCGTCCGGCGGGGTGATCGTGCTCTTGCTGACCGGCCTGGCCGGAGCGGGCAAGTCGGCGCTGGGGCTGCACTGGGCCCGGGCCGCGGCGGCGCGGTATCCGGACGGCCAACTCCACCTGGACCTGCGCGGACACGGGGCGGAACCGCCCGTCACGCCGGCGCGGGCGCTGGATCGGCTGCTGCGGGCGCTGGGCGGGCCGGCCGGGCGGATCCCCGACGACCCGGCCGAGGCAGCCGCGCTGTTTCGGTCGCTGTCGGCGGGCCGCCGGCTGCTGCTGATGCTCGATGACGCCGACCGCAGCGACCAGGTCCTGCCGCTGTTGCCGGGCGGGCCGGGAAGCGTGGTCGTGGTGACCAGCCGGCACCTGCTGGCGGGCCTGGTGGCCCGGCACGGCGCGCGGCGTGTGCCGGTCGGGCCGCTGACCCCCGCCGACGCCGTGGCGCTGCTGGAGCGGATAGTCGGAGCGGACCGGGTACGGGCCGACCCGGATGGCGCCGCCGCCCTCGTGGCCGGCTGCGGACGGCATGCCCTCGCGGTCCGCGTGGTCGCCACCAACCTGATGCATCGGCCGGACGGATCACTGGCGGGATATGCCGCCGGACTGGTCCGCGACGACGGGCTCACGGCGCTCGACCTTGACGCCGGCGACATCGGCGTACGGGCCAGCCTCGACCGCTCCATGCGAGGGCTCACTCTCGGCCAGCGGCGGCTGCTGCGCCGGTTGGCGCTGGCCGACGTGTCCGGCTTCACGGCCGATGCGGCCGCCGCGCTCGCCCGCCTCCCGCCGGCGGACGCGTCGGGGATGCTGGACGGGCTGGCCGACCTCCATCTGGTCGACCGGTGCGCCGCCGACCGGTATCGGCTGCACGGCGTGGTGCGACGCTTCGCCGCCGACCGGCTCCGGGCCGCGGACCCGCCCGAGCTGCGGGCACGCGCCCGAGACGCGCTGCTGGACTGGCAGATGGCCCGGCTGTGGGCCGCCGCGGCGATGCTGCGCCCGCGACTGTGCCCCCCGCCGGCCGGTGCGGCCGCCGGCGGCGAGTTCTTCGCCGGCCCCGCGGCGGCGGCCGCCTGGATCGACGCGGAGCTGCCCGGCCTTGTCGGGACCGTCCGCGACTGCACGGACTGCGCCGGCCGCCGGACCGGCTGGCGGCTCGGCAGTGCCCTGCGCGGCTGCGCCGACCCCCGTGACGTCCCGTCGGAGTGGACGGCAGTAGCGGCCGCGGCGCTCGACATAGCGCGGCAGCGCGGCCGGCCCCGGTTCCTCGCGGCGGCCCATCTCAACCTGGCCCACGCCCACCTCGCCGCGGGTCATCGTGCCGGCGTGACGGCACACGCCCGCCGGGCCCTGCCGCTGACCCGGGATGCTGCCTGGCCGACGGGCCAGGCCGCCGCCCTGGTGCTGCTGGGCCTGGCTCACCGGCATGACGGCCAAGCCCAGTTGGCCGTCGCACAGCTCACCGCGGCGGCCGCGATCTACCGGCGGCTCGGCGACACCGCCGGCGCGGCCACCGCGCTGGACAACCTCAGCCATGCGTACTGGCAGCTCGGCCGGCTCGATGAGGCGGCCCGCTGCCTGACCGAGGCGCTGCCGGGGTACCACCGGATCGACTGCCGCAGCGGCGAGGGGCACGCGCTGCTCGGCCTCGCGGCCCTGCGCTGGGCGTTCGACCAGCCAGCCCAGGCGGGCCGCCTCGCCGCAGACGCTCTGGCCGTCTACGAAAGACTCGGCAACCAGATCGGCGAGGCGTACGCCCGCTGCACCGCGACGGTGGTGCACTGGCCGCGCGCGGACGCGGAGCGTGCCGTGGCATCGGCCCACCGGGCGGTACGGCTGCTCCGCGACACCGGCGACCCGATGTACCAGACGGCGGCGCTGAACTGGCTGGGCACGGTCTGCCGGTGCCGGGGCCACCCGGGATCGGCCCGGGCGGCGTACGCCGAGGCGTTGCAGATCGCCGGCCGGACCGGTGCCGCCTACGAACGGGCGACGGCCCTGCTCGGACTGGCCCGGGTCGAGGTCAACGGCGGCGCCGTGCCGCAGGCCGAGGGTCACCTCGCCGAGGCGGCCGAGGTGATCGCCGGCTGCCGCTATCGAGTTCTCGAAGGCGACGTGCTGTCCACCTGGGCGCGGGCGTACCTGCTCCGCGGCCGACAGCGGGCCGCGGCGAGCCACGCCCGCCGAGCCGTCCAGCTGTACCGCGAGACCGGGCATCGCTTCGCCGAGCGGCAGGCGCTGAGCCTGCTCGTCCGGACCTGACAGCGGGGCACCCGCGGCGCGCAAGCCGCGCGCAAGGTCGGCACGGCAGCCTGGCTCACGGGTCGGGACGGTCGCGGTACCTGCCCGGCCCGCCGCAGCAGCCCGACGGAGGGGACGAGCGAATGACCACCGTGGACCACCGAACCGGGCCGGTCGGCGCCGGCACCGACCAGTCCCGCCGGGAGGCCCGCCGCCGCGAGCTCGGCGAGCTGATCGACCGGGACCCGGCAACCCTGACCGACGGCGCCCTGCTGGTCGACCAGCTGGCCCTGGACAGCCTCGACATGATGACGGTGCTCGGCTGGCTGGGCAGCCATGGCGTCACCCTGGACGCCGGGCGGGACCGGCCGGTCAGCGTCGGTGACGTGCTGTCGCTGATGGACCGGACGGCCTTCCCGGGGCTGTCCATCCAGGTGGCCGACGGGCCCGGGCCGCGCCGGTCCGGCCCTGCCGAGGTGGCGGTGCGGCCGCACTCGTCCGAAGACCCGCTGGCGCCCGTACTGTCCGATCCGACCTTCCGGCTGACGCCGGTGGAACCGGACGACATAGGTTTCCTGTTCGCCCTGGCCACCCGGCCCGAGACCTGTTTCCGCTGGCGGTACCGCGGTGCGCCGCCCTCGCTCGAGCGGTTCGCCGGCGACCTGTGGAAGCAGGTGCTGGTCCAGTACGTGGCCCGTCGTGCCGTGGACGGTGAACCGGTCGGGCACGTGATCAGCTACGGCGCCGACCCGAGCATGCGATATGCGTACCTCGGCGCGGCGTTCCAGCCCCGGTACGTAGGGACCGGGCTGGCCGCCAACGCCGTCGCCGTCTTCGCCCGTCACCTCTTCCACACGTTTCCCCTGCACAAGATCTACATGGAGATACCCGGGTTCAACTGGCCGCAGGTGCGCAGCGGCGAGGGGCGCCTCTTCCAGGTGGAGGGGGTGCTGCGCGGGCACGACTACTACGCCGGCCGCCACTGGGACCAGTACGTGTGCGCCATCTACCCGGACCGGCCCGGCGCGGAGGCCCGGTGACGCCGGAGCGCCGCCGCGTCCACATCCGACACCTTGGAGGAGCCATGACGACAACCGACAACCACCGCCGAACCCTGCTGGCCATGACCGGCCTGACCGCCGGCATCGCCGGCCTGCTGGCCCCGGCAGCCGCCCAGGCGTCGCCCACCGCGGAGCCGCCGGCAAGGCACGGCCAGCCGGAGCCCGCAGCCCCGCCCGCCGAGGCCGCCGCCCCGACCTGCGCGAGCCACACGGACTTCGTGACCGGCACCGGCTACTTCGTCCCGATCCCGAGCATCACCCGCAACGGTGGCGAGAGCAATTGCATCCTGGGGGTCGGGTCCTCCGGAACCGGGGTCAAGGTGCTGCAGGACGCCCTGGTCCGCTGCTACGGGCAGGGCATCGAACGCGACGGCCAGTACGGCCCGGCCACCCGCGACGCCGTGGCCAACGTGCAGCGGTTCTACGGGCTGACCGTCGACGGTACGTACGGTCCCGACACGCGAGGCGCGATGAAGTGGCCGAAGTACCGCGAGAGCGACCAGGGTTTCGACCACTGCTGACCAGCCGTCTCAGCTGCCGCAGGGCCGGTCGGGCGCCGGCCCTGCGGCGCAGCCTCGGTCACGGGGTCCCGGCAGGGCCGGCCGGCGGGCTCTCCGGCTCCAGTTCGCCGGCCAGGAACTGCCGGCGGGTCTCGGCCCGCCGCAGCTTGCCGGAGGAGGTTCGGCCCAGTCGCCCCGGCGCCAGCACGGCCACGGCCGCCGGCGTGAGCCCGAGCTCCGCCGCGACGGCGGCGGTCACCGCGGAACGCACCGCAGCGGCCTTGGGCCCGTCGGACCAGGCACGGGACTCGACGGCCACGGCCAGCCGGTCGCCGGCGAGCCGGTGCCCCGACTTGTCGCCGTCGTCCGGCACGGCGAACGCGGCCACGCCGCCGGGGCGGACTCCGGGCACCTCGCCCGCGACGGCCTCCACGTCCTGCGGGTACACGTTGCGGCCGGCGGCGAAGAGCACGTCCTTCACCCGGCCGCAGACCACGAGCTCACCGTCGGCCAGGTACCCCAGGTCGCCGGTTGCCCGCCAGCCACCCGGCGGGCCCGGCGGCTCGCCCCAGTAGCCGCGGACGACACCGGCCCCGGCGACCTGGACGTGCCCCACCCGGCGCTCGCCCAGCGGCCGCCCGGTCACCCGGTGCACGACCCGCACCCGGCAGCCCGGCACGGGGGGTCCCAGCCGGGCCAGCGCCCGACCCGGGCGGGGACCGCCGGCGGGGACGGCGTACCCCCGCAGCTCCAACTCGTCGGGGTCGACCACGTCGAACTCCAGCCCCGCACCGGGCCGGGAGAAGCTCACCGCGAGGGTCGCCTCGGCGAGCCCGTACCCGCAGATCAGGACGGACGGGTCCAGGCCGTGCCGGCGGGCCGCGGCGGCGAACCGGGTCATCAGCACCGGATCGACCGGCTCCCCGCCGGTCAGCGCGAAGCGCAAGGAGTCCAGCCGCAGCCCCGTGTCATGTCGTGGAAGCGCGCCCAGGAGGCGGGTTGCCAGCCCCCAGGCGAAGTTGGGGGCGGCCGTCGCCGTCGCCCGGTACGCGGCCACCGCCTCCAGCCAGCCCAGCGGCCGGGCCGCGAACACCGCCGGCGGCTGCAGCACCAGCGGGCAGCCGCAGGACATCGGAAGTGCGGCGAAGCCGACGAGCCCCATGTCGTGGTACAGCGGCAGCCAGCTCAACAGGCAGCCGTGCACCTCCGCGTGGCGGGTCGCCACCCGGATCGACGCCAGGTTGGCGGCGAGGTTGCCGTGCGTCACCGGTACCCCGCGCGGCTGCCGCGTGGAGCCGCTGGTGTACTGCAGGACCGCGAGATCGTCCGGGGCGGGCGTCGCCGGCGTCGCCGGCTCGTACACCGCGGCGTCCGCCACCGCGGCGTCCAGATCGGCGGTCGGCGCGGCCGCGGCCAGCTCGGGCCGCAGCCCGGCCAGGGGCACCCCGACGAGTACGAGTCCGAGCCTCCCGTCGGCGATGGTTCGGCGCAGTTGCGCGACGTACGCCGCGTCCGCGCGCCGGACCGGCATCGGCAGGACCGTGACGGCGGCACCGGACAGCCAGACACCCTGAATCGCGGTGACCAACCCGACGCCGGTGTCGGCGAGCAGGCCGACCCGGCTGCCCGAGCCGACGCCTCGACCGCGCAGCAGGGTCGTCAGCCGTCGAGCCCGGTCGTGGACGGCGGCCCAGGTGACCGACCGGACGCCGGCGTCGCCACCCAGTACCGTCAGGGTGCCCGGGCCGCCGCGGCGCTGCGCGACAAGGTCGACCACCGTGGCTGGATCGGTACCGGCTATCGAGGTCACGTCGTCGTCCTTCCGTCTGCTGGAGGCGCGGGTCGGGCAACGGGCCGCGCGAGCGCCAACCGCGGTCGACGCGGCCGCTGCGCACCGAGGATGGCCGGCAGGCCTTGCGCCGTACTTGCGCGACCGGACAACACCGGCCCCGGCGCGACGCCAGCGGCCGGCTCGATCGGATGTGGTCAAGTCCGGTCCGCACCGGCACCTCAACGTGCAGACTCCCCAGACATGGGCGGCCCCGGTTCGGGACATCCGTAGCGGTGCGAGCGGCGGCAATGCTGGTCCGAGCCGTGACGCGCGTGGCACGAATGCGTCACGAGGAATGACCCTCCATCCGGACGGTGTCAGCTTCGCGACGTCGAGAAGCGACCGGGGAGAGGCATACCGGATCGTGGCGGCGAAGGTCGCGCTCATCCGTCACCACCTCCTAGCAGCAGACAGCGACCCCTTCGCGACATCACCGCTTCACCCACAGTTACGAGCGACCTGTGACTCTCCGTCTTGGTCGACTGGCCGGGCGTACCAGCGAAATAGTCCGAACGCCCGAATAGCCCCTCATTCCCGGTGCGGGGTAGCTTGTCGCGGCGTCACGGGCGGCCTGCGCAATCGCCGTTCGCAGTTCCCCGCGCGTGGATCGTGCTCGGGGCCGTGGCGGCACGAGTTCATTGCGAAGGGATCGTTGGTGTTCACAGGGAAGTTGACCCGAGCTGTCAGCGCACTGTTGCTGTCAGTGACGTCTTTCGGTGTTGTCGTGCTCACGCAGGCGTCACCCGCGCAGGCCGCCAAGTACTGCCAGCCCGGGGACAACTCCAGCTGGCCGGACTTCGAGGTCGACTACGAAGACGAGAAGCGGAAGACCGGCGACTTCATGTACCGCGCCTACCTGCACGGCGTCGGGATCGAGCTGGTCACCGACTCGGGTAACGCCTCGGTCTATGCCCACGCGGTCAGCGGCCTGCGAGCGGGCGACATCCTGTCGATCGACCGCACGAACTTCACGGTCGACAGGGTGGTGGGGGAAGCCGCCTGGGGGAAGACTTGGGACGGCGACGCCCTCCACTTCTTCCGCGAGACGTACACCATGGAAGCGCACGGCACCTGGGACTACTGCGAGAGGGCCGCGGCGACCGATTGGGACATCCTGTTCAGGTCTGAGGGCGTGAGGACGGCCCGCATCGACGGGTCGAACCACTTCGTGCGTCCGTGCCTCCGTCGCGGTGGGCAGCTGCAGTGCTCCAACATGTGGTACGGCGACATGGACGGCGCCGTGCGCCCGCCCCTCCCGAGCTCCCCGACCTGGGCCTCGCCGGTGAACCCGCCCGAGGAGGGCTTCGGGACCGCCCCCACCACGACCACGACCCCGCCGGTGGCCTTCCAGGCCAACACCGGTTTCCTCTACACCCACAGCAACGTCGGAATCACCACCAACACCGGCTACGGCATGGCGGCCGGCACCAGCCCGGCGACCTCCGACGGTCAGACCGCCTTCCAGGCCAACACCAGTTTCCTCTACACGCGCAGCGCGAGCGGCGTCATGACCAACACCGGCTACGGCATGATGGCCGGCACCAGCCCCGCGATCTCCGGCGGTCAGGTCGCCTTCCAGGCCAACACCGGCTTCCTGTGGACCCGTAACACCGCCACGGGCGCGACCTTCGACACCGGGCTGGGCATGATGCGCGGCACCAGCCCGTCCATCGCCGGCAACACCAGCAGCTGGCGCATCGCGTTCCAGGCCAACAACGGCTTCCTCTACACCCGCGACTCCAGCGGCGCGATCGTCAACACCGGCTACGGCATGATGGCCGGCACCAGCCCGGCGATCACCAAGCTGTCCAACGGTACGTACGCGATCGCCTTCCAGGCCAACACCGGTTTCCTGTACGTCATGAACACCGGAGCCGCGTCCGACACCCGGTACGGGATGATGGCCGGCACCAGCCCCGCGATCACCGCCTCGGGTACCGGTTTCACCGTGGCGTTCCAGGCCAACACCGGCTTCCTGTACACCCGCAGCAGCACCGGTGCCACCACGAACACCGGCTACGGCATGATGCGCGGCACCAGCCCCGCGATCCGCGGCTCCCGCCTCGTGTTCCAGGGCAACACCGGCTTCCTCTACATGCGCGACGGCACCGGCAACGCCCTCGACACCCGCTACGGGATGATGGCCGGCACCAGTCCCGCCGTCTGACCGCCAACCCACACCGCTGCCCCCGCCCTCCCGGCGGGGGCAGCGGCCGTTCAGCCCGCCGCTGGACCGCGACCCGTGCGCCCTACCTGGCGGCCCGAGAGGTAACCCCTCGCATCGCGGCAACTGCATCCACCTTTGTCACTCGCTTGGGTGTCTGGCGTCTACTAGTCGTGTAGCCATGCTGGTGGCATGGCATGTGCGCGTCACCGTTGTTGGGTGCCCATGAGGTGCGCCTTCGTCTCGGCGCAGTGAGCCGGCAGCGGGCCTACCAGATCTCCCACCGCAGCGACTTCCCCGCTCCCCGGCCCGGACCTGGTTGGCCGACCGGACGAAGTCATCCGTCCCAGCCGGGCACGGTCATGCGCCCGGCCGGTACGTCCGCTCGACGTGGCCCCGGAGATCCTCCGGGTAGAAGTAGACCGGCCGCAGGTTCCCGCTCGCGTACCTGATCGCCTGGTCGGTGAAGTGCGGCGACCAGGGATGCCCGCTCGCGCCGCCCGCCGTCACCGCCCAGGCGCGCAGCCTCGGCCCGAACTCGACGACCGCCACGAAACTGTTGCCGCTCGTGCCGTAGTACCGCTTCGTGCCGGGGTGGCGCCTCGCTCCGAACGAGGCGAGGGAACCCCACTGGGCGGAGGTGAAGGGCACCGGGATGCTCGGCTTGGAGTCGTCGAACGTCTGGACGATCGCGCCGTCGTTGCGCTGGAAGCGGTTGATCTCGCCCCAGGGGACCTGCCAGCCGCCGAAGTCCTGCCGCAGCCGGTTCGCCGCCTCGTCGAGCGCGGTCAGCCGCTGCGCGTCGGTGGCGCGCTCGTCCAGGTAGTCCCACATCGACATGCCGGCGTCGCGCGCCGCCTGGGCCAGCGGCGCCCACAGCGCCTCACCCCAGAACACCGCCAAGGAGGTCGCCATCGATCGGGCCCCCCACCGGTAGTCCCAGTGGCGCAGCAGCCGGACCGGCCCGGCGAGCCGCGCCTTCTGGGTGCTGCCTTGCGGCAGCTTGTCCCACGCCGCTACCAGGCCGGGCACGAGGCGGGCGAAGGCGGTGAGGTACGGATCGAAGGCCGCGTCGATGAGCGTACGCGGGGTGAAGTGCCGCCGCGCCGAGAGCACCCGGATCGCCTGCGGACCTCGCGGGTTCTCGCCGGCGGTGTCGAAGTAGCGCGGATAGTCCTCGGCCTGGGGGCTGTCCGGGCCGGCCGCGGTCCACGGCCAGTTGTTGGTGTTGAACGTCCAGCCGTTCCGTGGGTTCACCACCTGTGGCAGGCTTTGCAGACTGTGCAGGCCGCGCCAGTCGGTCGCCGGGTCGCTGCCGTCGACGGGCCGCCGATAGTCGAAGCGGTCGTCGCGCACCGGCATGAACTGCGGCACCAGGAAAGCGATCTCGCCTTTCCGGTCGGCGAACACGGTGTTGTTCGAGCTGTTCGCCTTGAGGCCGGCCACCTGGAGGAAGTCCGCGTAGTCGCGTGTCTTGGTACGCAGGAAGCTCTGCTCCAGCGCCTGGACCGGTTTGTTCATCAGGGCGAACGCGATCCACTTGCCGTCCGCCTCCCGCACGATGGGGCCGTGGTGGGTGGCGAACGTGGTGAAGCTGCGTTCTGCCCGGCCACCGTCCGCGGTGCGGTACGACAACGTGATGGTCTTGGTCGTCACCGGGCGCAGCGCGTCACCGTAGCGGTAGTAGCGGCGGCCGCCGGCCCGGCTCACGATGGTCTCGGCGAACTCGTCGACGTTGTCGACGCCGCTGGAGGTGTGCATCCATCCCGCGTACGCGTTGAAACCTTGGTAGATGAAGAACTGTCCCCAGGTCGCCGCGCCGTACACGTCGAGTCCTTCGCCGCTCGTCACATGCTGTTCGGAGCGGAAGAAGAAGCTGGTGTGCGGATTGATCAGCAGCAGCGCGTGCCCGTTGCGGGTGTGGCTCGGTGCGATCGCGATGCCGTTCGAGCCTCGGGGCTCGCGGAACAGCAGCCCGAGCTCTTCGGAGGTCATCGGCAGCGGGCGCTCGCCGTAGAACGACTCCAGCTGGCTGAGCGGCACCCGCTCGATGTCGCCGCCGATGCTTCCCTCCGAGAAGCTCAGCGGCATCCACGGCTCGAATCGCTCGATCACCCGCGGACGCACCTCGCGATGCGTCGCCAGGTAGTAGTTGAGCCCGTCCGCCCACGCCCGCATCAGCCGGCGCAGCCAGCCGGGGCAGCGCGCATACGCCACCTTCAGCGAGCGTGGGTCGACGAACAGCCGCTGGCGCAGGTCCTGCCAGATCGCGCTTTCGCCCTCGGCCTCGGCGAGACGGCCGAGACTGGTCAGGTAGTTGCGTTCGATCCGGGCGAAGTCGTCCTCGGCCTGCGCGTACATCATCCCGAACACCGCGTCGGCGTCGGTGCGCCCGACCACGTGCGCGATACCCCAGTCGTCGCGCGTGATGGTCACCCGGGCGGCCCACCCGCGCCAGCGGGCGAGGTCCGTCTGCTGCGCGGCGGACGCGCTGCCGTACGGCAGACCCGCCGTGACCACCGTGGCGCCCGCAGCAAGTCCCGCTGCGCCACCCAGTACGCGACGCCGGCTCAGCCCTTCGGTCTGCTGGCCCATCCCGGCAATATATCGCCAACCATCGATCAATGGGCGGCCGACGACCGGGCCCCGCGCCCTGGCGCGAGGCGGGACCCGGTCTGCCGGATCGGTCAGGCCGTGACCTTGCCGTCCTCGTCCGCGGAGACCTCGTTCTCGCCGGTGATCTCCTCGTGGCGGCCACGGGCGGCCTTGCGGCCCGTCGCCCGCATCCAGGGTCCGACGACCAGCAGGATCGCGCCGAGCACGGCCAGGCCGATCGGCAGCCAGAGGCTGATCAGCTGGATCTGGCGCTTGCTCTCACCGGCCGACGCGACATTGTGCGACACCGTGTCGGGGGTGTAGACGAAGTCGCCGTGGAGGAGCTGGGTCGGCGCGCCGACGTTCGGCACGAAGGTCTTGCGCTGCTGCTCCGACACCTTGATGAAGTTGCCCGTCACCGGCTCGACCCAGATGGTCCGGACGTTGCTGTACCTGACCTCGCCGCTCGTGGCGGTCTTGGCGAACGCGCCGATCAGCGACTTGATCCGCTCCTGCGAGAAGGTCAGCGCCGTCTCCGGGACGACCTGCTCGAAGCGGTACACCTCGAGGCCGTCGATCGTCTGGGTCTCCTTGAACTCGATCGGCAGCGCCTTGCGCAGGTCACGGTCGAAGTACTCGTAGTTCTTCCGCTCCGTGCCGAACGGGAACTTGTAGAGCTGGCCGGTGTAGGAGACCGGGTCCGGAACGGCCGGCGCGGCCACGTCGTTGAGCCGCTGTCCGTCCCACCCGACGGCGGAAGCGCTGTCCCGGTCGAGGGCGATCAGGGCCTCGTACTGGCTGATCGTCTCGTTCCGCTCGGTCCAGACGACCGTGCCGAGGCCCCGCCAGACGACGGCCTCGCCCGCGAGGTCACCGGTCAGTTCCCGGTCGGTGGTGTCCGGCAGCGGAGAAATCTCGGTGGTCGACTGCAGCGTGCCGGTCTTGATCCCGACTTCCGGCGCGTCGCCGCCCTTGGTGTACAGGAACTGGGCATTCTGCGCCTGGGCGACGCTCGGCCGCAGGCAGTCCTGCTTCACCGTCGCCGTGCACAGCTTAAGGTCGTACGGAAGCCGGGCAACCGACGGCGCGACGAAGAACGCGAGCCCTGCAGCGATCACCACGGCGAAAACGCCGGTGCCGAACAGGACGACACCCAAGCGAGCCTTCATTGAACCTCCCCTTCAGCCGGCCGACTGCTGTCCCGCGTGAGGGGTGCTGTCGCCGATAATGGCCGGGAGGTTACTCGCCGGTTACATAATTACGGAACCCTTGGACGGGCAATGTCTGCGCCAATTTCGACTGCCACGCTGCACCGCGTCCCCGCTCTGGACGCGGTACGGGTTATCGGCGCGCTCGCGGTGGTGGGGCACCACGTCGGTTTCGCCACCGGGTTGAACACCGGTGGCGGGCCGTGGAGCGGCTGGTTCGCCCGGATGGACGCCGGGGTGGCGGTGTTCTTCGTGTTGTCCGGATTCCTGCTGTACCGGCCCTGGGCGCACGCTCAGGCGTCCGGCGAACCCCGTCCCGGCACCGGCCGCTACCTCTGGCGACGGGCCATGCGGGTGCTCCCGGCGTACTGGGTGACGGTGGTGGTGTGCCTGCTGGTGCTGCCGCGCAACGACGACGCCACCCCGGCCGACTGGGTCCGGCACTTCACGCTGACCCAGATCTACGGGCCCGACCACCTGCAGCACGGCCTGAGCCAGACCTGGAGCCTGGCCACCGAGGTGGCGTTCTACGCGCTGTTGCCGCTGCTCGCCGCGCTGCTGATGACCGGGCGCGAGCGAACGGGACGGCCGTGGGCGATCGTCGCCGGCGGGTTCCTGATCACCGGCACGTGGGTGGCGCTGATCGGCGCGGGGGTGCTGGCCGGAAGCCTGCACACCATGTGGCTGCCGGCGTACGGCCTGTGGTTCGGCAGCGGCATGGCGCTGGCCGCGGTGCATGTCGCCCTGCGGCACGGGCACCGGCCGCGCTGGCGTTTCCTGGACGAGATCGCGGCGGCGCCGCTGACCTGCTGGGTGGGCGCGCTGGCGGTCTACGCCATAGCCACCACGCCGATCGCCGGTCCCCGGGACCTGGCCGAGCCGACCGCCACCGAGTTCGGGCTGAAGCTGCTGCTCTACGCCCTTCTGGCGATCCTGATCCTGCTGCCGCTGGCGTTCGGACCGCACACCCGGACCAAGGAGATCTTCGGCGGCGGCGTGGCCCGGTGGCTGGGCACCGTGTCGTACGGCCTGTTCCTGTGGCACCCGTTCGTGCTGGAGGAGCTGTACGCGGTGACCGGGCGCCCGGAGTTCACCGGGCCGCTGCTGTCCACGTACCTGATCACCGTGGGCGGCGGGCTGACGCTCGCCGCCCTCAGCTACTACCTGATCGAGAAGCCTGCCCAGCGTTTGAGCCACCGCTGGCCGGGGACGCCGCGGGCCAGGACCACGGAGAGCCAGAGCACCACGGTGGAGCCGAGCGCGGTCAGCTGAGGCAGCGCCGCGGTGTGCCCCTCGAGGCGCATCGCGGACAGGCCCGCCAGCGCGAAGAATCCGACCGGCAGCAGCCAGCCGGCCAGCCGGCCGAGCCGGCGCAGCCGCCGGTCCTGCTGGTCGAGGTACGGCTGGAGGATCCGGGTCACCAGCACGGCGGCCGTGCCGAGCAGGGCCAGGCCGGCCGCCGCCACCCCGCCCACGGCCACCAGCGCGACGCCGCCGAACAGCACCGGCAGCAGCAGCCGGCGGCGTCGGCCGGACGCGGGCGCCGGCGCGGGCGGACCGCCCCGGACCCGCCCGGCCAGGGCTCCGGCCACCGCGACACCGGTGAGGAGCAAAGCGCCGCCGATGATGGCGGCACGGTAGAGCCGGTCCGGCCCGAAGCGCAGCACCACCTCGCCGCTCGCGCCGGGCGGCACGAACCACGCCTGCTGCCAGCCGTCGACCACCACGGACGGCAGCGCCTTGCCGTCGATGCTGGCGGTCCAGCCGGCGTTCGCGTTCTCCCGCAGGGCGATGACCCGCTGGTGCGGGTACGCGTTCAGGTGCAGCCGGCGGGTCGTCGCGGCCCAGGCGTCCACCCGTACCGGGGTCCGGAGGCCGGCCCCGGCCGCCGCGGCGCCGACGTCGCGCCATGGCACCACGACGCGCCGGTTGCTCGCGGTGCCGCCTGTCAGCGGCGTCATGACCAGGCTGCTGGGCGTGCCCAGCTTCGAGGCGGTGGCCACGATCCGGGTCTCGCCGGAGGCTACCGGCACCGGGTCGGCCGCGCCGGCGCCGCACACCTCAGCCTCGACCTCGCGCAGTTCGAGCAGGTCGCGGCGGCTGGCGACGAGCGCCGTGGCGCGGGCGACGCCGTCCACCACGACGTTCGGCCCGCTGCCACAGCCCAGGTCGACCTTCGTGGTCTCCGGCGCCCGGGCCGGCGCGGTGTCCGGCAGCGCGGTGAACTCGCCGACCGCCACCGGCAGCTCCCGCTGCATGTTGCGGTACGGGTCGTAGGACGCCGCGGTCACCGTGTCGGCGATCAGCACGGTCAGCTCGTCGGTGGTCATCGGCGGGTCGAAGATCAGCGTCCCGCCGTCGTCCAGGAAGCCGTTGCGGACGTCGCCGTCGCCGATCGCGGTGATCTGCCACGGCCGGGCCGCCGCGGTCTCGGCGCCGACCGTCAGCCGCACCCCGGAGATCTTCCTGGCCGCCGGCCAGACCATCCGCAGCCACGGATGCTGATCCTCGTCGGCGGCGTACCAGGCGGTGTCCGGATCGCCGTCGGCGACCGCGCCGGGGCGGGCGGCCGGTTCCAGCACGCCGATGCTGGACGCGGTGACGCTCGGGGTGATGCCTTCGGCCACTGCGGCTCGCCCGCCGGCGTCGAGCAGCGCGTTGAGCGCCGAGCCGGGACGCGGGCGGGCCTTCACGGTGAGCCCGTAGGGCGCGGCGACCGGCACGGTAGCGGTCCGGTCGATCCGGGTGCCGTCCTCCGAGGCGCGGGCCAGGTCGCCGTTGCAGACCGGGCGGCCGTTCACGAAGTAGCAGGCGGGCACGGCCGGCGCCGCGGTGAAGACCATGCCGGGCGCCACGCCGGCGACCGGGCTGGGCGGCACCACGAGGGTCCGCTCGGCCCGTACTCCGGGAATGGTCAGCTCGCTGATGCCGACGCCGCCGAAGCCCAGGCGCACGTCTTTCACCTCGTCGAACTCGACCCGGATCCGGTCGGAGCGCGTTGCGGTGCTCAGCGGCACCGTCATCGTGGTGCCGGTGACATCCGCGCTGACCGGCGGGTTCGGCCCGGAGGTCACGGTGATCCGGGTGGGTATCGAGTCGGTGCCCAGGTCGAAGGTCAGGCGTACCTCGCGGATCGGCTGGGCGCTCGGCAGGCGTACCTCGAACCACTGCTCGGTGGCGAACGTGCCGGGGGCCGAGCGCCACGAGGTGTCCCTGTCGCCGTCGAGCGCCGCGAACGGCTGGTAGCCGGGCCGCGCCCCGACCAGCGGTTGCGCCTCGGCGAACGAGCTCGAGGCGGTGACCGCCTCGATGCCCCGGTAGTCGACCACCGTCTCGTTGCCCTCGCTCCACGCGGGCAGGTAGTCGCGGGCCGGCGCGCCGAGCCGGGCCTGCTCGCCGGCCTGCATGGTGGCCGAGGCGCTGTCGTGCGACAGGCCGAAGGACACCTCCTTGCGGCGCAGCCCGTCGGTGAGCAGCACCGGCCCGTCGTCGGTCTCCTCGGTCCGGTCCCCGGCCAGCACCGTGGGCCCCGCCGGCAGGACTCCGGCGGCCTCCGCGTCGAGCACCGACTCCGGGCCGCCCACCACCGTGGTGAGATCGCGCGAGTCGTACGCCACCACGGGCGCGACGGACGGCGTGACCTCCCAGACCTCCAGCGCCCGGACCCGCGGGTTGAGCCCGTTGTCGACGAAGATGCCGGGCAGGTTGCCGCCGCCCAGGTACGGGCCGAACCCGGCGACCTGGCGCAGTCCCGCCGAGCGGGCCAGCGACTGCCGGACGATCGCCGGCTGGGTGGCGCCGGAGCGGCCGTAGTCCAGGTCCGAGCGCAGGAGCAGATAGCGCACCCCGGAGCGGGACAGGAACCGTGCCAGCCCGGCCGAGCCGGCGCCGCTGGTCAGGGTGTGCTCGATGGCGTCCAGGACCCGGATGGTCTGCGGCGGAGTGAGCGGGATCGAGCTGCGTACGCCCCACCGCTTGTCGAGCAACGGCTGGGTGATCTCGTCACTCGGGCTGCCCCACAGGTAGCGCGGGAAGCGGCTGCCCGGGATCACCAGCACGTGTTCGCGGTCGAGGTGCCGGTTGAGCCAGCCCGACGCCTGCTGCCAGTAGCCCGGCACGCTCTGGAAGCTGCCCTGCGCGGCCAGCCCGCCGCCGAGGGCGGGCGCCGCCACCCCGGCCACGCCGATCAGGGCCAGGCCGGTCAACGTGGCCGCCCGCCACCGGGCCGGGCCGACCCGCGGGCCGGTGGCCGTGCGCGCGGCCCGGGCGAACACCGTGAGCAGGTGCGCCATGCCGAGGATCAGCGGCAGCCGGACGATCACGTCGAACTTGTGCACGTTGCGCAGCGGTGCGCCGGCGCCGTCGAGGAACGCCCGCTGAGACTCGGCGAACAGTCCGGAGACCGTCCCGACGTGCCCGAGGCCGACCAGGGCCAGGCCGACCAGCAGGCCGGTGATCAGGAACCACCGGTGCGGCATGCCGCGGCGGGCCAGGCCGGCGATGCCGAGGCCGGCCACCACCAGGGAGGCCAGGACCAGCGGTCGCTCGGTGGCCAGCCGCCAGCCGGCTGTCCACGGCGCGCCGAACGAGCTGCTCAGGTACGCGTGCCAGTGCGACGCCCCGCGCAGCACCGAGACCATGTCGGTGGGCGCCGTGGTCACCGTCCCGGTCTCGATGTAGTCCAGGAACGGCGGGCTGTACCGGCCCAGCAGCAGGAGCGGCACCACCCACCACGCGGTGGCGCAGCCGACCGCGATGCCCCAGGCGACCAGCGCCTTGATCCGCAGCCGGGCCGGACGCAGCCCGAGCAGCCAGAGGCCGGCGAGCGGGATCACGGCCATGACGGCGGTCGCGTTCACGCCGCCGGCGCAGGCCACGACCAGGGCGGACCGGGTCACCGAGCGCAGCAGCGGTGCGCCGTGGGCGAGTCCGACGAGCGGGACCAGCACCCACGGCGCCAGCGCGCTGGGCCACGCCTCGACCGAGATCGGGCCGAGCTCGGTGATCATCCTCGGGGAGAGCGCGAAGGCGGCACCGGCGATCAGCCGGGCCCACGGCGAGCCGATGCCGAGCCGCTCGGCCAGCTTCACCAGGCCGGTGCACGCGACCGTCATGACCACGGCCCACCAGAGCCGCTGGATCACCCAGGCCGGGATCGCGAGCAGCTTGCCGGCCAGGAAGAACGAGCCCATCGGCCAGAGGTAGCCGTACGCCTGGTTCTGCAGCTGCCCGAAAGTGCCGGCCGGATCCCAGACGTGCAGCGCCCGGGCCAGCCATCCGGCCGGGTCGACCGCCAGGTCGACCTTGGTGTCGATCACGGTGAGGCCCGGATCTTGCAGGAACGCCAGCGCGGTCAGGCCCAGACAGGCCGTGACCAGGCGCATCCGCCAGACCGAAGGCGGAACGCTACCACCCACTTCGGCGGCGCCGGCACGGTTCAGTGGGTGATGCATTCTCCTCCTTTTCGCGGATGTGGGGCCCTCGGGAGCCCCATAGTGTGACGCGGCCAACAAATGTTACTCACCAGTAGAGGTGAATGTGGACATTCCAGCCACCGCGCAGCGGCACGTCATGTTCCTCAACTGGCGGGATACTCGCAATCCCCATGGTGGCGGATCCGAAGTTTACGTGGAGAAGATCGCCGAGGAGCTGATCCGCAGGGGATACCGGGCCACGCTCTTCTGCGCAGCTCACAGCGAGGGTCCGGCGGCTGAGACGACCGCCGCCGGGCTGCGCGTGCTGCGCCGCGGCGGCCGGCACACGGTCTACCTGCATGCCGCGCTCACCTACCTGCTCGGCATCGCGGGCTTCGGCCCGCTGAGCCGGCGCCGCGGTGGCCGGCCGGACGTGCTGGTCGACGTCGGTAACGGTCTGCCCTTTCTGTCGCCGTGGTGGTGCCGTCGTCCGGTCATCGCCCTCGTGCACCACGTGCACCGCGAGCAGTGGCCCGTCGTGCTGACGCCGCGCCTCGCCCGGATCGGCTGGTGGATCGAGTCGTGGCTGGCGCCGCGGGTCTACCGCCGGTGCCGCTACGTCACCGTCTCCGCCGCCACCCGCGACGAGCTGGCCGTGCTGGGCATCGACCCGGAACGCGTCACGATCGTGCACAACGGCACGCCGGAGATGGTCCCGGCCGCGCCGGTGGCCCGTACGCCGGAGCCGTCGCTCGTCGTGGTGGGCCGCCTCGTGCCGCACAAGCGGGTCGAGATGGCGCTGGACGCGGTGGCCGCCCTGTCCCCGCAGTTCCCCGGCCTGAGCCTCGTGGTGGCCGGTCAGGGCTGGTGGGAGGACGAGCTGCGGGAGTACGCGGAGAACCTCGGCATCGCCGGCCGGGTGCGGTTCGCGGGCTTCGTCAGCGACGAGGAGAAGCGCGTCATGATGAGCGAGGCGTGGCTCGCGCTGACTCCCTCGCTCAAGGAGGGCTGGGGCCTCACCATCGTGGAGGCGGGGGCGGTGGGCACACCGAACATCGCGTTCCGGGGCGCCGGTGGGGTGGAGGAGTCGCTCGTCGACGGCCGGACCGGCCTGCTGGCCGAGGACCAGGCGGACTTCATCGCGAAGGTACGGCTGTTGCTCGCCGACGACGCACTGCGCACCGAGATGGGCAGCGCGGCGCGGGCACATGCGGACCGGTTCACCTGGCCGTCGGCGGGGGAGAAGTTCGCCGCTCTGCTGGAGCAGCCGAGGGCGGTCCCGGCGCCTCGCACGCCGGGACCACGCACTCACCTGGTGCCGTAGACGCCCGTCTGCAAGACGTCCCGGGTCACCTGTTCCTCGTTCACGCTTCCCGCCGTCGCTTCCGACGAGCCGGCGAGGCTGTTGACCAGCGCCGCCGTACCAAGCGCGCCCAGACTGAGGGCGACGACCCCAGCTAGGAGCAGCGGAAGGGCTCTGCTCATCATGTGACTCCTTTTCGACGCTTGTGGGCTGTGCGTGGGCGGGGACGCTACCACCTAGTAACTTCCCTGCGAAGAGGGTTCTCGTACAGGTCTAAGTACGGTCCGTCGTGCATCAGCCGCAGGCCGGCCAGGGCGGTATCCGGCACCCGGCCCCCTCCGGCGACCTGCTGCACCACCACCCAGCGCACCCCCAGGCCGGACAGCGGAGCACCGGAGGCGAGGGCCTGCCGGACCGCGGTGGCCCGCCGGTTCTCCCCGGCCACGACCACCTTGCCCACGACCAACCGGTCGTCGGTCACCACCTCGGCGTCGAGATAGCGCGGCAGCGGATCCAGCACGGTCCGCCGGAGATTCCAGGAGTAGGTGTGATAAGCGGCGAACGGCAGGGAGAGCACCTGACCCGGGCGGTCGGCGACGATCCGGGCCACCGCCGCGAAGTCCGCCGGGTAGGGCACCGGCCGCAGCCGGCCGGCGGCGCCGTAGGCGAGATCCGGTTGCGAGGCCACCGGCAGCAGCAGGATGCCGGCCAGCACCACCCGCGCCGCGCTCTCCTGACCCGCGCGATCCCGGGCGGTGGCCGCGGCCCGTTCCGCGCCGAGGGCCGCCAGCAGGCAGAGCAGGAGAGCGTACGGGAGGACGAACTTGTGACCGTCGCGCAGGATGCCGCCCCCGGGCACCGTGGCGACCAGCCACTCCAGTGCCGCCCGGCCCCCCGGCAGCACCACGAACGCGGCGATCAGGAAGCCGCCGCCGGCCAGTGCGAGCAGGCGTGCCGCGACGCCGGCCGGCCAGCGGTCCCGCAGCGGACGCCAGCCGGCCACCGCGAGCCCGACGAGCAGCGCAGTGCCGAGGGGAGCCAGCACCGAGGCCCGGCTGGGCAGCGTGGTCTGCGCGTTCCAGATCCCGCCGGTGCCGGCCAGCGCGCCCAGCGGACCGCTCCAGCCCTCGCCGCGGACGGCGAAGGCCGCGACGCCGGCCGGGTCGCTGCGCGCGTCGGCGTCGGTCAGGGCGGCGGCGATCAGCCAGGGCGCGTTGAGCAGCGCCGTCGCGGCCACCGCCACCGCGCTCAGGACGGTGCGGCGGGCGGCCAGCACCGCGACGGCGGCCAGGGCGAGCACCCCGCCGGTCGGGGTCACCGCGGCCAGGGCGCCGAATCCGAGCAGCGCAGGCAGGGCGCGGCGGTCACCCTCGCGAACGCGCAGGGCGGCGGCCACGATCCAGGGCAGGGCGGCGTACGCCAGCAGCAGTCCCCACTGCCCGAGCAGCAGCCGCTCGGCGAGGTACGGGGTCCACGCGTACGCCACCGCGGCGACCAGCCGGGTGCCGAGCCGCCCGGCCGGGACCAGACGGCCCGCGCCGAGCGCCGCGAGGAGCAGCGCCGCGGCCAGCACCACCCGCTGCAGCACCCAGCCGGGCACCACCTGGGTGGCCAGGGAGACCAGCGCGTCCAGCGGGACCGCCCGGGGCAGCGTGGCCGACGGCGCCACAAGTTCCCAGCGCAGTGGCTGACGTGGCACGAAGACCATGTCGTAGGAGAGGACGTAGCCCGGCGCGGCCAGCGGCGCGAGCACCAGGACGGTGACCACGAGCGCCGTCGCCGGGAGCGCGAGCCGTCGCAAAGACACGACCTAGTTTGATCCACGCGACAACGACGACGGGACCGGGACGGGCAGGAATGGCGAAAGGTAACGGCATCGGCACGGCGGGACTCGCGGTCACCGCCGCCGGCGTGCTGGCCAACGCGCTGGCGTACGTCGTACCCGTGCTCGGCGCGCGCACGCTCACCGCCGCCGACCTCAGCGCGCTGGCCACGCTGCTCGCAATGACCGCGATCGCCGGGGTGGCCAGCACCGGACTGCAGATCGCGGTGGCCGTGCACCGGGCCCGCTCGGGTCCGGTGCCCACCGCCCGGTCGGCGCTCTACACGGTGCTCGGCGCGGCCTGCGCCCTGCTGCTGGCCATGCCCGTCGCGGTCGCCGTGCTGCACCTGCCGGCCGCGGCGACCGCGCTGGCCGCGGTCTCCACGGTGGGCGTGGTCGCAGCCGGTCGCTGGCTCGGCGAGATGCAGGGCGACCAGCGGTTCGTCCCGCTCGCGACGGGCATCGCGGTCGTGGCCGGCGGGCGGTACGGCGGTGTCGTGCTGGGCCTGGCCGCCGGCGCCGGGCTGACCACGTCGCTGCTCATCGGCGCGGCCACCGCGATCCTGGCCCTGCCGGTGCTGCACCTGCTGGCCCGCCGCGAGGGCGTACGTCAGGAAGGCGAACCGCTCCCGCTGCGTGCCGTGCTGACCGCCGGCGGCGCGACCCTGGCCATGCTCGTCGTCTCGTACGCCGACCTGCTGCTGGCCCGCCGCTTCCTGCCGCCCGACGCCTCCGGTGCGTACGCGGTCGGCACGGTCCTCACCAAGGGAGCGCTCTGGGCGCCGCAGGTGGTGACCATCCTGGCCCTGCCCCGGCTGGCCCAGGGCAATCGGCGCACGCTGGGGCTCGGCCTGCTGCTCGTCGGTGCGTGCGGCGCCGTGCTGGTGTCGGCCGCGGCCTTCGCCGGCGACCTGGCGTTCCGGCTCGCCGGCGGCCCGGACTACGCGAACCTGGGCCGGCACGCCTGGATCTTCGCGGCCACCGGCGCCTGCTACGGCGTGGTGTTCATGCTGGTCAACGCGCAGGTGGCGGCCGGGGCGAAGTGGCCGTCGGCGCCGCTGTGCGCGGTCACCGCGGTCTTCGTGGCCGTCGCCTGGCTCGTGCTTCCGCACACCGTCGAGGGCATCGCGCTGGGCGCGCTGGGCGCCGCCGTGGCCGCCTTGATCCTGACGGGCGGGCTGGTAGCGCGACGCGTCCGGACAGCCGTTACCGAAGTGCGATCCGAAGATGAAAGCCTTCCGGTGTAGCGAGAATCGGACGGGGGCCCGACGAAGTGCACAGGGTGGTGCGGCGAACGCTGGGTTGTGTCCTGGCGGTCTCGCTGGCGATGGTGGCCATGGCGGCGGCAGCGTCACCGGACTCGCCGGCCGATGACGGCGGGATCGCCGCCGGCGAGCTGACCGCGATGTTCCAGCGGTACGGCGACACCTCCGGCACCTGGCTCGGCGCCGACCGGACGGCCTCGGTGCCGCTGCCGGACGACCGGACCCTCTGGCTCTTCTCGGACACGTTCCTCGGGAGTCCGGGCCCGGACGGCTCCCGGCCCCGCACCTCCGCGCTGATCCACAACTCGGCGATCATCCAGACCGGTACGGAACTCGGCCCGCTGCGCGCCGGCGGTACGCCCGGGAAGCCGACCTCGCTGGTGCCCACCAAGTCGGACGACGAGTTCCACTGGGTGGGCGACGCCGCGGTCACCGGGGGTGCGGCGCAGGTGCTGGTGAACCGCTATCGGCGTACCGGGGCCGGGCCGCTGGACCACAAGCTGACCGGCACCGGGCTCGCCACCTTCGAGCTGCCCGGCCTGTCTCCGGGCACGGTCCGGGAGCTGCCGCTGGGCACCCGGATCTCGTGGGGTTCCGAGGTCATGCCGGACGGCGAGTGGACGTACGTCTACGGCACCGAGGCCGCCGGTGACATGAAGTTCGCACACCTCGCCCGGGTGCACGGCACCGACCTCACGCACTCGTGGGAGTTCTGGACCGGCTCGACGTGGTCCACCGCGGAGACCGAGTCGGCGCGGCTGCTCAGCGGCGTCGGGACCAACTATGGCGTACGCCGGGTCGGCAGCCACTACGTCCTGGTCACCCACGAGAACAACCTGACCTTCAGCGCGGACTTCGTGGCGTACACCGCGACGTCTCCGACGGGGCCGTTCGGCGGGCCGCACTATCTGTTCAGCGCGCCCGAAGTCCGGGCCGGGCACATCGTCTACGACGCCGACCTGCACCTCCAGCTGGCCCGCAAGGGCCGGCTGCTGATCTCTTACAACGTCAACAACCTGGACGAGACGGTCACCTACTCCGACGCCAGCATCTACCGGCCCCGGTTCGTGGAGGTCGAGTGGCCGCCGCCCGGTTCCTCGGCCCGGCGCCCGGCGGCGCCGCAGGGACTCACCGCCACCGCCGACGGTGCCGGCACCGCCGGCCTGGCCTGGCAGCCGGTGCGCGGCGACGGCATCACCTATCGGATCTACCGGCGCGACGTCACGAACGGGCAGACGCACTTCGTGCGCATGCCCGGCGAAGGACCTGGCCAGGCGACGAGTTTCCGGTCCGACTTCCTGGTGGACAGGCACGACTACGAGTTCGCGGTGACCGCCGTGTCCGGTCACCGGGAGAGCCCGCTGTCGGCCATCGCGACGATGCGGGCCACCGTGCCACCCCCGCGCGCCCCGACCGGGGTGCGTGCCGAGTCGCGACCGGACGGCCGGGTCACCGTGCACTGGGAGCCGATCCCGTTCGTGCAGCTGTTCAAGGTGTTCGCACGGGACCTCACTGCCGGACAGGTGAAGGCGGCGTCGGCCGGCGCGTACCCCGGCCTGAGCGCCACGATCGGCCCGCTGCGACACGGCCACCGGTACGACATCACCGTCGTGGCCGTCGGCGGAGGCGGCGACAGCAAGCCGTCCCGGCCCGTACGCATCAAGCCCACCGTGGCCAAGCCCCCGGCACCCGCCCGGCCCACCGCCGAGGCGCAGTCCGACGGCTCGATCCGGCTGGTCTGGCAGCAGGTGGCGCCGGAGCTCGGCTACCGGATCTACCGCCGCGACCTGACCCGGGGCGAGACCCGGTGGGGGCCGCCGGGCCTGGCGATGGGCACCACGTTCGACTCCGGCCCGCTGATCCATGCCCACGAGTACGAGTTCGCGGTCGCGGCGGTCAACGACGGCGGGGAGGGCCCGTGGTCGCCGACGGTGACCGCCCGGGCGGAGGTCGCCGCCCCGGACGAGGTGCCGGCGCGGCTGAAAGCCCAGGCCGGTCCCGGCCTCGCCGAGCTGACCTGGCAGTCCACCGGCTCGGCCTGGTACTGGCTGTTCCGGCGCGACGTGACCGCCGGCGAGCAAGACTTCGTCCGCGAGCAGGTCCCGGTCGAGGGCACCCGGGCGACCGTGCACAACCTGATCGACGGCCACGTGTACGAGTTTCAGGTGGCCGGGTTCACCGCGGGCGGCGTCGGCCCCCGGTCCAAGGCGGTCAGGGTGCGCATCCCCGCGGCCATGCCGACGTCGATCGTGGCCCGCAGTGACGCTCCCGGCGAGGCCACCGTCACCTGGCAGGAGAACCGCGGTGGGCTGATGTACCGGATCCAGCTGAGGGATGCGAGCGCGGCCGAGGACTGGCGTACGGACCCGTTCCCGGTGTACGGCAACCGCTTCCAGACGGCCTTGCTGACCAGCGGGCACCGGTACGAGTTCCGGCTTGTGCTGCCGGACCAGTCGGTCTCGCCGATCGCCGCCACCACGGTGAAGTGACGAGCGCATCAGCGAGGCGAGTCGTTGCGGGGGACCGGTTCTCTGCCCGGAGCGACGCCGGCACGCAGCCCGGTGGTGCCGAGCGGCTGCGGATCTGATGTGCGGGCGGCTGTGCTCAACCTTCAGGGTTGTAGCTGGTGCCCCGAGCCTGTGTCAGTGCTCGTCCCAATGATCGCCGTGTCGAACGTGCCGGTGTCCTTCGTGCAGATAGTCGGTGTGGCCCTCGTGCGGGATGGCCGGGTGGCCGCACCCGTCGCCATGGACATGCTCATGCGGCTTCGGGTGTGCGGCGTGCTCTGCCGGGCCGCACTCCTCCCAGTGGCCCTGTGTCCAGCGATGAACGTGACCATCGTGGACATAGTCGGTGTGGTCGTTGTGTCGGAAGCCGACGTGACCGCACTCCTCACCGTGCTTGTGGTCGTGCTCAGCATGGACCTGATGCTGTGGCATCCTCGGCCCCTTTCGGTTGTGGCCGGTTCGGCACCACCTCACCGCTCATCGTCCCTCGTCCCGCGCGAATGCTCGTTGCCCGCGGCGTAGCTTTCACAAAGAGTTCTTATTCGGCGACACCCGCGCATGGCCTTCCGTCGCCTCCCGACCTGCACCCCTCCGGCCGGTCAGTTGACCTTGCGCTCGCGGCCGGCCCAGTAGGGCTCGCGGAGCTTGAACTTCTGGACCTTGCCGGTGGCGGTGCGGGGCAGCGCGTCGAGGAACGCCACCCGCTTGGGGCATTTGTAGCCGGCGAGGTGGCCGCGGCAGTGGGTGATGACGTCCTCGGCGGTCAGCGGCGTGCCGTCGGTGACCACCAGCGCGGTGACCAGCTCACCCCAGGTGTCGTCGGGGATGCCGATCACCGCGGCCTCGCGGACCGCCGGGTGCGAGGCGAGCGCGTCCTCGACCTCGATCGAGGAGACGTTCTCGCCGCCGGTGATGATGACGTCCTTCTTGCGGTCGGAGATCGTCAGGTACCCGTCGATGAACGTGCCGCCGTCGCCGGTGTGGAACCAGTTGCCGGCCTGTGCCCGGGCGGTCGCCTCGGGGTCGTCCCAGTACCCGTCGAGGTTGGTGTTGGACCGGGCCAGCACCTGGCCGTCGGCATCGGTGCGGATCCGGGTGCCGAGCGCGGGGGCGCCGGCCCGGCCGAGGAGGCGTGCCTGGTCGTGCGGGTCGAGCTCGGCCCATTCGGCGCGCATCCGGTTGACGGTCAGCAGCGGAGCGGTCTCGGTCAAGCCGTAGATCTGGATGAACTCCCAGCCCAGTTCGGCGCGGATCCGCTCGATGGTCCGGGTGGGCGGCGGGGCTCCGGCCACCACGATCCGGACCCGGTCGCGGCCGGGGATCTCCCCGTCCCAGCGCGCGGCGGCGTCCAGCACGGCCGCCACGACCGCCGGCGCCGCGCACAGGATGGTGACGCCGTGCCGGTCGATGCGGCGCAGGATCTCGCCGCCGTCGACCTTGCGCAACACGATGTGCCGTCCACCGAGGCCGGTCACCGCGTACGGCATGCCCCAGCCGTTGGCGTGGAACATCGGCAGGGTGTGCAGCAGCACGTCATGGTCGGACAGGGTGGTGTGCAGGGCGAAGGTGACGGCGTTGATCCACAGGTTGCGGTGGGTCAGCCGGACGCCCTTGGGGCGCGCCGTGGTCCCGGAGGTGTAGTTCAGCGTCGCGACGGCCGACTCGTCGCCCGCCCACGGCGCCGGGTCGGCCGTGCTGCCGAAGAGGTCGCCGTCGTCGCCGAGGACGAAGACGTGCTCGGCGGTGACCGTGTCGAGCAGGTGCCGCAGCTCCGGGTCGACGAGCAGGACGTCGGCGCCCGAGTGCTCGACGATGTACCTCACCTCGGGAGGCGACAGCCGGAAGTTCACCGGGACGAGGATGCGACCCCACCCGGAGACACCGAAGAACGACACGAGCAGGCGGGCGGCGTTGTGCGACACGATCGCCACCCGGCCGCCGACCGGTACGCCGAGCGCATCCAGCGCGGCCGCCTGGGCCCGGGCCAGCCGCGCGACCTCGCGATAGGTCAGGGGTCCCCACGAGGGCGCGGGCTGGTCTGGCTCGTCGACGACCGCGACACGGTCGGGATACACCACCTCGGCGCGATCGAGGAAATCGCGCACGCCCAGGTCGAAGAACACGAGACGCTCCCTCCGGTCGCTGAACCCGCTACCCCTGTCGGAGAAGATACGGCGCATCGGGACGGAGCGCGACGCCTCTCGATGTCCACTCCGCGATGTCAAGGGCCGGGGTTGGCTTCCAGGATGGATCGCAGCACCCGGTACACGAAGAAGGAGAACCCGAGCAACACGAGTCCGGAGACGACCGACTTCGCCAGGGGGCCGTGCTGGCGGCCCGGAACGGCTGCCCGCGACGGATGGCGAGGGTCGTAGAAGATCGTGTACTCGGTTCCCGTCACGTGCGAACGGCGACCGGCGAGGTCTTCGAGAGCGGTACGGACCTCCTGGCCCTCGCGAGTGTGGAAGCGCACCACCGGAACGAACCGGGTCCCGTTCTCGCCGGACGTCCTCTGCTTGTTGTCGACGACGACGGCGGTGACCGCTGTGCCATGGGCGAGCAACCGTCGGGCCCGTAGCCACCGCCGGATGCCGAGAAGGAGCGTCAGGACGCCGACCAGTGCGGACACGAGCACGATCAGCCCGCCGCCCAGCAGCGCCTTGTCCCGGTCGTCGAGGGACATGCCCGCACTGTAGTTGCGGCGCGGGCGGTCGGCGGCGGCCTTCGAGAAACCGCCGCCGACCGCCCCCCGGTCATCGCGCGACCGCCGTACGGTCCATGGTCGGGGCCGTCTTTCGACGGGTCAGGGGGTCTTGACTCCCAGCAGGTCCACCGGGGTGATGACCGGGGCCGAGGCGAGCATGGTCTGAGCGGCGTCCATGAGGGCTGCCGCGATACGACCCTGGAGATGGCCCTGGCGCCCCTGCTCGTCGTCGAAGGTGTCGAACACCCCGAACGTGGTGGCGTCCTGGCGGAACGAGTACCAGGTCACCGTGTGCTGTTCCTGGTCGGCCAGGTGCGCGGCGTCTCGCAGCATGGCCTCGACCTTGTCGGCGTACTCGGGCTTGGCCTCGATGCGGGCCAGCAGACCGATCTTCATCGTGGGTCACTCCTCGTCGGAAGTCGCCGGGATGTCCGGCGACGTAGCGACGCTATGCGGGCGAAAGCCGGCTCATCAGTGGCAGGAACGACATCATTGATAGTGTTTCCGCCATGGAGGTGGCGGTTCTCGTCTACGACGGCGTCTTCGACTCCGGGCTCGCGGCGATCCTGGACGTACTGGACGGCGCCAACGCCATGGGTCAGGAGCTCGACAAGCCCCCGGCCTGGAACGTCACCACGATCGGCGCGGCGCGCCAGGTGCGCACCGCGGCGGGGCATCTCGTGGCCGCGGAGTCCCTGGCCTGCGCAAGAACGGCGGATCTGCTGATCGTCCCGGCCCTGGCCGAACGCCGGCCCACCGCCCTGCTCGATCATGTCGGCGGAGACACGTTGCTGCCGGTGCGCGAACAGATCGCCGAGGCGCGCGAGCGCGGCACGGCCATCGCCTCCGCCTGTACCGGCACCTTCCTGCTGGCGGAGGCGGGGATCCTGGACGGCCTCCGGGCGACCACCAGCTGGTGGCTGGCGCCGGTCTTCCGCTCCCGGTACCCGAAGGTCCGGGTGGACCAGAGCCGGATGGTCGTCACCTGCGACACCGTCACCACCGCCGGAGCGGCCTTCGGACATGTCGACCTGGCGCTGGCGATCGTACGGACGAGCAGCCCCGCCCTGGCCGACCTGGTGGCCCGCTACCTGGTCGTCGACGAGCGCCCCTCGCAGTCCGCCTACACGATCGCCAGCGCCCTCGCCCAGAACGATCCGATCGTCGCCTCCTTCGAGCGCTGGGCCCGCGAGCGCCTCGCCGACCCCATCGGCATCTCCGACGCCGCCAAGGCCATCGGCGTCAGCAACCGCACCCTGCAACGGGCCGTGCAACGCACCCTGGGATCGTCCCCCGTCCGCTTCATCCAGGACCTCCGGGTCGAACGGGCCTCCCATCTGCTGCGCACCACGGATATGTCCCTGGAGGTCATCGCCAAGAAGGTCGGCTACGAACACGCCAACACGCTGCGCGTTCTGCTGCGTCAGCGCACCGGCAAGACGACGACGGCCCTTCGCGCGGCTCACCGGGACCCATCCGGCGGTCACGCCACGTAGGCCCGGCCCGCTGCCCGGACGGGCAGTCCGGGGTGGACGCCGGCGGCCGCAGGGTGAGCGCTCCGGTGACCTGGCCGTTGCGGCCCCACGCTGGCCCCGGGCGATTGGCCTTCCGGACTGGAGCTACATCTGGGACACCGCGGAGGCCGGGTATCCGACGGGCTGGCGGTGGGCCCCTATGGGTCGCCGGAGGCCGGGTGTTGCGCCTGCAACAGGCACAGGCGCCCAACCTGCGTTCACGATCCGCCGTGTTGCGGCGCCGAAGTAGTGCGTACCGTCGTGCGGTGGTTGCGGTGGCCGAGCCGTCTCGGGCAGCGGAAGTGAAGGTAGGAAGAGTGGTAGACGCGCCGAATTGGGAGAGGTTCGCGCAGGGTGTGGCGGCCGGGATCGCCCGCGGTTGCGTGGACGACGCGGTGATCCTCGCGTGGAGTGAGCGCGGCTTCGTGCAGTACATGCAGGAAGCCGGCTCGATCACCGTGCAGGTCAGCGATCCTGACGTTGCGCCGTTGAGCGAGCAGCAGCGTCACACGCTGGCATCCGACGGTTGGGATCCGCCGGGCAGTGACTTCGGCCCGCTGTGGACGCGTGAAGTGCGCTGGCGTCCGGACCCCGTGCTGTTCGACGAGTTCGCCCAGATGATCACCGTGGTGCTCCGTGACGTGATCGCCTTGCCGAGTCCGGCGCAGCTGCGCGTCGAGGCGTTCAATGTCATCGGCGGCGAGCGGTTCGAGCTGCCGTTCACCGGGGTGGAGTACGACAAGGCCGTCCTCGACGCGCAGCTTCGCCTGGCCGACCTGCGCCTGCACGAGTCCGCCGCCGCCTTCCTGATCGGCAGGCAGGGCTTGGACGCTCAGACCGTCGCGGTCGTGGCCAGAGCCGCCGGCCGGCGGCCGACGCGCACCGACGCCGGGGAATACTTCGTCGACCGGGTGCTGTACGTGGACGGCGACGATCCGCATCTCCTCGTTTGGTCGCACGTCGGTCCGAGCGGCCGTACGGGTAGCCGTCTGGTACCGCCGCATCCGCCGGTCGACGGCCCCTTCATCCGCGCCGAGCAGGGCAGTGCGGTGTACGTCCGGGACCTGCTGCAGCGCAACAAGAGCTTCGCTGCGGCGCTGCGCGCGAATCCCGCCCTGCACGAGCGCGTGAGGGCGCTGCTCGGTACTGGGCGAGCCGATGTCGTGCGTGCAGCGTGCGTCGGCGTGGACTCCACGGGCGCAGTCACGGTCACGGCCATGAAGCTGGCACCGCACGAGATCGATGTGCCGACCCTGCGCCTTGCGGCGTAACGCTCGCAGTGCCGGCGCCCGGTCACCGCGACGGCTGACCGGCGGGTCGGAACGTCTGACCTATCGACGTGGCCGGACCGGATGCCGGTCTCCAGGGACCCGTCGGCTCTCCAGGGCATCGCCACCAGCGAAGTGTGCGTCTGTACGCCGTTCGCCGTGCGCGGTGCGCCAACGATGCCGTTACTTCCTCGGGCTCATGGAACGCTGATCACCAGCGCTAGCGTGAGCCGCTCAGGACATGGCCGGCGACTCTCGGTGGCGGCGATGTCACACCGGTGCCTGCAGTCCGGCCGGGGCAGCGCCTGCGCGCGGACTCGACTCGGCCTCAGATTTCCCGTCAGGGCTCCGATCGGTCGAGTATGGCGGACCAGGTTTTTCTGCTGGCCAATCTGGTGATCATGTTCGCGTACGCGGCGATCACGGTCGCCATCGTGGTTCCCGTGGCCCGGGCCGGGCAGCTGCGCACGAACAAGCTCGCCGTGGCGACCGCACTGATCTTCTTCAGCTGTTCGGTCGGCCATGGCATCCACGCCGCGATGACCTACCGCAGCATCGTTCAAGCCACCACGACAGGCCATGATCACCTCGCCGTGGACTGGTTCTGGACAGCGGCGCTGTGGGACGTGGCCACGGCGTCGATCGGCGTCTACTACTGGACGCTGCGCCGGGCCTACGGGGTTCTGCTCGGCCAAGGTGCCATCTTCGTCGACCCCTGGCAGCAGCGCCGCCTCGAGGAAGCGGACGCCCGGGAACGGGCCGCCCTGGAAGCTGCGGAGAGTCAGCGCGCCATCCTGGCTACCGTCGTGGAGCACACCGACGACGCGATCATCGGCCTGACCCCGGAAGGCCGGGTCACCGCCTGGAACGCTGGCGCCCAGCGGCTGTTCGGTTATACCGCTGGGGAGGTGCTCGGCGCGCCCGCCTCGACCTTCGCCGGCGAGGCCGACCGTGCTGAGCAGGACGACACGCTCGCGCGCATCCGCGACGGTGAGCGAGGCATCTACTACGAGGCCCGGCGCCTGCACAAGGACGGCCACCCGGTCGACGTCAGCTTCAACCTGGCCCCGATCCAGGACGCCGCGGGCACGGTCATCGGGGTGTCCGTGGTGGCCCGCGACATCACCGCCGCGAAGGAGTCCGCCGCACGCCAGCAGGCCCTGCAGGAACGTACGAACCAGGCCCAGCGTATGGAAAGTCTGGGCAAACTGGCCGGCGGGGTCGCCCACGACTTCAACAACATCCTGGCGATCATCGCCAACTACACCGACTTCGCCCTCGAAGCCAGCACCGGCAACCCCGAGGTCGAGTCCGATCTGCGGCAGGTGCGCATCGCAACGGACCGGGCCACCAACCTCACCCGGCAACTGCTCACGTTCACCCGGGCGGACACCATCCAGCCGCAGGACGTCGATCTCAACGCCGCACTGGCCGAGGTGCAAGCCATGCTGCAGCGCACCATCGGCGAACACATCACCCTGATCACCCGGCCGTCATCCCAACCGCTGACGGTGCACGCCGACCCCGGCCAGCTCCAGCAGGTCCTGCTGAACCTGGCGATCAACGCCCGCGACGCCATGACCGACGGCGGCACGCTCGTCCTGGAGGCGAACACCGCCGCCCTCGACGGCGACGAGCTGAACATGCAGCCGCCGCTGCCCGCGGGCACCTACGCACGCCTGCTGGTCAGCGACACCGGCGAAGGCATACCGCCGGAGGTCGCCGCGCACATCTTCGAGCCGTTCTACACGACCAAACCCCGGGGTAAGGGCACCGGCCTCGGGCTGGCCACCGTCTACGGCATCGTCACCGAGGCCGGCGGGAGCATCAACCTCTACTCCGAGCCCGGCATCGGCACCACCTTCCGCATCTACCTACCGCTCGTCACCACACCCAGCACACCGTCCGATCCGGCAACGCGGGAAGACCAGTCACCGCGCGGCCACGGCCGCACCATCCTGGTCGTCGAGGACGAACCCGCCCTCACCAGAGTGATCACCCGGATCCTGACCAAAGGCGGGTACCACGTCGTCACCGCCAACAACGGCCCCGAAGCGATCACACTGTTCGACCAGCACCACTGCGACGCCCTACTCACCGACGTCATCATGCCCGAAATGCCCGGACGACGCCTGGCCGAAATTCTCCACGAGCGCCGCCCGGACCTGCCGGTGCTCTACATGTCCGGCTACAGCAACGGCCTACTCGGCTCCACCCAGATCCTCGACGACGACATCGCCTTCATCGAGAAACCCTTCACCGCCCACGACCTGCTCCAGAAGCTCTCCGAAACCCTGACCGACGCTGCTACCGCCGAAGAGACGCAAGCACGCCGATAACGAACCGCCGTGCCGACGACTTGCCGAGATTTCCGGCGTCGGCCGGCCGAGCGCAGAATGGTCGGCATCATCAGTCAACCCGCCACAGCCGGCCACCCGGGTTCCTGTGCCGGCGCGCCGAGCGACTCAGTGTCCGTGGTGTTCGCCATCGGGTGGGCATTGCCGCTGTTCGGCGTCCCCTCGCGGCGTTCCTGATCATCGACGTCGTCGTCGCTGGGCTGCGCAGTCGGCTGGCAGCTGGCTTTCTGCTCGTATCCAGATGTCCGGCAAGAACATTCAGCTCGGTGTCCACTCGGCCGATTCCTGCCGGATGTAGGCAGCGTCCCGGTGGGAGGGAGGCAACATGGCCCGGACAGCGCCTCGGCGGAAGGCGCATCGGTGGCCGGGCTGGATCACACCGCTCACCGTCGTGCTGGCGCTCGTCCAGCTGCTTCTTCTGCTGCTGGGTGTGCACGTCGGCTTTTCGAGACAGCTGGTGTGGGTGCCGGCCGTCGCCGGGCCGGCCGTCGCGGTGGCCGCCTGCGGAAGGCTCGTCATGCTGGCTGACGGGGCGGTGCGCGTTTTCTGGCGACACGTTGCGCTCGGCATGGTCGCTGTGGTGCTGGCGGCGCTCAGTCAGAGCATCGACATCAGCACTACCGCGTACTCCGGGATGCCGCCGATCAGCGGGCGCACCCTGCTGCTATACGCCGTCGCCACCTTCTTCGCCATCTGGTCGATGCTGAGGCTGCCCGGCGGCGGCCGCAGCTGGCGGCAACTGACCACGGCGGTGCTCGACGTGGCGGTCGTGGCAGTGACCTCCGGGATCGCCGCCTCGCAATACGTCGACTGGTTCACCGACCGGTTCGGCGCCAGCGTCCCGGCCCGGTGGCTGAACATGGTCATGACGGCGATCGCCGTCGCGGGCGTGGTGGTCGTCATCAAGATCATGTCTGCGCGGCGCAGCCCGGTGCCGCAGGGCGCCCTGTGGTGGCTGGCAACGATCGGGCTCCTCGGCCCGTTGTCCACTGTCCTGATGTCGCTGCTACACCCCTGGCCACACCTGAACGGCACCGCTGCGGTGCTGCCCTTCGTCGGCCTGTTCGGCGTGCTCGCCGCACGGGCGCAGTGCCGTGCCGCGTCCGTCGAACCCGCGCCGGCGGCGGTGGTACCGGCATTCGCGTACCGCAGGGGCAACGTCGTGCCGATGGTCGCGACGGGTCTGACAAGTCTTTCCTTGGCCGTCGTCTTTCTGCGTACCGGACACCTGACTTCGGTGCAGGTCGGCGGGACCACCCTGTTGCTACTGCTCGTGGTGGCACGTCAGGCGGTGGCATTGGGGGAGAACGCCGCTCTGTTGAACAAGGTCGCCCATCAGGCGATGCACGATGAGCTCACCGGCCTGGTCGGCCGCCGCTACTTCACCGCGGCCGTTGCCCGTGCCCGCGGCGTGCATACGGTCGTGCTCATCGACTTGAAGCAATTCCGGGAACTCAACGACGGGTTGGGGCCGGAGGCCGGGGACGAGTTGCTCGTCGCATACGCCAGCCGGCTGCGGCGGCTCGCCGCCGACCAGGCTCTGGTGGCCCGTCCTGGTGGTGACGAATTCGGCCTGCTGCTGCACGGGGAGCAACCGGATTTCGCCGACCGGTTGTTGGCCGCCAACGCCGAGCCGCTGCACGCCGCCGGCCAGGAAGTGCTCGTGGACGTGTTCGTCGGCATCGCTCACGGCGACGCGGGCGACCTCTACCGGCGAGCCGAGGTTGCGTTGCGTGCAGCGGTGGCCGCCGGCGGGCGGGCCGTCGTCTACGACGCCTCCCTGGAACGTCAGCTGAGCCACCGCGCGACGATGGCGGCGGATCTGCGCCGAGCGCTGGTCACGGGCGAGCTCCAGATGCTCTACCAGCCGATCGTCGAGCTGCCCCACGGACGGCCGACAGGCGTGGAGGCTCTGATCCGCTGGAACCGGGCGGACGGCCAGGTCATACCCCCGACGGAGTTCATCCCGGTCGCCGAGGACAGCGGGCTGATCGTGGAACTGGGTGCGTGGATCATCGAAACGGTATGCGCGCAAGCTGCCGCCTGGCGGCGCGAGCACGCCGCGGACGCGCTACGGTCGGTGGCCGTCAACGTGTCGGCGCGGCAACTGCTCGATCCGGCTCTGCCGGACATGGTGGCCGCCGCGCTCGGCCGCCACGGTGTCCCGGCGCGCCAGCTCACTATCGAGATCACCGAAACTGCCGTCTTCGGCGGCGGACGCGCCCTGGCCACCGTGCACGCCCTGTCGCAACTGGGGGTCGCCATCGCCCTGGACGACTTCGGCACCGGACACTCGTCACTCGGCCTGCTACGCACCTGCCCGGTGGACGCCATCAAGGTCGACAAGTCGTTCATCGACGGGCTGGGCGGCACGCCGCAGCAGGAGGCCATCGCCACCGCACTGACCGGCATCGCCGAAACGATGGGTCTGCGCACCGTCGCGGAGGGCGTCGAGACCGCCGATCAAGCCCGGCGGCTCGCCGAACTCGGCTACCGCCATGCGCAAGGGTTCCACTTCGCCCGGCCGATGCCACCCGCCGGCATCGACGAGCTGCTCCGGCAGAACCACCTCACCGTCGCGTGAGCCGAGCCGCAGCCCCTCGTCGAGCTCGGCGCTGATGAACAGCACCACCATGTCGCCGCCGGACAGCTGGGCCACGAGCTTCTGGATCTCCGCCGTGGCGCCGACGCCCATGCCGCGGGTCGGCTCGTCGACGATGAGCAGCACGGATCGGTGATGAGCCACCGGGCCAGGAGGACCTTGGTCACCGACGCGACGCCCCGCCGGACCATTCCCACGACCTCCCCGCGGCCGCCGCACGCTCATCCAGGCCTCTCCGGTGCCGATAAGCCGCGTAGCGCTCGGGGAGGTCACGGTGAGGAAGCGGCATGAAACGGCCGCGAGGGGCGATTCGGCACTCGAGGCGGATCGTTCCCGCGTCCGTCGCTGGTCCCTCGCGGGATGCGGCGCCAGCCTGCTGTGGCTGGTGCTGCACGCGGTGGCTCCCGGGTTCCTGCCCGAGGTCGCCTGGATCCCGGGTGCGATCACCCTAACGCTCGGGTCCTGGGCGGCCCGGCGTACCGCCCGGTCCGGCGGCCTCGTGCCCGCGGGCAGGCGCTTCTGGAACCACATCGCGCTGGCCACGCTGCTCGTGATCCCCGGATCGTGCCTGCTGAACGGGATCAACACCCATGTCCTCCCGCCCGCCGTGCCGGTGCTGGTGGCGGCCGTGACGCCGATCGCAGCGGCTCTGCTCCTGGTGATCTGGGCCCTGCTGCGCCTGCCGTCCACCCATCGCGCGCCCGGCGAGGCGCTCCGGCTCGGCCTCGACGCCGCCACCGTGATGGTCGTGGCTGCCACGGTGCTGTGGGAGTTCCAGATCCGGCCGATGATCGGATCCGATCCGCAGCTGCGTACGGTGATCGGCCCGCTCGTGCTCTGCGTCATCTGCCTGGGCGCCGTGCTGGCGGTCGTCAAGCTCGTGCTCGCCGGGACCGACGCGGTGGCGTCGCGTTCGCTGCAAGCCCTGGGCCTGCTGGTCCTGATCGGGGCGCTCAGCTCGGCGGTCACCCGGCTGCTCGAGAACGACGACCGCTGGCTCGGCGTCGGCCCGCTGGTCAGCACCGTGGAGGGCGCGCTCGTCGCCTGGGCGGCGCTGCGATCGCCCGAGCCGAGTGCGGGGTCGCGGGGACGGCGACGCCGCTTCAGCTTCCTCCCGTACGCCGCCGTCGCCGCCATCGACGTCCTGCTGATCACCACCCTGACCGGACGGGTGAGCGCCTCGGTGGTCATCGGGTCGATCGTCGTGACGGCACTCGTCGTCGGCCGGCAGATCCTGGCGTTCCTCGACAACGGGCGCCTCATCGACTCGCTCCACGAACACCGCCGCATGCTCGAGTACCAGGCCACCCACGATCCGCTGACCGGACTGGCCAACCGCGCCCTGTTCTACGACAGCGTGTCGGCCGCCTGCGCGGCGACGCCCGACGCGGCCCCGCCTGCCGTCCTGCTCATCGACCTGGACGGGTTCAAACCGATCAACGACACCCTCGGCCATGCCGCCGGCGACGCGCTGCTGATCGAGGTGGCCCGGCGGCTGGAGCGGGCGGTACGCCAGGACGACCGGGTGGCCCGCCTCGGCGGCGACGAGTTCGCCGTCCTGCTGCCCGGCGCGGATGACGCCCGGGCGACCGGCATCGCCGATCGCATCCTCGGCGCCCTGCAGGAACCGGTCAGGACCCACGGTGCGACGGTGCGCGTGGGCGCCAGCATCGGCATCGCCGCGTACACCGACGGCGACGACGCCGAGAGCCTCACCCGGCATGCCGACCTCGCCATGTACCGGGCCAAGGCGGCCGGCAAGAACAGGTACGCCACCCACGGCGCCGAGGGCGACCCCCTTGCGGCCCTGGCGGTTCCCTAGTCACGGACGCGATCCTCCGGGCGGGCCACGAGGGGGCCAGTCCGCTCCGGGTCCGCAAGCGGTGGTCCCCGAGCCCGTTCACCTTCCGTGCAAGCGATCATGAACCCTGGAGCGCAGGTGCGCGCAGTAGTCGACAAGGGAAGCGCCCGGCCGGACTCGATGAGCCGCGGGCTGAGGCGGGTTCGCGATGGGGCGGCGGAACCCCTGGGGGCAGTCTCCCGTTCGCGCCTAGCGCTCGCGACTCAGATACCGAACCGGCTTGCCGAGCGACTCCGCGTAGGCAATCTCCCGTCGGGTCGACTCGCCTAGGTAGCCGCCCGGATCCACGACGTACACCTCGTCAGCCATGCGAATCTTCTGGAAGTGCACGCGGCCCAGCCGCCCCTTCAGGTCCGAGCTGTCGACTGTCCAGTCGTAGTCCGGCAGCTCGGGGAGGCTGAACATCCCGAGGCTGATCACGACGCAACCTTCCATCGTGAGCCGCTGGTTGACCTCCGCGAACTCAGCCTCGAACTTGGTCGAGCCGCAGAGCGTGACGACCTTCGCCGCACCTTCGGCCGACTGCGGCGCCTCCTGGTCCTCCATGAGGTCCATGATCGGTGAGGGGGCAGGACAAGTCCATCGCCGCCCCCTGGTCGTCCGCTCATGCCGCTGCTGCAAGGCGTCTCGTGACTACGTCCGCCAACACGGCGTCGCTCATCCGCCGGCGCTCGTCGGCCCGTGGGGCGAACGATGTCTTGGCGGCCAGCTTCGGCGTGAACCGCTCGTCGGCTCCTTGGCGCAGCGTGGTAGGCAGTGAAGGAAGAAGATGAGCGAGTCAGGCTCCGGCATCGGGGCCGTCGGAGCAAACGCACCAGCGGCCGGATAGTCGGCGGCTATTGCTGCGCCCGGAGGGGCCATGGGGCGACCGGCCGGACCGCCGTGAACCCGGAGTCCCGCCGTCGCGTGTCGGAGCCTCATCCCAGGGCGGTGTGGGCGCCGGCGAGGAATCGTCCGCGGTCGTCGCCGTGGGCGACCGCCGCGTTGTAGACAGCGTCGATCGCGGCAACCAGTGGATTGTCACTGGCCAAGGCGATCAGGGCGGCGAACGCGACGGACTGCTGACGTATGTTGATCCCGCCGGGCGGCACGCCGATGGCGTTCGGGTGGGAGTCCAGCGTGACGGTGGTGTGCGGCACCTCGGGATCGGCCATGAGCCGCTGGAATGCCGCGCTGTGGTCGGTGAGGAGCGGGGGCAGGGGCCGGTCGGCGTCGGCGGCCAGTGCGTCGGCGATCCATCCGATCTGCTCCAGTCCGGCGACACGCAGGGCGCGGCGGGCCGCCCAGCGGGCCACCTCGCGCTGGCGGGCGGGCGGCAGCGCGTCGATGCGGTCGAGCAACAGGCGGTCGATCCGGGCCAGCTGTTGTGCCTGGCAGTAGGTCCTGCGAATGTGCTCTGGCGGTGGTGGCCCTCCCCACTGTTCGGCGTCGCGTTCGGCCTGCAGGCGGCGGTACTTCTCGGCCAGTTCGGTCGCCTCGGCGGCCTGCGCGCGCAGCGTGTCCATCCACGGGTACGACCCGGGAGCGTCGAGCAGACGGTCCCAGATCATGCCGAGCGCCGCGGCGTGCCGGCCGCGCACGCCCTCGTGGCGCAGTGTGAAGCCGTCGGGGCCGGATGTCAGCCGTACGGTGCTCGGCCGCTCGTCCGGGAGCGTGGTCAGCGGTGTCGGAAAGATCGGCTCGTCGGCGCACTCCCATGACCACGTCACAGTCTCGTCGTCGAGGCGTTCCAGCCGGACCTGCAGGTCGCCGGCGGGCAGCACACCGGTCGGCAGTTCGACCGGTGCGGGACAGTGACGCACGACAGTCACGCGGGACAGGCCGGTGTCGTCGTCGAAGGGATCCGGTGGCAGGGGGGGAGGATGTCCGGGCGCCCGGAGGGGCGCGGTACCAGCGACAGCATCGCCCACTCGGCGGCCTTCGCGGGTTTCTGCTGCCAGGCGCGGGCGTTCGGATCGGCGCGTACGGTGCGCCATGGGGTCTCGGCGGACACCGCCCAGATGTGAATCTCGTGCTGTTCGGGCGGGTCGGCGTCGGCGCGCACGCTCTCGTGGATGCGGTTGCGGGCGTGCAGACGTACGCGGATCAGGCCGCGCGGGACGGCGACGTCGGTGAGGGCGTCCGTGCTTCCGCCGAGCAAGCCGGTGACGAACAGTCGGCCGCTCGGACACCAGAGAGTCGCCTCACTGACCGCGTCCCAGTCGGCGTCGACCTGCGGTGGAGGGGCGGGCAGAACCTGGACACGGGCTTGTGTCCAGCCGGTGTGCTCGCCGCAGAAGCCGGTGAGCAGGTTCGGCCCGCCGACGTGCAGCAGATCGTCGCCGAGCCAGTAGATGTCCAGCCGGGACGCACCCGGCACGGTGTACACGTTGTACTGGCAGTAGTCGACGAACAGCCGCTCCCACTTGGTCACAGACGCCACGTCGTCGTCCTCTGTCTCACGCCGGTCGTCCACTCTCGGATCCTATGGCCCAGCGCTCGACCGTCTTCCTGGGTGATTCCGCGCCGGAAGACGTCCTGTCGGCTGGGACCATGGGCGAACGGTCAGATCGTGTCCGGCTCGATCGCCCGATATTGTCCGCGTAGCCGGCGCAGGACCGGATGATCGGTGGCGAATGTGGTCGCGTCAACGCCTGCGAGGGGGCGTAGGCCGCTCGCCGCATTGGTCGCGAACGCCGCGGCCATGTCGGGCAGCTGGGACAGCCGGATGGGTTCGGTGCGTTGCGGCCCGTCATACGCCCCGGCCAGCAGCCGCGCGGTGATGCCGGGTAGTGCGTCGCCCGTCGGCCAGATCAGGGTGTCGCCGTCGATGAAGCCGATGTTCCAGGTGGCGCCCTCGTTGACGACGTCGTCGGCGCCCGTGAAGACGACGTCGTCGTAGCCGTCGAGCTGGGCTCGGCGGCGCTCGTACAGGGGGCCGAACAGCCCGGTGTGCTTCACGGTCGGAACGTCGCGGGTGTAGGGGACCGACCGGACGGCCAGTGGGGGCAATGGCTGCGTCGTCGCCGGCCGGGTGGTGACCAGGACCTGTGGGCTCGCCGCCCGGGACGGGCGGGGCAGCGGCAGGTCGGGGTCGGTCACGGTGACCCGGACGGTGACCGGGCTGCGGGAACCCGCCACTTCGGCGCGGATCCGTTGCCGGACCAGGTCGGTACAGAGCTGGGTGGCGAAGAGCGTCGCACAGTCGTTGGCCAGGCGCTCGAGGTGCAGGCCGAGACCGCGGACCCGCCCATCCTCCACCAGCATCGTGGTGAAGTGCCCGTAGTTGGTCATGGCGAGACGTTCCAGTGCGGTCATGGCCGCCAGTCTGTCACCGGGCAGGACCCCGTCGACGGTGATCTCAGCCGCGCACCGCGACTCTAGCAATTTGCCTATCCGGTCGTGCCGTTACATGTCCTCATCTGTTGGGCGAGGAATGGGCGGTCATGACAGCGGTCATCAATGCCGGCGAGGCAGCTACGGATGTCCGGGATCCGCTGGTCCGGATCGGGCAACTGCTGGACGCGGACACCGAGACCCTGCTGCACCGCCCCGACAGCCTCGGAGTTCAGACGGCCCGCGGCCGCATCGACGGCTGCGACGTGCTGGTCTACTGCACCGACGGCACCCGCATGGGCGGAGCGATGGGCTACGACGGCTGCGTGCGGATCGCCGAGACCATCGATCTGGCGGTGACCGAGCGCGTGCCGGTCATCGGGATCTGGCACTCCGGGGGAGCGCGCCTGGCCGAGGGCGTGCACTCGATGGACGGTGTCGGGCTGGTGTTCGCGGCCATGGTCCGGGCGTCCGGCCGGGTGCCGCAGCTGTCGGTGGTGGTCGGGCCGGCGGCCGGCGGGGCGGCGTACGGGCCGGCGCTGACCGACGTCGTCATCATGAGCCGGGCGGGTCGCATCTTCGTCACCGGCCCGGACGTGGTCCGTTCGGTCACCGGCGAGGACATCGACCAGGAGGGTCTCGGCGGCCCGGTGGCGCACGGTAAGCACTCCGGGGTGGCCCACGTCGTCGCCGCGGACGAGGCGGAGGCCTATGAGCGGTGCCGCCGGTTGGTCGCGTTGTTCGCCGCACCCGGGAGCTTCGACCTGAGCGTGGCGGCCACCGGGATGCCGTTGGAGGCTCTGCCGGACAACGTGCGCCGGGCCTACGACGTTCGGCCGGTCGCCAAGGCGCTGCTGGATGACGGCTCGTTCGAGGAGTTACAGGCGAAATGGGCACCGAACATCGTGATCGGGCTCGGCCGTCTGGGTGGGCGCACGGTCGGTGTGGTGGCCAACAATCCGCTGCGCAAGGGCGGATGCCTCGACTCGCTGTCGGCGGAGAAGGCTTCCCGGTTCGTACGGCTCTGCGACGTGTTCGCTGTCCCGCTCGTGGTTCTGGTGGACGTACCCGGATATCTGCCCGGCGTGGACCAGGAACTGGGTGGGGTGGTGCGCCGCGGGGCGAAGCTGCTTCATGCGTTCGCCGCGGCGGTGGTGCCACGGGTGACGCTCTACATGCGAAAGTCGTACGGCGGTGCGTACATCGCGATGAACAGTCGCTCACTGGGCGCGACCCGGGTGCTGGCCTGGCCGAACGCCGAGGTTGCGGTCATGGGCGCCAAGGCGGCCGTCGGTGTGCTGAAGCGCCGGGAGCTGGCTGCGGCGGCCGAGCATGACCGGGCCGAGTTGGAGGCCCGGCTCATCGCCGAGCATGAGCGGATCGCCGGCGGGGTGGACCGGGCCATGAGCCTGGGCTTGATCGATGAGATCGTCCAGCCGGCGCAGACCCGGTGGAAGATTGCCGAGGCGCTCGCTGCCGTTCCCGCCGCGCGGGGCTCACACAGCAACATCCCTCTCTGAGCGGGGGCCCGTGAGCGGCGACGTGCCGTGGTTCCCCCGGGTGCGTGCCGATGCTCTGGTTGATCCTGGTCAGGACAGGCGCATGGTGAGCGCCTGCTGCTTTTCCAGACCTTCGTCGTTCCCAGTCGCCATTGCGCGGGCACGCCTGCGCCATGCGGATATACATCTGGATCGTGCGGCCCGGTAGAAATGTGGTTCAGCTAACGCGACGCGTCCGTGTGGCCCGCGCGCGTGCCTTCTGGGTCGGGCGCCATCGGGCTCGGCGCCGCCGGTCGGCAATAAGATTATGAAGAATTCATGGCGGGCGCGTCCGGGGATTCGGGTCGTGGCCTGCTCAAGGCCGTGCGTGGGCGCCGGGTCAATGGGTTCCAGGGCTCGAAAAGTGATAACCATCGCGTCCGTGCCGGTGGCTTCAGCGCACATCGAAATGGTGGCCCCCGACCGGTGCCTGTGATTCCCAGGCGATTGGCGCCAGGCGGCTCATGCCCGCAGGCTTCGAGTCCGGGCGCTTTCTCCGCAGGTGAGTCTTCGCACTGACCATAACTTTCAGTAACGGATTCATTGCCGAAGCGTGACCACACGGTGCCATTTCGGCAGCCAGCTGTGTTTGATTTGACCACGAAGTCGGTTTTTGGCGCATTTGATTTCGGCGCCCGGCATTGTCGCAGATAGACGCAAGGATTTGCCCACCACTCGGGATCGCGGCCTGAAGCACCGCTGTCCACGCCGGACTCGCGCGTCTATCAAGTGGTCCCCACCTCGCGTTTTCTGCTCACCTAACGCCAATTTAACCTGAACGACCAAGGCGCGTTTCAGTCCGGCACCAGAGTGGACTTGACCGCACCGGAGCCCATGATTCAGAGTGTGTACGCTGTTCCCCGGTCGATGCCGACGAGCCGATCTTCGCGGACCTGAGGCCGGTTCCCCCCGGTATTGGTGCCAAAACAGTTAGGGCTCCACGTATGCTTTCTTCCACCGCTGCGCAGGACGTCGACGTGTTTCAGAATGACGAGGTCCTGAGTGGAATCCCTGCGGCCGACGAGCCCGGGGTCTGCATGGCTTACCTGGACAGGACCCTGTCCATCCGGCATGCGAACCCCGAGTTCTTCCGGCGCTTCGGCGAATCCTCCGCGCAATTGTGCGGCCGCCACTTCGCCGATCTGATCCACCCGAGCGTCCAGGCTCCGATGATGCGCAACTTCTCGCGCCTGCTGGAGGGCAAGCACCACCGCTTCGCCAGCCGGCTGATCGCGGTGCGGTCCGGTCACGAGCCCATCACCGGCATGCTGACCGGCGTGGCGGTGCAGGGTGGTGCCCCGGACGCCACCGGAGTGCTGGTGTTGGTGAGCCCGGCCGATCACGACGAGGCGGCCGAATCCGCAGTCATCGGCGGTACCAGGATCCTCAGCAAGATCGACGCCAAGATCCTCGAGGGCATCGCGTCCGGCCTGTCCACCATCCCGCTCGCCTCACGCCTGTTCCTGAGCCGCCAAGGCGTGGAATACCACGTCTCCGGCCTGCTCCGGAAGCTCAAGGTGCCCAACCGGGCCGCCCTTGTCTCGCGGGCGTACTCGATGGGCGTGCTGACCGTGGGCGTGTGGCCTCCCAAGGTGATCGAGGACTTCGTCAAGTAGGCCGGAACCCTTCTCGGATCTAGGGAAACTGTCGGTCGACGGGGTCGTAGCGTCGGCCCGTCGATGGTCGACGGTGAAGGGAAGACAATGGCCAGGCGTGCGCTAATCACCGGAATCACCGGCCAGGACGGGTCATACCTGGCCGAGCACCTGCTCAACGAGGGTTATCAGGTCTGGGGCCTGATCCGTGGGCAGGCGAACCCCCGGAAGCTGCGGGTGAGTCGCCTGGCGTCGGAGCTGTCCTTCGTGGACGGTGATCTGATGGACCAGTCGAGCCTGGTCTCCGCGGTCGAGACGGTGCAGCCGGAGGAGGTCTACAACCTGGGAGCCATCTCCTTCGTACCGATGTCGTGGCAGCAGCCGGAGCTGGTCACCGAGATCAACGGCATGGGGGTGCTGCGGATGCTGGAGGCGATCCGCATGGTCAGCGGTCTCCACCACTCCCGCAACGGGGGCACCCAGATCCGCTTCTACCAGGCGTCGTCGTCGGAGATGTTCGGCAAGGCCTTCGAGACACCGCAGCGCGAGTCGACACCGTTCCACCCGCGCAGTCCCTACGGCGTTGCCAAGGCGTACGGCCACTTCATCACCAAGAACTACCGCGAGTCGTTCGGCATGTACGCGGTCTCCGGCATGTTGTTCAACCACGAGTCCCCGCGCCGCGGAGCGGAGTTCGTCACGCGCAAGATCTCACTGGCGGTGGCCCGGATCAAGCAGGGCTATCAGGACAAGCTGCACCTGGGCAACCTCGACGCGGTCCGCGACTGGGGCTTCGCCGGCGACTACGTCCGCGCCATGCACCTGATGCTCCAGCAGCCGGAGTGCGGCGACTATGTGATCGGCACCGGCCAGATGCACTCGGTCCGCGACGCGGTCCGGATCGCCTTCACCCACGTCGGCCTGAACTGGGAGGACCACGTGGTCGTCGACCCGGCCCTGGTGCGCCCGGCCGAGGTGGAGGTGCTCTGTGCCGATCCGGCGGTCGCCAAGAATCAGCTCGGCTGGGAGCCCACCGTGGACTTTCCGCAACTGATGCAGATGATGGTCGACTGCGACCTGCTGCAGGTCACCCGGGAACGTGAGTACGCCGACCTGATGCCGGCCAGCGGCTGGTAGCCGTGCCGGTGCACGGAAGGCGGGGCCCCCTGACGGCGGGGTCCCGCCTTCCGTGCTCTGTGCGGGAGTGTCAGGTCGCCGGAGGCAGGTGCTGTGGGGAGTGGGCGAGCGCCAGCAGCGCGCGGGCGATCTCGGCCCCGGGCGGCCCCAGCTGAGCCGTGTAGCGCTTCACCATCGCGTACTCCCAGGCCATCTTGCGGACCGGCAGCCCTGCTTCGCCGCGCGCCGCCTGATGATCCCGCGCCACTAGCGTCCGATCGACCAGCAGGGCGATGAGCAGGCCGTCGAGCTGCTCACAGGGCCCTCCCTCCGGGTCCGGCGCGAACAGGTCCTCGGGTATCCCCGCGACGCCAACCGTCATGTCCCGATCCTTGCCGCGTCCACGTCCGGGAATCCCTAGAGTCCGCACCCGCGCGTCGGCTCTAGGGATTTTCCCGCCCCCCAGGCCCGAGACTCACCAACCATGACGGGCGCTGCGGACAAGGAAACAAAGCTCAGGGACTACCTCAAGCGCGCGACCGCCGATCTGCAGCGGTCCCGCCAGCGGGTGAGCGAACTGGAGGCCGTGGCCGGGGAGCCGATCGCGATCGTCGGCATGGCGTGCCGCTATCCGGGCGGGGTGGACAGTCCCGAGGCCCTGTGGCGCATGGTCCTGGCCGGCGAGGACGGCCTGTCGGGCTTTCCCGTCGACCGCGGCTGGGAGCTGGGCGGCGAACTCGCCGAGGCGTCCGCGGCCGGCGGTTTCCTGCACGACGCCCCGGAGTTCGACGCCGGCTTCTTCGGCATCTCCCCGCGGGAGGCGTTGTCCATGGACCCGCAGCAGCGGGTGCTGCTGGAGACGACCTGGGAGGCGTTCGAACGCGCCGGGATCCCGCCCGCGTCGGTGCGCGGCACCCGTACGGGAATCTTCGTCGGCGGCATGCCGCAGGACTACCGGGTGGGTCCTGAGGACGACGTCCAGGGCTTCGTGCTGACCGGTAACGCCACCAGTGTCCTGTCCGGACGGCTCGCCTACTTCTTCGGCTCGGTCGGGCCCACCCTCACCGTCGACACCGCCTGCTCCTCGTCGCTCGTCGCGCTGCACCTGGCCGCGCAGTCCCTGCGGCAGGGGGAGTGCGGCACCGCGCTGGCCGCCGGCGTGACCGTGATGTCCAGCCCCACCACCTTCATCGAGATGGCCCGTCAGGGTGGCCTGGCGGCCGACGGGCACTGCCGCTCGTTCGCCGACTCGGCCAACGGCACCGGCTGGTCCGAAGGCGTCGGCGTACTCGTCCTGGAGCGCCTGTCCGAGGCGCAGCGCAAGGGCCGGACCATCCTCGCCGTGCTGCGCGGCTCGGCGATCAACTCCGACGGCGCCTCCAACGGCCTGACCGCCCCGAACGGTCCGTCCCAGCGACGGGTCATCGAGTCCGCGCTGGTGAACGCCCGGCTCTCCGCCGACCAGGTGGACGCGGTGGAGGCGCACGGCACCGGCACCACGCTCGGCGATCCGGTCGAGGCGCAGGCGCTGCTCGCCACGTACGGCCGCGGTCGTGACCCGCGGCGCCCGCTGCTGCTCGGCTCGGTCAAGTCCAACATCAGCCACACCCAGGCGGCTGCCGGCGTGGCCGGCATCATCAAGATGGTGATGGCGCTGCGCCACGGCGTGCTGCCCAAGACGTTGCACGTGGACACGCCGAGCACCCATGTGGACTGGTCGGCGGGCACCGTCCGACTGCTCACCGAGCAACGTCCTTGGCCGCGCGGCGCCGAGCCGCGCCGCTTCGGCGTCTCGTCCTTCGGCCTCAGCGGCACCAACGCGCACGCCATCATCGAGGAAGCACCGCCGCCCGTCGATGCGCCGCCGGCCACCCTGACCCCGGAGGAGCTGCCCTGGCTGATCTCCGGACGTACCCCGGATGCCCTGCGTGCCCAGGCGAACCGGCTCGCCGGCTTCCTCCGCGACGGCGCCCACGACCCCGTGACGGTCGCTCGCGCGCTGGCCACCACCCGCTCGTCCCTGGAACACCGGGCCGCGATCACCGCCGCCGATCCGACCGCCGCGCTGCTCGCACTCGCCGCCGGTCAGAGCGCCGCCGGACTGGTCACCGGCGGCACCCGCAGCCGCGGCAAGCTCGCCGTACTGTTCACCGGTCAGGGATCGCAGCGCCTCGGGATGGGTCGCGAGCTGTACCGGCGGTTCCCCGTCTTCGCCGCCGCCTTCGACGAGGTCTGCGGTCACTTCGCGGGCCTGCGGGACATCGTCTGGGGCGACGACGCGCAGCTGCTGGAGCGGACCGGCCACGCGCAGCCCGCGCTGTTCGCACTCGAGGTCGCCCTCTACCGGCTCGCCGCCGATCACGGCGTCTCCGCGGACTACCTGATCGGACACTCCATCGGCGAAGTCGCCGCGGCGCACGTGGCCGGCGTCTTCTCTCTGGCCGACGCGGCCGTCCTGGTCGCCGCCCGCGGTCGGCTCATGCAGGCCGCGCCGGCCGGCGGCGTGATGGTCGCCGTCGAAGCGGCCGAGGACGAGGTCGTCCCTCTGCTCGTCGACGGCGTCTCGATCGCCGCGGTGAACGGCCCGCGGGCCGTGGTGCTGTCCGGGGACGCCGGCGCGGTGGACGCGGTGGTGGCCGCGCTGGACGGACGCCGCAGCAAGCGCCTGCGGGTCAGCCACGCGTTCCACTCCGCGCACATGGACGGCATGCTGGAGGAATTCCGCCGGGTTGTCGCCGGGCTCACCGCGCACGCCCCGTCCGTACCGATCCTCTCCGGCGTCACGGGCGCTCTGGCCAGCGCCGACCAGCTGACCTCGCCCGATTACTGGACCGCCCAGGTACGGTCCGCGGTGCGGTACGCCGACGGCGTGTCGTGGCTGCAGGGGCACGGCGTCACCACGTACCTGGAGCTCGGGCCGGACGCCACGTGCGCGGCGATGACCCGCCAGAGTGCCGAGGACGCCACCGTCGTGGCCACCCTGCGCGCCGGACGCCCGGAAACCCGGGCGTTCACCGAGGCGCTGTCCCAGTTGCATGTCACCGGCGTGCCGGTCCGCTGGCAGGCCTGGTACGACGGCACCGGGAGCACCCGGGTCGACCTGCCCACGTACGCGTTCCAGCGCCGTCGCTACTGGCCCAAGGGCTTCCGGGGCGCCGCTGCCGGCCTCGGCGCCGCCCACCATCCGCTGCTCGCCTCGGCCGTGTCCCTGGCCAACTCGGACGGGCTGCTGCTCACCGGGCGGCTCTGCGTGCAGTCGCACCCGTGGCTCGCCGATCACGCCGTGGGCGGCACTCTGTTGCTGCCCGGTGCCGCCTTCCTGGACCTCGCCGTACGCGCCGGTGACGAGGTCGGCTGCGACCGGGTCGAGGAGCTGACCCTCGCGGCGCCGCTGCCGCTGCCGGCCACCGGCGGCGTCGACGTGCAGGTGTGGGTGAGCAGCCCGGACGGGACCGGCCGGCGCACCGTGAACGTCTACTCGCGGCCCGAAGGCGCTGAGGACGAGCCGTGGACGGCACACGCGTCCGGTGTGCTGACCTCCGGCGCGTACCTGGCACAGGGCGGCGCCGTGCCGCCGGAGGGCGCCGAGGAACTCGACCTGACCGGTCACTACGCCCGGATGGCGGACGCCGGGTTCGCGTACGGCCCGTCCTTCGAGGGCCTGCGGGCAGCCTGGCGGCACGGCGACGACGTGTACGCCGAGGTGGCCCTGCCGGAGACCGTCGAGGCCGACGCGTTCGGCATCCACCCCGCCCTGCTCGACGCGGTCCTGCATGCCGCCTCGCTGATGGGCCTGGCCGGGCTGCCGTACGCCTGGCAGGACGTCACCCTGCACGCCTCGGGGGCCACCGCGCTGCGGGTGAAGCTGTCCCCGGCCGGCGACGACGCGGTCACCATCACCGCTTGCGACGCGTCGGGCGAGCCGGTCGTCTCGGTCGGATCGCTCGCCCTGCGCGCCGCCGGGGGTGCCGCACAGCCGGCCCGTGAGGCGCTGTACCGCCTCGACTGGGTGCCGGTCCGCAGCACCTCCGCGGTGCCGCCCGCCGTCGCCCTGACCGGGCCGGACGCCTTCGGCCTCGCCGCCGGCCTGCCGGTCGACGACGCCGCCGATGTGGTGCTCACCCAGGTGGCGCCGACCGGCGATCCCGTGGCCGGTGCGCACACCGCAACGGCCGCCGCGCTCGCCCAGGTGCAGGAGTGGCTCGCCGACCGGGGCAACACCCGCCGGCTCGTCTTCGTCACCCGAGGCGCGGACACCGATCCGGCCGCTGCCGCGGTACGCGGGCTGATCCGCTCCGCCCAGGCCGAGCACCCCGGCCGGTTCGGGTTGGTCGACCTGGACCCGGCCGGTGGCACCGACGGACTGCTGGCCGCGCTCGGCGTCGACGAGCCGCAGCTCGCCCTGCGCGGCGGCGAGATCCGGTGCGGCCGCCTGTCCCGCGCCACCGCCACGGCCGGCGACCTCGGCTGGGACCCCGACGGTACGGTGCTGATCACCGGCGGCACCGGCGGACTCGGCGCGGTCGTCGCCCGGCACCTGGCCGGCCGCGGCGTGCGCAAACTGCTGCTGGTCAGCCGCCGCGGCGCGGACGCCGCCGGCGTGGCCGAGCTGCTCGACGAGCTGGCGGCGGCCGGAGCGCACGCGGTCGTCTCCGCGTGCGACGTCGCCGATCCGGCCGCGGTGGACGCCCTGATCGGCGCGATCCCCGACCTGACCGCGGTCGTGCACTCGGCGGGCGTGCTCGACGACGGCGTCATCGAGTCGCTGACGCCGCAGCGCCTGGAAACCGTGCTGCGGCCCAAGGCGGATGCGGTGTGGAACCTGCACCGCGCGGTGGGTGCGGTCGCCGGGTTCGTGGTCTTCTCCTCGTTTTCCGGCACCGTCGGCGCGGCCGGTCAGGCCAACTATGCGGCGGCGAACGCCTTCGTGGACGCGGTGGCCGAGCTGCGGCGTACCGAAGGGAAGTCCGCGGTCTCTCTCGGGTGGGGGCCGTGGGCCGCCGGATCCGGCATGACCGGCGCGCTGTCCGGGACGGACCTGGACCGGCTCGCCCGGGCCGGCACCCCGGCGCTCACCGCCGAACAGGGTGTCGCGCTGTTCGACGCCGCCCTGTCCGGTGCCGCGGCCGTGCTGCTCCCGGTTCGGCTGGACCTGCCGGCGCTGCGCGCCCGCGGCGAGGTACCGGCGTTCCTGCGCGGGCTGATCCGTGCCCCGCGCCGCTCCGCCGTGTCCGGCACCCAGGCGGTGGCGAGCCTGGTCCAGCAGCTCTCCCGGCTCGGCGCCGACGAGCGTCTCGGCACCCTGGTCGAGCTGGTCCGGGTGCAGGTCGCCGCCGTGCTGGGCCACGAGGACCCGGACGACGTCGAACCCGTGCGCCCGTTCACCGACCTCGGCTTCGACTCGCTCACCGCCGTCGAGCTGCGTAACCGTCTCGCCGCGGTGACCGGTCTGCGTACCCCGGCCACCGTCGTCTTCGACTATCCCACCGTCGCCGCGCTCGCCGCCCACCTGCTCGACGAGCTGATGGGTACGGCGCGCGAGGACGCCGTCGCCGCGCCGCTCGCCGCCCACTCCGGTGACCCGATCGTCATCGTCGGGATGAGCTGCCGGTATCCCGGCGGTGTCAGGTCACCCGAGGACCTGTGGCGGCTGGTCGAGGAGGAGACCGACGCCATCTCCGGCCTCCCGGTGAACCGCGGCTGGGACCTGGACCACCTCTACGACCCCGACCCGGACCACCTGGGCACGACCTACGCCCGCTACGGCGGTTTCCTGCACGACGCCGGTGAATTCGACCCCGCGTTCTTCGGCATGAGCCCCCGCGAAGCCCTGGCCACCGATTCCCAGCAACGGCTGCTGCTGGAAGCGTCGTGGGAGGCCATCGAGCGTTCCGGCATCGACCCGGTCACGCTGCGCGGCAGCCGTACGGGCGTCTTCGCCGGCATCATGTACAACGACTACTCGGCGTTCCTCACCGGCCCGCAGTTCGAGGGCTTCCAGGGCAGCGGCACCTCGGCCAGCATCGCCTCCGGCCGGGTCGCCTACGCGCTCGGTCTGGAGGGCCCGGCCGTCTCGGTCGACACGGCCTGCTCCTCGTCGCTGGTCGCCATGCACTGGGCGATGCACGCCCTGCAGGCGGGCGAGTGCAGCCTCGCCCTGGCCGGTGGCGTCACCGTGATGTCGACCCCCACCTCGCTGATCGAGTTCTCCCGGCAGCGTGGTCTGTCCCCGGACGGGCGCTGCAAGGCGTTCTCCGACAGCGCGGACGGCGTCGGCTGGTCCGAGGGCGTCGGTGTGGTCGTCCTCGAACGGCTGTCCGACGCACGGCGCAACGGGCACACCGTGCTCGCGGTGGTGAAGGGTTCCGCGGTCAACTCCGACGGTGCTTCCAACGGCCTGACGGCGCCGAACGGCCCGTCCCAGCAGCGGGTCATCCGGGCCGCGCTGGCCACGGCCGGGATCGGCGCCGGCGACGTCGACGTCGTCGAGGCGCACGGCACCGGCACCACGCTCGGCGACCCCATCGAGGCGCAGGCGCTGCTCGCCACGTACGGGCAGGACCGCGCCGAGGACCGCCCGCTGCTGCTCGGCTCGGTGAAGTCGAACATCGGTCACACCCAGGCCGCCGCCGGCGTGGCGGGGGTGATCAAGATGGTCATGGCGATGCGCCACGGCACCGTGCCGCGCAGCCTGCACTCCGACCCGCCCTCGTCCCACGTGGACTGGTCCGCCGGTGCGGTCCGGCTGGTCGACGGGCACACCCCCTGGCCCTCGCTCGACCGGCCGCGCCGCGCCGCGGTGTCCTCCTTCGGCATCTCCGGCACCAATGCCCACCTCATCCTGGAGCAGGGGCCGGACGCACCGCCCGTCGACCAGGCCGAGGACGCCGGACCCGTGGCCGCCTGGACGCTGTCCGGCCGCAGCCGGGGCGCGCTGCGCGACCAGGCCGCTCGATTGCGTACGTTCCTCACCGGCCAGCACACCGCCGACCTCGGTCTGTCGCTGGCCACCACCCGATCGGCGTTCGAGCAGCGCGCCGTGCTCGTCGGCGACCGCGAGGAGCTGACGCGGGCACTCACCGCCCTCGCCGCCGACCGCACCGACCCCGGCCTGATCACCGGCGAGGCCGGTGGCGCGGGGAAGCTCGCCGTGCTGTTCACGGGGCAGGGGGCCCAGCGACTCGGCATGGGGCGGGAGCTCTACGCCCGCTTTCCGGTCTTCGCCGAGGCGTTCGACGCGATCAGCGCCCACTTCGACGGCCTGCGCGACGTCGTCTGGGGCACCGACCCGGCGACCCTGGACGAGACCGGCTGGGCGCAGCCCGCGCTGTTCACCGTCGAGGTCGCGCTCTACCGGCTGCTGTGCTCGCTGGGCGTACGCCCCGATGTGCTGATCGGCCACTCCATCGGTGAGATCGCGGCCGCGCACGTGGCGGGTGTGTTCACACTGCCGGACGCGGCCGCTCTGGTCACCGCCCGGGGCCGCCTGATGCAGGCGTTGCCCTCCGGCGGCACGATGATCGCGCTCGAGGCCGCCGAGGACGAGGTCACGCTCCGCGACGGCGTCTCGATCGCCGCGATCAACGGTCCGCGTTCGGTGGTGCTCTCCGGTGACGAGGACGCCGTGGAGGCGGTCGTCGCCTCCCGCGCCGATCGCAAGGCCAAGCGGCTCGCGGTCAGCCACGCGTTCCACTCGCATCGCATGGAACCGATGCTGGAGGAGTTCACCGCGGTGGTCGCCGGTCTGCAGCTCGCCGTGCCGACCATCCCGCTGGTCTCCAACGTCACCGGGCGGACCGAGACCACGCTGTTCACCGACCCCGGGTACTGGGCGCGGCACGTCCGCGAGCCGGTGCGCTTCGCCGACGGCGTGGCGTCCACCGGCGCCCGTACCCTCATCGAGGCGGGACCCGGCGGAGTGCTCGCCGCGCTGACCGAAGGGGTGCTGGACGCGGAGGCGATCCCGGCCCTGCGCGACGACCGCGACGAGGTGCGGGCGCTCAGCGCGGCGCTCGGCCGGTTGCACGTACGCGGCCTCGCCGTCGACTGGCCGGCATACTTCGGCCCGTCGGCGCGGCGGGTGGACCTGCCCACCTACGCGTTCCAGAACGAGCTCTACTGGCCGGACACCGTCGCACCGGGCGTCATTGCCGACCGGCCGGACGGTGACCTGTGGGCGGCGGTGGACAGCGGCGATGCCGGCACCCTGGCCGACCTGCTCGGTCTGCGCGACGAGCAGCACGCGTCGCTGTACGCGCTGTTGCCCGCCCTCTCCTCCTGGCACCGGCGTCGTGCCGAGAACGCCGCCCTGGACGCTCTGCGCTACCGGGTGCACTGGAAGCCCGTCCGGGCCGCGGCCGCCCCGGTGCTGGAAGGCACCTGGTTGGTGGTCACTGCCGACGGGACCGACGCCGCACCGGTCGTCGAGCCACTGCGGGGGCACGGCGCCCGCTTCGCGGTCCTGGACGTCACCGGGCTGGACCGGACCGCTGTTGCCACCGCCCTGGAAGGCCACCGCGAGGTCGCCGGGGTCCTGTCCCTGCTGGCCCTCGCGGACGCGCCGGGCGACGCCGCTTCGGGGCTGCCCGCGGGCCTGGCCGGCGTGATCACCCTGGCCCAGGCGCTCGCCGACGTCACGTGGGGCGTGCCGGTCTGGACGCTCACGCGCGGCGCGGTCGCCACCGGGCCCGGCGACAACCTGGAGAACCCGGCACAGGCGGCCGCCTGGGGATTCGGCCGGGTCGCCGCGCTGGAGCGGCCGGTCCCGTGGAGCGGCCTCATCGACCTGCCGCCCACCCTCGACGGCGCCGCGGTGCAGCGGCTGGTCAGCGTGCTCGCCGCGCACCACGGCGAGGACCAGCTGGCGATCCGTGCCACCGGAGTGCACGCTGCCCGCCTCCGCCGCCATGCGGTTGCCTCGGTACCGGCCCCGGAGGCGTTCCCCGCCTCCGGCACCGTGCTGATCACCGGCGGCACGGGCGCGCTGGGGGCCACCGTGGCCCGCTGGCTCGCCGGCGCCGGGGCGCAGCACCTGGTGCTCACCGGCCGGCGCGGCCCCGATGCCCCCGGCGCCGCCGAGCTGACCGCCGAACTCGAGGCCCTGGGCCCGCGAGTGACCGTGGTCGCCTGTGACACCGCCGACCGGGACGCGCTCGCCGCGGTCATCGCCGCGCATCCGCCGACCGGCGTGGTGCACGCCGCGGGTGTCGGCCAGGCCGGCCCGCTGACCGCCGCCTCGCTGGACGAGGTTGCCGCGATCACGGCCGCCAAGATGGCCGGTGCGGCCCACCTCGACCGCCTTCTCGACGGTCACGACCTGGACTTCTTCGTCCTGGTGTCGTCCATCGCCGGCGTCTGGGGCAGTGCCGGGCAGAGCGCGTACGGCGCCGCGAACGCCTATCTGGACGCGCTCGCCCAGCACCGCCGCGCCCGCGGCCTCGCGGCCACCTCCATCGCCTGGGGTCCCTGGGCCGACGCCGGCATGGCCACCCATGAGGCGATGTCGGAGAACCTGCGCCGCAGCGGTCTGCACTTCCTGCGCCCGGAAGCCGCCGTGGCCGAGCTGCGCCGCGCCGTCCTACAGCACGACGTCACGCTCACCGTCGCCGACGTGGACTGGGCCACCTACCACCCGGTCTTCACCGCGGCCCGCGCCAGCGTCCTGTTCGACGACCTGCCGGACGTACGCGCGCTCGCCGCGGCCGACCAGCCGTCCGGTGCCGTCTCCCCGATGAGCGGCAAGCTGCACGGCCTCGGTCCCGAGGCGCAGACCCGGCTGCTCATCGACCTGGTACGTACCGAGGCCGCCGCCGTGCTCGGTCATGCCTCCGCCGAGGGCGTCGCCGAGCGGCGTGCCTTCCGCGACGCCGGCTTCGACTCGCTCACCGCGGTCGAACTGCGCAAGCGCCTGGTCGCGGCGACCGGGCTCACGCTGCCCAGCACCCTCGCCTTCGACTACCCGACCCCGGTGGCCCTGGCCGAGTTCCTGCGCGACGGGATCCTGGGCACCGCCGGCGACCTCGCCGGTACGGGCGGCGACGGCATGGCCCTGCACGAGCCGATCGCCATCATCGGGATGGCCTGCCGTTTCCCCGGCGGGGTCCGCACCCCGGAGCAGTTCTGGCGGCTGATCGCCGAGGGATCCGACGCGATCGGCGACTTCCCGGTGAACCGCGGCTGGGACGTGGACAACCTCTACGACCCGGACCCCGACCACGCCGGCACCACCTACTCCACCCAGGGCGGCTTCCTGCACGAGGCGGGACAGTTCGACCCCGGATTCTTCGGCATCTCGCCGCGCGAGGCGCTGTCCATGGAACCGCAGCAGCGGCTGCTCCTGGAGACCACGTGGGAGGCGTTCGAACGGGCCGGCATCGACCCGGCCGACGTCCACGGGAGCCGCACCGGCACCTTCATCGGCTCGTCCTACCAGGACTACGGGCTGGGCCTGGACACCGACGCCGCCGGGCACGCCGTCACCGGGACGAGCCCCAGCGTGCTCTCCGGCCGCCTCGCCTACCTGTTCGGCCTGGAGGGCCCCGCGGTCACCGTGGACACGGCCTGCTCGTCGTCCATGGTGGCGCTGCACCTGGCCTGTCAGTCGCTGCGCCATGGGGAGACCAGCCTCGCCCTGGCCGGCGGTGCCACGGTGATGACCAACCCGAACCCGTTCATCGCGTTCAGCCGGCAGCGGGCACTGGCGAAGGACGGCCGCTGCAAGGCGTTCTCCGACTCCGCGGACGGGATGACGCTGGCCGAGGGCGTCGGCGTCATCGTGCTCGAACGGCTCTCCGACGCCCAGCGCCTCGGCCACCCGATCCTGGCCGTGGTCCGGGGCAGCGCCGTGAACTCCGACGGTGCCTCCAACGGCTTGACCGCCCCGAACGGCCCGGCGCAGCAGCGGGTCATCCGCCAGGCGCTGAGCAACGCCGGACTGGGCACCGCCGACATCGATGTGGTCGAGGCGCACGGCACCGGCACGGCGCTCGGTGATCCGATCGAGGTGCAGGCGTTGCAGGCCACGTACGGCCGTGACCGTGACCCGGGGCGCCCGCTGCTGCTCGGCTCGGTGAAGTCCAACATCGGCCACACGCAGTCCGCAGCGGGCGTGGCCGGGATCATCAAGCTGGTGCTGGCGCTGCGCCACGAGTCGCTGCCCGCGACCCTGCACGCGGATCTCCCCTCGACGCACATCGACTGGACGCCGGGCACGATCAGCCTGCTGCACGAGCCGGCCGGCTGGCCCGAGGACCCGCAGCGGATCCGCCGGGGAGCGGTGTCCTCCTTCGGCATCAGCGGCACCAACGCGCATGCCGTCATCGAGCAGGCGCCGCAGCCCGCCCCGCAGCCCGAGCGGGTGCCGTACGAGGGGCCGCTGCCCTGGATCGTCTCCGCCCGTACGCCCACCGCCCTGGCCGGTCAGGCGGCGAACCTGGCCACCCTCGCCGGGGCCGAACCGGCCGACGTCGGTCTCTCCCTGCTGACCAGCCGATCGCTGTTCGAGCAGCGGGCCGTGGTGGTCGGCGCGACCACCGAGGAGCTGCTGTCCGGCGCGGCGAGTCTTGCCGCCGGCGTACCGGCGGCCAATCTGGTCACCGGCACCGCCGACGTGGACGGTCGGACCGTCTTCGTCTTCCCCGGCCAGGGTGCGCAGTGGGCCGGCATGGGGGCGCGGCTGCTGGACGAGTCGCCGGTCTTCGCCGAGCGCCTCGGCGAGTGTGCGGCCGCCCTGAGCGAGTTCTGTGACTGGAACCTGATCGACGTGCTGCGCCAGGTCGACGGCGCACCGACGCTGGACCGCGTCGACGTGGTCCAGCCCGCCTCGTTCGCGGTGATGGTGTCGCTCGCCGCGATGTGGCAGGCGCACGGCGTCCGGCCCGACGCGGTGGTCGGCCACTCCCAGGGCGAGATCGCCGCGGCCACGGTGGCGGGCGCGCTGTCGCTGTCCGACGGCGCCCGCGTGGTCGCTCTGCGCAGCCAGGCGATCGCCTCCTCCCTCGCCGGGACCGGCGGGATGATCTCCGTCGCGCTGAGTGCCGACGACGCCGCGAGCCGCATCGACGGGACCGGCCTGTCCGTCGCCGCGATCAACGGACCCGGTGCGGTCGTGGTCTGCGGGCCGGTCGAGCCACTGGACGTCCTGGTCGAGCAGCTCACCGCCGAGGAGATCCGGGTACGCCGCATCCCGGTGGACTACGCCTCGCACTCCGACTCGGTCGAGCTGCTGCGCGAGCAGATCCTCGAGACCCTCGCCCCGATCAGGCCGCAGACCGCGGACGTCCCGTTCTTCTCCACCCTCACCGGCGACTGGCTGGACACCGGCGGGCTGGACGCCGACTACTGGTTCCGCAACCTGCGCCACACCGTGCGGTTCGGGCCGGCGATCGGCAGCCTGATCGAGCTGGGCCACCGCTGCTTCGTCGAGTGCAGTCCGCATCCGGTGCTGACCATGGGCGTGCAGGCCGTCGCCGAGGACGCTCCCGGACCGGTCGTCGTGGTGGGCACGCTGCGCCGCGACACCGGCGGGCTGGACCGCTTCCTGATCTCGCTGGCCGAGGCCTTCGTCCGCGGGGTACGGGTGAACTTCCGCCCGGCCTTCGCCGGCACCGGCGCCCGGCGGGTACCACTGCCCACGTACGCGTTCACCGAGGAGTTCCTCTGGGCGATCCGCCCGACGCCGGCCGGCGGTACCGCGGACCCGGCGGACGACGAGTTCTGGACCGCTGTCGAGGGCGAGGACGTCGACACCCTCGCGGCGGACCTGGAGCTCGACGCGGCGGCCCTCGCCCCGGTCCTGCCCGCCCTGTCCCAGTGGCGTCGCCGCCGCGCAGACCGCTCCACCATCGACCGGTGGCGTTACCGGGCGGCCTGGAAGCCGGTCACGGCGTTGCCACCGGCGCTGCTCACCGGCGCCTGGCTCCTGGTCGGCGAGGACCCCGAGGTCGAGGCCGCGCTCACCGCCCACGGCGCCACCGTCGTGCGGGACGCCACCGGCGACCTGGCCGGCGTGGTGTCCGTGCTGGCCGCGCAGGATCAGCCCAGCGCCTCCCACCCGGGCCTCACCGCCGGCCTGGCCGCCAGCATCGAGCTCATCCAGGCCGGGATCGAGGCACCGCTCTGGTTCCTCACCCGCGGTGCCGTCGCGGCCGGGCGCGCGGACCGGATCACCCACCCGATCCAGGCCCAGATCGCCGGCCTCGGCTGGACCGCCGCCCTGGAGCACCCGCAGCGCTTCGGTGGCGTCATCGACCTGCCCGCCGGGCTGGACCGGCGGGCGGGCGAACGCCTCGCCGCGGTCCTCACCGGCGGCACCGGCGAGGACCAGGTGGCGATCCGCTCGTCCGGCGTCCTCGCGCGGCGCATCCTGCGGGCGCCGGCCGAGCGGAAGAGGCAGTGGGCGCCGACCGGCACCGTCCTCATCACCGGCGGCACCGGCACCCTCGCCCCGCACCTGGCCGGCTGGCTCGCGGACCAGGGCGCCGAGAAGATCGTGCTCGTCTCCCGGCGTGGCCCGCAGGCACCCGGCGTGGCCGGGCTGATCGAGTCGCTGCGCGGCACCGCCGAGGCGGTCGCCTGCGACATCACCGACCGGGATGCGCTGAGCGCCCTGATCGACCGGCTGTCGGCCGAGGGCACCCCCGTCCGTACGGTCGTGCACACCGCCGCCGTCATCGAGCTGGCCTCCCTCGAGTCCACCAGCCTGGACGCCTTCGACAAGGTGCTGCACGCCAAGGCGACCGGGGCCCGATTGCTCGACGAGCTGCTCGGCGACGACCTCGACGACTTCGTGCTCTACTCGTCCACCGCCGGCATGTGGGGCAGCGGCCAGCACGCCGCCTACGTCGCCGCCAACGCCTACCTGAACGCGCTCGCCGAACAGCGCCGCTCCCGCGGTGCCCGGGCCACCTCGATCTCCTGGGGCATCTGGTCCGACGATCTCGAGCTGGGCCGGGTCGATCCGTCGATGATCCGGCGCAGCGGCCTGGCCTTCATGGCTCCGGCCCTCGCCCTGGCCGGCCTCCAGCAGGCCCTTGAGTCGGACGACACCGTCGTCACGGTCGCGGACGTGGACTGGGACCGGTACTACCCGGTCTTCACCTCGTCGCGGCCCACCACCCTGTTCGAGGACGTGCCGGAGGTCGCCGCGCTTGCCGTGCAGGCGCCGACCGGCGACGGCGCGTTCGCCGCCCGGGTCCGCGCCCTGCCCGAAGCCGAACGCGACCGGGCCGTGCTGGATCTGGTCCGTGGCGAGGCCGCCGCCGTGCTGGGCCACGCCTCGTCCGAGACGCTCGCCGAGCACAAGGCCTTCCGGGACGTCGGCTTCGACTCGTTGACCGCCGTCGACCTGCGCAACCGGCTGTCCGGCAGGACGGGCCTGCGGCTGCCCAGCACGCTCGTCTTCGACTATCCGAGCCCGCGCGCCCTGACCGACTTCCTGCGCGGCGAACTCCTCGGCGCGGCCGCCGCCACGGCGTCGGTCACCGGCGCCGCAGGCACCGACGAGCCGATCGCCATCATCGCGATGAGCTGCCGCTATCCCGGCGGCGTCAGCTCGCCCGAGGAGCTGTGGAACCTGATCTCGGCCGGTGGCGACGCGATCACCGAGTTCCCCGCCGACCGTGGCTGGGACACGGACGGACTGTACGACCCGGACCCGGACCGCTCCGGCAAGACCTATTCGGTGCGCGGCGGCTTCCTGCGCGACGTGGCCGACTTCGATGCCGGGTTCTTCGGCATCTCGCCGCGCGAGGCGCTCGCCATGGACCCGCAGCAGCGGCTGCTGCTCGAGACGAGCTGGGAGGCCCTGGAACGGGCCGGCATCGACCCCGTCACCCTGCGGGGCAGTCGGACCGGCACGTTCATCGGCGCCAGCTACCAGGACTACAGCGCCGGCACCGCGGTGCAGGACGGTGCCGAAGGCCACCTGGTCACCGGCACCATCTCCAGCGTCCTGTCCGGGCGGCTGTCCTACACGTACGGCTTCGAGGGCCCGGCGGTCACGCTGGACACCGCGTGCTCCTCGTCGCTGGTCGCCCTGCACCTGGCCTGCCAGTCGCTGCGCAACGGGGAGACGGATCTGGCCCTGGCCGGTGGCGTCAGCGTGATGGCCACGCCGAACGCGTTCGTCGGCTTCAGCCGGCAGCGTGCCATGGCCGTCGACGGACGCTGCAAGGCTTACGCGGAGGCGGCCGACGGCATGAGCCTCGCCGAGGGTGTCGGTCTGGTGCTCGTCGAGCGGCTCTCGGACGCGCAGCGCAACGGCCACCGGATCCTCGCGGTGATCCGTGGCTCGGCGGTGAACTCCGACGGCGCCTCGAACGGCCTGACCGCCCCGAACGGGCCGGCGCAGCAGCGGGTCATCCGGCAGGCGCTGGCCAATGCCGGCGTCGAGCCCGGCGAGGTGGACGTCGTCGACGGGCACGGCACCGGGACCAAGCTCGGCGATCCCATCGAGGCGCAGGCGTTGCTCGCCACGTACGGTCGCCAGCGCTCGCGCCCGCTGCTGCTCGGCTCGGTGAAGAGCAACATCGGCCACACCCAGATGGCCTCCGGCGTGGCGAGCGTGATCAAGATGGTGCTCGCGCTGCAGCACGGTACGGTTCCGGCCACCCTGCACGTGGACCAGCCGTCCCCGCACGTCGACTGGACCCCCGGCGCGATCGAGCTGGTCACCGACCCGACCGACTGGCCCCGGGTGGACCGGCCGCGCCGGGCCGCCGTCTCGTCCTTCGGGCTCAGCGGCACCAACGTGCACACCGTGCTGGAACAGGCACCCGCGGCCGCGCCGGTGGCGCGCGGGGCGGGCGAGAGCGGCCCGATCGTGCTGTCCGCCCGTACTCCCGCCGCGTTGCGCGCGCAGGCCGTACGCCTGCGGTCCTGGCTGGACGAGCGGCCGGAGCTGCCGCTGAGCGAGGTGGCCGCCGCCCTCGCGACCGCTCGCACCAGCCTGCCGCAGCGGGCCGCCGTGGTCAGCCAGGACCGTGCGGAGGTCTCGCTCGCCCTGGCGGCACTGGGCGACGGCGCTCAGCACCCGGCCCTGGTCACCGACGGCCCGGCCCGCGGCGGCCTGGCGTTCCTGTTCACCGGCCAGGGCAGCCAGCGCGCCCGGATGGGCGGCGCGCTGTACGAGCGGTTCCCGGCCTACGCCCAGGCTCTCGACGAGATCCTGGTGCACTTCGACCAGCTGCTCGACCGGCCCCTCGGCGCATTGCTGACCGCCGCGCCGGGCAGCGCCGAGGCGGCCCTGCTCGACGACACCCGGTGGACCCAGCCGGCCCTGTTCGCGCTGGAGCTGGCGCTGTTCCGGCTCGTCGAGTCCTGGGGCCTGACCCCCGACCGGGTGGCCGGTCACTCCATCGGCGAGTACGCCGCGGCGGTCGTCGCCGGCGTGCTGACCGTCGAGGACGCCTGCACCCTGGTCGCCGCGCGCGGCCGGCTGATGTCCGAGCTGCCCGGCGGCGGCGTGATGATCGCCGTCGAGGCCGCCGAGGACGAGGTGCTGCCGCTGCTCACCGACGGTGTCTCGATCGCCGCGGTCAACGGTGCCCGCTCGCTGGTGCTGGCCGGCGACGAGGGGCCGGTCAGCGCGGTCGCCGCGCGGTTCGCCCGGACCAAGCGGCTCAGCGTCGGCCACGCGTTCCACAGTGCGCACATGGACCCGATGCTGGCGGCTTTCGCGGCAGTGGCCCGTACGGTCACCTACCGGCCCCCGCTGATCCCGCTGATCTCCACGGTGACCGGCGGCCCGGTCGAGGCCGAGCGGCTGTCCAGCGCCGACTACTGGGTGGATCAGGTCCGCGCCACCGTCCGGTTCGCCGACGCCGTGCAGTGGCTCGCCGACAACGGCACCGGCACCGCGCTGGAGATCGGGCCGGACGCCAGCCTCAGCGGTGCTGCCGGCGACACCCTCGTGACGGTCCCGGCGCTGCGCCGCGACCGCGACGAGGTGACCACCCTGCACACCGCCCTGGCCAAGGTGTACGCCCGGGGCGCGGACGTACGGTGGGCGGGCGTCTTCCCAGCCGCCGGCCTCCGGCTCGACCTGCCCACGTACCCCTTCCAGCGGCAGCGGTTCTGGCCCGCGGCGGCCGATCTGGCCGACACCGTCGACGCGGAGTTCTGGGCCGCGGTGGAGAACGGTGATCTGCCGCTGGACGAGACCGCCCGGCAGACCCTCACCACGTGGCGCCGCCGCCGCACCCAGGCGTCAGCCCTGGACGGCCTGCGCTACCGGATCACGTGGCAGCCGGTCAGCGGGGTGGAGACCCGCAGCGGACCCTGGCTCGCCCTGGTCGGCCCCGGCGATACCGGCGAGGTGGTCACCGCCCTCGGCGCCACCGCGATCACCGTCGCCGGCCCGGACCGGTCCGTGATCGCGGCGAGCCTGGCCGGCGCCGACCCCGTCGAGGGGGTCGTGTCACTTCTTCCCGACGCGGCCACCACGGCCGCCGCCGTGCAGGCACTCGGCGACGCGGGCATCACCGCGCCGCTCTGGCTGATCACCCGCGGGGCCGTGGCGGTCACCGACACCGACCCGGCTCCGGCGCCGGAGCAGGCGGCGATCCAGGGGCTCGGCCGCGTCGTCGCCCTGGAACATCCGGACCGGTGGGGCGGGCTGATCGACCTCGATCCCGCTGCCGTCGGCCGGCTCAGCTTCGCCGGCGGCGAGCTCGCGGTCCGCAGCACCGGTGTCTTCGCCCGCCGCCTGGTGCACGCCCCGGCCGGTGCCGCCCGGCGCCGCCCGCTGGACCTGACCGGCGGCACCACGCTGATCACCGGCGGAACCGGCGGCATCGGTGCGCACCTGGCCCGGCACCTCGCCGAGCGCGGTGCCGAGCATCTGCTGCTGCTGAGCCGCCGTGGCCTGGATGCCCCCGCCGCCGCGGACCTGGCCGCCGAGCTCGGGTCCCGGGCCACCGTCGTCGCCTGCGACGCGGCCGACCGCGATGCGCTCGCGGCGGCACTGGCCGGGCACACCGTCGTGAACGTCTTCCACACCGCGGGCGTCGTGGACGACGGCATGATCGACGCACTCACCCCGCAGCGCTTCGCCACCGTCCGGCGGGCCAAGGTCGACGCCACCCGCAACCTGCACGAGCTCACGCCCGAGGCACGCGCGTTCGTGCTGTTCTCCTCGACCTCCGGCGTCCTCGGCGCCGCCGGGCAGGGCAACTACGCGGCCGCCAACGCCTGGCTCGACGCCTTCGCCGCCGTCCGGCGCGCGCAGGGGCTGCCGGCCACCGCGATCGCCTGGGGCCCGTGGGCCGAAGCCGGCATGGCCACCGACGGGTCCCTCGTGCAGGAGCGCGTCAAGCGTGGCGGCTTCACCCCGATGTCCCCGGCCCTCGCCGTCGCCGCCCTGGAACAGGCCGTGGAGCGGGAGGACGTCGCGATCACCGTCGCCGACGTCGACTGGCGGCGGTACGCCCAGATCTTCGCCGGCGCGCTGCTGGCCGACCTGCCCGAGGTGCGCCGCGCCGCCGTCGCCGCCCCCGCCGGCAGCGCCGACCTGCGCGAACAACTCGCCGGCCGTACCGGTGCGGCCCGGACGAGGTTCGTCCTCGATCTGGTACGCGCCAGCGCCGCGGCGGTGCTCGGGCACCCCGACCGCAGCGGCATCGGCGCCGAGCAGGCCTTCAGCGACCTCGGTTTCGACTCGCTGACCATCGTCGAGTTGCGCAACAGCCTGGGCGCGGCGACGGGGCTGGCCCTGCCCGCCACGCTGGTGTTCGACTATCCGACCCCGGTCGACCTGGCCGACCATCTGCTCGCCCGGTTGACCGGTGCCGTCACCGACGCCCCGCTGCCCACGGTGGCCGGCACCGGCGGATCCGACGATCCCATCGTCATCGTCGGCATGGGCTGCCGGTTCCCGGGCGGCGTGCAGACCCCCGAGGATTTGTGGCGGCTGCTCGCCGAGGGTACCGACGCCATCTCCGGGTTCCCGACCGACCGGGGCTGGGACCTGGACGCTCTGGCCCGTGGCGGCTCGGCCACGCTGGAGGGTGGCTTCCTGCACGACGTCAGCCGCTTCGACGCCCCGTTCTTCGGTATCAGCCCGCGCGAGGCGCTGGCCATGGACCCGCAGCAGCGGCTCCTGCTGGAGACGGGCTGGGAGGCCCTGGAGGCGGCCGGCATCGACCCGACCGGGCTGCGCGGCTCGGCCACCGGTGTCTTCGTCGGCACCAACGGTCAGGACTACCTGAACGTGCTGCGCCGCGGCACCGCCGACGTGCAGGGCCACGTGGCCACCGGGAACACCGCGAGCGTGCTGTCCGGCCGGTTGTCGTACACGCTCGGCCTGGAGGGGCCCGCCGTCACCGTGGACACCGCCTGCTCGGCGTCGCTCGTCGCGCTGCACCTGGCCGCGAGCGCGCTACGGGCCGGCGAGTGCACCCTCGCCCTGGCCGGCGGCGCGTCGGTGATGTCCAGCCCGGACGCCTTCGTCGAGTTCAGCGCGCAGGGCGGCCTGGCCCCGGACGGCCGGTGCAAAGCCTTCGCCGAGGGCGCGGACGGCACCGCCTGGTCCGAGGGCGCCGGCATCGTCGTACTGGAACGCCGCTCCGACGCGGTCCGCCACGGCCACGACATCCTCGCCGTGGTGCGCGGCACCGCGGTCAACCAGGACGGTGCCTCCAACGGCCTGACCGCGCCGAACGGGCGCGCGCAGCAACGCGTCATCCGGGCCGCGCTGGCCGCCGCAGGCCTCGCCCCCGGCGAGGTGGACGCGGTCGAGGCGCACGGCACCGGCACCGCACTCGGCGACCCCATCGAGGCGGGGGCGCTCATCGCCGCCTACGGCGCCGACCGGCCGGCCCCGCTGATGCTGGGCGCGGTCAAGTCCAACCTGGGCCACACCCAGGCCGCGGCCGGCGTGGCCGGCATCATCAAGATGGTCCTCGCGATGCGGCACGGCACCATGCCGCGCACGCTGCACGTGGATGCCGCGTCCCGCCGGGTCGACTGGTCGTCCGGTGTGCTCGAGCTGGTCGAGCAGACCCGCGACTGGCCGGAGAACGGGCATCCGCGCCGGGCCGGCGTGTCCGCGTTCGGCGTCAGCGGCACCAACGCGCACGTCATCCTCGAACAGGGTGTGGCGGTCGCGGCGGCGCCCGCCGCGACGGTCGTGCCGCAGGCGGTGCCGCTTCTGGTCTCCGCGCGCGGGGACGCCGCCCTGGACGCTCAGCTCACCCGGATCCGGGAGGCGGCCCCGGGTCTTCGCCCGGTGGACGTCGGGTTCTCGCTGCTGGACCGGGCCACCTTCGCCCGGCGGGCGGTGCTGGTCGGCGACACGGTGATCCGCGGGGCCGCCGCGGACCACACCGTCGGCATGGTCTTCTCCGGCCAGGGATCGCAGCGCCCCGGGATGGGCCGCGAGCTGTACGCGCGGTTCCCGGTCTTCCGTGCCGCCCTGGACGCGATCGGGGCGGACCTCGGGTGGGACGGCGACGCGGCCCGGCTGGCCCGCACGGGCACCGCGCAACCCGCCATCTTCGCCGTCGAGGTGGCGCTCTACCGGCTCCTCGAGTCGTTCGGGGTGCGGCCCGAGGTCGTCGGCGGCCACTCCATCGGGGAGATCGCCGCGGCACACGTCGCCGGGGTGCTGTCCCTGCCCGACGCGTGGACCCTGGTCACCGCCCGGGGCCGGCTCATGCAGGAGCTTCCCGCCGGCGGCGTGATGGTGGCCGTCGAGGCCGCCGAGGCCGAGGTGCGCGAGAAGCTGGTGGACGGCGTGTCGATCGCGGCGGTCAACGGCCCGTCCGCGGTGGTCATCGCCGGACCGGAGGAGGCGGTGCGGCAGGTACGCCGCGCGATCACCGGACGTTCCACCGCGCTGAAGGTGTCGCACGCCTTCCACTCCCGCCTGATGGACCCGATGCTGGCCGACTTCGAGGCGGTGGTCCGCACCGTGACTCTGCGGACGCCGGAACTTCCGCTGGTCTCCGGCGTCACCGGGAAGGTCGAGACGGACCTGTTCACCGATCCCGCCTACTGGGTACGGCACGTGCGCGAGACGGTGCGGTTCGCCGACACCGCCGAGGCCATGCGCGACCTCGGCGTCGACACCTTCGTCGAGGTCGGCCCGGACTCGGTGCTGGCCGGCCTGGTCGACGGCGTGCCGACGTTGCGCCGGGACCGCGACGAGGAGACCGCCGTGGTCACCGCTCTCGCCCGGCTGCACGTGTCGGGCGTGCCCGTGGACTGGACGGTTCTGTTCGCCGGTACCGGTGCGCGACGCACCGCGCTGCCCACGTACGCGTTCCAGCGCGAGTCGTACTGGCCCGAGATGGCCCCGGCGGCCGGTCCCGGACCCGACGCCGACTTCTGGGCGGCCGTCGACTCCGGTGATCTGGCCGCGGTGACCGCCTGGCGGGATCGTCACGAGCGGCCGTCCTCGCGGTACCGGATCGTCTGGTCGCCGGTAACCCCGGCCGGGGCCGGCGGCCGCCGCCTGGTGATCGTCCCGCCCGGCGACGACCCCTGGGCCGACGCCGTGGCGACGGCGCTCGGCGGTGAGGTCGTGACGGCCGGCGAGCTGCCCGCCGGCGACTTCGACCAGGTGGTCTCGGTGCTGGCCGGGTGGCCGCACGAGCTTCTCGCCGCGCTGGCGGCGGCGGGTATCACCGCGCCGCTGTGGTGCATCACCCGCGGCGGTGTCGACACCGGCCGCTGCGACCCGCCGAGCGACCCGGATCAGGCCGCCGTGTGGGGCGCCGGGCGGGTCGCCGCCCTCGACCACCCCCGCGCCTGGGGCGGTCTGCTCGACCTGCCCGAGACCCTCGACGCGCGGACCCTGGACCGGCTGGTGCTCGGCGACGAGGACCAGATCGCGGTGCGCGCCTCCGGCGTGTACGCCCGCCGCCTGGTCCGCGACACCGCCGACGGACCGGCCTGGGCACCCGAGGGCACGGTGGCCATCACCGGCGGCGTCGGCGGCTTCGCCGCTCCGGTCGCCCGCTGGCTCGTCGCCCGGGGCGCCGACCGCGTGGTGATCGTCGGTACCGGCGACGACGAGGACCTGCGCGCCGACCTGGGCGACCAGCTCACCGTCGTCCCGGACCTGGACGGGCTCACCCCCAGCGCGGTCCTGATGATCGCCGCGGGCGACGCCACCGGTGACGACCCCGCGATCGTGCTCCCGGCCCTGCAGAGCCAGATCGACGGGGTCATCGACGCCGCACCGATGGTCGTCCTGTTCGCCTCGATCGCCGGTGTCTGGGGCATCGCGGGACAGACCGGCCCGGCCGCCGCGAGTGCCTACGTGGATGCCGTGGCGGCCCGCCACGACCACGCCTTCGCCGTCTCCTGGGGCGCCTGGGCCGGCACCACGTCGGAGTCCCTCGCCGCGCACCTGCGCGTCAACGGGCTGCCGGCGATGGAACCGGCAAGGGCGCTCGCCGCCCTCGCCCGCTCGGTCGGTGCGTCGGTGACGGTGGCGGACGTGGTCTGGGACCGGTTCGCGCCGGCCTTCTCCCGTACCCGCAGATCCTCGCTCTTCGCCGAACTGCCCGAGGCCCGGGCCTGCCGGGTCGTCCCGGCGCTCGCACCGGCGGCGGCTGCCGCGCTGGACGTCTCGCAGCTTCTCGCCCTGGTGCGCGCCGAGGCCGCTGCCGTCCTCGGATATCCGGACCCGGACGCGATGCCTGCCACCCAGGCCTTCCGCGACCTGGGCTTCGACTCGCTCACCGCGCTGGACCTGCGCAACCAGCTTGCCGCCGCGACGGGGTTGACCCTGCCCGCGACGCTGGTGTTCGACTATCCGAGCCCGCAGGCGCTGGCGACGTTCCTGCACGACGAACTGGCCGGCGGCAGCGAGGCCGTCCCGCAGGTCCCTGCGGCCGGCGTGGCGGGCGATCCGATCGTCATCGTCGGCATGGCCTGCCGCTACCCGGGCGGGGTCCGTTCCCCCGAGGACCTGTGGCAGCTCCTGCGGGACGAGGTCGACGCGATCGGTGACTTCCCGACCGACCGCGGGTGGGACCTCGACCGGCTCACCCACGGCGATGCCGACGGGCGCGGTCGCAGCGTCACCGGCAACGGCGGGTTCCTCTACGACGTCGCGGACTTCGACCCGGCGTTCTTCGGGATCAGCCCGCGCGAGGCCATCGTGCTCGACCCGCAGCAGCGGATCCTGCTCGAGGCGAGCTGGGAGGCTCTGGAGCGGGCCGGTATCGACCCGGTCCACCTGCGGGGCGGCGACACCGGCGTCTTCGTCGGCGGCGGCAGTGGCGACTACCGGCCCGAACTGGGCCAGATCGGCCATGTCGAGACGGCCCAGTCGGCCAGCCTCCTCTCCGGCCGGGTCTCGTACACGCTCGGCCTGGAGGGTCCGTCGGTCACGGTGGACACCGCGTGCTCCTCGTCGCTGGTCGCGCTGCACCTGGCGGCGCAGGCGCTCCGGGCGGGGGAGTGCTCGATCGCTCTCGCCGGTGGCGTCACCGTCATGTCCACCCCGGTGGGCTTCGTGGAGTTCGGCGAGATGGGCGCGCTGGCCGCCGACGGTCGCTGCCGGGCGTTCTCCGACGCGGCCGGGGGCACCGGCTGGTCCGAGGGCGTCGGCATGCTGGTCGTCGAGCGGCTGTCCGACGCGCGGCGGCGCGGGCACCAGGTTCTGGCCGTACTGCGCGGCTCGGCGGTCAACTCCGACGGCGCCTCGAACGGCATCACCGCGCCGAACGGACCGTCCCAGCAGCGCGTCATCCGGCGCGCGCTGGCCAATGCCGGCCTGTCGGTCACCGACGTGGACGCCGTCGAGGCACACGGCACCGGTACGTCGCTGGGCGACCCGATCGAGGCCCAGGCGCTGATCGCCACCTACGGCCGCGACAGGGACACGCCGCTGCTGCTCGGCGCGCTCAAGTCCAACATCGGCCACACCCAGGCCGCCTCCGGTGTCGCCGGCGTCATCAAGATGATCATGGCGATGCGGCACGGGGTGCTGCCGAAGACGTTGCACGTGGACCGGCCGTCGTCCCATGTCGACTGGAGTGCCGGTGCGGTGTCCCTGCTCACCGCCGAGACCCCCTGGCCGGCGGTGGACCGGCCGCGCCGGGCGGGCGTCTCGTCGTTCGGTGCGAGTGGCACCAACGCCCACGTCATCCTCGAACAGGACACCGAGGTGCCGGCCCCGCCCGGCGGGATCGTCGCGTCCGTGGTCGCCGTCCCGGTGTCCGCGCCCGGTCAGGAGGGGGTCCGGGAACAGGCCCGGCGCCTGCTCGGCACCGATCTGGCTCCGGCCGATCTGGCGCTCACCCTGAGCGCCCGTACGCAGTTCGAGCACCGCGCTGCCGTGCTCGCCTCCACCCCGGACGAGCTGCGCGACGGCCTCGCCGCGCTGGTCGACGGCACCCCGTCGGCCCGGGTGGTGCGGGGCAGGACGACCAGCGGCCGTACCGCCTTGCTGTTCTCCGGACAGGGCGCACAGCAGGCGGGGGCGGGACGCGCGTTGTACGCCCGCTTCGAGGTCTTCGCCACCGCTCTCGACGAGGTGCTGGCCCGCTTCGACACCGAACTGGACCGGCCGCTGCGCGAGCTGCTGTTCGCCGAGCCGGACAGCGACGATGCGGCCCTGCTGGACCGTACCGGCTACACCCAGCCGGCCCTGTTCGCCATCGAGGTGGCCCTGTACCGGCTCGTCGAGTCCCTCGGCATCCGGGTCGACTACCTGGCCGGGCACTCCATCGGTGAGATCGCCGCCGCCCACGTGGCCGGTGTCTTCTCGCTGGACGACGCCGTGAAGCTGGTCGGTGCCCGGGCCCGGCTCATGCAGGCGCTGCCGGGCGGTGGCGCGATGGCCGCCCTCGAAGCGACCGAACAGGAGGTCACCGCTCGTCTCGTCGACGGCGTCGGCATCGCCGCGGTCAACGGTCCGGCGGCGGTCGTGATCGCCGGGGACAGCGCCGCAGTGGACGCGGTGGCGGCCGGATTCTCCGCCGACGGCCGCAAGACTAGGCGTTTGCGGGTCAGCCATGCATTTCACTCGGCTCATATGGACGCCATGCTCGACGACTTCGGCCGGGTCGCCGCGACCCTGTCGTACGCCGCCCCCGCGATACCGCTCGTCTCCGACGTGACCGGCGACATCGCGGACGCCGAGCTCGTCACCGACCCCGGTTACTGGGTCCGGCACGTGCGCGAGACCGTCCGTTTCGCCGACAGCGTACGGAGCCTGACCGCACACGGCGTCACCACCTTCGTGGAGATCGGTCCGGACGGCGTGCTCAGCGCCCTGGTCCCGGACAGCGCACCGGACGCGGTCGCCGTGCCGCTGCTGCGCAAGGACCGCGCCGACGAGGTCGCCCTCACGCACGCTCTGGCCCGACTGCACGTCACCGGCGCCGGACCGGACTGGGCCACGTTCCTCGACGGGACCACCGCGCGCCGCACCGCCGCACCCACGTACGCCTTCCAGCGCCGGCGCTTCTGGCCGGAGAACCGCCCGGCGGCGCGGAACGTCGACGCGGGCGACGCCGAGTTCTGGTCGGTGGTGCAGAACGAGGACTTCGACACCCTCACCGGCACCCTGGGCGTGGACGGCGAGGCCCTGGCCAAGGTCCTGCCCGCCCTGTCCGACTGGCGCCGCCGCCGTACGGACCAGTCCACCGTGGACGGATGGCGGCAGCAGATCGCCTGGCGGCCGCTGAACCGGGCGGTCTCCGGCACCCCGGCCGGTAGCTGGGTCGTGGCCGTCCCCGCCGGATCCGGCACCGACCCCTGGGTCGACGGTGTGGTGGCAGCCCTGGGCGCGGGAGCCACCCGCGTCGAGATCGGCACCACGGATCGCCCGGTGGTGGCGGCGCGGCTGCGCGAGCACATCGCCGGGCGCGACGTGACCGGCGTGCTGTCCCTGCTCGCCCTCGCCGAGGAGCGGATCTCCGACGTGCCGGCCGGCGTGCTGCTCACGACCGCGCTCGTCCAGGCGCTCGGCGACGCCGGGGTGGCTGCGCCGCTGTGGTGCGTCACCCGGGCCGCCGTCGCCGTCCGTCCCGGCGAGCCGGTGCCCGGCGTGGTGCAGGCCGGCGTGCAGGGCCTCGGCCGGGTCGCCGCCCTGGAGTACCCGCACCGCTGGGGCGGCCTGATCGACCTTCCGGAGACGCTGGACACCGCGACGACCACCCGCCTCGCCGCCGTGCTGGCCGACCCCCAGGGCGAGGACCAGGTGGCCGTACGATCCGCCGCGATCTTCGGGCGCCGCCTGGCGGCGGTGCCGCACCGCCCCGCCCGCGTGTGGGAACCGACGGGCACCACCCTGATCACCGGTGGCACCGGTGCCCTCGGCGCCCAGGTGGCCCGGGCGCTCGCCGCTGCCGGAGCGCCGCGGTTGGTGCTGCTCGGCAGGGCCGGCCTGGAGGCGCCGGGAGCCAAGGACCTGGCCACCGAACTGGGGGACCGGGCCACCATCACGGCCTGCGACACCGCCGACCGGGAGAGTCTCGCGGCGGTGCTGGCCGGCATCGACGACCTGACCGCCGTCGTGCACGCCGCGGGCGCGCTGGCCGACGGCATCCTGGACGGGCTCACCGCCGAGCAGTTCGCCACCGTGTTCCGTGCCAAGGTCACGTCGGCCCTGCTGCTCGACGAGCTCACCGCCGACCGGGACCTGGCCGTCTTCGCGCTGTTCTCCTCCGCGTCCGCCGCCGTGGGCAACCCCGGCCAGGCGAACTACGCGGCCGCCAACGCCGTCCTGGACGCCGTCGCCGAGCGGCGGCGCTCCCGCGGCCTCCCGGCCACCTCGGTGGCCTGGGGTGCCTGGGGCGGTGGCGGCATGGCCGCGGGCCACCGGGCCACCACGATGGCCCGCCGCACCGGCATCCGGCCGCTCGACCCGGACCTCGCGGTCACCGCGCTGCGCCAGGTCGTGCTCGCACCGGAACCCGTGGCCCTGGTCGCCGACGTCGAACCGCAGTCGTTCATCCGGGCCTTCACCTCGGCCCGGCCCACCCGGTTGCTCAGTGAGCTGCCCGACTACGCGGCCGTGACGGCCGGCGACGCCGCACCCGCCGCGGCCGCCGGCGACCTGAGGGACAGGCTGACCGCCTTGCCGGCCGAGCAGCGCCCGGCCGAGGTGACCGCCATGGTGCGCCGCCTCGCCGCCGAGACGCTCGGGCTGTCCGACCTCAGCGCCGTCGGCGACGAGAAGGCGTTCCGGGACCTCGGCTTCGATTCGCTCAGCGCGGTCGAGCTGCGCAACCAGGTGAACGCGGCGACCGGCCTGGAGCTGCCCGCCACGCTGGTCTTCGACCACCCGACACCGGCCGCGCTGGCCGACCACATCGTCGGGTCGCTCGTCGCCGGCCCCGGTACGGCGGACGACGACGAGTCGGCGCTGCGGGCCGTGCTCGCTCACGTCTCGCTGGACCAACTTCGCGACATCGGTGTGCTCGAACCGCTGATGCGGCTGGCCGGCCGCACCGCCACCGCGTCGCTGGACGACGACTCCATCGACGCGATGGACCTCGACAGCCTCGTGCAGGCGGCACTCAAGGAGCAGGGGAACTCATGACCTCGCCCAGCGACCGGGTCGTCGAGGCGTTGCGCTCGTCGGTCAAGGAGACCGAACGGCTGCGCCGGCAGAATCAGCAGCTCGTCGAGCAACGCTCGGAGCCGATCGCGATCGTCGGGATGAGCTGCCGCTTCCCGGGTGGGGTCCGGTCACCCGGCGACCTCTGGCGGCTGCTGATCGACGGCGGCGACGCCATCGGCGGCTTCCCCACCGACCGCGGCTGGGACCTGGCCGCCCTCCGCGAGGCCGGGGTGGACGCGCGCGGCATGCAGGTGAGCCAGGAGGGCGGGTTCCTGCCGGATGTGGCCGGCTTCGACGCCGGATTCTTCGGGATCTCGCCCCGGGAGGCGGTCACCATGGACCCCCAGCAGCGACTGCTGCTGGAGACCTCCTGGGAGGCGTTGGAGTCGGCGGGCATCGACCCGACCTCGCTGCGCCGTACCCCGACCGGTGTCTACGTGGGCACCAACGGCCAAGACTACGCGTACCTGCTGGTCCGCGACGTGGGCGACGCCACCGGCGACATCGGCACCGGGATCGCGGCCAGCGCCGTATCCGGCCGGATCTCCTACACCCTGGGCCTGGAGGGCCCGTCGGTCACGGTGGACACCGCTTGTTCGTCCTCGCTGGTGGCCCTGCACCTGGCCGCGCAGGCGCTGCGCAACGGCGAGTGCACCCTGGCGCTGAGCGGCGGCGTGAACGTGATGTCCACCCCCGGGTCGCTGATGGAGTTCAGCCGTCAGGGTGGCCTCGCCTCCGACGGACGGTGCAAGGCGTACGCGGAGGGAGCGGACGGCACCGGCTGGGCCGAGGGGGTCGGGCTGCTGGTGCTGGAGAGATTGTCCGACGCCCGCCGCAACGGTCATGAGGTCCTCGCGGTGGTCCGCGGGTCGGCGGTCAACTCCGACGGCGCCTCCAACGGCTTCACCGCCCCGAACGGCCCCTCGCAGCAGCGGGTCATCCAGCGGGCGCTGCGCAGCGCCGACCTTCGACCGTCCGAGGTGGACGTGGTCGAGGGGCACGGCACCGGCACCCCGCTGGGTGACCCCATCGAGGCCCAGGCGCTGCTTGCGACGTACGGTCAGGACCGCGACGTGCCGCTGCTGCTCGGCTCGGTCAAGTCGAACATCGGCCACACCCAGGCCGCCGCCGGGGTCGCCGGCGTGATCAAGATGGTGCTCGCGCTGCGCCACGGTGTCGTCCCGGCGACGCTGCACGCGGACCGGCCGTCGTCGCAGGTGAACTGGGCGGCCGGTGCGGTCCGGCCGGTCACCCGGGCGACGCCGCTGCCGTCGCGCGACCGGCCGTGGCGCGCCGGCGTGTCGTCGTTCGGCATCTCCGGCACCAACGCGCACGTCATCGTCGAGCAGGTCCCGTCCGAGGCGGCCCCGCCCACCCCGCCCGCGGTGGTGCCGCTGCCGGTGTCGGCGCGCAGCGGTGCCGCCCTGGAGGAGTACGTCGCGGCCGTCCGTGCCGTCGAGGGCTCGGCGGTCGACCTCGGTCACTCGCTCGGGCGCCGCGCGGCGCTGCCGCACCGGGCCGCCCTGATCGGCGACACCGTGATCCGTGGCGAGGCCGCCACCCGTACGGTCGCTCTGATCTTCTCCGGGCAGGGGTCGCAGCGCGCGGGCATGGGCCGTGAGCTCCACCGGCGCTTCCCGGTCTTCGCGGCGGCCTTCGACGCCGCCTGTGCGCACCTGACGATCGACTGGGGCGACCTGGACTCCACCGGGAACGCGCAGCCGGCCATCTTCGCCGTCGAAGTGGCGCTCTACCGGCTCCTCGAGTCGTGGGGCGTACGCCCGGACATCCTCGGCGGGCACTCGATCGGCGAGATCGCCGCCGCACACGTGGCCGGCGTGTTCAGCCTCGAACACGCGTGCCTGCTCGTCTCCGCCCGGGCCCGGCTGATGCAGGCTCTGCCCGCCGGTGGGGCCATGATCGCGGTCCACGGGTCCGCGCCGGGCGCGCCGGACGGCGTCTCGATCGCGGCGATCAACGGCCCCGACTCGTTCGTGCTGTCCGGGCAGGAGGCGGCCGTCGAGGCCGCCGCCGCGGGATTCGCCCGGCGCCGGCGGCTCACGGTCAGCCATGCCTTCCACTCGGCGCTGATGGAACCGATGCTGGACGCCTTCGCCGCCGCGCTCGCGGGAATCGCCTTCCACCCTCCGGTCATCCCGCTCGTCTCGAACGTCACCGGGCGTCTCGAAACCGACCTCTTCGCCGACCCCGCCTACTGGGTGCGGCACGTGCGCGAGACCGTCCGCTTCGCCGACGGCGTCGAGGCGATGCGCGCGGCCGGTGCGGACACCTTCGTGGAGGTCGGGCCGGACTCGGTGCTGAGCGCGCTGATCGACGCCGATGTCGTGGTGCCGACGCTGCGCCGGGACCGGGACGAGCAGAGCGCTCTGGCCACCGCCGCCGGCCGTCTGTGGACCGTCGGTGTGCCGATCGACCTCGCCGCCTGGTGCACCGACGGCCATCGGATCCCGTTGCCCAGCTACCCCTTCCAGCACGAGCGCTACTGGCCGCAGCCGTCCGGTGGCGCCGATGTGACCGCGGCCGGCCTCACCGCACCCCGCCACCCGTTGCTCGGTGCCAGCGTGTCGCTGGCGGACAGCGACGAAACGATCTTCACGGGACTGGTGCCGGCACTGCCGGACACCGCCTGGCTGGAACTGGCCATCCGGGCCGGCGACCAGACCGGTACCCCGCACGTCCGCGACCTGACCGTCACCGCCGCCCTGGACCAGCCGGCCGCGTTGCAGATCCGGGTCGGAGCCGCGGACGGCGGCGTCCGGAGCGTCACGATGTCCTCGCGGGTGTCCGGCGGCGAATGGGTCCGCCACGCGTACGGCACGCTCGACAACGGCAGCGACCTGCTGCCGGTCGGTGCCGACACCGTCGAGCTCACGGTGGACGGGGCCGGCGCGTACGGCATCGACCCGGCCCTGCTCGCCCAGCTCTTCCCGGACGGGCGCCGGCCGGTCGCCTGGCACGGCGTCACCCTGCACGCGTCCGCGGCCACCACCATCCGTGCCCGGATCACCGCGACCGGCGACGACACGGTGGAGATCGCCGCGGTCGACCCGGCGGGCGCACCGGTGCTGACTGCTCGCCGGGTCGTCCTCGGCACCGTGTCGACCAGGGCCGCGCCCGGGGGATCACTGCTGGGCCTCGACTGGGTCCCGGCGCAACCGCAGGATGCCGCGGAGGCCGAACCCGCGACGGTGACGTTCGCCGCCGAGAGCGACGACGTGGTGGCGGAGACGCACAGGCTCACGGCCGCCGCTCTGGCGACGGTCCATCAGTGGCTCGCCGCGCCGCACGACGGGCGCCTGCTCGTCGTCACCCGTGCCGGCGACCTGGCCGCCGCCGCGGTGCACGGCCTGGTCCGCTCGGCGGAGGCGGAGAACCCGGGCCGCTTCGCACTGGCCGAGACCGATGCCGACCTGCCCGCCCTGGGGCCGTACCTGGCTTACGGGGACACCGACTTCCGCGTCCGTGAGGGTCGGGTGCTGGTGCCGCGGCTGGCCCGTACGGCCGAGCGGGAGCCCGGTGGGTGGACGCCGCGGGGCACGGTGTTGATCACCGGTGGTACCGGTGGTCTGGGTTCGGCGCTGGCGCGTCACCTTGCTGCTCGTGGTGTGGATCTGGTGCTGGTCAGCCGCCGTGGTCCGGACGCGCCGGGCGCGGACCGGTTGCCGGGCCGGGTGGTGGCCTGTGATCTGACGGATCGTGCGGCGGTGGATGAGCTCGTCGCGGGTATCCCGGATCTGCGGGCGATCATCCACACCGCGGGTGTGCTCGACGACGGCCTGGTCACCGCGCTGACCCCCGAGCGGCTCGACGCGGTGCTCGCTCCCAAGGTCGACGCGGCGTGGAATCTGCACGCGGCGACGCGGGACCTGGATGCCTTCGTGCTGTTCTCCTCCACCTCGGGGGTGATGGGCAGCGCCGGGCAGGCCAACTACGCGGCCGGCAACGTGTTCCTGGATGCACTGGCGGCGTACCGGCAGTCGCGGGGGCTCGCCGCGCAGTCGCTGGCCTGGCCCGCCTGGGCCGGTGCGGCCGGCATGACCGCCACCCTCACCGACTCCGGGATCCGCCGGATCGCCACGGCCGGTCTGCCCCCGCTCACCGTCGAGCAGGGTCTGTCGCTCTTCGACTCCGCCACCGCCGGCGGCGAGGCCTATCTGATGCCGGTCGGCATGCCGCCGGGCGGCGCGGCGATTCCCGTGGTGCCCCCGGTGCTGCGCAACCTGGTCCGGGCCGGGCGCCGCGTCGCCGCCACCGGCCCCGGCGGCGACGCGGCCCTGGCGGCGCTCACCCCCCGACTTGCCGGCCGGAGCGCCGACGAGCGCCTGCGCCACGTCACCGACCTCGTCCGTGCCGAGGCCGCCGCGGTGCTCGGCCACGCCTCGGCCGCCGCCGTCGACGCGCGCCGTGAGTTCCGTGACCTCGGCTTCGACTCGCTCACCGCGGTGGAGCTGCGCAACCGGCTGACCGCCGTCACCGGCCTGCGGCTCAGCGCCACCATGGTCTTCGACCACCCGACCCCCGCCGCCCTGGCCGCGCACCTCGTCGCCGACCTGATGGACGAGCAGCCCGAGGAGACCGTCGTCGCGGGCCCCGTGGCCGCCGGCGATCCGATCGTCATCGTCGGCATGGCGTGCCGCCTGCCCGGCGGTGTCACCTCGCCGGACGAGCTGTGGGACCTGGTCGCCGGTGGCCGGGACGGCATCACCGGCTTCCCCACCGACCGCGGCTGGGATCTGCGGAGCCTGTTCGCCGAGGCCCCGGACGGACGCGGCACCAGCGCCACCCGGCACGGCGGGTTCCTGGCTGGTGCCGGCGACTTCGACGCCGCCTTCTTCGGGGTGTCCCCGCGCGAGGCGCTGGCGATGGATCCCCAGCAGCGGCTGCTGCTGGAGACGAGCTGGGAAGCGATCGAACGGGCGGGCATCAACCCGCAAGGGCTCGCCGGGAGCCGTACCGGCGTCTTCCTGGGCGCGGGTGGCCAGGACTACACGAACCTGGTGCTGAACTCCCGGGAGGATGTCGAGGGCCACGCCACCACCGGCCTGGCCACCAGCGTCATCTCCGGTCGGGTCTCGTACACGTTGGGTCTGGAGGGTCCGGCGGTCACCGTGGACACGGCGTGTTCG
>NZ_BMQY01000015.1 GCF_014648355.1 Couchioplanes azureus
GTCGGCGCGACCCTGCTGATCGCGGCGCTGTCGATGAGCGTGTGGGCGCACCACATGTTCTCCACCGGCCAGGTGCTGCTGCCCTTCTTCAGCCTGCTCAGCTTCCTGATCGCGGTGCCCACCGGCATGAAGTTCTTCGTGTGGATCGGCACCATGTGGCGCGGGCAGATCAGCTTCGAGTCGCCGATGCTCTTCGCGATCGGCTTCATGGTCACGTTCCTCTTCGGTGGCCTCTCCGGCGTGCTGCTGGCCTCGCCCCCGATCGACTTCCACGTGTCGGACTCGTACTTCGTCATCGCGCACTTCCACTACGTGCTGTTCGGCACGATCGTGTTCGCCGTGTTCTCCGGCATCTACTTCTGGTTCCCGAAGATGTTCGGCCGGATGCTCGACGACCGCCTCGGCAAGGTCCACTTCTGGCTGACCTTCCTCGGCTTCCACACCACCTTCCTGGTGCAGCACTGGCTCGGCACCGAGGGCATGCCCCGCCGGTACGCCGACTACCAGGCCGACGACGGCTTCACCACACTGAACATGATTTCCACCGTCGGGTCCTTCGTGCTCGGCACGGCCACGCTGCCGTTCCTCTACAACGTGTGGAAGTCCTACAAGGCCGGTCAGCTCGTCACGGTCGACGACCCCTGGGGGCACGGCAACTCGCTGGAGTGGGCGACCTCGTCGCCGCCGCCGCTGCGCAACTTCGACCGCATGCCGCGCATCCGCTCGGAGCGCCCGGCGTTCGACGCCAAGTTCCCCGAGCTGGCCGCCGGCGAGCAGTCCCTCGCCGGCCCGCCCGAGGGCGGCGCCCGCCCGCTCACCAGCGAGTCCGACGGCGGAGCCACGTACCAGGAGGACGTGAGCACCGACCGGGACCGGTAGCCGGTGCCGGACCCACCGCCGACTGCTCCGGCCCGGCGCTAGGGGCCGCTCCTGGCGCGAACCCCCGGGCCAGGGCCCGCATCAGGTCCGCCACCAGGGTAAGCGCGCCGCGGATGTGCGGCCGGTCGGCCGTACAGGGTCGATGTGAGGGAGAGAACAGTCGTGACTTCGGTATCCGATACCGGCCGCAAGTCCCCGGCCGGGCTGGTTCGTGTCCTCGGCATGCTGATCGTCGTCGCCGGCGCGATCATGGTGATCGCCGGTGCGGTCACCTGGTTCACCGTGTCCAGCCAGCTCGCCGACGAGAAGATCACCGTCTCGGCGGACGCCGACAGCTTCGCGGGCGAGAAGATCGACGGGCCGCTCACCGCCTACGCCGAGGCGCAGGTCATCGAGAAGCACGCGCTGACGGCCAGCGGCGGCAAGACGTACGCCGAGCTGGCCAAGGAGGACCCCAAGAGGGAGGTGGTGATGACCGGCTCGTTCCTGCGGTCGTCGCTGTTCACCTCGGTCGTGTCGTTCGGCCTGGCCGCGCTGGCGGCGGGTCTCGGCGTACTCATGGCGCTGATCGGATATGCCCTGCTGCTGGTGGGCAAGCACCTGGCACCCGCGGCTCCGCGCGACGTCTGACGTTTCGCCGAAAATCTTCACGACGGGCCCGTCAGTGCCGAAGGGGCACATGTGGCTGCCGGACGTCGCCCGCCACCGGGCTCAGCAGGCGTCGACGAGCCCGGTCCGCTGACCGGGCCCGTCGTCGTGGGCGAGCTCGGCCGCGGCGCTCACGCCGTCGTGCACCGGGTACGGCTGCGCGGTGCCGAGTACGCGATGAAGGTGCTCCAGCCGTCCGGCGGTGACGCCGAGGAGGCACGCGTCAGGGCCTTCCGGCGCGAGGGTGCCCTGCTCGCCTCGATCGACCATCCCGGGGTGGCCCGGGTGCACGAACGGGGCGAGCTCGACGGCCGGCCGTACCTGCTGACGGATCTGGTCGAGGGCGAGTCCCTCAGCGCGCTGCTGGCCGGGGGCCGGTTGCCGGCCGAGCGGGCGGTGCGGATCGGTATCGAGATCACCTCGGCGCTGGCGGCGGCACATGCGGCCGGTCTGGTGCACCGGGACGTGACCCCGCACAACATCATCGTGGGCACCGACGGCATGGCGCGGCTGGTGGACTTCGGGCTGGCCACCCGGGTCGGCGACGCCGACGTCGACATGGTCGCCGGTACGCTCGCCTACTGCTCGCCGGAGCAGGCGGGAATGCTGCGCCGGCAGGTCGACGGGCGCAGCGATCTCTACAGTCTCGGGGCGGTGCTCTACGAGTGCCTGACCGGAAGTCCGCCGTTCGTGGCGGCGGATCCCGGCGCCCTGCTGCAGTTGCACGCCACGGCGCCGGTACCCGACCCGCGCCGGTCGACGGCCGGGCTCGGCGGCGGGCTGGCGTCGGTCGTCGTCCGGCTGCTGGCCAAGGACCCGGACGACCGCTACCAGAGCGCCGGCGGGCTGCTGGCCGACCTGCGCCGGATCGCCGCCCAGCCGGACCTGGGGGAGTTTCCGCTCGGCACCCGCGACCGGCTGGCCCGCGCGCGGCAGACGCCGAGACTGGTGGGCCGGGACGACGACGTCGCCACGCTGATGGGCCGCTGGGCGCGGGCCGCCGGGGGACAGGGCGGGGTGGCCCTGGTCCGCGGCGCTCCCGGCGCCGGCAAGAGCCGGCTGGTACACGAGCTGACCGTCGCGGTGGAGCGGGCGGGCGGCCTGGTGCTGCACGGCAAGAGCTCGCCCGACGACGCGCAGCCGCTCACCCCGCTGCGGGCCGCCGTCGACGGGTACGTGCGCACCCTGCTCGCCGGGCCCGCCGAGTCGGTGCCGGCGGCGGTCGAGCGCCTGCGCGCCGTGGTCGGAGCGGGCGCCTCGCTGGTGAAGAACCTGTCGCCGGCCCTGGCCGAGGTCCTCGCGGTGCCCGACGCGGTCGGCGAGGTCGGCCAGGAGCAGTACACCGCCGCCGTGGCGTCGCTGGTGGTGGATCTGGCCCGCGCGGCCGGCAAGGCGGTGCTGCATCTCGACGACGGTCAGTGGTTCGACGAGGCGACCCGCCGGGCTCTCGAGCAGGTCGTGGCCCGGCTGGACGACGCGCCGCTGCTGGTGGTGATCACCGCCCGCGACGATGCGCCGAGCGCCGCCTCGGTGGCCGCGCTGCGCGGCAGGCTGGGACCCGCCGTCGACACCGACGTGGCGCTGCGGCCCCTCGACGCCGACGCGGTCGCCCGGCTGGTGGCGGCGGTGAGCGGTGGCATGAGTGTCGACCCGGGGGACGCCCGGCGGCTCGCCGCGCGCAGCGGCGGCAACCCGTTCACCCTGTTGCAGTACCTGCGGGCGATCATCGACGCCGGGCTGGCCCGCCCGGTGTGGGGGGTGTGGCACGTCGATGCCGGCGGCCTCGACGACCTCCATCTCCCCGAGGACGCCGCGGAGCTCGTGCTGCAGCGGGTCGACGCCCTCGACGCCGACGCCCGGCGGCTGCTCGGTGTCGCCGCCGTGGTCGGCTCGCAGTTCGACCCGCACCTCGTGGCCCAGGTGGCCGGCACCGACCAGCTGCGGGCGGTGCTCACCGAGGCGGTCTGGCACGGGCTGGTCGAACCGCGCGCCGCCGGCCGGTACGCGTTCGTGCACGACCGCATCCGCGAGGCCATGCTGCGCCCCTTCGACGAGGCCACCCAGCGCCGGTTGCACGACCGGATCGCCGACGTCCTGGAGGCGTCGGGCGACCCGGACCCCGAGACCGCGTACGCCCTCGCCCGGCACACCGCCGACGGCGACCCGTTCTACCGCCCGGACCGGCGCTTCCAGGCCGCCTACGCCGCGGGCCGCCGGGCGCTGGCCGACCACGCGCCCGCCACCGCCCTGACGTTCCTGCAGCGCGCCGCGGCGGCCGCCCCGGAGGCGTCGATCACGCCGGACTGCGCGTTCCATCAGACTCTGGCGGTCGCCTACCACGCCGCCGGCCGGTTCGCCGACGCGGAGGAGGCCCTCGACCGCGCCCTCGCGGTCGCCGCCACGCCGCTGGACCGGGCCCGTACGCTGCTGCTGCTCGCCGGCGTGGAGGACAGCGCCTGGAACAGCGTCCACCCGGTGGCGACCGTGGAGCGCGGCCTGGCCGAGCTGGGGCGGCCGTCGCCGCGCCACGGCCTGGCGCTGATCCTGCTCACCCTCGCGATGTTCGCCGGCGGTCTGCTGATCCGCCTCACCGGGATCGGCTACGGCACGGTCCGCGGCGAGCGGCGGGAAAAGCTGGCCCTCCGGGCGGCGTTGCACAACTACGCGTCCGCGGCCTGCATCAGGGAGATGCGCCCGACCCACGCCATCACGTACGTGCTGCGCAACTTCTACCTGGCCAACCGGCTCGGCCGTACTCCCGAATCCGCCCGGTCCTTCACCTCGCTGGCGATGCTGATGCGCCCGGTGGGCCTGTACCGGCTCGCCGACCGGGTGTCCGGCATCGGTGCCCGGATGGCGGAGCGCCTCGGCGACCCGGTCCTTTCCGCGACGCTCGACTGGATGACCGACCTCAGCCGGCACGGCGTCGGCCGCGACGAGGGGCGCAGCATGCGCGACGTGCTGGAACGCCACCACCGATGGCTCGACGAGGGCCTTGCGCTGGACTGCTACGCCGTCCTGCGCTGGGACTGGCTGCTGCGCGGCGACATGGCCGAGACCGAGGCCGGTTTCGCGCGCGGCAACGCCCGCGCGGAGGCGGCCGGGCAGTCCGGTCGCAGCGGCGTGCTGGCGACGGACGCCTGCCTGTACGCGCTGCGCGGACGCAACGGGGAAGCGGCCGCCGAGCTGCGCCGGGTGGACCACGACGACGCCCCCCGCCACCAGCGCGTCGACGCCCTCATCGCCCGGGTGCAGAACGCCGTGGAGCAGCGCGACCTCGGTGCCTCCTTCGACGACGCGGTCGCCGAGTTCGATGCGCTCCGGCTACGGCTGATCGACGTCGTGCCGTCCCAGCACAGTTTCCAGGTCTACCAGGCGTACGGCCGCATCGAGCAGCTGCGCCGCGCGACCCCCGAGGAGCGGCCCGCGCGCCTGGACCAGGCCCGGCGGGCGGTCGCCATCCTGGGCCGGGTCACCGAGCGGCCCCTGCTGGCCGCGCACCACCGGGTCGTCCAGGCGGCCCTGTGCCTGCTGGGGTCCGCGCCGGCCCGGCGGTTCGCGCGGCGGCGCCCGGCCGGCCCGGACGCGGCGCTCGCCCTGCTCGCCGAGGCGGAGCCGGTCCTGCGGAAGGTCGACTCCCCGCTGGTGGCCTTCGAGGCGGCGCTGGTACGGGCCCGCGCCTACGCGGCCCTGGGCACCGACGGGGAAGCGCGCCGGCAGGCGGAGCACGCGCTGCGGATCGCCGAGTCGCAGGGGTGGCCCCACCGGGCGCGCTGGGTGACCGCGGAGTTCCCGCAGGCGCCGGGCACCGGGACGGTGTACCAGTCCACCACCCACCGGGTCTCCCCGGACAGCCGCGCCGCCGCGCGCTGGAAGGCGCTGGAAGAGATCAGCATCGCCGCCTCCCGGGTCCTCGATCCGACGAGGCTGGGCCGCATCGCGCTCGACGAGACGATCCGCATCCTGGGTGCCGAACGGGCCTTCCTGCTGCTGTACGAGGCCGAGACGGACGTCCTGACCCCGCACGTCGGGCGCGACGCGGCCGGCAACGACCTGGCCGAGCTGACCAACTACAGCGCCAGCCTGGTCGACCGGGTGGCCCGCGACGGCCGGGCCGTGGTGGTCACCGGGACCGAGGAAGGCGCCGCGCTGGGCGCGCAGAGCGTCGTCGCGTACGGGCTCCGCAGCGTCCTCGCGGCCCCGCTGCAGCTCGACGGGCGCCCGCTCGGCGTCGTCTACCTCGACAGCCGGGTCGCCAAGGGAGTCTTCACCGACGACGACGTGGAGATCCTGACCGCGATCACCCATCACGTGGCCGTCGCCCTGGACACCGCCCGGGCGGCACAGCTCGAGGTCGCCGTCGAGGCGGCCAACCGCCGGCGGGACCTCGCCGAGACGCTGCGGTCGGTGATGAACCACCTCGCCGACACTCTCGACCCCGACGTGGTCCTGCGCCGCCTGGTGGAGACCGCGACCGACACCCTGCGCGCGGACCGGGCCTGGCTGCTGACGGGCCGGGCCGGCGACTCCACCTGCGCGGCACTGCCCGCACCGGATGCCTCCTGGGAGGTCCACGACACCTGCGCGGAGACGGCGGCGCTGTTGTCCCTGCCCGAACCCACCGCGGCGCCCGGCACCGTCGCCTGGCCGCCGATGCTCGGCCCCGAGCCCGGCGGCTGGCTCGCCCTGCCCCTGGCCAGCGGTGAGGACCGGCACGGGGCGCTCCTGCTGGCCGCGGCCCTCGGCGCGGGCTACGGCGAGGACGACGTGCACCTCGGTGCCACGCTCGTCGGCCAGGCCATGACCGCGTACGACAAGGCCCGCCTCTTCACCCAGATGCACCACCTCGCGACGGTGGACAGCCTGACCGGCCTGGCCAACCGCCGGCACCTGTTCGAGGCGGCCGCCCGGGAGATCGCGCTGGCCAGACGGCGCGCCACCAGGCTCGCCGCGGTCCTGGTCGACATCGACCATTTCAAGCGCATCAACGACACGTACGGCCATCAGGTGGGCGACGAGGTCATCCGGGCCGTGGCGACCCGGATGAAGATCGGCCTGCGGGACAGCGACGTGGTCGGCCGGTACGGCGGCGAGGAGTTCGTCCTGCTGCTGCCCGACTGCGGCGACGGTGCCCCGGACGCCGCCGAACGGCTGCGCGCCCGGGTCGCCGGCGGCCCGGTGCCGACAGCGGCCGGCCCGGTCGACGTCACCATCAGCGTGGGCGTGGCGCACCTGCGTACCGACGAGGTGGACGCCGACACCCTGCTGGGCCGGGCGGACGCGCGCCTGTACCGGGCCAAACAGGCCGGTCGCAACAGGGTCGTCGCAGACGACCGGCCGCTTCCGGCGACCTCGGACGGGTGAGGCCGGGGTTCCCGCAGCGCGCCGCTCCGCGATGTGGCGCGACTGGCTAAGGTGGATCGGGGGTGTGGTGACCATGCACCTCGACGCGCCGGGCCGGCTGACCGCGCGCCGTGCCCCCGTGGTGCCGGACAGCCTGTCCAGCACCGACCACGCCGTGCTCGACGAGGTGTTCGGCCCGGGCGCCGAGGCGCGGTTGGCGCCGTACAGCCACGGCCGTGTCCCCGCCGCCCTCTGTGGCCGTGCGGCGGACCGGGCCCGGGCGGCCGGGCTGTGGCGGCATCACCGCCCGGTACGCCGCCACCTGCTGATCGCCGGGCTGGTCGCGCTGCTCGTCGTGCCGTGCGTGGGCGCCGTGTGGATGGCCGTCAGGGGCGAGAACGCCCTGATCCTCAACGTTCTGTCGACCATCGCGATCGTCCTCGCCGCCGTCACGCTGTACTCCCGGATCATCGGTTTGGGCTACGACCGGAGGTTCACCCCGCAGGGACAACGGGCCATGGCCGAGGTCGCGGCGCGGCACGAAGCCCTCCGGCGTCGTGACGTCGCCCTGTCCCTGGCCGACGCCTTCGCGGTGGAAGGAGCCGACCTGCGGCAGTGGCCGGGCCTGACGGCCGCGCAGCCACCCCCATGGCTCACCGGCGTCGCGTGGCAGCCCCCGCACGCGCCGGAGCGGCAACGCGCGAACATCGACGCGCTGTACGAGGTGATCGACGCGATGGACGGGGCCCTCCGGCCACCACCGAACTCCGGCACGCGGGAGATCGGCGGCGGCGGCGGAGGCGGCTCCTGACCGCGTAGCCGGCAAAAGCTTCGAATTACGGGTAAGGGGAGGCGGTGGGTGCAAGGCTCGATCACGCATGTCGAAGCGAGTGAGGAGACGTCATGGTGAAGATCGCGATCGTGGTGGGCAGCACGCGCCCGGGCCGCAACGGTGAGGCGGTGGCCCGGTGGGTGTACGAGCTGGCGGGCAGGCGGAGCGAGGCGCAGTTCGAGCTCGTCGACCTCGCGGAGTTCGACCTGCCGCTGCTGGACGAGCCGGTGCCGCCGTCGATGGGGCAGTACAGCAAGGAGCACACCAAGCGGTGGGCGGCCAAGGTCGCCGAGTTCGACGGATACGTGTTCGTCACCCCGGAGTACAACCACTCCACGTCGGGGGCGCTGAAGAACGCCCTGGACTACCTGTACGCGGAGTGGAACAACAAGGCGGCCGGGTTCGTCTCCTACGGTTCGGCCGGCGGGACCCGCGCGGTGGAGCAGTTGCGGCTGATCGCCGCCGAGCTGCAGATGGCCACCGTACGGGCCCAGGTGGCGCTGTCGCTGTTCACCGACTTCGAGAACTTCAGCACCTTCCGCCCGTCGGCGCACCACGAGATGGCGATCAACACGATGTTCGAGCAGCTCGTCTCGTGGAGCCGGGCCATGCGGACGGTCCGCGAGCAGAGCCAGATCGCCGCGACGTACCGGTCCTGATCCGGCGCGGGCGCGGCTTCGATGTGGAGGTGGCCGCCCTCCCACGTGGGGACGGCGTCCACCGTCGTGACCAGGATCGACGCGGCCGTGCCGGCGCGGTGGCCGAGGACCGGGCCCCGGGTCCGCGGATCGGGAAGGACACGATCCGATACCAACCCATCGATGTGATGGCCATGAATGGTTAGTGTCTCGCCAGCGGTGACCAGTCGTCGCCGCGTGTGTCCGTACCCATAGGACGAGGTGAGACGATGCGTGCATCAGGGACGCAGGCGACGAGGCTCCGGGCGGTCATCGCCGCCGGTGTCGTCGGGGCGCTGACGATCGGCGCGGCCGGCTGTGCGGAGAGCGACCGCGACAGCGGCAAGGCCGCCGGCGGCGCCTTCATCTTCGCGGGTGCCGGTGACCCGAAGAACTTCGACCCGATCTTCAACGACGACGGGGAGTCGTTCCGGCCGATCCGGCAGATGTACGACACCCTCGTCACCCACAAGCCGGGCAGCGCCGAGCTGGCCGGTGGCCTGGCGGAGAGCTGGTCCAACGACCCGACCGGCAAGGTCTGGACCTTCAAGCTGCGCCAGGGCGTCAAGTTCCACGACGGCACCGCGCTGGACGCCGCGGCGGTCTGCGCGAACTTCGACCGCTGGTACCACATGAAGGGCGAGGCCGCCCAGTCCCAGATGATCTACTACGCCGACGTCTTCGGTGGGTTCGCCGGGAACCCGGACGCCGTCTACGACAACTGCAAGGCGCCGGACGCCTCGACCGCCGTCGTGACGATGAAGAAGTACAAGGGTGCCTTCCCGGGCGCGTTCACGCTCACCGCGTTCTCCATCGCCAGCCCGGCCGCGATGAAGAAGTACGACGCCGACACGGTCACGCAGAACGGCGACTCCTTTTCGTACAGCGCGTTCGCGACCGAGCACCCGACCGGCACCGGCGCGTTCACGTTCGGCGGCTGGAACAAGGCCACCGGCGAGATCACGCTGAACCGCAACCCCGACTACTGGGGCGGCAAGGCGAAGATGGACAAGGTGATCATCAAGATCATCAAGGACGAGAACACCCGGAAGCAGGAGCTGCGCGCCGGCGCGGTGCACGCCATCGACTTCCCGGCCCCCGCCGACCGCAAGGCGCTGGCGGCCGAGGGCTACAAGGTGCTCGACCGGCCCGCCTTCAACATCCTCTACCTGGGCATCAACCAGAAGAACCCGAAGCTCAGGGATCTGCGGGTACGCCAGGCGATCGCGTACGCGCTCAACCGGGCCCAGCTGGTGCAGACCAAGGGCCCGGGCGGCTCGGCGGTGGCCGACGAGTTCCTGCCCAGCTCGGTGCTCGGTCACGCCCCGGACGTGCAGAAGTACGAGTACGACGTGGACAAGGCCAAGCAGCTGCTGGCCGAGGCCGGGGCGACCGGCCTGACGCTCGACTTCTACTACCCGACCGAGGTGTCCCGGCCGTACATGCCGAACCCGCAGGAGATCTTCACCGTGCTGGCGAACGACCTGCAGGCCGCCGGCATCAAGGTCAACGGTGTCCCGCGCCCGTGGAACGGCGGCTTCAAGGACGACGTGCAGCAGTTCGGCAAGCAGGACCTGCACATCCTCGGCTGGACCGGCGACTACAACGACCCGGGCAACTTCGTCGGCACGTTCTTCGGCCGGGCCAAGACCGAGTTCGGCGACCAGTCGATGACCGAGATGTTCACCGCCATCGGCAAGGCCGACGCGACCGTCGAACCGGCGGCCAAGAAGGCGGCCTTCGAGCAGGTCAACCGCGACCTCGCCGCCAAGTGGCTGCCGGCCGTGCCGATCTGGCACGCCCCGCCGGCCCTGGTCACCACGAAGAACGTCGAGGGCTTGGTGCCGAGTCCGCTCACCGCCGAGAAGTTCGACACCGTCTCGCTCACCAAGTAGGCCGGTAGTCATCGGCACCGCCGTGGCCCGGACCGGGACGACCCCCAGGTCCGGGCCGTCCGGCGCGAACTGACAAGGATGCGTCGTTCTCCATGGTGAGAGTCATCGTGCGCCGCCTGCTCCAGCTGGTCGTCACCCTGATCGCCCTGACGACCCTGGTCTTCTTCTGGCTGCGCAGCCTTCCCGGCGGACCCGTCGACGCGTTGCTGGGCGAGCGCGCGACCCCGCAGACCCGCGAGTTGCTGACCCGGGCCCTCGGCTACGACCAGCCGATCTGGGTCCAGTACGGCCGCTTCCTCAGAAACGTGGTCACCGGCAACTTCGGCAACTCCATCCGCACCGGCGAGCCGGTGATGGACGTGATCGGCCGGTCCTTTCCCGCGACCATCGAACTGGCCGTCGCGGCGATCGTCATCGCCGTCGGGCTGGGCATCCCGCTGGGCTACCTCGCGGCCCGGTACCGCGGGCGGCTGCTGGACCACGCGACCATCATCGTCACCCTGATCGGCATCTCGATCCCGATCTTCTTCCTGGGCTACCTGCTCAAGGACTGGCTGACCCAGGACGTCCACCTCTTCCCGCCGTCCGGGCGGATCACCACCGGCCTGGCGAACACCGACGTGACCGGGTTCTTCGTGCTGGACGGGCTGCTGACCCGCGAGCTGGACGCCTCCGCCGACGCCCTCTGGCACCTGGTGCTGCCGGCCGTCACCCTGGCGACGATCCCGCTGGCGATCATCGTCCGGATCACCCGGGCCAGCGTGCTGGACGTCCTGGACGAGGACTACATCCGCACCGCGGACGCCAAGGGCCTGCGCAACGCCACCATCCGCAAGCGGCACGTGCTGCGCAACGCGCTGCTGCCGGTGGTCACCACCATCGGCCTGCAGACCGGTGCGCTGCTGGCCGGTGCCGTGCTGACCGAGAAGGTCTACAACTGGGGCGGGCTGGGCACGCTGATCACCGACTCGATCAGCGGCAGCCGCGACTACCCGGTGCTGCAGGCCCTGATCCTGCTCGCCGCGATCGTCTTCGTCGTGGTCAACCTGCTCGTCGACCTCTCGTACGCGATCATCGACCCCAGGGTGCGTGTGCAGTGAGCGGAACCGGGGGAATCTCGACGCTCGCCGACCACAAGCGCCGCCGCATCGACGAGCTGACCGCGCGGACCGCCGACGCCGGCGGGGTCAGCCTCGTCCGTGAGGCCGGTCGCCGGCTGCTGCGCGACCCCGCCGCGATCGTGGGCGCGGTCATCATCCTGCTGTTCCTCGTCGTCGCGATCTTCGCGCCGCTGGTGGCGCCGCACGACCCGGTGCAGCAGTTCCCGGAGCTGACCCGGGACCTGACCGTCGACTCCATCCCGGGCACCACCGCCGGGCATCCGCTCGGCAGCGACCCGCTGGGCCGCGACTTCGCCTCCCGGATGATCCACGGCGCCCGGCAGACGCTGTTCGTCGGCGTCCTGGCCACGCTCATCGGCCTGCTGCTCGGCGTGCTGCTCGGCGCGGTCGCCGGCGCGCTCGGCGGCGCGGTGGACGTGCTCATCATGCGGATCACCGACGTCATGCTGGCCCTGCCCAGCCTGCTGCTGGCGATCACCCTGGTCGCCCTGGCCAGCGAGTCCTCGCAGTGGACGGTGATCATCGCGGTCGCGGTGGTGAACGTGCCCGTCTTCGCCCGGCTGCTCCGCGGATCGATGCTGGCGCAACGGGAGAGCGATCATGTGCTCGCGGCCCGCGCCCTGGGCGTGAAGCGGCGGGACATCGTGCTGCGGCACATGCTGCCCAACTCGCTCACCGCGGTCATCGTGCAGGCCACCCTGACCTTCGCGGTGGCGATCCTGGACGCGGCCGCGCTGTCGTTCCTGGGCCTCGGCGACCCGGACATCAACCGGGCCGAGTGGGGCCTGATGCTCGGTGTGGACGGCGTCCGATACTTCGAGGTCCGCCCCGAACTGGCCTATTTCCCGGCGCTGGCCGTCATTCTCGTGGCCCTCGGCTTCACCCTGCTCGGCGAGAGCATGCGCGAGGCGCTCGACCCGAAGAACCGGCGGTGATCTGTCATGCCTCTGCTCGACGTTCGTGATCTGTCGGTCGTCTTCCGGCGCAAGGGCGCCAGGCCCTTCGCCGCGGTGGACGGGGTCGGCTTCTCCGTGCAGCCCGGCCAGACGGTCGGGCTGGTCGGCGAGTCCGGCTGCGGCAAGTCGGTGACCAGCCTGGCGATCATGGGTCTGCTGCCGCGCCGCGGCACCAGGGTCACCGGCGAGGTCCTCTTCGACGGCAGCGACCTGCTCAGGCTGCGCCCGCAGGAGCTGCGGGACCGGCGCGGTCGCGACATCGGCATGATCTTCCAGGACCCGCTGTCCTCGCTGAACCCGGTGATCCCGCTCGGCCTGCAGGTGGCCGAGGTGCTCGAACGCCACCAGGGCCGGACCCGGCAGGCGGCGCTGAGGGAGGCCCGGGCCCTGCTCGACGCGGTCGGCATCCCGGACCCGGCACGGCGGCTCCAGGAGTTCCCGCACCAGCTCTCCGGCGGCATGCGGCAGCGGGCGCTGATCGCCATCGCCCTGGCCTGCAAGCCGCGCCTGCTGATCGCCGACGAGCCGACGACGGCGCTGGACGTGACCATCCAGGCGCAGATCCTCACGCTGCTCAAGGAGCTGGTCGACCGGTCCGGTACGGCGCTCGTGATGATCACCCACGACCTCGGGATCGTGGCCGGCCTCTGCGACACGGTCAACGTCCTGTACGCCGGCAAGGTGGTCGAGCGGGCCGGACGCCACGACTTGTTCGCGGACCCGCGGCACCCGTACACCCATGGGTTGCTGCAGTCCGTGCCCCGGCTCGATGCCGACCGCGGCGGGCGGCTGCACCAGATCCGCGGCTCGGTCGGCGACAACATCCCGTGGTCCGAGGGGTGCGCCTTCGCGCCGCGCTGCGACCGGGTGAACGACGCCTGCATCGGCGAGACGGTGCCGCTCGAGCCCACCGTGCGCGGCGGCGCGCTGCGGTGCACGAACCCCGTTGCGCAGGAGGTGCCGGCGTGAGCGAACCACTGCTCCAGATCGACGACCTCAAGGTCCACTTCCCGATCAAGAGCGGACTGCTCTTCGACCGTACGGTCGGCCACGTCTATGCCGTCGACGGGGTGTCGCTGAAGGTCGAGCGGGGCGAGACCTACGGCCTGGTCGGCGAGTCCGGGTGCGGCAAGTCGACGCTGGGCCGCGGCCTGCTGCGGCTGGTCGAGCCGACCAGCGGCGGCATCACCTTCGACGGCACGGACGTCCGCGCGCTTCAGGGCGAGCGGATGCGGCTGTTCCGCCGGCGCATGCAGATGGTGTTCCAGGACCCGATGTCGAGCCTGGACCCGCGGCAGTCGGTGGAGTCCCTGCTCGTCGAGGGCCTCCGGGCGCATGGCCTGCACAGGGACAAGGCGGGGGCGCGGAGGCGGCTGACGTCCACCCTGGACTCGGTCGGCCTGCCCGCATCGGCGCTGCGCAAGTACCCGCACGAGTTCTCCGGCGGGCAGCGGCAGCGGATCGGCATCGCCCGGGCCCTGGTGCTCGGGCCCGAGCTCATCGTGGCCGACGAGCCGGTGTCCGCGCTCGACGTGTCGATCCAGGCCCAGGTGGTCAACCTCCTCGGCGACCTGCAGGAGTCGCTCGGGCTGACCTACCTGGTGATCGCGCACGACCTGGCGGTCGTCCGGCACATCTGCGACACCATCGGCGTGATGTACCTGGGCTCGCTGGTCGAGGAGGCGGACGGCGACCAGCTGTACGAGCGCCCGCTGCACCCGTACACCCGGGCCCTGCTGTCGGCCGTGCCCATCCCCGACCCGCAGGTGGAGGACCGGCGCGAGCGGATCCTGCTGGCCGGCGACCTGCCGTCGCCGGCCGCCCCGCCGAGCGGATGCCGGTTCCGCACGCGCTGTCCCTGGTCGCAGCACCGCTGCGCCGAACAGCGCCCGGAGCTGCGGGTGTTCGACCGGTCGGGACAGCGGGTGGCCTGCCACTTCGCCGAGGAGATCCGCAGCGGTGAGCTGACGGCGCACGAGGTGCGTGTGGAGCTCGTCCGCCCGGATGCGGACCCGGCCCCGGACGTGGGCGCCGAGCTGATCCAGACCCGGACGGACCTGCCCGCGCCGTAGCCGGTTCCCGCCGCCGTCAGGACGTCGCGAAGAACAGGGTCGGGTCGGACCACTTCACCCGGGCCGAGGGCGGTGCCAGGACGGACACCGCAGCGCCGTTGACGGCCACGGCCGCGGCCGGGTCGAACGGCGCCGACCGCAGCGCGCCGTCCGCGGTGCCGAAGAGCACTCTGTTGTCGACCCACGTCAGCCCTCGGGTCCCGCGCCAGTTGACGCCCGCGGTGGGCAGCACGAAGGTCGTGCAGCCGATGACCGAGCCGTCCGGGGTCAGGTACCGGTAGAACAGCCTGCTGTCGTTGGCCACGGTGTAGTACATCCGGCCGCTCAGGTAGAACGCGCCGGTCATCGCGCCGGCGTTGTACCAGGCGTTGTATCCGCTTCCCAGCCACGGCGCGCCCACGTTGCCGCCGGTGAACATCGAGACGTTCAGCGCCGGTCCCTTGGCCCAGTAGAGCTTGTTGCCCAGGGCGAAGGCCGCACCGCCGTTGGTGAACGCCGGCTGGCTGGTCACGGTCGGCTGACCCACCGTGGCGCCCTCGAGCGGCACCTTGGCGAGCTTGCCGTTGCCCGTACCCAGGTAGAGGAAGCCCTTCGAGCCCTTCGGCGCGTCCTGGGCCGGCACCGTGTGCCCGCCCGAGGCCGGGAAGAACGCCTGGCGGCCGTGGTACTCGCCGGCGACGCCGTCCGAGTCGAAGCCGGCGTAGAGGCCCTTGCCGCCCTTCCACAGCTCCCACACGATCGGCCCCCAGCCGACGGATCCGGCCGGCAGCTTGCCGCCGCCCGACCGCGTCGGATTCCAGACCATCGGGAGACCGTTGCTCGCGTCCAGGGCGCCGAAGCCGAAGCGGGAGACACCGCCCCGGCCCTGGGTGTTGCTGCCGTCGGCGTTGTTCAGCCAGCGGAAATGACCGGCCGCGTAGACCACGCCGTCGGTCACCTCGATCGAGGTGACCGAGTCCCCGCCGGTGAAGTTCACCCAGGTGGCCTGCACGGCGCCGCGGTGGGCCGTCTCGAACCGCGCGACGGCGTCGCAGTACCCGTCGCCGCTGCCACCGTCGGCGGCGATGGCGAAGTAGCTGCCGTCGTCGGAGAAGTCGACGTCACGGGCATAGAACGGGAAGCTCCCGCTCCCGCACGCCGCGACATACCGGTCGGTCCTCCAGTCGGCGACGGCCGGCGTACCGCTCGTGTCGATGACCACGACCTGGTTGCGGTTCTGGCCGTTGACCTTCGTGAAGTTGCCGGTCGCCACGACGGTGCGGCCGTTGGGCGCGACGGCGAGGGCCCACACCAGCTCGGTGCTGTTCGGGTACGGCCGGGCGACGCCGGCGTCGATCCGGAAACTGTTGTCGATGGCGCCGGTGGTGGCGTTCAGCCGGGCCAGCAGCGAGTGCTCGGTGCCGTTGACCCAGTGGAAGGCACCGGCGATGTAGAGGTGGTTCCCGTGCACGACGGTCCGGCGGACCACGCCGCCGTCGGCCCGTCCGGCCCAGCTACCGATCGTCCGGCCCGTGACCGGGTCGATCGCGACCAGGTTCTTGCGGGAGACGCCGTTCACCGTGGTGAAGTTGCCGCCGACGATGAGCTTGCCGTCGGGGCTGACGGCGAGCGACTGCACCGCGTCGTCGAAGGCGGGCGTGAAGCCGGTCTTCAGCGCACCGGTGCTCGCGTCGTACGCGACCAGGTACCTGATCGGGCTGAAGGTGCCGGCACCGGCTGCCTTGATGCCGGTGAAGGAACCGCCGGCGTAGATGGTGTTCCCGATCTGCGTGAACGCTCGGATACTGCCGTTCCGGGCGTGCGGCGTGAAGTCCGCCGGGTCGGCCGAGGCGATCGTCGCGGCCACGGGCTGCGGGACGTACACCGCGACGGCGGGGGCGGCGGTCAGACCGATCGTCAGACCGAGCGCAGCGGCCGGCGCCAGGGCCCTGGTGAGCAGCCGCGGCCGGAGTCGACGCCTTGAGGGCACGGGGTCTCCTCTTCGAGCACGATCTTGTGGCCGGCACCATAGCAAGACGAGCGCGCCACCGTCATGGCTCAATGTTGGAGGTCGGCGGGGATGAAAAGTCCCTGACGCTGCGCGCGCATAGCGGCTACCGTCCGCGACGGCGTGTCCAGTTTCGCCATGATGTCGTCGAGGTGTGCGGCGACGGTACGGGTGGTGACGTCCAGGGCCGCGGCGATGTGCGCAGGGGAGCACCCCTCGACGAGCAGGCCGAGCACCTGCAGCTCGCGCGCGGTCAGGCCGTGCAACGGCGGCGGTGGCGACAGGAGCACCACGACCTGCGCGGGGCTGGCCGGCTGCGGTGGGCAGGCGAGCGCGGTGACCCGCGCCAGCAGCGGCGCATCGTCCATGCCCGGGTCGTCGTGCCGGCACAGGAACGCGGTACGGATCTGGCGGTTGGCCAGCCGCGCCAGCGCGGCGGTGAGCACGGGACCGCGGGGAGCCAGCAGAGCATGACCGGGCAGGCCGGGCAGCACGGTGGTGTCGCCGCCGCGGCTGACGACCACCCCCGCTGTCGCATCCGTCATCAGCGACGCGAGGGCGGACAGGGTGCGGAGCGGATCCACCGCGCGGGCGATGAGTGGCATGGCCATGTGCAGTACCGCGCAGGTGGATTCGCTGGCCGGCCGGGGATCGGCGGTGTTGACGGTGAACAGGCCGAGAAACCGGCCGTCGGCGGTGAACAGGCCACTGCCCAGGCCTTCGCGATAGCCCGCCGGATACAGGTGCTCGGCCCACAGGGGAAGCTCGTCGGGAAGCGGAGTCAGGTCGCTGACCCGCAGCGGGCGGTGACTGCCGTGCAGGTCCATCCGCTCCAGGTCGGTGACCAGCGCCGGGCTGTCCAGATACCGGTGCGCCGCCTCGAAACCTCGGCGGACCAGCGGCACGTGCCGGCGCCGCTCGGCATCGAAGAGGGTGATGAACGCGCCGTCGTAATGGGTGATCCGGCGCAGCGGCTCCATGAGCGCCTGCGCCCGGTCGGTGACGCTGCCCGGGATCGCCGCGACAGCGGCGATCTCCACCATCACCTGCAGCGCCCAGGCGGGCAAGTCGACCATGCGACACCATCCCGAGATGACAGCTGCGCGGCTTGCCGCTCCATTCTGCACCTTGGCGCAGGCGCGACCTAGACGGCGTCCTCCGGGAGGCGAGGAGTTAACCTACCTGTACGTGATCGCACGAGCTGTACGTCTTCGGTGCATCCCGGTGACGTGAGCCTTGGCCGACCACACCGGACAGGACTAGGCCATGAGCGAATTCCGACCCTCGCCCCCGGCGCTGGCCGCCGAGATCGCGGCGATCGCCACCCGGGCGGCGTCTCTGCCCGTACGCGCCGAGGCGCTCCTGCAGGCCGTGCAGCCGGTGATCCGGTTCGATGCCGCGCACCTGGACCTGCTCGACCCCGAGTGCCGGCTCGCCCCGTCGCTGGCCCGCCGCGGCTACCCGGCCGGCGTCGAGCGGCATCTCGACAGTCCTGCCCGCCTGCACGACCTGGAGCTCGCCGGGATACTGCGGCAACGCCGGCCCATGCGGCTGGAGGATTTGCCGGTGCCGCCGGGCGAGATCCGCCTCTGGGCGGAACACCTGCAGCCGGCCGGCTTCGGCAACGGCGTCGGTCTTCCCCTGGTCACCCCCGACGGCCGCTATCTCGGTTTGTTGTGTGCCCACACCGTGACCACCACCGGCCTGAGCGACGCCACCTGCGACCTGCTCGCCGGGCTCGCCCCGTTGCTCGCCCACGTCGTCGATCCGATGAGCACCATGACCTCGCTGGCGTCGGCGGTGACCGACGCGGTCGCCGGCGTCGTCGCCACCCGCGCCGGTGACACCGCACCCCTGCCCGGCCTGCCCGGTCACCCGCTGCTGGCCCCCGGCGCTCCCGTGCTGCGTGAGGCCGTCGACTGCCTGGACGCGGGCGACACCCACGTCACGTTCCTCACCCCGATCCATCCCCGCGGCTACCTCAGGACCACCGTCCTCGGCAGCCAGGATCCGCCTGTCGGGCACCTCCGCGGCGTCGTGCTGTTCTCCCCGCCCGGCGATCTGCACGGCCTCACCCATCGCGACCTGACCGTCGTCGGCATGCTGCTCGCCGGCTGGCCGCTGCAGCGCATCGCCACCCGGCTGCACCTGCCGGCCTTCGCCCTGCTCACCATCCTCGACCACATCCGCGCCGAGCTCGGCGCCCGCACCCGGGACGCGGCCGTCCTGCGCGCGGCCACCCTGGGCACGTACCTGCCTCCACGCCTCAGCCGGCGCCAGCCCGCCTGAGCGGCACCGCGCCGGCGCCGGCCCGGTGCGCGCGGGGTCCGGGCTAGCCCGCCGCACCGCGCTGTCTCCTGTGGTCTCCGCGGGCCAGCGCGGCGATGTCGGCGGCGATCCCGGGCTGCAGCGCGTTCGGCAGATCGTGGCCCATGCCGGGATGCACGACCAGCTTGGCGCCGGCGATCGCGCGCGCGGTCGCCACCCCGCCGGGCAGGCGGACCAGCGGGTCGGCACCACCGTGGACGACGAGTGCCGGCAGGCGGAGCCGGCGCAGGGCCGGGCGCCGGTCCGCCGCGGACACGACCGCCGCCAGCTGACGCCGTACGCCGGCGGGGTCGTGCGCGCGGTCGTAGCTGCGCCGGGCCATCTCTCGCAGCCATTGCTCGTCCCGGCGATACGCGGGTGACCCGATCGCCCGGAAGGTCTCGACGACGTGCCGGGCGGCGTCCTCGCGTCCGGTGGCGGGGCGCCGCAGCAGCGCCGCCATGGCGGGTGGCCGCGGGCGCCCGATCCGGGGGGAGGGGGTGGAGGAGATCGAGGTGAGCGACCGGACCCGCTCGGGATGGCCGGTCGCCACGGTCTGCGCGATCATCCCGCCCAGCGACACGCCGGCCACGTGGGCGCTCTCCCAGCCCAGCGCGTCCATCACGGCCAGGGCGTCCGCGGCCATGTCCGCCAGCGCGTAGCCGGGCCGGCGGCGCAGCGCGAGATCCAGCGGCGAGGGTGGCGGCAGCGCATCGAGGTGGGTCGACAGCCCGACGTCCCGGTTGTCGAACCGGGCGACCCGGAAGCCGTGCTCCGTCAGCAGGGCCCGGAAGTCCTCCGGCCAGAACAGCATCTGCAGGCCCAGGCCCATGATCAGCAGCAGCGGCTCGCCGCCGGCCGGGCCCTCGACCTCGTACGCGATCCGCACGTCACCGTGCCGGGCGAAGTTCTCCGTCATGCCCCGAGCCTGCCGCACCCACCGCCCCGGCGCACCTGCGCGGAAGCGTACACATGCGAGGGTGCCCGGCCGGTGCACCGGCCGGGCGATCGGGCTCAGATGAGCCAGCGGTTCTTCTGCACGAAGGGCAGTCGTGCCCACCGCCGGCCCAGGCCCCAGGTGTGCCCGGCGTAGGTGAGGGCGAGCACGACGGCGACGATGGCGTAGATGACGTGGTAGTCGACGAGGGGGTTGGTGGATCCGCTCGGCTTGCCGGCCGCGGTGTGCTGGGCGAGCGGCCATTCGGCCGCCCACATCAGGGCCATCATCGCGGTGGCGGCGCCGGCGGCGAGACGCATGCCGATGCCGAGGACCAGGGCGAGGCCGATGCCGAGCAGGCCGAGCATGAATCCCCAGTCGGCCCAGGCGTCGCCGGCGATGGCGTGGAAGAAGCCGTCGAGGGGTCCGACGTCGACGCTGGACAGGAAGCCCTTGGTGGGTGATCCGCCGTTGATCCAGGCGCGGGCGGAGGGCGTGGCGTAGCCCAGGCCGAAGGTCTTGTCCAGGAACGCCCACAGGAACACGAGGCCTGTGGAGATGCGCAGCACGGCGAGGGCACGGGCGGCGCCGGTGGTGAGCATGGAGCCCGGTGCCGGAAGCTCGTCGAGGTGTGTCGTCCGGGTACGGTCGATGGTCGTCATGGCTTCTCCTCGGTCGCTCTCTTCGGTGCCGACTCTGCTCCGATGGGGCGATGTGCACCTGAGGACAAGCACCCGACTGGGAAGGACCAAAGTCCCGTCCGGGTAGGTCAGTCCGACGGCTCGCCGCCGGCCCACTGCTTGTAGATCTCCGTGGCGCCGGTGAGGTAGCGCAGCACGGCGGCGCGATCGGTGGGCGGCATGCCGGCGGCCAGGTCGTTGAACGCGGAGATGAGCGACCCGAGGTGCTTGCGCACCTCCTGGACCGCGGCCTGGGACGGCTCCAGCCGCACCCGGCGCCGGTCGGCGAGGTCGCGGCGCCGCTCGACGTGGCCGGCGCGTTCCAGGCGGTCGACGAGCTCGGTCGTCGCCGCCGGGGAGATGCCCAGCCGGGCCGCGAGCTCGCCGGGTCCGAGGGGCTGCCGGGCGAACGCCAGGTGCTCGATCGCGCTGAGGTCGGTGGAATGCAGCTGCATCCGCCGCCCCAGCGTGAGACCGAAGTCGAGCATGACGGTGCGCAGGTCCCGCAGGGCGGCGGTCTCCGGCTCGACTCGCGGCGACCCCGCCGGCCGAACCTGATCTGTCACGTCCCGAGCCTACCAGCCGGAAAGTTCGGCCGTATAATAATTCGGCAGCCGAAGGATTCGGCGGGTGGGAGGACCGATGGAGGCGCTCGCCAGATTCGTGTCGGGACGCGTGACCGCCTGGATCGTCCTCGCGCTCGGCGCCGGGCTGATCGGCGCGCTCTTCGTGCTGCTCCCCGCCGCGGGGCAGGCGCCGCCGCCGGCCTCCGGGCTACCCGCATCCAGCGAGGCCCGGCAGGTGTCGCGGCTGCTGGAGGACTTCCCCGGCGCGGACCGGACCGCCGCGGTGCTCGTGTTCCACCGCGACTCCGGTCTCACCGAGGCCGACCGGGCCGCGATCACCGGCCGGGCGCAGGTCCTCGCCGGACGGGCGGCGGCACCGCAGGCGGTCCGGCCGCGGTTCAGCGACGCGGGCGACGCCGCTCTGGTCCTGGTGCCCCTCGAGGCGGCGGCCGTGGACGCCGACGTCGACGGCGTCGCCGAACGGCTCCGGGCGCAGGCCCGTGCCGGCCTGCCGGACGGCCTCACCGCGCAACTGACGGGTCCGGTGGGCTTTCGCGCCGACATCACCAACGCCTTCGCCGGTACGGACGTCACGCTGCTGGCGGTCACCGCGCTCGTCGTCGCCGTACTGCTGATCGTCACCTACCGCAGTCCGCTGCTGTGGATCGTCCCGCTCGCCGTCGTCGGTGCCGCCGACGGGCTCGCCCGCCTCGTCGTGGCAGCGCTCGCGGACCGGTTCGACATCGCCGTCGACGCGTCCACCTTCGGCATCCAGTCGGTGCTCGTCTTCGGCGCGGGCACCAACTACGCGATGCTGCTCATCGCCCGCTACCGGGAGGAACTCGTCCGCAACGCCGACCGGCACGACGCCATGCGGATCGCCGTACGGTCGGCCGGCCCGACGATCGCGGCCAGCGGCGGCACGGTCGCGCTCAGCCTGCTCACGCTCCTGTTCGCCGAGCTCGCCGGCAGCCGCGCGCTGGGCTTCGCGTGCGCGCTCGGCGTGGTCGTCGCCATCCTGGTCGCGGTGCTGCTGCTGCCCGCCGCGCTCGCGGTGTTCGGCCGCGGGCTCTTCTGGCCCTTCGTGCCGCGGCACGACCCCGCCGCCGCGGACACCACCCGGGGCGGCGTGTGGCAGCGCATCGGCCGGGGGGTCGCGCGCCGGCCGCGTACCGTCGTCGCGGTCTGCCTCGTCGTCCTCGCGGTCGCGTCGCTCGGCCTGACGGGCATCCGCTCCGGGCTGTCGCAGACGGAACAGCTGCTCGGCGACCCGGAGAGCGTACGAGCGCAGCGGGTGCTCGACCGGGCCTTCCCCGCAGGGGTCTCCAGCCAGACCATCGTGCTCGCGCCCGCGTCCGCCGCGGACCAGGCCGCGTCGATCGCCAGGAGCGTGGCGGGCGTCGCCGCCGTCCGCACCGGGCCCACCGCGAACGAACGGACCGAGCTCGACCTGACCCTCGGCGGCGCGCCCGGCACGGCCGCCGCCTTCACCACCATCAGGGCGCTGCGCGACGCCTACGAGCGCGCCCCCGGCCCGGTAGGCTCCACGCTGGTCGGCGGCACCGACGCCACGGCGCTCGACGAGCGCGACGCGATGCGACGCGACCAGCGCATCGTGATCCCGGCGATCCTCGTCGTCGTGCTCCTGATCCTGACCGTGCTGCTGCGCTCGCTCGTGGCGCCCGTGCTGCTGCTCGTCAGCGTGCTGGCCACCTACGCCGCGAGTCTCGGATTGGGCAACCTGCTCTTCCGGAACGTCTTCGGCTTCCCGGCGTTCGACACCCCGGTGCCGCTCTACTCGTTCCTCTTCCTCGTCGCGCTCGGCGTCGACTACAACATCTTCCTCACCGCCCGTGCCCGCGAGGAGCGGGCTCGGCGCGGCACCCGCGAAGGCATGATCGTCGCGCTCGGCGCCACCGGAGGCGTGATCACGAGCGCGGGCGTCCTGCTGGCCGCCGTGTTCGTCGTCCTCGGCGTGCTGCCGGTCGTGGCCCTCGCCCAGAACGGCACGCTCGTCTGCATCGGCGTCCTCATCGACACCCTGCTCGTCCGCACCCTGCTCGTGCCGGCACTCGCGTTCCTCACCGGCGACACCTTCTGGTGGCCGTCACGGCGGCCGCAGACGCCGGCGCCCGCGGGTTCGCCACCCGTCGCGGCGCTCGATCCCGCGTGACCCACGTCAGCCGGTGCGCTTCGGTAGTCTGGGACAGCAGGTCCGATCCGTGGACACGAACGCGGCGGCAACCGGAGGCAGCGTGAGGCCGTCACGACGCGGCGCGGCGAGAGCCCCGTGAGCGGGAACGTCGTCGGGGACGGCGGGTCCCACCGGAGCGGCCCGGCATCGACGTGGGCGGCCGAGCTGGTGTCGGCCAGCGCGGACGGCGTCTTCCTGGCCGACGACGACGGCGTCGTGGTGGAAGTGAACGACGCGTGGACGCGCATGCTCGGCTACGGGCGGGACGGAACCCCGTATCCCCCGCCGTACCCGTGGTGGCCGGTCGGCGACGACGATCCGGACGCCCGGGCGCAGGTGGACGCCGCGCTGGCTCATCTGCTCGGCGAGGGAAGTGGGACCTACGAGGTGCCGCTGCAGCATCGCGACGGCCGGCGGCTATGGGCGTCGATCTCCGTGACGTCGGTGTCGGACCCCGCGACCGGACGCGCGATGCTGGTCGGCACGGTCCGCGACGTCACCCAGGAACGGGCGGCCCGGCTGCGGCAGCAGGAAGTATCCGTACTGACGCAGCATCTGACCGAAGCGGCGTCCGTGGATGCCGTCCTCGCCGTCCTGGTGAAGGGGCTGGGCGCCCTCTTCCACGGCCGGGCGCACGTGACGGCCGCCGACGCCCGTCGACCGGCGGACCCCGCCCACACCAGGCGCTGGACCGAACGCGGCTCGCCGGCCGGCGCCGCCGTACCGGGGATCGGTGCCGCGCTGCGCACGGAGTCGCGACGGTGGGACGTCTGGATCGCCTTCGACCAGCCGCGGCGCGTCGGCTCGGACGAGCACTTGATCCTCGGGCTGCTCACCGCGGCCGCCGGCCAGGCGCTCCAGCGTGTCGAGACCGCCGAGTCCCAGGCCACCATCACGGCGGATCTGCGCCGGGCGGCTGCCACCGCGGCGCAGGAGGCGCAGACATGGCGCGCGGAGGCGGCAGCGCGGGAACGGCAGATCCGCGCAGAGCGCCGGTTCCGCTCACTGGTGGAAGCCGTCAACGCCGTCGTCTGGTCACACAGCCCCGACGGCTCGGTGACCGATCCGCAGCCCTCCTTCGCCGCCTGGACCGGGCAGGCGTGGCCGCATCACGGTGGACTCGGATGGCTCGAGATGGTCCACGCCGACGACCGGGACCGGGTCCGCCGCCTGTGGCGCGACGGCACCGCCGCGGCCGGCGAACGGGAGATCCAGCACCGCCTCTGGCACGCGCACACCGGCGCGTACCGCACCGTCGTCAGCCGTGCCGCCGCGATCCGGGCCGAGGACGGCGCGGTCGTCGAGTGGCTGGAGACGATCACCGACATCCACGACCGGGTGGCCGCCGAGCAGCAGGCCCAGCATGCCGCCGCCATCGTCGACGCGATCCTTCAGGCGTCGCCGGTCGGCTTCGGCTGGGCCGATCCGGACCTGCGGCTGCGGCACGTCAACCCGGCCCTGTGCCGGATCAACGGCCTGGAACGGGACCGGCACCTCGGGCGGCGCCCGACCGACCTGTGGGGCGAGCCGGGTCGTCGCATCGAGGACGCCATGCGGCGCGCCCTGGCCGACGGCCCGGTGACCGGCGTGGAGTTCACCGCACCCGACGGCGACACCGGCCGGCTGTTGCACCGGGTGGCCAGCTACATTCCCATCCGCATCGCCGGCTCGGCCGAGCAGGTCGGCGTCGGCTTCATCGTCGTGGACGTCACCGAGCGCACCCGTCTGCTCCAGGCGCTCGGCGAGCAACGAACCCGGTACGAGCGGCTGGCCGCCATGGACGTGCTCGCCGTGTTCGGCGGCGTCGACGAGGCCATCACCGAAGCCAACGACGCGTTCCTGACCATGCTGGGCTACAGCCGGGACGAGCTCCACGGCGGTGCGCTGCGGTGGCCGGATCTCACACCGCCCGGCTGGGAGGACGCCGACGCCCGGTCTCTCGACGAGCTCTCCGTCAGCGGACGTGCCACGGCCTTTCCGAAGGAGTACCTGCACCGTGACGGCCGGCGGGTGCCCGTGCTCATCGGCGTGGTCGCGCTCGAGCGCAAACCCCTGCGGTGGCTGGCGTACGCCGCCGACCTCACCGCCGAACGGTCCGCGCAGGCGCAGTCGCGGCTCTTCCAGGCCCTGGTGGAACGCTCCGGCGACCTCGTCGCCGTGGCAGGCGCCGACGGCTCTCTGCGCTACCTCAACCCCGCAGGCTCGGCCCTGATCGGCGGCACCAGGCCGGCGAACCTCACCGACCTCGCCGACGAGCAGGTACGCCGGGAATGGCGGGAGTCGCTGCTGCCCGCCGTGCTGCGGACCGGACAGCACCGTACGGAGACCCGGCTGTCCCGCCGGGACACGGACGGTGCCGTCGATGTCGACCTGCAGGCGTTCACGGTGGCCGGCGACGCCGCCGGTGAGACGGCTCTGGCCGTCGTGGCCCGTGACATGACCGAGCGGCAGCGGTCGGTGCGTCGAGCCCACGCTCTCGCACGGTTCGCGGCTGCCCTCAGTTCCGCCGCCGACACGGCCGCCGTCGCCGCCGCGGTGAGTCGGCTGGCGCCCGCGGTGCTCGATGCCCGCGCCGCCGCGATCACCCTGGAGGACGAGCCCGAAGCGACCGGGCCCACCGGCGCGCGGAGCCGGATCCCCCTGTGCCACGGCACCGACAGCTCGGCCCCCGCCCTGCTCATCCGCTGGGACTCGCCGGTCGGCGATGGCGCGGTCCGCAGCCTGCTGCACACCGTCGCGGAACTCACCCGTCAGGCGCTGGAGCGAAGCCAGTTGATCGCCTCCACCACCGCGATGGCCGAGCTGGCCGCCAGGCTCAGCGTCACGCGCACGCCGGCCGATGCGGCCGAGGTCATTCTCGACGCGGTGCCGGCCGTTCTGCGCGCGACGGTGCCGGTCCTTGGTACGCCAGGACGGCGACCGGATTCAGCTGCACCGCCGCGCAGTACCGGAAGGTCGGGATCCCGCCGGCGGCGGACCGGCGGAAGCAGACGCGAGCCCGATCATCGAGGCGGTCCGGACCGGCCGGAAAGCCGTGCCGGCGGACGGCGACGCCCCCGTCGCGCTGCCCCTGCACGACTCCGAGGGCCGTCCTGTCGCGGCTCTTGCACTCGACTGGGCAGGCGCCCGGCGGTTGAGTGCCGCCGACCACGCCGCCCTCGCCACAGTCGCCGACCTGTGCGAGCAGACGCTCGAACGCACCCGTCTGGTGGCCGCCGAACACCAGCTGGTCACCCGGCTCGCGGCCCGTCTGCACCCCACCGCGCCCGCCATTCCCGACGGCTTGGACATCGCCCTGCGCTACCGGCCCGCCATGACCGGTCTGCACCTCGGCGGAGACTGGTACGACCTCATCCCGCTGGCCGGCAACCGCCTCGCGATCGTCGTCGGCGATGTCGTGGGACATCACATCGAGGCCGCCGCGGACATGGCGCAACTCCGTACGGTCATCAACACGCTGATCCGCCTGGAGGTGCCGCCGGAGAAACTGTTCGCGCGCTTCACGGCCCTGCTCGGCCGCAACTTCTGGGGCACCGCCGTGGTCGTGCTCATCGACCCCGCCGAAGGGCGCGCCGACATGGTGGGTGCCGGCCACCCCGCGCCGGTCCTCGTCCGTGCGGGACGGCCGCCGGCCGGTCTCGTCCTCGAGCGCAACCCGCCGCTGGGACTCATCCAGGCGGACTGCCGGGTCACCTCCGTGGCGATCGGCCCCGGCGACACACTGCTGCTCTTCACCGACGGCCTGATCGAGCGGCGCGACCGCACCTACGACGACGGCGTGGCCGAGCTGCACCGGCGGATCGCCGCCGCCCCGGCCCATGCCACCGCCGACACCCTGGCCGACACCGTGCTCACCGCGACCACCGGCGGCGAGGACGACCAGGCGCTCGTGATCGTGCGGTTCCGCGCCGCCGGCGACCGCACGCTGCTGCGGACCACCTTCACCGCCGAGGACATCAGCGACCTGCGCCGCACCGCCCAACGATGCGCGGTCGGGGCGGGCCTGGCGCCACCGAAGCTCGACGACTTCACCGTCGCCGTCTACGAACTGCTCACCAACGCCGTCCGCCACGGTTCCGGCGGCGGCGAGCTGCACCTGCGGATCTCCGAGGCCACGCTGCTGTGTGACGTCACTGACAACGGACCCGGCCTGCCCGGCCTGCCCGGCACCTCGCCATCTATGCCGATGCCGCCGAGTCCCGACAGCGTCGGTGGCCGGGGACTGTGGCTGGTCCGGAACCTCACCGACGGGATCCAGGTACACCCCACCGCGTCCGGCACCTGCCTCACCATGATGATGCACCTCACGGAGCCGCGAGGAACCACGTGTGAAGATGTCGCCGGCCGCCCGTGAACGTTCGGTGTGCGGGATCGCGCCCGGCCGCCGCGTGTCCTAGCTCCGGATCATTCCCCGGCATGGGAACACGTCGTGGTGAACGTGCTGGCCTCCCTGGTGGGTGTTCCCGCTGCATGTCGTCGCGTTGCTGCGCGCCGCCGGCCAGGTGGCGGTGCTGCGGGCCATGGCGGACCTCCGGTGGTTCTGGTTCAGGGCGGCGGCGCTCGCGGTGTTCGCCCTGCCGGCGCCGCTGTTAATTCTCCTGATCTCCCATGGAGACGTGCGCGAGCTGGTGAACGCGCTACCCGTGCACCTCTTGATGGGACTGCTCGTCACCCGGCCGGCCGTCCGGTGGGCCGGCGTCGATCCCTTCGACGGCCGTCACCCCTTCGGTCACCAATGGTGGGTCAAGTTGACGGTCAGGGCGGCTACGGAGGTGGAGAAGAACACCGCCCAGCCCACCAGCTGGCGCGAGCCCACCCGGAGATGCGCCACGAGCGCGCCGAGGAAGTAGAGCACGAGCCCGGCAGCGGCAACGGTTCCCAGTAGCGGCACGACGAAGCCCGCCAGGAGGCCCAGCGAGCCCGCGGCCAGCGCCGTGCCCAGCACCGGCAGCCACGACCGTGGCACCCGTTTCATGTCCGCCTGTGCCTTCGGATAGTCGTGACCGGTCAGGTAGGTGACGGCGGCGATTCCGGTGAGGATCGACGCGAGGATGGTGACGGTGACGTAGGCGGCGTACAACTGCTCTCCTTCGGGGTCTACCGGATGTCTGACGGTCGGTTAGCGCCGGTGCGCCGACGGTAGTAGGAAACCGTGACGGCGGCGAGGAGCGGGCCCCACAGCAGCATCGGTGCATAGCAGAGGGTCATGACGGCGCCGGCGATTCCGTGCGGGGAGTCGGGGTGGCCGTTGGTGTCCGGGCCGTACCAGGTCACCGCCATGGCGATGGTCAGGACCGTGACGGCGGCCGAGCCGAGGGCCGCAGGAACCACCGCGGCCGGCAGCGGCACCGGCCGGCCACCGAGGACCGGCAGCCACCCGGGAAACCGTTCGCCCCAGGGTCGTACCAGGCCCAGGGTGAGCAGCCCGAACCCCTCCGCGACCAGGCTCAGCACGACGAGATAGGTGGTGATGGCCCAGCCGGGCGCGGCGAAGTCCCGGGCCAGCTGGCCGCTGAAGCCGACCGGGATGCCCGCACCGAGCGCGAGCCGCCAGAGGCCCGACGGCAGGAGTGCCAGCGGCACGGCGCGGGCGGCCCACACCGCCCATCGAGGCGGGGCGGGAGTGGCGATCAACGATGTCATGACCCGAGTGTGCGGCCGGGTACGGGCCCGCCCCAGATGCCGGAACGGCCCTTTGTACCGCCACCGGGATGTGCCGATCGGCACATGCGCGCACCGGTCGCATCCCCTACAGTTGCCGCGATGAGCAAGCGGGACGGTGCCGGTGCGGCGGCGACCGCATCGCTGACGCTGGCGGGAGCCGCCGGCACGGCGATGATCGGCCCGTTGCCGGTGCTGCCCGTGGCCGCCGTGGCCGCCGCGGTGGTGGCGGTGCTGGGATGGCCGCAGCGCACCGCACCGGTGGTGGCGGCGGCCGGAACCGCCTCACTGGCCGGCACGGCGGCACATCTCCTGCTCCGGCCCGTCGAGCCGCGGCTCCCGGTGCCGCTCGCGCTCGTCGAGGTGGTCGCGCTGCTCGCGCTGGTCGCGGTGGCGGCCCGGCGGCTCCCGCCGCGACGGGCGGCCGTGGCGGCCCTGCCGGCGGTGGCCGGTGTGGGGAGCTGGGTGCTGCGGGTCGGGGCGCCGATGTCGGCGCTGACGCTCACCGGCTGCGCGGTGTGGGCCATGGTGGGGCTGGGCGCCGGTGCGGTGGGCGGATATCTGCGGCTGCTCGAGGTGCAGCGCCGGCGTGCGGTGCTGGCCGAGCGGCGCGACCAGCGCCTGTACCTGGCCGGCGAGCTGCACGACTTCGTGGCTCATGACGTCAGTGGGATCCTCGCGCTGGCTCAGGCCGCGCAGCTGCTGCCCGCCGGCGAGGCGGATCGGGTGACGCGGATCCTGCAGGCCATCGAGCAGGCGGGGCACCGAGCGCTGGCGTCCATGGATCGGACGGTCCGGCTGCTGCACGACAGCGAGCCCGGGCCCGGCTCCACGCTGGACGACGTGCCCGATCTGGTGGCCCGGTTCTCCGCCGCTCAGGAGGTCACGATGCGGGTCGACGTCGCTGCGGACGTGCCGCGGGAGATCAGCGGCACCGCGTACCGGGTGATCGTCGAGGCCCTCACCAACATCCGGCGGCACGCGCCGCGCGCGACCCGGGTCGATCTGGCGGTGCGGACCTCCGGCGACCTCGTGACGGTGGAGGTGCGCGACGACGGGGGAGCGGCGCCGGCGATCCTCCCGGCGCGCCAGGGTGGGCTGGGGATCGCGGGCCTGACCGAGCGGGTCCGGCTCCTCGGCGGCATGGTCGAGGCGGGCCCCTGCGCCCCGGCGGGATGGTGTCTTCGTGCGACGCTGCCGCTGGCGGGCACCCGGCCGGCGGTCCCGTCGTGACGATCCGGGTCCTGATCGCCGACGACCAGCAGGACGTGCGCACCGCGTACCGCATCATCCTGGACGCCCAGCCCGACATGACGGTGGTCGCCGACGCCGCGGACGGGACCACCGCGGCCGGCCTGGCTCGTACGGTCCGCCCCGACGTCGTGCTCGCCGACATCCGCATGCCCGGTCTCGACGGGCTGGAACTCACCCGCATGCTGGCCGGCCCGGGCGTGGCGGATCCGATGCGGGTCGTCGTGGTGACCACCTTCGACCTGGACGAGTACGTGCACGCCGCGCTACGCAACGGCGCGTGCGGCTTCATCCTCAAGCGATCGGGGCCGGCGTTGCTGGCCGAGGCGGTCCGCGCCGCTGCGGCGGGCGACGCCCTGATCAGCCCCCAGGTGACGGTACGCCTGCTGAGCGCCTTCAGGGCCGCGGCGGGCGGGAACGGTCCGGCGCGGCCGGGCGCCCCACGCGAGCCGCTGACCCGGCGCGAGAAGGAGGTAGCCCGGCTGGTGGCACAGGGCATGACCAACGCGGAGATCGCCGCCGCGCTGTTCCTGTCACCCGGAACCGTGAAGAACCACTTGGCCCACATCCAGCGCAAGATCGGCGCACCCAACCGGGTCGGCGTCGCCGCGTGGGTCTGGGACACCGGCACCGCGATGCCGTGACAGGAGCCGCCGATGCGCATCGCCGGGGCGGCGGGACGGATCGCCACCAGCCGCGTGGACGGACAGACTCCGGGCTACCTTGCCCCAGCGCATGCGGCGTACAGCGTCTGGTCGACGCGGATGTCCCGGAGGTGCCTCGACCCACCTCGTACGGTCACCACAACAGTTCCGCGACAGCGAGACCGGCACCCCCGATGACGAACTCAGGGGCGCGGGCCTGGTGCACTGCTAGGGCACCAGCCCCGAAACCGAACCGGGACTGCGCGAGCTGTCTGCCGGTGACGAAATCCCATACGAGCACCTGACCGCCGCCGCAGCCCGCGACGGCAACGACTCGCCCGTCGGTGAGCACCGCTGTGGCCACCGCATCCACGGAAACTCCGGGTTCGACCAGGGGCTGCCCGACAGGAGTGCCGGTGGCCAGATCCCACACCCTCAGAAGGTTCAGTTCGCCGCCGACGGCGACCACCCGCCCGTCGGACAGCACCGCCGTGGCTACCGTGCGCGCGCCGATCAGATACCCGCGCCAGGTCAGTTGCCCGACAGCGGTACCGGCGACAAGGTCCCACACCCGCACCGTCCCGTCCATGCTGCTGCCGGTCACCGCGACCACCCGCCTGTCCGGCAGGACCGCCGTAGCCACCGCACACACGGAGGCTGTGTGTCCGGTCAGCGGTTGCCCGACAGGGTCGCCGGTGGGCAGGTCCCACACGCGCACCGTCCTGTCACTGCTGCCGGTGACCGCGACCACCCGCCCGTCCGGCAGCACCGCCGTCGCCACCGCACACACGGAGTCCGTGTGTCCGATCAGCGGCCAGACCGGGGTGCCGGTGGCCAGGTCCCACACCCGCACGGCGTGGTCACTGCTGCCGGTGACCGCGACCACCCGCCCGTCCGGCAACACCGCCGTAGCCACCGCACACACGGGGGTCGTGTGTCCGGTCAGCGGTTGCCCGACGAGGGCGCCGGTGGCCAGGTCCCACACTCGCACGGTCGTGTCGTGGCTGCCGGTGACCGCGACGGCCCTCCCATCGGGCAGCACCGCCGTGGCCACGGCACGCACCTCGGCAAGGGTTCCCCACAACGGTCGGCGAACCGTGGAGCCGGAAACCAGGTCCCACACGCGCACCGTCTGGTCGCTGCTGCCGGTGACCGCGACGGCCCGCCCGTCGGGCAGCTCCGCCGTAGCCACCGCGATCGCGCCGCTCGTGTGTCCGGCGAGCGGTTGCCCGACCGGGGTGCCGGTGGCCAGGTCCCACACCCGCACGGTCTTGTCGCTGCTGCCGGTGACCGCGACGGCCCGCCCGTCGGGCAGCACCGCCGTGGCCACCGCCCTGACGTCGTCGGTATGCCCGGCCAGCGGTTGCCCGACCGGGGTGCCGGTGGCCAGGTCCCACACGCGGACCGTCTCGTCGCTGCTGCCGGTGACCGCGACGGCCCGCCCGTCGGGCAGCACCGCCGTGGCCACCGCCGGCACATAGGACGTATGCCCGGGGAGCGGTTGCCCGACGGGGGTGCCGGTGGCCAGGTCCCACACGCGCACGGTCTTGTCGTGGCTGCCGGTGACCGCGACCAGCCGCCCGTCGGGCAACACCCCCGTGGCCACCGCCCTGACGTCATCGGTATGCCCGGTCAGCGGTTGCCCGACACTGGTACCAGCGACAAGATCCCACACCCGCGCCGTCCTGTCACTGCTGCCGGTGACCGCGACCAGCCGCCCGTCGGGCAACACCGCCGTGGCCACCGCCCAGAGGGAGTCCGTGTGTCCGGTCAGCGGTTGCCCGACGGGGGTGCCGGTGACCAGATCCCACACCCGCACGGTCTTGTCGCTGCTGCCGGTGACCGCGACCACCCGTCCGTCGGGAAACACCGCCGTGGCCAAGCCGAACACCATGTCTACGTTGCGCACGAGGGTTTCGCAGCTGGGGTCTTCCTGGAAGGCAACCGCCCATCGGACCTGCCATGCGCCGCCGATCGGCTGGTCGAAGGGCCGGCCGCGGAGGGCGACTCGGAGAGCGAGGACGGTGGCGTTGTGGGCTGGTCGGTCCCACTGCCACTCGTGCGTGACCTGGCGGATGGTCGGCAGCTGCGGCAGGTGGGGTCGCAGGCTCAGGGTGGAGGGCGGTCTCGCCGCGGCGGCGCGCAGCCGGACCGGGTCGAGGTAGGGCAGGAACGCTTCGGGGATGGTGCGGTCGTCGAGGACGCCGCCGGCCGCTGCGTGTTCGGCGAGGTGGCGACGTACGTACGGCGGTGGGGGGCGGTCACAGTCGACGGTGACCGGGACGTCGGCGAGGCGGGTGAGCTCGCGGGCGATCCGCGCCTCGACCATGACGACGTCCGCGCCGGTGACCGGGTCCGTGGGATCGGCAGGCGTCTGCCCCCGCTCGTTCCCGGCAGAGGTGGCGGCGAGTTCGCGCCAGCGGTCGCGCAGGGTGCTGCGGAGCAGGTCGTGGAAGAGGCGGTAGACCGTGACGCCGTCCTCGGTGTCGGTGACGAGGTACGCGCCGAGCCGGGAGCCGAGCAGGTCGGCGATCTGGTCGTCGCCGTAGTAGCCGCCCTCGTCGTCGACGGCGTGGGCGACCAGCGGCCAGATGTGGCGCCAGGGCAAGCCGGCGCCGTAGGCGAAGGCGACCGCGCGGAGCAGGATGACGGCCGTACGGCGTCTGCGCGCATCGGTGAGGCTGTGGTGCAGGTCCTGGCGGAACACGCCGAGCACGCCGTGGTCGAGGGCGCTGAGCCAGCCCGGGTCGTCGGCCGCGATGACGGTTTCCCGCGCGGCGAGCGACGAGGCGGCGATGCGGGCGATCAGGAACGAGCGGCCGGCTCGGCTGCCCAGAGCGGCGGCGACCTCGGCCGCGGTGGCCGCGCCGGCGTTCCGGTACGGCGACCCGGGGGTGTTGCGCAGGATGCTGTCGACGTACGCGACGACGTCGCCCTGGTCCCACCAGGGTGCCTCGTCGGCGCGGATCCGCCGGGCATGCAGGGCCGTTTCCGTGAGGTCGGCCAGCGAGCCCGGGCCGGGGAAGGTTGCCGGTTCCTCGCCCGCGGCGAGCGAGCGCACTCCGGCCAGTAGCCGAATCCGCGGTCTCCCCGGGTCCGGTTCCAGGCGTGCCAGGACCTCATGGACCAGGGTGTGGGGATTGGCCGCTTCGTCGAGCGCGTCGACGACGATGGTGACCGGTCGTTGCCGGTCGGCCAGCCAGTCGTGCCAGGCGGTCAGCCGTTCCTCGATGGTGGGCTCCGCGTGGCTGCTCGTCGGCGCGGGCACCTGCAACGCGGAGCACAGCTGGGCCAGAACCTGGGTGTGCAGCTTCCGGTGGCCACCACCGCGACGTCGACCGCGCCGGCGTCGGGGCGCAGGTCGGCGGGGATGGCGGCGACCTCGCCGGCATGGTCGTCGAGGAACTGGGGATCGCTCAGCGTGACCAGGCGGGCGAGGACGGCGGACTTGCCACTGCCGGCTCCTCCGGTGACGAGTGTCGCTGCCGGGGGTCCGGAGGCGGCGGCGATGAGCTGGCGGATCAGCGCGGCGCGGCCGGTGAACAGCCATCCGGGTTGGTCGTCGGTGGCCACTCCGCGGGCCTGGGGTCCCCAATGGGTCTCCACGTCCTGACGGGGCAGGGCGAGGTCGTGGCGGGCGATGCCCACCTCGACCGCTCGGTCCCGGCGGTAGTGCGGGTTGGGCAGGCACGGGTGCGGGCCGCTCACCCAGCCCAGTGGTGTGAAGCTCTGGGTCGGCCCGAGCAGTGCGCGTACCCCGTTGACGAAATCCGCCGCGTCGATGTAGCTGTTCTCGCCGTACTGGCGCCCGGTCGGCGCCTGCAGATCCTTCAGGAACTGGGTGATCGCCGTCGTCAGCGCGCCGACGACCGCCTTCTGGTCCCGGGCGACGCTCGTCAGGACGAGCCAGGTCGGCCGGAGCTTCGTGCTCAGTTCCCAGATGTCCTTCTGGACCGCGCCGGCGTAGCACAGGTCGAGGATGATCATCATGTGCTCGACGGAGGTGTCGTGCAGCCATCCGATGAGGTCGGAGGTGCGTACCGCCGTCGACGACAGCATGTCTTTGTCGCTGTCGTGCAGGACGAGGAAGTGCGTGTTGTGCTCGAGCGCGCCATGGCCGGTCACGTACAGCACCACCGCGTGGCTGCATCTCCACTGGTTGGTGCGGGCGATCTTCTTCAGTACCCGGATCTGATCCTCGTCCGGGTTGTCCGCCAGCTCCGGATAGCGGGGTTCGAACCGGCGTGCGCCCAGGTCCTCGGCACACAACCACCGCTGCAGTTCCCGCACCTCCTCGCCGACCCGGGGCAGGGCCGCGAATCTGGGGTCCTGGTAGTCGGTGGTGGCGACGGCAACGAAATGACGACGCAGGATCTTCTCGTCCACGGCGGTCACCCTGCGGCCAGGTGCGGAAGCGCCCGGAGCACCGCCCGCCCGGCCGCTTGCCGGCTCAGATATCTCTCGGCCTCGTGGGCGTCGCCGCCGTTGTCCACCACCACCTCGTCGCCGGCATCGATCTGCGGCCACCAGGTGCGCAGTTCGCCGGCGCAGGCAACCGGGTCGCGCAGGTCCCGCAGGTTGACCCAGGCCGGCACGTCGACGCGGCCGGCCGGCAGCCGGCTGCGGATCATCCGCAACCCCAGCGGCGAACCCGCCGTGAGGAACAGCCGGACGCCGCTGCCGGGATGCTGCCGCAGGTACTCGTGAGCCACGACCGAGCCGAGAGAATGCCCGATCAACACCGTGCACCCACCGGTCATGGCCTGCTCCACGCGGGCGTCGACCCGCGCCTTGACGCCGGGGTCGGACAGGTATCGGCGAACCTGGCGCAGGACACCGACGTACAGGATTCCGGCCGCGGCGCCGAACCGGCGGTCGAGTGCCCGCAGCACCACCTGCACCGGTCGCGGCGTACGCGTATAGGCCTTGAGGTCCTCGTCGGCAGCGGCCCTCAGCTCCGCCGGCGTCACCGCCTCCGCGGCCGCCTCGACCACCTCGGCGGTCTCGACGGTGTCCATTCCCCGCAGTTCTTCCGGTGCTTCCGCCGGGAGTTCGTCATCGCCGGATTTCGTGGCCGGGCCGGCCGGCTCGCGGAGGTAGATGTCGCCGTAGAACGCCAGATCCAGTGGGGGTTGCTCCACCGGGTGGCCTACCGCCCGCTCCAGCCCGTCGGCCAGCGCCGGCGTCCACGACCGCAGCAGCTGGTGGCGCCCGCGCTGATGCTTGGCCATCCCGTGCACGCCCACCAGCTCACTCACGGCGAACTCCCTCTCCGAACCGGGCAGCACCGACACTATCGACATTCCGGCAAAAGAGACAATATGCCTGTGCACCTTCACTCGATCAGCACCTCCCACCGGGACGGGCCCGTCCTTTCGGCCGGGCCCGTCCCGCTGGTCGTCAGGGGCAGCTCGGCGGGGTGGTCGGCCGGTACACGATCATGCGTACGGTGAACGCACCGGATCCGTTGCCGGGAGTGTCGTCGTTGATCCGCAGGTGCAGGGTGTCCTGACCGGGCCCGCTCGTGCAGTTCTGGTAGGGCCGCTGGGAATGCGCACCGACGAAGAAGTAACCGTCCGCGTTGGTCTTGCCCAGCACCGAGAACGGCGCCGCGCCGGGCAGTGGCGAGTCGTTGTCGGCACGCCAGCCGGGCCAGCCGTTCGGCCCGTTCTCGCCGGTGAACCAGACTCCGGCCCAGATCTGACCCGAGGAGCTGTACTGGACCCAGTCACCGTTCTGCACGACCACCCCGCTGTCGACGTCGCCGTCGAACTCGCGCAAGGTCTTCGTGAGGTCCGCGGCAATGTAGCTGTCCGCCGGAGGCGACGCAGGGCCACTCGCGCCACCGCCGCCGGTGGATCCACCGCCGCCGGTGGATCCGCCACCGCCGGACCCGTCCTCGCCGTCACCGCAATCCTGACACCGTACGGCCTGCGCCGGCGTACCGGTGCCGACCACCGGTGCGGCCAGTGCGGCGACGACCAGAGCGCCGCGGAGCAGCGCGACGAGTGCGCGACGGTGAGGGTTCATGACAATCTCCTTGTCGGTCATGGTGAGTCCTTTCAGAAAGGTGGGCGTGCCGTTCCTGTCGCATGCTGTGCGGCAGGACGAAATGAGCTCGTTCCCCTGCCCGTTTCGGCGGTAAGGGATTTCACTCCTCGACCATGACGGGGTCCGGTTGCACCGGTCTGGCATGCACCTTGCACCGATGAGGCGGGCCATATCGGCTACGCCGAGAGGTTTTCGGCGCGACATCCGGACGTCGCCCGGGACATATGTCCCGGAACCTCGCCCTGATGAATCGTGCCCGCGGTATTCTCCGGCCGTTCGCTCACTGCGTTCGTCGCTGACCCGGAGTGGTAGCCGGAGAGGGCGCGATCGGGATGCTGCGGACAATGGTGTCCTGCGCCCAGCGTTCGGTGAATCCCGCGACGAACGACAATCCGCCGTAGTGGTGGAGCGAGGCCGCCGCGGCCGGAGCTCCGTGTCACCAGATGATTACGATCACCGATGCTCGCCGCATGCCACCATCGCCGGTGTGGGTGGCTGCGGCGGCGGGGTCAGGAGTGGGGGCAGGTGTCGCGGTACTCCTGGATGGCCGGTCCGCTGGGCGCCGGGCAGAGGAACTGCTCGTACCGGGTGTCGTTGTCGATGAAGCGCTTGAGCCAGGAGATGCTGTACTTCGCGATGGTGACGTTGGACGAGATCGGCGCCGCGTGGCCGGCGTTGTCGAGTTCGAGGTAGGCCTTGTCCAAAGTGGCCGGCAGGCTGGTGTAGAACGGCTCGGCGTACGAGCCGACCGGGGCCGTGGTGTCGTTCTCGGCGCCGATCACCAGGGTGGGCACGCGGACCGGGGACCAGTTCGCATTGTCGTGGTACGGGGTCAGCGGAATCGCCGCCTGCAGCGCAGGGCGGGTCGTGGCCGCCGCGAGGCTGCCGCCGCCGCCCATGGAATGGCCCATGACGCCGAGCCGGCCGGCGTCGATCCGGCGGCGGACACTGCTGCGCTGGGTCAGGTAGTCGAGCGCGGCGAGCAGTTGGGTGCCGCGGCTGTCGGGCTCGTCGAAGATGCTGAGGGTGTCGATGGTGATGACCACGAAGCCCTGGGAGGCCACCCGGTTGCCGTACCAGGCGATGCTGGACTGCGTGCCGAAGTAGCCGGGGGAGATGGCGACGGCGCCGAAGGTGCCGGCGGAGGTGGTGGTCGGGTAGTGGACGGTCCCGCCGCCGAACCCGGTGGCGTTCCCGCGCGACACGGTGGTCGTGGCGGTGGCGAACGGGCCGAGGTCGGCCTCGATGCTGGCCACGGTGGGCGCCGGGCCACGCTCGTACGGATTCCCGGCGACCACGGCCGGCGCCTGCGCCGCACGGGCCGGCGGGGTGTGCGCAATCGCCGGGGCGACCAGCGTCGCCGCGATCGCCAGCGTGCTCACCAGGCGGGCGCGTCGGCCCGGCCGTGCGGAGTGGCGTGGTGCTGCGGGTGAGGCGTGTCGCGGCATGTCAGACGCTCCCGTAGATCGAGAAGTGTCTATGGAGTTACCTGATGTTACTTGGTCATTACATCTTCGACAATCGAGGCGGTGAGGTAACCGGCGGTCCGCCACCTGTCAGCCGGCCTGCACCCGGACCATGCGGCGGGCCAGCTCACTCGGTCGCCCGAGGACCAGGCCGTGCCGCCGGGCTCAGCCCGTCGGCATCGCCCGTGCGGCTGCCGCCGCCCGCTGGACCAGGTCGCGCCCGTCACCCGCCGGGTCGAACGCGTCGACGGTGAGCGAGACGGCCTCGTTCGAGCGCTCCACCGGTGCCGTCAACGCCGCTACCGTCCGCCCGCTGCGCTCGACCATCACCACCGCCTGCGGGAGGTATCCGGCCAGCATCGCCTTGAAGATCGGATGGTTCGCCGCGAGATACTCCCTCACCAGCGCGTCGACGAACGCGGCGAACGCCTCCGGGTCTACCGCGTACTCGTCGATCTGCAGATCGACCACGCCGCACGGCCGGCCGGCGACCGGCACCAACGCCTCGGTCATCCGGAAGAAGAGCTGCGCCACCCTTGTCGCCGGGTTCCAGAGCGTCTCCCCGGTCGTCGCATCGTCGAAGTACTGACTCACCGCGCCATGATCGCAGCCGCCGCTCGTCCGCGCCGCCAACGTGTCGGAGGACGCGGGAGCCCGACCGCCGGAGGTCAGCGCTACCGGCCGGCCCTGGCGGCTGATCTGGCACCGGGCGGTGCCTCGAGCGATGACGGCGGCCGGTGGGGACATCGCCGAATTCCGGGTGGAGTACACGCCGACGAGCCGGGACGGCCGTTTCGGAGTCTTCCAGCTCTATGTCCGAGCGGTCCCGCTGGGTGACGCGGCGACCACCGCGCTGGCCCCCCACGTCCGGGACTTGCAGGCCTGGCCTTCGGCTTCGCCACACGACCGGAACAGAAGGGGGGTACGCCCCCGCCCTGGGCGCCGCCGCCGGGTAGAAGGATGCGCTCGATGGTGCGCCGGACAGAGGTGATCACCGCTTGGCGCGGGGCAGAACCCCGTTTTCGGCGGTTTCTCGGCCACGGATGACCACTCAGCCGGGGGCGAGCGCCCTCTCCAAAAGCGCGGGCCAGGACAGCGGCCGAGGCGCGGCCGCCGGCCTCGGGCGGTGCCTGCTCCAGCTCCTCCGCCAGGGCTTGCAGGAGCGTCTCCGCGGTCAGGGCAGTCCATGACCGAGGCGTCACGGTTTCTGGCGCGTACGCCGGAAGCGTGACGGTTCGGCTCGGTTGGCCGCCCGGCGGAAGCCGGCCGTGAGACCGTTCGGGGAAGACCACCTCACGAGCGGGGAGATCCGATGGTCACGGTACCGGCGGGCAGCACGCTCCTGCTGCGGTGCCCGGGCGAGCAGCCGCTCGCGCTGATCGCGCTGGCCGAGGTCAGTGCGGCGTTCGTGGCCGAGCTGCCGCCGATCCCGGTGCTCGGCCCGGACGGCCCGGGCAGCCGCCGCTTCGGCATCCTCGAGCTGGTCAGCACCGCCGGCGTCACCTGGGTCGAGGCGGAGCTGCGCGACGGCACCCTCACCCTCACCGGCGAGCCACCCACCGACGTGGTCCAGCGGCGCGGTGCCGTCCGGCGCCCCGGCACGTACGCCGCGACGGGCACCGCCCAGCTCGACTCCGAACCGGGCCGCCGGCTGGTGGCGGTGGCCGGTCAGGTCGAGGACGTCTCCACCAGCGGCCTGCTGCTGCGCGCCGCGCCCGCCGGCAGCGTCCACCTGCCGCCCGGCATCGTGCGTACCTTGCTGCACGTCAGCATGCCGTGGGGCGACATGGCGGCGACGATCACGACGGTCGACCAGCGGGCGGACCAGTTGCGGGGCACGTACGAATGGATGGACCCGGCCGACGAGGCGGCCCTGCGCGACTTCTGCTCGGCGCGCTGAGACCCACCGTGCCGGGTCGCCGGCGCGGTGGCGCGGGCCCGGGATCGGCGGCCGGAGCGGCCCGTGTTGAATGGCGGGCATGGAGTGGATCGTGCCGTTCGCCGTGATGTTGCCGTTCATGCTGGTGGTCCTGCTCGTCGCCGGCGGCCGCCGCGCCACGGCGGATGCCCAGGCGCACAGGCTGGCGGCGGTCGAACGCAGGCTGGGCCTGATCATGGATCATCTGGGCGTCCGCGAACCGGAGCCGGAGGCTCCCGGTCCCGTCCTGCAGGAACTGCTCGCCGGCAACAAGATCCAGGCCATCAAGGAGTACCGCAAGGCCACGGGTGCCGGCCTCAAAGAGGCCAAGGACGCCGTCGAACTCCTCGCCAGGCAGCGCGGCCTGGGATGACGGCTCCTTCTCGGCGGTCGCGACGAGTACAGGCAGGGCGGCCTGGGATGACGGCTGCTCCTCGGCGGTCGCGATGAGAAACCGTGCGCGAGGTCAGCCGGTGGCGGGCTCGGAGAGCGTCCGGCTGCGCTGCTCAGCCGCGCCGAAGAGGGTGGACAGCCGGGTGAGCTCCGCGCGGTCGGCGGGAGCGAGGCGCTGGGCGTACTCGCGGCGGAGCTCCAGCGCGGTCGCCGACAAGCGGACCTCGAAGTCGCACAGTACGTCCTGGACCGCGATCTCGATCTCCGACGCCCGGCGTTGCGCGAGCGTCCGGCGGTCGGTGCGGTACGCCGCCGTGAGCTGTTCGACGACGGCGGTGGGCGACTCGTACGAGTAGTGCTTCCTGTCCAGGCAGCTGCTCCACTCCCGCAGTCTGGCCGTGTAGCGCGGGTCGGCCTTGGCCTGCGACTCCAGCCGGAGGTTGAATTCCTGCGGCAGGTATGCGATCCGGGCCCACGTGTCGAGGTCGCCGTACACCGCGATGTGGGAGCGGGCCGCGCAGCCCTGCCTCGGGAAGGAGTACACGACGCCCTCGGGCGCGTCGAGCCGGGCAAGGTCGTTCGCCGGGCCGAGCAGGGCCGTACGCAGTCCGTCGCCGACCTCCGGGCCGGCCGATTCCGGTCCGGGGGCCGCCGGGCCGTCCGACAGTCCGTACCCGTGCCTGCGGGCGTAGTCGAGTCTCACCGCGCGGTTGCCGCTCGGGTCGGGTTGCGGCCGGTCGGCGACGCCCGCCCAGGCGAAGCCGGCGGCGCTCATGCACTGCCGGGTGAGCGACACGTCGACCCGGTCGACCCGATGTCGCCGCTCGGCGTAGTCGCCGGTATTGGTGATCATGTCGACGGTCGCCTCGTCGAGGCGGGCCGGTGCCGGTGCCGCCGGCGGCGCGCGGTGGTGACCGCAGCCGGCGAGGGCCCCGGCCGCCAGCACCGAGATCAGCAGGGACCGGTACGCAGGACGCATCGTTTGGCCTCGCTCCGAAGTCGCGGGATCCGACCGGGTGCCCCGCTTCCGCCGGGGCACCCGCGAATCGGCTGATCAGCACCAGTTCATCGACGAGATGACGTCGGCCCAGGTGCCGCCGTCGGGGCGGCGGTCCAGGCGCAGGTCCGCGCGCCGGCTGCCGATGCCCTCGTGGAAGCCGATGCCGCTGTAGCCCGCTCCCGTCCAGAAGTGCACCGTGCAGTTCACGCCGTGGTTGTAGGAGGACCACGAGTTGTTGTCGATGAAGGAGGGCAGGGTCGAGTTCGCGTTGCGTCCCTGCCAGCGGCTACCGGTGAAGTTGTTCAGCGTCCAGAGGCACGCGTACTGGCTGGGACAGTCTCCGAGATCCTGCACAGACACGTCACCCGCGGGGGCGGGGGTCTTGCCGTTTCCGGGCGCGGCCTGCGCGGGCGAGGCGAAGGCCCCGGCAGTCAGGGTGAGCGCGGCGAGGACGGTCGCTACCCGCCGGGCGTGATGCTTCATGTTCTTCCCTTTCCCATCGGTCGTTCCGGTCGTCGCCCAGCCTGACCCAGAATCGGCGGAGGATCGGAACCTTTCGATGTGGGTCGAAACGTGTCCCGGCGGACCTGCTAGGCGCCGGCCAGGCGGCGGCCCAGGTCCGTGATCCGGTGCAGGGTCTGCTTGCCCATCCGGTGGCTGGTCAGCAGGCCGGCCTTGCGCAGGACGGCGGTGTGATGGCTGGCGGTCGCCGGTGACGTCCCGGTGCACCGGGCCAGCTCGGTGGTCGAGGTCCCGAGCGACGCGGCGCGCAGGATCGCGGCGCGGGTGCGGCCGAGCAGCACGTCCACCCCGTCGGGGGACAATCCGGGGCCGACCGGGCCGGACTCCTCGCGCGGCGCCGGGTAGACGAGAACCGGCTCGAGCGCCGGGTCGGCGAGCGCGACCGGGTTGCCCTGGCAGAAGTAGGACGGGATCAGGGTGATGCCCCGGCCCTGGAGCACGAGCCGCCGGTCCCGCGGATACCCGTGCACCTGCAGCACCGGCGGCTGCCAGCGCATCGAGGGCGACAGCCCGCTCAGGAGCGAGCCCATGCCGTCCTGCAACACCCCGGTCTGGCGGACCAGGCGGTGTTCGGTCACCCGCCGCCCGATCGCCGGCCAGTGCGGGCGTACGGCGATGTCGAAGTAGCGCTGCAGCCCCTGGCTCAGATGGCGGCGGGCGGCCGGCTGGCCGGCGGCGAGATCGGCCGTCCAGGAGGGCAGCTTCCGGCCTCTGGCGATCATCGTCTCCACCTGCCGGCGCAGCTGGGCGCCCGGCGTGCCGGCGATGATGTCGATCACCTCCTCGATCTCGCCGGATCCGGTCGAGGGGGTGAGGAAGTCGGGGAAGTAGGACGACAACGGCATCAAGGGCAGTAGGGTCGACCGGAGCAGAGGCGCGAGCCCGGTGGCGCGGATGTCGTGCCGCACCTGGCGGTGCCAGTCGAGATGGTTGAGATAGCCGACCTCGGTCTGCAGGCGGTGAAGGCTGAAGACCAGCTCCCACATGGGATCGGCCGACTCCTGGACGGTGGTCCGGGCCATGTCCTGGGCGTTGAAGACGATACTCAGAGTACCTTTCCCCATGACTCCATTGTGGTGGCCGCGATCAGGGAAGCCAGCGCCTGCCGGGCAGGGCGATGCACATCACGGTGCCACCGTCGCCGACGGCTCGGCGCGGGTCGTCGCGCGGCTAGAAAGAGCCGTTCCGATAGATGTGGTCGCATCCGAGAATGAAAAGCGCTGCTCCGGTTGCGGTGGACGAGGCGCACAGTGCCACCGCGAACTCGGTTGTCACCGGATTGGGTACCGGGTTCAAAGCCTGTGCGAGGCCTCTGGCCGTCGAGACGGACTTGAGCAGAATCAGTGCCGTAAGGCCCCTCTTCTTGAGGATGCTCTTGATGTCCTCATCGGTGGGTCTGCGGTCGAAGTAGGCCTTGTAGATCGCCCGGTAGGTCGCCAGGTCGTTGAGCATCACCCCGGGGATGCTGACCGCCCCGGGAGCGAATCCGGCCACGCCCGACCGCGCAGATCCCCAGCCCAGCGCCTCCAGCGCGGCCTTCCGCCGCCTGCTCAGGTCGTCCCGATCCAGAGTCATGACCCCTCCTTCGCTCCGGGCGTGGTGACCGATCCGCGCAATAGCGCCGATCGCTGACAGCCATACCGCACAATGCGTGCCATGCCGAAGTGGTGCCATGCCGATGAAGGGCGAGTGGCCGTCGGGCGGTGCAATTCCGCCGAGGCATGATCGACCTCTCTCGATCAGGCTGTCGACGATGGTAAACCTCCGAACCGAACTCGTCGAATGTGAAGGGCTTGCCATTTTCCTCGGCGCGGGGACCGCTCATGCGCCGCCCCGCGACTCGGCGCGCCGGAACAGCAGGCACAGGGCGGCCAGGGCGACGGCGACGACAGGCAGCCAGAGCAGCCGGTAGGCGATCCAGCCGGCCGAATCCGGCGGGCCGACGAGGCCGGTGCGAGCGCCTGCCAGGGCGTGGCCGAGCACGGCGACCGCGAGCAACGCGCTCTGGTGCCACAGGAAGATCGTCATCACCCGCAGGTTGAGCCCGGCCACGGCCGCCCACCAGCCCGGATGGCGCAGCCCGCGGTCCATGCGCGCCCACAGGAGCAGGGCCAGGCCGATCTGCGCCGCCGACAGCGCGGCCGTGAGCAGCGACGGCGGGTCGAGGTTCGAGCGGCCGTCGCCCGGGACGCCGACCAGGCTCGCCGGGTATCCCGCCGCGATCAGCAGCGCGCCGCCGGCCACGCCGGCCACCAGCAGGCCCCGGCCCCGGCGAGGTCCGGCGAGCCGGCCCCGCGCCGCGGCCACCCCGAGCGTGTACGGCACCAGCCAGGCGGTCACGCAGTTCAGGTACCCGAGCCAGCCGGGCATCCCGGGCCACAGCAGGTACCGCAGCGCGTCCATCGCGGTCAGCGCGCCGAGCGGAAGCAGGGCCGCCGCGGCGCCGACCCGATCGACGGCGCCGAGCGCGGGCGGCGTGAGGGGGAGCAGCAGAGCGAGGACCAGTACGAACCACAGCGGGCTGACCGCGAGCGTGCCGAGCGTGTGCAGGGTCCACGGGTCGGCGGCGGTGTGCCGGAGCGCGGTGAGGATCAGCAGCCACACGCCGAGGAACACGGCGACCGGCGGTAGCAGCCGGCGCGCCCGGCCGGCCAGCCAGGACCCGGCCGAGCCGCCGCGCTGCCGGGCCCGCCCCAGGCCGTGGGCCGCGGCATAGCCCGCAACGAAGAAGAACAGGCCGAGGGTCTGCAGGGCCCAGGTCAGCGGGGTGAGGCCTGGCATGGCGGAGAGCGGGCTGGCCTGGTGGAGATCCCCCGCGGGGCCGGCGGTCAGGCCGGTGACGAGCCAGTGTCCGGCCACGACACCGAGCATCGCGATCGCGCGAAGCCCGTCGACCACCCGTTCCCGGCCCAGCGGTGTGCCGGCGGCGATCCGGGCGGCCCCCGCTGCGGTGCTCACCGTGGGTCACCCGCCGGGGCCGAGCCGATCGACGCCATGGCCTGCAACGCCGCCGAGCCGGGCTCGAAGTAGCCGTCGTGACCGTCCACGTTGCCGCACGGCAGCGGCAGCGCGCCGAACGCCGGATCGATCGGGAGCCGGCCGTGCCCGGCGCCGAGCAGGCGTACGCCCGGCAGCCGCCGGGTCCAGTCGCCGGGCGCGGTGCCCGCCCAGATGCGCGCGGACGTCTGCAGGTCCGCGGCGCTGTCGGCGCCCATGCCGGGGCTGCCGATCGCCACGATGTCGGTGACCCGCTCGTTCAGGCCGTGAGCGGCGACACCCGCCACCGTGGAGCCGTAGCTGTGGCCCACCACCGTGACCGCGAGCCCCGGACGGCCCACGACCAGCCCGTCCACGAACCGGTCCAGTGCCCGCGCGCCGGCCGTGGCCCGTTCCTCCCGGAACGCTTCCCGCCGTACCCCCTCGGGTGGGTCGTAGCCCAGCCAGACGACGACCGCGACCCGCGCGCCCGGCTGGTCGGCGCGCATCCGCGCATAGAGCTGGCGGCCCTGCCAGGCGGGTGCGCGCCGGAGCACGCCGCCGTGGCCGGTGTCGAAGTTGGCGAGTGTGTCGTCGACGCCCGGCACGAGGACGGTGACCCGCGTGGCGTCGCGCAGGTCGCCGAGCACCTCGGCGATCCGGCCGTCACCGCGCAGGTCCAGGGCGAGGATCTGCCGGCCGGTCCACCGCGGACTCTGCCGGCGGTTCGCCGCGTAGCGCAGCTCGGCCGGCGCACCGTCGAGGTTGCCGACGACGTCCGGGAAGGTGCCCGCCAGCTCTTCGGCCCGCCCCTGCGGCAAGCCGGCGAAGAACGCGGCCACCGTGGCCGCCGGCGCGGCGCTCAGATCCGGCAGCCGCGTCGGGTCGGCCAGCCACGCGGCCTGTCCGGCGGGCACCTGCGCCGGGCTCGGCAGGGCCGGCCCGAAAAGGTACGCGCCGGGCACCCCCAGAGTCATGGCGAGCAGTGCGGCGATGAACTGCTTCACAATCATCGGATCAATTCCTCCGGCCTTTTCTGATGAGGACGAAGGTAGGCGTGCGACGGATCGGCGTCGTCCCTCCACAGAGGGTGTGAACCCGTAGTACCGGAGAGCTACGGTGCCGCCCCCGGGGTCGACCTGGTCTCGCCTGAGCAGGTGAAACGCGCAAGATCAGAGATCGTACCGGAGGGTGACGACGATGGATCCGGCGCTGTCTAGATTCGTCACCGAGCCATTCGGAAAAGGAGTAGCGTTGACCCATTCATCGGCGGCCGCGCGATCGTCGCGCGCGGAAATAACGCTCCGGCACGTCTGTCATCTGTACCGCAAATATCAGGACGATCTGCGAATCGTACGGAAGGAACAGCGCGAGCTGCGGACCACGCATCCGCAGATGAGAACCCAGCTCGACGACCTCGAGGCGGAGATCACCTACCTGCTGATCCGGGAGGAACGGCCGGCGACCGTGGTGGAGATCGGGTCGCTGCACGGTTGGTCCACCACCTGGATCCTGCGGGCGCTGCGCGACAACCGGGCCGGCGCACTCGTCACCCACGACCTGATCGACACCGCCCGCCACCACGTGCCCGCCGGACTCGCCGAAGGACGGTGGACGTTCGTGCCGGGTGACGTACGGGAGACGCTGCGCGGCCACCGGCACGGCATCGACCACCTCTTCATCGACGCCGCGCACACCGCTTCCTTCGCCCGCTGGTTCGTCGGCGGTCTCTTCCCGACGCTCCGGGCCGGGACCCCGGTGAGCGTCCACGACGTCTTCCACGGTCGCCGGCCCTGGCCGATCAGCGAGGGACGGGTGGTGCTGTCCTGGCTCGCGGACAACGGCGCCGGATACTTCACGCCGTCCCGCCGCGCCGCCGCGGTGGTCAACCGGGAGCTCGAGGATCTGAAGCGGCGCCTCGGCCTGCTGGAGCCGGTCCACGACGGCCGCGACGATCCCATGCTGTTCTTCCGGATGCCATGATCTCGCGGCCGGGTGCTTACATGGCAGGGCAACATCGATCAGGAGGTACGGGTGGCGCCTTCCTTGCCCGCCGTGGGCGCGGCCGGCCGTCAGCTGTTCGCCCTGTCGGCACGCCCGGCGCGCATCGGCGCCCCGAGCCGCCCCACGTTGAGGCACGGGCTGCGGCTCATCGGGGCGTCGCTGGTGGCGCTGCTCGTGGCGGCACTCGGCAGCGGCACGCTCGCCGAAGCCCTGCCGGCGAGCGCACCGGTGATCGGCGCCCTGGCGGTGGCCCAGGCCGCGCCGGTCGTTCTCGTGATCTACCGGCCGATCGCTGCGTGGTGGCTCTCGCTGCTCGCCGCGCTGCCGTACCTGATCATGATCGGTGCGTCCGCCGGGCCGGTCGCGGACGATGCGCTCTGGCCGTGGACCGCCGCCGGGATCATCGCCCACCTCTGCGTCGGACTGGTGGTGGCCTGCCAGGCGCCGCCCGCGGTCTACCTCGCCCAGTGGTTGATCACCGCCGCCGTGGCCGTCGCGGCGGAGGTGACCTTCCCCGGGCGGACCCAGCTCGACAACGGCGTGGTCCTGTGCGCCTTCTACGCCGCCGGGCTCGCCGGCATCGCGACCGCCCGCTGGCTGCGCGACGTCCGGCGGGAACTACGCCGTCAGGTCGGTCTCACCGAGCAGGAACGCCTCCAGCGGACGGCTCTGGAGGAACGCGCCCGCATCGCCCGCGAACTGCACGACGTGGTCGCCCACCACATGTCGGTGGTCGCGGTCCAGGCGGAGGCCGCGCCCTACCGGGCAGGTGACCTCGACCCGGCCGCCGCCGAGAGCTTCGCCTCGATCCGGCGCAACGCGCTGGCGGCGCTGACCGAGATGCGGCAGATCCTCGGCATGCTGCGCTCCGACGAGGACGACGGGAACCGGTACGCTCCGCAGCCGACCCTGGCCGACCTGGACCAGCTGTTCGACAACTGCCGCAGCGCCGGACTGACCCTGAGGACCGGCGTCCGGGGCGCCGTGCGGACCCTGCCGGGGCAGGTCGAGCTGATCGCCTACCGGGTGGTCCAGGAGGCGCTGAGCAACGCGATCCGCCACGCGCCCGGCGCCGACGTCGAGGTCGACGTGGAGTACGGGCCGGCCGAGCTGCACCTGCGAGTCGCCAACAGCCCCTCCCCGGCGGCCGCCCGCCGGCCCTCCGCGGTGGCCGGCGCCGGCCACGGCCTGACCGGCATGCGGGAACGCGCCGCGGTCCTCGGTGCGAGGCTGCGCGCCGGGCGCCGGCCCGACGGATGGTACGAGGTGGTCATGTCGCTGGCTCTGGCGGAAGGATGAGCACGATGCCGGTCCGGGTGCTCGTCGTCGACGACCAGCGGATGCTGCGCGAGAGCTTCGCCGTCCTGCTCGGCGTGCAGCCGGACATCGAGGTCGTCGGCGAGGCCTCGAACGGGGAGGAGGCCGTGCGGCAGGCGCGGGAGCTGCTCCCGGACGTCGTCCTGATGGACGTGCGGATGCCGGTACTCGACGGCCTCGAAGCGACCCGGCGCATCCTGGCGCACGCCCCCGGGACCAAGGTGCTGGTGCTGACCACCTTCGACGAGGACGAGTACGTGCACGAGGCGATCCGTGCCGGCGCGAAGGGCTTCCTGCTCAAGGACTCGTCGGCGCACCAGCTCGCCGATGCCGTCCGCACCACCGTGTCCGGCGGCGCCGTGCTGGCACCGTCGGTGACGCAGCGGCTGATGGACGACTTCTCCCGCCGCTCGGCGCCGGCCGGGTCACCCTCCGGCCGCCTGGCCGCCCTGACCAACCAGGAGGTCAAGGTCCTCGGGCTGGTGGCGCGGGGCATGTCCAACGCGGAGATCGCCGTCCACCTGACCGTCGCCGAGCAGACCGTGAAGACCCACGTGAGCCGCATCCTGATGAAACTGCACCTGCGCGACCGGACCCAGGCCGCCGTCCTGGCGTACGAGACCGGACTCGTGGTCCCCGGCCGGTAGCGTGACCGCGGTGCGTGACTCGGGGCGGTAGGCTCCGGGCCGGAGAGGAGACCGGGCGTGGGGGTGGAGCGGCAGGCACGGCGGGCATGGCATGCCACCCTGCTGACGCTCGTGCTCGGTGCCGCCTGGATCGCCCTGTTCGGCGTGGGCCGTGGCGGGTGGTCACCGGCGGACGAGTTGCCGCGTCCCGCGGCCGTCGCCGCGGTGCCGCACTCGGTCACCCCGGTGCTGCCGGAGGCTCGCCCGGCCGGCAAGCTTCTGCACGGCGCGCTGGTGCTGTTCGTCGCCTCGATCGTCGCCTTCCTGCTCGGTGCTCGGCGCCGGGTCAGGTGGCCGGCCGCCGCGGGTGCGACGTCGGCCGCGACGCCTTCGACACTCCTGCACGCGATGAGAGGCCGGGCACCGCCACGCCTGCCGGCGTAGCAGTGTCCTTCGGTCTTACCCCGCGGTGGCGCCCGATGGCAGCCGCGCGGGCCTTTCTGCGTTGAGGAGCATCCGAAATGTCGCGCGCCATTGTCGTGCGCGCGGTTCTGGCCGTGGTCGTGTTGGCGGTGTCGGGGTGGCTCGTGGCCACCCGGCCGCCCCGGCTCGGGCTGGACCTGCGCGGTGGAACCCAGATAGTTCTCGAAACCCGTGACGGCGAGTTCGCCCGGGCGAACGCCGCCACCACCGGCGAGGCACTCGAAGTGCTGCGCCGCCGCGTCGACGAGCTCGGCGTGTCCGAGCCGACCCTGGCCCGCTCCGGTGAGCGGCGCATCATCGTCGAGCTGCCGGGCGTGACCGAACCGGCCGAGGCGGTACGGGTCATCGGCCGTACCGCTCAACTCACCTTCCGGCCGGTGCGGGGGGTGGAGCCCAAGCCGTCGGCCCCGGCGCCGGAAACCGCCGGGGAGATGGTGGTCGCGTCGGAGGATGGGCAGCGACTGCGGCTGGGACCGGCCGCGCTCTCCGGGCAGCAGGTCGACGGCGCCGCCGCGGTCCTCAGTGAGATCGGGGAGTGGCAGGTCAACCTCGACTTCCGCGGCGACGGCGGTGAGGCGTGGCGGAAACTGACCGGTACGGCCGCCTGTGCACCGGCCGGCGATCCGGCACGCCGGGTGGCGATCGTGCTCGACCGGGAGGTCATCTCGTCGCCGCAGGTGAACGAGGACGTACTCTGCGACGCCGGCATCAGCGGCGGCCGTACCCGGATCACCGGGTCGTTCGCCGAGGCCGAGGCGAAGGACCTGGCCCTGCTCGTCCGCGCCGGTGGCCTGCCGGTCCCGGTCGACGTCATCGAGCAGCGTACGGTCGGCCCTAGCCTGGGCAAGGCGGCGATCGACGCCTCGGCGCTGGCCGCCGTCATCGGGATGATCGCCACGATCCTGTTCGTCGTCGCCGTGTACCGGCTCGTCGGCGGGATCGCCGCCGTCGTGCTGATCTGCTACGGGCTCATCTCGTACGCGGCGCTGCTGGCCGTCGGCGCCACCCTGACGCTGCCGGGCCTGGCCGGGTTCGTCCTCGCGATCGGCATGGCGCTCGACGCGAATGTGCTGATCTTCGAACGGGCCCGGGAGGAGTACGCGGCGGGCGGGCCCCGGCGCAGCATGCGTACCGCCCTGCGGTCCGGGTTCGCGAACGCCTGGTCGGCGATCGCCGACTCCACCGTCACCACCCTGCTCGCGGCTGGGCTGCTGTTCTTCCTCGCCGCCGGCCCGGTCCGCGGGTTCGGCGTCACCCTGTCCATCGGCGTCGTGGCGTCGATGTTCACCGCGCTGGTGCTCACCCGGGTGCTGGCGTCGCCCCTGGCCGGCACCCGCTGGTTGGCACGCCGGCCGGGTTGGAGCGGCCTGGCCGGCATCGGCTGGGTGCGGCGCCGGCTGGAGGCCCGCGACCCCGACGTCATGGGGCGGCGGCGTCTGTGGCTGGGCGTGTCGGTGGTGGCCACCGTGCTGGCGCTGGCCGGTATCGGGCTGCGGGGACTGGACCTGGGCATCGAGTTCACCGGGGGCCGGCTGGTCGAGTACGCCACGACCACACCGGTGCCGGCCGACGACGCCCGCGCGGCGGTGACCTCGGCCGGCCTTCCCCGGGCGGTGGTCACCACGTCCGGGGAAGGCACCGTCAGCGTCCGTGCCGGCGGCTTCGACGAAGCCACCGAGGCGGGCGTACGCGCCGCGCTGACCCAGGCAGGCGGCGGTGACATCCACCGGCTGCGGGACGAGAAGATCGGCCCCACCCTCGGCGACGAGCTCCGCCGCAACGCCCTCGTGGCGCTCGCCGTGGCTCTCGCCGTCCAGCTGGCCTACCTCGCCGTACGGTTCCGCTGGCAGTGGGGCGCGGCGGCCGTGCTGGCGATGTTCCACGACGTGGTCGTGCTGCTGGGTGTGTTCGCCTGGCTGGGCAGGCCGGTCGACGGTGTCTTCCTCGCCGCCCTGCTCACCGTGATCGGATACTCGGTCAACGATTCGGTCGTCACCTTCGACCGCATCCGGGAGCTGGTCAGGGCCGAGGACAACCGCCGGACTCCGTTCGCCCGGCTGGCCAACACCGGCTGCCTGCAGACCGTGCCGCGTACGGTGAACACCGGTCTCGGCGCGATCTTCATCCTCACCGCGCTGGCCGTGCTGGGCGGGGACTCGCTCGTGGACTTCGCCGTGGCGCTGCTCGTCGGCATCGGTGTCGGCACGTACTCGTCGGTGTTCCTTGCCACCCCGCTGGCCGTCGTGTTCGAGTCGGGGCGCGGTGGTCTCGTCGCCCGGCACGCCAGGCGCGCGTCCCGGACCCGAACGGATCTCGCGACACCGGGGCCCTCCTGAGCGCCGCCGCCCGCCCCGGCGTCCTGCCGGGGCGGGCGGTCCGGCTCATCGCCGGTGTGCGGTGCTACCGCAACCGTGCCGCAATCAGGTGCGGGAGTCACTGAACCGACGCCGGGGTGCCGCTCGCGACGACCATGTCGATGACCTGCATGAGCACCGGCGGGGTGTTCTCGACGTCGTCCATCGTGACGACGGTCTTCTGGGCGCCGCCGCTGTACTGGGCCAGCACGTGGTAGGTGAAGCGGTCACAGCAGGGGTTCTCCGGCAGGTACTCCGGGGCCAGGCGACGGAACTGAGGCTGCGCGGCCAGGTCGAGCGCCCGCTGCGCCTGGCGGTCCTGGTTGGTCTGGTCGACCGCGAAGGTCTCGGTGCGTCCGGCGAAACCGCCGCTGCGCGTCACGGTGATCGACTCGGTTGCGGGGACGGTGACGGCAGCCGCCGGGTTGGCCGCGATCATCGCCACGACGGCGGTGGCAACAATGGCAAAGGCGCGAATAATCGCAGTGGTCGTGCGGTTCATCGAAATCATCCTTCTGTCTGACGTGAAAATGGTCTGGACCCCGTGAATCACAGTGGAAGTCGGTCCTCAGAAGTCGAACACGTCGCCGGTGGCGTCGAGCAGAATGCAATGGTTCGAGAACGTCTTTCGATAGGTGACCGGCCGTCCCTGCCAGGAGCCGGCCGCGAATGCGGTGACCGGCTGGTATTCCTGGGTGCAGATGCCACCGTGGGCGGTGAGCGCCGTCAGGTCGCCGTCCACCGCGCGCAGGTCGGCGCAGGCGGCGGCCGCGGCGGGGTGGGCGCCGCCGTCCGGGCTGCACTGCAGGCTCGTGATGCGCGGCGGGACGGTGCTCTGCGTGGCCGGGACGACGGCGAGGACGAGGGCGCTGCCGGACGGCGGTGGCGTCGGGGCGGCGGCGGCCGGTGAGCCGGCGGCCAGCAGGGCAGCGGTCGTGGACACCGACGCGGCCAGCAGGCCGGCGTGGTGCAGGGGAATCATGTCTCCTCCTTGTGGGAAGTAAGACGAATGTCGGCGGTCTCTCTTGTGGAGGACGCACGCCGGATCGTTGCTGCGAGTGGACATTCGTCTCGTGTGGATTCGCCCCCACCGTAATTCCCGGCCCCGGAACCGTCAACTCGATCACTTCACAATCGACCTTTTAACCCGGCGTTCAACAATGCGGGTACCGGTGCACCCGCGTTGACCGGCGGAAGTTCAAAAGGCCTTAAAAAGAGGTCGACGGCGTGCCTTAGCTCACTTTTCGCAGATTGCTGCGACGGTGCCCGCGGTGGCCACCGGCCCGGGGGTGGCGTCGCCGCGTGCCGCCCGCCGCCCGCCGAGGTCCGGCCCGGCCCGGCCTGGCGACCCGGCGCGACCCTCCCCGCGGACCGAAAGGACACCGAAAGACCCGCCGCTAGTGTGCGCCCGACATCCACCGAGACACCGAGGAGAATCCGCCATGAGGCCACGTGCATTCGCTTGCGCCGCGGGGGCGTTGTCGGCAGGGGTTGCGCTGACGTGCCTGACGATTCCCGCGCATGCCGCGGGTACCCACGACATCGTCCGGGTCAACGGGTCGTACGACGGCTCCCGGCCGGGCGGTGCCCGCGCGGCGGCGCTCGGTGCCGACGGCCGCCACGTCGTCTTCGTCTCGGCGGCGGCGAACCTCGTCCCGGGCGACACCAACCGCGTGGACGACGTGTTCGTCCGCGACCTGGTCGCCGGCACCACGACCCGGGTCAGCGTGTCCGGCGGGGGAGCCCAGGCCGACCGGCGCAGCCACGCGCCGTCGATCAGCGCCGACGGCCGGTACGTCAGCTTCGCGTCGGACGCCGCCAACCTGGTCGACGGCGACACCAACGGCAAGCGTGACGTCTTCGTCCGCGACCTGATCGCCGGCACCACCACCCGGGTCAGCCTGGCGCCGTCCGGGGCGCAGGGCACCCGCGACAGTGCCACCCTGTCCCGGATCAGCGCCGACGGCCGCCACGTGACCTTCCAGTCGGCCCTGCCGCTCGCCGACGGCACCGAGGGCGACCAGGAGAACGTGTTCGTCCGTGACCTGGTCGCCGGCACCACGGTCCGGATCAACGTGACCGCCGACGGCCGGCGCGCGAACGTCCCCACCGACAGGGCGCACGGCGACCTCGACGGCTGGCTCGCGCCCGTCACCGGTGGCCGCTACATCCCGTTCGAGGCGCTGACCTCCCACGCCGACATGAGTCTCTCGGCGGACGTGTACCTGCGGGACCTGGAGACCGGCACCACCACGCTGGTCAGCGTCCACCGGAGAGGCTCGGAGGGCACCCTGCACAGCGTGCATCCGTCGATGAGCGCCGACGGGCGCTACGTGGCGTTCTCGTCCTGGGCGCCGGACCTGGTCGAGGGTGACACCAACGGCCGGCAGGACGTGTTCGTCCGCGACCTGGCCGCCCGGACCACGACCCGGGTGAGCGTGTCCGGCTCGGGCACGCCGGGCGACCTGGACAGCATCCAGCCGGTGATCAGCTCGGACGGTCGTCACGTGGCGTTCCTTTCGTACGCGCGCAACCTCGTCGACGGCGACACCAACACCCAGGGGGACGTGTTCGTGCGCGACCTGGTGGCCGGCACCACGACCCGGGTCAATGTGTCCGGCTTCGGCGATCAGGCCGACGGCTCCAGCGACAACCCGTCGATCAGCGCCTTCGGCACCCGCGTCGTCTTCGACTCGACGGCGTCCAACCTCGTCTTCGGCGACACGAACCTCGCCCGGGACGTGTTCCTCCGTACCCTGCGCGACTGAGCCCAGGCGGCCGGGCCGGGACCTCCCGGCCGGGCCCGGCCGCCGACGGGCTACGTCCGGCCTGCGGCGCTGCACGGCCTCGGTGCTTGCGGGGGACCCGGGCCGGGATCAGAATGGGGGAGGTTGATGACCCAGCCATTGCTTCGCGAGGAGATGGCTGGTGCCCGAAATCCCTGATGGTGTGCGTTCCCCAAGGTCGGATCCGGGGCACCTCTGCTGGTCACAGAGTCACGTCGGCGACGCTGACGTGATCTGGCTGGCGGGTGAGCTCGATCGGGACACGGCAGCGGAACTGGGCCGGCGGTTGACGAGCGTCGCCGAATCCAGCACGGCCGCCACGATCGTGCTGAACCTGTCCTGCCTGTATTTCATCGATGCCCGCGGTGCCCGCGTGATCATGGAATTCTGGGACGCTGCGACGAGGCGCGGCCGAGAATTGCAGGTCGACGGGCTGCACGGTATACCGGAGACGGTATTCGACATACTCGGGTTCAAGCCGAGACCGGCGCGCCGGACAGAGCCACGCGAAGGTGTGAGGGGTACGCGTGAGCGAGGCTGACGGGCGGGCGGCATCGCGCGACACGTCGCCGCAGGAACGCAGGCGGCGAGCCGACCTGTGGCAGGCCGGCGCTGACGAGCGCGAGCGGCTCGCTGACGAGCGGGAGCGGCTGGCGGACGAGCGCGAGTCGCTGGCCGACGAGCGGGAGCGCCTGGCCGATCGTCTGGAACGGGAGCTGGAGCGGCAGGACTCCGACCGGGCGATGCGCGCCGCGACGATCGGCGAGACGGACGACGCCGCCGAGGCGGCGGCGACTCAGGCGGCGGTGCGCCGGGCCGAGGCCGCGGTGCAGCGGGCGGAGGCGGAGCTGGAGCGGACGCGGCAGGCCGCCGCCCGGGCGCAGGCGCGCGCCGCCCTTCGCGCGGCGCGCGCCGAACGGGGCGCAACTGCTCGCAGCGCGGGACCGGCCGCCGATACCGAGGAATGCGCATGGTCGGCCGATCGGCGTGACTTCGTCGCCGCGGAACGCGACGTTCAGGCCACCGAACGCGACGCGGTGGCGGACCGGCGCGAGGAGACCGCCGGGCTGCGCGAGCGGCTGGCCGACGAGCGCGAACGCGGATTGCTGGACCGGGAACGGCGCTCGAACCGGCTCGACCCGGCCGGCCACCGGCCGCGGCCGGCACGGCTCGACGCCGGCGGAGGTCCCACGGACGACGCGCAGGCACGGGCCGCCGGTGAACGCCAGCGCGTGCGTGCCGCGGCCGATCGGCGCGCCGCCGCGCACGACCGGGACCGGGCCGCCGCGGAGTGGGGCCCGCAGGCGTACGGGCCGATGCTGCTGGCCAGTTTCGCCCCACTGGCCCGGCAGTTGTTCGACAACGACGACTTGCCCACCGCGCTCGCCCAGGTGCTCAAGCTCACCGTGGCGGCCGTGGCCGGATGCGACTGCGCCAGCGTCACGCTGGTCCGGCACGGGCGCGTCGTGCGTACCGTGACCAGCGACGCGGACGCCGCCGAGCTCGACGACGTCCAGTTCGCGACCGGCATCGGCCCGGCCCCGGAGGCGATGTACGGCGAGGATCCCGTCTACGTTCCCGACCTGCCGGCCGCGCGCCGCTGGCCGGTGCTGGCCGCCACCGCGGCCCAGCTGGGCATGAGCAGCGCTCTGTCCTACGGCCTGTACGTCCAGCGGCCGGCGCACTGGTCGGCGCTCGGTGCCTTCACCCTCTACGCGGCGGCACCCGATGCGTTCGGCGACGACGACCACGACTTCGGCTCCATCCTCGCGGCCTACCTCGCGGTTGCCGTCGCCGCCGCACAGCGCCAGGACGAGGTCGGCCGCCGTGAAGCCGCGTTGCACCGAGCACTGAGCACCCGCGACATCATCGGGCAGGCCAAGGGGATCCTGATGGGACGCCAGCACTTGTCCGCCGGCGAAGCGTTCGACCAGTTGCGTCGCGTCTCTCAACAGCTCAACCGCAAACTCGCCGACGTCGCCCAGCACCTGGCGGAGACCGGAGAGATGCCGACGTAGGGCTGCGCCGTCAGTGTGGTCGCGCGGCGGCGAACACGCCCGGACGGGGTACGGGACCGACGCCGGATTCGCGTCCGGGCCGGAGCCTGGCGTGGCGCTGCCCCGGGCCGGCCCCGTCGCGTGCGGCGAGGGCGTCGGCGACCGCACCGGTGGCGAATCCGTAGACGGCCTTGTGCAGGACGTCGACCGCGAGCTCGCCCCGCGGCCAGGTCTGCGGCGGAGCGCCCACCCCGGTGGCGTTCTCCAGGATCTGGTCGGCGGTCAGGCGCACCACCGTGAACATGCCCGAGGCCCAGGGACCGCGCAGCCCGGCCCGCGCCATGACACCGCGTACCACGCCGAGGGCGGCCGCCTGTCCGTAGTGCATGGTCAGATTCAGCCGCCGGTCCCGGTGATCCGGTCGCTCCCGCAGGCCGGTCAGCCGGGCCAGCACCCGAGCCGGCACGTACGAGTCCGGTCTCCCGGTGACCCGCTGTTCGAGCTTCTCCGCCACGGTCATGGCCACTGCCCCGGCCAGCCCCGCGACCAGCCCTTGCCACATGGCTCTTCTCAGCATGTGCGCCGCGTACCCCGTGCTGCGCCGCTTACTCCCGTCATCCGGGGACGGCCCTGCTTGATCAGGATCGGCCAGGGCCAACCCGGGCATTCCCGCGACGCGGCATGCGCGCGTCGCTGTGCGGAACGGACCGCCGGAGGGTGACTCCACCGGCGTGGTGCGGCGCTGACCGTGAGGTACCCGCCGAGGTGCGCGCCGGTTGCCGTTCGGGATCGAGTCGTCCGTGCGCCGGCGCCCGGCTCAGCGACCGCAGGCGTACGCCGATACAGCAGACGTTTGCGGCCGCCGGAAGTGAGGCCACCACGCGATGTCTCGGATGGGGAATCTCGGTGTTCAGCGTTCTTATCGGTTGGATGGCTGCAGGGCTGTCCGTCACCCTGCTGTGGCCGCAGGTCTGGACGTCGGCCGTACGCCGGCGGACCGCCGGGCTGTCTCCGACCGCGACCTGGCTGGGCGTCGCGCTGCCGCTCGGCTGGATTGAGTACGGCCTGCTGATCGGCGATCCGGTGCAGATCGTCACGAACACCGTGACCGGGCTGGCGGGGCTCGCCATCCTGGTCGCCCTGCTGGTCGCCCGCCCGGACCTGCGCCGGCGCCGGACCGGCCTGGGCGCGGCGAGCGGCGCCACGGCTCTGTTGGCCGTCACGGCCGCCGCCGCCGGCCTCGCGTACCTGCCCGGATCGGACGACCGCGCCCTCGGCTCCGCCCTGGGAGTGGCCCTGACCGGCGCGGTCCTGCTGGCCAACCTCCCGCAACCGCTCGCCCTGCTGCGCGACCGCGGGCAGGATCTCTCCGGTGTCTCCGGGCTCCGGTGGGGCCTGTCGGCCGCGGCCAATCTCTGCTGGGCCGGGTACGCGCACGACACCGGTCAGTCCGCGGTGCTGGTGTGCTCGCTCGCCGGCCTGATCTCCTGCCTGGTGGTGTGCGTCGTCCTGGTCATGGCCCGGCGGCCGGCGCCGGTGTCCGCGGCTGCCGTACCGGCCGGCGTGGTGGCCGTGCCGCGAGCCGCCGCCGACACCGACGCCCTGGTGCTGTCCGTGGCGGCGGCGTGATCTCGTCCTGCCGGCGGGCAGCAACATCGATAGCCGTCTGAGGATGAGGCGAGCGGCCGGGCTAGCATTCCTGTCATGATCGACTACGTTGCCGCGGACTTCGGCATCCGTCTGGTCTCCGTCGAAGCGATCGACGGCGGGGTGGACCGGGCGGCGCAGAACATGCGGGGACGCACGGCAACGGCCGCATACGCGATCAAGTGGTCCGCCGGTGGCACCGCGGCCGGACTCGTGGTGCCCAGCGCCCTCGCCGATCGGGGGCTGCGGGCGGTGGCCGCTCCGGTCCGGACGCGGGACGGTCGTCTGTGGTCGGAGCGGGACGGGCGCCGCCTGTCGGTCGTGCCGTGGGTGGGTGACCGTTCCGGTCTCGACGGTGGCCTGGACGAGGCCCAGTGGCGCGAGTTCGGCGCGGTGCTCGCCGCGGCGCATGCGCTGCCGGTCACGCCGGAGCTGGCGGCCGTGCTACCCGTCGCCGGCCACGAGCAGGACCTCGCGGCGACCCGGGCGACCCAGGAACTGCTGCAGTCCTCGCCACCGCCCGACGACATCGCCGCCCGGACCCGCGAGATCTGGATGGCGCACGCGGAACGCATCGCGGCGGTCGCGGACCGGGTCGAGTCGCTGGCGCCGGCGGTGACGCCGTCGACGGTGTGCCACACCGACCCTCACCTGGGCAACGTCCTGGCGGCGCCCGGCCGGACGTGGCTGATCGACTGGGATGACGCGGCGTTGTCCACGCCCGAGCACGACCTCATGTTCGTCCTCGGCGGAACCTACGGCGACGAGCACATCGGCGCCCGGGAACGGGACTGGTTCTTCGAGGGCTACGGGCCGGTGACGGTGGACCCCCGCCGCCTTGCGTACTGGCGTGGCAGCCGTGGTCTCGCGGACATCGCATTCCTCGCCGGGGAGGCGTTCACGCCCGGCGACTATGGCGACACCTGGCGGGCGAGGGCAGTGCGGCTGCTGGAGGCGAACCTCCGGCCCGATGCCCTCATAGCGATGGCAATGGACCCGTTCGACGCCGGCTAGCAAGGCCTCGGGGGATCGCCGGCCATGCCGAACGGCCCGGCGAGGCGCCGGGCCGTTCGGTTGGGGGGGTGGGTCACGTTCGCCGGTTGTCAGGCGCGGATCGCGTTGAGCAGGATCTTGCCCTCCTGGCGGGCGCAGCTGCCCCAGCCGTTGGCGGTGCTGACCTTCAGCACGTAGGCGCGCTTGGCGTCCAGGCCGCTGAACGTGCGGGTCAGCTTGGCGGTGGTCCAGCCCGTCTGGGTGGTGGTGACGGTGCTGATCACCTTGTTGTCGGCCAGCCGGACCAGCTGGAGCTTGGTGGTGACCGCGATGGTGGGCCTCTTGAGGTCGTCGCCGCGGGCGCCGCCGGCGGGACCGACCAGGTAGCCCTTCCACTGCGGGGCGGACATCTCGAAGACGGCCCGGCTGCGGTCGGTGCCGCGGTAACCGCGCGCCTTGGTCACGATCGTGGGCGCGAGGGACTTCTCGGTGACGGTGATCTGGTCGCCCTGGCCGAAGGCGTCCTCGGCCCGCACGGTGATCTTGTACGTGCTGCAGGCGTTCGGGGTGGCCACGCTCAGGTGGTGCCGGCCGTCGGCCAGGGCCTGGGTGGCCGGGACGAGGGTGCTCGCCACGGTGGCCGCGCCGTCCTTGACGGTGACCCGGTAGCGGGCGGCGTGGCTGACCGGCTTCCAGTAGACGTCGGTCTGGGTGGCGCTGCTCGCCGAGCGGACCTGCTGCACACCCATCGGGACGCCGGGAACCTCGGCGTCGGCGGCGGCCGACGCCGCTTGCGGGGCGGCGAGCACGGCGCCGGCCAGGGCCACACCGAGGGTGGCGACGAGGCGCGACAACTTCTTCATGTTCCCCTGCTCCTTCATGCTTGCTGACCCCGACAACATTGCCGGACCCAGGTCAAGCCGACCTCAACCGAAGTTCTGCCTTCCCGCAGATCACCGGCGAGGTGCAAGGCACTCACCACCACTGCGGTGCGAGGCACCGCGATGACTGAAGAACGAGATCTCCATTTGTCTCAGGTGCCGCACGGCGGGGCCGATGGTCGGCCTCGATCGATCGGCGGCACCTCGCCGCCGGGGTCGAGCGACGAACGGAGCTGGTGGCATGCGTACCGTCGGAGCGTTTCGGCGTGGTGGTGCACTCGCGCTGGCTGCCTGCACCACTGCCCTGGTGGTTGCGGCGCCGGGTGGCCCGGCACAGGCCGACGTGACGAAGTCCACCTCGGGCGGGTGGCTCTGGGAGGGCACGACCCGGACGGTGGGTAACGTCCGCGACGACGTGAACTTCGGTGGCCTGCCCGCGAACGTCCAGCCGACCGGCAAGGGCGTCGGCATCGCGCTGATCGACACCGGCGTCGCGCCGGTGCCCGGTCTCCTGTCGGGCAACGTCGTCAACGGTCCGGACCTGTCCTTCGACAGCCAGGACCCGAAGACCCGGTACGTCGACCGCTTCGGCCACGGCACCCACCTGGCCGGGCTGATCTCGGCGCGGACCCCCGGCTTCACCGGTCTGGCGGCCGACGCGAAGCTCACCTCCATCAAGGTCGGCGCGGCCAACGGCGCGGTCGACGTCTCCCAGGTGATCGCCGGCATCGACTGGGCGACCGCGCACCGCAACGACGACCCCAAGAACCCGATCAAGGTCATGGTCCTCGCGTACGGCACCGACGGCACGCAGGCCTCCATCGTCGACCCGTTGTCCGCCGCGGTGGAGAACGCCTGGCGCGCCGGCATCACGGTGGTCGTGGCCGGCGGTAACGACGGGATCGGTGCCCGGCTGCGCAACCCGGCGACCGACCCGTTCGTCATCGCCGTCGGCGCCCTGGACGACAACGCCACCGCCACCTGGTCCGACGACAAGCTCGCCGACTTCAGCAGCGGCGGCAGCAGCGCCCGGTACCCGGACGTCATCTCGGCCGGTCGTTCGCTGGTCTCGCTGCGCGCGCCCGGCTCCTTCATCGACGTCCGGTACCCCGGCGCCCGGATCGGCACCAACTACTTCGTGGGCAGCGGCAGCTCGCAGGCCGCCGCGGTCACCGGCGCGGTGGTGGCCGACCTGCTCCAGCTGTTCCCGGCCCTCACGCCGAACCAGATCAAGAGCGTCATCAAGACCAGCGCACAGACCATCACCGCGTCGAACAGGGTCGCCTACAAGGTCCTCGACATCACGCGGGCGTGGAAGGCGTACTCGCAGGCGCCGCTCAGCTACAACGTGGCGAGTACCGCCCAGAGGTTCACCCCGTCGACCGGCACCGGAACGCTCGAAGGTTCGCGGGGCACCATGCACATCTCCGACGGCACGGTCGCGCTCAAGGGCGAGAACGACATCTTCGGCCCGTTCAGCACGAAGAGCTGGGCTCCCGCCAGCGCAGCACAGAAGTCCTGGTCCGGCGGCAGGTGGATGGGGCACGACTGGACCGGGACCGGCTACACCGCCGCCGCGTCCGGAATGTCGTCCTGGACCGGCCGCTCGTGGTCGGGCCGCTCGTGGTCGGGCCGTTCCTGGTCGAACAACTCCTGGACGGCGGTGACCTGGCAGAACGCCGCCTGGTCCTGACCCCGGCCCGGACCGGGTACACCACGACCGGTGCGGGTCAGGCACGATGGCGGACATGCCCGTCACCGTTGCCACCCGCATCGGCGCCGCGCCCGAGGCCGTGTGGGACCTCGTCGCGGACGTCACCCGCATGGGTCAGTGGAGTCCCGAGACCACCCGCTGCCGCTGGCTCACCGAACCGCCCAGCCCCCGGGTGGGAGCCCGCTTCACCGGCACCAACGCCTACCGGGGACGGCGATGGCGCACCGAATGCACCGTCGTGGCCGCCGACCGGGGCCGCGAGTTCAGCTTCGACGTGGTCGGTGGGGGCTTCCTCACGGTGGCCCGCTGGACGTACGCGTTCCGCCCGGTCGACGACGGCTGCGAGGTGACCGAGACCTACACCGACCGCCGGGGTCTGCTGCTCAAGCTCTTCGGCATCGCCGCGCTGGGCATCACCGACCGCGACGCCCACAACCGCCGCACGATGACCGAGACGCTGGAGCGGCTCCGCGTGGCCGCGGAGGCACGGGCCGGAGCCGCCTGAGCGCCGTACCGCTCGTGGGGCTCTGTCACGTTCGGGTGGGTGACGGTGACAGGGAGGTGGCGATGTTGATGTCGTGGGTGGATGGACACCGCGGCCGAGGTGCGACAGCCCACCGATGACCTGACGGTCGGTTCGGAATGCTCCCCGGCGGACCATCCGTGCGCCGTCCCGGGGGGCGTCCGATGCGACTGATCATGTTCAACACCACCATGGGGGTGGCCGCCGGGGTCGCCCTCATGCTGGTCCCGCGCTTCTGGGCCGTCGTCCGCGGTGACCGTCCGCCGCTGCTGCTCGTCAGCCACCAGCGGGCCGGCGGGGGATGGGCCGCGACCTTCGGCGTCCTCGGGGCGATCCTCGCCGGCCTGGGCTTCGTCATGACGGTGTGGCATCCCCTGGCGCCGGCCAAGGACCACATCGACACGATCTTCGGCGAGCCGACGTTGATCCTCGGCGTGCTGCTGCTCGCCGCGGCCTGGTACCTCGCCCGTAGCGGCGATCCCCTCGACCCGGACCGGCTGCGGACGGCGCTGTCGCCGGCGAGCTGGATGGTGTTCTGGCTCGGCATCGTCCTCGCCTGGTGCGCCGCCGCGATCGCGCGGTTCGACGCGGTGTCCTCGGCGCCGGCCGAGGAGCCCATCACCGGGCTGCTGCACGACTGGCCGATCATCGAGAACCTGTTCTTCGCCATCGTCCTGTACGGCCTCGCCGCCGTCGGCTGCCTCGCCTTCCCGTTCGCGATCCGCCCGCAGAGCCGCGTCGCCTGGCCGGTCATGTACTGGGCCTGGACCGTGTCCGGCGTCGCCTTCGCGCTGTTCTCGGCGATGAACTTCTACACGCACACGGGCCTGCTGATCAACCTCGGCACGGATGGCCCGGACTTCCGCTGGTGATCGCGCCGCGGCGACCGGGTAGCGGCCAGGGCGCCCGGGGTGTAGCGGGTGGTGGCGCGGCGGTGCCACCATCGCCCGCATGTCGTTTCATGGACGGATGCTCGCGTTCTGCGCGGTGCTGGCGCTGGCGGGGTGCGGCGGCACGGAGGCGGTGCCCGACGCTCCGGCGACGAGCGCACCGGCCGAGCGGGGCGCCCGGGCATCGTCCGGCCCGCCGCCGGTCGAGTCGACGCACGGCCCTACCGGCACGCCGGCTCCGCGCCGTCGCGGGGCGTTGCCGCCGGTGGTGAACCACGGCCCGCGCACCGGAACGCGGGTGGCGCTGACCTTCGATGCCGACATGACCGACGCCATGATCGCTCGGCTGCGGCGCGGCGAGGTGTCCTCGTACGCGAATCTTCCGATCCTGACTCTGCTCGAGAAACGGAAGGTACCGGCGACCTTCTTCGTCACCGGCCAGTGGGCCGAGCAGTATCCGCAGGTGACGCGCAGACTCGCGGCCAATCCCCGGGTCGAGCTGGCCAACCACAGCTACGAGCACGCGGCGTTCACGGGCGATTGCTACGGGTTGCCCCGGTTGCCGGCCGACCGGATGACGGCCGACGTCGCCAGGACCTTCCGGGTGCTGGAACCGTTCGGCGGGCGTCAGACCCGGTACTTCCGGTTCCCGGGCCTCTGCCACGACGAGGCGGCGCTGCGGGCGGTGGCGCCGCTCGGCGTGACCGTGGTCGACGGCGACGTGGTCAGCGGTGACCCGTTCGCCCGCAGCGCGGCCCCCGTGGTGCAGGCGGTGCTGTCGGCGGTGCGCCCCGGCTCGATCGTGATCATGCACGTCACGGAGGCGAACGCCCAGTACACCGACGAGGCTCTGCCGCTCATCCTGGCGGGCCTCCAGCGGCGCGGCCTGGAGCCGGTCACCCTCTCCGAGCTGCTGGGTGGACAACCCGGGTGAATCGGCCGGCCGCGATGACGGTGTTCTGACATCGGCGGTGCCCTTCTCGTCTCGGCGGGGCAGGAGTACGGTGAGCGCAGGTGTGCCGGGAAGCCTGGTCGGCGGTTCTGTTTCCGTATGCGACCGGAGGCCGCCGATGAACGAGATCGCCCTGCGCACCCAGAGTCTGACGAAGCGGTACGGGCCGCGCGTGCTGGCGCTCGACGGCTTGACGCTGGACGTCCCGGCCGGAGAGGTGTTCGGTTTCCTCGGACCCAACGGCGCCGGCAAGTCCACCACCATCCGGCTGCTGCTCGGGCTGGCTCGACCTTCCGCCGGGCAGGCTTGGATCTTCGGCGACGAGGTGGCCGATGTGGGCCGTGCTCATCGGCACCTGGCGTACGTTCCGGCGGACGTGGCCCTGTGGCCGCAACTGACCGGGGCGGAGACGCTGGAACTGCTGGCCCGCACCGGGCCCGGCATCGACCTGACGTACCGCGACGAGCTCGTGGAACGCTTCGAGCTGGACGTGAGCAAGCCGTGCCGGGCGTACTCGACGGGCAACCGGCAGAAGGTGGCGTTGGTGGCGGCGTTCGCGACGAGGGCGTCGCTGCTGGTGTTCGACGAGCCCACGAGCGGCCTGGATCCGTTGATGGAACGCGAGTTCCGCCGTGCCGTCGACGAGGCCCGTGACCGGGGTCAGACCGTCTTCCTGAGCTCCCACCTGCTCACCGAGGTCGAGGCGGTGTGCGATCGGGTGGGCATCCTGCGCGCCGGGCGCCTGGTCGAGGTCGCCACCGTCGCCGATCTCCGGCGGATGCACCGTGCGGAGGTCACCGTGACGTACACCGGTGCTCCGCCGGACCTGGACGCGGTGCCGGGTGTGGAGACCGTCGACACCGCGCCGGGGCGGCTGCGTTTCGCGTTGACCGGCGCGCCGGGACCGGCGCTGCGGGCCCTGGCCGCCTGCCAGGTGGTCACCATTGCCGTCCGGGAACCGACCCTCGAGGAGATCTTCCTCGACTACTACGGCGAGCCGGTCCGATGAGCACCGGGACGCTGACCGCCCCCCGACGACCGCTCGCCGGCGACCGGGGGAGGACCGTGCGAACCCTCGTGGCGCTGGCGGCTCGTCTGGTCCGGCGCGGCGGGCTTGTCGTGGCCGCGCTCGCCGCCGGGATGTCGGCGCTCGTCGCGGCCACCTACGAGCAGCTGACGAGGGACAGCTCGGTGGCCGGCGGTCTGCAGTCGCTGGCCGCCAACCCTGCGATCCGCACGTTGTTCGGTGAGCCGGTCGCCCTGGACGATGCGGGCGGCTTCACGGTGTGGCGTACCGGCACCGTGCTGGCCGTCCTCGTCGGTGTCTGGGGAGTGCTGGCGACCACCAGGATCACCCGTGGCGAGGAGGAGGCGGGGCGCTGGGACATCCTCCTGGCCGGCCCGGTGCCACTACGGACCGTACTCGTCACCCACCTGCTGGCCGTCGGTGCAGCTCCGGTGGCGTTCGGTGCGGCGGTCTGGGCCGGCCTGGCGGTCACCGGCACCGACCTGACCGGCGCTGTCGTCCATGGCGCCGGCCTGTCCCTGCTCGGGGTGTTCTTCATCGCGACGGCCGCGCTCGGCGCACAGCTCCACCCCGCACGACCGGCGGCGACGGGCACGGCGATCGCAGTGCTCGCCATGACCCTGCTCGCCCGCATGGTGGGCGACGGCGTGGACAGCCTCGCCTGGCTGCGGTGGCTCTCGCCGTTCGGGCTTCTCGAGCTGAGCCGGCCGTATGCGGGCAACCGGCCGGCGCCGCTGCTGGTTCTCGCCGCGGCCACGGCTGTCCTGGCCGCCGCCGCGGTCGCAGCGGCGGGTCGTCGTGACGTCGGTGGCGCGCTGTGCTCCCCTGCGGCCACCCGGGCCTCACGGCCGGCGCTGCTCGGATCGGTGGAGGGTTTCGCGGTGCGCCGGCTACTGCGCCCGCTGGCCGGCTGGGCCGCAGGTGTGGCGGCGTACTTCCTGCTCATCGGCCTGATCGCCGACACGATGACCCGCTTCCTGACCGACAATCCCGCGTTCGCCGACGCGGCGGTGCAGGCCGGGTTCACCGGCCTGGCCACGGTCGAGGGCTACGCCGCCACGATCTTCGCCCTCCTCGCCGTGCCCGTCGGCGGGTTCGCGGTCGGCCGGATCGACGCGTTCGCCAAGGCCGAATCCCGTCGCCATCTCGCTCTGCTGGCCGCCCAGCCGGTGTCGCGTACGCGGCTGCTCGCCGCCGAGACGGTTCCCGCGGTGATCGGCGCCGCCCTTCTCACGACGGTTGCCGGGCTCGCCACCTGGGCCGGTGTCGCGGTCACCCCGGGACATCTGGGGCTCGGCGCGGCTCTGGGCGGCGTCTGGAACACGCTGCCCGTTGTCCTGCTCAGCGTCGGTGCGGCGGTCCTGGCGCTCGGCTGGCTGCCTCCCGCCGTGACGGCCGTGGGCGCGGTGCCGACCGCGGGTGGCTTTCTGCTGCTGGTCATCGCGCAGAGTGTGAACGCCCCGCGATGGGTGGTGGACGTGTCGCCCTTCGCGCACGTCGCCGCGGTTCCCTTCACCGGCCCGGACTGGCCGGCAACCGCGGTGATGACGGTCGTCGCCGTGGCCCTGCTCGGTGCCGGAGCGATCGGCTACCGGCGCCGCGATCTGCGCCTGTAGAACCGGTGCCTCGACCCGGGTGCCGGGTACGGGTCAGTCCAGGTTGGCGAACGCTTCGACGTGGCGGGTCTTGCCGGCGACGATGAGGATGTCACCGGCGTAGACGGTGGTGTCGGCGGTGGCGTAGGTGAACTCCTCACCCGGGCGTTTGATCGAGACAACCGTCACGCCGTACTTCGCCCGCAGCGCGGCGTCGGCCAGCGTCCGGTCCGTGACCTCCCTCGGCGCGCGGGTCTTGACCAGGGCGTAGTCGTCCTCGAACTCCATGAAGTCGAGGACGTGCCCGGTGACCAGGTGCGCGACGCGTTCACCCATCTCGTGCTCGGGCAGCACCACATGATGCGCGCCGACGCGGCGCAGGATGGTGGCGTGCTGCCGGCTGATCGCCTTGGCCCAGATGTTCGGGATGCCGAAGTCGACGAGCAACGAGGTGGTCATGACGCTCACCTCGATGAAGGTGCCGACCGCGACCACCGCATGCGTCAGCTCGTGCACGCCGAGCTGCCGCAGCGCTTCCTCGTCGGTCGTGTTCACGACCGCCGTGTGGGTCAGCTGGTCGGCGTAGGTCTGCACCAGCTTGGGATCGGCGTCGACGCCGACGACCTCCCAGTCCTGGCGCATCAGCTCCAGGGCCAGGGAACTGCCGAAGCGGCCCAGGCCGAGGACCACGATGCGGTTGTCGTTCGGTTTCTTAGCCAACGATGGGTCGCTCCTCAGGTAGTTCGTAGCGGCGCGTGCGTTCGCGCAACGCCAGCGCCGCCGCCGCGGTGACCGGGCCCAGCCGGCCGATGAACATCAGCAGGATCAGGATGACGTGCCCGGCGGTGCCGACCTGGGCGGTGATCCCAGTAGACATGCCCACGGTGGCGAACGCGGAGGTCACCTCGAACAGCACCTGATCGAGGGTGAACGGCGTCAGCGCCAGCAGCGCCATGGTGGCGGAGACGACGGCCGCGACGCTGAGCAACGCGATGGTCAACGCCTGCCGCTGTACGCCGGACGGCATCCGCCGGCCCAGGGCATGCACGCTCGGCTCGCCCCGGACCTCGGCGAGGATGACGAATCCCAGCAGCGCGAACGTGGTGACCTTGATGCCGCCCGCGGTGCCGGCGCTGCCCCCGCCGATGAACATCAACGCATCGTTGATCAGCAGGGTGACGTCGTTGAGCTGGGCCAGGTCGACGCTGTTGAACCCGGCCGTACGCGGCATCACCGCGGTGACGAACCCCGCCAGCAGCTTGCCGGGGATGCCCAGCGGCCCCAGCGTGGCGGGGTTCGTCCACTCGCTGACCTCGATCGCCACCCACCCGCCGAGGAGCAGGACCACCGTCATCCCGATGGTGGTCCTGGTGTGGACCGACCATCTGCGCGGCCTGCGCAGTTCCCGGCGCAGCTCGAAGATCACGGGGAAGCCCAGGCCACCGATGATGATCGCCGCGCAGATCGGCAGGCAGATCAGCGGATCGTCGACGAACTGCATCAGCGAGTCGCGGTAGAGCCCGAACCCGGCGTTGTTGAACGCGGAGATCGAGTGGAAGACCCCCAGATAGATCGCCCTGCCCGGGCTGTGGCCGTAGCCGTCCGCGAACCGCCACGCCAGCATCGCCGCGATGGTGACCTCGACGAACACACTGATCCGTAGCACACTCAGCACGACCCGCCGGACCTCACCGACGCCCATCGCCTTGGTCTCCGCCTGGGTGCCCAGCTGCAGCCGCATCCGCAGTCGCCGTGCCACCAGCAGGCCCAGCAGCGACGCCAGCGTCATGATCCCGAACCCGCCGATCTGGATCAGCCCCAGGATCGCCACCTCACCGAATCCGGACCAGAACGAGCCGGTGTCCTCGATGACCAGACCGGTCACACAGACCGCCGACGTCGCGGTGAAGAGCGCGGTCATGAAGGGAGCCCGCTGACCGGACTCGGTGGCGAACGGCAGCGACAGCACCGCCGTGCCCAGCAGCACCGCCGCGCCGAAACCCACCACGACCAGCCGCGCCGGATGCCGTACCACCTGCGACGCTGCGGTTGTCACCGCCACCGGCGGCCGCCACCGCCGGAACCCGGCCCACGCCCCGGCGACCTGCCGGCGCAGGGAGGACACGACACGATCCGTGGCCAACCGCCACCGCGACGGCTCCGCCGAGGGGTGCGCACGACGTTCGGGCCTGAACGCCAGCAGCGCGACGCCGGCGACCCAGGCCAGGACCATGCCCACCAGCAGCGCCAGCGCCAACAGCAGTTGCCCCGCAGTCGAACCCATCAGCACATGATCCACGCCGCGGTCCGCGACGCGGCCGCCTACCACCGAAACGTCCATCGCCCGAGCGCCATGAGCGCCTCATCCGGCAAGGGTGAGGTGCGGCCGTGCGTGCGGGTGTTGCACCGACCTCACCGCAACAGGAACCACGACGAAGAGGCCATGAGAATCGTCAGCCGTCGGCAGGTATCCCCGGTTCTCCGGCAAACGCCGCAAGAACCGGGGACAGCCCGACATGTTTCTACATTGCCCTTCTCGGAGTCAGGTGATGAACGATCCTGCCGTGGTCCCGGGCGTAATCCTCGACGTCGTGCCGGACGTAGACCGGTCCCATGGCGAGTTCCGCCACCGGGTACGGAAAACCGGCCTTCCGCGCCACCTGGGCGGCTCGCTGTCGCGAGACGCCCAGTATCGTCGATATCTCCGAGAGGCCGACCAGCTCGGGCAGATAGTTGGCTTCTCCGGCGGGGCGGATCCGCATGGTTATGATGCTGGGCGCCGACGAATGTGCGGCCGCATCGGCGATGACTCGGTAAGCCTTGGTGGCTGCGCCGTTCACGTCCGTCGCCCTCACGGAGATTCGCAGACAGGTGCGATCGCCGTGCTCGGTCGACTGTCGACCGGGAAGGGATGCGGCCTGGAGCCAGGCATTGGTCATCTCGTCCTTGCGGAAATCGATTTCGATGGACCACTGCCGCTGGACGGGCTGGCGGCGGCCGCTCGGCAAGGCGACGGCTTCATGGGGACTAGTCACGGATCCACCTGTCCAGCGTGTTGTAGACCAGCGGCACCGCGGCGACCGTCAGAACTGCATCACTTCCCGTACGGTGCCATACGGCGACCGCCGCCATCAGTGAGATCATCGTGATGACGACGCCGCGAAGGGTGATGAACTGCGGCCGCTCGGGATCCGGTTGCCGCCCCACTTGGCGGATGTGGTTCCGGCCGCGCGCATGTAGGGTCATGAAATTCCCTTCCTGCCAGGATCGGAGTGAGGCGGCGTCCGGGAAGCAGCCTGGGCGCCGCCGCGCAGATGTCGATGATTCCCAGCACGGTCGGGTCGAGCGGCGGACTGGCTGTGCGACCGATCCACGCAGCAGAAGCTCACAGGCGGTGACCCCTTGCTTCTGTCAACTGGAGGCTGTCAAGGCCTCAGCTGTTCTCGCTGCTACCGACAACGGCCGCGCTCTGTTCGGTCCGGCGACTGGCCGACCAAGAGTGCGCCGCTGTCGCCGATCTGACAATCGGCGATGTGCCGCGGCGGCGGCGTGGGCACCGCGCCCGGTGTGAGAGAGGTCGCGCGACCCGAAAGCGACCGGCAGAGTTCTCAAGTGGGGGCCCCGCCTGCCGACAGTGCACCCGTGAACGAAGCTGCCGATCATGGTGCGAACGCCGCCGGCGGTCGCCCCGACGACGCCGGATTCGCTCTGCTGGAGCTGATGATGGCGATGTTCGTCGTGGGGCTGGTCGGCACGTTCACGGCCTCCCTGCAGCTCATCTCGCTGGCCACCACCCGGGCCGAGGCCAACCGGCAGGTCGCCGCGCAGCTGGTGTCCGGTGAGCTGGACCGGCTGCGCGGACTCGGAGGCAAGGAGGCCGCCAAGGAGCCACCGGTCAGCAATCCGGTGATCAACGGTCTCGAGTTCGAGATGACCACCAGCGTCACGCCGTGCTGGCAGGTCCTGACCCCCGGCGACACCACGCCGGAGTGTGTCGACCACTCCCAGCCCGGCAGCGCCGAGATGGCCCGTGTCCTGGTGACCGTCACATGGCCCGAGGGCGGCGGCATGCGCTCGCAGCGCGGGGACGCCATGATCAACGCGGAGAAGGCGATCCCGTCGTGATCGCGGAGGCGAACGAGCGGCCGGGCCGGCCGATCGGTGACGCCGGCGTGACGCTGATCGAGGTCATGGTGGCGATGACCATCCTGTCCGTCATCACCGCGATGGCCACCACCGGGATCGTCGGCGTGCTGCAACAGCAGAGGCTGGCCACGGCGTACACGGATGCGCAGGCCCAGTCCGGCCGTGCCGTGCTGAGGCTGGACCGCGAGATCCGGTTCGCCGAGGACATGGAGCTGTTCTCCGGTACGACGGCGCGACCGGAGCTGCCCGACCCGTCGCTGGCGTGGGTCGCCGTCGCCGGTACGGCAACTGCCACCCCGGGACTGAGCTGCGGCGCGGTCTCGCTGAAGGACGGCAAGCTGGAGTTGCGTACGTGGGCGGCGAGCGGGACGGCCGCCGCGGCCCAGCCGACCATCCTCGTGGAGGGCGTCGAGGCGGTCGGTGCCGAACCGTTCGAGTTCGAGCCCGAACCGGCGACGGTGCCCGGGGACGGGAGCGCGCCTCCACCGGACGAAAAGCCCGAGACCGTCGAGTTCCACCTGCGGGTGAGGTTGCGGGGCGAGGCGTCGAGCAGGCCGCTCGAGCAGCGGTTCGTCGCGCCGAACTCATACAACCAAGGCACGTACGCCGTCGGCACCGAGTGTTTCTGAGTAGGGAGAAGACCGTGAAGCGGTGGCGTTCCAGGCCCGGTGTCCTGCGCCGGTGGGTACGCGCGGACCAGGAAGGTTCGTTGCCGATCGCCATGCTGGTCACCTTGGTGGCCGTGTCGGCCGGCGCGGTGGCGACCCCCCTGGTCCTCGGCCAGGTCACCGACACGCGCACCACGGTACGCACCGGCGACGTCCTGCAGGCCGCCTCGGACGGCCTGGAGGCGGCCGTGGCGTCCGTGCGTGCCGCGGTCGTCCAGGGTTCTCCCGCCAAGCTTCCCTGCTTCGACGATCCCACCAAGGCCATCGTCGAACCTGCCGGCGACCCGGACTCCAGGGAGGGAGCCTTCTACTCGGTGACGTTGAAGTACTACAGTGCCGACCCGGCGCTTCCGGCCCAGGCGCCCATCACCAGCTGCGCCACAGTACACGGGGCGTTCCCGGAGTACGTTCGGCTCACCTCGACCGGAACCCCGCGGAGCTCGGTCGCGGGGGAAGGCCGGCGAAGCCTGCAGGGCGACTACGAGATCCGCCCGGTCACGTCCGGCGCCGGCCCGAACACCGGCACCGGCCCGACCAGCCTGGCCCCGACGCCGAGTGCGACCTGGGGACCGGAGTACGACGACTTCGTCAATCCGCGTCCGATCATGGCCTACACCACCACCCGTGGCGACGAGAAGTGTCTCGACCCCGGTAGCCAGCGGCCGGCACCCGGCACCGGCGTCACCCTGGAGACCTGCAACTCCGGCAACGTGCAGGACAACGGTTTCCGGCAGAACTGGTACTACCGGGAGGACCTCACGCTCGCCCTCGTGGCGGGCATCCTGTCCGGCACGGCCATGTGCCTCGACGCGGGCCCGCTCCCCGTGGCAGGCGTCAAGGTCACCACGCAGCCGTGCCTGAGCCCGCCGCCGATGCGCCAGCGCTGGTACTACAACGAGTTCGGCAACTACGAGATGGCGCGGGCCAAGGGCATCAACCCGAAGGACGCGGAGCTCAGCGGCCTGTGCCTGAACGTGGAGAGCCCCGGCAGGATCGGCTCTCCGATCGTGCTCGGCGGCGGCGCGAACTGCCGCAGCAAGACCTTCAGCAGCAGGCAGACCTTCAGCACCTACACGAAGATCGGTCCGGGCCAGGCCGGCAGCCGGACGCTGGACTGCACCGCCGACGCGGGTTACCCGTGTGTCGCGACCCAGCTGGTCAACAACGGTATGCCGTCACGCTGCATCGACCGGTACACCACCTTCATGGCCAACATGGAGTGCGTGCAGGCGCCTGAGCTCGCCGCCGTGCGATGGACCCAACTGTGGCGGCTGCCGCAGTGGGCGGACGGCCCGGCCGGCGTGGTCGGTCCCATCGTCGCCTTCGATCCCGTCGGCAGGAATCCGTACTGCCTGACGACGGCAACGACATGGCCCACGCTCGCGGCCTGCGATCCCAAGAAGCCGACGACGGCCCAGAAATGGCGGATCTACCGCCGGACCGGTAACGACTACACGCAGTTCCGCATCGTCGACGCCAACGGTAGGTGCCTCACCCACCCGAACGGCTCGTCCAGCGTGGGCTCGAGCGCACAGTTCTACTGGAACCAGGCGTCGTACCACTGGAAGCTCATCGTGGACACCTGCATCAACGCGAGCAACGACCCGAACAGCGTCGACCGGTTCAACCAGGCCTCCGTGCTGCGCCGGCAGAAGTGGAACGCCCCGATGCTGCTCGCCGCCAAGACGCCGGTGTCCCCCTCGCCGACGGCGGCGAGCCCGACGACGGCCGCGCCGATGCCGACGCTGCCCTCAACGTCGCCGTCGCCGTCGCCGTCGCCGTCCTCGTCGTCGTCATCGCCGCCGCCGAGTTCACCGGTGGTGCTGCACAACCTGACGCGGGTCGATCCGCCTGCATGGACCGGACCGCCCCACGGCTGACCTGCACGCGGTGACGTCCTCGCCATGGCCGGCTGCCCGGCCATGGCGAGGGCCCGGCTCCGGCGGACGGCGGCGACGACGAGTGGTTGCGCTCTCTAGCGCCGGGTGAAGGTCAAGTGCGTGACGCCGCTCGGGCTCGTCACCGACTCCACCGCGAAACGGTCCTCGAGGCTCTCCAGGCCGTCCCAGAGGCGCACGCCCCGGCCCAGAACGATCGGGACCAGGACGACGTGCAGGTGGTCGATCAGGTCCGCCGCGAGGAACTGGCGGACCGTGCCGGGCCCGCCGCCGACGCGTACGTCCAGGCCGCCGGCCGCGTCACGCGCCATCGCGAGCGCCTCGGCCGGACTCGCGTCGACGAAGTGGAAAGTGGTGCCGCCCGCCATCGTCAGCGTCGGCCGTGGATGGTGGGTGAGCACGAAGACCGGTGTGTGGAACGGCGGATCGTCACCCCACCAGCCCTTCCACTCCTCGTCCTGCCACGCGCCCCGCTGCGGCCCGAACTTGTGGCGACCCATGATCTCGGCGCCGATGCCGGGCCCCCACGCCGTGGCGTACGCGTTGTCGACACCTTCGGTTCCGCCGTCCCTGCCGTTCATCGACCGGAACGCACGCGTCTCGAAGAACCACTCCATGAGCCGTACGCCCGCGTGCCCGAACGGCGCCTCCAGGCTCTGCCCCTCCCCGGTGGCGAACCCGTCCAGCGAGACCGCGAGGTTGTGCACCCGTACCTTCGACATCGCCTCACTCTAGGCCCGTTCGCGGCCGGACATGTCGAGGCTGCCGGCGGGCCGAAGCCTGGACCGTTGCGGCTCCGAAGGGAGAGTGACCTCCTAGCCGGACTGCGAGGGCGACGGCAGCGGAATCAGGCGCGAGATTCGCTGGTTCACGATCGTCTCCAGGGATCCTGAGCCCGGAACTCCGTCGGTGGCGACCTGGTGCAGATTCGTGGGAAAAATATCCTTCACGCTTTCCTCGTGCCCTTCGCCGTCGGCGGGAAGGGTGTACCGGAAATCCGGCCTGAATTGGACGGCGATCGGCGAGGTGAGCCCGGAAAGGCCGTCGGCTGTCGGCCCGGAGGTGCTGGTCCCCGTGGGGATCCATTTGCACACGACCCAGGCGTACACCTTTTCGACCCGTGCCATGTCGGTGGCCGCGGCGGGGGCGATGCCGATCAGTTTCGCGGCGCAGACGGGTCGCCGGCCCGGCTCCTGAGAAATCTCCGTGCGGAAGCGCGGATCTTGCTCCAGCGATCGGACCAGACGTTGCGTCACGTCCGCGGCCAGCGTGGGATCCGGAGGGAGGCCTGCCCTTTCGTCGTCGCGAGCGTCGATCCACACGGCAATTCCGGCCACTGCGACCACGATCGCGGCTGACCCGCCGATGGTCAGGACGCGCCTTCGCACATCGGTCTCCTTGCGGCGCGATCGAGGATGAGGTGCCTGACCATCTAAGCAACGGCGCCCGGTGTCCCGGGGCCGACTCGCGGTGACCGGGCTGGGATGTCCACCCCGGACGGCGGATGCGGCCGGCAGGGGAGTGATGGCGCGCGGCGGTCACAGTCCTGGCGGCATCGACCTTCCGGTCGCAGGCTGAATGCGGCGATGCGGCGATCAGTGGGCCGTTCGGCCACTCAGGCCGGACGATCATCCTTTATACGGAGGTTGAGGGAAAGAGGCATGGAAAAGGCGAAGGGCCCGCTGTTAGGCTCCTGCCACCCGACGATCGAATAGATGCCGATTCTGTTGTGGGCGCCGGGTGTCAAGCCATGTCTGCCGCGCTGTTCCAGCGAGGATTCGGTCACGCCCGTGAATGATCAACACTTTCTCTCCTCGAATGAGGAATATGCGCGCCCTGGCGCGCCCTCCGGATTCACGCCTGCAGCGCAGTCCGATCCGCCACCCTGGATCGTGTCTCGGCCAGGCCCCGCGCACTATCCGCGGTCGACCGGTCGGCGTCGGCTCCTTCCTCTCGTGATGGGGTTGCTCGTCGTCGTGCTTGCTGCCGGCGGAGGCACCTGGTTTCTGCTGCGTCGCGGCGACGCGCCGCCGCCGGAGACCAGACCCGTGGCCGCCGTGCCGCCGGTCGACGACGCCGAGGGGAGCGGTTCGGGCGTGGCCGTGACGCCCACCGACGACGCGGTCGTGGAAACGCCGGCTCCCGAGCGGACATCGACCGAGCCGGAGGCGGATCCGCAGCAGGCGGCGCTCGCGCGGCTGGAGGAGATCAGCGACGACGACCTGACCGGCCTGTCGCTCGACAACCGGTACGTCGCCCAGCTGGCCTCGAAGAATCCCGGCATCCACGACGAGCTCCAGACGACGGCCGACGGCTCGCACACGTTCGAGGCCACCGACATCCTCGCCGAACATCAGCGGCTCAGGGACGACCCGGCGAACGGCGACGTCCCGGTGGTGCTGCTGAGAAGCACCGACTTCGGTACGCAGCAGCTGTATCACGGCGCGCCGCTGTACGTGACGTTCGCTCTCGGCGACTTCCGCCACGAGCGGGACGTCCGCTCCTGGTGTGCCGCACGCTTCCCCGCCCTCTCGGTCGAGGCACGGGCCAACCAGTGCGCCGTCCGGCGCCTTCGCCCTCCGGCCTGATCATCACACCCAGGCACTGACACAGGAGACCTCATGACGTACCCGACCCAGCGTACGGACTCTCCGCGCACGTACTCGCGACCGGCGGCGCCGCCGTACCCGGAGGATCCGACGACGGCGACGCGGCACCTGTGCGCGGGGGCGTACCTGGACGACGCCTTCCGCAACGAATGTCTGCGGCAGGTCTACTACCAACCGCGCCGGGTCGTGGCCCCGTCCTTCGGGTTCGATGCGGTGCCGGTGTTGTCCCACTGCCTGCGTGCACGCAACGCCGCCATGGTTCGCGACTCGGCGATTCTCGGCACCGTGCTGGTCGCCGCCATCGCCTCGCCTGCGTCGCTTCTGCTCGTGCTGTCCAGCATGGCCACGTTGCAGGCGACGATCGCGACGTACCGTCTCGCCCGGGACATGATGCGCAAGCTCCGCAACGGGGAGTCGCTGCCCCTCGGTGCGCTGGTGCCCCGGGTCCTGCTGCTCGTCCTCGGCTGGACGCTGGCCAGCGTGGTCGGTGCGTTCGCGTCGACATCGCTGGTCAGCCAGGCGATGGGCTCGCTGGGCCAGGGCGGGATCGCGGGAGCGGACACCGCCCTGACCGCAATGGCCGTGGGAAGTCTGTTCCTGGCACTGCTGATCTTCCTCTATCCGGTCGGCTTCAGCCTGTGGCGGCAGACGGAGCTCTCCCGGATGGCGCCCGGCTCTCGCGTCACCCAACCGGTCCGCAACCCGCGGCTCGACGAGATCGCCCGGCAGCAGCGCGGCAACACGACGGTCTACAGCGGCTACAACCAGTACGTCGGATCCGGCGACATCGTCGAGACGTGGGGCTTCGCGCAGCGCCTGGTGCGAGCCGTCCGCCCGCTGGCCCGGGAGGTCGACGGGATTCGCGCGGCGTTCAGCACCGGCGCCACGCCGACGGAGCGGGAGCGGGAGTTCGCGCAGCCGCCGTTCGACGCACAGGAGCTCGTCGACTATGTGCGGGCCCACCTGTCGATGCTCCTGCCGCACCGGCAGGCCGAGGAACAGATCGCCGGTCTCACCGTGGAGGACCGGATCTGCCTGAGCGGCACCGAGGTCGGTCAGCTCCTGCCGCACACGCCTCCGGAGGTGATGGCGGCCGTGGTCCGCCATCCGACCACCCCGGCTCGCCACTACCTGGCCTGTCAGGTCTTCTCGTGGGGCGGCGAGCTGATCACGACGGTCCACGTGCACATCGCGGTCCAGGGCCGTTCGCTCTATCTCGAGCTCACCACGACCGCGTTGCCGCCGTGCGACGAGCGGTTCCGCATCGTCGACACGGTGGAGGGCCACAGCTCGGTGGCCTGGTTGCGCGCCGTCACGACGGGTCTGGCCGACACCCCGCGAATGATCTGGCGATCGCCCGCCAACCTGGCGGCGGCGCTGATCAACCTTGTGGCCGGGGCGGACAGCGGGCCGGCGGAGGAGGCGCGCCTGACACGCGGTTACGACTACGGCGCCCGGGTCGGCATCCGGGAGCTCGGGCGCGAGCCGGAGATGCGACTGCTGACCCAGCTCCAGGACGTCGCCAAGTACCAGAAGCTCATCGAGCGGCGGGTGATCGCCTCGGTCCTCGACTTCCTCGACGACCGGGAGATCGACACCGCCGAGTACCGCGCACGCGCGGCGTCGATCCTCAACGTCGACGGTGGCGTCCACAACTGGGGCGGCACCGTCACGAACAACGGCCCGGTGGCCGGCCGCGACGTACACGCCGGAGGCAATGCATGATCATGATCAACGGCGGTGTGCACACGTTCGGCGGCACCGTCACGAACAACGGTCCGGTCGCCGGCCGAGACGTCGTCTGGGGCAGCGCCCCGCGGACCGGCCCGGCGCCGCAGCGCCGAAGCGCGGACATCGGCATCCTGACCATCCTGGACGAGGAGATCCGCGCCGTACAGGCGGTGCTGCGGCAGATGGCCGACTACCACGAACGGCGGCTGAGCCACGGCCCGCTGGCCCGGGAGGCATGGCTTCCCGGGCGGGGCACACCGCGCATCCGCGTGGCCGCGGTGCAGGCCTTCACCCGTGGTACGAACTCGGCTGCGCTGGCATACCGGGGGCTGGTCGAGGAGTACCATCCCGCCGTCGTGCTGCTGGTCGGCATCGCCGGGGGCGTGGGCCGAGGTGTCGAGGTCGGCGACGTCGTACTGGCCGATGAGATCATCTCGTACGACGCCCGGCGCGAAGCACCGGACGGCATCCACCGTCGTGGTCAGGCCCAGTCGGTCGCGGTCTCGCTCGGGTACCGCCTCAACGACTTCTGCGCCGCCACGCCGGCGGAGCAACGCCGGCCGGACGGGGAGTCGTTCCGGATCCACCGCGGACCGATCGGGACCGGCAACGCCGTCGTGACCGACGCTGGTTCGGAGATCCGCCGCTGGCTGCACCATTTCCACGAGAAAGTACTGGCGGTGGAAACGGAGGCCGCGGGAGTCGCGCAGTCGTTCCACGAAAGCGTGCGGCAGGATGCCGGTCTGCGCGGATGGCTGACTGTCCGTGGTATCTCGGACACCGCAGACCAGCACAAAGGTCATGCCTTTCACGACCTCGCCGCCCGCCACGCCGCCGAGGTGATGGGCATGCTCGTGCCGTACCTGGACTTCGGTCCGGCCGGATAGGGCCACTTCGCCGGCACAGGTCGTCCGGCTCGTCGCGCCGCCCTCGTCGGCTCACGACAACGCGTCGACGAGCTGGTTGGCCAGCTTCTCGTGCGCGGCGTAGGCATCCGGCACTGCCGATCGTTGCACGGCCTGCGCCGCGTCGCCCAGACTCCGGGACTCCCAGCCGGATGTCTTGAGCAGCCGCTCGTAGAAGGCATTCGCCGCATACCGCGGACTCATCAGCTGCGCCACAGTGCCCCAGCCCTGACTCGGACGCTGCTGGAAGACACCGAGCGAGTCGAAGTTCTGGCCGCTTCCCTCGTTCGGCCGGTCGAGCGACGCCGGGACGGACGGGTTGGCAAGGTTGCGCAGGCTCGATTCCTGCATTCCGGTCATCAGGGCCACCAGCATCGCCCGGCGGGGGAGACCACGCTGCCGAGCGACCTGCACGATCACCGCGGCATTGTTCATCTGCACCTGATTGAGGCCCGCCACCGGTCGTGGTGGCCGGGTCGTCCTCGGCGAAGGGGCAGGAACCGCGGCTGACCTGGAGGGCGCGACCGGTGCCCGGGAGGCGCGCACCTCACCTCGCGTGGCGGCCGGCGGGGCGCTCGATCTCTGCTGGAGCGCGGCATCGATGGTGACCGGCGCCGTGGTCGCCGGGCCGGCGCCGTGGACGGCGACGATCCCGCCGACGGCGGCCGAGACGGCACTCATCGCCACCAGGACCAACACCCTGCGGCCTGACCGCCGAGCGCGGCGCCTGCCCTTTCGGCGCCGGCGCGGCGGCCAGTCCGTGTCGTACATGTCCGGCCGGGCTCCGGGCCATCGGTGCGCCCCGGGGTAGCTGTCGTGGCCCCCGCCACCACCGTGCGGGACGTACCCGACGCGCTGGCGCGGAACCCTGTCCGGCCCCCGGTACTTCGAGCGGGCTGCTGGATCGGATACTGCCGGATGATCCGAGAATGCCGGCGCCACGAACGCGACCACCCTTCCGCACACACCTGGGTCTGCCTGCGGTACGGCGCCCGTGCGGTCTCCGGATCACCATCGTGACGATCGTCACGCGGTCAGCATCGACCCGTCGGCGGGGTCGAACATCACGACCTGGCCCTTGCCCGCCGTCTTCGCGGCGTACATTGCCACATCCGCGTCGTGCAGCAGTGCGTCGACCCCGGTCTGGCCCTGCCACCTGGCGACCCCGATGCTCGCCCGCGGCCGGATCTCCCGGTCGCCCACGGTGACCGGGGCCTGGATCGCCGTGAGGATCCGCTGAGCCACGGCCGGGGCGTCGTCCGGGCTGTCGAGGCCGTCGAGCACCACCGCGAACTCGTCGCCGCCCAGCCGTGAGGCGGTGTCGTGACCGCGGACGCCCTCGCGCAGGCGCTGCCCGACGGCGGTGAGCAGCGCGTCGCCCACCGCATGCCCGTACAGGTCGTTGATCTGCTTGAACCCGTCGAGGTCGATGAGCAGTACCGCTACCGGTACGCCCCGGCGGGCGCTGGAGATCGCCTGGGCGACCCGGTCCCGGAAGAGCGTACGGTTGGCCAGCCCGGTGAGCCCGTCGTGGAAAGCCTGGTGCCGCATGGCGGCGAAGGCGTCCTCGAGGGCGACGAGGGTCTCGTTGAGGGCCCGGCCCAGCTGCCCGACCTCGTCATGACTGCTCACGTCGAGGCGGCGGCTGAAGTCCCCGCGCCCGACGCCGCTGAGCACGTCGACGGCTTCCTGCAGGGGGCGGGAGATTGTACGGGCCGCGAGCACCGACAGGGCGATCGCGACGACGGTGCCCGACGCGAGGAGCAGCATCATCATGCGGCCGGTCTTCTCGCTGCTCTCGCGGGCGTTCCTGGCGCCCGCGGCGACGGCGTCGACCAGGTGGGCGAGGAACTCGTCGGCCCGGTCCTTCACGGCGCGGGCGATGGCCTCCGAGCGCACCAGCACGATGGAGGCGGCGCGCTGCCGTTCGCCCAGCGTGCTGGCCTGCAGCGCGGTGTCCCGGGCGGTCCGCCACAACTTCAGGACCGCTTGGAAGGAGTCGAGGCGGGAACGTTCCCGGGCCGGCAGCCCCACGGTGCTCAGTTTGTCGAGCACCAGCGTGATGGTGTCGTCGGTCTGCGCGATCGTGGCGGCCGCGCTGTCCTGGTAGAAGCCCTGGTCGGAGAGGATGTGGGCGAGCACGGCCTCCTGCTGGGTGCCGATCGCGGCGCGGATGGCCGTCATGTGTGCCAGGGCGACCACGTTCACCCGGTACTGGTGGTCCTGCTGTGCGGCGAGGTGGCGGCTGCTGAGCAGGCCGATCACGCCGACTCCGGCGAAGATCGCCGCGACGACGAGGGAGACGACGGCGATCTTGGTGCCGACGCGCAGGTACGCGAACGGGCGGCGCAGTCGCGCGGCACAGGCGGCGTACCGGAGCTTGACCGGCGTGCCGCTCGGTCCGGCGTCCATCGACCGCCCTCCTCCCGGAACCAGATCTTGCGGTACGCCTATCGGCGACTAGGACGCAGGGTGAACGAATTATTGCTTTCCGTTACGACGGCCGGGTCACCCGGGCGGCCAGGACGCCTCGATCCGCGCGAGCACGGTGGCCGTGTCGGCCCCGTTGATCCAGTCGATCATTCCGGACCAGAAGGTCCCCGCGCCCACGGCGGAGGGCATGAGGTCCGAGCCGTCGAATCGGAAGGTCACGGTCGGATCGGTCAGCAGCTTCGCGGAGAGCTTCAGTACGGGCTCCGCCACGTTGGCCGGGTCGAAGCCGCGGTTGGCGCTGATGACCTTGCCGATCCGGGCGCGGTTGTTGGCGAACTCCGGCGTCGACATGTACGCGGTGACCAGGTCGACCTCGGGCCGGTCGGTCATCGCGCCGGCGAAGTTGCCGCCCCCGATGATCGGCCGCCCGTGTGCCGGGTCGATCGGCGGCAGGTGGAAGGCGAACACGTCGCCGTCCTCGGCGACCCGGGCGTTCGGTGGCAACCAGCTCGTGTAGAACGACGCCTGATGGTGCATGCCGCACTTGCGCTCCAGGACCGGCAGACCCCCCTCCTGGAACCCCGTCTTCGCGATGCTCTGCACGCCGCCGTGGCCGCCGTTGACGTATGCCGGGTTGCGGATGATGGCGCCCACGCGGTCGAGCGCGGCCACCACCCGCGGGTCGTCGAACGGAATGGCATGGGTCACCCACTGGTCGAAGACCTCCGGTCCGGCGGTGCGCAGCAGGACGTCCTCGAGCCAGTCGGTGGCCGGCCAGCCGGACGCGGCCCCGGACGCGAGCCCGACACACCACGGCTTGACCCCGTCGGCGGCGATCCGGGCGGTGAGCGCCATCAGTTCCTTCCAGCTGGCGGGGATGGCGTACCCCTTCTCCCGGAACAGCCGGGGCGAGTACCAGACGAACGACTTGACGTTGCCCTCGATGGGCGCGGCGTAGAACTCGCCGTCGACCGTCCCGTAGCGCCGCCAGTCGGCCGACCACCATCGCTCGGCGTTGGCCCGTACCTCGGCGGTGGCCGGCTCGAGCAGGCCCGCGCGGGCCATCCGCGCGATCAGCCCCGGCTGCGGGAAGAAGCCGATGTCGGGCCCGTCGCCGGCCCGTACCCGCGACTCCAGGGTGGCCTCGAAGTCGGTCGTGCCCTCGTAGGAGATGTCGATGCCGGTGCACTGCTCGAAGGCCTCCCACACGCGCTCCAGCGTGGTGGCCTCGACGTCGCGGATGGTCCCCTCGATGGTGACCTTCGTGCCGGATCGGCCCTGGTACGCCTCGTACGGCTGGCAGGAGGCGCCGCTCGGCTCCGGGTCCTCGCCGCCGCAGGCGACCGTGACGGTGAGCGCGCACGTCAACGGCAGCAGGAACGCCCACAGGCGCCGCATAGCCCCTCCTTTCGCATCAATTCAGTCCCAAGCTATCGAATTGCGCGAACACGAACGCCCGACTTTCGCCGACGAGCCCGGCGCCGACTCGGTCCGGTCCGGCGTCTGCCGTGCCTCGTGATCTTCATCGGCTAGGTATGCCTAGGTGCTCCGGGTACCCCTTACGAAGCCGCCTGACCAGCGAAGATAGGTAACCGCTGCCGATGTGGCGGCGCGCTCGCCGACCGAGGATCGATCCATCAACGGTCGACAAGGAGACGAGCCATGTTGATGCACCCGGACCTGATGCTGACCCTGGCGCACGATCACCACCGGGAGTTGATCGCCGCGGCCGACAGGAGGCGCCTGCTCACCAGCGCTCTGCGTGCCCTCCGGGCCCGCAGGGCTCGTCACGCCTCGATGGTCCGCGGACATCCCACCGGTACCCTGGCGCCGTGCGAACCATCCGCGGCGGTGCCAGCCCGGTGATGATCGGGCGGGAACGCGAGCTGCGCAGGCTGGCGCAGCTCGCCTCGGCGCACGAGCCGGCGGTCGCGATCATCGCGGGCGAGCCGGGCATCGGCAAGACCCGGCTGGTGCACGAGCTGCTGGCCACCGTGCCGGCGGAGACCGTGGTGCTGGTCGGGCAGGCGGAGCCCGGCTCGCTGTCCCGGCCCTACGAGGTGCTCCTGGACGCCATCGACGGCCGCCCGGAGGTCGACGAGGAGCAGCTCGCGGTCCTCGCCGACCCGCAGCGCAGCCCGGTCGAGCGCCTGCACACCGGTCTGGCCGTCCTGGCCGACCTGATCGGCGACTCCGCCGCGGTCATCGTCTTCGAGGACCTGCACTGGGCCGACTCGGAGAGCGCGGCGCTGTTCGAGCGGATCGCCGACCAGCGCGGGCCGCGGCTGCTCATCGGGACGTACCGGCCGGACGAGGTGACCCGCCGCCAGCCGGTGGCCGGGCTGCTGCCCCGGATGGAACGCCGGCACACCGTCACCCACGTACGGCTGGATCGCCTCACCCCCGCGCAGACCGCGGCGTTGCTGGCGGCCGCCACCGGCGCTCCGGCGCCGCTGCGCGCCGTGACGGCGCTGCACCAGCGCACCGGCGGCAACCCGTTCTTCCTGGAGGAACTGCTGCGCGCGCTGCCCAGCTCCGACGCGGAGGCGCTGGTCGAGCAGCCGCTGCCGTGGAGCCTGGCCGAGGTGCTCCGCCGCCAGGTCGACGACCTCGACCCGGTCAGCCGCCGCATCGTCGAGGCGGCCACCGTGCTCGGCCACCGCATCCCGTTCGACCTGCTCGCCGACGTGACCGGTGCGAGCGAGGACGAGCTCATCGCCGTGCTGCGCGACCTGGTCACCCGCGGGGTCCTGGTCGAGTCGGGCGAGGACGAGTTCGCGTTCCGGCACGCGCTCGTGCGCGAGGCGATCGCCGAGCAGATGCTCGGCCGGCAGCGCCGCCGGCTGCACGAGGCGGCGCTCGAGGCACTCCTGAGCGGTGGCACCTCCGACCCGGCCATGGTGGCGCACCATGCCCGCGGCGCCGGCCGCTACGACGACATGATCGCCGCGGCTCGCCGCGGTACCGCGCTCTACCTCTCCATCGGCTCTGCGTACCAGGCCCTGCAGCTGGCGGAGATGGGCCTCGACGAGGTGAGCGACGACACCGACCTGCTGGCCTCCGCCGCCCGGGCGGCGTGGCTGGCCGGACTGCTGGACGACGCCCTGCGGTACGGCCGCCGCTGGCGGGACCTCGCCGCCACCATGACCGAGCGTGCCGAGTCGCTGTACCTGCTGGTCCGCATCGCGTGGGAGTCCCGCGAAACCGGCGAGATGCGCGCCCTGACCCACGACATCGGGACCCTGATCGCGCAGCTGCCGCCCGGAGCCGACCAGGCGCGGGCGATGACCGCGATCGCGCAGTCCGCGTACCTGCGCGACGACCTGGACGACGCGCTGCTCTGGTCCGACCGCGCGCTCGCCCTGGCGGACGAGTTCGACCTGCCGGCCGTACGCCTGGCCGCGCTGGTCGAGAAGGGCTCGACGCTCGCGGAGCGTCCCCCGACCGCGGCGGAGGGCCGCAAGATCCTGTCCGCCCTCGTCGACGAGGCGGAGCAGGCGGGGGAGTGGGTGCTGGCCGCCCGAGCCCTCAACGCGCTGGTGCAGGGCGAGCCACCGACCTCCCCGGTCGAGCACGCCGAGACCCTGGAACGGATGCGGGTCGACGCCGAGCGAGCGGGCTTCGAGTCGCTCGCGGTGGCCACGTACTTCCAGGGCCGGGCCCGGCTCGCGTTGCGGGCCGGCAACCTGAGCGCCGCGATCGCCGCGCTGGAAGAGGGTCGCGAGCAGGACCGCGGCTACCGGCGCCGGGGCCGCTGGGCCGACTACCACGGGCAGTTCCTCGCCGGCCTCTACCTGGAGGCCGGCGAGCTGGACCAGGTCGAGCGGCTCATCGCGGACCTGGCAGCGCTGCCCGACAACCCGCCGACCACGATCCCCGGCCTCGCGTTCCACCTCGCCTGCCGGCGCGCCGACCTCGCGCGCGCCGAAGCCACCCTGGACGAGCTTTTCGCCGCCCTGGCCGAGCAGACGTGGCGCAGCGGCGAACAGGCCCACGACCTGATCTCCGCCGCGCTGGATCTCGGCATGCCGGCGCACAGGCTCGACCAGATGGCCGCCGCGCTGCTCGACGCCGACGTCTGGGACGCCTACCGGACACTCGTCGACGCCCAGCTTGCGGAAGCGCGCGGCCGGCACGCCGAAGCGCTGGCCAGCTACCTCTCCATCGCCGACGCCCACATCCTCGGGCCGGCGACTCGCGGTTCCGTACGGGTGTACGCCGCGCGCTGCCTGCTCGCGGAGGACCGGCGAGAGCAGGCCACCGCACAGGTGGAGGCGGCCGCACCCCTGCTGGCCGAGTGGCGCGGCTGGCGGGTGGCCCAGCTCGCCCAGGTCCGGGCCCAGCTGGGCATGGCGCCGGCCGACGCGGCGCCCGCGGTCACCGGCCCGGCCGCCCTGACTCCCCGCGAGCGGGAAGTGGCCGTGCTGATCAGCGACGGGCTGACCAACACGGAGCTGGCCCGGCGCCTCTACATCTCACCGAAGACCGCCGCCGTGCACGTCTCGAACATCCTGCGGAAGCTGGGCGTCTCGTCCCGGACCGAGGTAGGCGACCGCATCGGGCGCCCTTGACCGCGGCGTACCACGCGAGAGACAACGCGCCGCTGCCCGGGGCGGGTTCGGTGTCGCGCCGGTCTTCGTGGGTACCCGTGGCAGATGAGCAGGGACAAGACCTACCGGCCCGCCTTGCCCATCCACGTGCGGACCTCGTTCCACGACGGGGTGCTGGGGCGCATGCGGATCCGCTCGCTGGGCGAGCCGCGTCCGGGCGTACCGGAAATCGTGATGATCCAAGGCATGACCGTGAGCGACTATCTGCTGCCGGGCCTGGCCGCGCTGAGCACCTGGACCCGCGCGCATCTGGTGGAGCTGCCCGGCGGAAGCGGCAGCGGCCCGCCGCCGCACGACCTCACCGTCGCCGAGTACGCCCACGCCGCCGCCGAATGGCTGCGCGCGCAGCCCCCGGGCCCGGTCCTGCTCGCCGGCCACTCCAGCGGCACCCAGGTCGCAGCGGAGACGGCCGGGCATTGCGGCGACCGCATCGCCGGGGTCGTCCTCGCCGGCCCCGCGATCGACCCCGCCGCCCGAGGTGGCCTGCGGGTCTTCGCACGCTGGTGGGCCGACCGGCGGCGCGACCCGAAGAGCCTGGACGAAGTGCACAAACCCGAACGCCAGCGGGTCGGATTCCGGCGGTTGTTCCAGGTCTTGCGCGCCCATCTGCGGCATGACCTGGAAACGCCGGTCAGCGCCCTGGCCGTACCGGTGCTGATCATCCGCGGCCGTGACGACCGCCTGGGCACTGCGCGGTGGGGCCGGCGCCTCGCCGACCTGGCTCCCGACGGCCGGTACGTCGAGGTTCCCGGAACGCACTCGTTCTGCTGGCGCTATCCGGATGCGTGGTCCGCACCGATCCGACAATTCGCCACTCGCGCCTCGGAGGCTGATTCACGACGACTTTCGTCTCGAGGGCATCACCTTTGGGGTTCGTCGGGTGCGGGGACCGGTATGGGGCGTCCACCTGCGGGTATGGGGGGACCATGAGCACAGATACCTTCGCCGAAGTGCAGGCTCTGCTGGACGATCTCGACTTTCCCGCGGACAAGGACACCATCGTGCGGCATGCCGCCGGACGAGGTGCGGCCGAGGACTCCGCGGCGGTCCGGGCCCTTCGCGGCATGCCGCTGGCGACCTACCGGAACATCTCGGAGATTCGCAGCTCGGTCGATCTGGACCCGTCGCAGACACCGGACTGACCCGGGGTCCGGGTCACGCCCGAGGGGCCTCCGCTGCGCCTGCCGCACCAGAGTCGTCCGCGGCGTTGTCCGGCCGCGAAGCGCGCCCGGGCCGGACAACGTTGCGCCTCAGCGGCCGGCGGCCTGCACGCGCCGCAGCGCGGCGGCTGCCCGGAGCCGGTCCGGCGCGGCCGGGTCGACCGCGACACCGGCGCCCCGGTCCGGCACGTCCGCCCAGCCCTCGATGCGCGCGGCGAGCCGTTCCAGCCGGGCATCGCCGGGCGGTACGGCGATGAAGAAGGCGCCCTCCATCGGCCGCGACGCGTCGTCGCCGCCCCAGCGCACCACGCCGTCGCACTCGGCGAGGATGTCGCGCACCATGGCGACCTGCTGCGGGTAGAGGTTGTCGCCGGCTCCTGCGGGATAGCTGCCCGGGCGCAGTGCGAGTGCGGTGCCGGACCGGAAGTGCGCGCCCGCGGCGGTGCCGTCGGCCGCGGCGCCGAGGTGGCCGGCGACCTCCCCCGCGGCCAGCTCGTCCACGTCGTAGTGGAAGCGGCGGGCCACGTGCAGCAGCACCGTCGCCGTGGCACCCGGCAGCAGCGCGACGGTGGCGTCGCTGCCTTCGATGCGATGCTTCTTCGCCTGGCCGGCGTCGATCGCGGGCCACCCGTTGCCGGTGGCCTGCCCGGTCCGGGCCGGCGTGGCACCCGCGGGCCGGGCGGGGCGGGCATGCCCATCGCCAGCCCGGCGGCCGCTCCGCCGAGGGCGGCCAGCAGGCGCCGCCGGGACAGGAGGGTACGGTCGGTCATCGGGGACTCCTCGGCAGTCATGGTCGGGGACAGGCAGCCGCTCATCACGGATTCGCCGCGGTCTCGTCGTCGACGAGTTGCTGGAACCGGTCGGCGAGGCCCTGGACGAACTCGTCCAGCCGCCCGGCGGGCAGATCCTGCGGCATCAGCGTCGGTATCCCGCCGGTCGCCTGGATGAGGAAGAGGCGGCCGACGTCGATGATCGGCCTGGGCCCCGGCAGCAGCGCGGCCATCGCGAGCTTCTCGAGGTTCGCCGTGTTCAGGAACCTGCCGGTGAAGAAGGAGCGGAAGCGGCGCTTGTGGCCGCCGCGACGCAACAGTGCGTCGAGCTCGTCGGTGATCTTCGCGCCGGCACGCAGCCTCATGCCGATGTTGTAGGCGTCCGCGTCCTCGGCCGGTCCGGTTCATCGACAGGGCGGACCGATGCTAGGAAGCCGTCTTTCGGTGGTCTTTCGACCGGTGATCACCGGTCACGGGCCGCTACCGACGACCCCGGCTGCTCCTGCCAAGCCTCGGCCCGGACCGCTCCACGTCGCCGACGACCCGCGCGACCCGCCCGTCGGGCAGCGGCGGGGCACCCTTACCGCCGGGCACAGCCGCCAGTCCGGGCGCCCTCTCGCCGGGTCCGGCGCTACCGGGCTGGTGCCGTCGAGTCGCTGCCGGAGCAACTGCCGGCGCCGACGCGGACCCGCAGGCGTGATGTCGCGCCCGGGAGGGGTGTGCCGGCGAGCTCCGCGATGACCGAGCCGAGTTCGGCCGCCGGCCAGGCGCCGGCGCCGGGTACGCGAGCGAGGGTGGCCAGCGGCATGTCCGGCCGCTCCGCGTCGGTGGGCTCCTGGACGAGGACCGTGCCGCCGGCCGCGGCCACGGCGGCGGCACCGGCGGCGCCGTCGCGAAGTCTTCCGGACAGCACGACGGCGATGACTCGAGGACCACAGGTGGCAGCGGCGCTGCGCATCAGCGGGTCGATCGCGGGCCGGGTGCAGTTGACCAGCGGCCCGCCGTGCAGCCGCAAGGTGTTCCGGCCCGTGACGACCAGATGCTGTCCGGGGACGGCGACGGTGAGCGACCCCGGGGTCAACCGCTGCCCGGCTACGGCGTGCGCCGCAGGCAGAGCTCCGTGCTTCGACAGGATGGCGGGGAGTCGGTACGCGCTGGGGTGCTGGGCATGGACCACGATGAGGACGCTGGCGGGCAGGTCGGCGGGCAGATCGGCGACGACGTGCCGGAGTGCGGCGAGTCCGCCGGCCGAGGCGCCGATGACCACGACATCGCGTCCGGGCATGGCGCCACCTCCGTTTCCGCACGGGTGACCGTCGCGACGACGGGCAGCCGTGCGACCGGTAGGTGTCAGCGTGGCATGTCGAACCGGGCCGGCAATAGGTCCGGAACCGAAGACCGTGCGGTCGGAAAACGAAGCAGGCCTACGTGATCATCTCCTGCTGTCACTCGTGCAGGGTCCGGCTGGGTGGCAGTCCATAGACGGCTCGGTAGCGGCGGGCGAAGCGTGAGCTGGTGAATCCCCAGCGTGCGGCGATCGTGGCGATGGTCTGCCCGTCGCCTGCGGTGGCAGCGCGAAGGTCCTCATGGGCGCGGTCGAGCCGGACACGGCGCAGGTAGGCCATCGGGGTGGTGTCGAGGTGCCGCCGGAACGCCAGTTGCAGAGCGCGGGGAGTCACGTAGGCGGCGCGGGCGATGTCGGCGAGGGTCAGGTCGATGTCGGGATTGGCCTCGATGTACGAGGTGGCGCGCCGCAGCGTGTCCGGGTGCGCGTCGTGCCGATCCCCGGCGGTGGGTGTGGTGACCGCGGTGTTCGGGAAGGTGTCCAGCAGGCGGGCTGCGAGGTACTGGCTGGCGGTGGAGACCACCAGTGGTGATCGCGGCCCGGGTCCGGCCATGACGCTGTCCCGTACCTCTGCCACGGAGCGTTGCAGGGTGAGCGCCGCCTGCCGGGAGATCGGCCGGTGGTCGAGCATGCGTACCGGTTCGGCGTCCTTCACCGCGCTCGAGGCCACCTGGTCGAGCAGCGCGGGATCGATCATGAGTTGCCGCATGCGTGCCGACTGCACGATCCCTCGGTAGGGAAGCCCGGGCCGGCAGATCAGGAAGAGGTCGCCGGGACCGAAGGTCTCCTCGCGTTCCTCACCGACCCGGTAGATCGAGTTCTTGACGACGTTGCTGAGGACGAGGTACGGCTGTGGCTCGGCGTTGTAGCCGAGGTCGAAGCTGTATTCGAATTCGTCGAAGGCCACCTGTGGGGACATGACGCGCCGCGTGATGTGGGTGTGCGTGCGCTCTCCGGCGGCGCCGAGGTGCATCCGGGAGTAGAGGTTGCTCACGAACGCCTCGACCTCTGCCACGTCATGGCTGTCGAAGGTCACCGGTTCCATCGGATCTTGCTCTCCCTGACTACGCCGAACTGTTCGCGGTAGAAGTCGCTGAACCGGGTGTCGGGGCCGGAACCCTCGGCGGCGACGGCCACGGCCGTGCCGCCAGGGGGCAGGTCGGCGGCTCGCAGGCCGAGGTGGGCGTCGTCAAGCCTGTGCCTCAGCGCGGATGCCGAGCCGAAGCCGTCCTGCCTGGGCACCTGCGGCTCGACAGCGAGCCGCCGGACCCACCGGACCGTTGTCCAACTGCTTCCCCTCGCCCATGACGGTAGTCCCGCCGGCGGCGATGGGTAAGACCCGCAAGAGTGTTCCGCCTGCCGCCCTGAACCCGGCCGGCCGAATGCTCAGGTCCGGCCGTCGTTCTCGGTGGCCAGTCCTCCGAGGAGCGGACGTGTTCCGGTCTTTCGGACCTGCACGGGCCGCCTCCCGCGAGGGAGGATGTGTATCGGGCAGTCATCGACCGGTGGATGGGCGTGTCCCCGACATCGCGCCGGCTCGGATCGGGCTCGACGGGAGGGCGATGGTTGCTGCGAACGGGACCGAACGGCTCGTGGTCGACCGTGGCGGCAGCGCCAAGACCACCTCGATGGGGCGCTTCTGTGGCAGATCGTGCCCGGCGCTCCGACTCGCTCTAGTGGACCCGGCCCCGCGGGGGCGGCGCCGGACCGGTTGAGATGACGAGAGGCATACCATGCGACAGAGACCTCGAAGTATCGTCGCGGTGCTGATCACGGCCGCGCTCGCGACGCTCGTGAGCGCGAGTGGTGCGGACGCGACGGTCCAGGGCCCCAGCTACCAGCTTCTGGATCTGGGCACTCTCGGCGGACAGAGCAGCTATGCAAGCGCCATCAACGATCGTGGCCATGTCGTCGGCAGCAGCCAGGTCGGCGACGGCACCTGGCATGGGTTTCTGTGGCGGTCGGGGACGATGACGGACCTCGGGCTGTTCCGGCCGAACGGCATCAACAACCAGGACGAGCTCATCGGTACGACCGAAGCCGACACCTCCGCGTACCTGTGGCGCGACGGAACGATCACCCGCCTGGGCTCCCTCGGTGGACCCTGGACGTATCCGGTGGCCATCAACGACCGCGGGCAGGTGGTGGGCACCAGCTCGACCGCCGATGCCGTCGACGCCGTGTTCCTCTGGTCGTGTGGCCTGATGCGCCCGCTGCCGCTGCACAGCGTCTCCGACATCAACATCCGTGGCCAGGTCGCGGGTGGACGACGGCACGAGCCCGGGGGCCACCATGCCGCGGTCTGGTGGCGTGGGAAGGTCACCGACCTGGGTGCGGGCCCGTTCGACCGCAGCAACACCTCCGGTATCGACGTCCGCGGCTGGGCCGTCGGCTGGCAGTTCTCCGCCGCCCAGGACGAGCGCGGAGTCTTGTGGCGGCGAGGAAAGGCCGTCGACCTCGGCACCCTCGGCGGTGCCGCCACGCACGTCATCGCCATCAACGATCGTGGACAGATCCTCGGCACCTCCGAGACAGCCGGGGGAGACGTCCATCCGTTCCTGTGGCAGCGTGGCATCATGACGGACCTGACCGGTTCCGGCGTGGACCCGGACCATGACTTCGTGGGCCTCAACGATCGCGGCGAGATCGCCACCTCGTTCCGGCCGGAGTGGGGCACCTCGCATGCGGCGATATATCGCCCCGTACGGATGGGACAGCAGATACCGGGGTCGGCAGAATCGGCGGCAGGCGCTCGGCCCGCCACCCCACGCTGCGGCGACCGGTAGGCCGGAAGGCGCCGCCCCGCCCTGGCGCGGCGGCGCCGCGCGCCCGAGCACCCCAGCACAGGCCTGGGCGCGGTGAGTCGGCAGCGGACCTACCAGATCACCAACCGCAGCGACTTTCCCGCGCCGATTGCCGTCCTTGCGCAGGGTAGGTTGTGGCTCGAACGTGACGTCAACGAGTGGATCAAGCGAAATCGTCCACGAAGGCCGGCCAAGCGGGGGACCAGTTAGGCGTCGGGGGACCTCGATCTCTCCTGCCGGATCGGTCAGGAGGTGCCGACTGCCGCGCGGTGCTGGGCGGCCCGGGCCAGGCGGTAGGTGAAGTAGATCGCGGTCACGCTCGCGACCTCGGCCTCGCCGCCCGGCAGGAAGGTGGTGTTCGGCAGTCCGGCCGCCTTCGACCACGGCGTGCAGGCCACCAGCGAATAGCGCTACACGAGTGCGCAACCGACTTGGCTGGGGATCGCCCATGCCAACCGGCCGAGGCGACTCTCCCGATCGGTAGATGCGGTCGGGTCGCCTGGTAGAAGAACGGCGCGGACTTTCCTGCGATTGTTGGTTCCGGGAATGTCGATGGCTCGCCGCAACGGCTGCCAACGCTCCTCGAGGGCCGGACAGTCCTTTCTTCTGCGGTGCGCAATAGCGAGACAAAGAGGTGTGCCCCCGCCGGGGAAACGGCGCGGGGCGTACCTCCGTTTGCCGCATTTACGATGCTCGGGGAATTTCTTTTCCGCATTGAACCGGATGCATCGTCGGCCACGTAGAAACGATCAGCTGTTACCCGAAGCGCAGCCGATGTCGAGAGGGTGACCATGCTCCGCGCCCGCCGGGGGCCGATGGCGACGTGGGGGACCGTTCGGGCGCCTGAGGGGACGACACGGCGGGTCGCATGGAAGTGGAGGCGGCATGAGGACGGTCTTCTATTACCGCGGCGGGGAAATGATCATCACCGATCAGGCGCTCGTCAGGCTCGGCAATGGCGTGGCGCGTTATTCGATCAGGCATATCGGTAAGATCGGCATGGTCCGGCGCCTGAGGTGCGGGCGGGCGTCGTCCGGTGAGATAGCCGCCTTAGCGGCACTGATCACAGCCGGTCTGGTGGTCGGTTCGGTGCTGCAGAAACCGTTGTTTCCTGCGGCGTCGGCAGTGCTTGCCGCAATTCTCGCATTCCGCCGGCTGCGCGTCCCGAAAATGGAGCTGTGGGCGGAATATCGCGGGAGTGTCGCGGTACTGTTCTCCACCACTGATCCCCGGGTCTTCGGTCAGGTCTCCCGGGCGTTGATGCGAGCCGTCGAATCCTGCAGGTTGCGCAGGGACGGCGCGTCGGCGGAGCATCCGGCCGCCGGCTCGCGATGAGATGGACAGGTTGAGGATATGCATCTGCTGATGGGCAGTGGCGCACGTTCGGTCGTCCGCATCGTGTTCACCGGCGACCTCGACGAGGCACGCGCCGGCGAGGTTCGGGACGTCATCGTCGAGAAGATGTTCATCTCCGCTCCGGCGCGCATAGAGTTGGACCTCGGTCAGGTCGGCACTGTGGCGTCCTCGGCGTTCGGGCCCCTTGTTGCTTGCCATCAACTGGCGACCATCGCAGGAAGTCGGCTGATGATAGTCGGGGCCTCGCCCGCCGTGCGCAGGTTCATCTGGGCCTGTGGACTGTCCGGGCTCTTCTCCCCAGAGGACGGGCACGGTGGCGACATCGGCGGACATCCATGAGGATGCGGGGGTGGAGAGCTTCGCCAGCGATGGTTACCGCTTCGACGTCATCGACGTCCCCGCGGTCGACGGCAGCAGTACCGGGCAGACCTGCGTGCTGCTGCACGGCTTCCCGGAGGATCGCCATTGCTGGGACGCGGTGGCCCCGGCATTGGCCGGGGCCGGCTATCGGGTGCTGGCTCCCGACCTGCGTGGCTACTCCGCCGGTGCCAGGCCGGTCTCGCGCCGCGCGTACACACTTTCCCGGCTCGCAGGAGACGTGCTCGCTCTGGCCGACGCGGCCGGCGTGAAGCGGTTCCACGTGGTCGGCCACGACTGGGGCGCGGCCTTGGCCTGGTATCTGGCCGGGCATCACCCCCGCCGAGTGATCTCTGTGGGGGCCCTGTCGGTACCGCATCCGGAGGCGTTCCTGCGAGCCCTGGTGAGCAGCAGCCAAGCGGTCCGCTCCTGGTACATGGTCGTCTTCCAGCTGCCGGGACTGCCCGAACTGGCGCTGTCACGACGAGGCGGCCGCGCCATGCGAGCGGCGCTGCTGCGTACGGGACTGGACCCGGCCAGCGCGGACCGCTACGCCTCCCGGGCGGCCGACCGCGCCGCCATGCGTGGCCCGCTCAACTGGTACCGGGCATTGCCGTTCGGTCTGCGAGACCGGACCGCCCGGATCGACGTGCCGGCACTCTTTCTGTGGAGCGACGGCGACCGCTTCATCAGCCGAGCCGCAGCCGAGCTGTGCGGGCGTTACGTCGACGCCCCCTATCGGTTCGAGGTACTCCGCGGCGCCTCCCACTGGCTGCCCGAGGAAAAGCCCGAGCAGGTGGCCGAATTGCTCATAGAGCATTTTGCCCGAGTCGCAAACTAGCGGAAAGTGGACCTGCCAGCCGGTTCGGCGTGACCTGTCGTCGGGCGGCGGATGCCGCAGGATGGGGCCATGCCGCGCCGTACCCTGCCGTCCCTGCTCGTCTTCGCCGGTGTCGCCGTCGCCGCGACCGCCGTCATCACCTGGGCCGTGGCCGACGTGCTCTACGAGATCGCCTTGCCGCGCTGCGTCAGTGGGCGGCGAGTGGTGAGCTGCGGCGGCGACCACGGCTGGCACGACACGTCGTCGTGGGTCAGTGCCGTGCTCGCGGTTCCGATGCTGCTCACGCTCGTGGGAACGTACCTCTGTCTGTCGTCGCGGTTGGTGCGCGCGGAGAAGGCGAAGCGCCGGGAGGCGCTGCGGTCGGCGCTGCGGCGTCGGTCCGCGCTGGTGCTGGCCGGGGCGGTCGCGGTGACGGTACCGGTGACGATGCTCGTGCGGTCCCTCCTGTGACGGTGGACCGGCGGTTCGCACGGTGCATCCACTTGCACCGGTCACAGCGTGCGACCTGTCGGTGCCAGGTGACCTGACCAGGGGAAAGACAGCTCTCGAGATTTCCTCACGCGGCACTTCAGCGGATCTCCAGCGGCGCTGTGACGGTGGAGGGGCACTTCGCTTCCTACCGCAGGAGGTTCCTCATGGCACTGCCGTACCGCCCCGCCGCCTTCTCCGCGGCCTTGCTGCTCGCCTCCACCGCCCTGGCCGTGACCGCCGGTCCGGCTTCACCCGCCGCCGCGGCGGACGCCGCCGTGGTCCTGCGTCCGGACGGTGACGTCGTCCGGGAATGGAGCAGCGGCACCCCGGGCCCGGCGTGGTCCGCGCTCGACGACGCCGTGGTGCAGCCGGCTTCCGTGTCCTCGGCCGACTACATCTATGCGAGCGGCGCCGGGCGGCGTACCGAGGTCACGCTCCAGACCACGTCCCTGGCCGGCGGCACGGCCTCGGTCGCGGGCTGGTTCTACGCCAACACCGGCGGCTCCACCCAGCTGACCGCCGAGATCGTGTCGGGCGGCCGGACGCTGGGGAGCACCACGGTCGCCGCCGGCTCGGGATTCGGCTGGCGTTCGGTGAGCGCGACCGGGGTCGCCCAGGCCGGTCTGGACGATCTGCGGCTGCGGTTCACCACCGCGGGGGGAGGTGACAGCAACGTGCGGGCCGCGTACGCCTCCGCGACGGTGACCCCCGGCTCGTCGTGCACCCCGGCCTGGGGCACGTTCGGCCCGGGCGCCTGGCCGCCGGCGTGCTGGCGCCCGTTCGAGGCGAACAGCCCCTTCAACACCCGGATCCCGCCGAACCCGCGGCTGATCGAGCGCGCCGACGCCATCAAGGCACGGATCCTCGGCGACATCTCCGCCCGCGACTACCCCGGGCACATCGTCGCGGACCCGCGGGGCGTCGGCGGCGAGCCCACCTACTACGCCCAGCCCGGCGACCCGTCGTACGTGATCGACTGCCTGTCGTACGGCGGTAACTGCACCATCGACGGCATGAGCGTGCGCATCCCGGCGCAGGCCGCACCGGAGGGTGGCTGGTCGGCCCCGGCCGGCGCGGACCGGCACCTGACCGTGGTGGACCAGAGCACCGGATGGTCCTACGACATGTGGCAGGTGCGCGGCAGCGGCCTTCCCGCGCCCGGCGGCACCCTGCAGATCTCCTTCGGCGGCCGGTCGCGCATCGTCGGCGAGTGCACTCCCGGCAAGCCCGCGGACGGCACCAACTGCGAGCCCGACCGCAGCGTCGGGCACGGCACGGCCGCGCACGTCGCCGGGCTGGCCGGCCGGGTGCGCGTCGAGGAGCTGCAGGCGGGCCGGATCGACCACGCCCTGAACATCGTGCTCGAGTGCGACAACGGCGGCGAACCGGTGTACCCGGCCCGCGGCAAGGGCCAGCCCTGTGCGAACACGGTGGACGCCCCGCCGATGGGCGCGCTGCTGCAGCTCGACATGACGCCGCAGCAGATCGACGCGCTGCCGGTGCAGCCGTGGAAGAAGGTGTTCCTGCGCGCCATGGCCGAGTACGGCATGTACTTCGGCGACACCGGCTCGCAGAACCTCTTCTCCATCGAGGTCGAGTCGGGCAACCAGTACACCGCGTTCGGCAAGCCGGACCCGTGGCTCGCCTACGGACAGGCGAACTGGGAGCCGTACACCAGCGACGGCGTGACCTCGTACGTGGCGAAGCTCTACAACCGCCCCGGCGACCCCGACCCGAACCTCGACTGGATGAAGGCCGTGTGGAGCCACCTGCGGGTGCTCCACCCGTGCGTGGCCGAGCGGACCTGCTGATCGGGTAACCGTGGCGCCGGCGCCCCGACGTGGGCGCCGGCGCTCAGTCGTTCAGCACCACGACGTGCAGCGGCAGGACCGACTGCCGGTTCTCGGGCATCCGGGTCACCGTGAGCAGCGCCCACCGGCCGGCATGCGTGCGCAGGCACACCTTGGCTCCGGCGGACAGCCCGGCCAGCCGCACGTTCCCGCCGCCCTGCCGGGGCAGGCCGCGGCAGACCTCCGGCGGATCGCCCCGGTTGACCGCATGCACGGCGTTGAAGGCGTTCGTGTTGGTCAGGTCGACCCCGGAGAGCTGGTCGTGCGGTGCGGTGGGGCTGGTGCGGTACAGGTCGAGATGGTCGTAGTCCGGCGAGCGCGGGTTGTTGGTGGCGTGCCAGTCGCTGGGCCGTCCCGCGGGGATGTCCAGGTCGTAGCCGATGCCGGGCCGCACCGCCACGTCGAACTCCGAGAAGACCCCGCCGACCTGCGGTTCCTCGGCCGCCCTGCCGCGGCTCACGCTCAGTGCGGCGCCCGCTGCAATGACGAGTACGGCCACAGCAGCGATCCGCCCCCACGGGCGGCGGCGCGCCGCTCGTGGCGCGACGACGGGCCGTACCTCGGCCGGGCTCACCGGTGCCCGGGGCGACTCGGGCGGCGCCTCGCCGAGCTCCAGATCCGGGTCCTGCCGCAGGATGCGCTGCTCCAGCCGCTGCAGCTCCGGCCCCGGTTCGACGCCCAGCTCCTCGACCAGGCGCGACCGCGCGGCGCGGTACACGCCGAGCGCCTCGGCCTGCCGGCGGGACCGGTAGAGGGCCAGCATGAGCTGCGCCACCGGCTCCTCCCGCCAGGGGTCGGCCGCCACCAGGCGCTCGAGTTCGGCCACCACCTCGGCGTGCCGCCCGAGCGCGAGATCCGCGTCGATCCGCAGCTCGGTGGCGACCAGCCGGCATTCCTCCAGCCGGGCCGCCTCCCGCGCCGCCTGGTCGCCGGGCACGTTGCCGTACGCCGGCCCCCGCCACCACCCGAGGGCCGCCTGCAGCAGGTCCGCGGCCTTGTCGTACTCGTGGGCCTCCAGGGCCGTCCGGCCGCGGCGCACCGCCTCCTCGAACCGGCGGCTGTCCGGCTGGTCGGGCGGCAGATCGAGCAGATACCCGCCCGGCACCGAGCGCAGCACGCGGGGCTTGCCGCCGGGCGCACGGTCCGGCTCGAGCAGCCGGCGCAGCTGCGACACGTACGTCTGCAGGGTGTTCGCGGCACTGACCGGCGGACCGTCGGGCCACACCTCCGCGGCAAGGGCCTCGGGGGTGACCAGCTCCCCACAACGCACCGTCAGACAAGCCAGCACGGCACGCGCCTTGGCGGCGGGAACAACGACGTCGCGCCCTGCGTGCCGGACGGTCAACGGCCCGAGTACCAGGATCTCCACGCCACCACTATGCCCCTCGATCGCCAGCCCTCGATGCCGGGCGTTGCGTATCGGACAACCATCGCTTCGCAGAAGGTCGCGGCGAAACCACGGCGTGGCAGACGGCCGGAGCCGTCGGTGAAGGTCTCTCAGTCCGCGGCGGTGTCGGCCACGTCGGCATGGCCGGCGTGGCCTCGAGGGAAGCGATGGTTCCCCACGCGGAGGCCTTGCGACCGGGCCGCGGGAGCGGTCGCGGCGAGCCCCACGGACGAGGACGGCGCGGTTGCCGGGGCGCAGACGCGGCGCAGCAGCGGGGTCATGGCGGCGCCGGCGGCGGCGAGGCAGCCGCCCAGGGCGAGCCAGCCGAGTGGCCCCGCGGCGAGCACCCCCGCGGTCAGCAGGAGCGGGCCTGCGGCGCGGGCCACCGGCACCCCGGCGCCCCAGACGGCCTGGTAGCGCCCCTCGGCGCCGGGCGGCGTGAGCGCGTAGCCGATGGTCCAGCTGGCCGCGGAGAACTCCACCTCGGCGAGGGTCAGCAGCACCACCCCGCTCGCCACCGCGGCGCACGCCGGTGCGGCATGGTGGGTCAGTCCGGCGGCGCCGATCGCGGCGGTCGCCAGCAGCATGCCCCGCCCGGCGCGGCGCATCGCGCGGACGGCCGCCGCAAGGGTGGGCACGCGGCGGGCGGCGCGGGTCTGCAGCGCCGCGACGCCGGCGGTGTTGGTGAGGAACGCGAGCGCCACCGTCACCGGCGGGGCGGCCGTCGCGGTGGCGATCCAGAGCGGAAGGACGACACTGAGCAGCGGCATCTGCAGCAGAAGTACCGCATTGAGGGCGGCCGCGGCAACGAACCGGCGGTCGCGCAGCATCCCGGCTCGCGGCCGTGGCGTGGCGGACGTCCGATGGCGGGGGAGCATGCCCAGCAGCCCGGCGGCGACGAGCAAGGCGACGGCGTCCAGCAACAGCACCATCGTGTACGAGGCGGTGGTGCCGACCACTGCAGCCGCGCCGCCCAGACCCGCGCCGGCTCCGATGCCGACGTTCTGCAGAGCCTGCAGCCGACCGCGTACCACTGTGCGCTCATGCGCGGGGACGAACAGGGCCACGGCGGTCTGCCGCGTGGCGCCGAGCGCGGTTGCGCAGACCGCGTAGCCGGTGGCCACGACGACGAACGACGCGGACCCCGAGACCAACGGGTACGCGCCGACCACGGCCGCGGCGGTGAGTGCCCGCACGGTCCGGCGCTCCGGTGTCACGTGCGCTCCTGGAGGGCGACGAGCGACGGCGAGTTCCGCTACGACCGGCACCCGGTGGGAGCCGTGCAGGCCCTCGCCCCGGAACACGTCGCCTGCGTCGGCACCGCCAGCAAGACCCTCGCCCCGGGCGTACGGCTCGGCTGGCTGGTGGCCCCGATCGCCTGGCTCGACGAGCTGGTCGCCGCCAAGGCGACCACCGACGGCCACAGCAGCAGCGTCGACCAGCTCGGCCTCGCCGAACTGCTCACCAGCGGCGCGTACGACCGGCACGTCCGCCGCTGCCGCCACACCTACCGTCGTCGCCGCGACCAGCTGAACGTCCTCCTCGGCGACCCCCGGCTCGGCGCCCGGGTGAGCGGGATCGCCGCGGGAATGCACGCCATCGTCACCCTTCCCGAGCACCTCGACGAGCCGGCGGCCGTCGCGGCCGCCGCGCGCCGAAGCCTCGCCGTCGACGGTCTGGGCACCTACCGGCGTGGCGGACCGGAACACCCGCCGGCGCTCGTGGTCGGCTACGGCACCCCGCCGGACCACGCGTACCGCGGCGCCCTCACACGGCTCGCCGCCGTGCTGCGCGAGGCCGGGTCGTGATCCGATCGAGCGCCTGCCGCACCGGCGAGTCCACGGTGGCCGGGCGGTCGGCGTCGCGTCGCTCGGCTGGCGGGCGGCCCGCCGCCGGTCCGCTGCCACGGCGGGGAAGATCAGCGGAAGTAGTCGTTCATTCCCGGCACGTCCGAGAGGTAGGTGTCGATGGCATGGATCCGGCCGTCACGCAGGCGAAGGACGGTGGCGAGGTGCTCGTCGAGGGTGCGGCCGTCGGCGTGCTCGGCGGTATTGCGCAACGACAGGGTCACGCCAGACTGGCCGACCAGCACGTGGAGCAGTTCGGTGCGTACCGCGCCGGCGGCGATGTCCTTCGTTCGGGCGATGACGGCGTCGGCGCCCCGCGCGGTTCCGGAGATCCTCGCCGACCCGGGCAGGGTCCACTCGACCGCCTCGTCCAGCAGGGCGCGCAGGCCGTCCCAGTCCCGGGCCGCGTAGGCGGCCAAGAACCGCTCCCCGACAGTGATGTCGCCGGTGTTCGCCAGCATGGGACCTCCTATAGTTCGTCTGTCCGCGAACAATAGAACGGAGGCTCGGTCCGTCGCCAGCGCCCATGACGCGCGCCATAGTTCGCGTACTATCGAACCATGACGGCGTTGGTGCATCCCGCTCGCGGCGACCTGCGACTGCCGGACGTGTTGGAGGCGCTCGCCCATCCGGTCCGGCTGCGCATCGTGCGCCGCCTCGCGGATGGTGAAGAGCTGACCTGCGGTACCACCCTGCCCGACGTCGGCAAGTCGACGGCCAGCCATCATTGGCGCGTGCTGCGTGAGGGCGGCGTGCTGTTCCAGCGGCGCGAGGGGCGCACCGTGCTGATGTCCCTACGCCGAGCGGACCTGGACGCCCGCTTCCCCGGCCTCCTCGACGCCGTGCTGAATGCCGCCGCATCCGCGGAGCCCGCCACTCCCGGCGGCTAGGTTCTGTCCCGTGGGTCATGGCCGTCAGGGGCCGGGCGTGGTTCGACGCCTGGCTTCGTCCGGCAGCTACCGGGCCCCATCGACGATCAGCCGAGCTTGACGTTGAAGATCGGGTTGGCCGCGAGCTTCGTGAAGGCGGCCAGGCCGGCGGGGGTGCTGTCGATGCTGATGTCGCGGTTGCCCTCGTCGTCGGCCTTCGTGTCGAAGTGCACGATGGCCTTGATCGCGGGCCGCTGCGCGAGTTGTGGCAGGACGCTGTCGTAGACGAAGGACTTGTCGGCGGCCATGCCGATGCGGTGGTAGGCGCCCCACTCGGCGATCATGATCGGCTTGCCGGCGTGCGCGGTGGTGGCCCACTCGTAGAAGCCGAGGCCGCCGCCGGTCGGCTTGCGGTCGAGCAGGTCGGCGAAGTCACCGTAGTGGTAGTAACCCTTCTCGACGCTGACGTAGGAGTCCAGGCCGATCCAGTCGACGACGTCGTCGCCCGGGTAGAGGTCCTTCCACCAGGTTTGCGCCATCCACTTCTCGTTGCCCATGTAGGCCAGCACGTTGACCACGTTGGTGGCGCCCTGGGCGCGCAGACGCTCGATGGTGTGGCGGTACATGGCGGCGTAGTCCTTGGCCTCCCAGCCGGAGCCGGCCTTGGCGATCACGTCGTTCTCCGGCTCGTGGTGCAGCACGAGGAAGGTCTTCTTGCCGTAGGCCTTGATCCGGGTGGCGAACGCGTCGATCCGCTTGTCCTGCTCGCCCCGGGCGACCTTGGCCCAGGTGGAGCCGTACGCGATCTTCCAGTTGAGCAGCAGGACGCGCGGGTGGGCGGGGTCGCTGGTCATGGCGATCTCGGCCCTGGTGGGGAACGGCTCGTCGCCCTTGTGGTACGTGTGGAAGATGGTGGCGGTACGGCCGCTCAGCTTCTCCCAGTTCTGGTGCTCCACATCGCGGGGCAGGCTGGTGAAGCCGCCCGCCGCGCCGCCCCACAGCACACCGCAGGAGGGCACCAGCAGGGAGCCGGTGGTGCAGTTGCCGTAGTCGCCAGGTGCGGCCGGCGCGGCGGCGGGCGCCGTGCCGGCGGTGGTGATGACCAGTTCCGGGCCACCGCGCGCCTTGCTCTCGGCCGACTGGAAGCGCACCGTGCCGTTGGTCAGCGACGAGGTCACCGCGAATGCGTAGGTGCCGGGACGGGTGACCACGCGGCCGAGGTCGAAGCGGATGCGGGTGTCGGTGGCCCGCGGGGTGACCGAGGCGACCGCGGCGCCGAGCCTCGGGGCGTTGCCGGAGGTCAGCTTCGCCTCGGTCCACGAGGTGCCTGCGACCCGCGAGACGGTGACCTTGCCGGACGGCTTGCCGGACGGGCTCAGGTACAGGCGTGCGGCCTTGACCTTGGTGCCGGCCGGGACCGTGAACTTGAGGTAGGCGATCTTGCGGTCCTTGCCGAGCTTGCCGATGGCGAGCTTGTCGCTCGAACCGAAGGCGGTGCTCTTGCGGCCGCTGGAGGTGTAGGTGTCGTGCGCGGGCCGGATGGCCAGTTCGGCATCGGCCGCCGCGGCGGCGGCGTTCGGCACCATCACGGCGATGGCGCCGGCGAGTACGGCGGTCAGAGCTGTCCACGACTTCGGCAGCTTGGCGCGTCGCACGATGAGTTCTCCCCCGGTTGGTCCGGCCGAGGTCGGCCAGGATTGCGGGCAAGAGTCCGGGGCCGGCGGTGCGCGTGCAGTGCCCGTGCGGGTGCCAGCCAGTTGCGGCGATCCACAGCGAAGCGGTCCCTCTACTCCCTGGCGAGGGCTGTGTGCCTGCGTGCCGCCCTGCCGTCGTCGGGCCTTCTGCACCCGTACGGCAACCGCCCGTCGACCGCCGCCGCAACCCGGTGGAGCAGGCACCCGGCCGGCAACCCAGCACTCACGGCAAG
>NZ_BMQY01000016.1:0-21954 GCF_014648355.1 Couchioplanes azureus
GCGATCGGCTCCACCGGATCCCCGGTGCGCTGCCCAACCCGCACCGGCACCGGCACCGGCACCGGCACCGGCTCCACGACCGCCCCGCCCGCCAGCAACTCCCCCAGATGACCCGCCAACAACACCGGCGTCGGATGGTCGTAGAGAGACGTAGCCGGCACCGACAGCCCGATCCGCTCGCCGAGGCGCTCACACAGCTCCACGCCGGACAACGAGTCGACGCCCAGGTCCCGGAACGACGTCCGAGGCGGCACTGCGTCGAGCCCAGGATGACCCAGCACTGCCGCTGTCACGTCTCGTACCTTGATGAGCAGGTCCTCCACCGCCCCACCGGGCCGCACAGCCTCGGCCTCGGCCTCGTCGTCGTCCGCCGCGATGGCGGGCACCGACTCCACCGGCCCCTCGCTCACGGCACCCGCGGTGGGCTCGCCCTCCAGCCAGTAGCGCTGCCGTTGGAAGGCGTACGTCGGCAGGTCCACCCGGCGGCTCCGGTGATCGGACACGGCAGCGACATCGAGGTCCACTCCCTGGACGTACAGCCGGCCTACCGCCTGGGCGACGGTGCGCACCTCATCGCGGTCGCGACGCATCGCCGCCACGCACAGCCGGCCACCGAGCGCCCCCCGGGCCATCGTCGTCAGGGTGGCGTCCGGCCCGAGTTCCACAAACCCGGTCACCCCCTGTGCTACCAGCCACTGGATACCGTCGTGGAACCGCACGGTGCCGCGGACATGGTCGACCCAGTGCTCTGGCGATCCCAGCTCGGCCGCGGTGGCGAGACGACCCGACACGTTGCTCACTACGGGGATCCGCGGCTCTCGATAAGTCAGCCCCGTCGCGACCTCGCGGAACGCATCGAGCATCGGCTCCACCAGCGGCGAGTGGAAGGCGTGGCTCACCCGCAGCCGGCGTGACCGGCCGAGGCGTGCGGCGACCGCGAGGACCTCCTGTTCCGCACCGGAGATCACCAGGTTCCGGGGACCGTTGATCGCCGCCACACCGACGTGCTCGGTCAGCAGCGGGCGAACTTCCTCCTCGGTCCCCTGGACCGCCAGCATGGCGCCCCCGGTGGGAAGCGCCTGCATCAACCGGGCCCGGGCGGTCACCAGCGTGGCAGCGTCGGCCAGCGAGAGCACGCCGGACACGTGCGCCGCCGCCAGCTCGCCCACCGAGTGCCCGATGAGGTAGTCCGGGCGCATCCCCCAGGTCTCGAACATCCGGAACAGCGCCACCTCCACGGCGAACAGCGCCGGCTGTGTCCAGCGGGTCTGGTCGAGAAGGTCGGCGCTGTCCAGCTCCGGCAGGTCCAGGTGCGCGGCGACCTCGTCGTAGGGGCCGGCGAACGCCGGGCAGACCTCGCGTAACCGCTGGCCCATCCCCACTCGCTGAGCACCCTGGCCCGGGAACAGGAAGGCCACCGGTCCCGCGGCCACCTCACCGGTCACCACTGCGTCGTTGTCGGCGCCGGCAGCCAGGTCGTCCAGCCGTCCGGCCAGCTCGTCCAGGTCCGCGGCGACGATCGCGGCCCGGTGGGTGTGGGCCGTACGGGCGGTCGCCAGCGAGAAGGCGATGTCTGCCGGGGCATCGGCACGGTCCCGCACGTGCACGGCCATCCGGCGGGCCTGGTCACGCAGGGCCTGCGGGCTGCGGGCGGACAAGACGAACGGCGCCGGGCCGAGGGATGGACGCGGTTCGTCGCCGCCCGGTTCCGCCGGTCGCGGATCCTCGCCGAGCACGACGTGGCAGTTGGTTCCGCCCATCCCGAAGGCGCTGACTCCGGCCACCAGTGGACGGCCGGGATCCGGCCAGGCACTCAGGCGGGTGTGCACCTGCAGCCCGAGGTCGTCCAGGGGTATGCGGGCCGGCGGCGCGGTGAAGTTGCGGCTGGCCGGCAGCTCCCGGTGCCACACGCACAGCACGGCCTTGACCAGGCCGGCGATGCCCGCAGCGCCCTCGAGGTGCCCGATGTTCGTCTTCACCGAGCCCACCGCGAGCGGGCGCTCCCGGGTCGTCGCAGTTCCCAGAACGGCTCCCAGCGCGGCCGCCTCCACCGGGTCGCCGCGCCGGGTCCCGGTGCCGTGCAGTTCGACGTACTGCACCGCGCCAGGGTCGATCTTGGCGTTCCGGTAGGCCAGCGTCAGCACCTCGCGCTGGCCTTCCACGGCCGGTGCGGTGAGCGCGTCGGACGCGCCGTCGTTGTTGACCGCGCTGCCGCGGATGACGCAGTACACCCGGTCGCCGTCGACGGTGGCGCGGGCCAGCGTCTTCAGCACGACAACGGCGGCGCCCTCCCCCCGGACGTACCCGTTGGCCCGGGCGTCGAAGGTGTAGCACTCGCCGTCGGGCGACAGGGCACCGAAGCGAGCGGTCCCGACGGAGGTGCCGCCGGAGAGATTGAGGTTGACCCCACCGGCCAGGGCGACGGCCGTCTCCCCGCGCCGGAGGCTCTGGCACGCCAGGTGCACTGCGACGAGCGAGGACGACTGGGCCGAGTCCACGGTGAGACTCGGACCGCGCAGGTCGAGGTGGTACGAGAGCCGGTTGGCGATCAGGCCACGGCTGGTACCGGTCAGACTGTGGCGGGTCAGCGCGGCCCCGCCAGCTCCGTGGGTCAGCTTGGCGTAGTCGTCGTGGATCGCTCCCAGGAAGACCCCGACAGAGTCACGGCGCAACATGTCAAGGGTCCAGCCACTGTCCTCCACGGCCTCCCACGCCACCTCCAGGGCGAGCCGCTGCTGGGGGTCCATGGCGCGGGCTTCTCGCGGCGAGATACCGAAGAAATCGGCATCGAAGGCCTCCACGTCGGTCAGGAAACCGCCCCGCCGGATCGGCACGTCCACGTCGTCCCAGCGACCTGGCGGGGGCGATGTGACGGCACTCCCGCCGGCCCGCACCAGACTCCAGAACTCCCGCGCATCGGCTCCCCCGGGCAAGCGGCACGACATTCCCACGACGGCAATCAAGTCGCCCGTGTCGATGTCACCGGCCACCGTGTGCGGATTGTGGACCACTCGGACCTCCAGCTGAAGCAATTGTGGCGATGCCACTGGCTACGCAAAGCCACAAAGTGTTCGGGAACAGCGCTCCTGCCGTCCTGACGGCAGGCTGGAATGGCTTTCGCAGCGGAGTGTACGCCGCGCACACTAACCCGGGCAAAGATTTCCTAGAGCGCCTTTTCCAACCATTTTGCGACTCCGGTACGACCGATTGTCAAGCGCTTTCCTAGGCCTGTGCGCAAGCGTTGTGCAGCGCCCGCCAAGTGGTGGATATCAAAACTATACCGATGCTCTAGTGATCGATGAGAAATTGCACGTGACTATTCGTCACGGCCTGGAGGAAATGATGATCCTGGTTACGGGCGCCACCGGCAAGGTGGGCCGGGAAGTTGTCGACGGCCTGCTCATGCAGGGTTGGTACGTCCGCGCGGTCAGCCGTCGTCCTGAGTCGGCCGGTCTGCCGTCGTCCGTCGAAGTCAGGCCGGGTAGCCCTGAAGACGTGCCGGCGATGACCGCCGCCCTGGAGGGGGTCGAGAGCGCGTTCGTGGTGCTCGTCGGCGACGTGGAGGCTCAGGCCCGCGGCTTCGCCGAGGCCGCCGCAGCGGCCGGGCAGCTCAAGCGGCTGGTGCTGCTTTCCTCGTCCAGCGTGGTGCACCCGGTGAGCCACCGGATCGGAGACGAGCACCGAGCCGCCGAAGAGATCCTGTCACAGGCGGTGCCGAACGCGACCATGCTGCGGCCCGGCCCCTTCCACTCCAACTCGCTGTGGTGGGCGAAGAGCATCCGGGAGACCGGCCGCGCACGTTGCCTGGTCGGTAACCAGCCGGGCGCGCCGGTGGATCCGGCGGACGTGGCATCGGTCGGCGTGGCCGCGCTGACCGAGGACGGTCACGCCGGGCAGGCGTACGAGCTGACCGGCCCGGAACTTCTCACCTCGGGCGACCAGGTCCGCGTACTCGAGCAGGTGCTCGGCCGCACCATCGGCTTCGACGTGGCGAGCATCGAGGAAGCCATCGGCGTCTTCTCTGCCATCTCCGGCGACCCGGTGACAGCCGAACGCAACGTGCGGGCCCTGCACAGCCCTCAGGTGCCCTGGTCCCAGGTGTCGCCGGACGGAAGTCGCCTGCTCGGCCGCCCGCTGCGCACTTATCGCGAGTGGGCCGCGGCCCACCGGGGCCTCTTCGTCTGACCGGTTTGTGCAACCTTTACACCGATAGGAGCCGGCCATGAGCCGCACCCCTCGCTGGACCGCCCGCCTCACCGCTCTCATCGCGGTGATCACCGGCCTGACAGTCATCCTGCCGCCTGCCACAGCTGGCGCGGAACCGCCCGGAATTCCCTCCGACAGCACCGCCCTGGCCCAGCTCGACGCGCTGACCGTCGCCGAGGAGGGGCCGATGGACGGATACTCCCGCCAGTCCTTCCGGCACTGGATCACCATCAGCGGGAAGTGTGACACCCGCGAGACTGTCCTGAAGCGAGACGGCGATTCGGTCGTCACCGGCACCAACTGCGCGGCGACGGAGGGTTCGTGGTACTCGCCGTACGACGGCGAGACCTGGACAGACGCCTCGGATCTCGACATCGACCACGTCGTTCCGCTCGCCGAGGCGTGGCGCTCGGGCGCCGACTCCTGGACCGCCAGCCGCCGGCAAGCCTTTGCCAACGACCTGAGCCGGCCGCAACTGATCCCCGTCACCAACAACGTCAACCGGTCCAAGGGCGACGAGGACCCCTCGACCTGGCAGCCGTCCGTCAGCTCATATCGGTGCACGTACGCCAAGATGTGGATCGCGGTGAAGTACTACTGGTCTCTCACCCTGCAGTCCGAGGAGAAGGACGCGCTGGAAGACATGCTGAGCACCTGCGGGTCGTAGCGGCTCGCTACGGGCCACCCGACCGGCGCCGGTACGCCCGCATGACGTGAGCAGTGCCCGCCGCTGACCCTACGGGGATGCGTCGACGTCCATGAGCGCCGAGGATCGGCGAGGGTTGCCACCCCGGCCGATCCTCGGTTGCCATGGCGTGGTTGCTACCCCACGGCCGGCGATTTGCTACCCCTGGCCGGGCCAGGTTGCCACCCCTGATCCGGCGACTTGCTACCCCGGCACGGTGGGAGTTTCACCCCCGGCGCCCTGGCATGTGGCGGCCCGGTCGACGTACAGCTGCCGCCCGGGCCGCCGGCGATGTGCGTCCCTGGCAACCGGTGGCGTCGTACCCTCGGCCGGCAGGTGTTGCTAGGCCGTTGAACTGCTGTTTCTCGCCTTCGCGCTGCACGCTCAGAGGCCACTTGCCACCCTGTGGAGCGGCATCGTTGCTACCCCCCCGCGAGGCAAGGTTGCCACCCCTTGCGTGCGGCCAGTTGCACCTCGGCCGGACGCGGGTTGCTACCCCTTGCGATGACGGACTTGCCACCTGCCGAGGGACCGCGGTTGCTACCCCTTGCGATGACGGACTTGCCACCTGCCCCGGGACCGCGGTTGCTACCCGGCCGTCGCGACGCTTGCCATCCCGACGGTCTCCGGTTGCCACCCGGCGCTCGACGCCCGCTCCGGCCGAGCATGCACCGGCCGCAGCGCCGACATGGCGAAGGGGTCAGCGTGCCATCGCCGGCTCGCGGTCACCGGCGACCGCGACGACCGGCTCCGGTCCGCTATCCCTCGGCCGGGAGAACTGCGACGGCACCGCGGCCGGCACGGGTTCGTCGGAGCGGTCACGCACCGCTCGGGTGCCGGCGTCGGCCGGCGAGGCCGTCCCCTCCCGCGCCCGCAGCTCCTGCAGGCGCGTGGCGGTGAGCAACCCGGCTTTCCCGGCTGAGCGGATCTTGCTGAGCGTGCGCAGGGCGATGCCGGTGCGTTCGGCCAGGGCCGGGTTGGTGGCCTCTGGTTCCGCCGCCATCGTCAGCCAGACAGTGAGCCATTGCGCGTAGTACGTCGCCGTGCTCGGAACGGTCGGCTCCGCGGCACGCTTTCCGGAAGCGCTCGGCTTCTCCACGCGAGTGGCGTCACCCGCTGCTCGAGCTCGCCCACCGCGCGACACCGCCGGTTCCGGCTCCGGTGAGGGCCCCGGCTGCGCCGCAACCGTCGACGCCGCCACGGCGGCGCGGTCGGCCGCCCCGGTGGCCATCGCCGGTGCCGGCATCATCACTGCCAGGACGCCGGGCTGGGTGAGCTGCTCGGCCTGCCCGGCCCGGTTGACCCGGCGTTGTACCTCCGCGAGGTCGTCGTCGGTAGCGGTCAGACTGAGTCTGGCCAACTCGGTCTTCACCTTCGCCTTGCGCTTCTCGTCCAGCTCGCCGTTGTGCAACCGGTGTGCCAGCATCGCCATCTTCGTCAGCCGCCGGTCAGCGACCATCCTGGCCAGATCGGGATCCTCGTCCGGGATGAACCAGCCGCGCCGTTCCGCGATCCGCCGCGGGCTGTACGCGAAGCGGCTGCGGCGTGCGCGCTGGCCGGCGGCGGTCAGCGCCGCCCACCACATCAAAAAGATCATGACGGGGATGGCCAGCCGCAGAATCTTCTCGGTCGTGGTGGGCGCGCCGCTGGCCACGACCACACCCGACATCACGGCGATCAACGCCGCCACATAAAGCATCGAACCCGGATGGCCGGGGCTGACCACCTTGCCGTCGGGCCCGTACACGGTGGTGTTGCGGTACTGCTCGGCAGCGAGGCTCGTCGCGGTGAGGAAGCAGATCTCGAACACCGCGAAGACCAGCACCGCGAACAGCACCGGCAGTCGCAGGGTGTCGATGGCGATGTACCACATGCCCTCGGCGTTGAGCATCAATGCCAAGTTCATCGACGCGGACAGGGCGATCGGCCGCAGCGGGCGCCCACTCCCCTTGGCCCGTACGATCATGGCTACCAGCAGCACCAGGCCCAGCACGCCGGTCCCGGCGAGCAGCGGCACGGCGTGGTCGTACGCGAATGTCGTCAGATCCGCCCAGCTCACCGGGCATCCCCTTCCTCAACCGTGTCCGGTGCCGCCGCCTGTTGCGCCGCCTCGCGGCGTTCCTGGCGCAACTGCTCCAGGTACGCCGGCAGCTGCTCGCGGTTACTGACCGCCAGCAACAGCAGCGCGTCGATCAGCTCGTGCTTGTTGACCTGAGCACCGCGCAGCAGCCATTCCTCCTCGACGGCGGCGGCGAACCGCCGCACGAGGTCGACTCCGTGATACAGGGTGTCGCGCTTCATGGCGGGAAAGACCGACTGTGTGTGTGCTACCGGTGCGCTCATCGATCCCTCGGCCTTCGATGACTGTCATGATCGCGGCAGCGTACAACAAGTAGGACAAGTGCAACGTGTTGGACACGGCGTACCCGTACAACACGTTGGACAGGGGCGCCCTTGCACGTAGGGCCACGCCCGGTGAACCGCCCGCGTCGACGACATGCAGGGCAACAAGCTTCGACCTACCAGAGCAGGCGAAGGCCCTGGGCGAGTTGCTCGCGTACCACAGGATCTGAAACCGGCCGCGCAACCGCCGGGCGAAGCAGGTGCACCGCCAGGGCGACCGCCGTGCACAATTCTTGCGTCGGGCGCCGCGAGTTCAGGTGCACGCCGGCCGCATCGATGTTGCGGATGAGCTCCTCGCGAGCCGGTCCCTGGTCGACGAGCTCGAGCAGATCATCGCGGAAGTCCACAAGCAGGTCGGCCAGGGCGCGCAACTGCGACCCGTGCGCGTCCAGCCATTCTCGGGCCCGTCCTTCGTCACCGAGACTCCGCTCCCCCGCCGTGGCGCGCTTTCGCGTCAACCGCGTACGCCGGTCGTAGACGGCCTGACGACTTCGCAACCCCATCGGCTCGCCGTACGTCGCCGGATGCAGGCCGAGCTGGTAACCGGTCTGCAGCACCGAGAAGAGCCGCCGCTCGAACCGGGCAGTGTCCCGTTGGCGCTGATACTCCACCAGCACCGCCCTGTATTCCAGCTCGGCCGCTCGCACGGAGGGGCCCACCCGGCGATGCGATTCCGTGTAGTCCACCACCGCGTCGACATCAAGATCGTCGGCCACCACCACGGGGAAAGATGCGTCCAGATCCGGGTCCCCCGCCTCCTGGCGCAGCTGTCGGATGCAGGCCGCCGCCCGCGCGGCGTCCTGGATGCTGTAACGCCGGACCGGCACCTGAGGGGTACGACTCACATCCCCAGCATGCCAGACGTAAAGATAATCTTTACGCCAGTCCTGAGGCTCGTTCCGCGGTCTGCTCCACATAGCTCTGACCTGGTGAGATGCGGGGCGGCGTCGGCCCTGGGAGCCTGTCGCAGCGGCTCCCCTCCCCTGAGCGCTCCACCGTCTGGCTGGTGATTGTCGGGCCCGTACCCGAAGGATCTGCGCCGCCTGCTCGCCGGGTCCCGCTACCCGCTCAGCATCCGAGCTCCCCTGGCGTCCCTCCGGCGGGAGTCGGGGCGACGACCGGCGCCACCGCCGTCAACGTGGCCGGCTTCGGCCAGTTTTACGGCCGTAAAGGTGGCATGGCTGATCGCGCCAGTAAGCGTGGTCAGGTGCGTCGGCAACTAACGGTGTGGTAGGGAAGTGACGCAAGTTTCTCAATCCATGGAGCCTGGGCCGTGACCAATGATGAATACCTCGAGTCAGACCTGCCGGATGAGGTGCCAGGCGGCCGGCACAGTGTCGCGATGCCAGAACGCGGCAAAGGTGCGTGGTTGGCGCAGTATGGCTTGACCCCCGGCGACCTGACCGGCTTCACCGTGGTGGTGGCGGCGTACAAGGGCGGGGTCGGCAAGACCTTCCTCGCGTATGAGATGGCCTACCTCCTCGGGGCCGTCCTGCTGGACCTGGACTGGGACAAGGGCAACGCGACCGGGGCATGGGGCTACCGCGAGGAGCAGCGGGTCAACCGGCCGCTCCTTGACGCTCTCGAAACTGGGCGTGTGCCACGGCCACTGGCCGGCGGACCGTGGCGGCCGGACCTTGTCCCCTGCGCCAAGGAGTTCGGTCACAACCAGCCCGCGGCGGAGCATATGACGAAGACCATCGAGCGGTGGGCCGCCCAGTGGAGCCAGGACCTGAATTGCCCTGTGGTGATCGATACCCACCCCGGCGGCACGCCCTCCACGTTCGCGGCAGTCGCTGCGGCGAATCTCGTGCTGACCCCAGCCGTGCTGCGCGAGCGAGACATGGCCGCGACGGAGGACATGCTCGAGGAACTGAAGTCCTATCCCTTGCTGATCGTGCCGAACATGGTGCCCCTGAGCCCGCCGGAGCGATACGTCACGCGGCTCGAGAAGGCCGCTGGACTCGCGCAGGCCCCCATCGGTCCCGAGATCAGTGAATACAAGTGGCTGGGGGGCAGAACGCGGCGTATGGCGGTGACCGCCAGCGACCCGGTCCCCAAGCGGGCCAGCCCTCTCGTAAGCGAGCTGCACAAGTTGGGAGAGACGGTGGTGGGCTATGCCCGAGCAGCATGACGAGGAAACCCGGCCCGTTCCGGTCGCCACGGGTCTGCGTGCCCGCAGGGAGGCTGCTCGCCGGCAACAGCGAAGCGTGCCTCCCCCGGTGCACACGCGTCCCGATCCCGTGAAGGTCACTCCCCTTGCTGCTTCCGCCAAGTCCAGCGTGCGCCCGATCGTTCCGGCTCAGACGGCAGCGACCGAGCCGGCGTCGCCCCTGCAAACAACCAGTTCGTTCTCCGCACTGATCGAGAAGGTCGCCCCCAACCCTCGCAACACCCGCGACATCGCCTCACGCCCAGAGAGGCTGGCGAGCCTGAGGGCTTCACTCCGCGAGCTTGGTCAGATGCAACCATCCGCGTGCGTGACCCGGTCCGCGTACCTCGCCATCTTTCCGGAAGACGAGGAGGCGGTCTCCCCCACGTTCGACTGGGTCCAGGTCGGTGGCGGCCGGCGCCGGGCGGCACTGCTCCTGGAAGGCAAGGAGACGATCGAAGTCCGGGTGAGGGACAGCCTGGCGGCGTCCCGCGTTTCCTTCATCCGCGCGATGGCCGACGAGAACCTCGAGGACGAGACCCTCGACCCCGTCGAGGAAGCCTTGGTCGTGAAGCAGCTCCTCACCGAACTCAAGACCGGCAACGCTGTCGCCGAGCTGATGGACCGCACTCCCGGCTGGGTCTCGCAAAGAAAGAACGTTCTCTTGCTGCAGCCTGAGGTGCAGGCGCAGATGCGGGAGTCCGGCGAGGCCCGCCTGTCCCTGGACGAGGTCAGGAAGGGCAAGTGGCACGAGCTCAGCAGGGACCAGCAGCTCGCCAACCTGCAGGTCTGGCGGCGGCGCCGCGGCCTGACGAACGAGGAAGGTGAGTCGACTCCCCCGCCTGCGCCGCGGCCGCGCATGTCGCGGGTTCGGGCGGCGATCCAGCGGCTGGGGGAGACTCCGGCAGCGATTGCCGAGACCCTGCGGTCTGAGCTGTCCGCGGAACAGCGACGTGAACTGGCGGAGGCGCTCCTCCGCGACTGACCAGCATCCCTGTTTACGGCCGTAAAAGCTCAGCCCGTCGCTGGCGTTTTACGGCCGTAAACCTTCGTCCTCCCCGGAGCGCCTCTCGGGTGATGCCGTCGAGGAGGCGGCCACGCGGCGCAGGGCGCGGTTGGCACCGAGGACGAGGGATGGGTCACGGTCGAGGTTGTGGCGGTCGCGGTCGTACCGGCGGGTGGTGCGCGGGTCGGCGTGGCCCATGGCGTCCTGTACGTCTTCAAGCGGGACGCCGGCCTCGCGGGCGGCGGTGGCAAAGGCATGCCGCAGCGAGTGTGGTGACAGCCGGGCGGCGGACGCGATCCCCGCGGCCGCGGCGAGGCGTCGGAGCCGGATGAAGACGTTGGGTTCGGCGAGCCGGCCGGCGGTACCCGCGATGCCGGTGGTGGCGAACAGTGGCCCGGTGAGGTCGGCGACCGCGACGCCGATGTTGGCGGCGCGGATGGCGAGGTACTCGTCGATCGCTTCCAGCGTGTGCGGGGGGAGTGGTCGCTCCCGCTCTTCCTTGCCCTTGGCGAGGAAGCGCAGCGTGCGCTTCTCGGCGTTGTGGCTCAACTCGTGGACGTCGCGGTCCAGGGCCTCGCTGATCCGGAGCCCGAGGTCGGCGAGCAGCCGCAGCAGGGCCCGGTCACGCAGGGCGGCGAGGTGTCGCGCGTGTCGAGCCGGGGTTGGCTGCGCTTCGGCGCTTGCGGCCCGGCTCGCCGTTTCGCGATCGGCCTGGTCGAGCAGCGCATCAACCTCGTCGGAGGTGAGCCCGGCGGTGGGGGAGTGGTGCGCGACCTTAGGCCGTTTCACGCCGGCGGCCGGATTGCGGGCGACCCGGCCGCCGGTGTTGACGACCAGGTGGGTGTACCAGCTGGACACCGAGGCGAGGGCCCGGGCCACGGTGGCCGCCTTGGCGGTACGCCCACCGGCGCCCTCCAGTTCGCGCCAGACCCGGTACTGACCTAGATCAGTGGGTCGGGCGGCCAGCGGATCGAGGCGTTCTTGGGCGCACCAGCGCAGGAAGGTGTCGAGGTCGCGGTCGTGGGCCTTCTCGGTGTGCACCGACTCGGCTTCGAGGAGCCAGGCGGCAGTGAGCCGACGCACGCTGTACCGGGAGCCGTCGTCGACGGGTAGACCGGGGTAGTCGGCGACGCGGGCGGCGACACGCGCCATCCGGGCGTCCAAGGTGGCGCCGGTTCGGCGGGCTATTACCTGCGGGGTAGGCGTGGTCATGACAGATCCTCGGTGGTGTGGTCTCGCTGACCGTGCGCGTCGGTCGTCTTCGCCTTTCAGGTGGCTGGCGTTGACCTCAGGCGCTCGGGCCGAGCAACACCACCAGCCCGCCAGCGCGTGCCCACAAAAGGCGTCAGAGGCCTGGCGCCGCACAGCGCCTCCCAGTCGGCGGCCGTCGGGGGAGGGGTTATCCCGTTCATCAGCATAGGATAACAGTCATTATCCTATGTGATTGTGCCGCGCAGGTTAGTAGTTAGATTTCTGATAACACCGCTTGTCTTACTTTCTTACCTAACTGCTAGGGTCGCGGTATGAGTCCGCTACCCAGGGACAGCAGCTCTGAGCGCACATGTGAGCGCTGCGGGCGGGCCCTGCCGACCAAGCCCCAGGGCGGCCGGCCCTACCGGTTCTGCCCGGAGTCGCCGGACGAGCCCGGCGCCAGCTGCCTGGAGCTGGACAAGCGCGAACGCGCCGCCCTGGAACGTGCCGGCCTGGGGGAGCTGGTCACCGCCCTCCGCGCCGATCGCGACGCGCTGCTCGCAGCGTTGCAGCCCACGCTGGGTCCACTCCAGACGCTCACCGCCCGGCTGGAGGCCATCGAGGATGCGGCGATCGCCCGGGCGCAGCAATCCGACGAGGCCCGGCTGCGCGCCGAGGCCGCCCAGCGCGCCGCCGAACGCGCGGCCCGCGAGGCCGAGCAGCGCACCACCCGCGCCTACGAGCTACGCGACGAGGCCCTGGCCGAGCGGGACCACGCCGTCGAGGACGCCCAGCGGTATCAGCGCGAGACCGACGCCGCGCTCGCCCGCGCCACCGGGGCGGAGCACCGCCGCGGGCAGGCCGAAGGCGCCGCCGCCGAGCAGCGCCGCGCCCTCGACGCCGAAATCGAGCGCCGCACCACCGCCGAGGCCGAGACCGACCGGCTGCGCGCCCAGCTGGACGCCCAGCAGCGGGAGCTCGCCCAGCTACGTGACGCGCTCGTCGACGCCGAGCGCCGGGTAGGCGAGGCCGGCACCCGGTCCCTAGCCGCCGAAGCCGCGATCCGCGCTCACGAAACCGAGAAGGCAGTACTGCAGGCCCAGGCCGCCCGCGATGCTGCCGCCCTCACCGAGCTGCGCCGGGACGCCGCGCAGGCCCGCACCGCCCTGGCCGAGGCGCAGGAACAGGTCGCCGCCGCCGAGCAGCGGGCCACGGCCGCCCGCCAGGACGCCGAGGCCCTGCGCGGCGAGCTCGACGTCGCCCGCCGTGAGGCGGAGGAGCTGACGCGGCAGACCGCAGCCGCCGACGCACGCGCGCAGGACGCCGAACGCCGCTACGACGGCCTGGTCGCCGCGCTCGCCGGTGGCGGCTTCACCGCCGGCGTCGGCCGCGGACCCGGCGGCCGATGATGCCCGGCCATCGCCCGGTCGACGGACCTGACTAGATCGCCTCCGGCTCGAAGCCCGTGAGTGCCGACCCTGCTGGACCTTGGCAGAGAGGGCGAGCTTCGACTCGAGGACGATCGGGCTATGGGAGCACGGCGCCCGTGACCGGTGGTCGGTCCTAAGCCGAGCATGCCGCGTCGGCCGCCGCGGCAGCGGTCCGGCGTGCGGGCAGGCTGGCGGCTGCCTGAGCACGCCGCAGCCCGTGCATCCCGCGCTGGGGCACATGCGGCGGGCTCGGCCGCAGCTCCAGACCGAATCTCGTCTCCTCGACCTTCGCCTGGTGATAGACGGCCAGTACGGTCGGAAGCTGGGCCAAGATGTTCCGTTTGTTCTCCGCCACGGCCCGGCTGCGGGCGCGGTTCGGGGCACCGACATCGGGCAGCCCGTTCTTGCCGAACTGTGCGGTGAGCTGCTCCCAGGTGACCGTGACCGGCTTGGTGAGCTGACGCAGTCGGTAGGTGAGCCAGGCGTACAGGTCCATGGCCAGCGCGCTGTCACCGAAGATCCGCAGCGCATCGAGATTCAGCGGGAACGAGTAGGCGATGATCTCGTCGTAGAAGTCCTTGGACAGCTCGATGTACGAGCCCTCGACCGGGTGGGTCGGGTTGTCCCCGCTGCGGTCCCACCACACCTTCCACGAGCGGGCGATGCGCATGCCGCCGCCCTCGTCGGTGAGATACCGCGGGTCGTCTTCGAAGTCGCGCTCGACGACGAGCTGGGCGCGCACCAGGCGCCGAACCTGCTCACCGACGAGAGTCTTGGAGCCGGTGCGGCCGCCGGAGGCGGCCAAGCCGAGCTCCTTCATGAACCCGCTCTGACTCGGGCCGAGCTCGATCATCGGGGTCTTGTGCCGGACCGCGTAGCCGCCGAGGAACGCCAGCAACAGCCGGCCTTTCGGTCCGTACGGTAGGCCGACGTTGCTGCCGTCCTTCGGATTGATGCCGGCGGTCCAGGTGGCGGTCCACCCGTTGTGAGTGCGGCTGAGCACTCGGTGCTCTTCGACGGGCTGGGACTTGGGGATGGTCGGCTTGACGCCGGGCAGCAGGCACATGGCGGTCACCAGCGGCGGAAAGCCGATCGGCGGATCCGTCCGAGCATCCATCTCGGCGATCTGCTCGAGCAGCTCCATCTGCGTGAAGGTCGGCCGGGCCATGACGCACAGGCTGCCGTAGCGGCGACGGTCGATCAAATTTGCTCGGGATGCGCGTGTCGCGCCGATCAGGGACGGCAGTGGCATGCGCGGCGCCCGCGCGCGGGCGAAGAACTACAAGCAAGACTATGAGAAACAACTACAAGGGCCTCCGGAAACAGGGCCCTGAGCTGGCTAAACGTGGCAGCCTGACGGGCCATAATGCCAGGCGGTACGGGCGTTAATGCCAGCCAAGCCCCGTTTTTGACGGGCCATAATGCCAGCCGGAGCGGCGTTATCCACAGGGGTGAGAGGCGGGGGAGCGGGCTCGCGGACGGGCGGTGCCGGGCTTGACGGGCCACAATGCCAGCACAACCGGGCGATCCTGTGGACAGGGACGGGCCACAATGCCAGCACAGCCGACCAGCACCCGTATACGGCGCGTAGATTCTGCCGACTTGTCCGGTTCGGCGTACGGGCCATAATGCCAGCCGACGCGAGTTTCGCTCACGTGACGGGCCACAATGCCAGCACAACCGCTCCGTCATCCACAGGTCTGTCGTTGTCGCACGGCAGCCGGCGGCGAAAAGTGGACGGGCCATAATGCCAGCCGCCTCGGGGGCCTCTCGCATCTTCCTACGGGCGGGGCCTGTACCTCCTCCAGCGGGACAAGTACGGCGAATCCGGCAGAGTTCCCACCCTTGCAGCGGACCACTTGACGGGCAACTATGCCAGCAGTGAGCTGCGCAAACGATGCTGCGGAGGCCGGCCGCTCCAGTCCCGCGCGGCGCCCGTGGCCGAGTACGGAGCTTGCGAGGGGCGTGGTGCTCGGCCGCGCGAGGCTTGCGAGCGGCGCACCCACAGGCGGACGTGAGCTGCGGAAACGGCAGAGATCTGTGTCTGCTGGCTGCGAGTCCTGTCCCGGTCATGGGTGGCAGTAGGTGGATCAGAACGGCCACGACCGGTCGGCGCTGTGGAGGTGGCACCGGCGGAGGGCAGCGTGGCATAGGGGACAGAGGGTCGACCTGAAGCACACTCCCTAAGCCATCCTAGGACGCATAGACCCTGTACGCCTGGCCACCTAAGAGCTTTCACAACCCATCCGGACGGACCACTGGGGTCTGTAGTGCGAGCGCACTACACTGGCAGTGTGGCGTTTCAGTGGGCCAGTGGGGTCCTGGACTGGCTGGCCCAGCGGGGGATCGAGGCGTACGAGGTGCAGCAGGTGCTCCAGTACGGCAAGCGGTGGCCCCGGCAGGGGCGCACTCCGGCTGGCGCGGTGCTCACCATCTGGGGCCGGACCCGCACGGGCCGGGCACTGCTGGTGGTCCTGTGGCCCGGGCAGGGGTCGCTGGACGCCTACATCACCGGCGGGCGGGAACTGACCGCCGACGAAGAGACCGAGCTACGGCGATGGGAGGCGACACGGTGAGCGAACACGACGACGAGGCTGCGCAGGCGCTGCGCGAAGCGCAGGCCACGGTGGCCGCCGCGCAGGTCCGCGATGCGCTGGACACGGGGACGCTGACCTTCGGCGAGGACTTCACGCCGCAGGAGGCCGAGGGAGTCCTGGCATCGCTGCCGGCGGATGCGGACTTGGACGCCACCACCGTGCCTACCTCGGTACGGCTGCCGTACCCGGTGCATCAGCGGCTGCGTGCCTACGCCGAGGAACACGGCACCACGGCCAGCACCCTGATCCGGCAGTGGGTGGAACAGATGCTCGCCGTGCCGGACCGGCCGATCTCCCTGGCCGACGCGGTCCGGGCGCTGTCGACCCTGCCGCCTCAGGGGCAGCACCGCGCCGCCTGATCGGCGACACCGAAGAACTTCATCGTCCGGCGACGGTCCGGGCTCGCCGCGCGCGCGTCAGCGAGTTCGGCAGCGCCCGTCGGCCGGGCCCGAAGGCGCGCGCGCCGTGACGCGAAGCCGATCTACCATCCCCGTGAGCCCGTTCGCAGGTCGTCCAAGGCCCCGATGGTGCGAGCCAGCCGGGTGGGGACGGACGTGGGACTCGGACGCAACACGACACCGGCGGGTGTCAGGGTCACGTCGGCGTCCGGATAGACCAGCAAGACGCGCGCGAGGTGCTTCTCGAAGTCCTTCTTGAACTTCGACCTGCCCTGCGGCGAAGACGCGTACCCGCTGCCGAACTGGCCTTGAATGCTCTCCCACGGAATGGTCGTCGGGCGACCGAGGCCGAACATGCGGTAGGTGAGCCAGGCGTACATGTCGAGTCGCAGAGGTGAGCCGCGCAGCTCCTTCAGCGCGTGCACATCGAGGGGCACGGCGTGGTCGGCGATCTCCTGGAAGAACGTGTCCGACAAGATGACCTTCGACGGGAACACCGACTCCCGCCGCGACGCGCCTTCGTCGGTCCAGAACAACTGGTACTGCGACGACACAGGCACACGCACTGCCCCGCTGACGCCCGTACCGTTCCAGTTCACGACGAAGGTGGCGTTGAAGAGCCGTTCCATCTGATCGCGCAGCCGGGCGATGGTCCCGGTCTTGCCACCCGTGGGCCGCAGACCCAGATTCCGCATGAACGCGCTGAGCGAGTCACCGAGAATCAGCTCAGGCCCTCTCGTCCGGACCACCTCGGTCGACATCCAGGCCAGCAGAAGCCGGGGCGTGCTGCCGAACGGGAACCCTCGCGAGACGCTGACCCCGGAGGGGTCGATGTAGACGCCCGGCTGGATGAGCAACGTGAGGTTGCCGTTGCTTCGGCCCCATCCTTTGAGCGGCTCGCGAGGGTTCTCGCCGGCGACGTTGGATGGCTTGTCGGGATCCTTGTACGGCAGGCCGATCTGTGCGAAGACCCTGGCGAGGTAGTGGACGTCCCGCTCCGATCTCTCCGCGCTCAGCAGATCGATGGCGGACCTGCGAAGGTCCGCCTCTGTACGCCTCGGTCGTGACATGCGTCGCAGCGTGCCACACAAGATCGGCACTGGAAACGGGGTTCGCCGGGCGCCGAGCCGGGCACGCATTTTTGGTCTATCCGGGCTCGAATGCGCTGCTGAGAGCGCGGTGGCTCAGGGCGAGTCCCGGCCCGACCCGGCGCCGGCCATGAGTCGGGACCCACCGCAGTGGACGGTCGTCCACAGGCTTCGCGGCGTGGGGGCGGCGTACGCATTTTTGGTATACCGGCCACCGAGGCGCGCGCAGCAAGGACGTTGCCTCAGGTGAGAGTGCCCACAGGCAGGCGATGTCCATTGATATCTATCGATCGAATCGCCCCACGGCCGCCGTCTTGAAGGTCTTCGTCCACAGCTGCCGACCGTTCGGGACGACCGCCGCGCAGTACGCATTAATGGTTTACCCCTCCCGAGCGCCTGAGACCGCTCGCGCCACCCGGCAAGATCACAGTCCGCGATCGCACCATGGCTCACTGTGGAAGTCACTCGCCGCGTCCGCCGGGCGACAGCGCGCATAGGGGGTGGACTTTTAGGGGGTCGGGCGTCGTCCGGGGTCGACTGTCCACACATTTTTGGTCTACCGGGAAGGCCTACCCACAGGAGCGGGGCTCTCCGGGACGCTGTCCACACATTTTTGGTCTACCGCCGACCGCAACTTGCCCCTGGTGGGCACGCATTAATGGTCTACGGGTACGCATTAATGGTCTACGGGAGTCCCGCATAATCGCAGGTCAACAGCGGTTTTTGGGCGGTGCATGTAGTTCTTCCTTGTTAGAAAATCCTGTAGTCGTCCGACCGCCCTGTGGACAGCGCGCCGGTAGAGCGGCACGCGGCACCGGGCGTGGTCCTCGGGCGCCCGGCCGGAAAGGCGCCGCCGGGCGACGCGTCATCCCGGCGGGAGCCTGGTCCTCGAGGGGTTGTCAGCCGCAGCACCCCGGCCGCCGGCCCGGCATGCCGACGCCGGCACAAGATAGGGGTGTTCAAGGGTTGGAGCGACATCACGTAGTAACTACAGTCGGCACATCGACGTGCCAGCCAGGCCGGCGCCGCCCCTGGTTCTCGTTCCTGCGCCGTGCAGACCGCGGCCTGCGCGCGGGCGAGGCAGACGCGGAAGGCTGACGACATGGTGAAGCACACGGACACCAGTGACGCAGCGCTGCACGTCCGCTCTGGTGTGGACTTCCGGAGCATTGCCGCCGACGTCAGTGGGCGCATCGACGCGATTCTGGTCGGCGGCCCGGCGGGCCTGGCAACGTCGCTGCGGTCGTGTCCGGTCGCGGCGGACGACAGAATCAGGGCCTGGCCGGGGCGATGCTGTGACCACGCAGGGGGATCCTCCTCCGGTGCCGAGCCGACCCCCTCTCCGCCTTCCCGAAAAAAAATCCCCGCTACGGGAATAAGCCTGCCGCGAGCGCCGTTCAACCTTGCGACGCGGCCAGCGTACGGTGTACGGTACACCGCACGGTAGGCAGGCCTTGCGTGGCACTGTTCGGTCCGACGGCGGAGGGAAGGTCGCACGGTGGTCCACGAGTCCGGCCGCGACGGCCGGTCCGACCAGGCACACAGCGGACGGCACCCTCGAGGCAGAAGGAGCACGACCATTCACGGGAACATCGAAATCCGCGGCGCACGGCAGAACAACCTCAAGGACGTCTCCCTCGACATTCCGAAGAAGAAGATCACTGTCTTCACCGGCGTCTCCGGATCCGGTAAGTCGTCCCTGGTGTTCGGGACGATCGCAGCGGAGTCGCAGCGGCTGGTCAACGAGACCTACACCGCGTTCCTGCAGGGCTTGATGCCGCACTACGGCCAGCCGGACGCCGACTCACTGCGCAACCTGTCGGCGGCGATCATCGTGGATCAGAAGCGACTCGGGGGCAACTCGCGCTCCACGGTGGGCACCGTCACCGACACGTACGCGATGCTTCGTCTGCTCTTCGCGCGGGTGGGTCAGCCCCACATCGGCCCTGCACACCTGTTCTCCTTCAACGATCCGGAGGGCATGTGCAGCGAGTGCGAGGGGCTTGGCCGGCGGTCCGCGATCGACATGGACGAGCTGGTGGATCGCGACAAGTCGCTGAACGAAGGCGCCATCAAGTTCCCCACGTTCGCCGTCGACTCGTGGTTCTGGAACCTGTTCGCCCAGTCCGGCTTCTTCGACAACGACAAGAAGCTGCGCGACTATGACGAGACCGAGTGGGACCGGCTGATCAACGGCACGGACGCCAAGATCAAGCTCAAGGCGGCCGGCGGCACGCTCAACTCGAAGTACGAAGGCCTGATCCCCAAGTTCAAGCGCCTGTACCTGGCCAAGGACGCCGAACAGATGGCCCCGCACCTGCGTGCTGCCGTCCAGCGCGTGGTGACGACCGAGGACTGCCCGCTGTGCGGCGGTACCCGGCTGAGCCAGGCGTCGCTGAGCTGCAAGATCGACGGGCGGTCGATCGCCGACTGCGCCGCGATGGAGGTCAGCGAGCTGGCCGCCTTCGTCCGCTCCATCTCCGAACCCACGGTGGCCCCGATGGTGGCCTCCCTGGCATCGCGGCTGGAGAGCCTCGCGCACATCGGGCTCGGCTACCTGAGCCTCAACCGGGAGAGCTCCACCCTGTCCGGAGGCGAGTCCCAACGGGTCAAGATGGTCCGTCACCTGGGCAGCAGCCTCACCGACATCACCTATGTCTTCGACGAACCGAGCGTCGGCCTGCACCCACACGACGTACACCGGCTCAACGACCTGCTCCTGCAGCTGCGCGACAAGGGCAACACCGTGCTCGTCGTCGAGCACAAGCCCAAGGTCATCGAGATCGCGGACCACGTGGTCGACATGGGCCCCGGCGCCGGCCGGCACGGCGGCGAGGTGGTGTACCAGGGCGACCTCGAGGGACTGCTGTCCTCGGACACGCTGACCGGCAGGCACATGTACCGGCACCAGGAACTGAAGCGCGACGTGCGGCAGCCGACCGGCACCCTGAAGATCTCTCACGCCAAGCTGCACAACCTCAAGGACGTCAGCGTCCGGATCCCGACCGGGGTCATGACGGTGGTCACCGGTGTGGCCGGCTCCGGCAAGAGCGCTCTTATCCAGGGATGCCTGCCCAAGCACCACCCGGAAGCGATCTTCATCGACCAGAACCTGCCGCGCGGGTCGAAGCGGTCGAATCCGGCGACCTACACCGGCATGCTGGACCTCATCCGCAAGGTCTTCGCGACCGGCAACAAGGTCAGCGCGGCCCTGTTCAGCGCGAACTCACAGGGCGCCTGCCCCAAGTGCCAGGGCCTCGGCGTCATCTACACCGACCTGGCCTTCATGGACAGCATGGTCAGCGTCTGTGAGGCCTGCGACGGCAAAAGGTTCAAGGAGGAGGTGCTCCGGTACACCGTCGACGGGCGCAACATCAGCGAGGTTCTCGCCATGCCGGTCGTCGAGGCGAAGGACTTCTTCCGCGAGCGGGCGCTGGTCGAGCGGCTCACCGCGATGGACGAGGTCGGCCTCGGGTACATCACCCTGGGGCAGCCACTCGACACCCTGTCCGGTGGCGAGCGTCAGCGACTGAAGCTGGCCACCGAGCTCGGCAAGACGTCGCAGATCTACGTCCTGGACGAGCCGACCACAGGCCTGCACATGAATGACGTGGACAACCTCATCCGGCTGCTGGACCGGCTGGTCGACGGCGGCAGCACGGTGATCACCATCGAGCACAACCTGGATGTGATCAGCCGGGCAGACTGGATCATCGACATGGGCCCCGGTGCCGGCCACGACGGCGGAACGGTCGTGTTCGAGGGAACACCGGCGGAGCTGCTGAGCCACGAAAGCTCCGTCACGAGCCGCTACCTGGCCGAGCACGAGCACTCCCGGCGCGAGCTGGCCGCCGCCCGGTAGGGCCGCTGCGGCACCACGACGGTGGGCGGACGCGCGACGCGTCCGCCCACCGTCGCTTTATGGCCCTCGGATGAGCGAGGCAGTGCTGCTGGCTGCGCACAACCGATGATTGAGCGGGCGGCCCTACCGTCACCCCATGCAGACTGTGAACCGCAACAGCACGCCGCGGGGCGTGATCGTCACCGGCGGCGGCACCGGCATAGGCCGAGCAACCGCCCGGGAATTCGCCGCCCGAGGAGACCGGGTGCTCGTCGTGGGCCGTTCGGAGTCGTCGCTGGCGGAGACCGCAGCGGCGCACGACGACATCCACGTGATGGCGGTCGACCTCACCGACGCCGGAGCCGCCGACCTCGTGGTCCAGACCGCCGTCGACGTGCTCGGGCGCCTGGACGTGGTGGTCAACAACGCCGCACTGGCCGGTTTCGACACCCTGGAAGACCTCACCGCGCAGGACGCACGTCAGCAGGTCGAGGTCAACCTCCTGGCGCCCGTCTTCCTCACCCAGCGGGCGCTGCCGGCGCTCGAGAAGAACGCGGGCACCGTGGTGAACGTCAGCTCGGCCGGCTGCCTCGGACTGCGGGCCATGCCGGGCAGCTCGATCTACGCCGCCACGAAGGTCGGCCTCGACGCGCTCACCCGGAGCTGGGCGGTGGAGCTCGGCGGCCGCGGCATCCGGGTGGTCGGCATCTCGCCCGGGCTGGTCAACACCGGCGTCGCAGTACGGGCCGGCATGCCGCAGGAGCACTACGACGCGTTCCTGGAATCGATGCAGCCCCGGATCCCGAGCGGCCGCATCGGCACCCCGGAAGACGTCGCCTGGTGGATCGTGCAGGCCACCGCGGCGCCGGGCGGGTACCTGAACGGGGCGGTGCTCGCCGTCGACGGCGGACTCTCCGTCACCTGAGAACCGGTACGGGTAAGAACGCCGCCGGTCAC
>NZ_BMQY01000016.1:21998-35806 GCF_014648355.1 Couchioplanes azureus
GCTGCCAGCCGGGCGCGAAGGATCCGCACCACGTCGGCCATCCGCGACTCGAGGTAGAAATGGCCGCCCGGCAGGACGTGCAACTCGAAACCCCCGGTCGTGTGGTTTCGCCAGGCTGCCGCGTCCCCGACGGCCACCTTCGGGTCGCTTCCGCCGACCAGGGCGGTGATCGGGTACGGGACCCGGGTAGCCGCCTGCCGGTGGTAGGCCGCCATGGCGGTGAAGTCGGCCCGCAACGGCGGCAGCGCCAGACGCATCATCGCCGCGTCGCCGAGTATCCGGCTGTGCGTACCGCTCAGGGCGGACAGCTCCGCCAGCACCTGGTCGTCGTCGAGCAGGTGCAGGCGCTCCGGACGCCAGCGCGACGGTGCCCGGCAGCCCGAGGTGACCAGGTTCGTTACCGGCGGCCCACCGTCACGGTGCAGCCGGGCGGCGAGCTCGTACGCGACCAGGGCACCCATGCTGTGCCCGAACAGCACCAAGGGCAGGTCGGGGAGCATGGCGAGTTCCCGTGCCACACCCTCCGTCAGTTCGGCGATGCTGCCTGCGTACGGTTCGGCGCGGCGATCCTGTCGGCCGGGATACTGCACCGTCAGCACCTCGGCCGTGTCGGACAGGGCCCGAGAGGTCGGGAAGAAGAACCCGGCCGCACCGCCGGCGTGCGGAAAGCAGACCACCCGGGTCGGCGCGTCCGCCCGGTGGAACTGCCGGAGCCAGGCGGTACGGTGCAGTGCCCGGGTGGTCGTCACGCTTGCCTCCGTGCTCGGACCGGTGCGGCGGGTGTCGCTCAGAGACACTCGGCCGCGGCGTTGATCGCGTCCACGACGGCGTTCTCGAAGGTGCCGCCGAAGTCGTCCGGATCGATGTTGAGGGTGATGGAGGTGATGACGCGCTTCTGCCCGTCGAGGGTGGAGCCGACGAAGGTCGCGTAGCCCGGGATCCCACCGCCGTGCCCCCACAGGCTCAGACCGCAGGACGTCTCCAGCGGCATGAACCCGAGACCGTAGCCGTTCGACATCGGCAGCTTGACCCACTCCGGCGGGACGGTGTGGGTCATCTCGGCGAACTCGGCCGGGCCGAGAATCCGGCCCTGCACCAGGGCCACCAGGAAGGTGTCCAGGTCCTTGGCGGTGGAGATGATCTCACCAGAGGAACACGCCTCGGACGGGTTCATCAGGGTGACGTCCTCGGAACGGCCCTTGATCTGCATGTAGCCGTGGGCGTGCGGGCCGCGGATCTCCGGGTCGTCGCCGGGCAGGTACGTGTCGGTGAGCTCCAGCGGCTCGATGATCCGGCTGCGGATCTCCTCGGCGTACGTCCGGCCGGTGACGGCGCGGATCAGCAGGCCCAGGGCGATGTAGTTGGTGTTCGAGTACTCGAAGGTGGTACCGGGTTCGAAGTTCAGCGGACGGGCTGCCGCGACGGCCACCAGCTCCTCGGCGTCGTAGTGCTTGTAGCGGTCCCGCAGGAAGCGCTCCCCCGGACGCTGGAAGGAGTCGGCGTGGTTGAACACGCCACTGGTGTGCTGCAGCATGTTTCGCACCGTGACCTTGTCGCCGTACGGGAGCACGCCGGGCAGATAGGTCTCCACGGGCGCGTCGAGGACGACCTTGCCCTCGGCGACGAGTTGCAGGACGACGGTGGAGACGAACATCTTCGTGATGCAGGCGATGCGGAAGCGGCCGTTCTCCGGCACCGGTTCCGTGCCGCCCAGCTCGGCGGAGCCGGCGCGGGCGGTGAAGACCTCATCGCCGCTGGTGACGCGGAACTGCACACCCGCGGCGCCCACCTCCACGAGTCGGTCCAGACAACGCTGCAGGTTCTGCCGCTTCGCGGCGGTGCTGTCGGCGGTCTTCACAGGGGATTGCGTCATGACGCTGGTTCCTTCCGTTCGGTTCAGTGGGCGGCGCGGATCGACAGGGCGTGCCGGAAGACGTTCCCCGGGTCCCAGGCGGCCTTGGCGGCCTGCAGGCGGGCATAGTTGGCGCCGTAGTACAGCTCGTGCCAGGGGACGCCGGAGGTGTTCCAGGTGGGGTCGGCGACGTCGTTGTCCGGGAAGTTGATGAAGCAGCCGGCGTGCACCTCACCCGGTGCCGGCACGCCACCCGTGCCGGCGTAGACGTCGCGGTAGAACCGGCGCAGCCAGTCGATGCAGCCGTCGTCCTGCGCGGGGTCGTCCCAGGTGCTGAAGAACAGCACCTGGAAGATCGAGTCGCGGTGCACGACCGCGGTGTCCTTCGGCGCGCGCGCGTTCACCACACCGCCGAAGGACTGGAACGACACGGTCACCGCTCCGCGTGCCGGATCCGGCTCGCTGAGCCCGTCATAGATCAGGCCGACCTGGTCGTCGGGGTAGCGCCGGCGGAGGAAGGCGTTCTTGAGCTTCAGCCGCACACCCTGGGTGTCCTGCAGCTTGGCCTGCTTGATGGTCAGCGCCATCCACGGTGACTCGCTCAACGGCAGCGACCGGGCCGGAGCCGAAACGCCCTCGGCGACGGCCGCGACGTATTCCTCGAGCTTGCGCCGCTCCTCGGGGCCGGTGCCGTCGATCTGCGCGAACGAGATGCAGGCGGGCCCGGGACCGTTGCTGTCCCGGCCGACCAGGACCAGGCCGCCGTAGATGCCGTTGTACGCAGACTCGGGCCCGCTGTTCTCCTCGTGCCAGCGGCCGTGGTTGCGCACGATCCGCTGCATCGTCTCGCGGTCCATGTCGGCCCAGCTCCACATGACCTGGGCGCTCAACATGCGAACCGGTGGGCGCGGCAACAGGGTGCTGGGGTCGCTGCCGGTCACCCGCGGGTCCCGCAACCAGTAGCGGGTGACGATGCCGAGGTTCCCGCCGCCGCCGCCGGTGTGCGCCCACCAGAGGTCGTGGTGGGGGTCCTGGGGGTCGCGGGTCGCCACGACGGCCCGGGCCTGACCCGTGGCGTCGACCACGACGACCTCGACCGCCTCGAGGTAATCCACGGTGAGACCGAGCTGGCGTGACAGCGGGCCGTATCCGCCGCCGACGATGTGCCCGCCCGCGGCGACGGTGCTGCACGACCCACCCGGGATGGTGACGCCCCAGCCGTAGTAGAGCCGCCGGTACACCTCGATGAGGTGCGTCCCGGCTTCGATCATGAAGGCGGACCTCTCGGCGTCGAAACTCACCGCGTCCATCTCGGCCATGTCGATCACGGTCTGTACGGCCGGGTCGGTCACGAAGTCCTCGTAGCAGTGCCCGCCGCTGCGCACCGTGAGCCGTCGACCGGCCTGGACCGCCTCGGTGACCACCCGCACCACCTGCTCGGTGCTCCGCACGAGGTGGAACTCCTCGGGCCGGGACACGAGCCTGGCGTTGGCCGCCTTGATGGCCAGGTCGTCGAAGCGCGGGTCGCCGGGGACGATGCGGATCACGTCGTTTGCCGGGACCGCCTGCCGGTGATCGAGCACGGCCAACGCCGCCTCCTTGTCGAAGTCAGTCATCTTTGCCTTTCGCGGAGATGTGACGGTGCGCAGCTCAGGCACCGGCCGGGACGGGACGGAATTCGGCGACGTGGTCGCGGGCCCACTGCGCGAACGTCAGGCCGGGACGGCGCACGATCGTCTCCACCGTGGGCAGCACGAGCGGCGGGTTCTCGATCGATTCGGCCAGGTAGCCGAGGACCATGTCCACCACGGGCAGCGGCATGAACATGCCCATCTGCTCCCGGGCGGCCTCCGGGCTGATCTCCTCGAAGCGGATCTCACGTCCCAGCGCCGTCGAGATGAGCCGGACCTGCTCGACCTGGGTGAGCGCCGCGGGCCCGGTCAGCTCGTACTCCTTGCCGACGTGGGCGTCCTCCAGCAGCGCCGCAGCGGCGACGGCGGCCACGTCGGCCTCGTGGATCAGGGCGCGGGAGGCATTCGGGTAGGGCGCGCGCACCACGCCCTCCGCGCGGATCCCGTGCCCCCACTTCCAGAGCACGTTGGTGGCGAACTCGTCGGGGCGGACCATCGTCCACTCCAGCCCCGACTCGGTGACCGCCCGCTCCACCTGCAGGTGGTATTGCCCGCTGTGGTTGGCCTCGTCGGTGACGGAACTGGAGGAGAGCACGACGATGCGCTGCACGCCGGCCTGACGGGCCAGCTCGACCACCTCCCGGGCGGTCTCGGGCACCGGGAACAAGTACATGCGTTCCACGCCGCGGAGCGCCTCGACCATCGACGCGGGCTCGGTCAGGTCGCCCTGAACCACCTCTACTCCGGAGGCGAACGCGGCGTCCTGCGGCTTGCGGGTCGATGCCCGTACCCGGGCGCCGGCGGCGACCAATTGACCGACCACGTGGTGGCCGACGTGCCCCGTCGCCCCTGTCACCAGGAATGGCTTTTCCATTCGCGTCGTCCGTTCTGCTCCAAAGGCCCGGCGCCTGTCGCCGTGGTTCCGAGCATCGCCACCACTCCTCAAGGAGTCCTTGAGGAGAGGTCGTGATGCTCGACCCGGTCGGACGCCGAACAAACAACAGGGAAGAAGTGGGGACGCATGTCGGTGATCGAGGAGAACAAGAAGCGCTGCCTCGAGATGGTCGCGGCGTGGAACCGGTGGGAACTGAACGGCATCATCAAGTACTGGGCGCCGGACGTCGTCCACTATTCCGAGAATCAGGTGGTGGACACGCCGGAAATGATCCGGCGGATGGAGGGCGGGCTGCAGGCGTTTCCCGACCTGCATCTCGACGTCAAAAGCATCCTGGCCGAGGAGGACCGGGTGGCCCTGCGGATCACCATCACGGCCACCCACAAAGGCGACTTCATGGGGCTCGCCCCGACCAACCGCAAAGTCACCTGGCACATCGTCGAGGAACTCCGGTTCGTCGACGGTCAGGTCGTCGAGCACTGGGACGTCATGAACTACCTGCCGATGCTCAAGGAGCTCGGCAAGGTTCCGGCCGACGTGTGACGCACCGTTGTCCGGTCGCAGGAAGACGAGGATGGACATGGACATCGACCAGATCGTCCTGACCGGGACCGGTGGCCCAGAAGCCCTCGAGATCCGCCGGCGGCCCGTGCCGCAGGCGTCGAAGGGCAAGGTCATCGTCCGGGTCGAGGCGGCCGGAATCTCGTACGCCGAGGTGCAGTTGCTGCGCGGCCTGCACCCGTTCCCCCCGCGAACACCGTGCGTACCCGGTTACGACCTTGTCGGCCGCATCGCCGAGGTGGGTGAGGGGGTGCGAACGTGGAAGGTGGGCGATCGGGTCGCCGCGATGCCACGGTACGGGGCCTGGCAGGAGTACGTGGAACTCTCGCCGAAGGTCCTCGCGTCGGTGCCGGAGGACGTGGACGCCGGGGACGCCGTGGCGCTGGTGTGCAACGGCGTGACCGCCTGGCAGATGCTGCACCGCCGCAGCGGGGCGCGGCGCGGTGACACCGTCCTGGTCCACGGTGCTGCCGGCGGTGTGGGTTCGCTGCTGACCGCGATGGCGGTGCGGGAAGGAATCCGCGTCATCGGTACGGCCTCGCCCGGCAAGCACGACAAGGTCCGGCAGATGGGTGCGCTCCCGGTCGACTACCGGCGGCCGGACCTGGCCGCTGTGGTGCGCGCGCTCGCGCCGGGCGGCGTGACAGCAGTCTTCGACCACATCGGCGGGCGCAACCTGGATTTCGGCTGGAGTGTGCTTGCCCCGGGCGGAACGCTGATCTCCTTCGACTCCTCCGTGGAGGGCTACCGGTCGGGGCAGTGGTTCCGGCCACACGTTCCGGCCATGCGCCGGGTGCTGGGCTGGAAGCTCCGCCGGGCGTTGGGCATGACGCAGGGCCGCAACGCGACGATGTACTACGTCAAACCCGGTCCCGCGTTCCGCGCCGACCTGCGCTCCATGTTCGGCTTGCTGAGCCGTGGTGACCTGCAACCCGAGATCGCCGGCCGGTATCCCCTGCAGAAGGCTGCGGAAGCGGTGTCCGAGCTGTTCGAGGGCCGGGTCACCGGCAAGCTGGTGCTCGTGCCGTAAACCTGCGGCGGGAAGAGGGGCCGGAGCGGGCGTTGTGCCGCTCCGGCCCTCCGTCGTTGTCGTCGCTGGTCGTGCCGGACCCGAACAAGACGCCGCGGTTGCCCGGCGAACGCACCACGGGACGCACCGACGGCGGAGGTCCGGTACGTCCCGTGGCAGCCGGTTCGGCGTCGTACGCCCGCTGCTAGGCCGGCACGACGCGCAGGGGAAGGCTCTTGGCGCTGTTGATGGCGAACGGGTGATGGAACTCCCCCGCCCCGACGAGGTTGATCTCCCGGTAGCGGTCGAAGAGCAGGTTCAACGCGACCCGGTTCTCCAGCCGGGCCAGCGGTGCGCCCAGGCAGAAGTGGATGCCGTGCCCGAAGCCGAGGTGCTGGTTCGGGCGGCGGTCGATGTCGAACGTGTCCGGCTCGGCGAACTTGGCCTCGTCCCGGTTGCCGGAGACCAGCCACAACGCCACCACCTCGCCGGCCGGTACGGTCTGTCCGCCCAGCGTCACCTCGGTGGCGGTCCGCCGGGTGAGCCGCGGCAACGGCGGACGGAACCGCAGCACCTCGTCGATGGCCCCCGGCACGGCGGCACGGTCGGCACGCAAGCGGGCGGTCACCGCCGGCCGCCGGTCCAGGGTATGCACCGTGTTGCCCAGCAGAGCGGCCGTGGTGATGTGACCGGCGGTGAGCAGCAGCGCGATCAGGCCGACCATCTCGTCGTCGGCGAGCCGCTCGCCGTCGACCTCCGCCTGCACGAGCCGGCTGGTCAGGTCCTCGCGCGGGCGGCGCCGACGGTCGGCGATGTGCGCCAGGAGGTACGCCGTCATCTCCCGGACGGTCGGCGCCAGGGTGTCGATCGCATCCTGGGTACCGACGATGTCCGGCTCTTTCTCGTCGAACGGGAAGAACTCCTCGGCCCACCGGCGGAAGTGCACGCGGTCGGCGGCCGGGATGCCCAGCAGCTCCGCGATCACGATGACGGGCAGCGGATACGCGAGCTGACTCACCAGGTCGAACCGGTCCGACTCGGCGCTGTCGAGCAGCTCGGTGGCCAGCGAGACCACCCGGGGCTCGAGGGCGGCCACGACCCGCGGGGTGAAAGCCTGGGCGACGAGGCCTCTCAGCTTGCGGTGCCGGGCGCCGTCCATGTTGACGAAGTTGCCCTTGCGGATCAGGTCCAGGTCCGGGTTGGAGGGCAGCAGGTCACCGAGATCGGCCAGGTACCGGCCCGGATCGCCGAGGATCGCCGACAGGTCCTCGTAGCGGAACACCTGCCAGCATCGCTGTTGTTCGTCGTAGAAGACCGGGCGATGGGCACGGTGCCATCGCGACCACTCCACGAGCTGCGCGAAGTCGGCCGGGATGCCGACGGGAGCGACGGCGGTCGGGCTTTCTGCAGTGGTCAATTCGAATTCCCTCCACGCTGACGGGATCGACCGCGGTGGACGGAAGGGGCCGCGGCTACCGTATGGCGCACGGTAGCCTCGTCGTCAGTTCGAATCGCTCAAGGACGGATGGGGGACGCGTACCGGTGGGGGAAAGCGGCGGGGGCACCATGGCGGACGGCGAACATCCGAAATGGATGACGTACTGCGCGCCGGTGCTGGAGCCGGGGGACCCGCCACGCAGTTCGACATTCGCATTCTGGGACCCGGCGGGCGGCACGCCGGGCGACGGCGGCGGTGAGGCCACCGAGCTCACCGTGGTCACCGCGACGAACGGGAACGCGCGGCGTGAGACCGTGACCGCCCGGCGGATGCCCGTCAGCGACACTCTGGCCTTCTTCCTGCGGGCCCGATCGGTGGCTGACGTCCACCCGGCCACCGCGTTCTGGGCCGCGGCCACCGTGGCGGCGCTCCACCTCGCCGGGCAGGGGCGGCTGCTGCCGGGCCTCTCGCCGGGAGGCGCCGATGCGTGGCGGGTCGGGCCGTTGCAGGTCGACGACGTCCGGCATGTGCGGGCGCTGGCGGCCGCGATGCCGGTCGCCGCACGGGCGGTTCCGCTGGACACGGGTGACGGCCCTGTCATGCTGCCCGACGCCGAAGCCCTGGTGCGCGCCTACTTCGACGCAGTGGCGGACCTCCTGCCCCGCACACCCGCAGCCGCCTGGCTGGCCGGCGGTGACCCGTACGCGGTTGCGCAGCCTCAGCAGGTGCCGCAGCTGGGTCCGTGGGCGCAGTCGGTGGCACTCGGCGTGGACACCGGCGTGGGCGTGGCCCTGCGCCTGGAGACGGCCGGACCGGACCCCGGGCAGGACCCGTTCCGAGCGGTGGTGCGGCTGCGCAGCCTCGCTGACCCGACCGTGGTGGCGGACGTGACGGACGTCTTCACGCACGCCGCCACCGGATTCGACGAGCACGCCCGTATCGACGCGGTCCGGGCCGTACGCAAGGCCGCGGCGGCGTGGCCGGTCCTGGAGCGGCTGCTGGAGAAGTCCGTGCCGGATGTGCTGGACCTCTTCGACGACGAGGTCCACGACCTGCTCGGCGGCGCGGCGGCGCGGCTCGGGGCGGCCGGAGTGGACGTCGAGTGGCCGACGGCGCTGTCACAGGAGCTCAGCGTCCGCGCAGTGGTCTCCGCAGGCCCCCACCAGCCGTCCGATGTGGCGGCGTTCTTCGCCGACGCGCAGGCACTGCCTCTGTCATGGCAGCTCGTGCTGGCCGATGAACCGCTCGGCGACGAAGAACACCACCAGGTCGGTAAGCAGCAGCGGCCGGTCGTCCGACTGCGGGACCGCTGGGTGCTCGTCCCGCCGGAGACGGCCCGGCGTGCGCGGGACCGTGAGATGGCCGCGCTGCCGCCGTTCGAGGCGTTGCGGCGGCTGCTGATCGGGCAGACCACGGTGGCCGATGAGGTGGTTCCCGTGGTGGCCACCGGCTGGCTGGGTGAGCTGGTCGCCGCGATACGCGATCCCGACGGCGGTCCCGAGCCGCTCGCCGCCCCGGACGGACTGAAGGCCACCCTGCGCGACTACCAGCTGCGCGGACTGCGCTGGCTGGACCGGATGAGCCGGTTGCGACTGGGCGGCTGTCTCGCCGACGACATGGGGCTGGGCAAGACCCTCATGCTGATCGCCCTGCATCTGCGCCGGCAGGCCGATCCTGCGACGGCCGGGACGACGCTGGTGGTGTGCCCCGCGTCCCTGCTGAGCAACTGGGAGCGCGAGATCAGCCGGTTCGCGCCGGGCACCCCGGTGTACCGTTTCCACGGTCCCGGACGCCGCCTGGCCGCGGTGGACGGCGGCGTCGTGTTGACCACCTACGCCACCATGCGGATGGACGCGGACCTTCTCGCGGGACACCCGTGGCGTCTGCTGGTGGCCGACGAGGCGCAGCACGTCAAGAATCGGCTGAGCGACACGGCGCGCGCCCTGCGGCGGATCCCCGCCGACGTCCGGCTCGCCTTGACCGGTACACCGGTGGAGAACAACGTCTCCGAGCTCTGGGCCATCCTGGACTGGAGCACTCCGGGGCTGCTCGGCACGGCCCGGGAGTTCCGCGCCGAGTGGGGCCGGCCGGCCGAGTCGACGGCGGACCGGGAGACCGGCCGCCTGCTGGCCCGGATCGTACGACCGTTCGTGCTGCGCCGCCGCAAGACAGACCCCGGCATTCTCAGTGAACTGCCACCCAAGACGGAGACCGACCAGTTCGTTTCGTTGACGCCGGAACAAGCGTCCCTGTACACCAGCGCGGTCGCCGACATCATGGGCGAGATCCGGGGCAGCGGACCGGGCATCGCCCGGCACGGTCTCATCCTGAAGTTGCTCACCGCACTCAAGCAGATCTGCAATCATCCCGCGCACTACCTCCGGGACGCCGACGGCGTGCTGACCGGCCGGTCCGGCAAGCTGGCCCTGTTGGACGAGCTGGTCGACACCATTCAGTCCGAGGGTGGCGCCGCTCTGGTGTTCACCCAGTACGTGCAGATGGCACGGCTGCTGCAGCGGCATCTGAGCGACCGCGGGGTTCCGGCCCTGCTGCTGCACGGCGGTACCCCGGTGGCCGTGCGCAGCGAGCTCGTCGACCGCTTTCAGGCGGGCGAGGCGCCGGTGTTCCTGCTGTCGCTCAAGGCGGCAGGCGTGGGTCTCAACCTCACCCGGGCCGACCACGTCATCCACTACGACAGGTGGTGGAACCCGGCCGTGGAGCAGCAGGCGACCGACCGCGCGTACCGGATGGGCCAGACCCGCCCGGTACAGGTGCACCGGCTGATCAGTGAAGGAACGTTGGAGGACCGCATCGCGGCGCTGCTCGAGTCCAAACGTGAGCTCGCCGAGTCGGTGCTGGCCGACGGCGAGTCGGTGCTGACCACGCTGTCCGACGCGGAGCTGAGCGCCCTGGTGCGACTGGAGGGCCGCTGATGAGTTACGACGACGACTACGATCCGTATTTCGACGACCCCCTCGATGACGACGATGACGAGGGCGAGGGCGACGCCGACGAGCGTGCCGGTGACCTGTCCGACCGGCGGGCCCGTAGCTTCCCCGCCTTCCCGGCCGGAGCCCGAGGCGGACGGCGTTTCGCCCGCACCTGGTGGGGCAACGCCTGGATCGAGGCGATGGAGCTGGCCGCGATCGACCCCGACCAGCTCGGTGGCGGACGCCGCTACGCCCACGCCGGCCACGTCGGGACGATCACGGTCAGCCCCGGCCGCATCTCGGCGTCGGTACACGACGGTGACTACGAGGAGCCGTACCACACCTCGGTGCGGTTGTCGGTGCTCGACGACGAGGAATGGGAACGTTTCCTCGACCGGGTGGCGTCCCGGGCCGGCCACATCGCCGCGCTGCTCGACGGCGAGATGCCGCACGACCTGGTCGACTCGGCGGACGACGCGGGCGTGCGGCTGCTGCCGAGCGTCGGAGACCTCGACCCGTCCTGCGACTGCCCCGACTGGAACCACCCGTGCAAACACGCCGCCGCCCTGTCGTATCAGGCGGCGTGGTTGCTCGACACGGATCCTTTCGTGCTGCTGCTCATGCGCGGCCGGGACCGTGAGGATCTTCTCGTGGAGCTGCGGCTGCGCGACGGCGGTGGCCCGCGCCGCGAGGCGCCGGCCGGGGTGCCGGCGAGCGAGGCATACGCCGCGTCGCCGCTTCCCCTACCCGCACCGCCGCCGGCATCCTGGGACGGCCCCCCGATGGCGCTCGCGCCGCTGCTGCGCGAGGCCGGCGGCGACGGTCCCGATCCGGACGGCCTGGGCTGGCTCGCGGCCGACGCTGCCGCGCGAGCCCGGGCCCTGCTTGCCGGATACTCCGCCGATCCGGTGCACCGCCTGGATGCGTGGGCGGATGCCGTGCGGCTCGCCGCCGGCACGGACGGCGCCGAGCCGCTCCAGCGCCTCGGTACGGGAACCGGTCGTGCCGGCGAGCTGCCCCGGGCGGTGTCCGCGTGGCGGTCCAGCGGCGAGGCCGGGCTGGAGGTCCTCGAGACCCCGTGGACGCCGCCGGCCGCCGTGCAGGCCCGCGCCCGTAGGGCACTCGAGCTGGCCTGGGCGGACGCCGGCCTGGACGGTGAACCCCCGGCTAAGGCCTGGCGCAACCGGTGGACCCTGGAGGACCTGAAGGTGCAGCTGCGGTACGGCCGGGACGGGCGGTGGTACCCGTACCGTCGCCGTGGCCCGGAATGGTGGCCGTCCGGCCCGCCGGTGAGCGAGCCCGACACCGTCATCGCCGAGTTGCTGCGCGAGGCGGACTGAGACCCGCCGGGTGGGGAGGGCGGGCCGACGCCCGCCCTCTCAGTCCTGGTCGTCGCGGGTGACCCGGCGGTCCTTGACGAGCAGCCGGTCACCGTCGCGCACGAGCACGTCGTGCGTTTCACACATCAGGTGGATGCGCGACTCGCCGCCGCGCGGGGTGGCGACGATCTGCGCGTAGCTGCGCACCACGAGCGAGTCGTCCTGCTGGGGCTCTACGTCGATGGCCAGCAGCAGGTGACGGTGCCGCTGACCGGCCTCGGCCAGTTCCTGCGCGGCCCGCTTGGCCCCGGCCGCGAGCGTCTCCCGGCCCCGGATCGGCGCCGGCGCCGAGGGCGGCGCGAAGGAGCCGTCCTCCGTGAAGGTCGCGGCCCACTGCTCGGCGTCGCCGGTGTCCAGCAGATACATCTGGCGCGCGTAGAACTGCTGCACCTCTGCGTAGACCTCCGCGAACGCGCGGTTCCCCACCTGCTGCTGCGTCTGAACGGACATCCTGTCGCCCTCCGGTCGTCTGTGCGGTCCCACCGGCGGTAGGCACCGGGCTCGATGGTCGGTGCACGGGATCAAGGATCGCTTGGAGCCGGCCGGGAGATCAGCTCTCAAGATGCCCTCAGCCGTTCCTTGACCAACCCGCCGGAATCTGACCGGAAATCGGTCGCCGCCGCATCCGTCGGCGCGGGCACGAATGGTTGTGAGGAGACGAGCATGTCGATAGTGGTGCCGGCCGTTCCGGCGCGGACAACGAAGATCAGCGGCCAGTCAGCGTTGGCGCTGGCGATTGTCCTGGGTGCCCAGGCGATGGTGCTCATCGACGAGGTGCTGGTGAACATCAGCGCCCCGCAGATCGGTGCGGCGATGGCGCTGTCGCCCGCCGAGCTGTCCTGGCTGGTCAATGCGTACCTCCTGCCGTTCGGCGGGCTGCTGCTGCTGGGCGGCCGGGTCGGCGACATCCTCGGCCGACGGCGCGTCTTCCTGGCCGGTGTCGCGCTGTACACGGTGGCGTCGGTGATGCGCGGCCTGGCTCCGGAGGCGTGGATCCTGATCGCCGCCAGAGCGCTGCAGGGCGTCGGTGCCGCGATGGTGGTGCCGTCCGTCCTCGCCCTGATCATGAGCATGTTCGCCGAGGGCCCGCTGCGGAAGAAGGCGATCGGCCTGTACACGATCGTCTCCAGCGCCGGCACCGCGGCCGGACTGTTGCTCGTCGGTGTGCTCGCCGAGACCGTCTCCTGGCGGATCCTGCTGATGGTCAACGTCCCGATCGGTATCGCGCTGCTCGTTCTGGCTCCGTTGCTGGTCCGGGAGACCGTGGCGCAGGCCGGCCGCTTCGACCTGACCGGCGCGCTGCTGTCGACCCTCGGCCTGGTGGGTCTGGTCTACGCGTTGTCCGGCACGTACGACCCGACCGAAGCGATGATCTCGCTGGCCGCCGGCCTGGCGCTGCTGGCGTTGTGGATCGTGGTGGGCCGGCGTACGGAACAGCCGATCGTGCCGTTCGGGCTGTTCACCGACAGGAGCCGGGTCTTCTCCTACCTCGCCATGATGACGGTGCAGGGCACCCATGTCGGCCAGATCTTCTTCCTCAGCCAGTACTTCCAGGAGGTCCTGAACTGGAGCGCGATGCTGGTGGCGATCTCACTGATCCCGGTTGCCGTCGGAATCTTCTCCACCGCCAATCTCATCGTCCGGTTCGACATGCGGTTCGGGCACCGCGCCACGCTCGTGGCGGGATCCATCACGCTGCTAGCCGCCAACCTGTGGCTTGGTCAGCTCCAGGTCACCGACAGCTACTGGTATCGAATCCTGCCCGGCCTGCTGTTGATCGGCGCGGGCCTGGCGGCGATCACCATCCCGGCGACCATCCAGGCGACGTCGGAGGTCGACGAGGACGGCTCCGGCTCGGCGTCGGGGGTACTCAACGCCATGCAGACCGTCGGCGCCTCGCTGTGCCTTGCAGTGATCATCGGCTTTGCGATGACCGCCGGGGAGAGCGTGCGCGCCGCCGCACCCGCGGGCCTGCCGGCCGACGCACTCGACGACCAGGTTCTCGTGGAAAGCATGCTGACCTGCTTCGCGGTCGGTGCGGGGTTCGCCGCCGCGACGCTGCTGGTGTCGTTGTTCGTGCGGCAGGGCAGGCGCCGGACGAGCTGACCGCCGG
>NZ_BMQY01000016.1:35845-77713 GCF_014648355.1 Couchioplanes azureus
GTGGGCCGCCTCGGTCGTCCGTCGCCGGCTACACCCGCGCGCCGCGCTGGGCCTGGATGTACTCGTCGGCGTGGTGGATGGTGGCCGTGCTGTTCCGGCTCAGCGCCTTGCGCACGAAGTCTCTCGCCTCGTCGATGGTGGCCGACTCACCGAGCACCCGCGGTACCGCCGACGGGATGAGCACGACGCTGTGCGTGGACGTCACCACCGCGCCGTCGCCGTCCGGCGTGAACTTCCAGCAACCGGTGTGCACCGACATCAAGGCCGGCGGCCGCAGCTGCTTGTACGCGATGGTGTCGAACGGCAGGCAGACACGGATCGACTCCGTGGTGTGCGTGGACCCGTCGGCGATCGTGGTGTCCATCTCCATCCGCTGCACGCCGGCCATCAGCTCGGTGAGCTCGACCCGGGCCACGTGGGCGATCCGTTCCGGCCAGCGCGCCGCGTCGTGGATGAACTCGTACATGTCTTGGGCGCTACTGCGCACCCGTACCGTGTCGTCGAACGTCAGGGCCAGCGCGCCGCGCTCGTCGTGCTGTTCCGCGGCGAGGCGCAGCGAGGCCAGTTCCGACGTGCTGTTGCGGTCCACCGCCCGGCGAATCCAGTCGAGGTGCTCGGGGCTGTCGTCGACGGCGCGGAAGTCGTGCAGCAGCGTGACGTGGGAGCCACCGTCCGGCCGGCGGCGCACGATCCACTCCCCGCCCATGGCGGCCACCGGGTGCTGGGACACCTCCTGGCGGAAGCGCACCCGCAGACCGTCCGGGTCGAGTTCCCGACGCGACGTCCAGCTCTTCACCTCGCCGTTGGCGGTGGCCCAGATCCGGATGCGCTCGTCGGTGTCGCTCCGTTCGAGGTGCTCGACGTGCACCGACGGCGGGAACACCTGCGGCCATGTGGTCACCGCGCGGATCAGGTCGAAGACCCGCTGCGGCGGAGCATCCACGTCGATCTCGTGGGTCAGCTCATGTGACGCGGAACTAGTCATGGTCCATTCCTCCTTGGCCCGGGCCGGGCTAGTAGTTGCCGAGGCCGCCGCAGACGTTGAGCGCCTGCGCGGTGATCGAGGCCGCGGCGGGCGAGGCAAGGTAGCCGACGAACGCCGCCACCTCCTGCGGCGTCGCGTACCGCCCGAGCGGGATCTTGGCCTCGAACTTCTCCAGGATGGCTGCCTCGGTGGTCTTCCAGAACTCGGCGTAGCCCTCGCGTACCCGCTGGGCCATCGGCGTCTCGACATAGCCGGGGCACACCGCGTTGACCGTGATGCCGCCGCCCGCCAGCTCCAGGCCCAGCGCCTTGGTGAACCCGACCACCCCGTGCTTGGACGCCGAGTACGGGGCCCCGTACACCACGCCCTGCTTGCCGCCGGTGGAAGCGATGTTGATGATCCGGCCGTATCCCTTGTCGAGCATCCCGCCGGTAGTGAGAACCTCGCGGGTCACCCGGAAGACACTGTTGAGGTTGGTCTCCATCACGTCGAGCCACAGCTCGTCGGTGATGTGGGCGGTGGCACCGCCACCGCTGCGCCCGGCATTGTTGACCAGGATGTCCACCGGGCCGAAACGTTCCGCCGCGGCCGCCGCCAGGCTACGTACCTGGGCGGTGGAGCGTACGTCGCAGACCTGGCCGTCCACGTCCAGGCCTCGCCCGGTGAGCTCCTTGACGGTCTGCGTGACCGACTCGGCGGTACGGGCACATATGAAGACCCGCGTTCCGGCCTCCGCGAGGAGCTCTGCGACGGCAAGGCCGATACCGCTGGTGGCTCCGGTGACGATCGCGACCTGCTGTGCCGGTCCTGACATCTGACCTCCTGACGCGTTCCGGCGCCGCGGTCACCAGGAGAGTCCGGCGTGCCGCGCCGAGGGATGGTGCGAACCACGCTGACAGGGGTCACTCAAGATCCGCTTGACCGCGTCGGGGCGATTTCCTGGTCAATTCGTTCTTGAGTAATTTCCTAGAACCGCGTCCCACGGTTGTTGCGGGAATGGCCGGGCGGGCCGTACGGCCAAAGGTGGGACGAGGAGGAAATCGACATGGCGGATCGGGATATCCCGGTCACCGGCGGCGAGGGAGTTGTCTTCGTCAACCGCTTCACCGTGCAGGCACAGCCAGAACACTTCGAGCGCATATTCGCGGACACCTCCGCGTACTTCGCCCGTCAGCCGGGCTTCGTGCGCCACACCCTCGTCCGGCACGTGGACCAGCCGGGCGCCTACGTGAACATCGCCCAGTGGCGCGACGCTTCCTCCCTGCGCCAGGCGGTGGCACACCCGGACTTCGGCCCGCACGCCGCTGCCCTGCGGGCCATCAGCACCAGCGATCCGAACCTGTACGAGGTGTGCCAGCACCAGTCGGTGGATCAGCGCGCCCCGGAGGCGGACCGACGTGAGGGTGTGAAGTGAATCGTTCTGCGGCGATCACGGGTATCGGAGTGGTCGCGCCCGACGCCATTGGGAAAAAACGTTTCTGGGATCTGCTTTCGACGGGTCGCACGGCGACCCGTACCATTTCTTCCTTCGACCCGGCGCCGTTTAGGTCCCAGATAGCGGCGGAATGCAATTTCGAGCCGCAGCGCGAGGGCCTGACGCCCCAGCAGATCCGGCGGATGGACCGCGCCACGCAGTTCGCGGTGGTCTCCGCCCGGGAGTCCGTGCAGGACAGCGGACTGCTGCCCGGCGCCGTGGATCCGGCGCGCACCGGCGTGGTGATCGGCAGCGCGGTCGGCTGCACGATGAGCTTGGAAGACGAGTACAAGGTGGTCAGCGACGGCGGGCGGCTCTGGCTCGTCGACCCCCGGTACGCGGTGGCGCATCTGTTCGACTACTTCGTACCCAGCTCGATCGCCGCCGAGGTGGCCTGGGACGTCGATGCTCAAGGCCCGGTGTCGCTGGTGTCCACCGGATGCACGTCCGGGCTGGACGCCGTCGGACGGGCGGCGGACCTGATCCGGGACGGTGCGGCCGACGTCATGATCGCCGGCGCGACCGACGCTCCCATCTCACCGATCACGGTGGCGTGCTTCGACGCGATCAAGGCCACCACACCGCGCAACGACGAGCCGGCGACCGCCTCGCGGCCGTTCGACCGGTCCCGCAACGGATTCGTCCTCGGTGAGGGCTGCGCGGTGTTCGTTCTCGAGGAGCTCAACCATGCCCGGGCTCGCGGCGCTCACGTGTACGCGGAGCTCTCCGGCTTCGCCACCCGCTCGAACGCCTTCCACATGACCGGCCTGCGGCCGGACGGCGCGGAGATGGCGGAAGCCATCCGGGTCGCACTCGGCCGGGCCGGCGTCGCCCCGACCGCGATCGACTACGTCAACGCGCACGGCTCGGGCACCCGGCAGAACGATCGGCACGAGACGGCGGCGTTCAAACGCAGCCTCGGCGCCCACGCGTACGAGGTGCCGGTGAGTTCCATCAAGTCGATGATCGGCCACTCGCTGGGCGCCATCGGCTCGCTGGAGATCGCCGCATGTGTGCTGGCGATGCAGAACAACCTGGTGCCGCCGACCGCGAACCTGCACGAGCCGGATCCGGAATGCGACCTGGACTACGTCCCGCTCAAGGCCCGCGAGCACCGCGTCGACACCGTGCTGAGCGTCGGCAGCGGCTTCGGCGGCTTCCAGAGCGCCATGGTGCTGACCAGCCCCGACCGGATGGAGCCGTGATGACGGCGGCAGTGGTCACCGGCATGGGCGTCATCGCACCGACCGGTCTCGACGCGGACGAGCACTGGAACAGCATCATCGGGCGGCGCAGCGGAATCCGCCAGATCACCCGGTTCGACGCGGAGCAGTACGCCAGCAAGCTGGCCGGCGAAGTCGACGGCTTCGACGCGTCCGCGTACCTACCGAGCCGGCTGTTGCCGCAGACCGACCACATGACGCGGATGGCGCTCGCAGCAGCCGACATGGCGTTGCGGGACGCCGGGGTCGGCGCGGACTCCCTCGGCGGCTTCGACGTGGGTGTCGTCACGGCCAGCACCGCCGGCGGGTTCGAGTTCGGGCACCACGAGCTGCACAAGCTGTGGAGCAAGGGTCCCGAGCATGTCAGCGCCTACCAGTCGTTCGCCTGGTTCTATGCCGTCAACACGGGTCAGATCTCCATCCGGCATGGCGCCCGCGGGCCGAGCGGGGTGTTGGTCACCGACGAGGCCGGCGGCCTCGACGCGGTCGGACAGGCCCGCCGGTACGTACGCGGTGACCAACCGGTCATGATCACTGGTGGGGTCGACGGATCGCCCTGCCCCTGGGGATGGGTGGCGCACCTCGCGGGCGGTGGCCTCAGCACCCGACAAGACCCGGCACGCGCGTTCCTGCCGTTCGACGAGGACGCCGACGGACATGTCCCCGGCGAGGGCGGGGCCCTGCTGGTGGTCGAGTCGAAGACGGCGGCACAGGCCCGCGGCGTGCGGTCCTGGTATGGCGAGATCGCCGGGTACGCCGCCACGTTCGATCCGGCGCCCGGCTCCGGCGCGCCGCCCAATCTGCGCCGGGCCGCCGAGCTGGCCCTGGCGGACGCAGGCCTGACGCCCGCGGACGTCGACGTCGTTTTCGCCGACGCGGCCGGGGAGCCGGCCGCGGACGACGCCGAATCGGCCACGCTGCGCGAACTGTTCGGACCGTACGGCGTCCCGGTGACCGCGCCGAAGACGATGACCGGTCGCCTGGGCGCCGGTGGGGCGGCCCTGGATCTCGCTACCGCGCTGCTGGCCATCCGGCACTCACTCGTACCGCCGACGGCCAACGTGACGCGGCTCTGCGCGAGGCACGAGATCGACCTGGTGCTCGAGCCGCGGCCGATGGCCATCTCACACGCGCTGGTCCTGGCCCGAGGCCGGAACGGGTTCAACGCCGCCATGGTGATCGCGGCCCCGGCAGTCAGATAGCCCAAGCGCACGAACAGGAGAAGACATGACACAGCTGACTCTCGACGGGCTCCGGAAGATTCTGCTCGAGTGCGCCGGAGAGGACGAAGGGGTCGACCTCAACGGCGACATCCTCGACGTCGACTTCGCCGATCTCGGATACGACTCGCTGGCGCTGCTGGAGACCGCGGGCCGGATCCAGCGGCAGTTCGACGCCCGGCTCGACGACGAGGCCGTCGTCGAGGCGCGTACCCCGCGGGCCCTGATCGACCTGACGAACCGCGCGCTCGTGCACGTTTCCTGACGAGTGCCGCCCCGAGCCCGTTAACGACCAAGAGGAGCACCACGGTGAGCAACCACATCGATGTCGTCCGCCGGATGGTCGACGCCTACAACACCGGCAACACCGACGACGTGGACGAGTACATCCACCCCGAGTACCTCAACCCCGCCTCCCTGGAGCACATGGACCTGCGCGGGCCCGAGGCCTTCGCAATGGCGGTCAAGTGGCTGCGGATGACCTTCTCGGAGGAGGTGCACCTGGAGGAAGTGCGCATGGAACAGCGCGGCGACTGGGTGCGGGCGTACCTCGTGCTGTACGGCCGCCACGTCGGCGACCTGGTCGGCATGGCGCCGACCGGCCGGCGGTTCTCCGGCGAGCAGATCCACCTCATCCGGCTGGTCGACGGCAAGATTCGCGATCACCGTGACTGGCCCGACTACCAGGGCACCTACCGGCAGCTCGGCGACCCGTGGCCGGAGCCGGCCGGCTGGCGGGAGTGACGCGCGCCCGCGCACGGTGATGACGTGCGACTGTCCGGCCGAGTTCGACCGCGGCAGGACAGCCGGCGCCGAGCCCGGTTCCCACCCGTCCTTGAGGACCACCGCCCACGCTGAACGAGTCCCGCCTTGAGGAGGCTTCCGTGCGCCTGATCGATCTGTCCTCGGCCATCGACGCCGCGGCGTATGAACCCGATCCGATCGAGCACAACGTACTGACCCCCCGCCAGGGCGCGCTGCACATGCAGTCGGAGATGCGGAGCCACTTCGGACTGGAGTTCGACCCGGACGTCCTTCCGGACGGCGAGTTCCTCTCCCTGGACCGGCTCAGCCTGACCAGTCACACCGGCACCCACGTCGACGCACCGTCGCATTACGGGTCCCGCACCACCTACGGTGACGGCACGCCCCGGCACATCGACGAGATGCCGCTGGAGTGGTTCCTCAATCCCGGCGTCGTGCTGGACCTGACCGGCTACGGCACGGGCGTGGTGGGAGCCGCAGACGTCGAGAAGGAGTTCGCCCGCATCGGGCACACCCCGCGCGACGGCGAGATCGTGCTGCTGAACACCGGGGCACAGGACCGGGCCGGCACCCCGGCGTACTTCACCGACTTCGTCGGCCTGGACGCGTCCGCCGTGCACCTGTTGCTCGACCTGGGAGTCCGGGTGATCGGTACGGACGCATTCAGCCTTGATGCGCCGTTCAACGACATCCTCGAGCGCTACCGGCGCACCGGCGACCGCTCGGTGCTGTGGCCGGCGCACTTCGCAGGGCGGCACCGCGAGTACTGCCAGATCGAACGCCTGGCGAATCTGTCCCTTCTTCCGGCGTACGGGTTCCAGGTCTGCTGCTTCCCCGTGAAGATCACCGGCGCTGGTGCGGGCTGGACCCGGGCAGTCGCCCTACTCGAGGACTAGCGGCGGCGGCAATCCGCATGCCCGCGGTGAGGAACGGAGAGGTAATGCCGCAGGTCACCCTGATCGAAGCGTTTGTCGCGCACGCACGACGCCGTCCGGACGCGCCCGCCCTGGTCTGGCGCCAGGAGGAGATCAGCTACGGCCGGCTGCACCAGCTCGCTCAGCAACAGCGTGACCGGCTGGCGGCGCTGACCGACGGCGCGGCCGATCCCGTCGCGCTGCTGGCCGAGAAGTCTCCCCACGGCATCGCCCTCATCGTCGCCTGCCTGCTCGACGGGCGCCGTTTCCTGCTGCTCGCGCCCACCACTCCACCCGAGGTGCAGCAGAGTCTCGCCCGCCAGGCGGGCTGCGCTCTCCTGGTCTCCCCCGACGCGGACCGGCGCCTGCACCGGCCACCCGGGGCCGAGGCTCCGGCGGGCGAGGTCTCGTTCATGTTGACCACCTCCGGCTCGACGGGAACACCGAAGATCGTGCCGCTGCCGGACGGCGCAGTCGACCGGTTCACCCGGTGGGCACACGAGCAGTTCGACCTGGGCCCTGGCCGTAGCGTGCTGAACTACGCGCCGCTCAACTTCGACCTGTGCCTGCTGGATGTCTGGGCCACCCTGCGGTACGGCGGGCGCGTCGTCCTGGTCGACCCGGCGCAGGCCTTGCACCCGCCGCACCTGGTCGAGCTGATGCGCCGCAACCGGGTACATGTCGTGCAGGCGGTGCCGCTGTTCTACCGGCTCGTCGTCGAGGCGCAGCAGGGCTCGTCCTTCACCGACCCCGAGCACGTCATCTTCACCGGCGACACGCTCCCGCGCCGCTACCTCGGCGAACTGCCCTCGCTGTTCCCCCACGCGCGGATCTGGAACGTCTACGGATGCACCGAGACCAACGACAGCCTGATGTACGAGGTTGATCCGGCCCGGCTGCCCGACGGCCCGGTCCCGCTGGGCAACCCCCTACCGGGCGTGACAGCCGTGGTCGTGAACGCCGACGGCACCCTGCTGACCGGACCGGGAACGGGCGAGCTGTACGTGTCCACCCCGTTCCAGGCCGAGGACTACCTGGGCGGGACCGCCGGCGACCGCTTCGGGTGCGTACCGAACGGCGCATACCCGGACCGCCGCTTCTTCCGCAGCGGCGACCTGGTGCGCCGGCACCCCGATGGGGAGCTGACCCTCGAGGGACGCACCGACTTCCAGGTGAAGATCCGCGGTACCCGCGTCAACACCCAGGAAGTCGAACGAGTCCTGCTCGAACACCCGGACGTGATCGAGGCGGCCGTCATCGTCGTCCCGGACCCGAACCTCGGCCGGAGCCTGCACGCAGTGTTACGGCGTACCCCGGACAGCACGCTCGACAGCTTGGTGCTGCGGCGGCACTGTGCGGCTTCCCTGTCACCGACCGCGATCCCCGCCACCCTCCGCATCACCGACGAGCCACTCCCCCGGACCTCGACCGGGAAGGTCGACCGGACCTTCGTCGGTGTCCGGGAGTCGTCATGACCATCAACAAGGGAGCCGAGTTGAATCACGAGCTGGCCATCAAGCAGTTCATCGTCGAGGAATTCCTGCCGGACGTGCGCGCCGACGGGCTTGCGAGCGACTACGACCTGATCGGCGGTGGCGTCCTCGACAGTCTCGGACTGCTCAAGGTGATCGCCTGGCTGGAGCACCGCTTCGAGATCAGCGCCGACGACATCGATCTCGCCCCGGAGAGCTTCCGGTCCGTCTCGACGATCGCCGAGTTCGTCGCGGTCGCCCCCGACCGAGGGCGGGAGTGAGAAGCCGTGCATGAAGCCGTCGCTGCGCTGGTTAACGGGGACCGCCGGGTCGACCTCAGGATGTGGCGTTCGTTCTGGAACCAGCTCGACGGCGGACGCATCACCCAGGCGGACGCGGTCGCGCTGCTGGCGTCGCTGTCGACGCGGATGCCCGCCGCCGAACAGCTCGACTGTTTTCTGCTGTCCCTCGCCGAACGCCGGCCCGAGCAGACTCGGGCTCTGCCCGACACCGTCAACGTCGTAGGAACCGGCGGGGGGCCGTCGACCTTCAACATCTCCACGGCGGCGGCCCTGGTGGCGGCGGCCCTGGGCATCCGGGTCATCAAGACCGGTTCCCGGGCCTACACGAGCCGGCACGGTTCGATCGATCTGCTGGAACGCCTCGGCATCCGACCGGCGACGTCCTCCGCGTCGATGGTCGACGGCCTGCAGCGACACGGCATCGCCTTCGCCGGCGATTTCGTCTACCCCCGCGAGCTGCGGTTGCTCGCCCGGACACTGTTCCCGGTGCCCCTGCGCACGCTCGGTCGTTTCATCAACACCATTGGCCCGTTCCTGGCCGACGTGCCCGTGACTGCCCAGGTGACGGGCGTTTCCGACCGGAGGATGCTGCCGACCCTGCGGGCCGTGGCGGCGCGCCGCCACGGCTGCCGCACCTGGCTGGTCGCCAACGACCACGGCGTCGACGAGTTGCTCAGCTTCGCCGACAACGTCATCCATCCCAATGACGGTGGGGAGGACGTACGGGTGGGCCACGCCCAGCTCGGCCTGCTGCCCGGCGACCTCAGCGAGCTGGCGCCGGTACACGCCGACGACGCGCTGGTCGATCACTTCACCACCGTGGTGTCCGGCCGGGCCGGCAAAGTCGCCACGCAGACGGTCTGCCTCAACGCCGCGGCGCTCGTACTGGCGTCCGGGAAAGCGACGAGCTGGTCCGTCGCGATGGCCGAGGCCGAGGCCGCGATGCGTGACGGCGCGGTGCGCAGCCTGCTCGACCGGCTCCGCACAGCCAACGGTGCCCTGGCGGTGTCGACCCGTGGCTGAGTTCTTTCCCCGGCGCGCCGACGGGCCCGGCCTGGCCCTGTTCCTCAACGCCGGCGATCCACCACTGGACCAGCTCACCGACGTGGCGCTGATGCTGGACGAGTCCGGTGTCGACTGCCTGGAGCTGGCGGTGCCGTTCCCGGATTCGGTCACCGACGGGCCGGTCATCCGCCGGTCCGCGGCCAGGGCGCTGGCTCGCGGTACAGGCCTGGATGACGTCCTGAGCTTCGTGTCCGGTGTCCGCGGCCGTCTGCGCAACCTGCGGATCGTCCTACTGGCCGACTGGAGCTACACCGTCCGCCCACTGCGCGAGCCGGCTTTCCTGCTGAAGGTAGCCGACTCGGGCGCAGACGCTCTGCTGGTGCACGCCCTGCCGCCGGTACTGCGCACCGACTACCTGAAGGCCGCCGAGCGAGCCGCCGTCCCGGTGGTCACCACCTGCTACGCGAACTCTCGTGATGAGGTCATCGGGGACGCGGCGCTGGCGACCGCCTACACCTACCTGGTGGCGACGTACGGCCGCAGCGGCACCGTCGCCGCTCACGGCTACGCCGGCCTCTCCGACGTCGTCAGCCGTCTTCGGGCACGGGCCTCCGCACCGATCGCGGTCGGCTTCGGTGTCCGATCCGCCGCCGACCTCGCTGCCGTGGCTGCGACCGGAGCGGACGCCGCGGTGGTCGGCAGCGCGGCCGTCGCCCGGCTGGAACAGGCCACGGCGCAGCAGCGCGACGTCACAGACACGCTCAGCCGGTTCATCGGCGAGCTCCGCAGCGACAGCACATCCACCCGATAGGAGACACAGATGATCATCCGTTCCTGGGACAAGGTTCCGAACGTCGACTGGGGCAATGGCACGAGCAGGCGGTTCCTGCTCGCGGCGGACGGGCTCGGCTTCACCATCACCGACACCACGGTGACCGCCGGGACCAAGAGCCGGCTCGAGTACCGGCGGCACCTGGAAGCCTGCTACTGCATCGAAGGCCGCGGCGAGGTGGTCGACATCGACGGCAACTCGCACGCGCTCGAGCCGGGTGTTCTCTACGCCCTCGATGCTCACGACCCGCACTTCCTGGTCGCCTCCCCGGAGGAGGACCTGCGCCTGGTCTGTGTCTTCTCCCCCGCGCTGCAGGGCGACGAGCGGCACAACCTCGACGGCGACGGCTTCTCGCAGTACTGACCGGCGATTCTGATGATGTGGACGGAGGAGCAGAAGGCGCTCAGGGCCGGCCTCGCCGCCTGCCTGCCGGCGGTGAACGAGGGGCACCTCGAGCGGGACGCGGCCGCCCGGTTTCCCGCGGAGGCCTGGAAACTGGTGGCGGACACCGGTGTCCTCGGCCTGGCCGTGGACGAGCGGTACGGCGGGCTTGGCCAGAACCTGCTGACCACGATGTACGTGCTCGAAGGCCTCGGTGAGGGCTGCCGTGACGCCGGCCTGAGCTTCTCCGTCTCCACACACATGGTGAGCACCGGCGTGGCGCTGCAGCGGTTCGGTTCCGCGCGGCTGAAGGCCGAGTACCTGCCGGCAGTGAGCGCAGGCACGGCGATCGGTGCGCATGCGATCACCGAACCGGACAGCGGATCGGACGCCTTGGCCATGCGGACCCGGGCCATTCGCGACGGCGACCACTTCGTCCTGAACGGAAGCAAGGCGTTCGTGAGCAACGGTCCGGTGGCCGACATGGTGGTGGTGTACGCGCGCACCCACCCGGACGCGGGCCCGCTGGGAATCACCGCCTTTCTGGTTCCGGCGGACACTCCCGGTCTCGTCCGCGGCCAGCCGATCGCCAAGATGGGGCTGCGCACGTCGCCGCTGTGCGAGCTGTTCCTCGACGACTGCCGGATACCCGCCTCCCACGTGATCGGCCGGGTCGGGGGTGGTTTCCTCGTCCTGGACCACGTCATGCAGTGGGAGATCCTCTGCTCGTTCGTCATCAAGACAGGCGAGATGCAGCACCGGCTGGACCGCTGCCTGGAGTACGCCCGCACCCGGCGCCAGTTCGGGCAGGCCATCGGATCCTTCCAGGCCGTCGCCCACAAGCTGGTCGACATGAAGATCCAGCTCGAGACCGCCCGCTCGTGGTTGTTCGCCACGGCCGAGCGGTCCCTGCGAGGCGAGAACATCACCACCGACGTCGCCATCGGCAAGCTGCTGTCCAGCGAGGGCAATGTCGCGTCCGCACTGGCGGCCGTGCAGATCTTCGGCGGCAACGGCTACACCACGGAGTACGGCTTGGAGAAGGACCTCCGCGACGCGGTCGCCGGAACCATCTACTCCGGGACGTCCGAGATCCAGCGCAACCGCATCGCGTCGATGCTGGGTCTGTAAGCGCGCTTCGCCGGAGGCGGAGCCGGAGAACCGAGGACCCCAGATGTCAAAGCACGACACCGCAACGGCCGACTCGGGCCTGCGCGCGACGGAGTTCCTGGACTTCCACGCCACGGAGGTCCAGGCATTCATGGCCGGGATCCCCGGGGACCAGGAGGCGACCCCGCGCGAGCGTGCGGTCTGGCTGTACTACCGGGTGCGCGACCGGATCCGATACGAGATCTACGACGCCGACCTGTCCCGGGACGGGATGCGGGCCAGCCGGATCGCCGCGTCCGGCACCGGCATGTGCCTGCACAAGTCGGTCTTGTACGCCGCCTGCCTGAGGGCCATCGGCCTGCCCAGCCGGCTGGTTCTGACCGATGTGCGCAACCATCTGGCGTCGCCGCGGCTCAAGACGCATCTGGGCGGTGACGTCTTCCACCAGCACTGCCTCACCTCGGTGCGGCTGGACGGCCGGTGGATACGGGCCACGCCGGTGTTCAACCGGACGCTGTGCAGGTTGTACGGCATGGCTCCGCTGGAGTTCGACGGGCTCGCCGACAGCGTGCACCACCCGTACGACCAGACCGGACGCCGCCACATGGAATTCCTGCGCGAGCACGGCGAGTTCGACGACCTGCCGTACGAGTTCGTGATCGGGGACCTGCGCGCGGCGCACCCCGGTCTGTTCGGCAGCCGCGTTCGGCTGCGGCCGGGGTCGCTCGAGGCGGATGTGGCCGGGTGACCGCCGTCAAGGTGTGCGGCGCGGTGAGCGCCGACGACGTCGCGACGGTCGCCGCGGGCGGCGCCGACCTGGTCGGTCTGTGGCACGGCGTCGACGGCGGTCATGCGGAGTTGCCCATGGATCGTCTCGTCACGCTGGCCGGGACGGCCGCGGCGCTGGGCCTACAAGCGGTCCTGGTCACCTTGCTGCGTGATGCGCGGCGACTCGGCGACCTCATCCGGACCAGCGCGGTGCCCATGGTCCAACTGCACGGCTACCAGCCGCCGGGCGTCGTGCGGGCCGTCAAGGCGCACGCGGAGGTGACCGTGGTCAAGGTTCTGCACGTCGGGCCGGAAGGCTGCCCGGAACTGGGCCTCATCGACGCGTACCTGCGGGCCGGCACAGATCTGTTCCTGATCGACGCCGCGACCGGAGACGGCCGGCTCGGCAGCACCGGCCGACGGGTGGCCGCCGACCAGGTGCTGGCGCTGGCCGACCGGTGCGGCGCGCCATTCCTGCTGGCCGGCGGCATCGACGCACGGCTCGGTACGCACGAGCCTGTGGCGGGGCATCCGCTGTTCCACGGTGTCGACGTCGACACCGGCGCGCGGGACACCGCCGGCCGGCTCGACCGCGGGCGGATCACGGACATCGTCCGTACGTGGCGCGCCGCGCCAACGGTGGTGCCGCGGTGAGTGACGACTTCGCCGCCGCCCTCCGAGCCGCCGCCCGGCCGGTCGTGATGGAGGTCAAGCGGAGTACCGGTGACGGTACGGACCTGCTGGGCGACCGCCGGGTGGCGGACCTGGTCGCGGCGTTCCACGACGCCGGCGCGCCGTGCCTGTCGGTCGTCACCGGCCGTTGGTTCGGCGGCTCCATCGACCTGCTGCGGGAGGTCCTTGCGCTGACCGTCCGGCCAGTACTGCAGAAAGACTTCCTCACCCGGCGTTCGCAGCTGGTGGCCGCCCGCCGCCTCGGCGTGTCGGCCGTGCTGCTCACCGCCCGCCTGCTGCCGCGGGACACGCTGGCTCACCTCACCGAGGCGGCGTTGGAGCTGGGGCTGACACCCTTCGTGGAGGTGGCGGACGCGGCGGAGGCGGCCGCCGTGCACCTCGGCGAGCACTGTGTCGTGGCGGTCAACAACAAGGACATCGGCACCCGGGAACGCGGCGCCGCCGATCTCGACCGGAGCCGGCAGCTGCTGCCCACCGTCCGGGCAACCGGGACGGCCTGCCCGGTCAGCGCGAGCGGGATCACGGCACCGGCCGACGCGGCGGAGTTGCTGGACCTCGGCTACGCCGGTCTGCTGGTCGGCACCGGCCTGCTCGGCGCCATCGATCCGGCGGATTGGCTCACGGAGGTCGACCGTCACCGCCGGGCCCGGACGCCGCGGTGAGCGCGCGATCCGCAGCGCCGGGGTTGTCGGTCCGGGCGGCGCTCGCCGACCTGCGCCGGCGCACCCCCGGCCGGGTGCACCGGCACACCGCGGTGGACCTTGACGGGGTGGCTGCGCACTTCGCCACCCGGTACGCCGGCATTCCGGCCACCCCGTGGTCGCGGCCGGAGGACGTGGCGCTCTACGACGCGGCACCCGACTCGCCGTTCCCCGTCCTGCTCGGCCTCTACGGCGACGCGGCGAGGGTGGCCGGCTGGCTGCCCGGCCTGCCGGGCAGGGTCACCGTGGACACCGTGCGCGAGATGCTCACCTCCGTCCGCGAGCCGCACCTGCGCCGACGCGGTGCCGCGTGCCAGCAGCGCGACCATGGCACCGCTCTGCAGGAACTGCCGGCGCTGCGCACGACCGGGCGGGATGCCGGGCCGTTCGTGACGATGGGGCTGGTGCTCGCGACGGACCCGGCTACCGGCGCGACGGCGATGTCCACCCACCGGATGCTGATTCTCGGCCCCGACCGGCTCACGATCTGGATGGTCCCGGGGCGGGAGCTCCGAGCCCTGCACGAGTCTGCGCTGCGGCGTGGTGAGCGGCTGCCCGTATCGATCAACATCGGTGCCCCGCCCGCTGCGGTGATCGCCTCCGCGGTGGCGTCCCGCTTCCTCCCGGCGGGAATCAGCAAGCTCGGCCTCGCCGGCGCGCTGGCCGGTGTGCCGATCACGCTTGCGCCGGCCCGGACCCAGCCGACGCCGGTGCTGGCCGAGACCGAGATCGTGATCGAGGGCTACCTGGACGACACCACGGCGGACGAACGACCCGACGGCGGCACGTCGTTGCCGGAGTTCCTCGGGTACGACGGCACCGCCCATCGGAGCGTGCCCGTGGTGACGGTGACGGGGATGACCAGCCGCCGGTCCTCGGTGTACGAGGCGGTGATCGGCCCAGGACGTGAGCAGTCGGTGATCCTCGGTATGGCCGGTGAGCTGTCTGTGATCCTGTCGGGTATCGACCATGCCGACTGGGCGCTGATCGCCGACCTGCATTTCGCGCCGGCGGGCGGCGGCATGCTGCTGCTCGTCATGAGCGTCCGTAAACCCACGCCCGCGGCCGAACGACGGCTCGGCCGCCTCGCGTGGCGGATCTTCGAGATGCACCCCTTCCTCAAGACGATCGTCATGGTGGATGAGGACGTGGACATCAGCGCGCCCGAGGACGTGCTGTGGGCGATGACCACGCGCGCCAACCTTGCCGCGGATGCTCGGAGCTTCGCCGGCTTCCGCCCCCTGCCGATGGATCCCTCGCAGAGCGACGCCTGGGCGGGCGAACGCGGCGGGCGGGATCGACGGACGGTTGTCGACGCCACGGTCCCACTGCCCCTACGGGCGACCGTGACGCGCAGTTTCCCTGTGGCGCTGCCGACATGGCGACGATAAAGTGCTGGTCAGCGGCCTGTCGGCGGCGCGGCCGCGCCGCCCGGCTCTGACCGGACCGCCCGGCAATCGGATACTATCCGGCTGCGATGACTATCGAGTTCAGTGGTGGTGGAGACCCGGCCCGCAGCCTAGCGCTGCTGTGGCGCACCCACGAGAAGGTCGGGCGCAGCGGGCGGTCGGATCTCAGCGTGGACGGCATCGTCGGCGCCGCCATCGACCTGGCCGACGCCGAGGGTCTCGCCGCCCTGTCCATGCGGCGGGTCGCCGAGCAGATCGGTGTCGGCACGATGTCGCTCTACACCTATGTGCCCGGCAAGGCCGAGCTGATCGATCTCATGCTCGACACGGTGTACGGGGAGACGGCCAAGCCGGCGGAGCAGGCGGGCGGCTGGCGCGCGCGGCTGGAGCAGGTGGCGCGAGAGAACTGGAATCTTTACCGTCGGCACCCCTGGATGCTGCAGGTCGGCACCGCCCGGCCGTCGCTGGGGCCGAATGCCCTGCTCAAGTACGACTATGAGCTACGTGCCGTCGCTGACATCGGCCTCAGTGAGATCGAGATGGACAGCGTGGTGAGCCTGGTTCTCGGCCATGCCGAGGGTGCCGCCCGGCGCGCCCACGAGGCGGTCAGCGCCGAGCAGAGCACCGGCATGACCGATGACCAGTGGTGGCAGGCGAACAGCGTCATGCTGATGAAGGTCATGGACGTCAACCGCTTCCCGATGGCCGCGGCCGTTGGCCAGGCCGTCGGGATGGCGCACGGGACGGCACACGACGCCGCGCACAATTTCGAGTTCGGCCTGCAGCGAATCCTGGAGGGCATCGAGGTGTTCGTGCGGCGCAACACGGACCGCGAGGATGACAGGCCGGGCAAGTCCTGACCAACCGCCGAACGGTGCGGGACGATAACGGGGGATATCGTCCCGCACCGGGCGGCCGCCGCAGGAGCCGGTGTTACCGGCGCCCGGTCAGCGGCTCAGGTTGCGGTACGTGCTGACCGCAAGGGGGAAGAACACGGCGATGATGGCCAAGGGCCAGATCACCGCCATGAGGACGGCGTTCTCGACGACCCACGAGTCGCCCACCACGCCTGGATTCTGGAAGAGGGTCCGGGCTGCGGTCACCGTGGACGACAGCGGATTCCACTCCGCGACCGTCCCGAGCCAGCCGGGCATGGTGTCCGGCGACACGAAAGCGCTGGACAGGAACCCGAGCGGGAACTCGAGTGTCTGCACACCGGTCACCGCTTCGCCCTGGAGGGCCAGACCGAGGTAGATGCCGACCCAGATCAGCGCGAAGCGCAGAAGCAGGATCAGCCCGAAGGCCTGCAACGTGTCACCGGTGGAGCCGTGTGCCTCCCAGCCGATGACCAGGCCGGCGACGACCATGACCGCGAGCGTGAGGACCGAGAAGAACATGTCCGCCGCGGCCCGGCCGATGAGCACCGCGGACGACGCCATGGGCATGGACCGGAACCTGTCGGTGACCCCGCGGTCGACGTCGCTGGTCACCGCGATCGTGGTCAGCCCGATACCGAACAACATGGTCATCGTGAACATGCCCGGCATCAGGAAGTCGCGGTACTCCCCGCCGCCGGGCACCTGCATGGCGCCGCCGAACAGGTAGACGAACATCAGCACGATGAGCACGTTGAACACGAGCGAGAAGATGACGGGACCGGGGTTGCGCATCCAGTGCTGGAAGGCGCGTCCGGTGAGGGTGACGCTGTCGGCGAGGACCCAACGGAGCCGGCCGCCGGCGACAGGGGTGAGGCTCGGGCTGGCGATGCTCAAGAGTTCACCTTCTCTGCGGACTTCTGTACGGGCGTGCGGTTGCCGGTGAGGTGCAGGAACACCTCGTCCAGGGTGGGGCGACGCAACGCCAGGTCATTGATGGCGACGCCCATCTCGTCCAGCGTCCGGACGACCTCGGCGAGCGCGAGCCGGCGATTGTTCACCTGGACGCTCACCTGGCGGTTGTCCTCGTCGATAACGGCCCGGGCGTCCGCCAGCTGGCTCAACGCCTGAGCCGCACTCGGCAGCTCGTGCGCGTCACGCACGACGATGTCGATGCGGTCCCCTCCGAGCTGCGCCTTGAGCTCCGTGGGGCTCCCCTCGGCGATGACCCGGCCTTGATCGATGACATTGATCTGGGAGGCGAGCTGGTCGGCCTCGTCGAGGTACTGCGTGGTGAGCAGCACGGTGGTACCGACACTGACCAGATCGCGGACCGCCTGCCAGACCTCGTTGCGGCTACGCGGGTCGAGACCCACCGTCGGCTCGTCGAGGAACAGCACGGCCGGCGCCAGGATCATGCTGGCTGCGAGGTCGAGCCGCCGCCGCATGCCTCCGGAGTACGCCTTGACCGGCTTACTGCCGGTGTCCGCCAGGCCGAACTGCTGCAGGAGTTCGTCGGCTCGCTGCCGGGCCTGCCGGGCATTGAGGTGGAACAGCCGGCCGAACATGATCAGGTTCTGCTTCCCGCTGAGGACCTCGTCCACTGCGGCGTTCTGGCCCACCAGCCCGATCCGGCTGCGCACCTTGTCCGGCTGCTTGGCCACGTCGTAACCGGCCACCCGGGCAACTCCGCCGTCAAGGCGCAGCAGAGTGGACAGGATGCGCACGGACGTGGTCTTGCCGGCACCGTTGGGACCGAGCAGGCCACACACCGTGCCCTGCGGCACCGTCAGGTTGAAGCCGTCCAAAGCGTTCTTGTCGCCATAGCGCTTGCGCAGTCCTTCCGCCACCACCGCGAGATCACTGGATTGCACTTCGACCCCTTCCAGGGAACTGCCGCATCTTCACAGAAGCCTAACGTACACCATACCGTACGCAGTACGCTAGCCCCTTCGCATGGATGTTCATCAAGGGAGCCGGGCACTGACCGCCCGCTGCTCCACCAGCACTTCAATGCCGTCCAGAACACGGCCGAGGCCGAATTCGAAGGCCTGCTCCGGCTCGTAGGCGCTGCCATACGCCTCGCCGGTCACGGCGCCGACCCGCGCGGCGTGCGGGAAGCGGGATTCGTCGATGATGTTGCGCAGCAGCGGGCCGTTGACCGCCCACCACTGCTGGTCGGTCATGCCGCTGTTCTGCTCCACCTGCGACGCCTCGAACCACCGGCGGGCCGCGCTCTCCACGTGGGCGACCATGAGATTGACGACCGAGTCCATCTCGATCTCGCTCAACCCGATGCCGTCGACGGTCCGCAGCTCGTAGTCGTACTTCGCCACGGCGTTCGGGCCCAACGGCACGCGTCCGTTGGGGATCTGCAGAATCCACGGGTGACGGCGGTACAAGCGCCAGCTCTCCCGGGCGACGAGCTCCAGTTTCGCCCGCCACCCGCCTGGCACCTCGTTCGGGCGCGACATCTCGCCGTAGGCGTGGTCCAGCATGAGATCGACCAGTTCGTTCTTCCCCGGCACGTAGCTGTAGAGCGACATCGTCGCCACGCCGACCGCCTCGGCGATCCGGCGCATGGACACTGCCGCCAGCCCTTCGGCATCGGCGACCTCGATCGCCACCGCAACAATTCTTTCGACGCTGATGTCGGACCTGCCCCGGCGCCGCTGCCGGCCATGCAGCCCCCACAGCAGTGCCAGGCTTCCCGCCGGTCCGCCACTGGCGTTGTCCACGCCCATCGAAACCTCGCCTTCGCATCGCCCTGACGTATGCCCTACCGTACTGTGTACGGTCTCGGGTTGAGAGGGTCGCACTGCGCGAACTTCGCCGATCGAGCAGTGAGGCTCGCCAGTCCGATGGGCCCGCGACGTCTAGACCCGCGCGGCCACCTTCCAGTCGATCGCCTGCAACCAGCTCGCGAAGGTCTTCAGCTGCGGGTGCTGCGCGCGCAGAGCCGGCACATCGGCGCGGTAGCCGGCCTTCTGGAACCATTCGAACATCAGCGCGATCTCGTGGCTGTACGGGATGTACGGGTTCCCCGCGACATCCGCCAGGGACAGCTGTTCGAACCGGCCGGGAAGTCCTGCCGCCCGGCCGAGGGTCTGCGCGATCTCGGTAGCGGTGAGCTCGTCGCCGGCCAGCTCCACGGCACGGCCGATGTAGCGCTCCGGATCGCCGAACGCCTCCGCAGCGACGGCACCGATGTCTTCGGTGGCGATGAGCTGCACACGCGTGTCCGGCTCGAGCGCCAGCCGGAGCACCAGCTCCCCCTCGACCACCTCCGGGCCGTGTGCGGCGAAGTTGTCCATGAAGAAGGTGGGCCGCAGGACGGTGGTCGGTACGCCGAGATCCGCGAGCTCGCGCTCGATGGCCCACTTGCTGTCGAAGTGCGGAACCCCGCTCGTGCGGTCGGCGCCGCCGACGGAGGTGTACACGACGTGCGCGACGCCCGCCTTCTTGGCCGCGCGCGCGACCGCCTTTCCTTGCCGCACCTCGCCGCCGAGCCCGGCCGCGGTCATGAACGTCTGCACGCTGAACACGCCGTATGCGCCTGTCATCGCCTGAGCGAGCGCGTGCTCGTCATTCAGGTCGGCCTGGATCAGCTCGGCGCCGTCAGCCGCCAATCGCTGCGCCGACTCGGACGTGAGGTCGCGGGTCATCGCCCGCACGCGCCAACCTCGGGACAGCAGGGCTCGGGCGGTGGCGCCGCCCTGGAGCCCGGTCGCGCCGGTCACCAGGATGATGCGGCCTTGATCGGTCATGGTGATTCCCTTCACGGGTAGATGGTGATACACCCTGGATGACGGCAAGCAGGTCGGCCAGTGTGAACATCGCAGCCGTCTCGCATGGCGCCGACAGGCTGGTGAATGCCGCCGTCGAGCCGGACGGTGGGCGGTGCCGACGGCATCAGCGCCGGCACCGCACCACTGCCGGTGACACCCGTCCCGACAATCAAGCTCTTATCCGCGAAGCTCGAATCGGCCCGGCGCGTTACAGACAGAATCGTCCTTGCAACAGTGACACGACCCAGTCGGCAGTGCGGATTTTAAAATCAGGAAAGCGATTTCACAGCGACGAGGAAAAGCTCAGCGCGACGGGTTCGGCCCAGGTCGTCGAGTCGCCCACGGTGATGACGCACTTGGCATCACCGCTGCAGTCCACGGTGCCCGCCGGCTGGTTGGTTGCCACGTCCACACCCTCGTAGGCGCGGCGTACGGTGAGGGTCAGGGAGAAAGAACCCTGCTCGTCGGCTGCCACGACAGCGACGTCCCCGGCGTTGCAGATCGACTCCGAAACGCTCTTGCACTGGCCCACGAACAGCTCCGCACCTGCGGCGAAGCCGGATCCGGCCACCGTCACGGACTGACCGTCCTGCAGGGCCTGGGCCGGGTCGACCGTCACCTGAGGAGCCGCCGCGGACGCCGGCGAGGCAGCGACGCCCATACCGATGGCGAGGGCGGCGAGTGCGGTGCCCACGACACGAAGTGTGCGAGTTGCATACACGGGTGACTACCTCCATTTGTCCGTGGCCGGGTGGCCGTGAAACTGGCGCCGGCAATGATGCCGACTGGCTCGTCAACGTGGTTGAGAATGCGCCTGGCGATGGAGAGCAGCGATGACCGACAGCTTTCATTCAGGTTCCCCGCCGTGGATCCCCGGGCCCATCTCAACCCGCTGGCGTACGTCGTACGGTACGGCATAAACCAAGGGGCGACAAGCGGCGCCAAGGAGTTCCAAGTGTGACTTGAGGCAATCACTACCGCTTTCCGATTAGCGGATTGAGGATTCGGCTCGCACGGCGGAGTCGACGTCGTCTGCGAACATCGGCGCGAGGAGGCCGAAGCACCACCGATGCGCCGGTACCCCCCGCGCTCCGCAGTGGACCCGGGCCGGCGTCGTGGTCGGGATGCTCGCGCCGTGGTGCAGCCTGATGGAAGGGTCGCAGCCGAATGCTGTCACGCGGTGCCGAGGATCCTTGGGGTGTACCGCACATCGATGAAGGAACGGCGGGGGACCGTATGTCCGGACATAACAGCGTGAAGTCAGATCCTGCTCATACTCTCGCCCTGCTGTGGCGCACCCGGGAAGTGCAACGGTCCGGGCGGGGACGAAAGCCGACGATCAACCTCGATCAGGTCGTCGATGCTGCGCTACAGGTCGCCAACGAGGCCGGGCTCGACGGTCTCAGCATGCGTACCGTCGCCAACGCGCTCCGCGTCACGCCCATGACCCTGTACACGTACGTACCCGGTAAGGCGGAACTCCTCGACCACATGCTCGATACCGTCTATCTGCGCATGCCTCGGCCGGCGCTGGACCCGGACTGCTGGCGCACCCGCCTGACCGCCATCGCGCAGCAGAACCGTGACGTGCTCGAGTCGCACCCGTGGATGGTCGAGCTCTCCCCCGCCCGGGCGGCCGCGCCGGGACCGGGCTTCCTGGCCAAGTACGAATACGAGCTGTCCGCCTTCACCGGGCTGGGCCTGGACGACATCACTACCGATGCCGCGCTGACGTACCTGCTCACCTTCGTCCGGGCGGCCTTCTGCGCCGCGAGCAGCGCGCCCTCCCAGCTGCTCAGTACGGCTCTGCACGGCGGGCGACGGCTCGCGGCCAGCGACTCCGAGCCCGCTCCGGCGTTCGACCCGGCCGCCTACCCCACCGCCGTACGCATCGGAACAGCCGTCGGCGCAGCGCGGCGCAGCGCCTGCGCTCCCGACGACGCCTATCACTTCGGGCTCGCCCGCGTCCTTGACGGTCTCGCGATGCTCATCAACTAGCTCCCGGCCGGTAGCCGGTAGCCGGTAGGTGCGGTTACCGGTCGTCGTGCCAGCGCCGTCCTTCGCGGGTGAGCAACCGGTCGGCCTCGACAGGTCCCCAGGAGCCGGCGGGATAGCTGGGTACGGGTGTGCTCGAAGCCGCCCACGAGCGCACCACCGGATCGACGATCCGCCAGCTCTGCCGAACCTCGTCGCTGCGGACGAACAGGCTCGGGTCACCAACCAGTGCGTCGTGGAGCAGCCGTTCGTACGCCTGAGGAACGCCGGCCTGTGTCTGCGCCGGGTAGGAGAACGTCATCTCGGCCGGCTGACTCGACAGCTGGTGCCCGGGACGCTTGGCGGCGAAGCGCAACCGGAGCCCCGGATCGGGCTGGATACGAAGCACCAGCGCTTCCGGGGCGTCGTCGAGCACATGACCGAAGGCGAACGGGAGATGCTGCGGTCGCCGCAACTGCAGGACCACCTCGGCCATGCGCCGTGGTAGGCACTTGCCCGTACGTACGTAGACGGGCACGCCGGACCACCGGGGGTTGTCGACCTCGAGCCGTAACGCCGCGTACGTCTCGGTACGGCTGGCCGGGTCGACGTTCGGTTCCTGGAGATACCCCGGTGTGGTGCTGCCCTCCGGTGCGGGACCGTACTGGCCCCGAACGCAGAGCCGGTCCAGCTCGGCGGGACCGGCCAGCCGGACCGCCTCGAGGAGACGCACCTTCTCGTCCCGGATCGCCTCGCTGGACAGCGATGCAGGCGGCTCCATCATGGTGAGCGCAAGGAGCTGCAGAACGTGATTCTGCAGCATGTCACGGGCGGCGCCAGCGGTCTCGTAGAAGCCGCCCCGATCGTTCACTCCCACCGTTTCGGAGACCGTGATCTGCACGTTGTCCACCCACGAGCGGTGCCACATCGGCTGAAACGCGGCGTTGGCGAAGCGCAGCGTGAGAATGTTCTGGACGGCGTCTTTCCCGAGGTAGTGGTCGATGCGGTACACCTGGCTCTCATCGAAGGCGCGGTGCAGCACCGCGTCGAGCCGCTGAGCGGAAGTTTCGTCCTGGCCGAACGGCTTCTCGATCACTATGCGGGTGTGTCCCCCGGCGACCGCCCGGTTCAGTCCGGCGGCGGCGAGGTGGCCGATGACCGGCTCGAATGCCTGCGCCGGGGTGGACAGGTAGTACAGGCGGTCGGCGGGTACCGGCAATTGGGAGGCGTGGTCGGCCAGCATGGTTGCCAGGCCGGCGTACGTGGCCGGATCGTCGTAGCCGCCCCGCAGGTAGCGGATGCGTCCGAGCCACTGCGACTCCGCCGAGGGCAGCCAGCCGCGGATCCGCTCGCGCAGCGTCTCGTCGTCCAGCGGGCTGCGCCCGACGCCGATCACCAACGACTGTTCCGGGAGCCGTCCCTGTCGGAACAGGTTGATCAGCGCAGGGAACAGCTCCCGCCGGGCGAGGTCGCCGGAGGCACCGAACATCACGATGGCGGTGGGCAGGGCATGCGCCGTACGCGCCGTGGTATCTGAGGGTGCGAGCAGGGTGCCCGTCATGGTGTCTCCGTCGCTTCCGTCGAGGGCTGCTTCCGCGAAGCTAAGAAGGCGTCCTCAACGCGCGCTGGGAAAGCGCTACGGCCACCCGGCGGCGCACCTTCGCGCGTGACCCCGGCGCTCGGCGGATCGTTCTGTCTGCTCTGCGAGCTATGACTGCCTAGTCCTCTGTCCCGGGGCTGGTGACGGCCGGGAAGCAACCATCTGCCAGTGAAGCTAGAGCGATCCCTTAGCACGCGCTGCGAGTGTCCGACCAGGCATCCGACCCGTGGTGCAAGGAGGAAACATGACGATCTTGGTGACTGGGGCGACCGGAAATGTCGGCCGCAACGTGGTCGACCTGCTGGCCCGACGCGGGGCCCAGGTCCGGGCACTGACCCGCGACCCGTCCCGGGCACGAGTACCCGCTGGCGTGGAGGTCCTGCAGGGCGATCTGAACGATCTCGACAGGCTGCAGGAGGTGCTCCGGGGTGTGGAGAGTCTGTTCCTGTTCCCGCTGGCCTACCCCGACCAGTCCGGGCAGTCCTTCACCGAGGCGAAGGTGACCACTGACGTGCCGGCGGTGGCCGAGAAGGCCGGTGTACGACGGATCGTGCTCCTGTCGTCCAACGCCGTCATGTACGGCCACGACGAGCATCACCGGCTCGCCGAGGAGTCCGTGGAAGCCTCGTCGCTGGACTGGACGATGCTGCGGCCGGGCGAGTTCGCCACCAACAAGATCTACAGCTGGGGACAGTCGATCCGGGCGGAGAAGAAGGTGCGCTGCGGGTTCCCCGATGTTCTGGGCGCGCCCGTGCACGAGGCCGACATCGCCGCCGTGGCGGTCGCCGCACTGACCGAGGACGGCCACGCCGGAGCCAAGTACGAACTGACCGGTCCGCAGGCACTTACCGAGCGCGACCAGGTCCGGTCCATCGCGGTGGGCACCGGGATCGACATCGCCTTCGAGGAACTGACCCCCGAGCAGGCTCGTCAGGACTGGATCGGACAGGGAATGCCGCCCGAGCTGGTCGACGAGATCATGGGCCACTACAAGCACTTCGAAGCCCACCCGCCGACGGTCAGCCCGGTCGTCGAGCAGGTCACCGGCCGTCCCGGCCGCACCCTGGCGCAGTGGGCGTTCGAGCACGCCGACTCATTCCGTTGATGCTCTCTGGCCGTACGCGTTTTGTCTGTGGAGGTAGTCATGCACCCCGACATCAGTGACCGGGTCGCCGCGTTCCTGGACGAGGTGATGCCGATTGTCGTCGGTACCAAGCGCAAGAACGGCGTGGTCAAGATGGACCCCGCCTGGTACGAGTTCCGCGACGGCCATTTCTGGCTCAACAGCTGGCGCGGCTCGCGCTGGCTGGCCGCCATCGAGCGGGACAAGCAGGCGTCTCTTCTGCTCATGGACCCGAAGGACATGACCCGGGTGGTGCACGTCGAGACCACCCTCGTCATGACGACGGAGGAGGGCGCCCCGGCACACTTCGACCGGCTCAACGAGCGCTATCAGGTCGTCGGACACGACGACCCGGAACCGCAGACCCGCGTCATCATCCAGCTCGAGCCCACCGACGTCCGCAGCACCTTGGACTGGGTCGCGCAGTGCGCCCAGTAGCCGGCGCCCGCGCCCGGTAACGGCGCGGACATCGGATCGTCAGCGAAGTGCCTGCCGGCTGCGGCCCGCGGGCACTTCGCGCAACGGGCGCCTCACCAGCGCCCATCCCGGGAGGACCCAACCCATGGAGACCACGACCTACAAGGCTGCGGTGACCAACGCGTTCAACGCCGCCGCGGCAAGCTACGACCGGATGGGAGTCCAGTTCTTCGCCCCCATGGGCCAGCGTCTGGTCGAGCACGCTGCACCCGCCGCCGGGCAGCGTGTGCTCGACATCGGCTGCGGGCGCGGTGCCTGCCTGTTCCCGGCCGCCGCCGCGGTGGGTCCCAGTGGTCAGGTGCTGGGCATCGACATCGCGCCGGCGATGATCGACGAGGCCGCTCTGGAGATCGCCCGCCAGCGGCTGTCCGCCACCGTGAAGGTGCGGGTCATGGACGGTGAAGACCCGGATCTGCCCGCCCATTCCTTCGACGTCATCACCGGCAGCTACAGCGTGATCTTCATGCCGGATGCGCCGGCGGCAGTCGCCCGGTACGCCCGTCTGCTCTCCCCCGGCGGGCGGCTCGCGTTCACCAGCCCGGTCTTCACCGACGACACTTTTCCGTTCCTGCCGCCGGTCTTCACCGAACTGATCCCTGCCCGCCTGCTCCGCAACCTGCCCCCGGCCTGGCAGCCCGACGAGCTGCGCCGCCGGTTCAACAGCTGGCTCGCAGACGAAGGCGACCTGATCGCCACCATGCACCGCGCTGGATTCGCCGATGTGCGGGTCACGGACGAGGACATCGACATGGTGGCCACGTCCGGGGAAGCCTGGGTCGACTGGTCACACACGCAGGGCATGCGCCTGCTCTGGCAGCACCTGCCGCCGGCCGAGAGCACCGAGCTGCGGGAGCGACTGATCACCGCACTCGACGACATGCGGGACGGGCCAGGCCCGCTGTCCATCCCGGTACCGGTCCGATTCGTCACCGCCACGGTGGCGCATTCCTGAGCTTGCTGGATGGACCACCGCGCCAGACACAAGTTCCCGCCGTCGCTGGCGGCCAATCCGCTGTCGGCGGTCACCGCCGGCCGACCGTGCTGAGGGGAGATCGACTGTGACGGACACCCTGCGTCCCACAGAAGACGCCGAGGCCACCTGCTGGCTGGTGTGCCCCGGCTGCCGCAACATGATCTACAGCAAGCGCCTGCACCGGAACCTCAAGGTCTGCCCGGACTGCGGCAGCCATCATCGGCTGACCGCGCTGGAGCGTCTGGACCAGCTCCTGGATCCCGACTCGGTCGAGCGCATCGACGTGGCGGTTCGCATGCGGGACCCCCTGTCGTTCGTCGACTCGAAGCCGTACCCGGAGCGTTGGGCGGCGGCGCAGAAAAGCACCGGACTGAGCGAGGCGGCGGTCATCGCCGCCGGCCGGGTCCACGGGCAGCCGGTGATCGCGGCGGTGATGGACTTCCGCTTCCTCGGCGGCAGTCTGGGCGCAGGGGTCGGGGAGGTCATCGCCACCGCAGCGGACGTGGCGCTGCGCCGCCGGGTACCGCTGCTCATGGTGACCGCCTCCGGCGGTGCCCGCATGCAGGAGGGTGCGGTGGCCCTCATGCAGATGGCCAAGACGAGCCAGGCGCTGGGGCAGCTCGACGAGGCCGGCATCCTCACCGTCTCGCTGGTGACCGACCCGACGTACGGCGGGGTCGCGGCCTCGTTCGCGACCCTGGCCGACGTGATAATCGCCGAACCGGGCGCCCGGCTGGGGTTCGCCGGCCCACGGGTCATCGCGCAGACCATCCGGCAGACCCTTCCGCCGGGCTTCCAGACCGCGGAGTTCCTGCTCGAGCGCGGGCTGATCGACGCCATCCATCCCCGGCACGCGCTGCGTCAGGTACTCAGCCGGATCCTCGGCACCGGCGGACGCCGTGGCCGGGACACCGGGGCGGCCGTCGAGGACGTCGTCGTCACCGATGTGGCAGCCCTGCCGGAGGTGCCGGCGTGGGACGCCGTTCAGCGCGCCCGCAACGTCAACCGGCCCACGACACTCGATTACCTCAGCCGGGTCTTCGACGACTACGTGGAGTTGCGTGGTGACCGGATCTCCGGCGACTGCGCCGCCATCGTCGGCGGGCTGGCCCGTCTGGCCGGCGTACCGCTCGTCGTCGTCGGCCACCAGAAGGGATCGGGCCCGGCCGAGCTGGTCAAGCGGAACTACGGCATGGCCTCGCCGGCCGGCTACCGCAAGGCGGCCCGGCTGTGCCGGCTCGCCGCCAAGCTGGGTCTCCCGGTGATCACCTTCGTGGACACGCCGGGTGCGTATCCCGGCATCGCTGCGGAGGAGCAGGGGCAGGCGGTCGCGATCGCGGAGAGCATCCGGCTGATGTCCGGTCTGCCGGTACCGGTGATCACGGTCATCACCGGCGAGGGCGGCAGCGGCGGCGCGTTGGCGCTGGCGGTCGCGGATCAGGTCCTGATGTGCGCGAACGCCGTCTATTCGGTGATCAGCCCGGAGGGCTGTGCCGCGATCCTGTGGAGCGACGCCACAGCGGCGCCGCGGGCGGCGGAGGCTCTACGGGTCGACGCGCGGCGGCTTCTGCAGGCGGGCCTGATCGACGGGGTCATCCCCGAACCGCTCGGCGGGGCACACAGCGATCATCAGGCCGCGGCGGGCCTCGTCCACGACGCGCTGGTCACGGCTCTACGGCGCCTGTCGGCGTCCAACCCCGCCCGGCTGGTCGAGTCGCGCCGCCGGAAGTTCCGGCAGTTCGGCAGTGAGGTCGTAACTACGGTGGAGGCAATGAGATGACCGGTGGCAACGCCGATGCGATGGGCGGCACCGAATCCGGGGCGGCGCTCGACCAGCTACAGGACACCGCATTGCGGTTACTGGCGGGACTGAACCGTCCGCCCCGGTCGATGAAGCTCCGCAACGACGGCGCCGAGATCCAGCTCGAGTGGCCCGAACAGGCGGCAGCCGCGTCCACCGCACCGGTGCTCGGCCCCGCAGACGCCACCGCGCCCGTCACGGCGCCCGCCGCGACCGACGACGGCGCCTACCTCACCGCCGAGATGGTGGGGGCCTTCTACCATGCGCCGGAGCCCGGAGCGGCGCCGTTCGTGCAGGTGGGAGACGCCATCCGGCAGGGCCAGCAGATCGGCATCATCGAGGCGATGAAGCTCATGATCCCGGCCGAGGCGGCCGTGGCCGGAACGGTGCGGCAGGTACTCGTCGCCGACGGCGCCATGGTCGAGTACGGCGACCGGCTCTTCTTGATCGATCCGACTCACGACTAGGGGTGGCAGGGTGTTCGAGAAGGTGCTTATCGCCAACCGGGGCGAGATCGGTCTGCGGGTCGCCCGCGCCTGCCGCGAACTCGGTGTCCGGACCGTGGCGGTCCACTCGGTCGTGGACCGGTGCTCCGCACTGGTGCAGTACGCCGACGAGGCCGTGCAGATCGGACCCGGTCCCGCCAGGCGCAGCTACCTCAACATGCCGGCGATCATCGAGGCAGCGCGGCTGACCGGCGCCGACGCGATCCACCCCGGGTACGGCTTCCTGTCCGAGGATCCGTACTTCGCCGAAGTCTGCGCGGCCAATGACATCGCTTTCATCGGACCACCGGCCGAAGTCATCGCCCAGCTGGGCGACAAGACGGCAGCGCGGGCGGTGATGAAGCACGCCGACGTACCGATGCTGCCGGGCAGCATCGAGCCGCTGGCCACCCTGCACGAGGCGCAGGCCGTGGTGGCGGAGATCGGATATCCGGTCATCATCAAGGCCGCGGCGGGCGGCGGCGGACGTGGCATGGCCATGGTCCGCGAACCGGCCGGGTTCGCCCAGGCCTACGCCGAGACGAAGGCGACCGCGCAGGCCCTGTTCGGCGACAGCCGGGTCTACGTCGAGCGGTATCTGGAGCGTGCCCGGCATGTCGAGATCCAGATTCTCGCCGACCGGTACGGCGAGGTGATCGAGCTCGGCGAACGGGACTGCTCCGCGCAGCGCCGACACCAGAAGCTCGTGGAGGAAACTCCGGCACCCGGCTTGCCGGAGGAGGTACGACGGGCGATGGGGGCCGCTGCGATCCGGGGCGCACGCGCCGCGGGATACGTCGGTGCGGGCACGTTCGAGTTCCTCGTCGACGGAGATCACCACTTCTTCTTCATGGAGGTCAACTGCCGTATCCAGGTCGAGCACCCGGTCACCGAGATGGCCACCGGTGTCGACCTGGTGGCCGAACAGATCCGGATCGCCGCCGGGGAGCCGCTGCGCCTGCGGCAGGAGGATGTCCACCCCCGAGGAGCGGTCATCGAATGCCGGGTCAATGTGGAGGACCCCGCGCGCAACTTCGCGCCCTCGCCCGGGCTGCTCGAAACATTCGTGCCGGCCGCGGGCCCCTTCGTCCGGGTCGACACTCACGGCTACCCGGGCTACCGCGTCCCGGCCGACTACGACTCGTTGCTGGCGAAGCTGCTCGTCTGGGCTCCCGATCGAGAGCAGGCAATCGAGCGGATGCAGCGCGCCCTGGCCGAGTTCCAGGTCACCGGGCCGGGCGTACGCACGACCATGCCGTTCCTGGCGCAGCTGCTGGCCGCGCCGTCGTTCCGCCGCGGCGATCACACCACGGCCATCGTGGACGAGGTGCTCGCTGCCCAGGCCGCCGTCCCCCAGGGCCGATAGGACGGCTCCGGCACCGAGACTGCCGCCGAAGGCTGACGCCGAAATACTTGACGATGACAGCAATGGGTGGCCCGTTGCCGGCCGGTGGGTACCGGGCGGCACCGCAGTGCAATTACTTGATACCGTGTTTGCGAGATCGTGATTTATCGTTCTGGTGTACTAAGGCAGAGTAGTCCATCTCGGGGGAGAATGTGGATAACGTCGAAGAAGCCTTATGTCCAAAATTGTTCGGAAGCGTTTCACAGGAACTGATTTCTGGCCGGCGTAATGTGCTGTTGGTGCACGGGGCCGCGGGCCTGGGAAAGACCCATCTACTCGATCGACTTGCCGCCCAGGCTACCGCATCCGGCCACGCCGTACTGCGCGCGTCGGCCAAACAGGACGAGCGGAGTCTTCCCCTGGACATTGCCCGGCAATGGTTTCATCATGCGGACCACATCTCGCGGCGTCCGCGCCGGATCAGCACGATGCTCGACTCTGCCGCCGCCGTGTCAGCCGAGGCGCTGGCTTCCGGCAACTCCGCCAGCCCGGTCGTTCTTCGGCAATTTCAGCAACTCTATCTAAGCCTTCTGGAATCTGCGCAGAAGCGCCCGCTTCTCATTCAGGTGGACGATGCCCACCACGCCGATCCCGCCTCCCTGCTGTTTCTGCGTCATGTGGTCCGCCGCATGGCCGCTACCCCGCTCAAGCTGGTGTTGACCGAGCATCCGGACGCACCGTCGTCACTGCCGGAGCTCCGCGGAGAGCTGCTGCATCTGCCGCACGTGTGGCGCCAGGTCATGACGCCACTGTCTGAGCACGAGATCGCCGGCGTGGTTCGCCAACAGGCCCGCGTGGAGATCACGCCCGGTCTGGCAGCCGATTACCACCGCCTCAGCGGTGGAAACCCCGCTCTGCTGATGGCTCTGCTCGAAGACCAGGATCGCCATGGTGCGCCCCACCGGGACGGATACGGTCGTACATTGATCGACTGCCTCCGCCGAGGCGATCCGCTTTCCCTGCACGCCGTACGGGCCGCGGCCGTGTGGCAGGACGACGCCAGCTCCGCGGATATCGCGTGGCTCATCGAGACCACGCCCGAGGCTCTCGAGCAGAGCCTGGAGAACACCTCCGCGGCCGGGCTCCTGGCGGCCGGCCGGCCTCGCCACCGCGCCGCCATGGCCGCCGCGCTCGACGACATGACGGCCAAACAGCGGGCGGCGCTGCACCAGCGGGCCGCGCTCCTGCGTTACCTGCGGGGCCGCGCAGACGACCTGCTGGTGCACCACCTCGTCCGCGCCCGGCAGCCGCACCCGCAGTGGGCGGCGGACGTCCTGGTGCGTGCCGCGGCCCAGGCGACCGACGCAGGAGACGTCCGGCTGGCGACGGAACGCCTCAGGGCGGCGGTCGACGCGAGCAACCACGAGGGCACCCGCGCCGAGCTGAGATCTCGACTGGCCCAGCTGCAGTCCGTCGTGTCGCCCGCCGCCGCCGCCATGCACCTTGACGTCCTTGTCTGCGCAGCCGACCTCGACCAGCTCGACGCCCATCACCGGATGGCGCTGGTGCGGCAGTTGCTGTGGCACGGCCGCGTCGCCGATGCGCGCCGCGTCCTGACGTCGTTGCGGGCGAACGACGCGACCCCGTCGCTTGCCCCGTTCGAGCACTGGCTTCGGTCGTCCTATCCGAGCCTGGCCGTCGACGCCGTCCCACCGCGGGCCGACGCGCCCGAGGCCGATCCCTGGCTGCAACGGGTCGGCGCGATGTCGCACCGGTTGGCCACCGGCGACAGCGACGGCGCGTGCGAGGACGCCGACATGATCCTGGAAGGCGTGGATCCGAGCCGAGGCGGCATGTGGGCGCAGGAGGCCGCACTGCTGGCCTTCGCCGTGCTCAACGACGCCGACCGTACGACAACGGTGATCGCCCACTGCGACCGGCTGCTCCGCGACGGCATCATGCCGCAGGCTGCGGCCTGGGAAGCCATCGTGGCGGGGGCGCGGGCTGAGGCCGCATTGCGTCAAGGCGCCTTGGCCCTCGCCATCGAGCACGCACAGGCGGCGCTGACTCATCTCACGCGCAAGTCGTGGGGGGTGGTGGTGGGGCAGCCGCTCGGTGTCTTGGTCATGGCGTCCACTCGCGCCGGTGAGTTCGAAGAAGGGGCGCAGTGGCTCGCGCTACCCCTGCCTGAAGCACTGACCGACAGTCGGTGGGGGGTGGGGTACTTGCATTCGCGCGGTCACTACCACCTGGCGACCGGACAGCTGCAGGCCGCCCTCGACGACTTCCTCTCGTGCGGCAGGTTGTGCCACAGATGGCGGCTCGACGACTCCCTGGCTCCCGCATGGCGGGTCGGTGCCGCAGAGGTGTTCGTGCAGCTGGGTGCGACCGACGAGGCGCAACGGTGCCTGATCGAGCAGCTTCGGCGCAGCCCGTCCGCCCGCACCGAGGCCACCGCCTTGCGGCTGCAAGCACAACTGACGCCCGGTGCCCGCTCGCGCCCGGCACTCAGCCGGGCTCTTGAGCTGTTCGAGGTCTGTGGCGATCGGTACGAGCAGGCCCGGACGCTGGCCGAGGTGAGCCGGGTACACCAGCTGGTCAACGAGACGGGACGTGCCCGCATGGCCTTCCGGCGCGCTTGGCACCTCGCGACTTCCTGTGAGGCTCAACCGCTGCGCCAGGACCTGCTTGCCGCCAGAAAGAGCCAGTCTGCGCCCCCCGCGATGCATGACAGCGGGCTGCCGGGTGCCGCCGACCTGACCGCCTCCGAACGGCGGGTCGCGTGCTTGGCGGTGCTGGGCTACACCAACCGCGAGATCGGCGAGCGGCTGTTCATCACCCCGAGCACGGTAGAGCAGCACCTCACCCGGGTGTACCGAAAGCTGGATGTCTCCAATCGTCGAGATCTCCCCGCCTGGTTGACTGCGGAGATGGCCGCGACGGCGTGATGTGCGTACCTCCGGGGTCCTGCGCGGCCCCGGAGGTACGTCAGAACGCCGACGGCGTGAAATGACGATGCGTCAGTGCCTCCGACCGGGTGGAAGGCAACGTCAAGCCGGGATGATGGTCGAGGATGGCCCTTTCCAGTTGCTGCATCAGACGTCCCGGCTCGACGCCCCGTTTCTCCGTCAGTTCGGTGCGTGCCCGGCGGTACACCCCCAGCGCGTCGGCCCGCCGGCCACAGCGGTACAACGCGAGCATCAACTGTGCACACAAGGCCTCATGCGGGATGTCGGTGGCCGCTACCAGACGCTCCAGTTCACCGACCACCGCGTAGTGGCGGCCGGCGGCCAGCTCCGCGTCGGCGTAGTGCTCGAAGGCAGTGAGGCGGGCGTCGTCGGTGACCTTGAGTTCGGGCCAGTCCACCCGCTGCTCCGCCAGATCAGCCAAGGTCGGTCCCCGCCACAGGTCCAGCGCCTGCCGCAGATGCTGCGATGCGACCGCGTAGTCGCGTTCCACCAGGCTCGTGCGGCCGCGTTCCACCAGGCCGTGGAAGCGCACCAGATCGATCGAGAGCGGTTCGACGTGCAGCAGGTATCCCGGGGCCAGGGTATGCAGGGCGACGCCGTCACCGGCGACGGCGTGGGCGGCAAACAACCGGCGTAGCGCCGCCACGGCGTTCTGCAGCATCTTTCTAGCCGTACGCGGGGGGTCGTCACCCCAGAGTGCCTTCGTGAGCTGCCTAGTGCTTACCGCGGTGTTGGGGTGGAGGAGCAGGAACGCCAGCGTGGCCCGTTGGTTGAAGCTGCTCGGTGTGACCGTACTCTTGTCGACCACGACGCCCAACGGGCCTAGCAGGTTAAACCGCATGCATCACTCCGTGCGGTCCCCGCGGACGAGGAGCGGCCAAGACCGGAAACCGGTCACCAGTGCCTGCTGCCGCGCCCTCCCCCATGGCCATCCAACGTGCGAAGCGCCGGAGACGCCGCCCTACCGGTGCACCTGAATTCACGATGGTCATGATCTCCCTGTTTATTGAGCTTTGATCATTCTAGGTGAGCGTCGGCGCGCCGCTTGCGCTGCGCATCGGGTGCCGCACTACACCGGGGCGAGATCGTGGCGCCGCTGGACGCCGGACCCAGCGAAGCGCGGACGGGCCGTCAGGTCGAGTAGCCGGAGGGTGCAAGAGAACATCGTGGCGGTGCATCAGCTGGCAACCAGCAGGGCACGCGCGGGTCTATGGCTCATCGGGCTGTCTACGCAGACTGGGCGGCAGGGACCCTGGTACAACCAGGCCGCTCTGGTAGGCCGCCACCACGGCTTGAACTCGGTCGCGGAGTCCGAGCTTCATGAGGACACGCTGAAAATGGGTCTTGACGGTTGCCTCACCGATATAGAGCTGCGTTGCGATCTCGCGATTGGACAGTCCGTGCGCAGCGAGCTCCAGTGTCTCGCGCTCCCGCGGAGTGAGCTGGGTCATCTCCGACGGCGTCGGTCGGTGTTGCTCCGGTCGTGTCGCAAACTCGCGGAGTAGCCGCTTGGTCACTGCAGGATCTAGCCAGCCGTCGCCGGCCGCGAGGGCCTGGACGGCCCGAACGAGTTCTGCCCTGGCCGCTTCCTTCAGCAGGAAGCCGGAGGCACCAGCCCGCAGCGCCGCATGTACAGCCTCATCATCGTTGAACGTGGTCAGGATCAGTACCTTGATCGGCTTGTCGGTGTCCACCGAGAACGTGTCTGCCGTGATCTGTCGGGTCGCCTCGACGCCGTCGACGCTGGGCATCCGTACGTCCATCAACACGACGTCGGGTTGGAGGCGAAGGGCTTCGCGTATTGCTTCGGCGCCGTCGGATGTCTCGCCCACAAGCTCGATCTCGGCGCTGGCGCTGAGCAGCATGTCGATACCCGAGCGCACCAACGGCTCGTCGTCGGCAATCAAGACGCGGATGGTCATGGCTGCCTGCCGGGGGTCGGCGAGCTGCCTTCATCGGCGCCAGCGTTGCGGGCGGTGGATTCCTGAGTAGGTAGCAGTGCGGTGACTTGGAAACCTTCGCCGGCGGGAGCTGCCCGTACCGATCCGCCGATGACACTCACCCGTTCCTGCAGGCCGAGCAGCCCGTGTCCGGTCGACAAGTTGCGAGCAGCGGGGTGCGGGGTGCGCCCGCCATGATCCGTTATCCGGATCAGCAGGTCATCGGTCCATTCCAACTCGACGGTAGTCGGTGTGCCGGGGCCGGCGTGCTTCATCACGTTTGTCAGGGCCTCCTGGATGATGCGGTACGCGCCCAGGTCGACGCTGCGGTCCAAGGGTTGTTCGCGGCCCCGCATCGTCAGGTGGATAGGCAAGCCCGCGACGCGGAAGGTGCGAAGTAGATCGTCGAGGCCAGCCAGGCCGGGCTGATGAGTGTCGTCCGAGACGGTTCGGTCTTCCGCGTCGGCTGCTCGGAGCACGACGAGCAGCCGGCGCAGCTCTACCATGGCTTGCTTGCCGAGTTCCTCGATCCGAGTGAGCGCCTCGCCCACTCGAGCAGGGTTGACGTGGAGAACCTGCTGAGCACCGCCGGCCTGTAACACCATCACGGTGACCGAGTGCGCCACGATGTCGTGCAATTCCCGGGCGATCCGTTGACGCTCTGCCGCCACTGCTTCCCGTGCTGCCACTTGTCGGCGGCATTCCAGATCGCGGGCATGTCGCCGGCTGGCGCCGACCCACCGGCCGATGCCCCACACCGTGATGGTGAGTAGTGCGGAGAACACCGAGTTGGCGACCAAGGTTGCGGTGTGATTGTCCGCGGCAGACCGGACGGCGCCGGCGACGACAAGACCTTGCGGGACGAAGCTTGCCAGCAGCGTCACCAGGTTGGACACCGGACCGCAGACGACCGCGACCGTGTAGAGAGCCACCAGCAGGCCCAGCATGGGGGTGTAGCCGAGCAGGGGTAGCTGGGACGCCGCCACCGCGTGAACGTACACAATGGCGAAGACCGGCAACGGATATCGTCGGCGCAGCAGCAGCGGAGCGAATCCGAACACTGCGTACCCCACCACGGCAGCCCGGGAAACGCTGCTGTCCAGCGGGGCGTTACGCGGCTCCATGAAGTGCGAGAAGAGCACCAGGTCGATCGCACAGAAGCCCGCTGCGGGTACCACATCCCACAGCAGGGAAGGCGACTGGCCATGCGAGCCCGATTCCGCAGCGACCGCGCGGAAGAGGCGAGGCATACAGATCATGGTCGGCACGGTTGGCACGGTCGGCACGGCCAAAGGATGAAGGGACAGATGTCCCAGGAGTCGTCGCCGGGGAACCGGTACGGGTGAGAATGGATCCGGCGTTGCCGCTGCTCCCGTTCGATGGCGGGGACCGCTCGCAACAATTCTTCCGGGACGACGTCAAGCCCGGGGCGAATCGCACCGACGCTCAGCAAGGCCTTCCATACGTTGCCATCCTGCTCGCGAACCGCTTGCTTGAAATCGCAGTTGCTGAACGAGGAGATCGATGATGGGTATCTCGACCAGCGCGCCAGCTTGAACACGACAGAAGTCACCCGACCGTCATCGACCTGCTGCAGCGCCTCGACGCCGGCAATGCTGATGCGTTCAACTGGCCGATCGGCTCCCAGCGACGTCGGGATGATCAGCGCCTCGAACCATCGCCCGGCGTCCGCCAGCTCCTGGGCTGCCTCGGGCACCAGCACCAGATCCTCGGTCGCCAGCAACCCGACCGCCCGGTGCCCGGCCCATGGCTCCTGCTCCATTCCCGTCGCCTGTATAGAGACGACGACCTCTCCCGCTTCGTCAGAAGTCGGCATGGTGGACCTCCCGGGTGCCTGTTGATCGGCTGGTAGACGGCGAGCACCCATCGCCTCCCATCAATGAGACACCCGCGGCGGGCTGGTGTGGTCCACCGGATGTCGGACATCTGAACGGTCCCGGGTCACCACAGTGAGGGACCCGGGACGACACACAGGCCCACCGAAGGGGGAGGCATCGCCCGGCATCCTCCCCCTTGGCGGGGACTGTCCGGCCCGCCGGTCGTACCGACTCGAGACTCCACCAGCGCACTTCGCCGGTTCCCACCCCCTCCGACGATGCACGTCCGCCATGAGGCGGACCCGGCGATTCCCCCCAGCGGCAGACGACTACGGAGTCGCGGGGCGCCACAGTCTCCTCTGTTGCCAAATCCGGCAGCTCCGCGTTCCGGAAGGGAGATCTGATGTTCCGTCCCCGGTCCATACCGCTCATGCGAGCCATCCGGTCGGCCGCTGCGGGCCTACGGGTCCCCACCTCCCTGAACTCGTTGGCAGCGAACGCGGCACCGCTCAGCAAGCCACCCGCGCCTGACAACGGGCTCGGAGGGCGCCGTCGGGCGCTGCCGGAGCCCCGACCGGAGGCCGGCATGACCCGTGACATGTCAGGTCTGGCCCGCGCCCACGCCCTCTTCCTGAGCCACCTCTCCGCCCACGTGACCCACCCCCACGACGAGATCGTGGCCGCCATCGTCACTGTCCTGCGCCGATACGGCGGCTCGGCCAAGTGCGCGGCAGAGGTTGCAGCGGCGTACGGAGATCACCCCGGGGAGGCTGCGTCACGGATGCGTTGGGCCCGCGACGCTGTCGAAGCGGCGTACCGACTGCGACGAAGCACATCGCCAAGGAGCTCCGCCGCTCAGGACAGGTGTGCGGAGGCGGGTGACCGGCCGCTGCAGTCGGGCAAGGGCCGGGGAGAGAAGTCCTGCCGCTGGCAGGCTCCGGTACCCACCAGGCGTGCTGGGATGCCGTTCGACTTCGCATCCGTGTGGCGCCACCTCCCGCGGCGCCCACTTGCCTGAGATCAACCCGTCAGTGTTTTGGAGCGCATAAGACGGTTCAAAGACAGATCCCAAGACGGGCAATCGGCACAGTGCGCCATCACATGATCGCTGAGGGGTGTCTTAAGGGTTGGCCCCAGTTGCGGCCGTCGATAGCGTTTGCTCCAGCCGGTCGGCCAAGATGCAGGGCGATCCACACAGGACTTCGAGTAAGCGCAATGGCCAGTCACATCGTCTGATTGGCCATATTTTCTAGTCGGAATGGGCTCGAATGCGGACGAGCCTGAACACAACTTGCTGCCGGATGTCGGGAACGCGACAGCGAAGAGACTTCTCATGATTCGGCCGGGCAGCGGCCACAAGGGCAGTGCACTCCCAGAACTACGAAACCGCTCGGTTAGGTTGCGAAGTGTTACTAAGGGGGAACAGAGGGTGCAAGCGGGAATACTCGGGCCACTCTACGTCCGTGTCGGACCGATCACGACGGTGCCGAGCGCGCCAAAACTGCGCAACATCCTGACCACCCTCGTCGTGCACGCCGGTCAGTTGGTACCAGCGTCGTCGCTCATGGCGGAGCTGTGGGAGGACGACCTGCCGCGCAGTGGCCTCACCACGCTGCAGACGTACATCCTGGCTCTGCGCAAGCTGTTCGCCCATGCCCTCGGTCGGCCGTTTCACGAGGTGTCCCAGGACCTGATCGTCACCCGTGCCGGTGGGTACGTTCTCAACGCCGGCAGCATCGACCTGGACCTGCATCGCTACAACGCGCTCGTGGTCGCGGGGCGGGAGGCCTTGTCCGCCGGCGACGACAGCACCGGTATCGCGAAGCTGGGCGAGGCGCTGGGAGTCTGGCGCGGTCCGGCGCTGGTGGACGTGACCGGTGGCCGGGTACTCGAGTCGCGACGTCGCCAGATGGAGGAGTCCCGTCTCATCGTCATCGAGTACATGATCGACGCGCAGTTGCGGCTCGGCATGTTCCGTGAGGTGCTGCCCGAGCTGGTGGCCCTGACCAGCAGCAACCCGCTCCACGAGGGATTGCACGGGCAGTACATGCGTGCACTCAACAGCAGCGGCCGGCGCGGACAGGCGCTCAAGGTGTTCCGTGAGCTGCGCGACAACCTCGTCGAGGAACTCGGGCTGGAGCCGGGCGCTCAAGTCCAGCGTCTTCACCAGGCGATCCTCAACGCCGATGACAGGCTCGAAGCCGACGAACAGCCGGCGCCGGTGCTCAACCGGCCGTCGCGCAGACTGCTCGAGGAGATCTCCTACGTGGACTTCCCCAGCACGCTGGCCAGCTGACCCGATGGCCGGCGGGTTCGCGACAGCGTCCCCGCCGGCGCGTCAGATTCCCCTCGGCGTCAGGTGCACGGGTAACGCGGCGGGGCCGTTGACGAAGGCCCGGCGCCACTTCAGTTCGTCGGCCGGCACGGCGAGGGACACGGCGGGAAACCGGCGCAGCAGCGTGGTGAACGCGATCTCGCCCTGCATCCGCGCCAGGGCCGCACCGATGCAGAAGTGCAGACCGTGACCGAAGGCGAGATGGGCCCCGGTGTTGCCGCGGAGCAGGTCGATCCGGTCCGGTTCGGGAAACACCCGCGGGTCCCGGTCCGCGGCGGCGAGGACGGCATACACCGGCTCACCCGCCGGAATGGTGATGCCGCCGATCTCGACGGGCTCGACCGGGTACCGCATACCACTGAGTTCGAACGGCGTGAACACACGCAGGATTTCTTCCACCGCCGCGGACACCCTCGCCGGATCCTGGATGAGCGCCTCGCGGTGCTGCTCCTGCGTGAGTAGCGTGTAGAAACCGCAGCTCAGGAACTGCACGCTGGACTCGTGTCCGGTGCCGAGCAGAGTGATGACCATGGTCACGAGCTCGTCGTCGGTGAGCTTGGCCGCATCCTGGTCGTTGAGGGCGACCAGTTCGGAGACGAGGTCCGCGCCGGGCGCCACCCGCTTGCGGGCGATGAGGTCCAGGGCCAGGGCGATCAGGCCGCGCGCCGCGTCGACCATGGCCGGGCCCATCTCGGTCAGGCCCTTGGCGTGCCGCGCCCAGTCGTCCCACTGGTGCCGCGGCACCCCGAACAGCTCGCAGATGACCTGGGATGGGTACGGGCCGGAGAACGAGGCCACCAGATCCGGCTCCGGCTGGTCCGCCGCGCTGTCGAACAGCGCGTCGGCGAGCCGCTGCGCCTGGGGGGCCAGGGCGGATATCCGCCGCGCGGTGAAGACCCGGGACACCAGCCGCCGCAGCCGGGTGTGTTCCGGCGGGTCCCGGTCCAGCATGTTCCCGTCGAGGTAGCGCGCCACGTCCTCCGGCATCCCACTGACGGCCGCCATGCCGCCCCGGCCGTGCCGCGAAGAGTCGCTGGCAAAGCGAGGGTCCGCCAGCACCAGCTTGGCGTCCTCGTATCGGGTGACCAGCCACACCCGGCTGTCGTCGACGTGCCGGCAGGCGACCACTCGGTACTGCTCTCGGAGGCGCGCGTACGTCGCGACCCGGTCCGGATCGGTCATCAGATCGAGGAGACGGAGCTCCTGCTCGCCGAGTCCGGCCGGCGGCTGCGTGCCGGGGTGAGCAACGGTCATCGGGCAACCTCACATCGTGGTCGGGGCGCAGGGACGGCCAGCGTGACTGCGTCCCTGCGTCCAGTAGATCTCTCGGTAGGCGAAGAACCCTCGCGGCAGGCTCTGAATTCGGTTGAGGATCAGGCGCCGACGTCGGCGTACAGCTCCTGATGGAGGCATTGGGCCAGCTCCCGTGGAGTGGGATGCTCGTACACCATGGTCGCCGGCAGTTCCGCGCCCATCACCCGGTTGAGCCGGTCACGGAGTTCGACGGCGCTCAGCGACACGAAGCCGACGCTGAGGAACTCGTCGTCGGGTGCGATGTCTTCCACGGATTCGTACCCCAGGATCTCGACTGCCGCCGTACGCACCGTCTCCAGCAGCACATCGCGCTGCTGGCCCGGGGTCAGCCCGGCGAGGCGCTCCCGCAGCTCCACCTGTTCCGGCTCCACCTGTTCCGGCTCCACCTGCGCGGATGCCGGTACGGTGTCGTTGTGCGACCGGCACCGGTCGGCCAGCGCCGCAACGACGCTGCTCAGCGGGGCGTCAGCGGCGAGGCCGAGCTGACGGGCGAAGCCGCCGACGTCCCCCTTGGCCGCCAGGTCCCAGAACACGTCTGTCTCCCTTGCCCGACGCGGCGTGGGTGCGCTCCACCAGTACCGCCGCCGGTCGAACGGATATGTCGGTAGCGCCGCCCCCGTCCTTGCCGGAGGTGTGAGCACCGCGGCCCACTTCACCGGCACGCCGCGTGCCCACAGCGCACCCAGGCAATCCGCCAGCGCGGCCGGCTCCGTACGGTCGTGCCGGAGCATCGCCACGGCGGCTGCCCCCGGCGTCTGCTCCCGGACCATCGGCGTCAGGACGGCATCGGGACCGGCCTCGACGAACGTGTCCACGCCGGCGCTGGTCAGCCACCGGATCGCGTCACCGAAGCGCACCGTCTCGCGGATGTGCCGTGCCCAGTACTCCGGCGTGCGCAGGTCGTCGCCGTCGGCCGGTCGTCCGGTCACCGTGGATATCACCGCCAGGGTGGGCTCGCGATACGTCAGTGTCCGCGCCACCTGAAGGAAGTCGGGCAGGATCTCGTCCATCGACGGCGAGTGGAACGCCTGGCTCACCGCGAGCCGCTTCCCGCCCGGAAGCTGGTCGAGCAGCCGTTGGACCTCTTCCTCGATACCCGAGACGACCACCGACGAAGGCCCGTTGACGGCGGCGATGGCCACTCCAGGAGTCAGCAGGTCCCGTACGCGTGGCTCCGGAGCCCGCACGGCGACCATCATCCCGCCGTCGCGCAGCGCACCCATCAGCCGTCCCCGCGCGGTGATCAATGTTGCGGCGTCCTCCAGCGACAGCACGCCGGCGACATGAGCGGCCGCGATCTCGCCGGCGGAGTGACCGACGACGAAGTCGGGTTTCACCCCCGCATGGGTCAGCAGGCGGTAGAGCGCAACCTCGAGGGCAAACAGCGCAGGTTGAGCCCACGCCGTGCCCTGGGCGTCTTCCGCCCCGGGCGAGGGTAGGGCGAGCGCGGCGGCGACCGCGTCGTAGGCATCGGCGAAGACGGGAGAAGTGCGGTACAGCTCCCGGCCCATGTCGACCCGTTGCGCTCCCTGACCCGTGAACATCACGGCGAGCCGTGCCGCTCTGGCGGTGTCCCGGGCAAGGCTCGGATGCGACGTGCCCCGGGCGAGAGCTTCCAGCGCATCTGCCGCCCGCGGCGCATCCGTGGCGGTGATGGTGGCGCGGTGTTTGAAGTGGTGGCGGGTGGCGAGGGTGTGGGCGATGTCGTGGGGGTGGTGGTGGTGGTGGGGGTGGGTGTGGAGGTGGTGGATGAGTTGTTGGGCGTGGGCTTGCAGGG
>NZ_BMQY01000017.1 GCF_014648355.1 Couchioplanes azureus
GCCAGCCGCCAGCCCATCATCAATGAGCCGACACCACCAGCCTCACAGTCAGGCGAGGAGTCATGATGGGCCGGTCTCGACGCTCTCGACCCAGTCGCTCGACTTGCCGACCATCCCGGCGAGCACCGTGCGGGGCATACCGGCCCGCTGACGCAGCACCTTGATCCTCTGGCCAGTCCTCCACGTCGGCAGCTCGTCGCTTTCCTGCATAGTGGGGTGCCCTCCCGCGCGAGGTGTCACCGATCACGGTACGCCCCCGCCCCTTCGACGGGCACTGCTCCGGGGAGGGAGGAACCCTCCCCTCCCCGACCGACCGGGCGCTTGGCGTCTCACCGAGCACCGGCCCGAGGTGCTCGCGGCGACGGGTCGCCCTGCCCGGCGGCTGGCGCCGGCAATCGCCCAGCACTCCTTCCACCGAAGGCGTAGCCGGGCACAGTCACCCGTTGCTTGAGGCAGGGGTAAACCGCTACTTCAGCGGTGGATCTGGCGGGTACGGTGTGGCTCTGGCCGGTGATCGCATGCAGCGGCGGCTTCGGAGACAGACGCGCGGACATGAAGGAGCGAACGTTGCCAGGCGCTGTGCTGCGAGGGGTGACTTTGGACTGTGCTGACCCGCGAGTGCTGGCGGGCTTCTACGGTGCACTGACCGGGATGCGCGAGCTCTTCGGTACGGACGAGTTCGTCGCTCTGACGGACGGCTACGGCTGTGATCTGGGATTCCAGCGGGTCGACGGATACCGGGCTCCGCAGTGGCCGAGTCAGGACGTGCCACAACAGTTCCATCTGGATTTCCGCGCTGACGACCTCGATGCGATGGAGGAGCTGGCGCTGGAACTCGGAGCGGCCAAACCGGACCATCAACCCGGCGACGGACGCTGGCGGGTACTCTTGGATCCGGCTGGCCACCCCTTCTGCCTGACGTCTTCCTGACATCACCGCCGTGACAGGCCCCCCGGTCAGACGCCGTAGCGCTCACGCGTGGTCGGGCGGTTCATCAGCTGCTGGCCGCGTCGGAGAGGGCATGGCGTCGGATGTGCCGGTCATAGCCACTCATTGATTGCCGCTACGACGACGGTTGCCTCGTAACGGACCGCGAGTTCGTCGTACCTCGTGGCCACAGCCCGATGCCTCTTGAGGCGGCTGATGCCGCACTCGGCCCCTGCCGAGCCTTGTAGTCCTGCGGGTCGAACTTCGGCGGACGGCCGCCGTGGGAGCCGCAATTCTGGGTAGCCGGAGGTGTCACGGATCATCTGACCCGGATCCGTAACGTATCAACTGGAGCCCGACATCTCGGCTTGCTGGCTGTCGGGTCTCATGGCTCGGGCGACAGATTGGTATCAGGATCTGGGCGACACTCCGCCGAGTGTTGGTGGAGACTCGACCGAGTAAAGGGGTCCACGCAACACGACTATTCAACCGTGGCTATACGACGGGCGAAACGGGCCTATGAATGCGGCTTCTGGCAGACGACTCTCTGCCAGGTTCCGAGTCAACCGGCAACGCTCCCTCATATCCCTCGACTTGAAGGCGCCGGATGCGATTCGGGAACCAGCGACACCGGCCCGCCGCCACTCAGTCGTCGTCCTCATCGTCACCGTCGTCGTCATCTTGAGAGCCGCCCGGGCAGCCGGTGAGCGTCAGCAGCACGCCGACGGCGCCGGCGAGCCCGACCGTACAGCCGAAAAGAGTCGCCGGCTCATCCCCCCACCGGCCCGAACTCCGCACCGTCACTGCACTGCGGCGGCGACCCGACGGCAACCCACGCCGGTCCTGCGTGCCAACCCGGCTATCGAGGGCACGACCATCGTGATGATCAAGGGTAGAGATCCTCACGAGTTGAGCGTGCCTGCCGACCGGCTACTCACCAACCCGTCACTCCTCGTCAGCTAACCGCCGTCGTCACCGGCATGCTGCACCTGCGGGATGCACTGCCTCTGGACGCCCCGGAGTCAGCCAGCGGCGCCTAGTCTCGGCTGGGCACGGCAGCGTCGACCGGTCGCGCCGTAGCTCGGCGCAGTCGGCGAACACCGACGGAGGGCCATGGGACGGGCGACGCCGAGGCTCCGCCAACCCGGTACCGCCGCGGCGGTGGTTCGGAAGGCTCAATCGACCGGCTGTCGCGGCCGATGGAGGACGGGGAGGAACCGTGCTCATGTCTATTCGGCCGCGCGCGCGACAGTGCGTCTTTGCCGCTTTCGGGTTCACCGCCTGCGCGGTGGTGGCCGTCGCCGTGGTACCCCGCGGCTGGACTTCGTTCTGTCTGGCGATCATGGTCCGGGTCAGTGTGCTGCTCTTGGCCGCGGCCGGATTGACCCACACCCGCCCAGCGCACCTGCGCCCCTGGTGGGTTCTGTTCGCCGGCGTCGGGGTGGGAGCGCTCGGCGACACGTTCACCGAGCTGCCGGTCCTCACCCGAGTGCCGCAGTTCGTGCCGGCTGCGGCGCTGGTGGCCCAGCTCGCCGCCTTCGTCCTGGTGATCGCTTCAGCCGTGCTGTTCTCCCGGGCGCGGCGCGGACCATCGGACCGGCCCCTGCCGCTGGACGTGCCGATCGTGGCCACCGCGCTGGTGGTCGTGTTGCTGCAGTTCGTGGAGACCCCGGACGGACAGCTGACGGTCTCGAGCCTGGCCCGGGCGTGGCCGCTGAGCCTGCTCGTCGGCATGATCGGCACGGTGATCGTGGCGGTGCGCCTCGCCGTCGTGGAGCCCGTCCGCAAACAGGTGAGTCTGCTGCTCCTACTCGCGGGCGCGATCACGGCGTTCGCCAGCACGCTGCACCTGGCGGTCACCCGGCCGGGTGAGCTGGCCGGCGCCCCGATCGACGTCGCCGGCTGGCTTGCCGGTGCGTTGCTCGGCGCGGCGGCGGCGTGGCACCCGTCCGCCAGCCTGCTGACCGAACGCGGCCGGCCCCGGGCGGTCGGCCTGCTCACCGCTCGCCACGCGGCCACCTCGCTGACGCTGCTCGCGATCCCGGCGACTCTGGTCATCAGCGCGGTACGCCACCAGCCGGTGCACCCGTGGCGGACCGCCGCGACCAGTCTAATTCTGCTGGCTCTCATCGCGGGTCAGACCGCCCTCGCCTCCCGCGCCGAGCACGCCGCCCGAGGCGACCTCGCCCATCGGGCCGTGCATGACAGCCTCACCGGACTGGGCAACCGCGCGCTGCTCGACGACGCGCTGAGCGCGCTGCACGACGATTCCCGGCACGCCGGGCAGTCGATGGCAGTCTTCTTCCTGGACCTGGTGAACTTCAAACGGATCAACGACTCGCTCGGCCACACGGCCGGCGACCATCTGCTGATGAGCGTGGCCGACCGGCTGCGGTCCCAGCTGCGCGACGGCGACGTGCTGGCCCGCTTCGGCGGCGACGAGTTCGTCGTCGCCGCGCCCCTCGGCCTCGATGCCGGCCCCGACGCGGCAACAGCGTTGGCCAAGCGGATTCTGACGACCTTCGCCAGCCCGTTCGACGTGCAGGGACATGCACTGACCATCCGCGCCGCGGTCGGCGCCACGGTGAGCCCACCCGACGACAGCCGCGACGTCGCCGGGCTGCTGCGCGACGCGGACACCGCGATGTACTCCGCCAAGCGGCAGGCCGACGGCTATGCGCTCTTCAACCCCGCGCAGCACCGGCAGGTCGCCCGCGCGTTAGCGGTCGAGGTCGAGCTGCGCCGCGCGTTCGCCAACGGCGAGATAGTGCTGCACTACCAGCCCGTGGTCCCCCTGACGGCGAACGGCCGACCCGGTTACGAGGCCCTGGTCCGTTGGAACCATCCCCAGCGTGGACTGGTCAGTCCCGGCGAGTTCCTGCCGGTCGTGGCCGCGGCCGGCCTCGACGACCTCCTGGCGCACCGCACGCTCACCCTCGCCGCCGCCCAACTCGCCGCCTGGTCAGCCCTGCCCGACCCGCCGTACGTCACGGTCAACCTGTCCGGCGCCCAGTTGCGCACTCCTGGCATCGTCGACCTCGTCACCTCGTTGCTGACCACCCACCACCTCGAGCCCGACCGCCTCGTCATCGAAGTGACCGAGGACAGCCTCATCGACGACGAAGGCGCCAGCGCCCAAACCCTGCGAGCCCTGGCCACCGCCGGAGTCCGGCTGGCCATCGACGACTTCGGCACCGGCTACTCCTGCCTCGCCTACCTCAGCAAACTCCCGGTGCACCTGCTCAAAGTCGACCGGGCGTTCGTAGCCGAACTCGGCACCGGCGGTAGCGGCGAAGCCGTCATCGCCGCCATCGTCGACATCGCCCGCGCCTTCCAGCTGTCCACCGTCGCCGAAGGCGTGGAAACCGCCGAGCAGTTACACGCCGTCCGCGCCTTGGGCTGCGACAGCGTCCAGGGATACCTACTCGGCCGTCCCGCCGCACCCACCGAGACGATCACATCGCATACCGCGTCGGCGGCGCTCGCCTCCCACCTTTCTCGAGCGGGTCAGGACGACACAGCAACCACCCGCGGTGCGGCAACCGTCAACACACACGGATGAAGCAAGAGCGACGCGACGATGATGTTGTCGCAGCAATCGACCAGAGGCCAGCGCCGAAAGGCGCTGCAGCTCGTCGCCCCATGTGACTCCGCCTCTCTGCTGACCCCGAGCAGGGCGTTTGCGAGAGGGTCTGCCAACTCCGCGTCGGCCCGATCCACCCGACCAGGGGGCCGGCGAGGCAGCGCAGCCTGTGCCGCCAGCGGTGGACCGACGATCCCGTCTCAAGCCGGCAGGCACGGCCGGCCTACGCGGTGATGAAGCCGTCCACAACGTCGGCAAGCGTGCGGGACACGGTAGCCAGATCGGTCGAGGTACCCCGGACGGTGTGCACGCCCTGGTCGGTTTCGGTGGCACCGTCGGCGACCTCGGCGACCGCATCCGCGAGATGGCTGGTAGCGGTGGAGGCGTCGGTGAGGCTGCGGCTCAGTTCGCTGGCGGTGGCGGTCTGCTGCTCCACGGCGCTGGCGATGGTGGCCTGGTAGCTGTCGATCGAGGTGATGGCGCCATTGATACGTTCCAGGGTGCCGTTTCATCGAGGTCATCAGCTGGCGATCTCGTCGGGGCCGTCCACGTCCAGGCGCGCGGACAGATCGCCGTCGGCGGCGCGGCGCATCACCGTGACGACGCTGCGCAGCCGGGTCACCAGGCTGCGGGAGATAGACCACGACAGTGCCACGGTGACCAGAAGCAGCACAGTCGCCACGGCGGCGACCTTAAGGCCTCGCTGGTCGCGATACGGGTCACGTAACTGCGAGGCCAGACTGCCATGCGCGAGCACCGGATGGGCGACACCGTGAGCTGAGCTCATCATGCCGGCCGAACGCCGTCACGGATGGTGGCCCAGACCACTTTGCCGCCCAGACTGTTACGGGCTCCCCAGGCACTCGCCGCGACGTCCACGACGCGCAGGCCGTGCCCCGGGGCGAGCACGGGTGTCCCGGGCTCGTGGGGCGCAGGGGGCAGGAGCGTCGGCAGGCGGCGGTCGCCGTCCTCCACGGCCAAGTACAACCCGTTCCCGCGACGCGACACCGTGAGTCGCAGCTCCGTGGCGGCATGCTGGACGCCGTTGGCGACGAGTTCGGACACCACCATGACCGCCCGGTGCCTCAGCGGCGCCAGGCACCAGTCCAGGCAGGCCTGCCTGACCAGCTCGCGCGCCCGGGCAGCCGAGCTGGGCTCGGGTGGCAGGGTCAGCTGCACCCGATCCGGCGGCCGCAGGCCGGCGGAAAGCGTCGCACGAGCCTCGGGCACGGTGGCGAACATCGACACGAACCGGGACGCTCCCATCCTGCGGAGCCGGATGGCAAGGTCGGCGGCCGCAGGGATACACAGGGCCAGTCGGACGGGCGGCTGGCGACGGTCGGCGGCCCGGTGAGCGGTCAGCCAGAACGGCGCGCTGCGACCGCCCGGGTCACCGAGGTCATGCAGATTCGCCAGCAGCACGGTCGGCTGCTCGGCCAGGCATTTCTGTACTGCGGAGCGCAGATCGGCGGCAAGGGCGGCGTCCCACCGGCCGTGAACAACCATCTCCAGCGACTCGTTCTGGGACTGCCCGGCGATTTCCACGCGCGACTCGCCGAAGGTGTCGCTGAGGTGTGGAAATGCTCCGTCCATCATTCACCTTTCGGCATCTTGCCCCTTGTCTGCATTTATGAAATCGCCACGACCAGAGCGGGCGAACCGCTCGACATCCCACGCCGTCACGAAGGGCGACCTCGCTTAAACACCGTGACATCAGTTGTCGCGTGGCAACAGTTGTCCAGACGACTCAAATTGGACCTGGAAAACCTGCATGATCGATGTCACGCCAACGTTTCGTCGGGGATTCGCGGTATTGACCTTTGCTGCATAGTCAAACCCGCCTCGCTGAGAAGCGATCGTAGGTGTGAGCGTGTGGGGTTTCGTGCGAGCCGTACCGCGGTCTTGAGCGGAGATCCCACGAGGGTGGCGATCAGCTCCCACACCCCGCGGAACGCTTCCAGCCCCACAACGGCATGATCGCGCCTTGACGACGGGGTCCAGACCGGGGACACCTGGCGGTGGAAAGCTAGTCGCCTCGGTGGGTGCATCGACGGCGTGCGGCATGGCCAGCGGGCGCACCGAGACCATCTACTCGAGCGACATCACCCGCCGGCCGGGGGCGGAGCCGCCTCACCCCAAGGTTGCTGTGCAACGGCGCATGTCAGGTCGCTGGGCGGGCCGAGCCGCGCCGTGACCCCGCGCTTGCGACGTCGCGGCTGGTGATCTGGCGGCGCACCTGCCAGGCGAGCGTGAGCACCAGGACGCCGAACAGCAGCGCGTACCAACCGATCGCCCAGGTGACGGCGAGTGCGCCGGCTCCTGGTGTGACCAGCAGGACAACGCAGAGCAGGGCGGACAGCCCACCGGCGATGCCCAGCGCCCACTCGTGTCGCATCGTGGTGCGCAGCCGCACCGCGGCCGCGATCATCAGCACACCTATGACGATCGCCCAGAACGCGATGATGTACAGCAGCACCAACGCCGTGATCGACGGCCACACGAACGTGACGATGCCCGCGGCGATCCCCACCATGCCGGAGAACACCAGCCACCCCCGGTGGGCGACGACGACGCGGCCGAGCATCGCCGCGACGACAGCGAAGATCCCGTCGACGAGCGCAAACACGCCCCACAGTGCCACCAGCACCCACAGCGTCACGTCGGCCAGATGAGGACGGCCAGGCCGAAGAGGACGGCGGCGACACCGCGCACGGCGAGCAGCCACCAACCACCGACCAATTCCCGAATCATCCCGTTGTCCCCTCGCTGGTCATGGCGGCGCGGGCTTCCCATCGGTAGGGATCCGAATCAGGGATCACGGTGCCGCGGCCGACTGGTCCGCCTCGGCGCGAGCAAGCGCCGCATCGACGACCGCCCACTCCGCGGCGTTCAGGCAGTACGTCGCCAGCGTCACGGCGGCCACAGCGTCCTCCTCGGCGATGTCGGCCAACCGCTGCGCGTGTTCCTTCTTGTGCTCCGTCTTGCGCTTGTCGAAGTCAGCCCGCATGGCCGCGACCTGACGCTCGATCGAACCCTTCGTGTCCATCCACCAGCTCCGTGCCGCGGTCGTCACCTCGGCTGCAGCAGCTTCGAACGCGTAGACCTCGTTGTCGAACGCATCCTCGATCTCCCGTCGACGCTGCTGCAACGCGACGCGGTCTTCTCCCGCGCCGCGGCGGCGGACTCTTCGATCTTCTTGATTCGACCGGCGAGCTCGTACAACGATTCGGACATCGATCTCATGTCGACTCCGTCCACTTCGAGCACCATGGCGCATCCGGAACATCGACTCGCTTACCGCCCGGTCGGACGTCATTGACGTTCGGCGATCAATCTGCGTCCATCGTCGGTGGTCGGCGGGTCGTAGCACATGGCCAAGAGCCTGGAGTCCCGGGACACCGGCCGGTCCGCACGAGTCCGGCTGCCGCTCGACGGTCGCAAGCCGGCAGACCGACGGACTCAACACCTCCTGGAGCGGTGATGACGCAGGAGAAACACCATCCAGACGAGTCGAACCGATATTTCGCGGCCATCTCCAACGTCGACGAAGCCGGCGGTCGGGGTGACCGGCATTCCCTCGCCGGCGTCGTCACCGCCGTGCGGCTCTCGCGGGCCACCATGCGCAACATCCGCCAGAACCTGTTCTTCGCCATCGCCTACAACGCGCTGGGCATTCCCATCGCAGTCCGGCCTCAGGTGCACACCGCCGCGCCCGACACCCTGCACGGCGGCAGCCCGGCGATCACCGGCGAGCAGCTGGTGGACCCCGTCTGCGGCATGACCGTCGATCCCACGCCGGGGGCCTGCGGCCGTCGTCCCGACGGCACCGCCGTCCGCCTCTGCTCGGCGCACTGCGTCGCGGCGTTCGCGGCCGATCCCGGCCGCGACAGGCGCACCGCTGCGGCCAGCAACCGCACCCACGCCTGAAGGGAAGCTCGCCATGGCCGACGCCGCCTACGGGCACACGTACGCCGCTTCCGCGGTCGCGATCCTGCTGCCATGGGTTCTGAGCCGGTTCGGCTATTGCGTGCGCGGGCCGGTAGCTGCCGGGGTCGGGCCGGCGTGCGGGTCGCCGGTCGGCGGGTTCGGCCGTTCGGCTGCGGTGCCGAGTTGCCGTAGCAGCATGCGGGCAACTGCGTGCACAAGGTCTGGGTCGTGGGTCAGTACGAAGTCGGCCTTGTCGTCGATGTGGGGCCGGATGCACAGTGCCACTGCACAGTAGGGGCCGACCACGGCCAATACCGTCTCGGCCGCCTCGGACGACTGTGCTGTCTCCCGTCGGGTCGTCGCGATCCGGATCGGAGGCGGGATAGCGCCCGGCAGCGCAGGCCCGGTCATTCCGACGAACGCCGCCTTCTGCGCTACCGACGCGAGGCGGGACAACCATGCCTGGCCGGTGGCCGGGTCCGGGTACGAGCCGAGCACCACCGCGTACGGACCGGTGCCGGCGGCCTGACGCCACATGTACTCGATCAAGGCGTCGATCATGGGCTGATCGGCCCTGCGGCTGTGATGCCGCGCCGCGGCCACACTGAACGGGGTGCCGGCCGGCTGGTGCAGGTCCGGTCGTGGCGGCCGCAGCCGGGCGGAGTGGTGGACCGGCCGGTCGGCTACCGCGCTGAGCGGGCCGGGCCGGGCGAACAGCCAGCCCTGCCCCCACCGGGCACCCAGGGTCTGCGCGGTCGCCAGGTCCGCTTCGGTTTCGATGCCTTCGGCGAGCACGACGGTTCCGGTGCGATCGGCGTACGCGGCGGCCATCGCGGTGGTCTCGATGGTGTACTCGGCATGCGGATTGCGCAGCAAGTGCATGTCGAGCTTGACCACCTCCGGCTCGAGGAGCGGGAGGAACGCCATCGACAGCGGGTCGGCGCCGACGTCGTCGAGGGCGAGGGCGCCGCCACCGTGGTGCACCAGGGCTGCGATGTGCAGCAGCGAGGCGGGATAGGCCGCGAGAGCCCGCTCGGTCAGCTCCATCACGATGCGAAACGACCGCTGCGCGCTGATCTCGGCCAGAAGTTCAGGCGTGACCTCGTGGTTCAGCGCGCCCGGCTCGGCATTGACGAAGACCAGCGGTGGCGTCACGTCCCCCGCGGCCCGGGCGACGCTCACCGCCTGCGCAAAGCAGAGCTGGTCGACCAGATGCAGCAACCCGGCCCGTTCGGCGGCGGCGAACAGCACATCGGGGTACTCCACCGGCGATCCGGCAGGTCCTCGGGCCAGCGCCTCGACGCCCACCAGCGACCTGGTCCCCAGGTCGACGATGGGCTGGTACAGCGGATACACGGCCCGCTCGGCCAGCACCTGTGGGATCAACGCCGCTGCGTCGTCGCGCGCGGACTGGCCTACCTCCCGATTCGTCAGGCTCATGCCACTCCAGCCATCGCGCGGGTCCCCTGCCTCCGCCTTATCGACAGAACTTCGTCATACCTGAGCGATAGTCGCGCCCAACAGGACCTTCGGTCGCCCATGACCGAGGCTTGGATCGCCGCGAGGATCCGCCTGTCCACGGCCCGGAGGCGGGGTGGTCGTGTTCGGTGGGGAGACTGGTGCGGTGGTCGGTGTTGCCGCAGTGCAGGTGGCAGCCCGACAAAAGTTGCCGCGCATCCAGACAGCGGCAGACTGCTTTCCAGCTCTTGAGTCTCCCCGCGGAGGCATCCCCGGAGACGCCGGTGGCGATAAATGTCCCGGGGCGAGAGCGCCATGTGTCGATCGGTCATTTCGGCGGCGCGGATGTCGTTGTCATCAGAATCTGGGTCATGCTGTGACCGGTCCTGATTGAATGTGTCAAGGCCTGGCAGGACAATTGTCGGCGCTGTCGTCGCATTACCTGCCTGGCGGCGATGACGTCCACCGCGATGCAGGGCGCCGCTTGCCCGCCCAGACCGGTCGCGCGCCGGCGCAGGTCCGGACGGGCGACCAGCAGAGCGGCCAGGATGGCGAGCCCGGCCGGCCCGGTCACGGTGTTCCTGACGATCTGCGCCGCCTCCCGTTCAAAGAGTTAAGGGGGCATCGTCCTGCCCACCGGAGGCGGTCCGCCCATCCGAGACGCCAGAGCCGGTATGCCGAGTGTCTGATCAGCCCGCCACGGCGGGCTGTTCAGTTGTGGCCTGCGATACCGCTGCCCCTTCGGGGGGTTCTTGATTCGTCAGGATGGTCGTCAGACCGACGCGAGCGCGTTGTTCCGCTTCCTCGCAAGCGGCCAGCAACTCCTCTGCAGGGACCGGCCGCGCCAGTCCAAAGCCCTGCGCATGATCGCAACCAAGGTCCCGCAGCACTGCGAGCACCGACACGTCCTCGACGCCCTCGGCGACCACCGACAGACGAAGACTGTGCGCGAGCTCCGTGGGATTGCGCAGCAGTGCTGCATCGTCCTGGGTGGCAAGGTCTCGGACGAAGAACCTGTCGATCTTCAATCCCGTGGCCGGAAGGTGCCGTAGATGCGCCATCGAACTGAAGCCGGCACCGAAGTCGTCGACGGACACCTGCACACCCAGGTCGTGCAGCGATCGCAGAACCTCCACGGCGTGCTGCGATCGCGTCATGATGGCTCCGTCGGTGAATTCGAGGCACAGCAGCTCGGCCGGAAGCTGATTTCGCTTGAGCGCCGCCTCCACTGACGTGGCGAAGCCTTCGTCGAACAGGCAACGAGCGGAGACATTCACAGCGACGACCAGTGCCCGCCCCTGTTCGAGCCATCGCTGCGCCTGCTCGGTGGCCTTGTCGAGGACCATACGGGTCAACGGTGTCTCCAGCTCCGTGCCCTCGGCGAGCGGCAGAAACGCCGCCGGCGACAACAGGCCGCGTTGGGGATGCCACCAGCGCAGCAGCGCCTCGGCACCGTCGGCCGCTCCGTCGCTGATCCGGATCTGCGGCTGGTAATGCAAGATCAAATTGCCCTGCGGATCCCCAGATTCGATGACCGTACGCAGGTCGTCGAAGAGCAGGTCCCTGTCGTGCGTGCCGGTGTCGGTCTCCGCGTCGTATACCGCCACCCCGGAGCCGGTGGTCTTCGCCCGGTACATGGCGGCGTCGGCGCACCGCAGCAGATCGTCGCCATCGACCGGCTCCGTCTCCATCGCGATGCCGATGCTGCCGCTGATCGCGACTGGTCCGGCCGACAGCAGGAAGTCCTCGCGAAGGGCAGCGGCGATGCGCTCAGCGACCTGTCGTGCCACCTCCAGGTCCGGCATCCGCGGCAGCAGGACGGCGAACTCGTCGCCGCCAAGCCGGGCCACCATGTCGTACTCGCGCAGTGCCCCCTGGATGCGGCGTCCTGCCTCGGCGAGCAGGTCGTCACCGGCCTGGTGGCCGAGGGAGTCGTTGACCGCCTTGAAACCGTTGAGGTCGATCATCATCACGGCCGCGGTAGGGCTCGATCCGGACCCAGCGGTACGGAGGGTCTCAGCGAGCTTGCGATGAAACTTCATCCGGTTCGGCAGCCCGGTGAGCGAGTCGTGCGAGGCCAGATGTTCGTTGCTGTCGGCTTGCAGCGCCAAGCGCCGCTGGAAGCTGAGGACCAGCCGCCAGATCACCGCGACCAGCAGGAGACCGACGACAAAGCCGACGGCGATGGCGTACAACATCCGGACCTGGGCCTGGCGCAGCTCGGCCACGCGCCGCTGCGCCATGTCATGGTATCGATGGGCGACCGTGTCGATGTCGTGCTGCAACGTATAAAAGGCGGGTGCCACCTCTGCCCGGTCGAGCCGGGTCGCGTCGGGATCCGCGTTCGCCACCAGGTCCAGCAGCTTCTCTGCGGCCGCGCTATACACCTCGTGTTCCCCCAGCAAGCGACGCGCATCCTCGCGCGCTTCGGGCGAGTGGCTCAGAGCGGCGCGCTGCAACGCCTCCCGGGCGGTGCTCGAGGCACTCACGTACCGCACCCGGACGGAGGGCAGCGGCTCCAGCTGATACTGGCGAGTATGCAGTTCGGCGACCGAAATGGCATTGCGTGCCTCGCTGAAGTGGGCATCGAGACCCAGTGCCTCGCTCTGCGCCACCGTCGTCCGGGTCATCAGCAAGTTGCCGTAGAAGGTGAAGCCACCGAGTCCCAGCAGCACCACGGCGAGGGCGAAGGTCGTGGCGAAGCTGCCGCGACGGTGGCTCCTCGACGAAAGATCACCTACCGCAGGTCCAGTGGCGTTTCGGCCCACAGGCTCTCCGATCATGATGGCGTCCAGCACCACTTACCTTTTCGTCCGCATGGCGGCCGAGTTGAGTGTCAGGATCCCTTCAGCCATGGCCCGGCGGCGCCGACGCTTAGGGGGACGTCCACCGCCGGAAGGACCTGCCATGCTCCGCGCCCCGTCAGCCCACCTCGTCGCCATCGGAGCGGCCGTGGTCACCCTGGCCGTCGGCGGATGCGCGGCGCCGGACCAGCCGGCCGCCGCCGAGCCCATCCGCATCGGCGCATTGCTGCCGCTCTCCGGGGGCAACGCTCCGTCCGGGCAGGCCGATGTGGCGGCGGCCCGCCTCGCCGTGGACGAGGTGAACGCCGCCGGCGGGCTGCTGGGCCGGCCGGTAGAGCTGGTCGTCAAGGACGACGCGTGCGACCCGGCCACCGCCGTCATCGCAGCAAACGAGCTGGTCGCCGCAGACGTGGTCGCCTCGGTCGGAGGTTTCTGCAGCAATGCCACCATCCCCACGCTCAAGATCTTCCACACTGCCGGCATACCGGCGGTCGTGCCGCTGGCCAACTCGACCGACCTGCTCGCCCCGGGGTACAACTCCGCCTTTCTCATCTCGGGTACCACCCGGGACGAGGCCAAGATGGCGCACGCTTGGATGCGTGAACTTCACACCGCACGGCTCGCCGTCGTCGACGACGGAACCAGCTACTCGGTGAGCCTGGCGCAGTCGACGGCCGCAGCGGATAGCGGCATCGTGGTTGCTCTGCAGAGCCGTCTCAGCCAGGACGCCGACGACTACACCGACCTGGCGCGGCGCGTCATCGACGGGCGAGCTGACATGGTGTACTTCACCGGCTACTACGTCGAAGCCGGCCGGTTGATCAAAGACCTGCGCAAGGCCGGCTACACCGGCAAGATCATGCTGGCCGACGGTTGCATCGACGCTGAGATCTTCAAGCACACTCCCAAGGCCGACGCCGAGGGCGTGTACGGCACTTCGTTCCCCATGCCGCAATTCCAGCCGGGCATCGAAGACTGGACCGCGCGCTACCGCACCGCGAACGGCGTCGAACCCTTGCCCAGCACTCTCGAGACCTATGACGCGACCAAGTTGACCCTCGACGCCGTGCGCCGCGCCGGGACCATCGAGCGCCAAGCCGTACGTGACGCCATCGCGTCCACCGACAGCACCCTGACCACCGGTCGGGTGCGGTTCACCGCCAACGGCGCCCGAGAGAATCCCACCTTCCTGCGCGTCCAAGTCCGCGACGGCGTGTTCACCCTGCTTCCGCAGACGGCGACCAAGTCCTGACGCCAACCATCGCTCCCAGTAATCTGGTCCTGCTCCCGCCTCCCAAACAGAACAGCGGCGGGCAAGATACCGATGGCCTTGCCACACGAACGCCCGCCGACGGCCTACCTGTGCCCATGCCGGCCCCGGGTCGAGCCGTCCGGCGGCCCCGGCACGACCGGGACCGCGCTGGTCGAAGGCGATGACGGGGTGGCCGCGAGCGACCAGGGTGCCCCACACCAGGTTCCACTCCAGCAGCGAGGCCCCGTGTCCGTGGGCGAGCACCACTGGCGGGCTGTCCCCGCTCACGACCGCGCGCAGCACCGTCCCGTCGGGACGTGGGACGAGCACCTCCTCGCCTTGCGGCTACCGGGCGAGCCGGTCGTACGGCAAGGGGTCCGGGTTGCGTTCGATCCTGGCGACCGCCGCCCGTGCCGCCCCGATGATCGCGGCACCGAGCAGCGCGATGGCCGTGCCGCCGACGATCCAGGCGCGGTGCATGCTCAACACCCCCTGAACCGGAGCGGCAGGCTCTCGGGCCCATGGATGGCGGTAGGCGGACGCCAGGTCACGGGGCCGGCTATCGACGGCGGCGCCAGTTGGCTGCTGAGCGCGATCAGTGACTCGGCCATCTCGACGCGGGCGGTCGGTGCGCCGATGCAGTAGTGCGGTCCACCGCCGAAGGTCAGGTGCGGCACCTGCCGGTGGATCGTGATGTCGAAACGGTCGCCGTCGTCGAGGGCGCGCGGGTCCCGGCTGGTGGCGTGCGTGCCGAGCAGCAGGAGGGTGCCCGCTGGGACGTGGACACCGTGCAGGTCGAGGTCCTCGACCGGGAACCGGAAGATCGTCGGTACCGCCGGCGCCCACCGCATGACCTCCTCCACGGCCTGTGGCGCGAGTTCCGGGCGCTTCGCGAGCAGCCGCCACTGGTCGGGGTGCTCGCTGAACGTCGCCAGCGCCTGACCGAGCTGGTTACGGGTCGTGTCGTGCGCGGCGAACACGAGGGTCAGGGCGAGGTTGCGCAGTTCTTCGGTGCTCAGCCGGTCCCCGCTCTCCTCGGCGGCGATGAGCGCCGACAGGAGGTCGTCCCGCGGCTCGGCGCGGCGCTGCTCGATCAGCGAGTCGACGTACACACGCAGCCCCACGACGGCCTCCTCCACCCGCGTACGCAGCTGCGGCAGGGTGAAGCTGTAGACCAGTCCGACATCGGTCGACCAGCGGCGGAACAACTCGTAATCGCTCGGTGGGACGCCGAGCAGCGCGCACATCACCCGCACCGGCATCGGGTCGGCGAAGTCCGCCATGAACTCGCACTCGCCCCGCTCGGCGATCGTCGCGGTCAGACTCGTCGCGGTGTCATGCATGAACGGCCGCAGACCCTCGATCATCCGTGGCGAGAACGCCTTGCTGACCAGTCGCCGCAGGCGTAGATGGTCGGCGCCGCGCTGGTGCAGGATCATCGGCACGAACCAGTCGTACAGCGGTCCGTCGGAAATGCCCATCAGCTCCAGGTACCGCTCGCCGCTCTGCGCCAGCCGCGGGTCGCGGAGCAGTTGGTGCATCTCGGCGTGGCGCAGCACGATGAGTCCCATCGGCGTCATCGCACACCAGTTCGCCTCGCGTGCGGCGGCGACCGCCGGAGAGTCGAACCGAAAGTCCGGCGCGGTGATGTCGAGGAACGGAAGGTCCACGGCGGGGATCGTCATCATCGTCACTCCTGATCCAATGATCTAGGTACATGAATCGATGCCGGGGGTCACGGTAGCCGCACGGCCCCCCTGCGCGACACCCTTTGTAATAAATGTCCCGATGTGCCACCGTGGTCATGTCGCGTGGCGCGTCAGCCTCGGCAGAACCGACACGTGCGCGTGAAGCGGCAGGGGTCAACGGCCCAGGACAGACCACCTGGCCGACATCGGCCATCCCACGTACCGCTGGACCATTGGCTCCGCCGGCACGTTCCGTACCGGATCTCCCCCGGCTGGCAGCGGGAAGGCAATGTCCTCAGCAACGCACTCAACTCGGCAGAAGCGGATAACTCGTCGCGGCTGCGACGGTGAGCTTCCGGGGCTACCACCAGTAAGCCGAGATTGCCGTCCCGAGAGCGAAAACGGCCGACGGGCACGGCTGAGCCGGCGCACCTGCATGAGCACAGTCCGGGCGGAGCGGGAGCCGGCGACGAGGTTGCTGTCTGTCGTGCCAGGTGCCGCCGTTGATGAGACAGTGCTGGGTGCGTTCTCTTACGAGGTGGCTACATGCTGGTCAAGGCGGCCGCGTTGGCGCGGCAGGCGGTGCTGCAGGCCGGGTTTCCGGCAGAGGGACTGCGGCCGTTGCGGGTGGACAGCAATGCGGTGTTTCTCCTGCCGCGGCTGCGAGTGGTGGTGCGGGTACGGGTGACCAGCTCAGCGGGAACGGCAGTTCAGGCACGCGGATCTCCATGCCGACCGTTATAGCGGCCCGGCGCTGCCCACCAGGGGCGGCAGGTCGGCCGGATCGTCCACCGTGTACTCACAGACCGCGTCATCGGGGTCGACCCGGTACCGCGCCGCGCCCGGGACCAGCGCGTTCGTGACGAGCACTTCTCAGGGTGGACGGCGAGGCGCCGCGCCACCGGCGCATGGAGCCGCGGATCGGGCTTGCGGCATCGCTCCTGCCAGGAGAAGACGAGCGGGACGAACGCGGTGGGGCTCCAGCACTCCGCCAGCTCGGCACCGCAGTCGCTCAGCAGGCCGATCCGGAACCCCCGCCGCCGGAGTTCCGCCAGGACGCCGAGCGCCTGGTGCCGCGGCTTGCGGAGGCGGGCATGACCGCTCCGGTGATGCGCGAGCGCGACGGGGAGCTGGGCGGATGACGGGTTCGCTCCGCAGGAAAGCGCCACCGCCCTCAGCGTGCTCTCCGTCCCGCCGTGGACCTCGATGGTGCGCTCGCCGAAGCTCCAGGCCAGCGCCTCCCAGAACCGTGGCCGGCAGACGCCGAGCAGCTCGCCGGTGCGGTGCGCGAGGGGCTCGCGATACTCCTCAGCGCCGGGGTCGGTCAGCGTGCCGAAGTAGCCGAAGATCACCGCGCGCATGGCCCACACACGGACGCGCCGGAGACCCCCCGTGGTGCGAGGGCCTCCGGCGAGGCGGTTCCGTGCGGTGGATCAGGATCCGCGAAGGATCAGGTTGCCGTTGTCCGCGGCGCCGCTCTGCGAGCCGCTTGTTTCGCTGGCGGGTTTTACGACGCCGCATTCCCCGCGGCTTTATCCGCTGGCGTTTCGTTCAGACCCAAACCACGCAGGATGTTATCGCGGTTCGCGTTTGCGCGCAGCGCGGTCAAGGAATTCAAGCGGCCCAGCAAAGTCGTGGAAGATGCGGGGCATTTCAAGTCTTGAATCGCCGACAAGGTTTTTTCGAAACGTTGGATGCGGCTTTCAAGGTCCGTTCCACTCGGAAGGTTCGCATTCTTGAGCGCTACCTGCGCGTTCACTTGAGCTTGAGTGGGCGGGCAGCGACCGGGAACTTTCACCCCGGTAGGGCCCACGCGGTCGGCCGTCGCGTTCGGATTGCCCGGGCTGAAACCCAGCACCGGCACCAAAGCGTTGATGTCACCGGAGCTGGCTCCGGCGTTCCCCGTCGCTCCACTCGCGGCCGCGTCACCGGATCCTGTGGCGGCGGCTTTATCCGCTGGCGTCTCGTTCAAACCCAAACCACGCAGGATGTTATCGCGGTTCGCGTTTGCGCGCAGCGCGGTCAAGGAATTCAAGCGGCCCAGCAAAGTCGTGGAAGATGCGGGACATTTCAAGTCTTGAATCGCCGACAAGGTTTTTTCGAAACGTTGGATGCGGCTTTCAAGGTCCGTTCCACTCGGAAGGTTCGCATTCTTGAGCGCTACCTGCGCGTTCACTTGAGCTTGAGTGGGCGGGCAGCGACCGGGAACTTTCACCCCGGTAGGGCCCACGCGGTCGGCCGTCGCGTTCGGATTGCCCGGGCTGAAACCCAGCGCCGGCACCAAAGCGTTGATGTCACCGGAGCTGGCTCCGGCGTTGCCCTGTTCGGCGGCCTGGCTCATCCCCGTGCCGACCGCGAGCGCCGAGCCGAGCAGCGCTGCGGCGGCACCTCCAATCACCAGCTTGCGCGTCCGGCTGCTGACTCCGCGTCGATACATGCACGGCTCCTCGTCGTCTTGGTACTGCTTGTGCCGAGATATACGAGCAACGATGTGCAGCAGTTCATGACGCTGAGCAAGCGTTCCTTAAAGTTTCTTTAACGCGACTCCCGGGGCGTGCAGCCGACAGCATCGTCGCGCCCACGTCCGCGCGGCCCAGCTACGCCGCAGCGCCGAACCCCTACAACAGGGCGGCGATCTGCACGACCCCTGGGACGGCCTGTTTTTGGCGATGGCTCACTTGGCGTAGGCCAGCGCAAGGCAATCGTGCTGATCGCTGTTCTGGCGGCTTGCATGTTCTGCTGGTTCTGCTGGACCGCTCGATTTACGGGGGTGGTATCGGCGCTCTCATGGCCGCGGCAACGGCCGTGGGGATGCTGATCGTCAGCGAAACGGCCTAGAGGTGCGGGTGCTTCGTTCAAGGTCATCCCCTTCCAACGACCTCTTCGCCGTCTGGTCCATCCTGGACGTGCTCGCGCGGCGTCCTCGATCGACATGACGGCCATCTGACGGCGTACCGGGCCGGAGTTGCCCGACCGTGACGAACGCAAGTTCTGCGTAGTGCCGACAACGCCACGTTCGCTTCTTGCAAAGGCTTGCCGTACTCTTGCTGCTGTGACGAAGCGTCTCACCGAGGTGGCGAAGAAGGCGGGGGTCAGCGAGGCTACGGTCAGCCGGGTGCTCAACGGCCGTCAGGGGGTGAGCGAATCCACCCGCGCGGCGGTGCTGACCGCCCTCGACGTGCTGGGCTACGAGCGACCGACGAAGCTGCGTGGCGAGCGGGGCCGCCTGGTCGGCCTGGTGCTGCCCGAGTTGCAGAACCCGATCTTCCCGGCGCTGGCCGAGGTGGTCTCCGCGAGCCTGGCCCAGCGCGGCTTCACCCCGGCGCTGTGTGCCCGCACGATCGGCGGCGTGCCGGAGCGCGACTATGTGGAGATGCTGCTGGACCACCAGGTGAGCGGCGTGGTCTTCGCGGGCGGGGCGTACGCGCAGGCGGATGCCGAGCACGACCACTACCGGCAGTTGGCGAACCGCAGGCTGCCGGTGGTGTTGGTGAACGGCGGCGTCGACGAGCTGGGCTTCCCGCACGTGTCCACGGACGACGCGGTGGCGGTGGAGCAGGCGTACAGACACCTGCGCGCGCTGGGCCACGAGCGGATCGGCATCGTGCTGGGCCCGCAGGGCCACGTGCCGTCGGAGCGCAAGCTGGCGGCTCTTGTCGCCGCAGACGGATCGCCGGAGGTGCAGCGCACGCCGTTCTCGATGGAGGGAGCCCGGGTGGCCGCTGCCCGGCTGATCCGGGCGGGCATGACGGGCCTGATCTGCGCGAGTGACGTCATGGCGCTGGGGTCGATCCGGGCGGTGCGGCGGCTGGGGCTGTCCGTGCCGGGCGACGTGTCGGTGGTCGGCTTCGACGACTCGGCGCTGATGACGTGCACGGATCCGCCCCTGACCACGGTGCGGCAGCCGATCGAGGCGATGGGGCAGGCCGCGGTGGACCTGCTGGTACGTCAGATCGAGGGCGCCGAGGTGCTGGGCGACGAACTGCTGTTCGAGCCGGAGCTGGTGGTGCGGGGGTCGACGGGGCCGGCGCTGAAGCGCTGACCAGCATCGATGTGAGGGCGGGCCGGTGGCCCGCCCTTCTTCGTGCCCGTGATCATGGTCATCTTGTTTTTTCGGGATTCGATCGATTTCTTGCGCTGGTTCGGTCGTCTTGTATCGTCATCGCCACGCACCATAAGCGAGATGCAGGTCACAGTCTCGGTCCGCTTCACCGCGTGCACACCCCTTCGAGAAAGGGCGTTCCCCATGAGTAGAAGCCGCCTGCGCGGCGCCATCGGTCTCCTTCTCGCCGCCGGCCTCACCCTTTCGGCCGCCGCGTGCGGCAGCGACGACGACGCCCCGCCGGCCACCGGAAACGAGAAGGTGACCCTGGTCGTCAACGGCCTGCCGCCGGCCACCGAGAAGGTCAACCACGAGCGCTTCCTCGCCAACGTGGCGGCGTTCGAGGCGGCCAACCCGAACATCGACATCGACCCCCGTGAGGGGAAGATGGACCCGCAGACGTTCCAGGCCAAACTGTCTGGCGGGCAGCTCGAGGACCTCTTCTACGTCTATTTCACCGACCCGGCCGGGCTCATCGCCAAGCGGCAGGTCGCCGACATCTCGAAGTACCTCCCGGAGTTCCCGGTCACCAGCCAGGTCAAGCCCGAGGTGCTCCGGGTCTTCCAGGACGGCAAGGGCGGTACGTACGGCCTGCCGTACAAGAACTACTCGCTCGGCCTGCTCTACAACCGAGACCTGTTCCGCATGGCCGGCCTCGACCCGGACAGCCCGCCGAAGACGTGGGCCGAGGTCCGCACGGCGGCGAAGAAGATCGCGGTGCTCGGCAAGGACTACGTCGGATACGGCGACTATTCCAAGAACAACACCGGCGGCTGGCACTTCACCGCCGAGCTGTACTCGCTGGGCGGCGACGTCGCGGTCAACGCGAACGGCACCTGGAAGGCCGCCTTCGACAACGACCTCGGCCGGCAGGTCCTGCAGAACCTCAAGGACATGCGCTGGACCGACGACAGCATGGGCAGCCGTCAGCTGCTGGAGTGGAAAGACCTGCTCGACCTGATGGGCTCGGGCAAGCTCGGCATGTACGTGGCGACCGCCGACAACATCCCGACGATCGTCAACGAGTACAACGGCGACTACACGTCGTACGGCCTAGGGCCGATCCCGGACGGTAAGGCGACGCTCGGCGGCGGCGAGGGCTACATGTTCAACGCCAAGGCCGGCCCGGCGAAGATCCGCGCGGGCCTGAAGTGGCTGACGTTCTGGTTCGCCTCGCCGGAGAAGATCGCCGAGGAGAACAGCTGGGCCGCGGAGAGCAAGCAGCCCGTCGGCCTGCCCGAGCCCGCCATCTGGACCGGTGACGCCGCGGCGAAGCAGGCCGCCGCCGACCAGCGGTACGCGAACGTGCCGCAGGAGAACTACGTCCCGTTCCGCGCCGCGATGAGCAGCATCCCGGTGAAGCTGGAGCCACCGAGTGCGCAGGCCGTCTACGCGGTGCTCGACGTGCCGATGCAGAAGGTCCTCACCGACCGCAACGCCGACCCGGCCGCGCTGCTCGCCGACGCGGAGAAGCAGGTCAACAGCATCCTCGCCGGGATTCGCTGACGCTCGACCGGGCGAGGGCCGCTCGCGAGGGCCGCCCACCGGACAGCCAAGGAGACGCGATGGCGTTGCTGACCGCGGAAAAGCCGACCACGCCGGGCCGGGCCCGGCGCCCCGCTCGCCTGCGCACCCCGACCCGGCTGGTCCGCCGGATCCAGGACAACCTGCTGGCGTACGCGTTCCTCGCCGGCGGCCTGTTCTGTTTCGCGCTGTTCTCGTGGTACCCGCTGGTGCGCGGCGTGATCCTCAGCTTCCAGCAGGTCAACTTCGTGACCGACCCGTACTGGGTCGGCGCGGAGAACTACGAGGTCCTCCTCGACGACCCGCTGTTCTGGACGGCCTGGAAGAACACGGTCGTCTTCACCGGCCTGGCGTTGGTGCTCGGGTACGCCGCCCCGCTCGTCCTGGCGATCCTGCTCAACGAGCTGCGGCACCTGCGGGCGTTCTTCCGCATCACCGTCTACCTACCGGTGATGCTGCCGCCGATCGTGGTGGTGCTGCTCTGGCAGTACTTCTACGATCCCGGCAACGGCCTGTTCAACGCGGTGCTGCGCGGCGTCGGGCTGCCGGAGTCGCAGTGGACACAGGGCGGCGGCAGCGCGATGATCTCGCTGGTCCTCGTGTCCACATGGGCCAACCTCGGCGGCGCCACGCTGATGTACCTGGCCGCGCTCCAGGGCGTCCCGGGCGAGCTGTACGAGACGGCGGAGCTCGACGGCGCGACGATCTGGCAGCGGCTGCGGCACGTCACGCTGCCGCAACTGCGGTTCATCATGCTGGTCCTGCTGCTGCTCCAGATCATCGCGACCATGCAGGTCTTCATCGAGCCGTACCAGCTCACCGGCACAAGCAACCCGGACACGATCACGGTGATGGTGCTGGTCTACCGGTACGCGTTCACCGTCAACCAGGACTTCGGCCTCGCCGCCGCCATGAGCGTACTGCTCTTCGTCGTCCTCGGCGTGTTCTCCGCCCTCTACCTGCGGCTCACCCGGGAGGCGAAGTGACGATCCGCACCCTCGTCTCACAGACGCAGCTGCGCCGGGGCCGCAACCGGCTCCTCTACTGGACGGTGCTCGCGGTCGTGACCGCCCTGTTCCTCGTGGCGTTCGTGTCGCCCCTCTACTGGATGGTCGCGGGCGCGCTGAAGACGCCGGCGGAGCTGGCGCAGGCGACCCCGACGGTCGTGCCGCAGGACCCGCAGCCGCAGAACTTCGCGACCGCGTGGGAGCAGATGCGCATCGCCAAGTTCCTCGCCAACACCGTCTGGTACGCGGTCGGTGGCTGGCTGATCCAACTGGTGATCGACGTGGCGGCCGCGTACGCGCTGAGCAAGCTGCGCCCCGCGTTCGGCAGGCTGGTGCTGGGCATGATGCTGGCCAGCCTCATGCTGCCCGCGTCGGCGCTGCTCGTGCCCGCATACCTGACCGTCACCGACGTGCCGCTGTTCGGCTGGAACCTGCTCAACACCCCGTGGGCGCTGTGGCTGCCGGCCGCCGCGAACGCCTTCAACATCTTCGTCCTGAAGCGGTTCTTCGACCAGATCCCGGACGACCTGCTGGACTCGGCCGCCATCGACGGCGCCGGGAAGCTGCGGATCCTCTGGTCGATCGTGCTGCCCCTGTCGCGGCCCGTGCTCGGCGTCGTCTCCATCTTCGCGGTCATCGCGATGTGGAAGGACTTCCTGTGGCCCCTGCTGGTGCTGCAGGACCCGGAGAAGCAGCCGCTGTCGGTCGCGCTCAGCCGGCTGGCCGGCACGAGCCAGGTGCCGCAAACCGAGTTCCTCGCCGGCCTGGTCATCGCGTCGGTACCGATGATCGTCATCTTCCTGATCCTGCAGCGCAGCATCATCAGCGGCCTCTCGGCCGGAGCCATGAAGGGCTGACGCACGCACGCCCTCGATCGGAAAGCAGGGTGCAACGTGACGCACGCGTGGTGGCGCGACGCGGTGATCTACCAGGTCTACCCGCGCAGCTTTGCCGACGGCAACGGCGACGGGGTGGGCGACATCGCCGGCATCCGGGCCCGCCTCGACCACCTGTCCGGCCTGGGCATCAACGCCATCTGGGTGAGCCCGTGGTACCCGTCGCCGATGGCCGACGCCGGCTACGACATCTCCGACCACCGCGACGTCGACCCGGTCTTCGGCACCCTCGCCGACGCGCAGGCGCTGATCGCGGAGGCGCACGCCGTAGGCATCCGGGTCATCGTCGACGTGGTGCCGAACCACGTCTCCAGCGCCCACCCGTGGTTCGTCAAGGCGCTCGCCGATCCGGCCGCACCGGAGCGCGAGCTGTTCTGGTTCAGGCAGGGCGCCGAGATGCCCACCGGCTGGCGGGGCGAGTTCGGCGGCGCCACCTGGACGCAGGTGCCCGACGGCGCCTGGTACCTGCACCTGTTCACGCCCGAGCAGCCCGACCTGAACTGGGCCCATCCGCGGGTGCAGGCCGAGTTCGAGGACATCCTGCGGTTCTGGTTCGACCGGGGCGCCGACGGCATCCGCATCGACTCCGCCGCCCTGCTGCACAAGGACCCGGCGCTGCCCGAAATCGACCCGGCGCAGCCGCACCCGTTCCACGACCTCGACGCCGTGCACGACGTGTACCGCTCCTGGCGCCGCGTCGCCGACGAGTATGGGCACCGTGCCCTGATCGGCGAGGTTTGGCTGCCCGAGCCGGAGCGCTTCGCCGCATACCTGCGTCCCGACGAGCTGCACGCCGCGTTCAACTTCGACTTCCTCGGCTGCGCCTGGGCCGCGGACGCCATGCGGGCCTGCATCGACCGCGCGCTCGCCGCCCACACCGGCGTCGGCGCGAGCGCCACTTGGGTCATCTCCAACCACGACGTCACCCGGCCGGTCACCCGCTACGGCCGCGCGGACACCGCGTTCAGCTTCGCCACCAAGCGCGAGGGCACCCCGACCGACCTGGAGCTGGGCACCCGGCGGGCCCGAGCCGCCGCACTGCTCACCCTCTCGCTGCCCGGCGCCGCCTACGTGTACCAGGGCGAGGAGCTCGGCCTGCCCGAGGTGGAGAACCTGCCCGTCGAGGCGCGGCAGGACCCGATGTGGCGCCGCTGCGGCCACGGCCGCGACGGCTGCCGCGTCCCGCTGCCGTGGACGGGGGACCGGCCGCCGTTCGGCTTCGGCGGCGAGCCGTGGCTGCCGCAGCCCGAGGGCTGGAAGGATCTGACGGTCGCCGCTCAGACCGGCGACCCGCATTCGATGCTGGAGCTGTACCGCCGCACGATCACGGCCCGCAAGGTTCTGCGCGGGCCCCTGCGCTGGCTGCCCACGGCGCCCGGCACCCTCGCGTACGCCCGCAGCGACGTCGCCGTCGTGGTCAACATGTCCGACGCACCCGTCCCGCTGCCGGAGCACGACACCCGAATCCTCGCCAGCGGCCCGCTGGACGACGGCGTCCTGCCCCCAGACACCGCCGTCTGGCTCCGGCTGCGGGCGGGCTGACGAAAGGAATGTCGTGCTCGGACGCGCGGCATCCTCGGCGTCACCACGGTCGCCGCCACGACTCAGCGCCAGCTCCGCTTGACCGTCATCGGTAACACCGGCTGGCCGGCCGGTCAGCGCGGTCAGCTTGAAACGTACGCCTCCTGACCGGCGGGAGGGTGCGCCCACCCACGCCCTCCCGGCCCCGCCCAGACCCGTCTCCGTGGAAGGTGCGTGTCACCGTGCTCAGATTCCGCTCCCGATGGTTCGCCGCGGTCGCCGCGACGGCTACCGCCCTGGCCCTCGTACCGGCGCCCGCCGCCGGGGTGGGCCCCGATCTCGCGGCCGGCAGACCCGCCACCGCGTCCAGCCACACCGACGTGTACGCCGCCGGCAACGCCACTGACGGCAACCAGGACACCTACTGGGAGAGCGCCAACCACGCCTTCCCGCAGTGGATCCAGGTCGACCTCGGCTCGTCCGTCGACGTGAACGAGGTGATCCTCGGACTTCCGGCCGCGTGGGGCGCCCGCACCCAGACCCTGTCGGTCAGCGGGTCCGCGAACGGCTCGCAGTTCACCACCCTCTCCGCCGCCGCCGGACGGCAGTTCGCGCCCACCGCCACGATCATGTTCCCGGCGGCCACCATCCGCTACGTCCGGGTCACGATCACCGGCAACACCGGCTGGTCCGCCGGCCAGGTGAGCGAGTTCGAGGTGTACGACACCGGCGGCGGCGACCCGGACCCTGACCCGGCCGGCGAAAACCTCGCCCTGGACAAGCCGATCGACGCGTCCGGCGTGACCCATATGTTCGTCGCGGCGAACGCCAACGACGGAAGCGTCGACACGTACTGGGAGGGCCCCGCCCCCAGCACGCTCACCGTGCAGCTCGGCGCGAACGCCGTGCTCACCGGCGTGCGGATCCGCCTGAACCCGGACCCCGCGTGGGGGCCGCGGATGCAGACGTTCTCGATCTCCGGGCGGGCGCAGGGCGCCACCGCCTGGACGACGATCAGGGGGTCGGCGTCGTACTCGTTCAGCCCGTCCTCGGGCAACCTGGTGACCGTGCCGGTCAGCGGGACCGCGGCGGACGTCCAGCTGCGCTTCACCGGCAACACCGGCGCGCCCGGCGGCCAGGTCGCCGAGCTGGAGGTGCTCGGCGCGCCGGCACCCGGCCCCGACCTGACCGTCACCTCCGTCAACGCGTCACCGGCCTCCCCGGCCGAGACCGACGCCATCACGCTGTCGGCAACCGTGCGTAACGCGGGCACCCAGCCTGCGCCCGCGTCGAGCGTGAACTTCTACCTCGGCGCCACCCGGGTCGGCGCCGCCGCCGTCGGCGCGCTCACGGCGGGGGCCTCGGCCACCATCTCCGTCCCGGCGGGCGCCCGCGCGCCCGGGTCGTATCAGTTGACCGCCCGCGTCGACGAGGCGAACGCGGTCGTCGAGCAGAACGAGACCAACAACGCCCTCACCGCGTCCGTCCCGTTCGTCGTGCGGCCCACGGACACCAGTGACCTCGTGCCGTCGGTGTCGTGGTCACCCGGCTCGCCGTCGGCCGGGCAGAACGCCGCCTTCACCGTGACCGTCCGCAACCATGGCACGGTCACGTCGTCCGGTGCTCCGCACGCCGTCACCGTCACTATCCTCACCAGCGCGGGCGGCGTCGTCCGCACGCTCACCGGTTCGGTAGGCGCGGTCGCCGCAGGCGACTCCGCACAGGAGTCCGTCGGCACATGGAGCGTCGTCAACGGCCGGTACACCGTGCGGGTGGCCGTCGCGACGGCCGCCAACGAGCTGGAGTCGCGGCGCGGCGACAACACCGCCGACGTCCCGTTCTTCGCGGGCCGCGGCGCCAACATGCCGTACGACACGTACGAGGCGGAGGACGGCGCCACCGGCGGCGGCGCCGTCGTCGTCGGCCCGAACCGCACCGTCGGCGACATCGCCGGCGAGGCGTCCGGCCGTCGCGCCGTCACCCTCACCACCACCGGCGCGTACGTGCAGTGGACCACCCGGGCGGCCACCAACACCCTGGTGGCCCGCTTCTCCATCCCCGACGGAACGACCTCATCGCTGTCGATCTACGTCAACGGCGCCTTCCAGAGGTCGATTCCGGTGACGGCGAAGTTCGCATGGTTGTACGGGCCGGAGGCGTCGCCGGACAACTCGCCCGGCTCCGGCCCGCCCCGACACATTTACGACGAGGCGAACATCATGCTCACCTCGTCCGTGTCGGCCGGCAGCACCATCCGTCTGCAGAAGGACGCCGGCAACGCGGGTACCTTCGCGATCGACTTCGTGTCGCTCGAACAGGTGTCGCCGATCGCCAACCCCGACCCGACGCGGTACGTCGAGCCGGCCGGCTTCACCCACCAGGCCGTGCAGACGGCGCTGGACACCGCCCGGCAGGACGCCTCGAAGCTGGGCGTCTACCTGCCCTCCGGCACCTACGAGACCGCCCAGAAGTTCCAGGTCTACGGCCGGTCGCTGCGCATCGTCGGCGCGGGACCCTGGTACACCCGCTTCCAGGCCCCGCAGACGCAGGAGAACACCGACGTCGGTTTCCGCGCCGACGCCACTGCCAACGGCACCCTGTTCTCCGGCTTCGCGTACTTCGGCAACTACACCACCCGCATCGACGGCCCCGGCAAGGTCTTCGACCTGCAGAACGTCGCGAACATGACCATCGACGACGTGTGGGCCGAGCACCAGGTCTGCCTGTACTGGGGTACCAACACCGACAACATGGTCATCCGCAACTCACGGGCGCGCAACCTGTTCGCCGACGCCATCAACATGACGAACGGCAGCACCGGCAACCTCGTGTCCAACGTGGAGTCGCGCGCCTCGGGCGACGACTCGTTCGCGCTGTTCTCCGCCATCGACGCGAACGGGGGCGACGTCCGCGACAACGTGTACGAGAGCCTCACGTCGATCCTGACGTGGCGGGCGGCCGGCGTCGCCGCGTACGGCGGCCTGAACAACGTCTTCCGCAACATCTACATCGCCGACACGCTCGTGTACTCCGGCATCACGATCAGCTCACTCGACTTCGGCTACCCGATGAACGGCTTCGGCGCCGACCCGCCGACCCGGTTCGACAACATCACCCTCGTCCGCGCCGGCGGCCATTTCTGGGGCAACCAGACATTCCCCGCTATCTGGCTGTTCAGCGCCTCCAAGGTGTTCCAGGGCATCCGCGTGAGCAACGTGGACATCGTCGACCCGACGTACAGCGGCATCATGTTCCAGACCAACTACGCCGGCGGCCAGCCGCAGAACCCCGTCACCGACACGACCTTCGCCAACGTGTCGATCTCCGGGGCACGCCGGAGCGGCGACGCCTGGGACGCCAGATCCGGCTTCGGCATCTGGGCCAATGAGATGCCGGAACCGGGCCAGGGCCCGGCCGTGGGCCGCGCGGTCTTCACCAACCTGACTCTGTACGACAACGCGGTCGACATCCGCAACACCACGTCGACCTTCACGATCGTCCGCAGCTGATCGTCCCGGCCGGCCGGGGCTTAGCCCCGGCCGACCCCGCCGCCCCGTGCCCGGGCTGCCAAGCCCTGCACACAAGGATGGCCGATGTTCTTCCTCTCGGGAAAGACCAGGGCTTGTGCGGCGCAACAGGCCCGAGAAAGTCGAAGAACCTCCGCTCCGGAAGGGCGCATCCGGCGGATCGCAATGCAGCGCATCAAGAATCCGTTGCTACTCGTGATGCCCTCGCCCAGGCCCAGCGACGAGGGAGCCGAGGGCGGACCACAAGCTGCCTTCTGCGGGCATCCATCGGCGCTTGGGCGCGGTCGGCAAGCGAGATCCGGCGTCGGAGGTGCGGCGGCAGCCACGGACCCTCGACGAAGTGGATCGCGGCTGGCCACGCGAGCGCGCGATCACCGACCCGATGGCTCAGAAGCCAACCGTTGAACAGGGATGACGAACGTGACCGTCGATTGCGTACTGGGGGTTTTCGGGGGGAGGTTCAAAACCCCATAGAGAACATCAAAGCCCTGACCGGCATTTCTGCTGGTCAGGGCTTTCACAAAGTCGGGCTGACAGGATTTGAACCTGCGACCCCTTGACCCCCAGGCACTTTTGGATCTTGATTGAGCTGCCGCATCTGCTGCCTGAGTTGCGCTTCTAGTCCACCGTCGTCAGCGGCCGTCCGCCATGATCACCGACGATTGTCACCCAGTTAGTCACTCAGCTCAGGCTCGGAGACGTGTCTTGCCGAGCCTGGATGCGTACCGCCTCAATGACGTCCTGCAACGTCTTGAGCTGTTCTTCGAGTTGCTGACCCACACTGAGTCTCACCTGTAGCTCCTCCGGCTCCGACTCGGGCAACGAGGCGAAGAGCTCATAGCAGCGCGTGCCGAAACGCCGGGGTAGCGGCTAACTCTGACAGGGCGTCAAGCCGGCCTTGTTCCGTCTCATCCGCGAAGGCGTGATTGAACGGCCGACGGTCGTCGATGGACCGCCTTAGTTCATCCCTGGTTCGGGCCAGCCACGACAAGATTTCAAGGTACGCCTCACGTCGCCTCCCCTGCTCGGCAAGATCCGCCTCACGCTTGGCCTTACGACTGTCGAGCTGGAACGTGGTAAACAGCGTCATTACGGCGCCCAGGAGAGCACCCGCTAGAGCGATCGTTGGTGTTACCCACCACGGTCCTTGGCTCGCGGCGGCCGCTGCAAAAGGCATATGGACACGCTACCGGCCCGAAGGGGAGCACTCGCTTGTAAGTCCTGGGCGACTCGTCCGGCGTCGTACGTCCGTGGCCGTCAGGAAAATCTCCTGGTCCTGGCGCGCAGTCCAGGTTCCGAGCGTTGTGGTGGGACCCCACACGTCAGCCGTACGCGTGCCGACGACGGGAAGGTTCCGCCCTTTGACGATCGGCGTACGGAACCCGATGCACTCCATCGGCTGCATGCCGAACCGATCTGAGTCGAACTCGGTCTTCACCCTCGTGTCGGGCCGGTAACCCTCCAGGTAGGCGGCAACTTTGATCGCTTCGGCCACCGGGCCGGACACCTGGAACGCTGCGTACCCAAGCCTGTCGTTCTGCGTGCGCGGGTCGCGCGTGCCGTCGGCAGATAGGAACCCGCGGACGAACGCCTCGCGCTGCGATACCGACAGACTCAACACGAAGTTCAGGGCGTCGTCTTTGCTTGCCTTTGACCGCGATGCAAGGTCGCACCAGAACTCACTGGTTAGCTTCCATCGGTAGATCCGGTGCGTCTGAGGTCCCTCCGGCTCGCGGACGTATTCGCCACACGGGAAGTGGGCGGCCATGAAGCCTCGCAGGTAGTGCACCTGCTCAGGCTTCGACTGGACGATGGTCGGGCCGCTCGGCTCCATGTACCCGTCGCCGAAGATCCAGCCGATAAGCTCAGCCTCGTCGTCGGTGATGGGCAACTGGTCGCCGAGGTCGGCAGGCTTCGAGAGGTAGATCCGGGTCGACTGCTTGAAGTCGCGGGTGGCGACCAGCTGCTCCTCGAACCGCTCGCGACGGGGCGTGAGAACGCCGTGGACGTCGGCCCGATGCTTCGTCATGCCGCGACCGGTGGCAAACTCGCGCCCGCACTCGGTGCACGCGGTCTCGGTCTGCACAGTGACCTGCTGGTCAACGAGCCACTTGTGTCCCGGCGTTACCTCAGCGGTGAACCAAGAGTTCTGGAGTTTCCAGACCTCCGCGTCCCCGTAGTGTTGGAGGCCGACGATCGGGGTCCACTCGTTCTTGCCAGTGGCTGGGTTGTAGCCGATCGTCTCGTCCTCACCGACGACGACCACGTCGTAGGTCAGCCAGCCGCGCCGGGCAAGGATGCGTGTGTCCGTCGTACAACCGCGACGGGCATTGTTGATGCGCAGCACCGGCGGCTTCTCAGTCATGGAGCGCGCACGTGTCTCGACTCGGCCGGGTGAGCAGGAGCCGGTTGCCACATAGGCGGCCGGCTGCCGGGCAGCGTCGACCGTCGTAACCGCATGGCTGCGAGGTGACCGAGCGGACGCCCTCGATCACGTTGTTGCCAAGGCCGGCGGCGACGAGTAAGGCCCGCGGGTTGGTCATGATCGCTCCTCGTGCCGATCGGATGACATCAGGACAGTGTGACCCAGGGGTCTGACAAAAATGGGGAGTTGGTCTTCCGCCCGATGATGGGACTAACACCTCCTTGCCCTCCTGCGCCAACGGTGGGGTGACGAGCCCGGCTGGACCCTTCGGCCCAACCGGGAGTACGGCTTCTACCGTTCTATCGGCAGAAGCAGGTGCCCTATTGGGGATGTCCGGGAATTGTTCGACTCCACGTTTGTTTCGCCACTCGGCCAAGCTTCATCAATTAAACGCTTGAAGAAGCCGTCGACTTGAAGCGGAAGGATCGCGAAGTTCCGCCCGGTTGCCGTGTAGCGGCTGCGCCCACACCGGCTCCTATCGTCCAGAGTTGCGTCAAGCTCAGATTGACACCTGCACCTCGTGCTTTGCCGAGTCGGTGATGGGTGCAGCGGCGTGCGCCTACGTGCGGGCAGGCCACCGGCCTGCCGCTTGACTCCTGACCGCTCAGGGCCGCAGAGGCTCCGCCGTCCAGGGCGGCCGGTTTGTGGCCGTCGCTTGCGACGCGAAGCGCCCTTGACGGTGGAGGGGCGGCCCGGACACCATGCGCGCCGCCGCACCCGGAGCTCGACGGCCGCGACTCGCCCTGCGGCCCGGCGCGGGCAGCTGTCCGCGCCGCCCAGGCCGAGCCGGTCGGCGACCGGCCAATGATCCATATCCAACCCTAAGTCTCTGACGGTTTTCAGCAGGCCCGACTCTCCGCTGCTCTCCACGAGTGTCGACGAGGAGCGGTTAGCGTGCCGCCGCCCGCACCCCTCGCGGGCGGCGGTGCGCTGCCCTCGGCGACGGAGTGAGCGGCCCGGTTCGGGCCGCCTTGAAGACGTACAGAAAGTTTGAACGGGGATTCTGGGGAGGTGTCCTCCACCAGCTGAAGCGCGACGGCTGTCCGTCGCGTGATGCGCAAAGGTGGAACGGACCTTGTCGGGGGCACAAGCGTGCACCGTGCTATTTGCCGAAGGGGATTGGCATACTCGCAGGGTGTCGCATGAGTTGTTCCGCCAGGTCGAGTTTCCGTTCTCCGATGGCCGCTTCCCCTACGACCTGGGGGCGGTCGTCCAGCGGACCGTGTTCACGGGTGAGGAGCCGGCCCGTGAGGTCGTCCATACTCAGGACAACGACTGGCTCGTCGGCGACGGGGTGAACGATCCGAACCTTCCAGGGGCGGTCGTGGTCGCCGGCATGAGCCACATCGCGGACGCTGATGCGTCGGTCGCTGAGCTGGCCACGCTACCCCTCGGCCACATCGCCGAGCGCGCCGATCCCAGCCTGCCCTGGGTCGTCAGCCGCCACGAATGGCTTGAGTGAGACAACTTTCTGCCAAGATCAGGGATCCGCTCATCGACATGTCAGCCTGCCTAGACCCCCGCGGCCACGGTCTTTGACGACGACCCTCAGGCCGCCGCGCGCGCTCGCCGGCGGAAGAGGATGCGGCTTTGGTGAATGTACCGTCGTCAGGGCCTGGGTGCCGGTGGAATTGCGGCTCCGGTCTGGGTCAGGTTTGGGCCTTCGGTGTCGATCGGTCGTCCAAGCGTGAGCACACCGCGGAACAGGCCACCTGCGGCACACTGGGTAGCTAGGCTTGATCATCGTGGCGATGCCGATGCATCAACCCGTACCGTCTCCGCAGCGACGTACGCTACGGACGGTGTTGATCGCGGTCGGCGTTCTGCTGGTGCTGTGCTGCGCGGGTGGGGTGACCGGAGGGTACTTCTTCTACCGTGGAATACAGCAGGCAACCGGACCCGCCCGTGAGGCCACCGACGAGTTCGTCGCTGATCTGGAAGCACGCAACGCTGATGCCGCTTATGGTCGGCTCTGCGCGAGCACGCGGAGCAAGTTCACGCGCAACGCATTTATTCAAGGACTCAGTGGGCAGCCCAAGATAAATAGCCACGAGATCGTGGGCGTAAACGTATCGAACGTCAACGGCCGAGTATCCGCAACTGTTACTGCGAAGCTAACCCTGGAGACTGGCTTCGTCGACCAGCATACGTTCACGCTTGTCAAGGAGGACGGGCGATGGAGGATGTGCGGGCAGCCGTTCTAACGGAAACGCTGCGCGTCTGCGCGACGCACTCTCGTCGGCAGATCAGGCCGGCGAGCCCGACGAACTCGGAGGCGTATACCGCGCTGTGAACTAGGCATCGGCTGCGAACTTGGTCTACTGAGGGCCTTCTCCTTCATGGAGGTAGACAGTCCGGGCATCCCTACGTGCCTGCAACGCCTGCCTGATGCGTCGGGCGAGCCGGGGGATGGTTACCTCATCGAGCCTGGCCTCATCGACGAAGCTCCACTGCCCGATTTCTCCGTCGTCGAACTTGATCGCTGCGAGCTGTTCAGCGGTGAGGCGGCCACCGTCGAAGACGAAGAGCAGCTTGTCGCCCTCGCCAGGATTTGGTGCCCAGTCGACGGCGAGGAGGAGGTCGATGTCGACCTGTATGCCGAGTTCTTCGCGGATCTCTCGCCTGCACGCGTGAAGAGGCGCCTCACCCGCCTCGACGTAACCCCCAGGGATCTCCCAGTAGCTCTTGTAGGTCGGGCGAAGCATCAGCACGCGGTTCTGGTCATCAACAAAAAGCGCGCCCGCTGCCACCCTAGGTGTGGCGAACGGACGCGCGTCCTCTGCAGAGTCGATCACAAGTGAACTCTACGGATTTAGGGCAGCACACGCACTCGCTGGGCAAGGGCGGCTAGCTGGAAGCTAGGCCGGCCCCTGCCGCGGCGCATCCAGGTCTGAACGAGCTGCCGAGACAGTGCGAAGTGTCTGACCTGCTCTGGAGCTTTCTGCTCCGCTGCCAAGACCGTGGCAAGAGCGTCTTCGACGCGGTTCCTCGCGCTTAGCGCCCTCGCCACCTCCAGGGCGTGTCGAACCTGTCGTTCAATGGGAAGAGCGCTGGTGTCAACGCGTGAACCCAGATCGATGGCGAGCTCCACGTCGCCAAGGTCCATCGCAGCGGTGACTCTATGGATGCTGACGTTGGTGGGACCGAACGCTGTCCAGAGGTGGTTGCTGTCGCGCCCGAGCCGGCGGGCGGTCTCATTCGCTTCGTTGAGGAAGGTTTGCACCGAGCTTCGGTCTTCCGCTCGTGCCGCTGCGATCGATCCTGCGAGCAGAAGGGTTCCATAGACGGATAGGTACTCGGGACTGGCATCGGCGAGGCCCGGCTGCAGGTAGCCAGCCGCGTCAGTCGTGAGCTGGGTGGCCTCGACATAGCGGCCGGTGGACAGCAGGGTGTGCGTCAGCGAGCGGAAAAGCGAGCCGATGACGACTGTGTCGTCGCTTCGTTGGGCTGCCGCGAATCCTCGCTCGGCCGCGATCCACGCCAGGTCCGACTCACCTAGCTTGGTCAGCAGGACTGCAGCAGCCTGGTATGTCAGGCCGAGCAGTGCGAAGGCTTGCGCTTCCTGCTCATCGTCTTGGCGCTGGGTGGCCACCTGAGCTTGGGCCAGCACCTTAGGTAGGTGCGCTACGACGTACCCGTACCGGGATTCCTGGTAGGCGGCCCAGATGTCGCTGACGCTCGCCCGAATGATGTTGACACTGGGAGCCTCGGCCGTCGATGCCTGCATGAAGGGACACAACTGCCGGTAGTTCAGCAGCGCGTCTCGAAGTGCGGCAACCGTACGGGTACCGCTGTCGGAGTTCCACTCCAGCAGCGTGGGCTCTCCGACGAGATCGCCGATGGCTACGTCGAGTGCTTCGGCGACGCTGCGGATGACTGATAGCCGGTCAAGGTCAATGCGGTTGTTTTCGATCTTGCTCAGCCAGTCCACCGTGCGCCCGACTATTCCTGCGAGCACTTCTTGTGACATGCCTCGGCGGCGTCGGTACCACGCGATCCGCTCACCAACGGTGAGTTCTTGCCCGATGCCTCGCATGGTCAGATCATCTCCAGCCGCGTCGGCGTACCCCCGGAAAAGTATTCCAGGTTCATTCGTGATCTTGGACGTAGCTTTGTGCCATCGAGCTAGTCGTCCGCAGGGGACGTGCTCATTACCAGGGAGGTAACCCTCGTGAAGATCTACGTGGACACGACCGGTATCACGTTCACGGTGGCGAAGAAGTCTCAGCCGAAGGTGGACGAGAAGGGGATCCAGCGGTCCGAGAAGGGAACGGGCCGTCCGATGTGGTCTACCCAGGTCGTCGCGCTCGACGAGACGGGCGGCGAGGTCATCAACGTCACGACGGTCGGTGAGATTCCGTCGGTGGAGGTTGGTCAGTTCGTCGCGCTCGAGCAGTTGGAGGCCAAGGCATGGGCGACCAATGGTCGTAACGGCACCGCGTTCCGCGCCGCGTCGCTGACGCCCCTCACGAGTGCCCCGGCACGTACGTAGCACTACCCCGCAAGCACCGGAACATCCCTGCCACAGTGTCCGTGGCAAACCTTGGACCGTTCGCGGTCACACCTTCCCACCTGCACTACCCGGCAAGCCCCCTCGGGAGTCCCGCTGTAACCCAGTTCTCCCGATCACCCGGCCAGTGATGGCCGGTAGTACTTCTGATGTGTGGCGCGGGATCGGCTTACCGGTCCCGGCCCCTTCTTCCTTTCAGGCTCTTCGAGTCTTCTCGCCGCCTATGCGCGGCGCCATTCCAGTAATTCCCGCTCATCTCCTATTGGAGGAGTCCCATGTCCATGTCCATGTCCATGTCCCGGACCTACACCCACCCTGACGTCTTCACTGTCGGCATCCGTGACGGATGGGCCGACCCCGAAACCGATCCGACCCGTATCGACTGGGCCTCTCGCCAGGCTGCTGCTGCGATCCCGTTCGCCGTCATTGACGGCCGACCGGTCAACCCGTGCGAGACCACTGGCGTCCGCTACGGACGCAACGAACTCGGCCACTGGGGCGAAGCCCTCGCGGCCGACGCCCTCGTCACCGCCACCGACCGCCGCACCGGTGTGCGGTGGATTCTCCTGATCGAACGCACCGATGGTCACGGCTGGGCCTTGCCCGGCGGATTCGTCGACCCGGGTGAAACCCCGGCCGATGCTGCAGTACGCGAACTGGCCGAAGAAACCGGCCTAACCATTCCGGCCGCCTGCTGGCAGGCCAGCCCGGCACGCTACGTGCCCGATCCCCGCGCCAGCGACGAAGCATGGATGGTCACCGTCCTGACCCGCACTGACCTCGGCGAGCACGACTCGCCGGCAGACTTCCCCACCCCTACCGGCTGCGATGACGCCGCCCGCGCTGCGTGGATCGCGGCCCCCAGCTACGAGGCCCTGACCTCGAACCTCGCCGCCCTGTACGGCGGCGACATCTTCCCCGCGCACCGCGCCATGTTGGCCGACGCCCTCAACGCTCCCGAAACGGAGAACACCATGACCACCACCGAGACGTCGTACGTCTATCTGTGCGCGTTCGCGCACTACACCGGCGGCACCCTCGCCATGACCACCGAGATCCACACCCTGGATCACCCGATCACCACCGACGACATCACCCAGCTCAATACCGAGCTGCAGGAGCGCGGCTTCGCCCGCGCCATGCTGACCAGCTTCTCGCTGTTCGCCAACCAGAGCTAGGTAGATGCGCGGGGTCGGCTCACGGCTACCAACCTGCCGACCCCGCGCCTACCCAACCCATCCCACCCATCATCTGGGAGGACGTGTCATGTCCAAATCTAGCCGACGTTTCGGTCTCGGACGTTCCTCCGGCACCGTCACCGTCATCGAGCAGAAGGTGCACCGTTCCTCGGCACGCAACGCCCGGTTCGCCTTCGTCATCAGCGTCATCGTGGTCGGCCTGCTCGCCTTGACGGTTGCCTCCGACTACATGCACCCCATCCTGGCCGGCCTGCTGGCCGCCCCGATCGCGACCTTCGTCGGCGCCCTGGTCTGGGTGCTGGTCAGGGTCTGGCCGGTGCTGCGCATCCTCTGGTGGTGGTCGTTCGAGATCACCGCAAGTCTCGGCCTCGTCTACGGATGGGTCACTTTGGCGAATGCCACCCCGGCCGCCGTCACCCTCGCCATCCTCGCGCCCCTGGTGGGCGTTCCCGCTGCTGTCCCGGCGCTGCGGTGCCGCGTCGTCGCTATCTCGTGGTGCGTGATCGTGCGGCACCGACTGCGGGTCTGCTTCTCGCAGTTCATCATCGCCAACCGCACGGGCAGCCTCCCGCTGATCCTCTGGGCCCGGCCCACCCCGGTCGGGGAACGCGTCTGGGTCTACCTACGCCCCGGCCTGTCACTCTCGCGGCTGCAGAGCCGCCTGGACGAGATCGCCGTGACCTGCCACGCCACCTCCGCCGTGGTCGAACTGGCCGGCTCCAGTAAGCGGGCCGCGTTTCTGCGTTTCGACATCAAGCGCCGTGAGGTGCTGACCGCCGACGTCAACTCGACCTTGCCGACCCTGGTGCCCGCGGGCGGTGTTCCCACCCCGGCGGCGCCTGGCGCCATACCGACGGCATTGGACCTGCCCGACGTCCCGGCCGAACCCACCCCCACCGCACCGGCCGTCCTGAAGGCAGCCAGCTCGGCCAACGGCAAACGGCCGACCACCACCAAAGCGGCCCCGGCCGCCGAAAACTCCGACTTCGATCCCTGGGACTGAAAGGGGCTTGGTCATGTCCCGATGCGCTGAGGAACCCACCGACCACATCACCGCCATGATCCAGCGCCTGCACGCCGAATGGACCACCTTCCACGCCGACTCCGGCGATCCCGATCCCGTGCTGAGTCTCCTCACCGAACTCGCCGCACAGCGAGACCTCACCGACCGGTGCATCCGCGCCGTCCTCGCGTACGCACGAATCCGGCCGCCGCGCCCCTACCCACTGACCGTGCTCGCCGACACCGTCGGTATGTCGTTCTCCGGCGTCCGGACCGCTTTCCGCCAAGACGACATCACCGCCGTCCGCAACGCACTACTCACCCCGCCCGGAGAGGCATGAGCCATGGCCCTTGATCTATCCGGCTACGACCTGCACGAACACCGGCACTGCCTGACCGCCCGGGACCTCACCCGGCACGCCGACCTGTTCCAGATCACCTACCTGAGCAGCGACAACCGCGCCCTGGCCGCGCACCTGCTCGACTCCGCCACCGACCTCATGCACGCCGCCCAGCACCTGATGCGGCTGTTCCTATTCGACGGCTACGACCCGACCCGCGACACCCAGCCGGGTCTGACCGAGACCGAACGTCTCGGCGTGCTCACCCTGGCCTCGACCTGCGCCCACAACGCGGCCCTGTTCCTGCAAGAAGCACAACGCCGCCGCGTGCACCGCACCGGCTCGGGCTGGGACCCCATCACCGACCCACTCGCTGACTGACAACGGAACCGACGCGAAAGACGCACCCGGGCCTCCACAACCCGCGTCTCCCGCGCCGGTCTCCGCAGCGTATCGCCTACCGGAGGCCCAATCCATGACCATCAACGCAGTGCATCCTCCCGAAAGCCGGCTGCCGGCCATGCCCCGGTTGTCGATGTTCGACCCGATGTTTATCGGCATCGACGAGTTTGGCGAGCACGTGATGCTCGACGTCGTCTACCGCAACCTGCTCGTCGCCGGAGAGCCCGGCGGCGGCAAATCCGGCTTGGTCAACCTCGCCGCCGCCACGGCGGCCCTGGCCGCCAACACCCGCCTGGTCCTGTTCGACGCGAAGTGGGTCGAGCTCGGCCCCTACATCAACGTCGCCGACGAGTTCATCGGCGATGAGATCGAAAAGGGTTTGAGCGTCCTGCGGCGGCTGCTGACCGTCGCGCGTAACCGCTACCAATGGATCTTGGCGCAGCGGCGCCGCAAGATTCGCCGCGAGGACTTGCTTTCAATCATCGTCACGATCATCGACGAGCTGGCCATGTTTACCACCGTGCTGGGAACCAAGGCCCAGCAGGAGGAATTCGAGACCCTGCTGCGCGGGCTCGTCTCCCTCGGCCGTGCCTGCGGCATGCCGGTCATCGCCGCCACCCAGCGCACCTCATGGGACATCATCCCCGCCAGCCTGCGGGACCTGTTCGGCTACCGGTGCGCGTTTCACTGCACCACCGTCGGCAGCTCCGACGTGATCCTCGGCAACGGCCTGGCCGAGATGGGTTTCGACGCTTCGAAGATCAATCCCGACAACCCGGGAGAAGCGCTGCTCCGCGCCGGAAAGCGCGTCCCGTACCTGATCAAAGCCGCGTACCTGTCCGACATCGACATCTACGCGATTGCCGACTACGCCGCCTGGCTGCGGCACCCGTCCCGCACTACCGCCTCGTCCACTGCCCACCGATGGGAGATGGCCGCATGACCACCCACACCCTCGTCCGGGACCACACCGTCACCGGCACCGCCACCCAGCTCGCCAACGTGGTCGCCAACCACCGCACCGCCGGCACCCTCGTCGCACTGACGGCGCCGCGCCCGGTCACCGGCGACCGCTTCCAGATCATCATCCGGCTCCGCGAACCCGCTCCGGCTCGACCCACCGTCCGGGCCACCTCGACGTCTAAGCGTGCCCGCTTCGCGGTCATCGTCACGGCGCTCACCGGCACCATCGCCGGCCTTCTCGCCACCGCCGCATATCTGCTCGGCCAGCTCGTCGAGTTCGTCACCGCGCACGCGGGGCCGGTCCTCGCCGTCCTGGCCATCGTCGCCGTTCTCGGCGCGCTCGGCGCCCGGCGCACGTCTGGCCGCAGGCACTGCCCCGGTTGCTGAAACCGGCACCAACCGACAACTGCATAGCCCTGACGGACGACAGGACCGGCCCACGAGCTCGGCAGGCCATGGCCGGTCCTGTCCCTCACCCACATCGCTCCTGTTACGGAAAGGACGTGGATGCCATGAAGGCTACCCACCACCCGCTCGCCGTACCCGACACCACCACCAACACAGCCGTAACGCCGGCGGTGCTGTTGCGCTGCGCCGCCCTCTACCTGCAAACCCACGGCTGGACCCAAGGCGAAGTCTTCGACTACCTCGCGCAGGATTCGTTCCCGCCCGCCTGCGCCATCGGCGCCATCAACGCCGCCGCCTACGGCCGGTGCATCCTCACCGCCACCGACGACACCACCCTGTTCGACCACGACGCCTGGGGCGTCATGTCCGCGCTGCGGATGTTCGCCGCCTGCCTGGATCCGGACTATGACCCGTTCCAGACCAGCGCTATCGACGTCATCGGCCAATGGAACGACGCCGAACACCGCACCCGCGACGAAGTCATCCAGGCCCTGAACGAGGCTGCCGACGACTGGGACGCCGCACATTCTGCCGGGGGTGCCCGGTGAGCCTGTCCTATGTCAACCACGCCTTGACACTGCAACCCCCGTCCGGCGACAGCCGGCCCCCACGCCCGCGGCGCCGGGATGTCGTGGAGAACGACGAATACGCCGCCTTCGCCCGGCGCATCATCCGCGCCTACGCCCGGCGGGTCGCTTCTGGCGACGTGGAAGCCCTCACCGACATGGTGGCCCTGTCGTCCGTGCTGGACGACGCCATCACCGACGCAGTGATCGGACTGCGCGCCCACGGCTACTCCTGGGCCGAGATCGCCCAACGGCTTGGCATCTCCCGCCAGGCCGCCCAGCAGCGTTGGGGAGCCGACCGATGACCGCCCCGATCGCGCTGCACTTCCCGGTCCTGGACGAGCTGGCCGAGCGGACCGGCATCGCGGTCGAGTTCTACGACCCCACCGGAGCCCGCTACGGCTTCCCCACCTTCCCCTACCACTACGCCCCCGACAATCTGGCCACCCGCCGCCAGCTACGCGCCGCCGGCCTGCGCCCGGACGGACACGATCCCGTCGCGCAGATCCTGTGGCGCCACCGCGCGCAGCGCCGCGTCGCCTACCTCTACCGCCGCGACCTGGCCAAACCGAAATGGTCCGCGTCCCCCGGCCAACTGGCCGCTGTTGCCAAGGCCCTGGAGGCCCGGCGGACCTGCCGGCACTGCGGCATCACCCGGCCCTACTACATCCCTCGCTCGACCGGCGCCTGCCTCGTCTGCGAACCCGCAGCCGGAGGTGGTGGGCGGTGAGCCTCTATGACCGGCACGACGCCGAAACCGCACCCCACTGCCTGTGGTGCATCGACGGCATGACCCCCGCCGGCATCCACCCCGACCTCGGCCCCGTCCTCAAACTCTGCCCCACCCAGCAGTGGTGCGACGACTGCGGCGACGTCTCCGTGTTCCCGGCCGAGTGGGAAACCCTCGACGACCGGATCAACGACATCCTCGCCGACGGCTACGCCGCCATCTGGTGCGCGTACTGCAACGGCATCACCGCCGTGCTACCCGTCACCAACGACGGAGGCATCCGATGACCGCCGCCACCGAACACTTCGCCGCCGAATACGCCCGCAACGCGGTGCCGAACATGCTGAAGGCGATCGACACCATCAAGCGGTACAACCGCTTCACCCTGCTCGCCGCCCTCGCGACCAGCTACCTGCACCAGGCCCACTACCTGTGGACCCAGAAGGCCGGCTACTTCGCCTACCTCGTCCCGCTCATCTTCGACGCCGCCATGGTCTCCATGCTCATCGTCGTCCGCACCCCCGGCATCACCCGCGACGCCAAACGCTCCGCTCTGGCCGTATTCACCGGCGCGTCGCTGCTGTCGGCCACCGTCAACTACCTCGCGCCGGGATCCGTGGGGCTGCGGCTCATCTTCGCCCTCGTCGTCGTCCTGGTCATCGGCGTCGAACTCGTCGCCGGACGCATCCGCCCCGACTTCGAAGCCATCGAGGAACAAGCCGCGGACCTGCTCGCCGCCGCCAACAAGATCAAGGTCAGCACGCCGGACACCGACACGGAACCCGTCGGCGCCGCCCCGGCCGCCAGTGCCGAGCCCTCAACACCTGCGGTAACAACAACCGCCGCTTCTGATAGCCCGGCTGATCCAGTACCGGCAGTTCTGCCGGCCACCGACGGGCATGATCACGCCGAGGACCTCCCGGCCCGGCTCATCTCCGCGGCCCGCATGGTCACCGTCCAACACCGGCAAACCAGCGGCCAGCCACTAACCCCCGGCGAGCTCGCCGCCCGGCTCGGCACCACGGAGACCATCGCCGCCCGGCTGCTGGCCGCCATCGACAACCCCCCACCGGCGCGGCTCAACGGTCATTCCCCGGCGTTCGGCGGTGTCCGGTGACCGCCTACCAGGTCGACGTTCATCACCTCACCCACACCTGCCCGGCCGACCCTGAGCCGCATCCCTACGACACCCGGCGCACCATCGTCGCGGTCGCACCCGGCGGCCCCTGCCGCCGACCCGTCACCATCCGGTCCGGGACCGCCACCGCGGTCATCGCCTGCGGGCGACACGCCCCGCGTGAGCAGCAGTGCCCGGCCTGCCGCATCACCGTCATCAAACACCAGGTCATGTTCACCTTCATGGGCCATCACGGCCCGCAGCACCCGCAGACCGGGACCGCTGCCTGACCATGAGCACCTCGACGCTGGACCTCGCACCCCGGGAGCAGACTGCCCGGGGTACGGGCTCGAACGCCGAACCCTCCTGGACCCCGCCACCGGCCGCATCGTCCGCGCTCGGCCAGGCCGTCGCCCGCGCCGCCCGCCCGGACTACTTCGGCTGGCTGTCGCATGTGCAGGCCGCGGCGGGATGCACCCGCCCGATCCGGCTGTCCGGCACCCTCGACCGCTACGACAGCAGCGGCACCCTGCTCGACTCCCGGCACACCGACGCCCTGCCCGACAAAGCGATCTACAAAGCGTGCGGGAACCGCCGCGGCACCGTCTGCCCGTCCTGCGCCCGCACCTACCAGCGCGACGCCTACCAGCTGCTACGCGCCGGCCTCGTCGGCGGCAAAGGCGTCCCTGAGACGGTGTCGCGCCATCCGGCCGTGTTCGTCACTCTGACCGCACCCGGCTTCGGCGCTGTGCACACCCGCCACGTCCGCGCCCACTCGTGCGCCGACCGTCGGCGTTGCGACTGTCGACCCGAGCCGTGCCATGCCCGCCGCGACAGTCCCGGCCCCTGCTCTCACGGGCTGCCGGTCGTCTGCTGGGCTCGCCACACCAGCGACGATCCCGCCCTGGGCCAGCCGTTGTGCCTCGCCTGCTACGACCACGACCACCACGTCGTGTTCAACTGCTTCGCCGCCGAGCTGTGGCACCGAACCAAGCAGACCGCCGAACGCGCTTTGGCCAAGCTCTGCCGCGCCCGGGGCATTCCGTTCATCGAAGTGTGCACCGACGGCAAACGCGTCCGCCGCATCCCACCCGTACGGCTGTCCCACGGCAAAGCCGCCGAGATGCAACGCCGCGGCGCCATCCACTTCCACGCCCTCATTCGCCTCGACGGCGTCGACGGCGACAACTTGGACGCTGTCATCCCGCCCCCGACCGGCATCGGCGTGGCCGACCTCGTCGACGCGCTCGACGACGCCGCCCGGACCACCACGTTCGACACCCCGGAGCATGCGGACCGGGCCGAAGGCTGGCCGATGCGCTGGGGCGACCCGGACAAGGGCCTCGACATCCGGCCCATCACCCTCACCGGCAACGGGCAGGTCACCGACGGCATGGTCGCTGGCTACCTCGCCAAGTACGCCACCAAGAGCACCGAAGCCACCGGTCACAACTCCACCCGGATCACCGCCGACACCCTCGACCAGCACGCCGATCCCCATGGCAGCCATACCGCCCGGCTCATCGCCGCCTGCTGGCGCCTGGGCCACCAGCCCGATGACCAACCCCACCGCCGCACCGGCCTGCTCCGCGCCTCCACCGGCCACCCTCAAGGGACGTTCATCGAGCCGTGGGATTCGCCAGAGTGTGGCGGTCACACCCGTTACCGGGTCTGCCCGCAATGCGTCGCCGAACGTCAAGCCAGCCTTGACACCAAACCCGCGCACACCACCACACCCACCAATCCGTATGCCCGGCTACGCCGCTGGGCCCACATGCTCGGCTATGGCGGCCACTTCCTTACCAAAGCCCGCCGCTACTCGGTCACGTTCCGGCTACTGCGGGAGACCCGCGTCGTCTTCCGCCGCCACCAGGACCAGACCCTCACCGAAGATTCCGGCGCAGTGCAGGCCGCCGACCACCTCGGCGACGAAACCACGCTGATCGTCGGCACCCTCACCTTCGCGGGAACCGGCTGGCACACCAACGGCGACGCCCTGCTCGCCAACACCGCCGCCGCCATGGCCCGCGCCCGACACGACACCGGCCGCGAGGAACGCGCCCACGAAATCGGCACCACCACGACTGCCATCCCGGTAGCCGCCTGACTGCACCGCCCGACGAGGAAGGAAGACCGTTGAACGAGCCCCAGCGGAAGGCTCTGTACCGCATCCCCGAAGTGATGCAGCAGCTGAGCCTCAGCCGCTCCGTGATCTACGAACTCATCCGCGCCGGCCGACTGCGCACCGTCAAAGAAGGCCGCACCCGGCTCGTGCCCGAGTCGGCCATCACCGAATACGTCTCCCTACTGGAACGGGAGAGCAAGGAAGGAGTCGCCGCATGACCAAACGCCGGAGCAGGGGCGATGGCGGCCTGCACTGGGACGAAGCGCGACAGCGCTGGATCGCCTCAGTCACCGTCGGCTACACCCCGGCAGGCAAGCGCATCGTCCGCAAAGCCAGCGGCAAGACCAAGACCGAAGCGAACAACGCCCTGCGGCAGAAGATCCGCGACTACGAGGACGGGCTCTCGATCGCCCACAACACCATCACCGTCGCGGACGCGCTGGCCGACTGGCTGGCCTACGGGCTGAGCGGCAAAGCCGCCACCACCGTCGGCAACTACACCATGCTCTCGCGCACCCACATTGCACCGGACCTCGGCGCCCGGAAACTGCGCGACCTCACCGCCACCGACATCGACCGGTGGCTCGCCGCCAAGGCGAAGATCCTCAGCACCCGCACCCTGCGCCTGCTGCACTCGATCCTCAACCGCGCCGTCAACCGGGCGATGGCCCGCAACCAGGTCATGCGCAACGTCGTCGGCCTGTGCACCGTGCCGTACGGGTTAGACGGCCGCCCGTCGAAATCCCTGACCTTCGATCAAGCCAAGGCGCTGCTCGCCGCCGCCGAACACAGCTCCCTGCACGCCTATGTCGTGCTCTCGCTCATGACCGGTGCCCGCACCGAGGAGCTACGCGCCCTCACCTGGGCACATGTCGACCTTGAAGGGCGGCCTGACCTCGATCCGCCGGTCCCGCCCTCGGTCCACGTCTGGCGCTCCGTGCGCGTCGACGGCGACACCAAGACCCGCAAATCGCGCCGGTCTCTCGCGCTGCCCGCCCGCTGCGTCCAGGTCCTCACCGACCAGTACGAACGCCAGGGCCTGCCCACCGGCGACGCGCTGGTGTTCGCCAGCAAGGCCGGCACCGAACTCGACCGGCACAACGTGCTGCGCTCGTTCCGGCTGATCATCAAAGCCGCCGGACTCAACCCTTCCGAATGGACCCCGCGCGAACTGCGGCACAGCTTCGTGTCGCTGTTGTCCGACCACGGCATGAGTTTGGAAGAGATCGCCGACCTGTGCGGGCACTCCGGAACGTCGATCACCGAGAGCGTCTACCGTCATCAACTGCGGCCGGTACTGCTCAACGGGGCCGTCGCGATGGACCGCATCTTCGGCCCGGACGACACCCGAAACCCGTAGTCACCCAGTTAGTAACCCGGACATGAAAGGAGGGCATATCCATCGATGGGATATGCCCTCTGACCTGCGTCGGGCTGACAGGATTTGAACCTGCGACCCCTTGACCCCCAGTCAAGTGCGCTACCAAGCTGCGCTACAGCCCGATGCCACGCCCCAGAGCCCCAGCGCGCGGCAACACCACTACCCTACCGCAGTCCCTCAACCCGCTGAGCACCGGCATGCCGGGATGCTCACCCGTGTGCCTTTCCTCGGCCGCCCGGCCCCAGCTTCTTGCGCGGCCGCACCGACACCTCCACCGGGCTCCCCTCGAAGCCGAACTCCTCGCGCAGCTTCCGCTCGACGAACCGCTGGTAGCCCGCGTCGAACGGACCCGTGGTGAAGAGCACGAACCTCGGCGGCGCCACGCCTGCCTGGGTCGCGAAGAGCACCCGGGGCGCTCGGCCGCCTCGGACCGGGTGCGGGGTGGCCTGGGTGAGGGCGGTCAGCCACTGGTTCAGGGCGCCGGTGGGGATGCGCTTCTCCCAGCTGGCCAGGGCTCGGCGGATCGCCGGGGCGAGCTTGTCGACCGCTCGTCCGGTTTTGGCGGAGATGTTGACGCGGATCGCCCAGGGGATGCGCTTGAGCTCCCGGTCGATCTCCTTGTCGAGGTAGAACCGGCGGTCGGCGTCGACCAGGTCCCACTTGTTGAAGGCGATCACCAGGGCCCGGCCGGCCTCGACGACCTGGGTGAGGACGCGCTGGTCCTGTTCGCTGATGACCTCGGCGGCGTCGAGGAGGACCACGGCGACCTCGGCCGCCTCGACGGCTCCCGCGGTGCGCAGGGAGGCGTAGTACTCGGTACCGGATGCCTGGTTGACGCGTTTGCGCAGGCCGGCGGTGTCGACGAACTGGAAGATCTCGCCGTCCATCTCCACCAGGCTGTCGACCGGGTCGACCGTGGTGCCGGCGACCGAGTCGACCACCGCGCGTTCTTCGCGGGCGACGCGGTTGAGCAGGGAGGACTTGCCGACGTTGGGGCGGCCGACCAGGGCCACGCGGCGGGGGCCACGCGGGCCGCCCTCGATGATCGGCGGGGCGGGGGGCATGGCGGCGAGGATCGCGTCGAGCAGGTCGCCGGAGCCGCGGCCGTGCAGGGCCGAGATGGGGTGCGGCTCGCCGAGGCCGAGCGACCAGAGCGACATGGCCTCGAGTTCCACGGCCTGGTTGTCGGCCTTGTTCGCCACGAGGATGACCGGCTTGGCGCTGCGGCGGAGCATGCGCACGGCCTTCTCGTCCATGTCGGTGGCGCCGATGGTGGCGTCGACGACGAAGACGACCACGTCGGCGGTCTGCACGGCGATCTCGGCCTGGGCGGCGATGGCGGCGGCGCGGTCGCGGGCGTCAGGTTCCCAGCCGCCGGTGTCGACCACCGTGAAGCGCCGGCCGTTCCACTGGGCGTCGTACGGCACGCGGTCGCGGGTGACGCCGGGCACGTCCTCGACCACCGCCTGGCGGCGGCCGATGATGCGGTTGACCAGGGTCGACTTGCCGACGTTGGGGCGCCCGACGACCGCCACGACCGGCTGGGGACCGGCCGGTTCGTCCGTCTCGGCGGCCGTTCCGTCGGAGAAGGTCACGTCGTCGAACTCGGAGAGATCGACGGGGAAGTCAGTCACGAACTCACCTTGCTGTTGAGCATGTCCAGGAGCCGGTGCACGACCTCGTCGATCCCCATGCCGGTGGTGTCCAGCTCCGCCGCGTCGTCGGCCTGCCGCAGCGGATCGGCGGTGCGGGTGGAGTCGAGCCGGTCGCGGCGGGCCAGGTCGGCCTCGGTCGCCGCGACGTCGGTGGCGTCCTCGGCGCTGCGACGCTGGGCGCGCGCGGCCGCGGAGGCGGTCAGGTAGACCTTGAGGTCGGCGTCGGGGGCCACGACGGTGGCGATGTCGCGTCCCTCGACGACGATGCGGGACGCGGCCGCGATGATCTCCTGCTGGAACTGCACGAGCATGGCGCGGACCTGCGGGATGGCGGCGACGGCCGAGACCGCCCCGGTGACCTCGGGCCCGCGGATGGCCGCGTCGACGTCGACGCCGTTGGCCTCGAAGTGCGGGGCCAGCGGGTCCGTGCCGATGGCGAGGTCGGTCTCCATCGCCACCTTGATCACGGAGTCGGTGTCGGCCAGGTCGACCCCGGCCTGGAGCACCGACCAGGTGATCGCCCGGTACATCGCGCCGGTGTCGAGGTAGACGCCGTCGATCGCCGCGGCAAGACGCCGGGAAACGGTGGATTTGCCCGACCCCGAGGGGCCGTCGACGGCCACCACGCACCGCTCGGGCCGTACTACTTGCGCCACCGTTACCTCCAACGTCGGGGAAGACGAACCTCCCCATTGTGCCCGGTGCCTCCGACAACTACGCGCGGGCATCCTCCGGGCCGTCCGACTCCGTCATTTCCGGAAAGTACGGCGCCACCCGCCCCCGACCGCAGCCGACAGGCCCCGGCGTCAGAGGCACCCCCGAGCCGGCGCTCAGGCCCAGCCCTCCAGCAGCACCATGCACCGCTCCGGGCTCTCCACGTGGGCGTTGTGCCCCAGTCCGTCCAGGGTGACGACCGGCACACCGAACCGCCCGAGCTGCTCGCCGGTGTTCATGACGTCGTGCTCGCCGCGCGCCAGGGTGACTTCCGCCGGGCACCGACCCACCAGCGCCGCCATGTCCGGTTCACCGACCCCGAAGGCCCGGCCGTCCAGGGCGAGACGCCACCGCCCGTCCTCGTGCACCAGGCCCGCGTCCACGGCCGGGTCGGCGGGATCGAGCAGCCCGGTGAGCCCGGACACCCGCAGGTGCCGCGCGGCGGCCTCGTCCCGTGAGTCGAACCACGCCGCGGGCCGCCGGGCCAGCGCCTGCGCCCGGTCCAGCTCCTCGGGGCTCCAGGCGACCTTGATGCCGAGCCCGGCGATCCCGGCCACCGGCGACCCGGCCCCGGCCAGCGCGAGGGCGACCACTCCGCCCAGGGAGTGCCCGAGCACATACGTCGGTCCGGCCGGCTCCACGAGCGGGCGCACCGCGGCGGCGAAGGCGTCGAACGTGTACTCCGGCAGCGGCGCCGAACCGCCGTGGCCGGGCAGGTCCGGCGCCACCCAGCGGCCGGGCCACCGGCCGGCCAGCACCGGCCACCAGCCCGCCCACACGTCGGCGGTCGCGCCGAGCCCGTGCAGCAGGATCAGCAGCGGGCCGCCCTCGCCGCCGCTTCGCACCCGCAGGTCGCCGTTCACCGCGTCGGCCCCTTACTCGCCGACGGCCTTGAACAGGGCGCCGATCTCGGCGTTCGACAGGTGCCGGAAGCCGCCGGGCCGCATGTCGCCGAGCCGGATCGGACCGACCGCCGTACGGACCAGTCGCGACACCGGATGCCCGACCTCGTCCATCATCCGCCGCACGATGTGCTTGCGCCCCTCGTGCAGCGTCAGCTCCACCTGTGCGGTCTTGCCCACCGCGTCGACCAGCTTGAACGCGTCGACCTTGGCCGGACCGTCCTCCAGCTCGATGCCCGCGAGCAGCCGGCGGCCGACGTTGCGCGGCAGCGGCCCGGCGACCTCGGCCAGGTAGGTCTTGGCCACCCCGTACGAGGGGTGCATGAGCTTGTGCGCGAGCGCCCCGTCGTTGGTGAGCAGCAGCAGGCCCTCGCTGTCGGCGTCGAGGCGGCCGACGTGGAAGATGCGCTGCTCGAACGTGCCGAGGAAGTCGGCCAGCTCGTTGCGCCCCTTTTCGTCGTCCATGCTGGAGACCACACCGCGCGGCTTGTTCATGGCCAGGTAGACCAGCTTGGTGTCGGTGACGATGCGCTGCCCGTCGACGTGGATCTCCGCGGTCGCCGGGTCGACCTTGTCGCCGAGCTTGGCCACCCGGCCGTCGACGGTGACGCGCCGCCGGAAGATCAGGTCTTCGCAGGCGCGCCGGGATCCGACTCCGGCGGTCGCCAGGACCTTCTGCAAGCGCACGGAGTTGTCCGGATCAGCCTGAGGCATCGAGCACTTCTTCCACGTCGTCGGGCAGGAACGGGGCCAGCGGCGGCAGCTGGTCCACCGAGTTGAGGCCGAGCTTCTCGAGGAACAGCGCCGTGGTCCGATACAGGAATGCCCCGGTCTCGCCCTCGGTGCCGCATTCCTCGATGAGGCCGCGCGTGACAAGGGTACGCATCACGCCATCACAGTTCACACCGCGGATGGCCGAGATGCGCGAGCGCGTCACAGGCTGCTTGTATGCGACCACGGCCAGCGTCTCCAGCGCGGCCTGCGTCAGCCGCACGGACTGCCCGTCGAGCACGAACCGCTCGACGTAGGGCGCATACTCCGGCCGCGTGTAGAGCCGCCACCCACCCGCGGCCCGCCGCAGGTCGAACCCGTGCCCCGCGGCGGTGTAACGCGCCGAGATGTCCTCCAGCATGGCGGCGACGCGCTCGGTGGGCTGCTCCACGATCTGCGCGAGCTGCATCTCGGCGACCGGCTCGTCGACGACGAGCAGGATCGCCTCCAGCGCCGCCCGCAACTCGGCGTCATCGAGCGGCTTCAGCTCGGGTTCTTGGCGCTCCCCCTCGTCGGCAGAGCCGGACACCGGCTTTCCGGCGGACTCGCGCTTCACTTCTTCGGTACGGGGCGACGACCCCCCAGAAGCAGCACCCCCTCCCCGACCCCGACGGCCCTGAGCGGGTATCCCGGAACTCGGCGCACTGACCGCCACCGGATCCCCGTCGGCGCCGGACTCCACCCCGGCCGCATCCCCGTCGGCGCCGGACTCCACCCCGGCCGCATCCCCGTCGACCGGCGCATCCACCACCGGCGCCCCCGCGACGTCGTGCTCCGCCGCCTCCTCGAACGCATCGGCCGCGGGCACCTCGGGCCCGACCTCGAACTCGGTCACCGCGGCCCCGGCCCCCACGTCCACCGGCTCCGATCCGACCCCGGCGTCGATCGGCTGCGACACGTCCTCGGCAACGATCGATTCCGGCGCGACCTCGGCCTCGACCGGCGCAACGTCCGCATCTTCCGGCGCAACGTCCGCATCCACCGGCGCGGCCTCGGCCTCCACGGCGTCCGTCTCCGCGGCTTCGGCCTCTGCGGCGTCGGATTGCTCCGGATCGGTTTCGCCGCGGTGGGCGGCGGCGTAGGCGGGGTCCGGCGGGCGCGGCGCGCGCTCCCACGGCGGGACCCAGGAGGCCGCCTGTGCGGCGAGGGAGTCGGGGCGCTCGTCCGTCATGACTTGTCCTCTTCCGATGGAGCCGACGGCCCGGCGTGCGCCCCCGGACCGTCCTGGTCAGCGTCTTCCTCTTCCGCGCCGGCGCCCGGCTCGGGGTCCGCGGCGGCGGTGTCCGGTTCGGGCGGGGTGCCTTCGTAGTCGTCGATGTCGAGCTCGGCCCCGCTGTCGGCGCCGCCGATCCACCTGATCGTCAGCTCGTCCAGGGAGACCGGCTGCTCGAAGTCGACCAGGCCCTCCCGGTACAGCTCGAGCAGCGCCAGGAACCGGGCCACCACTTCCAGCGTGTTCTCGCAGTCGGCGACGAGCAGGGTGAAGGTCGACGTGCCGGCCCGCCGCAGCCGTTCCCGGATCAGGTTGGCGTGCTCGCGCACGCTGACCCGGACCTGGTGGATGTGCGCGATGGACACCTGGGGCGGCCCCGGCTTGGGGGTGAACTGCTTCAGCGCCAGCTTGAACAGGCGCTCCGGTCCGACGCCGAGCACCAGCTCGGGCAGCGCCTCGGCATATCGCGCCTCCAGCGAGACCGCGCGCGGCCAGCGCCGCGCCCCGGTGCTCTCCAGCTCGGCGAGGTGGGCGGCCGCTTCCTTGAACGCCTTGTACTGCAGCAGCCGCGCGAAGAGCAGGTCGCGGGCCTCGAGCAGGGCGAGGTCCTCCTCGTCCTCCACCTCGGCGGCGGGCAGCAGCCGGGCGGCCTTGAGGTCGAGCAGGGTGGCCGCGACGAGAAGGAACTCGCTGGCCTCGCCGAGGTCCCAGTCGTCGCCCATCCCCCGGATGTACGCGATGAAGTCGTCGGTCACCTGGTGCAACGCCACCTCGGTGACGTCGAGCTTGTGCTTGCCGATGAGCTGCAGCAGTAGGTCGAACGGCCCGGTGAAGTTCGTCAGCCGCACGGTGAACCTGCCGGTCTCGCCCTCCCCGGCGCCGGAGTCGCCGGCCGGGCCACCGTCCGGCACGCCCGGGTCCGCGGGCGGCAGCGTGGGAGCGTCCGTGGTCGCGGAGCCGGCCGGCGCCGGACCGGGGCCGCCCGGTTCGGCGGGCGTGGAGAGAGCGGGCTCTTCAGGCACGTGCTGACCGTAGACCACGGGTCCGACAAGCTGTTCCCGGCTCACTCCACATCCCCCATAACCCTCGCGAACAGCCTCTTGTGGGTCAAACGTCACGGCGCGCCACCGGTAACTGACGGTGCACCGCCAAGATCGGCGATTCGGCGCAGGGCGGGCGTACCGCTATGGTCCATGCATCACCCCTGCGGCATGGGCGGAGGTCATCGCGGTGCGTCTGCACGTCGGGTGCGCGATGTGGAGCCTGAAGGCCTGGCAGGGCCGCTTCCTGCCGCATCCGCAGCCCTCGCACGAGCGGCTGCGGTCCTACGCCGGCTGGTGCGACGCGGTCGAGGGCAACACCACCTTCTACGCGACGCCCGCCCGCGACACCGTGGCCGGCTGGGCCCAGCAGACCGGCCCGGAGTTCCGCCTCGTCCTCAAGCTGCCGCGGGCCGTCACCCACGAGCGCCGGCTCACCGGCGGCGACGAGGAGCTGCGGGCCTTCCTGCAGGCGATCGAGCCGCTCGGACCGCGCGCGCACGCCCTGTGGATCCAGCTGCCCGGCTCGTTCGGCCCGGACGACGTCCCGGTGCTGTCCGGCTTCCTGCGCCGGCTTCCCGCTTCCCATCGGTACGCCGTGGAGGTTCGGCACCGTGCCTTCTTCGACGATCCGGGCGCGACCGGCCGCCTCGAGGAGGCACTCGCCCCCGTGGACGCCGAGTGGATCCCGTTCGACACCACCGCCCTCTTCCGCAGCCCGCCGACCAGCGACGCCGAGCGCGACGCCTGGACGAAGAAGCCCCGCATGCCCCTGCGTACGGTCGCACTCACCGACCGGCCGATCGTGCGCTACCTGGGCCGGGACGCCGTCGACCGGACGGTCGAGGGCTGGCGGCCGTGGGTCGGCATCGTCGCGGGCTGGCTGCGCGAGGGCCGCTCGCCGACGTTCTTCGTCCACACCCCGGACAACGCCGACGCGCCCGAGCTCGCCCGCCGGTTCCACGACGAGGTCCGGGCCCGCGTGCCCGGCCTGGCCCCGCTACCGCAACCCACGCCGGTCGAGCCGATGACCCTGTTCTGAGACCCGGCCCCGAGCCGCGGGGTCAGCCCCAGAGCCGAAGGAAGAGCACCCCCAGCACGTCGAGCAGGCCCAGCAGGAACGGGCGCTCGAAGGGGAAGAAGCAGCAGATCAGCAGCAGGAGCACGCCGAGGTTCTTCTCCTCGAACCAGAGCCGGATCCACTGCAGCCCCGGGCCCGGCTTCGCCGGTATCGACCACAGCACCCCGAAGCCGTCCAGCGGTGGGAGCGGGATCAGCGCGAGCAGCCCGAAGGTCAGCAGGCCCGCGCCCAGGCAGAGCAGCACCTGCTCCACGAGCGGCAGGGGAAAGCCGCGCAGCAGGAACGACGGGCTGAGGATGCCGAGGAGGTTCTCCGGCGTGCTGGAGGCGTACGCGGCGAAAAAGAGCTGGGCCACGGCGATGCAGGTCAGCGGGCCGCTCAGGTAGACCGCGGCGGCGCGGCCCCGGCCGCGCCAGCGCGGGACCTCGTCGACCGGGATGATCTTCCCCCAGCCCATGCCGCCGACGGCGGCCGCGACCGCGCCGAACGGGTCGATGTCCTCGCGCGGGCGCGGGCCGATCGGTTCCCGGCGGTCGGTGAGGCCTAGCGTACGGGCGGTGACCCGGATGGCGAGGGCGCGCAGCAGGAGCGCGAGCACGAAGGAGACGACCAGCGCGAGGAATGCGACCGGTTCGCCGAGGGCGAAGAGCAAGCTAGCCCCGTTCCGCCTTGGCGGCGATGACCTCGCGGGCGAGCTGGCGGTAGTTGCGCGCGCCCGACGACGCCGGGTCGAGGGTGGTGATCGGCGCGCCGGCCACGGTGGACTCGGGGAACTTCACCGTCTTGGTGATCACCGTCTGGTAGACCTTGTCGCCGAAGGCCTCGACGACCCGCTGCAGCACCTGGCGGCAGTGGGTGGTGCGGCTGTCGTACATGGTCGCCAGGATGCCCTCGAGCTCGAGGTCGAAGTTGAGGCGCTCGCGGACCTTGTCGATCGTGTCCAGCAGCAGCGCGACGCCGCGCAGGCTGAAGAACTCGCACTCCAGCGGGATGAGGACGCCGTGGGCGATGGTCAGCGCGTTGATCGCCAGCAGGCCCAGCGAGGGCTGGCAGTCGATGAGGATGAAGTCGTATTCCTTGCGCACGCTGCGCAGCACCCGGGCGAGGGCCATCTCGCGGGCGACCTCGTTGACGAGCTGGATCTCGGCCGCGGAGAGGTCGATGTTGGCGGGCAGCAGGTGCAGGCCGGCCACGTCGGACTTGATGATCACGTCCTCGGCCGTCACGTCGTCCTGCATGAGCAGGTTGTAGACGCTCAGGTCGAGGTTGTGCGGGTTGACGCCCAGGCCGACCGAGCAGGCGCCCTGCGGGTCGAAGTCGACGAGCAGGACCTTGCGGCCGTACTCGGCGAGGGCGGCGCCCAGATTGATCGTCGTCGTGGTCTTGCCGACGCCGCCCTTCTGGTTGGCGAGGGCGATGATCCGCGCCGGGCCGTGCCGGTCGGTGGGCATCGGCTCGGGGATCGGGCGGCGCATGGTGTAGGCCGTCGGGTCGGCCGGCCCCAGGTCGGCGCCCAGGTCGAGGGAACTCTGCTGTTCCCGCAGGGCCGAGGTCCAGGCCTCCGCGCGCTCGTCGTTTCCCGCCATGCCCCTGTAGCCCCCTCTCGACCCGCAATCCGGAGCCGATGCCCGACTGTACGCCACGCAAGCCGTCGATCCGGGGTCACCCGCACGGCGTGTCGTCCACTGGTGGCCCAACGCCTAACGAGCGCGCGGGTGTGCGGTGGCGTACACCTCGCGCAACCGGTCCACTGTCACCAAGGTGTAGACCTGGGTGGTGGTGACCGAGGCGTGCCCGAGCAGTTCCTGAACGACTCTCACGTCCGCGCCGCCGTCGAGCAGATGCGTGGCGTACGAATGGCGCAGGGTGTGCGGGGACACGGCGTGCGCGCCCTCCACCGGCAGCCCGGCGGCCTCGGCGGCGCGGCGCAGGATCGTCCAGGCGCTCTGGCGTGACAGCGCTCCGCCCCGCGCGTTGAGGAAGACCGCCGGGGTGCCCTTGCCCGCGGCGGCCAGTGCCGGGCGGGCGCGGACGAGGTAGGCGTCCAGGGCGGCGCGCGCATAGGAGCCCAGCGGCACGAGCCGGGTCCGGCCGCCCTTGCCGCGCAGCGTCACCACGGACGGGTCCACGTCGTCCACCGCCAGCCCGACCGCCTCGGAGATCCGGGCGCCGGTGCCGTACAGGAACTCCAGCAGGGCGCGGTCGCGCAGGGCGAGCGGCTCGTCGCCGGCGACCGCCTCCAGGAGCCGGGTGACCTGGTCGACGTCGAGGGCCTTGGGCAGCCGTTTGGCCGGGGCGGGCGGTTTCACCTCGCGGCTCACGTCGTGCGCGGCGAGGCCCTCGCGGGCGGCGAAGCGGTGCAGGCCGCGTACCGCGCTGACCGCGCGGGCGGCGGAGGCGGCCGACAGCGGCGGATGGTGCTGCGTGCCCTCACGCAGCACCAGCAGATGCTGCGTGAGGTGGGCGGGAGTGACCGCGGCCAGCTCGGTGACGCCGGCCGCGGTCAGCGACTCCAGATAGCGTTCCAGGTCTCGCCGGTACGAGGCGAGGGTGTTGCGGGACAGGCCGCGCTCGACCGACAGGTGGTCGAGGTAGGTCCGCACGGCCTGCCGCAGCCCCGCCATGGTTTGTTTCGGTTTTCCGCCGCGGACGGGCTGGGATTCAGCTCAGTGCCTCGGCGAGGGACAGGGCCTGCATGCCGTGGGCCTCGGCGACCGGGCCGTAGGTGACGTGACCGGCGTGCGTGTTCAGGCCCAGGGCCAGCGCCGGGTCGGCCTTGACGGCGTCGCGCCAGCCCCGGTTGGCCAGCTCCAGCGCGTACGGCAGGGTGACGTTGGTCAGCGCGTACGTGCTGGTGTGCGGCACCGCGCCGGGCATGTTGGCGACGCAGTAGAACATCGACTCGTGCACCTTGTAGACCGGGTCGGCGTGCGTGGTGGGACGCGAGTCCTCGAAGCAGCCGCCCTGGTCGATGGCGATGTCGACGAGCACGCTGCCCGGCTTCATCCGGGAGACCAGCTCGTTGGAGATCAGGTTCGGCGCCTTGGCGCCGGGTACCAGCACCGCGCCGATCACCAGGTCGGCGTCGATCACGGCCTTCTCGATCTCGTACGCGTTCGACGCGATCGTCTGCAGGTGACCGCGGTAGTCGGCGTCGGCCGCCCGCAGGCGCGCGATGTTCTTGTCCAGCACCAGCACCTCGGCCTGCATGCCCAGCGCGATCGCCGCCGCGTTCATGCCGGAGACGCCGGCGCCGATGACGACGACCTTGGCCTGGTAGACGCCGGGGACGCCGCCCATGAGCACGCCGCGTCCGCCGCCGGAGCGCATCAGGTGGTAGGAGCCGACCTGGGGCGCGAGCCGCCCGGCGACCTCGGACATCGGCGCGAGCAGGGGCAGCGAGCGGTCGGGCAGCTCGACGGTCTCGTACGCGATGCCGGTGACCTTGCGGTCGATGAGCGCGTCCGTGCACTCCTTGGAGGCGGCCAGGTGCAGGTAGGTGAAGAGCACCTGCCCCTCGCGCATGCGGCCGTACTCCTCGGCGATGGGCTCCTTGACCTTGAGAACGAGGTCGGCCGTGCCCCACACGTCGTCGGCGCTGCCGAGGATCGTGGCACCGGCGGCGACGTAGTCCTCGTCGGTGATGGAGGAGCCGGCGCCCGCGCCGGCCTGCACGTAGACCTGGTGGCCCGCGCGGGTGAACTCGAAGACACCCGCCGGGGTGATCGCCACCCGGAACTCGTTGTTCTTCACTTCGCTCGGAATGCCGACCTTCACGAGTCGACACCGTCCTTTCCGGGAGAGACGTCGATGGCTCAAACCCGAGACGGGCTGCATTCGCAGACTACCGTCCCACCGAACGCAAGATACTGCCGATTGGCGGCCCGAAGATCAAGAAGTGCGGATCGGCTTCCCGGGCGGTCCCGCGCGGTGTTACCGCAGGGTAACCAGGGTGGCCGCGGGCCGAGCAGGCCCGATGCGGCGGCGGTGCCGCCGGTTGCGGGATCGCACCGCCGGCCGCGGCCGGCGGGGGTGTGCCAGCTCACATGACGAACGGGCCGCCGGGATTCCCGGCGGCCCGTGTCGTGGGTGTCGATCGTCAGGCGAGCGGCGGCGTGCCGGCCGGGCGCAGGGTGGCCCAGCCGTCGTCCCGGGCGCGGGCCGCGCTGAGCAGCCCGCCCACCGCCGCGGCGTTGGTGATCTCGCCGCGCAGCACCATGGCGACCGCCTCGTCGAGATCCACCCAGCAGATCTCGATGTCGGCCTCCTCGTCCTTGCGGGCGTGGCGCTCCTCCTCGGGCACGGGCGACAGCTCCCGGGCCAGGAAGATCCGGATCGTCTCCGCGCTGAAGCCCGGGGAGGTGTGCAGGTCGACGAGCAGGTCGAAGCGGCGGGCCGTGATGTCGGCCTCCTCGGCGAGCTCGCGTCCGGCGGTGACCGCCAGGTCCTCGCCCGCCACGTCGCGCAGGCCCGCGGGCAGCTCCCAGAGCTTCTCGCCGACCGGGTGCCGGTACTGCTTGATCAGCACCACCCGGCCGACGTCGTCCAGGGCGACCACGCCGACCGCGTTCTTGTTGACCACCACGTCGCGGTGGGCGGTGCCCCCGCCCGACATGGTCACCTCGTCGGTGTAGACCGAGAAGATCGGCCCCGAGTACCGCTCGGTCCGCGACCTGGTCTCGTGCGCGAACGCGCTCACGAGGCGGGGACCGCGCTCTTGTCGCTGTCCGGCTCCGCGGACGGCGCCACCTCGACGGGCAGCTCGTCGGCGGCCGCGTACGCCACGGCGGCCTTGACGAACGCCGTGAACAGCGGGTGCGCCCGGGTCGGCCGGCTCTTCAGCTCCGGGTGCGCCTGGGTGGCCACGAAGAACGGGTGCGTCTCGCGGTCGAGCTCGATGAACTCCACCAGCCGCCCGTCCGGCGAGGTGCCGGAGAACCGCAGGCCGGCCTTGGCGAGCCGGTCCCGGTAGGCGTTGTTGACCTCGTAGCGGTGCCGGTGCCGCTCGGAGATCTCGGTGCTGCCGTACGCCTCGGCGACGACCGAGCCCGCGGTGAGCGCCGCCGGGTAGGCACCCAGCCGCATGGTGCCGCCCAGGTCGCCCTTGCCCGCGACGATGTCCTCCTGGTCGGCCATGGTGGAGATCACCGGGTGCGGCGCGCGCTCGTCGAACTCGAGCGAGTTGGCGCCGTCCAGGCCGGCCAGGTTCCGGGCGGCGTCGATGGTCATGCACTGCAGGCCCAGGCAGAGGCCGAGGATCGGGATGCCGTTCTCCCGCGCGTACCGGGAAGTGTTGATCTTTCCCTCGATGCCGCGGATGCCGAAGCCGCCGGGGATGCAGATCCCGTCGACGCCCTTGAGGGCCGCGGCGGCGCCGGCCATGGTGTCGCAGTCGTCGCTGGGAACCCAGCGCAGCTGCACCTTGGCCGTGTTGGCGAAGCCCGCCGCGCGGATCGCCTCGCTCACCGACAGGTAGGCGTCCGGCAGGTCGACGTACTTGCCGACCAGCGCCACGGTGATCGTGCGGCGCGGGTGGTGCACCCGCTCCAGCAGGTCGTCCCACGTGGACCAGTCGACGTCGCGGAAGGACAGGCCCAGCCGGCGGACCACGTACGCGTCGAGGCCCTCGCGGTGCAGCACCTTGGGGATGTCGTAGATGCTCGGCGCGTCCGGGGCGGCCACCACGGCCTCGCGGTCGACGTCGCAGTAGAGCGAGAGCTTGTGCTTGAGCTTGTCGGGGATCTCCCGGTCGCTGCGGCAGACCAGCGCGTCGGGCTGGATGCCGATGTTGCGCAGCGTGGCGACCGAGTGCTGGGTCGGCTTGGTCTTCAGCTCGCCCGACGGCGCCAGGTACGGCACCAGCGAGACATGCAGGTAGAAGACGTGGTCCCGGCCGATCTCATGGCGCACCTGGCGGATCGCCTCGAGGAACGGCAGCGACTCCATGTCGCCGACGGTGCCGCCGACCTCGGTGATGACGACGTCCGGCGTGCGGCCGTACTCGTCGGGAGCGGCCATCGCGAAGATGCGCTCCTTGATCTCGTTGGTCACGTGCGGGATGACCTGCACGGTGTCGCCGAGATACTCGCCGCGGCGCTCCTTGGCGATGACGGCCGAGTAGATCTGGCCGGTGGTGACGTTCGCCTTCGCCGACAGCGCCCGGTCGAGGAACCGCTCGTAGTGGCCGACGTCCAGGTCCGTCTCGGCGCCGTCCTCGGTGACGAACACCTCGCCGTGCTGGAACGGGTTCATCGTGCCGGGATCGACGTTGAGGTAGGGGTCCAGCTTCTGCATGACGACCCGCAGGCCGCGCGCGGTCAGCAAGTTGCCGAGGCTGGAGGCGGTGAGGCCCTTGCCCAGCGAGGAGGCGACGCCTCCGGTGACGAAGATGTGCCGCGTCTCGCGCACTGTTGGTGCCAAGGCCTGCTCCCGTGGTCGGTCAAATCGGTCGTGCAGACCGGCGCCGATCGTCGTCGACGATCGCGCCATCCACGGGATTTCACAGTAACACCTGCCGCGACGCACGCACGTTCGGGCTGCTCGGCGCGCGTGTCAGCGTACGGTCGCTCCCTCGCTTCCGGATTTGTCCGACCGCTCGCGGCGCAGCGACAGCCCCGGTCCACCCGGCCCGTCCGTCTCACCTTCCGGACGGGTGCGGTCGGCGGCGTGCGCCAGCACCCGCAGTGTGGTGAGGACGAACAGCGGGACGGCGATCGCGGCCGCCGCCCCGGCGACTGCGAAGGCCGCTCCCCCCAGGATCCCGGCGAGCACGACCGTGACCGTGGTGCCGGCCAGCGCGGCCCGCAGCGCCGGGTGCAGGCCGAAGACGCGGTTGAGCCCGCCCCACGGCGAGAACTGGCTGAAGGCCAGCATGAGGGCCCCGACCAGGGCGAGGATCGTCAGCGAGCTGTCCAGGGCGTGGCCGCTGGAGGTCGCCGCGCGCTGGATGGCCGGGCCGGCCGTGCCGTCCAGCAGGGCGGTCAGGAACCGCCCGACGCTGCCCTGCTCCAGGGGTGGGCGGCGCAGGTCGAGCACGGCGAAGCCGATGGTGACGGCCAGCCCGGCCACGGTCGCCCAGGCGATGCGCGGGAAGGTGAGCCAGCCGCCGGTGCTGATCGCGGCCGCCACGCAGACCCCGGCGGTCACGGCGATCGCCCCGGTGGGGTCCGCGCCCAGGTACGGGCTGCCCACCATGATCACGCTGAAGCCGCCGACGAGCACCACGATCACGGGACGCCAGGGCCGGCGTACCCACTGGGCGGCGCAGCCGGCGACGACCAGCGCGCCCGCCACGAACACGCCGAGCCCGACGCTGCCGAGCCCGGCGTAGCGGGCGCCCTCGATGGCCGAATAGCCGGCCACGCCGTTGAGCTGCAGATGCGCGCCGGTCAGCAGGTCCACGCCGACCACCAGGACGGCGGCCGCCGCGACCAGGCCCATCGGCCACAGCGTGCGCGCGAACCGCGGCACGAAGCGTACGGCGGCCGTGCCGACCGCCGTCAGCGCGAGGGCGAGCAACGCGAACGCGATGCCCGGCCGCCCGGCCCGCCACCAGGGGAAGGCGTCCGCCAGCAGCGCCGCGGGGATCGCCAGCGCGGCCGCGATGAGCAGCACCTCCACCCCCTGCATCAAGATCCGCGGTGGCGACGCCGGTCCGGTCGGGCCGGCATGCCGCCGGGCCCGCATCATCAACGGCACCACGAGCAGGAAGATCGCCATCTGTACGGCGGCCAGCCCGGTGAAGAACGTGTCGGTGATGCCCAGCTGGACGCCGGCCCGCCGGTTCGCGTCGTGCGGGCCGAGCATCGAGTCGTCCGGCGACGCCGGGCGCCCCTTCACGATGCTGGCGGTACGCCCGTTGAACAGCTTCTCCGGCGCCGACTTCCCGAGCGCGGTGAGGATCGTCGGTGCCAGGTCGACCAGTTGCAGGTAGCCGTCGCGGCCGGTGCCGGCGGAGGTCAGCCAGCCGCCCTGCCAGCCGGGACCCTCGGCGATGGCCACGTGCAGCCGCGAGTAGGTGTCGGTGTCCGAGACGCCCGCGATCACCATGAGCGAGCGCGCCGGGCGGGCCGCCACGACGCGGGCCAGGGCGGCGTCGGCCGCGGCCACCCGCTGCTGGCGGGCCGCGCCGGAACCGCTGATCGTGCCCAGGTCGACCAGGCTCAGCACGCACTGCGTGAACAGGCTCCGCGGATCCTCCGGCAGCGCCGGGACGTAGCGGTCGACGCGGCCGAAGGGGCGGGCGGCGGCGACGGCGGCGCCGGGCCCGACGGCGACGGTGCAGCGCACCGACTCGGCGAGCGCCCCGGGCACCGCACCGTACGGCTGGCGGTCGGCGTTGGCCCGGACCACCCCGCCGAGTTCGGGCAGGCTGGCGCCGATGCCGTCGGGCTGTTCCAGGGCCGGGGCCAGCGTCGGGCACTGGCCGGCGACGCGCCCCGCGTTCCAGACCGCGTAGTTGCCCGCGCCCAGGGTCAGCCAGCCGTCGGCGGGGCAGGTGGCGTGGTGCGCCGAGCGTACGGAGAGCCAGCCGACGGAGCCCCGGGTCGCCTCCTGCCACAGGGTCGGCGTCCGCCGCGGGTCGAGGTCGTCCCAGCGCAGCCCGGCCGCCCCGGCGACGATCACGAAGTCGGCGCTGTCCCCCGCCACCCCGGTGGGCGGGCGCACGGCCAGCCCGGCGAGGCTCGCCGCCGCGGTCAGCACCACCAGCAGGTACGGCACCCAGGCCCGCCCGCGCCGCGAGCGCGAGGGCGGCGCGGAGTCCGGCCGGCGACCACGGCGCACCGCGGCCAGCAGGCGGCGCGGCACCGTCACCCCTGGCCCGCCGGAACCTGGGTGACCGAGGCGTACGCCCGCAGCACGTCGAGGACGGTGTCCTGCTCCGTCGGCCAGCGGGCGGCCTGCCGGGGGCCGCGCGCGGCATAGTCGGCACGCCGCGCCGGATCGGCGATCATCTCCCGCACGGCCCGGTCGAGCGCGTCCACATCGCCGGGCGGTACCAGCACGGCGGCGTCGCCCACCAGGCCGGGCAGGCCGCCCACCGCGGTGGTGATCAGCGGCACGCCCGCCCGCAGCGCCTCCTGGGCGAACAGCTGCCGGGCCTCCCAGTCGCTGGTGACCACGGCGAGGTCGGCGCCGGCGAGCAGGTCGGGCACGTCGGTGCGGTGCCCGAGCAGGTGGACCCGGGCGCGCAGCTCGGAGGCCCGCTGGGCCAGCATCATGTAGCTGGGACCGCTGCCCGCGACGACGGTCAGCGGCGCGGGAGTGAGCTCACGCCACCGGGCGGCGGCCTCCACCAGGACGTCGTAGCGCTTCTGCGGGTGCAGCCGTCCCACGGAGAGGATCAGCGGCACGTCGGGGGCGACGCGGAACTCGGCGCGGACCGCGGCGCGGCTGCGCCTGGGCGTGCCGCCGGCCGGTGCGGCGACCGCGCCGAGCCGGGCGTTGCGCGCCCCGAGCGACTCCGCCCGGGCGACGAGGTCCTCCGACGCGCCCAGGGTCAGTGCGGCGGACCGGGCCACGATCCGCTCGACCAGGGCGGAGGCGCTGCCCCGCAGCCCCCGGGCCAGGACGGCGTTGTGCCAGGTCACGATCAGCGGCGCCGCCGGGCGGGCGAGGGCGGCGACGAACGCGGCGCGCAGGCCGTGCGCGTGCACCACGCCGAGCTCGCGCCCGGTCAGCGCCCGGCGCAGCGCGCGGATCGCGCCCGAGTCCTGCGGGCCCGGGTTCGCCGAGATCTCGACCGGGGCGAACTCGGCCCCGGCCGCGGAGAAGCCGAACAGCTCGTCGGTGGCGGCGGGACCGCAGACCAGCACCCCGCAGCCGGCCGCCAGCAGCCCGCGCGCGAGCGAGGAGACGTGCTGGCCGACCCCGCCGGTGCTGGAGGCCAGCACCAGCGCGACCGGGCCCTGCCACGGTGCCGCCTGCGCCGCGTCCGTCACGTGCGATCCCTCCCGGTGAACCTCGAGACCAGCGATCGGAGGTCGCGGCGGTCGAGCGGATAGACCACCGCGGCGAACACGACCGCGACCACGACCCCGCCCAGCATGCCCTGCAGGATGCTGCCCCACACTCCCGGGGTGCCGCCGGTGGCCTGGCGCACGCCCTCGGCGGCGCCCCACCCGGCGAGGCCTGCCGCGACCGCCGCCACGATACCCACCGCGCACGCGCGCATCAGTCCGGAAAGCGCCTGCGGGCCGGCGTGGCGGCGGACGCCCAGCACCAGCAGCAGTCCGATCACGGACATGCCGAGGGCACTGGCGGCGCCGAGCCCGGCGACCTGGTGCCGCTCGTCGAGCCGCGCGCTGAGCACGATCGCGGCGAGCGTGGCGATCCCCCATCCGGCGGCGGTCGCGACCGCGGCGGCGACCGTCGCGCCGCGGGCGTACAGGGCGCGGGAGAGCAACGCGAAGAGGGCGTAGCCGAGCAGGCCGGGAGCGAGCGCGACGATGCCCGGCGCGGCGGCGGACGCGTTGATCAGGCGAGCCGCCGGCCAGGCCACGGCACCGAGCGCGGCCGCACCCAGGCAGGCCAGCAGTACCACCGAGCGGGCGGTGCGGGCCAGCGAGCCGGCGTACCCGGCCTCGTCACCGCGCGAGGCGGCCGCGGCGAGGCCCGGGTACACCGCGGTCGCCAGTGGGACGGCGAGCACCGCCCAGGGCAGCAGGAACACGGTCTGGGCGGCGTTGAACACGGTCAGCGGGCCGTGGACGGCGAGGACGGTGACGGTCAGCACCATGATCTGCTGTGCCCCGACGGTGACCGCGCCGGCCCAGCCCAGCTTCAGCGCCAGACGCCCCTCGTCGCCCGGGAAGCGCCACACGGGCCGCCAGTGCAGCCGCAGCCTGCGCAGCGGAACGAGCAGGCACAGCGCCAGCACCACCACGCCCAGGGTCGTGCCGATCGCCAGGATCAGTTCCCCGGAGCGGCTCAGCCCGGCGAAGTCGCTGCGGGCGCCGTCGACGACGGCATAGCTCAGGTACGCGCCCATCACCGTGACGCTCGACAGCAACGGGGCGATCACCGGCCACGCGAAGCGGTGGTGGGCCTGGAGCACGCCGGTGAGCACGATGCCGACGCCGTAGAGCGGAAGCTGCGGCGCGAAGATCCGCAGCATCCGCGCGGCCACCGCCTGGCCCTCGGCCGGGACGTCGAACAGCCCCGCGATCGGGCCGGCGAGCACCGCGACCAGGGCCGCGAGCGGCACCATCAGCAGCAGGACCCGGGTGAGCAGCGCCGAGGCGACCGCACCGACCCGCTCCCGGTCGCCGGCCTCGACCGCCCCGGCGATCAACGGCACCACGAGGCTGGCCAGGGCGCCGCCCGCGACGAGCTCGAAGACGATGTTGGGGACGGTGTTGGCGGCGGTGTAGACGTTGGCGAGCCCGTTCTTGCCGACCGTCTGCAGGAAGACGACGGTACGGCCGAAGCCGGCGATCCGGGCGAGGACCGTCAGGACCGCGATGACGGTGGCGGCGCCCGCCACCCCCGCGCGGACGCGGGCCGAGGTCACGGAGTCCGGCGGCCGAGCGCGTCGAACTCGCGCAACCCCGGCGTGTCCTGGATGACCCGCGTGAAGCTCACCTTCTCGCTGGCCGCGGTCAGCCCGGCGAGCACGGCGAGCGCCAGCGCCCGGCCGGTGGGGCCGCTGCGGGCGGCCAGGGCGACGCCGAGCAGGGCGCCGAGGGCGTTGGCGCCCGCGTCGCCGAGCATGACCTCCTCGCCGAGGTCGGCCGGCAGCAGCGCCGCGCTCGCGCCCAGCGTGCCGGCCGTCAGCGCACCGCCACGGCCGGCGACGAGCGGCGTGCCGAGCACGGTGGCGGCCTTGATGGCCCGACCGGGACGCAGGTCGAGCAGGTTGAGCAGGTTCGCCGTACCGGCGACGACCCCGGCGCCCAGCAGCACGTCGGCCGTGCGGCGCACCGCCCCGGACCGCTGCCGGGCCGGGTGGGCGCGTACGCCGGGGTCGCGGGCCAGCAGGGCGGCGGCGGCCAGTCCGGCCGTACCCACGCCCACGATCTTCACGAGGCCGCTGGTGACCCGGCCCTCGCGCAGGGCGCCGAGGTGGCCGCGGAAGCCCTTGGCGGACTTCTGCTCCGGGCGGTTGCCCACGACGTCGTCGTAGAAGCCGACCGCACCGCCGGTCAGGCCGGCGGTGATCGCGGCCGCTGCCGCGGCGGCGCTCGGCGCTCCGGCGGCGGCGCCCAGCGTGGCGCCGGCCGCCAGCGCGGGCCCGCCGGCCAGCGAGACCGTGCGGCCGTGGAAGTTGGTGCGGTCCAGCTCGCCGGAGCGCGGATCGCGGCGGATCCAGGCCAGCGCGGCCCGGGCGGCGAGCGCACCGAGGCCGGACGACGTCATCCTGCTGGCCATGCGTCTGCTCTCCTGACTCGCGGGGCCGCTCCCACGGCGGCCGACCGCCGAGTCTAGGACTTGCCCGCCCGGGACCGGCCCGCGACTCGGCGGGCGAGGCGGGTCAGCTCGCGGCTTTGGGGACCCGGGAGGCCGCGTCCAGGCCGTACTGGCCGACCTTGCCGGCCGCGAGCCGCTCGACCACGGTGAGGGCGGTCGCCAGCTGCCCTTGGGCGGTGCTCGCGTTGTCCACCGTGGAGACCTTGGTGACCAGCGTCGGGTCGTTGCGCACCTCGGCGACGAGATTGCCTTCCCCGATGCGGTTGCCCGCCACCACCACGGGCCGGTTCTCGACGAACTGGGTGGTCACGGTCACCGCGTTCTGGTTCTTCTTGCCCGCTTCCCGGTCGACGGGCGGCAGGCCGGAGACCACCACGGTCGCCTCGGCGCCCGGCACCATCTCCTCGGACACCCCGAGATAACCCAGCGTCGTGTACGCCGACAGCACCGCGGTCAGATCCTGCTCGGCGACGGGGTCGGTCTTCACCAGGAGCGCGCGGGCGAGCAGGGCGCTCGCGGTCTCCACGGCATTGAGGTTGAGCGGCAGACCGTCGATGGGCACGGTCGGACGGGACGCCTTCTCGGTCAGTTCCAGCAGCTCGACGTTGTTCGCCGGGTCGAGGAACTTGTCCTGCACCGTCACCTGGCCGGTGATGGTGGCGCCGGCGATCTTCAGCATCGAGGTCACGCCCTCGGCGTGGTCCTTGCCGCTGGGCAGCACCACGACGAGGATCTTGCGCCCGGCGAGCTTGCCGGCGAGCAGCGCCGGGGCCACCTCGGCGGCGAACTCCTCGCTGCGGTTGAGCTCCTCGCGATACTGGTTGGCCTGCGCGCGGTAGTTGCTGTTGTCCTTGCTCAGCGCGTCGACGCGGTCCTTGAGGAGGTCGGCCGCCGGCCCGTTGAGCGCGGCGGTGCCCACCACCAGCCCGATGGCGAGCGCGAGGAAGACCGCGGTGAGCGACACCACGTGGTACCGGAAATTGATCACGCCAAAGCCTCTTGGTCCGTATCGCCGATCAGAAGAGCTGGGTTAACCGGAAGACCAGATTGTTCCACCACTCGGACATCACGGACAGGTAGGCCTTCCCCACGGTCGACACCGCCACCGCCGAGGTCAGGGCCGCTATCGCGGAGAGCACCAGGAGCAACAGCGACGAACCGGAGATGTTCTGCTTGTAGAGGCGGCTGACCCCCTTGGCGTCGACCAGCTTGCCGCCGACCTTGAGCCGGGTCAAGAACGTCGAGGCCATGCCCCCGCGTCCCTTGTCGAGGAACTCGACCAGGTTGGCGTGGGTGCCGACGGCGACGATCAGCGAGGCGCCCTTCTCGTCGGCGAGCAGCATGGCGAGGTCCTCGCTGGTGGCCGCCGCGGGGAAGGTGGTGGCCGCCACGCCGAGCCCGTGCACCCGGGACAGCCCGGGCGCCCGCCCGTCCGGGTAGGCGTGCACGATGACCTCGGCGCCGCAGCGCAGCGCGTCGTCGGTGACCGAGTCCATGTCACCGATGATCATGTCGGGGGTGTAACCGGACTCGAGCAGCGCGTCGGCGCCGCCGTCCACCCCGATCAGCACCGGCTTGACCTCCCGGATGTACGGGCGCAGCACGTCGAGGTCGGCCTTGTAGTCGTAGCCGCGCACGACGATGAGCACGTGCCGCCCGGCGATGCTGGTCTCGACGTCGGGCACGCCCACGCCGTCGAGCAGCAGGTCGCGCTCCTGCTTGAGGTAGTCCATGGTGTTCGCGGCGAACGCCTCGAGCTGCACCGACAGCCCCTCGCGGGCGTCGGCCATCGCCTTGGCGACACTCTCGGCGTCCTGGCGCAGGCCGGAGCCCACCGGCTCGCCGTTCAGCAGCACCGTGTCGTTGTCGAGGCTGACCACGTCACCCTCGCTGATCCGGTCGAAGATCTCCTCGCCGAGGTTGTCGATGAGCACGATCCCGGCCTGGATCAGCACCTCCGGGCCCAGGTTGGGATAGCGCCCGGAGATCGACGGCTTGACGTTGAGCACGGCCGCGACGCCGACGGCCACCAGCGAGTCGGCGGCGACCCGGTCGATGTCGACATGGTCGATGACGGCGATGTCGCCAGGACGCAACCGGCCGACCAGACGCTTGGTCCGGCGGTCGAGACGAGCGGTGCCGGCTACAGCCCCGGGTTCGACGCTCCGGGTCCGGCGCAAGGTGGGAAGTCGCATCCCGGCCATCCTGACACGTCAGATCGACCGGCTCGTACGCGACATGCACAAGGTCACCCCGGGAAAGGGGCAAATCACCCGCCGCGCTTCTCCCGCTCCGCCACGGCCAGCAGCTCCTCCGCGTGGGCGATGCCCAGATCCGAATCGGGCAGGCCGGCGAGCATCCTGGCGAGCTCGCGAGCCCGCTCGGTCTCCTCGACGATCCGCACCCCGCTGGTCGTGATCGCGCCGCCGGTGTCCTTGGCGACGACCAGGTGCCGGTCGGCGAACGCGGCGACCTGCGGCAGGTGGGTGACGACCAGCACCTGGTGGGTGCGGGCCAGCCGGGCCAGCCGGCGCCCGATCTCCACGGCCGCCTGGCCCCCCACGCCGGCGTCGACCTCGTCGAAGACCAGCGTCGGCGGGCCGCCCGCCCCGGCGAAGACCACCTCGATCGCCAGCATGACCCGCGACAGCTCGCCGCCGGAGGCGCCCTTCTGCAGCGGCAGCGCCGGCGCACCGGGATGCGCGATCAGGCGCAGCTCGATCTCGTCGGCGCCGTCCGGCCCGACCGCGAGGCCGTCGATGGCCGGCTCGTCGCGCCCGGCGCCGCGCGGCAGCACCGCGATCTCCACCCGGGCGTGCGGCATCGCCAGCCCGGCGAGCTCCACGCTGACCTGGTCGGCGAAGCGCCCGGCGGCGTCGGCCCGCGCGGCGGTCAGCCGGCCGGCGAGCTCGGCGACCTGCGCGGCGAGGCGCGCCCGCTCCTTGTCGAGCTCCTCCAGCAGCTCGTCGGAGGTGTCCAGGGCGGCCAGGCGGGTGCGGGCGTGCTCGGCCCAGGCGATGACCCCGTCGACGTCGTCGGCGTACTTGCGGGTCAGCGCCCGCAGCGCGGCCCGCCGCTCGTAGATCGCCTCCAGCCGCGCCGGGTCGGCGTCGAGCCGGTCGAGATAGGCCGACAGCTCGGCGGAGACGTCGCCGACCAGCGTGGCCGCCTCCTCCACGCGGGCGGCGAGCTCGCTCAGCGCCGGGTCCACCCCGGCCTGCGCCTCCAGCGTGCGCCGGGCGGTGCCGAGCAGCTGCGTCGCGTCCGGCGTCTCGTCGGCCGCCTCCACGCCGCCGGCCAGGGCCTGCGCCGCCAGCGCCGCGGCCGTCCGCAGACCCTCGGCGTGCTCCAGCCGCTGCACCTCGGCGCGCAGCTCGTCGTCCTCGCCCGGCTGCGGGTCCACCCGGCTGATCTCGTCGAGGCCGAGCTTGAGCAGGTCGGCCTCCTGACTGCGCTCCCGGGCGTGCCGCCGGCGGTCGGCGAGGTCGTCGACCACCGCCCGCCACTGCGCGTAACCCTGGCGGTAGCTCTCCAGCAGCTTCTCGTGCTCGGGACCGGCATAGCGGTCGAGGGCGGCACGCTGCTCGGCCGGGCGCAGCAGGCGCAGCTGGTCGGACTGCCCGTGCACCGCGACGACCTGCTCGCCCACCTCGCCCAGCATCGCCACCGGCATGCCGCGCCCGCCGACGTGCGCCCGGGAGCGGCCCTCGATGGTCACCGTGCGGCTCAGCAGCACCGAGCCGTCGTCGTCGACCTCCGCCCCGGCGTCGACGATGCGGGCCTGCACCGCACCGGCCAGCGGCCCCTCGAGGCGCAACCGGCCCTCGACGACCGCGCGGCCCGGATCGGCACGCACCCGCCCGGCGTCGGCCCGGCCGCCGAAGAGCAGGCCCAGCCCGGTCACCACCATCGTCTTGCCCGCGCCGGTCTCGCCGGTGATGGCGTTCATGCCCGTGGTCAGCCGCAGCGTCGTGTCGTCGATGACGCCGAGGCCGGTGATCCGCAGTTCCTCCAGCACAGGGCGAACAGTATCGGTGCCCACCGACAATCGCCCAGTGCGCCCCCGCTCATCAGCGTCGATTACCGCGCCAACCCTCCACCGGCAGGTGGAACTTCGCCACCAGGGTGTCGGTGAACGGGCGCGGCTTGAGCCGGACGAGGCGTACCGGCAGCTGCCCCCGCTCGACCGTGACCTGGGCGCCCGGCGGCAGGTCCCAGGTCCGCCGCCCGTCGCAGCACATCACCGCGAACGACGTGTACGGATCCACGGTGATCACGAAGGTGGAAGTCGGCGCGGTGACGATCGGCTTGCTGAACAAGGCGTGCGCGCTGATCGGTACGAGCAGCAGCGCCTCCACCTCCGGCCACACGACCGGGCCGCCGGCGGAGAACGCGTACGCCGTCGAGCCGGTCGGTGTGGCGCACACGACACCGTCGCAGCCGTAGCGCGACAGCGGGCGCCCGTCGACGTCGACGAGCAGCTCGAGCATCTGCGCGCGCTGCCCCTTCTCGACACTCACCTCGTTGAGCGCCCAGGAGTCGGCGATCAGCCGGCCGTCGTACTCGGCGCGGATGTCGAGGGTGAGCCGTTCGTCCACGGTGTAGTCGCCGTCGACGATGTCGCGCACGGTCTGGTCGATGTTCTGCAGCTCGGCCTCGGCGAGGAAGCCCACCTTGCCGAGGTTGATGCCGAGCAGCGGCGCCTTCGCCGGGCGCGCCAGCTCGGCGGCGCGCAGGAAGGTGCCGTCCCCGCCGAGCGCGAAGACGATCTCCGCGCCCTCGGCCGCGGAGGGGTCGTCGACCGGCGTGACGCCGGGCGGCAGCTCGAGATCGTCCACCTCCTCGGCGATGACCCGCACCTCGAAACCGGCGGCCACGAGGTCCCGGGCGACGGCCTGGGCGTGCTGGGTGCTCTGCCGCCGGCCGGTGTGGGTCACCAGCAGTGCCGAGCGGGTCATGCGTCCTCCAACTCAGGCGGTTCCGGCATCGTCGCCGGCCCGCCGGACGTTACCTCGCCGGTGGGGCCGGCAGCGACCACGGCGTGCACCCGGCCGGCGTCCGCGGGCGGGGCGTCCCGGCGGAACCACACGAAGAACTCGACGTTGCCGCTCGGCCCGGGCAGCGGGCTGGCGGCCACGGAGGCGACTCCGAGTCCCTGCTCGGCGGCCGCCGCGGCCACGTCGAGGACCGCCTCGGCCCGCAGCGCGGGATCGCGCACCACCCCGCCCGCGCCGACCCGGTTCTTGCCGACCTCGAACTGCGGTTTGACCATCAGCGCGAGGTCGCCGTCGGCGGCGGTGCAGGCGCTCAGGGCGGGCAGCACCAGCCGCAGCGAGATGAAGGACAGGTCGGCCACGGTCAGCGCCACCGGGCCGCCGAGCATGTCGGGCGTCAGCGTCCGTACGTTCGTGCGCTCCATGACCGTCACCCGCTCGTCGGTTCGCAGCGGCCAGGCGAGCTGGCCGTACCCGACGTCGACGGCGTACACGTGTGCGGCGCCGGCGCGCAGCAGCACGTCGGTGAACCCGCCGGTGGAGGCGCCGGCGTCGAGGCACCGGCGGCCCCGCACCACCAGAGCGGGGAAGGCCTCGAGCGCCCCGGCCAGCTTGTGGCTGCCCCGGGAGACGTACTCGTCGGCGGGATCCTCGCCGGTGACCACCACCGGGTCCGCAGGGTCGATCATGGTGGCGACCTTGGCCGCCACGCTGCCGCGGACCTGGACCCGCCCGGCCGCGACGAGCGCGGCGGCCTGCTCCCGGGACCGGGCCAGCTTGCGGCGGACGAGCTCGGCGTCGAGACGCGCGCGGCGGGCCATCAGTGCACAACCTTATGGGTACGGCTCATCAGCGGTCGATGCTCGCCAGGGTCTCCTGAAGCACCTGGTGCGCGGCCTCGTACTCGGCGATCTGGTCGGCCGGCGCCAGCGTGGCGGCGTTGGCCAGCGACCGCAGCACCGCGTCGACGGCCGGGTGGCCGGTCGACTCCGAGCCGTCGAGCATCCCCGGGGTCACCTCCACCCGCGGCGGCGGGGCCGCCTGCTGACCCGGCGGCGGCCCGGGCCGGAATCCCCCACCGGGCGGCGGACCCGGCCGGAAGCCGCCGGGCGGCGGGCCGGGTCGCGGGGGCTGGTGCGGATGTGTCACGGCGTGGCCTCCGGCGTCGCGGTGTCGGTGCCGGTCACCTTCTGGGCCGGCGCGCTCTTCGCGGGGGTGGTCTTCACGGGCGTGCTCTTCGCTGGGGTGGTCTTCACGGGCGTGCTCTTCGCCGGGGCGGCCTTGACCGGGGCGGCCTTGGCGGCGGCGCCCTTCGCGGGAGTGGCCTTCGCCCGGGTGCTTCGCGCGGAGGCGGCCTTGGCGCGGGTCGCCTTCGCGGAGGCGGCCTTGGCCGGGGCGTCCTTCGCGGGAAGGGTCTTCGCCGGTCCGCTCTTCGCCGGCGGCAGGACCGTCTCGGCGGCGGCGGCCTTCACCGGGGCGGTCGGTGCGGCGGCGGTTCCGGCGGGCTCGGTGCCGGGTGCGGTGGCCTTGGCGGCCTTGCGCGCCGCCTTCGCGACCTTCGTCGCCTTGGCGGGCACGGCCTTCGCCGGCGCGGCCTTCGCCGGCCCCGTCGTCGCCGGGGTCGCCTTCTTCGCGGCCTTGCGCACCGGAGCGGCCGGACTCGCGGCGGCGGGCATCGCGTTCGGGGTGGCAGGCTTGACCGCCTTCTTCCCGGCCACCTTCGTGACGGGTGCCTTCCGCGCCGGCGGCACCACCGACACCGGGCCGGGCTCGGCGATGGTCAGGTCGGCCGCCGCCTCGTCACCGGCCGCCGCACCGGCGCGGGCGCGCGCCTCCTTGAGCTGCTTCTCCAGGTCGCGGACCCGCGCGGTCAGGTCGGAAACCTCGTCCGCGGTGGCCAGGCCGACCAGCCCGAGCGCCCGGTCCACCTCGTAGCGCACGATGTTGGTCAGCGCCTCGCGGTTGGCCACACCGGTCGCCAGCAGGTCCTCGACCAGGCCCTGCAGCTGTCCCGCCGTGGCGCCGCCCTTGCTCAGCAGCTCGCCGGCAACCTTCTGCGCCTTCTTGCGCGGCGCCTCCGTCAAGCCGAGCGCCATCTCCAGATACGCCCGCCATGCGTCCTGCATGAGCCTCTCCCCTCGCGCTCGTGCCACGATCGTGCTGCTGTCACGCTACCGGGCATACCCGGTCCGCCCGTCGGGTACCGTGCGGAACGACATCGGTGTCGCGGAAGGAGGCCCGAGTGGCCAGCGTGGACGAGTGCCGTGAGGCGTTGCAGCGGCTCGCGGCCCGGCTCGACGCCCACGCCGAGACCCGCGGCAAGCTCGACCTCGACCGCACCCTCGCCTGCCGGGTCCCGGATCTCCAGACGGCCTTCCATGCCCGGCTCACCGGTGGCCGCCTGGTCGACATCGCCGACGGCGACGACCCCAAGGCCAAGATCGCCCTGACCGCGGCGAGCGACGACCTGGTCGCGCTGGTGACCGGCAAGCTGGACGTCACCCGGGCGATCGCCTCCCGGCAGGTGCAGGTCAAGGCCAACCCGTTCGACCTGCTCAAGCTCCGCAAGCTCCTCTAGGCGACGGCGGCCATCCCGCTGGGCCGACCTCGGTGGACCGACTTTGGTGGGCCGGCCTCGGTCAACCGACCTTGGTGGGCCGACTTTGGCCGGCCGACTTTGGTGGGCCGGCCTCGGTCAACCGACTTTGGTGGGCCGGCCTCGGTCAACCGACCTTGGTGGGCTGACTTTGGCCGGCCGACTTTGGTGGGCCGGCCTCGGTCGGCCGGCCGGCCGGCGGTCAGCCCAGCCACTCCTTGAGCAGTTCGCCCGCGCGGTCCGATCCGGCCCGCGGCTCGCCGCCGTCCCACACGCATCCGGCCACCAGCCGCAGCGCGTCCACCGGCGACCCTTCGCCCTCCAGCCGCCCGTCCGCCAGCCGCCAGCCGCCGGCCTCGCCCCCGCCGGCGGGGATGCGGGCGGCCTCCGCCGCACCGAACAACCCGGACAGGTCGGCGCACACGTACGTCGGCCGGCGCGACGCGGGCGCGGCGATCAGATCGGCCGGCCCGCTCACCCCGGTGAGCACGAGGACGCAGTCCATCCCGGCGCCGACCGCACCCTCGATGTCGGTGTCGAGCCGGTCGCCGACGACCAGCGGCCGCCGCGCCCCGGCCAGCGACGCCGCGGTGGTGAACAGGGCCGGGGCGGGCTTGCCCACGACCACGTCGGGATCCCGGTTCAGCGCCGTCCGCAGCACCGACACCAGGGAACCGTTGCCGGGCAGCGGGCCACGCGGGCTCGGCAGCGTCCGGTCGGTGTTGGTCGCCATCCACAGCGCGCCGGCGCGGACCGCGAGCGACGCCTCGGCCAGGATCTTCCAGCCGACGTCGGGGCCGTACCCCTGCACGACCGCGGCCGGGGCCTCGTCGGCGCGCTCGACCGGGACGAGCCCGGCCTCGCGCACCTCGGCCCGCAGCGCGTCCGCACCCACGACCAGCACGGGCGCCCCCGCCGGAAGCCGGTCGGCCAGCATGGCCGCGGCGGCGGCGGCCGAGGGCAACACCTCGTCGGCCGCCGCCGGCACACCCATCCCGGTCAGCAGCGCGGCCACGTCGGCCGCCCGCCGCGAGGCGTTGTTCGTCGCGTACGCGACCGGGGTGCCGCCGGCCCGCAACCGCTCGACCGCCTCGGCGGCACCGGAGATCGGCTTGTCGATGAGATAGACGACCCCGTCGAGATCGAAGACGACGAGGTCGTACCCGTCGGCGAGGACTTCGGTCACGCCCGGTCGCCCGTCACCCGCGGCTCGTCACCGAGCTCCTCACCGACCTCACGGATCCCGCCCGAGGACCCGCCGGCACCGTCGACCGGGTCCGCGGCCGGGTCGTCACCGGCCGCGTCCGCGCCTGACGTGGCATCGGCGTCCAGCTCGCCGGACCCAGCAGGTACGTCGTCCTCATCGAGGTCGTCGAGCTCACCGGCCACCTCCCGGCCGCCGTCCCCGTCCTCGTCCTCGCCGCCGTCGCCGTCCTCGTCGTCCCGGTCGTCGGCGTCCTCGACGTCCCGGGCCTCGACGTCGTGGGTCTCGAGGTCGGGGGCCTCGGCGTCGTGGTCCGCGTCCGTGTCGTCGTCCTCGTCGTCCTCGTCACCCTCGATGGTGACGCCGTCGAGCTCCAACAACCGCTCCGCGGCATCGGTCAGGTCGTCCTCGTCGGCGGCCGCGGCCCGCGAGAACCACTCGCGCGCCTCCTCGCGCCGCCCGGCCGCGAGCAGCGCGTCGGCGTACGCATACCGCAGCCGGGCCGCCCACTCGGCGGTGTCGTCCGAGGTCAGCTCCTTGACCTGGAGCATGGCCACGGCGGCGTCGTGCTGACCGAGGTCACCGCGCGCCCCGGCCGCCACGATGAGCAGCTCGATCGCGCCGGCCTTGTCCAGCGCCTCGCGGTCGGCACCCCGGAAGAGATCGATCGCCCGCTCCGGGCGCCCCAGGGCCCGCTCGCAGTCGGCCAGCTCGGCCAGGTGCGTCTGCCGCCCGGTCATCCGATGGTACGTCCGCAGCTCGGCGATGGCGGCCGTCCAGTCCCCCGCGGCGTACGCGGCCAGCCCCACGGCCTCCCGCACCACGGCGATCCGCGAGGCGAGCCGCCGCGCGGCCACCGCGTGCTGCAGCGCCAGCTCGGAATCCTCGTCGATGATCGTCCCGGCGGCGACGAGGTGCCGGGCGACCCGGTCGGCGGTGTCCCGCGACAGGCTCAGCAGTTCGGCACGCACCTCCTTGTCGAGGTCGCTCGCCACGATGTCCTCGGGGATCTCCGGGGCCTGGAACGCCGGCTGCTCATCCCGGCGCAGCTCCTGGGGAGCCCGCTCGTCACGAGGTCCCCGCTCGAAGCGCGGCCCGCGGTCGTCGCGCGCTCCCCGCTCGTCGCGAGGCCCACGGTCATACCGAGGTCCCCGGTCGTCCCGCGGCCCACGGTCACCGCGGAACCCGCGGTCGTCGCGGGGTCCCCGCTCGAAACGCGGCCCGCGGTCGTCGCGCGCTCCCCGATCATCGCGAGGCCCACGGTCGAAGGAGCGCGGCCCGCGGTCGTCGCGCGGTCCACGGTCGTCGCGGCGGAAGCCGCCGTCCCGCGCGCCGCGGTCGCCCTGCGGCCGGTCGCCGTAGGGGCGGTCCCGATCGCTGCGGAAGCCGCCGCTCCGGCCACCCGGCCGGTCTCCACCCCGGAAGCCGCCGCGGTCGTCGCGGAAGCCGCCCCGATCACGGTCACCCCGGAATCCCCCGGAGCCACCGGAGCCACCGGAGCCACCGGAGCCACCGGAGCCACCGGCAAGGCTGCCTCGCGAACCACCCTCGGCCCGGTCACCGCGATACCCGCCGCGGTCGCCCTGGAAGCCACCGCGGTCACGGTCACCGCCGCGGAACCCGCCGCGGTCGCCACCGCCCTGGAAGCCACCACGGTCACGGTCACCACCGCGGAACCCGCCGCGGTCGCCGCCACCCTGGAAGCCACCACGGTCACGGTCACCACCGCGGAACCCACCGCGGTCGCCCTGGAAGCCACCACGGTCACGGTCGCCGCCACGGAACCCGCCGCGGTCGCCCTGGAAGCCTCCGCGGTCACGGTCGCCGCCACGGAACCCGCCACCCTGGTGACCGCCGCGATCGCCGCCACCCTGGTAACCGCCACGGTCACGGTCACCACCGCGGAACCCACCACGGTCGCCACCGCCCTGGTAACCGCCGCGGTCACGGTCACCACCGCGGAACCCGCCGCGGTCGCCGCCACCCTGGTAACCGCCACGGTCACGGTCACCACCGCGGAACCCACCACGGTCGCCGCCACCCTGGTAACCGCCACGGTCACGGTCACCACCGCGGAACCCACCACGGTCGCCGCCACCCTGGAAACCACCACGGTCACGGTCGCCGCCACGGAACCCGCCACCCTGGTAACCGCCGCGGTCGCCGCCACCTTGGAAACCGCCACGGTCACGGTCACCACCACGGAACCCACCACGGTCGCCGCCACCCTGGTAACCGCCGCGGTCACGGTCACCACCGCGGAACCCACCACGGTCGCCACCGCCCTGGTAACCGCCGCGGTCGGGGCCGCGGAAGCCGCCGCGGTCGCCGTCGCGGTTGCGGTCGCCGCCTCGGAAGCCGCCCCGGTCACCGTCGCGGCCGCCCTGGTATCCACCGCGGCCACCCTGGTAGCCGCCGCGGTCGCTCTGGTAGCCGCCACGGTCGCGGTTGCCGCCGTCGCGGCGGGGGGCGCCCCGGTCTCCCCGGTCACCGCGGGGGTAGCCGTCGGAGCCACCGTCGCGATCCCGGCGTGGCCGGCCCTCGTCGTCGCGGTTGCCGCCGTCCTGCGGTCCTGGGTTCACGGGTCAAATCCTTCCGAGTTCGGCAGTGCCGCCCCAGTGTGGGCGGCTGCCGGAGCACTTCACATACAGGGGCACAACGGTACAAGTCGATCGGCACGGGACTCCAGCGCGCATCGACTCGTCGCGGGAGCGTCCGTACCACGCTACTAGGCACCGGACGCACAAAAGCAGTCGAGGGCCAACCCCCGCAGGGGAAGGCCCTCGACTGTACGTTGAGTCCGGCGGCGTCCTACTCTCCCACACCCTCCCGAGTGCAGTACCATCGGCGC
>NZ_BMQY01000018.1 GCF_014648355.1 Couchioplanes azureus
ATCTACCGACGCCTCGAAACCACACCGTCAACCTCTTGACCGGTCATAGGAGCGTCCACCCGCTAACACCGCCGGCGCGCCGGGTCCCGCGGGCGCCGCCCGGGGGTGAGGCGCCGGCGCCGGGGCGGCGGATCGCGCCGTCGCTGGGACGAGTGGCGCCGGGCGAGCGCCGCCGGATCGCGTTGCCGCCGGGGGTGAGGTGCCGGCGCCCGGGCGCCGGATCGCGTTGCCGCCGGGGGTGAGGTGCCGGCGCCCGTGCGGTCCGTGTAGCCGGGGCGGGGGTGCTGCGGTTGGGGAGGCGCCGACCCGTACTTATAGGAAGAGCGCGTCCGGAAAACGAGAGCGGGCGGTCGTGGTGTCGGCGATGCTGGGGTCATGACAGATGAGGACAATCAGATCAAATCGGTGCGGCAGTTCCGCCGGTTCGCCGCGGTGGTCTGTCTTGCCGGTGCCCTCGTCCAGCTCGCCTTGACCGCCTACTACCTGGGGATGGGCCATCGGGCGACGCCGCACGACGTGCCGGTGGGGTTGGTGTCGCCGCCGGGCAAGCAGGCCGCGATCCTCGATCTGCTGGAGCGCGACGGCGTCTTCGAGGTGAGCGTCTACGCGTCCGTGGCCGAGCTGCGGACCGCGATCGAGCGCCGCGACGTGTACGGCGGCGTCGACGTCACCGCCGCGCAGCCTCATCTCTACGTCGCCGGCGCCGCGGGCACGGCGGCCGCCACACTGCTGCGGACCACCTACACCTCCGTCGTGGCCCAGCAGAACGGCCAGCATCTCGCCGCCCTGGCCGCGAAGGGTGACACCATCTCCGTCGCCGAGGCGCAGGCCCTCACCACGCCGCCGCCGATCACGGACGTGGTGCCGCTGCCTGCCGACGACGTCAACGGTGCCTCGCTCGGCTTCCTCGTCCAGGCCCTCGCCCTCGGCGGGACCATCGCCTCCGTCGGCCTGGGCCGGCTCATTCCGCGCACCCGCCGCTCCTGGGCGCGCGGGCTGGGACATCTGGCCACGCTCATCGTGTACGCGCTGGCCTCGGCCGCCGTCGTGCTGTGGTCGATGAGCTGGTTCGGCGTCGGCGCGGGCGCCGACCACGCCGCGATGTTCGGCATCTTCGCCCTGGTGTCGCTGGCGATCACCGGGTCGACCGCGGGGGCGGTCGCCCTCATCGGTCCGGCCGGGGCGCTCCTCGGCGGCGTCTACTTCACCATCGGTACGGTGATCAGCGGCGCCACCATCCTGCCGGAGTTCCTGCCCTCCTTCGGTCACGTGCTCGGTGAGAACCTGCCGACCGGCGCGGGCGTGCAGGCGGTGCGCTACGACCTCTACTTCCCGGACGCGCCGATCGGCCGGCCGCTGCTGATCCTGGCGCTGTACGCGGGCATCGGCTGTCTGATCGTGCTGGTCACCAACCTGCTGCCGAACCGGGGGGACCGCACCTCGGAGCTCGATCTGGAGGTCAAGGACCGGATCGAGGGCAACGAGGTGCGCCAGCCGGTCGCGATCGGCTGATTGCGGCTCAGGGTTTTTCCGGTTGCGCCGAAGAGGCAGGGGTCAGGCTGGTCTGCGCACGGAGGTGTTCCGCGGTGGGAATCGAGAACGTCAACAACCGGATCGCCGACATCCAGAGCCGGATCATCGCCTTGCAGACCCAGCAGGCCACGCGCACCTCTTCGTCGTCTTCCACCACAGGCACCACGTCGGCCTCGGGAGCCTCGTTCGCCACGGCGCTCGCCGACGCGATGGGTACGCAGAGCACGGGTGCCTCGAACAAGTCGTACACCTTGAACAGCAAGGGGATTCCGACCGAGCTGGCCGCGTACGGCAACGGCAAGATCCCGGCGAACGCGCTGGGCCGGGTGGGCAACACCAACCACAAGCTGTGGGCGCCCGCCGCCGAGTCGCTGAACCAGATGATCGCCGACGCCAAGGCGCAGGGTGTGACCATCCGCATCACCGACTCGTACCGCTCCTACGACGAGCAGGTCGACGTCGCGCGGCGCAAGGGTCTGTACTCGCAGGGCGGGCTGGCCGCCAAGCCGGGCACCAGCGAGCACGGCTGGGGCATGGCGACCGACCTCGACCTGAACGCCAAGGCGCAGGCCTGGATGCGGGCCAACGGCGAGAAGTACGGCTTCGTGGAGAACGTGCCGCGCGAGCCGTGGCACTGGGCGTACAAGCCGAAGACGGCCTAGACCCGGCAGATCAGCTCGCCGTGCAGCACCGACAGCCAGCCGTCCGGGTCCGCGGCCCAGGTGCGCCAGGCGCGCGAGATGCGTTCCAGGTCTTCCCGGGTGGCGGCGCCGGTGGCCAGAGCCTGCCCGGCCAGATCCGAGGCGAGGACGCGCTCCGCCCACATGCCGCCCCACCACGAGCGGTCCTCGTCGTCGGCGAAACACCACGTGGACGAGGTCGCGGTGACATCCGCGAACCCGGCCGCGTGCGCCCACGAGAGCAGCCGGCGGCCCGCATCCGGTTCGCCGCCGTTGCCGCGGGCGACCCGGCCGTAGAGGCGCAGCCACTCGTCCAGCTCCGGCAGCCGCGGAAACCAGGTGAAGGCCGCGTAGTCGCTGTCGCGGACGGCGACGATGCCGCCGGGCCGGGTGACGCGCCGCATCTCCCGCAGGGCCCGGACGGGATCGCCGACGTGCTGGAGCACCTGATGGGCGTGCACCACGTCGAAGGTCGCGTCGGGGAAGGCGAGGTCGTGCACGTCGCCGACCGCGAAGTCGACCGTGCTCAGGCCGCGCCGGGCGATCTCGGCGCGGGCGAGGCCGAGCGCGGCACCGGTCGGCTCCAGGGCGGTGATCCGTCCGGGTGTGATGTGCGTCGCCAGGTCCGCGGTGAGGGTGCCCGGCCCGCAGCCGACGTCGAGCAGACGCGCGCCGGAGGTCAGGTGGGGAAGCAGGTACGCCGCCGAATTCTCTGCGGTGCGCCAGCGGTGTGACCGCAAGACCGACTCGTGGTGCCCATGGGTGTAGACCGCCGACATGTTTCCCACGCTACGGCGCGGAATTTCCGTACGCGCAGTTCAGACCGTACTTTGGGACCCATGAGGATCGGCATCGTCGGCGCGACGGGACAGGTCGGTGGCGTCATGCGCCGCATCCTGGCCGAGCGCGAGTTCCCCGTTGACCAGCTCCGGCTTTTCGCCTCCGCGCGTTCCGCGGGCCGCACCCTGCCGTGGCACGGCGGTGAGGTCACCGTCGAGGACGCCGAGCAGGCGGACTTCCGCGGGCTCGACATCGTCCTGTTCTCCGCCGGCAAGGGCAGCTCCAAGGAGTACGCGCCACGTGTCGCCGAGGCCGGCGCCGTGGTGATCGACAACTCCTCGGCCTGGCGCATGGATCCGGACGTCCCGCTCGTGGTGGCCGAGGTCAACCCGGAGGCCGCCGCCCGGCGTCCCCGGGGCATCATCGCCAACCCCAACTGCACCACGATGGCCGCCATGCCGGTGCTGCGCCCACTGCACGAGGAGGCCGGGCTGGTCGCCCTGGTCGTCACGACGTACCAGGCCGTCTCCGGCGCCGGGCTGGCGGGCGTCGCCGAGCTCGACGAGCAGGTGAAGAAGGTGGCCGACCGGGCCACCGAGCTCACGCACGACGGCGGTGCCGTGGAGTTTCCGGCGGCCCGCTCCTTCGCCCGGCCGATCGCGTTCAACGTCCTGCCGCTGGCCGGCTCGATCGTCGACGACGGGCGCGGCGAGACCGACGAGGAGCAGAAGCTGCGCAACGAGAGCCGCAAGATTCTCGGCATCCCGGAGCTCAAGGTCTCCGGCACGTGCGTGCGCGTGCCCGTCTTCACCGGCCACTCGCTGCAGGTGAACGCCCGGTTCGCGCGGCCGGTCACCCCGGATCGGGCCCGCGAGCTGCTCGCCGGGGCGCCGGGCGTGGAGCTGTCCGACGTTCCCACGCCGCTGCAGGCGGCCGGCCGGGACCCGACGTACGTCGGCCGCATCCGGGCCGACGAGACGGTCGACAACGGGCTCGCGCTGTTCCTGTCCAACGACAATCTGCGCAAGGGTGCGGCGCTGAACGCCGTGCAGGTCGCCGAGGTGGTCGCCGCCGGGCTGCGCTGATCGCGGCTTCCGGGCCCGGACGCCCCGTTCCATCGAGAGGTGGGACGGGGCGTTTTGTCGTTCCTTCGGGGGGTCTTCCCGACGCTCCACTATGGAAAAACGGGGCTTTTTGCCTGAATCGGTAGCGCATGGTCGGTTTGAGGTGCACAGTGATGGCATGAACGACAGTGGGCCTGGCGGGGGCGGCTACTTCTGGTGCCTCCGGCATGACCGGGTCGAGTCCGGGGATGGCGTGTGCCCTGCCCAATACCGGCTCGGTCCGTACGCCTCCGCTGACGACGCCACGCGGGCGCTCGAGACGGTCGAGAAGCGCAATGCGGCGTGGGATGCCGAGGATGCCCGCTGGACCGGGGAGGTCAGCTAGGCCGGCTCGACCGCTGTGTCCAAGCCGGAATCTTCGGTCTCCAGGCGGAGACGAGCCCGCAGTCATTCGCAAGGAGGAAGTTCCCCATGGCCGTGACCAAGAAGGCTGCCCCGACCCGGGCCGCCCAGAAACCCGCCGCCGACCCGGCCGCGGCCAAGCAGGCGGCCGCCCGGCGCGGTGCCGCTTCGCCGGCTGCCAAGCGCACCGCCGCCGCCACCTCCACCACCGGCAAGCGTCCCGGCACGGTGTCGGCCGCCGCGTCGCAGACCACGGCGAAGCGCGCCTCCGCCACCGCTGCCGCCGCCACTTCTCCCGCCAGGCGTGCCGCGAGTGCGTCGGCCAAGGCGGCCAAGCCGATGGCGGGCCGCGCCTCCGGGTCGCAGACCACCGCCCGGCCCGCGGCGAAGACGACCGCCACGGGGACCCGGGCGGCAGGCACCAAGGCCACCGCGAGCAAGCCCACCGCGAGCAAGGCGACCGCGAAGAAGGCCACGGCGGGCCGGACGGCTCCGAGCAAGGCCGTGGCGGGACAGAACGGGATGGGCACGGCCATGACCGGCGCGACGGCCGGTGCCCGCACCGCGGCGGGCAAGGTCGCGGCGAAGAAGGCCCCGGCGAGCAAGACGGCGGCCAAGAAGGCTCCCGCGAGCAAGACGACCGCCAACAAGGCCCCCGCGAGCAAGACCACCGCCAAGAAGGCCCCGGCCACCAAGACCGCGACCAAGTCGACGGCGACCAAGTCGACGGCGACCAAGTCGACGGCCGCGAAGGCCGCGACGACGGCGGCGAAGGCCAAGGCCGCGGCGGTCAAGGCCGCCACCACCGCGAAGAAGGCGGCCGCGAAGGCGACCGGGGCGAAGGCGACCGGGGCCAAGGCCACCGCGGCGAAGTCGGCGACGGCGAAGAAGGCGCCGGCCAAGGCCACCGCGGCGAAGTCCACGACGGCGAAGAAGGCGCCGGCCAAGGCCACCACGGCGAAGTCGGCGACGGCCAAGAAGGCGCCGGCGAAGAGCACGGCGGCGAAGGCCACGGGTGCGGTGAAGAAGACGGCCGCGAAGGCCACGGGTGCGGTGAAGAAGACCGCGGCGAAGGCCACGGGCGCCGTGAAGAAAACCGCGGCGAAGGCGGCACCCACCCGGGCGACCGGCAACGCCGCCGCGACCAAGGTGCGCGCCGGCAAGGCGGGCAACGCCAAGCCCGCGACCATGGTGAAGAACTCGGCCACCAACGCCGGCCGGGTCAAGCAGCCCGCGAACGCCGCGGCCGCCCGCCGGGCCACCGCGGCGAGCAACGCCCGCACCGCGAGCGCCCCGGCGCGCAAGGCGACCGCCAAGCGCTGACCCGATGCGCTGACACCTGCGGTGCAGGGGCCGTACCCGGCGGGGTGCGGCCCCTCATCGTGTTAGGAATGAGCGGTGCCGATCACCCGCGTCATCGCTCCGCGCATCGACTTCTCCGTGCTTCGCAAGGAACTGAACCTGCCCTCGGAGTTCCCCGCCGAGGCGCTGGCCGAGGCACGGCAGGCCGCGGCGACGTCGCCGCCCGCGACCGACCGCACCGACGTGCCCCTGGTGACCCTCGACCCGGCCACCTCCCGCGACCTGGACCAGGCGATGCACCTGAGCCGCCGGGCCGGCGGCTACCGGGTCCGCTACGCCATCGCCGACGTCGCGAGCTACGTGCGGCCCGGCGGCCCGCTGGAGGCCGAGACCTGGGTACGCGGCCAGACGATCTACCTGCCCGACGGCAAGGTCCCGCTGCACCCGCCGGTCCTCAGCGAGGACGCGGTCAGCCTGCTGCCCGGCGTCGACCGCGCGGCGGTGCTGTGGACGATCGACCTCGACGCCGACGGGGCGGTCGCCGCCGTCGCGCTCGAGCGGGCACGGGTGCGCAGCCGGGCCAAGCTCGACTACGCGGGACTCCAGGAGGCCCTCGCGGCCGGTGAGGCGCCGGAGCCGATCGCGCTGCTGGCCGAGATCGGCGGCCTGCTCGCCGCGCGGGCCGCCGACCGCGGCGCGATCAACCTGCCGTTGCCCGCGCAGGAGGTCGAGCCCGACGGCGACGGGTGGCGGCTGGTGCTGCGCGCGCCGCTGCCGGTGGAGGAGCACAACGCGCAGATCTCGCTGCTCACCGGCATGGCCGCCGCGTCGCTGATGCTCGCCGGCGGGGTCGGCCTGCTGCGTACGATGCCCGCGGCCAAGCCCGAGGCCGTCGCCGCCCTGCGGGCCGCAGCCGCCTCGCTCGGCGTGCCGTGGCCGAGCGACGCCCAGGTCGGCGCGGTCGTGTCGTCGGTCGACCCGGCCGATCCCCGCGGTGCCGCCTTTCTCGACCAGGCGGCGGAGTTGTTGCGCGGTGCGGCGTACACGGCGTTCGACGGCGCGGCGCCGGCCGAGACCGGGCACGGCGGGGTGGGTGCCCCGTACGCGCACGTCACCGCCCCGCTGCGCCGGCTCGCCGACCGGTACGCCACCGAGGTCTGCCTGGCGCTGCACGCCGGTACGGCCGTGCCGCAGTGGGCCCGCGCCGCGCTGCCGCGGCTGCCGGAGGCGATGGCCGCGACGGACCGGGTGGCCTCCGCCGCGGATCGCGGCGCGGTGGCGCTGGCCGAGGCGGTGCTCCTCGAGGGCCGGGTGGGCGAGACCTTCGAGGCCGGTGTGCTCGACGTCGACGATCCGCCCAGGCCGGGCGGACGGCCCCGGCCCCGCGGCGGGACCGTCGCCGTCGACGATCCCGCCGTGCAGGCACGCTGCCTGGGTGAGCTGCCGCTGGGGCAGCGGATCACCGTACGGTTGACCGAGGCGGATCCCCGGACCCGCACGGTGGTGTTCGCCAAGGAGGGCTGACCTAGAAGGTGTGCTCCGCGGCGGGGAACTCGCCGCCGCGCACCTCGTCGGCGAAGCGGCGGGTGGCCTCGGCGAGCACGCCCGCCAGGTCGGCGTAGCGCTTGACGAAGCGCGGCGCCTTGCCGCCGCGCAGCCCGGCCATGTCCTGCCACACCAGCACCTGGGCGTCGGTGTCCGGGCCCGCGCCGATGCCGACGGTCGGGATGGTGAGCTCCTTGGTGATCCGGGTCGCGACCTCGCCCGGCACCATCTCCAGCACGACCGCGAAGGCGCCCGCCTCGGCGACGGCGCGCGCGTCGGCGATGACCTCCTCCGCCGCGCTGCCCCGGCCCTGGACGAGGTAGCCGCCGATGGTGTGCTCGCTCTGCGGCGTGAAACCGACGTGCCCCATCACCGGGATGCCGGCGCCGACGATCGCCCGGATCTGCTCGGCGACGCGGCGGCCGCCCTCCAGTTTCACGGCGTGCGCGCCGGCCTCCTTCATGAAGCGTACGGCCGTGCGCAGACCCTGGACCGGGCCCTCCTCGTAGGAGCCGAACGGCAGGTCGGCGACGATCAGGGCGGTCTTCGTGGCGCGGACGACCGCGCGTACCAGCGGCAGCAGTTCGTCGGTGGTGACCGGCAGGGTCGTCTCGTGGCCGAACACGTTGTTGGCCGCCGAGTCGCCGACGAGCAGCACCGGGATGCCGGCGTTGTCGAACAGTGCGGCGGTGTACTGGTCGTACGAGGTGAGCATCGGCCAGCGGTCGCCGCGTTCCTTGGCCGCGAGCAGGTCGCGGGTGCGGACGCGGCGGGTGGGCGGGCCGCCGTACAGGGTGGGGATCTCGGACATGGTCGTCTCCTTCCCTCGAGGCCGCGGAGTGCGGTCCCCGGGTTCGCCTCGCATCGTCGCACCCGGGGACCGGGCGCGGTCAGAGGTGAGTGGAGCCGATCACACCCCTTCGCGGAAGCGGTTGGTGATCGGCAGTCGCCGGTCGCGGCCGAAGGCCTTGATGGAGATCTTGGTACCCGGCGCGGACTGGCGGCGCTTGTATTCGGCGATGTCCACCATCCGCAGCACCCGGTCCACCAGCGCGGCGTCGTGGCCGGCGGCGATCAGGTCGTCGCGGCCCTGGTCGCCGTCGATGTAGCCGCTGAGGATCGCGTCGAGCACGGGGTAGTCGGGCAGCGAGTCGGTGTCGACCTGGCCCGGCCGCAGCTCCGCGGACGGCGGCTTGGTGATGGAGTTCTCCGGGATCGGCGGCTGGTCGCCGCGGCGGGCGGCGTCCGCGTTGCGCCAGGTGGCGAGGCGCCACACCATCGTCTTGGGCACGTCCTTGAGCGGGTTGAAGCCGCCGACGGAGTCGCCGTACAGCGTGGAGTAGCCGACCGCCAGCTCGCTCTTGTTACCGGTGGTGAGCACGAGGTGGCCCTCCTGGTTCGACAGCGCCATGAGGATGACGCCGCGGACGCGGGCCTGCAGGTTCTCCACCGCCAGGCCGGAGAGCGACATGTTCGCCAGGAACGCGTCGACCATCGGCTGGATCGGTTCGCTGCGGTAGTCCAGGCCCGTGCGCTTGGCGAGGTCGGCCGCGTCGTCGCGGGAGTGCGCCGACGAGTAGCCGCTGGGCATGGAGACGCCGACGACGCGCTCGGGGCCGAGCGCGTCCACCGCGATGGCGGCGACGACCGCCGAGTCGATGCCACCGGAGAGCCCGAGCACCACCGAGCGGAAGCCGTTCTTCTCCACGTAGTCGTGCAGGCCCAGGGTGAGCGCCGACCAGATCTCCGCCTCGTCGGTGACCCGGTCGGCGATGCCGCCGACGGCCGGGCCGTCGGTGACCGGGCGGGGCGCGGCGGCCAGGCTCACCCGCTCGATCGTCATGTCGTCGTCGCCGTGCTCCTCGCCGTGCGGCGCCTCGGCGGTGGTACCCGGCGCCGGCTGCGCGGCCGGCGCCTCCGGCGCGGCGCCCGCGGCCGGCAGCTCCACGTCGTGGATCAGCAGCTCCTCGGTGAACTGCCCGGCCCGGGCGAGCAGCTCGCCGCCGGCCGTCACGATCATCGAGTCGCCGTCGAAGACCAGCTCGTCCTGGCCGCCGATCATGTTCACGTACGCGACGGTCGCGCCCGCCTCCGCCGCCCGGCGCCGGATCAGCGGCAGCCGGACGTCGTCCTTGTCCAGCTCGTACGGCGAGGCGTTGACGGACACCACGAGCTGCACGCCCGCGCGCCGGGCGGCGGCGAACGGGCCGCCCGCCTGCCACAGGTCCTCGCACACGGTCAGGGCGATGTCGGTCTCGCCGAAGCGCACCACGGTCAGCGAGGTGCCGGGCTCGAAGTAGCGGTCCTCGTCGAAGACGCCGTAGTTGGGCAGGTGGTGCTTGAAGTAGGTGGCCGCCACCTCGCCGCCGAGCAGCAGCGCGGAGGCGTCCCGGCGGCCGCTGCCCGGCACCGCGTCGGCGCTGGTGGGCGCGGGCCCGTCGGCGTCCACGTAGCCCACCACCACGGCCACGTCGCCGAGGCCGTCGGCGGCGAGGTCGGTGGCGAGCTGCCGCAACGCGGCCTGCGAGGCCACCACGAAGGACTCGCGGAAGACCAGGTCCTCGATGGGATAGCCGGTCAGCATCATCTCCGGGAACGCGACGAGCTGGGCGCCGGCGTCCGCGGCGCGCCGGGTCCAGCGGCGCACGGCGGCGGCGTTGCCGGGTATGTCTCCGACGGTGGGGTTCACCTGGGCAAGAGCGATGCGCATCGAGGGCATACGGTCATTCTTCCCCAGCGTTGGCATCCCGTACCCGCTTCCCCTGCCGTACTGTCGGCCCGTGGTCAGCGTAATCTCGGCGTAACCGGCACGGGAGACACTGATCGCCGGGCAAGTACGAGGGGTGGCCGTGGACCGACAGCAGGAGTTCGTGCTCCGCACGCTCGAAGAGCGCGACATCCGATTTGTCCGGCTCTGGTTCACCGACGTGCTCGGCACCCTCAAGAGCGTGTCCGTCGCGCCGGCCGAGCTTGAGGCCGCCTTCGAGGAGGGCATCGGCATCGACGGCTCGGCCATCGAGGGCTTCGCCCGGGTGTCCGAGTCCGACATGGTCGCCATGCCCGACCCCACCACGTTCCAGGTCTTCCCGTTCGAGGGCGGCGACAGCGGCGAGAGCGCCCGGATGTTCTGCGACATCCTGCTCCCGGACGGCAGCGCGGCGTGGGCCGATCCGCGGCACGTGCTGCGCCGCATGCTCGCCAAGGCCGCGGAGAAGGGCTTCACCTTCTACACCCACCCCGAGGTCGAGTTCTTCCTCGTCCAGGACGGACCGCTGGACGGCAGCGTGCCGGTCCCGGTCGACGGCGGCGGCTACTTCGACCACACCACCCACTCGGTCGCGCGCGACTTCCGCCGCCAGGCCGTGCTCGCGCTGGAGCGCATCGGGATCTCCGTGGAGTTCAGCCACCACGAGGTCGCCCCCGGCCAGCAGGAGATCGACCTGCGCTATGCGGACGCGCTCACCACGGCCGACAACATCATGACGTTCCGGCACGTGGTCAAGGAGGTCGCGCTGTCGCAGGGGGTACGCGCGACGTTCATGCCGAAGCCGTACACCGACCAGCCGGGCAGCGGCATGCACACCCACCTGTCGCTGTTCGAGGGCGAGCGCAACGCTTTCTACGACGGCGCCGACGCGTTGAAGCTGTCCAAGACGGCCCGCGCGTTCATCGCCGGCCTGCTCGTGCACGCCCGCGAGTACACCGCCGTCACCAACCAGTGGGTCAACTCGTACAAGCGGCTCTTCCCGCTGCAGCTGCCCGACCGGATCACCGAGTCGCCCGCGTTCGTCAGCTGGGGCCACCTGAACCGCTCGGCGCTGGTGCGGGTGCCGGCGTTCGGCAAGCCCAACTCGGCCCGGGTCGAGGTCCGCTCGCTCGACTCCGCCACCAACCCGTACCTCGCCTTCGCGGTCCTGCTGGGCGCCGGCCTCAAGGGCATCGAGGAGGGCTACGAGCTGCCGCCGGGCGCCGAGGACGACGTGCTCGCGCTGTCGCCGCAGGAGCGCAAGGCGATGGGGTACGACTCGCTGCCCGAGAACCTCGCCGAGGCGATCGACGTGATGGCCAAGTCCGAGCTGATCCCCGAGGTGCTCGGCGAGCACGTGTTCGACTTCTTCCTCCGCAACAAGCGCCAGGAATGGGAGCAATACCGGCGTGAGGTCACCCCGTACGAGCGAGAGCGCTACCTCGGGACACTTTGACCTTTCGCCCGGCCGGTGGATCACCTGGATGCGCTGGTCGGATACGGTGCCCTCGGACACCGCGACGAGGGAGTAACCGTGCTGGAGAATCTGCTTGAGGGTGCCGGGCGCAGCATCGTGTTCGGCGCGGTCGGCATCGGGCTGATGGCCCTGGGCTTCGTGCTCGTCGACCTGCTCACCCCGGGCAAGCTGCGCGACCTGATCTGGGTCGAGAAGAACCCGAACGCGGCGACCCTGCTCGCGGCCAACCAGCTCGGCATCGCGCTGATCGTCTTCACGGCCATCTTCACCAGCTACGAGAACTTCGGCGAGGGCCTGGCCTCCACGGCGATCTTCGGCGTGCTCGGCATCGCGGTCATGGCACTGGCGTTCCTGGTGCTGGACTGGATGACGCCCGGCAAGCTCGGCGAGGTCATCTGCACCCAGGAGCGGCACCCGGGCGCGCTGGTCAGCGCGGCCTCGCACTTCGGCGCGGCCCTCATCGTCTGCGCCTGCATCGCCTGACGCCCTCTTTCCGCGCCCTGCGATGATGCCGGGATGCAAATCGATCTTGAACCCGTCACCAAGGACAACTGGCGTGCCTGCGTCGCGCTGTCCGTGTCGCCGGAACAGCGCGAGTTCGTCAACGACGTCAGCCACTACCTCTGCCTGTGCCACTACGGCGGCACGTGGCACCCGCTGGCCGTGACCGTCGACGGCGAGGTGGCGGGGTTCTGCATGTGGGCCGTCGACGACGACGCCAGCCGCTGGATCGGCGGGGTGGTCGTCGACGCGTCCCGGCAGCGGCAGGGCATCGGCCGGGCCCTGGTGACCGCGCTGCGCGACCGGCTCGCCGCCGAACCGGGCGTGCCCGACATCGCGCTCAGCTACTCGCCGGAGAACACCGCCGCCCGCGCGCTCTATCTCTCCCTCGGCTTCGTGGAGACCGGGGAGACGGAGGACGACGAGATCGTCGCGCGGTGGACCCCGGCGTGAACACCGGCGCCGGACCCACCCGATAGCCTCGGAGGGTGGGCACAGCACTGGTGATCGAGAACTACCCGTCCGACGACCTGCGCCGGCTCGGCGACTGGTTCACCGAGGCCGGGCTCGGCCTGAACGTCGTCCGGGCGCATGCGGGCGACCCGCTGCCCGAGAACCTCGACGGGCACGTGGCCCTGGTCGTCCTCGGCGGCGACCAGTGCGCCTACCCCGACGCGGCGGGGCGGCCCGGCGCACCCTGGTTCCCGGCCCTGGAAGGGCTGCTGCGCAAGGCGGTGCGCCACCACGTGCCGACGCTCGGCGTCTGCCTGGGCGCGCAGCTGCTCGCCCAGGCCCACGGCGGCCTGGTCGAACGCAGCACCGCCGGCCCCGAGATCGGCCCGGCCCTGGTCGGACGCCGCGACGCGGCCGACACCGACCCGCTGTTCAAGTTCGTGCCGCTGCTGCCGGACGTGGTGCAGTGGCACAGCGACGAGATCACCGAGCTGCCGGCCGGCGCCGTGCTGCTCGCCGCCTCCACCCGCTATCCGCACCAGGCGTTCCGCCTCGGCGACCGGGCCTGGGGCGTGCAGTTCCACATCGAGTGCGACCGCGCCATGATCGAGCGCTGGGCCCGCAACGACCACGCGCTGCTCACCGAGCTGGGCTACGACCCCGAGGTCGTGGTCGCCGCGACCGTGGACGTGCTGGCCGACGTCGAGGAGGTCTGGCAGCCGTTCGCGGCCCGGTTCGCCGCCCTGGCCCTGGGCGAGCTGCCGGACGCGGACATCCCCGCCCCGGGCACCGGCCGCGCCCTGCCCCTGCTGGGCCAATGACATGACCAGGCCCAGCCGGCTCGCCCGGTACGGCTTCGCCGACAACGGTGCCCGCGCCGCCGACCTGCTCGGCCCCGAGGGCCTGCGGCTGTGGGACGCCGACACCCAGGAGCCGGTCGGCCCGGGCGCCGCGGAGCTGTTGCAGGCGCTGTCGCGGGCCGCCGACCCCTCCCTTGCGTTGCGCCAGCTCCACCGGCTGGTCGACGCCGTGTCCCGGGCGGCGCTGCGCGACAACGGCGGCCCGGTCACCGGGCCCGGGGGACAGATCGTCGAGAGTCCGGCCGCCGACGCCCTGCTGTCCGAGCTCGCCGCGGATCCCGCGCTGCGCCGCCGCCTGGTCGCGGTCCTCGGCGCGTCCAGCGCGCTCGGCGACCACCTCGTCGCCAACCCCGGCCAGTGGCGGGTGCTGGCCACCGGCAAGACCGGCATGCCGCCGAGCGCCGAGGGCCACCTCGAGTTCGGCGACGCCACCGGCGAGGGACCGCCGACCGTCGCGGCGCTGCGCACGGCGTACCGGATCGCCCTGCTGCGCATCGTCGCGGCGGACCTGACCGGCGCCCGCGGCCTCGAGCCCACCATGGCCGCGCTCTCCCGCCTCGCCGACGAGACCCTCGCCGCGGCGTACGCCATCGCCGTCGCCGGGCTGCCGGCCTCCGCCGCCGCGCCCCGGCTCGCCGTGATCGCCATGGGCAAGTGCGGCGGCAACGAGCTGAACTACGTCTCCGACGTGGACGTCATCTTCGTGGCCGCCGGCGACGAGGACCTCGCCGCGGGCACCACGGTCGCGGCCAAGCTGATCGAGGTCTGCGGTCAGGTCGCCTGGCCGGTCGACGCCGCGCTGCGGCCCGAGGGCAGCCGCGGGCCGCTGGTCCGTACGCTCGCCAGCCACCAGGCCTACTACCGGCGCTGGGCCCGTACGTGGGAGTTCCAGGCCCTGCTGAAGGCGCGCCCGGCGGCCGGCGACCTGGCGCTGGCGAGGGAATGGCTGGACGACCTCGCGCCGCTGGTGTGGCACGCCGCCGAGCGTCCGGAGGCGGTGGCGGACGTCCGCGACATGCGCCGGAAGATCATCGACAACGTGCCGCCGAAGGAGGTCGAGCGCGAGATCAAGCGCGGTCCGGGCGGCCTGCGCGACATCGAGTTCGCCGTGCAGCTCCTGCAGCTCGTGCACGGGCGCGTCGACGAGAGCCTGCGCCTGGGCGGCACGCTGCCCGCGCTGCGCGCCCTGGTCGCCGGCGGCTACGTGGGCCGCGAGGACGGCGAGACCCTGCTGCGCGGCTACCGCTTCCTGCGGACCGTCGAGCACCGGCTGCAACTGCAGAACCTGAAGCGGACGCACACCGTCCCCGACGACCCCCGGCTGCTGCGCTGGCTCGCCGCGGCCCTGGACTACACGGCGGAACCCGGCCGGGACGCGGTCGCGGCGTTCCGCTCCGACTGGGTCGGCCACGCCGCGCACGTCCGCCGCCTGCACGTCAAGCTGCTCTACCAGCCGCTGCTGGAGGCGGTCGCCCGGGTGCCGGCCGAGGCGCTGCGGATGACCACGGAGTCGGCCGGGCGCCGCCTGGAGGTCCTGGGCTTCGCCGACCCCGCCGGGGCGCTGCGGCACCTGCAGGCGCTGACCGGCGGGGTCAGCCGCACCGCGGCGATCCAGCGCACGCTCCTGCCGATGCTGCTGCAGGAGTTCGCCGACGCCCCCGAGCCCGACCGCGGCCTGCTCAACTACCGGCACGTCTCGGACAAGCTCGGCGGCACACCGTGGTATCTGCGGCTGCTGCGCGACGGCGGCCCGGTCGCCCGCCGCCTCGCCCGGGTGCTCAGCCTCTCCCGGTACGCCACCGACCTGCTCACCCGCGACCCCGAGGCGCTGCGCCTGCTCGCCGACGACGCCGAGCTGCAGCCCCGCCCCCGCGACGTGCTCCGCGACGGTTTCGCCGCGGCCGTCGACCGGCACCTGCGCGACGGCGCCACCGACCCGGCCCCGGCCATCGCCGCCGTCCGGGCGCTGCGCCGCCGCGAGCTGTTCCGGCTGGCGTGCGCCGACATCCTCAGCCAGGCGGGCGAGCTCGCCCCCGCCCAGCCGCTCGACGTCCACGCCATCGGCGTCGCCCTGTCGGCCGTCACCGACGCCACGCTCGGCGCCGCGCTGCACGCCGCTCGCCGGGTCCGCCCGGGCCCCGAGGGACTGCGCTTCGCGGTGATCGGCATGGGCCGCCTCGGCGGCTACGAGATGAGCTACCCGTCCGACGCCGACGTGCTGTTCGTCTTCGCCGCGCCCGAGGGCGTACCGGACGCCGAGGCCAGCAGCGCCGCGCACGCGATCGCCGAGGAGATGCGCCGCACGCTCGGCGCGCCCGCCCCGGACCCGCCGCTCGGCGTCGACGCCGACCTGCGCCCCGAGGGCCGCCAGGGGCCGCTGGTGCGCAGCCTCAACGCGTACGCGCAGTACTACGCCCGCTGGTCGCGGGTCTGGGAGTCGCAGGCCCTGCTCCGCGCCCGCTTCGTCTGCGGCGACGAGGACCTCGGCCGCGAGTTCGAGCGCCTCGCCGACGGCATGCGCTATCCCGACGGCGGCCTCACCCGCGACCAGATCGTCGAGATCCGCCGGATCAAGGCCCGGGTGGAGACCGAACGGCTGCCCCGCGGGGCCGACCCGAACACACACGCCAAGCTCGGCCGCGGCGGGCTCGCCGACGTCGAATGGGCGGTGCAGCTGCTGCAGCTGCGGCACGGGTACGCCCTGCCGGGCCTGCGGATGACCTGCACGCTCGAGGCCCTCACCGCGGAGCTCGACGCCAAGCTCATCGACAAGGTGGACGCGGCGGCGATGACCGCGGGATGGACGCTGGCGGCCCAGGTCCGCAACGCGCTGACCCTGGTCCGCGGGCGGCCGACCGATCAGCTGCCGCGGCACGGTGCGGAGCTGGCGGGAGTGGTGCAACTGCTGGGCGGCGGGGATCCGGGGGAGTTCGTCGACCGGTATCTGCGCATCACCCGGCGTTCCCGGGCCGCGATGGAACGCGTCCTCGATGCCTGAGGAGCACCGCACCGGGCTCCGCCGAGCACTCGCCTGGACCTCCGCCGCGTCCGTGCTGATGTCCGTCGCCTTCCTGATCGCCCCGCCGATGGGCACCGACCTCGCCGCCCAGCAGGCACGGGCGGACTTCTTCGGCGCACACGGCACGGCCCCGGTGGACTTCGGCTGGTACGGCGGAGTGGCCCAGTTCGGTTACAGCCTGCTGACCGCGCCGCTCGGGTCTCTCGTCGGGATGCGGGTGCTGGGCGCGGTCGCGGCGGTGGGCGCGTCCGTCGCCTTCCAGTGGTTGCTGTGGCGCACGGATGCCCACCGCCCACTGCTGGGTGGCCTGCTCGGCGCCGTCGTCTTCGCCGCCAACCTGGTCAGCGGCCGGATCACCTTCGCGGTGGGCCTGGCGCTGGCCCTCGCCGCTCTGGGCCTGGCCGCCGCCGGGCCGGGCGTTCCCGACCGGGCCCGCCGGGGCCGGGTCGCCGGCGTCGTGGCGCTGTCGGCGCTGGCGACGTGGGCCAGCCCGGTCGCGGGTCTCTTCACGGGTCTCGCGGGCGCGGCGGTCTTGCTCGCCGCGGCTTCGGGTCCGCGGGTGTGGGTCACGCTGTTCACCGGCCCCCGGTGGCGGGAGGCATGGGGCCTCTGCGTGGGTCCGGTGCTCGCCCTGGCCCCGATGGCGCTGCTGTTCGGCAACGGTGGGCGGCAGCCGTTCACCGCGGAGTCGATGCGCATCCACGTCGCCCTGGCCGTGCTGGTCATCCTGGTCGTGCCGGCCCGCCGCAAGGCGCTGCGCATCGGCGCGGTGCTCACCGTCGTGCTGCTCGTCGGCGCGTTCTCCCTGGCCAGCCCGGTGGGCTCCAACGCGCTGCGCCTGCCCATGCTGTTCACGATCCCGGTGATCGCCGCGTACGCCGACCTCGGCCGCGCCCGGCTCGCGCTGCTGCTGGCGGCGGTCTTCTGGTGGCAGCCGTTCGTCGTGACCTCCGATCTCGCCCGGGCGGGCTCGGCGGAGTCCCGGGCGGAGTTCTACCGGCCGCTCGTCGAGGAACTGCGGCGCCGCGCGCCCGGACGGGTGGAGGTGGTGCCGCTGCGCGACCACTGGGAGTCCGCGTACGTCGCCCGGGAGGTTCCGCTGGCCCGCGGCTGGGAACGCCAGGTGGACACCGACCGCAACGCGCTGTTCTACCGCGACGAGCTGACCGCCGCCGACTATGCCGGCTGGTTACGGGCCCAAGCCGTGTCCTACGTCGCGATCGCCCCCGGCTCGGTGCCCGACCGGTACGCCCGTACCGAGGCGGCACTCGTCCGGGGCGGCCTGCCGCAGCTACGCCCGGTCTGGCAGGACGGCACATGGCAGCTCTTCGAGGTCGTCGACGCTCAGCCGCTCGTCTGCGCACCGGGCGAGCTGGTCCGCAGCGATCGCGGCGGCGTGACGGTCCGGGTGCCCGCGGGCGCCGACGTCCTGGTCAGGGTCCGGTGGTCACGCTGGCTGCGGGTGGTGGACTCGCGGAGCGTCTCCCTGACGCCCGGCCCGGACGGCTGGACGAGGATGCGCGCGACGGCGGCCGGGGAGTACCGGCTGACCAGCCACCTGTGATCTTGGCCGCTCCGCTGAGCGCACCGCCCGTTTCCGCCAGGGTGAACGGCGCTGACCACCGGGTACAGTCGCGCCGCTGTTGATCTCCAAGCATTGGTGGGTACATGGGTACGGGGAATGTCAAGAAGGTCCGCGACGTCCGGCGCAAGCTCCGCATGCTGGTCGCGGTCGTCGCCACGGCCGCGGTAGCGGGTCCGCTCGGGTACGCCGCACCCGCGGAAGCGGCATCCGCCACGCGGCTGCAGAGCGTCAAGCTGCCCGGTGGAGGCATGGCCTTCGACAACTACGACTACAACAAGGAAAAGATCCGCAGCAACGACAAGGTCGACTGGGCGGTGAACCTGCTCTGGACCAACAACGCGACGGTCAACAAGACGTCCGCGGGGTGGTCTTCGTTCAACAAGGACTGGACTCGCGGTTCCGCCATGAACGCGTGGGTCAACGGCGGGTGGGACTCGAGCAAGGGGCTCAAGCAGTACGACAACAAGGGGTGCAAGCGGAGGGCGTCGAACTACCACTACCGGACGTACGCCCCGCCGAGCACCGACTACTTCACCAGCAACAAATACGGTCACTTCGTGATCGGTACGGCACACGACGACTTCGCCGAGGGCTGCGGTAACGCCAAGGGAGAGTCGTACGGACGCCAGGAGCAGGCCGAGGCCTACGTCGCCGACATCTGGAAGATCAACGGCTCCACCGTCTACAAGAACAAGATCGACCTGAAGAACGCCCAGACCGGCAACGACCACACCGGTGGTCAGATCCACAACTGGAACAACAATGGCAAGGCGACGCAGATCGTCGTCAAGTGAGGCGGTGGCCCTCGTCGTCATCGCGATGATCTTCGCGGTGCTGGCGGGGGCCGCCCCCTCGCGGGCGGCGGTGGCTCCGGTGCCCCTGACCACTCCCGAGCGGTGCGTCACGCTGACGGAGCTCGGCCTGGGTGCTGTCTCCGCCGAACGGGTCACCAAGGCGGCGAGCCTGGCCCGGTTCTCCCTGTCGTTCCCCGACGGGGCCGTCCAGGGTGAGCCGAACTGGTACCTGGTGCGCCTGCACGTGCGGATCACCGCGCCGGCCGCGGCGAAGGGGCAGGTCTTCGTCAGCGCCGACACCAACGAACGGGTGGGCGCCCGTGCCGACTTCCGGCTGTCGCCGGGAGCCGTCGACTTCGTCTCCGCGTCGCTGACCGCGCCGGTCACCACCGAGCGCATCAAGGGCCGCACCGCCGACGTCCGGCTCGAGAACTACCTGCAGTTCGACGGCGTCCGCGGCGGGATCGTGCCCGGCGAGTTCCGCGTCGAGCCGTTGGACGGCGCACGGCTGGACAAGGTGGAGGTCCTGCCGGACACCTGCTTCATGCGGACCGCCCTGACCCCGGAGACGCTGAAGGTCGAGACGCAGACCCAGCCGGCGGTGGTCCGGCCGGGTGACCGGGTCAAGGTTCGCGTCGGAGTCGTCAACACCGGCACCCGTCCGGTGAGCACCCTCACGGTGTCCGCGCGCCCCGCGGAGACCCTGCAGCTCGACTCGCCGTCGAAGCTTTCCACGACCGGCATGACGGGCCGCTGGGAAGCGGAGTTCACCTACACCGCCCGTGCGGCCGGCGAGCACGTCGTCGCCTTCGACATCGGTACGGACATCCAGCCGTTGTTCTACGCCCACCGGGTCACCCTCGACGTGAGCGACGGCGACGGCGGGATGCCCGGATGGCTCCTCGCCGTGGGGGCGCTGGTCGCGCTCGGCGCCGTGGTGGTGTGGTTGTTCGTGCCGTCCGCGCCACGCTGAGCCGGCGGGGCTGCTCCCGGTACGCTGGCGCGCATGCCACGGTCAGGAGCGGGTGCCCTGCTCGCCCGCCCCGCCTTCCTGCGCTACCTGGGCCTGTTCGGCGCCGTCTGCTGTGCCGTCGACGCCTTCGTGTACGGCGCCGCGCCGTACATCCGGCGCAACGTGACCGTCGTCAGCATCTTCCGCGAGCCCGCCGGGCCGGCGATCCTCCTGCTGTGGTTCGCCGGCCTGGCCGCGCTCTGCACCGCCTGGTGGTACGGGCGCAGACTGCTCCGCGACGGCGTCCTCACCCCGAGGTGGATCACCGTCACCGCCGCGCTGTGGTCCGCTCCGCTGGTCTTCGTGCCCCCGCTGGCGAGCCGGGACATGTACGCCAACGCCTGCCAGGGTGCGCTGGTCGACGCGGGGCTCAACCCGTACCTGGTGGGCGTCTCCGCGCAACCGTGCCCGTGGCTGGACTCGGTGTCGGTGGTGTGGCGCGACACCCCGACGCCGTACGGGCCGGTGTTCCTGGTCCTGGCCGGGCTCGCGGCGGCGTTCGGCTCCCAGGCCGTGGCCCTGGCCGGCTTCCGGCTCCTCGCCGTGCTCGGCGTCGCCGCGCTCGCCGCCTGCCTGCCCGTGCTGGCGCGGCGCGCCGGGGTGCCGGTCGAGCGGGCGCTGTGGCTCGTGCTCTGTTGCCCCCTGGTGCCGGTGCACCTGATCGGTGGCGGGCACAGCGACGCTCTCACGGTGGCGTTCATGATCGCCGGGTTCATGGTGCTCGCGGCGCCGTCGAGGAGCTGGGGCGCCCTGCTCGCCGGCGGCGCCCTGCTGGGCCTCGCCGTGTCCACCAAGATCACCATTGGCGTGGTGCTGCCGTTCGCGGCCCTGTTCGCGGTGGGCGGGCTGCGCCGCGCGGGCTGGTCGGCACTGCTGCGCCGGGGAGCGGCCCTGCTGGCCGCCGCCCTGGGCGTGCTGGCCGCCGCCTCGCTCGCGTCGGGACTGGGTTTCGGCTGGCTGACCGCGCTCTCCGGGGCCGGTGAGTCGGTGAACTGGTCCTCACCGCCCACGGCCGTCGGCCTGGCCGCGGAGGCGGCCGGTCGGTGGTTCGGCGCCGACCTCACCGTCGTGCCGGCGGTACGGGCCGTCGCGCTGGTGTTGCTCGGCCTGTCGCTCCTGGTGATCCTCTGGCGCTCTCGCGACCGCGATCCGCTGGCGGGCGCCGGGCTGGCGCTGCTCGCCGTCATCTTCTTCGCGCCGATCACCCAGCCGTGGTATCTCACCTGGCCGCTGGCGCTGTTCGCGGTGAGCGCCGCGCGGGCCCGGTGGCTGGCCGGTACGGTGGTGTTCGCCATGGCCACGATCCTGCCCGAGGGGACGGGGACGTTCCGGCCGCTCGGCGTGCCGCTCTCGTTCGCCATGGTGGTGCTCGTGATCTGGGTCGCCCGGCGGGCCGTGGCCTGGCTGCGCGGGGTGGAACTGGCCGCGGACGACGCGATCGGCGCTCCGGCGGCGAAGACGTCCGTGGCGGTGCCGTGAGAGCACTGGTCCGCTGGGGCGGGCTGGCCGGCAGCCTGCTGATCGCGGTCGCCGCCCACCTGGGCGGTTCGCCGTTCGCCCGCGGCACGACGGTCACCCCGGGCTCGATCCTGACCGGCAGCCAGGGCGTCGTGATGCCCTTGTGCTGGGTGGCCGGCCTCGCGGCGGTGTCGTGCGCCTGGTGGTTCGGGCGCCACCACGTCCCGTCCACCCGGTGGGCGGTCGTCACCGCCGGGTTGTGGTCGCTGCCGCTGCTTCCGGTGCTGCCGCTGGGCAGCGAGGACATCTATTCGTACGCGTGCCAGGGGTTCGTCCAGCACGCCGGGGGAGACCCGTACGCCGGCGGTGTCCAGTCCTTCGGCTGCCCGTGGCTGGAGTCGGTGTCCACCACCTGGCGGGCCTCCCCGGCACCGTACGGTCCGCTGTTCCTGCTGCTGGCCGGCTGGGCCGTCGCCCTCGGCAGCTCGCTGACCGGCGTCATCGCCGGGCTGCGGATCATCGCGCTGATCGGCCTGGCCGTCCTCGCGGCGGGGCTGGCGAGACTCGCGCGGCACTGCGGACGCGATCCGGGCCGAGTGGTCTGGACCGTCCTCGCCTGCCCGCTGGTGCCCATCCACCTGGTCTCCGGCGCGCACAACGACGCGCTGATGGTCGGCCTGCTCGTGCTCGGCCTCGCCCTGGTCGCCGCCGGCCGGGACGCCGCGGCGCCGGGCGCGGTCGTGGCGACCCCCGCGCTGGTCCTGGCCGGCGTGCCGCTGGGGCTGGCCGTCGCCGTGAAGGCCACGGCGGTCGTGGTCCTGCCGTTCGCCGTGCTCGCCGCCGTCCCGGCCGGCAGCCCGCTGCGCTCGCTGTGGCGGCCCGCGACCGTCGTCGGCGCCGGAGCCGCGGGCGCGGTCGCGCTCGTCTCCGTGGTGTCCGGGCGGGGCGTCGGCTGGGTCGCCGGGCTGCTGCGCAGCGGCGACACCGTGGCCTGGACCTCGCCCTCGACCGCCGTCGGGCTGGCCGTGGAGTCCGTCGCCCGGCTGGCCGGCGCCCGGGTCGCCGCCGTGCCGGTGACCCGGATCCTCGGCGTCGTGGTGCTGGCCGTGCTGCTGGCGGTGCTGTGGTGGCGCGCCCGGGCGGGCGGGGCGCTCGCCGGTGCGGGCCTGGCCCTGGCGGCGACCGTCCTCTGCGCACCGGTGTTCCACCCCTGGTACGCGACGTGGCCCCTGGCCGTCCTGGCCGCGACCCGGCGGGAGAGCCGCCGGCTGCTCGGCTGCTGCGCGTTCGCCGGCACGCTGACGCTGCCGGCCGGATACAACTGGGCGCTGTTCACCAAGGTCCCCGGCGCCCTGGTCGTGACGGCCGCGCTCGGTGCGCTGCTGGTCGTCGCGGTGCGCGAGCGGCGGGCTCGTAGGGTGAGCGCGTGAACCGCCGGATCGTGATCCTCGCCGCGCTCGGCGCGGCCGCTGCCGCCGCGCTCGCGTGGACCGCCGTGCACCACTTCTACTTCGACTCCGGTGTCTACGCCGGTGCGGTCCGGTACTGGTTCCGTGACGGCGGCATGATCTACGACTACCTCAAGGAAGGCACGCCGTACGGCTTCACCTATCCGCCCTTCGCCGCCCTGGTGATGATTCCCATGGCCGTGCTGCCGCTGTGGCTGGTCGTCACGGTCGCCTCGGTCGCCACCGTGGTGACGACGGTGCTGGTCACGTGGTGGTTCCTGGGTCCGCTCATCGAGCGGCGCGGCTGGACGCCCTGGTACGCGGTCGCCGTGGCCTCCTGCCTCGCGTTGTTCTTCGAGCCGGTGCGGGAGACGTTCGGCTTCGGCCAGGTGAACCTGTTGCTGCTCGCGCTCGTCGCCGGGGACGTGCTGCTGGGCGCCGGGCGGGGCCGGCGCTGGGCCGGCGTCGGCATCGGGGTCGCCACCGCGATCAAGCTGACTCCCGGCATCTTCATCCTGTACCTGCTGATCACCGGGCGTTGGCGGGCCGCGGGCACCGCGGTCGCGGCGGCCGCCACCACCACGCTGGTGGCCGCCGCGTTCTGGCCGGACGCCTCGCGGGAGTTCTGGACCTCCGCGCTGTGGGACACCAACCGGGTCGGCAACCTCGAGTACGTCTCCAACCAGTCGCTGCGCGGCTTCCTGGCCCGGCTGCCGGTGGACGCGGTCGAGTCGCAGCTCTGGGTGGCCGGCGTGGTGGCCGTGCTGGGACTGTGGGCGTGGCGGGTGCGCGCCGCTGACCCCCTCGGCGGGCTGGCCCTGACCGGCATCGCCGGCTGCCTGATCAGCCCGGTCACCTGGGTGCACCACTGGGTCTGGCTGCTGCCGGCCCTGGTGCGGTGCGTCGAGCTCGCCCGTACCCATAAGAAGATCTTCCGGTTCGCGGTCGCCGGCTACGTCGTGCTCTGCACGCGGGTGACGTTCCTGTACGAGACCGGCCCGAAGCCGCCGCTCGCCTTCCTCGGCGCGAACCTCTACGTGCTGTTCGGTGTCGCCCTGCTGCTGTTCCTGCCCGTCACCGTGGAACTCGGCGCCGACGAGCCCTCCGCGGAGAGGGTGCCGCTCAGGCGGCAGGCCTCGGTCGCTTGAGCACGATCGAGCCGGCCGCGCGGTCGTGCAGGCCACGGCGGTCGGCGTCCTGGATGACCGCCGGGATCAGCAGGACCAGCAGCAGCCCGCGCAGCAGGCCCCGGGCGACGCCGATCGCCCCGCCGTCGGCGAAGGACACGCAGCGCAGCCGGGCCAGCGCCATGCCGGGCGTCTGTCCGAAGAGACCCACGAGAACACCGTTCAAGACGACGAGTACGAGCACGGGCGGCCACGCCACCACCCGCGGATCGGCGTAGAAGCTGCCCGCCAGCAGGCACAGCGCCCAGTCGACGAGCAGGGCGGCGAAGCGCGGACCGAAGTCCGCCGGCTCGGGGGTCTGGTTCGCGGGAGTCGGCACGGTCGATCAGGGTAATCGGGGCTTTCCGTACCCGGAGGCGGGGGATCGGAGGTTAGGGTCCTCGAGGGTCGCGACCTCGCCGGACCATGTCAACAGGCTCCGTAACACGGCGGAAACAATAGGGATACGCCCGGGCAACCCCCGGCCCATAGCGTCGCGACCAGCCTAGCCACGTGGCGGCCCACGCCGCCCCGGTTCGAAAATCTGTGCCAGGAGGACGTGTGTTCGCCAATCCCGAGGAACTCCTGCGATACCTCAAGGACGAGGACGTCAAGTTCGTCGACGTACGGTTCTGTGACCTCCCCGGCGTGATGCAGCACTTCAACATGCCGGTGGAGTCGTTCGACGACAGCGTCGTCACCGACGGCCTCGCCTTCGACGGCTCGTCGATCCGCGGGTTCCAGGCCATCCACGAGTCCGACATGATGCTGCTGCCGGACGTGACGACGGCCTTCATCGACCCGTTCCGCATCCAGAAGACCCTGGCGCTGAACTTCTTCATCCACGACCCGTTCACCCGCGAGCCCTACTCGCGTGACCCGCGCAACGTGGCGAAGAAGGCCGAGACCTACCTGGCGTCCAGCGGCATCGCGGACACGGCCTACTTCGGTGCCGAGGCCGAGTTCTACATCTTCGACTCGATCCGCCACTCCACGTCGGCGCACGAGTCCTTCTACCACATCGACTCGATCGAGGGCGCCTGGAACTCCGGCCGCGAGGAGGAGGGCGGCAACCGCGGCTACAAGACCGCGTACAAGGGCGGCTACTTCCCGGTGGCGCCGGTCGACCACTACTCCGACCTGCGCGACGCCATGGTCCGCCGGCTCATCGACGTCGGCTTCACGGTGGAGCGCTCGCACCACGAGGTCGGCACCGCGGGCCAGGCCGAGATCAACTACAAGTTCTCGACCCTGCTGCACGCCGGCGACCAGATGCAGATGTTCAAGTACATCATCAAGAACACGGCCTGGGAGCACGGCAAGACCGTCACCTTCATGCCCAAGCCGCTCTTCGGCGACAACGGCTCCGGCATGCACACCCACCAGAGCCTCTGGCTGGGCGGCGAGCCGCTGTTCTACGACGAGACCGGCTACGCCGGCCTGTCCGACACGGCCCGCTGGTACATCGGCGGCCTGCTGCACCACGCCCCGTCGCTGCTGGCGTTCACCAACCCGACGGTCAACTCGTACCGTCGCCTGGTGCCCGGCTTCGAGGCCCCGGTCAACCTGGTGTACTCGCAGCGCAACCGTTCCGCCTGCACCCGCATCCCGGTGACCGGCAGCAACCCGAAGGCCAAGCGCGTCGAGTTCCGCGTGCCGGACCCGTCCTCCAACCCCTACCTGTCGTTCTCGGCCCAGATGATGGCGGGCCTCGACGGCATCAAGAACAAGATCGAGCCGCCGGCCCCGATCGACAAGGACCTCTACGACCTCCCGCCGGAGGAGTGGGGCAGCGTCAAGCAGGTCCCCGGCTCACTGGACGCGGTCCTCAACAGCCTCGAGGCCGACCACGACTTCCTCACCGCCGGCGGCGTCTTCACCGACGACCTGATCTCGACCTGGATCGACTGGAAGCGTGCCAACGAGATCGACCCGGTCCGGCTCCGCCCGACCCCGCACGAGTTCGAGATGTACTACAACGTCTAGGCGGTTGTAGCTCCTTGACCTGCGGTTTCTCCTCAGGTCGAGGGTGCCGCGACAACTCGGCGACAAACTGAGAAGCGGCGGTCATGCCCGGCTCGGAGCCTGCATGGTCGCCGCTTCTGGCTGTCCGAGGGCGCCGTCGACCAACGACCGGGTGCGGTCGAGAGCGTCCGGCCACTCGTGCACGTACTCGTTGAGCGTGATCGTGGGGCTGGAGTGCCCCAGCGCCAGCTGCACCGTCTTGACGCTCGCCCCCGCGTGGATCAGCAGGGTCGCGTAGTAGTGGCGCAGACCGTGGATCCCCCAGCGCGGCGGAAGCCCGACCTTGGTCCGTACCGGGGTCCAGGTCCGGGAGAAGGTCGAGGCCAGCACTGGCCCGCCGTCCGCGTTCCGGAAGACCAGCGCTGCGAGCCGCCGGGTCGGCTTCCGGGGGTTGGTGTCGTCGGCGACCTCGACCGGGTCTAGCGCGTCTGCGAGGTGGCTGCGGAGTGCGTCCGCGACGACGTCGGGCAGCTCCACCACTCGAGTGCTGGTTTTGGTCTTGGGCCGGGCCAGGTAGGGCGGCCGGCCCTTGTGCGACTTGAGCTGCTGCCGTACGGACAGCTCCTTCCGGTCGAAGTCGATGTCCTCCACTTCCAAGCCGAGCAGTTCCCCTAGTCGCAGTCCGCAGCCGGCCGCCACATACACCGCGGCCGACAACCGAGGCGGCATGAGTCGCGCGAGGCGGTGCACCTGCTCGGGCGACGGGATCACCCGCTTGTCGCGGTCGACGGTCGGGAGCCTGACCCCGACGCACGGCGAGCTGGCGATCAGGCGATCCCGCACGGCCGACGAGAAGACGGACTTCAGGTAGCTGTAGACCACCCGCAGCGTGGTCGGGGCGAGCACCCCGGACCGGTCCTTCACCCAGCCTTGGATGTTGCTGGGCCGGACCCGTCCGATCGGGAGGTCCCCGAGCACCGGGACGATGTGCAGCCGAACCGCGTGCTCGACGTGAATGGCGGTGCTTTCGACGTGAAGCTGATCGGCGCGCCACCGCTCGGCGAGCTCGGCGACGGTTATCCGCCCGCTCCGGTCGTCGATGTACTGGCCTCGGCTCAGGTCAGCACGCACGTTCGCGTCGAACCGCTCGGCGTCGGTGCGACGTTCGAAAAACCGGGTCCGGGTCGCGCCCTGGTCGTCGACCCAGCGGACCCTCCACCGTTTGCCTCGGCCGTGAGCCTTGGACTGCAGCCGGGACCCGTCATTCCCGCGGGCCTTGAGGTACCAGACGTCATCGACTGGCATCGCTACGCCGCCTGGTTGTCGAGCCAGGCCCGCACCGCGGCGGGGTCGTAGCGCAGATGCCGCCCGACCTTGAACGCGGGAGGGCCGGCGCGGTGATGCCGCCACTGGTAGAGCGTCGCGGTCGGCACCCGAAGAAAGGCCGAGACGTCATCGATCGTCCACAGCCTCTCGACCGCCGCCCCCGACGCGGACGCTGTCGCCATCTCTGTCACTCCTATCTAAGAGTTCCCACCGCTTTGTCTCGCAGAGGACCGTCAAGGCGGCCTTGACGGTCGACGGCCGCTCATGCGGCCAGCGTGGCCAAGGCTTGCCTGGCGGCCTCGGAGTGCTCTCGGGCCATTGCGGCGGAGGTGTTGGCGAGCATGGCGTCGGCTGGGGTCTGCCAGCCTGCGCCGACGAATTGGAGGAAGTTGACGACCAGCGTGGTGGGCTCGGCGGTGGGTTCGGCCTGCTCGGGCCCGCCGGTCCGAGCGCGGCGAAAGGTGACGCGTTGGTCGCGCAGCATGGCGAAGGTGATGCTGTAGCGGCGGGATTTGGTGAGGAAGTGGCCGCCGAAGCCGAGCATGTGCGCCCACCGGCGCAGCCGGAAGTACGGGCTTGCCGGTGGCCCTGCCTGGATGCGGCGAGCCGTGTCCTCTGCGGCGACCTGCTCGGCCGCGCAGGTCGGGCAAGCCCGGTAGCGGGTGCAGCCACCGCAGTCCGGGTCGGTGCGCAGGGGGCCGAACGGGTCGGCCGGGATGGGCTCGGCTCGTCGCCCGGTTGCGAGCGGGGCGGGCGGTTCGGGGTCGGCGCGAAAGTTGCCGAGTCGCCAGCACGCGTCGATGAGTCGTTCCGTGTGGCTGCCGTCCGGGTCGGCGTACAGGGTGACGGTGTCGTCGCTGAGCCGATTGGACGCGTGCCCGGTGACCTCGGTGGACTTGGTGGCGTACTTCGCCAGGTACGCGGCGACCTGGGCGTCGGTGACCTGTCCGTCGGCGGCGACGGTGATCACCTTGGTGAGAAGCTGATCGCCCCAGCCGATCAGCCACCCGTCCCGGTTGGCGGGGTGCGGGTCGGTGGTGAAGCCGACCGTGGTAACGGCGTGGTCAACGGCGGCGACGAGGTCCGCAGCATCCAGCTCGGGCGGGGGCGTCACGATGGCGTCCGGGTCGTCGGGGTTGTACCCGTCGAGGCGGATGATGGCGTGGAAGTGCACGACGCCGCGTCGCTGCATCTCGGCGGCCTTGCCGAACGACAGCCGCAGCGGGCACACCCACCGGGTCCGGGCTTGGCCGCTCTTGTCGTAGGTGGTGACGGGCACGTCGGCGACGCCGCGTTGCTTGGCGACTCGCCGGATGTGCCGGTTGATGGCGATGCTGGTTCGCCGCCACAGTTCGCCGGCCGTCACGTTCCATACGGCCTGCGCGTCGTAGTCGTAGCAGTCGCGGCACAGCGGGGTGCCGAGGTTGCGGTCGGTTTCGGCGTGCCGGGCGAAGCAGACCAGCCGTACGCCGTGCGGGCAGGTGGTGAGGTCCCGGCGGGCGTGGCACGGTTCGGGGCGGCAGTCGCAGTCGGTGCGGCGGGTGCAGGTGTGCCGGCGGACGACGCGGGTGTGGACCTGCCCGAACGAGGGCGCGGTGAAGGTCGGGAACACGGCCGGGTGGTGAGCGACCTGCTCGGGGACGCCTTTGCCGCCGACCAGCCCGGACCGCACGACGTGGTAGGCGTCGCGCTTGTACAACTCGGAGCAGGACGGGCACACGCTTGCGCGGCGGTTGCCACAGGGCTTGTAGATGATCCCGTCCGGCAGGTCCGCGGTGTGCCGCTCGGACAGGATATGGCCTGTTGCGGTGTCGACGGTGGCGATGGTTCCGGCCAGCCGAACCGGGCGCGTGCACGCGGCCGCAGGTTTGACGTGGGAGAGCCAGGCTTGGTAGTCGGGGCGGGCCGCGCGGGCGATGGCCTGCAGGCGCATGTCGGTGGAGCGGGCGTACCAGGGCGGAACAGGAACCGGCTGCGCGTAAGGGGCCGTACCCGAAGCGGGTGCTTCGGGTACGACGCTCAACGTGGAGACGGTCACCGGGACGCCCTCGATGGGCGGCCGTTGACGGTCGGGATTTCGGTGGTGGGGCTGTTCGGGCCGAGGTCGAGCACGGCCAGGGCCTGGGTCGCAGTCTCGGAGTTCACCCGTAAGCGGGCGGCGAGTTGACCTGCTTTGATCGGGACGCCGGTTTCGGTGCGGTACTGCGTGGCGATCTCGCGGGCCTTGGCCAGCAGACCGGGGTCGACGGCGTACGGCAGGGCAAGCTGTGCGGGCTCCGGCTCGGTGACAGGGGTGTCGGCGGCGGGAGCGGCCAGCGGCTTTGTCGTGGTCGTCTGCTCGGTCGTGCGGGGTCGGGGCTTCGAGACGCTGGCAGCCGACGGGTCGGCGGCCGGTCGTAGCGGGATGCTCGTCGGGCTCGGGGTGACTCGTGCGGCGACCTGTGCCGGGGTCGGCACGAGGTCGGTCCGCGAAGCCGTCACAGGTTCCGGCGTCATTGCCGGTGGGATGGGCGGCTTCGGGTTCGCCGCCGGTGGCGCGGCGTGGTGCGGCGCCGGGACGGCGGTCGGGATAGGGGCCGGGACCTGTTTGGGGTCGAGATCGGCCGGGGCGGATACGGATGGGGTGTGCGGGTGGGTGACGGTGACCAGTAGTGCACCAGCCGACATGACCATGAGCCCGTCGACAGCGAGCGGGCCGAGCACACACACGAGGGGCTCTTCGCCGTAATAGTCGAGGAGCCCGGACAGGTGCCGGTACGACACCAGCGCAGCGACGGCGGCGACGGGGAGCATGCCCGCCCAGCGCAGCAGTTGCCAGACGTGCCCGGACGGCCAGGCCACCCGGGTCAGGATTTCGGTGGTCACGAACAACGCGACCGGCCAGAACACGGCACCGATCACGGCACCAAGGTTCGGGTGCCACCCGTCGGTCGCACCCGCAGGTGGGACGTAAGAGTGGGCGATGTTCGCCGCGATCGACACGGTGCCGCCCAGGGCAGCACCGATGTAGGCCCAGCCACGACCGCTGACGGTCATGACCGAGTCCGGCGCCGGTCGGCCAGGTCGTTACGCAGCAGCGTGAACCCGACGATCAGCGGGTTGCTGAGGTGGTGCGTGGTGCGCGCCCACTCCTGGACGTCCTTGACCTGGTCCATGGTGGTGATCCGCCGGGAGAGGTGGACCTCGATCTGCATGGTCCGCATGCCCCTCGGCTCGGCCGACATGATGGCGACGAAGTAGTGGAACGGCAGAGCCGGGACATCCCGCTCAGGGGTCTGGGAGTGGTTGCTGTTGGTGTGGGACGGGTTGTTGGTCATGGCGTTGAGTCCTTTCCGGTGAGGTCGAACAGTGCTGCGGGTCGGTCCGGAATCAGCGCGGTGAAGGCCGCCTGCCGGACCGCCGTTGCCCGCGGGATGCGGGGCTTGGTGGCGTGCAGGTCGGCGAACTGGACAGGGGACAACCGCGCCACCGCGTCGTCGTCTTCGTGGCGTCGCCGGCGCAGCAGCGGCCGGACGGTGGCGTTGGTGGGGCAGTCGCTGACCCCGTCGGGGTAGCGGTAGCCGCAGCCCGGACACACGCTGGTGGCCGGACTACCGGGGTGGTGATCGGCGAACACCTGCACGAGGGTCGCCACGGTGACGCCCAGACCGGTCTCCACGAGCCGGCGGTCGAGGGCGCCGCGGTCGGTCCGGTCGCCGTAGCGCATCTGCACGGCCTGCTTGGACACGCCAAGCCGGTCGGCGATCTCCGACCACGAGTAGAAGTAGGGCCTCTTGCGCAGCCCGGCCACGGCCAGGCGGGTCACCGCGTCGACCTCAGCCGACAACAACGCGAGCGAACGCAGAGCTTCGACGTCGCCGGCGGCGACGCGGCGGCCGTAGGCCAGCAGGATCCGGCGCACGAACGCGTCGAACGCCGCGTTCTCCACCTCACGCCTGGTGCGCTTGGTGCGCGGTTTGGGCGTCAAGCCAGCCTTGACGGTGTTCTTGCTCATCAGGCGTCACCGCCCAGGAGGGCAGGGTCGCCGCCGTCGCAGTTGTCGGTCGGGGTACTGGGGTGTCGCAGGTGAGTGGCCAACCGGCCATCGATGATCGGTACGCGACGCCCACAACTGGGGCATGTGACTTTGGTGTCGGTCTCGCTCCAGATGCCACACGGCGTGAGCAACTGCGCCAGCACGGCCATGTCGGCGTTGCGCGCATCGATGAGCCGAAGTGCGTCGATCAGTTCCTCGGCCGGGCGTGCCGCCGCCTTGCGCAACACGTCGGTGACCATGTCGACGGTGCGGCCGCGTACGTCGTTGAACTCATACGCTTGCGAGCCGTCCTCGACCAGCAGGAAGCGGTCGAGGTGCAGGACGGCTTCTTCGAAGTCGAGGAAGCCGGGGTCGTCGAAGTGCTGCGCCGGTGCTTCGACCGGGCCGCCGTAGCAGGCCATGCCGATCGCGCCGACCATGCACGCCGCAGGCGTGAACGACGTGGTGGTGCTGTCGTAGTAGGCGCCCTGGATCCAGCCATGCCGTTCCAGGTACAGCGCCGCGGAGCGCAACACCGAGCCGACCGAACCCGGAGCCTCCACCGGCTCGGTGCCGGCGAGGGCCCGCAGACCAGCCTCGGTGACGACGTAGCCGTCAGAGGCCTGCGCCTGCTTGTGGCACCAGGCGATGAAGCTGTCTCCGGTGGGCACCCGGTCGTGATCGAGTTCGTTCTGCCTGTAGTACTCGGCCGCGTCGTCGGACTCACGCAGGTCGAAGAACCTGCGGTCGTAGTCCGATTCGGGCCGGCCGTCGAATCGGCGGGTGGGCTCAGGGCGGGCTCCGCCCTGGGATTGGGTACCGTGCATGATGCTGGCTCCTCTCCAACGGGATAGGTCAGTGCTTCAGGGCTGGCGACACCGGGATCGCTTTCTCATGGCTCGTTCCGGTGTCGTCGGCTTGCAGTAGGAGGGACAGGGACAGCTGTGATGGCCGCATGGCCGTCAGTGCCAGTGCTGCACGACGGTGATGCAGCGGTGACCGCCAACCGCGAGCGCGGCGACAATGGCGATCAGTACGGGCACGGCGAGCGCGCCGAGGCCGATGCCGGTCCACAGCAGCCATCCCGCCGCGAACAGGGCGGTGACGAGGGCCAGGCCGACGACGGCGCCGAAGCCGAGCCAGAACCGTCGGATTTTGCGGTCGCGGGCGGCGATGGCTTCCTGGCGCGCCTTCCAGCGCAGGTACATGGCCTGCTGCTGACGCTGGCGGGCGGCGAGCTGGGCCGGGTTCATCGGGTAGGCCAGCTCGGCCGGGGTGGACGGGTCGACATAGTGCACGACCCGGGGTAGGGGCGGCCGAGTGGCCGGGAGACGCTTGGTCATTGATCGATTCCCTTCGATTCGAATGGATGGATTCCAGCCGCGCGGATGTGCGGGGTGGCTTGGAGTAGGCGCGTCAAGCCGCGGCCGGGACCGGGACCGGGACCGGGGCGAGCTTGCGAGCCTCGGTGTGCATGACGGTGGCGCGCAGGGTGGCCGCGTAGGCGGCGATGGCCGCGCACGTGCGGTCATCCAGGTAGGCGGTCTTCACGAGCTGCGGACTGCCGCCTTCGGCGATGAGCAGTCCCGCGCCGGGGTTGTTCGGGCTGATGCTGTTAGCTGTCCAGTTCTTGTTGGCCCAGCCGTGCCCGAGGACGATGTCCGAGCTGCTGTCGTTGGTGCACCGGCCGGCGAACCGCCACGCGAACAGGTCCCGCAACGATGTCGGGATGATGTCCGAGGACGGGCGTTGTGTGGCGGCGATGACGATGATGCCGACCGCCCGCCCCCGGGCGACCAGGTCGCGCAGCAGCGCGGCGAACTCTTCGCGCTGCTTCTTGTCCCCGGTTGTGGCCGAGTAGTAGGCGATCTCGTCGATCGCGACCACGTACGGCTGGAACGCGTCCGGTACCCAGCTGATCTCGCCGGTAACCGGTGAGAGCGTCTGGATCTTCTCGACGACCTTGCGGCGTTCGCAGTCCAGCAGGAACGTGTACCGGTTGTCCATCATCTTCTGCAACTTGGTCAGCAGGACCAAGGCTTGGACGATGTTCGGGCCGACGAACGCGTCGGCGCACTTACGCCACTGGCCGAGTTCTACCTGCTTGCCGTCCAGCAGGATCAGCTTGCAGTTCGCGCACAGCGCCGCGTACGCGACGAGTACGTTCAGCAGTGCCGACTTGCCGGCGCCGGGCTCGCCGCCGATCAGCAGGTTGCGCCAGATCAGCCGGATGAAAACCTGCATGCCGAACTCGTCGATCCCGATCGGGATCGGGTCGAAGATTGACAGGCGCAGTCCGGGCTTGACCGGGCCGAGTGCCGTGTTCGCGGCGAGGACGGGTTGCACCGCTCAGCCCTCAGGCCGCCGCTGGAGAAGCCGGAGCGGCGATGCTCCAGGCGTCGTCCTGCGGCGCGTCGGGGGTGAACCCGTCGTTCTTGCTGCTGCGGTTCATCCGCTGCACCTTGGCCTGAGCAAATCGCAGGCTCGGGCCGATCTCGTCGACGTCTACCCCGTACGCCGAGCGCTTCTCGCCGGAATCCTTGTCCTCCCACCGCGACAGCTTCAGCCGCCCGGTGACGATGACCCTGGTGCCCTTCGCGAGGGACTCGGCGATGTGCTCGGCGATGTCACGCCAGGCCGTGCAGGTCAGGAACAGCGGGTCGCCGTCTCTCCACTCGCCCGACTGCCGGTCGAGGGTGCGCGGCGTGGACGCGATTGTGAACTTCACCATCGCGGTGCCGTTGGGCAGGAACCGCAGTTCCGGGTCGGCGGTCAGGTTGCCGACCATGGTGATTGTGGTTTCGTTCGCCATCTCAGTTCTCCTTGTCGGTGATAGCTCGCAACGGGACTTGCTCCGGCACCCGCACCTGGGAGGTCATCGGCGACCACCACGCGGCGCTTCGGGTGCGGGGTCTTCGATGTCGGCCAGCTCCAAGCCGACCGGCGGCATGGCCGGCGACACCGGCACATCTGCATCGGTGTTGCGCAAGCTCGGAATCAGCCCTGCGAGGGGCGAGTCGATCCGGCCCGTCAGCGGGTCACGGCGGGCGATATCCACACGCAGCAGCGCGGCGTAACGCTCCGACGCAGACGCGATCCGGACCTGCTTAGCGATGCACGCCACCGCAATCAGTCCAGCCTTACCCTCCAGGGATTCCAGCGACAGACCCGCACGCAGCCACAACCACACCCGCTCACCCGCAGGCGTCGGCCGCGCCCACAACAACAACGGCAACGCCACCGGACGTGGGCCACCGGTGCGCACCACAGCACGTGCCAGCGTGGCGAAGTACAACCGCAGCCGGTGACGGACCACCAGGCACCACGACCACGCCCACACGAATCGGCGAACCCGAGGCGGCAACAGGCATCCAGCAGCCAAGAACAGTCCGACCGCCGACGCGAGCCACGAAGTGGTCAGATGGGCCAGCGAGACCCAACCGCCAACCACGCCCGCCGTTGTCGTGATCTCGATCGACCACCACCACACCACCCGCAGTACCGGCCAGATTCGTACCAGCACCGCAGCGATCACGGCACACGCGACACCGGCCAGCGCACCCAGGGCCACCGCCAACAGCAGCGGAAAGAACACGCTCGACACCGCCGTTACCAACGCATCCGTTGACAGACCAACGACGACAGCCGTGACGCGTGCACGTCGCGCGTACCACTGCGACTCCGGTGCATCCACGATCGCCACCGTGCCGATGGCAGACCTGTCAACCAGTCGCCTTCCCATTCAAGAGCCTCCCTTCGCTATTTCGTCCGGATCCATAAGACGACGGTGAAGATCGGCAGTGTCAGATGATGGAAGTTAACAGCCGCTGATCGAACGAGTTAACCGGTGCGCGACCAGGGTCAATGTGTGCACACTGGACGCGTCCGCATCGAGAGGAACTCGGCATGGCTTACGGAATGTCAGCCCGCGCTGCAACACCCTTGCAGGCTGCTCGCCTGGAGCTCGGCTGGAAGCAGGACCAGACGATCCGTGCTCTCCAGAAGGCTGCCGCCGCATCCGGTGTGCAAGTCGCTACGTCGAACAGCCTGAAGACGATGCTCTCGCGTTGGGAGAACGGGCTTCCTCTCCGCGATCCGCTGTACCGACGGCTGCTCTGCCAGGTCTATTGCCAGACTCCGGACGAACTCGGCTTCACCGCGGGTGATGTGGAGCTTCCTGCACGCTCTCACATCGCGCCGCCTGTGGGTCCAGAGATGGTGCAGTATTTCCGGAATGTTTTTGCAGAACATCTGCGCGCCGATAACCTGATGGGACCGAGCCACTTAGTCGATGTCGTCAGGGCGCAGGCCGCATTACTCGACCAAATGTTGCCCAATGCGCGCGACGGCGTCCGCGACGAGCTGCTTCTGCTGGCGCTTCGCTACAACGAGTTCACGGGATGGCTCTATCAGGATGCGTGCATCGCTGAACAGGCGATGAGGTTCACCGACCGCTCCATGGACTATGCGCTGGAAATCGGCCGGACCTCCGAAACGTCCTACGTGCTGATGCGCAAGGCGGACATCGCCGCAGATCTGGACAAGCCGGAGCGAGTGATCGGCCTGACCGAGGCCGCGCTTCGCGGTCCCGGGAAGCTCTCGCCGAGGGGCAGAGCGCTTGTACTGCGTTTGCGCGGGCGCGCTCACGCCCGGCTCGGCGACGCCGGAGAGTGTGAACGAGCACTGGATGCCGCGCGGGCAGCTGTCGAGCGGGACCACGAGCCGGATGGCCTGACGGACTACTGCACGCCCGCTTACATCGGCATGGAGGCCGCGAGCTGCTGGAGCAGACTTGAACAGTTCGGCAAGGCGATCGCAGCCTACGAGCGGAGCCTGAGCACCTGGCCAGCGGAGCTGCGCCGAGATCAGGGTCTCTGCCTGGCGCGACTCAGCTTTGCGTACGCCGCCAGCGAGGATGTCCAGCGCGCTTGCGTCCAGGGTCGCCATGCCGTTGACGTCGTTCGTGCGGCTCCCTCAGGTCGGGCACTCGCCGAGCTCCAGCGTCTGCGCGTTGAACTGGCGCCGTGGCGGCGTGATGCGGAAGTATCCGATCTGAGCGACCGGATCCGCAGCCTGTTCCGCCCGGCCGCGTAGCTACGAGGAGCCCGGCCTTGATCGATCTGATTACCACGGCGACATCGAGGGACGAATCCGATCGAGACGCGCCGGTCGCGCTGCTGCCCGTCGGTAGTTTCGAGCAGCACGGCGATTACCTGCCCCTCGCCACCGACACGATCGTCGCAGGCCTGATCGGCAGGGAGATCGCCGGTCGGTATCCGGCGCTCTTGCTGCCACCGATCACAATCTCGTGCTCGCACGAGCACGCGGGGTGGCGCGGGACCGTCAGCATCAGCGCCCGAACCCTGCACCAGGTCGTCACCGACATCGCCGGCTCTCTCGCAGCGAGCGGAGTGGAGCGCTTGGTAATCATCAGCGGTCACGGCGGCAACTACGTGCTGAGCAACGTTGCACAAGAGGCCTCCGTCAGCGGCCCGCGAATTGCTGTCTTCCCTCAGGGCCATGAGTGGCACCAGGCGCGGGAGGACGCCGGCATGCAGACGAACGGACACGAGGACATGCATGCAGGCGAGCTGGAGACCTCGCTGCTGCTGGCCTACTGCCCCGAGGTAGTCCGCCCGGGCAACGAGTCGGCTGACTGGACCTCCGAGCGGCCGCAACTGCTCACCCTTGGCATGACGGCGTACACGAAGTCGGGAGTCATTGGTCGCCCCTCGCTCGGCACAGCAGAGAAGGGTGTCCGTGCCATGGCCAGCCTCGTTCGTACCTTCGCTTCCACCTACTCACTCATGACGGAACCGGACAGGGCTTAAGCTCTTGATCCCCTTGGTTCCAACGATGGGCGCGCCGGGCACTTTCCGCCAGGGCAGACCTGCGATCGAGGGATTCGGGGCACGCGGTCGGGCTGAGCTGTGTACCAGGCCAGCCGGGGGTGGAGAGGTCTCGTACAAGCTGATTACAGCGCGTCGGTTGCTGTACTTCGCTGCTGTACAGCAGCGTTGGCGCCTTCTCTAGAGTGATCTCATGGTCAGGCCGGAGACAGCAGAAATGATCGCAAGTTCGCGCTTGGTAACGGCTCAGGCTCTGTTCGAGGGGCAAGCCGATTTGAACGGCTACCCCTTCCATTTGCTCGGGGTGGTGTCGCAACGGGGGACGGGGATGGACAACTTGAGCGCTGTTCTGGCTGGAGCTGAGATGTTGCTTCCGTATGGCTGGGACCTGGTCAACGTTGCGGAGTTCACCAACAGCAACCACGCGTGTGCGGTCATGCGACGTCGCACGCCGGGCTGAGCCACAGTCACCCGCTGTTACGGGACGCCAGGCGCGTACCCAGGGCGGCTACTATGCCGAGCGGTAGTCGGCCTACGTGCGGAGGTGGCGGTGAGCAGTCCTGAGCTGGTATCGCTCGACGTCCTCGGTAGCGATGAGGAGCTACGAGCGGCCGCAGCTGATCACACCGTTCCCGGCGCCGGCGCCGGCGCCGAGCCTGAGGTGGAAGGTCGCGATCCGACCCGAGCTGTGGTCGTACGGATGGATCGCCGCGGACGGGTAACGGACGTACTGATCAGCGCTTGGTGGCGCGACGAGCTCACCCCCTCCGGCTTACAGGATGCGGTGTTGAGCGCCTATCGCGCGGCTCTGGTCGACGCTGCCGCCAGCATCGATCCCACATCTGTGGTGGATCAGGCGCCCGTGCGAGTACGGCAGCCTGCCGAAGAGCCCAGCGAGCCTGACGACCGCGCCTGGTTCGAGAACCTGCGGCGACGGCTTGACCGCATCGAGGACACGTTGGATTCCTCCCGTCGGCTGGCACAGGGACAGATCACGGAACGGGTGGTGGCAGGCCCAGCGGGTCTGGTCCGCCTGATCGTCAGCGGGTTCACGATCTCGCAGGTGCAGATCGACACGCCGGCCGCCCTGCAGGAATCGCCGAACCGGCTCGCCGCCGACGCACTGGCCGCCTTCCACGCCGCCAGCTGACGGCTAACCCACGGAACAGGAACCCTTCTCATGAGCAAGACCGAAGTCGTCACCGACGCACTGCGTCAGGAAGCCAAGAAGTGGTTTGCCCTGTCCGACGAGCTGCACACCGTCGCGGGAAGCGTCGCGAACCTGACCTTGGACACGAGCGCGTTCTGGTGCGGGGACGGCATCTCGATCGCCGCGGCACCGATCTACGCCGGTTACCAGAAGTTCGTGCAGGACCGCTGCGGCGAGGGTGCCGCCGAGTTCGATCAGATCGCTGGGGCTCTCAACCGGGCCGCCGACGAGTATGACGGCAGCGACGCGGTGTCCGCCGAGACCTTGACGAAGATCTACGGAAACCTCTGAGGCGAGGAGCAGCACCCATGGCCCCGGATCCCGCGGTCACCCCCGACGGCCTGACGGCAGAGTTTCAACGCGCCATCGAGCAGGTCCGCACCGGCATTCAACAGATCATCGACGGCTTCAACCGGCTCGTCGGTGAGATCAACGAGAAGCGGTGGCTGCTCGGTGGCGCCGTCCTGCTGTGGATCAAAGAAAAACTCGAGGGCGCCCAGGACGGACTGCGGAAGATCATCGAGAAGGCCCGATACACGGTCGAACACTCAACTCCGGTGGTCTCACTCATCCTCACCAGCTTCGACTGGCTGAATCAGGTGCAGAAGCCGGCCTCGGCCGCTGCTGGCCGAGTGCCCGTCAAGGGCGACAAGCTCGTCTACTGGAAGGGCCAGGCCGCCGACGCGTACACCGCGAAGCTGCCATTCCAGCAGGCGGCGGCCAGCGACATGGCCACCAAGGCCGACTTCATCAGCACCTGGCTGTTCACGATCGCCAAGGCCAACGTCGACTACGCGGTGAAGATGGGCGAGTACATCTCCCTTATCGCCGGCGCTGTCACCCAGGCCGCTGTGGACGCCGCCTCCGTCTTCGGGCTCATCGAAGCCATCAACGCCGTCGCCGACGCCGCCGGCGACCTGGTCGAGAAGGCGCTCAACCAGCTGTTCAACATCGCCAACCGAGTTGTCGACCTGCTCAAGAACGCACGCGATGCCACTGCCTCGATCAACAACGTAGAGAAGCTGTCTGGGCCCCCAGCCGGCACTTGGCCCCAGGCGGTCAACGTTGGCTGACCACTCGACCGGCAGCCCCCGAAGACTCTGGCACCTCGCCGGCAGTTGGAGCTTCGCCATTGTCTCCGCGGTCATCTTCGCGTGGCTCACAACCGGCGCCTACATCCGCCAGATGCTGCTGCCCCTGACCGGCGAAGCCGATATTGCGAGGCGTGAGTGCCAGTCCGTACCAGCGTGCGCCCCCGACGCTGCGGACCTCATCGACCAGCAGCTGTCGCTGCTGCGGCACACCAGAATTTTGGTCCTCGGATCCGCGTGGACAGTGGCGATCCTCGCGTTCGTCACGGCCGTCACGACCACCCTGCTCCTGCTTCTGCTCCGCGGACGCGGGGACACCGGACGGCGCATCCTCGGCCTCCTGTGGAAGATCCAAGCCGCGTGCACAGCAGTGCTGCTCGTAGCTCAAGGCACGTTTCTCCACCGCGGTGCCAGCACGTTGGCCACCACGCCGGAGGCCGCTCGCCTCTTCACCTCCATCAAGGTCTTCGACTCGCCCTTCACGGATGCGGGAAACCTCTACTACCTCGCCTGGTTCATCGCCGCTAGCATCGCCGCAACGGCCTTGACTCGGATACTTCACCGATCGTTGTAGACGCGCAGCTCTGCGATCTTGCGCAAGGCGCTTGAGCTGGCTCATGACCAGCCTGCGACGAGACCTTTTCCGTGTCAAGGAACGATCATGGCGCTCTGGGCGCGGCGCCTTGCAGCCTGAACTGGGCGAACCGTCCACGATCGTCCGGTGCCGTAGGATCCCGTTGTCACAAAGTTGGTCAACTAGGCCACGGGGCCGACCTGGACACCTTCATACTCGCCTCATGTCAGGTGAGGTGTTCCGAGACGTAGCCTTCCCGTTCGAGGACGGTCGCTTCCCCGCACACCTCGGCGCGGTGATCCAACGCACCGTGCTGACCGGCAAGGAGCCGGCCCGGGTCGTCATTCACGATGAGGACAACGACTGGCTAGTCGGGGATGGCGTCAACGACCCGAACGACGGAGCGAGCGTCGTCGCCTGTATCAGGCACGTCGCGGATGCCGACCCATCTGTCGCCGAACTCGCGACTCTTGAACCGGGGCACATCGCAGAACGCGACGAACCGCACCTTCCATGGACCATCAGCGTTCACGAGTGGCCGGACGAGTAGATCCCTCGCTTGTAAGTCCTAGGCGGGTCGTCCGGCAGCGTCCACCCCCGTCCGTGACCTCGGACGGCCGTACATCACCGCTTCGTGCGAACCGTTGTCATTCGGGCCGGTTGCTGTCACCGTTGCTGTCAACGCCTGCGGTGCGGCTTACAACGCCTGACGGTGCAGCGACGTGGCGAGCGAAGCCCACGCCTCCGCCAGGACCCGATCGCCGGCTTGCTCGGCCTCGTCCTGTGCCGCCCGGACGGCCGCCAATCGTTTCTTGTGCGTCGCCCTTGCGCGACCACCCTCGTCGCTCGTGCCGCTGAGCCTGCCCCACGAGCGGACTGCGCAGTGTGGCTCATGCGAGCTTCCCTGGCTGGATCTTGGCTGCCATCGCATACAATCATGCTCATCGGCCTTGATGAACTAGCGGAGGCAAGTGCGCCGGTCGTGGTTCAAGGAGTCGGCGTAGAACCTCCGGCGAGGCAGCCAAGATGGCAACCTGGTCGCAAGGGACACCCGAGCCGGTTCCCCGGATAGACACTGCCTCGATAGGCTCGCCCGAGTCCAGTAGCCGGGCCAACGTCCGCGCCTTCTGCTTGTTGACGTAGGCGGCCATGTGCTTTCCCGTGTCGTCGTAGACCGCCACTGCGTTCGGATCGAACTCGTTGGCTGGTTCTCGGACGAGCCGAACGGGCCGGCCTGGGTGGAAGTCCCCCGCCCGGCACGCTTCACGGTGGTAAGCCTCACCCCGGAGCTGCGATACATAGACCCCGGCTCTCGCAAGCCGATTATCCGTCGGGCCTATCAATAGGCCGGTGGCGTCCTCGCACAGCCGCAAGACCGACTCGCCCTGGAAGTCGCGATAGGGAATAAGGTGAAGGGGAGGGATCCCGTTAGAGCCGACGAAGCGGTCGCGGTTCCCGTCGTGAGGCACGTACCATCGCTCATCAGGTGCTGGCTGGGGAGCTACGCCCGAAGTGGTGGCCGCATCCCCCTGCCCGTGACGCGGTGTCAGCGTGGTCGCTTCGCTGGATCGGCGTCCGAAAATCCGGTCGAGGAGTCCCATGGCTCCACCCTCGCAGCGACGGGCATCAACCTCGACGGCCGATCGACTGCTCTTCCTTGCCCGAAGACAGGACCGCTTCCGTGTCAAGGAACGATCATGGTGTCGCGGCCTCGAACTGCAGCATGCTTGAGCTGCGGGAACCGTCCATCCGTGTCCATGGTTGTCCACCGCCGTTGTTTTCCGGTTGTCACCCAGTTAGACACCCACACTTGCCATGTACGAGCCGGCTCTACCGCAGCTAGCTGTCGCCTTGATCGTCAAGCAGCTTCTTCGTCTCCGCGATCACGTCGGCTGCCTGCTCATCAGCGCGCGCAAGTCCAAGTGCCGCATCTCGCGCTGCTTGCTCCTTCTCCTCAAGGTTGCGGATCACCTCTTCAGCCTTGGGCAAGAGATCGAGACGGCCCGCTTGCACGATCTTGTCTCTGGTCGCGTATGCCTCCTGCAGGACATGAGCCTCTGGCGACTGGATGGTTCCCTTGAGCCCTTCGTGGATCTCGGCGGTTGCTACACGCTGCGTCTCAAGTCTTCTGATATTCGCGCGCAATTGATCTTCTTCGGACATGGAGCCAGAGTGCGTCCAGTTGAAGCCGGTGGGCGGACAAGTCGTCCGCTTCTTTCAAACCCATGCTTGCAAGTCCTGGGTGGCTCGTCCGGCGTCGTCCGTCCTTGGCCTCGACCTCGGAAGCCGTCCGGGGCCGCCTCGGTCTGCCCGAGATCATCCGAACTGGTTGCGGTCAATTGCACTGAGGGGTATTGCGTCCGTCGTAGCGCACTCGGACGCGAGCATCCCGCACCCCCTCGATCGACCTGCCTCGACCTCGGAGGGCGCTCAGCTAGTGCGACGCGGTGAATCGCCGTACTATCACGCCACGCCATCGAGGCGCTTCAGAGCGAGGAGGGCTCGCATTTGTCGCATTCCGACATCTATGCTCATGAGCAGTTCCGCGTTGCTCAAGGCTTGGCGAAGAATACGATCGGGGACCAGTACAAAGTTCTCATGCGGGTATTCATCGATCTCGGCGACCTCAATGCCGTAACGACTGAGCAGCTGCAAGGATGGCTCGACAGAAAGAATGCCGTCGAGACCAGGCGAACCTATTTCGGACACCTGCGTCGATATTACTCCTGGGCTCTCTCAGTTGGAAAACTGACTAAAGATCCAACCGAGGGGGTAACGCTCCCGCCCAGCCGTCGCAATAGGCGTCAACCGGCACGATTCAAGGACTATCAGCGAGTGATGCGCGAAGCTGATGGACGCTGGCGAATTGTAGCGACCTTGGCGCTATTTGCAGGCCTTGGGCCTATGAACATCGCGGAGCTGCTGCGAGAAGATATCGACGACCAGAGCATTCACGTCCGTAGCGATCGGCGTGACGCAAATCTCGTGTCAACTCACCCGGAAGTATGGCGCCACGTGCGGAACCTTGGCGCAGGGTATATCATTTCAAATTCGCGAGGCGAGCCGTATACCCCCGACTCTCTCAGTCACGCTTTCAGCACCCACATGAAGAGCCTTGGCATTGATGGGTTGACCCTCCAGGGCTTAATGAACCTCTATAAAAACGTTGTCCAATTCGACGAAGATATCGCAGAGCTACTCGCGAGTCCAGGAGGTGCCGGTACGGCTTACCGGCAGAATCCTGAAGCTTTCCGAATTGCCATCGAGAACGATGTAACGGCGGACGACATCATTGCGCTCGCGAAGAGACGCAAACAACTGGAAAGATTCCAGAGGTTGCTGGACGACGCCGAGTTCTTCGAGTCCGAGCGAGAGCCTAAGGGTGGTGTAGGCCCAGAAAGAGTGTGGCAAGACTTCCTCCAAGAGAATCCCTGGATCTTGGGTGTTAGTTTAGGTGGTCAGCTTCTTACCTCATGGAGTGATGAGAAACTGGAGCAGACCGTCTCAGGTTTTTCGATTGACGGGCCCGGCAAAAGGGTCGATGCCTTACTGCGTACGAGCGGCAGGATACGAAGCCTCGTCTTCGCGGAAATCAAACATCATCAAACCTCCCTTCTGCAAAAGATAGAATACCGCCCTGGATGTTGGGCGCCCTCCGTAGACCTTGCTGGCGGCGTTACCCAAATTCAGCAGACCGTTCATAAAGCCTGTGATGACATTGGCACCTACCTTGCCGAAAAGAAGTCGGGCTACTTTACAGGGGAGTTCACCGCACTCGTGCGACCTCGCTCGTACTTGATCCTCGGTAGCCTCGAGTCCCTCTGCTCAGCGGAGGGGAAAATGCACCAGCCGAAGCATCAGTGCTTCGAGCTGTACCGGCGAAACGTATACGAGCCGGAGATCGTCACATTCGACGAGCTGCTTGCAAGAGCGAGATGGCACGTATTCGAGAACGAGGCGTCGCTCTCAACCGAATGAAGACACGGCTTGCTCTGCCATCCCGTCGCCCTCGACCCGCCCATCGTGGGAGCGGGGCACCGCCGGCGTCCGCCGCGTCAAGACGGCCTTGACGCTAGGCACCCACGCTGGCGGGCGCCGGCGGGGGTCTGCTCGGCTTGCCCGGGACGAGGGTGACGGGCGGCGGGACCATCCCAGAACCGGAGTGCCCCCGCCGGAGGCGCAGTAGGCCCGACCGGCCATCGACCCGGTCACGCGCTACGGCCTGGCGAGGTCTGTCGGACCGCGTCGCCTAGCCTTCCCGTGGCCGCCGCCGGGTGCCCCATCACCCGACCCTCAGGCCCTGTCGGCGGCGCGGCCCGATCCGCCTTCCACGCCAGCCGCCGGGCTGCCTGCGTCCGCGCGCGTAGCGACAGCGGAGCTGCGCGGACGCCCCCTGGGCGGCGGCGTGAGCGGCCCGTTCCGGGCCGCCTTGAAGGCGTACAGAGACTCTGAACAACTTCTAGTAGCACCTTCGCCTGCTCGGGGCGGCGTGGCTCTATCGACGTGACCAGCCGAGGGCCCAGGCGCCGCTGGTCATGCGTGCTCGTTCCACAGCGGCCACGGGTAGGTCTCCAGCCTGCATCACGCAGGTATTTCGCGGCGTTACACACAGTACCCGTAGCCTCGGACCTAGCTTATGTCCGCCGAACGACCTTCCTGGACAGCGTTGAAGTGCCCTTGACGGTAGAACCTAACGCTCTGTGATCTTGTTTGCGACGTGTCGTAGGCGACCCGTAGTATCCAGCCCGCTCGATTCTGGGCATACGGGGGAGGGTGGCCTGGCATGGTCTCTGAGGTCGGTTCGTCGCGCGTCTTTTCGGTGCTGTGGCCCTGGATTCGGCGGGCTGTCATCGCGGTCGCGATGGTGGTTTTCGCTGGTTCGTTGCCGTTCGCGGGGCAGGCTCAGGCGGAGCCGAAGCCGCCGCCGGGCGTCGACCGGAACCGGTCCGTGGCGGTTGGTAAGGCCAAGACGCGTGACGGGCAGGTGTCGGAGTCGCAGGTGGACCTGTGGAAGGCGCCTGCGGTGCAGTGGCCGGCGGCTGACAAGTCCGAGGTGGCCATCCCGGACTCGGGTCTGGTCGAGGTGCCCGGGCAGCCCATCCGTATCGGGCGCCCGGCGACGGCATCAGCTCGAGCCGCCGGCAAACCGGCTGCGCGCCTGAACGCCGACGAGCCGGTCGCGCAGGTGGAGTCCGAGGTGCTGGGCCGGGACAAGGCGGCAGCTGCCGGGGTGACCGGATTGATGCTGCGCCTGTCGCGGACCGACGAGACGGCGGCGAAGGCGCCGATGTCGGTGGAGATCGACTACTCGTCGTTGCAGCACGCGTTCGGCGGCGACTGGGCACGACGCATGCAGGTGGTACAGCTTCCGGCCTGTGCGGTGCAGACGCCGGCGAAAGAGCAGTGCCAGGCCGCGACCCCGGTGCCGGCGAAGAACGACGTGGCGAAGTCGACGGTCGTGGCCGATGCGCAGGTGCCACCGGCCAAGGACGGTCAGGCCATGGTGCTGGCCGTCACCGCCGCCGCTGCCAGTGTGGACACCGGCACCTTCGCCCGAAGCAGTCTGACCGAGGCGGCGTCGTGGTCGGCGGGTAAGCAGTCCGGCGACTTCTCCTGGTCGTACCCGTTGCAGGTGCCGCCGGCCCCCGGCGAGCTGGAGCCGGAACTGGCACTGGGCTACAGCTCCGGCGCGGTCGACGGGCGCACGAACGCGAACAATGCGCAGCCGTCCTGGATCGGTGAAGGCTGGAATTTCGAGCCGGGCTTCATCGAGCGGCAGTACCGGGCGTGCCGCGACGACGTGACCGGGGCGACCACCGCGCAGTACACCAACGCCACCGACGATCTGTGCTACCGGGATCAGAACGCGGTGCTGTCGTGGCGGGGCCAGTCGACCGAGCTGGTGCTCGACGACGCGACGGGTAAGTGGCGCCTGGCCGAGGACGACGGCTCCTACCTGGAGCTGGTCACCGGTGGCAGCGGCACCGGCCTCTACAACAATGAGCATTGGAAGCTGACCACTCCGGACGGCACCCAGTACTGGTTCGGTAAGAGCCGGCTGCCGGGCTGGCAGGAGGGCCAGCCGGTCACCTCGTCGGTGTGGGGTGTGCCGGTGTTCGCCAACCGCACTGGCGAGCCGTGTTACAAGACCGGCGGGTTCGCCGGCTCGTACTGCGCGATGGCGTGGCGCTGGAACTTGGACTACGTCGTGGACCCGGACGGCAACTCGATGTCGTACTGGTACCAGAAGGAGACCAGCCGCACGAAGCTCGCGGGAACCGCTACCGTGGCGGCCTACGACCGCGGTGGCTGGCTCGCGCGCATCGACTACGGCAGCCGGTCCGGCAGCGAGACCAGCGCGAAAGCGCCGATGAAGGTGGACTTCACGCCGGGTGATCGGTGCCTGGCCACCTGCTGGAACGGCAGCACGCCGGTCACGGCGAACTGGCCGGACACCCCGTGGGATCTGCAGTGCAACGCGGCGCCGTGCAACAACAACCCGGCGCCGTCGTTCTGGACCGCTAAGCGTTTGGCGAAGGTGACCACGTCGGTACTGGTGGCAGGCGCGTACACGCCCGTCGACGAGTGGGCGCTGACGCATCAATTCCCGGTGACCAATGACGGCACCGATCCGTCGTTGTGGCTTGCGTCGATCACCCGTACCGGCCGTACCGGCGGTACGCAGGCTTTGCCGAAGGTCGAGTTCGGCGGTACGCGCAAGCCGAACCGCACGGACTACAACACCGCGGCGGCCGTGCCCACGTCGAACAAGTACCGGCTCACCCGGATCACCTCGGAGACCGGCGGCGAGCTGCAGATCGCCTATGGCGACTCGAACTGCTCGCCCACTGCGTTGCCGAACCCGGACAACAACTCGATGCGGTGTTTCCCGCAGTACTACGCCCCGCCCGGCTCCCCGGGAGGCTGGTCGTGGTGGAACAAGTACCGGGTCATCAGCGTGACCGAACGCGACCTCGTCGGCGGATCACCGGACGTTGTGCACAGCTACGGCTACAGCACCACCGGTTCCGACTCCAGCGTGTTGTGGCATCACAACGACAGCGACAAGTGGGGACTCTCGCTGCCGCTGCGCACCTGGTCGGACTGGCGGGGCTACTCGAACGTCTCGATCACCACCGGCGTGGCCGGCAGCACCCGGACCCGGTCGGAATACCGGTACTTCCGGGGCATGCACGGCGACCGCACCGACGCCGGTGAGACCGCCCGGACGGCGTCGATCACCGACTCGCACGGCGCCGAGTGGACGGACTACGGCTACCGGGCCGGCCAGCTGCTCGAACAGGTCGACTACGACGCCGACGCCACCACGCCGCTGTTCAAGCACCGCTTCCACCCGTGGCAGAACCAGACCGGACAGCGGGTGGAAGCGGCCGCGCACGCCCAGCCCACCACCACCCGCTCGTACTTCACCGACGTCGCCAAGGAAGAGACGTTCGAGTTCCTGCCCGCCTCGGGCACCTGGCGGGAACGCGAGGTCGAGTTCGTCTACGACCCGACCTACGGCCAGGTCACCAAGGAAATCGACCGCGGACTCGTCGGCCCGACCGACGACGACACCTGCACCACCACGACCTATGCCCGCAACACCAACCCGGCCGCCTGGCTGATCGACTACCCGGCCGAGGACCTGGTCACCAACTGCGCCGACAACCCCGGCCCCGCCGACGTGCTGTCCGGGGAGCGCACCTACTACGACGGCTCCACCACCCTCGGCGCCGCACCCACGCGAGGACTGGACACCCGCACCGACGACCTGGCCTCCTACACCGGAACCACGGCCAACTGGGTCACTGCCGGTACCGCCACCTACGACGCGTACGGGCGCGTCCGTACGGAGACCGATGCGCTGAACCGAACCACCAAGACGGACTACACCCCGGCCACCGGTGGGCCGGTCACGGCGGAGACGGAAACCAACCCCGCCCAGCACGCAACGACGACTCAACTTGACGTCCGGGGTCAGGCCACCACCGAAACCGACCCGAACGGCAAGACCACCCGGGCCGAGTATGACCCGCTGGGCCGGCTTACAAAGTTGTGGCTGCCCGGACGGACCACTAGCCAGACACCGAACACCCAGTACGACTACACCGTCAATGGCACCGCCGGGCCCAGCCATACCCGCACCCGCGAGCTCGGCCCGAACGGCAACCAGATCAGCTCGTACGAAATCTACGACGGTCTCGAGCGGCCGCGTCAGCAGCAGAGCACCGCACCCGACGGCAAGCGGGTGATCTCCGACCTGCGCTACGACGCACGCGGGCTGGTCAGCGCCGAAACCCAGTTCTACAACAACGCCTCCGGACCCACCGGCACCCTGGCGACGTTCGACGACGCCGCGGTCGACATTCAGGAACGGTCGACGTACGACGCCCTGGAACGCCCGACCGAGACCGCGCTGTGGTCGCGCAATGCCAAGAAGTGGGCCACTACAACGGCGTACGGCGGTGATCGGGTCACCGTGACCCCGCCGACCGGCGGCACCAAGACCACGACGTATCTCGACGTCACCGGTGATGTCACCCGGCTGCAGCAACACCGCGGCCCGGGCGCGCAGGACCCGGTCGACATCACCAACTACGGCTACGACCGGCTCGGACAGCTCACCTCCATCACCGACCCGGCCGGCAACAAATGGACCCGCACCTATGACCTGCGCGGCCGGCTGACCGGCGGCACCGACCCCGACGCCGGCACCGTGGTCAACGAGTACGACGACGCCGACCAGCTCACCGCCACCACCGACGGGCGCGGCAAGAAGCTGTGGCGCAAATACGACGCACTCGGCCGTGTCACCGAGCTGCGTGACGCCCACGCGACCGGACCCCTTCGCGCGACGTGGACCTACGACACCCTCGCCAAGGGCGAGCTCACCTCCGCGGTACGCCATATCGGTGACAAGCAGTACACCAAGTCCGTTACTGGCTACACCGACCTGTACGACCCCACCGGCTCCACCGTCACGATTCCGGAGGGGCATCGAGGAATCAGCGGCACCTACACCACCGGCTACACCTACCACCCGGACGGCTCCCCGGCCTCGGTGAAGTACCCGGCGGTCGCGGACCTGCCCGCCGAGACCGTTACGCCCACTTACACCGACGCCGGTGACCTCGCCAGCCTGGCAGGCACCGACACCTACCTCGCGTCGGCCACCTACGCCTGGCACGGTGGCGTCACTCAGCGCCTGCTCGGCAGCGGCGGCAAACGCGTGCGCCTCATCGACAGCTACGAGGACTCCACCCTGCGGCGCACCAAGGCGCAGGTATCCACCGAACGGCCGGGAGCGGCCGACAGCTTCGACGAGAAGCTCACCGAGCGTTACAGCTTCGACCCCAGCGGCAACATCACCGCGATCAACGAAGTCAACGAAGCCGCCGGGAACACCACCGTCACCCAGCAGTGCTTCCAGCAGGACTACCTGCGCCGCCTCACCGAGGCCTGGACCACCACCGCCGCGACCTGCCAAACCAGCCCCACCCAGGCCGCGGTCAGTGGACCGGATGCGTACTGGCAGTCGTTCACCTACGACCTCGTCGGCAACCGCAAGACCGACACCCGCCACAGCCCGGCCGGTGACACCATCCGCGACTACACCACCCCGGCCGCCGGGGCTGCGCAGCCGCACACCCTGACCCGCCGCGAAACCCGCGGTGGCGGCCCGGCCACCTCCTACACCTACGACCCCGGCGGCTACCTCAAAACCCGCACCACGACCGCCGGCACCGACACCTACACCTTCGACGCCGAAGGACTGCTCTCCAGCCTCGCTACCGCGGCCAGCGGCACCCACTACTACACCTACGACGCCGACGGCACCCGGCTCATCACCATCGACCCCACCGCGGTAACCCTCGAACTCGGTCACAGCGAAATCCGCGTCGACACCACCGGCAAAGCCACCGGCACCCGCTACTACGGCGACGCCGTCCGCACCTCCGCCGACGGCCTGACCTGGATGATCAGCGACCACCACGGCACCGGACAACTCGCCATCAACGCCGCCACCCTCACCTCCACCCGCCGCCGGACCACCCCCTTCGGCGAAGCCCGCGGACCGGCCGCGATCTGGCCCGACCGCAAAGGCTTCGTCGGCGGCACCACCGACCCCACCGGCCTGACCCACCTCGGCGCCCGCGAATACGACCCCACCACCGGCCGCTTCATCTCCGTCGACCCCCTCACCACCCCCGGCGACCCACAGACCCTGCACGCCTACGCCTACGCCAACAACAACCCCATCAGCTTCTCCGACCCCGACGGACTCGCATTCGACCCCCGCGCCGGCGGCGGAGGCGGCGGACTCGCAGCAGTACCCCGCGTTGCCATGCCCAGCTGGAACAACATCTTCAGGCGCACTTCTAAGGGCAGCAGCTCGAAGGGCCGCGGTTCAAACGCCAAAGCAAAGCCTGGCAAGACGGTCACCCCGAGGTTCAGCCGCTCTGAATCACGAGACGCGCACAACGAGAAGGTATTCGGACGCTCCCGCGCCTCCAGGCGATCCACGCCCAAGCCTCCAAAGAAGATCGTCAGGGGGCCCAGGGCTGGAGGCAGCAAAGCCAAGCCACAGAGCCGACCCAAGAGTTCCACCAAGGGGGCCGGCGGGAAAAAGTCTGGTGGCAGGAAGGTTGCAAACCAGCGCCCCAAAAATCCTGCGAAACCCAAACCCAATGCCAAACCGGCACCGAAGAAGCCCAAGCCAGACAGAGAGGATCCATCCAGCGACGACTGTTCGGGCAATAGCTTCACCCCGGACACGCGGGTCCTGATGGCCGATGGCAGCAGCAAGAAGATCGCCGACATCAAAGTCGGCGACAAGGTACTCGCCACCGATCCGAAAACCAGTCGCACTGAGGGTCGCGAGGTTACCGCCACCCACATCAACGACGACCGCAAGTTCACAAACCTGACCGTTCGCACGTCAGACGGAAAGCAGGCGCTCATCCGGACCACTCAGGAACACCCCTTCTGGGATCAGTCCACCGACGAGTGGGTCGGCGCTGGGGAGCTGACCACGGCTGCAAGCCTGCTCGCAGCCGACAACACCCTGCAGCGCGTCATAGATGTGCGCTCCTTCGACGGTCGCCGCACGATGTACAACCTCACCGTCGCCGACATCCACACGTACTATGTACTCGCCGACAAAACCCCGGTACTTGTGCACAACTGTGATCGAGAAGGACTGGACTTCACCGATGCGGAAAGAGAGAAGGTCTACGAGGCCAACCTGAAGAAGAACGGCGGCATTCTAAAATGTGAATACTGCAATATTACTGTGGTTCGCCGGCCCTCCACGAGAGGCGTCCCCGGGAAGCCCGATGATGCGCAGATTGACCACAGGGAACCGCGCGTACTGGGAGGTCACGGAGGATCTCACAATGGAGCCGTTTCCTGCCGGAGATGCAACCGCCACAAATCGACGAAGCCCCTCTGGAAGTGGGATGCCGAGCTTAGAGACCTTCTGGACTGAAGATGAGTGAATCGACTGCAAGTGAGGAAAGGCGTTTCAAGGTCACGTTCGACCTTCCACGAGAACGGGATGATTGGCCTCCTTTCTCCACGGAACGTCTTTGGGCCGCGAAGACGCAAGTCAAGCTGCATCTTCGAGTTTTGAACATTCCTTTCTACGTGAGAGGCGTGTCGTACGGCGACATCATCAGGGTGGTACCCGACCATGAGCGCCGTGAAGTAGTTTTCGAGAGCTTCGTGGAAGGGTCCGGGCATTCAACAATCCGCATCATTTTAATGGAATCACGCGCCGAGGCTCTCGTGGAGCAGATGCTTATGGAGTCCGGCTGCTCGTGGGAGTTCAGCGACTCGCCCAACTACATGGCGGTAGACATACCCCCGTCTGTGAACTACGTTGCGCTCAGATCCCGGCTTGTCGAAATGAAGAACGACGGATTAGTGGGACTGCAGGAGGCGGCAATTTCCTCGATCCATCAACAGCAATTGCCGCCTTCGAGCGCATGAATGTGAGGCGCGCGGTGTGGATCACGCAATTGGCAACGGACCCGATATCAAGAAACTGGGCCCCGAAAGAGCGAGCGAGCCGATCGCGCTGCGAGAACCGGCGCCCACCCGCGGTCGATCTGTACTGAGTGCTAAGAGCTGCTAAAACGGACTCGTGAATCAGCGTTGCATCGAGCGTTGGTGGCATCGATGGCGCGTTGTGGGATCGCATCGAGCCGCTGTTGCAACCCGTGGCGGATAGGGCGCCGCGGCCACGGCCGGTGCCGGACCGGTTCTGCCTGCACGGCCTCTTGTTGGTGTTGTACGCCAGCATCGGCTGCGAGGACATGTCTCAAGAACTCGGCTTCGGCTCCGGCATGACGCGCTGGCGGCGCTTGAAGCGCTGGACCGAGCTGCAGTGTTCGATCGGCTGCACCGGCTGCTGCTCGCCGAACTGACCGCCGCTGGCGGGATCGACTGGTCGCGGGCGGTGATGGACGGCAGCCACTAAGCCGGTGAGCACTAGGGGTCAGACGCGGTCACCGAGGTCACGATCGACATCATGTCTAGTCCCACCTGATGCTTGACGTTTGCGTCCCAGCTGTTGCTTGACGGTTGGTCTAGGTTTCGGTGCTGACCTTGCGGGGTCGGCTGGCTTTGAGGTTACCGGATCGGCTGGTCGTTGGTGCGTCGCACGGTGCGGGGTCCGGCGTCGGTGTGGATGGTCAGGTCGGTGTCGGTGACCTCGATCGTGACGGTCTTGCCGGCGTGGGCGCGGCCGAGAGCGACTTTCTGCCCGACGACCATGACCACGCCGGAGTTCGACGCCCGCCGCTGAACAGGCACTGCGGCGGTCGCGGGTTGCGGCGGCGGGCCGGCCGGGCGCACGCCACGGAGCCGGCTGATGTCGGCCGGGGTCAGCGGGTTCGGCCGGGTCCGCAGCAGGTGACGGGTGTCGAGGTCGAAGAAGCTCAGCGTCGCCGCTTCGATGCGGATCCCGACCCGGCGCCCGCCGAGGATCTCCGCGGCCAGGACCAGATGCTGACCCAGCGACACGCTGCCGGCCCGGTTCACGCTCCGGTCCACCTCGACCGCGTCACCATGCTCGGCCGGGGGCAGCGGTGGCGGACCGGCCGGGCGCCCGCCCTGACGCAGCAGGCCGGTGAGGTCGGCGACGGACAGGTGCGACCGCACTGATTTGATCCGGGCGCCGCCGATCAGCAGGTGGATGACGTCGGTGTCGGCCCAGAACGTCACCGTGATCCCGGACTGGTTCGGGCCGAGCCAGAACTGTTTCCCGGCCACCTGCAGATTGCCCGACGGTGGCACGACCCGGTCGAATTCCACCGCGTCGCCGGACCAGGACGTCACCGCGGGTGCGCTCACCAGCAGCGGCACCGGCGGCAGGGCCGGTTCGCCTGGTGTCGTGAGCGAGGCGGGCAGCTTGAGGGGCATCACGCCGGGTTCGGCAGGCCGGAATCGGGTGGCGGGAAACGCCATGTCCAGCGACTGATGCGGCCGGTCGGTGTTGTACTCGTGACGGAACACGTCGATCGCCGCCTGCACACTGTCCAGATCCGGCCAGAGCGCGACGTCATCCAGCAGCTCCCGCCGCAACCTCTGGTGGAAGCGTTCCACCTTGCCGGTGGTCGTCGGTGTCGCGGGCTGGGTGAGGCGGTGCACGATGCCGTTCTCCCGGCAGATCCGGTCGAACATCACCTCGCCACCGTTACCGAAGCGGGCGGTGAACTGCTTGCCGTTGTCGGTCAGCACCTCCTCGGGCACCCCGAACTCGAACAGCGCTTCGGCGAAGGCGAGACAGACCGCGCGGCCGGTGGCCCGGCGCACCACCGAGGCGATCACGCAGAACCGGGAGTGGTCGTCGACGCCGGTGACGACCTTGGCCTCGGTCCCGTCGGTCAGGAAGATCCCACCGACGATGTCCATCTGCCAGAGTTCCATCGGCCGATCGCGTTCCCAGCGCAGATAGTCCTTGCGGCCCCGGCGCCGTTTGGCCGGAGTCATCAGCCCATGACGAATCAGGATCCGATAGACCGTCATCCGTGACGGCATCACATCGCCGGGGCAGCCATTGCGGCCCAACTCGAACGCGATCCGCCGAGACCCCCACTTCGGGTGATGCCGGCGCAGCTCACACACCAACGCCTCCACCTGCGGCAATGCCTGATGAGCACAGCTGTCCGGGCGATGCGACCGGTCCTGCAAACCGGCCAGACCCTCGTCGGCATAACGGCGCAGCCAGGCATGCACGCTCTGCCGCGACACTCCGACCTTGCCGGCCACCTCCACGACCGGATCCCCGGCCAGGACCGCCAGCACGGCCTGATACCGCTGTACCACGATCGACATTGCCACCAGTGCCAATCCCCGGCCCCCAGACCCCGCGCTGCCGCAACAACACGTGATCAGGAAGCCAAACGGTGATCATGTCAAGCATCAGGTGGGACGCGACTGTCAAGCATCAGCCGTGACGGGACATCACGATCGACATCATTCCCGTGAGAACTTTCTATACGTCTTCAAGGCAGCCCTCCGGGCCGCCACGCGGTCCGATCCGCTTGCCGGCTCGCGCCTTGCCGCTTCGCTCTCGGCGCGAGCCGGCAGCAAACACCGCGGCGTCCGGTGGACACGCCGAAGCCCCGGTCGCTCGTTCGCCGCGGCGACCGGGGCTCACGTGCAAAGGGCGTCAGCCTATTAGGACTCGTCCCCGTACGGGTATGGCCCTGCCGTCGCGGGCCCGACATCGCTGGGCAGCCGGGACAAGACCAGCGAAACGGCCTCCTCGGCGGTGGTGGGCTGGCCGAGGACAACGCCATCCCATGAGGTCCTCACCACGAACTGACCATTCTGCGTCTCCACGCACACCGCGTTGGGGGAAAACGGGTACCCCGTAGTAGTCGAGAACTTCAGGGCCCAGTGGCTCGTGTAGGGGTATAGCTGGCGCAGCTTCGGCTCGGCGTAGGCCGCGTCGAGCAGCTCTCGGTATTCTGGCCAGGGTGCCTGGTCAGCGGCCTCACGCAAGAGCTGCCACTGGGTCGCTACGACCTGCGCCGGCCCTTGTTCGGCAGCTTCGGCGAGTCGTGGCAGCTCCACAAACGGCACCGCCTGCTCGATGTCGCGTAGCGGTACCCCGTCGCGCCACAGCTGCGCCGCCCGGGCGACATCGGTCAGATGTTGCGTGGAGCCGCCGATCAGCCAGATGCCTTGACCCCAACCGGTGATCACCCAACAACGCTCGACCGCTCCGGCGGTAACGCCAAGATCCTTGCGCAACGGGGTCGCGCTGGTGACGCCGGCGTAATACAGCGGCTGCCTCTCGTCGGCGACCACCTGGCCCAGCGAAAGCCCGTGTTCGGCCGCCGCTGCCTGCAGCGCTGCGGCGAGACTGCCCATCGCGGCCACATCGGGATACAGGTCGGCTGGATCAGGGTAACTCGTCACAGCAGCGAGTCTGCCGTATTCGCCTCCGGCGGGTAGGGCCTCCGGCCCTACGACCCGGGACGGGCCTCCGGCGGCCGGGGCTCCGCCCCTGGACCCGGCGACTCCGGGATGCCTGCACCTGAACGTCAACCCAGCGCACACCGGAGGCAACCAGCCCGCGCCTGCCCGGTCAAGGTCGTTCGTCCGGTGGGGCGCTCCACCTTGACCGGGCAGGCGCGGCCCGGCCGAGCGAGGCTTGCGCGACGGGATGCCCGCACAGGCAGAAGCCACCCCGCTCGTTGGGAGAAGCCTGGGAGACGATCTTGATTTCCGTACCCTGCCGACCCACATAAGACATACGAGCACCACCAAGCGTGACCAGCACATTCGCACGCCTGTGCTGGTCAACGGAGCGTGTTGACCATCCTGGGGGCCGAGGGGTCGCAGATTCACTGTCCGATGCATTGCGACCAAGATCGATCGCGACAACCACGCGACAACTCCGCCGCAAAACGAGTGGAAGACAATGAGAACCAGCGGCCAGCGTTGAAGCAGGTCAGCCCTCAGATTTCTAGCCCTCGTGCAGGTCAACGCTACAGCGCGTTTGATTCGAGATGTACTACAACGTCTGATCGAAGAAGCGCCCGCTGATCCGACCTCGGGTACCGCGCGAAGAACGGCGGTCATGCTCGGCTCCTAGCCGCCATGGCCGCCGTTTTGCGTAACTAATCCGTCGACGTCCATGCCGTCCGGAGCTGCGCACGCCGGTGGTCACTCAGTCGGTCACTCATCCCGTACCGGGGTCGCACGGGCTTGACGGACGGCCTGGGTCTGTCGGCAAACGGCAGGCGCGACGTTGTCGAAACGGGAGAGGGAGAGGGGCGCGGCGGTCGATTCAGCAACCAGGTCGCCGCGCCCCAAGAGCGACGCAGCTACTTCAGGAACTGCCCCGTGTCGGCGCTGTCCGTAGAAATCGAAGAAGGAAGCGACGACTCGGAACCACCTTTGAAGGTGTATTGGCGTCCCTTGCCGTCGAGCTGGTACAGGCCTCTGTCGCCGGTGACGATGTACTGTCCGGTTGCGACGCCAGGTGTCATCTCGAACGGCTTGAGGAAGACGACATACCGCGATCCTTCGGACAGAAGCACCGAGGTGTCTTCAGAGTCGGCCGCGGGGCCGCCGAGCTGCCTGATCGCGACAGTTCCCGACGGAACGCTTCCCCACATGACCTTGTTCACCGTGAACTGGGTGACCGTGAATTGTATTCCGGCCGTTTCTTCGACCGAAGAGGCGCCCGCTGTACCCATGAGGATGGCGGTGCTGTCGCGCTTCAACTGAGCCATCGTCGTGTAATCCTTGGCACGACTTACGTGAAGCTCGGCCTTCTTCGGCTCGGCCGGTGGAACCGGGGCATCCTGTGTGCGCCCTACGCTGCATCCGGTGATGCCGACGGTCGCGGCCACCAACAATGCGATCTTACGGGTGAACATCTAGTCTCCTTCTGGACCGCATCAGTAGAGCGAGTTGGCGCCGAGTCTGTCGTCGGGCGTCACGGTATTGACGCCGCAGACGTCGTAGCGACGCCCCGTGTCGCCATGCATCACGCTGACATCGGAACAGGGCCCGGTAGGCCTTTCTCGGTGCCAGAGGCCCAGAGCATGTCCAATCTCGTGAACGATCACACTCTGCTTCTTGGCTCCCGGATAACTGTCAGTGTGGTAACGATTGGACCAGGCGGTGTTGGTCTGCGACCAGAAGCCGTTCTGACAGGTGTGCAACGGGTTGTCATTGTCTGGATGAACTCCGCTGGCGTCGAGCAGAACTCCATCGAAAATCACGTTGCCGAAGTTCCCATCGGTGATGCGGAGGTTCGCTCCCGAGCTGACCTTGGTGAACTGGATTTGCGTCGACGACGAGTTCCAAGCGATGATGCTCCACTCGGCAGGGTTGGAGTATGCGTTACTCGAGCTCACATTCTGCCACTTCAGCGAGTTGCCCGAAGCGTTGTATTTGCAGCCGATCGGCTCCCAGGCCGCGGCCGGCGAAGCGCTCGCGACTGCCGCACCCGCTGATGCGGTCACGACGAGCATCGCACCTATGAAACGTCTGGACCTGTCGCGCAAAACGAACCTCCCCCGATGATGTCGCCACGATGGCGTCAGCACCGTATCCAACAGATCGTTCACGAGCAACAGGACGAATGAGCTGGAACCGGACCTCGCAAAAGTGGGTATCCGAACGGATGCACAAATAAAGCCATTTCGGTGGAGATCGAACGGCAGTTGACGCGGATTCTTCAGGAGTCGAATGTGCCGGTTGACTCCGACCATCGTTTCCAGCGCAGGTGCATGAACCATCGCGCGACACGTCTCCATCACGGTCGGTCACTCCGGGCTACGTCGCCGAACAATCCGGCACGCCAGCCGGTCTGTCGAACGACAGCCACCGCTGGTGGAGAACCGTCCCGCGATCTCCCGCGGAAAGCGGGGGCCGTACGTCAGATTGCGGGCTCATGATCCGGCCCTCTATCGTGCGGCTTCGTCACTCGATCAACGCGGGGGATCATGAGCGAGTTCTACGTCGATGCCGCCGGGCTGAACAGCCTCTACAACGTGCTCGCCCGTGCTTCGGGAGACGCCGCCGACACGCTGGACTACACCAAGAAGCACTGCGACCTGAGCTTCTCCGACGTCGGCCTCATCATGCGCCTCATCTCTCCGCACAAGCATGCGTACGAGGAGGTCACCGGCGCTCTCACCCGGCTCGCAGAGATCGCCGGAGGCGCCGGTACCCAGATCAACGCGGCCCAGCGTGACTACGCTCGTACCGACCAGGACGCAGCCGCTCGGGTGGATGCCGGATATCCCGGCCCCAAGGACGCCACCGCCCTGCGCGGGACGCTGAGCCAGGGACGTCCCGATCTGCAGGGCTATCGTTCGGCGTTCGCCGACATCGCGGAACCGACCGCGCACCTGCGGAATCCGGAATATGCGATCGGCATCGAGATGTGGTCGATCAATCCCATGGCCGACCTGATCAGTCCGTCGGCATGGCTGCGGCAGGTCAGCATCTGGCTGTTCAGCTACGACCCCTTCGAGGGGTGGGCTTCGCAGTTCAGCGGCGACTGGAAGGCCTATGTGCACTGCGGCAACGCGATGGGTCTCGCCGGCGCCGCCGCACACGACATCGGCCGCAACCTCATCGCCACGGCCGCCGACGTACCGTCGGTCTGGCGCGGCAAGGCCGCCGAGGCCGAGCAGGAATTCCAGGTCGCCCTCGGGGCCGCCGCCATGAACCTGCAGAGCGCGTGCCGACAGTACAACGACCTCTACATGCAGGCCGCCGAGGCGGTCAAGAAGCTGTTCGACGTGGTGAGCGGCCTGATCAGCGACCTCCTCGACGTTCTCATCATCATCAACGCCTCGGCGGCCATCGGCACGGCCACCATCGAGACCGTCGTCGGTCCGATCGCCGGGTACGGTGTTGCCGCGTACTACACGTGGCAGGCGTACGACCTCTACAAAGAGATTTCCAAGTTCTATGGCAACGCCGAGGATCTACTCAAACTGATCGGTGGCTCCATCACCGGTATCAAGGCCACCCTCGCTGTGAAGGACCTACCGACCGTTCAGCCCTACCGGCACCCAGCCGGCTACTGAGCCCTCCGAAAGGGACCGCACTCGCTCATGACCGGCGATATCACGCATGACCCGCTCGCCCGTTCCGTGCTGCGTCACCTCGCCGCTACCCGCGGCAAGGACGACGCGCTCGGCTCCCTCGCCCGCACGGTGCTGAGCGGCGAGGCGAGTCTGCGAGCCGCGGCGGACAACTCCTGGCACAGCGAGGCCCTGGCCGCGGCGGCTCAGGCCGCGCAGGACGAGCAGAGCCGCATGTCCCCGGAGCAGCGTGCCGACATCGAGCAGGCCGCACACCGACTCCGCCGCGAGAGCGCGGCCGACGCGGACGGCGGGGACTCGTGACGCCGTTCCAGCGCTGGCGGATCGCCGTGCCACTGGCTGTCATCTCCGCGCTGTTGCTGGGAGCGACCGCCCTCGGTGCCTGGGCTTACTGGAACGTCGACAGTACGGCGGAGAACGCGCTGACCGTCTTCCTCTGCCTCATGTTCGTCCTGTGCCTCGGCACCAGCCTGTCGATCGGTTTCGATCGAAAGATTTCGGATGTGCCGTGGCTCCGCATCGGCACGGTGCTCGTGTTCATTGTGCTTTCCTGCGGCGTCAGCTGGGTGAGAGACACCCTCTAGCGGGCCGTGTCCCCGACGGCCCTACGCCATTGTCCGGCGCCAAGTCCTCAGGTCGGGTCCGCCGCTCTACCTCTTGCGGAAACGCAGGAGCTCGCGCAGGAGCAGCACGCCGACGAAGGTGGGCACCATGGCGACGACGCCGACTCCGTAGCTGAGCCAGGCCAGCCATGGCTTCGGCGTCTGGTCGGCGCGGGCCAGCAGCCTGCTGCCACGGTGGCTGCCGAGATCGCCGACGCGGACGGTGGCGCCGATGTCCGCCGACGTGAACACGTCGCCGACGGTTGCCCGTTCCACCTGGCCGTCGGCCCAGGTCATCTGCGCCTCGCAGCTGGCCCAGGACCCGAAGCCGCGGGTGGTGATCGGCCCGTGTGTGACGCAGTAACTGACGGTCGCCTCGCCCTCGCGCTTGGCGTCGGCCATGTCCTCGCCGGCGAGCCGGTTCAGTGTCACCGCCAGTCCGAGCAGGCCGAACCCCAGGACCAGAATGGCGGCGATGGCCAGGAACGAGCGGACGAACCCGACCGCGGTGCCGGCCTCCGGATCAGCGGTCTTTCGGTCGAGCTCTCGCTCTCGTTCCCTGATCTCGTCGAGCTCTCGCTCTTGTTCCCTGATCTCGGCGAGCCGTTCGGCAGCCCGCTCCCGCCAAGAGTCCATGGGGGCCTCCTGTCAGAGCGGAAGATCGATCGGCTTCGGGGACGGGTTGTCGTCCCGCAGCGTATCTCCCGACTGCCCACTGTTCTGTGAGGTGTTCGTCTGCCCGGCGCTCCGCGCGGTATTGACCACCACATTGTCCTGCCGGAAGCCCTTCCAGGCAGGCGCGCTCTCGACCACTGCTGGCGTACGGAAGGCATCCAGACGCAGCGTGTCACGGCTGGCCTGTCCGATCTGCCGGAGGATGTCGTCGCACTGCTTGGTGATCATGGACATGTTTCTGATGGCGGTGAAGAGCCGCTTCAACACGTCGAGGATCTGGGTGCTGGCCTTGCCGACCAGGATGGCGACCTCCGCGGCGACCTTCGGGATCAGGACCACCGTGGCGGCCTGGATCGCCTTCGAGATGCAGGCGCCGACGACCTCGGCCACGATGTCACGGATGGTGTTGCGGATGACGCCGACCATCGCGCCGACGATGGTGGTCGCCTTGCTCATGGCGTCGGCGATCACGCCGAGGGCCTGCACCGACTCGGCGTGGGCCACTGCTCCACCCGGCTTTCCCAGTCGGAAAGCACGCTTTGCGGATCTGTCGGCACTGCGCCCTCCCCGAGACATGAACGCAGGAGTCTAGACGTACGCAGGCCATATGCAAGATCCGCCCGTCGGCCGTTAGCCTGCTGTGTCCGCCGGCGAGTGCAGCAGCCGTCCGAACTCTGTCCCGGGCACCAGCCACCATCCTCGCGGCCAGGTGTCGTTGCGGTCCTCGCGGGGCAGCACGCGGGCCTCCTCCAGGGCCGCGCCCGCGGCGAAGCGGGCCTCGGCGAAGCCGGTGTCGCCCAGGAAGATGGTGTCGCTGAACCAGGCCGCGTCCGCGAAGGTCGTGGTGTGGAAGCTGGTTCGCCCGGCGAAGTTGCCCTCGCCGAACCAGGCGCTCGCCGCGAAGGTCGCCTCGTCGAACACCGCCTCCGCGGCGAAGGAGGCCCGGCTGAACTCCGCGATGCCGTCGAAGGTGGCGGTGCGGAATGCGGTGTCGCCGGCGAAGGCGGCGGTTCTGAAGCGGGCGTCGGCGCCGAAGTGTGCCTTGCCGAACCAGGCGACGTCGCGGAACCGGGTCTTGCGGAACCAGGCGTTGCCGCAGAACGTGGCCTCGCCGAACCAGCCGCCGCCGGAGAAGGTCGCGCGGTCGAAGTCGGCCTTGGCCGAGAAGACGACGTCGCGGAAGCCGGCGTTCTCCTCGAACGTGGCCTGGCGGAAGTCCGCCTCGAGACCGAAGGCCGCTCCCCGGAACTCGGCGTTGACGTGGAACGTCGCGTCCCGGAACCAGGCGCCGCCGGAGAAGGTGGCCTCCGCGAAGTCGGCGACGCCCTGGAAGGTGGCGTGCCGGAAGCCGACGTCCTCGGCGAACACCGCCTGGGTGAACTCGGCCACGCCCGCCACGGTCGCCGCGTCGAAGTCCGCCTGGTCCGCGAAGATGGCCTCGGCGAAACGGGCGTCGCCGGTGAACTCTGCGCCGCCGAAGCGGGCGGTGCCGGTGAAGCTGGCGTTGGCGAACGACGCGGGTCCGTGGAAGGTCGCCGCGGCGAAGGCGGCGTGGTGGACGTGAGCCTGGTCCACGTCCCAGGCCATCAGGGTGGCGCCGGTGAGGTCCAGGTCCATTGCGGGCCAGAACGTCTGGCACGGGTCGGGTGCCACCGCTGCGGCCTGCTGGGGTTCGAGGTCCGCGGGTAGCCGCAGGTGGGCGGTGAGGATCCGCTGCGCGGTCAGACGGACCTGCAGTTCCTGATGAGCGGTGCGGGCGTCGGCCGTCGCGCTGACCGGTGCGGGCAACGGGAGCTCGTTCGGCGGCGCCGGGGTCCGGCTCGCGAGCGGCGCCGGCGCCGGCGGGGGCGTGTACGGCATCCGCAGGTAGGCGCAGAGCACGTTGACGATCGTCTGCCGCTGGGCCGGATTGTTCTGCGCGAGGCGTTCCAGGGCGTAGAGGCCGGCGAGCCGGACGGCGGCGTCGGTGGAGCCCAGCTGCTCGGCCGCCTTGGTGTAGAGGTCGGTGACCCGGCGTTCCGTGGCGTCGGCCTCGGTGTGCGCGTGTTTGCGCAGCTCGAGCTCGTGGGTGTGCTCCGACAGCCGCTGCCGGCGTACGGCCAGCAGCAAGGCGGCCGCCGCCCCGCCGGCGGCGACGAAGCCGAGCCCGTACTTGATGGCCTCGATCTGAAGTTTGGCCCGGTCGGGCCCGCGGACGTCGGTGGCGATCAGCAGCATCATGACCGAGGCCACGATCCCGACGCCGACGACCACGCACGCCGCGGTCAGCAGCCCCTGGTCGGAGAGGAACCAGGGCCAGCGGAGGGGGCGCGGCGCGGCATCGTCGACGGCGCCCGGGGAACGTCGACCTCTCACGGACATATGGTCTCAAACGGGCACAACGTGCCGCCTGACGCGACCGTGCGGGGAGGCGCCCGGTAAGGGGCGCCGGGTCAGCGGGGGCGCTGCTGGCGGAACGCGCCCTTGCTCGGCCGCATGTTCTTCGGGATGGCGCCCTTCGGCATCTGGGGGCGGGCCAGCAGGGCGCCGAGGCGCTTGTCCAGCGCGTTGACGTCCTTGCCCGTCAGGTTGCGGGGCAGCTTCATCATGGTCGTCCGCAGCTTGCGGATGGAGAGCTCGCCCTCCTGGCCGCCGATCACGTAGTCGTACATCGGGGCGTTGCCGATGACCTTGGAGAGGCGGCGCTTCTCCTGGCCGAGCAGGGTGCGCACGCGCTGCGCCTGGCCCTCGCCGAGGAGGATCACGCCGGGGCGGCCGATGACGATGTGGACCATGTCGAACTGGGTGGTGGAGCTGGCGGCGGGGCGTACGCGCCAGTCGCCGCGCATGTTCTCCATGATCGAGGCGGCGGCGCCGGGCTGGCCCTCGGCGGCGTTCATCATGGCCGCGTTGGAGCGCAGGTTCAGCACGATCAGCACGGCCAGCAGGGTGACCATGATGCCGATCGGGATCCAGACCCAGCCGAAGTCCAGGAGGACGAACAGTACGGTGATCGCCAGGGGGATCAGCGCCGCGGCGATGACCAGCGGGACGAACCATTTGTCCTGCCGTGCCGTGAACGCGAAGACCTGGCCGATCTGCTTCAGGCGCTCGCGGAACGACACCTTCTCCTGGGGTTTTGCCATACCCGAAAGTGTAAGGGCCGGAGCCCGCCCGTCAGCCGCGGGCCTCCAGGGCCTGGCGGTAGAGGCGGCCCGCCCGGTAGGACGAGCGGACCAGCGGCCCGGACATGACGCCGGCGAAGCCGATCTGCTCGGCCTCCTCGCGCAGCTCGACGAACTCCTCGGGCTTCACCCAGCGCTCCACCGGGTGGTGGCGCGGGGTGGGCCGCAGATACTGCGTGATGGTGATCAGCTCGCAGCCGGCGGCGTGCAGGTCGCGCAGGGCCTGGGAGACCTCGGCGCGCTCCTCGCCCATGCCGAGGATCAGGTTGGACTTGGTGACCAGGCCGGCCGCGCGGGCCTGGGTGATGACGTCCAGCGAGCGTTCGTAGCGGAAGGCCGGCCGGATCCGCTTGAAGATGCGCGGCACGGTCTCGACGTTGTGGGCCAGCACCTCGGGCGCCGCGCCGAAGACCTCGGCGAGCTGGTCGGGCTCGGCGTTGAAGTCGGGGATCAGCAGCTCCACGCCGCAGCCCGGCTGCAGCTTGTGGATCTGGCGCACGGTCTCGGCGTAGAGCCACGCGCCGCCGTCGGGCAGGTCGTCGCGGGCCACGCCGGTGACGGTGGCGTACTTCAGGCCCATGGTGGCGACGGACTCGCCCACCCGGCGCGGCTCGTCGGCGTCGAACTCGGCGGGCTTGCCGGTGTCGATCTGACAGAAGTCGCACCGCCGGGTGCACTGGTCGCCGCCGATGAGGAAGGTGGCCTCACGGTCTTCCCAGCATTCGTAGATGTTGGGACAGCCGGCCTCCTGGCAGACCGTGTGCAGGCCCTCCTTCTGCACCAGCCCGCGCATGTGCGTGTATTCCGGGCCCATCTTGGCCTTGACCTTGATCCACGGCGGCTTCCGCTCGATGGGAGTCTCGGCGTTGCGTGCCTCGATGCGCAGCATGCGGCGGCCCTCGGGAGCAATAGTCACGACCCTGAGGTTACGCCGAATGCAAGATCAACCGGAGTAGGGGCGACGAGGCTCACGTAGGCGAATCTGTGAGCGCGCTCACGATAATCCCGCGAGCCCCAGCGGCCTCAGTGTTAACCTCGCGCTCACGGCGACGACGGAACCAAGTAACGCTCCGATCCGCCGGCGAAGAGAGCCACCGGCAGCTGGAAAGGTGGCCCGGCGCCGGGGCGCGAAGACACTCCCGAGCCGCAGCACGACAAGAGGCGCCCGGTCGTCCGGGCGCGAAGGTGTGGTGGCACCGCGAGGATCCCGCTCGCCCACACCTCCCTGGGGCCGCGTTGCAGACACCAGAGGAGGTCGCCCGCCATGCAACGCATCCTCTCCACCGACCTGGCCGCCCACGAGAAGCAGACCGTCACCGTGGCCGGCTGGGTACACCGCCGCCGGCTGCTCAAGTCGGTCGCCTTCCTGATCGTCCGGGACGCCGCCGGGCTCAGCCAGGTCGTGGTCACCGACGAGGGCGTCCGGGCCCAGCTCGAGGAGCTGACCGAGGAGACCGTCGTCGAGGTCACGGCCACGGTCACCGCGAACGCGGCGGCGCCGGCCGGGGTCGAGCTCACCGAGCCTTCCCTGCGGCGGCTGAGCGGCGCTGTGCCCGTACCGTTGCCCTTCGAACTGCACCGCCCCGCGCTGAGCGCGACCCTGGCCACGCAGCTCGACCATGCCGCCCTGGCCCTGCGGCATCCGTCCCGGGCGCTCGCGCTGCGGGCGTCGGCCGCGGCCACCGCGGGCTTCCGGGCGGCGCTGGACCGGCAGCGGTTCGTCGAGATCCACACGCCGAAGATCGTCGGTACGGCGACCGAGTCCGGCGCGAACGTGTTCGCGCTCGACTATTTCGGCCGGTCGGCCTACCTCGCCCAGTCGCCGCAGTTCTACAAGCAGCTGATGGTCGGCGTCTTCGAACGGGTCTACGAGGTCGGCCCGGTGTTCCGCGCCGAGCCGCACGACACCTCGCGGCACCTGGCGCAGTACACCTCGCTCGACGCGGAGCTCGGCTTCATCGCCGACCACCGCGACGTGATGGCGCTGCTCACCACGGTCGTGGCCGGCATGACCGAAGCCGTCGCCGAGCGGACCGGCCTGGCCGTGCCGGAGGTGCCGGCCGAGATCCCGTCCGTGCACTTCGCCGACGCGCTGCGCCTGGTCGGTGCCGCGCCGGACGAACCGGACCTGGCGCCGGCCCACGAGCGCGAACTGGGGGAGTGGGCGCGGCGCGAACACGGCTCCGAGTTCGTCTTCGTCACCGGCTACCCGATGGCGAAACGCCCGTTCTACACGCATCCGCAGCCGTCCGACCCGCGCTGGAGCAACAGCTTCGACCTGCTGTTCCGCGGGCTCGAGCTGGTGACGGGCGGGCAGCGGCTGCATCGTCACGAGGACTATCTGGCGGTGGCGCCGCAGCCGGAGACGATCGCGGGGTATCTCGACGGGTTCCGCTACGGCATGCCGCCGCACGGGGGTTTCGCGATCGGCCTGGAGCGGTTCGTGGCCCGGCTCACGGGGGCGGCCAACGTCCGGGAGGTGACGGCGTTTCCCCGCGACGTGGGGAGGGTGGGGCCGTGATCTTTTCGCTTTTATAAGTACGGCCACAGAAAGCGCACGTGGCACACGCCGCGCATGTGCCGTCCCGGCCTGGTCACGCTGCCGCCGGCCGGGACGGGGTGGTCGCTGAGCTGACGCAGGCGCGCCGGCGGCCTTGCCGCCGGCGCGCCTGGTCGCGCTCCGGTTTGTCGCGTCCGATTCGTCGCGCGGTTTGTCGCGCCGTTTCGCGTCCGGCCCAGCCCAGCCCGGCCCAGCCCAGCCCGGCCCGACCCAGCCCGGCCCGGCCCGGCCCAGCGCGGCCCGGCCCAGCCCGGCCCAGCCCGGCCCAGCCCGGCCCGACCCAGCCCGGCTCGGTTCGTCGGGGGGTGGGGTGGACGCTCCTATGACCGGTCAAGAGGTTGACGGTGTGGTTTCGAGGCGTCGGTAGAT
>NZ_BMQY01000019.1 GCF_014648355.1 Couchioplanes azureus
GCGTCTGGTGGAGCGGTTGGCGCCGGAGCGGTCGCTGTCGCGCAACCCGCTGTTCCAGGTAATGCTGGTGGTGCAGAACATGCCCGGCGGCGCCCCGGAGTTCCCCGGCCTGACCGTGGCGGACGAGCCCGTCCGCGTGGACTTCGCCAAGTTCGACCTGGCCTTGGCGGTGCGTGAGCGCCGCGCCGCCGACGGTGGCGCCGACGGCATCGAGGGCGACTTCGAGTTCGACACCGACCTGTTCGACCGGCCCACGGTCGCCGCGTTCGGCCACCGGCTGCGCGCCCTGCTCGCCGCCTGCGTCGCGGATCCCGGCGCCCCGGTCGGCCGGCACGACATCCTGCTCCCCACCGACCGGATCGCCGAGGGCGAGCCGGCACCGGGGCCGAGGACCGTGCCGGAGCTGTTCGCCGCGCAGGTCGCCGCCCGGCCCGGCGCCCCCGCGCTGGTCCACGAGGACCGGACCCTCACCTACGCCGAGCTCGATGCGCGCGCCGACCGGCTGGCCCGGCTCCTGCACAAGCGGGGCATCGTCGCCGAGGACCTGGTGGCGATCGCGCTGCCCCGCGGCGTCGACCTGGTCGTCGCCCAACTGGGCATCCTCAAGGCCGGCGCGGCGTACCTGCCGCTGGACCCGGAGTATCCGGCCGACCGGATCGCCTACATGCTCGGCGACGCGCGGCCCGCGCTGGTGCTCACCGACCAGGCCTCGGCGGACCGGTTCGGCGCCGTGCCCGTGTTCGTCGTGGACCTGCCGTGGCCCGAGGACGCGCCCGCGGCCCCGCGGCCGCCGGTGTCGCCGCAGAGCGCGGCCTACGTCATCTACACCTCCGGATCGACCGGCCGGCCCAAGGGCGTGGTGGTGTCGCACGCCGGCGCGTCCGCCCTCGCCGCCACGCAGCGGGACCGGCTGGGCGTCGGCCCGGGCAGCCGGGTGCTGCAGTTCGCCTCACCGAGCTTCGACGCCGCGTACTGGGAACTGAGCATGGGCCTGCTGTGCGGGGCCACGCTCGTGCTGGCCGCCGCCGAGCGGCTCCTGCCGGGAGAGTCGCTGCACCGGCTCGTCGCCGAGCACGGCGTCACCCACGCCACCCTCCCGCCGGCCGTGCTGCCGGTGCTGGACGCCGGCCGGTGGCCGGGGGACGGCACGCTCGTCGTGGCGGGCGAGGCGTGCCCGCCCGATCTGGTGGGGGAGTGGTCCCGCGACCGCACCATGATCAACGCGTACGGCCCGACCGAGACCACCGTCTGCGCCACGATGAGCGGGCCGCTGTCCGGCAGCGTCGTCGCACCGCTGGGCACGCCGGTCGCGGGCGCCCGCGTGTACGTGCTCGACGAGTGGCTCAGGCCGGTGCCCGCCGGGGTCGTCGGAGAGCTGTATCTCGCCGGTGACGGCCTCGCTCGGGGCTATCTCGGGCGCGCGGCGCTGACCGCACACCGGTTCGTCGCCGACCCGTTCGGCCCGCCCGGCGCGCGCATGTACCGCTCCGGCGACCTGGCCCGCCTGCACCACGACGGCAGCCTCACGTTCGCCGGCCGCGGCGACGACCAGGTCAAGGTCCGCGGCCACCGGGTCGAGCTGGGTGAGGTGGCCGCGGCCCTGTCCGGCTGCCCCGAGGTGGCGCAGGGCGCGGCCACGGTGCACGACGGCGAGCTCGTCGGCTATGTGGTCGCGGCCGGGCCGGACACCGCGGACGACGAGCGCGTCGAGGAGTGGCGCCGCACCTACGACGACGTGTACGCCGACGCCGGCACCGCCGAGTTCGGCGAGGAGTTCGAGGGGTGGAACTCCACCTACACCGGCGAGCCCATTCCGCTCGGCGAGATGCGCGAGTGGCGCCGGGCGGTGGTCGACCGCATCCTCGAGCAGCGCCCGCGCCGGGTTCTCGAGCTGGGCGTCGGCACCGGCCTGATCATGTCCCAGGTGGCGCCGCAGTGCGAGCGGTACTGGGGCACCGACTTCTCACCCCGGGTCGTCGACGCCCTCACCAGGGTCGTGTCCGGCCGCCCCGAGCTCGACGGCGTGGTGACCCTGCGCGCCCAGGCGGCCGACGTCGCCGACGGGCTGCCCGGCGGCTTCGACCTCGTCGTCGTCAACTCGGTGATCCAGTACTTCCCGGGCGCCGACTACCTGACCCGGGTGCTCGACGTGGCGCTGGCCCAGCTGGCCCCCGGCGGCCGCATCCTCGTGGGCGACGTGCGCAACCCGCGGCTGCTGCGGCTGCTGCGGACCGCGGTGGAGATGCGCCGCGGCACCCCCGCCGCCGACCTGCCCCGGGCGGTCGAGGCGGCCGTCGCCGCCGAGCGCGAGCTGCTGGTCGACCCCGACTACTTCCACGACCTGGCCGCCGGGCGCCCGGAGATCTCGGCGGTCGACATCCAGCTGCAGCGCGGCACCGCGCACAACGAGCTGACCCGGTACCGCTACCACGTGGTGCTGCACAAGCAGGCGACCGGCGTGCTGCGGGTCGCCGAGGCCCCGTCGGTGGACTGGCGCGACGAGGACTCGCTGCGCGCCGCCCTCGCCGAGCGGCCGGCCGTGCTGCGGGTCCGCGACGTGCCCAACGGCCGGCTCACCGGCGAGAGCCCCGAGGTCGGTCCCGGTGTGGATCCGGAACGCTTCGCCGCGATCGGTGCCGAGCTCGGCTACCGCACGGCGGTGACCTGGTCGGGCACCACCTGCCTCGACGTCGTCTTCACCACCGACCCGGGGCCGCTCGACGGGCTGTGCCGCCCGGGACCGGGCGGGCCGCGTACCCGTGAACCGGCCGTGTCCGGAACCCGCGCCGGGCTGCCCGCTGCGGTGCGGGCCCGGCTCACCGACCGGTTGCCCGCCGCCCTGGTGCCCACCGCGATCGTGGTGCTCGACGCGCTGCCGCTGACGCCGAACGGCAAGGTGGACCGGGCCGCCCTCCCCGCACCCGGCACGGCCGCCGCCCCGGCCGCCGGGCGGGCTCCCCGGGACGCCGAGGAGACCGCGCTGTGCGAGATCTTCGCCCGCGTGCTCGGCCGTCCCCGGGTCGGCGCCGACGACGACTTCTTCGCCCTGGGCGGCCACTCGCTGCTCGCCACCCGCATCCTCAGCGCGGTCCGCGAACGCTTCGGTGTGGAGCTGGCCGTCCGCGACCTGTTCGAGTCGCCCACCCCGGCCGGGCTGGCCGCGTGCCTGCGCGGCGCCCAGGACGGCCGGCCGCCGCTGGTCGCCGGTGAGCGCCCGGCGCGCATCCCGTTGTCCTTCGCCCAGCAGCGCCTGTGGTTCCTCGACGAGCTGGAGGGGCCCGGCGCCACGTACAACATTCCGATGCCGCTGCGCCTGCACGGGCCGGTGGACCACCCCGCCCTGCGCCAGGCGCTGGCGGACGTGGTCGCCCGGCACGAGGCGCTGCGCACCCGTTACCCCGCCGAGGACGGTACGCCGTACCAGGAGATCCTGGACGCCGCCGCCGCGACGCCGGACCTGCCGCTCGTGGACACCGACGAGCGGCGGCTGCCCGGCCAGCTGCGTACGGCCGCCGGCTCGACGTTCGACCTGGCCCGCGAGACACCGCTGCGGGCCTGGCTCTACCGGCTCGGCCCGCGCGAGCACGTGCTGTTGCTGCTGCTGCACCACATCGCCGGTGACGGCTGGTCGCTCGGCCCGCTGGTGCGCGATCTCGGCACCGCGTACGGGGCCCGGCTCGCCGGGGACGCTCCGGAGTGGACGCCGTTGCCGGTGCAGTACGCCGACTACGCGCTCTGGCAGCGTGACCTGCTCGACGGGCAGGGCCTGATGGAACGCCAGATGCGGTACTGGACGCAGGCCCTCGACGGCATGCCGGAGCAGATCGACCTGCCCACCGACCGGCCCCGTCCGGCCGTCGCCGGACACGCCGGTGACGCGATCGGCTTCGAGCTGGACCCTGAGCTGCACCGGGCGTTGCTGCGCCTGGCTCGTGAGCATGACGTGACGTTGTTCATGGTGTTGCAGGCGGCGTTGGCGGTGTTGTTGTCGCGGATGGGTGCGGGTGACGACGTGCCGATCGGGAGTCCGATCGCGGGTCGTACCGATGAGGCGTTGGACGAGTTGGTCGGGTTCTTCGTCAACACGTTGGTGTTGCGGACGGACACGTCGGGCGATCCGTCGTTCGCGCAGTTGCTGGGTCGGGTGCGGGAGACGGATCTGGCGGCGTACGCGCATCAGGATCTGCCGTTCGAGCGTCTGGTGGAGCGGTTGGCGCCGGAGCGGTCGCTGTCGCGCAACCCGCTGTTCCAGGTCATGCTGGCGTTCCAGAGCACGGCCGACGGCGACCTGCGGATGCCCGGCCTGACCGTCGCGTTCGAGACCGTCGGCGTCGGCATCGCCAAGTTCGACCTGCACCTGAGCGTCGCCGAGCGGACCCGCGACGGCGGACCGGCGGGGGTGACCTGCGCCCTGGAATACCGGACCGACCTGTTCGACCGGCCCACGGTCCAGGCGATGACGCAGTGGTTCACCCGGATCCTGCACACCGCCGTCTCCGCGCCCGACCGTCCGGTCAGCACGCTGGAGCTGCTCACCACCGCGGGCAGCGCGGCGCTGCTCGCCGCCGGCGCGGGCCGCCGCGTCCCGCCGCCGGCGGGCACGGTGCCCGAGCTGTTCGAGGCGCAGGTGGCCGCCGCCCCCGGCGCCGTGGCGCTGCGCGCCGCCGGGACCGAGCTGACCTACGCCGAGCTGGACGAACGGGCCAACCGGCTCGCGCACCTGCTGGCCGCCCGCGGTATCGGCCCGGAGTCGGTCGTCGCGCTGGTCCTGCCGCGCGGCGTGGACCTGATCGTCGCCCTGCTCGCGACGCTCAAGGCCGGCGCCGCCTACCTGCCGGTCGACGTCGAGTATCCGGCCGAGCGGATCGCGTACCTGCTGGCGGACGGCTCGCCGGACGGCGTGCTCACCGTCCTCGGCATGCCCGGCGTCCCGGCGGACGCCGTACGGCTGGACTCCGCCGAGGTCCGCGCCGCGCTGCGCCGGGCACCGGCCACCGCGCCCCGCGACGCCGACCGGGTCGCGCCGCTGCGGCCGGGCAATCCCGCATACCTGGTCTACACCTCCGGATCGACCGGCCGGCCCAAGGCGGTCGTGATGCCCTGCGCCGGCCTGCTCAACCTGCTCACCTGGCACGTCTCGCGGTTCCCCGGCGGCCTCGGCACGGTCACCGCCCAGTACACCGCGATCGGGTTCGACTTCTCGGTGCAGGAGATCCTCGCCGCCCTCGTGTCGGGGCGCACCCTCGCGGTGCCCTCGGAGGACGTGCGCCGCGACCCCGCCCGGCTGGTCCGCTGGCTCGCCGACAACCGGGTCAACGAGTTGTTCGCCCCCAACGTCGTCGTCGAGACGCTGTGCCGGGCCGCCGCGGAGGCCGGGACGGACCTGCCCGACCTGACCGACGTCCTGCAGGGCGGCGAGGCGCTCACCCTGACCCGGGCGGTCCGCGAGTTCTTCGCCCGGCCCGGCCGCCGTCTGCACAACGTCTACGGCCCGGCCGAGACGCACGCGGTCACCACCAACTCCCTGCCGGAACGGGTGGCGGCCTGGCCCGCCGCGGCCTCCATCCACGGCACCCTGGCCAACACCCGGGTCTCCGTGCTGGACGGGCGGCTGCGGCCGGTCCCGCCCGGCGTCGCCGGCGAGCTGTACCTCTCCGGCGCCGGGGTGGCCCGCGGCTACCACGAACGCCCCGGGCTGACGGCGGCACGCTTCGTCGCCGACCCGTACGGCCCGCCCGGCGAGCGGATGTACCGCACCGGCGACCTGGCCCGCTGGCGTGCCGACGGCTCCCTGCACTTCCTCGGCCGCGCCGACGACCAGGTCAAGCTGCGGGGCTTCCGGATCGAGCCGGGTGAGGTGGAGAACGTCGTGGCGGCTCTGCCCGGCGTGGGCCGCGCCGCCGTCGTGCTCCGCGACGTGCTGGTGGCCTACGTCGTGCCGGACGACGCCGCGGTCCCGCCCGACCCGGCGGCGCTGCGGGCCCTGCTCGCCCGCCGGCTGCCCGACTTCATGGTGCCCGCCGCCGTGGTCGTGCTGGACGCGCTGCCGCTCACCCCGAACGGCAAGCTCGACCGGTCCGCGCTGCCTGTGCCGGAGGCCGGCGCCGTCCGGCACGCGGCCGCCACGCCGCAGGAGGAGATCCTGTGCGGACTGTTCGGAGAGGTGCTGGACCGGCCCTGCGTCGGCGTGGACGACGACTTCTTCGCCCTCGGCGGCCACTCGCTGCTCGCCACCCGGCTGGTCAGCAAGGCCCGCGCCGCCCTCGGCGTCGAGCTGTCCGTGCGCGACCTGTTCGAGACGCCCACCCCGGCGGGCCTCGCCGCCCGCACCGGCGCGGGCGCCGTGAGCCGCCCGCCGCTGACGCCCCGCAGCCGGGGTGAGCGCGCCGCCCTCTCGTACGCCCAGCAGCGCCTGTGGTTCCTGCACCGGCTGGAAGGGCCGAGCCCCACCTACAACCTGCCGTACCCGCTGCGGGTGACCGGGGCGCTCGACCTGGCCGCCCTGCGCGCCGCGATCGGCGACCTGATGCGCCGCCACGAGACCCTGCGCACCGTCTTCCCCGACGACGAGGGCATGCCCTACCAGCTGGTGCGCGAGGTCCCCGAGCCCGGGCCGGAGATCGAGGTTCGCGACGTCGCGCCCGGCGGCCTGCGGGCGGCGGTGTCCGCGGCCGTGCGGCACGGCTTCGACCTCGCCACCGAGCTGCCGCTGCGCACCACGGTCTTCCGGGCCGGCCCCGAGGACCACGTCGTGCTGCTGTTGCTGCACCACATCGCCGGTGACGGCTGGTCGCTCGGCCCGCTGGTGCGCGATCTCGGCACCGCGTACGGGGCCCGGCTCGCCGGGGACGCTCCGCAGTGGACGCCGTTGCCGGTGCAGTACGCCGACTACGCGCTCTGGCAGCGTGACCTGCTCGACGAGAACGACCCGGACGGGCTGCTCAGCCGCCAGCTGTCCTACTGGACCGAGGCACTGGCCGGCCTGCCCGACCAGCTCACCCTGCCGGTGGACCACCCGCGCACGGCGGCCGGAACGGCCGTCGGCGACGTGACTCTCTTCCACCTCGACGCCGAGCTGCACCGGGCGTTGCTGCGCCTGGCTCGTGAGCATGACGTGACGTTGTTCATGGTGTTGCAGGCGGCGTTGGCGGTGTTGTTGTCGCGGATGGGTGCGGGTGACGACGTGCCGATCGGGAGTCCGATCGCGGGTCGTACCGATGAGGCGTTGGACGAGTTGGTCGGGTTCTTCGTCAACACGTTGGTGTTGCGGACGGACATGTCGGGCGATCCGTCGTTCGCGCAGTTGCTGGGTCGGGTGCGGGAGACGGATCTGGCGGCGTACGCGCATCAGGATCTGCCGTTCGAGCGTCTGGTGGAGCGGTTGGCGCCGGAGCGGTCGTTGTCGCGCAACCCGCTGTTCCAGGTCATGCTGGCGCTGCAGAACACCCCGGAGCACGACGTGTCGCTGCCCGGCCTGGACACCGGCGTCCAGCCGGTCGACCTCGACGTCGCCAAGTTCGACCTCACCTGGAACCTCACCGAGCGCCGCGCCGGCGGCACCCCGCAGGGCATCGACGGCGTCGTCGAGTACCGCACCGACCTGTTCGCACCCGCCACCACGCAGGCCCTCGCGGACCGCTTCCGCACGGTGCTGACCGCCGTGGTCGCCGCACCCGGCGCACCGATCAGCCGGGTGGACGTCCGGACCGCCGGCGAGCGCGCCGCGCCGGTCGCCGGTTCCCCCGCGCCCGCGGTGACCGGCGGCCTGGCCGAGGCCTTCGCCGCCCAGGCCGGGCGGACCCCGGACGCCGTCGCCGTGCGCAGCGGCGCCACGGTGCTCACCTTCCGCGAGGTGGCGCAGCGCGCGGACCGGCTGGCCCGCCGCCTGGTCGCGCACGGCGTGCGCCCCGGGGACGCCGTCGCGGTGCGGGTGCGCCGATCGCCCGAGCTGGTCGTCGCCACCCTCGCGGTCGTCGCGGCCGGCGCGGCGTACGTGCCCCTGCACGGCGGCTTCCCGGCCGAGCGGATCCGGACGGTGCTCCGGGAGACCGGCGCCCGGATCGTCGTCGGGGACGACCCGGTGCCCGGCGCCGAGGCGTGCGTCCACGTCCACCCCGGGGACCGCCCGGCGCCCGACGCCGGCCTGCCCGCCGGGACCGGCCCGGACGCGCTCGCGTACGTCATGTTCACCTCCGGCTCCACCGGCGCTCCGAAGGGCATCGGCGTCACCCAGGCCGACGTGCTCCAGCTGGTCGCCGACCCCTGCTGGCGCTCCGGTCCGGGCGAGCGGGTGCTGATGCACTCCCCGTACGCCTTCGACATCTCCACCTACGAGCTGTGGATGCCGCTGCTCACCGGCGCGGAGATCGTCGTCGCCCCGGCCGGGGACCTCGACGGCGCCGACCTCAGCGAGGCGATCCGCGACGGCGCGGTGACCTGCGTGATGCTCACCGCCGGGCTGTTCGGCCTGCTCGCCGACGAGTACCCGGACTGCTTCGCCGGCGTGCGCGAGGTCTGGACCGGCGGCGACGTGGTCTCCGCCAGCGCCGTTCGCCGGGTCCTGGAGCGCTGCCCGGGAACCGTCGTGCAGCACCTCTACGGCCCGACCGAGACGACGCTCGGCGTCACCGCGCTGACGCTGCGGGACGCCGGCGAGGTCCCGGACACCGTGCCGATCGGCCGGCCGCTGGCGGGCGTCCGGGCGTACGTGCTCGACGAGCGCCTCCGCCCGGTGCCGGCGAACGTCGTGGGCGAGCTGTATCTGGCCGGGGCCGGCCTGGCCCGCGGCTACGTCGGCCGGTCCGCGCTGACCGCGGAAAGGTTCGTCGCCGACCCGCACGGCGCTCCGGGCGAGCGCATGTACCGGACCGGTGACCTGGTCCGCCGCACCGCCGACGGGGTGCTGCACTTCGCCGGCCGCGCCGACGACCAGGTGAAGCTGCGCGGTTTCCGGGTCGAGCCCGGCGAGGTGGAGGCGGCGCTCGCCCGGCACCCGGACGTCACCCGGGCCGCCGTGGTGGTGCGGCGGGACCGGGCGGCCGGCCCGCGGCTGGTCGCGTACATCGTCCCGGGCGCCGCGCGCCCCGACCCGGCGGGGCTCCGGGCGCACCTGGCGACGTCGCTCCCGGAGTTCCTGATCCCGTCGGCGTACGTGAGCCTGGACCGGCTCCCGCTGACCGGCAACGGCAAGCTCGACCGCACGGCCCTGCCGGCCCCGCACCCGGTCACGGTCGCCGCGGCGGCCGGGCCGGTCGGGCCCCGGGAGGAGATCCTGTGCCGGCTGTTCGCCCGTACCCTCGGCGTCGACCGGGTGGGCCGCGACGACGACTTCTTCGATCTGGGCGGTCACTCGCTGCTGATGGCCCGGCTCGCCGGGCGGATCACCGCCGAGCTGGGGGTCCGGGTCGGCATCCGGGACCTGTTCGAGGCGCCGACCGTCGCGGCCCTGGCCGAGCGGCTGGACGCCGGCGTCGCCACCGACCCGTTCGACGTGGTGCTGCCGCTGCGCTCCGGGGGCAGCCGGCCGCCGCTGTTCTGCGTGCACCCGGCCGGTGGCATCGGCTGGATCTACTCCGGACTGCTGCAGCACCTCACCGACCGGCCCGTCGTGGCCCTGCAGGCCCGCGGCCTCGACGGCCGCGGTGCCCTGCCCGCCTCGATCGACGAGATGGCGGCCGACTACGCCGAGCAGATCCGGCGGGTGCGGCCCGAGGGCCCCTACCACCTGCTCGGCTGGTCCTTCGGCGGCCTGGTCGCCCAGGCGGTCGCCGTGCGGCTGCGCGAGGGCGGGGCCCGGGTCGCCCGGCTCGCCCTGCTGGACGCGTTCCCGGACACCTGGGAGGAGGGTGTCGAGCTGACCGAGAGGCAGATCCTGCAACTCCTGCTCAACGCCGTCGGACAGTCCCCGGACGCGCTGGGCTCGCGGCCGCTGACCCGCGAGAGCGTCCGGGAGGTGCTGCGCGCCGAGGGCAGCGCCCTGGCGAACCTGGCGGGCGCCGACATCGACGCGATGCTCGCCGTCTTCACCAACAACAGCCGGCTGATGCGCGACCACCGCATCTCCCGGTACGACGGCGACCTCACCTTCTTCACCGCCGCCCGTGGCCGCGACGCCGGCAGCCCCACCGCCGAGGCCTGGCGCCGCTTCGTCACCGGGACCATCGCCGACCACGCCGTCGACGCCAACCACGGCGGCATGACCCGGCCCTCCGCGCTGGCCGAGGTGGCCCGCGTGCTCGACACCGACCCCCCGGCCTGACGGACCCGATCAGGCCACGCCCCAGGAAGGGAAACTGTCATGACGAACCCGTTCGACGACGACGAGGCCGAGTTCTACGTGCTCGTCAACGACGAGGGCCAGCACTCGCTGTGGCCGGTCTTCGCCGAGGTGCCGGCCGGCTGGACCGTGAGCTTCGGCGCCGCGGACCGGCAGGCCTGCCTCGACCACATCGACGCGACCTGGACCGATCTGCGCCCGCGCAGCCTGGTCGAGGCGATGGCGGGCGCCGGTGGCGACCGTGAGTGAACTGTCCAGCGCGGTCCTCGGCGACTACCTGACCCTCGTCGACGACAGCTGCGTCGCGGTGCTGCCGCACGCCTTGCGGCTCGCCGCCGAGTTCGGCATCGGTGACGCCCTGGCCGACGGCCCGCTGAGCACCGCCGAGCTGGCCGAACGCGTCGGCGCCCATCCCGAGGCGCTCTACCGGCTGATGCGGGCGCTCGCCAGCGTCCGGCTGGTGTGGGAAAGCACCGACGCCACCTTCCACCTCACCGCGGCCGGCCAGCGACTGTGCTCCCGGCACCCCTCCAGCGCCTGGGCCTGCGTGGTCAACGCCGACTCGCAACGGGCCTGGCTGCGCGCCGGCGACACCGTACGCGACAACCGGTCGGTCTTCGGGGACTCGAGCGGAGGCGAGTTCTTCGCCCACAAGGACCACGACCCGGAGGCCAACCGGCTGTTCCTGCGCCGCATGCGGGAGCGGGTGAGCCGTACCTATCCGCGCTTCGCGTCCGTGGTCGACTGGCGCGACAGCCGGGTCGTCATGGACATCGGCGGCGGCGACGGCTACGTGCTCGGCACGGTGCTGGACACCGCGCCGCACGTCGAGGGCGTGCTCTTCGACCGGCCGGCCGTGATCGACGTGGTGCGGCCCGCCGACCGGATGCGCCTGGTCGCCGGCGACTTCTTCCGTGCGGTGCCCGAGGGGGCCGACACGCACCTGCTCTGCAGCGTGCTGCACGACTGGACCGACGAGCAGGCCCGCACGATCCTGGCCCGCAGCCGCGCCGCGCTGCGGCCCGGCGGCCGCCTGCACATCGTCGAGATGCTGGTGCCACCCGGCAACGACTGGCACCCGAGCAAATGGAGTGATCTCGGCATGATGGTGCTCACCGGCGGGCGGGAACGCACCCGGGCCGAGTTCGCCGACCTGCTCACCGACGCCGGCTGGGCGGTCGAGTCGGTTCGTGCCCTTCCCGAGTCCCACTTCAGCGTCATCACCGCCCGTTGATCGGAGACAGACTGTCATGAACGCAATCAGCGTGAATCACATCGAGCTGTACGCGCCGGACGCCGCGGCGCAGGCGGCCGAACTGACCGACCACTACGGCTTCACCCCGCGGGGCACGCAGGAGTCGCCGGATCACCGATCGATCGTCCTCGACCAGGGCGAGATCGTCGTGGTGGTCACCGAGGGGCGCACCGCGGGGCATCCGGCCACCGGGTACGTCGAGCGGCACGGCGCCGGGGTCGGCGACATCGCGCTGCGCACCGGCGACGCCGCGGCGGCGTACGCGCACGCGGTCGCCGCCGGTGCCCGCCCGGTCGCGCCGCCGCGCAGCCAGGACGGATGGGTGACGGCCCGGATCGGCGCCTTCGGCGACGTGCTGCACACCTATGTGCAGCCGCCGGCCCGCGAGGACGGCAGGCGCCTGCCGGGCTTCGGGCCGTGGGGGTCGCACGCCGGTGCCGCCGGGCACCTGAGCGCCGTCGACCACTTCGCGGTCTGCCTGGAAGCCGGCCGGCTGGCACCCACCGTGCGGTTCTACGAGTCGCTCGGCTTCGCGGCGATCTTCGAGGAGCGGATCGCGGTGGGGGAGCAGGCGATGAACTCCACCGCGGTGCAGAGCGCATCGGGCGGGGTCACCTTCACCCTGATCGAGCCGGACCCGGCCGCCACGCCGGGGCAGATCGACGAGTTCCTCGCCCACCACCAGGGGCCGGGCGTGCAGCACGTCGCCTTCGCCACCGGCGACATCGTCGCGGCCGTGGGCGCGCTCGGGGCCCGCGGCGTGTCCTTCCTGGACCCGCCGGCGGCCTACTACCAGCTGCTCACCTCCCGCCTGGAACCGCTCGCGCACACCCTGCCGGAGCTGCGCGAAAGGGGGATCCTGGCCGACGAGGACCATGACGGGCAGCTGTACCAGATCTTCACCAGCTCCACCCATCCCCGGCGCACGCTGTTCTTCGAGGTCATCGAGCGCCTGAGGGCGCAGACCTTCGGTAGCGGCAACGTCAAGGCGCTGTACGAGGCGGTCGAGCTCGAGCGCAGCGGCGCCCTGAGCCGGCCGTGAGCACGGGCCTGCTGAGCGGGGTGCGGGCCGTCGTCGACGGCCTGCACCCCAGCCTCGCCGATCCCGCCATGACCTCGATGAACCTGCTCAACGAGGTCTCCGCCCGGCACCCGGGCGCCATCTCGTTCGCCGCCGGCCGGCCCGCCGACGAGGGCATCGAGGTCGCCGACGTGCACCGGTACCTGGACCTCTACTGCGCCCATCTGGCCCGGGACCGCGGCTACACGGACCGGCAGGTGCGTGCCGAGCTGCTGCAGTACGGGCGTACCAAGGGCATCGTGCACGACCTGGTCGCCCGCGCCCTCGCCCGGGACGAGGACATCGTGACCGACCCGGAGGCGGTCGTCATCACCTCCGGCGCGCAGGAGGCGATGGTGTTGCTTCTGCGCGCGCTCGCCGCCGACGAGCGGGACGTGGTGCTCGCGGCCGACCCGACGTACGTCGGCTTCACCGGCGCCGCCCGGCTGGTGGGGGTGCCCGTGCACGGCGTCCGCGACGACGGCACCGGCGTCGACCTGGACGACCTGGCGCGGGTGCTGGCCGGGGCCCGCGACGCGGGCCGGCGCCCCCGCGCGCTGTACCTGGTGCCCGACTTCGCCAACCCGACCGGGACCAGCATGCCCGTGGACGTCCGGCGGCGCCTGCTCGACCTCGCCGCCGAGCACGAGCTGCTGCTGATCGAGGACAACCCGTACGGGATGTTCCAGCCGGCGGCCACCCGGCCCCCGACCCTCAAGGCGCTGGACCGCCACGGCGTGGTGGTGTACGTCGGCTCTTTCGCCAAGACCGTGCTGCCCGGCGCCCGCATCGGCTACGCGGTCGCCGACCAGCCGGTGCGCGGCGGCGGCCTGCTCGCCGACGAGCTGGCGAAGCTCAAGAGCATGCTGACGGTGAACACCTCACCGATCGCCCAGGCGGTGATCGGCGGCAAGCTCCTCGAGGACGGATGCAGCCTGGTCGCGTCGACCCGCCGGGTGACCGGGCAGTACCTGGCCGGACTGCGCCGCATCGGCGAGGGGCTGGCGGCCCGCCTCACCGGCGTGCCGGGCGTGCGGTGGAACCGGCCGGCGGGTGGCTTCTTCACGGTCGTCACCGTCGGGTTCCCGGTCGACGACGCCCTGCTGCACCACGCGGCCGAGCGGCACGGGGTGCTGTTCACGCCGATGCGCCACTTCTACCACGGCGACGGCGGGGAGTATCAGCTGCGGCTGTCCAGCAGCGCGGTCCGGGCGGATGAGATCGACGACGGCCTGGACCGGCTGGCGGCACTGATCCGCGAGCGCAGCGGCTGAGCCGGCGGGCGGGGCGGCGTCAGCTGTCCCGCCCGCACAAACCCGACTCGTACGCGTGGATGACCGCGTGCAGCCGGTTCGGGACGTCCAGCTTGCCCAGCAGGTTCTGCACGTGCGTCTTGACCGTGTGCTCGGACAGCGTCAGCGTCCGCGCGATCTCCGCGTTCGACAGGCCCCGGGCGATCAGGGCCAGCACATCGCGCTCCCGCCGGCTCAGCCCGTCGGCGGCCGGCCGCGCGGCCTCCGGGCGCGCGGCGGCGGGCGTGTCCGGCCAGCGGACCTGGTATCCGGCGGCGACCATGCGGATCGCGGAGGCGAGATGCGCGGGCGTGACGAACGGCGGCAGCGTGCAGTCCACGCCGGGGGGCACCGGCACGCCCGCGCATTCGAGGGCGACCACCCGCAGGCCCGGCGCCGCGGCGTGCGCGGCGGCGGCCGCGTCGGCGCACGCCCTGGCGTCCTCGCCGCCGAGGTTGAGCAGCAGCACGTCCGGCGAGCGGGCCGCGACCGCGCCGGCGACGCCGGCAGGCTCGCACTCGCCCGCCGTGACCAGGTCGTCGTGCTGATCGAGCGCCGCCCGCAGCCCGCCGCGGATCAGCGGCGCCGACCCGACGACGAGCACCCGGAGCACGTCCGGGCCGGTGCCGCCGATCTGCTCCTCGTAGGGCGGCAGGATCCGCAACCCGGGCCGCGCCGCCGGGACGGGATCCCGGGGGTCCGCATACCGTGTCCCGTGCTCCATGTCGGCCTCCCCGTATGACTGTTCACACGGTAACCGTCCGAGCCGCCCGGTCTCTCCGGCGTTGAGTTGGGCTTGAGCGAGGTCCCGGCGGGGCCGGTGGCGAAGGCACGCTCCGATCGGTCAGTCGTCGGCCAGCAGCGCTCCGGTGGTGGCGTCGACGTCGACCTCGCCCTCCCGGCCGTTGCGCTCGAACTTCATCTCCCAGATGGGTGCGCCGCCGGCCTCGTCGAGCTCGGCCTCGGTGACGCGGGCGCCGGGGAAGGCGTTCTCGACGATGGCGGCGGCCTGGGTGGCGTTGACCCGGCGGGGCCCGAACCGGGCGTCGAGCTCAGGGTCGATCTCCAGGTCGAAGGACGGCCGGGCCGGTGCCGCCGGTACGGCGACGCGCCGCTCGTCGCGGTCCTTGGCGCTGGCGACGGCGGTCCCGGCGGTGAGTACCAGGGCGAATCCGGCGGCGGCGGTGATGACGGCCTTGCGCATGGGCTGCTCCTCTGCTGCTCCGTGTGCCGTGCGGTACGCGCCCCGGTGACCGGCGGATGGGTGCCGGGGACCGTTCTGACCGTGCGCTGGCCGATTCCTGGCCGTCCCCTGGCACAGGCGCCGCGCGGGTAGGGCTTCCCGGCAGTGTCCTGCAGGGAGGGTGTAGGCGGTGCGGAAGCGGGTAGACCGCACGTGTTCCGTTCCGGACGGCAACCATGGAGGATTCATGACCACCACCCCCGCCGGCGAGCGGGACGTCATCGACGTCCTCACCGCCGACCACCGCGACGTGACCGCCCTGATCGGCGAGATCTGGACGATCACGGACCCGATGATCCGCCGAGACCTGACCGACACCGCCATCAGCGAGCTGGTGCGCCACGCCGTCGCCGAGGAGATGTACGTCTACCCGGCCATGCGCAAGCACCTGCCCGAGGGCGACAAGGCCGTCGAGCACGACGTGGAGGAGCACAAGGAGCTCGAGGAGGCGATGAAGAAGCTGGAGGACCTCGACGTCTCCAGCGCGGAGTTCGAGGAGGCGCTGCGCCGGCTCGAGGCGATCCTGACCGACCACGTGCAGGACGAGGAGGCCGAGCAGTTCCCCGAGCTGCGGCGCCGCATCCCGCGGGAGGAGCTCACCGAGCTGGCCGAGAAGGTGGAGACCGCGAAGAAGCTGGCGCCCACCCGGCCGCACCCCGGCGCTCCGAACAACGAGCTGTTCCACAAGCTGGTGGGGCCCGGCGTGGGCTTGGTCGACCGGCTCCGCGACAAGCTCACCGGACGCGCCACCCGCTGACCCGGCGCGCCGCCCGCTCGCGGGACGCGCCACCCGCCGACCGGGCGCGGCCGGCCGTCCGCCTCGCGGTGGCCGGCCGCGCCCGCGGCCGATCAGGTGCCGGCCGAGCGGTACCGCGCCATCTTGTCGCGGGTGCCGCAGGCGCTCATGGTGCACCAGCGCCGGGCGCCCGCCCGTGAGGTGTCGACGAAGAGCAGCGAACACCGGGGGTTGTCGCATTCGCGCAGCCGTTGCCCGGCGTCGCCGCCGATGACCTCCACGGCGTCGCGGGCCAGCTGGGCGAGCAGGGCGGGTGCCGTCACCCACGCCGGCTCGGCGCGCAGTCCGCCCGCTTCCGGGCGCAGCTCCACCGCCGGCGGCGGCTTCGCTGCCCAGGCGTTCACCGTGGCGACGTCGTCCGGCGCCGGGCGGCACCGGCCCATCCGGGCCAGCATCAGCCGGTAGATGGCCTCCCGCAGCTCGCGGGCGTGGCGGAGGTCGGCCGGCGAGCAGTGCGGTGCCCGCCCGGCCAGCCCGGCCCCGGTGAACCATCGGGCCAGTGCGGCCGGCTCGGTGAGGCGCTCGAACCCACCGTCGCGCCAGCGCTCGCCCACGGTCGCCGTGAGATTCACCGACGGCCGGCCGCCGTGGAAACGGAACGTCACGGCGACCACGTTACCACTTGAAGGAGTAACAAAGATCACCTCCTCCTGTTACCGGTCGAACCGGTAGCGTGTGGGCGGCGCTCACCCGTCTCGGAGGTTGTCATGAAGTTCGCCGTCATTGGGGCCGGGGGCCTCGGCGGGTATCTCGGCGGCAGGCTCGCCCGCGCCGGCCACGACGTCACACTGCTCGCCCGGGGCGCCCATCTGGCGGCCCTGCGCGGCGCGGGGCTCACGACGATCGGCGTCGACGGCACGGCGACGGTCACCCCCGTCCGTGCCACCGGCGACCCGCACACCGTCGGCGCCGTCGACGCCGTCCTGCTGGCGGTCAAGACCTGGCAGCTCGACGAGGCACTCGCCGCGCTGCCGCCGCTCGCCGGCCCGCACACCGCCGTCATCACCGTGCAGAACGGCGTCGAGGCCCCGCACCGGGTCGCCGAGGCGGTCGGCCGGCCCGCGGTCCTGCCCGGCGTCGCCAAGGTGATCGCCATGCTCGCCGGACCCGGCACGGTGCGTCACGTCGGTGGCCCGGGCGCGCTCGACCTCGCCGAATGGGACAACCGGCCGACCGAGCGGGCCGAGCGGATCCGCGCCGCGCTCACCGGCGCCGGCATCGCGACGACACCGCCGGCCGACATCTGGGCCGACCTGTGGGCGAAGTTCCTGTTCGTGGTGCCCTCCGGCGGCCTCGGAGCGGTCACCGACGCGACCTTCGGGGTCCTGAGGCAACGGCCGGGCACGCGCCGGCTCCTGCGGGCCGCGATGGCCGAGATCGAAGCGCTCGCCCGGGCCCACGGCGTCGCGCTGCCGGACGACATCGTGGCGAGAACCATGGCGTTCGTCGACCAGCAGCCGGCCGAGGGGACGACGTCGCTGCACCGCGACATCAGGGCCGGCCGGCGCTCCGAGCTCGACGCCTGGACCGGCGCGGTCGTACGGCTGGGTGCCCGCACGGGCACCCCGACGCCGGTGCACGACGTCGTGCACGAAGTGCTCAGCCTGCGCGAAGGCTAGCCCGCGCCGGGCGCCGTCGCGCCGGCCGTCGTGCGGCCGCGGTCGTAGGCCTCCCGGGACGCGGCGATGGCCTCCCGGTGCCGGTCCGCCCACTCGGTCAGCGTGACCAGGGAGTCGTAGAGCTCGCGCGCCATGTCCGTGGCCGTGTACTCCACCTTCGGTGGCACCGTCGGATACACGGTGCGGGTCAGCAGGCCGTCGCGTTCCAGGTTGCGCAGGGTCAGCGTGAGCATCCGCCGGCTGATCCCGGTGATTCTGCGTTCCAGCTCCGTGAAGCGCACCGGCGCCTGGCTCGCCTCGATGATCACGCCGATGCTCCACTTGCCGCCGACCCGGTCGAGGACCTCGCGGACCGTGCAGGCCTTGGCGTGAACGACCTGGTCGGACACACAGATGTTCCGCTGTGACATGAATGTGCCTCCTTACGCGCGGCCCCATGGTCACACATCATGGCTGCTGTAACAAACAGTTCCCTATTGGAGGCACCTTCATGACCAGCACCGCACCTGCGGTCCGGCGCTCACGATGGGCGGCGCTCGCCGTGCTCTGCGCCGGGTTTCTCATGATCATTCTGGATCAGACAATCGTCACCGTGGCGCTGCCGTCGATCCAGGCGGACCTCGCGTTCCCGGCGGCGGACCTGACCTGGGTGGTCAACGCCTACCTGATCCCGTTCGGCGGGCTGTTGCTGCTGGCCGGCCGGATCGGCGACCTCGTCGGCCGCCGGCGCGTCTTCCTCACCGGCATCGCGGTGTTCGTGCTGGCCTCGCTGTGGTGCGGCCTGGCCACGGACCGGACCATGCTGATCGTCGCGCGCTTCGTCCAGGGCGCCGGCGGCGCGATCACCTCCGCCGTCATCCTGGGCATGATCGTCACGCTCTTCCCCGACCCCCGCGAGCTCGGCAGGGCGATCGGCGTCTACAGCTTCGTGGGTGCCGGTGGAGCATCGGCCGGGCTGCTCCTCGGCGGCGTCCTCACCGAGGCGCTGAGCTGGCACTGGATCTTCTTCGTCAACGTCCCGCTCGGCGCCCTCGTCGTGCTGGCCGGCCTCCGGTCGTTGGCGGACGACCGCGGCCCCGGCCTGCGCCACGGCGCCGATGCGACCGGTGCGGTGCTGGTCACGGGGGCACTCATGATCGGCTCGTACGCGATCGTCGGGGCGACCGACCGCGGCCTCGGCTCGGGGCACACGCTGACGTCCGGAGCCGTGGCGCTCGTGCTCCTCGGCGCGTTCCTCGTGCGGCAGGCGACCGCGCGCACGCCGCTGCTGCCCTTGCGCGTGTTCCGCTCCCGCAGCTTCTCCGGTGGCAACCTCGTGCTCGGCCTGATGCTCGCCGGCATGTTGGCGCAGATGTTCCTCGGCTCGCTCTACCTGCAACTGGTGCTCGGCTACACCCCGGTGCAGATCGGCCTGTCCTACCTGCCGGTCTCCGTGACCATCGGCCTGCTCTCGGTCGGCGCCTCCGCGCCGCTCAACGCCCGCTTCGGCCCGCGCCGGGTCGCCGTGACCAGCCTGGTGCTCATCGCCGCCGGGCTGGCGCTGCTCGGCCGCGCGGGCGTCGGCGGCGACTACCTGACCGACGTGCTGCCCGCGCTGCTCTGCCTGGGCGTCGGCGGCGGCCTCGCCTTCCCCGCGCTGGTCACCATCGCGATGTCGGGAACGGGCCCGGAGGACTCGGGACTGGCCTCGGGCGTCAACAACACCGTGCAGCAGGTCGGTGGCGCCCTCGGCCTCGCGGTGCTCGCGACGGCCGCCGCCGCCCGCAGCGCCGACCTGCTCGGCCGGGGCGCCGACCGCCTCACCGCCCTGGACGGCGGGTACGACGCCGGATTCGCCGCCGCGACCGGCATCGTCCTGACCGCCGCGGTCCTGGGCGCGGTGCTGCTGCGCCCTGCGCGTGATTGACCACTGTGCATAGAGTGAGGCGATGCCGAAGAATCTGACGCTGTCCCGCCGCACGCTCCTTGGTGCCACGGCGGCCGGGGGCGCGGCCGCGCTCGCCGGAAGCCGGTCCGCGAGCGCGGCCGCCAAGCCGCGGGCCGTGCGCGAGCTGGAGGAGAAGATCCAGGCCGGCATGGCCGCCTACCGGATCCCGGGCGTGGCCTACGGCCTGCGGTTGCGGGGCGTCGACTACGCCGGCGGCTTCGGCGTGACCAACGTGGACGACCCCCGGCCGGTGGACGAGGACACCGTCTTCCGGGTCGGCTCGACCAGCAAGACCTTCACCGGCACCGCCGTCATGCGCCTGGTCGAGCGGGGAGACCTCGATCTGCACCGTACGGTCCGCAGCTATCTGCCGGACTTCCGCACCGGCGACCCGGCGGCGTCGACCCGGGTGACCGTGCGCCAGGTGCTCGACCACAGCGCCGGCTGGCTCGGCGACTTCTTCCTCGACACCGGCGAGGGCGACGACGCGCTCGCCCGGTACGTGGCTGACATGTCCCGGCTGCCGCAGCTAACCCCGCCGGGACGGGTGATGGCGTACAACAACGCCGCGCTGGGCCTGGCCGGGCGGCTGATCGAGGTGGTCACCGGGGACCCGTACGAGCGGGCCGTGCGGTCTCTCGTGCTCGACCCGCTGCGCCTGCGGCACAGCGCGTTCACCCTGGCCGAGCTGCCCGGCGCGGTGGTGGCCATGTCCCATGTGTACGACGAGACCGGCGGGCCCGTCGCGTACCCGGAGGGTTTCCGCGTCTGGCGCAGCCTGAACCCGGCCGGCGGCCTCATCTCCAGCGCCCGCGACCAGCTCCGCTGGGCGAACTTCCACCTCGGCCACGGCGGCCGGCTGCTCACGCGGCAGTCGATCCGCCGGATGCAGTCGCGCCCGGGCCCCGGCGGCACGCTGTTCGTGGAGGTCGACGGCTTCGGCGTCACCTGGATGCTGCGGCCGACCGCCGAGGGGCCCGTCGTGGTCCAGCACGGCGGCGACTGGACCGGGCAGCACTCCGGCTTCCTGATGGTGCCGGAGCGCGACTTCGCGCTGACCGTCCTGACCAACGCGGAGACCGGTCCGGCGCTGGTCGCCGAGTTGTTCGCCGACGACTGGGCGCTCGCACGCTTCGCCGGTGTGCACAACCTCCGGGCGGTGCCGCGCACGCTGAGCGGGTCGGCCCTCGCGCCCTATGCGGGTACGTACTCCGGCGAGCAGATCGGCCCGGACGGCGCCACCGTGGCCATCGCCCTGGACCTGGTCCCCGACGCCGGCGGGCTGAGCATCCGGTTCGGCGGTGCCGAGGCCGGCCGGCTGGCCTTCTACCGCAAGGACTACGCGCTGGTGCTCGACCCGGGTGGCGCGCCCGCGCACACCCGGGTCGACTTCGTGCGCGAGCGCGGCGAGATCGCCTGGCTGCGCTTCGGCGGCCGGCTGTTCCGCCGCGGCCCGGCGCCGGCCGGAGATCGGGCCCCCTCGGCCCGCCGGGCGGCCCTGCGCCTGAACACCCTGCCGTACTGAACACTAGAGCTCGTCGATCGAGGAGAAACGTATGCCGTCCGCCATCCGGCACATCACGGTGAACTGCGCCGAGCCGTACGAGCCGTACGACCTGGCCGAGTTCTGGAGCGCGGTGACCGGCTGCCCGGTGCACCCCGAGGACGAGCGCGGCGACGACGAGGTGGGTCTGCTGCCGGCCGTGGAGGGCGGGCCGATGATGCTGTTCATCCGGGTGCCCGACGCCAAGGGTGCGGAGCGCAACCGGGTGCACCTCGACATCGAGCCGTCCACCACCCGCGACGAGGAGTACGAGCGTCTGCTGCGCCTGGGCGCGAAGCTGGTCTCCGACGAGCGTCGGCCGGACGGCCGCGGCTGGATCGTGCTGGCCGACCCGGTGGGCAACGAGTTCTGCGTCGAGCGCAGCCAGGCCGAGAAGGACGAGTACGCCCGCCGGCAGGCGCCCGGGGAAGGTTCGTCACAGGGGTGAGTGTGGACGGCGGCGGTGATGATCGCTAGCATTGCGGCGTGCCCCGGATGGGCCGACACGATGGAGGCAGTGACATCAGCCGCCGCTGAGCGGTGACGCGCGATGCGCGTCGCTCACCGGTCGGGCCTATCCGGAATTCTTTTCTCGCTCCCACCCCGGCGCCCGCCGCGCCGGATGGGTGCGCGCTGCCCCGGCTAGTAGCTCGCACGGATCTCCGGCGCCCTGCTGTCGCCGCCTCGTCGTCACCTGCGACGAGAGGGACAGATGACCACTGACACGACCACCGGAACGTCCAGCGCCCGGCGCGAGCATGCCGCCGGCGAACCCGACATCACCACCTACCCCGCGGACGAGCGTTTCCGCGGTCCGCGCCCGGCCGTGCTGGTGCTGCCGGGCGGCGCCTACCGGTTCCACGCCGAGCACGAGGGCGAGGGCTACGCCCGCTGGCTGAGCGGCATCGGCCTGCACGCGTTCGTTCTGCGGTACCCGCTGATGACCGACCACCGTTTTCCCGCACCGCTCGAATCCTGCCGTGCGGCCCTGGAGTGGATCCGCCGGGGCGGGCACGGGCTGACGGTCGGCGACCAGGTCGGCGTCATCGGTTCGAGCGCCGGCGGGCACCTCGCCGGCCTGCTGGCGACCGGCACGGTGCTGTCGACGGAACGGCTCGCCGGTCCGCCGCCGCGCCCGGACTTCGCCGTCCTCGCCTACTCCCCGGCGGACCTGTACCTGCTGCCGGACGAGCCGGTGGAGTGGATCCTCGACGGGCGGATGGAGCTGCGCGGGGAGCTGTCCCCGGCGAGGAACATCGACGCCGGCACCTGCCCCACGTTCCTGTGGGCCACCGCCGAGGACCCGCCCGGCTTCCCGAACGCGCTCGCGTACGCGTCCGCGTTGTTCGACGCCGGCATCCCGGTGGAGCTGCACATCTACCCGCGCGGCCGGCACGGGCTGGGCCTGGCGAACGGCGTCGCGTACGGCGAGCACGGCGACGTCCACATCCCGCACACGGCCCGCTGGGCGCAGGCATGCGAGGCGTGGCTCGGCGCGGAAGGCTTCCTCGGGGCCTGCGCGGCCGGCTGACGCACCGCGGCCGGCCGGCTCGTGGCACCGAGCCGGCCGGCCGTTTCCGCGGTGATGCCGACCATCGCCGGGCCGGTGACCGCGCGCCGTGGCAACCTCTCCGCTCCGCTCGGGGGCCGGGACTGCACCTGGCGGGCCCGAGACTCGCAGGAACGCCACTTTCCAGGCCCGTGTCCCGGGCCTGCGGTGGTCTGCCATCTGTTCCGCCCCGACCCCAGGCCGAGGAGCGTACGACACCGATGACGACACGACCGGAACGCGGCCAGCGGACCTGGCGTTTTCTCAGTGCGGCGATGGTCGCGGCGGTCGCCGCCGTGCCCGCCGTCGCCGATCCGGCGTCCGCCGCGGTGCCGCGGGTCGCGCAGCGGTGGACCTCGCTGATGTACCGCAGCCTCACGCCGAGCCCGGAGTACGTGCAGCTGCGCAAGACCCTGGCCGCCCAGCGGGCCACCCTCAGGGCCCGCGGCGAGCTGGTCGGCCAGCGCACGGCCACGCATTCCGCCGCGCAGAACGCGCTGGCCCGGGCCATCTCCGCCGACGCGGGCGCCCGTACCCGCTATGCGCTCGCCCGGGAGGCACTGACCAGCGCGAGGAACCGGCTGACGGTGGTGTCGCAGCAGCGGCCGCGCGACCCCGCCGCGGTGACCGCGGCGAAGAGCCGGGTGACCGCCACGGCCAGGTCGGCGGCCATCCGCCGGGGCCAGGCGAGCGCGGCCGCCGCGGCGCTGCGCAAGGCGCAGTCCACCGCCCGGACCGCCACCGCCGGCCTGGACCGGGCGACCGCCGCGTGGCAGGCGGCGTCGGCGACGGTACGGACCAACCAGCAGAAGCTGATCAGCCTCGACCGGTCCGCGGAGTACGCCCGGCAGGCCGCCGCGCTCAGCCGCGACGTGGTGACCGAGGTACGGGCCGGGTTCACGGTCGCCGACACCGCCTCGGTGAACGGCATCATCGTGCACAAGAGCGTCACGTTCGCGTTCCGGCGGATGCTGGCCGACGCGAAGGCGGACGGGGTCGTCCTCTCCGGCGGCGGGTTCCGGACCAGGCAGCGGCAGATCGAGCTGCGGAAGATCAACGGCTGTCCCGACGTGTGGACGGCGCCGGCCTCGTCGTGCCGGGTGCCGACGGCGATTCCGGGCCGGTCGCTGCACGAGATCGGCCTCGCCGTCGACATCACCTCCGGGGGCAGGTCGCTCACCGCGGACAGCGCCGGCTTCCGCTGGCTGTCGGCGAATGCCCGCAAGTACGGCTATGTGAACCTGCCGTCCGAACCGTGGCACTGGTCGATCACCGGGGGCTGAGCGCTCGCCGCTCCGGGTGGCCGCGCTCGGCGCGTTGCCTGCGGCGCGGCGGCTCCCGGAACGGCGGAACCGCCCGTCCCTGACGGCGGGACGGGCGGTTCGGTCACGCGAGCCGGATCAGCGGTCGAAGGTGGCCCCGAACTCCTGGGTCCACATCGGCACCTGGCGCCCGGAGTCGTTGCGGAAGGCCAGTCCCACGCCGATGTTGCGGTAACCGCACTTGAGGATGTTGGCCCGGTGGCCGGCGCTCTTCATCCACGCCTGCATCACCGCGGCCGGGGTGGCCTGGCCGAACGCGATGTTCTCGCCGGTCAGCCGGAACTTGTAGCCGGCCGCGGTGACCCGCTGCGCCGGGCTCCTGCCCTGCCGGTTGGTGTGCGAGAAGAACCGGTTGGCGGCCATGTCCTGCGAGTGGGAGCGCGCCGCCGAGGCGAGCCGGCTGTCGACCGTCACCGGCGCGCATCCGGCCCGGGCCCGCTCCTGGTTGACCAGGCGCACGACCTCCGCCTCGGCCTTCTGCACGGCCGAACCGCCGGCGGTCGGCCGGGGGGAGGGCTTGGGGGAGGTGCCGCCCTGGGTCGGGGTGGGCCGGGGCGCCGGAACGGCGCCGCCGGTGGTGACCAGCTTCAGCCCCTCGGTCTGCAGGACCGGGTTGATCGGCTGGTAGACCGACGTCGCCCGGCCCCCGGAGCAGTTGCCGGATCCGCCGGAGAGCACACCCTGCGCCTGGTTGCCGGCGAGCAGCGAGCCGCCCGAGTCGCCGGGCTGGGCGCAGGCGCTGGTGATCACGAAGCCTTTGACGGCCCGCCCGCTCACGGTCAGGCTGGCGTTGCGGGCGGTGATGACGCCGCAGCGGGTCCCGGTGGTGGAGCCGGTACGGCACACCGACGCGCCCACCGGAGCCTCCTTGGACCCGGCGATCGGCACCTCGCCACCGGTGGTGGCCACCACGGGCTTCGGCGTCCAGTTGCGGTTGACGTCGACGACGGCGTAGTCGTTGCCGCCGCCGTTGCCGAACTTCGACACCCGGAACGTCCCCTGGGCGTTGTTCGAGGCGACCGTGGTGGCGCCCCGGGCGCCGCAGTGCCCGGCGGTGACGAAGCCGGTGGTCACCGGGAAGCCCACCGAGCAGCGCGAGGAACGGTTGATGATGAAGGCGTCCCCGCCGCGGACGTCGAACATGGCCGTGAAGTCGGCCGGGACGGTCTGCACCCGCACCGCGTCGCCGCCGAGGCCGGCCTTGCGCGCCCAGCTGCGCGCCTTCTGCTCCCCGCCGTCGCGGGCCAGCAGCGTGACGCTGTTGGTGCTGGGGTCGACGTACCAGCCGGACACCTGCGCCGGTGCCTTGCCGGCGCGGCGGTCCAGCCGGCTCTGCGCCGCCTCGAGCTCGCCGCGGTTCTGCTCGACCACCTTCGCGTCCGCTCCCGCGGCGCGCACCTCGTCGGCCAGCTGGGAGTCGGTGACGGCGACCGTCAGCCGCCCGGTCGTGGAGCTGATCCAGGCGCCACCGAAGGCGCCGCCGGTGACCGTACGCAGCCGGGACTCGAGCTCCGGAGTGACCGCCTCCGCCCCGAGCCGCTGCGCCGCGTCGCCCCGGCTCAGCTCGAGGTCGCGCGCCATGGCGGCCAGCAACGCGTCCGCGGGGCCCGGAACGCTCTGCGCCGCTCCCGGCGCCTGCGCGGCACCCGACCGTTGCGGCCGCGCCTCGGTTCCCGCCAGGGCCGGCACGGTCAGCACGACCGCCAGCCCCGCCGCGGACACCATTGCCACCGTCGCGACGATCCGTCTCGCCTGCATCTCCACCCTTCCGTCACAGCACACCACCGACGGATGCCGGTAGGTCGTCACCAGGCGTGACGGTCCGGTATGGATCACCGGGCGTCCCGCGGCGTGACCCCGGTACTCTTACGTCGCCCGCCGGGCGGCGGATGCGGGCACAGGAAAACCTAAGAAACGGCTTAGGCAACGTTCAGAACACGTCGTCAGGAAGCACCTTACTGAGACGTCGGTCACTGGAAGGGCCGGGGTCGCGCGGCCCGGTTCTTCCCGGTGACGGATCGTCACCGGCCGTTGCGCAGTTGCCGATCTGGTCGCCCCGGGTAGTCGACGGTCGATCAGAAACCCGCCCCTGAGCAGGCCGGCGCCGTCGCCAGGAGTAAGACGATGATGCCGACGGTGACGAGCGCGGTGACGCCGGCGCCGAGCGCGGAGCGCAGCGGCGGCCCGGCCCGGTGGGCGCCGAGGACCGGGCCGGTCGGCACCGCGTGAGGGGCCGATCGGGGCGCGGCGGCCGGCTCGTCCGGGCGCGGACCCGCGTCCCGTTTCAGATTGACCAGCGCCCAGTCTCGCCGACCCACGATGTTCCCCCTCCACTCGCGCGGCCTCGCCCAGTCAAGGAGAAGAACGTAAATATCCCGTACGAAGATCAATCGGGTTGCGTGAGCCGCGCCGCGACGGGTCGCAGCGCCGCCGTACCGTCGGTGTCCTCGACCTCCATGGCGAAGTCGAACCGGTCCGCCTCCAGGCACAGCGCGACGTCGTCGGCGTGGATGCCGCGGTAGCCCCGCCGTACGCCGGCGGCCAGGGACTTCGCGGCGGGCGACGTCCGCGCACGGTGGACGAACGGAGCCGCGGGTGTCGCGGGGTCCTCGACCAGCGCGGCGATGTACTTCGCGCAGGCGCGGTCCTCTTCGGCCGTGCCGTCGTCGCCCGTGACGAGGTAGGTGACGCTTGCGGGCCGGTCGTCGCGCAGCGTGCGGGCCGTCGCGGCGGCGACCGTGAAGCCGGCGCACAGGATCCGGCGGGCGTGCCGGGCGGCGAGCGCGCCGCGCGTGCCGGAGGTGGTCGTCTGCACCACCGTGCGGCCCGTAAGGTCCAGTGTGGACACCAGGCCGGGCGAGTTGACCGTGTCGAACTCCGCGGCGGGCGGGCCGTCCTTCACGGTGACCGCCGCCGGGTGGTCCGCCTTGAGGGTCAGGGCGTGCGCGACGTCCGAGGCGAGCAGGATGCGCTCGGCTCCCCGGGCGAAGGCCCACGCCGCCACCGTGAAGGCGCGCATGACGTCGATGACGACCACGGTTTCCGGGTCGGCGCCGAGGGTAGGGATTCCGGTGAACCGCACGTCCGTGAACATCCGCGCAGCGTAGCGGCCGCACGCCGCTGACCCTTAACAAAGATAGATGCGTCGATCGGCCGGGGGAGCTTGCGGAGAGCGACTATGTCGATCTCTAGAGTCATCGCATCGGCGACATGACCTGTCCGCCGTCATCGCTTCGAGGAGAGACGTTGCACTTCACCAAGCGCATCGCACTGTCCGGGCCCGCCGCGATCACCGCCGTGACCGGTGCCGATCCTTCGACTCTCGGACGTCCGACCGTCCACCGCCGCGCCCGGGAACCGCGCCCCGGAGCCCCGACCGCGTCGTGACGCGACGCGGGACGACGCGTCCGCGGATGCCGCACCGCCGCACCCGCCCCCACCGCGAGGCGTGCCCGTAGGCACCCCGCGTCTCCGCCTGCCCGACGGGCGCCTGTGAACCGGCCCACCCCTGTGCGACTCGGCGACCCGAGCCCGCACGTTCCGTGATGCGCGAAGGAATGATGACAGTGGACACTCTGATCTCCCAGGACTACCAGGCACCGCCCGCCCTCGTCGGAGAGCGGCTGACCCTCGAGGCGTTCGAGCAGCTCGCCGGGACGCTGTCGGGACACCGTTTCGTCAAGGTGGTGGTGGACCGCCCGGCGGGAGTCATCCATTTCATCGACAACAGCCGGTACGCCTTCCACGGCTACTACATCGCCGAGCACATCCTGCACATCCCGCGCGAGGAGCTGGAGGCGAACGTCGACCAGTACAACCACGCCTTCTACGCCGACCCGGACCGGCGGCTCTACCTGGGCCTGCTGTCGCTGCACACGCGGGAGGACGACACCGGCACCCGGCGGTTCCTCTGCCTGGAGACCGTCGAGGTCGACACGATGTCGACCGAGATGCTGCGGTACTTCTACGCGTTCGTGGCCGAGCACCTCGACCCCGGCCTGCCGCTGCTGTTCAAGCCCGCGACCCACCGTCAGGAGCTGCAGCTCAGCGACGTGCCGGCCACCGAGATGCCGCGCATCGCCGCGCACGAGATCTTCTCCGCGGCGCCGTTCGTGGCGCTGCAGACCGGCGTCGCCCAGGGCCGGCTGCGGGCGTTCCGCGACGAGGACGCGTACCGGCGGGCCGACCCGCCGCTGCAGTGGTACGACATCATCGCGATGGACCGGGTGCCCGACGACATCCCCCGCCTGGCCGGCATCATCAACGCGCAGCACACGACGCCGCTGTCGCACACCAACGTGCTGGCCGCCGGGTGGGCGATCCCCAACGCGATCCAGCTCGACGCGTTCAGCCGCATCGACGCCGCGGGGCTCGACGGCGCCTGGGTGCGCTACGAGGTCGCCGCCAGCGCCGACGCCATCGCGCTGACGCCGATCGAGCGCCCGGACCACCTGGACCGGCGCCCGGCCTGGGTGACGCAGCAGGTCACCGTCGAGGAGCCCGAGGTCCACCTGAGCCCGATCGCCGGTCTCGACGAGATCCGCGCGGGCGACCGCTACCGGTACGGCACCAAGGCGGCCAACCTCGGCGAGCTGCACCACGTGCTCTCCCGCGGCTCCGAGCGCCTGCTCGGCTTCTACCGCACACCCCGGCCGCCGCGCCGCGACCTGCTCGGCTACCTGGAGCGGCTCCTGGACGTTTCCGGGCCGGCGAGCCTGTCGCAGGCGGCGAACCGGTTGCTGCGCGAGCTGGTGTGGGTACCACGCGGCATCGCCCTGCCGTTCTCCCTGCAGCGCGAGTTCCTCGAGTCGTCGCCGGCGATCCAGCAGACCATCGGCAAGCTCAAGATGGCACTCGAGCTGGACGCGCGCGAGGTGGAGTCGCTCTGTCTGGAGCTGCAGCGCCTGGTCCGCCGGACCCGGGTGCCCGAGTCGATCCGCTCCCGGGTGGACGACGCGCTGGTCACCCACCTGGGCGGCGTGGCGAGCTTCGTGGTGCGCAGCTCGTCGAACGCCGAGGACCTGGCCGGGTTCTCGGCCGCGGGCATCTACGAGTCGGTCAACCACGTCACCACCGCCGACCACGTCATGGACAGCCTCAAGACGGTGTGGGCGTCGCTGCTGTCGCCGCGCAGCGTACGGCTGCGCCAGCAGGCCGGCATCTCGCTGGACGACTCGTACATGGGCGTGGTGATCCAGGAGGAGGTCGCCTCGACCATGGGCGGCGTCATGGTGACGACGAACCCGCTGTCGCCCGCCGACTTCCGCAACGTCTACCTCAACGTGTCCACGCGCTCGGTGACCGAGGTGGTGGCCGGCTCGCACGCGCCGATGCAGTACCTGTTCAACACGGTCGAGGGCGGCGGACGCACGGTGTCGCTGGGCGACGCCGAGCGGGACCTGCCCGAGGCCGCCCGGGCGCGGCTGCAACGGCTCGCGGTGGTCGGGCGCCTGCTGCAGGCGCACTTCTCGCCCGACTACACGTTCTCCGCGCCGGTCGACATCGAGTGGGTCGCCGACGACGACCGCATCGCGATCGTCCAGCTGCGCCCGTACTCGATCTGAGCCTGGAGTCACCATGTCCGCCGCCACCACCGTCACGCCGCCGCCGGTCACTCCCCGCCGGGCGCCTGAGTCCGTCCGCCGGGTGGTCTGGATCCACTACGGCTTCCAGTTCTTCTTCGGCCTGCTGGTCTGGGTGCCGGTGTTCTACACCTACCAGCGCGTCGTCGGCCTGGACGACCGGGAGATCTTCGGCATCCAGAGCATCTACTACGTCGCGTTCTGCCTGTTCGAGATCCCCACCGGGCTGCTCGCCGACCGCCTGGGCCTGCGGCGCAGCATGATCGGCGGCGCGGCGGTGCTGCTGCTGGCCAACCTGGTGCCGGTGGCCGCGCCCGGCTACGCCGGCTTCCTCGTGCACTGGCTGCTCATCGCGCTGGCGCGGTCGCTGGTGTCCGGCGCGGCGAGCGCCTACCTCTACGAGTATCTGCAGCGCCACGACGCGTCCTGGTTCTACCAGCGCGCCGAGGGCAACGCGCGGGCGTACAGCCTGGTCGGCAAGATCGTGTGCTGGCCGGCCGCCGGCGCGCTGATGGCGTGGCTGCCGGCCAGCGTCTACTGGCTGACGGCCCTCAACGCGGCCGTGGCGCTCGTCCTGGCGCTGCGCCTGCCGGCGTTGCTCGGCGCCGACCCGGAGCACCCCGAGGCCCGGGCGTCGACCTGGCGGACCGTCGGTGGCGCGGCCCGGTTCCTGCGCCGGTCGCCGCTGCTGATGCTCGTCATGGTGCAGGGCATCGCGGTCTTCACCCTGTCGCGCATCCTGCAGGTGAACCTCGTCCAGCCGATCCTCACCGTCAAGGACACGCCGGTCGTCTGGCACGGCACGGTCCTCGCCGCCATGACCGTCTTCGAGGTGGCCGGGGCGGCCGCCAGCCATCGGGTACGCCGGTTCACCGGCGACCTGGCCGCCGTGTCGGTCCTGACCGTCGTCATGGCGGCCAGCCTCGCACTGGTGGTACCCGCGCCGGGCGTCCTCACCGTCGTCTGCCTGTGCGCCTTCTCGCTGGTGGCCGGCCTGGTCTACCCGGTTCAGCGCAAGCTGCTCAACGAGGCGATCACCGACTCCCGCTACCGCGCCACGCTGCTGTCCATCGAGTCCCTGATCGACCGCGCCGTCTGCGCCGTGGTGGCGCTGCTGCTCGGCAGCTACCTGGCGACCGGGCGCCTGCAGACGTTCCTGCTGCTGTCGGCGGGCGCCGCGGTCCTGCTCATCGTGCTCGTCGCGCCCCTGTCCGCGCTCGTCTCCCGGCGGCGGCGCGTCACCGCCGGGTCGCCGTCCTAGAAGGAAGGTCCACCATGCTCGTCTTCGTCGAGGCCGGCATCGCCGGCACCGGCCTGTCCGCCCTCGCCTGGGCCGTCGACCACGGCCTGGACGCCGGGCTGGTCAGCGTCGCCCCCGAGCAGTACGCCCAGGTGCCCGACGGCGGGCTGTTGCCCGTCCTGTCCGCCCGGGGCCGGGTGTTCCGCAGCGCCGACACCGACGCGTCCGTCCCGGACGCCGGCCTGGTCGACTGGGTCCGCGCCAGCGGCACGCGGCACGGCGTCGTCTGCATCGGCGACCGTCACCTGCCGTACGCGGCGGCGCTGGCCGAGCAGCTCGGCGTCCCGTTCCACCCGGCGCACGCGATCGCCGCGCTGCGCGACAAGCGGGTCGCCCGCGAGCACTATGCGGCGCTCGACATCCGCTCGCCGCGGTGGGCCCCGGCGGACGACGTACGCGACGCGCTGGCGCTGCTCGACGCCGTCGGCGGCCCGGTCGTGCTCAAGAACGTGAAGGGCTCGGGCAGCCTCGACGTCCTGCTGTGCCGCACCGCCGCGGAGGTGCGCGAGCACCACGCGACGCTGGCCGACCGGCAGCGCTACCTCGGCGGCGACCTGATGGCCGAGCAGTTCGTCACCGGCCCGCTGTACAGCATCGAGACGGTGGTCGACCACGGCCGCGTCGTCACCCTCGGCATCACCGACCGGCAGCTCGGCCCGCGCCCGCACTTCTGCGAGGTGTCGTACACCTTCCCGGCGACCGTGCCGGCCGGCGTCGCCGACGAGATGGCCGCCGCGGTCGAGGCGTGCGCCAAGCATTTCGGCCTCACCCACGGCTTCCTGCACTCCGAGTTCGTGCTCACCGCCGACGGCCCGGTGCTGGTCGAGGTCAACCCCCGCCTGGGCGGCGGCCTGCTGGCCCTGATGATGAACGATTGCCTCACCGTCTCGTGCTGGGAGCTGCTGTGCCGCGCGGCGCTCGGCGAGCGGCTGCCCGACGTGACGCACAACGGCCGGTACGCCAGCACCGCCACGGTCTATCCGGCCGAGGCGGGCGTCGTGGCGGCGCTGCCCGGCCGGGAGGCGGTGGTCCGCAGCCCGTTCGTGACCGACGTGGTGTGGGCGGCCGGACCCGGCGACGAGGTCTACCCGCCGCGGGACTTCCGGGGCGCGGTCTGCCAGATCCGCACCCGGGCGGAGAGCGCGAGCCTGGCGTACAACGCCGCGCTGGCCGCCGCCCGCGACGTCCGGGTCACGCTGGCCCCGCGCTGAGCCGGCCGCTCACCGCCGGCCGGTTCAGGACTCGGGCTCGTCGCCGTCGGCGCGGTTGGCGCCGGTGGCGTTGATGCCGGCGTTGCTGCTGCCGTGCGACGGGGTCGTCGCGGTCGGCGCCTGGTCGGTGAGCGGCGTGCCGGACTCCGGGTAGCCCGTCACGTGCTGGTCGGTGCTGCTGCCCGCGTCGGTCCCGGCGGTGTCGTCGTCCGCCCGGTCGTGGGTGGTCATGGTGGAGTCCTCTCGCCGTTGGGTCGCTTGTCTGCGGCGGATACCCGGTCGGCGCCGAAGGATTCACCGGACCGGGTCACGGCCGGGGCGACGTCCGCGTCCACGGGCGTTCGCCGCGGCGGCTGGTCGCCGCGACGCACCGGGGGCAGATGTGACCCACCTGGTCCTCCGCGGTGAGCACGTCGGTCGCCCGGAAGTCGAAGGGCACGTGCGGGAAGCGCCGCAGTCGCGAGCGGCTCAGCGCCAGGCCGCACACGGTCTGGTTCGTGCCGGGGGCCCACGCGTGCACGTCGCCGCCCGGCTGACGGATGCCGTCGCCGCCGATGTGCTCGTCCGAGGCGGCCACGGCGGCCGTGCGTACCTTCGCCATGCCGCCTCGTCTTCCCCGTCCGGCTCCGGGTACACCCGCCGATAGCGGCATATCCGGCGTGGGGCCGGGTATGCGTCGGTCGAGAAGGAGGAGATCCTCATGACCAATGTTCAGCAGCCGGAACTCAGGCGCAGCGGCGAGTCGCCGACCACCAAGCAGCGCACCGAGGACGCCCACCCGGTCACCGGGCCGCACGGCAGCCACGACAAGACCGGCAACCGGGCCACGCCCGCCGGGCAGGTATCGCCCTACGGGCCGGACGGAAAGACGGCCGACGACAACTCCTGAGACAGCCGGATACCACGAGATCGCCCGGGGTCGGACGACCCCGGGCGATCGTGCGTCTTGCGCGGCCGAACTAGTCTGAAACGAAACTAGTTCGAATCGAGGAGAGTGCGGTGGCGGCTCAGGCGGATCCGGCGGACGGGTGGCTGCGCGGCTCCCTGGAACTCGCCCTGCTGGCGGCGCTGGCGGAGGAGGACCGGCACGGCTACGCGCTGGTCCACCGCCTGGCCGCGGCGGGCCTGGGCGCGGTGCGCGGCGGGGCGCTCTACCCGGTGCTCGGCAAGCTCGAGGCCTCCGGGGCCGTGCTCGCCACCTGGCAGCCCGGCGAGGGCGGCCCGGGCCGCAAGGTCTACTCCATCACTGCGGACGGGCGCGACCGGCTGGCCGCCGAGCGCGCCCGGTGGCAGGAGTTCGCCGCGGCCTTCGCCCGGCTTCTCGACTCCCACTGCGAGGAGGCACAGCGATGACGGAACCGTTCGAACGGTGGGAGCTGCGGGCCCGGGTCGCGCTCGCGGAGCGCGGCGTCCGGCCGCACGCGGCAGATCCCCTGATCGCCGACGTGCGGGAGCACTGCGCGTCCTCCGGGCAGAGCCCGGCCGAGGCGTTCGGCGAGCCGGAGGACTTCGCCGCCTCGGCCGCCGCGGAGCAGCCGCCGGAGGCGCTGGAGAACGTGGACCGCCACGGCCTGACCTCGACCGACTACCTCAGCGGGCAGGCGTTCTCGCTGGCCCTGCTGGCGCTGGCGGCCTCGCTCTTCTTCGCCGTCCTGGAGCGGACGCTGACGTTCCCGGTCACCCCGGCGATCCTGGCCGGAGTGGCGCTGCTGGTGCTGGGCCTGTTCTCGTCCGGCGCGCTGCCCGGCGCGCTGCGGGCGGCCGGTCGGCCCGGGCTCGTCCGGTGGTCCTGGGTTCTCACCGGCGTGCTCGGCCTGTCCAGCGCCACGGCGTTCACGGTGCTGCCCGACCACCAGGTGGGCCGGGTTCCCGCCCTCGGCATCGCGGCCGTCGCCGTCCTGGTCCTCGTCCTGGTGATCCGCGGGCCCAGGCCGCCTCGACCGGGGCCGCGGACACCGCCCAGGCCGCGCGGGCGGGCGAGCGGTCCCGCGGACGCCGAGGACTGGCTCGAACGCCTCGCCGGGGTGCTGGTGGGCAGGTTCGATCTGGCGCCCGAGCGGGCCGCCGACCTGGTCAGGGAAGCCCGCGCGCACCTGGCCGCCGCCTCCGCCGGCCCGGAGCAGGAGTTCGGTTCGGTCGACGACTACGCCCGGCGCCTGGCCGAGCACGAGCCGAGCCGGCGGGAGCCGTGGTGGCGCAGCACGCCCGCCCAGATGCTCAGCACGGCGATCCCCATCGGCTGGGGCGTCGACGCGTTCTCGCGCTGGCGCGCCGAGGGGCACGAGTGGGCCGCCTTCCTGGTGGCCGCGCCGCTGACCGTGGTGCTCATCTGGAACCTGGCTCGGCTGATCGGGCAGTACCTGCGCGAACGCCGGTCCCGGGCGCGGACGGAGTGGGACGATGGTGGGCAGATTGTTCAGGCTCGACGGCGGAGGCTCGGTCAGTCTGAACAATCTGCTCGCCGCGAACTGTGCGTGTTGTGCACCCGAGGCGCTTTCACAAAACTAGGGCGTCAGCCGACTCAGCTGAAGGAGACCAGCGCCATGTCCGTGCACGACACGCTCACCAACGAGGAGCGGCTCGCGGAGCTCGACCTCGACACCCTCAAGCAGCTCGTCGGGCTCGTCGAGTACGACTCCGCCGGCGACCCGTTCCCCGTCACCGGCTGGGACGCGGTCGTGTGGGCGGTCGGCAACGCCACGCAGACGTCGCACTTCTTCCAGTCGGCGTTCGGCATGGAGCTGGTGGCGTACTCGGGCCCCGAGACCGGCAACCGCGACCACGTGTCGTTCGTGCTCAAGAGCGGCGCGGTCCGCTTCGTGATCCAGGGCGGCGTGCAGCCGGACAGCCCGATCATCGCCCACCACGCGCGGCACGGCGACGGCATCACCGACATCGCCCTCGAAGTGCCCGACGTCGACCGGTGCATCGCGCACGCGCGGGCCCAGGGCGCCACGATCATCGAGGAGCCGCACGACGTCTCCGACGAGCACGGCACCGTCCGGATGGCCGCGATCGCCGCGTACGGCGAGACCCGGCACACCCTGGTCAACCGCACCAACTACTCCGGTCCGTACCTGCCGGGTTACGTCACCCGGACCTCGTCGTTCACCAAGCGCGAGGGCGCCCCGAAGCGGATCTTCCAGGCCCTCGACCACGTCGTCGGCAACGTCGAGCTGGGCGCCATGGACGAGTGGGTGGAGTTCTACAACCGGGTCATGGGCTTCACCAACATGGCCGAGTTCGTCGGCGACGACATCGCCACCGACTACTCCGCGCTGATGTCCAAGGTGGTCGCCTCCGGCAACCACCGGGTGAAGTTCCCGCTCAACGAGCCGGCCATCGGCAAGAAGAAGTCGCAGATCGACGAGTACCTGGAGTTCTACGGCGGCCCGGGCGCCCAGCACCTGGCGCTGGCCACCAACGACATCCTGCGCAGCGTGGACGTGCTGCGCGCCGAGGGCGTCGAGTTCCTCAGCACGCCGGACTCGTACTACGAGGACCCGGAGCTGCGGGCGCGCATCGGCGAGGTCCGGGTGCCGATCGAGGAGCTGCAGAAGCGGGGCATCCTGGTCGACCGGGACGAGGACGGCTACCTGCTGCAGATCTTCACCAAGCCGATCGGCGACCGCCCGACGGTCTTCTTCGAGCTGATCGAGCGGCACGGCTCCCTGGGCTTCGGCAAGGGCAACTTCAAGGCGCTCTTCGAGGCGATCGAGCGCGAGCAGGAGCGGCGCGGTAACTTCTGATCGGCGCCGGGGCGGTCCCGGCCGCCCCGGCACTCGCGCACCTTCGGCATCGGGCGAACGGAGTCACGGATGGCTCACTACCAGCGAACCGGCAGTATCCCGGCCAAGCGTCACACGCAGCACCGCGACGCGAACGGCAGCCTCTACTACGAGGAGCTGATGGGCGAGGAGGGCTTCTCCTCGGACTCGTCGCTGCTCTATCACCGGCACGTCCCGTCGGCCGTCGTCGACGCGCGCGGGTGGGAGCTGCCCGACCAGGCGACCGTGCCCAACCAGCCGCTGCTGCCCCGGCACCTGCGGCTGCACGAGCTCTTCGGCGAGCAGGAATGGAAGTCGCGCGACGCGGTGCGCGACCGCCGGCTCGTCCTCGGCAACGCCGACGTCCGGATCAACTATGTCGTGGCCGGCGAGGCCTCACCGCTCTACCGCAACGCCACCGGCGACGAGTGTGCGTACGTCGAGTCCGGCGCCGGCACCGTGGAGACGATCTTCGGTGACCTGGAGGTCGGGCCCGGCGACTACGTGATCCTGCCGCGCGCCACGACCCACCGCTGGGTGCCGTCGGGCAACGAGCCGCTGCGCCTGTACGTCATCGAGGCCAACAGCCACATCGGACCGCCCAAGCGCTACCTGTCGCGCTACGGGCAGTTCCTGGAGCACTCGCCGTACTGCGAGCGCGACCTGCGCACGCCCGGTGCACCCCGGGTGGTGGACGAGCAGGACGTCGAGGTCTACCTCAAGCATCGCGGCGACGGCCCCGCCGGGCTCGCCGGGACCGTGCACGTGGTGCCCCACCACCCCTTCGACGTGGTCGGCTGGGACGGCTGCCTGTACCCGTACGCGTTCAACATCGCCGACTTCGAGCCGATCACCGGGCGGGTCCACCAGCCGCCGCCGGTGCACCAGGTCTTCGAGGGGCACAACTTCGTCATCTGCAACTTCGTCCCGCGCAAGGTGGACTACCACCCGCTGGCCGTGCCGGTGCCGTACTACCACTCGAACGTGGACAGCGACGAGGTCATGTTCTACGTGGGCGGCGACTACGAGGCCCGCAAGGGTTCCGGCATCAACGTCGGCTCCATCTCGCTGCACCCCGGCGGCCACTCCCACGGCCCGCAGCCGGGCGCCATCGAGGGCAGCCTCGGCGCGGAGCGCTTCGACGAGCTCGCGGTCATGGTCGACACCTTCCGGCCGCTCGGTCTCGGCGAGGGCGGACGGGCCTGCGACGACGGCAAGTACGCCTGGACCTGGGCGGGACGAGGCCCGGCTTCGTGACCACGACCCCGCCGAGCGGGCTGTTCGACGGCCTGCTGGACGACGCGGCCATCTTCCCTCCCGGCGACGCGCCGATGGCCGACGCGGTACGCGCGCACCTCGGCCGCCGGTCGACCCCGCAGGCGCCGCTGCTCGGCCCGTTCATCTGCTCCCTTCCCCGGTGGGCCGAGCTGACGGCGGAGCTGACCGGCGGACCGCCACTCGCGGTCTCCCTGACCCTGCCGGGCGGTGCCGAGCAGGTCGCCGCCGCGATCGCGGAGGCGGGCGCCGAGCCCGGCGTGCGTCTGGTGGCGCTGGAAGTGCCGGCGTCGGCCGCCGCGTTGCCCGGCGCCGTCGCCACGCTCGACCGGCACGTGCCGCCCGGGGTGGCCGTCTACGTCGAGCTGCCCGTCGGCGACGTCACGGAGGGGGCCGTCGGCACCCTCACCGGCGCCGGCCTCCGCCTCAAGATCCGCACCGGCGGCGTCGTCGCGGCCGCGTTCCCCGGCGAGCGGGAGCTGGCCGGGGCGCTGCTGGCGGCCGTGCGGGGCGGTGCCGCCTTCAAGCTCACCGCCGGGCTGCACGACCCGGTGCGGCACCGGGATCCCGCGACCGGCTTCGAACATCACGGGTTTCTGAACGTCATCCTGGCGACGGCCCGGGCGCTGGCGGGCGCCGGCACGGACGCCGTCGCCGAGGCCCTGGCCGACCAGGACGGCGCCCGGGTGGCGGCCGCCGTCGCCGCGCTCGACGATTCCGCGGCCGGCCGGATCCGCCGGCACTTCATCAGCTTCGGCACGTGCAGCGTCATCGAGCCGATCGACGGCCTGCGGCACCACGGACTTCTCCCGGAGGACTCGCGTTGACCAGCGTCATCCCCGCCACCTGGCTCGACATCCCGGCGGACCACCCGTTCGGCGTGGCCGCCCTGCCCTACGGGGTCTTCAGCACGGCCGCCGGGCCAGGCCCCCGGGTGGGGGTCGCCGTCGGCGAGATGGTCCTCGACCTGGCGGCCGCCGCGCAGGCACTGGCCCCGGCGCTGGCCCCCGCGGTCGCCGGACCGTCGCTCGACGCGCTGCTGGCCGCCGGGCCGCGGGTGTGGTCGCAGGTCCGCTCGGCGGTGACCGCCTGGCTCACCGACGACACCCACCGCGCCGAGGTGAGCGCGCACCTGGTGCCGGCGCGGGACGCGGTCATGCACCTGCCCTTCACGGTCGCCGACTACGTCGACTTCTACGCCTCCGAGCAGCACGCCACCAACCTCGGGCGGATGTTCCGGCCCGGCCAGGACCCGCTGACGCCGAACTGGAAGCACCTGCCCATCGGCTACCACGGGCGGGCCGGCACCGTCGTCGCCTCGGGCACCGGCATCGTCCGCCCGCGCGGCCAGCGCCGCGGCGCCGACGGCGAGATCACCTTCGGGCCGTCGCAGCGCCTCGACATCGAGGCCGAGCTGGGCTTCGTCGTGGGCACCGGCTCGTCCCTGGGCCGGCCCGTCGGCCTGGACCGCTTCGACGAGCACGTCTTCGGCGTCTGCCTGGTCAACGACTGGTCCGCCCGCGACATCCAGGCGTGGGAGTACGTGCCCCTGGGCCCGTTCCTCGGCAAGTCCTTCGCCACGTCGATCTCGCCGTGGATCCTCCCGCTGGCCGCGCTGGAGGCGGCTCGGGTGGCGCCGCCGGAGCGCACCGTGCCACTGCTGCCGTACCTGGACGACGCCGCCACGCCGCCGTGGGGTCTCGACGTCCGGCTCGAGGTGCGGCTCAACGGGCACGTCGTCTCCCGCCCGCGGTTCGAGGGCATGTACTGGACGGGCGCGCAGATGCTGGCCCACATGACGGCCAACGGCGCCTCGCTGCGCACCGGCGACCTCTACGCCTCCGGCACGATCAGCGGCGAGCGTCCCGACCAGCGTGGCTCGCTGATCGAGCTGTCCTGGGCCGGTGCGGAGCCGCTGGCGCTGCCGGACGGGACGACCCGCACCTTCCTCTGCGACGGCGACGAGGTGGTCATCACCGCGACGGCGCCCGGCCCCGGCGGCGCGGTCGTGGGTCTCGGCGAGGTCCGCGGCCGCATCCTGCCGGCGGAATGAGCCGCCCGGCCCGGTGACGGCGCGGTGAGGACGGCGCCGCGCCGGGATGGTCGTGGCCGCTGCCCGAATCCGGGTCAGTGCGGTGCGGGCACGCCGGCGAAGGTCTCGGGTACGGACAGCGTACGGACCCTGGACGGGGGCCAGTAGGTGGCGAAGGCGCGACCCACGACGTTGTCCACGGGCACCATCCCGTCGTTCTCCGCGAGATGGGCGCGGGAGTCGGCGGACGCGCTGCGGTGGTCGCCGAGCAGGAACACCGACCCCGCCGGCACGGTGACGTCGAACGTCCGCTCCGAGGGCGCATCGCCGGGGAACAGGTAGTCCTCGTCGAGGGCGCGGCCGTTGACGGTGATCCGGTTGGTGCCGTCGCAGCAGACCACGCGGTCGCCCGCCACGCCGACGACCCGCTTGATGAACTCCTGGCCGGCTCCGGCCGCCCAGCCGGACGGCGGCCTGAACACCACGATCTCCCCGCGCTCGGGGCCGTCCATCCGGTAGCTGACCTTGTCGACCAGCACCTTGTCGTCGATGAGCAGGGTCTGCTCCATCGAGCCGGACGGGATGTAGAAGGTCTGCAGCAGGTACGTGCGGACGCCGACCGCGACCAGGACACCGACGACGGCGAGGATGAGCAGTTCCCGCAGGCGCGACCATCCGGACCGGGTGGTGCGGTTCTTGTCGCTCGCGCTGTCGTTCTGTGTCGGCACGGACGCAGCCTACCGTTCCCGCGCACTCCAAGATCAGTGCCCGAACAGCCCGGACCGCTTGCTCACGATGAGTGAGGGCCGCCGCCCTCCGCGGATGATTATTCACCGGCCCGAATGGTTCTGAGCGACCTTTTTCCGGTTGCGGCGCGGTAACGAGCGCCCATCGGAAGCGGTCCCTACCTGGATATTGTCGTCCGTTCGGCCGGCGGCTCGCCGGAAAGCCATTCCGTGAATGTTCGTCCGCGGTTCGCATTCGGCACGGCGGGTGCATATCCGGCCGCGGTCACGGTGCGCTAGGTGGCTTTCGATTCCATTAGCGACAAGACATTCATGGGTGCGATGGTCGTGGCCCAGGTCACTCAGTGCGGCGTCTCACATCGTGGACCGCTAGGTCCAATTCGAGCTAATATGCCCCGCTTTTTTCTCGTGTAGTGTCGCGCCGCGTCCGGTTTCGACCACCGGGCGGATACCCGGCGCACGCCGGATGAGGCCACCCCTGCCCCCGCCGAAACTTAAGGAAACGCTGTGAATCCGTTTGAGGAAGAGAACGGCACTTATCTCGTCCTGGTCAATGACGAGGGCCAGCATTCGTTGTGGCCGGAATTCGCCGACGTCCCCGCCGGCTGGACCGTTGCCAAAGGCCCCGGCTCGCGCCAGTCGTGCCTGGACTACGTCAACGAGCATTGGACCGACATGCGTCCGCAGAGCCTGATCGAAGCGATGGGCTGACGGTTCCCTCGTGATGCCTGGTCCCCGAGTCACCATGTCTCTGCCGCTCACCGCCGCCCAGCACGGCGTCTGGTACGCCCAGCAGCTCGCCCCGGACAGCCTGCTCCACTCCCTCGGCGAGTATCTGGACATCTCCGGTCCCGTGCGGGCGGAGCTGTTCGAGGTCGCGCTGCGCCGTACGGTCGGCGAGGCGCAGTGCCTGACCGCCCGCTTCACCGAGACCGCCGACGGCGAGGTGCGCCAGCACCTCGGCGCGGTCGGGGACTGGGAGCTCGGGGTCCACGACGTCGGTGAGGAGGCGGACCCGTTCCAGGCCGCCGTGGCGAGGATGCGCGCCGATCTGGCCCGGCCCTTCGACCTGGGCGGCCCGCTGTTCCGGTTCGCCCTCTTCCGGCTGGCCGACGACCGCCACCTGTGGTGGCACAGCTACCACCACCTCGTCCTCGACGGCTTCGGCATGAGCCTGGTGGCGCGCCGGGTGGCCGAGGTCTACTCGGCGCTCGCGGCGGGCACGCCGGTGCCGGACAACCCGTTCGGCACGCTCGCCGAGCTGCTCGGGCGCGAACGGGAGTACGCGGACTCCGACCAGCACACCCGGGACAGGCAGTTCTGGGCCGGCTATCTGCGGGACTGCCCCGAGCCGGCCGGCCTGGCCCACCGCCGGCCCACCGCGCCCGACGGTGTGATCCGCCGGACCGGGCCGGTCGACACCGCGACCGCCCGCCGGCTGGACGAGGTGGCCGCCGCCCGCGGCACCCGCTGGCCGCTGGTCGTCGTCGCGGCCTGGGCCTGCTACCTGCACCGGATGACGGCGGTACCCGAGGTCGTCGTGGGGCTGCCCGCCGCCGCGCGCCGCGACCCGCGGGACCGCGTGACCCCGGCCATGGTGTCGAACCTGCTGCCGCTGCGCGTGCCGATCGCGCCGGGAACCACCGTCGCCGGCCTGATCGCCCAGGTCGCCGCCGATGCCCGGACCGTGCTGCGGCACCAGGGCTACCGGGTCGAGGAGATGCGCCGCGACCGGACGGCGAGCCGGACGCGGCTCGTCGGGCCCCGGGCCAACATCATGAGCTTCGACTACCGGCTCCGGTTCGGCACCGCCCCGGCGTCCGCGCACAACCTGGCGGCCGGCTGGGTCGACGACCTGGCGATGATGGTCTTCGACCACCGCGACGGCGACGGTTACCTGCTGGCCGTGGACGCCAATCCGCGGCTGTACTCCGGCGCCGACGTGGCGGGCCACCGGGCGCGGTTCCTCGCCTTCCTCGCCCGGTTCGCCGGCGCCGACCCGGACACCGCCGTGTCCGACGTCGCGCTGCCCGCGGAGGGCGAGCGGCAACTCGTGGCGGACTGGGCCGACGGCGGACCGGCCGTCGCGCCGGCCCCGCTGGCGGAGCTCTTCGCCGCCCGGGTCGCGCGGACGCCGGACGCGGTCGCCCTCGCCGGCGACGACGTCACGCTCACCTACACGCAGCTCGACGGCGAGACCAACCGGATCGCGCGCTGGCTGCTGGCGCAGGGCGTGGGCGCGGACGACCTGGTCGCGCTCTGCTTCCCCCGATCGGTGTCCTGGACCGTCGCGATGCTGGCGGTGGCCAAGACCGGTGCGGCGTACCTGCCGGTCGATCCGGCGTACCCGGCGGACCGGATCCGCTTCATGCTCGCCGACGCCCGGCCCGCGCTGCTGCTGGCGGTGCCGGAGACGGCGGCGGTGCTGCCGTCCACCGAGGTTCCCGTGCGCCTGCTGGAGGCGGCCGGGTCCGCCGCCCCGCTGGACGCCGCGGAGCTGCGGCGCCCGGTGCGGGTGGCCGACACCGCGTACGTGATCTACACCTCCGGCTCCACCGGCCGGCCCAAGGGCGTCGCGGTCACCCACTCGGGCCTGGCGAGCCTCGCCGCCGCCCAGGGTGAGCGCCTGCGGGTCGGCCCGGGGGACCGGATGCTGCAGTTCGCCTCGCCCAGCTTCGACGCGGCCCAGTCGGACCTGTGGGTGACCCTGCTGTCGGGAGCGACCCTGGTGACCCCCTCGGCCGAGCGGCTCGCGGTCGGCTCGCCGCTGGCCGCCACCGTGGCCGCCCGGGGCATCACCCACGTGAAGCTGCCCCCGGCCGCGCTCGCCGTCCTGCCCGGCGACGCGCTCGCGGGCGTGCGGGTGCTCGCGGTGGCCGGCGAGGCCGTGCCGTCGCACCTGGTCGCGGAGTGGCACGCCGGCCGTCGCATGATCAATGTGTACGGCCCGACCGAGAACACCGTGACCACCACCCTCAGCGAGCCGCTCGGCGCCGCCGGCCCGGTGCCGATCGGCACGCCGATCACGGGCACCCGGGCGTACGTCCTGGACGACCGCCTCCGCCCGCTGCCACCCGGCGCGGTGGGAGAGCTGTACGTGTCGGGCGCGGGGCTGGCCCGCGGCTACCTGCGCCGGCCCGGCCTGACCGCCGAGCGCTTCGTGGCCTGCCCGTTCGGCGCGCCGGGCACCCGGATGTACCGCACCGGAGACCTGGTCCGCTGGACCACCGACGGCCGGCTGGTCTTCGCCGGCCGGGCCGACGACCAGGTGAAGATCCGCGGCTTCCGGGTCGAGCTCGGCGAGGTGGAGGCCGTGCTGGCCGGGCAACCCGGGGTCCGGCAGGCGGTCGCCGTGGTGCGCGAGGACCGCGAGGGCGACCAGCGGCTCGTGGCGTACGTGACCGGCGACGCCGGACCCGCCGCCGTACGCGCCCACGCGGCGGCGCGGCTTCCCGCGCACATGGTGCCCGCGGCGATCGTGCCGATCGACCGGGTGCCCCTGACCCCCCACGGCAAGATCGACAAGCGGGCGCTGCCGGCGCCGTTCCTTCCCGCCGCCGAGCCCTCCCGCGCCCCGCGTAGCGCCCGCGAGGAGATCCTGTGCCGGCTCTTCGGTGACCTGCTCGGCGTGAGCGCCGTCGATCCCGGCGCCGACTTCTTCGCCCTGGGCGGGCATTCGCTGCTTGCGGCCAGGCTGACCGGCCGGATCCGCACCGCGCTCGGCGTCGAGCTGTCCATCCGGGACGTGTTCGCCGCACCCACCCCGGCCCGGCTCGCGGAGGTGGTGGCGACCGCGCGGTACGGCCCGCGCCCGGCGCTGCGGCCGGCGCCGCGCCCCGAGATGCTGCCTCTGTCCCCGGCCCAGCAGCGGCTGTGGTTCGTCCACCAGATGCAGGGGCCGAGCGCGACCTACAACATGCCGTACGCGCTGCGGCTGACCGGCCCGCTCGACGTGCCCGCGCTGCACGCGGCGCTGGCCGACCTGCTGGACCGGCACGAGAGCCTGCGCACCGTCTTCGCCGAGCGCGACGGCGTACCGCACCAGGTCGTCCTCGACGCGCCCGGGGTGGAGATCGAGCGGGCGACCGGCGACCCGGCGGCCTGGACGGCCGAGGCGGCCCACCGCCCGTTCGATCTGTCCCGGGACCTGCCGGTGCGGGCCCACCTCGGCGAGACCGGCCCGGACGGTCACCTGCTGGTGCTCGTGCTGCACCACATCGCCGCGGACGGCTGGTCGGTCGGCCCGCTGCTGCGGGACCTGTCGGCCGCGTACGCCGCCCGGCTCGGCGGCACCGCCCCGGCGTGGACGCCGCTGCCCGTGCAGTACGCCGACTACGCCCTGTGGCAGCGCGAGCTTCTCGGCGCCGCGGGCGACCCGGACAGCGTGCTCACCCGGCAACGGGACTTCTGGCGCAAGGCCCTCGCGGGCGCGCCGCAGCACCTCGAGCTGCCCGTCGACCGGCCGCACCCGGCCGAGCCGTCGCACCGCGGCGGCCAGGTGCCGTTCACGGTCTCCCCGGACCTGCACCGGGAGCTGCTGCGGCTGGCGCACGACCAGGACGCGACGCTGTTCATGGTGCTGCACGCGGCGTTCGCCGTACTGCTGCACCGGATCGGGGCAGGGGCGGACGTCCTGATCGGCACCCCCGTCGCGGGCCGGGCCGACGAGGCCCTCGACGAGCTGGTCGGGTTCTTCGTCAACACCCTGGTGCTGCGGGCCGACCTGTCCGGCGACCCGGACTTCCGCGGGCTCCTCGGCCGGGTCCGCGACCACGACCTCGACGCCTTCGCCCACCCGGACCTGCCGTTCGACGCCCTGGTGGAGGAGCTGGCCCCGGACCGCTCGGCCGCCCGGCACCCCCTGGTCCAGGTCATGCTGACGCTGCAGCACGCCACCCGCTCGGCGCTGGACCTGCCCGGCGTGCGGGCCGAGATCGAGCCGGTCGCGCTCGGCGTGGCCAAGTTCGACCTGACCGCGTCCTTCGTGGAGGAGCTCGACGGGTCCGGCCACCCCGCCGGGCTGAGCGCCCACCTGGAATTCGCCGAGGACGTGTTCGACCGGCCGACGATCGAGGCGCTGGCCGGCCGGCTGGTGCGGGTGCTGGAGGCGGTCGCCGCCGACCCGCAGCGCCGGATCGGCCAGGTGGACGTGCTGACTCCCGCCGAGCGGGAGAAGG
>NZ_BMQY01000020.1 GCF_014648355.1 Couchioplanes azureus
CCGGGCCGGTGCGGGGGTGGCGCCGCCGTTGCCGTCGTCGGTCACCGTCAGTTCCAGCCAGCGGTCGCGCTGGCGGACGGCGATCGCCGCGCGGGTGGCGCCGGAATGCCGGGCGACGTTGGTCAGCAGCTCCGCCACCGCGAAGTACACCGCCGACGCCGTCTCGTCCGGCGGGCGCCTGGGCAGCTCCACCGTGACCGATGCCGGCACGGCGCTGCGGGAGGCCAGAGTGGACAACGCGACGTCGAGACCGTCGTCCAGGGCCGGTGGGTGCAGGCCCCGGACGATGTCGCGCAGTTCGGCGAGGGCCTCGGTCACGGTGCCGCGCGCGTCGGCGGCCAGGGCGCGGACGGCGTCGTCGCCGCTGCGGTGCTCGATGCGGGCCAGCGTGACGCCCAGGGACACCAGCCGGGCCTGGGTGCCGTCGTGCAGGTCCCGCTCGACGCGGCGCAGCAGCGCCGCCGCGTCCTGCCGTAGGGCGGCGCGGCCCGCTTCGAGCTGGGCTATCCGCAGGGCCGTGCGCGCGGGCCGGAGCAGCGCCCGCGCGAGGGCGGCGTCGCCTGACACCACGAGGCGCAGGAACCAGGGCAGCGCCAGCAGCAGGGCGGCGCCCTGGGCGGCGAACCACCAGCTGGCGGCCCAGCTCCGGTCGTCGAAGCCCAGCCAGGTCGGCGAGAGGAACCACCACACCGGACAGGTGAGCCCGACCGTGCCCAGCGCGAGGGCGACGACCGTCCCGTACGCCCCCGCGCAGATCAGCGGGAACCGCAGGAAGCAGTACGTCAGCGCCCGCCATGCGGTCGCGTCGCCGAAGAGGGCGACGATCCGTGCCCGCCGGGTGGCTCCGGCCAGCGGGGGCGGCGCGGGCCAGTCGTGGCCCAGGAGCCGGCGGGCGGGCCCGCGGAAGTATCGGGGCATCAGGCGCGCGACCGCCAGCACCCCGGCCAGCAGCGCGAGGCCGAGGACGACCACCGACAACGCCGCGGAGACGATGCCCAGCAGCGACAGCACGAACGCCGGCAGGCTGACGAACAGGCCGCTCAGCACGAAGGCCATCTCGCGCCACGTGCGGCCGCCGGCCCACACCCGCAGCAGGATCATCCGGCGACCTCGATCGGTGGGCGGCGCAGCGCCAGGGCGGCCGGGAGCACGGTGCCGGCCGCGACGAGCGTGACCACCCCCGCGATGCCCGCGGCCAGCCAGGACCCGGGCAGCCACGGCTTCCAGGTGCCCAGGGCGGTGTGCAGCAGGGGCAGGAGGGTCACCGCCGCCACGGCCGCGGCGACCGCGAGGGCTGTGCCGGTCACCACCAGAGCCTCGCAGATCACCACGGCGAGGGTGCGCCCGCGGGTGCCGCCGGTGAGCCGGGTGACCGCCAGGTCGCGGCGGCGGGCCAGGATGCCGGTGACGAGGGTGTTCACCGCGGCGATCGCGGCGAAGGCCGTGTAGGCGCCCGTGCCGCAGAACTCGAGCCAGCGTTCCGCGGCCGGGGCGGCGACGCCGGTGACGTGGGCGGTGGTCGCGCTGCGGACGAGCGTCACCGCGGTGAAGGCGATCGCCAGGGTGAGCGGGACGAGCGCACCGGACAGGGCCTTGGCGTGGACGGCGACCGTGTCGGCGGCCAGCCGGCCGGTGTCGCCCAGCAGCCGGGCGAGCGGCGCGGTGGCCCGCAGCAGCGCCGGTCCGAGGAGTCCGGACCCGACGCAGAGGGCGAGCATGACGAACAGGCCGGCCTGGTCGGCGGTGGCGGGGTCGAGGCCGGCGATCAGCACCGAGAGCACGACGCCCCCGGCGGTCAGGGCCAGGCCCAGCACGACGCGGACCACGCCGATGCGGGGCGGGGGCGCCGCCGCCTCGGTCAGGGCGATCGCGGGGCGGATCCGCGACGGCCGCACCGCGGCGGCGAGGGCGCCGAGCAGGGACGTGCCGACGGTGACCGCGAACGCGATGGGCACGGCCCCGGCATGGACGCGGAACGTCACCTCGGCCGGCACGATGCCGTGGCCGGCCAGGCCGCCGACCCAGGCGCGGCCGGCCAGCACGCCCAGCGGCACGCCGGCGAGCGTGGCCGGCACCGCGACGACGGCGGCCTGCGCGGCGACGGCGCGCCGCACCCGCCCGGGGGTGGCGCCGATCGTACGCACCAGCGCGATGTCGCGGGCCTGGTGACGGATCGTGGCGCTCATCGTGACGCCGACGATGATGATCGACAGATAGATCGACGACATCAGGAAGATCAGGCCGATGTCGCCGACGCCGCTGTCGGTCAGCGCGCGGCGCCGGGCCGCGTCCAGCGGTGCTCCCGCCAACGACGCGATCAGGCACAGCCCGGCGGTCACCAGCGCCGCGGCGAGGCACTGGGTGGCCGCCGGGCCGAGGAACGACCAGGGGTTGCGCCGCAGCGCCTGGCGGATCACGCGGCCACCGCCGAGACGCCGCGCAGCCGGTCGGCGATCTCCCCGGCCGCCGGCGCCGGGCCGTCGGCCGCGACGGCTCCGGCACGCAGCAGGACGAGACGGTCGCTCCAGGCGGCGGCCGCGGGGTCGTGGGTGACCATGAGCACCGTGACGCCCTCGCGGTCGGCCGCGTCGCGCAGCAGGCCGAGGATCTGCGCGCCGGTGGACGGGTCGAGGGCGCCGGTCGGCTCGTCCGCGAAGATCACGGCGGGACCGGTGACCAGGGCCCGCGCGATCGCGACCCGCTGCCGCTGGCCGCCGGAGAGCTCGCCGACCCGGCGGCGGCCGAGCCCGCCGAGGCCCACCGCGTCGAGCACGTCGTCGATCCTGCGGGCCCGGGGGCCGCCGAGCCGGGCGGGCAGGGCGACGTTCTGGCGGACGGTCAGCTCGGACAGCAGGTTGTAGGACTGGAAGACGAACCCGACCCGGTCGCGCCGCAGGCGGGTGAGCGGCCCCTCGCGCATCCGCGTCACGTCGCGGCCCGCCAGGCGGACCCGGCCGGAGCTGGGCCGGTCGAGCCCCGCCGCGCAGTGCAGCAGGGTGCTCTTGCCGGAGCCGGTCGCACCCATCACGGCGACGAACTGGCCGGCCGGGACGTCGAGGGACACCTCGCGCAGGGCGACGACACCGCGCGGGTAGCGCCGGGACACGGCGGTCAGAGAGATCACGGATTCCATGCGTCCACCCTGGCGGTCGCGGGCCCGGCGCACAGCGGTGCTGTCCCGCCGATCAAGGTGCGGTTGACCGCACCCCGCTCGCCCCGGTGGCCACCACCCGGAACCGGGCTTGCAGCAGGTTCCGGGGTCGCGAGTCGGGACCCACGAGCAGCTCGAAGTCGCCCGGTTCGACCACGCGCCGGCCGTCCGCCGTCACCAGCGTGCAGGCGGCGGCCGGGATGTCGAGGGCCACCGTGACGCTCTCGCCCGGTGCGACCTCGACCTGCCGGTACGCCTTCAGCTCCCGGGTGGCCCAGGTGACGCTCGTGACGAGGTCGCTGACGTACGCCTGGACCGTCTCGAGCGCGGGCCGCCCACCGGTGTTCCTCAGCCGTACGGTGGCCCGTACCGTGCCGTCCACCGGCACGGCGGGCTCGTCGATGCGCAGGTCGGCGTACTCGATGGTGGTGTAGCTCAGGCCCTCGCCGAAGGCGAACAGCGGGTCCTGGTCGAGGTCCGCGTAGCGGTCGCCGTGCTGGCCGCGGATCTGGTTGTAGTAGACCGGCTGCTGGCCGACGTGCCGGGCGGCGGAGACCGGCATCCGCCCGGCCGGTTCGATCTGGCCGAGCAGCAGCTCGGCCAGGGCCCGCCCGCCGCGCATGCCGGGGTTGAAGGCCTGTACGAGCGCGTTCGCCCGCAGCGCGGAGGGCGGCAGCACGGCGGGCTTCGAGTTCAGCAGGACCACGATGGTGGGCGTCGGCGTCCCGGCGAGGGCGTCGAGCAGCGCGACCTGACCGCCCTGCAGCTCCAGGGTGGCCGTCGACCTGCTCTCGCCGGTGAGCGCCACGGTGTCGCCCACCACGACGACCGCGTAGTCGGCGGCGGTGGCGGCGGCGACCGCCTCGGCGATCGTCGCGGGGTCGGCCTCGGCGGGCCGGGAGATCGGCGGCCGGGGCTGTCCGTCGGCGTAGCAGGCGCCGGCCGGGTCCGGCACCAGGCGCTCGATGTCGGCGCCGCGGGCGGTGGTGATGGTCCAGCCGGGCGGGGCGACCGCCCGGAAGCCGTCCAGCACGGTCTCGACGAGCTCGCGGGGCTGACCGTCCGGCATCCAGTCGACCTGGCCGGACGCGCCGGCCCAGTCGCCCAGCTGGGCCTGCGGGTCGTCGGCGTTCGGGCCGATGACGGCGACGGTCCTCGGTGCGCCGGCCGGCATCGGCAGGGTGCCGTCGTTGGCGAGCAGCACCAGCGAGCGGCGGGCCACCTCGAGGTTGAGCGCGGCGTGGTCCGGGTGCCCGACGACCGCCGCCTGCCGGTCCGCGTCGGGGGCGCGCGGGTTCTCGAAGAGGCCGAGCTCGAACTTCAGCCGCAGGATCCGGCGTACGGCGGCGTCGACGTCCTGCTCCGCGATCAGGCCGCGCCGCACCGCGGCCTGGGCACCCTCGAAGAACGCGGGGGTGGTCATGACGAGGTCGTTGCCCGCCCGGACGGCGACGGCCGCCGCCTCGACCTCGTCGGCGCAGACCCGCTGCTCCCACACCATGCGCCCGACGTTGTCCCAGTCGGTGACGAGGGTGCCGGTGAACCCCCACTCTCCCTTGAGGACGTCGTTGAGCAGCCAGGTGTTCGCGGTGATCGGCACGCCGTCGATCGACTGGTAGCCGAGCATGAAGGTGCGGCAACCGGCGCGGGCGGCGCGCTCGAACGGCGGCAGGAACCAGGCCCGCAGCTTGCGCGGGCTCAGGTCGGCCTCGCTGGCGTCCCGGCCGCCCTGGGTCTCGGAGTAGCCGGCGAAGTGCTTGGCGGAGGCGAGGACCGCGGTCGGATCGCCGAGGCCGTCGCCCTGGTAGCCGCGCACCATCGCCGCGCCCAGCTCGCCGATGAGGAACGGGTCCTCGCCGAAGGTCTCGTTCACCCGTCCCCAGCGCAGGTCGCGGGCGATGCACAGCACCGGTGAGAAGGTCCAGTGGACGCCGGTCGCGGACGCCTCGACGGCGGTCACCCGGGCGATCCGCTCCACCAGGGCCCGATCCCAGGTCGCCGCCATCGCGAGCTGGGTGGGGAACACGGTCGCGCCGGGCCAGAAGCCGTGCCCGTGGATGCAGTCCTCGGCGGTGATCAGCGGAATGCCGAGCCGGGTGCGGGCGGCGAGGTCGATCGCCTCGCGCATGCGCCGCGGCGAGGCGTGCAGGATCGAGCCGGCGAGGCGCCTGCCGACCGCGTCCTCCAGGTCCTGCCGGGCGTCGAGCTGGAGCATCTGACCGACCTTCTCGGCGAGCGTCATCCGGCTCAGCAGGTCCTCGACGCGCTGGTCGACGCCCAGGGCGGGGTCACGGTACGGGTCGCCAGCAGCCATCGCTCTCCTCCGATGCGTCGCCCAGCGCCGGAAGTGTCGCACGGCCGGAACCGGTACCGGCGTCCGCGGGGATCGGCTTTTCGGTCAATTGGTACCGGAACCGCCGATGGCGCGCCGGACGCGGGCGGCGTAGCGTCGGGGTGTCGACAGTCGTCGACAACTGTCGACAGTTGTCGACGCTGGGCCTATGCTAAGGCGAACAGAGGCCTCCGGGAGGAGTGGTCATGAGAATGGTGAGCATCCGAAACCTCCGGGGCGAGGAACTGAAACGGTGTGCCCACGCCGGCGAGCTGGTCGGCGTCATGAAGACCCGGCGGCTGGTCGGCGTCATGATTCCCATAACCCCGAACTGGGTGGCCCATGTCATCGACAACAACTGGTCGCGGGTCCTGCAGAGCGTCACCGAGGGCGAGCGCGCGCTGGCGGACGGCGCGCCGCTGCGCACGCTGGAGAGCGCGCTGACCGACCCCGAGATGCCGGTGCCGGCGGGCCGCGGCCTGCCCGACCGGGCCCTGCCCATGATGCTGGCGTCCACCGGGCTGATGGAGACTGCCGACGACGAGCTTCCCCCGGCGCGCAGCGTGCGGGTCGGCGACCTGTCCGCCACCGCCATCGAGAAGGCCGGGGAGGCGGGCGAGATCCTCGCGGTCACGCACGCCGGCGAGATGCTCGGCGTCCTCGTGCCGGTGACGCAGCGCCTGGTCGGCTACCTGGTCAACAAGAACATGAGCCGCGTGCTCTACAACATCGGCTACGGCGAGAAGGAAGCCGCCGCCGGCGAGCCCATGAGGACGCTGGAGCGGGCGCTCGCCGAGCACTCGGACGTCCTGCGCGCCGATCCGTCGTCCCGGCGCCCGTGAACCCCTCGGCGCCGCGATGACGATGCCGCGCCGGCGGGCCGTGCCGGGCGTGCCCGCCCTGGACGGCGCCGTCCCGGTGGGACCCGGGCCGGCCGACGCCTACCTCGCGGCCACCGAGGCCCTGCGCGCCACGACCCGGTGGCTGGTGACCGCCGCGGCCGGGGTGGGTGCGGTCCTGGTCGCGGGCCTGCAGCTGACCGGCCTCGGCTCGCTCGGCGCCCAGGAGATGCCGCGGCTGGTGGCCGCGTTCGGCGGCCTGGTCGTCGCGCTGACCGGCGTCGGCTACATGGTCCTGCGGGCGAGCCAGATCCTGACCACCGAATGGGTGACCCTGGCCGACATCGAGAAAGACATCTTCGACCATCGCGTACGGCAGAGCGCGCAGCGAAGCGACGGCGGGGCCCGCCCGCGTCTCCGCGACCGGGTCGCTCGTCCGCGGGATCGGCGGTATCGCCTGCGTGCGGCAATGATCGAGGGTCTGAAGGAGCGGCTGGAATTCATTGCCGAGGAGCTTTTCGGATCATTGGCGACCAGCGTCCCGGATCTTTACGCACAACTCGCCGATGCCAATGAGGCCGCTCGCGGTGCCCCCGATTCCGCCCCGGCCCGGTCCGCCGCCGCGCTGCAGCAGGCGGCGGTGACGGTGGTGGCGTTCGCCAATTTCTACATCACCAAGGAATGGTTCAAGGTGCTGCGGCGCCAGCTTGCGGCCGCGTCGGCGGTGGTGATCGCCGGGGTGCTGGTGTTCGCGTACGCGGCCAACCCGCCGAAGCCGGCCGAGGTGGCCGGGGAGCGGCCGGCGGCGGCCGCCGGCCGCTAGAACTCGCTGTGCGGCCCGATCTCGAAGGCGGTGTGCGGCGGCAGCAGGTCGTGGATCAGGAAGCCCATCGACTCGACCCGGCGGCCCTGCTCGTCGCCGAGGCGGTCCAGCTCGGCGCGGGTCAGCGGGCGGTGGACCGCGACCCAGCCCCGGAAGGTCAGCGGCGTGGCGGTGTAACTCCTGTCCCCGAGCGGGAAAACCCATTCACTTGCGGTATTGGGTCCCTGATCGAGTTCTTTTCCCAGGCAGTCGGCGAGATCGTCACGGTCGGAGACCGTCCGGAGATCTCTGATCGCCCGCCACGCCGCCGGAGAAAGCACCACTTCGTACTTCGCCACGACGCCTCCTCACTTTGATGGTCATTGAAGTGCGGAAGACGGCCCCCGCTGTTCGAGTTTCCATACGAATGCACGAACGGCACGATCACCAGTCGGCTATCCGTCCATAATTGGATTCGGGTGTTCCGCGAGGGTCGCCCCGCGCTCGCCGCGGGGTGATCGACGGCATATCCGGTTGCCCGCCGGGACCTGGACGTTATACGGTCCTCTGCATAGTCATGCGGAGGTAGGTATGGGAATCCGGGTCGCTGTCGCCGGTGCGAGTGGGTATGCGGGGGGTGAGCTGCTGCGGCTGATCGCCGGGCACCCCGAGCTCGACCTCGCCGCCGCCACCGCGCACACCCAGGCGGGTACGCCCGTCGCGGCCGTACACCCGCAGCTCGCGGGGCTGGAGCTGACGCTGAGCGCGACCGATGCGGCCGTGCTGGGCGACGCCGATCTGGTCTTCCTCGCGCTGCCGCACGGTCAGTCGGCGGCCCTGGCCGCGCAGTTGCCCGCCGGGGTAAAGGTCGTGGACCTGGGCGCCGACTTCCGGCTCCGGGACGCCGCGGCGTGGGAGCGCTACTACGGCGGCCCGCACGCCGGCACCTGGACGTACGGCCTGCCGGAGCTGCCCGGGCAGCGCGAGGCGATCGTGGCGAGCGACCGGGTCGCGAACACCGGCTGCTACGCGGCGGCCGTCACCCTCGCGCTCGCACCGCTGGTCGCCGCGGGCGTCGCCGATCCGGCCGACGTCGTGGTCGTGGCCGCGTCCGGGACCTCGGGCGCCGGACGGTCCGCGGCGGCGCACCTGCTGGGCAGCGAGATCATGGGCGACCTGACCCCGTACAAGGTCGGCGCGCACCAGCACGTGCCCGAGATCAAGCAGGCGTCCGGCGCGGACTCGCTGGCGATGACACCGGTGCTCGCGCCGATGCCGCGCGGCATCCTCGCCACGGTGACCGCCCGGCCGATCGGCCGCACCCACCCGCGCGACGTGCTGCGCGCCGCGTACGCCGGCGAGCCGTTCGTGCGCGTGCTGCCCGAGGGGGCCTGGCCGCACACCGGCGCCACGCTCGGCGCGAACACCTGCCACCTGCAGGCCGCACTGGACGTCGACTCCGGGCGCATCGTCGTGGTCAGCGCCATCGACAACCTCGGCAAGGGCGCCGCGGGGCAGGCCGTGCAGTGCGCCAACCTGATGCTGGGCCTGCCCGAGACGACCGGCCTCTCCACCTACGGGGTGGCGCCGTGACCGTCACCGCGCCCAAGGGGTTCCGGGCCTCGGGTGTCGCCGCCGGGCTCAAGTCCAGCGGCCACCTCGACGTGGCCCTGGTCGTCAACGACGGTCCCGACGCCGGGGTCGCCGGGGTCTTCACCGCCAACCGGGTCAAGGCCGCGCCCGTGCTCTGGAGCCAGCAGGTGGTCAAGGGCGGCGTGGTACGCGCGGTGGTGCTGAACTCCGGCGGCGCCAACGCGTGCACCGGCAGCCAGGGCTTCCGCGACACCCACGCCACCGCCGAGCACGCCGCGGCGGCGCTGCGCGGCAGGTCCAAGCCGCTGCTGATCGGCGCCGGGGACGTGGCGGTCTGCTCGACCGGCCTGATCGGCGAGCTGCTGCCGATGGACAAGCTGCTGCCCGGCGTGACCGCCGCGGTCAAGGCGCTGGACGCCGGCGGCGGGGAGCGCGCCGCCGAGGCGATCATGACCACCGACACGGTCGCCAAGAACGTGCACGTACGGCGGGACGGCTGGTCCGTCGGCGGCATCGCCAAGGGCGCCGGCATGCTGGCCCCGGCGCTCGCCACGATGCTGGTCGTGCTCACCACCGACGCGGTGGCCGGGCCGGAGGCGCTGGACGTCGCGCTGCGCCACGCGACCCGGCTGACGTTCGACCGGATCGACGCCGACGGGTGCATGTCCACCAACGACACCGTGCTGCTGCTGGCCAGCGGCGCCTCGGACGTGCAGCCGACGCAGGAGGAGCTGACCGCCGCGGTCACCGAGGCGTGCGCCGACCTCGCACGCAAGCTCATCGACGACGCCGAGGGCGCCACCAAGCACATCGCCATCCAGGTGCTGGGCGCGGCCAGTGAGGCGGACGCGGTGGAGGTCGGCCGGGCGGTCGCCCGCAACAACCTGGTCAAGACGGCGCTGTTCGGCAACGACCCGAACTGGGGCCGGATCCTCGCCGCCGTCGGCACCACCCGCGCGGCCTTCGCGCCGGACCGCGTCGACGTCGGCGTCAACGGCGTCTGGGTCTGCCGGGGCGGCGCGGCCGCGGACGACCGCGGCAAAGTGGACCTGAGCGGGCGCGACGTCACCATCCAGGTGCACCTGCACGAGGGGGAGATGGACGCGACGATCCGCACCACCGACCTGTCCCACGCGTACGTGCACGAGAACTCGGCGTACAGCACATGACCCCGGCGGAGAAGGCGGCCGTGCTGATCGAGTCGCTGCCGTGGCTCGAGCGCTTCCACGGCGCGACGGTGGTCGTCAAGTACGGCGGCAACGCCATGATCGATCCGGAGCTCCAGCGGGCCTTCGCGGCCGACATGGTCTTCCTGCGGTACGCCGGCATCAAGCCGGTCGTGGTGCACGGCGGCGGCCCGCAGATCTCGGCGATGCTCGACCGCCTGGGCATCGCGAGCGAGTTCCGCGGTGGCCTGCGGGTCACCACCCCGGAAGCGATGGACGCGGTCCGCATGGTGCTCGTCGGGCAGGTCGGGCGCGAGCTGGTCGGCCTGATCAACCAGCACGGCCCGTTCGCCGTCGGGCTCTCCGGCGAGGACGCCCGGCTCTTCACCGCCGTCCGCCGCACCGCGACGATCGACGGCGAGCCGGTCGACATCGGCCTGGTCGGCGACGTGGCCGACGTGGACACCTCGGCCGTGGACGACCTCATCGCCGCCGGGCGCATCCCCGTGGTCGCCACCGTCGCCCCCGACGCGGACGGCGTGGTGCACAACGTCAACGCGGACACCGCCGCCTCCGCCCTCGCGGTCGCCCTCGGCGCCCGCAAGCTGGTCGTGCTGACCGACGTGCCGGGGCTCTACACCGACTGGCCCGACACCTCCTCGCTGGTCTCCCAGATCGACGCCGACGCGCTGGAGAAGCTGCTGCCCGGCCTGCAGTCGGGCATGGCGCCCAAGATGGAGGCCTGCCTGCGCGCCGTCCGGGGCGGCGTGCCCGCGGCGCACGTCGTCGACGGTCGGGTGCCGCACTCGACGCTGCTCGAAGTCTTCACCTCGGAAGGATCCGGAACGATGGTGGTCCCGTCATGAGCGCGCTCGTCGCACGCTGGCAACAGAGCCTGATGAACAACTACGGCACACCGCCGCTCGCCCTGACCGGCGGTGCGGGGGCCGTCCTGACCGGCGAGGACGGCCGGCAGTACGTCGACCTGCTCGGCGGTATCGCGGTCAACGCGCTGGGTCACGCCCATCCGGCGATCGTCCGGGCGGTCACCGAGCAGATCTCGACGCTGGGCCACGTGTCCAACCTCTACGTCGCCGAACCGACGGTCGCGCTCGCCGAGCTGCTGCTCACCCTCGCCGGCCGCCCCGGGCGGGTCCTCTTCGGCAACTCCGGCGCCGAGGCCAACGAGGCCGCGTTCAAGCTGTCCCGGCTCACCGGCCGCACCCACGTCGTCGCCGCCGCCGGCGGCTTCCACGGCCGCACGATGGGCGCCCTCGCCCTCACCGGGCAACCGGCCAAGGCCGACCCGTTCCGGCCGCTTCCCTCCGACGTCACCCACGTTCCGTACGGCGACAGCGACGCGCTGCGCGCCGCGGTGACCGAGCGGACCGCCATGGTCATCCTCGAGCCGATCCAGGGTGAGGGTGGTGTGGTCGTCCCGCCGCCCGGATACCTCGCCGCGGCCCGGGAGGCGTGCACCCGGACCGGTGCTCTGCTGGCCCTCGACGAGGTGCAGACCGGCATCGGCCGCACCGGTCACTGGTTCCACCATCAGAGCGAGGGCGTCGAACCCGACGTGGTCACGCTTGCCAAGGGCCTCGGCGGCGGCCTGCCGATCGGCGCCTGCATGGCCTTCGGCGCGGCGGCCGACCTGTTCGGCCCCGGCTCCCACGGCACCACGTTCGGGGGCAACCCGGTCAGCTGCGCGGCGGCCCTGGCGGTCCTCCGCACGATCGCCGGAGAAGGCCTGCTCGACCACGTCAAACGGGTCGGCGAGCTGATCCGGCACGGGATCGAGGGTCACCCGCACCCGCTCGTCACCGACGTGCGGGGAGCGGGCCTGCTGCTCGGCATCGGCCTCGCCGAGCCGGTCGCGGCCCGGCTCGCCGATGCCCTGCGGGACCGGGGCTTCCTCGTCAACGCGGTGCAGCCGGACACCATCCGGCTCGCGCCGCCGCTGATCCTCACCACCGAGCAGGCCGAGTCGTTCCTTGCCGCCTGGAAGGACGTGCTCGCATGATCCGCCACTTCCTGCGCGACGACGACCTGAGCCCGGCCGAGCAGAGCGCGGTGCTGGACCTCGCCGCCGCGATGAAGGCCGACCGGTTCGGCTACCGGCCGCTGGCGGGACCGCGGTCGGTCGCGGTCTTCTTCGACAAGGTCAGCCTGCGCACCCGGCTGTCGTTCGAGACCGGCATCCCCGAGCTGGGCGGCAACGCGATGATCGTGGACACCCAGGCCACCCACTTCGGGCGCGGCGAGTCCCTCGCGGACGCCGGCCGGGTCGTCTCCCGGTACGTCTCGGCGATCGTCTTCCGCACCTCCGGCGACGAGCGGCTCGCGGAGCTCGCCTCGGACGTGCACGTACCGGTGATCAACGCGCTGACCGACGGCTTCCACCCGTGCCAGCTCCTCGCCGACCTGCAGACCATCCGGGAGCGGCTGGGCGGCACCGCCGGACGCACCCTGGCCTACGTCGGCGACGCCGCGAACAACATGGCGCACTCGTATCTGCTGGCCGGCGCGACCGCCGGGATGCACGTGCGGCTCGCCGGGCCGGCCGGGTTCGCGCCGAGGCCCGATGTGGTGGCCCGGGCCGGCGAGATCGCCGCCGGCACCGGCGGGTCGGTCCGGGTGCTGCAGGACCCGCACGAGGCGGCGAAGGGCGCCGACGTGCTGGCCACCGACGCGTGGACCTCCATGGGCCAGGAGGACGACGGCGTCGACCGGATCACGCCGTTCCGGCCGTACCAGGTCGATGCCGGCCTGCTCGCCGCGGCCGCGCCCGGCGCGATCGTGCTGCACTGCCTGCCCGCCCACCGGGGCGAGGAGATCACCGACGAGGTGCTGGACGGGCCGCAGAGCGCGGTCTTCGACCAGGCCGAGAACCGCCTGCACGCCCAGAAGGCGCTGCTGGCCTGGCTCCTGGGGGACCATTCCTGATGACCGGTCCGGGAACGCGTGCAGCGCGGCACGCGCGCATCGTCGAGCTGGTGCGGGACAAGGCCGTACGGTCGCAGACCGAGCTCGCCGACCTGCTCGCCCTGGACGGCGTGCAGGTCACCCAGGCGACGCTGTCGCGCGACCTCGAGGAGCTGCGGGCGGTCAAGGCCGGCGGGGTCTACCTCATCCCGGAGGACGGGCTGCCGGCGTTGCGCCCGGTCGAGCAGGCCCCGGCGCGGCTCGTCCGGCTGCTGCGCGAGCTGCTGAACTCGGTCGACGTCAGCGGCAACCTGGTCATCCTGCGGGTGCCGCCGGGCGCCGCCCAGTTCCTGGCGAGCGCCCTGGACCGCTCCGGCCTGCCGGACGTCGTCGGCACCATCGCCGGCGACGACACCATCCTCGTGGTGGCGCGCGAACCGCACTCCGACAACGGATCCGGCGCCCGGCTCGCCGAGAAGCTCACGGCCTGGAGCCGTACGGACAACGAAGGGAGCCTGCCGTGATCGCGCAGCAGCCCGCCGTCGAGGCCTTCTTCCCGGGCTTCGCCGACAACATGCAGAAGCTCCAGGCCCACGGGCTCGAGTTCTACCTCGCCTCCAACGACACGCTGCGCCCGTTCCTCAACGAGGCGCCGTACGGTCACAAGCTGACCTGGCTGGACTTCACCGACACGAGCGAGGACAAGGGCTGGGACACCGGCGAGTTCCTCAACCTGTTCAACGTGATCAACGGCATCGCGTTCGGCGACCGGGGCATCCCGATGCCGCAGTGGGTGATGGTGGACCTGATCCTCATGCCGTCGGCCGCCGTGATCGCCGCCCTGCCGCAGGCGCAGTTCACCGAGACGCTGGAGACCAGTGCCTTCGACGACGACGCCAAGCGGCACCTGCGCGAGGTCTTCGAGCGGGTGAAGCGGAGCGACTACCAGGGACCCATCCCGATCGGCGGCTACTGCGCGGCACCCAGCGCGGCGCCCGGCACCTGGGTCGGCTGGTCACTGTGGTCGGTGATGACCAACGTCGGGCTCGGCCGTGCCCTCAAGGCCCTCGCGCTCTCCGTCTACCAGGCGCAGAAGCTCGACGGCGTCACGCAGTACGACAACACCGCGCTGCGGGTGCACACCCGCTTCGGCCGGTTGCGCATCATGGTGGCCACCGTGCCTTTCCACACCTCGCCCGGATCGTTCGTCTACGAGAACGACTTCACCGTCCCCGTGGCCGACAGCGATCCGGAGCCGACGTTCCTGCTGGATCCCTTCGACTACGAGCGCCAGAAGGCCATGCAGAAGGCGATCGAGGCCCGGGAATGCACGTACTACGTGCTCGCGCCCGGCCACCTGGTCGCACACGGGAAGACGTCCGTGCCGATCCTCGAACTCCCGTACCCGTCCGGAGGAAACTGAATGTCCCCGCGCACCATCGTCCTCGCCTTCTCCGGCGGCCTCGACACCTCGTACGCCCTGGTTTCGCTGCGCGAGCAGGGCTGGGAGGTGCTGACCGCCAACATCGACACCGGTGGCCTGCACAGCGGCGAGGCGGACGCGGTCCGCAAGCGCGCCGAGGAGCTCGGCGCCGCGCGGCACTTCGTCGTCGACGCCCGCGAGGAGCTCTACTCCCGAGTGATCACGTACGCGATCAAGGCCAACTACCTGCGCAACAACGGCTACCCGTCCTGCGTGGGAGCCGAGCGCCTGGTGCAGGCCGAGAAGGTCGTACAGGTCGCCCTCGACAACGGCGCGGACGCGGTGGCCCACGGCTCCACCGGCGCGGGCGCCGACCACGTGCGCTACGACTCGGTGATCCGCGCGCTCGCGCCGCACCTGGAGATCGTCACCCCGATCCGCGACGAGCGGCTCACCCGCGAGTACGAGCGCGACTACCTGCGCGAACGCGGCTTCGAGACGCCGGAGAAGGTCACCACGTACTCGATCAACGAGGGGCTGATCGGCACGTCCATCGGCGGCAAGGAGACGTACGGCTCCTGGGACTATCTGCCCGAGGACGCGTGGACGTACACGAAGTCCATCGAGGACGCACCCTCCTCCGGGGTCGAGATCATCCTCGAGTTCGTCCGGGGCGAGGTCGTCTCCGCCACCCTGCCGGACGGCAGCCCGATCGAGGGCACCGGTCCCGGCACGCCCAACTACGCGATCCTGCGCGCGCTCAACGTCCTCGCCGCCGAGCACGGCGTCGGCCGGGGCATCCACATGGGATCGACCATGGTCGGCAACCTGGCCCGGGTGGGCTTCGAGGCACCCGGCATGCTGACCCTGATCGCCGCGCACCGCGAGCTGGAGCGGCTCGTGCTCAGCAACCGGCAGCAGGCCACCAAGGCGCAGCTCGGCACCGCGTACGGCGACCTGCTGCACGAGGCGGTCTACTACGACCCAATCCTGGACGACTACCGCGCGTTCCTGGACAGCAGCCAGAGCCGGGTCACCGGCCACGTACGGGTGAAGCTGGTCAAGGGCAACGTGATCCCGCTGGGCAGCCGCAGCCCGTACAGCCTGCTGGACGCGGCCACCCGGCAGGGCGTCGTCTACGGCTACGGATCGTCGCTGTGGAACGGTGAGCAGGCCCGGGCCTTCGCGCACATGTACGCGATCCCCGGTGCGATCGCCCGGGCCGCAAAGGACACTCCCTGACGTGTCAGCTCAGCCACGCCTTCAGCACGCGTTCGCATTCGCGGAGGGCCGCGGTGGGCAGGTGCTCCTCGTCGGTGTGGCAGAGCAGCGGGTCTCCCGGCCCGTAGTTGACGGCCGGGATGCCCAGCTCGGCGAAGCGGGCCACGTCCGTCCAGCCGAACTTCGGCGCCGGTTCACGGCCGACCGCGGCCACGAACTCCGCGGCGGCGGGCTGGTCCAGTCCAGGGCGGGCGCCGGGGGCCTCGTCGCGGATCTCCAGCTGGTAGCCGGGGAAGACCTCCTGGAGGTGGGCGTAGGCGGCGGCGGGATCGCGGTCCGGGGCGAAGCGGTGGTTGACGTCGATCGCGACCTCGTCCGGGATCACGTTGTTGGCGATGCCGCCGTGGATCTGCACGGCGTTGAGCCCCTCGCGGTATTCGAGGCCGTCGACCACGACCCGGCGCGGCTCGTAGGTCTTGAGGATCGCCAGCACGTCGGCCGCCGCGTGGATCGCGTTGCTGCCGTGCCACGCCCGGGCAGGGTGGGCGGCCTTGCCCCTGAGGGTGATCCGCACGCGCATCGTCCCCTGGCAGCCGCCCTCGACCGTGCCGTTGGACGGCTCGCCCAGGATGGCGAAGTCGCCGGCGAGCCACTCCGGGTGGTGGCGCACGAGCCGGCCCAGCCCGTTGCGCGCCGAGGCGACCTCCTCGTTGTCGTAGAACACGAAGGTGAGGTCGTGCCGGGGCTCGCGGACCGTGGCGGCGATCTTCAGCTGGCAGGCGACGCCGCCCTTCATGTCGACCGTGCCGCGGCCGTGCAGCAGCTCGGCGTCGCCGTCGCCGGTGAGCCGCGCCGGCAGGTTGTCCTTGACGGGCACGGTGTCGAGGTGCCCGGCGAGCACGACGCGCCTCGCCCGCCCCAGGTGCGTGCGGGCGACCACGGCGTCGCCGTCGCGCAGCACCTCGAGGTGCCCCAGCTTGCGCAGGCCCGTCTCGACGGCGTCCGCGATCGCGGCCTCCGTCCCGCTGACCGAGGGTATGTCGCAGAGTGCGCGGGTCAATGAGACAACATCATCGTGCAGGTCGAGGGTCATGGACCGACCCTATCGTTGACATATCCCACCGATTGCTGAGGAGTGAGGACGTGCCGGAGACCGAAGGTCCGACCAGGCTGTGGGGTGGCCGGTTCGCCGGTGGACCGGCCGACGCGCTGGCACGGCTGAGCGTCAGCGTGCACTTCGACTGGCGGCTGGCGCCGTACGACATCGCCGCCTCGCGCGCGCACGCCCGGGTGCTGGCCGGCGCCGGCCTGCTCGACGCCGACGAGCTGGGCCGCATGCTGGCCGCCCTCGACGACCTGGAGTCGGCGTGCGCGGCGGGGGACTTCCGGCCCACGATCGAGGACGAGGACGTGCACACCGCGCTGGAGCGCGGCCTGCTGGAACGCCTCGGCGCCCTCGGCGGCAAGCTGCGCGCGGGCCGCTCCCGCAACGACCAGGTCGCCACCGACCTGCGCCTTTATCTGCGCGACCACGCCCGCGGGGTGGCCGCCGCCGTGGTGGAGCTGGCCGACGCGCTGCTGGAGCAGGCGGGCCGGCACATCGACACCCCGGCGCCGGGCCTGACCCACGTGCAGCACGCCCAGCCGGTCAGCTTCGGGCACTGGCTGCTCGCCCACGTCCAGCCGCTGCTGCGCGACCTGGAACGGCTGCGCGACTGGGACGAGCGCGCGGCGATCTCGCCGCTGGGCTCCGGCGCCCTGGCCGGCTCGTCGCTGCCGCTGGACCCGGCCGCGGTCGCCAAGGAGCTGGGTTTCAAGGCCCCGGTGCAGAACTCCATGGACGGCGTCGCGGACCGCGACTTCGTGGCCGAGTTCCTCTTCATCACCAGCCTGGTCGGCGTGCACCTCTCCCGCCTCGGCGAGGAGGTGGTGCTCTGGACCTCCACCGAGTTCGGCTGGGTGATCCTCGACGACGCGTTCGCCACCGGCTCGTCGATCATGCCGCAGAAGAAGAACGCGGACATCGCCGAGCTGGCCCGGGGCAAGGCCGGCCGGCTCATCGGCGGCCTCGTCGCGGTGCTGACCATGCTCAAGGGCCTGCCGCTGACCTACGACCGCGACATGCAGGAGGACAAGGAACCCGTCTTCGACGCGGTCGACACGCTTCAGCTCCTGCTGCCGGCGCTGGCGGGCATGATCTCCACGATGACCGTACGGGTGGACAAGCTCGCCGCCGCGGCGCCGGTCGGCTTCTCCCTGGCCACCGAGGTCGCGGACTGGCTGGTGCGCAAGGGCGTCCCGTTCCGCGACGCGCACGAGATCACCGGCGGGCTGGTGGCCCTGTGCGCGGCCCGCGAGTGCGAGCTCGAAGACGTCACCGACGACGACCTGAAGACGGTCAGCGAGCACCTGGACCCGTCCGTGCGCGAGGTCCTGTCGGTGCGCAGCGCGTTGGCGGCGCGCACCACGCCCGGCTCCACCGGGCCCGGCCCGGTCGCCGACCAGCTCCGGACGGCCTCGGACAAGCTGGACGGCTGGCGCGAGTGGGCGATCGAACGGGTCGTTCCCCGCTGAGCGCGCGCGGGGCGCCGGCACGGCGCCCCGCGACCGCACCGCTCAGACGGAGAGTCTCTCGCCGTCGGCCGCCGCGCGGGTCTGGCCCGGGACCCGTGCCGCCGCCCCTGGCGAGACGGCGCGGCGCAGGAGCGCGACCGACACCGCGGCCAGGATCGCCGCGCCGCTGGCGATGCCGACCGCGGGGGTCGGGACGTCGAGGAGCTTGAGAGCGCTGGCCAGCAGAACGATCACCAGGGCGGTACGCACGATGCCCGCCGGGGCGCGCGAGGAGATGCGGGCGCCGAGCAGGACGCCCGGGATCGAGCCGAGCAGGACCGCCGCGGTGAGGTCGAGGTGCAGGTCGCCGAAGAAGGCGTGCCCGATCGCGGCCGACAGGACCAGCGGGACCGCCTGGACGAGGTCGGTGCCGACGAGGTCGTTGGCGCGCAGCTTCGGGTAGAGCGCGAGCAGGGCGACGATGATCAGCGAGCCGGAACCGACGCTGGTCAGCCCGACGATGAGGCCACCCACCGCGCCGAGCAGCAGCGTCGGCACCGGGCGTACGGCGATCGGCGCGGGCGGGTCGTCGCCGCGCTGGCGGCGGCTCACCCAGGTCTTGAGCAGCAGGCCGGCGGCGGCCAGCAGGAGCGCCACCCCGAGCGACACCTTGATCGTGTGCTGCACCGAGGCGTCGTCGCCGAGCAGCCGCAGCACGAGGACCCCGAGGAAGGCGCTGGGCACGCTGCCCGCGCAGAGCCAGGCCACGAGCTTCCAGTCGACCGTGCCGCGGCGGGCGTGCACCCAGCCCCCGAAGGGCTTCATCACCGCGCTGGCGGCCAGGTCGCTGGAGACGGCGGCCACCGGTGGGACGCCGAAGACGAGCACGAGCAGGGGCGTCATGAGGGCGCCGCCGCCCATGCCGGTGAGCCCGACCACGATGCCGACGCCGAGTCCGGCGAGCGCCAGGGTGAGATCCATCGCTCGAGTCTCGGCAACAATCCCTGCTTTGTCTACTAACTGGGTCGAGTTTGTGGAGTTTTCCGGCTGCCGTCCCACCAAGTGGCACGCCGGGTCAGGCCGGCACCGGCCCGGCCGGGCGCAGCAGCCCCGCGATCTCGGCGCCCGACATCGGCCGGGCGAAGTGGAAGCCCTGGGCGTAGCGGTAGCCCGCCTGGTGCAGCCGGTGCGCCTGGTCCGCGGTCTCGACGCCCTCGGCGACGGCCTGGATGCGCAGGCCGGAGGTGATACCGATCAGGCTCTCGACGATCACCGCCTCCGGGCTCGCCGTGGTGACGCCGTCGACGAACGACTTGTCCACCTTGAGGACGTGCACCGGGCAGTCGACCAGCAGGCTCAGCGAGGACTGGCCGGTGCCGAAGTCGTCGAGCGCGACCCGGACGCCCAGCTCGCTGAGCCCGTGGATGGCCTCCAGCGCGGCGCCGGTGCCCAGTACCGCCGTCTCGGTGACCTCGGCGACGATCACGGCCGGGTCGACGCCGGCGTGCCGGATCGCGGCCTCCACCTCGGCCACGAACCCGGGCTCGCCGAGCTGGCGGGCCGACACGTTGACGCTGACCCGCTCCGGCGCGGCGTCGCCGTGCTCGCGCCGCCACGCGGCCGCCTGGGCGACCGCCTGGGCGAAGACCCAGCGGCCCAGCTCGATGATCGCGCCGTTGCGCTCGGCCAGCGGGATGAACACCGCGGGGGAGACCTCCCCGTGCCGGGGGTGGTGCCAGCGCAGCAGCGCCTCGACGCCCGCGATGCGCCCGTCCGGCAGCTCGACGATGGGCTGGTAGAGCACCCGCAGCTCACCCCGGGCGAGCGCCTGGCGCAGGTCGGCGCCGAGGCGGGCGTCCTGGTCGGCGAGCCGGTCCATCGCCGGGTCGAACCACGCCCAGCGACCGCCGCCGTCGTTCTTGGCCGCGTACATCGCCACGTCGGCGCGGCGCAGCAGCTCGCCGGGGGTGTCGCCGGGGACGCTGGCGGTGACGCCGATGCTGATCCGCGGCACCATCTCGTGCCCGTCGACGGTGAGCGGCTCCTGCACCGCGTTCACCAGCCGCCGCAGCAGGGTGGCGGCCTCGTCACCGGTCAGGCCGGGCAGCAGCAGGGTGAACTCGTCGCCGCCCAGCCGGGCCACCGTGTCGACCTCGCGCAGCCGCTCGTGCAGGCGCCGGCTGACGGCCTTCAGCAGGGCGTCGCCCGTGCCGTGCCCGAGGCGGTCGTTGACGACCTTGAAGTCGTCCAGGTCGAGCAGCGCCACGAGGAACTCCTCGCCCCCGAGGAGCTGGTGGGTGACCCGCTCCTCGAAGTTGGCCCGGTTCGCGATCTCGGTGAGCGTGTCGTGGCGCACCTGGTGGGCCAGCTGCGCCTGGTACTCACGCAGCTGGTGCAGGCTGGCGTCGACCGTACGCAGCAGGCGGGCGTTCTCCCGCAGCGTGGTGACCTGCCGGGCGACCACCAGTGCGGTGATCGCGACGGTGCACGCGGCGATGACCTTGCCCTCGGCCGAGCGGGCGATGTCGGTGCCCAGCAGCATCGCGTCCATCCCGGCCACGGCCAGGTACGGCACCACGCTGAAGCGCCGCGCCACGGGCCGCGCCGCCGGGGTGGCGACGTCGCAGCGGACCTGGCGGCGACCGGCGAGCTGGGCGCAGAAGGTGGCGACCGGCACCGCGACGAAGGCGGAGTTCAGCCCGGGGTGCGACTCGAGCACCAGGGTCAGGCAGGTGCAGGCGCCCGCGGCGCCGATGCCGAACGACACCAGGTGCATGGCGCGCCGGTCCAGCGAGCCGGCCCCGGCGTACGCCACCTTGGCGAAGGCGATCATCGAGACGGCCGCGGCGATCGCGATCAGCAGCGCCGGGACGGCCGAGCCGGTCAGCGAGGTCCAGGCCGCCATCTTGCGCAGCGAGAAGTGCCACACCAGCAGGCCGCCGGTGATCAGGATGATCCCGGTGTCGAGGCCGAAGCGCACCCATTCGGCCCGGGACCGCTGCCACGTCGGCAGCCGCAGCAGGGCCCACACCGCGAGGCCGAGGACGCTCAGGTAGAGCGTGACCGACACGGGGCCGAAGCGCTGCGTGCCGCCGGGCACGGAGAGCGCGTCGCGTGCGTTGGAGACCGACGCCACGGCCAGCACCACGCAGCAGAGCATGCCGTGGCGCCAGAACCGGCGGGTGGCCGCGTCGAGGTCGGCCCGGCGCGAGGCCTCGCGGCAGGCGGACGCCGCGAGCAGGCACATCACCGGCAGGGGGGTCCAGAGCGCCACGGGGTAGGGGACGCCGGCGAGGAACCCGGCGACGAATCCGGCCACGCTGAACGCCAGGAGGGCGGCTCCCATGATCACGGGGAGGCGGGCGCGGACCGGCATGGTCGTACCTATCGGTGCTGCCCGGGCCCGCTTGAACAGTTCGCCGCCGGGCGCCGGGCAGGGACCCGGCGTAGCGCCCGTGCGGGCGGGTATTGGACCGCCATGGAGCAACTGCAGTGGCTGGCCGTCGTCCGGCACGGGCTGAGCACCGGCAACGTCCTCGCCGAGGCGGCCGAGACCGGCGGGCACGAGACCATCGACATCCCCGAGCGCGACGCCGACGTCCCGCTGTCGGACACCGGGCGCGAGCAGGCCCGGGCGGTCGGCAAGTGGCTCGCCGACCTCGAGGAACCTCCCGTGGTGGCGGTGGTGTCGCCGTACCTGCGTACCCGGCAGACCGCCGAGATCGCGCTGGAGGCGAGCGGCGTGCCGATGGTGGTGGACGAGCGGCTGCGCGACCGTGAGCTGGGCATTCTCGATCTGCTGACCGCCCGGGGCGTGCAGAACCGGCTGCCCGACGAGTTCGCCCGGCGGGCCCGGCTCGGCAAGTTCTACTACCGGCCGCCGGGCGGCGAGTCGTGGGCCGACGTGCTGCTGCGCCTGCGCGCGCTGCTGCGGGAACTGGCCGAGGACCACCCCGGCGGGCGGGTCGTGCTCTTCGCCCACGAGGCCACGGTGCTGCTGGTGCGTTACCTCGCGGAGCGGCTGAGCGAGGCGGAGCTGATGCGGATCGCGCACGCCACGACGGTGGCGAACTGCTCGATCAGCACGTGGCGGCGGCACGACGGGACATTGCGGGCGGAGCACTTCAACCACGTCGCCCACCTGCACGCCGAGGGCGCCACGCCGACCCGTCAGGAGGACGTCGATGCCGAGCCGGTCTGACGAGCGCGTCATCACGCCCGCGGTGCTGCGGGAGTGGCCGCTGCCCGACCCGCAGGGCGGCAAGGAGTCCCGCGGCACCGTCCTGGTCGTGGGCGGCTCCCGGTACACGCCCGGGGCCGTCCTGCTGGCCGGGGTCGCCGCGCTGCGCGCCGGGGCCGGGCGGCTGCAGCTCGCCGTGACCGAGTCGACGGCGGCGGCGCTGAGCATCGCCGTCCCCGAGGCGAAGGTCGTGGGGCTGCCCGAGACGCGCGGCGGCTCGGTCGCCGGGGACCTGCCGGCACAGCTGCTCGAACTGGCCGCCGGGGCGGACGTGCTCGCGATCGGGCCGGGCCTGGACGACGTGGCGGAGACCGGGCGGCTGCTGCATGCGATCTTCGGCGCGGCCGGCGGGGACGCGGCGGTCGTGCTCGACGCGTACGCGCTCGGCGCGCTCAGCAAGGAGCCGGGCCTGCTGGCCGGCCGGTCGCACCGCACGGTCCTGACGCCGAACGTCGTCGAGGCGGAGCATCTGCTGGGCCGGGACCCCGGCGACGACCTCGCCGCCGCGGCGATGGCGCTCGCGCATCGCTACGAGTGCACGGTCTCGCTTTTCGGGCATATCGCGGCCCACGACGGCCGGGCCTGGCGCGAGGAGAGCGGCGACGCCGGCCTGGGCACCTCGGGCAGCGGCGACGTGCGGGCCGGGATCGTGGCCGGGCTGCTCGGCCGGGGCGCCGACCCGGCGCAGGCGGCCTGCTGGGGAGCGTTCGCGCACGCGGTCAGCGGCCAGCGGCTGGCCCCGCGCCACGGACGCACCGGCTTCCTCGCCCGCGAGCTCGTGGACGAAGTGGCCTTCACGATTGCGACCGTCTGAAGCGGGTACGGCACAGGTACACCTCGACCACCGGAAGGGAGTACCACCATGACCACCGCCCGCGAGATCATGACTCCGGACGTCACCTGCATCGGTGAGAAGGAGTCCCTGGCGCAGGCCGCACACAAGATGGCGGACCTGGGCGTCGGCTCGCTGCCCATCTGCGGCGAGGACAACCGGCTCAAGGGGATGGTCACCGATCGGGACATCGTCGTGAAGGCCCTGGCGAAGGACCGCAACCCGGCCGACGTCACCGCCGGCGAGCTCGGCGAGGGCAAGCCGGTGACGATCGGCGCGGACGACGACGCCGCGGAGATCCTGCGCACCATGAGCCAGTACAAGGTCCGGCGGCTGCCGGTCATCGACGGCCACCAGCTCGTCGGCATCGTCGCGGTCGCCGACGTGGCCCGCGCGCTCTCCGACCGCAAGGTCGGCGACCTCATCGACGCGATCTCCGAGTAGCGCCCCGGCGAAGTTGATCTTCGCCTGGATGAACCACAGTCGAATAACCGTCTGAACGAGGTCGTAAAGCCGGCAGTTTCTGCTAGATAGATCTGCATGACTGTCATTCCCCGCGTCGAGGGTGCGGTAGACCGCCGCACCCTCCTGCGTCTCGCCGGCCTCTCCGCCGGTGCCGGCCTCGTCACCGCGGCCACCCTGCCCGGTGTCGCGCACGCCGCCTCCGGCGTCTTCCAGCACGGCGTGGCCTCCGGCGACCCCCTGCCCGGCGGCATCCTGCTGTGGACCCGGGTCACCCCCACCCCCGACTCCGTACCGGGATCCGGCGCCGGCCCCGAGGTCACGGTCGCCTGGCAGATCGCCGCCGACGCCGGCTTCTCGGCCGTCGTGGCCTCCGGCGAGGTGCGCACCGGACCGGCGCGGGACCACACCGTCAAGGTCGACGTCTCCGGCCTGAGGCCCGCCACCACCTACTGGTTCCGCTTCGGCTACGACGGGTCGTGGTCGCCCACCGGGCGCACGATGACCGCTCCCGCCGCCGACGCCGAGATCAGCCGCCTGCGGATGGGTGTCGTCTCGTGCGCCAACTGGGAGGCCGGATACTTCGCCGCATACCGGCACCTCGCCGAGCGCGGCGACCTCAACCTCGTCGTTCACCTGGGCGACTACATCTACGAGTACGGCACCGGCGACTTCGCCGCCGGTGACGTGGTGGTCCGCCGCACCAAGCCGGAGCACGAGATCCTCACGCTGGCCGACTACCGCATCCGGCACGCGCTCTACAAGACAGACCCGGACCTGCAGGCGCTGCACGCCTCGGTGCCGTGGATCATCACCTGGGACGACCACGAGGTCGCCAACGACATGTGGAGCGGCGGCGCCGAGAACCACACGCCCGGCGCCGAGGGCGACTTCCGCGCGCGGGTCGCCGCCTCGCGGCAGGCGTACGCGGAGTGGATGCCGGTGCGGATGGGCGCCGACGGCACCATCTACCGGCGGCTGCGCTACGGCAACCTGCTCGAGATGTCCATGCTGGACCTGCGCTCGTACCGGTCGCAGCAGGTGGGCCGCGTCGACGGCGACGAGATCGACGACCCGGACCGCACCATCGCCGGCGGCGACCAGTTGGCATGGCTCACGGAGGGCCTGGTCGGCAGCACGGCGAAGTGGAAGCTCGTCGGCAACCCGGTGATGATCTCCCGGGTCGACCTGGCCTCCCTACCCGCCTGGCTGCTCGGCCCTCTCGGCGACCTGCTCGGCATCCCGGACAACGGCATCGTGGTCAACCCCGACCAGTGGGACGGCTACAACGCCGACCGGGAGCGGCTGGTCGACGCGCTGCGGGCGGCGCGCACCAAGGACGTGGTGTTCCTCACCGGTGACATCCACACGTCCTGGGCCATCGAGCTGACCACGAAGGACACCGGCAGTCGCAACCCGGCCGCCGCGGAGTTCGTGGTGCCGTCGGTGACCAGCGACAACCTCGACGACTTCCTGCACACCTCGCCCGGCGGGCCGCTGAGCCGGCTCGCCGCCGATCTGCTCCGGGCGACGAACCCGCACGTCAAGTGGGTGGAGACCGACGGCCACGGCTTCGGCGTGCTGGAGGTCACCGCGGAGCGCTGCCGGATGGACTGGTACTTCCTGGCCGACCGCACCAAGCGGGACACGCCGGCGAAGTGGGCCACGGGCTGGTCCGTCGGCACCGGCTCCTCGAAGATCCGCAAGGAGTCCGCGCCGAGGTAGGGCTGTCCCCGGGTGGGGGCCGCGGGACCCGGCCCCCACCCGGGCGGCTTCAGCTCACGAGGATGTCGTAGATCCGGGCCGCGGAGTTCCCGTCCGAGGTGGGTGTCACCACCGAGACGCGCAGGTAGCGGGCGTCGGCGTGCACCGCCGTCGTGGTCGAGTCCGCGGTGTTGCCGCGGACCTGCGCCCGGGTGGTCCAGGACGACCCGTCGTCGGAGGTCTGCACGTCGAAGTCCCGGGTGTTCCACGCCGGGTACTCGCCTCCCGCCCCGGCGTGGCGGATCACCACCGTGGACACCCTGCGGCGGCTGCCCAGGTCGGCCTGGACCCACCTGGCGGCGCCCAGCGAGCACCACTTGTCGCCCCAGCCGCCGAGCCAGCTGCCGTTGAACGCCTTGTCCGCGCCCTCGCCGGCGCCGCACGACGAGTCGGCGGTGGCGGCCCGGCGCAGGGCCAGGTTCGCCGGCGCGTTCCCGTAGACCTCGAGCTCGTAGACCCGGGCCGTGCCGCTGCCGTCGGCGGCCGGCTGGGTCGCCTCGAAGCGGACGTACCGCGCGGTGCGCGACTCCACCGGGGTGTACGTCCGGCTGCCGCGCGAGCCGGTGACCGAGACCGCGGTGCTCCAGGCGGTGCCGTCCGTGCTGGTGGAGATCGTGTACGCGCCGGTGTTCCAGCCGGTCTGCTCCCCGCCGAGCCCGGCGTGCTCGACCACGAAGGCGTTCACGGTGCGCGCCGAGCCGAGGTCGACCTGCAGCTGGCGCGGCGCCGTACCGGAGCAGAACTTGCTGTTGCCGGCGATCGCGCCGTCGACGGCCTCGGCCGGGCCCTCGGCGCTGGTGCACGGCGCGGATCCGGTGACCGGCCGGCCCAGGGCCAGGTTGGCACCCGGGTCCGGTTCGGCCGCCGGCTGGTCGCGGCCCGCGCCGAAGCTCGGGGGTACGTCGCCCGCGCCGGTGCCCCACGCCGACGGGCTGCCGCCCTGGGTGAACGCGATCGTCGCGCCGTCCGCGATGTCGGCGTACCGGAAGTAGCTGCGGCCGGTCGCGCTGCCGTCGACCGACAGGGCCTGCACGTAGCGGTTCACGGCACTGCCGCCGGTGACCGTGATGTTCCCCGGCCCGCGCTGGATCTGCACGCTCGGGAACAGGGCGCCGTGCGCGGCCAGGGTGTCCGCGCCCGGGGTCACCGGGTAGAAGCCCAGCGCCGACCAGACGTACCACGCGGAGGTGGCGCCGAGGTCGTCGTTGCCGGGCAGCCCGCCGGCGCCGGTGGTGAAGGACTCGGCCATCACCCGGCGCACCGCATCGCTCGCCCCGGCGGGCTTGCGGGCCGCGTGGTAGGCCCACGGCACGTTGTGCTCCGGCTCGTTGCCGATGTAGAAGTACGGCCGGGACAGCCCGCCGTTGAGCTCGGTGAAGTGGTGGTCGAGGCGCTGCACGGCGGTGGCCGGCCCGCCCATCAGCGTGACCAGGGCGCCGAGGTTGTGCGGCACCATCCAGGTGTACTGGGCGGCGTTGCCCTCGACGTACGGGCTCTCCTGCGCCGGGTTCAGCGGCTGGCGCCAGCCTCCGTCGCGGGTGTGGATGTACGACGACTCCCCGTTGAACAGATTGCGCCAGTACTGCGAGCGGGCGCTGTAGGTGGCGTACCCGCCGGTGTCGCCGAGGGCCCTGGCGAACTGGGCGATCGCGAAGTCGGACGCCGCGTACTCCAGGGTCTCCGAGGGGTTGCCGGGGATGAACTGGTTCGCGGCGTAGGTCGCGTGGTTGCCGCGCAGCACCACGCCCTGGGTGCTGCCGCCGGTTGCGCTCTTCTTCATCAGCGCCAGCGCGGCCGCGGTGTCGAAGCCACGGACGCCGAACGCGTACGCGCTGCCGACGACGATCGGCCCGGGGTCACCGGGCATGACGAAGTCCTCGACGCTCTGGTGCGACCACTTGGGCAGCAGCCCGCCCTGCTGTCCGTCCAGGACCATGGACTTGACGATGTCGCTCATCACCTCGGGCGCGATCAGCGCCACGAGCGCGGCCCACGACCGGTAGATGTCCCAGCCGGAGTAGTTCTGGTAGACCGGGTGGGACGCGGTGTGCACGGCGCCGTCGAAGCCCCGGTACTGGCCGTTGGTGTCGCTGGAGACGTTGGGGTTCTGCAGCACGTGGTACAGCGCCGTGTAGAACTTCTGCAGGTCGGTGCCGCTGCCGCCGGTGACCTGGATGCGGTTCAGGGCGCTGTTCCAGGCGGCGTCGGCGTTCGCGCGTACGGTCGCGAAGGAGTCCGCCTCGGCCGTGGCGTTGTCCCGGGCGTTGGCCACGCTGACGAACGAGATGCCCACGGTCGCGTGGACGACCGGGTTCGAGGTGGTGTCGAAGGTGACGTAGGCGCCGCTTCGGGTGCCGCTCGTGCTCGCGGACCCGGCGCTGACCGTCGTGCCGCGGAAGGTGCCGAAGCCGGTGGGCGCGCGGTCGAACAGGATCGAGAAGTACATCGGGAAGGTCCGGCCGCCGCAGAAGCCGCCCGCGGTGTGCTCGCCCCAGACCCGGTTGCCGGAGACGGTGACGGTGCCGTCGCGGTCGCCGGTCGCGGACCGGCTGACGTTGATCAGAACGCGGGCGGTGGTGCTGGCCGGGTAGGTCAGGCGCAGCGCTCCGGTGCGCGTGGTGGCGCTGAGCTCGGCGTCCACGCCGTACCGGTCGAGCCGGTTGCGGTAGTAGCCGGGCGCGGCGCTCTCGTTGCTCTTCGTGTACGCCGACGCATAGCTGGTCCAGGCCGAACCGGGCGACGCGCCGAGGGTGCCGGTGACCGGCAGGATCGGCAGGTCCTCGTTGTTGGGGCAGCCGGCGCCGTTGAAGTGGGTGAGGCTGAAGGACTCGATGGTGCGGTCGCGGTCGCGGTAGCCCGACGGCGACGCGGTGGGGGTGTCCGGGCTGAACTGCACCATCCCGAACGGGACGGTGGCGCCGGGGAAGGTGCTGCCCCCGGCCCCGCCGCCGACCGGGTTGGGCGAGTTGCTGTCGTCGGTGCCGATGAACGGGTTGACGTGGCGGGTGAGGTCGAGCTCGGCGGCGACCGCCGCCTGCGGGACGCAGAGGGCTGCGGCGGTGAGGACAACCGCCGCGGCGAGGGTACGGAGCATGCTGGTGCCGTCCCTTCTGAAGCCAACGTGACAACGTTGTCAAGATGGCATCCATAGAAGCACGGCTATATCAGCGGTTGTCAATATGCGCGAGCCCGGTCCGTGCGGCTCAGGCGGTGCGGCGCGTGCCCGTCCGGCGCTCCCGGATCAGCGTGGACGCGGCCATCGCGGTGCCGCCGACCCCCACCCCGCCGAGCACGCCCAGGGCGAAGCGCTGCTCGTGGCGTACCTGGCGGTCGAGAGCGACCCGGTCCCCGGCGCGCGGATCGACGCCGATCCCGGTGAACGCGCTGATCCCGGCGATCCAGAAGGCCAGCAGCCCGGCGCCGGCGGCGATCAGGCCCCAGCGCGGCAGGTCCACCGGCGGCGCCCACACCTCGCGGATGAACCAGCTCTGCGGCCGCCGTCCGCGCAGCGCGCGCCGGTTGGTGACGATCCCGGCGGTGAAGCCCGGCAGGACCAGCACGGCGGCCACGATCACGGCCGTGCCGGTGCCCACCAGCGTCCGGCCGGCGAGCAGCCCGGCGATGAGCGTGCCGCACCACAGGACGCCGGCCAGGCACAGCACGTCCAGCAGCAGCAACATCCGTCGAGAGATCACCGCACCGGACGTTATCGGCCGGTACGCCCCGGCACCGGCGAATCCGGCTTTTTCCGGGGTACGTGCCGCCGGTAGGCACTGACCGTGGGATCCCCCGCGATCCAGAACCGCCACGGCAGGTCGTGTGCGGCGGTCACCCCCACCCGTGGTCCCGCCTGCACCGGGCCGGCCGGGCCGACCGGGGGTGTCAGGGTGGCGGGCCCGCCGCCGACCACGCTGGTGCCGTTGGCCCGGCGGTCGAGGGCCAGCACCTGCATCAGCTTGGCGGGCCCCGCCGCGAGATCGTGGTCCCTGCGCGCCGCCCGGCGCCCCCGGGCCGTCTCGATGCCGTCGACGACCTCCCCGGCGCGCAGCAGCACCGCGGACGCCACCCCCGGCTCGCCGCAGACGATGTTGGCGCAGAAATGCATGCCGTAGATCTGGTACACGTACAGCACGCCGGCGGGACCGAACATGACCTCGTTGCGGCTCGTCACCCCGCGGTGCGCGTGGCTGGCCGGGTCCCGCCCCAGCCCGCTGTACGCCTCCACCTCGGTCAGCCGTACGGTCACGCCGTTCGCCGTGAGCCGCCAGCCGAGCAGCTGCCGCGCCGCCTCGTCGACCCGCTCGGCGGGCAGCTCGAGCCAGGAATACGTCATCGCGCCAGCCAAGCACAGCCTCGGTCCTCCGGCCGCGTGGGGCCGTGGGGCGCGGTCAGGTGGCCGGGCGGTTCGGTCCGCTGGGCCGGCGGCGCCGCACCGGGCCGCAGCAGCCGTCCGGGCGGTTCGGCCCGAACGGGCGCGTCGGCCCGAACTCCAGCCGGCGGCGCCGCCGGCGCCGCGCGGGCCCGCTCTTGCCGGTCATCCCACGAAGTCCTGGGTCACCCAGACGATGCCCTCGCCGTCGCGGACCACGCTCAGCCCGATCCGGTCGAAGTTCCTGCTGAGCAGGTTCCTGCGGTGGCCGTCCTCCGGCGGGACCTCGGCGAGCATGTCGTCGGTCAAGCGGTTGGCGGCCTCGACGATCGCCGCGTCGCTGCCGGCCGCGGAGCGGAAGCCGATGTTCTCGCCCGCGGAGCTCCACCGCACGCCCTGGGCGCTGAAGCGGTCGCCGATGCCGCTCTCCCCGGGACACTGGTGGTTCAGCTCGCAGCCGCCGATCATGAGGCTGGTGTGCAGCGCCGCCGCCTTCGAGAGCTGATCGTCGAGCGACAGTGCCGCGAGCCCCTCCCGGCCGCGCGCGGCGTTGATGTGGGCGAGCACCTGGTCGAGGATCGTGCCGCTGGTCGCGGGCGGCGTCCGGGCGGCCGGCGAGGAGCGCGGCGTGGTCTTGCGCTTGGTGGCCGCCGGCTTCGGCGGGGTGGCCCGCTCGGCCGGTGTCGTCGTCGCGGCGGCGGCCGGTGCGGGGCTGCTCGCCGCCGCGGACGGCGAGGGCGCCACGCTCGGGGCCGCGCTGGCGGCGGCACCCTCGTCCAGCAGCAGGTCGGCGCCGGTGCCCGTACCGCCGAGCGCGGGCGGCTCGGTGACCAGCGGGGCGTCCGCCGAGGCCCGCTCGGCGGCGGATCCGGAGTCCCCGGCGTCGTCGGCGCGGAACCCGGCGACCGCAAACCCGACCCCGATCACGACGGCGGTGGCACCCGCCGCGAGCGTGTACCGGAACTGCTGGGCTGGGGACATCCTCACGGGCGCGGTCACCTCGGTCGCTCGGCGGGCGGCCGCGGTTCGGGCGCGGCTCGGCGGCCGCGGGCCGCGGCGCCCACCGACTATGGCCGTCGCCGTGCCGGCCGGGGCGCCGCCTCAGGAGCGCTTAAGGATCGACACACGAAGACATAAGATCCACGGCCCGCTCACGCGATCCAGGCCAGGAACCGCTCGTAGAGGTCGGCCGGGGTGGGTGACCCCTGCGCGGTCAGGTCCTCCACGGCGTCGTACATCGTCGACGCCATGTAGATCGCCAGGCCGGACGGGAAGCTGGCGTACTGCACCGACAACTGTTCCCGGGCGTTGGCGCACGGCCAGGAGCGCTCGCACACCAGGCAGTCCCAGGACGGGCGGGCCGGCAGATGGTCGGTCCGCGGGATCAGCATGACGCCTCCGGGACCCGTTGCGGCGTTCGACCCTCCATCGCGCATCCCTCCCGCGGCACCCGTCATGTCACTATGAGCGACGCGGGGGCTACACAGAGGAGCGTGCGTGACCTAGTCTCAGGCATCAATGGATGTGAGTGAGATTCCCGAAATCGAATTCCCACCGTCTCACTCCGGGCGACCCGGTCGTCTCGTTCGAGACAACTGCACAATTTCCGACAGAGGAGGCCGGCCGTGACCACCGAGACAGGCTCCACCGTCCCGAGACGGCAGGCCGGCCGGCTCATGAAGCAGCTTCGCGAGCAGGCCGGGATCTCCCTGATGGCCGCCGCCGAGGAGCTGGAGTTCTCCCGCGCCCGGATGTACCGCATCGAGAACGGCGAGGTCTCGCTGCGCAAGCACGACGTGCTGGCCATGTGCGCGTTCTACGGCGCCAACGACCAGATCACCGAGGTCCTCGTCGGACTGGCCCGCGAGTCCAAGGCCAAGGGCTGGTGGCACGCGTACGGCGATGCGGTACCGGCCTGGTTCGAGCTGTACGTCGGCATGGAGACCGCCGCCGAGCGGCTGCGGCACTACGCGCCCGGCGTCATCCCGGGACTGCTGCAGAACCGCGAGTACGCCGAATGGGTCTTCCACCAGCGCGCCGACCTGGACGAGGACGGCGTACGCACCGCCGTCGCCGTCCGCCTGGAACGCCAGGAACTACTGCGCCGGTTCAGCCCGCGCCCGCCCGTTCTCGAGGTGATCATCGACGAGGGGGTGCTGCGCCGGTCCATCGCCGACACCCTGGGCATGCAGAAACAGCTCGCCCACCTGGTCAACATCTCGCAGCGCCCCGGAGTGAGCGTGCGGGTGCTCCCGTTCTCGGCCGGCCCCCACCGCGCGTCCAGCGCCGGTTCGTTCACCATTCTCGACTTTCCCACCCTCGGCGCCGCCGCGCCGGAGCCGACGACGATCTACAGCGAGAATCTGACCGGCGCCCTCTATCTGGACAAGCCCCGCGAAGTGGAGACTTATGGCGTCGTCTGGCGCGAGCTGGAACGAGCGGCCCTCGACCGGCGAGCCTCCGACGACCTCATCGGCACGATCATCAAGGAGAGCGATGGCTGACCTGACCGGTGCCCGATGGCACAAGAGCACCCGCAGCGGCAGCAATGGGGGTGACTGCGTCGAGGTCGCGGACAACCTGCCCGGCATCGTCGCGGTCCGCGACAGCAAGGACCCGGACGGCCCCGCGCTCGTGTTCCCCCGCGACACCTGGCGCGCCTTCGTCGACTCCCTCAAGCACCGCTAGCCCACCGGCCGCCGCGGCCACGGACCCGCCGTGGCCGCCGGCGCGACTGCGTTCTCCCCGTCTGCGGGCCGGGTCGCTACAGTGCCGGCGTGAGCAGACTCCTCAAGGGCATCGCCGGAACGCTGCGCCGTGTGGCCGGCCGCAGGGTCCCCGCCCCGCGGGCCGCCACCCCGGCCGGTCCGGCCGGCACCGCCCGGCGCGGCCGCTCGCTGGAGTACGCCCCGCACCTCGACGGCGACGCCGATCCGGGCGAGATCGTCTGGACCTGGGTCGAGTACGAGGACGACCCCCGCCGCGGCAAGGACCGCCCGGTGCTGGTGGTGGGCCGCGACGGCCGTACCCTGCTCGGCCTGATGCTCTCCAGCCAGAGCGACCGCGACGGACAGCGGCACTGGCTGGCGCTCGGCCCGGGAGCCTGGGACCGGGAGTCCCGGCCCAGCTGGATCCGCCTCGACCGGGTGCTGGAGGTCGACGAGGACGGCATCCGCCGCGAGGGGGCGGTCCTCGACCGGCCCCGTTTCGAACGCGTCGCCGCGACACTGCGCCGCGACTACGGCTGGAGCTGACCCCGTCCCGGCGGCCATACCGCGCGCGGTTCGCGAACCGGCCACTACCGTGGAGGTCATGAACTCGGACGTCATGGTGGGTTTCGGTGGCAAACAGGCATGGCTGGCCGTCCGGGACGGCGACCCCGCCGAGATCCTCGCCGCACTGGGCCTGCGCGACCTGGGCGAGGTGCCCTGGCGCGACGGGATCGACCTGGCGCATCTCACGGACGACCGGGTCGCGGTGACCCCGCCGCTGCCCGGGGCCCGCGGGGCCGGCTGGGTGCTCGCCGCCGGCCGGTATCTCATGCGTCCCGGCACCGTCCTGGACCTCACCGACCTGTCCGGGCGCCTGCACACCGAGGTGCAGTTCTTCGCGACACACCGGGTGACCGAGGCGCACCGGTGGCAGCGCGCCGACGACGGCGCCCTGGTGCGCGCCTTCGGCTACGTGGGCCGGACCGGCGCGGTCACCACCTGGTACGGCGACCCCGACCCGGCGGAGCGCGCCGCCGGCCTCCCGCCGACCTTCCGGGCCCCGGGCCTGCCGCTCGACGAGGCCGGCGGCGGACCGCTCGACGAGGCGATGCTGGGCTCGCTGGACGAGGAGCTCACCCGTCTGCTCCGCGGCGAGGCCGTCGGCGGCAACGCGGAGGGCTCCACCGTGCTGGTCTCCGAACAGGACGTGCTGCGTGTCGCCGACGGATGGAGCCTCGATCCCACGAGGCTCGACGGACGCGAGGCGCCCGGACCGCTGCGCCTCGGCGCCGCGGCCTGAGAGAGGACGGAACCATGCGCAAGTACGTGATCATGGGCGTGCAGGGCAGCGGCAAGGGCACGCAGAGCGCGCTGCTGCGGGCCGACCTGGATCTCGTCCATATCAGCGTGGGCGACATCTTCCGCTGGCACGTCCAGCAGCACACCAAGCTCGGCGCGCAGGTCCGGCGCACGATGAGCGCCGGCGAGCTGGTCAGCGACGATCTGGTGGAGTCCGTCGTCCGCGACCGGCTGGACAAGCACGACTGGAACTTCGGCTTCGTCATCGACGGCTTCCCGCGCAACGGCCGCCAGGCCGAGTTCTTCATGGAGAGCTACGACATCGACGGCGTGATCCACCTCGCCCTTCCGGACGACGAGGTGCGGCGCCGGGTGCTGAGCCGGCGCCTCTGCCCCGGCTGCGGCATGGACTACAACCTGATCGCGGACCGCCCCGAGGTCGAGGGCCGCTGCGACATCTGTGGTACGGAGCTCGTGACCCGCGCGGACGACACGCCCGAGGCCCTCGCCGCCCGGCTGCGCGACTACCACGAGAAGACCCGGCCGGTGCTCGAGCTCTTCCGGCGCAAGGAGGTCGTGCACGACGTGGACGCCCGGCCCGCGCCGGAGGTGGTCCAGCAGGAGATCCGCCGGGTGCTGAACCTGCCGCCGTACCTGCCGGAGACGGACGCCGTCGCCGCCTGAGCCGTCTTCTCGGGGGCGTTGCCGGTGGCGCGGCGGCTCGGCGGTCGTCGTTTCCGGGTGTTGCCGGTGGCGCGGCCGTTCAGTCGGCGTCGTGGAGGTCGTAGCCGCGCTCGGTGAGCTCGCGTTCGACGGTGCGGCAGACCTGCTCGACGACCGCGACCCGGGCGTACTGCTTGTCGTCACCGGGGACGACGTGCCAGCCGGCGCGCGGTTTGTCGGTCCTGGCCAGCATCTGCTCGACGGCGGCCTCGTAGTCGGCGCGGCGCTCGCGGTTGCGCCAGTCCTCGTCGGTGAGCTTCCAGGCCCGCAGCGGGTCCCGCGCCCGGCTCCGGAAGCGCTCCAGCTGCTCGGCGTCGGAGACGTGCATCCAGAACTTGACGAGGATCATGCCCTCGGCGGTGAGCGTGCGCTCGAACTCGACGATCTCCTCGTACGCCCGGGACCACTGCTCCTCGCTCGCGTAGCCCTCGACCCGCTCCACCAGGACCCGCCCGTACCAGGACCGGTCGAGCACCGTCATGCCGCCCCACCCGGGCAGCACGGCCCAGAACCGTTGCAGGAAGTGGTGCCGCTTCTCGTCGTAGGTGGGCGCGGCGAACTGCGACACCCGGACGTGGCGGGGGTCGAGCGGAGCGACGAGCCGCTTGATCGCGCCGCCCTTGCCCGAGGCGTCCCAGCCCTCGAACAGCACGCACAGCGGGGGACCGATCTTGTGCTCACCGAGCTGCCCGCCGAGGAGCAGGCGGAGTCGCAGGAGGCGTTGCTGTGCCCGTTCCAGCCGGGCGGCGGCCTTCTTCCGGCCCAGGTCGACGGGGGCGGCGGCGGATCCGAGGCGACTCATGCGTACACCTTCGCACCGGGGTACGACGAAAGCATCCAGCAGCCAAACCCGGTGTCGGCCCGGCCGCGCGATGCAGGACAATCGGCGGTGTGACTCTCGTTGACGACATGCAGTGGCGCGGCCTGATCCAGGACTCGACCGACCCCGACGAGCTGCGCAAGCATCTCGACGGCGGCTCCCTGACGTTCTACGTCGGGTTCGACCCGACCGCCGCCTCCCTGCACGTCGGCCACCTGATGCAGGTCGTCACCGCGCGTCGCCTCCAGCTGGCCGGGCACAAGCCGCTGTTGCTGGTCGGCGGCGCCACCGGCCAGATCGGGGACCCGAGCGGCAAGTCCGCCGAGCGGGTGCTCAACGCCAGCGAGGTGACGGCGAGCTGGGTGCTGCGCATCCGCGAGCAGCTCGCACCCTTCGTCAGCTACGAGGGCGACAACGCCGCGGTCCCGGTCAACAACCTCGACTGGACCGGCGAGCTGTCCGTCATCGACTTCCTGCGCGACGTGGGCAAGCACTTCCCGGTCAACAAGATGCTCGCCCGCGACGTGGTGCGCAACCGGCTGGAGAGCGGCATCAGCTTCACGGAGTTCAGCTACCAGCTCCTGCAGGCGAACGACTTCTACGAGCTGCACGTACGCCACGGCTGCGGTCTGCAGTTCGGCGGTTCGGACCAGTGGGGCAACATCACCGCGGGCGTCGACTTCATCCGCCGCCGGGGCGCCGGGCCGGTGCAGGCGTTCACGACGCCCCTGGTCCTCAAGGCCGACGGCACCAAGTTCGGCAAGAGCGAGGGCGGGGCGGTCTGGCTCGATCCGGCCATGACCTCGCCGTACGCGTTCTACCAGTTCTGGGTCAACGCGGACGACCGGGACATCTGCCAGTACCTCCGCTACTTCAGCTTCAAGCCCCGCGAGGAGATCGAGGAGCTGGAGAAGGCCACGGCGGAGCGCCCGCAGGCGCGGCTCGCCCAGCGTGAGCTGGCCTTCGAGATCACCGCGCTGGTGCACGGCGAGGCGGAGGCCGAGCAGGCGGTCGCGGCAAGCCAGGCGCTGTTCGGCCGGGGATCGCTGACGGAGCTCTCGGCGGACACGCTGCGGGCCGCACTGGCCGAGGCCGGCATGACACAGGTACGCGGTGAGCTGCCGACCGCCACCGTGTTGCTGCAGCAGGCCGGGCTCGTGAAGAGCGGGGGAGAGGCGCGGCGGACGATCGCCGAGGGTGGGGCGTACCTCAACAACGAGCGCATCACCGACCCGGAGGCGGTCGTCGCGGAGTCGGCGCTGTTGCACGGCCGTTACCTCGTTCTGCGCAAGGGCAAGCGCACGTTCGCCGGTATCGAACGGGTGTGACCCAGGTCTACTGCGGGCGATTTGACGCTCCGGAGGTTTCCGACGTAACTTTCTTCCTGCCCGAGGGACGAGTTCCCGAGGGCAGGAAGAACCCAGCCCCGATCACGGTCACGCCGTGCGGAGCTGGACCGGGTGGTGCGGACCGGACCCCTCCGGGGGGCCGATTTGGAGCCGCGAGGCCGACCGGGTAAGGTTCTTCGAGCCGGCAGGGAAACGGACGCGGTGAGCGGACGGCCTGCCAAACCCCCAGGAAAGAGCATCGGATAGAGTCGTGCGCGGCTCCGTTCCGATGAAATGGAATGGGGACTTGCGCGAATTTCCTTCGCCGAAACCGGGAAAACCCCGGATTTGACGCCAGGAAATAGCGCGAGTAAAGTAGAGCGAGTGCCCCGGAGAACGGGCCGCGGAAATGCGGTTCTTCAACGGTGTGTGGTTGTTCTTTGAGAACTCAACAGGGTGCTTGATAAGCCAGTGCCAAGAAT
>NZ_BMQY01000021.1 GCF_014648355.1 Couchioplanes azureus
GTCGGCGCGGGCCCGGTTGATGCAGGCGTTGCCGCCCGGCGGCGCGATGATCGCGGTGCACGCCGCGGAGTCGGACGTCCGGCTGGTCGAGGGTGTGTCGATCGCCGCGGTGAACGGCCCCGATTCGGTGGTGCTGTCCGGTGCCGAGACGCCGGTGCTCGCCATGGCGGCGCAGTACGAGCGGAGCCGGCGGCTGAATGTCAGTCATGCCTTCCACTCGGCGTTGATGGACCCGATGCTGGCCGAGTTCCGGGCGGTCGTGGCGACGCTGACGCTGCACGAGCCGACCCTGCCGATGGTCTCCACCGTCACCGGCTCGCGGGTCGAACCCGGTTCGGTGACGGACCCGGACTACTGGGTGCGGCACGTGCGCGAGACGGTCCGCTTCGCGGACGGGATCGGGGCGATGGGTGCCGACCTGATCGTCGAGGTGGGCCCGGACGCGGTGCTGAGTTCGCAGATCGACGCGGACGTGGTGGTGCCGACGTTGCGGCATGGTCGTGCCGAGGATGCGGCTCTGCTCGCCGCGGTGGCTGCGCTGTGGAGTGCCGGTCTCGATGTGGAGCTCGGTGCGTGGTTCCCGGGGGCGTCGCGCGTGCCGCTGCCCACGTACGCGTTCGACCACCAGCGCTACTGGCCCGAGCCGCGGGAGGTCCGCCGCGGCGACGACGACCTGGACGCCCGCTTCTGGGCCACCGTCGAGAGCGCCGAGCTGACCGAGCTGGCCGATGAGATGGCAGTCGACCCCGAGGCGCTGGAACGGGTGCTGCCCGCCCTGGCCGGCCGGCGGCGGCGGCACCGCGACCAGTCCCTCCTCGACGCACTGCGGCTCCACGAGACCTGGCGTCCGCTCACCGGCCACACGCCCCGCAGCCTCACCGGCACCTGGCTGGTCGTCGGTGACGCCCCGGACGTGACCGCCGCACTGGGCGCGGCCGCCCTCACCGCCCCCGCGGCGGACCGCGGGACGCTCGCCGCCCAGCTCCGGGAGCTGGACGTCGAGCCGTCCGGCGTGCTGTCCGCGCTGTCCGCCGGAGACCACCCGGTTGGCGCCACCCTGGTGCTGCTGCAGGCACTGCAGGACGCCGGCATCGCCGCGCCGATGTGGTGCCTGACCCGCGAGGCGGTCTGTCTCCCCGACACCCCGGCGGACGCGCAGCAGGCCGGCGTGTGGGGCTTCGGCCGGGTCGCCGCGCTCGAGTACCCGCTGCAATGGGGCGGCCTGATCGACCTTCCCGCCGCCCTCGACGAGGACTCCGCCCGGCAGCTGCGCGAGGCTCTCGCCGGCATCGGCGGCGAGGACCAGCTCGCCGTACGCCCGCAGGGCCTGCTGGCCCGCCGCCTGTCGCCCGCACCGCCCGGCCCGGCCGGTGCCGTCTGGCGCCCGCGGGGCACGGTCCTGGTCACCGGCGGCACCGGCGGGCGGGGCGCACACGTGGCCCGCTGGCTCGCCGCGCACGGTGCGGAGAGACTCGTGCTGCTCAGCCGCCGCGGTCCGGACGCGCCCGGCGCGGCCGACCTGGTGGCCGACCTGCGCACGCTGGGTGCCGAGGTGAGCGTGGTCGCGGGCGATGCCGGCGACCGGGCCACCCTCACGGCGCTGCTCGCCGAGCCCGGCCTGCGAGCCGTGGTGCACGCCGCCGCCGTCGTCGACCACGGCGTCATCGACGACCTCACCGCGGACCGGTTCCGTACCGTCGCCGATGCCAAGGTGTCGCCGGCGCTGCTGCTCGACGAGCTGACCGCCGGGCTGCACCTGGACGCCTTCGTCCTGTTCTCCTCGGTCTCCGGCAGTGTCGGCAGCCCCGGCCGGGCCACCCTCGCCGCGGCCGGCGCCGCGCTGGACGCCCTGGCGCACAACCGGCACACCCGCGGCCTGCCCGCCACATCGATGGCCTGGGGTGCGTGGATCGACGAGCAGGGCGGCCCGGGGGAGCACACCGGCACACCGCTGCCCGCCGTACATCCCGATCTGGCCGTCGCCGCCCTGCAGCAGGCGGTCACCGCGAGCGCACCGACGCTGGTCCTGCTGGACCTCGGGCAGGCGAACATCCTGGACTCGCTCGTCGGGCTGCGCGGCAATGCCGCCCTGGGCGACCTGCCGGCCGCCAGGGAAGCCGTCGCGACCGCCACGAACACCCGCCTGTCCACCAGTACGGCCACCGGGCACCTGCGCGAACGGCTGGTGCCGCTCGGCGCCGAGGACCGCGACGCCCTGGTGCTGGACCTGGTCCGGACCGAGGCGGCGGCGGTGCTCGCGCACCGCTCCCTGGACGCGATCGGACCCCGGGCCGAGTTCCACGACCTGGGCTTCGACTCGCTCACCGCGGTGGAACTGCGCAACCGGCTGTCCACCGTCACCGGGCTCCGGCTGCCGGCCACCCTGATCTTCGACTACCCGACGCCGACCGCACTCGGCGGATACCTGCTCGGCGAGGTCCTCGGCGACGAGCCGCAGCCGATCGTGCCACCGGCCGCGGCCGCCGACCCGGGCACCGACCCGATCGTCATCGTCGGCATGGCGTGTCGCCTGCCCGGCGGGGTGCAGTCGCCGGACGACCTGTGGCGCCTGGTGGTGGGGGAGCAGGACGGCATCAGCGCGTTCCCGTCCGACCGCGGCTGGGATCTGGCCGCGCTGGCCGCCGGTGGCGCCGACGGGCAGGGCCGCAGCGCCTCGCTCCACGGCGGCTTCCTGGACGGCATCGCCGACTTCGACGCGGCGTTCTTCGGGGTCTCGCCGCGCGAGGCGATGGCGATGGACCCGCAGCAGCGCCTGCTGCTGGAGACCTCCTGGGAGGCGCTCGAGTCGGCCGGCATCGACCCGGAGGCGCTGGCCGGCAGCCCCACCGGCGTCTTCATGGGCACCAACGGCCTGGACTACTCGACGCTCATCGCGCAGTCCCGCGAGGACGTCGGCAGCCTGTCCGGCACCGGCCTGGCGAGCAGTGTGATCTCCGGCCGGCTGTCCTACACGTTCGGCCTGGAAGGTCCCTCGTTCACCGTCGACACCGCCTGCTCGTCGTCGCTGGTGGCGCTGCACTCCGCGGTCGCGGCGCTGCGCAACGGCGAGTGCTCGCTCGCACTGGCCGGCGGCGTCACCGTCATGGCGACCCCGGTGAGCTTCACCGGATTCAGCGTCGACGGCGGGCTGTCCCCCGACGGGCGCTGCAAGTCGTACTCGGACGCGGCCGACGGCACGAGCTGGGCCGAGGGGGTGGGCGTGCTGGTCGTCGAGCGGCAGTCCGACGCCGTCGCCAACGGCCACGAGATCCTCGCGGTGGTCCGTGGGACCGCCGTCAACTCCGACGGTGCCTCCAACGGCATCACCGCCCCCAACGGCCCCTCCCAGCAGCGCGTGATCCGGCAGGCCCTGGCCAGTGCCGGCCTCACCTTCACCGACGTGGACGTGGTCGAGGGACACGGCACCGGCACCCCGCTCGGTGACCCGATCGAGGCGCAGGCCCTGCTGGCGACGTACGGGCGGGGCCGCTCCGCGGACCAGCCGCTGCTGCTGGGCTCGGTGAAGTCGAACATCGGGCACACCCAGGCCGCGTCGGGTGTCGCCGGGGTCATCAAGATGGTGATGGCGATGCGCCACGGCCTGGTGCCGCGCTCGCTGCACCTGCAGGAGCCGTCCTCGCACGTGGACTGGACGACGGGTGACATCCGGCTGCTCCGCGAACCGGCCGCCTGGCCGCAGGTGGACCGGCCGTGGCGCGCGGGCGTCTCGTCGTTCGGCATCTCGGGCACCAACACCCACGTGATCATCGAGCAGGCTCCCGCCGGTGCCGCTGCCGCGTCCGCCATCGACCCGGGCAGGCCGGTCCCGCTGGTCGTCTCGGCCAAGTCGGGGCCGGCGCTGGACGCGCAGATCGAGCGGATCCGTGCCTGGCTGGTCGAGCACCCGGACCGGGCCGCCGCGGACGTGGCGTGCACGCTCGCCGGACGTTCGTCGTTCGCGCGGCGTGCCGTGCTGGACGCCGACGGCGCCGAACTGGCCCGCGGTGAGGCGGCGCCGCGCCGGGTCGCGGTGGTGTTCTCGGGGCAGGGCTCGCAGCGGGCGGATATGGGCCGTGGGCTGTATGAGCGGTTCCCGGTCTTCGCTGCGGCTTTCGACGCGGTGGCGCAGCGGTTGGTCGTGGACTGGGAGGACCTGGACGCCACCGGGAATGCGCAGCCGGCGATCTTCGCGGTGGAGGTGGCGCTCTACCGGTTGTTGGAGTCGTGGGGTGTGCGGCCGGACGTGGTGGGTGGTCATTCGGTCGGTGAGATCGCGGCGGCCCACGTTGCCGGGGTGCTGAGCCTGGATGACGCGTGCACGCTGATCTCCGCGCGAGGCCGGTTGATGCAGGCGCTGCCGTCCGGTGGCGCGATGGTCGCGGTGCAGGGCGTCGTGGGGGAGGTACCCGACGGGGTGTCGGTCGCTGCGGTGAACGGGCCGGAGTCGTTCGTGCTGTCCGGCGAGGAGGGCGCGGTGCTGGCTGCCGCCGCGGGTTTTGCGCGCAGCAAGCGCCTGGCCGTCAGTCACGCCTTCCATTCGGCGTTGATGGACCCGATGCTGGCGGAGTTCCGGGCGGTCGTGGCCGGCCTGACCCTCAACGAGCCGATGCTGCCGTTGGTGTCGAACGTGACGGGGGCTGTGGAGTCGGGGCTGTTCACCGATCCGGACTACTGGGTACGGCATGTGCGCGAAACGGTGCGCTTCGCCGATGGTGTCGCGGCGATGAGTGCGGACCTGGTCATCGAGGCCGGGCCGGACGCGGTGCTGAGTTCGCTGATCGACGCGGATGTGGTGGTGTCGACGCTGCGGCGCGGGCGGGACGAGGATGCCGCGCTGCTCACGGCCGTGGCGGCGCTGTGGAGCGCCGGTCTGGACGTCGATCTCGGGCCCTGGTTCCCGGGGGCGTCGCGGGCGCCGCTGCCCACCTACGCGTTCGACCACCAGCGCTACTGGCCCCGCCCGCTCGCCCACTCCGGTGACGTCGGCGCCGTCGGTCTGTCCGCCGCCATGCACCCGTTGCTCGGCGCCGCGATGACCCTGGCCGACACCGGCGAGGTCGTCTTCTCCGGCCTGCTGTCACTGCGTGTTCACCCGTGGCTGGCCGACCACACGGTCGACGGCCGGATCACCGTGCCCGCTTCGATGTGGCTGGAGCTGGCCGTGCGCGCCGGCGACCAGGTCGCAGCGGAGAGCGTCTCGAACCTGACACTGCACGCCCCGCTCGTGATCAGCGAACGCACCTCGGCTGTCCTGCAGGTCCGGGTCGGTCTACCCGACGACGGGGGCGTGCGCCCGGTCACCATCCACTCGCGAGCGGAGAACGGCGACGGTCCCTGGTTGCTGCATGCCCAGGGCTCTCTGGCAGCGGGCAAGGAAGCCGTCGACCTCGACACCTCCTCCTGGCCGCCCGCCTACGCCACGGCCGCCGACCTGGAGGGCTTCCACGAGGTGCACGGCCACGGGCCGTCCTTCACCGGGCTGCGGGCGGTCTGGTTGCACGCCGACGAGGCCTACGCCGAGGTGACCCTCCCGGAGCCCGTGGCCGGCGACGCGCGGTACTTCGGCATCCACCCGGCCCTGCTCGCCTCCGTCACCCACGTCGTCGGGTTGCTCGGCCTCGACGAGGACCTGCACCCGGCCGCGTGGAACGGCGTGACGCTGCACGCGGCCGGCCCGGTCACGCTGCGGTGCCGGATCGTGCGGCAGGGGCCGGACCGGGTACGGATCGCCGCGACCGACCCGACCGGCGCACCCGTACTGGCCGTACGGGAGCTCGTCCTCGCCCGCCCGCCGGCCGCGGTGGCCGCCGCCGAGCAGCTCCCGCTGTTCCGGATGGACTGGCCGGCCGTCGAGACCCCGGCGCCCGCAGCCGTCAAGCACACGGTGCTCGCCGGCTCCATGGCCGAGGTGCCGGCCGACGTCGACATCGTGGTCGTGCCGGTCACCGGCGACTCGCAGGACGTGGCCGGCTCCACCCACCGGGTCACCGCCCGGGTCCTCGGCGCGGCACAGGCGTTCCTGGCCGACAACCGGCTGATGGGCGCGCGGATGCTCTTCGTCACCGACGGGGCGCTGGCCACCGCCGACCGCGAGCGGGTGACGGACCTGCCGGCCGCCGCGGTGTGGGGCCTGGTCCGGTCGGCGTACGCGGAGAACCCGGACCGCTTCCTCATCGTGGACACCCCCGACGTGGACGCGTTCCTGCCCCTCGTTCCCGGCGTCACCGCCGACGGCGACCAGCAGTTCGCGGTCCGCGACGGCGTCGTACGCGTCGGCCGGATGGCCCGGCTCGACTCCGCCGACACGTTGCTGCCTCCGGCAGGCGGGGCGTGGCGGCTGGTCCGTGCCGGTGACGACGTCACCCTCACCCCGTGCGCCGAGGTGTGGGAGCCGCTCGGCCCGACCGACGTACGCATCGACGTGTACGCGGCCGCCGTCGATCCCCGCGACACCGCCGGACCCCTCGGCTGCACGGTGGCCGGCATCGTCACCGAGGTCGGCGCCGACCTACCGGGCGTGAACCCGGGAGACCGGGTGATGGGCCCGGCCGCCGGCGGCGTCGGACCCATCGCGGTGGCCGACGGCCGTACCCTGGTCGCGGTGCCGGACCGGTGGTCCTGGGCCGAGGCGGCCGCCGCACCCGCCGGCCCGGGTCTGGTCCGCCCGGCCGAGGTGGACACCTGGGACGTCCGCCGCGCCCGCACCGCCCTGCGCGCCGCCGGCACCGGCCCGCTGGTGCTGGAGATGCCGGTGCGCTGGCATCCCGAGGGCACCGTGCTGATCGTCGGCGGCACCGGCGCGCTGGGCCGGCACTTCGCCCGCCGGCTCGTCGCCAACGGCGTCCGCCACCTGCTGCTCACCAGCCGGCGCGGTCCGGACGCGCCGGGCGCCGCCGAGCTGGTCGCCGAGCTGGACGTGCGCGGAGCCTCGGCCCGCATCGTCGCGTGCGATCCGGCCGACCCGGCGCAGGCCGCGGAGCTGATCGCGTCCATCGGCCCCGATCGTCCGCTCACCGCGGTGTTCAACATCGCCGGTGTGCTCGACGACGCCATCCTCACCTCGCTCACGCCGGACCGCATGCACCGGGTGCTGCGTCCCAAGGTGGACGTGTCGTGGAACCTGCACGAGCTGACCCGCGACCTGGATCTGGCGGCGTTCGTGTCGTTCTCTTCGGGTGCCGGCGTCATGGGCAACCCGGGTCAGGGCAACTACGCGGCGGCCAACGCCTTCCTCGACGCCCTGGCGCACTACCGTCAGGGGCTCGGCCTGGCCGGCCTGACCCTGGCCTGGGGTCCCTGGGACGACACGGACGGCATGACCGGCCTGATGGCCGAGACCGACCTCCAGCGCATGCGCGCCAGCGGCATGCCGCCGCTGCAGGTGGACGAGGGACTGGACCTGTACGACACGGCGATCGGCTCGTACGGCCCGTACGTGGCGCCCCTGGCCATGAGGTCCGGCCCGGCCGCCCCCGGCGCGTTCGTCCCGCCGCTGTTCCGCGGACTGGTCCGCACGGCCCGCCGCGCCGCGGCCGGCACCGAGGCCGGCGGAGTCACGCTGACCCGGAAGTTGTCCCAGCTCGGGGGCGCGGACCGGACCAGGGTCCTGGTGGACATCGTCCGCGCCGAGATCGCCGCCGTGCTGGGCCACGCCTCCGCCGACGCCATCGACGCGCAGCGCGACTTCTACGAGCTGGGCTTCGACTCGCTGACCGCGGTGGAGCTGCGCAACCGGCTCAGCGTCACCACCGGCCTGCGCCTGCCGGCCACGGTCATCTTCGACAGCAAGACCCCGGACGAGCTGGCCGGCTGGATCCGTGCCGAACTGGCCGCCGGAGAGGGCGGCGACCCCGACCTCGCGTCGGCGGCCGGGGCGGAGCCGGAACGCGACTCGCTGGAGCGCCTGTTCCTGGACGCCCTCGGCGCCGGCAAGGTGCGCGAGGCGCAGCGGATGCTCGCCACGCTCGCCGCGCTGCGGCCCACCTTCGAATACACCTCGGAACTCGAGGACCTGCCGCTGCCGGTCAACCTGACCGAAGGCGCGGGCGGGCCGAAGCTGATCTGCATCCCGGCGCCGACCGCGAACTCCGGACCGCACCAGTACGCCCGGCTGGCCGCGCACTTCCGCGGCGAGACCGAGGTGTCCGCGTTGCCGCTGATCGGGTTCGCCACCGGTGAGCGGCTGCCGGACAACGCCGAGGTCGCCGTCCGGGTCATCGCGGAGAGCGCACTGCGGGCCAGCGACGGCCGGCCGTTCGTCCTGGTCGGGCACTCCTCGGGCGGGTCGCTGGCGTACGCGGCGGCGGGCGTGCTGGAGAACACCTGGGGCGTACGCCCCACGGCGGTCGTCCTGCTGGACACGCTCAGCTTCCAGCACAACGACGACGAGGGCGTCGACTACGGCGGCATGATGCAGCTGAACTTCGCCGGCGGCGACGAGGCCTCCCCGGTGCGGCTGACCAACTCGCGCCTGTCCGCCATGGGCCGCTGGATGGTGCTGCTGAACCGGATGGACGTGGCCCACACGACCGCACCGGTGCTGTCCGTCCGCTGCACCCGCGAGAGCGTGGCGGGCAGTACCGCCGACCTCGGTCCGATCGTGGCGGGGGCTGCCGTCGCCCCGATCGACGCCGACCACCTGTCCCTGGTGCGGGAGGACTCGCCGCGGACCGCCGCCCTGATGAAGGAATGGCTGGGCAACCTGTAGAACCCGCGGACGAGCCAAGGCTTAGGGAATTCCGCAGTGCAGATCTTGCAGAGTGGGTCATGCGGGGGTCCGACCCGTGTCCCGTACTCGAGAGGCTGCCGGTGTCGAACGAGGAGAAGCTCCGCGAATACCTCAAGCGGGCGATCGCGGATCTGCAGGACAGCCGGGAACAACTGCGCGAGGTCACCGAGCGGGAGCACGAGCCGATCGCCATCGTGGCGGCCGGCTGCCGGTATCCCGGTGGCGTACGGACACCCGAGGACCTGTGGGAGCTTGTCGACGCCGGGGTGGACGCGGTGTCCGGCTTCCCCCGCAACCGCGGCTGGGACCTCGGGTCCCTCTACCACCCGGACCCGGCGCACCAGGGCACCACCTACAGCACCGAGGGCGGGTTCCTGCACGACGCGGACCGCTTCGACCCGGCCGTCTTCGGCATCTCGCCGCGCGAGGCGCTGGCCATGGACCCGCAGCAGCGGCTGCTGCTCCAGGTCGCCTGGGAGACGCTGGAACGGGGCGGCATCGACCCGCTCTCGCTCGCCGGCACCGCCACCGGCGTCTTCGTCGGCACCGGCCACGGCGGCTACGACACCACGGGTGGCCGCGGTCACGAGGAGGCCGGCGGTCACCTGCTCACCGGCAACGCGGTCAGTGTGTCGTCGGGACGCATCTCCTATGTGCTGGGTCTGCAGGGCCCGGCCATCTCGGTCGACACCGCGTGCTCGTCGTCACTGGTCGCACTGCACCTGGCCGTCCGCTCGCTGCGCTCGGGGGAGTCGGACCTGGCCCTGACCGGCGGCGCCACGATCATGTCGACCCCGCAGATGTTCCTGGAGTTCTCCCGCCAGCAGGGTCTCGCCCCGGACGGGCGGTGCAAGCCGTTCGCCGCCGCGGCCGACGGCACCGGCTGGGCCGAGGGCGTCGGCATGCTGCTCGTCGAGCGCCTGTCCGACGCTCGCCGCCACGGCCATCCGGTGCTCGCGGTGATCCGCGGCACCGCGGTCAACTCCGACGGCGCGTCCAACGGCCTGACCGCGCCGAACGGCCCGTCCCAGCAGCGGGTCATCCGGGCCGCGCTGGCCGACGCCGGCCTGGCCGCCACCGACGTCGACGCGGTCGAGGCGCACGGCACCGGCACCCGGCTCGGCGACCCCATCGAGGCGACGGCCCTGCTCGCCACGTACGGACAGCAGCGTCCGGAGCGTCCGGTGCTGATCGGCTCGCTCAAGTCCAACCTCGGTCACACCCAGGCGGCGGCCGGCGTCGGCGGTGTGATCAAGATGGTCCTCGCCATGCAGCACGGCCGGCTCCCGGCCACTCTGCACACCGACGCTCCCACCCCGCACGTGGACTGGACGGCCGGCGACGCCCGCCTGCTCACCGCCGCGGAGCCCTGGCCCGCGGTGGACCGCCCCCGCCGGGCCGCTGTGTCGTCCTTCGGGGTCAGCGGCACCAACGCGCACGCCATCATCGAGAGCGTCGAGCCGCCCGCACCGGTCGAGCCGTCCGCCGACACCGGGCTTCCCTGGCTGCTGTCGGCCGGCAGCGAGCAGGCCCTACGGGCCCAGGCCGCCCGCCTCGCCGGCTGTGCCGACGGCGGTGACGACGTGGCGTACTCGCTGGCCACCAGCCGCGCCCTGCTGGCACACCGTGCCGTCGTCACCGGCGACCGGCGGGCCGGTCTGTCCGCCCTGGCCGAGGGCCGCGGCAGCACCCGGGCCGCGACCAAGCAGAGCCTCGCGGTCCTCTTCGCCGGGCAGGGTTCGCAGCGCGCCGGCATGGGCCGCGAGCTCGCCGACCGGTTCCCGGTGTTCGAGGCGGCGTTCGACCGGGCCTGCGACCGGTTGACCATCGACTGGGAGGACCTGGACTCGACCGGGAACTCCCAGCCGGCGCTGTTCGCCTTCGAAGTCGCCCTCTACCGCCTGCTCGAATCGTGGGGGATCCGGCCGGCGCTGGTCGGCGGCCACTCGATCGGCGAGATCGCCGCCGCGCACATCGCCGGTGTGCTGTCCCTGGACGATGCGTGCACGCTGGTGGCCGCCCGCGGCCGGCTCATGCAGGCACTGCCGGCCGGCGGGGTGATGGTCGCCGTCCAGGCGGATCCGGACGCGCTCGAACTGCCCGAGGGCGTCGAGGTCGCGGCGGTCAACGGGCCGGACTCCGTGGTGCTGTCGGGACCGGCGCAGGCCGTCCTTGCCTACACGCAGGGCTTCGGCCGTACCAAGCGGCTCACCGTGAGCCACGCCTTCCACTCGGCGCTGATGGAACCGATGCTGGACGACTTCCGCGCGGTCGTCGCCGGCCTCAGCTTCGCCCCGGCCACCGTGCCGGTGGTCTCCACGGTCACGGGTGCGCTCGCCGGGCCCGAGTTCAGTACCCCGGAATACTGGGTGGAGCAGGTCCGGCGGCCGGTGCTCTTGCGCGACGCGGTCCGCGCCGCCGAGGAGTTCGGCGTCACCGCGTTCGCCGAGGCCGGCCCGACCGGCACCCTCGCCGCGATGATCAGCGAGTCGGCCGGGCACGCCCCGGTCGTGGCCGCGTTGCAGCGCCGCGACCGCGACGACGTCACCGCCCTCTACGCCGGGATCGGCGCACTGCACGTGGCCGGGGTCCGGCTGGACTGGACCGCCGTCCTCGGCCGGCACCGCACGATCGGCCTGCCCACGTACGCCTTCCAGGAGGAGTCGTTCTGGCTGATGCCGCCGGCCGGCGATGCGCTCACGTATGACGTCGACTGGGCGCCGATCATCCCGGACGGGACGCCCACCGGCCGCTGGCTGGTGATCCACCAGGACACCGAGCTCTTCGGCGGCGTGGCCGAGGCCCTCACGGCCCGCGGCGTCGAGGTCGTCACCGGCGCTCTCGCCGACGCCGGCCCGCTCGACGGCGTGCTGGCCCTGCTCGACGGCGACCCGGACGCGCTGTGGCACGCCACCGAGCTGCTGCAGACGCTGGACCGCCTGGACCTGGACGCCCCGCTGTGGTGCGCCACCCGCGGTGCGCTCGCCACGACCCCCACCGAGACCGCCGATCCGGCCCAGGCGCGGATCTGGGGGCTCGGCCGGGTCGCCGCCCTGGAACTCCCGCAGCGGTGGGGCGGACTGATCGACCTGCCAGCCACCGTGGATCCCACTGCGGTGGACGCGCTCGCCGGCCTGCTCGGCGGCTCCGAGGACCAGGTCGCGATCCGGGCCGCCGGCGTGCTGGGTCGCCGCCTGCGCCGCACCCGGCCGGCGGCCGCTGCGACCTGGACCGCCCCGGCCACCGTGCTGGTCACCGGCGGCACCGGCGCGCTCGGCGCGCACGTGGCCCGCTGGCTGCTCGACCACGGCACGAGCCGGCTGATCCTCGCCGGCCGCCGCGGCCCGGCCGCCCCCGGGGCGCACGAGCTCGCCGCCGACGAACGGGTCAGCGTGGTCGCCTGCGACGTGGCCGACCGCGACGCCCTCGCGGCGCTGCTCGACGGCCTCGACCTGGACGGCGTCGTGCACGCCGCCGGCGTCCTGGACGACGGGCTGCTCACCGGGCTCACCCCGGCGAAACTGCACACCGTGCTGCGCGCCAAGGCACACGCCGCCCAGTACCTCGACGAGCTGGCCGGCGACCTGGACATGTTCGTGCTGTTCTCGTCCATCGCGGGCAGCATCGGCAACCATGGCCAGGCGAACTACGCGGCCGCCAATGCCGGCCTCGACGCGCTCGCGGAACGCCGCCGTGCCGCCGGCAAACCGGCCACCTCCGTCTCGTTCGGGCCGTGGGCGGCCGGCATGGCGGCCGGCCACGCCGCCGACGCCGCCGCCCGCCGCGCCGGGCTGCGCCTGCTCGACCCGCGCCGGGCCCTCGCCGCCGTGCAGGACGCGGTCGTCTCGGGCCGGGCCACGGTCACCGTCGCGGACATCGACTGGCCGGGCTACGGCGCCGCGATGACCGCTTCGCGGCCCAACCCGCTCTTCGCCGACGTGTACCAGGCGCCGGCCCGACCCACCCCGGCGGCCCCCGCCGACCGCGACCTGCTCGGCCTGGTCCGTGAGCAGGTGGCCGCCGTCCTGGGTCACGGCAGCGCCGACGGCATCGACGCCGGCCGTGCCTTCCGCGACCTCGGCTTCGACTCCCTCACCGCGGTGGAGCTGCGGAACCGGCTGGCCGCGGCGACCGGGCGCAAGCTGCCCGCGACACTGCTCTTCGACCACCCCACCGCCGCTGCGGTGGCGGCGTTCCTGCACGCCGAGACCACCGGGGACGCCACCGCGAATCCGGTCAGCGCGGCCGCCGCCTCCGACGAGCCGATCGCGATCGTCTCGATGGCGTGTCGCCTCCCGGGCGGCGTCGCCTCTCCCGAGGACTTCTGGGCGCTGCTCGCCGACGGGCGCGACGGCATCACCGGCTTCCCCGAGGACCGCGGCTGGGACACCGACCGGCTCTACGACCCGGACCCGGACCACCAGGGCACCACGTACGCCCGCGAAGGCGGCTTCCTCACCGACGTGGCCGGCTTCGACCACGGCTTCTTCGGCATCTCGCCGCGCGAGGCGCTGGCCATGGACCCGCAGCAGCGGCTGCTGCTCGAGACGTCCTGGGAGTTGCTGGAACGCGCCGGGATCGACCCGGAGTCGACCCGCGGCAGTGCCACCGGTGTCTTCGCCGGCGTCAACTCCAACGACTACCAGAGCGTCATCGCGGACAGCGCCGACGAGGTCGCCGGGCATCTGCTCACCGGCAACGCGATGAGTGTGCTGTCCGGCCGGGTCGCCTACACGTTCGGCTTCGAGGGCCCGGCGGTCTCGGTCGACACCGCCTGCTCGTCGTCGCTGGTGGCCCTGCACATGGCGGTCAACTCGCTGCGTACCGGTGAGTGCGATCTGGCGCTGGCCGGCGGGGTCACGGTCATGTCCACGCCGTACGCGTTCGTCGAGTTCTCCCGCCAGCGTGGCCTTGCCCCGGACGGGCGGTGCAAGCCGTTCGCGGCCGCGGCCGACGGCACCGGCTGGGCGGAAGGCGTCGGTCTGGTACTGCTCGAGCGGCTCTCCGACGCCCGGGCTAACGGCCACGAGGTCCTCGCCGTCGTCCGCGGCTCGGCGGTCAACTCCGACGGCGCCTCCAACGGGCTCACCGCTCCGCACGGCCCCTCGCAGCAGCGCGTCATCCGGCAGGCCCTCGCCAACGCCGGCCTCACCGCCGCCGACGTCTGCGCGGTCGAGGCGCACGGCACCGGCACGAAGCTCGGCGACCTCATCGAGGCGCAGGCCCTGATCGCCACGTACGGCCGGGACCGGACCGAGCCGCTGCGCCTGGGCGCGGTCAAGTCGAACATCGGGCACACCCAGGCCGCCGCCGGCGTGGCCGGCGTGCTGAAGATGGTCCTCGCCATGCGCCACGGCGTGCTGCCGCGCACCCTGCACCTGGACGCGCCCACGCCGCACGTGGACTGGGGCGACGGCACGGTCGCGCTGCTCGCCGAGTCCACGCCGTGGCCGGCGGGGGAGCGGATCCGGCGTGCCGGGGTCTCGTCGTTCGGCATCTCCGGCACCAACGCGCACGTCATCATCGAGGAGGCTCCGAGCGCGCCCGCCGCGGTGACGCCGCCGGCGGACGGTCCTCTGCCGCTGATGCTGTCCGCCCGCAGCGCGCAGGGGGTGCGGGCACAGGCGGCCAAGCTCGCCGTGCACCTGCGCGACGCCACGGACGATCCGCGCGACATCGCATACTCGCTGCTCACCACCCGCGCGGCGCTGCCGCACCGCGGTTCGGTGGTGGCTACCGGCCGCACCGGACTCGTCGCCGCGCTCGAAGAGCTCGCCGGGACCCCGTCCGTCGAGACCCCTGTCGCCGAGAGCGACGAGAAGCCCGTCTTCGTGTTTCCCGGGCAGGGCTCACAGTGGACGGGCATGGCGCTCGGACTGCTCGACGAGTCCCCGATCTTCGCCGCGAAGCTCCGCGAGTGCGGGGCCGCGCTGCGCCCGTACACCGGCTGGGACCTGGTGGAGGTGCTCCGTACGGGCGACCTCGACCGGGTCGACGTGGTGCAGCCCGCGCTGTGGGCGGTGATGGTGTCGCTCGCAGAGCTGTGGCGCGCGCACGGCGTGGAACCGGCCGCCGTCGTCGGCCACTCCCAGGGCGAGATCGCCGCCGCCTGCGTGGCCGGGGCACTGAGCCTCGAGGACGCCGCCCTGGTCGTCGCGTTGCGCAGCAAGGCCCTCACCGCGCTGGCCGGCCGGGGTGGCATGGCGTCGATCGGCCGTCCGGTGACCGAGGTCCGCGAGCGGATCGCCGGCTGGGGCGATCTGTTGTCCGTCGCCACCGTCAACGGTCCGCACTCCGCCGTGGTGGCCGGCGATCCGGTCGCCCTGGACGAGCTGATCGCCGCCTGTACCGCCGACGGCATCCGCGCCCGGCGCATCGACGTCGACTACGCCTCGCACTCCGCGCAGGTGGAGAGCATCGAGGCGGAACTGCTCGACGTGCTGGCCCCGATCCGCCCGCGCGCCGGCGACATCCCGTTCTGGTCCACCGTCACCGGCGAGCCGGCCGACACCGCCGGGCTGGATGCCGCCTACTGGTACCGCAACCTGCGGCAGACCGTCGAGTTCGAGCGCACCACCCGCGCCCTGCTCGCCGCCGGCCACCGCGTCTTCCTGGAGGTCAGCGCGCACCCGGTGGTCACCTCGGGACTGCGGGAGACCGTCGAGGACAGCGGGATCGCCGCGACCGCCCTCGGCACCCTGCGCCGCGACGAGGGCGGACTCACCCGGTTCCGCGCCGCGCTCGCCGATGCCCGCGACCACGGGGTCCGGATCGACCCGGACACCCTGTTCCCCGGCGCCGCCCGGGTGGCGCTGCCCAGCTACGCCTTCACCCGCCGGCGGTTCTGGCCGCGGATCGTCGCCCCGGCCGGACCGGGCGCGCTGCACCACCCGATGCTCGGCGCGGCCGTACGCCTGGCCCGCGCCGACGGCCTGGTGGTGACCGCCGACTGGTCGCTGCGTACCCACCCGTGGCTCGCCGACCACGTCCTCGCCGGCACCGTGCTGGTGCCCGGTGCGGCCCTGGTCGAGGCGGTCATCCGGGTCGGCGACGAGGTCGGCTGCGGGCGCATCGAGGAGCTGATCCTGCACGCGCCGGTGCTCGTCCCGCAGCGCGGCGCGGTGCAGATCCAGATCACCGTGGACGCCCCGGACGAGGCCGGTCTGCGACCGGTCACCCTGCACTCGCGGACCGCCGACGCGTGGACCCTGCACGCCACCGGCAGTCTCTCGGCCACCGGACCCGTGCCCGCGCCGATGGACCCGGCGTGGCCGCCGGCCGGCGCCGAGGCCCTCGACGTGAGCGACCTCTACGCCCGGCTGCACGACGCCGGATATGGCTACGGGCCCGCCTTCCAGGGCGTACGCGCCGCCTGGCGCAGCGGCGACGACATCCTCGCCGACGTCGCGCTGCCGGAGGCCGACGCGGCCTCCTTCGGGCTGCATCCGGCCCTGCTCGACGCCGCCCTGCACCCGGCCACGCTCGGCCCGCTGTCCGTCGCGGACGGCGCCGGCATGCCGTTCTCCTGGTCCGGAGTGTCGCTGTACGCCACCGGCGCCACCACGCTGCGGGTCCGGATCACCGGCGCCGGCCCGGACTCCATCACCGTCCACCTGGCCGACGGCACCGGCAACCCGGTCGCGGACATCGAGACCCTGGCGGTCCGTCCGGTCGCGGCACCGGCGCGGCAGGTCGACTCCCTCTACCAGGTGGGGTGGAACGCGCTGCCGCCCGCCGCCGAGCCGGCCACCGACTACACGATGGTCCATGCCGGCGACCCGGTCAGCATCCTGGACGAGCTCCAGGCCGGGCACGACCGGCTCGTCGTGGTCACCCGCAACGGGGCAGGGGACACCGTCACCGATCTGGACGCCGCCGCCGTCTGGGGCCTGGTCCGCTCCGCGCAGTCGGAGCACCCGGACCGCATCGTCCTCGTCGACCTGGACGACTCCCCGGCCTCCGCGGACGCGCTGCCCCGCCTGATCGCCACCGGCGAACCGCAGCTGATCGTCCGGCGCGGGGAGGGCTTCGTGCCGCGGCTGGAACGGGTCGGTGACGGCCTCACCGCCGATGACCCCACCCGACCCTGGCGTCTCGACATACCCACCAAGGGTACGGTCGACAACCTGGCCGTCGTCCCCGCACCGGACACCCTGGAGCCGCTCGGGCCGGGCCAGGTCCGGATCGCCGTACGGGCGGCCGGTCTCAACTTCCGCGACGTCCTCAACGCCCTGGGCATGTATCCGGGCGGCGCCCGGTACCTCGGCTCGGAGGCGGCCGGGGTGGTTCTCGAGGTCGCGGACGACGTCACCGCGCTCGCCCCGGGCGACCGGGTGACGGGCATGATCACCGGGGGCTTCGGCACCCACGCGGTCGCCGACCACCGGGTGCTGTCCACCTTCCCCGCGCACTGGACCTTCGCCCAGGCCGCCGCCGTACCGGTCGCCTTCCTCACCGCCTGGTACGCGCTGGGGGACCTCGCCGGCCTCACCGCCGGTGAGCGGATCCTGGTGCACGCCGCCACCGGCGGCGTCGGCATGGCGGCCACCCAGATCGCCCGGCACCTCGGCGCCGACGTCTTCGGCACCGCCGGTACGGCCAAGCAGCACCTGTTGCGCGCCGACGGCTTCGACGACGCGCACCTCGCCGACTCCCGCACCCTCGACTTCGCCCGGGTGTTCGCCGGCGGCGTCGACGTGGTGCTGAACTCCCTCGCCGGTGACTTCGTGGACGCCTCGCTGGGGCTGCTCGGCGACGGCGGCCGGTTCATCGAGATGGGCAAGACCGACATCCGCGACCCGGAGCCGATCCGGGCCGGACGCGGCGTCGCCTACCGGTCGTTCGACCTGATCGAGGCGGGTCCGGAACGCATCGGCGAGATGCTCGCCGAGCTGATGGCCCTCTTCGAGGCCGGTGCCCTGCATCCGCTGCCGATCGCTGCCTGGGACGTCCAGCACGCGCGCGACGCGTTCCGGTTCATGGCGCAGGCCCGGCACACCGGCAAGGTGGTGCTGACCGTCCCGGTCGCCTGGGACTCCGACGGCACCGTCCTGATCACCGGAGGCACCGGCGAACTCGGCGGCCTGCTGGCCCGGCACCTGGTCGCCCGGCACGGCGTGCGGCACCTGCTGCTGGCCGGCCGCCGCGGCCTCGACGCCCCGGGCGCCCGTACGCTGTCCGCCGAGCTGACCGCGGCCGGCGCCACGGTCACCGTGGCCGCCGCCGACGTCGCGAACTGCGACGACGTCGCCGCCCTGCTGGCGCTGGTCGACGCGGACCACCCGTTGACCGCGGTGGTGCACGCGGCGGGCCTGCTCGACGACGGCACCGTCGACTCGCTCACCCCCGGCCGCATCCGCGCGGTCATGCGCCCGAAGGCCGACGCCGCCCGTCATCTCGACGAACTGACCCGAGGCCTGGACCTCGCCGACATGGTGTTCTTCTCCTCGGCGGCCGGTGTGTTCGGCTCGCCCGGCCAGGGCAACTACGCCGCGGCGAACGCGTTCCTGGACGCTCTGGCGCAGCGCCGCCGCACGGCCGGACTGCCCGGCACCTCCCTTGCCTGGGGGCTGTGGGCACAGGCCAGCGGGATGACGCGGCACCTCGCCGTGGCCGACAAGTCCCGATCCCGCCGGCACGGTGGCCTGGAGCTGTCCACCGACGACGGTCTGGCGTTGTTCGACGCCGCGCTGGCCGCTCGCCGCGCGCTGCTCGTGCCGGTCCGGCTCGACACCGCCGGGCTGCGCGCCCGGCCCCGGGCCGAGGTGCCGGCGATCCTGCGCGGGTTGTTCGGTGCGACCGTCCGCCGTCGTGCCGGTGCCGCGGCCGGTACCGGGGACCTGCGGCAGCGGCTCGTCGGGCTGCGGCCCGGGGACCGTCGCGGCGTGCTGCTGGACCTGGTCGCCTCGTCCGCCGCGGCCGTGCTGGGCCACGCCGGCGGCACCGCGATCGATGCGGACCAGGCGTTCCGTGACCTCGGCTTCGATTCGCTGACCGCGGTCGAGCTGCGCAACCGGCTGGCCGCCGCCACCGGCCTGCGGCTGCCCGCCACCCTGGTGTTCGACCACCCCACCCCCGAGGCGCTCACCGCCCACCTGCTCACGGAGCTCACCGACGGGTCCGCACCGGCGGCCGCGCCCGCTCCGGCCGCAGCCGGCGACGACGAGCCGATCGCCATCGTCGCGATGGCGTGCCGCCTGCCCGGCGGCGTCCGCTCCCCGGAGGACCTCTGGGCGATGCTGGCGGATGGCCGCGACGGTGTCGCCGCCTTCCCCGCCGACCGGGGCTGGGACCTGGACGGGCTGTACGACGCGGTCCCGGACAGCCCCGGCTCGTCGCGTACCCGGCAAGGCGGCTTCCTCGACGCGGTGGCCGACTTCGACGCCGGCTTCTTCGGCATCTCGCCACGCGAGGCCCTGGCCATGGACCCGCAACAGCGGATCCTGCTGGAGACCGCGTGGGAGCTGTTCGAGCGTGCCGGCATCGACGTGCGCTCGGTACGCGGCCGCCCGGTCGGCGTCTTCGCCGGAGTGTCGTCCAGCGACTACCTGTCCCGGGTGCCGGACGTGCCCGAGGAGCTGGCTCCGTACATCAACAACGGCAACGCGATGAGCGTGGTGTCCGGCCGGGTCGCCTACACCTTCGGCCTGGAGGGTCCGGCGGTCACCGTCGACACCGCGTGCTCGTCGTCGCTGGTGGCGCTGCACATGGCGGTCACCGCCCTGCGCGCCGGTGAGTGCGAGCTGGCACTGGCCGGCGGCGTCACGGTGATGACCTCGCCGCGGATCATCGTCGACTTCGCCCGGCAGCGGGGTCTGTCGATGGACGGGCGCTGCAAGCCGTTCGCGGCCGCGGCGGACGGCGCGGGCTTCTCCGAGGGCGCCGGCCTGCTGCTGGTGGAGCGGCTGGCCGACGCGCGCCGCAACGGCCACCGGATCCTGGCGGTGGTACGCGGCTCGGCGGTCAACTCCGACGGCGCCTCGAACGGCCTGAGCGCCCCGAACGGCCCCTCCCAGCAGCGAGTCATCATGGCGGCGCTGGCCTCCGCCGGGCTGGCGCCGCAGGACGTCGACGCCATCGAGGCGCACGGCACCGGCACCCGCCTCGGCGACCCGATCGAGGCGCAGGCGCTGCTCGCCACGTACGGGCGGGACCGCGCCGGCGACCGGCCACTGCATCTCGGCTCGGTGAAGTCGAACATCGGCCACACCCAGGCGGCGGCCGGCATCGCGGGGATCATGAAGATGGTTCTCGCGCTGCGCCACGCTGAGCTGCCCCGCAGCCTGCACCTGGACGCGCCCACTCCGCACGTGGACTGGACCGACGCGGTCAGCCTGCTGCGCGAGCCGGTGGCGTGGCCGGCGGGCGGGCGAACCCGGCGTGCCGGGGTGTCGTCGTTCGGCATCTCCGGCACCAACGCCCACGTCATCCTGGAGGAGGCGCCTTCCGCCGAGGAGCCCAGCGGCGAGGAGACCGTCACCGGCCCGGTGCCCTGGGTGCTCTCGGCGCGCTCCGAGCGCGCCCTGCGCGGTCAGGCCGAGGCGCTGCTGCGGTGGCCCGGGAACCCGGCCACCGTCGCCCGCTCCCTGGTGGGTACGCGGACCCTGCACGAGAAGCGCCTCGTGGCGATCGGCGACAACCCCGCGGAAGCACTCCGGGCGTACGTGGACGGCACCCCCGACCCGCGCGTGGTCACGGGCTCCGCCGCTGCCCGGGACCGCCGGGTCGTGTTCGTCTTCCCCGGCCAGGGTGCCCAGTGGGCCGGCATGGGCCGCGAACTGCTGGCCGATCCGGTCTTCGCGGGCCGCCTGTCGGAGTGTGCCGAGGCGCTCGCCCCGTACACCGACTGGTCGCTCGCCGGCGCGCTCGCCGACGCCGACCTGCTGGACCGGGTCGACGTGGTGCAGCCCGCACTCTGGGCGGTGATGGTCTCGCTGGCCGCGGTGTGGCAGGCGCACGGCGTACGCCCGGCGGCCGTGCTCGGCCACTCCCAGGGTGAGATCGCCGCGGCCTGTGTCAGCGGCGCCCTGTCGCTGGCCGACGGCGCGAAAGTGGTCGCCCTGCGCAGTCGCGCCATCGCGGGCATGCTGTCCGGCCTCGGCGCGATGGCGTCGGTCGCCGCGCCGCACGCCGACGTGCAGGCCCGCCTGGCCGGCTACGACGGGCTCTCGGTCGCCGCGGTCAACGGCCCCGGCACCGTCGTCGTCTCGGGCGATGCCGCCGCCATCGACGAGCTGGTCGCGGGCTGTGTCGCGGACGGCCTGCGGGCCCGGCGCATCCCGGTCGACTACGCCTCGCACTCCGCGCAGGTGGAACGCCTCCGCGAGGTGCTGCTCGCCGAACTGGCGGACGTGCGCCCGCGGCCCGGCGACCTTCCGCTCCGGTCCACCGTCACGGCCGGCTGGGCGGACGACACCGACCTGCACGCCGAGTACTGGTACGAGAACCTGCGCCGTACGGTGCGGCTCGAGGAATCGGTGACCGGGCTCCTCGCCGAGGGCCACGACGTGTTCGTCGAGTGCAGCCCGCACCCGGTGCTGGGCGGCAGCATCGAGGACACCGCCGCGGCCGCCGGCACCGACGCGGTGGTGATCGGCTCCCTGCGCCGCGACGACGGCACCCGCGACCGGATGCTGCTGTCTCTCGGCGAGGCACACGTACGCGGCGTCGCCGTCGACTGGCGGCTCACCGACGGCCCGATCGTGCCGTTGCCCACCTACGCCTTCCAGCGTGACCGCTACTGGCTGGAGCCGGGGGCCCGGCATGATCCGTCCGGCCTCGACACCGTCGTGCACCTGGCCGGCGGGTCGGCCACCGTGCTCAGCGGCCGGATCGGCGTCACCACGCAGCCGTGGCTGGACGCGCACCGCATCGGCCGACGGGTCGTGGTGCCCGGGACCGCCTTCCTGGAGTGGGCGATCCGCGCCGGGGACGAGACCGGCCTGCCGGTGGTCGCCGAGCTCCAGGAGGGCACCCCGCTGGTCCTCGACGGCGACCGGGAGCTGCAGGTCGTCGTCACCGCCGACGGCGAACTGACCGTGCACTCCCGCCCGGATGCCGGCCTGCCATGGGTCCGGCACGCCACCGGTCACCTCACCCGCGAACCGGTCGCGGTGAGCGCGGACGGCGCCGGCATCCGCGTATCGGTACCGGAGGCGGCCGGCTTCCGGTTGCACCCGGACCTGTTGCAGGATGCGCTCGCCGGCGTGGGCCTGCCGACCGGCTGGCGCGGCGTCACCGTGCACGCCACCGGCGCCACCGAGCTCACCGTCCGGACCACCGCCCGCGGAGACGGCACCCTGGCCCTGGTCGCCGTGGACCCGGCCGGCGCCCTGGTGGCCAGCGCGGCCGCGGTCGTCCTCACCCCGGCCGAGCAGGTCGTCCTGCCCGCCGGCAACGCCCCGCTGTACCACGTCGAGTGGGAACCGCTGACGCTCGACGGCACGCCGGACGGAACCGTCCGCGCGGTAGCCGACGTGCATCAAGCCCTCGCCGAGGTCCAGGAGTGGCTGGCCGCCGACCGTCGCGGCAAACTCGTCGTCGTCTCCACCGATCCGGGCGTGCACGGGCTCATCCGGTCCGCGCAGTCCGAGCATCCGGGCCGGTTCCAGCTCGTCGACGCCGCACCCGGTGACGGCCTGGTCGCCGCCGCGTCGGGATCGGACGAGCCGCAGATCCGGATCCGCGACGGCGCCGCATCGGTGCCGCGGCTGGACCGGGCGCTCGCGGCCACCGGGGCGGCGGACTGGGGCACCGGCACTGTCCTGATCACCGGTGGCACCGGCACGCTCGGCGCGCTCGTCGCCGAGCACCTGGTCCGGGCGCACGGCGTACCGAAGCTGGTGCTCACCAGCCGACGGGGCCCCGACGCGCCGGGCGCCGCCGCACTGCGCGAGCGGCTCGCCGCGCTCGGTGCCGAGGTCACCGTCGTCGCCTGCGATGCGGCCGACCGGGACCGGCTCGCCGCCGTGCTCGGCGGCATCGACGACCTGACCGGCGTCGTGCACGCGGCCGGCGTACTCGACGACGGATTGATCGAATCGCTCACCCCGTCCCGCCTCGACGCCGTGCTGCGGCCCAAGGCGCAGGCGGCGATCCACCTGGACGAGCTGACCCGCGGCCGCGACCTTCGGCAGTTCGTGCTGTTCTCCTCCTTCGCCGGGGTGGCCGGCGCGATGGCGCAGGGCAACTACGCCGCGGCCAACGCGATCCTCGACGACCTGGCCGTTCGCCGGCGCGCCGCCGGTCTCCCGGGTACCTCGCTGGCCTGGGGGTTCTGGGAGCAACGCAGCGAACTGACCGGTGACCTGGACGCGGCCGACGTGTCCCGGATGAGCCGGGCGGGCCTGGTTCCCATCCCCGTGGACACCGGGATGGCCATGATGGACGCGGCAGTCGCATCCGGCGCGGCGCTGGTGGTACCGGTGCTGCTGGCCCTGTCCGGTGACGCGCCGCCGCTGCTGCGGCGCCTGGTCCGTGCCCCGCGACGCACCGCGGCCACCGCCCCGTCCGAGGACTCCCTGGCCGATCGGCTGGCCCCGCTCAGCCCGGCGGAGCAGGAGAAGACGCTGCTCCGGCTGGTCTCGGGGCACGTCGCGACGGTCCTCGGGCACACCACCGCCGACGCGGTCGAGGCCGAGCGCGGCTTCCTGGACCTCGGTATGTCGTCGGTCACCGCGGTCGAACTGCGCAACCGGCTCAACGCGGACACCGGCCTGCGCCTGCCGACCACCCTCATCTTCGACCATCCCACCCCGCTGGCACTGGCCCGCCAGTTGCGGGCCGCGCTGCAGCCCGGGGACAGCGCCGCCACCTCGGTCTTCGCCGGCCTGGCCGGACTGGAGGCGGACGTCGACCGGGCCGACCTGGACCCGGACGACCGGAGCCGGCTCGTCGCCCGGCTCAACGCCCTGCAACGCAGGCTCGACGGCGTGGCGTCCGGCGCGGACGACGACCTGGACGCCTCCACCGACGACGAGATCTTCGACCTCATCGACCGGGAACTCGGCCGCGCGTAACTCCACCCGCCGCGGCCGAACAGCTCAACGAAAGGTTCCCTGACATGCCCAGCTCCGAGGACAAACTCCGCGACTATCTGAAGTTGGTGACCGCCGACCTGCGGCGCACCCGGCAGCGGCTGGAGTCCGTCGAGGCCCGGGACGCCGAGCCGGTCGCCATCGTCGGCATGGCCTGCCGCTTCCCCGGCGGCGTGCAGACCCCGGAGCAGCTCTGGCAGTTGGTGTTCGACGGCGTCGACGCGATCGGCGACCTGCCGGACGACCGCGGCTGGGATGTCGCGAACCTGTACGACCCGGAACCCGGCAAGCCGGGTAAGAGCTACGTCAAACGCGGCGGTTTCCTCGACGGGGCCGGCGACTTCGACGCCGACCTGTTCGGCATCTCACCGCGCGAGGCACTGGCCATGGACCCCCAGCAGCGCCTGCTGCTGGAGTCCGCGTGGGAGGCCGTGGAGCGCGCCCGGATCGACCCGGCCTCGCTGCGGGGCAGTCGGACCGGTGTCTTCGTCGGCGGCACGGACACGCACTACGGCGAGTTGGCGCGCCAGGCGGAGGAGGCCGGCGGGCATCTGCTCACCGGCGGCGCGGTCAGTGTGCTCTCCGGTCGCATCTCGTACGCCCTGGGCCTGGAAGGTCCCGCGGTCACCGTCGACACCGCCTGCTCGTCGTCGCTGGTGGCCCTGCACCTGGCGGTCCGGGCCCTGCGCTCCGGCGAATGCTCGATGGCCTTCGCCGGCGGCGTCGCCGTCATGCCCACCACCGACCTCTACGTCGAGTTCTCCCGGCAGCGGGGCCTGTCGCCGGACGGGCGGTGCAAGCCGTTCGCCGAGGGTGCGGACGGCACCGGCTGGGCGGAAGGCGTCGGCGTCCTGCTCGTCGAACGACTCTCCGATGCCCGCCGGCTGGGCCACGAGGTCCTGGCGGTGGTGCGCGGCACCGCGGTCAACTCCGACGGCGCGTCCAGCGGCCTGACCGCCCCGAACGGCCCCTCGCAGCAGCGGGTCATCCGGGCGGCGCTGGCCAACGCCCAGCTCTGCGCCGCCGACGTGGACGTGGTCGAGGCACACGGCACCGGCACCCGTCTCGGCGACCCGATCGAGGCGCAGGCGCTGCTCGGCACGTACGGCGTGGACCGCCCCGCGGACCGGCCGCTGCGCCTCGGCGGCATCAAGTCGAACATCGGCCACCCGCAGGCCGCCGCCGGTGTCGCGGGCATCATCAAGATGGTCATGGCCATGCGCCACCGGGTGCTGCCGCAGACCCTGCACGCGGAGCAGCCCACCTCCGAGGTGGACTGGACCTCCGGTGCGATCTCCCTGCTCACCGAACGCACCGACTGGGCCGCGGGCGACCGCCCGCGCCGGGCGGGCGTCTCCGCCTTCGGCATCAGCGGTACGAACGCCCACGTCATCCTCGAGGAAGCCACCAACGAGTCCGCGGCACCGGACGACGAGCCCGGCGGTGTGCTGCCCTGGGTGCTGTCCGCGAAGTCCACGGCGGGACTGCGCGCGCAGGCGGCCCGCCTCGCCGACCACGTCGAGACCACCGGGCCGCGCCCGGTCGACGTGGTGCGTTCCCTGCTCACCACCCGGGCCCTGCTGAACGAGCGAGCCGTGGTGCTCGCCGACGGGCGCGACGACGCGGTGGCCGCGCTGCGCGCCCTGGCCGCCGGTGAGCCGTCCGCCGCCGTCGTGACCGGCGCGGCGCGGACCGGTCGTACGGCCGCCATGTTCACCGGCCAGGGTTCTCAGCGCGCCGGGATGGGCCAGGATCTGTACGCCCGGTATCCGGTGTTCGCCGAGGCCTTCGACGCGGTGACCGCACATCTGGACATCGACTGGGAGGACCTGGACGCCACCGGTAACGCCCAGCCGGCCATCTTCGCCGTCGAGGTCGCCCTCTACCGGCTCCTCGAATCGATCGGGGTCGTCCCGGACGTCCTCGTCGGCCACTCCGTCGGGGAGATCGCCGCCGCGCACGTGGCCGGAGTCCTCTGTCTGGAAGACGCCTGCACGCTGATCTCCGCTCGCGGCCGGCTGATGCAGGAACTGCCGACCGGTGGGGCGATGGTTGCCGTGCAAGCCGCCGAGGCGGACATCCCGGCTGCCGAGGGCGTCTCGGTCGCGGCGGTCAACGGCCCGGATGCCGTCGTGCTGTCCGGCGCGGCGGCCGCGGTGGAGGCGGTGGCCGCCGGCTTTACGCGGACCAAGCGCCTCACCGTCAGCCACGCCTTCCACTCGGCACTGATGGACCCGATGCTGGAGGCCTTCCGGCAGGTGGTCGACGGCCTCACCCTGCACCGGCCGCAGATCCCGCTGGTCTCCAACGTCACCGGGCGGATCGAGACCGACCTGTTCACCGATCCCGCGTACTGGGTGCGGCACGTCCGGGAGACCGTCCGCTTCGCCGACGGGGTCGCCGCCGCGGACGCCGACCGCCTGATCGAGATCGGCCCGGACGCGGTGCTGTCCGCCATGGCCGGCGGCAGCCCCACCCTGCGGCGGGACCGCGACGAGACCACCACCTTCCTGACCGCCGTCGCCACCCTGTTCAGCGCCGGGCAGCGGGTGGACTGGCCGGTCACCGGCGGACATCCGGTCGATCTGCCCACGTACGCGTTCCAGCACGAGCGGTACTGGCCCGCGCCCGGCGCGGGTGCCGCGGACGTCGGCGCGGCGGGGCTGGAGATCGCCGGACATCCGCTGCTGGGCGCCCGCGTGGAACTGGACGCCGGTGACCTGCTGCTCACCGGCCGGCTGTCGGCCGGCTCACCGCCGTGGCTCGCGGAGCATGTCGTGCTCGGCTCCGTGCTGCTGCCCGGCACCGCCTTCGTCGAGCTGGCGTTGCGCGCCGGCGACGAAGCGGGATGCGGGCACATCGACGAGCTGATGATCGCCGCACCGCTGGTCCTGCCCACCCGCGGCGCCCGCCAGGTGCAGATCCGGGTCGGCGCGGCTACCGCCGACGGCCGCCGGCCGGTCGGCGTGCGCTCGCGTGCCGAGGGTGGCGGCGACTGGATCGCGCACGCCACCGGACTGCTCGCCCCCGGCGAGGACGCCCCGGACGCCGCACCGGAGATCTGGCCGCCGGCCGGGGCCGTCGAGGTCCCGTTGGAGGGCATGTACGCACAGCTGGCGGCCGGCGGTTTCGCGTACGGGCCCACGTTCCAGGGCCTGCGCGCGGCCTGGCAGGACGGCGACGACGTGTACGCGGAGGTGTCCCTGCCCGACGATGCGGACTCCGCCGCGTACGGTCTGCATCCCGCCCTGCTCGACGCCTGCCTGCACGTCTCGGCGTTCAACGGCCTGGAACGCGGCGTCGTCCCGTTCGCCTGGCAGGGCGTCACGCTGCACGCCACCGGCGCCTCCGCGGTTCGTGTGCATGTCGCCCGCACCGGCGACGACAGCGTCGCGGTCTCCGTGGTCGACCCGTCCGGTGCGCCGGTGGCCACCGTCCGCTCGCTGACCCTGCGCCGCGCCACGGCCACCGTCCAGCACGACGACTTGTTCGAGCCCCGCTGGACCCCGGTCGTGCTGCCCGCCGCCGGCACGGACGCGGATGTGGAGGTGGTGCGGGTTCCGGATTTCGGTGGTGATGTGGT
>NZ_BMQY01000022.1 GCF_014648355.1 Couchioplanes azureus
GTCGGCGCGGGCCCGGTTGATGCAGGCGTTGCCGCCCGGCGGCGCGATGATCGCGGTGCAGGGTCACGAGAGCGATGTGCCCGAAGGGGTGTCGGTCGCCGCCGTCAACGGGCCGGACTCGCTGGTGTTGTCCGGTGCGGAAGCCGCGGTGGAAGCCGTCGCGGCGGGCTTCGCGCGCAGCAGACGCCTCGCTGTCAGTCATGCCTTCCACTCCGCGTTGATGGACCCGATGCTGGCCGAGTTCCGGGCGGTCGTGGCGACGCTGACGCTGCACGAGCCGACCCTGCCGATGGTCTCCACCGTCACCGGCTCGCGGGTCGAACCCGGTTCGGTGACGGACCCGGACTACTGGGTGCGGCACGTGCGCGAGACGGTCCGGTTCGCGGACGGGGTTGCCGCCATGCGCGACCTCGGCGTGGACACCGTCGTCGAGGTCGGGCCCGACGCGGCACTGTCCGCGCTGATCGACGCCGACGTCGTGGTGCCGACCCTGCGCCGCGGCCGGGACGAGGTGGAGGCGATCCTCGCCGCGGCCGCCACCCTGTACGTGCACGGCATCGACCTGGACTGGACCCCCTGGTATCCGGGTGCGCACCGCATCGCCCTGCCCACGTACGCGTTCCAGCGCGCGCACTACTGGCCGCGCCCGGCCTCCTCCGGGGGCGACGTCACCTCGCTCGGGCAGACCGCCGCCCGCCATCCGCTGCTCGGCGCCGCGGTCGCGGTGGCCGGCGCCGACGAGGTCATCTTCACGGGACTGCTGTCGCTGCGCGTCCACCCGTGGCTCGCCGAGCACGACACCGTGCCCGGCGCCACCTGGCTGGAACTGGCCCTGCAGGCCGGCGACCAGGTCGGCTGCGACCGGGTGGCACGCCTGGAGATCGGTGCGTCCCTCGCACTCACCGAGCAGTCGGCGGTGGCCCTGCAGGTACGGGTCGGTGCGCCCGGCGAGGACGGCGGCCGCGCGATCACGGTCCACTCGCGTACCGGCGACGGGCCGTGGATCGAGCATGCCTCCGGCCGGCTCGCCGAGGACGGCGGTGCGCCGTACGAGATCGGCGACACGCCGGTGGAGGCGGCCCTGCCGGACGGTGTCGCCGACGATGCGCGCTACTTCGGTCTGCACCCGGAACTGCTCACCGCCCTGCTCGACGACGACCTCGAACCGGCCGTGTTCACCGGCGTCACCCTCCACGCGGCCGGGGCCGGCGGCCTGCGCGCCACGCTGACCCGGCGGGGTACGAACGGTTACCGGATCGCCGCCGTCGACCCGGCCGGTGCACCGGTGCTGTCCGTCGACTCGGTGCGACTACGCGAACCGGTATCCGTCTCCGGTGACCAGGGGCCGCGCGGATCGCTGCTGGACCTGCGCTGGGCCGCCGCCGAGGCGGCCCCCGCGGGCCGCACGGTCACCCTCACCGGCTCCCTGGACGACCTGCGCGGTGACGTCGATCTGGTGCTCGTGCCGATCGCCGGCGCCGGCGAGGACGTGGTGGCCGAGGCGCACCGGCTCGGCGCGTACGCCCTCGATCTGGTCCAGCGGTGGTTGGCCACCGAGCGGTTCGGCGACGCGCGGCTCGCGTTCGTCACCGCCGGCGCGGTCGGCACCGGCGACAGTGACCGGGTCCGCGACGTCGCGGCGAGCGTCGTCTGGGGTCTGGTCCGGGCCGCCCAGTCCGAGCACCCGGACCGGTTCCTGTTGATCGACCACGAGGCCGGCGCCCCCGTGGACGCGCTGCCCTCCGACGAGCCGCAGTTCGCCATCCGCGAGGGTCGGGTGCTGGTGCCGCGGCTGGCCCGTACGGCCGAGCGGGAGCCCGGTGGGTGGACGCCGCGGGGCACGGTGTTGATCACCGGTGGTACCGGTGGTCTGGGTTCGGCGCTGGCGCGTCACCTTGCTGCTCGTGGTGTGGATCTGGTGCTGGTCAGCCGCCGTGGTCCGGACGCGCCGGGCGCGGACCGGTTGCCGGGCCGGGTGGTGGCCTGTGATCTGACGGATCGTGCGGCGGTGGATGAGCTCGTCGCAGGCATTCCGGATCTGTGCGCGGTGGTCCATACCGCGGGTGTGCTCGACGACGGGGTGGTGACCGCGCTGACCCCCGAGCGGCTCGACGCGGTGCTCGCTCCCAAGGTCGACGCGGCGTGGAATCTGCACGCGGCGACGCGGGACCTGGATGCCTTCGTGCTGTTCTCCTCGATCTCGGGGGTGATGGGCAGCGCCGGGCAGGCGAACTATGCGGCCGGCAACGTGTTCCTGGATGCACTGGCGGCGTACCGGCAGTCGCGGGGGCTCGCCGCGCAGTCGCTGGCCTGGCCGGCCTGGGCCGGTGACGTCGGTATGACCGCGTCACTCGGTGAGAAGGACATGCACCGCGCCTCCTCCGCCATGCCGCCGCTCACCGTGGAGCAGGGGCTCGCGCTCTTCGACAGCGCCGTGGCGGCGGGGTCGCCGTACCTCGTGCCGGTCAGCATGTCGTCCACCAAGGTCCGGATGCCCGGTCCGGTCCCGGCCGTCCTGCGCGACCTGGTCAAGGGCGGGCGCGCCCGGGCGGCCGGGAACGCCGGACCGGCAGCGACCCTGGCCGCGCTCACCCAGCAACTCGCCGGACGCCGCGAGGACGAGCGCCTGCGCCACGTCACCGACCTCGTCCGTGCCGAGGCCGCCGCGGTGCTCGGCCACGCCTCGGCCGCCGCCGTCGACGCGCGCCGTGAGTTCCGTGACCTCGGCTTCGACTCGCTCACCGCGGTGGAGCTGCGCAACCGGCTGACCGCCGTCACCGGCCTGCGGCTCAGCGCCACCATGGTCTTCGACCACCCGACCCCCGCCGCGCTCGCCGAGCACCTCACCAAGGAGCTGGTCAGCGAGCACACCGCGCAGGAGGGCCCCGCCCTGCTCGCGGATCTGGACCGGCTCGGCGCCGCCCTGCGGGCCAGCGAGCCCGACGACGTCACCCGGGCCGCGGTCACCGCCCGGCTCCGCCGGCTTCTCGACGCGTGGCGCGCCGACGAGCCCGGCCGCGCCGACGTGGCCGAACGGCTCGGCGCCGCGTCCACCGACGATCTGTTCGCCTTCATCGACAACGAACTCGGCCGCCAGAGCGACCGCTGAACTCGCGCACTCCGGTACGCACGGAAGGTTGCTCGCATGTCCGACGACAGCAAGCTCATCGACTACCTCAAGTGGGTCACGGCCGACCTGCACGAGACCCGCCGCCGCCTGCAAGAGGTGGAGTCGGGCCGGCAGGAGCCGATCGCGATCGTCGGCATGGCCTGCCGCCTCCCCGGCGGGGTGCGCGGGGCGGAAGCGCTGTGGCAGCTGGTCGACGAGGGACGCGACGGCGTCACCGCCTTCCCCGACGACCGCGGCTGGGATGCGGCGGCACTCGGCGGCGACGGTGAGGGCAGCAGCGCCACCGGGGAGGGCGGCTTCATCGCGGCGGGCGACTTCGACGCCGGCTTCTTCGGCATCTCGCCGCGCGAGGCGGTCGCCATGGACCCCCAGCAGCGACTGCTACTGGAGACCTCGTGGGAGGCATTCGAACACGCCGGGATCAACCCGGCGAGCCTGCGTGGTACCCGCACCGGGGTCTTCACCGGCGCGTCCGGGGTGGACTACATCGGTGTCGTCATGGGGTCGCGGGAAGACGCCGAGGGACATGCCACCACCGGTCTGACCTCCAGCGTGATCTCCGGTCGGGTGGCGTACACGCTCGGGCTCGAGGGCCCCGCCCTGACGGTGGACACCGCCTGCTCGTCGTCGCTGGTCGCATTGCACCTGGCCGCGCAGGCGCTGCGCAGCGGCGAGTGCGAGCTGGCGCTGGCGGGCGGCGTGACGGTGATGTCCACACCGATGGGCTTCTCGGGCTTCACCCGGCAGGGCGGGCTCGCTCCGGACGGTCGCTGCAAGGCGTTCGCGGACGCGGCGGACGGCACGGGCTGGTCCGAAGGCGTCGGCGTGCTGGTGGTCGAGAAGCTCTCCGACGCCCGGCGCAACAACCACCGCATCCTCGCGGTGGTCCGGGGCTCGGCGGTCAACTCCGACGGCGCCTCGAACGGCCTGACCGCGCCGAACGGGCCCTCGCAGCAGCGGGTCATCCGGCAGGCCCTCGCCGGCGCCGGCCTGACCCCGCGCGACGTGGACGTGGTGGAGGCGCACGGCACCGGCACGACGCTCGGTGACCCGATCGAGGCGCAGGCGTTGCTCGCCACGTACGGGCAGGATCGCAGCGAGCCGCTCTACCTCGGCTCGGTGAAGTCGAACATCGGGCACACGCAGGCCGCGGCCGGGGTGGCCGGTGTCATCAAGATGGTCATGGCGATGCGACACGGCACGGTGCCGCGCACCCTGCACGTGGATGCGCCCACGTCCCACGTGGACTGGTCCCAGGGTGCGGTCGAGCTGCTCACCGAGCCCCGGCCGTGGCCTGCCGCGGACCGCCCGGCCCGCGCCGGAGTGTCGTCGTTCGGCATCTCCGGCACCAACGCCCACGTCATCATCGAGCAGGGCGAGACGCCCGCCTACGAGCCGTCCCCGGCCCCCGCGGCCGCGCCGTGGCCGGTGTCGGCGCGCAGCGAAACCGCTCTGGACGCCCAGATCGCCCGGTTGCGGGCCTGGGTCGCCCAGCGCCCCGAGCTGTCCGCGGCCGACGTCGGACGCTCGCTCGCCGTCACCCGCGCCCAGCTGGCGCACCGCGCGGTACTCATCGGCGACACCGTCGTCCGCGGTGTCGCCACGCGCCGCCGCCTCGGCGTGGTCTTCTCCGGGCAGGGCTCGCAGCGGGTCGGAATGGGACGCGCGCTGTACCAGCGGTTCCCGGCGTACCGCGCGGCCTTCGACGAGGTGGCGGCGCATCTCGCGATCGACTGGGACGACCTGGACTCCACCGGGAACGCGCAGCCGGCCATCTTCGCCGTCGAGGTCGCCCTTTACCGCCTGCTCGAGTCGTGGGGGGTGCGGGCGGATGCGGTGGCCGGCCACTCCGTCGGCGAGATCACGGCCGCGCATGTAGCCGGAGTCCTGTCCCTGCCGGACGCCTGCGCGCTGATCAGTGCGCGGGCGAGACTCATGCAGGCATTGCCGGCCGGTGGCGCGATGATCGCCGTACAGGCGGCCGAGTCGGACCTCTCGCTCGGTGCGGACGTGTCGATCGCGGCGGTCAACGGCCCGGACTCCGTCGTCCTGTCGGGCGACGAGGCTGCCGTCACGGCCGCCGCCGCGCAGTTCGCCCGGACCAAGCGGCTCACCGTCAGCCACGCCTTCCACTCGGCGCTGATGGATCCGATGCTGGACGCGTTCGCCGACGCCATCGCGGGGATCACCCTCGACCCGCCCTCCTGTGATCTGGTCTCCAACGTCACCGGGCGCATCGAGTCGGACCTGTTCACCGACCCCGCCTACTGGGTCCGGCACGTGCGCGAGACCGTCCGCTTCGCCGACGGCCTCGCCGCGATGTCCGGATCGGGCGTGGACGCCTTCCTGGAAGTCGGCCCGGACTCGGTGCTCAGCGCGCTGATCGACGCCGAGCTGGTCGTGCCGACGCTGCGCCGGGACCGCGACGAGAACGAGTCGATGCTCGCCGCCGCGGCCGCCCTGCACGTCGGCGGCGTCGACGTCGACTTCGCCGCCTGGTACCCGGATGCGACCGTCGTGCCGCTGCCGACCTACGCCTTCGAGCATCAACGTTTCTGGCCGCGCCCGGCCGCCGGTCACGGCGCCGTCTCCGCGGCCGGCCTGATCGCCGCCCAGCACCCGCTGCTCGGGGCGGCCGTCGCCGTGGCCGACGCCGACGAGGTCATCCTCACCGGCCTGCTCAGCCCGCGCGCCCACCCCTGGCTCGCGGGGCGCGCGACCATGCCCGGCGCCGCCTGGCTGGAACTCGCCATCCGGGCCGGCGACCAGGTCGGCTGCGACCACGTGCGCCTGCTCGACATCGGTGCCGCCCTGGCCGTCGACGAGCGGCCGGTGGCGATCCAGGTCCGGGTGCACGCGCCCGGCCCGGACGGCGACCGGCGCATCACCATGCATGCCCGCGCCGACGACGCTCCCTGGGTGCAGCACGCCGAGGGTGTGCTGTCCGCAGCCGCCGCCGAACCACCGGCGGACACCGACGGCGCGGGTGCGGAGGTGTCGTTGGGTGACGCCGACGCCGCCGACGCCCGTTACTTCGGTCTGCATCCGGCGCTGCTCACCATGCTCCTCGACGAACAGTCGGAACCCGCCTCGTTCGCCGGAGTCACGCTGCACGCGGCCGGCGCCCGGACCCTGCATGCCCGCCTGCGGCGCAGTGGTGACACCGTGCGCGTCGTCGCCGTCGACCCGGCCGACGCGCCCGTGCTCACCATCGACGCCCTCACCCTGCGAGAGCCGCTCGCGGTGGCCGGCGGGCGTACCCGCCCCGGCTCGCTGCTCACCCTGGACTGGGTCGCGCCGCGCGCCGCCGAACGCCGTCCCGGTCTCCTCGTGGTCGAGGGGACCGATGACGTCCCGGCCGGCGCCGACCTGGTCCTGATCCGCATCCGTACCGGGGACGACGTGGTCGCGGACGCCCACCGGCACGCCGCCACGGCGCTGGAGTCCATGCAGCGCTGGCTGGCGGACAGCCACGGCGCCCCGCTGGTCTTCGTCACCTCCGGCGCGGTCACCGGCGCCGACCCGGCCGCCGCGGCGGTCTGGGGCCTGGTCCGCTCCGCCCAGACCGAGAACCCGGGCCGGTTCGCGCTGCTCGACGCCGGCTCCGCTGGCGAGGCGGACGCGGTCCTGCCGCTGTTGCCCGGCCTCATCGCCACGGGCGACGGCCAGTTCGTGGTCCGCGACGGCGAGCTCACCGTGGGCCGCCTCGACCGGGTCCCGGCCGACGTCCACGCCGGTCCCTCGCCGTGGACCGGCGGCGGCACGGTGCTGATCACCGGCGGCACCGGCAGTCTCGGCTCGGCCCTGGCCCGCCACCTGGTCGTCGACCACGGGGTGGCCCGGCTCGTGCTGGTCAGCCGCAGGGGCCCGGACGCGCCGGGTGCCGCCGAGCTGACCCGGGAGCTGCGCGCCGCGGGCGCCGAGGTGCTGGTCGCCGCCTGCGACCTGTCCGACGCCCGTGCCGTCCGGGCGCTGGTGGATGCCGAGCCGGACCTGTCCGCGGTGGTACACACCGCCGGGGTGCTGGACGACGGGATCCTCACCTCGCTCACCCCGCAGCGGCTGTCCGCCGTCCTGGCGCCCAAGGTGGACGGTGCGTGGAACCTGCATCTCGCCACCGCGTCCCGCCGCCTCGACGCGTTCGTGCTGTTCTCGTCCATCTCCGGTGTCATGGGCGCGCCCGGACAGGCCAACTACGCGGCGGGCAACGTCTTCCTCGACGCCCTCGCCCGGCACCGCAGAGCCGCCGGGCTGCCGGCGCAGTCGCTCGCCTGGGCCGCCTGGGCGCCCGGTGCCGGCATGACCTCCACGCTGTCGGACGCCGACCTGCAACGCGTCTCCTCCGGGATGCCGCCGCTCACCCCGGAGCAGGGTCTCGCCCTCTTCGACGCGGCCGTCACCGTCGACGAGCCGTACCTGGTGCCGGTCAGCATGTCGTCCGGCAACCTGCGCATGCCCGGCGAGGTGCCGGCGGTGCTGCGTGCCCTGATCCGTACGGGACGCCGGCCGGCTGCGACGACCGCCGGCGGTGCGGCCACCTTCGCCGGCATCTCCCGTGAGCTGCTGTCGCGGCCCGCCGCCCAGCGCCTCGCGTACGTGCTCGACCTGGTCCGCGCCGAGGTCGCCGCCGTGCTCGCGCACGCGTGCGCTGAAGCCGTCGATGCGCAGCGCGAGTTCCGTGACCTCGGCTTCGACTCGCTCACCGCGGTGGAGCTGCGGAACAAGCTCGCCGCGGCGACCGGCCTGCGGTTGAGCCCGACCATGGTGTTCGACTATCCGACCCCCACCGTGCTGGCGGGGTTCCTACTCGGCGAACTCCTCGGCGAGGAGGACGACGCGGAGATGCCGGCCACGGTGACCGCGGACGTCACCGCCGACCCGATCGTCATCGTCGGCATGGCGTGCCGCCTGCCCGGCGGTGTCACCTCGCCGGACGAGCTGTGGGACCTGGTCGCCGGCGGCCGGGACGGCATCTCGCCCTTCCCCGCCGACCGCGGCTGGGACCTCACCGAGCTGCGGCAGGGTGGCGAGGGCGGCCGCGGACGCAGCGCCACCGATCGGGGTGGTTTCCTGGAGCGGGTGGCCGACTTCGACGCCGGCTTCTTCGGCATCTCGCCGCGCGAGGCGCTCGCCATGGACCCCCAGCAGCGACTGCTGCTCGAAGCCTCCTGGGAGGCGTTCGAGCGGGCCGGGATCGCCCCGGGCGGGCTGCGCGGCAGCCGGACCGGTGTCTTCGTCGGCTGCGGTGGACAGGACTACACCCAGGTGGTGATGAACTCCCGGGAGGACATCGAGGGCCACGCCCAGACCGGGCTCGCGGCCAGCGTGGTTTCCGGCCGGGTCTCGTACACGTTGGGTCTGGAGGGTCCGGCGGTCACCGTGGACACGGCGTGTTCG
>NZ_BMQY01000023.1 GCF_014648355.1 Couchioplanes azureus
TCATGTTCTCCTCCGTCGCGGGCGTCTTCGGCGCTGCCGGACAGGGCAACTACGCCGCCGCCAACAGCGCCCTCGACGCCCTCGCCGAGCACCGCCACGCCCTCGGGCTCCCCGCCACCTCGATGGCCTGGGGACCCTGGGCGCGCGACGGCGGCATGATCGGCACCCTCGCCGACGTGGACGTGGCCCGCATCGCCCGCAACGGCCTGCCGGAACTCAGCGCCGCCGAGGGCACCGCCCTGTTCGACGCCGCCCTCGCCGCCGGCCGTCCGGTCGTCGCCCCGGTGCGCCTCGACCTCGCCGCGATCCAGGCGTCCGGAACCGTCCCGCCGCTGCTGCGCGGCCTGATCCGTCCGCGTACCCGCCGGGCCGTCGCCGCGAGCGCTGCCGCCGTCCGGGCGGACCTCGGCGACCTGGTGAGCACGGTCCGCGCCGAGGTCGCCACCGTCCTCGGTCACCAGAGCGCGGCCGGCATCGATCCGCAGCGCGCCTTCCAGGACCTGGGCTTCGACTCGCTCACCGCCGTCGAGCTGCGCAACCGCCTCGGTGCCGTCACCGGGCTCCGGCTGTCCGCCACCGTCGTCTTCGACTACCCGTCGGTCGCCGCCCTCGCCGGGCATCTGCGCGAGGAACTGCGGGGTGGGGCACCGGATGAGCGGATCCCGGTCGCCGCCCTGCCGCCCGTGGCCGACGATCCGATCGTCATCGTGGGTATGGCCTGCCGGTTCCCGGGCGGCGTCACCTCGCCCGAGGGACTGTGGGAGCTGGTCCGCGACGGCGTCGACGCGATCGGCGACTTCCCGGCCGACCGCGGCTGGGACCTCGACCGCCTCTACAGCGCGGACCGTACGGTCGCCGGTACCTCGTACACCCGCCACGGTGGCTTCCTGCACGACGCCGCCCGGTTTGATCCGGAGTTCTTCGGGATGAGTCCGCGCGAGGCGCTGGCCACCGACGCCCAGCAACGGCTGCTGCTGGAGACCACGTGGGAGGCCGTGGAGCGGACGGGCATCGATCCGCTGACCCTGCGCGGCAGCCGGACCGGTGTCTTCGCCGGCGTCATGTACACCGACTACGGCAACCTGCTCACCGAGGACTCGTTCGAGGGCTTCCGCGGCAACGGGAGCGCGGCGAGCATCGCCTCCGGACGGGTCTCGTACGCCTTCGGGTTCGAGGGTCCGGCGGTCACCGTCGACACGGCGTGTTCGTCGTCGCTGGTGGCCCTGCATCTGGCGGCCCAGTCGCTGCGGTCGGGGGAGTGCGATCTGGCTCTCGCGGGTGGTGTGACAGTCATGTCCACGCCGACCACGTTCGTCGAGTTCTCCCGCCAGGGTGGGTTGGCGCCCGACGGGCGGTGCAAGCCGTTCGCCGATGCGGCGGACGGTGTGGGCTGGGCCGAGGGCGTGGGGCTGGTGGTCCTGGAACGGCTTTCGGATGCGCGGGCCAACGGTCACGAGGTCCTCGCCGTGGTGCGGGGTTCGGCGGTGAATTCCGATGGTGCGTCGAATGGTCTGACGGCGCCCAACGGGCCGTCGCAGCAGCGGGTGATCCGGCAGGCGTTGGCCTCGGCCGGGCTGTCGGCGCAGGACGTCGATGTGGTGGAGGCGCACGGGACTGGTACGTCGTTGGGTGATCCGATCGAGGCGCAGGCGTTGGTGGCGGCGTATGGCCGGGATCGTGATGTGCCGTTGTTGCTGGGCTCGGTGAAGTCGAACATCGGTCATACGCAGGCGGCGGCGGGTGTCGCTGGTGTGATCAAGATGGTGATGGCGATGCGGCATGGTGTGGTGCCGCGGTCGTTGCATGTGGATGTGCCGTCTTCGCATGTGGATTGGCGTGCGGGTGCGGTGCGGGTGGCTGCGGAGCAGTGTGTGTGGCCGGGGTCGGGTCGGCGTCGTGCGGGGGTGTCGTCGTTCGGTATCTCGGGGACGAACGCCCACGTCATCCTCGAACAGTCCACCGAAGCGCCGGCCGCGGTGGTCGAGCACGGTGACGCCGTCCTCCCACTCGTGCTGTCCGCCAAGTCGGCCGGCGCCCTGTCCGAGCTGATCGACCGGCTCGGCACCCTCGACGCGCACCCGGCCGACGTCGCCGCCGCTCTGGCCCGCCGATCGACGTCGTTCCCGCATCGCGCGGTCAAGGTCGGCGACATCCTCCTCGAAGGCGTCGCCACTGACACGCCGCTGGCCATGATGTTCACCGGCCAGGGTTCGCAGCGCGCCGGGATGGGCCGCGACTTGTACGCCCGGTATCCGGTGTTCGCCGGGGCCTTCGACGCGGTGACCGCGCATCTGGACATCGACTGGGAGGACCTGGACGCCACCGGTAACGCCCAGCCGGCCATCTTCGCCGTCGAGGTCGCCCTCTACCGGCTCCTGGAATCGTGGGGTGTCGTCCCGGACGTGTTGCTCGGCCACTCGGTGGGTGAGATCGCCGCCGCGCATCTGGCCGGGGTCCTCTCCCTGGAGGACGCCTGCACGCTGATCTCGGCGCGCGGGCGGCTGATGCAGGAGTTGCCGGCCGGTGGGGCGATGGTCGCGGTGGAGGCCTCGGAAGGGGACGTCAGAGCGGCTCTGGTCGATGGTGTGGACATCGCGGCGGTCAACGGTCCGGACGCGGTCGTGCTGTCCGGTGCGGCGGCCGCGGTGGAGGCGGTGGCCGCCGGCTTTAGGCGGAGCAAGCGGCTGACCGTCAGCCATGCCTTCCATTCGGCACTGATGGACCCGATGTTGGAGGCCTTCCGGCAGGTGGTCGACGGCCTCACCCTGCACCGGCCGCAGATCCCGCTGGTCTCCAACGTCACCGGGCGGATCGAGACCGACCTGTTCACCGACCCGGCGTACTGGGTGCGGCACGTGCGTGAGACGGTGCGGTTCGCGGACGCGGTGGGTGCCGCGGGTGACGTGTGGTTGCTGGAGGTGGGCCCGGACGCGGTGCTGTCCGCCATGGCCGGCGGCAGCCCCACCCTGCGGCGGGACCGCGACGAGGTCACCACCCTGCTGACCGCCGTGGGTGCGTTGTACACCCAGGGCCGGAGTGTCGACTGGGCCGCCGTCGTGGACAGCGGACGCCGTATCGACCTGCCCACGTACCCGTTCCAGCACCAGCGATTCTGGCCCGCCAGCATGATCCTCGGCGGTGCCGCTCCGGGCCTCGACGCAGCCGGGCACCCGCTGCTCAGCGGCGTGACCACCCTGCCCGGCTCGGACGCGTTGCTGTTCACCGGCCGCCTCTCCACCTCGGCGCAGCCGTGGCTCGCCGACCACGAGATGCAGGGCAGGGTCATGGTGCCCGGCACCGCCCTGGTCGAGCTGGCCCTGCACGCCGGCGCCGAGGCCGGCACGCCCGGCCTGGACCAGCTCACCCTTACCGCTCCACTGGTGCTGCCCGAACACGGCGGCACCCTGCAGGTGCAGGTATGGGCCGGTGCCCCGGACGGCTCCGGCCGCCGCGCGGTGACGGTGCACTCGCGCCCGGACGGCGACCCCGACGCGGTCTGGACGGAACACGCCACCGGGCTGCTCGGCATGGCCCCCACCCCGGTCACCTTCGACGCGGCCGCCTGGCCACCGCCCGGCGCCCGGCCGGTCGGCATCGACGGACTCTACGACCGGCTCGCCGACGGTGGATTCGGCTACGGCCCCGCCTTCCAGGGACTGCGCGGCGCCTGGCGCGACGGCGAGCACATGTACGCCGAGGTCACCCTCCCCGCCGATGCCGGCACCGAGCGGTACGGCCTGCACCCGGCCCTGTTCGACACCGCCCTGCACGCCCTCCTGCTGGACACCGCCGACAGCCCGGCGGGCATCCCGTTCGCCTGGCACGGCGTCGCCCTGCACGCCGCCGGCGCGACCGACGCCCGCGTCCGGCTCACCCGGAACCGGGAGGGTTTCGCCATCGCGCTGGCCGACCCGACCGGCGCGCCGATCGCCTCGGCCGATTCGCTGCTCGTCCGCGCCCCCCAGCCCCGCACCGCCACCGACTCGCTGTACCGCGTGGACTGGGTACCGGTGACGCTGCCGGCTGCCACCGCCGCGGCCACCGTGGTCGTCGTCGAGGCAGGCGAGGAGCCGCGGACGGCGGTCCTGGAGGCGCTCGCCCGGGTGCAGGAGTTCCTGGCCGGCGCGGATCCGGAGCAGCGGCTGGTCTTCGTGACCCGCCCCGGTGACCTGGCCGGCGCGGCGGTGTCCGGTCTGATCCGCTCGGCCCAGTCCGAGCACCCCGGCCGGTTCGGGCTGATCGAGACCGGCGGCGACGTACCGGACGACGCCCTGGCCGCCGACGAACCGCGGCTGGCCCTGCACGACGGCGTGGCCACGGTTCCGCGCCTGGTGCGCGTACCGGCGGCGCCCGTGGCGGCGGATCCGCTGAGCGGCACCGTTCTGATCACCGGCGGCACCGGTGGTCTGGGCGCGCTCATCGCCCGGCACCTGGCGGCGCAGGGGGTCACCGATCTGGTCCTGGTGAGCCGCCGCGGCCCCGACGCCCCGGGCGCCGGCGAGCTGCCCGGCCGCGTGGTGGCCTGTGACGTCGCCGATCGCTCGGCGGTGGACGCCTTGGTGGCCGGGCTGCCCGAGCTGTGCGCGGTCATCCATGCCGCCGGTGTCCTCGACGACGGTGTCCTCGCGTCGCTCGATGCCGAGCGGGTCGACGCGGTCCTGGCACCCAAGATCACGGCAGCCTGGAACCTGCACGCGGCCACCCGGGACCGTGACCTCACCGCGTTCGTGCTGTTCTCCTCGATCGCCGGCCTGTTCGGCAACCCCGGACAGGCGAGCTATGCGGCCGGCAACGCCTACCTGGACGCGCTCGCCGAGACCCGGCGCGCGGCCGGGCTGCCCGGCACGTCGCTCGCCTGGGGGCCGTGGGTCCGGTCCGGCGGAATGACCGCGGAACTGACCGACGGGGACGTGGCCCGGATGACCCGCGCCGGCCTGCCGCCGCTCACGCAGGAGCAGGGCCTGGCCCTGTTCGACGCCGCGCTGGCGATCCCCGCCGCGACCCTCGTTCCGGTCCGCCTCGACCTCGGCGCGCTCCGCGCTCGGGGCGACGTTCCGCCCCTGCTGCGCGGCCTGGTGCGCGGGCCGTCGCGCCGGGCGGCCGCCGTGGGTAGCGCCGCCCTGGTTCGGCGGCTCGCCGCCCTCGGGCCGCAGGAACGCACGGAGGCGGTGCTCGACGTGGTGCGTACCCAGATCGCCCAGGTGCTCGGCCACACCGGCACCGATGCGGTGGAGCCCGGCAAAGCCTTCCAGGATCTCGGTTTCGACTCGCTCACCGCGATCGAGCTGCGCAACCGTCTCGGCGCCGCCACCGGCCTCGGTCTGAGCGCCACCCTGGTGTTCGACTATCCGAACGCCGCCGCCCTGGCCGCCCACCTGCGCGACGAACTGCTCGGCACGGTCGCCGAGACGCTCACTCGCACCCCGGTGGTGTCGCCGGTCTCCGACGACCCGGTGGTCATCGTGGGCATGGCCTGCCGGTACCCCGGCGGCGTCACCTCTCCCGAGGATCTGTGGCGGCTCGTGCACGACGGGGTGGACGCGGTCGGGGACTTCCCGTCCGACCGCGGCTGGGACGTGGACAGCCTCTACAGCACCGACCGGAACGCGCTGGGCACCTCGTACACCCGGTGGGGCGGCTTCCTCGACGACGCGGCCGGCTTCGACCCGGAGTTCTTCGGGATGAGTCCCCGGGAGGCGCTGGCCACCGACTCGCAGCAGCGGCTGCTCCTCGAGTCGGTGTGGGAGGCGGTGGAGCGGGCCGGCATCGATCCGCACACCCTGCGCGGCTCGCAGACCGGCGTCTTCGCCGGCGTCATGTACAACGACTACGCGAACCTGCTCGGCGGTGGCCAGTACGAGGGCTACCAGGGCAGTGGCAGCGCCGGCAGCATCGCCTCGGGCCGGGTCTCGTACACGTTCGGCTTCGAGGGTCCGGCGGTCACCGTGGACACGGCCTGTTCCTCGTCGCTGGTGGCGTTGCACCTGGGGGCGCAGGCGCTGCGGGCGGGCGAATGTGATCTGGCGTTGGCGGGCGGCGTGACGGTGATGTCGACGCCCAGCACCTTCGTGGAGTTCTCCCGGCAGGGCGGCCTGTCGGCGGACGGGCGGTGCAAGCCGTTCGCGGACGCGGCCGACGGTGTCGGCTGGGGCGAGGGCGTCGGTGTGCTGGTGCTGGAGCGGCTCTCCGACGCCCGGCGTCACGGCCACCAGATCCTCGCGGTCGTCCGCGGTTCAGCGGTCAACTCCGACGGCGCGTCGAACGGGTTGACGGCGCCGAACGGGCCGTCGCAACAGCGGGTCATCCGGCAGGCCGTGGCGAACGCGGGACTGAGCTTCCGGGACGTGGACGTGGTGGAGGCGCACGGCACGGGTACGACGCTGGGCGACCCGATCGAGGCCCAGGCGCTGCTGGCCACGTACGGCCGGGACCGCGACGAGCCGTTGCTGCTGGGTTCGGTCAAGTCGAACATCGGGCACACCCAGGCCGCCGCGGGCGTCGCCGGCGTGATCAAGATGGTCGTGGCCATGCGCCACGGGGTCGTACCGCGCACCCTGCATGTGGACGCGCCGTCGTCACACGTGGACTGGGAGGCCGGCGCGGTCGCGCTGGCGCGGGAGAACACCCCCTGGCCGGACTCCCCGAAGCGCCGGGCCGGTGTCTCGTCGTTCGGCATCTCCGGCACCAACGCGCACGTCATCCTGGAACAGCCGGACCCGCCCGCGGTGCCCGCGGAGCGGCCCGCCACCGACGAGGTCGTGCCGCTGGTCGTCTCCGCCATGTCGGCGGGCGCCCTGCGCGACCAGGTCGCCCGTCTCGCCGACGTCGCCGGCGACCCGCGCGACATCGGCTGGTCGCTTGCCACCACCCGGTCCGAGTTCGCGCACCGGGCGGTACGGCTCGGTCCCACCCTGATCGAGGGCGAGGCCCGTACCCGGCGCACGGCCTTCATGTTCACCGGTCAGGGTTCGCAGCGGGCGGGCATGGGTCGTGGCTTGTATGAGCGGTTT
>NZ_BMQY01000024.1 GCF_014648355.1 Couchioplanes azureus
ATTTACCCCGGCCAGGCGTTTGTGATGTCTGGTGGGATTCCTTTGGCAGCATTTTTGTTGCCGGGATGAGTTTTTCAACAGGTTTTTGTTGGAGAGTTTGATCCTGGCTCAGGACGAACGCTGGCGGCGTGCTTAACACATGCAAGTCGAGCGGAAAGGCCCCTTCGGGGGTACTCGAGCGGCGAACGGGTGAGTAACACGTGAGCAACCTGCCCTGGACTTTGGGATAACCCTCGGAAACGGGGGCTAATACCGGATACGACCTGCGCCCGCATGGGTGTGGGTGGAAAGTTTTTTCGGTCTGGGATGGGCTCGCGGCCTATCAGCTTGTTGGTGGGGTGATGGCCTACCAAGGCGACGACGGGTAGCCGGCCTGAGAGGGCGACCGGCCACACTGGGACTGAGACACGGCCCAGACTCCTACGGGAGGCAGCAGTGGGGAATATTGCACAATGGGCGGAAGCCTGATGCAGCGACGCCGCGTGAGGGATGACGGCCTTCGGGTTGTAAACCTCTTTCAGCAGGGACGAAGCGTAAGTGACGGTACCTGCAGAAGAAGCGCCGGCCAACTACGTGCCAGCAGCCGCGGTAAGACGTAGGGCGCGAGCGTTGTCCGGATTTATTGGGCGTAAAGAGCTCGTAGGCGGCTTGTCGCGTCGACTGTGAAAACCCGCGGCTCAACCGCGGGCCTGCAGCCGATACGGGCAGGCTAGAGTTCGGTAGGGGAGACTGGAATTCCTGGTGTAGCGGTGAAATGCGCAGATATCAGGAGGAACACCGGTGGCGAAGGCGGGTCTCTGGGCCGATACTGACGCTGAGGAGCGAAAGCGTGGGGAGCGAACAGGATTAGATACCCTGGTAGTCCACGCTGTAAACGTTGGGCGCTAGGTGTGGGGGGCCTCTCCGGTTCTCTGTGCCGCAGCTAACGCATTAAGCGCCCCGCCTGGGGAGTACGGCCGCAAGGCTAAAACTCAAAGGAATTGACGGGGGCCCGCACAAGCGGCGGAGCATGCGGATTAATTCGATGCAACGCGAAGAACCTTACCTGGGTTTGACATCACTCGAAAACTCGCAGAGATGCGGGGTCCTTCGGGGCGGGTGACAGGTGGTGCATGGCTGTCGTCAGCTCGTGTCGTGAGATGTTGGGTTAAGTCCCGCAACGAGCGCAACCCTCGTTCGATGTTGCCAGCGCGTTATGGCGGGGACTCATCGAAGACTGCCGGGGTCAACTCGGAGGAAGGTGGGGATGACGTCAAGTCATCATGCCCCTTATGTCCAGGGCTTCACGCATGCTACAATGGCCGGTACAAAGGGTTGCGATACCGTGAGGTGGAGCGAATCCCAAAAAGCCGGTCTCAGTTCGGATCGGGGTCTGCAACTCGACCCCGTGAAGTCGGAGTCGCTAGTAATCGCAGATCAGCAACGCTGCGGTGAATACGTTCCCGGGCCTTGTACACACCGCCCGTCACGTCACGAAAGTCGGCAACACCCGAAGCCGGTGGCCTAACCCCTTGTGGGAGGGAGCCGTCGAAGGTGGGGCTGGCGATTGGGACGAAGTCGTAACAAGGTAGCCGTACCGGAAGGTGCGGCTGGATCACCTCCTTTCTAAGGAGCGACTAGACCGTGAAAGCGGTCCAGTAGCCCGCACCGCCCGAGCGTGGTGGTGGGGTGCTCATAGGCGGAGACACTGGTTAATCGGACACCGGCAACGGTCACTGTTTCTAGTACACGCAGCGTGCTGCGACGGAACGAGATGGTGGTGCGGCTGGAGTCCGGTGGTGGGCACCCTGTTGGGTCCTGAAAGAACAACCGTGGGTTGTTGTTTCGGATCTTCGCCAGGCATGACCTGGTCGTCCATACCGTTCGGCAGAGCCGGCCCTGTGTGGGTTGTGTTCGTTGGAGTCTGGTGGGTGGCTGTGGGGTTGTGGGTTGGTTGTTGGTTGAGAATTGCACAGTGGACGCGAGCATCTTGTTTTCTGTGGTTAAGTTGTCAAGGGCGAACGGTGGATGCCTTGGCACCAGGAGCCGATGAAGGACGTGGGAGGCCGCGATAGGCCTGGGGGAGCTGTCAACCTAGCTGTGATCCCAGGGTGTCCGAATGGGGAAACCTAGCACGAGTCATGTCGTGTTACCTGCATCTGAATTCATAGGGTGTAGGGGGGAACGCGGGGAAGTGAAACATCTCAGTACCCGTAGGAAGAGAAAACAACAGTGATTCCGTGAGTAGTGGCGAGCGAAAGCGGATGGAGCCTAAACCGTGCGCGTGTGATACCTGTCAGGGGTTGCGTGTGCGGGGTTGTGGGATCCGTTGGCCGCATCTGACAGTGTGGCGGGGAGTTACAAAGTTGCTGGTTAGTCGAACGACGTGGGAAAGTCGGCCGTAGACGGTGAGAGCCCGGTAGGCGAAAACCTGTGACCTCCTGATGGATATCCCGAGTAGCAGCGGACCCCTGTAATCTGCTGTGAATCTGCCAGGACCACCTGGTAAGGCTGAATACTTCCTGGTGACCGATAGCGGACAAGTACCGTGAGGGAATGGTGAAAAGTACCCCGGGAGGGGAGTGAAATAGTACCTGAAACCGTTCGCCTACAATCCGTCAGAGCCTTTCGGGGTGATGGCGTGCCTTTTGAAGAATGAGCCTGCGAGTTAGTGGCATGTGGCGAGGTTAACCCGTGGGGGGTAGCCGTAGCGAAAGCGAGTCTGAAGAGGGCGTTTGAGTCGCATGTTCTAGACCCGAAGCGGGGTGATCTAGCCATGGGCAGGTTGAAGCGTGGGTAAGACTGCGTGGAGGACCGAACCCACCAACGTTGAAAAGTTGGGGGATGACCTGTGGTTAGGGGTGAAAGGCCAATCAAACTCCGTGATAGCTGGTTCTCCCCGAAATGCATTTAGGTGCAGCGTCGCGTGTTTCTTGCCGGAGGTAGAGCACTGGATGGTCTAGGGGGCCTACAAGCTTACCGAAATCAGCCAAACTCCGAATGCCGGTAAGTGAGAGCGCGGCAGTGAGACTGCGGGGGATAAGCTTCGTAGTCGAGAGGGAAACAGCCCAGATCACCAGCTAAGGCCCCTAAGCGTGTGCTAAGTGGAAAAGGATGTGGGGTCGCATAGACAACCAGGAGGTTGGCTTAGAAGCAGCCATCCTTTAAAGAGTGCGTAATAGCTCACTGGTCAAGTGGTTCCGCGCCGACAATGTAGCGGGGCTCAAGCACACCGCCGAAGCTGTGGCACTCACACAATAACTCCGCGCCGGAGCGTGTCTTCGGTGTGCAGGTGTGTGGGTGGGTAGGGGAGCGTCGTGTAGCGGGGGAAGCGGCGGAGTGATCCAGCCGTGGACGCTACACGAGTGAGAATGCAGGCATGAGTAGCGAATGAAGGGTGAGAAACCCTTCCGCCGGATGACCAAGGGTTCCAGGGCCAGGCTAATCCGCCCTGGGTGAGTCGGGGCCTAAGGCGAGGCCGAGAGGCGTAGTCGATGGATAACGGGTTGATATTCCCGTACCCGCAAAGGAGCGCCCACGACGAACCTCACTGTACTAACCACGCGAAGCGCCGGCGACCTTCGGGTCAAGGGTGTGGAGTCTGGGACCTCGGTGGGTAGTAGTTGAGCGATGGGGTGACGCAGGAAGGTAGCTGATCCCGGCCGGTGGTTGTGCCGGGGTAAGCGTGTAGGCCGGTGCGTAGGCAAATCCGCGCGCCATGAGGCTGAGACGTGATGCCGAGCCGATTCAGGTGAAGTCAGTGATCCTATGCTGCCGAGAAAAGCCTCTAGCGATGTTCCGAGCGGCCCGTACCCCAAACCGACACAGGTGGTCAGGTAGAGAATACCGAGGCGACGGGCGAACTGTGGTTAAGGAACTCGGCAAATTGCCCCCGTAACTTAGGGAGAAGGGGGGCCGGACGCGTGAAGGCACTTGCTGCTGGAGCGTGGTATGGCCGCAGAGAGCAGGGGGAAGCGACTGTTTACTAAAAACACAGGTCCATGCGAAGTCGTAAGACGATGTATATGGACTGACGCCTGCCCGGTGCTGGAACGTTAAGGGGACCTGTTAGCCTTTCGGGGCGAAGCGGAGAACTTAAGCGCCAGTAAACGGCGGTGGTAACTATAACCATCCTAAGGTAGCGAAATTCCTTGTCGGGTAAGTTCCGACCTGCACGAATGGCGTAACGACTTCCCCACTGTCTCAACCACAGGCCCGGCGAAATTGCAGTACGAGTAAAGATGCTCGTTACGCGCGGCAGGACGGAAAGACCCCGGGACCTTTACTATAGCTTGACATTGGTATCTGAATGCAATTGTGTAGGATAGGTGGGAGCCGGTGAAGCTCGGACGCCAGTTCGGGTGGAGGCAATCTTGAAATACCACTCTGTTGGATTTGGGTATCTAACTTGCGGCCCTGATCGGGTCGAGGGACAGTGTCTGGTGGGTAGTTTAACTGGGGCGGTTGCCTCCTAAAAGGTAACGGAGGCGCCCAAAGGTTCCCTCAGCCTGGTTGGCAATCAGGTGTTGAGTGTAAGTACATAAGGGAGCTTGACTGTGAGACTGACAGGTCGAGCAGGGACGAAAGTCGGGACTAGTGATCCGGCACTTGCGTGTGGAAGCGGTGTCGCTCAACGGATAAAAGGTACCCCGGGGATAACAGGCTGATCTTCCCCAAGAGTCCATATCGACGGGATGGTTTGGCACCTCGATGTCGGCTCGTCGCATCCTGGGGCTGTAGCAGGTCCCAAGGGTTGGGCTGTTCGCCCATTAAAGCGGTACGCGAGCTGGGTTTAGAACGTCGTGAGACAGTTCGGTCCCTATCCGCCGTGCGCGTTGGATACTTGAGAAGGGCTGTCCCTAGTACGAGAGGACCGGGACGGACGAACCTCTGGTGTGCCAGTTGTCCCGCCAGGGGCACGGCTGGTTAGCTACGTTCGGAAGGGATAACCGCTGAAAGCATCTAAGCGGGAAGCTCGCTTCGAGATGAGGTATCCCACCACCATCGAGTGGGTAAGGCCCCCAGCTAGACGACTGGGTTGATAGGCCGGAAATGTAAGCCAGGTAACTGGTTCAGTTGACCGGTACTAATAGGCCGAGGGCTTAACCACACCAAACTTGATCCTCTGCGTCCACTGTGTGATTCACAGCAAACAACCACCCCACCACACCACCCGAACCATGGTGGTGTGGTGATGGGGAAGTGGTTGTACCGCTGACAGCTGTTTCGGTGGTCATAGCGGAGGGGAAACGCCCGGTCTCATTCCGAACCCGGAAGCTAAGCCCTCCA
>NZ_BMQY01000025.1 GCF_014648355.1 Couchioplanes azureus
TCATGTTCTCCTCCGTCGCGGGCGTCTTCGGCGCTGCCGGACAGGGCAACTACGCCGCCGGCAACGCTTACCTGGACGCCCTCGCCGCGCACCGCCACGAGCAGGGCCTGCCCGCCACCTCACTCGCCTGGGGCCCCTGGGCGCAGGGCATGACCGAGACCCTCAGCGGCGCCGACGCCGACCGCATCGCCCGCTCCGGCATGCCCGAACTCAGCACGGATCGCGGCCTCGCCCTGTTCGACAGTGCCGTCGCGGCCGGGGGGCCGGCGTACGTCACGGCTCGCCTCGACCTGACCGCGATGCGCGCCCACGGCGCCGTGCCCGCATTGATGCGTGGCCTCATCCGTACCCGTACCCGCCGTACCGCGGCGGCCGGTGCCGTCGCCCAGAACCTCACTCAGCGTCTGTCGGGACGTTCCGACGCCGAGCAGCAGGACATCCTGCTCGATCTGGTTCGTGCCCAGGTCGCTGTGGTCCTCGGCCACACCGGTGCCGACATGATCGACCCGGAACGCGCCTTCCAGGACCTCGGGTTCGACTCGCTCACCGCGATCGAGCTGCGCAACCGGCTCGGCGACGCCTCCGGGATGCGGCTGCCCGCCACCGCGATCTTCGATTACCCGAGTGCCCGGCAACTCGCCGGATTCCTGCGGGACGAGCTGCTCGGCGCCCACGAAGCCGTGCTGCTGCCGACCGCGGCGCTCCCGTCCGTGGCCGACGATCCGATCGTCATCGTGGGTATGGCCTGCCGGTTCCCGGGTGGCGTCACCTCGCCCGAGGGACTGTGGGAGCTGGTCCGCGACGGCGTCGACGCGATCGGCGACTTCCCGGCCGACCGCGGCTGGGACGTGGACAACCTCTACAGCAGCGACCCGGACGAGGCAGGCACCTCGTACACCCGCCACGGTGGCTTCCTGCACGATGCCGCCGACTTCGACCCGGAGTTCTTCGGGATGAGTCCGCGCGAGGCGCTGGCCACCGACGCCCAGCAACGGCTGCTGCTGGAGACCACCTGGGAGGCGCTGGAGCGGACGGGCATCGACCCGGCCACGCTCAAGGGCAGTCCCACCGGCGTGTTCGCCGGTGTCATGTACAACGACTACGCCGGCACGCTCGACCCCGCTCAGTTCGAGGGGCAACTCGGCAGCGGCAGCGCCGGCAGCATCGCCTCGGGCCGCGTCTCCTACACGTTCGGGTTCGAGGGTCCGGCGGTCACCGTCGACACGGCGTGTTCGTCGTCGCTGGTGGCCCTGCATCTGGCGGCCCAGTCGCTGCGGTCGGGGGAGTGCGACCTCGCTGTCGCGGGCGGTGTGACAGTCATGTCCACGCCGACCACGTTCGTCGAGTTCTCCCGCCAGGGCGGGTTGGCGCCCGACGGGCGGTGCAAGCCGTTCGCCGATGCGGCGGACGGTGTGGGCTGGGCCGAAGGTGTCGGCATCCTCGTCGTCGAGCGGCGCTCGGACGCGCTGCGGCACGGTCACGAGATCCTCGCCGTGGTGCGGGGTTCGGCGGTGAATTCCGATGGTGCGTCGAATGGTCTGACGGCGCCCAACGGGCCGTCGCAGCAGCGGGTGATCCGGCAGGCGTTGGCCTCGGCCGGGCTGTCGGCGCAGGACGTCGATGTGGTGGAGGCGCACGGGACTGGTACGAGGTTGGGTGATCCGATCGAGGCGCAGGCGTTGTTCGCCACGTACGGGCAGCATCGTAGTCAGCCGCTCCTTCTCGGCTCGGTGAAGTCGAACATCGGTCATACGCAGGCGGCGGCGGGTGTCGCTGGTGTGATCAAGATGGTGATGGCGATGCGGCATGGTGTGGTGCCGCGGTCGTTGCATGTGGATGTGCCGTCTTCGCATGTGGATTGGCGTGCGGGTGCGGTGCGGGTGGCTGCGGAGCAGTGTGTGTGGCCGGGGTCGGGTCGGCGTCGTGCGGGGGTGTCGTCGTTCGGTATCTCGGGGACGAACGCCCACGTCATCCTCGAACAGCCGGATCCCACGGTTCCCGCGCAGCGGTCCGCCCCGAGCGGGGTCGTGCCGTGGGTCGTGTCGGCCAAGTCGCCGGACGCCCTGCGCGAGCAGCTCGCGCGACTCGACGCCGTGGACGCCGACCCGCACGACGTCGGCTGGTCCCTGGCCACCACCAGGAGCAGATTCGCGCACCGCGCGGTCCGCATCGGCGACCAGCTCGTTCAGGGCACCGCCCGGCCGGGCCGCACCGCCTTCATGTTCACCGGTCAGGGTTCTCAGCGCGCGGGGATGGGCCAGGGTTTGTACGCCCGGTATCCGGTGTTCGCCGAGGCCTTCGACGCGGTGACCGCACATCTGGACATCGACTGGGACGACCTGGACGCCACCGGTAACGCCCAGCCGGCCATCTTCGCCGTCGAGGTCGCCCTCTACCGGCTCCTGGAATCGTGGGGTGTCGTCCCGGACGTGTTGCTCGGCCACTCGGTCGGGGAGATCGCCGCCGCGCACGTGGCCGGGGTCCTCTGTCTGGAAGACGCCTGCACGCTGATCTCCGCTCGCGGCCGGCTCATGCAGGCGCTTCCGTCCGGCGGCGCCATGGTCGCCGTCGAGGCGTCCGAGCAGGACGTGCTGCCGCTGCTGACCGACGGTGTCTCGCTCGCCGCCGTCAACGGTCCGGCCGCGGTCGTGCTGTCCGGCGTCGAGGAGGCGGTCCTCGCCGTGGTCTCCCGCTTCGAGCGGACCAAGCGGCTCACGGTCAGCCACGCCTTCCACTCCGCGCTCATGGACCCGATGCTGGCCGACTTCGGCCGGGTCGTCGCCGGTCTCGACCTGCACACGCCGACCGTGCCGCTCGTCTCCAACGTCACCGGACGGGTGGAGACCGACCTGTTCACCGACCCGGCCTACTGGGTGCGGCACGTGCGGGAGACGGTGCGCTTCGCCGACGGGGTCGAGGCCGCCACCGCCGACCGGCACCTCGAGGTCGGCCCGGACGCCGTGCTGTCCGCGATCACCGGCGGCATTGCGGCCCTGCGCCGGGAACGCGACGAGGTCACCACCCTGCTGACCGCCGTCGGTACCGTCTTCAGCCAGGGTCACCCGGTCGACTGGGCTGCCGTCATCGGCCGCGGCCACCGCACCGACCTGCCCACCTACCCGTTCCAGCGGCAGCGCTTCTGGCCCGCCCCGTTCGCGGCGAACGTCGCAGGTCTCGGCGCGGCCGGCCTGCGCGAGCTCACCCATCCGCTGCTCGGCGCGGCGGTACGCCTGCCCGACGACGGCGGTCTGATCGCCACCGGGCGCCTCAGCATCCGGACGCAGCCCTGGCTGGCCGACCACACCGTGCACGGCTCCGTGCTCGTTCCGGGCACCGCCTTGGTCGAGCTGGCCCTGTGCGCCGGCGCCGAGGTGGGCACCCCCGGGCTGGAGGAGCTGACCCTGGCCGCGCCCCTGGTGCTGCCGGCCGACGACGCGGTGCAGATCCAGATCAGCGTCGGCCCGCAGGACGACGGTCGCCGCAGCATCACCGTGCACTCCGAGCACGACGGCCAGTGGACCCGCCACGCGCAGGGCTTCCTCACCGCGGCCACCGCGGCCGCCCCGCGCGACCTGGCCGAGTGGCCGCCATCCGGCGCGCAGCCGATACCGGTGGACGGCGCGTACGCCACGTTCCGCGCGCACGGGTACTCGTACGGGCCTGCCTTCCAAGGCCTGCGCGCCGTCTGGGCGGTCGGCGACGACCTGTACGCCGAGGTCGCCCTGCAAGGGCCGGCCGCCGACGACGCCGACGGCTTCGGCATCCACCCGGCCCTGCTGGACGCCTGCCTGCACGCGGTCATTCTCAGCAGCGGCGCACAGCAGACGATGATCCCCTTCGCCTGGAACGACGTCACCCTGCACGCCGCCGGTGCTGCCACGGTCCGGGTGCGGCTCACCAAACCGGGCGGCGACGCCACCACCGTCGAGGTCGCGGACACCACCGGCCGTCCGGTGCTGTCGGTCCGCTCGATGACCGGCCGTCCGGTCACCGCGGACCAGCTCGCCGCCACCACCACACCCGCGCTCTACACCGTCGAGTGGCAGCCCTCCGCAGCCCGCGCCCAGGTGATCCCGTCGGTGGTGCACGAGGTCGTCACCCCCGCGGGTGACGTGCCGTCCGCGGTGCGGGCGTTGACCGGTGAGGTTCTGGAGGTCTTGCAGCGGCATCTGGCTTCGGATCTGCCGGAGCGGTTGGTCGTGGTGACCCGCGATGCGGTGGCCGCGGAGATGCCGGATGTGGCGCAGACGCCGGTGTGGGGTCTGGTCCGGGCCGCGCAGGCGGAGAACCCGGGCCGCATCGTGCTGGTGGATTCCGACGGTAGCGTCGCGGTGGACACCGTGGACGAGCCCGAGTTCGCCGTTCGCGCGGGCACTGTGCTGGTGCCACGGCTGGTCCGCACCGATGTCACCGCCGACCCGCCGGTTCTCGCCGGCCCGGTCCTGATCACCGGTGGCACCGGCGGCATCGGCGCCGAGATCGCCCGCCGGCTCGTCGCCGAGAACGGCGTGCGCAGCCTGCTGCTCACCAGCCGTCGCGGGCCGGACGCGCCGGGCGCCGGTGAGCTGGCGGCCGA
>NZ_BMQY01000026.1 GCF_014648355.1 Couchioplanes azureus
GTGGCGACGATGCGCCGGGATCGTGACGAGGTCACCACCCTGCTCACCGCCGTAGGGCGGATCTGGACCGCCGGACACCACGTCGACTGGACCGCCGTCGTCGACGGTGAGCGCGTGGCCCTGCCCACCTACCCGTTCCAGCGCCGCCGCTACTGGGTCGACGCCACCACCGGCACCGCCGACCCGGCCGCGCTCGGCTTCGGTGCCGACGAGCACCCGCTGCTCGGCGCCGCCGTCGACCTGCCCGGCACCGGTGGGCGCCTGTTCACCGGCCGCCTGTCGCTGGACGCCCAGCCATGGCTGGCCGACCACGCCGTCCTCGGGACCGTCCTGGTGCCGGGCTCGGCCCTGGTGGAGCTGGCGCTGCACGCCGGCGCCGCCAGCGGCACCCCGCACGTCGAGGAGCTGACCCTCGGCGCCCCGCTGGTGCTGACCGGCGCGCTGCCGCTGCAGGTCACGGTCGGTCCGGACGAGGACGGCCGGCGCGCCCTGGCGATCCACACGCGCCAGGACGACCGGTGGCTGCGCCACGCCTCCGGGTTCCTCACCGCCGCCACACCCGCCCCCGCGTTCGACCTGGCCACCTGGCCGCCGCCCGGCGCACACCCGGTTCCGGTCGATGACGCGTACGCCGTCGTCGCCGAGCACGGCTACGCGTACGGCCCGGTGTTCCAGGGACTGCGGGCGGCCTGGTCCGCGGGCGACGACATCTACGCCGAGGTGGCCCTGCCCGAGCCGGCCGCCGCGGACGCCGCCCGGTACGGCATCCACCCGGCGCTGCTCGACGCCACCATGCACGCCACCCTGCCGGGACTGCTGGGTGACGCCGACGCGCCCACGTCCATCCCCTTCGCCTGGACCGATGTCACCCTGCACGCGGTCGGCGCGTCCGCCCTGCGGATCCGGGTACGCCGCGCGGGCAACGGCGGCACCACCCTCGAACTCGCCGACGTGACCGGCCGACCGGTGCTGACCGCCGCTTCGATGGTGGGCCGCCCGGTCTCCGCCGATCAGCTCACCCGCGACGAGTCCCTGTACGCGGTCACCTGGCGCACCGCCACTGCCGGCGCCGAGGTGATCCCGTCGGTGGTGCACGAGGTCGTCACCCCCGCGGGTGACGTGCCGTCCGCGGTGCGGGCGTTGACCGGTGAGGTTCTGGAGGTCTTGCAGCGGCATCTGGCTTCGGATCTGCCGGAGCGGTTGGTCGTGGTGACCCGCGATGCGGTGGCCGCGGAGATGCCGGATGTGGCGCAGACGCCGGTGTGGGGTCTGGTCCGGGCCGCGCAGGCGGAGAACCCGGGCCGCATCGTGCTGGTGGATTCCGACGGTAGCGTCGCGGTGGACACCGTGGACGAGCCCGAGTTCGCCGTACGCAACGGTGAGATCCGGGTTCCGCGTCTGGTTCGCGTGCAGGCGAGCGCGGCCATGCCGGAGTTCGACGCCGACCGCCCGGTCCTGATCACCGGTGGCACCGGCGGCATCGGCGCCGTCGTGGCCCGTCATCTGGTCACCGAGCGCGGTGTGCGGCACCTGCTGCTCACCAGCCGTCGCGGGCCGGACGCGCCGGGCGCCGGTGAGCTGGCGGCCGAGCTGAGCGCAGCGGGCGCCGAGGTGCGGATCGTCGCCTGTGACGTGTCCGACCGTACGGCGCTGGCCGAGCTGCTGCGTGAGGAGAACCTGACGGGCGTGGTGCACGCCGCGGGTGTCGGCGACAACGCTCTGGTCACCGCGCTCACCCCCGAGCGCATCGACGCCGTGCTCGCCCCCAAGGCCGACGCCGCCTGGTACCTGCACGAGCTGACCGCGGACATGGACCTTGCCGCGTTCGTCATGTTCTCCTCGGCAGGCGGCACCGTCCTCACCGGTGGGCAGGGCAACTACGCCGCCGCCAACCAGTTCCTCGACGGCCTCGCGGAGCTGCGTCACGCGCAGGGCCGCCCCGCCACCGCGATGGCGTACGCGCTGTGGGAGGTCGGCGCCGGCCTGGGTGAGCTGCTGGGTGACGCCAACCGTCAGCGGATGAGCCGGCTCGGCGTTCCGCCGCTGAGCCAGGAGCAGGGAATGGCGCTGTTCGCCGCCGGGCTGCGCTCCGGACGACCCGCCGTCTCGCCCATCCGGGTCGACACGGCCGCCCTGCGGGACCGCACCGACGAGATCCCGGCCCTGCTCCGCGACCTCACCCCCGCCGGGCGCCGGGCCGCGGCGACCAGCGCGGCCCAGGTCACCGGCCTGGCCGGGCAGCTCACCGGGCTGGACCCGGCCGAGCGGCACCGGGCGCTCCTGCGCATCGTCCGGTCCCGGGTCGCGGCGGTGCTGGGCCACGACTCGGCCGACCGGATCGCCCCGGAGCGCGCGTTCCAGGAGCTCGGCTTCGACTCGCTGGCCGCCACCGAGCTGCGCAACCAGCTCAACACCGCGACCGGCCTGCGGCTGCCCGCCACGCTGGTCTTCGACGAGCCGAACGCCGCCGCGGTGGCCCGGTTCATCGACGCCGAGCTCGCCCCGGCGGGGCAGCGCGACGCGGAGACCAGCGTCGTCCGCGCCGCCGACCCGCAGGAGCCCATCGCGATCGTCGGCATGTCCTGCCGGTACCCGGGCGGTGTCGCGTCCCCGGAGGACCTGTGGCGCCTGGTCACCGAGGGCGGCGACGCGATCGGCGACTTCCCGGCCGACCGGGGCTGGGATCTCACCCCGCTGCGCACCCCGGACGGCGGCACCTACGCCGACACCGGTGGCTTCCTCGACGACGCGGCCGGTTTCGACCCGGCGTTCTTCGGCATCTCGCCCCGCGAGGCGCTCGGCATGGACCCACAGCAGCGCCTGACCCTGGAACTGACCTGGGAGGCACTGGAACGCGCCGGCATCGACCCGACATCGTTGCGGGGCAGCCGCACCGGCGTCTTCGCCGGCGTGATGTACCACGACTATCCCGGCGCGGACGGCAACGGCAGCGTCGTCGCCGGCCGCGTCTCCTACAAGCTCGGCCTGGAAGGCCCGGCGGTCGCTGTGGACACCGCCTGCTCCTCGTCGCTGGTGGCACTGCACCTGGCCGTGCAGGCCCTCCGCCAGGACGACTGCACCCTCGCCGTCACCGGCGGCGTGACGGTGCTGTCCACGCCCGGCGTGTTCGCCGAGTTCGGCCGCCAGGGCGGTCTGTCCCCGGACGGCCGGTGCAAGTCGTTCGCCACCGCGGCGGACGGCACCGGGTTCGCCGAGGGCGCCGGCTTCCTGGTGCTCGAACGGCTCTCCGACGCGCGGGCCAACGGGCACGAGGTCCTGGCGGTCGTCCGCGGCTCCGCGGTCAACTCCGACGGCGCCTCGAACGGGCTGACCGCCCCGAACGGGCCGTCCCAGCGCCGGGTGATCCGGCACGCACTGGCCCATGCCGGCCTCACCGCCGTCGACGTGGACGTGGTGGAGGCGCACGGCACCGGCACGACGCTCGGTGACCCGATCGAGGCGCAGGCGTTGCTCGCCACGTACGGGCAGGATCGCAGCGAGCCGCTCTACCTCGGCTCGGTGAAGTCGAACATCGGGCACACGCAGGCCGCGGCCGGGGTGGCCGGTGTCATCAAGATGGTCATGGCGATGCGGCAGGAGATGCTGCCGGCGAGCCTGCACATCGACGAGCCGTCGGCCGAGGTCGACTGGACGTCGGGCCGGGTCGAGCTGCTGACCGAGGCGCGGCCGTGGCGCCGGGACGACCGGCCGCGCCGCGCGGGTGTCTCGTCGTTCGGCATCTCCGGCACCAACGCGCATGTCATCATCGAGTCCGTCCGGCCCGCCCCGGTCGAGCCGGAGCCGGCCGACACCGTCGTCCCGTGGGTGCTGTCGGCCCGGTCCCCGGAGGCACTGCACGAGCAGGCCGCCCGGATCGCCGCCGTGGACGCGCATCCGGCCGACATCGCCCGCGGCCTCACGGCCCGTGCCGCCCTGGAGCACCGCGCGGTGGTCGTCGGCACGACCCGCGACGAGCTGTGCGCCGCCCTGCGTGCGGTCGCACCCACCCTGGCCGCCGACGGACGCCTGGCGTTCATGTTCACCGGCCAGGGTTCGCAGCGCGCCGGGATGGGCCGCGACTTGTACGCCCGGTAT
>NZ_BMQY01000027.1 GCF_014648355.1 Couchioplanes azureus
GAAGTTCGAGAAGGACATATGGACCCCGCATCTTCGAATAGATACCTGCCCTATACGGCACAATCCAGATAGTGAAATACGGAAATGTCAGGGCTGCCTTTATTCGCTCAAGCTGACGCTGCATGACGGGGCCTCCGCCAACCCACCTGTAAAGGACGGACTCGTCAAGAGCTAAGAAGATCTTTGGCGGTTCATCTCGTTGCGACAGACGCTCTTGGCGCTCCATGCGTAACTCTACAAGACCATCTATCGCCCCCAGCACGTCTGCTTCTGTGCTGCTCAGCGGTGCTAGCTGAGTCAAGGTGGCCCTGGCGTATTCCTCAGTCTGAAGCAAACCAGGCACCAATATGGGCTCGAAATTACGTATTATGGATGCCGCCGATTCATAACTGAGAAACGAAGAGAACTCTGGGGATATAGCATCCTTGTACGGGGCCCACCACGCCGGTTCCTTCGCCGCCCTCGCCATAGCGATCAAAGACTGAATCCGAGATTCGTCAGTCACACCGTACAGCTGCAGCATTACCTTCAGATCATTTATCGAGATGCCGACAGCTCCCGTTTCAATTCTGATCAGCTTGGACAACGACCAATCCATGGCCGGGGCCACTTCCTTCTGAGTTAGCCCCGCAGCCTCACGGGCCTTCCGCAGCTCGACTCGAAGCCGCCGTCGTTGCACCATCGGGTCTTGATCAGTGGCCATACTCAAACCTCGATCAGTACATCGCAGCTCGAACAGCTGCTTGTGGCCGGGCAACTACCGTCAAGTACATGAGCATAGGGCACGCCTCGCCATCCGCAGAATGCCACATACGCAGGAAGGCACAGTCGCGGGCGCGTTACTGGGAATTGATCTTCGGTTTCTACTAATAATCCCCGAAATCTGATTCGGTTCCGCTCCGGATGATTCAGCCTGGTTGCCTCAGGTCAGTCACGGGACAGGCCCCAGAAACTCAACGTCGGGGCCCGTCTTCCCGGCTCTAGTTAGGTGGATAGCCCGCGTCTTCTAGGACGTCTTGAATGGCGTCGAGGGGCGGCGTCATCGTCGCCGTTCTCCCGGGCTTCGAGGATCGCTTCGATCTCGTACGGGTCCAGGTCGAGCTCGATCAGCCGGTAACCAGTGGGCCAGGACTTGCCGACCTCCGGGCCCCTCTCTGCCCTTGATCTTCAGCCTGCCTCCACGTCTCGATCTCGTCGTCGTACTGGCCGTCGCGTACGTCGCGTAGCGCGGCGGCGTAGCCGGTCTCGATTGCCTTGACGAACATGCGCAGGACGTGGGTCGGGGCGTCCTGGTAGCCGTCGCCGGACCACAAATTCGCCACGGCGTGCTCGGCGGCGCGCGCATCGCCAGGGTCCCGGGTGGTGTAGTCGTGCAGGTTGTCGATCGCCTCTACCCAGGAGTCGATGTCGTCGTCGGAGTACGTACTGCTCACGGCTGGTCCAGCTCCTTCAGACGGCGGGTCAGTTCCTCGGCGCTGTTCTCGGTGACACCGGGGATGGCGCCGAGAACGTCGACGGTGTTCTGGTGCTTGATGCCGGCCAGGAAGCGCTGCCGCGCCTGTTCGTCGTCTGCGGCGCCGGACTCGCGGATCATCTGGGTGGCCTGTTCGCAGAGCGCGATCGCGCACTCCCACACCTCGCGGATCTCGCGCTGGCCTTTGTCGGTGAGGACCTCGCCGGCGGTGGAGTCCCCGGATCTGCGGCGTTCTTCGTAGATGCGCTGCCAGTGCTCCGGCCGGTGGCTGTCGGCCAGCTCGGCGCGGCAGTCGCGCTCGATGGCGTCGATCCGGGTGGCGTCGGCGTCGACGCGTTCGATCAGGAGCCGGCCGTACAGCTCGCGCCAGGCCTGCTGGCGGCTGACCATCATGCGCTCGGCCGGGGAGCCGATGTTGATGTTTGCGGGGCCGGGGTCGGCCTCGTAGAGCAGGCAGTTGCAGGCCAGGCTCCAGAGGAGGGCGCTGTCGTCGAAGGTGTTGTCGGCGGTCATGAGGTCACGCCCCGGGGTCCGAGGACACCGGCCCGTGGTCGATCAGCCGGATCAGTTCGGCGTCCCAGCCGTCGAGCCAGGTGGTGTCGCCGATGTGGGTGCGCCACTCGCGGACCGCGTCGACGACGGCGGCCGCGGCGACGTCGCCGGCCTGGTAGTTGCGCACCACGCGGGCCAGGCGGCGGTCATGGATCTCGGCGCTCTCGGTGGCGGCGAGATCCGGGTACTGGGTCCGCAGCCAGGTCGTGGCGGCGTCAGCGATGTGCTGGGCGGTGATCGGGACTTCGGGATCGGTCGATGGCATGCCGCTCAATGTAGGACGGGGGTATGTCACTTTCCGGCACGGCGAAATCCCCCAACTTCAGACATCGATGAATGACGATCAGTTCTGGCTCTCGCGCGCGCGTACGCGACAGTTGTGCAAAAAAACCGGGGACACCGGGGACAGATCCGATCTGGAGTGCTGCTGAGCTGCTCAAACACTTGTCCCCGGTGGCGATGGCGTCACCGGGGACAAGGGCAGAAAACCGGGGACAACTACCGGGGGCAACCGGGGACAGCGGCAAAATGATCGATGCCAATGGATTGATTCACCGCTTCCGAGGGCCATCGGAGCGGTATTTTCGAGACGAAATGATCGATCCATGTCAATGAGTGCGCATGTCGCGGGCGGTCTGGTCGACCTTCTTCCGGAACCGCTCGTCGGTGCGGTACAGCTGGAGCATGGCCCGCACCCGGGCGGCTGCGGCGATCCCGTCCTTGATCCGGTACTCCTTCAGGGCGAGGTCCTCATCGGGGTAGAGCGGCACCATGAGCCGCTTGGTGCGCCCGCTGTCGTCGGAGGCCTGGGTGGTCGGCATCGGCGGGAGATCCGGCTCCGCCGGCGTGGTCTTCGCCGGGTGCGCGGTCTCGTTTTTGGTCACCGCGGGCGGAGGAGGGGGTGGCGTCTCTGCCGGCTTGCGCCGTGACGCCTTGCGGGGCGGTGGCGCCGTCTTGGCCGGCTCGACGGCTGGGGCGGTGGCGCCGAGCAGTCCAGCAAACCGGTTCTTCAGGCCGGCCTGTACCTCTCGCTGGTTGGCGCCGCTCATGCCCGCTCCAGCTTGTCGAGCTTGTCGAGGATCTCGGAGAGCAGCTCGCGCCCATACGCGGCCAGGCGCCCGCGGGGCCGGCTGCCGTACTGGTCCCCGATCGGGTCCGAGCGCGGCACGGTGGTCTGCGCGACGTCGACCCCGGCCGCTTCGAGCGCCTCGCGGGCCTCGATCGCACGTACGGTGTTGGGCCGGGTGAAGGTCTGCACCGCGAGGACGGGCTTGCCGAGGGTGCGGGCGAGGTTGAGCGAGGCGGTGACGCGGTCCATGTCGCCCTTGTTCGGCGGGATGGGCATGACCACCAGGTCCGCGACCTGCATGCCGGCGCCG
>NZ_BMQY01000028.1 GCF_014648355.1 Couchioplanes azureus
GTTCCTCGCCGAGAAGGGCGAGACCCCGCACTGGTGGATCACCGCCTACCGCGACGGCGGCATCGGGCTGCGCCTGGTCCTGCCGCACTGGATCCCCGGGCACAAGCCCAGCCAGGACTGCCCGCTGCTGGACGACGAGACCGGCCACCAGCCGGACCACGCCGAGCTGGCCGCCCGCCTGACCGCGTACATCGAGACCACCGGCACCGCCTGGATGGTCTCCAACGCGGTCACCGGGCAGAACCTCATCGAGCGCACCCGCACCCGCGCCTCCAAGCGGCTGGTCGACCCGGCCGCCCCGCCGCCGCCGGCCACCGACAAGACCCTCGCCGAGACCGACCTGTACTGGCAGCGCCCCCCCACCCCGATCGAGTCGGGCATGACCTACGTGCACGCGTTCGACAAGAACGGCATGCGCCTGTCCGCGATGGGCGCCGTGTACGTCGGCCTGGGCGCCGCCGAGCACACCCCCGGCGCCACCTTCGACCCCAAGATCCCCGGCTACTGGCAGATCGACCCCGGCACCTGGGACCGCGACATGCTGCCCAACCCATTCGACCCCACCTCCCGCGGCCGCACCGGCCCGATCTGGCTCACCACCCCCAGCCTCGACCAAGCCCGGCGCGCCGGCTGGTGGGACGGCACCGTCCTCGACGCCTGGCTCTGGCCCGCCGTCGACGGCCTGCGCGCCACCCGCCCCGGCGTGCGCTACTTCGAACAGGCCTACGAGCTGCTCCGCGACGCCCGCGAACGCCTGCACCCGGCCCGCGGCACCGACGCCAACCTCGCCGCCGTCGACCGGGCGCTGAAGCTGTCCTACACCGCCCCAATCGGCAAGTACGGCGCCAAATCCACCGAGGGCGATCGGCTGTACCGCCCGGACTGGCAGCACCACATCATGGGCCAGGCCCGCGCCAACCTGCTGCGCAAGCTCGCCGCCGTCGCGAGCGAAACCGGCCGGTACCCGCTCGCCGTGGCGATCGACTGCGTGCTGTACGCCTCCGACAACCCCGACCCGGCCGCCGTCGCCGCCGAGCTGGGCCTCGGCCCGGCGAAGGACCCCGGCCGCCTCGACCCGGTGCGCCTGGCCTACTTCAAGCACGCCGGCACCGCCGCGATGACCGACGTCGCCCCGCTGCTCGGCCACCGCGCCCCGCGGCTGCACAAGGAGCTGATGGAGCTGTTCGAGAAGGAGGTGGCGTGACATGCCCGACGGCATGGGAGCAGATCTCTGGAAGGCGGTCACCGCGGGCCGCAAGGGCGGCACCCCGCCCGAGAACGTGCGCCAGGCCGTCGAGCGGCTGGAGGCCGCCGGCGCCAGCAAGAAGGACCTCGCCCAGTTCAAAAAAGACCTCGCCGCCTCCCTCGGCGTGACCGTCCGCCAGGTGCAGCGCATGACCACCCGCACCGGCCGCGAGACGCGCAGCGACAAGAAGCACGCCGGCGCGATCCGCGACTTCGTGCAGAAGGACTCCCGGATCCGCGGCGCCTCCGGCAGCAAGATCCGCAAGACGAGGATGAAGAACAAGGGCGCCAAGCTGAAGATCAAGGGCCAGCAGGGGCCGAAGGTGGGCAAATCCTGGCCCACCCGCGATCGCCTGGTCGAGCTCGACCTCGACCCGTACGCGATGGAGGCGATCCTCGACGCCTGGGAGAACGGCGACGACGCCGCCGCCCTCGACGCCATCCAGGACGCCCTGGAGGACGAGGGCTACCCGCCCAACTGGAGCTGGGAGGACGGCGCCGGCGTCGAGTTCCTGGGCCTGTCCCGAGAATGACGAAGCCCCCGGTCACGACGGCGACCGGAGACGGCGTTGGTCAGGATGCGGGTCCGGGGAGTACGCCCCGGGACCCCGCAGCCGGTATGGGGGAGCCGAACCCCGGTTAGGGGCGGTCCTCCTTCTGACGCCGTTCCTTCTTGCGCCGGCGCGACAGCTGAACGCTGCGAATGGCCGCGACGACGATGATCAGAACCCCGACGCCGACACCCGCCTCGCCCGCGTCCAGGGCCGGTGTGTCGTCGGCCATGACGCTGGCCGCTGTCACACCGCCGCCCATCACGAGGCCGGTGACGAACACCACGACGGGCTCGCGGCCGGTGGTGGAGAACAAGACCCGGCGGGTCTCGGGGTCGTAGCCGAGCGTCACGTTCGCCCGCTCGTCGTGGACGGCCTCCTGCGGCAGGACCTCGGTCAGATCGTGGTCGAGCGTCAGGTCGTGGTCTTGGACCTGGTCATCGATCAGATGCCGTTTGTCCACCACTTCGTCAGGACGTTGAACATCGCTCCGC
>NZ_BMQY01000029.1 GCF_014648355.1 Couchioplanes azureus
AGCAGAGGGGCGGGAAGTGATGGCGAAGAAGATGGGCCAGCTCAACTGCGACACGGGCCGGGTCGAGACGCGGCGGGTGAGCCGGACGCGGGAGGTCGACTGGCCGGTGACTTGGGTTCTCACCCGCCGTCAGCGGATCACCCGGAAGTTGTGGGGCTGAGCTGATGGGCATCTTCGGTGGCAAGAAGCAGGAGAAGAGCACCTACAAGCCCATCCCGAGCAACGCGAAGACGGAAGCGGAATGGCGGCGCTGGGAGCAGAACCGCGGCTGCTCGTTCTGCGGCAAGAAGGGCTGTGACCGTACGAAGCATTCCTGCGGCCCTTGCGGTTCTTGCGGAAGCCTGTACTGCAACGGCGATGCCTGCCCGGGACCGAAGCACGCCGAGCACCTGCGGCGGATGGCGCAGCGGCAGAAGGGGCGGCGCTGACATGGCGAAGAGCAGGCGATTCGACGGCAAGCCGGAGACCGCGGCGGACAAGCGGTTCTTCGACCTGCGGGCGTCGGGCTACACCGGCCCGATCGACCAGAACGGCAACAAGGACACCACCAGCGAGAGCGCGATCCTGCGGCGGATGGCACAGCGACGCGGAGAGCACGTCGATTGGTAACCCCGCGCGGGGCGCGGCTTACGCCCTAGGAAAGCCGGCCGCGCCCCGCCTGATCGATCGGAGATCGACCACATGAAGGTTAAGGCCTCCAAGACTGCCCTGGTCGGTGTTGTCGCCTTCCTGGGTTTCGCGGTCGTCATGGCCGCGATCGAGTACCTCGCGTTCCGCGGGCAGATCGCCTTCGGCCGCCATTACATGCACCTGTCCGGCGCCGGCCTGGCCGCCACCTACCTGGCGCTGCAGGGCGGCATGCTCGCCTCCGCGGCCCTGGGCCTGTGGGCGGTGCTGTCGCGCGACGGCTACCTCGGTCACCGCTTCTGGACGGCGCTCTTCCTGGCCGCCGCGGCCCTGGCCGACTTCCTGGGCGCGAAGGCCGCCGGCTGGCCCACCACCGGCGCCCTGTACGTGGCCGGGTTCTCGTTCGCCGCGCTGCGACTGTGGCACGCCATCCTGCGCCGGCTGCGCCGCGACATGAGCCCCCAGTACCCGCTGCTGCGCTTCCCCCTGCTGCGCTGGGTGCTCGCCTTCGGCGAGACCCGTAAGGCGTTCCGGGTGTCATACCTGGACGGCCTGTCCCCCGTGGAGGCCCTGACCCGGGTCCGCGGCGAGCTGGCCCCACCGCCGGCGCTGCTGACCGAGGACGGCCAGGACGTACGCAAACTCAGCAAGTCTGAGGCGATCGAGGCTGCGTTCTCCGCGGTCGGCTCGTACGACGTCGCCGCGGCCACGGCCTGGCTGGGCGAGCGCGGCGTCACCGCCAACCGGTCCACGTTCTACGACGTGCGGGACCGGATGACCGCGGCCCGCCGCGCCGAGCTGCACGCGGTCACCCCGACCAAGGCCCTCACCACCGCGCCGGCCGCGGCGCAGGCGTCGGCCACGAAGACCCCCGCGCGGAAGGCGCCGGCCCGCAAGGCGACGCCGGCGGCGGCCGACGCGGTCGTGGCCCCGGAGAAGGTGAGCTGACGATGAGTGTCACCGTCGCCATGATGGCTCCGGCCGGTCTCGACCTGCCCCGCTGGGATGCCCCGCACCACTGCGGCGATCACGCCGAGCACGTGCACACCTGGAGCCAGCTCACCCGCTACGGCTCCGCGGTGTGGTTGGTCCAGCAGTGCCGGGTGTGCGGCGAGCCGTGGGACGTGCTCAGCGAGGACTCCGACGAGAAGGTGATCGTCGCCTCGGTGTACCCGCTGTGGGCGATCGCGGGCTGCCAGTTGTGCACCCAGGAGTGCGCGGGGGAGCCCTGCCGGTGCCCGTGCCACGGTCAGCAGATCGACGCCGGGGCCGTGCCGCACCCGCGGGGGAGGTCCTGATGGCCGGCCTGCGCGTTGCTGACGCGGTGTGGTTGACGCCGAAGACGCTCGGCGCTCCGGCGATCTGCTGGCGCGGGCCGCGGGCGATTGTGGTCCGCCTGGCGCCGCCGTACGTGGTGGTCCTGGTCGACGGGCGGGAGCACAC
>NZ_BMQY01000030.1 GCF_014648355.1 Couchioplanes azureus
GCGATCGGCTCCACCGGATCCCCGGTGCGCTGCCCAACCCGCACCGGCACCGGCACCGGCTCCACGACCGCCCCGCCCGCCAGCAACTCCCCCAGATGACCCGCCAACAACACCGGCGTCGGATGGTTGAACACCAGTGTGGGCGGCAACTGCAGGCCCGACACCGTGGCGAGCCGACCGCGGAGGCGTACAGCCGTCAGCGAGTCGAAGCCGAGGTCGCGGAAGACGCTGTTCTCCTCGACCGCGTCCGGCCCGGAATGTCCCAGGACGGTGGCCGCCTCGCGCCGCACCAGCTCCAACAGGACCTGCTGCCGTTCCTGCGTGTCGAGGCCGTGCAACCGCTCCGCCAACGGCGAGACCGGTCCCTCCGGCTCAGCCGCCTCGGTGACCACGCCGATCGCTGCCCCGGCAACTGCCCGCGGACCGTCAAGCCAATACCGCTGCCGCACGAACGGATAGGTCGGCAGCTCGACGGTCCGTCCCGGGCATACCTTCACCAGGTCGGCCACGCCACCCTGCACGTACAGCTCCATGACCGAGGTGCGGAACCGATCGAGTGTGCCCTCGTCGCGGTGCAACGAACCGGTGACCACGGCGTCCGGCAGGGTCTGCTCGATCGGGACGGTCAACACGGGGTGCGGACTCACCTCGACCACCGTGGTGAAGCCCGCCGCTTGCAACGCACGCAGGGCCGGCTCGAACAGTACGGTCTGGCGCAGATTGCGGTACCAGTAGTCGACGTCCAAGTCACGCGTGTCCAGCCAGCCACCGGTGACGGTGGACATGAACGGCACCCGCGCCCGCCGGGACTGCACGCCGTCCAGCACTTCCACAAGCTGGTCACGTACCTCTTCAACGTGCGCTGAGTGGGAGGCATAGTCGACCGGCAGCAGCCGCGTGCGCACGCCCGCAGGTTGGTACGCGGTCAGCGCCTCCACGGCACCGGCGATCACCACCGACGACGGTCCATTGACCACCGCCACCTCGATACCGTCCCCGATGGCACGCCGCACTTCGTCGACGGGCTGGTCCACCCACATCATCGCTCCGCGGCCGGACAGCGCCAGCAGCACTTGCGAACGCTGAGCCACCACGCGGGCACCGTCGTCCAGCGACAGCGCTCCCGCCACGACGGCGGCGGCGATCTCGCCCTGCGAGTGGCCGACGACCGCATCGGGGACCACCCCGTACGACTCCCACACGGCGGCCAGGGACACCATGACCGCGAAGAGGGCGGGCTGCACCACGTCCACCCGCTCGAGTTGCCGCGCATCCTGCAGCACCTCCGCGAGGCTCCAGGTGACGTACGGTGCCAGCGCCTCGGCGCACTCGGCCATCCGGTCGGCGAAGGTGTCACAGGTACGCATCAGCTCGGTCGCCATACCGACCCACTGGGAGCCCTGTCCTGGGAACACGAAGGCGACCTTGCCCTGCTCGCGGGCCGTTCCGGTCAGCGTGCCCGCGCCGTTGGTCACGGCCGCGAGGCCGTCCACCAACGACTGGCGGTCCGTGGCGGTGATGGTGGCGCGGTGTTTGAAGTGGTGGCGGGTGGCGAGGGTGTGGGCGATGTCGTGGGGGTGGTGGTGGGGGTGGGTGTGGAGGTGGTGGATGAGTTGTTGGGCGTGGGCTTGCAGGG
>NZ_BMQY01000031.1 GCF_014648355.1 Couchioplanes azureus
ACATCGCCCCGCTGAAGCGGCAGTCGTTCGTCTGCCTGATGGCCGGCGAGAGCAGCAAGGGCAAGACCACCGGCCTGCTCGCCGCCAGCGCCGTGCACGGCGACCCGGAGCACCTGCTGCAGCCGTGGAACACCTCCCCGATCGGTCTCACCGCCGAACTGGGCGAGCTGGCCTGCCTACCCGCGTTCCGCGACGAGCTGTCCGCCGCCGGCTTGACCCCGGCCGCGCTGGAGACGCTGCTGTTCCGGGTTACCCAGGGCGCCCAGCGCACCACCGGCAAGCGCCTGGGCGGCGCCAAGCGGTCCGCGGCCTGGCATGGCACCCTGTTCACCGCGGGCAACCACACCATCCTGGGGCGCGTCGCCAACGAGGGCATCGCCGCCCGCGTGCTGGAGATCGCCGTCCCGATCGTGTCCTCCGCCGCCGAGAGCGAACGCATCGAGGCCCTGGTGCGCACCTTCTACGGCTGGCCGATGCGCTGGGCAATGGCCGCACCGCCCAGCCTCGACGACATCGCCGCCGCCCTGCTGCGCGCCGAGGACGCCCTGCACCTGCCCGGCGGGGGCGTGGCCCGACGCCTGGCCCGGCATGCCGCCCTGGCCGTCGTCGGCGCCGAGCGCCTGGAGACCCTGACCGACGCCGACGGGCTGCGCGACGCGGCGATCACCGGCGGCCGGCTAGTGCTGGACGGGCTGATCGCCGAGCTGCTGGAGCGCGGCATCCGCCCCGGCGAGCGGCTGCTGTCCGCGGTCGAGCAGGCCATCACGTCCCGCCCGGCCGCGTTCCCCACCAAGAACGACTACCTGACCGCGCTGTCCGGCGTCGACGGCCCGCGGCTGCCCAGCCAGATCGAGGGCTTCGCCCTGGAGCCAGCCGCCGACGGCCGCCAGCGCGTCGCCGTGCTGACCACCCACATGGACGCGATCGCCGCCTCGGTGGGCATGGACGACGCCCTGACCGGGCTGCGGCAGTTGCGCGAGGAGAAGGTGCTGGAGACCTCCGGCGAGGCCGACGGCCGGCTGCAGAAGCAGGAGCGCATCGGCAAGTACAAGCCCCGCTGCTACGTCTTCCGCCTGCCCGGCGACGCTCCCCAGCCCGAACCGGAGCAGCCGCCCACTGCGAGCGAGCCGCCGGGTCCGCCCGCCCCCAAGCACCCGTCCATCCCGGGCATGGAGGCGGAAATGCAGAATTCTACAAACGCTGAACAGGGAAAACAGGAAACCAATACGAACACCGCAGTCGCCCCGGCGGTCCCGGCCGCCCGCCGGCCCGAGGCCTCGCCGCCGCCCGCCGGCGCGCCCGCACCCGCCCCGGCCGCCGCGGTCCTCGCCCCGCGCGCCGCCCACCTGGTCACCCCCGGCGCCGGCCCCCAGACCGTGCTGCTGCCCGCCGAGTCCGCCGGCAGCCTCGCCGGCCTGCTCGCCTGGGGCGAGCAGATGCACCTGGGCTGGCCCGACCCCTCCGGGCTGCGCAAGCTGCGCGACGACGGCCAACTCTGG
>NZ_BMQY01000032.1 GCF_014648355.1 Couchioplanes azureus
GAACACGCCAGCGTTCGAAAGCAGCCATGGCCATCGCGGCGGACCAGGCCGCTCGCTGTCGTGGGCCACGGGACGTCGACTCTTCACACAGGCATGGTGACTGACTGAGCCGGTCACCGGCCGTGCAGACGCCGGCGATGTTCTGGTTGATACGACGACCCTTCGCATGTATCCGCCGCAACGTGCAGGTAGGAACGTGTCGTCCTTGTCGACGAGCACGGCCAGGCGTCCGTCGCGACGCCCGACCGTCTCGTGGCCGCTCGCTACGTCCGACCCGACTCCTCCTCCTTCTCGCTCCTCATGGCCTGTTCCGGTTGCTGCCGACGTCTGCGGTCACGGAGCCGTCGCGCGAGTCGGGTAAGCCCCTGGCCGATGCGCCAGAGCCCCCAGAGCGTCGAGACGAGCCGCTGGAGCTGGAGGAGCAGGTCCAGCAAGTCCTGCAGGTTCTGCGGGAGTTCCATGCAAACGCACCTTCTTCCTGAAGGTCGGGGGCCGGTACGGCCCCGTTCAGGAAGAGACATCGGCTCGGAGTTCCACCGTCCTCCGACGATCCTGGTCGATTTGTGGCTTTAATGGTAGTTGATGTCTTGGATCCACAATCGATAGGGCAACCGTGGGTTTCCTCAGACGGCTCACGGTGACCAGTCCACCCGATTCCGGCCTCGCCGGGTGCGGGGGGAGCTATGGTCGTCGCTCACGCCGACCGGCACGGCAGGCCCAGGGAGGGTGGTCATGGCGGAGAACGACGTCGACGTCGATGACGGTGACGGCTACCTCGACGAGGCGACTCACCGATGGATTCAGGAGGTTGCCGACCGGCACCACGGTGGTGTGTGGGGTGCGGCCGCGGCGGCGATCCTGGAGTCGGCACATGCGGCGGAGCTCAACCCGGGTGACCCGTGGGCGGGCATGGATGCCCGGCTCAAGCGCCGGAGTGGGCCTGGCCCTGCTCCGGCGTAACGAAGACCCAGCTCATCCCCGGTCAAGCGCCAGGCCCTCGGCGGCGACCGAGGCCACCGCGTCGGACCACCACCAGGCGGTGCCGTTGACGTACAGGCATGGAGCCGCCGCGGTGATGTCGTCGCGCATCGCCTCCACGCGTACGCCCGGCATGAGCAGCCGCACTACCCGGCCGTCGGAGAGCCGCAGGTCCCAGCCGTACCGGCCGTCGCGGTCAGCAGCAGGATCCCGGGTCGGCTCGCCGGAGATCTCAGCCTCGCGGCGCTTGAGCGGCGCCTGCTCCATCTCGGCAGCGCGGACGCGAACCTCGCCGAGGAACACCTTGAGCGCGGCCACCGCGTGCTCTTCCTGGGCATCCTCGATCGGCTGTGTGCCGGGGTTGATCATCTCGTCACGGTACGGCGGGTGGTTCGCCGCGTCGCTCATCTTCGTGTCTGGCGACCCAGAAGGGCGAGACGTCCTGCCGATATCGGTTCCAACGCGATCGACGGTGGTCGACGCGGTCGCTTATCGTGCCTGGGTGATC
>NZ_BMQY01000033.1 GCF_014648355.1 Couchioplanes azureus
CTTGGGGGGTGTGGGCGGACAGGGGCCAGAGGGTGAGTGCCGGTGCCGGGGGCGCTGCTGGCGGTGGTGGTGTGGGTGTGGTGGTGGGTGGTTCTTCGATGATGGCGTGGGCGTTGGTTCCGCTGACGCCGAAGGAGGAGATGCCGGCGCGGCGGGGTGTGGTGGTGGGTGGCCAGGGTTGGGGTTGGGTGAGCAGGTCGATGGTGCCGCTGGTCCAGTCGACGTGGGGGGTGGGCTGGGTGATGTGCAGGGTGGTGGGCAGGGTGTGGTGGTGCAGGGCGAGGACCATCTTGATGATGCCGGCGATGCCTGCGGCGGCTTGGGTGTGGCCGATGTTGGATTTGAGTGAGCCCAGGTAGACGGGCTCGGTGCGGTTGTGGCCGTAGGTGGCGAGCAGGGCTTGGGCCTCGATCGGGTCGCCGAGGGTGGTGCCGGTGCCGTGGGCTTCGACGGCGGTGATGTCGGTGTGGGTGAGTCCGGCGTTGGTGAGGGCTTGGCGGATCACGCGTTCCTGCGACGGGCCGTGGGGAGCGGTGAGTCCGTTGGAGGCGCCGTCTTGGTTGACGGCGGTGCCGCGGATCGTGGCGAGGATGGGGTGGCCGTGTTGCTGGGCGTCGCTGAGGCGTTCCAGCAGCAGCACGGTGATGCCTTCGGCCCAGCTGGTGCCGTCGGCGTCGGCGGAGAAGGGTTTGCAGTGGCCGTCGGGGGCCAGGCCCTGTTGCCGGCTGAACTCGATGAACATGCCGGGGTTGGCCATGATGGTGGCGCCGGCGGCGAGGGCGAGGTTGCATTCGTTGCTGCGTAGTGCCTGGCAGGCGAGGTGCAGGGCGACCAGCGATGAGGAGCAGGCGGTGTCCACGGTGATCGCGGGGCCTTCGAAGCCGAAGGTGTAGGCCAGGCGTCCGGAGGCGACGCTCATGGTGGTGCCGGTGAGCGCGTAGCCGTCGATGCCTTCGGGAGCTTCGTGCAGGCGGGGTCCGTATTCGGGATTGGTCGCGCCGATGAAGACGCCGGTGGGGCTGCCCCGCAGGGTGCCGGGGTCGATGCCGGCGCGTTCGAAAGCTTCCCAGCCGGTTTCCAGCAGCAGCCGTTGCTGGGGATCCATGGCCAGGGCTTCGCGCGGGCTGATGTTGAAGAACGCGGCGTCGAAGTCCGCGGCGTCGTGCAGGAAACCGCCGTAGCGGGTGTAGGTCTTGCCGGTGGCGCTGGGATCGGGGTCGTAGAGGGTGTCGAGGTCCCAGCCGCGGTCGGTGGGCAGGGTGGTGATGGCGTCACGGCCGTCGGTGAGCAGCTCCCACAGCTCTTCCGGCGAACGGATCCCGCCGGGCAACCGGCAGGACATCGCCACGATC
>NZ_BMQY01000034.1 GCF_014648355.1 Couchioplanes azureus
CCCTCCGCCAAGAGGGGTCGTCCCTGCCTCTGTGGGCGAGGTCAGCAGGGCTGCGGCGATGGCTGATCCCGGCCCGTGCGGGTGGCGGCAGCGACGGGCCGGCTGGGTAGCCGGGAAAGAGGCCTGCGGGGGTCAGGCCGACGTTCGGGCGAAGGATCCGAAGCGCTCCGGATCCAACTCGTTCTGCGCGACCTGATTGTTGCCGCAAACGGGTCGCGTAGGGGGCGCGGTCAAGGGGGGCGGGGAACGAAAGCCTAGGTCGAGGCCTAGTTGACCTAGTTCATCCGTCTGGGTGAAACCGTTTCATACTCCGTCTGGATTCTCCACATGACCATGGTCATACCTGTGATGTCCATCACACCCCCTCTCTTGATGTGCCGCTGAGTCTTCCAGAGGTATTCCAATCGTACGACGCATGTGGTGCTACAACGTCCTAGCGGGTGAGTCGGCAACTCGATCGCACCCCTTTTGCACCCATCAGGGACCTCTGTGACTACGCTCGGTAGTTTTTTGTGACTGTAAGTCTATGATAGGTCTGCCTTTCCCGAAATGTCGATTTGCGCGAGTGGTGATCACGTTCCCCGCAGTGCGGCGGCTCAATACGTATCCGACCGGTCGTCCAGCCATACTCCAGGCGGATGACCTACGGAGTAGGATGGGTCACGAAAACTTCCCTCCGGTACATGAGCACCCGCGGTCCGGGACCGCCCAGAGGGATCTGGCCCTGGGGCAGACGCCCAAGGCGCGGCAGGGAGGACATGTGCCGACACCCTCTGACAGCAGTGCGCACCACCGTGCCCCGGAGATGAACGGCTCGCCGAAGATCCAGCTCAGATCGCTGGACCTCTCGCACGAGCTGCCCACCGAACGGGCAGAAATCCCTTCCTGCGACGGCGTCCTGGACAACCAGGAGTCGCGCACCAAGACTCCCGGGAGTAGCGATGGGTAAGCCGAAAGACACTGCGCCGAGCGGTGAGAATCCACGGGATCGAAAGCGACGGCAACCGTACGACCACGTCAAGGACCTGCAGAGCGCCGGCGACCGGTCTTCGGACCGGTCGTTCGTGGACGCCCCCCACCTCGACCGGATCCTCGACGTGGAGAACCGTTACACGCGAGACGAGAACGGCAACACGAGCTTGCTCACGAAGATCGCCATGAGCGGCGAGTTCAACCCCATGAAGATTGCCGCGGTGCTCGTCGGCATCAGCGGCGTCTTCACCTTCGTCGCCGCGATCGTGGGCTTCCAGGGCCACCCCGGGTGGACGTTCGCCATCATGTCCCTGG
>NZ_BMQY01000035.1 GCF_014648355.1 Couchioplanes azureus
CACTTCTTCGGGAGGATCTGCGACCACTCTGTTCTTCACCTCCTTTCCGAGGACCACGTACTGACGTGATTTCCAGGAAGATCATGTCTTTACGGGCCCGAATATGACCATAGTTTGCCTTACGGATTCGACTTTTGCTAGCCAAAGAGTTTGATCATGCAGAGAAAGCCGGATCATCCAATAAATTACGGACAATCCGGCTCTCCGTCCGCAGTAGCCGCTGCGAACTTCGCACTGCCGCTGAACATGAGGCAGCGGATCCAATGGCCTATTATGCAACATCAACTAGCCAGATGCCAACTATCTTGATGCCTTATGGCCCTCTGACTCTCTTCTTCTCGCCTGGTGCGCTCAGGTATGAGGCGATGCGACTTCCTTCATCAGCTAGTAACCGCGGTGCAATAATCAGATCTCACCTTGTCAAACAGATCTCTGCAAGAAGCCGTTCGCTAACAGCCGCCCATCAAGGACGTCCTCTGCAGAGGGTCACATGCGCTTTGTAAGCAGGCAGGTTGAGTTGTGACTCGGATCGCCTGTCGAAAATCCACGATCGATTAGCAGCGTGCAGACTGCGCTGTGCAAGTAGCCAGCTAGCCGAGTAGCCGCAGCGAGGACGGTAAGCAGCCCGATGGGAGGGGTGCCAATGAAGGGCCCTCGAAGGTTCACCCGTATGAGGGGGAAGTCGGGACATGGGGGCTGGCCCTTCAAATATGTTCGACAGCTCTCCGTAAGCCTGCTAGTTTTCTTGTGGCCCTTCTCGAGGTAAATCTCATTACTCCCCATACGCGAATCCCAACAGTAGAAAAGGCTCTACTTAGGGGATGGCGTTTAATTAACCAAGGTGATCAATAATGACTCCACCACTCAGCGATTCTTGGCGCAAAAGCGCAAGGAGTATGCAAGGAAACTGCGTCGAAGTCTCGTATTCCCAAACCAAGGGGATGGTTTTGGTGCGGGATACGAAAGCAAACGGCCAAGGTCCCATCCTAGGCTTCACTCCTGATGAGTGGTCAACCTTCCTTGCCGGCGTCCGCGACGGTGAATTCGAGATTCCTTCTGGGGTTCACTAAAAGGGCCTGCGGCGCAACCACTGCGAAGGGTCTTTTTTGAGGAGGGCTCGCTGACGAACAAGATTCATCGGCGAGCCCTCCTCAAGCTATTACGCGTTCCCTTCGTTATTTCCGAGGCTAGCAATAGCCTTGTCGACAATCGCTATAGAATCTTCATTCTTATATGCT
>NZ_BMQY01000036.1 GCF_014648355.1 Couchioplanes azureus
TTCTCGGGCGATGTAACGCTTGAGGCAGCGCTTGATCTCGCGGTCGGTTCTGCCTTGAGCGCGGCGGCGTTCGGCGTAGGCCTGGGTGCGTTCGTCCTGCTTGAGTCGGGTCAGCACGATGGTGTGCAGGGCGCGGTTGAGTTGGCGGTCGCCGCTGCGGTTGAGCCGGTGACGCACGATCTTGCCGGAGGACGCGGGGATCGGAGCGGCGCCGGCGAGCATGGCGAACGCGGCGTCGTTGCGGCACCGGCCAGGGTGTGACCAGGCGGTGAGCACGGTGGCGGCGACGATCGGTCCCACGCCGGTCAACGCGAGTAGCTCCGGGCGCCACGAGCGCACGATCGCGCGGATCGCTTTCTCGTGCGCGGCGGCTTCGGCTTCGAGAAACCGCACGCGGCGGGCCAGGTCGCGGAGCACGCTCAGACAGGTGAACACCTCGACGTTGGTGACCGCGGCCGGGCGCAGGCGGGTGGCGGTGACGAGCATGATCCGGGTGCTTTGGCCGCGGAACCGGGCCCGCACTGGTTCGGGTGCGGTGATGACCAAGGCGTGCAGCTGCCTTTGGGCGTCGGCGCCGGCCTCCACAGCCGCGCGCCGGGCGGTCAGCCGAATCTGCAGCGCAGCGCGTTGAGCGCCGGTTTTAGGTTGGGCCAGACGCGTGCGGGCGAGGGCGTCACGGGCGGCGCGCTCGGCGTCGATCGCATCCGACTTCGCCCCGCTTCGGCGCACTGGACGTTGCGGCCGGTCCAGCTCGACGACCAGTTCGTCCGCGTCGGCCAGGTGCCGGGTCAGGCCGGCGCCGTATCCGCCGGAGCCCTCCAGCGCCCAGGCGCGCAGGCCCGAGTGCTGCTCGGCCAGGGCGATCAGCGCGGTGTAGCCGTCGGGGTCGGCGCTGACGGTGACCCGGTCCAGCACCGCGCCGGTGCGCGTGTCGAGGATCGCGGCGCTGTGGGTCTCTTTATGGGTGTCGACGCCGATGACGACCTCGGCCAGTTCTGCCAGCATGGACATGCGTTCTTCTCCTTGCCCGGTGAGGACGCAGCAGGTCCCGGTCCGGTGCGGAGAACGGCAGGACTGTGATGAGACACGTCAGCGGCTACTGGCGGTCAAGCTCCTGATCAGGCCATGTCTCTCCGGGCCGGGCCGGTGCCGGCAGCGA
>NZ_BMQY01000037.1 GCF_014648355.1 Couchioplanes azureus
GAAGCCGAAGGTGACCATGCTGCGGATGGCGTCCGTGGCGTACCCGTGCCCCCAGTGGTCGTACGCGATCGCGTATCCCAGCTTGCCGGCCTGGACTCCGTCGAGGGCCAGGCGGACGAACCCAACCAGGACATCCGTACGGGGAAGAGCCACGGCCAGGTAGTACTCGTGCCGTGGTTCTTCCTGGGCGCGGCTCAGAATGCCGCTGAGCATGGTTGTCGCCTGCTCCGGCGTGCGGGCGTCGAAGCTGAGCCAGTCGGTGACGCGCTGGTCACCGACCACGGCGTGTACGGCCTCCAGGTCCGTCTCGCGGAACTCGCGCAGGACCACCGACGGTCCGGCCAAGGTGAGTGGGTACATGCCCCGATCGTGCCCTATCGGGGAAGGGCCGCTACAGGCGTCCGCAGGAACCCCTCGATCTCCTCCTGCATGGCGCCAACCGGCGCCGCGTCCACAGCCGGGGAGGCGGTCAACGCCGCGTGGACCCGCTGCACCGAGTGCCGGATGCCGTTGATTCGCCGTTCGGGAGTCAGCTCGAGCACGGGGGCGAGGACCTCCGCGGCGCCCTCCAGCTCGCCGCGGGCCACCCGAGCGATCGCGAGGTCGGTGCGCGCCCCGGCCTCGTCACCGAATGCCCAGGCCGGATCCGTCTGGTCGGCGTAGGCCGCCACGGCGCGTTCGGCGTACGCCTCCCCGTCGTCGTGCCCGGGGGTCCAGGCGAGCGCGTCGGCCGCGTAGTAGAGCGTCCGGGGAAGGGTGAAGGTGCACAGTCCGCCGAGCTCGTCGACCTCGTCGGGGTGGACGTTGTCCCATGCCGTTTCGGCGCGGCGGATCGAGGTGACGGCGCTGTCGACGTCGCCCAGCGCGGCGTGCGCGCGGGCGGCGCTGACGGGCAGCCATACCGCCGTGGTGCCGGAACCGATGGTCGCGTACTGCATGCCCTGCTCGGCGTATCGGACCGCCTCGCGGTGCCGGCCCGCCCAGTAGGCCACCATCGACTGCAGCCCGCGCAGCCATCCCCGCAGGCCCGGGTGGTCCGCCTGTTCCGCGCACAGGTACGCGGTCCGGGCCTGCAGCATCGCGGCGTGCGGCTCGCCGGTGTCGTGCGAGGCCTTGGCGAGCATGCCGCCGACGACCGCGGA
>NZ_BMQY01000038.1 GCF_014648355.1 Couchioplanes azureus
GTGGCGAGCCGCTGAACGTCATCGCGGAACAGATCCACCACGTCCGGACTGGCGCCGGTCTCGCCGGCGATGGCAGAGAAGTGACGTGCACGCTGAGCGGCCATGACGAGAAGTCCTCCTTCGGTGCCGGGTGACGGGATCAGGCCGCCTGTGGCCGGCTGGTGGGCGGGTGCCAGGTCGTGACCCCACGGGCTGAGGAGTTCTTCCACCGGGCGCCCGAACATCAAGGTCAGGACGCGCTGCGTCGCCGGCGTCGTGCTGGCCGCTGGCCGCTCGCCACGGGCGAGCCGGCCGAGGTGCCGTGGCGTGATCGTCGCCGTCTCCTGGGCCTCCCGGGCGGTCGCGGCGAACAGGCCGGCCATCTCCTCGTAGGTGCGGTTCATCTCGCGCACCAGGTGTTCCAGGACGGTGCGAGGTTCGCCGCGGCGCTGGTGGGCCACCGGTGTCTCCTTACGTCCGCGTATCGGGTCACCTTCGACGCTGAGGCCCGCGCGTACGCGCGCACAAGCCTGGTCCGCCTGATGTCCCCCTGTGGTCCGGAAGAGGTCCTTTTCAGGGCCTGGATAGGTCCCTGTCGATCACTGGATTCTCTCACCATGAACAACGACGTGGCTACAGCGCCGGTGCTGTACACCTGCGCTACCGTGCAGGGCGATGCCTACCCGTATCGATCCCGCGGAGCTGCCCACCGACTGGTGGACGGCGGAGCATGTCGCTGCCTATCTCGGTATCTCGGCCAGCACCTGGCGGGCATACGTTGCTCGGGGACAGGCCCCAGCAGCGGAGCGCAAGTTCGGCAAGCGCGTCTCGGCGTGGCAGCCCAGCACGGTCAAGGCCTGGGACGACGCCCGGCCGAGGCCGCGCAACTAGCCCGCAATCTGCTCTGCACCATCCGGGGAAACGGGCGCTCCCAATACAGCGCTATTGCTGTAGAGTCAGAGGCAGCTCAATACAGCGCTAACGCTGCAAAGCCCATCGGGTCAGCGGAAGCGCAGGCGCACAACAGCGCGAGGGCCGGTGCCCTGGCAGGCCCGGCCCTCGCATCCCACAACCCCGCCGCCTTGCCCGCGGCAGAGCACTACAGGGA
>NZ_BMQY01000039.1 GCF_014648355.1 Couchioplanes azureus
GGGGAGTTTGCAGTTCCGCAATGAGCTTACCTGGACGATCCCATATCACGGCAACAGAGAGTCCGGAGGGATGCGCAAAGAGTTCCCCCGTAAAAGCCTCATAACCTCTCAAATCGGTCAAACCTTGCTCAGCTTTGTCTTCCGCAGGTACACGCAAAGTATGTATGAGAGGAGTACTGATGATGCCATCGAGCCGTCACCCTTCGAGCATCATCGCGGTTGTGCAGGGTGAACGGTGACTTTACCCGGAGGATGTACGTTGCGTAGACGAGCCGCAGGCTCAGCGTTACAGTGGTACGAGGAGATGCGAAGCAGGTATCCAGGGCCATGCGCAAGCATCTAGATATCGGGAGACGATCACCATAGTGCAACCTGTTGGATATGGAGTATCTTCGGGTTTCACGGGAACATGAGAGTAGTTTCGTACGGGCAAGCAGACCCCCCTAACCCGAGGCTCGTACGGCAAAGAACCGGTCCTGCGTGTGAACAGGAGCCGGCTTCCAAGGAAGGTTGAAGACATGCCTGGTACCGATCTTGATGAACGAACCGAAACCGCCACCACTCTGACGAAGTTCACGATCAACCTGGTGAAGCGAGCCGTTCGAGCGCTGGAGATCGCCACCAAAGTGACTGGCGACAACAGGACGGACACGTTCAATCGGGCAGTCCAGGTGTACGCGTACATCGTGCAGGCCGAGAACGAAGGCAAGGCCGTCTACATCGAAGGTCCAGACGGCAGCAGAGAGCGGCTTCTTCTCACCTAAGCGCGCGGCAACGCGCCGGTTTTCAGCAAGCCCTGCTTCGGGGAGGCCATCCCCCGAGCCAGGGCTTGTTTGCTGGGAGCGCCAGGAAGAGAGTCTAGTCAATGATCGTCCGATGTGGATGACAGCGCGAAGCGCTGGCAGACATGTAGAAATGCAGAAATCTGCTTTAGCAGATTTCTGCATTTCTACATGCAATGAACTGGGGTTTTACGTTCAATATCAACATCAACATAGCGTTGGCGCGTAGCGCCAACTGGCCGGGAGACGGGCGCGTAGCGCCCTCGATCCGCCAGGAGCGG
>NZ_BMQY01000040.1 GCF_014648355.1 Couchioplanes azureus
ATTTATGCGCATTTTCGTCATCAATTTTAATACTAATAAACCCGTTGTGCATTTAGAAATATAGGAAAAAAGATTGTTCATTTGATTAAAAAATCGTATATTTACCTGACTACCAATCACTTAAATACATGAACAATCTCATTCAAAATTACGAAATTATTTTAAAAGAATTGACAAATACTTGCGGACATATTACAACTTCTAAGCAAATCAGAGTTCCAAAACTTTCTGATTTGGAATTGGTTGCACTTACGGTGACGGCAGAGTATATGTCTATTAACTCTGAATTACAGTTATTTAGAATGCTTTCTGGCACTGTTTTAGAAAATAAAATTGAAAGAAGCGTTTTCAATAAAAGACGAAGATCACTTTTTCCATACTTTGAAAAAATACGGATAGTTTTAAGCGGTAAATTTTCAGAATTTACAGACGTTTTTGTAGTAGATTCTACACCAGTTGAAATTTGTAAAATAAGTAGAGCATTACGCTCAGAAATTTGCTCCACTGAACAAATCCGACCAGCTTTTGGATATTGTGCAGCACAAAAAACCCGTTATTTTGGATTTAAACTCCACGCAGTTTGTGATAAAAATGGAATTTTTCATTCGTATGATTTTTCTCCTGCAAATATCCACGACGTGAATTATCTTAAAGACATTAAAGAAAACTTCAAAAACTGTGAATTAATAGGTGATAGAGGATACATCAGTAAAGAACTACAAGTAGATTTATTCAATTATTCAAACATAAACTTATCTGTACCAATGCGAAAAAACCAACTAGATTTTGTAAAATTCTCTTATACAAAATCTAAAATTAGAAAAAGAATTGAGACAGCATTTTCGCAATTAGCAGGTCAGTTCACAATCAATGTCAATTTTGCAAAATCATTTCAAGGTTTAGCAACAAGAATTGCATCTAAAATCACTTCCTTTACAATGATACAGTATCTGAATTTTTTCGTTTTTAAAAGAAGTATAAATAAAACAAAAATTAATTTATGCTAAATGCACAACAGGTTTAATTT
>NZ_BMQY01000041.1 GCF_014648355.1 Couchioplanes azureus
GTCGAAGGTCGCCTTGTGGAAGTTCGCGTCGCCGGTGAAGTCCGCCTTGCGGAAGTTCGCCCCGCGGGTGAAGGCTGCCCGGTGGAAGCTCGCACCGTCAGCGAAGGTCGCCCTGCTGAAGCCGGCCCGGCCGGTGAAGGTCGCCTCCTGGAACTCCGCGCTGCCGGTGAAGGTCGTCTCGAGAAAGTACGCGCTGCCGGTGAAGGTCGCCTCCCAAAAGTACGCGTCGCGAAGGAAGGTCGCCTGGTGAAAGTCCGCGTCGCCGATGAAGGTGGCCTTGTTGAAGATGGCGTAGAGGAGATGGCAACGGACAAAGTTCCAGTCGACGAGGACGGCGCCGGTGAGGTCGAGGTCGATGCCTGGCCAGAAGAGCTGATCCGGGTCGGGCTTGAGGATGGCGCCGCCGAAGTAGAGGTCACCTCTCAAGGACGAAGCCGAGCCGGGGTCGGTGACGGTATCGCTGGGCGGCTTCAGGTGCGTGGTGAGGATGCGTTGGGCGGTCAGCCGGACTTGCAGTTCCTGGTGCGGGTCACGCGCGGCGGCGGATGGCTTGCTCGGCGTCAGTGGTAAGTCGGTCAGCGGCGGCGGGGCGGTTTGGGACTCGACTACGACGGGCGGAGAATAGGGCATGCGCAGGTAGGCGCACAGGACGTTGACGATGGTCTGCCGCTGGTAGGGATTACTCTGCGCGACGCGCTCCAAGGCGTACAGGCCGGCGAGGCGTACAGCGGCCTCGGGGTGGCCGAGCTGTTCGGCGGCCTTGGTGTAGAGGTCGGTGACGCGGCGTTCCGCAGCGTCGCGCTCGGTGTGCGCTTGAGCGGCTTGAGTGTGTTCGTGCTTGCGGAGTTCCAGGTCGTGGGTGTGCTCGGACAGCAACTGCCGTCGCACCGCCAGGAGCAGAGCCGCGGCCGCGCCGGCGGCAGCCGTGAATCCGA
>NZ_BMQY01000042.1 GCF_014648355.1 Couchioplanes azureus
AGGGTGTGGGTGTGCTGGTCGTCGAGCGGCTGTCCGATGCGTTGGCGAACGGTCACGAGGTCCTTGCGGTGGTTCGCGGGTCGGCGGTCAATTCCGATGGTGCGTCGAATGGGTTGACGGCGCCGAATGGGCCGTCTCAGCAGCGGGTGATCCGGCAGGCGTTGGCTTCGGCGGGTTTGTCGGCGCGGGACGTGGACGTGGTGGAGGGGCACGGTACGGGCACCACGTTGGGGGATCCGATCGAGGCGCAGGCGTTGTTGGCGACGTACGGGCGTGATCGTGGTGTGGATCGTCCGTTGTTGTTGGGTTCGGTGAAGTCGAACATCGGGCATACCCAGGCGGCGTCGGGTGTGGCCGGGGTCATCAAGATGGTGATGGCGATGCGTCATGGTGTGGTTCCGGCCACCCTGCATGTGGATCGTCCGTCTACGCATGTGGACTGGGCGGCCGGGGCGGTGCGGTTGGTGACCGAGGCGGTCGGGTGGCCGCGGGTGGATCGGCCGTGGCGCGCGGCGGTGTCGTCGTTCGGCATCTCCGGCACCAACGCACACGTGATCATCGAGCAGGCCGCCCCGGTCGTCGCGCTGGCGCGGGTCCCCGTCGCCGGCCCGGTGCCGCTGCCGGTCTCGGCGAAGTCGGCCCGTTCCCTGGATCTGCAGATCGAACGGCTACGGGACTGGCTCGTCGCGCGCCCGACCCTCCTACCGGCGGACGCCGGCCACTCCCTCGCGGTGACCCGGTCGCCGTTCGCGCACCGCGCGGTGTTGCTCGGCGACACGGTCGTGCGTGGGGTGGCCGCGCACCGCTCGGTGGGGCTGGTGTTCTCCGG
>NZ_BMQY01000043.1 GCF_014648355.1 Couchioplanes azureus
CGCCGCCGGTGAGGCGGTGTACGTGGTGGAGGGTGAGAAGGACGCCGACACCGCGGCGGCGGCCGGCGTCGCCGCGGTCACCAAGCCCAACGGCGCGTGCAAGCGCGGCGAGGAGTGGCGCGGCGAGTGGACGGCCGCGCTCGCCGGCGCCCGCGTGCGCGTGGTGGCCGACCGGGACGAGGCCGGTTACCGGCACGCCGCGATCGTCGCCGCCGCCCTGACCGGCACGGCCGCCGCCGTCGAGGTGGTGCGTACCCCGCTCGACGTGGAGAAGGCGGACCTGGCCGAGCATCTGGCCGCCGGGCTCGCCCTCGACGCCCTGGAGCCGGTGCCCGCCGAGCTGCTGCCCGCCGTCCCCGCCCCGACCCCGCAGGTCGCGGGCGGGACGGTGCTGCCGTTTCCTGCCCAGCGCCGCGGCGGTTCCGGCGGCGGCGACAGCGGTTCGCCGCAGCAGACCCCGGCGCATCCGCGCTACCGCATCCCTATGTCGCAGGGCGCCTGGCGCTACTCCACCGGCGACGACGAGGACGTGTTCTCCCGCGGCGTGTACCGCAAGGTTGGCCGGGAGGACGCCGACGCCGGCGAGGTCAACGGCTGGGCCAAGGTCGCCGAACTGCCGTACGTGCTGGAACGGCTGAGCCGCCGCGACGGCGACAACCGGCGCACCGGCCTCGACTACCGCCTGTCCATGCACCCGGACGGCCGCGACGCCGTGGTCTGCGACGGCGACGAGGTCAAGACCGGGGAGTGGGCGCCGCGCCTGGACGTCGCCCTGTCCGCCGACGACAAGATTCAGAAGGCGGCGGCGACGGCGATCCGCGACGCCG
>NZ_BMQY01000044.1 GCF_014648355.1 Couchioplanes azureus
TGCCGACCGTGCTGGTGTGCTGCGGCGGGACCGTGGTCGCGGTGCCGGTGGCCTGGGTGTGGCGGGTGACCGCCGAGGCGAGCCGGGGCGCGGTGTCGCCCGACGTGGCGGCGAGTCAGTACCTGCAGGCGCTGAGCTACGGCGCCGAGGAAGGCCTGATCAACGTGCTCGACGATGAGCGTGAGGACGAGCTGGTGGCCGGGTGGCGGGCGTACCGCGACGCGATGAAGAGCAGCGACGCGGTCCGGCTGAGCTTCGGCACGCTGACGGTCCGCGAGCTGGAGGAGGGCCGGGTCGAGGTGGCGGTGGACGTGCAGGCGGTCTGGTGGGGCTCCGGCGGAAGCGCGCTGAGCTACCAGAGCACTGTGCACCCGTGGCGGTTCGAGACCCGCGACGATGACGGTTGGCAGATCGTTGCGGTGGAGGCGCCCGCGTGGTGTGGCGTCTATGTACGGGCGGACGCGTGCTGAGGAAGCCTCACCGTACCGCCGGTCACCCGGCTCGCCGCGTACGTCCGGTTCTTCGCCAGGGTTCGTGGTGGCAAAGTTGTGCCCCCCGGAAAGCCGATCTCCGGGGGGCACCGAGTCAGAAGAAGACCACTCTCTCCTTGGTCCCGGTTTTGGGATCTTCCACGAAGATCAACATGCCCTCTTCAGCCCTTTTGACCAGGTATGCATAGAATTGCACCGCCCGGTTTAGTACGTCTGTACGGGTGTCTCCGGTGACCTCGCTGGCCACGTCAAGAGCGGCGATCGCACGGGGCACGAAGTTGG
>NZ_BMQY01000045.1 GCF_014648355.1 Couchioplanes azureus
CCGGTGTTTGCTGCGGCGTTCGATGCGGTGACTGCGTGTGTGGACATCGACTGGGGTGATCTGGATGCCACGGGTAATGCGCAGCCGGCGATTTTCGCGGTGGAGGTGGCGCTGTACCGGTTGTTGGAGTCGTGGGGTGTGCGGCCGGATGTGGTGATCGGGCATTCGGTGGGGGAGATCGCGGCGGCGCATGTTGCCGGGGTGTTCTCTCTGGAGGATGCGTGCACGTTGGTGTCGGCGCGGGGTCGGTTGATGCAGGGGTTGCCGGCCGGTGGGGTGATGGTCGCGGTGCGGGCGGCCGAGTCGGACATCGTGGTGGCTGATGGGGTGTCGATTGCGGCGGTGAACGGTCCGGATGCTGTGGTGTTGTCGGGTGTGGCTGCGGCGGTGGAGGCGGCCGTGGCTGGTGTTGAGGGTGTGAGGCGGCTGCGGGTCAGTCATGGGTTCCATTCGGCGTTGATGGATCCGATGTTGGGGCCGTTCTCGGCGGTGGTGGAGACGCTGACGTTGCGGGAGCCGTCGATTCCGTTGGTTTCCAATGTGACTGGGCGGGTCGAGTCGGTGTTGTTCACCGATCCGGGTTATTGGGTGCGGCATGTGCGGGAGGCGGTGCGGTTCGCTGACGGTATTGCTGCTACGGCGGCGGAGCGGTTCTTGGAGGTGGGTCCGGACGGGGTGTTGTCGGCGATGGTCGGTGGT
>NZ_BMQY01000046.1 GCF_014648355.1 Couchioplanes azureus
GGCCACCGCACGCGAGCTGCCCGACCTCGACGTGCCCGCGGTGTCGCTGGATTCCGCCGAGGTCGCCGCCGAGCTGGCGGACCTGCCCGCCGCGCCGGTGACCGACGCGGACCGGGTCCGGCCCCTCGCCCTGGACCACACCGCGTACGTCATCTACACCTCCGGCTCCACCGGGCGACCGAAGGGCGTCGTGGTCAGCCACCAGGGCATCGCGAGCCTCTGCGCCGCACGGGCCCGGCACGGGATCGGCCCGCACAGCCGGATCCTGCAGTTCGCCTCGCCCAGCTTCGACGCGATCATCCTCGAGATCTGCCCGGCGCTGCTGTCCGGCGCGGCGCTCGTGGTGCCCTCCGCGGAGCGGCTGACCGTCGGCCCGCAGCTCGCCGCCACGATCGCCGAGACCGGCGTGACCCAGGTGATGCTGCCGCCGACCGCGCTGGACGTGCTGCCCGACGGCGCGCTCGACGGCGTGACGGTGCTCGCGGTGGCCGGTGAGGCGCCCTCCGCCGAGGTGGTCGCCCGGTGGTCCGCCGGGCGGACGCTGATCAACGCGTACGGTCCCACCGAGATCACCGTCTGCGCGACCATCAGCCGGCCGCTGGCCGCGGGGGACTGGCCGGCGCCGATCGGCGGCCCGATCGCCAACACCCGGGTGTACGTGCTGGACGCGCGCCTG
>NZ_BMQY01000047.1 GCF_014648355.1 Couchioplanes azureus
GGCCACCGCACGCGAGCTGCCCGACCTCGACGTGCCCGCGGTGTCGCTGGATTCCGCCGACGTGGCGGCGCAACTGAGAGACGAAACCGACACCGAGGTGGTCCGGTCCCTCTCCACGGACAACATCGCCTACGTCATCTACACCTCCGGCTCCACCGGCCGCCCCAAGGGGGTGGCCGTCAGCCATCGCGGCATCGCGAGCCTGGCCGCGGCCAAGGCCGGCCGGTACGGGATCGGCCCGCACAGCCGGGTCCTGCAGTTCGCCTCGCCCAGCTTCGACGCGGCCGTCGCGGACATGTGCCCGGCGCTGCTGTCCGGCGCGGCGCTCGTGGTGCCCTCCGCGGGGCGGCTCGCCGTCGGCCCGCAGCTCAGCGCCACGATCGCCGAGACCGGCGTCACTCACGTGACCCTGCCCCCGGCGGCGCTCGCCGTCCTGCCGGAGGGCGCCCTGACCGGCGTGACGTCGCTGGTGGTGGCCGGTGAGGCGCCCTCCGCCGAGGTGGTCGCCCGGTGGTCCGCCGGCCGGACCATGGCCAACGCCTACGGCCCCACCGAGACCACGGTCTGCGCGACTATCAGCCGCCCGCTCGGCGCCGGGGAGGTACCGGCGCCGATCGGCGGCCCGATCGCCAACACCCGGGTGTACGTGCTGGACGCGCGCCTG
>NZ_BMQY01000048.1 GCF_014648355.1 Couchioplanes azureus
GGCGTCGGTGCATGCGGCGTCGGTGTGGGCGTTGGAGTTGTTGCAGGACCGGTTGTCCGGTGATCGTCGTCTGGTGGTGGTGACCCGGCCGGGGGAGTTGGCTTGTGCGGCGGTGCGGGGTTTGGTGCGTTCGGCGCAGTCGGAGAATCCGGGCCGGTTGATGCTGGTGGAGGGTGTTCCTTCGGCGCAGGTGTTGGCGTCGGATGAGCCTGAGTTGGCGGTGCGCGACGGTGGCGTGTTCGTGCCGCGTCTGGTGCGGGTTGCCGGTGGTGGGCGGCCGGTGTCGTGGCGGGGCACGGTGTTGGTCACCGGTGGTACGAGTGGCATCGGTGCGCGGGTGGCGCGTCATCTCGCGGGTCAGGGTGTGTCGGATCTGGTGTTGGTGAGTCGTCGGGGTCCGGATGCTGCGGGGGCCGATGGTTTGCCGGGTCGGGTGGTGGCGTGTGATGTCACGGATCCGGTGGCGGTGGCTGCGCTGGTGGAGAGTCTGCCGGGGTTGCGGGCGGTGGTTCATTGCGCGGGTGTGTTGGACGATGGTGTGGTCGGTTCGTTGACGCCTGAGCGGTTGGCGAGGGTGTTGGCGCCGAAGGTGGACGCTGCCTGGCATCTGCACACCGCGACCGCGGGGCGCGACCTCGACGCCTTCA
>NZ_BMQY01000049.1 GCF_014648355.1 Couchioplanes azureus
ACCATGCACGGCACGATCATGCTGCTGTTCTTCGCGACGCCGATCGTGTTCGCCTTCGCGAACTTCGTGGTGCCGATCCAGATCGGCGCGCCCGACGTGTCGTTCCCGCGGCTCAACGCGTTCGCCTACTGGCTGTACCTGTTCGGCGGCACGATCACCATCAGCGGGTTCCTCACCCCCGGCGGTGCGGCCGACTTCGGCTGGTTCGCGTACACGCCGCTCAGCGACGACCTGCACTCGCCGGGTATCGGCGGCAACATGTGGGTGGTCGGCCTGGCGCTGTCCGGCCTGGGCACGATCCTGGGTGGCGTCAACATCATCACCACCATCATCACGCTGCGGGCGCCGGGCATGACGATGTTCCGGATGCCGATCATGACGTGGAACATCCTGGTCACCAGCCTGCTGGTGATCATGGTCTTCCCGTTCCTGGCCGCCGCGCTGTTCGCGCTGGCCGCCGACCGGGTGCTGGGCGCGCACGTCTTCGACGTCGACACCGGCGGCCCGATGCTGTGGCAGCACCTGTTCTGGTTCTTCGGCCACCCCGAGGTCTACATCATCGCGCTGCCGTTCTTCGGCATCATCACCGAGGTCATCCCGGTGTTCAGCCGCAAGCCGGTCTTCGGCTACAAGGGCCTG
>NZ_BMQY01000050.1 GCF_014648355.1 Couchioplanes azureus
GCTAACACGTGGGTTCCCCCGTGGCCCAGCAACGGGCTGACGGCAGCAGCTTCGAGCGTGTCACAACCGCTCTGGAGGCGGCCGGCTGCGCGCCGCGTACGCGCGGCACCACGCATCTCGACGCGCGATGCCCTGCCCATGACGACACCCGCCCGTCGCTGTCAGTGGACTGGCGCGACTCCGCCGACCGGGGCGGGCTGACCCTGCTCTGCTGCCAGACCGGCTGCCCCGCCGATGCCGTGGTGGCCGCGTTGGGCATGTCGGCGGCCGAGCTGTTCGATTCGTGGGAGCCGCGTCCGGATTTTGACGGTATTGCCGCAGCTCAGCCGATGCAGAATTCTGCAAAACCAGCAATCCGCAAGCCGGCTTCGCCGCGGCCGCGTCGGGGCTGGCCCAAGGCTGGCACGCTGACCGCCGTCTACCCGTACACCCGCGACGGCGCCCTCGTCGGCGAGGTGGGCCGCTTCGTCGACGAGTCCGGTGCGAAGACGTTCCGCTGGCGCACCCCGGTCGCGGACCGGCCCGGGTTCTGGCTGTTTACCAAGCCCGACGACGTGCCGCTCTACCGCCAGGACACGATCGCCGCCGCGGTC
>NZ_BMQY01000051.1 GCF_014648355.1 Couchioplanes azureus
GCCAAGCCGCACCCGTCGCCGAGCGTCACTCCCTCCGTCCCGGCCGCGGCTGAGGACGGCACGCACCCGGTCGTGACGGTGCTGCACTTCCTGTTCGCCACCACCGCCGGCCATGTGCTGCTGGTGGCGGCCGGGCTGGCCGTGTTGGCGCTCTACTCGCCGTTCGTCCGCGCGATCCTCGGCCCGATCTGGCGGGCCGCCACCGGAGGTCTGATCTTCGAGACCCCCGGGCCGTGGGACTCGACCTGGTTGTACGCAGCCCCGGAACGCCCGGAGGCGCGGCCCAACTTCCGCGGCGAGCGCTACCCGCGGACCCGCTGGGGCCGGATACCCGGCCACCAGCGCATGGCCGTGCGCTGGGGTGTCGTCGGCTACCTGTGGGCGCTCGTGGCGCACCCGCTGGTCACGCTGTGGGTCAGCGCCGCCGTCGCCGTGGTCATCGTCGTGCGCCGCGTCGTGCACGTCGTGCACGACTGGGGGCTGCGCCGCGCCGCCGGCCTGTTCGCCGCCGGCGCCGCCGGCCTGCTCGGCTACGACAGGCGGGACCCGGCCACCTGGGTGGCCGTGCCCCGCA
>NZ_BMQY01000052.1 GCF_014648355.1 Couchioplanes azureus
TGCGGATGACGATGCTGCCGATCCCGGTCTCGCCGCGGCTGCTGCGTGCGGCCCGCAGGCTGCCGCGCCTCGGCGACCGCCTGGAACACGCCCTGGGCGCCCTCGCGGTGCCGGTGCTGCGGGTGCCGCTGGACGCCGACGACGCCACCGTGCGGATCAAGCTCGACGCCGAGATCACCAACAAGGCGCTCATCCAGGAGGTGGGAGACCTGGCCCTGGCCCGGCTGCCGGAGGGCCCGTGGGCGGCGACGCACCGGCCCCGCGAGCTGGTGATCGAGCTCAAGCATCCGAAGCGCCCACCGGCGTCGGTTTGGTACACCGCGGAGGCGAACCAGCAGTACGCCATCGATGACGTGCCGATCGCCAAGAAGGCCGGCGACGAGTGGGTGACGCTGCCGCTCAAGCGGCTCACCCCGCACGTGGTGGTCAGTGCCTCCACCGGGTGGGGCAAGACCACCGTCGCCAACGTCTACATCGCGCACACCGCCGGCAACGGCGGCAAGCTGCTAGTCAACGACCCGAAGCGGATCGGCTACCTGCGCGCGT
>NZ_BMQY01000053.1 GCF_014648355.1 Couchioplanes azureus
TACTCCGGCCGCGGCGAACCCACCGACGACCTCATCCAGACCGCCACCGTCGGCCTCATCAAAGCCGTCGACAAGTTCGACCCCACCCGCGGCGTCGACTTCGCCGGCTACGCCATCCCCACCATCATCGGCGAGATCAAACGCCACTTCCGCGACCGCACCTGGTCCGTCCGCGTCCCCCGCCGCCTGCAAGAACTCCGCCTGGCCATCACCGAAGCCAACGCCACCCTCACCCACACCCTCGGCCGCTCCCCCACCGTCGCCGACATCGCCACCCACCTCGGCGTCACCGAAGAAGACGTCCTGGAAGGCCTCGAAGGCGCCCGCGCCTACAACGCCACCAGCCTCTCCACCCCGATCAGCGCCGACGGCACCACCGAACTCGGCGACACCCTCGGCGGCGAAGACCACGAATACGAACTCGCCGAAACCCGCGTCGCCCTCGGCCCCGCCCTGGCCACCCTCGACCCCCGCGAACAGAAGATCCTCACCCTGCGCTTCTACGGCAACCTCACCCAGTCCCAGATCGCCGAGCAGAT
>NZ_BMQY01000054.1 GCF_014648355.1 Couchioplanes azureus
GCACCTGAACCGGCATCAGCGAAGCCCGCCGGCCCTCCGAAGGGAATGGCGTGCCTGGCGAACAAGCGCCCGGGCGGAGTTGTCGAAAGGTTGTCCCGTGCAGAAGACCCTGGTCCGTCGCCTCGCCACCCTCGCGCTGATCCCCGCCGCCGCCTTCGTCGGCCTGATCATCGCCGGAGCGCCCGCGCAGGCCGCCGTGGTCTCCACCTCGACGCTGCAGACGCAGGTCGTCAGCCTGTCCAACCAGGCACGCGTCAAGGCCGGCTGCAAGGCCCTGCCGGTCAACGCCGCCCTGCTCTGGGCCGCCCGCGGGCACAGCAAGTACATGGCCACGACCGGCCGCTTCAGCCACACCGGCGCCCGCAACTCCACCTTCGTCGCCCGCGCCCGGGCCGCCGGCTACACCGCCCCGCGCAGCGAGAACATCGCCTGGGGCTACCGCAGCGCCCGCGAGGTCGTCAACGGCTGGCTGAACTCGCCGGGCCACCGCCGCAACCTGCTCGACTGCGGCGCCAAGACGTTCGCCGTCGGCG